>NZ_JABMLE010000008.1 GCF_013205025.1 Rathayibacter sp. VKM Ac-2857 | reverse complement strand
AGGGGATGAGCTGTGGATAGGGGTGAAAGGCCAATCAAACTTCGTGATAGCTGGTTCTCTCCGAAATGCATTTAGGTGCAGCGTTGCGTGTTTCTTGCCGGAGGTAGAGCTACTGGATGGCCGATGGGGCCCAAAAGCTTACTGACGTCAGCCAAACTCCGAATGCCGGTAAGTGAGAGCGCAGCAGTGAGACTGTGGGGGATAAGCTTCATAGTCGAGAGGGAAACAACCCAGACCACCAACTAAGGTCCCTAAGCGCGTGCTAAGTGGGAAAGGATGTGGAGTTGCACAGACAACCAGGAGGTTGGCTTAGAAGCAGCCACCCTTGAAAGAGTGCGTAATAGCTCACTGGTCAAGTGATTCCGCGCCGACAATGTAACGGGGCTCAAGCACGCCACCGAAGTTGTGGCATTGACATTAGTGGTAGGCCTTCGTGGTCCAGCCGTGTTGATGGGTAGGAGAGCGTCGTGTGGCGAGTGAAGCGGCGGTGTGAACCAGCCGTGGACGCCACACGAGTGAGAATGCAGGCATGAGTAGCGAAAGACGGGTGAGAAACCCGTCCTCCGGAAGACCAAGGGTTCCAGGGTCAAGCTAATCTTCCCTGGGTAAGTCGGGACCTAAGGCGAGGCCGACAGGCGTAGTCGATGGACAACGGGTTGATATTCCCGTACCGGCGAAGAACCGCCCAAGACAATCCAGTAGTGCTAAGTATCTGAATCCCTTTGATGGATCCCTTCGGGGTGAAGCGTTGGGCCTAGCGTACGACCCCGTGCTGGTGCGTTTAGCGTATTAACAGGTGTGACGCAGGAAGGTAGCCGAGCCGGGCGATGGTTGTCCCGGTCTAAGGATGTAGGGCGAACGATAGGCAAATCCGTCGTTCACATAGCCTGAGATCTGATGGGTAGACGCAAGTCGAAATCGGTGATCCT
>NZ_JABMLE010000007.1 GCF_013205025.1 Rathayibacter sp. VKM Ac-2857 | reverse complement strand
CGGTATGGAGCCCGTATTCTGGGAACCACAAAGTGGACGCAAGCAATCTCTGACCACTCCTACCAGCCTTTACAACGGTATGAGTGTAGTGATTATCAAGTTATCGGCTTATTAGTACCGGTCAGCTCCGACAGTCTTTAGTCCTGTCTTCCACATCCGGCCTATCAACCCAGTCGTCTGGCTGGGAGCCTCTCCCCCGAAGGGATGGAAATCTCATCTCGAAGCCGGCTTCCCGCTTAGATGCTTTCAGCGGTTATCCGTTCCGAACGTAGCTAATCAGCGGTGCTCCTGGCGGAACAACTGACACACCAGAGGTTCGTCCATCCCGGTCCTCTCGTACTAGGGATAGATCTTCTCAAATTTCCTGCGCGCGCAGCGGATAGGGACCGAACTGTCTCACGACGTTCTAAACCCAGCTCGCGTACCGCTTTAATGGGCGAACAGCCCAACCCTTGGGACCTACTCCAGCCCCAGGATGCGACGAGCCGACATCGAGGTGCCAAACCATGCCGTCGATATGGACTCTTGGGCAAGATCAGCCTGTTATCCCCGAGGTACCTTTTATCCGTTGAGCGACAGCGCTTCCACAAGCCACTGCCGGATCACTAGTCCCGACTTTCGTCCCTGCTCGACTTGTCAGTCTCACAGTCAAGCTCCCTTGTGCACTTACACTCGACACCTGATTGCCAACCAGGTTGAGGGAACCTTTGGGCGCCTCCGTTACTCTTTAGGAGGCAACCGCCCCAGTTAAACTACCCATCAGGCACTGTCCCTGAACCCGATTAGGGTCCGAAGTTAGATATCCAGAGTGACCAGAGTGGTATTTCAACAATGACTCCACGAACACTAGCGTGCCCGCTTCACAGTCTCCCACCTATCCTACACAAGCCACACCGAACACCAATACCAAACTATAGTAAAGGTCACGGGGTCTTTCCGTCCTGCTGCGCGTAACGAGCATCTTTACTCGTAATGCAATTTCGCCGAGTTCGCGGTTGAGACAGCTGGGAAGTCGTTACGCCATTCGTGCAGGTCGGAACTTACCCGACAAGGAATTTCGCTACCTTAGGATGGTTATAGTTACCACCGCCGTTTACTGGGGCTTAAATTCTCAGCTTCGCCTTGCGGCTAACCGTTCCTCTTAACCTTCCAGCACCGGGCAGGCGTCAGTCCGTATACATCGTCTTGCGACTTAGCACGGACCTGTGTTTTTAGTAAACAGTCGCTTCCCACTGGTCTCTGCGGCCATCGAACGCTCCCGGAGCAAGTCCGTTCACGCCTCAGGCCCCCCTTCTCCCGAAGTTACGGGGGCATTTTGCCGAGTTCCTTAACCACGATTCTCTCGATCTCCTTAGTATTCTCTACCTGACCACCTGAGTCGGTTTGGGGTACGGGCAGCTAGAACCTCGCGTCGATGCTTTTCTTGGCAGCA
>NZ_JABMLE010000006.1 GCF_013205025.1 Rathayibacter sp. VKM Ac-2857 | reverse complement strand
CACTTCCGTTGTGAAGCACCTTTTGTGGTGTGGAGGCGGGATGTGTCCGATTCTTGAGAACTCAACAGCGTGCACTATGTTCAATGCCAAATTTATAACCCCGTCCGGGTCTTGTGATCCGGTTGGGTTCCTTTGGAAATTGATGTCAGTAATGATGTCTTATTTGCTAGAGGTCAAACTTGAGTGCCTTCCTTTCGGGGTCGGTGTTCGTAATTTTTTTACGGAGAGTTTGATCCTGGCTCAGGACGAACGCTGGCGGCGTGCTTAACACATGCAAGTCGAACGATGAAGCCCAGCTTGCTGGGTGGATTAGTGGCGAACGGGTGAGTAACACGTGAGTAACCTGCCCTTGACTCTGGGATAAGCGCTGGAAACGGCGTCTAATACCGGATACGACCTGCCCCGGCATCGGGTGCGGGTGGAAAGTTTTTCGGTCAAGGATGGACTCGCGGCCTATCAGGTAGTTGGTGAGGTAATGGCTCACCAAGCCGACGACGGGTAGCCGGCCTGAGAGGGTGACCGGCCACACTGGGACTGAGACACGGCCCAGACTCCTACGGGAGGCAGCAGTGGGGAATATTGCACAATGGGCGAAAGCCTGATGCAGCAACGCCGCGTGGGGGATGACGGCCTTCGGGTTGTAAACCTCTTTTAGTAGGGAAGAAGGGCTTCGGCTTGACGGTACCTGCAGAAAAAGCACCGGCTAACTACGTGCCAGCAGCCGCGGTAATACGTAGGGTGCAAGCGTTGTCCGGAATTATTGGGCGTAAAGAGCTCGTAGGCGGTTTGTCGCGTCTGCTGTGAAAACCCGAGGCTCAACCTCGGGCCTGCAGTGGGTACGGGCAGACTAGAGTGCGGTAGGGGAGAATGGAATTCCTGGTGTAGCGGTGGAATGCGCAGATATCAGGAGGAACACCGATGGCGAAGGCAGTTCTCTGGGCCGTTACTGACGCTGAGGAGCGAAAGCGTGGGGAGCGAACAGGATTAGATACCCTGGTAGTCCACGCCGTAAACGTTGGGAACTAGATGTGGGGACCTTTCCACGGTCTCCGTGTCGCAGCTAACGCATTAAGTTCCCCGCCTGGGGAGTACGGCCGCAAGGCTAAAACTCAAAGGAATTGACGGGGGCCCGCACAAGCGGCGGAGCATGCGGATTAATTCGATGCAACGCGAAGAACCTTACCAAGGCTTGACATATACCGGAAACTTCCAGAAATGGTTGCCCCGCAAGGTCGGTATACAGGTGGTGCATGGTTGTCGTCAGCTCGTGTCGTGAGATGTTGGGTTAAGTCCCGCAACGAGCGCAACCCTCGTTCTATGTTGCCAGCACGTCATGGTGGGAACTCATAGGAGACTGCCGGGGTCAACTCGGAGGAAGGTGGGGATGACGTCAAATCATCATGCCCCTTATGTCTTGGGCTTCACGCATGCTACAATGGCCGGTACAAAGGGCTGCGATACCGTAAGGTGGAGCGAATCCCAAAAAGCCGGTCTCAGTTCGGATTGAGGTCTGCAACTCGACCTCATGAAGTCGGAGTCGCTAGTAATCGCAGATCAGCAACGCTGCGGTGAATACGTTCCCGGGCCTTGTACACACCGCCCGTCAAGTCATGAAAGTCGGTAACACCCGAAGCCAGTGGCCTAACCGCAAGGAGGGAGCTGTCGAAGGTGGGATCGGTGATTAGGACTAAGTCGTAACAAGGTAGCCGTACCGGAAGGTGCGGCTGGATCACCTCCTTTCTAAGGAGCATCTGGACACCATGCGCTTTTGCGTAGAGGTTGTTCCAGGCGCCAGATCAAAGCGAATGTCTTTGCTGGTAGCTCATGGGTGGAACATTGAACTGGGTGCAGGAAGAGATTCGTCTCGTGTCAGTACAGCCTTCGGGTTGGGAACGCACGGGGTGGGTGGGCGACTGCACATGCACGCTGTTGGGTCCTGAGGGACCGGGCCGGCTGCTCCTTCGGGGGTGGTTGGATCTCGACTCTCCTGGATCCTTTTTCCATGCCTGGGTGTGTGGGGGAGGGATACCGCCCGTATTTTGAGAACTACACAGTGGACGCGAGCATCTTAGACTCGGGCAGCCTTTGCGGGTTGTTCGGGTCGACAAGATTCGCAAGGAGCAGCCTTCGGGTTGTGTTCTTGCCAATCATTGGATCTGCAACTTTTCGAGTTGTGGTTTCTTAAACTCATGTGATTTTCAAGTTTTTAAGAGCAAACGGTGAATGCCTTGGCATCTGGAGCCGAAGAAGGACGTCGTAATCTGCGATAAGCCTCGGGGAGCTGATAAACGAGCTGTGATCCGAGGATTTCCGAATGGGGAAACCCCGCCAGGCCCCTTGTGGTGACCTGGTGACTCCCGCCTGAATATATAGGGCGGGTAGAGGGAACGTGGGGAAGTGAAACATCTCAGTACCCACAGGAAGAGAAAACAACAGTGATTCCGTCAGTAGTGGCGAGCGAACGCGGAAGAGGCTAAACCGAATCATGTGTGATACCCGGCAGGGGTTGCATGGTCGGGGTTGTGGGACTTTTCGTTGTGTTCTGCCGAGCACTGAACGTTACAGCGCATCATAGACGAACAGGTTTGAATGCCTGGCCAGAGCGGGTGCGAGCCCCGTAGTCGAAATGGTGTTATGGCGTGAAGAGTATCCCAAGTAGCACGGGGCCCGAGAAATCCCGTGTGAATCTGTCAGGACCACCTGATAAGCCTAAATACTCCCAGATGACCGATAGCGGACAAGTACCGTGAGGGAAAGGTGAAAAGTACCCCGGGAGGGGAGTGAAATAGTACCTGAAACCGTTTGCTTACAAACCGTCGGAGCTCCCATGTTGGGGTGACGGCGTGCCTTTTGAAGAATGAGCCTGCGAGTTAGTGCTCTGTGGCGAGGTTAACCCGTGTGGGGCAGCCGTAGCGAAAGCGAGTCCGAATAGGGCGATTTAGTCGCAGGGTCTAGACCCGAAGCGAAGTGATCTATCCATGGCCAGGTTGAAGCGACGGTAAGACGTCGTGGAGGACCGAACCCACTTCAGTTGAAAATG
>NZ_JABMLE010000005.1 GCF_013205025.1 Rathayibacter sp. VKM Ac-2857 | reverse complement strand
ATCCGAGGGGATCCCGCAGCCGCTCAGCAGCGCCACCGCGAGCACGACACCCGCACCCTTCCTGCTGCGATCCGCGAAGGTCATCCGCGCCCCTCCTGACATCGAGCGTCCCGTCGAACGCCTTACCGTACCGACTCGCCGTGCCGCAGCGGCGCGCGCTCCCACCCTGCAACAGCCGGCGGCGTCACCCGAACGCACAGGCGCTCTGACGACATCGGAGCACGATTCCGGCGCGAGCGGCACCCCCTTGGACGAGAGGCGGTGTGGTGGTGACCCTAGGTGGCATGACGTCTCAGAGGAACCTCCGCTCTTCAGGCCGCGCCGACTCCCAAGGAGGACGATGATGGTGGTTCTTCACGACGACTCCCTGTCCTTGCTGACGCGCGGCTACGGCTTCGGTGCCCAAATCTGGCGTCGCGCCCGCGCCGACGCTCGAGCGGTGCCCCTTCGTCTGCTGGGACGCGACGCGCTCCTGGTCCGCGGCGCTGAGGCCGTCGACCTGTTCTACGACGACACCCGCATCGCTCGACACGGCGCGATGCCTGCGATCGTGCAGCAGACCCTGTTCGGGAACGGCTCGGTGCACAGCCTCGACGGCGACGAGCACCGGCACCGCAAGGCCGCCTTCGTCGACGTCGCCTACGAGGACGCAGAGGTCCAGCGGCTGATCCCCCTGCTCGAACGGGAGTGGCGGATCGAGCAGGAGGCGTGGCTGGCGGACGGAACCCGGAGCGCCTACGACGCGGCGGTCGGCGCGTTCGGCCGGGCGAGCATGAGCTGGGCCGGTCTTCCCGGGACTCGGCGCGCGAAGACCCGGTGGGCCGAACGTCTCGCGCAGATCGTCGACGGGTTCGGTGCGCCCTACTCGCCCGAGTACCTCCTCGCCGCCGCGAACCGGCTGTGGTCCGACCGGCACGCGGAGCGGCTCATCGAAGCGGTGAGAGGCGGCGCCCTGTCCACCCCACCCGGCACCGCGCTGCACGAGTGGGCGTGGCATCGCGATCTGTCGGGGGAGCTGCTGCCGGACCGCCTCGCGGGCATCGAGCTGCAGAACAGCATCCGGCCGATGATCGCCGTCGCCCGGTTCGTCGCCTTCGCCGCGAAGGAGCTCCACGACCGGCCCGAGTGGCGGCAGAGGATCGCCGCCGAGTCGGAGGAGTCCGGCGCGCCGAGAGCGGGCCGGCTCGCGACCGCTTTCGCGCAGGAGATCCGGCGAACGGCGCCCTTCGTGCCGATGCTGCCCGGCTGGGCGATCACGGACGTCGAACTCGACGGCGCCCGACTGCCCGCCGGAGGCCGAGTGCTGCTGGACATCCTGGGCACCGACACGGACGAGCAGTCCTGGCCCCGCGCCGACCTCTTCGATCCCGAGCGCTTCGTCGGCATCGACGACTACGAGTCCGTCTCCGTCTTCATTCCGCACGGCGGAGCGGACGTCGCCACCGGTCATCGCTGCCCCGGGGAGAAGCCGGCCATCGCCGGCCTCGCGACGGCGATCGCCGCGCTCAGCGACCCACGGCTTCGGATCCTGGGCAGCGGGCTGAGCGTGAACCGACGTCGACTGCCGACCAAGCCGACCTCAGGAGGCGACGTGCGATCCGCCGGAGCACCCGCACGCTGCCCGTTCCATTGACCGGAATCCGCAGAGAGGACAAGCCGGCAGTGACAGGGAAGTTGACGCCTACCTCGCTCCATCGGAACTAGGGCGACGCTTTTTGCGACGCGGCAAGTCCCCCCGCCGGACGATGACGATCAAGGCCTCTCTGTAGTGACGGCCCGATCAGCTCGGCTGTACGCGTCGTTTTATTCGTGCTCAGCCCCTCCCTCAAAAGCGTGAGCCATCTCTCGTAAATCGAGAATATGTCAGCACGCGAGGTATGGGCGATGGCTGCTCGGGCTGAGGGTGAGGTCGTCTACGGCAGCTCTAATCGGCGCTCGCGCAGAGCCGCGCGAAGGGCCTGAGCGGGGCAGGTAGCTCGTGACGCTTCGAGGCTTCGGAAGAATCGACCCCATGCCTTCCGACGCCGTCAGCCTTCCCGCCGGCTACACGGTCGTCCGGAGTCGGCTAAAGGAGCAAGTCCGCGAGGCGCAGGACACAGCTCAGCGGACGGTCAACACGCAACGTGATCGAGCTGTACTGGAGCATCGGACGTGAGGTCCGTCGCCAGCAGGACGAGCACAGGTGAAGGAGCGGCGTGGTTGGTCATCTCGCCGATGACCTGCGTGCCGAGTTCCCGACAATGACGGGTTATCGCGCCGGAACCTGCTGTACATGCGATCCTTCGTGGCCGGGTGGGCGGACCTCCGAAATGTGCCACAGCCTGTGGCACATTTGCCGTGGGATCACATCCGGATCCTCATCGACAAGCTCGACGAGCAAGACGACCTCGAGCAACCTCTCATGGACCGGATTGTCGACACCCTCCGGGAACGCGGTGCAGGCTTCGCGTTCGTGGACCGTCAGATGCACTTCGAAGTCGACGACGACGACGTCCACCTCGATCTCCTGTTCTTCCACGTCAATCAGCTCCGGTATGTGGTGGTCGAACTCAAGGCCAGCAAGTTCCAGCCCGAATAGGCGGGCAAGCTCGGGTTCTACGTCGCGCTTGACGACCGCCTACGGCGCCCCACCAGGCCCCGACCGTCCGCATCCTGATCTGTGGCAGCCGCAACGAGCACACCGTCCGCTACGCGCCGACTCGCCCACAGCTGTGTCGACCAACTCCTACGGCACGTCGCTCGCGGAGGAGCGGGCCGCGCTCCCCGACGCGGAGAGCTTCGCCGAAGCCCTCGATTGGGTGTCTGGCGCCGCAAACCAAGAGATCAACCACGACTCGTAACCAGACCCAGGCGCCGGCGCGAAAGAGTGCTTGGTCGCAGAGTCCAACAACCTGTTGGACTCGTCTCGAACTCGTGGACCTCACACCGCGTTCCGCACCGATCCCGGCGTCTTGAAGGGATTGGTGCACGGCATGGAGAAGACGAGTCGCCGGTGACCGTCCCGGCGACCTATCCCGCGCCCGCGTCCCCGAACGCCGGAATCAGGCCCGAAATCGCCGACGTCGCGCGGATCGGCCAATGGCCGAAGGCATTTTTCCCACAGCCTGCTAGCCAATTGAAGATGACCTGCTTCGCGGAGGCCGACCGCTATGTGGCCCATCCCAAAACCCGAGTGTTTCTCCCGTGATGTATTGATGTCAGTTCGAGGAGGAGAGGGTGTGCAGAGAGCGCTCAGTTTGCCGCTCGTGACGGAATGAGCCGAGGGTTCTGTGGCACCGAAGGACGTGGCCGTCGGCGCGAGGATGAGCGGCCGAGCGCTGCCGGCACCCGCCGCTGACCAGCTCCGCTGGTCATGAGGCATAGGGATTCGAGAATGGGGCCGTGAGGCTCGACTTCGAATTCGGAGACGTTCCGGAAGACCCCTCTCTGGGGGGTGCCGTTCCGGAGCTTCCCTTGGGAGCCGCTGTCGGCCCGTCGGTGGCAGGTAGCGTCGCCGACGGTCGTTGCGAACTGCTTCGATCGGCGGGGCCTGCCTCGCGTTCCCCGCGCCGGCCGACCACCTCGGAGCACCTGCCGCACCGGCCCCTCAGCGCCTGCACATGACCGCGCTGCTGCGGCGCAGCAGTCGATGCTCGGCATCCGCTGCTCCGTCTGCGCGCCTCGAGGCGTGCGCCTCGACGTGCTTCGGCTCTCCCCTCCCCTCTCCCTTGGACTTGAATGGACTTCACCACCATGCCCGGAACGGCCCCCACCAGAACCCCCTCGACACGGATGCAGCGACTGGGCACGACGACTGTCCGCGCCGCGGCGATCGCGGCCGCCCTCGCCGTTACGGTGAGCACACTGCAGGACGCGCCAGCCGCCTCCGCGGCGTCGGCCGCCGCCAGTGCTGCGAGCTACGGGCCGGACGGCACGCACTACCCGTCGGACACGCCGGAAATCCGCTCCGGAGGGTCCCGCTTCACTGTGGTGGACGTCGCGGCGTCGGGTCCCGCGATCCGCCGGGCGCTCGACGCTCTCACGCCCTCCCGGATCGCGGCGGGCGCGGTCATCCGGGTGGCGCCAGGGCACATCGCCGATCTGTCGGCCCTCAACGGCTACACGAACAACGGGCGCGTCAAGGTGCTGATCACGGCGCGCGACGGCTTCCAGTCGGTGACCGGCGGCAGCTGGGCGCTCAGGAACGTCACCGGCATCACGCTGATGCGCTTCGACGTCGACGAGGTCGATGTGAAGGGCGCGACGCACTCCTCCTTCGCCTGGCTGCGGGTCGCGGAGAACTGGGTGGGCCTGGCCGCGTCGGCGGGGCTCCCCGTGCGGGACGTCGAGCTCATCGAGGTCGTCGAGCCCGACTCCGCCCTCAAGAACGGCGACTCGGCGCAGATCAAGGCGTACGCGCCGGACGTGCTCAGCGACGTGCTGGTCGAGGGCGGCTACATCGCGCCGTCGTATTACGTCGACGCGCAGTACGGCGGCGCAACGCCGCGCCCGCACACCGACAGCCTCCAGATCGAGGGTGACGGCATCACCGGCCAGGTCACCGTCCGGGACACCGTCGTCTTCAGCTCGAACAACAGCGCCGTCATCATCGGCGGAGTGCGCAACGTCGCGTTCGAGGAGGCGCTCGTCGTCGGCGGCGATGTCGCCGCCCGGCGCTACCCGTTCCTCCGGGGCGGCGCCGGCTACCCGGGAGCGACCAACGGCAAGGGCAGCCTCAGTGCGATTCAGGGGTCAGGGGGCGGGAACGTCGACGCGTCCGGCTCGACCTTCATCGGCTCTCTCCAGCCCACCTGGGACTCCGTCTCGAGCACCCGCACCGACCTCCCCGGCAAGGTCGCGCGCAGCGGCGGCTTCGCCGTCGACGCGGGTCTCAGCACGATGACCGCCGCGCAGCTCGACACGATGAGTACCCGGCCCACCACGGCCTCGCTCACCCGCATCTGGGATGACGTCACCACCTCGGGTACGCCGTCGCCGGCTGCGACGGCGAGTGCGACCGCCTCTCCGACCGCGCCCGGGGCGCCCGTCGCCGACACGACCGCCCCGAAGGTCGCGATCACCTCGCCCCGGGCCGGGGCCGTGCTCAGCGGCACGACGACGGTCACGGTGACCGCCACCGACGACACCGCCGTAACGGGCGTCTCCTTCTACCTCGGCAGCGACAAGATCGGGGAGGCCGCTCGGACGGGGTCGGCCACCTGGTCGATGACGACCGGCACAGCGGGCCTGCGCGGCACCGTCCTGCTCACCGCTCGGGCGACCGATGCCGCGGGCAACACGACGACGAGCGCTCCGGTCACGGCCGTGCTGCGGTAAACCGCACTTCCGGCACCGCCGAGCGGCCCGCCCCGGGCACCATACGGATTCACCGGAACCTCGATCAGCAGGGTGCCCGTCCCGGCCGGTCCCAGTAGCACCGCGTTCACTTCCCACCGCGCGACCATCGTCGGCCGTTGGCCGTCGCGGTTCGCAACGCAACGAGCAACGGCACTAGGACTGCAGACCGCCGGATCGTTCGACGACGTCGTCCGCGAGTGCTTCCGTGACGGCACGACTGCATGAGCACCCGAGCGGCGACCAGTGCGGGGCTCGCCCGCCGTCAGCGGCGCCGGCACCGGAGGTCGATGTCCTTGCGATGAACCTTTAGTTACCGAGAGTGCGTCAGTTGACCAAGCGGCTAAGCGGGCAGTTCAAAACCTGAAAACGAAAACGAAAACGAAAACGAAAACGACTACGACTACGACTACGACTACGACTACGACTACGACTACGACTACGACATTCTGGACACTTTCAAGAGTCCTTTGAACTCCGATGAGGTCGTCTCCTGATCATGACGAGGTCAGTACGCGCGCCGGCGGGGTGCCTGGTGCTTTGCGGCCCGATGGTCAGAGCACGGCGAATGCGGGTGTGATGGACGCGTGGATGTCGGCGGGGATGACGGCCGTGAGGTAGCGGTCCTCGAGGTGGGCGCCTACAGCGATGACGTGAGGAGCGATGTTGACGCGGTAGCTGCGGCAGAGTTCCCCGTTGATGCGCAGCGGGATTCCTCGGTGGACGTCGTACTCAGCTAGTGGTGCACCTCGGACGGTGCGGAGCCGCTCCGCACGCGGCTGCCGGGGAGAGAGTGCGCGGAGGTAGTCGGTGATGTGTGCCTCGAGTCGAGCCTCGAGGGGGTGGGTCCGTTCGGCGGGGATTGGTAGAGAGGTCCGCACTGCTTCGAACAGGGTCGGGTAGCGCAGGCGGCGGATCTGATCACGCATCCACGCGGGCAACGCCGACGTTTCCGCGCGCGCGATCGCGGCCTGCTGCTGCCGGTTAAGGTCGACGAAGTTGCGGGCGTCATCTGGCCGGGCGGGGTGTCGGTAGAAGGTGTAGGACATGCTCACAGCGACCACTCGCCCACTCGCACGCGTGGAGGACGCAGCGAACGCTTCGAGGTGCGGTTGCGGCGCGAACGAATAGACCGGGCCGGGAAGTGTTGCCGCGACCTCGTGGAGAGTCGGCGGCGCCGGCACGTCGCGGTCTGGTGGCTCATTCATGCCGCGGCCTGCTGCTACTGACCGTTGAGGATCTGCCGCGCGAGGATCGTGATCGGCGTGCTCGTTGACCGCGATCGGCTCCGAAGGACCTCGAACGCCTGCTCCACGGTGATGCGGTTGGCGTAGGCGAGGACACCCTTGGCCTGTTCGATGATGACCCGGCTGTCCAGAGCTCGCTGCAACTGCGTCTGCGCGAGAGTGCTCTCACGAAGCGCCCGCTGTTGCAGGATGCCCACCGTGGCGACGTCTGCGAACCCTTGAACGACGGCTATGTCATCCGCGTCCAGGGTTCCGGCGTGGCCTTGGAAGAGGTTCAGGGACCCGATGGTGACACCGTGAGCGCGCATGGGCACGCAGTGCGCGGCGTGAAAACCCAGCTCGGCCGCCCGCTCACGAAACTCGGCCCACTGCTCTCTAACCGCCGTGATGTCGGGCACGATGACCGGCTCACCGCTCGTGTAGCTGTCGATGCAGGGGCCGGCGCTGTCCAACTGCAGCAGCTCGATCAGCCGAGTGTCCTCGTCCGTGGACGCGAGAACCTCCAGAACGCCGCCCGCGTCGGCGAGGACGAGACCAGCGGACACGGCGTCGAACAGCATCGCGCTTGCATCGACGAGGGTCAACGCGAAGTCGACGACGTCGTAGTCCTCGACGAGAGTGTTGGAGAGGACGACGAACGTGTCGATGATGCTGCGTTCGCGGGAGGTGGTCACCACGGGTCCTCCTGAGCGGCGAGGGGGCTGTCGGGAAAGGCGTCTCGACGCTTCACAATGTCTTCGGCGACGTCCATGACGGAACGGTCGTGGGCGAACGCGTGAGCGCGCAGAAGCAGCAGCGCGTTCTCCGATGTGGTGCCGTAGTGGGCAAGGAGCATGCCGGTGGCCTGGTAGACGATTCGCCGGGAGGCAGGATTGCTGCTCTGCTCCTCCCCGCTGTCGCGCAGAACAGCCGCGAGTACGCGCAGGGACGTCCTCGCGGACGCGGCCATGATGTCTTTCACAAGCGTGTCGCTGAGCAGGCCGGGGGTGCGGGAGTAGACGTCGACGGCGCCGATCGAGAGTCCTGCGAAGACGAGCGGGAAGGCGAACACCGCCCGGATGTCGATGCCGCTGACCGCGTCGGCGAACAACGGCCACCTGGTCTCGGCGCTCGTGTCGGGGACGAACATCGGAGCGTCAAGGGTGATGGCGTCCCAGCAGGGACCTTCTCCGAGGTCGAGCTGGATCTCGTCCAGACGCGACGCAGTGGAATCACTCGTCGCGATTGTCTCGGCGCTGAAGGAGCTTCCGATGGTGGAGATCGCGACACCGTCGATAGGGAAGCCGCGCAGGTACGGTTCGCAGAGAGCAGCACCATCCATGGCCCCCACCCTAACCGCGGGTAGCGGGCGCTGCTCGCGCAGCTGCTGCACGACATTGCGGGCGAGACCCGGATGGATGGCGCCCGGCGGATCAAGAGCGGCGAGCAGATCATCGATGACAGGTTCCACGGGATCGCTCACAATCGGAACCTCTCAGCCGGCGACCCACGACCGCTTCCCGATCCACTCACATCGCGAACGGCCGGAGATCCACCGCACAGGGTCCGGGCGCGACGAACGATTCACCTCGACGGTAAGAGACGACATTTTCAGAGTCGAGACGCTTGACTTCCGCCCTCGCCTTCCTCGCTACAGTCCGAAACGCCGCGTGACCGGCACTTCTGGCGTGCGTGCTGCACTCAGTCGGTGTTGGTGTCGTCGACATCGTTGCCGATGATCGCGAGCGATGAGTACTTTGTCACCAGAATGAGGGCACTGTTCGCGCGCCCCTCACCATGGTGACCTTCACCCACTGCGGCATGTCTGCGGCGAGGACGGCATCGACCTCGGCTTGGAACTGCTCGGTCGTGCTGTCGAGGACCGTGTAGGGCGTGCCGTTGTAGAGGATGTCGACGCGTTTCATCGGTGCGGCTCGCGTTCAGGGGCTCGGAGGTGCTGCGTGTCGGGTTCGGTGATCACGAACAGGCCTCCCGCGGAGTTCGCGAGGTCGGTCAGAGTGTTGATCCATGCGGGATTGATCGCGGGCATTCGACCACCGAAGTACTTGTAGCGCAGCGACTGAGACGCGTGCAGCCAGATCGCGCTGCGTCCATCGCCCATGCTGTGGTCATCACGCCAGCTGAGCAGGAACGATTCGTTGCGGCGTAGTTTCGCGGTGATCACGATCTGCAGATGAGCGAGGACCCTGTCCTCGAAATCGATCTCGACCGATCCGTCGTAGTGCAGCTTGCCCATCGGCGCCTCCACCCTCAGTGCAGGCCGCCAAGCACCCGCCAGAACAAGGCTCTCCTCGGCAGCGGGTTCCGGCAACCGGGACGCCAGCCGGGTCGCGGGTCTGCTATGGCCCTGTCGAGGCGGGGCAGGACTGTCAACCGTCTCGCCAAGTGCAACAACCGCGCAGACCATGGGCGACATGAAGCACATCCTCTTCGCCGACAAGACCGTCCTCGTCGGAGACGACGCCGCCGACGCTCTCGTCGAATACGCCGTCGCCCTCGCCGCGAACGACACCGCCGACCGAGTGGACTACACCGGCATCGGAGCAGACGGTGCAACGATCCAGGTGTCCTTCCTCCTCAACGCCGGCGCATCACTCGTCGCCGAAACCACGCCCTCCGACCTCCCCGAACCAGACGATCACGCAGAGATCGCGCGGATCCGCGAACGCGTCGACGCACTCACCGGCAACCATCCAATCCAACCTGATGGCGATGCGATCACCTCCGATTTCGACCTCGAACGCCAGTTCGATCTCTGACCACGCCATGAGCGCCCTCAGCCACCCCAACCCTCGCCCGAGCAAGGACGCCACCGTCCCCTCAGCTCGCGACCTTCCGCTCTGGGTCCACCAGGCCCGCAAAGAGCCGCAGATGGCGGTGCTGCAAGGACGCGTCTTCGAGATCGGAAGTCCCGACGTCGTCAGCGACCTGATCCTTCTCACCGTCTGGCAGGCAGGCCGACCAATCGGGCACATCCTGCGCGACCACCCGCTGAGCTACCGCTCCTCCACCAGCCTTCGAGCATCCGCACCGCAACCTGTGCAGAGCATCGAGGATCTCCTCTCCCTCCTCACCCTCACCTCGACGACGAGCTCTGCCGATGCGAGGCGGACAGCCCATGGCTGAGACCGCCCCCCTCCACATCGGCTTCCGCTTCTGCGAACCCAGCCCTGACGGCGCTACCGAATGGACCATCAGCGCCCTTCATGGCGACACCGTGACAGCACGAAGTGGCACCAGCGCCGAACGGACCTTTCCGCAAACCTTTGTCAGAGCCTGCGCGGACGCGACAACGAAGGCTGTGAGCGCCTTCGAATGAAGCGGTAATCACCCGGAACCTCTTGCCGTGCAGCAAGATCCCTACCCTTGCTCGTGACACAGCACCCGCTCACTGACCGACCGTGCGGCGTCGCTGCTAAGCGCATCGAATCAGACTGGAGGCGGCCGGCAGCGCCACTACGGACGAGGTCCTCATCATCGGCGAGGGCGCGGCGTTCGTGAGGCGACACCGCTCGACTACACACACGTTTCGAGCGCGCCGCACTCGTGCATGCCTTCACCGAACCCGGAGCGACCGTCACAGACGTCGGCGGCGTGCCCACGCTCGCCCCGTACGGCGCGCTCACCACCTTGCCCGTCGACTAACGTTGACCCGACTCAGCACCCCCCCGCTGACGTCGGAAAGCCCCCGCTCGAGCCTTCGCTCGCGGGGGCTCTTCCGTTCCGACCAATGGGCAGCCTGGGCAGCTGGTTCAGTAGGATCCGATTCGTGGATGACTACGAATCGCAGCTCACCAGCATCTTCACCAAAGTCGAGCAAGGCGTCGACGGCGACGACGGCGCGAAGGTGAACGTTGACCATCCAGAGATCCTTCACGATCGGATCCACGACTGCTACGAAGCCGTCATGGCCATGACGTCAAAGGGGCAGCCCAACATTCGAAAAACGGTCGGCGGCACATTGCCGACGGACTGGCAGAAGGTCATCTACGCGAAGCTCGACGATGCAGTCTTTGATCTTTCGATGGACGATCGTCAAGGAGCCGCAGACAATCTGTTCGAAGCTCTCGAACTTGCCTCGCTCGCCAGCGGTCGCAGAGCGCCGAACATCAACTAGCGCTACAACCGGATCATGACGCCGGCTCTGCCACTCGAGCAGCAACCGAGCGAGAGCTTTGGTGTGCAGGCTCACGTCGGGGTCAGCTTTCCGTCAGTACTGACCTCCTCCCACGCGATCCACCTCATCGGAACTCACGCACTCTTGAACCGGGTGAAGTGCGGGCTCGGTCACCCACAGACGCCCCCTGTCCACCTGTGCACAGCCCAGCTCTCGCTGGGGCTGGCCTGCACACAGGTGGACAGCGGGACCCCGACTGAATTGCGTCCGAACGGGGAGTGAGGACTCGACGCGAGCAGCCTCAAACTCGAGTCACTACGGCCGCAACCAACGGGGTCTACCGTGCCGTCGCCGGACGCGAAGGCCCGTTCGGATTGATCCACGCCCGGATTCTTGACGACAAGGGAATCGACTTCGGCCGGGGCATCGGGGACCTCGACGGCTGAGCACCCAGGCCAGGATGGTCACATGACAGAAGCTTCCCACCGCCCCTCACTGGCGGACGTGGCGCGTCTCGCTGGTGTGGCCCCTGTCACGGCATCACGGGTTGCAAATGGGCAGACCAATGTCGTTCCCGCGACGCGGCAGGTCGTGCTGGAGGCGATGCGCGCCCTCGGCTACCGGCCCAACAGCGCGGCTCGTGCGTTGAAGAGCGGAACATTCCGCACCCTAGGGGTCGCCTTCTTTGATCTAGGCACCTTCGGGATGATGCGGACCATGGACTCGATCGCCACTGCAGCGGCGGAGGCGGGCTACGCCATCACGCTGGTGCCGGTCTCGGCACCGAGTCAGATCGGGCTCAACGGCGCCTTCACCCGCTTCGGCGAGCTGACGGTGGACGGCCTCATCGTGGTCGTGGAGACGTACCTGCGGGACACGGCGCAGCTGGTCCTCCCCGAGATCCCCCGCGTGCTCGTCAATGCGGCCGCCGGAGCGCACGGGCCCGTCGTCGACGCTGATCAGGCGGGCGGCGTGCGCGCCGCCGTGCAGCACCTGCTCGAGCTCGGGCACCGCACGGTGCACCACATCGCCGGACCCCGCGGCTCCTTCGCGTCCGAGCGCCGCGAGGCGGCCTGGCGGGAGGCGCTCGTCGAGGCCGGCGCGTCCGTGCCGCCCGCCCGCTACAGTAACTGGCGCTCCGATGGCGGGTACCTGCACGGCGCCGCCCTGGCCGAGAGCGGGGACTGCACGGCCGTGCTGGTCTCCAGCGACGAGGCCGCGCTGGGCGTCTACCGCGCGTTCGCGGAGCACGGTCTGCGGATCCCCGAGGACGTCAGCGTGGTGGGCTTCAACGACATCCCGCAGGCGCAGGACTTCTCGCCGCCGCTGACGACGATCCGGCAGGACTACCGGGCGGTCGGAGTGAAGTGCGTCGAGCTGCTGCTCGAGCAGCTGGCCAACGGGGTCAGCGACGATCCCATCGTCGAGCTGGTGCCGACCTCGCTGATCGTCCGGGCGAGCACCGCGCCGCCCGCGACCCGCTAGGCCACCGTGGGGCGGATGTGGCCGGTCAAGCTCATGTTGGTCGCGGCCAACGCTTGCTAACCGAGCTTCGAGAGAGTGTCAACCGACCAGGCGGAATTCGACACCGATCGGATAATTGAGAGGTGTCTCGAAGTACTCCGGCATCATTGGTCAAAGGTCAGCACGTCCGCCTCGTTCGCTATCTGAATACGCGCGACGGCTGGACCTATGAAGTCGTGCAGGGTCAGCTCGAGCAGCGTACGACATCGGGCTGGCATGTCTGGGTGGTCGACGAGTTGCGCGAACTCCCCGAGACGGAGTGGTCCCTCTACCGCCCCTGACGGCGTCTCCGCGGAGAGCCGACAGAAGGCTCCACGGTAGGACTGAAGATTCCACAGTAGGGCGACCCCCTTCACCTCCCACCACCGTGCTTTGCCATTGGTCGGGTGTCCGTCAACCCTCCTGCGACGCTCGGTCGGCGCGCGGTGTCATGACGCATGCGCAGTACCGCCCTCGATCCCGACGCCCTCGCCCAGGTCCTCCGCGAGCAGCGCGCCGACTACCGGGCGCTGTTGACGGAGTGGGTGTCGATCCCGTCGGTTGCGGGCATGCCCGAGCACGCGGGCGACCTGCGGCGGTCGGCCCAGTGGCTGGTGCGCGCGTGCCGCGAGGTGGGCTTCCCGGAGGCGGAGATCCTGCCGACCGGGGAGTCGTTCGCGGTGCGGGCGCGGTGGGCTGCCGCGGATCTCGAGGCGCCGACCGTCCTCGTCTACAGCCATCACGACGTGCGGGCGGCGAAGGCCGAGCAGTGGAGCGTCACGTCCCCGTTCCAGCCGGTCCTGCGCGAGGGCCGCCTCTACGGCCGCGGCGCGTCGGATGCGAAGGGGCAGGCGCTCGCGCACGTGCGGTCGGTGGCGGCACTGCTGGCCGCGACGGGCCTCGAGGCGCCCCCGGTGACCCTGGTGCTGCTCATCGAGGGCGAGGAGGAGCTCGGCTCACCGGGCCTGAACGCCCTTCTGACCGAGCACTACACGGACCTGCGGCCCGACGTCGTGGTCTTCTCCGACACCCTGCAGTGGCGGGCCGGGGAACCGGCGATGTGCACGAGTGTCCGCGGGATGCTGCCGGTGCACGTCGAGGTGCGGGGGACGCTGCACGACGTGCACAGCGGCGCTGTCTCCGGCGCGGCACCGAACGCTGCGCTCGCCCTGGCCGACGTCCTCGCGCGGCTCCACGACGCCGAGGGGCGCATCGCCCTGCCCGGGTTCTCCGACTCGGTCCCGGAGATCACCGAGCAGCGGCGGGCCGAGCTCGCCGCCCTGACGTTCTCCGAGGCGGACTGGCTGCGCCGGTCGCACACCCGGGTCGTCGGCGGCGAGCCGGGCTACTCCGTCCTCGAACGGCTCTGGGAGCGGCCCGCTCTCGAGGTCGTCGGCCTGCTCGCCGGCGACCCGACCGGCATGCCGCGGGCCGTCATCCCGTCCGGCGCGACCGCGGACATCAGCATCCGCACGGTGCCGGGGCAGTCGGTGCACGAGGCGGGCGAGCAGCTGCGCGCCTTCGTCCGCGACGCCCTCGCTTCGGGACTGGACGTCGAGGTGAGCGTCTCGGACAGCACCGCGCAGGAGGGGTACCGCACGCCGTGGACCTGGTGCAGCGACGCCCTCGAGCAGGCCATGCGCCGCGGCTACGGCGTGACGGAGGTGAAGCGGATGGGGAACGCGGGCGGCGGCCCCGCTGAGCTGCTCGCCCGCCGGTTCGAGGCGCCCGTCGTCTTCTTCGGCACCGGCCTGCCCGAGGACAACTGGCACGACAGCGACGAGAGCGCCGACCTCGACGAGCTCCTGCTCGCCGTCGGCGTCCTCGCCCACCTCTGGGTCGAGCTCGCCGACGGACCCGCCGCCGAGGAGACACCGTGACCAGCCGCGCCCGAACCTTCGGCGTCGAGGAGGAGTACCTCCTCGTCGACTCCGCGACGTTCCTTCCCGCACCGATCGCTCCCGCGCTGCTGCGCTCGGCGCACGGCGCGTGGAGCGGATCGCTCACGGCGGAGCTGAAGGCCGAGCAGATCGAGGCGGTCGGCCGACCGCAGCGCTCGCACGCCGACCTCCTCGCCGGCGTCCTCGAAGGGCGCTGCGCCGCCGATAACGCAGCGAGGTCCGCCGGAGGCCGCGCCGTCGCGCTGGCGACGAGTCCGGCCGCCTTCACCCCGCACCTCTCCGAGGACGAGCGCTACGGCCGCATCGCGGAGCACTTCGGCCTCACCGCCCAGCAGCAGTTCACCTGCGGGCTCCACGTGCACGTCGGCATCGACTCCCCCGAGGAGGGCATCGCCGTCCTGGACCGCATCCGCGGCTGGCTGCCGGCGCTCCTCGCGCTCAGCGCGAACTCCCCGCTCGACCACGGAGCCGACACCGGCTACCAGAGCTGGCGCTACCAGTCCTGGGGCCGCTGGCCCACCGCCGGCCCCGCGGACCTCTGGCAAGACCTGGCGCACTACCGCCGCGTCGTCACCGCGCTCACCTCCTCCGGCGCCCTCCTGGACGAAGGGATGCTCTACTTCGACGCGCGACTCTCCCGCACCCACCCGACCGTCGAGGTGCGGATCTCCGACGTCCCGCTCCACCCGGCGGACGCAGCGCTCATCGCCGTCCTCGTACGAGCGCTCGTCGAGACCGCCACCCGCGAGGCCCTCGCGGGTGTGCCGCCCCTGCCGATCCCGACCCCGGTCCTCGCAGTGTCCTCCTGGCTCGCGAGCCGTTTCGGCACGACCGGAGACCTGATCGACCCGGTCAGCGGCTGCCCCGTCCCCGCACGCACGATGCTGGCCCATCTGGTCCGTCACGTCCGAGACGCCCTCGAGGAGGCCGGCGACAGCGACACGGTGTCCTGCTCGCTCGAGCGGATCCTCCACCGCGGTACCGGAGCCCAGCGGCAGCGGGAGATCTGGCGCAGCAGCGGCGACCCAGGTGCCGTGATCGCCGACGCCGCGCGCCTCACCCGAGGCGAAGGCATCGTGGCGTCGGCCAGAAGCGGGTCGTGAGGCAGTGATCGCCCCGTCGTCGTCTGCCGGAGATGTGCGTTCGCCGCAACCCTCTTGAGCGTCTCGTCGCACTCAAGGAAATTTAGAGCATGAGAAAGTTGCACTACTCAAGCGGACATCTGCTCGTCGGAGATCTCACCTGCAAGGCGGTCCTGCGCTACGCGAGAGCCCTCGCCGACGTCGGGAAATCGGATGTCATCTCCGTCCCCGTCCTGACCGAGGGTGGTGGCCGCGCCTACGCCCATCTGCTGATCGGTCCCGCGAGCCAGCTGTGGTCGGTGCCGGTCGACAGCAGTGAGGTCGAGGAACCGGACGACGCGGAGGCGATCGCGCACATCGAGCAGGAGACACGTCGCATGCAGCCCGCGCGGCCCTCCTGGAACGAGGAGATGACCGACATCCCGCCCCTCGACTTCCTGGACTTCCAGGACACGGCAGATCTGGAAGCGGCCCAACGCGACCCTCAGCCCTGAGCGCAATACTCGCCCGGCGCCAGCACCGGTGGCCTTGCAGGGCAGGCGGCACAGAAGCATCAGCTTCTGCGCGACATTCGACCTTGTGAGGACTCGTCTCTCCCCGACGTCGGCGCGACCGCCGAGTTGAACGTCGGCGGCAGTCCTCGAGTGACGTCTTCTTGCCTTGGTGAGGGCCGTACTCGTTCGCAGTACTCTCGCGCAGTCCTGAACCCCATGCTCGCCGAGCAGATGCGAGCGGTGACCGCGGCAAGGAGGCGTCGCCCTGACCGCACATGGGCCGGCGATGCACCGGAACGGCACTGGTCGGCCAGTAACGGCGCCCGTCGTCGACAGCACTTATCTCCTAGTGAGACTGAAGACATGCAAGTGACGAAAATACGAATCGATGGTCAGTTCTTCTACCTCCACGAGGACGTCGACATCCCCGCGCTGAAGGAGGAGATCCTCCAGGCGGCGGCTGGACCGCCCGCGTTCATCACCTTCCGCACGCACGGGTACGGGGAGGTGTCGGTGTTGATGGGTCCGCAGTTCGGAGTCCGCTTCCAAACGGAAGACCACAGCGTCGACGAGGTCACCGCGTGGGAGTGGGAGCCCCCCGTAGCGGATGACTTCCACTTCCTCCCCGAAGCGACGCGTTCTGCCCAAACCGACCCCGGTCTGCAGCGATCTGATCCCTCAGCCGCGTAGAACGCTGCCAGGGTCGGTGCCGAACTCCGAACGATGCAGGGCCGCGAAACGGCCCGCGTTGCTGAAACCCCAGCGATGGGCGACTGACGCGACGGAGTCTCCGGCGGCGGGGTCAGAGGCCACGAGCTGCCGGTGTGCGCCGGCGAGGCGCCCCGAGCGCAGGGCCGCCATCGGAGTGGTGTCGAGTTCGCGCCGGAAAGCGGCGGTCAGCCCGCGGGCCGAGAGGCCCGAGGCCGCCGCGATGTCCGCGACGGTGATCGGCTCCGTCAGGTGCTCATCAATGAACGTCATCCCGCGACGCACCGCCGCTCCGACGCCCTCCCGCGAGACCTGCGGGTCGCGCAACTCCATCAGCGTGTTGGGGAAGACTCGCAGCGCGGCGAGGGCCACCTGCTCGAACACCGCTCTTCGCACCAACGGCGACGCCATCGCCTCGTCGTCGCGAAGAAGATCCCGGTTCAAACTGCGCACCGTCGCCCGCCAGAACCGCTGCAACACTGCAGAGACCGGAGCGATCCCGGTGAAGGCGAACACGAAGGCCTCGGACCCCGCGAGCTGCGACGCGAAACGCTCCACCTCCCGCAGATCGAGGTTCACACCGCCCAAATGCACGTCGTCCCAGGTGGCCTGGAAGGCACGGGGTGGGATCAAGAACGGGCGACTCGTGTCGATGTCCGTCTTCCCAGCCGACATCGACAGCCCTCCCCCGATGAGATGCCCGATCGTGACGACGCCTGTCCCGTCACTGATCCCCGACGAGTTGGGGCTCCTGAAGCGGTACCGGATCGTGCTCAGCACCTCGGCGTCGACCACGTCGAGATCGAAGTGGAACTCGCCATCCCGCGCGCGCGAGAGCTTCGCGCCAGGGAAGAACGGACGCAGCACCGGTGCCGCCTCCTCTGGATCCGACGCTGCGAACGCCGACCGCACGAGCTGCTTCATACGTCCACGCTAAATCAGCAACTCTCGCGTCTGAATGCTCTTGCGCTCGCCCGGCTCGACTGCAAGAGACTCAGTCATCGCAGGCGGGTGGCAGAACACAGGCCTCTGGCTCTGCTGAAGGTCAGCCGAGGTCTAAGGGTTCTACGTCGTCAGCTGGGTTACTCCGACGCGAGTAGCCGATCGGGGAGAAGTACGACCGATTCCCAGAGGATCAGGCGCGTCGAAGAGAGGAGAGGCAAGAAATGGGAGCGCTATACGCGCGCGCCACACGGCGCTGAGCTGGACCGGCGGAGATCGTCATTGTTCCGCGTCGTCGGAACCGTTCGGATCATCGAACTCGTTCGTGATGATGGTCAGCGCCGTGTGCGGAGTGATCAGAATCAGGGCAGAGTTGACGCGCCCCTCGCCGTGGTTCACGGTGAGCCACTGCGGGGTGGCTGAAGCGAGGGCGGCGTCCACCTCCGCCCGGAACTCGTCGACAGTACGATCGCTCACCGTGTACGGCGTCCCGTTGTAGACGATGTCGAGCCGTCGCATCAGCGGCTCTCCCGGTCGACTGTGCGGACGTACTCGGTGTCGGGCTCGGCGATGACGTAGAGGCCGCCGGAGGAGTTGGCGAGATCGGTGAGCGCGGCGACCCAGGCCGGGTTGATGCGGGGCATCCGCCCGCCGAAGTACTTGTAGCGCAGGCCGACCGCGGGATGCAGCCAGATCGCGCTGCGGCCATCTCCCATGCTGTGGTCGTCGCGCCAGCTGAGCAGGAACGACTCGTTGCGGCGCAGCTTCGCGGTGACGACGATCTGCAAGTGCGCGAGCACTCGGTCCTCGAAGTCGATCTCGACAGATCCGTCGTAGAACAGCTTTCCCATCGGCGTCTCCAGCCTGCATCACGACAAGCAGGCGCCCGCCAATCCCTTATTGTGCCCGAAAGTCGGCATTCGGAGCGGGGCCATCCTCCTCGCGTGGTCGACGACGAACGCTCAGCCGGCTGGCAAGCAGAAGCTGAACGCCTAACCGACGATCCCCCTCCGTGACATCAGAGGAGCGAATGGCACCCAGCGGAGGAGCATTCTGCGGGTTACCCCGTACTAATGGCGCGGTGGTCCTGCGTGGATGCGCTGTCAGGCGGTTGGGTCGCTGGCGCTTGAAGTCACGCGTTCGATTTCGGCCTCGGGCAGGATGACCAGCCCGCGATCGTTGTGGGAGGTTTCGAGCATGGCGACGACCCAGGGCTTGTTGATGGTGGGGGGGCGGCCTCCGGAGAAGCGGAACTGCAGCGGGATGGACGGGGCGATCCATAGTGAGGCGCGTCCGGAGCCCTGGTCAACGCCGATTGGCCAGGACAGCAGGAAGCTCTCCTGCCGACGCAGCTTCGCGGTCAAAGCGAGCTTCACGTGCGCGAGGGTGCGGTCGTCCATCTCGTAGACGGTTCCCGGTCCGTAGATCAGCTGTCCCACACTTGTAGTGTGGCATAAGCAGTACTCGACGAACGTCGCCGAGTCAACACGGTCCCCCGTTAGGCCGCGCTCCATAACCTGACCATGCCGGCTACCGTTCCAGCAAAGCCGGGCACGAATGGGGAAACCATGTTGCACGTGATGATGTCGGGTAGGACGTACCTCCTCGCCGCGGATGCGACGATGGAGCAGACGAAGCAGGCTGTTCTTGACGCCGTCCGCGCAGCGCCCGCGTTCCTCTCGCTGCGGACGATCCTCGGCGGTCAGGTTGAAGTGCTGGTCACGCCGACCAGCACGGTGGTGCTCGAGCAGCACGACGAAGCACCACTTCGCGTGATCGCGCACGACATGTCTGCGGAGCACGACTACGACGACCTGTATGGCCTGGACTACGTCTAAGCAGCTGTCAGGTCATCCGCCCGAATCGGGTGCTCTCTGCGCCCACAGCAGCGGACACTGTCCGGTTGGCAGATACGTGGTGCACGAGCTGCGAGAGCTGCCCAACGCGGAGTGGTCGATCTATCGGCCATGAGCCTTGACCATGGAGATTCAGCTCTGCAGATCGGTCAGCGGCTCTGACCCCTCATGCGGCACCGAGATAAAGATCGAGGTCGAAGGCGGTACTCGCGTCCCAGCTGATCTCGGCGACGACGTTTCGGGGCGCCGTCAGCTGGTTGAGGCCACGGTCGATGTCGATGCCGGTATCAGAGCGATCCAGAGAACCTTCCGGACTGCGGGTCCCGACCACGGCGAGGGGAACACCGAGGCCGACGATCAGCACCAGCTGGTACCTGCTCCATGATCTGGGGGTTCTCGTCGAGGCGCGCCTGGATCAGCGGCGTCAGGATGGCGCCGGGCGCGATCGCGTTGACTCGAACGCCCTGCTTCGCATATTCGAGCGCGACCGACCTCGTCAGTCCGAGGACTGCGGTCTTCGCCGCACTGTAGACCGCCCGGGTCGGCATGCCGATGAGCGCCGCGCTGGAGGCGACCCGCGACATGATCCTCTACTGAACAGCCACGGTCACGGAACGCTCGACGCCCGGCTATTAGAGCGCTTCCTCGCGACGTGCGGTGCCCCGCATGGCCGCGGAGGATCGTTCCCAGGAGTTGGCGGCTTCTCCGGAGGTCGAGTGGTTCGATCGGCCTGGCGGTGAGCCGGCGGTCGTCGTTCCCTGGTCACCGAATTGAGCCGTCGACGCCGCTCGATGGGTCGGATGCATTGAGCGCGCGCTCGACTATTCGTCTCCGCGTGTCGAGCACATTGGCTCCACTGCCGTTCCCGGACTCGACGCCAAGCCCGTGATCGATCTGCTCCTCTCCGTACGTCACTTGGACATTGAGGCTGGCTACCGGCCGGCACTGGAATAGCTGGGACTCGTCCTCCGCTCGCGAGAGCCCGGCCACCGTGTCTCACCCGCCCCCCGCCGCAGACCACCCACGTGCAGTCCACATCCACGTCTACGCCACCGGCTCCCCGCAAAAAGCTCAGCAGCTGCGATTCCGTAACCCGTTGCGCCGCGACCCGGGCCCGGCCGCGGAGTACGCCGAGCTGAAGCATCGCCTTGCACGGAGGTCCGACAGGACCAAGGCGCCTACAACCGACGTAAGACAGCCTTCATACGACGCGTCATCGACGATTGAACCGAGCGCGAGAAGCGCTCCGGCGTTCAGGGGGCACTGACTGCTGACCGACGTCCCCTTGGCGGATCGCAGAATATCGGCTGCATAGAGAGGGTTGGGCCTTTAGCGATTGGTCCATTCGCCGGTGGCGAGGTACTGCACCTTCTGGGCGATCGAGACGGCGTGGTCGGCGAAGCGCTCGTGATATCGGCTGGCAAGCGTAACGTTGACGGTGTCGGCCGCGGTGCCTTTCCAGCGTCGCCCGAGGACGGTGTCGAAGACGCTCGCGTGCAGCTCGTCGATCCGGTCGTCGTCGGCGCGCATCTCCTCGACCAGAGCGATGTCTTCCGTTCGAAGGAGCACCAGGAGCTTCTGGGAGATGTCGATGTCCAGCCGGCCCATTTCGGTGAAGGTCTGTCGGAGGCTCTTCGGTATCACCCTGTCGGGGTAGCGGAGGCGTGCGAGCTGCGCGATGTGCTCGGCGATGTCTCCCATCCGTTCGAAGGACGCGCTCACTCGGAGGGCCACCACGACGGTGCGCAGGTCACGGGCGACGGGTTGCTGCCGGGCCAGGATCGTGAGCGCCAGCTCGTCCAAGCCTGTCGCGAGCGCGTCGATGCGGGGATCGTCAGCGATGACCTGCTCGGCAAGCGCGAGGTCTGACGTGGTGAGCGCCGTCGTGGCATTGCTGATGGCCGTGGTGACGAGCTCGGACATCTGAACGAGGCCCTCCTGCACTCCGCGCAGCTCTTGCTGGAACATCTCGCGCATGAGGAGCTGCCTTTCGTCGGGAGGAGCGACAGGGTGGGAGCTGCACGGAACCCCTGTGCTCCGCGGCTGGCCGGGAGAACGAGGTTTCTCGGCCCGAGGAGGGAGTGATCGCTTCTCCTCGGGCCTTCGTCTGCCTCCTCCGACCCGAACGGACGAGGCAGAACATTTCTCCTGCGTCGTGCAGGTCGGCCGGCGCCGGAACCGCGGCGCACCTGTGCTCGAGGGGCGCCGCCGGTGGACTCAGCTGCGTGAGTGTCCGGAGGAGCCGAGCGCGCGTGCGGCGTCGGCGACGCGGGCGGCCATGGCGGTTTCCGCGATCCGGCCCCAGGAGCGGGGGTCGTAGACCTTCTTGTCGCCGACCTCGCCGTCGACTTTGAGGAATCCGTCGTAGTTCGTCAGGACGGTGTCGGCGACGGAGCGGGAGAACGCGTACTGGGTGTCGCTGTCGATGTTCATCTTGACGACTCCGTTGGAGACGCCGGTGGAGATCTCCTGCGGCGAGGAGCCGGATCCGCCGTGGAACACGAGGTCGAGGGGTGTGTCCGCGGTGCCGAACTTCTCCTGGATGCCGTGCTGGACCTCACCGAGGAGTTCGGGGCGGAGCGTGACGTTGCCGGGCTTGTAGACGCCGTGCACGTTGCCGAAGGTGAGTGCGGCGAGGTAGCGGCCGTTCTCGCCGAGGCCGAGGGCTTCGACGGCGCGGGTGACGTCGCCGAGGGTCGTGTAGAGGGCGTCGTTCGTCCCCTCGTGTTTCACGCCGTCCTCCTCGCCTCCGACCACGCCGATCTCGACTTCGAGGATCGCGTTGATCGCTCGGGTGCGTGCGAGGAGGTTCTGGGCGATCGTGATGTTCTCCTCGAGCGGCACTGCGGAGCCGTCCCACATGTGCGACTGGAAGAGGGGTCCGCGGCCGGCTTGGATCTCCTCCTCGGAGGCGGCGATCAGGGGGAGGACGAAACCGTCGAGGGCGTCTTTCGGGCAGTGGTCGGTGTGCAGGGCGACGGTCACGGGGTAGTTCATCGCCACCTCGGTGGCGAAGCGGGCGAAGGCGATGGCTCCCGCGGCACGGTTCTTCACGGAGTGGCCGGCGAAGTAGTCGGCGCCGCCGGTGGTGACCTGGATGATCCCGTCGGATCCGGCGTCGGTCAGGCCCTGCAGGACGGCGTTGATCGTCTGCGATGACGAGACGTTGATCGCGGGGTAGGCGAAGCCGCGTGACTTCGCTCGGTCGAGCATGTCGGCGTACTGCTCCGGGGTGGCGACGGGCATGGTTTCTCCTCGGATGTCGTCGTGGGTGTCGTGTGGAAGGGGTCGTCAGCCGAAGAGGAGGGCGGCTTCGTGGTAGCGGTCCTCCGGAACGGTGTTGAGGGAGTGGACCGCCTCCGCGATGGATCGGGTGACGATCCGGGTGCCCTCGAGCGCGACCATCGAGCCCCACTGCTGATCGTGGACGGCGTTCACGGCGGCCATTCCAAGGCGGGTGGCGAGGACTCGGTCGTAGGCGGTGGGGACGCCGCCGCGCTGCATGTGCCCGAGGACGGTGGAGCGGGACTCGATCCCGGTCCTCTTCTCGATCTCGGGGGCGAGGAGCTCGGCGATGCCTCCGAGGCGCGGCCGGTCGAAGGCGTCGAGTCCCTTGTGGGAGTGCGCTGCCGGCATCCCCTGCAGGCGGAAGCCTTCTGCGACGACGATGACGGCGGCGCGTCCTCGGTTGGTGACCTGGCGGACGTAGTCGGTGATCTCGTCGAGGGTGCGGGGCTGCTCGGGGATGAGGATCGCGTGAGCGCCGGAGGCCATTCCGGAGTGCAGTGCGATCCAGCCGACGTGGCGTCCCATGACCTCGACGACCATGCACCGCCCGTGGGAGTCGGCCGTGGTGCGGATGCGGTCGATGGCCTCGGTGGCGATGTGCACGGCCGTGTCGAACCCGAAGGAGTAGTCGGTCGCCGCGATGTCGTTGTCGATGGTCTTGGGGACGCCGACGATGTGGATGCCGTCGTCGGAGAGACGACGGGCCGCTGTCAGTGTTCCTTCGCCGCCGATGGCGATGACCGCGTCGATGCCGCGTCGCTCCATGGTGCGGGCGATGTTCGTCGGGCCGCCCCAGGCGCCGAGGTAGGGGTTGGTGCGGGAGGAGCCGAGGATGGTGCCGCCCTGCTTGCTGAGACCGCGGACCGTCGTGAGGTCGACGGGGAGGAAGTCGTCCTCGACGAGGCCTCGCCAGCCGTCGCGGATGCCGACGAACTCGGTTCCGTGGACGCGGTCACCGGCGAGGACGGCGCCGCGGATGACGGCGTTCAGTCCCGGGCAGTCGCCGCCGGAGGTGAGGATTCCGATCTTCATGTCACGCGTCCCTTTGTGTTCCAGGCATGGAGGTGGGCTCGGCGGAGGTGCACTTCCACCGAGCCCGGTGATGCACGATCAGGCCGAAGCCCTCACGTGCACCAGTTCGTGTGCCGCGGCGATCAGGCCGGGGCTTTCGCGTGCACCAGTTCGCGCGCCGAGGCGGTCACACCGGCGACGTCGTAGCCGTAGTGCGGGTAGATCGTCTCGGGGTAGCCGAGCACGGCGAACTCGTCGGGCACGCCGAGCTTCTTGATCCGCGCGCTGGCACCGCCCTCGGCCACCGCCGCGGCGACCAGGGTGCCGAGGCCGCCGAGGGTGTTGTGATCCTCGACGGTCAGGATCGCTCCGGTCTCGACGGCGGCGCGGACGACCGCGTCGCGGTCCAGCGGCTTGATGGTGTGCATGTCGATGACGCGCACGGAGATCCCCTCCTCCTCGAGAGCGAGGGAGGCCTGCAGTCCGAGCCACACGCCCACGCCGGCGCCGATGATGGTCACATCGGTGCCCTCGCGGACCTGGATCGACTTGCCGATGACGTACTCGTAGTCCTCGCCCTCCGGGTACACGGCCGGCTCGGCGCCGCGGGCGACGCGCATGAAGATCGGTCCCGGGTAGTCCAGCGAGGCCTTGATGAGCTTCACGGCCTGAGCGGCGTCGGCCGGGGCGACGACGGTCATGTTGGGGATCGCGTTCATGATCGCGAAGTCGGCGATCGCGTAGTGCGTCGGTCCTCCTCCGGACGTCGTGCCGCCGTGCGTGGCGATCAGCCGCACGGGCACATCGTTGTAGGCGACGTCGGCGTGGATCTGGTCGACCGCGCGGAGGGAGAGGAACGGTCCGAACGCGTTGGCGAACGGCATCTTCCCCGCGAGGGCGTAGCCGGCGGCGATGCCGACGACGTTCTGCTCGGCGATGCCGACGTCGATGACGCGGTCCGGCCACTTCTTCGCCCCGATGCTGCGGGGGCTGCCCTCGGCGGTGGCGTCGACGTCGAGCATGATGATGCGGTCGTCGGTTTCCATCAGCTCGAGGAGGTACTTCGGGACGAGGTCTCGAGCGCTCTCGAGCTTCACCATGTCGTCGGTGTTGAAGGTGAATCCAGCCATGATCAGTTCCGCGCCTTCCGGGTGCTCTCGATGGAGGCGATCGCCTGCTCCAGGTTCTTGTCGTCGATGCTGCCCAGGTGCCACTTCGGGCTCCCGGACATGAAATCGACGCCGGAACCCTTGACGGTGTGCGAGACGATCACCGTGGGGTTGGCCTTGACGGAGAAGTCGACGGGGGGCAGCGACTGGAAGGCCGCGACGACCTGCTCCATGTCGTTGCCGTCGATCTCGATGACGTCCCACCCGAAGGCCTCGAAGGCCTTCGCGAAGTCGACGACGATGTTCTCGCCGTGGTGGAACATGCCGGTGGCCTTGTTGAAGTCGATGATCAGCACGAGGTTGCTGAGGTGGTGGGATCCGGCGTACATCGCCGCCTCCCAGTTCGAGCCCTCCTCCATCTCGCCGTCGCCGGTCATCACGAAGATCCGCGAGGTGCGCTTGTCGACCCGGTTCGCCAGCGCGAGGCCGGTAGCCAGCGACATGCCGTGACCGAGCGAGCCGGTGGAGGCCTCGATGCCGCGGATGTGCTGCCGGTTCGGGTGCATGCCGAACGGGTGGTCCGGCTTGTTGTACCCGCCGAACAGCTCGTCCCAGTCGTAGAGACCGCTGTCGGCGAGGATGTTGTAGAGCAGGACGCCGTTGTGCCCCTTGCTCAGGATGAACTTGTTCCGGTCGGGGTCGTCGAGGTTCTGCGGGTCGAAGCCGAGGAACTCGTAGTAGAGCGCGACCGCGACATCCGTCGCGGAGAGCGGGCCGCCCAGGTGGACGACTCCGATCAGGTGCGAGGAGAGCACGATCTGCTTGCGGATCGTGATGGCCTTGTCTTCGAGCCGGCGCACGAGCTCCTGGTCGACGGGCGTGCCCGTGACGTCGATGGTGGTCATGGTGCTGTCCTTTCCGGCGCCGCGAGGCGACCGCGATGAGATGAGGGGGAGGGTCACCAGATGGTCGTTCCGCCGTCGACGAGGATGTCGGCGCCGGTGATGTAGGACGCGAGGTCGGTGGCGAGGAACGCCACGATCCCGCCGATCTCGTTCATGTCGCCGAAGCGGCCCATGGGCACGGAGAACGGCTCATGCAGCGCCGCGGCGTTGAACTGCTCGTTGGTCGTGTTCGACGCCGCGAGGAACTCGTCGTGGATGCCCGAGAGCATCACTCCGGGGCTGACAGAGTTCACGCGGATCCCCGCCAGGGCGTAGTCCGCGGCCATCGCCTTGGTCAGGTGGCGGACTCCGGCCTTCGACGTCGAGTAGGCGATGCCGTGGCGACGTCCCTCCGGGGGCCGGTTGACGATCGAGCCCGACATCGAGCAGGTGTTGATGATCGATCCCCGGGTGCCGGCGGCCTTCATGGCGGCAGCGGCGGTGCGGTTGATCAGGAACATACCGTTCAGGTTGACCCTGAGCACACGCTCCCACTCCTCGATCGGCATGTCGGGGCTGTCATTCATGCTGACGATCCCGGCGTTGCTGTGGACGATGTCCAGACCGCCGAGAGTGCGCGTGACGTGGGCGATGGTCTTCTCGACTCCGGCCGAGTCGGACACGTCGCAGGCGACCGCGATCGCGTTCACGCCGTAACGCTCTGCGAGCTGGTCGGCGACCTTCTGCGCCTCCTCGAGGCGGGGGGCGATGTCGATGATCGCGATGTCGGCACCGAGCTCCGCGAAGGCCGCGGCCGTGGTGCGGCCGATGCCTCCCGCGGCGCCCGTGATGAGGGCCTTCTTCCCGGCGAGCGTGAATCCGTTCTTGACGGATCGCAGGTCGGACAGGGGCGTGGCTGACGATGCAGCAGACATGTGTACCTCCTTGGACACGGGTCGAGACGATGGTTCGTCTCGGCGTGTGAGCACTCTACGTACGAGATTAGACACGTGTCAAGTGACGAGACGTTCGTAGATTCCCTGGCAAAACCGTCCGCCGCTGAAACAGCTTGCTCCGAAGGGCTGAGCGCATCGAAGAAGCGCGCGGTGACGCACCGCGCGGATCTTCACGCATGGTGAGACGGGCCGGGCGGGCGCCACTGCGCGGGACATGTGCCGATCTACTCACGCTTTTGACACCCGCAACGACAACCCGATCTCGAAGGCCACGTTAGGCGCCCGTCCAAGAAATTACCATGCATATTGTTATTGACAGTCGTCTATTAACTGCTCTACCGTCAACCACCCCAGCAATGCCGCTGACGACGACTTCATGAGAGTCGCCCTCGCCGCGGTCGACAGGCTCGTCGCAGTCGCGGCAGCCGACACCGGAGAGCTCGCTCGTGCACCCCTCGGTGGTGAGCTCCATCCGACACGACCCGCGCCGCCTCGAGACGTCGCACCTGCGCAGCCATCGACGCTCTCCCGACATCTCCGCGCGCCGTCCCGACCTGCGATCCGGCGAGGCGGGGTGACGCGCTCCCTCTCGTGGTCGGCGCACCCTCCGGCAGCACCAGCAGACGACTCGCCCTCGAGTCGATGCCTCTTCAACGTAGAAAGGCACCACATGTCCGTGACCGCATCCGCATCCGCCGTCGACGACCTCCGCACCGTCCGCGCCTCGTTCTGGCGCAAAGCCGGCTACGCGACCGGCGACTTCGCCTACAACTTCTCCTGGTACATCGTCAGCGCACTGCTGCTCGTCTTCTACACCGACGTGTTCCTGATCCCCGCCGCCGTCGTCAGCGTCTTCGTTTTGCTGATCCGGCTCACCGACGCCGTCGTCGATCCGATCGTCGGCAGCATGGCCGACAGGACCCGCAGCCGCTGGGGCCGGTACCGCCCGTGGATCCTCTTCGCCCCGATCGTCATGGCCCTGGCGATGACGCTGACGTTCTGGGCTCACCCCGACTGGTCCGAGCCGGCGAAGATCCTCTACGCGGTAATCACCTTCGCCATCGCCGCCATCGCCTCCACCGCCGTCAACATGCCCTACGGCGCCCTCGGCGCGGTCGTCTCCCAGAACACCGACGACCGCCTCAGGTTCGCCAGCTACCGCATGGTCGCGGCGAGCCTGGGCTCCACGATCATCGGCTTCATCATCTTCCCGATGCTCAGCTTCTTCTCCGGCCCCTCCGGCGACTCCGCACGCGGCTACGCGATCACGGTGCCCATCATCGGCGGCGTGACGGTCGTCCTGTTCCTGATCAGCTTCTTCTCGACCAAGGAGGTCGTGCAGCCCGTCGAGACGGCGCAACCGAAGATGCGGCAGCTGTGGAAGTCCGTCGGCGGCAACCGGCCGCTGCAGCTGGTGGTCATCGGCTTCTTCCTGCTCGGCTTCATCGGCTACGGGCGGATCGCGATCATGGCCTACTACTTCCAGTACAACATCGGCGACGTCTCGGTCTTCGGCACCTTCAACCTCGTCGCCACCGGCGCGTCCGTCATCGGCGCGATCATCGCACCGCTCCTGCTCAAGCTCTTCCCCAGCGGCAACAAGTCACGCGTCCTCGTGCTGTCCTGCATCATCCAGGCGGTGTTCTTCAGCGCCATGTACGTCGTCGCCTCCGATCTCACCCTCTTCTTCGTCTTCGGCGGACTCGCCGGCATCGGACAGGGCGTCTTCAGCGCGATGATCTTCGGAATGGTCCCCGACACCGTCGAGTACGGCGAGGTGAAGAGCGGTGTGCGGAGCGAGGGCTTCAACTACGCCTTCACCTCCCTCGCACTGAAGTGGGGCGGCGCGGCGGGCCCGGCCGTGCTCGGGATCCTCCTCGCCTCCACCGGCTACCGACCGAACGCGGAACAATCCCCTGAAGTGCTCAACGCGATCACCCTGATGTTGACGCTGGTGCCCGGAATCCTGACACTGCTCATCGCCGTGCCCTTCCTCTTCTACAAGCTCGACCGGACGATGTTCAACGACCTCGTCGACGAACTCCAGCGACGGAAGGAACTCGCGACTGGTGTCGAAGACCCCGACACGCGCGCTCCCGCCCCGACCCTCACCTAGGACGCACAGCACCGAACGAGTCCACCGACTCGACGAACCGGCGACGGAAGGACCTCCTGCTCGGGGTGGAGCCACCGCTCCCCCGCGCCGCGGGAGGTCCTTCCGTCGTTCCGGACCCGTCCGAGCAAAACGCCCGGGTCACCGCCGCCAGGCGTCGGCCAGTTCCCGGTGCCACATCACCGCGAGCGCGTCGAGGATCGCATCGCTGTCGAAGCTCAGCTTCCGCTCGAACATCTCGAACATCGTGTAGCCCAACTGGAACAGCAGAACCAGGAAGCGAGCCCGCACCGCCTCCCGCTCCGCCTCCGGGTGCCGGTCGATGACCGAGTCGAGCAGCGACAAGTTCTCATCGACGATGCGGCGATCCTGATCCGAGAAGACCGAAGAGGAGACGCTGCTGCGCATGCCCAGCGAGTTGGCCGTCTTGTACTTCTTCCACGCGACCGCGAACCGGTCAATCCACGCGCGCACGTCAGCCAGTGCCAAATCCTCTAGCGCGGGGAGCTCGGACAGGACATCCGAATAGGCCTGAATACCCTGGGTGCCGATCTCGACCGACAACTCCGCCTTGCCACCAGTGAAGTACAAGTAGAACGTGGCGCGGCTGATCCCCGCGACCTGAGCGATCTCGTTCACAGTCGCGGCCTGGAACCCACGTCGAGTGAACACCTTGATCCCGGCACGGACGATGTCCTTCCGGGTCGCGTCCTGGCGTCGCTCCCGGAGCGTGGGTACCGTCTCGTTTCCTGACACGCATCCATTATCCAGGCAGCTGCCGACCACGTCGACTCGAAGGACTACTGACGCGCAACGCCACCCCAACGTCCCTGAAGGGTCGCATCCGCTCCGGTCAGGCGTATCCCTCGTCTTTCGACCAGTGAGCTTTACCGGATGGTTCGTGTCGGTGCGCCCACCGAACCAGGGGATGAAGGATGCGGATGAGTTCGTCACCGGATTTCGTGAGCCGGTAGCTGATCTGCACGGGGACGGATGGGACGACCTCACGCGTCGTCCGCCTCCTGGCAAGAAGGCCTAACATCGTCGAATCCCAGCACTCAGCCCACACGGGAACCACGGGGCACAGAAGAGCTGTGCGCCTCACATTGCTGCTGACTGCTCGGTGGTATACCCCGACCGTTCTCTGAAAGACGGCGCGGCGCCATCAACTGGGGGAACGTCGCCACACATGTCGACGCCGAGGCGCGTCGAGGATCAGCGATAGGGGTTTGCGCCGCGCAGCAGGGTCTCGACGACCAGGGAGGCGAGGGCCACGTGGTCCTGCTCTCCGAGTGATCGGTCGGTCTTCTCGATCGCTTGAGCGAGGAGGGCGTAGTAGACCTGCCTGGTCCAGGCGAGGTCGACCGAGGGTTCAATGAGCCCCTCATCGCGGGCCCGCGTGAGCAGTTCGAGAGTGCGCTCGTTGATGTCTGCCCAGATCTCGGTCGCTGCCGTCGAGACGGCCAGCGGATCGCCGAGGGTGAAGCGCCACCTGTCCTTGACCCGGAGGACCGACTCGGAGATGCGATGTAGTGCCACCAGGGCGGGAGCCTCATCCATGTGGGCGTCGCGGATGGCGCTCACGAGTTCCTGTTTAGCCCGGATGGCGAGGGCGTCGACGATCGCCTGTCGGTTTGCGAAGCGGCGGTGCACGGTCGTGCGGGTTAGGCCCGCTCCCGCGGCGATCTGTTCGATGGGAGCGGAGTGGTCCGCGGCCAAGACCCGCTCCGCCGCCTCGAGGATGGCCTGGACGCTGCGCTCGGCGTCGGCTCTCAGCGGTCGCGCCATGGCGAGAACCTCCTCTGGTCGGCGTCGATGCTACTCCAGTGTCGCCACTGCCAAGCAGAAAGACGCCATCGGTGTTGCTGTAGTCGGACTATCTGTTACCGTGTTGTATCAGTTGACGGACTGCCCGACCACGGGATCCGCAGCGCGACAAGCAGGAGACGCATCATGGCAGCACAGGGGCGAGTGGCTCTGGTCACTGGCGCATCGACGGGCATCGGACGAGAGTCGGCGCTCGCACTCGTCGCACAGGGATTCACCGTCGTCGGGACGAGCCGACGGGCGTCTACCGCGCCCAACGTCGCGGGCGTGACATTCCTCGATCTGGACGTCACGAGCGCCGAATCGGTCGACGCGACAGTCGCCTCGCTCCTCGCCGCCCACGGCCGGCTCGACGTCCTCGTGAACAACGCCGGTCTCGGCTCCTCAGGCGCGGCCGAGGAGACCTCCATCGAGCATGTGCAGACCCTGTTCGACACCAACGTGCTGGGAGTCATGCGGGTGACGAACGCCGTCCTGCCGACCATGCGGGCGCAGAAGAGCGGGCGCATCGTCAACATCTCCTCGATCGTCGGACTCATCCCGCAGCCGTACATGGCCGCCTACTCCGCGACCAAGCATGCGATCGAGGGCTACTCGGAGTCTCTCGACCACGAGCTTCGCGAGTTCGGGATCCGCGTCGCCCTGGTCGAGCCAGCGTGGACGAGGACGTCCTTCGCATCGAGCATCCTCCGGAGCCAGCAGCCGCTCCTCGCCTACAGTGCTCAGCGTCAAGTGTTCGAGGAGTACATGGCGGGGGCCGTACGCGACGGCGACGACCCTGCAGTCGTGGCGAAGGCGGTCGTCGCCGCCGCGACCGACACGACTCCGGGGCTCCGGTACGCCGGCAGCCGGCGCACGGCGACCGTGTCCGCACTCCGCAGATTCGTCCCCGCGCGGATGTTCGACAAGCAGGTGCGCACGCTCAACAAGCTGCCCGCCTGAGCTCTGCGGTTCGACGAACGACGCCGACTCGTGATCCGCGCTCCGACGCGACGCCGGGCGAGGGGATGGACGTCGGCGTGTGACGGGTCCACTAGATGTAGTTTCCCGTGAGGTTGTGGACGCGTTCTGCGGGGGTTGATCCGCCGATGCCGGTATGGGGACGGTGGTGATTGTAGTGATGGAGCCAAGCGGCGTAGGTGGCGGATCGGGCGTCGTCGGAGTCGTAGGTGGTGGCGTAGGCCCACTCGGCGGCGAGGGTGCGGTTGAAGCGCTCGACCTTGCCGTTGGTCTGGGGCCGGTAGGAGCGGGTGAAGCGGTGGCGGATCGTGCCGAGCTCGGCGTTGAAGGCGTGAGATCGATAGGCGGGGCCGTTGTCGGTCATGACTTGCTCGATGGTGATGCCGGCATCGGCGAAGAACGTGGTCGCGCGGCGCCAGAACTCGATCACGGTGTCGGTTCGTTCGTCGGCGCGGATCTCGGAGAACGCCAGCCTTAAGTGGTCATCGACCACGTGGTGCAGATAGCGGAAGCCGCGGGAGACGACCGCTCCGGCTCGTTTGGCACGGGTTCTGCTGACGTGAGAGCTGCGGTCCTGCGCTGATCCTCGGCCGTGTGCTCTCCACCCGCCGCCCTCGGGGATTCGACCGAGTTTCTAGATATCCATGTGCACCAGCTCGCCCGCCCGGGCCTTCTCGTAACGCACGGGAACGGGTCGTCGCACTGGCAGTCCGGTGGCGCGGTCCAGGTGCACGAGCAGCGGCATTCGGAAGCAGGTGAGCACCCTACCGACCGTTGATCGAGGAACTCCAAGATGGAACGAGATCCTTTGCGGACCTCAACCAAGCGTGAAACGCAGACCGATGATGCGCCGCTCGAGGCGAGTCGCAAGCCGGTTTGGGCTGGTCAGAGGCCGGGACGACCTGTCGGTCATCGGCAGACCGGATCGGTATCTTTCCGCCCACTTCGCGGCGGTCGCCGGTGAGCACTGGAACCTCTCCGCCGCCCGGCGCACCGGCCAGCCGTCGATAACGATCAGCCGAGCCAGACGTTCCCTGCCAGCAGGCGTGACGGGGGCATTAGCGTGAGTCACGAAGACCTCCGGTGACGATGCATGTGTGGTAACCCACATCGTCCCGGAGGTCTTCTTCTACGTCACCCGTTCACAACGTCCCGAGGAACTACAGCTAGCGCAGCTCTTCGGCCGTGGCACCCTCGAATCCGAAGAAGGCCAGGTACGCCGGGACCATCTCGTACAGCATGTCGGCGCCGACCTGGATTGTGCAGCCTCTCTCGAGCGCTGCCGCCAGGAACGGAGTCAGTGCAGTCGTGTTGACCGCGTCCGCCACGTAGGTCCCACTGTCGACGCCGTCGAGATCGACGGGCAGCGGGTCGCCCGCCCGCAGCCCCAGCGAGGTCGCGTTCACGATCAGTTCGTACCCGCGGGGGTCCCGCGATCCGAGGCCGGTCGCCACCTCCGGGTAGTAGTGGCGGAGACGCTGGGCGAGAGCCTCCGCCGAGGCGCTGCTGCGATTTACGAGTCCGATCTCGCCGACCCGGGCCCCCGCCAGAGACGCGGCGATGGCCGATCCCACTCCGCCCGTGCCGATGATCATCACGCGCGTGCCGTGGGGGACGAACCCTTTCTTGACGAGTGCGCGGACGAAACCGGCACCGTCGAACTGGTCGGCCAGGAGCGAGCCGTCCTCCCGCCTGACGACGGCGTTGGTCGCACCGGCGATCGCGGCGGCAGGGCTGACCTCGTCGACGAGATCCATGGTCGTGACCTTGTGAGGCATGGTGACGAGCGCCCCACGGAGATTGGTCAGGGTGAACAGCGATCGGAACAGGTCCGGATAGCCCACCGCCTTGGCCGACATCGGAATGACGGCCGCATCGAATCCGTTCCTCTCGAACCAGGGATTGCAGATCGAGGGCGAGGTGAAGGTGTCCGTGGGGTAGCCCAGATGAGCGATGAGCGTCGTCCTCCCGCTGATCATCGGAGCTGCACCGTCAGCTGCCCATCCCCAGGTGCGCGCCTCCCGCCACATCGAGGCTGACGCCCGTGATGTAGCGGTTCACCGGATCGGTGAGGAACAGGGCAGCGCTCGCGACCTCGTCGGGCCGGGCGAAACGCTTCATAGGCAGCTGCGCGGCGCGGACTGCTCGGGCCTTCACAGCTGAGTCGACCTCACTCCCGGAGGCGTCCGCGAGCTGCGCCCACATGTTCGTCTCGACCGGACCCGGAGTGATCGCGTTGACCGAGATCCCCGACGGGCCGAGGATCTGCGCCATCGACCACATGATGTGCAGGACCGCGATCTTGCTCGCATTGTAGGGCAGATAGGTTGTCCGGCCCTCCTTCGCGGCGACGGAGGAGAAAAGGAGGATCGTCCCCTTCGTCCCGGTGTCGAGCATCGCCTGCGCGCTCTCGCGAACGATGGTGAAGGTGCCGGTGGCGTTGATCGTGAGGACCCGTTCGAACTCGGCGGTGCTGGTGCGCATCGGGTCGGGGGTTTCGCCGAGCACCCCGGCCGCGTGGACGAGGGCGTCGAGCCGGCCGTGCCGCTCGACTATCGAGCGCACGACCGCGGCGGTCGCCGCCTCGTCCGTCACGTCGAGCGAGTGGTACTCGTCCGTCTCGTCGGAGGCGTTCTCGCCGCGGTCGGCGCCGATCACGGTCGCCCCCGATCGCGCGAACGCCGCCACCATCGCGGCACCGATGCCGCCGTTCGACCCGGTGATCAGGACGATCTGCTCAGATGCGGTCGGCACGACGTCGTCATTTCTTAGCATGGCTGGCCCACTCTCGTCCTTCTTGCTCTTCCGTCGGGAGCCCGGCCGCCGTGAGGATGCGGTCGAGCAGCAGCTGCGTCTTGGCGGCGTCCGCTCCGGAGGTGAGGGGCTGCTCGCGGTCGCGGACACGGTCGAGGAAGTGGTGCACTGCGCCGGCGAACCCGAAGGTCTGCGTCGCGGTCGCCCAGCCGAAGGCCTCCGGCGACATCTCCCGCACGGTCGTCTCACCGTCGCGGGTCAGGGCGATCCGATCGGGCGCGGTGACGGCCGCGGTGACGCCGCCGCCGTAGGCGTCGAGCTTCTCGCTCCAGGCGCCGGCCGTGCGGGCGGCCATCAGCACGCCGGTGTTCCCGTTGTCGAAGCGGATGAGGGCGCTCACGCCGTCCTCCTGCCAGAGGTCGTCACCCGCGGCGTGCGCGGTGACCTCCACCGGCTCTCCCCCGCAGTACCAGCGGAGCAGATCGACCATGTGGATCGCGTTCTCGAACGTCGCCCGATACTCGGAGCCGGCACGGTTCTTCTGCGCGATGCAGAAGGTCGCCCCGCTCTCGGCGAACGCGCGACGCCCGGCCTCGTAGACGGGGGCGAAGCGCCGGTTGAAGCCGACCATCAGGATCCGCCTCTCGGCCTCGGCCAGGCGGGCGAGCATCTCGGCGTCGGCCGCGCTCGTCGCGAGCGGCTTCTCGCAGAAGACGTCCACCCCCGCCTCGAGCGCGAGACGCGTCGCCTCGACGTGCTCGGAGCGCGGAGTGAGGACGAAGAGCGCATCGAGCTCCTCTGCCTCGAGCGCCGCTTCCACAGTGGGGTACGCGGCGAGGAAACCCCAGCGGCGCAACAGGGCGCTCGGATCGCTCTTGCGGGTGATCAGCGCGGTGAGCTCGATGTCGTCGCGGCCGACCAGGGTGGGGAGCTGCGCGATGCTCGCGATGTTGCCGGCGCCGACGACTCCGACGCGGAGCACGCCGCTCACGAGGTCACCGCGTTCCGCGCGAGGATGTCGCGGACCGCGCGGGCGCCGTCGGCGAATCCGACGGCCGGCTCGGGGAGGTCCTGCGGGTGCCAGCGGTACTCGTACTCGAGGGTGAGGACGTCGTCGTAGCCTCGGCGGATCAGCTCGCCGAGGATCTCGGGCCACGGCACGACGCCGTCGCCGACGACGCGGGAGGAGACCGCGCGCTCCTCGGCCTTGACCCGGGCGGTGTCGCTGGCGCGGAAGCGGGCGTTCGGGTCCTTGAAGACGAGGTCCTTCACGTGCACGTGGCTGATCAGTTCGCCCTGGATCGCGAAGGCCTCGTGCCAGTCCTCGTCGTGGGTGAAGGTCAGGTTCGCCTGGTCGTAGAGGACCCGGACCGAGGGCGAGCCGATGTCGCGGACGAGGCGGGCGGTGTCGGCGGCGGTCTGGGTCATCGTGCCGAAGTGGTTCTCGACGCAGAGGACGACGCCGGCGTCGGCGGCGTAGCCGGAGAGGACTCCGAGCGCGGTGCGCAGTTGACCCCAGTGGGCCGAGTGGTTCGCATTGCCGGGCTGCCAGGATCCCGCGTAGACGCGGACGCGCGCCGCGCCGAGCTCCTGCGCGGCGTCGATGCAGCCGCGGAACTCGTCGACGCCCTTCCGCCAGTCGGTCGTGTCGGTGCTGTTGATGGAGGTCGTGTACGGGGTGAGCGCGACGATCGGCACGCCCTCCCCCGACGCTGCGGCGGCCGCGTTCTGCACGGCTCGGCTGCCGGTGGGGTCGATCGCGGCGGGATAGTCCGCCTGATAGATGACCTCCGCGGCGTCGAGTCCGGCCGTCCGGAAGAGGCGGAGGGCGTCGGGAAGGGTCTGCCCGGGGGTTCCGAGGGTGTGTCCGGCGATGATCATGGGGAGGTGGTCCTTTCTGCAGGGCGGTTCCAGTCCGCCGGTCCGACCAGGTCCGGTGCGTTGCGCACCCGGGAGCGGTCGACGAGTTCCATGTGGAGACCCCAGGGGGTCCGGAAGTAGGTCCAGCGGTTGCCGGCGACGGACGGGCTGTCGCCGCCCACCTCCTTGCGTCCGCCGAGGATCTCGACGCCGGCGATCCCGCGGAGGTGCTCGACGGCGGCGTCGACGTCGTCGACGACGAGGCACAGGTGGTGGGCACCGCGGTCGCTGAGCCGCGGGTGCTCCGACCTCTGGTCGGCGGTGCTCCACTGGAAGAGCTCGATGTTGAGGTTCGGGGGCAGCCGCAGCATGGAGAGCTCGAGCGCCGCGTCCTCCGGGACGCCGAAGTGCAGGGGCATGAAGGCGGCGTCCGGTCCTCGCTGAGAGCGGTACAGCTCCTGCGCCCCGAGGACCTCGACGAAGAAGGCGACGGCCTCCTCCAGGTCCGGCACCGCGAAGGCGGCGTGGTCCACGTGGCTGATGCCGGGCATCAGGCGCGCGCTCATCGGACCGGTCCGGTCGACGCGCGCACGAGCAGCTCGGGCTGGAGGACGACGTGGTCGACGTGGCCGTTCGCGGCCGCCTGCTCCGCGAGGGTGATCGCGAGACGGCCCATCACCGCGATGGGCTGCTGCACCGAGGTGAGGGGCGGGGTGCTGTGCGCACCGAGCGGCAGTCCGTCGAAGCCGACGACGGAGACGTCGCCGGGCACGGAGATCCCGCGCGAGCCGAGGGCGCTGATGAGGCCGAGCGCGACCATGTCGTTCGCGGCGATAACGGCCGTCGGCCGGTCCGGCATCGTGGCGAGCCGGGTGCCGGCGTGCTGGCCGGCGTCCGCGCCCACTCCCTCGTCGAACTCGAGGGGGTCGACGCCGTGTTGCGTCGTCAGGCGGCGGTAGGCGTTCCGGCGGTCGGCGGCGGTGTGGGTGCCGATGATGCCGGAGACGTACACGATGCGCCGGTGGCCCAGGGCGAGGAGGTGGTCGAAGGCGAGCTCGATGCCCTTCGCGCTATCGACGGTGACGGTCGAGATCGCATCGTCGGTGTCGATGCGGTCGATGACGACGAGGCGGCTGCCGAAGCCGAACGGCGCGAGCTCCGCCGGATCGATCCGGGTGGAGGGGGCGATCACGCCGAAGGGCGCGTACATCGCCTGCATCGCCTGGAGGTAGCGGCCGGTCGCGCCGGCGTCGTTCTCGGTCACGCAGAGCACGAGCTGGTAGCCGCGCTCGACCGCCGCGGCGGTCATCGTCTTGGCCAGCTCGGCGAAGAACGGGTTGGTGATGTCGGGGACGATGAGCGGGACGAGCGTGCTCGTCTTCGTGCGCAGCGCCTGGGCCAGCGGACTCATCGAGTAGCCCATCGACGCGGCGATCTCGAGGATGTGCTCCCGCGTCTGGCGCTTGACCGCCTCGGGACGGGAGAACGCCCGCGACACGGTCGACTTGTGCACGCCCGCCGCCGCGGCGACCGCCTCGATGCTCGGAATGGTCATCGTTCTTCCCCTCGTCGTGCGTGGGCGTACGCCGCCCAGACGATCTCCATCGTCGCCTCCAGGTCGCGGATTCCGGGGAGCCCCGTCCAGCCGTCCTCGAGTCCGTCGGCGACGGCGTCGACGAAGACCGCGTAGAGCGGGTCGCTGTCGACGTCGAAGCGAGCGGTCTCGGTGACCCCTTCCGTCGAGGTGAAGGAGGCCGTGCCGTCCGAGCCGATGGACGCCGTGCCGGCGGTCCCGGTGCGGAGGTACGAGCAGTGCCGCTTGAGCGGCGAGTCGGGGAAGGCGTAGCCCGTCTCGATCGTCGCGATCCGCCCGTCGGGCGTGGTCAGGGTGAGGGATGCGAAGTCCTCGATCGGCCGCCCGTGCAGGGCGGAGGAGAGCGAAGCGGTCACGGCCGCGCTGCTCGCTCCCGCGGACTGGAGGAAGAGGTCGATGAAGTGGGGGGCCAGGTTGAGCAGGCAGCCGCCGCCGGCGCGGGCGGGCTCGACCATCCACGGGCTGCCGTTCGCGAGGTACCGCTCCGGCGGGCCGGCGATGAAGCGGGTGCTCTCGTAGACGGCCTGCCCGGCGCGTTCCAGCCACCGGTCGACCGGTCCACCGCGCTGCACGAGCGGCACGGCGGTCGGCACTCCGGCCGCCTCTGCGGCGGTCCGGATCTCGACCAGCTCGGCCAGGGAGATCCCGGCCGGCTTCTCGACGACGAAGGGGATCGTCCGGGCGATGAGGGCGAGGCACGCCTCCCGCATCTCGTCGTGGGGGAGGAAGACGTAGGCGAGCTCCGCGTCGGGATGCGCCGCGACCACCTCACGCCACGACTCGGACACCGGCGCGTCCCACAGCTCCGCCAGTCCCGCGACGGCGGTCGGGGTCGCGTCGCTGATCCCGACGACGTCGTGGCGCGCCGCTATGCGCTCTGCGAGCAGGGGCACGTGCCAGTGCGAGGGTCCGAGGACCAGGGTCTTCACGCGCGTCATGCGGCTGCACTCTCCTTCAGGATCCGGTCCGCGAGATCGGTTGCACGCAGCGCCTGCCGATAGCCGACCACAGGACGCTCGCCCCTCGCGAATCGGAGTGCGGTGCCGGCCTGTTCGAGGAAGAGGTCGGTCTCCGGGAAGTGCCGGGTCGTCTCGGAGCCGAGGCGGTCCCACTCGTGCAGGGTCCAGTTCGACCAGAGACGGCGCCCCTCGTGGGCGACGACGTCGATCTCCAGTGACCAGTCGCTGAGGTTGAGGCCGGCGCTGTGGTTCCAGGGGTTCCAGTACGTCTCGAGCCGGAACAGCGGCCCGTCCGCGAATGACATCGTCGCGGCGGCGTAGTCGGGGGCCGCCGTGCCGTGTAGTCCCGAGCTCGCGTGCGAGGCGTGCACGGTCGCGTCCCCGGGGAAGAGCGAGGCGACGAACTCGATCGCGTGGATCCCGTTGACGACGGCGACCCCGCCCTCGCCCGGCTCGGTGCGCCAGGAGTCGAGGGTGAGCTTCCGTGCTGCGGAGCGGACGCCGATGCTGATCACCGTCGACGACGACACCCAGTCGGCGAGCAGTCGTGCCACCGGGTGGTGGTGCAGCGTGTAGCCGACCATGAGGGCCTCGTCGACGGCGTCCGCCGTGCCGAGCACCGCCGCGTTCTCCCGGGAGGAGCCGAGCGGCTTCTCCACAAGGACGCGCAGCCCGCGGCCGAGCAGCTCGGCCGCCACGGCCGGCTGGGCCGCCGTCGGCAGCGAGACGACCACCAGGTCGACGTCGTCCGCGCCGATCGCCGCCGCGGAGGCGAGCACTGTCGCTCCCACCTCGCGGGCGAGGTCCGCCGTGCGCGGGCTGGGGTCCACGAGCGCGACGACATCGGCACCGAGCTGATGGAACGCGCGGACGTGGCGGCTGCCCGCCCATCCCGCCGCGCCGACCACGGCGACGCGCACCGCGCCGGTCATCCCTTGACCCCGCCGGACGTGAGGCCGGCGATGAACCAGCGCTGGAAGGCGGTGAAGACGATCAGGACGGGGAGGAAGGCGACGACGACGAAGGCGGAGAACAGGCCCCAGAAGTTGCCGAATCCGGTCGTGATGTAGCGGACGATGCCGTTCTGGACCGTTTTCATGTCCTCCGTCGTCGCGAGGACGGTCCCGACGAGGAAGTCGTTCCAGACGAAGACGAAGATGAAGATCGCGATGGCGGCGATGCCGGGGCGGATCAGAGGGAGCACGATCCGGATCAGGATCTGCAGGCGCGAGCAGCCGTCGATCGCTGCCGCCTCCTCGATCTCGACCGGGATGTTCTCGATGAAGTTGCGCAGGAACAGGATCGTCTGCCCGCAGATGATGGCCGTGTAGACGACGATCAGCATCGGGTAGGTGTTGATCAGGGCCGACTTCACGAACATCGAGTACAGCGCGATGAACACGACGATCGCGGGCACCATCGACATCACCAGGATCCCCGTCATCAGGGTCTCCATCCGCCGGCTGCGGAATCGGGTGGCGACGTATGCGGCCGGGATGCAGATCACCAGCGCCAGCACGATGGAGCCGCCCGCGTAGACGAGGGAGTTCACGAAGAAGCGGATGTTCGTCGAGGTGAAGAGCCCGGTGTAGGCGGCGAGCGAGAACGGATCGGGGATCCAGATCGGTGGGAACTGGATCGTGTCGGCCTCGACCTTGAGCGAGGTGGAGAGGATCCAGACCACCGGCGGGAGCACGATGATCGCGGAGACGAGTATGTAGACCCACGAGGGGATCGCCTTGAGCACGTCGCCCTTCTTGCGGCGGCTGCGGGCGGTTGCGGTGGTCACAGGCTTTCCTTCCGTCGGAACCGGATCGCGACGAGCGTGAGCACCACGTTGATGGCGAAGAGGAGAATCGCGGTCGCGGACGCTCCCGAGAGGTCGAAGACGTTGAAGGTCTGGTTGTAGACCCGCATCGACAGGGTCTCGGTCGCCGCCAGCGGTCCGCCGCGGGTGGTGACGAGGATGATCGTGACCATCTGCACGTAGAGCATCAGCAGCACGACGGTCACCGAGACGATCGTGTTCCGCAGATAGGGCAGGGTCACGCTGATGAAGCCGCGCCAGACTCCGCCGCCGTCGACCCGCAGGCTCTCGCGCAGCTCCTCTGGGATCGTCTGCAGCGCGCCGAGGAACAGGAGCATCGCCTGGGGGTAGGACCACCAGGCGGTGATCAGCGTGACCGCGACGAGCGCACTGGTCGGCGAGGAGAACACGTCCGTCGGGCCGAAGCCGAGGGAGGTGGTGATGGCGGAGGCCGGGCCGAAGTTGGGGTTGAGGAACCACAGCCAGATCGTGCCCGCGGTGGCCTGCGACATCAGCCACGGCAGCAGGAACAGAGCGCGGACGGTCCGCTTGAAGGTGCGGATGTTGTTGAGCACGATGGCCGACAGCAGGCCGGCCGGCAGCGCGATGACCAGCGCGCCGAGCGAGAACGCGAGGGTGGCGCCGATCTGGCCGGGGAGGGTCGGGTCGGAGAAGAGCTTCGTGAAGGAGTTGAGCCCCGAGAACTCGCCGATGGCGTAGTAGTTGGTCTCGTGCAGCGCGGTCCACGCCGTGTAGAAGAGGGGGCCGACGAACACGAAGAGGAAGACGAGGCTGACCGGGAGGACGTAGAGCCAGACGCGTCGATCCGCTCGCGGGCGGTTGATCGGCACGTCGACGGCGGCCTCGGGCGTCTGCGGGTCGAGGACCCGCGAGGCACTGGTTGTAGACATGATGGTCCGCTCCCCGGAGGGCCCGATCGCTCGGGCCCTCCGGATGGTTGGCGAGGTTACTGGTTCGCCGCGTCCTGCGCGGCCTGGATGAACTCGGAGCCGGAGGAGCCGTTCAGCACCAGCTCCTGCCCGGAGCGGGACAGACCGGTCGCGAGGGCGACCCAGTTGTCGGAGTAGGAGTGCGGTTCGCTGTTGCTCTCGACGTAGTCGGCGATCGACTTCACGGTGTCGGCCTCGGGGGTCGAGAAGTAGTCCTCGTCGTAGGTGGCCTGCCGCGTCGGGACCTCGCCGCCCGTCGCCATCACGGCTCCGGCCTCGGGGCCGGTCATGTACTCGATGAACTTCCACGCGGCGTCGACGTGGTCGCTGCCGGAGCCGATGCCGAGGGTCCAGCCGAGGGTCGCTCCGGTGGAGTCCCCCGTCGAGGCGGCGGGGAGCTCAGTCCACTTGATGTCGGGGTTGGTCGCGGCGTAGGAGACGATCCGCTCGGTGCCGAGGATCGCCATGGCGGAGGTGCTGTTCGCGAGTCCGTCGGTGACCGTGCCGTAGCTGTCCGAGACGACGCTGGTGCCCAGCGCGCCGGCGTCCCGCAGGTCGGCCAGGAACTGGCCGAACTCCTCGCCCTTCTTCGTCGCGAAGTCGGCCTCGCCGTCCTCCGTGAACTCCTCCTGGCCGACCTGGCTCATGAAGCAGTCGAAGAACGTGCCGATGATCGCGGAGTTGTCGGTGTCGGAGAAGCCCGTGCCGAAGCCGGTGTAGCCGGCCGCGGCGGCCTTGCCCGCGACGTCGACGACCTCGTCGTAGGTGGTCGGCACGGTCGCGCCGATCTCGTCGAGGATCTTCTGGTTGTAGTAGAGCGCGCAGGTGCGGTATTCGTACGGCACGGCGACCTGCTTGCCGTCGGGGCCGGCGAAGACGTCGACCGGACGCAGCCAGTCCGTGACCTCGGCCGCCGCGTCGGGAAGCGGCGAGTAGGCGCCCGCCGCCGCCATCTGGGGCACGACGGGGGTGAACATCTTGAACACGTCGGGCGCCTGACCTGCCGCAGCGGCCTGCGGGAGCCGGTTCAGCATGTCCGAGAGCGAGACCACCGACAGGTCGACCGTGATGTTCGGGTTTGCGGCCTCGAAGCCGGCGATGTTCGTCTTGAGGGCGTTGGCTCGGGGGTTGTCCTGGCTCGGGTCGAGGAAGTCCCAGTACGTGAGCGTCACGGGGCCGTCGGGAGCAGCGCTCTCCGACGGGGTCGAGCATCCGGCCAGCATCAGGCTCGCGGCGGCGAGCCCGGCAAGGGCGAAGCTCCATCGCTTCTTGGTCATGTCTCTCCAATGAGATCGGTTGCTGCGATCGGTTGCAGCGATCGATTGCAAGATAGACCGCTCGGCGAGCAGGAGTCAATGCTCGATGTGGATTCGGTTCGGAACGCGGCGGGTGCCGCGCGTCAGCTCCGGATCGATCCCGTGACGAGGGTCGCGCCGGAGGACTCGGCGTCCCGGCGCTGCTCGGCACCGAGCGCGTCGTCCGTGATGATGGCGTCGAAGCCGTCGAGGGTGCTCACGACGTAGGGCTCGACGGCGCCGAACTTGCTCGCGTCGACGAGCAGGAAGCTGCGCTTCGCGCGCTCGATCGCCGAGCGCTTCACCGCGGCGTAGCCGAGGTCGCCCGTCGTCGCGCCCGAGGTCGCGTCCCACGCGCTCGCGCTGACGAAGACCGCGTCGAACACGAAGTTCTCCAGGACGGCCGGGAGCAGCTCTCCCCCGGTGGACAGCGTCGCGCCGTCCACTCGACCCGCGGCGATCACCACGGACGCGTCGGGCGCCGCGCCGGCGAGCGCAATCGCACTGACCAGATCGTTGGTCACCACCGTGATGCCGACGACGAGGGCCAGGTGCTCGACCAGGGCCGCGCAGGTCGTGCCGGAGTCGAGGAACACGACGTCGCCGGGAGCCACCAGGGCGGCCGCGGCGCGAGCGATCTGCACCTTGGCCTCGACGTGCACCCCCGAGCGCTCCCGGCGATCCGTCGGCGGCACGCGTCCCGTGACCAGCTGCGCCCCGCCGTGCACGAGACGGACGACGCCGACCGCCTGCAGCTCCACCAGATCCCGCCGGACCGTGACGAGGGAGACGCCGAGCTCCTCGGCCAGCTCGATCGAGCGCACCGAGCCGCGCTCCTGGACCCGGGTCCGGATGCGGTCCCGCCGCTCGGCCGCCAGCAGCGGAAGTGCGTCTGTCATTTCTGATGCTTTCTGTCGCTTCTTGGGATAACGTCGGCCGCATGCTTCAGAAACTGCGAACCCTGCACCACATCATCGATGACGGAACGCTCGTCATCGTCCGGCTCGACGACGCCGCCGAGGCCTTCGCGGCGTCCGAGGCCGCCATCGCCGGCGGCATCCGCGCCATCGAGATCACTCTCTCGACGCCGGGGGCGCTCCGCGTCATCGAGCGGCTCGTCGAGGCCCACGGCTCGACCGTCTCGGTGGGCGCGGGCACCGTGCTCGACGCGCAGAGCGCCTACGCCTCGATCTCAGCCGGGGCGTCCTTCCTCGTCAGCCCCCACCTCAGCCGCGAGATGATCCGCACGGCGAACCGCTACCAGGTGCCGACGATGAGCGGCGCCTACTCCCCGACCGAGATCCTCGAGTCGGTCGAGGCCGGCGCCGACATCGTCAAGCTGTTCCCGGCGGAGATCGGCCCCGACTACGCCAAGGCCGTGCTCGCCCCGCTCTCCCACGTCTCGCTCATGCCCGCGGGAGGCGTCAGCGCGGGGAACGCCCGCGCCTGGTTCGAGGCCGGGGTCGTCGCGGTCGGCGTCGGCAGCACCATCACCAAGGCGGCACGACCCGACGGCGACTACTCCAAGGTGACGGCGGCGGCGGAGTCCTTCCTCTCGGCCGTCCGCGACGCGCGAGCCTGAGATGCCGTTCGCCCTGGTCGTCGTCGGCTCCGCCGGATCCGGCAAGTCGACGGTCGCGCGCGAGCTGGCGCGACGCTGCACGGCCGCCTACCTCGACAAGGACGCCCTGGCCGGCCCGCTCGTCGAGGCCGCCCTCGCCGGTGGCGGTCACTCCCCCGACGGACGCGAGAACAGCGCCTTCTACCTCGAGCACGTGATGCCCGCCGAGTACGCGGCGCTCTTCGCCGTGGCGGCCGACAACCTCCGCCTCGGTCTCTCCGTCGTCCTCGACGCCCCCTTCGCGGCCTACCTCGACCAGCCCGGGTTCCTCGAGGAGGCCGCCCGGACGGCCGACTGGCCCTCCGTCACGACGACGGTGCTGCGGGTCGTCACCTCCGAGGCCGAGACCCGCCGCCGCCTCGAGTCCCGCGGCCTCGATCGGGATCTCGTGAAGCTCGCGGAGTGGGACGCCTTCTGGACCCGATGGGGCCGCTCGCCCCTCGCCTGGACCGGGGCCGACGTCCTCGAGCTGGACAACAGCGCGACCGCCGACCTCGAGCCCGTCGTCGCGCGCCTCCTCGCCGGACCCGCCGGCACGCCGGATCCGGCGGCGCTTGACAGTGCTCCGCTCGACGTGTGACCCTGCTGTAACAGCGTTACAAATGCAGCCGCGATGTCCTCCGCCGGCATCGGAGGCGCCGGCGGGATCCGCGCGACGAGAGCGAAGCAGCCCTCGTCGGCACGATCCGGTCGACCCCGCTGCCGCCGCCGCACTCCCCGGCACCGCCCCGCTCCCCGGCACCGCTCCCGCTCCCGCTCGCCGCGACGATCACGACGATCCCGGGCGCAGAACCACGAGGACACTTCCCATGATCATCAACACCTTCTCCTACCTCTGGTCGGCCACGGCGATCGACGCGATCGCCGAACTGGCCGACAACGGGTACTCGACGTTCGAAGTCCCGGTCAGCTCCCCGCACCTCTGGCCGGACGACATGTCCGGCGCCGAACGCGCCGACGGCCTCGCGCGACTCGAGAGGTACGGAGCGTCGATCCGCTCGCTCAACGCCGGCGGCTACGACCTCAACCTGGCCAGCCCCGGCGCCAGCGCGCGCCGCAAGAGCATCGAGCACATCGGCACGGTGATCGACTTGGCCGCCGAGTGGAACGTGCCCGAGATCGTGATCTCCCCCGGCACCCGGCGGCCGATGATCTCCCCCTCGCTCGATCGGGTGCACGGCTGGCTCGCCGAGAGTCTCGAGACGCTCGTGCCGATGGCCGCGAAGTCCGGGACTCGGCTCCTCTTCGAGAACACCCCTTACTGCTTCACCCCCTCGATCGAGGAGCTGGTCGCCGTCATCGACGCCGTCGGCGACGACTCGCTCAAGATCGTCTACGACGTCGCCAACGCGGCCTACTTCGGCGAGGATCCGGTGGCGGCGCTGCTGGCGCACCACGGGTCGATCGGCCTCGTGCACATCTCGGACACGGGGACGGACGTCTGGGGTCACGACCCGATCGGCACCGGCGTCATCGACTGGCGCGCGCTGGGCGCCGCCGTCGAGGCGACGATTGGCGTCGACAACGTGGTCCTCGAGGTCATCCGCGAGGAGAACACCCTGTACGAATTCGACAAGGCGCTGCAGGACCTCCGGTCCGAGGGCTGGAAGCTGGAGAACGCACGATGAGAGCACTGATCAGCGGCGGCAGCAGCGGCATCGGCGCCGCCACCTCCGTGAGACTCGCCGAGGCCGCCCTCGCCCGTGGCGAGCAGGCGATGATCGCGGTCGCCGGACACCAGTCGACCGCCCAGCAGGCCGAGGTGGTGCGCGCGATCGAGGAGATTGGCGGCAGCGCTCTCGCCCTGGTCGGCGACATCGGCGATCCCGAGGTGCCGGCCCGACTCGTCGGCGAGGCGGTGACCGCGTTCGGCGGGCTCGACGCCCTCGTCGCGAACGCCGGCGTCGCCAAGCCCGGCGCCCTCACGGACGTCTCGCTCGAGGACTGGGACCGCATGTTCGCGGTGAACCTCCGCGGCGCGTGGCTCCTCGCGAAGGCGGGCTACCCGCACCTGAAGGAGAGCGGCGGCGCCGCGGTCTTCACCTCCTCGATGTCCGGGCAGATCCCGCACGCAGGATCCGGCCCCTACAGCCCGAGCAAGGCGGCCCTGACTCTCCTCGCGCAGACCCTCGCGCTGGAGTGGGCTCCCGACGGCATCCGCGTGAACGTGGTGTCCCCCGGCATGCACCGCACGGGGATGACCGAGCGGATGTACGTCGACCCCGAGATCAAGAAGGCGCGGGAGGCGATCATCCCGCTGGGGCGGATCGGGGATCCTGTCGATTGCGCGAATGTGATCGAGTTCCTCGTCGGGCCGCTCTCGAGTTATGTGACGGGGCAGGACATCTGCGTCGACGGGGGCTTCTCGAAGTCGATCCTGAGCCACATCCCCGGTCGGCCGAGCTCCAAGGTCTGACCTGCGATCCACACGAGACGACCCGCGCCGCGATCCGGCGTCGAGAAGGGAGAACCATGGCTCTGGCCGATGACGTGGCTCACGGCATGCGCGTCCTGGAGATGCTCGCGCCCGAGCCCGAGGGACTCCGGGTGACCCAGGTCGCCGAGGCGCTCGGCCTCAACAAGGCGATTGCGCACCGACTGCTCGGCGCGCTGGTGACGGCGGGCTACGCCGCCCAGGATCCGCGGACGTCGACCTACTACGCCACCCACCGTCTCGGCGCACTCGGTCTCCGTCAGCTGTCGTCCTCCGGGGTGAGCACGTGGGCGCAGCGCACCCTCGACGCTCTCGCCGCGGAGTCCGAGGAGCTCGTCCGCCTCGCGGTGGTCTCCGAGGACTCCCTGCAGTGGATCGCCAAGGCACAGGGATCGAACTCCTCCCTGCGTCTCGACCCCGTGATGGGCAAGGACGCTGTTCCCTACGCCACGGCGTCGGGGAAGGCCTGGCTGTCGACGCTGCCCGAGGAGCACGTGCGCGAGATCCTCGACCAGCACGGGCTCGTCCCGCTGACCTCCCGCACCGTGCTCGAGCCCGAGAAGGTCCTCGACGAGCTCCACGAGGTCCGCCACCGCGGCTACGCGACGACGCTCGAGGAGATGGACCTGGGCATCCACGCCGTCGCCGCTCCGGTCCTGGGCGCCGGCTCGCACGCACCGGCGACCGGCACGATCAGCATCGCCGGCCCCTCGGTCCGCATGACCCGCGCCCGCATGGCGGAACTCTCCCGGCCCCTCCTCCTGGCCGCGGCCGAGATCACCGCCAGCTGGCCCACCTACGCCTACCTCGCCGGCGAAGAGGACCTCTCCGCGTGAGAGCCGCCCGCTCCGCCCGCCCCACTCCGGGCCGCACCTCGACCGCCGTCTAGGCGGCGATCCCCCTCCCCCTTCTCGTCGACCCTTCTCCCCGGTGACTCCGCACTCGGCCGCAGGCCGTTCGTCGGCGTCCCTTCCTGCCGACCTCCCGACCCTCAGGAGAGCTCAATGACGACCTCACATCCGACTCCACCGACGCCGACGCCGACGACCGGCTCCGTCTCAACGAAGCGCCGCAACGCCAACCTGCTCGCCGGCACCGTCGGCCACTTCGTCGAGTGGTACGACTGGTACATCTACGGCCTGCTCGCAGCGGTGTTCTCCAGCCAGATCTTCCCCAGCGACTCCGCCTTCGCCTCCCTGATGGCGGCCCTGCTGACCTACGCGATCGGCTTCGTCGTCCGGCCTCTGAGCGGCATCATCATCTCGCCCCTCGCCGACAAGTACGGACGGCGCCGAATCCTCACCTTCGCCGTCTCCGGCATGGCCCTGGGCGCGCTGATCATCGGCCTCACCCCCACCTTCGAGTCCATCGGCTACGCAGCTCCGATCCTGTTCGTCATCGCCCGAGTGATCCAGGGAATCTCCGCGGGCAGCGAGGGGCAGAGCGCCATCGCCTTCATGGTCGAGCACGCTCCCGCCGACAGGAAGGGCCTCTTCGGCTCGTTCACCAACATGGCGAGCGGCCTGGCCACCCTCTGCGCCACCGCGGCCGCCGCGCTCGTCACGTCGTCGTTCTCCACCGCCGATCTCGCGGCCTACGGCTGGCGCATCCCGTTCGTCATCGGCGGGATCTTCGGCATCATCGGCCTCATCATGCGCGCACGCTCCGACGAGACTCCAGAGTTCGAAGCCGCCCAGCTCGAGGAGCAGGAATCCGCTCCCGGACGGCTGCGCGACCTCCTCCGCAACCACCCCAAGGCGCTCCTCCAGGCCGCCGCACTGTCGGCGCCGGCCGTCGCGTATTACACGTGGGCGACCTTCCTGCCGACCTTCGCCAACCTCACCACGGGACGCGATCTCTCGCAGACCCTGGCGGGCAGCGTGATCGGCCTCGCGCTCCTCGTGATCATCGTCCCGATCTGCGGCTACCTCTCCGACCGCCTCGGCCGGCGGAAGATCTTCCCCATCGTGGGAGCGATCGGGATGATCGTCCTCTTCTACCCGCTCCTTCTGATCATGCAACGGCCCGGATTCTGGGTCTACACCGCAGTCGCCGCCTCCGGCTGGGTCGTCCTCGGGATCTGGCAGTCGGTCTACCCCACCATCCAGGCCGAGCTCTTCCCCGCCGCCGTCCGCGTCTCCGGCATCGGCTTCGCCCACCAACTCGTCATCGCGGTCTTCGGCGGAACCGCGCCCCTCATCGCAGCCGCCTTCGTCGGCGCCGGCCAGCCGATGCTCGTCGCCGTCTACATGATCGTCGTCGTCGCACTCTGCCTGATCGTCTACTTCACCCTGCCGGAGACCGGCAGCCGAGCATCGCGGAACTCGGCGGCGCAAAGCGACACGGCCGCCGTTGACGCATGAGTGGCGCGTCAGCCGCGCCGGACGGCGAGCAGCCCGTTCGCGTGTCGGACGGCGGCTGAGAACGCCGCCGGATCGGCACCGCCCGCAGCAGTCACGCGGAAGGTGACGGACCCGCCGGCGAGGAGGGTCACCAGCGCCGTGTCGACCGTCGTCTCCAGGTCGACCAGGTCCACCAGCAGAGTGACGTCGCGCGCGTATGAGTGAGCGGCGGCGATCACCGCGACGCCACCGTCGACGGCCTGGCTCGAGATGGAGACGGGGTCGAGGCGCTAGTCGATGACGTCGCTGGGATTCCAGAGTGCACGGGCGGCAACTTCGACCGGGCTGTAATGATCTCGTCCGACGGATCGCCGAGGGTGGCGACGTCGTCGGGGAGCAGCAGCGTCTCGGCCCCTCGCGCGTCCGAGCAGCGTCCCGGCGCCGATGCGGTCCGGGTGCACCTGCGCGGCGCAGACGACGAGGGTCGCCGCCTCGTCCTTCTCCTCGAGCGCCCCACGGAGCGAGTCGCCGTACCCGGAGGGCAGACCCTCCCGCATCCAGTCTCGCCGAATCGGTACCGCCCAGCCCGCCGCGACCGGCACGTCCTCATCGAGGACCACGAGCTCAAACCGGCCGAACCTTTCGCGGACCTGCGGCAGATGCTCCTCCGCGAGGCGGTCGGCAGAGATGTAACGCTGGCCACCCCGAGCTGAACAGCGCCTCCATCTGCGCGTCATCGCACGGGCACGCATTGAGTAGTTCTACTTGCGTCACCGGCACATTCTGCGCGGAGGTGGCCGCTGCGGTCCCCTACTGGGAGGCTGCCTGCTCTCCCGCAGCTGCGCGGCGAGCGGCGTCCGCCTGATGGCGATAGAGCGACGGACGACTCCACCCGACGAGACGAGCAGCATCCTCAGCAGTGCGCCCACGCGATCGCGCGTCCGCAGCAATCGCGAGCTTGTCTGCGACCACCGCAGGATCTGACAGGGGCCGGCCGAAGCGGGTTCCACGCGCACGTGCGGCGGCGATGCCGGCGTTGACTCGCTCGACGATGAGCTCCCGCTCGTACTCCGCGAGCGTGGCAAGCATGTTCAGCATCAGCCGGCCCGTCGACGTCGACGGGTCGATGCCGTCTGAGATCGACCGGACCTGCACCCCTCGCTCACGCAACAGGTTCACCGTGTTGAGGACGTCGATCAGTGACCGGCCGAGGCGGTCTACTCGCCAGACGACGACGGTGTCCCCTTCCTCGGCGTACTCGAGCAGCTTTTCCATCCCGCGCCGCTCGATCGCGGTCTTACTGCCAGACGTCACATCCGCGAACACGTCGCGCTTTTGCACGCCGGCCGCGACGAGCGCGTCGAGCTGCAACTGCGCGTCCTGACTCGACGTACTCACACGCGTATAACCGAGAAGCCTCACGAGCACATTCTGACTCGGGAAGCCCCTCCGGGCACCCTCCTGAGACAAAGTCCGACGAGACACGTTATCGAGACAGAGAGACCTTCGACGTGACGGCGGCAGTCGAACTCGAATCGGCTCTCGCCGGTCTGTCTCGAAAAACTAATGTTTTGCGAGGCAGCCAGCAAATGGCGACCGACCTGCAACAAGTGCCAACAGCCGTCGCCCCGCGCGGTAGCGCGCCACAGTTTCGAGACCGGCAGCCTCGCGCCAGCCCAGAGCAACGGAAGCTACGCGCCAACCACCAATACGCCATGCATCTTCAGGAATGAGAGCCAAAACGAAGCCGTACCGCTTTACGCAGCTACGTACCGCTTGCCGCAACTCAGAAGACCGAATGCCTCCGATGTCATGGCCCGCCTACAGTAAGTCGCGCCAGAGATCTTTCACCTTGCCGGCGATGGTGCTAGGCGCCTTGGAGCAGTGCGCCTACCTATTGCCCTTCGAGCGATTGTGCGGCACGCACAGCATCTCGCAGTTAGCCAAGTCGGTCTTACCGCCCTTGGACCAAGCCGTGACGTGATCCGCATCCATCTCAGTGATCTTCCAAAGGCGTGTTTTGTTGGCGTTGTTGCTTAGAGCGCAGTACGGGCAGTTCGAGGCAGCTTTGGCTTTGGCCTCGTTCGTTTGCGACTTGTAAGCAAGCGACTTAGTCTTCTCGTCGAAAAGTCGGAGCGCGAGAAGCTGAGTTGCCTTTTCTCCCCCGAGAACGAATTCGTAGATATTCCTCTTCAACGACACGTAGGGATCGTCGCGCAGTTCTTGAACCTTTGCATCAATGGCGGCCGCGCTATACGATTTCGAATGCCACTTTTCGTACAACCGCCCCCACTCTAGCCCGCGCATCTCCTTATCAGGGGAGCGCGTAAATACTCCACTAACCCAATCAATGACGGAAGTGAAGTATGCCTTTAGCTCAGTGATATTATCATCATGACGATGCTGAGCTAGGTAGGAATCGACGGAGATACCTGATGACGACGCAACCCAATTCAGCGCCTCGGCCAGTACCTCCTGTCGCTTAGGGTCACCTGAGATAAAGGACTGCCACTTGACCAACTTAGCGCTATTTGAGTTACTGAACTCAGCTTTAGCTTTTGTTATAAAGCTACCTGAGTAGATGGCGTTGAGTAACTCCTGCTTATTCAGAGGCACGCCAGCTATATTGATAGTCTCGAACCATTGCTTAATTTCGGCTTCACTGCCGTCACAGCTGTAGATGTCAAGTCTTGTGGCGAGGATCATATTCTGCAAATCCGCCGCCAGCGACGAAAAGGTCTGTTCCTTGTTGTGTAATTTTATTGCAAACTTGCCCGTCACGAAGCGGCCAATAGTCGTGATGCGCTGCTGCCCGTCCAGCACTTCGAACGTTTCGCCATTGACGTTGAAATATATTAGCCCAAGCGGGTAGCCCTTCAGCATAGACTCTATTACTGCAACATCCCGCTTGCCGTCGTTATAAATGTAGTTCCGCTGGTACTCTGGCTGAATTACTAGCCTCCCGTCCAGACCGAAGAGCCCCTTTCCTTCGAGTTCGTTATACACGAAACCCTCAACGACTTCCCCAACCGTGTAATGTCTGAGTTCAGTCTTCATTAGAGTTCCCCTCGATGACTGATGAAGATTCTTTTATACATTCTCTTCACTGGGTAGCCGACATCGAAAAAGGTACCCGATCCGTATGACTCAGTTCTGATATAGGCTCCACCAGATCCCGTATTGGACTTTACGGGGAGACCATCGACTACTTTACCCTTGGCACGATACGTCTTTGTGGGGACAACGTCAGATTCGTCGGTTCCTAAGATCTCGAACTGATCGGGGTTGTACTTAGCAAGCCATGTGATAGGAACTCCCATAACACCTGAATAGTCCGAGGGTATCGCGTCGGTAAATGGGACTTCAATTGCATCAAAATTGTCGTACCGCTGATATTGCGTCCCGCCGTCGAGCGTGGAAAGAAGCTTTTTATTGAACTTCAGATTGTCGGCCATTGTCATGAGCTGAAGAGGCTCATGTCTGCGCCCGTGCTCCAGGTTTGTAAACCACATTACTCCAGACACGCGAATCATCCCCTCCTCTTTGTCTCCGGACGTCGCAATATCTTCATATGGACTTGCGAAATGGGCGACGTTGCCCTTAAACCCTTTTCCTAGCCACACTTTGTTCGTCCTGATTTGCTGAAAAACCTCTTTGTAAGCCACAGCGTTTTGGTTGCCAATAATTGAGAACTTCACGCCGCCTTTTGTGAGCCAGTCTACGAACTCGCGAAACAGCGAGAATGGAGGATTCGTGATTACAATGTCGGCTTCGTCGCGCAAAGCCGTTATTTCTGCGCTTCGGAAATCTCCGTCACCTTCGAGGTAATTCCATTGCAGGTCGTCGATGTTTACCGCGCCATCCGCGTTGACATCCCTGCGCTCCAAAATGAACTTTTTTCCGTTAGCGTGCGTTTTGGTTTGGTCGAACTGCGGGTTGTTCAGCTCAAAAAGTGTGGGCTCGTAACTGAATAACGACGGGTTGCTATCCGGGGCAAACGACGTTGATATAAGCTTCTTGATGCCATAATCAGTAAAGTGCAGAGCAAAAAACTTTGTGAAGTTGCTCCACTCGGGGTCATCGCATGGCAAGAGTACTGTCTTTCCGCGAAATACGTCAGGGTCGTATTCGAGGTAAGCGTTCATCTCGCGCTCAATGTCGGCCCATTGAGTATAAAATTCGTCCTTCTTAGCCGCCTTCGCCGCGTTCAGATTAGTTGACTGGTTACCAGTTGTCGACATTGCGTAGTTCCGTTTCCCATATCGTTGCACCGCAAAGTCCTAGTGCCTTGTAAGTCGGTATTCTATCGATCAATGAAGCAGCCGCTGGACTCCCGCCGGTGGGTCTCCTGCTCAGCACCCGGCTGCTCTTCAGGAACTGGGGTGGAGCGGTGTATCCGCTCGGAGCAACGGCTCCTTCAGGTCGGGAAAAGACACGTCCGCGCGGCGGCAACCTAGGTACGACCGATCCGCTCCGGAGCCTCAGAAGCCGTAGAGGTGCTGACGGGCGTTGAATGCAGCCGGTCCGCCCTCGAGGATGTTCTCGGCGAGAACTCGGATCGCCGCGTCATCAAGCGAGCCAATGCCACGCGGAGACGGCCTGCCGTGCGTACCATCGCTTTGCATAGCAACGATCAGTTCAGCGTCACCGAGCACGGGAACGTTAGCGTTGTGGGTACTGGCGATGATCTGCCGTCGCCCCTTGAGTTGACGAAGCTTAGTGACCACTCCCCGGTAGACAAAGTTGTTGTCGAGGTCGTCCTCTGGCTGATCGATAATGAGGGGGGCATTTGACGCCGCGAGCAGCAGCAGCAGCAGGGCGGTGGCTCGCTGACCCTTGGACAGCTGATCCATCGAGCGAAGACCTGTGCCGTCGACTTGGAGCAGAACCTCCACCGCCAATTCGATGCGCAACTCATCGAGTTCGCGGGCTAGTCGCTCGCCGGCGGTGAGAAGCGCAGTTGCCTGGGCCCCTCGGATTCCCATCGCATTCAGGGCGTCGGAGCCTTCCCGAATGGCTGCTGCGAGGCTACGGGGAGAAAAATTATCAGTTGCAATCGCCGCTGTGATCTGGGTGCGTTGAGTGGCGATGTACGGTTTGATTACGTCAAGAATATGGGTGCGATCCGAGGCCGTAATGGGGCGCGCGACGACGACTCCGCCAGTCGCTCTGTTGGCCGCTCCGATGGCGGCGTGGAGGTGTTCGGTGCGCCGCGTCTCGTGTGCTCGGAGTTCGTCAAGAAGAGCTTCGCGCCGAGCCAGGAGGCTCGTAAGATCCTTTCTCCGACTAGCTCTGCGGGGCTCCACCGCTTGCAGCCTGTCCAGTTCCTGCTGGATCGCGACGAATCGGTCAGGGTCCAGCTTTCGCTCGTGAAGCTCTCGCACCACCTCCCCATAGGACGAAGCTTCATCCGCTGTGGCAGCTTGCCAATCGGCGCGAGCGGCCCCGATGTCTTCGCGTGCCTCGGCCAGCGCTTCGCTCATCAAGCTAGAGATCTCGGTCGTACGTGACTGCAGTCGAGTGAGAGCATCTACGACTCGAACCAGGTGTTGCTGTTGGGGCGCGCCGTCTATGTCGGCGAGCGGCACGATTAGGTTGCGAAGTGCATGAGCCTGCACAAACCGCGTCCACTCGTCAGTAACGGCGCTTGTTCGGCTGGCGCCCTCCTCGAAGATGGCGTCATCGCGTCCGAGGCGTTGTTGCCCTGCGAGCTTGGCGGGGACATCGGTTGCTTCCCAGTGCCCGACTTGTTCGGTTAGCCCAGGGATGCGAGCGAGCTCCCCGTCGAGGTCATCGAGAGCCTCTTCGACTCGGATCAGGTCCTCGCGGTTCGTCCGAAGCTGTCGAAGCGTGCTTTGCAGATTAGCGTCGTCGTCGAGTTCACCGTCGAAACGGCGGACCAGTTCGGCGACGCGTTCGGTGCTGCCGGCCAGCTCAGCCAGCTCGTGTTGTCCGAAGATCTCGACAGGCCCAAGAACTTCACTGGGCGTCAGGTTGGTCCGGGATCCAGCGGCGTCAAGCACGACAGGAGGATGAGGGACCTCTCGTTCGATTGTAAAGCGCTGTGAAACTGGGTTCACCGCTTCGATCTCGACGCGGATGATCGTCCCTCCGCGCAGAACAGACGAGACGATATTTTTGTGGTCGGCCTTTACTTGCGGAGTAAGAGCCTCCAGCGCAAGCGCGTAGCGGATGCTCTCGATGATGGTCGACTTACCAGCACCGCGACCTCCGATCAATGCGGTGAGGTCGTCGGAGACGGGTACGGTGACCCCGCCGAGGTACCCGCCAACCCACGACACGCTCTTGATCGTCGTGCGCGGCTCGATTCTCGGATTCGTGACAGAAATGCGGGTTGCTGGCGTGCGAACTGCAAGCTTCAGGCTGCGCAGGGTGGGTGCGCTGACCTTGAACCAGGAGCTTGCTCCGTCTGTGCGCAACTGACGAGGTCCCATCACGTCATCTGCATGAATCACGGCAAGGGGATGAGGGCGAGCGAAAATTCCCGTGCCGCCGACGACGGCGGCTTGGTCGCGCGTCTCGGCGACCGTTGGCGTGATACCAATGGCGTGTAGATCAGGAGCCTGAATCATCGTGGCGAGGGGCTGGCCGGCGCGCGTGGTGAGCAAGCCTGCTGGCTGCACGTTGGCGTGCGCCGGGATGACCAAGGCGTCGTCCTCCGTCATTCGCTGAAGGATGATCGAGTATGGCTCGCCCGTCGTTCCGTTGCTGCAGTTCGGTCTGACCCCGCATCGTCCAATCGAGGCATTGATTGACGAAAAGTCCGTACCGGCGTCAAAGATCACAAGAATGTGAACACCTTCAGATGAGTTCGCCTCAAATCCGGGAAGGGCAGTGATGCCTTTTTCCTTTGCGGCGACGATCAAACCGGCGGCCGAGTCGACGCTCCAGTGGTCCGTGACGGCAATGAGAGCGATACCCAAGGATTCACACTCGTTCAGCAGCGCCTCATTGTAGGCGGCCTCGTCTTCAAAGAAACCTGATGGAGCGTTACGCCCCTGGTACGCGTACGGGTTCACCTGCAGGGCAGCGCGAATCCAATTTGCACCGACGGGGGTGGACGTCGTCTCTGGCACGCGGCTCCTTCGGTTGGCGACGCTACTGACGGTACCGGTGGACACCGACATCGTGCAGATGCGGGCATGGAAGACAGCCAAGCGATCTGTCGGCCGAGAACGACTCCGAGCTGCGCACCCTGTTCGATCAGTATGTCTCCGCCAGCCGCCGCAGACGACGGGCGGGAACACTACCTCGCGGTCGCCCGACCGCGGAAAGCTACCCGGAGCGGTTGAAGGCGATCCGGGGGTCGGCGGCCAAGAACGGCCGCGACGTTTCTTCCTCGCCGCGTGGACGCATCTGGACAGCGTCATCGACGGGGAGACCATCGCCGGATGGCTGGCGACCACGACCCGCCGGCGCAGCATCGACCACCTCCGCGCACCGGCATCCGCTCGCCGGAGCGAACTGGACGAGCAACTGCCGGCGCTGGAAAAGGACGACCCGGAGGCCGCCGGCCGGTGCGCAGCTCTTGCCGCAGACGCCCGGCGGGTGCTCGAGCGGATGCCGGCCCTGCAACGTCGCTGCTGGGAGCTGCGGCAGCTGCACGAGCTCAGCTACGACGAGATCGCTCTGGACCTCGACATCACCCCGACTGCTGTGCGGGGTCTGCTCTCTCGCGCACGGCTGCTGATGGCGAGCGAGCTCGCCCACAGGCGCTGACCCGCTCCGAGCGGCGCGAGGTCGTCAGGACGCACCGAGAGAGGACCTTCGGCCGCTGCGGAGGACGCGGTGTCCGAGCGGCAGGCGCATACTTCGTCGATGACGCATGAGCAGTGGTGGTCGAAACTCACACCCGAGAGCCAGACGTGGTTGATCGAGAACAACGGCGACGTCGTCCCTGACACCATCGCTCGAGAGGTGGAGGCTGCGGGCGGTCCCTCCGCGAGTGCTGAAGCACCGGATGTTCCTCAGACCTTCGAGGACGACGTGACGGACTGGATCGAAGCGACCGCGAATCGCGAGTAGATCGCCTTCTGAGGGCTTGTTTCTGCGGCAGCCTCGGTCACTCCGCAGCGATCGCGGCGAGGCGGACGCAGGAAAGTCGTCGTGACGACGGCGGTAGCGCGAGTGTGGTTCCGACCGATCGCGTTGGCCTCAAGAGTGCGGCCGGTGCGGTGGTTCTCGCCCTCACCCCCGCTGACGGTGCGCTCGTAGCCGACGAGAGTCACGCCGTCGCCCTCGTGGAGGGATGCGAGCACGTGCTCGCCTAGCTCAAACTTCGTCTCGACAAAATGCGCCGTCCGCTTCCCAGCGCGGTACTCACCGGTGTTCTCCTGCCATCGCGCTCTGGTGCGTCCGCGCCGGTGCCGACGTTCGCCAGCTCAAGGGAACTGTCCGTTCACTGCCACGCTCTGATCTCGTTCGGTACGGTGATCGCGAGGGTGCCCCGATGCCTCCTCGGAGAGGAGCGAGCCGATGCTGGAGAGTCCACAGCTCCTTGTTCCGGCTCTTGCGGCGGCTGGCTCGGCACTTGGCATCCTCACTGAGCAGGAGGAAGCCGACTACCAGCGGTTCCTACTCCGGCGTCCCGAAGCGCGCGCTCAAGCTCGAGCGTTCGTCAGTGTCGTCGAAGCGCTACGTGTCGATGAGCCGATGACTAGAGCCTCCGCTGAGACACGTCGCGACCTGCTCGCTCAGATCGCCGACATCCCCCAGGCGTAGTTGTTCCGCACCCTCGACACCTTCACGCCGTTCCAACGTTTGTCACCGTGGAGGAGGTGCGCGCTAGACATTCCTCGAGAATGTGCCCGCCACCGCCGGGTGCGCTTAACGGGGGGTGCTCCTCATCAGGCAGACCCGAACAGCCTGCGGCACACTAAAAATGTCGCGGCGCGATTGCGCGGCCACCGCGAATGAGCGGGGGTCTGCGATCTGCCCTCTTCCCCGCCCGACAGGACTCAGCATGACGACCACCACCGACCGCGTCGACTCTCCCGCGGTCCGCCGCCGCTCGGTGGTGCAGGCCGCGTGGGCTGCTCCGATCGTGGTCGCTGCCGTCGCCGCTCCCGCTGCCGTCGCCTCCGCCCCTGCGGCACCGGATCTCTACGTCATCTTCAACGGATCAGGTACGACCGGCGTCATCTTCGTGGAAATCCGCGCAGCGGACGGCTCGCCCGTGCAGACCCAGTTCGCCCTCGAGGGCAAGCCGCGCGGCAGCACTTCCTGGGTCCCCCTCTTCCGCCCGAGCACCCGCGCCGACGGAACCTTCTCCAGCAACATCCCCAGCAGCCTCTCCGCGGACTACTCCGCCCTGCGCGTCACCACTCTCCTCCCCGGCTACCCGCTCCTGATCAGCCAAGAGCAGCCCCTACCGTTTAGCTGAGCTGATCGGGTGGACTGCTGTGTCCTGCAGCATCGGCCAGTCGGTAGAACGGCGGAACCGTCGAATCTGCAGGTACTGCTCGCGACCTCGGCGGGGAATTACCTCCGCCATAACTCCGGCTCGGAGCAGCCAGCGGCCGACCCAATGAAAGGTCAGCGCGGGTCTGACTGGACCTCCACCGTCCGCCACGTCGATGGGCACGTCTGAATCGAGAGAAACGCGGGCGTGGCGGCCTCTGCCGCTTCCTCTGCGCCTCCACCCAGCACGTGCGGCCGGGACGGGATTGGGCAGGCTCTCCTGGCTGGCGCTGCCGTCGGGGCGGTGCTTGCATGGCCCTCATGTCGACCCCGTCAACTCCTCCGCCATCGTCCCCTCGCGCGGAACCGCACGACGGTGCTATTTCGGGGCGGCTGAACTGGTTGCGAGCCGGCGTCCTGGGCGCGAACGACGGCATCGTCTCGGTCGCCGCGCTCGTCGTGGGTGTCGCCGGCGCGACGACCGCGACGGCGCCGATCCTGACGGCGGGTGTCGCGGGAGTCGTCGGTGGTGCAATCTCGATGGCGCTGGGCGAGTACGTGTCGGTGAGCAGCCAGAGCGACAGCCAGCGCGCTCTGATCGCGAAGGAGCGGGTCGAGTTGGCCGAGGATCCCGCCGGGGAGCTCGAGGAACTGGCCTCTCTGTACGAGGCGCGGGGCTTGACCGCGGAGACCGCCCGCCAGGTCGCCCACGAGCTGACCGACAACGACGCCCTGACCGCGCATCTGGAAGCGGAACTCGGCTTGAACGAGGAAGCGGTCGCCAGTCCGTTCGCCGCCGCCGGCGCCTCCGCGCTGTCATTCCTCCTCGGAGCCGTTCTGCCGCTGCTGGCGATCCTGCTCCCGCCGCCGGAGCTGAGGGTTCCGGTGACCTTCGTCGTGGTGCTGATCGCCCTCGCGGCCACGGGATTCATCAGTGCCCGGGTCGGCGGCAGCCCGGCGCTACGCCCGGTGATCCGCATCGTCGTCGGCGGCGCTCTGGCCCTCGCTGCCACGTTCCTGATCGGGTCGCTGCTCGGTACGTCCGGCGCGGTCTGATGTCCCGGATCCTCGTCGTCGAGGACGACCCGCAGATGGGTGCCCTCATCGAGCGGGGACTGCGGGAGGACGGCTACGACGTGCAGCTCGTCGAGAACGGCGTGGACGCGCTGATCGTCTTCACCGCGGGAGACGTCGACGTCGCCGTCGTCGACGTGATGCTGCCGGGGATGACCGGGTTCGAGGTCTGCCGGCGGATGCGGGAGTCCGGCAGCACCGTCCCGGTCGTGCTGATCACGGCGCGGGACGCTGTCGAGGATCGGATCTTCGGCCTGGACTCCGGAGCCGACGACTACGTCACCAAGCCGTTCCACTTCGGCGAACTGAGCGCACGCATCCGCGCCCAGATCCGCCGCCGCGCCAGCGGCCCGCAGCCGATCGTGCAGATCGGCGAGCTGCGACTGGACGCCCTCTCGGTCCGCGCGACGGTTCGCGACCGGCCGTTCGCGCTGAGCGTGAAGGAGTTCACGCTGCTGCGCTTCTTCGCGACGCGCTTGAACGAGGTGCTCACCCGGACGCAGATCCTCTCCGAGGTATGGGGATCGCCGGACACCTTCGAGCCGACCATCGTCGACCAATACGTCAGCTACCTCCGCAAGAAGCTCGACCTCGCCGAGGTCGACTTGCGGATCGTGACCATCCGAGGCGCTGGCTACCGCCTGGAGCGCGTCACATGAAGCTGCTGCGCACCCTCTCCATCCGCGCACGGATCACCCTCGGCAGCCTCCTCGTCGCCCTGGTGGGAGTCGGCGCGATCACGGCGGTTCTGCATGGGCAGTTCCGCAGCATCGTCGCCGCCTCCGAGGTGACCCTCGCCGAGGGCGACCTCGCCCCGTACCTCGCCGATCTGCGATCGGACCCGACCGAGACCCCCGACCCGCCGGCCGAGGGGATCCTGATCTTCACGCGCGCTCCCGGCGGGGCGGTGCCCGTCGACACGATGCCGCACGACGTCCACGAGGTCCTCGAACGCAGCAACGGCAGCGACGGCACTTCGACGGTCGTCACCGACGAGGACGTGCGGTTCACGGTCGTCTCGCGGATCCTGGACACCAGTGCGGGCACGTGGGAGCTGTGGGCGGCGCGCAGCGGCGCCGGCAGCGACCTCACCGTCGCGGCCCTGGACCGGACGCTGCTCGTCAGCGCCGCGGCCCTCGTGGTCTTGTCCGCTCTCGCGGCGTGGCTGCTCACCGGTGCTGCTCTTCGTCCGGTCGAGCGGATGCGACGTACCGCCGCGTCGCTCGGCGATCGTGACGGCGGCGAGCTCCCCGTCGGTCCGGCGGTTGATGAGCTGTCGGATCTGGCGGAGACGTTGAACGCCTTCATCGCCCGGATGCGGGAGACAGCGGATCGGGAGCGGCAGATGGTGTCCGCGGCCAGCCACGAGATCCGCACGCCGCTGGCCGTCGTCATCACGCAGCTCGAACTCGCGCACCGGCACTTCGGCGACGCGGACGCCCTCGAGACGGAGATCCGCGCTGCCGAGGGTTCCCTCGCTCGCCTGTCCCGGCTGGCGACGAACCTCCTCGAGCTCTCTCGCCTGGACGCCGCCCCGCCCGTCGCGGCGCGCGCGACGGCGAGCGAGCTGGAGACGGAGTTGATGGACTCCGTCGACCGGCTGAGGACGATCACGGGCGGCGCCGGCCCCGACATCGAGCTCGACACGGCGATCGAGCGGGCCGACGCGCGCTACCCGCTCTCGGTGAGCGCGTTCTCGCGGGTCCTCGACAATCTCGGCGCGAACGCGATCGCCGCGACGCCACCTGCGGGACGCATCACCCTCCTCCTGCAGCAGCACGACTCCGCCCTCGAGCTGCGCGTGGAGGACACCGGGCACGGCATGCCGGAGGAGTTCGTGCCGCACGCGTTCGAGCGCTTCTCCCGGCCCGACGAGGCGCGCGCCAGCCGCGACGGCGGCAGCGGGCTCGGGCTCGCCCTCGTCGCAGCTCTCGTCGACACCGCCGACGGATCGGTCACCCTCGAGAACCGCCGCTCCGCCGGGGTGGCGGTGACGGTCGTGCTGCCCGAGCGGTGACATGTGAGACCTCGAACACGAATCGGACCCTGGCGCGGAATCGGCACGCACCACTCATAGCCGGCACCAAGACTCCCCCGCGACGGTGAGAGCGCGCCCCCGGGAACCCCGGGTCGGCGCACTCGACACCGACCGGAGGGCGCCGCCGTGAGCACCATGATCCGACCGACCAGCGCACCCCCACCCCACGCGCCGACCACGCTGCGTCGGTCGCAGGCCGACCGCGGGCGATCCCTGCGCCGGCGCCTGCGGTCCGCGGACGCTCTCGTCACCGCCAGCTGGGTCTCGGTCGCCCTCGCCATCGCGCTCTACCTCGCAGCCGGCGGACCCGCGCAGGTCACCGATCTCGGCGGAGCTCTCTCGGCCGCGGGGATCGTCGCCGGTCTCGTCGGCACCGACCTGATCCTGGTCATGCTCGTCCTCGCCGCCCGGATCCCCTGGATCGATCGCGCCTTCGGCTAGGACGCCGCGATGGCGCTGCACCGCCGCCTCGGCAAGCCCGCCCTGTACCTGATCCTCGGGCATGGTGCCCTGCTCACCGTCGTCTACGCCCTCACCGACGGGCTGACGCTGTGGAACGAGACGCTCGCCCTGTACTCCGGCGCCGACATGCTCCTGGCGCTGCTCGGCAGCACCCTGCTGGTGCTCGTCGTCGTCACCTCCCTCGTCGCCGTGCGCCGCCGCTTCGCGTACGAGGCGTGGCACGCGATCCACCTGCTCAGCTACGCGGCCGTCCTCGTCGCCGTCCCCCACCAGCTCTCCGCCGGCCAAGTCCTCGCCGAGAGCACCCCGCAGCGGGTCTACTGGATCGCCCTCTACGTCCTGGCGTTCGGAGCGATCGCCTGGTTCCGGTTCGCGGTGCCGGTCCTCGCCACGTTGCGGCACCGGATCCGGGTCGAGGCCGTCGAGACGATCGCCCCTGGCGTCTTCTCGATCCACCTCTCCGGCCGCGACCTCTCACGCCTCGGCGTGATCGGCGGGCAGTACGCGATCTGGCGGTTCTGGAGCCGCGGCACCTGGTGGCACGCGCACCCGATCTCCTTCTCCGCCGTCCCGACCGACACCCGCGCGCGGATCACCGTCCGCGCACTCGGAGCCGGGACCGACCGCCTCGCCCGACTGCGCCCCGGGACCGCGGTCTCGATCGAGGGCCCCTACGGGATCTTCACCGACGTCGCCCGCACTGCCCCGCGCCTCGCGATCATCGCCGCCGGCATCGGCATCACCCCCGCCCGAGCGCTCCTCGAGCACGGCGGCCTGCGCCCCGGAGAGGCGACCGTCCTGCTGCGCGCCACCGACGAGTCCCAGACCTACCTCTGGGACGAGACGCAGACCCTGGTCCGCAGCAGCCGCGGCGCCCTGTTCGGGATGATCGGCCGGCGACCTGCGGGGCTCGCGACGTGGATGTCCGCCGAGTCCGTCGCCCGCGGTGTGACGATCACCTCCGCGCTGCCCGGCCTGCTCGAATCCGACCTGTTCGTCTGCGGTCCCACCGCCTGGGCCGACCTCGTCGTCCGCGACGCGCGAGCGGCGGGCCTGCCCGACCGGCAGATCCACGTGGAGAGGTTCGACTGGTGAGAACACGAGCAGCAGTCGCCAGCGTCCTCGCCTCCCTCGCCGTCCTCGTCGGCGGCTGGCAGCTGGGATCCGCCGGCGCCACCGGATCACCGCTCGCCACCGGGACGAGCGCCACCACGGCCACGGACCCAACGGCCCCCGCGGCGACCACGCCGACCCCGGCCGGCACCCCCGCCTCGACGACGCCCGCAGCGCCCTCCGCCGGCGCCACCGCCGACCCCTCGGCCGGCGCGAGCTCGACGGCCACCGCCAGCCCGTCCGCCTCGACCGACGGCACCTGGACCGGCTCGTCCGTGTCGACCCGCTTCGGCGCGGTGCAGGTCGCCATCACCGTCACCGGCGGGCAGATCACCGACGTCACCGCCGTACACCTGACGGACAAGGACGGCCGGTCCGTGTCGATCTCCAATCGGGCCGCGCCGATCCTGCGTCAAGAAGTCCTCGCCGCCCAGTCCGCGCAGGTGCAGGCGGTCAGCGGAGCGACCTACACCAGCGACGGCTACCTCACCTCCCTGCAATCGGCGATCGACCAGGCCGGAATCTGACCGTGCACACGTTCACGACGATGGGCACCGTCGTCAGCCTGCGCGCCGCCGACGACGCCCCGGTCGGCGACATCGAGGCCGTCTTCGCCGACGCCGACGCCCGCTTCAGCCTGTACCGGCCGGAGTCGGAGGCGTCCCGGATCGCCCGCGGCGAGCTCGCGCTGACCGCCTCGTCCGAGCAGATGCGGACCGCCTACACCGAATCACTGCACTGGCGCACCGCGACAGATGGCGCCTTCACCCCGCACCGGCCCGACGGGTTCATCGACCTCGCCGGAACCGTCAAGGCGACCACCATGGCGAACGCGGCCCGGCTGCTCGGCGACGGCGAATGGATGCTCGACGTCGGAGGCGACGTCCTCACCTCACCCTCCGGCAGCTCGACGGTCGGGATCGTGGACCCCGGCGACCGGCAGGCGCTGCTCTGTGTCGTCCCGCTCGGCGACGGACGCCGCGCGATCGCCACCTCCGGGACCGCCGAACGCGGCGAGCACGTCTGGCGCCGACCGTCCGAGCCTGGCGGCGTCCCCTTCGTGCAGGTGTCCGTGATCGCCGAGGACATCGTCACCGCCGACGTCCTCGCGACCGCGATCCTCGCCGGCGGCGCCACGATCCTCGGCACCGTCACCGACCGCTTCGACATCGACGTCCTCACCGTCGACGCCACCGGCGCGCTTCTCGTCACCGACCGCCTCCGCCGCCTAATCGCCCCCGCCGCTTGATCGCAGGGGCCGACTCTGCCCGGTCGGCGCATCGTGTCTCGGCGGTGAAGCGGGGAGTCGGCTCCGAGGAGGGGCGAGCGATCGTTCGAGGGCTCACACAATCGCCTCGACCGGCGCCGCATGCCGGACCGGGCGCGTTAGCGTCACGAGGACAGCCCCCCTCGACCGAAGGCGCCCCCGATGAACGACTGGCAGATCAACGGCCTCCCCCTTCACCCGCTCCTCGTGCACGCCGTCGTGGTCCTGCTCCCCCTCGCCGCGCTCACGCTCATCCTCGGCAGCGTCTGGCCCGCCGCCCGCCGCAAGTCCGGGATCCTCACCCCGATCATCGCCCTCGCCGCGCTGATCGCCATCCCGCTCACTACGCAGGCCGGCGAAGCCCTCGAACGCCAGACGGAGCCGTCCGCGATCCTCGAGCAGCACACCGAACTCGGCGACCACCTGCTCCCCTGGGCCGCCGGCCTGTTCCTGGTCACCCTGGTGCAGTGGCTCTGGTTCCGCCGCACGCGACGAGCCGAGGACCGACCCGCCACCCGCCGCCCCCTCGTCGGGATCGTGCTCGCCGTCGCCGCGATCGCCATCTCCGTCGGAGCCACCATCGACGTCGTGCGAATCGGTGACTCCGGGGCGCAAGCCGTGTGGATGGACTCGACCTCGAGCACCGACAAGGTGCCCGCTACCGACGGCGCCGACTGAACGCTGTCCGCCGCCGCCAACCACGGCCACACCTCAAACAAGAACCAGAACCTTCAGCAGCCGCGCGCATCCCAGTCAGCGACCTTCCTCGTGGAGGAGGCAACGATGGGTTCGGAAGATCGCCGGGTGCGCTGAACGCGGAGATGCTCCTCATCGGGCAGGTCAGGGCCGCCCGCGACGCGGTGCGATCGAGCGCGTTCACCGCGATTGCGCTGTTGCGTGTGATCGCCCCCCTTGACCGCCCGACAGGATCCAGCATGACGACCACCACCGACGGCCCCGGCTACCGACCGTTGCCGGCGCTCGGTGGAACAGCCTGCGTGGGCTCCTCGGATCGAGGCTGCCACTGGGAGGATCCGTTGGTGAGCGGGTGGGGACGCGGTACTCTGGTGTTACGACGGGCCGGTTACCGGAACGTTGTCCGCCGAAAACCTCGCCTCGCGCGAGGTTTTCGTGCATCTGGCGGCCTCTACGGGTCCCAACGCCAGACTTCGAAAACGAGCCCGTCGAGGGTCGTCCATAGCCGTTGGACGGCGGATGCGACCTGGCTGTTCGATTCGACGTGGGCATCGAAGCGCCGATAGATGTAGGCGATCGCGTCCGCGGCTTGCAGGCCGGGGAAGCGGGCGGAGTCTTCGAAGACCAGCGGCGGCACAACGGCTGCGAGCATGCTGCTCTGATATCCCGGGGTACCGGAACGTTGATAACGGATCATGTCCGCGGCGTGCGCGACTTGCCCGGGGACGATGTCGGCGACGATGCGGACCTGCTTGCCGTGCTGTCGGGCGCATCTATCGATTGCTTCGAGTGTGTGCTGCAACGCGACCTGGTGAGGTGGGTCCGGGTACTTGTAGCGAGCGTTCAAGCGGGTGACGTCGACTCCTCGGACGATCACGCGAGCGGGAAGCGCGGCGAGTTCGTTCATCCACTGCTGATAGATGCGAATCCGTGCCCGCACTTGCCGGGCGACAGGTTCAAACCCATCACGACCAGTCATCAGGGAGTGGGCGTGCAGTTCGGTGGACGGTTCGACTCCAAAGCCTTTGAGGAAAATGCTCATCCGTGCTCGCGCGGCGTCCAGCGCTGGATTGTCCGCCTCATCAATGAGGAAAGCGGCGACGTAATACCGCTCGTCGGTATAAGACTCATCGAGGTAGGCCGTTAGCACGACGCCATCCTGACAGAGCAGGCGGCGTCTGAACGGCCGAGCGGCTGCACGCTGGCGTCCATCGCACACCGGGTCCGCGCTAGAACGCTACCGCCCGCTTCCTCCTCGCGAATCGGCACAGAGTAAAGGAGCATCCATCTTCGCGGGAGCGCTCGAGCTCCCTCGGCTCCCCCGCGCCGCCCCAAGCCGTGAGGTGTGAACTGATGATCAGCCCGATGAGCGGCTCCCCGCAGTCGTTCTTCGGCCGCCGCTGCGTGAGTGCAGCTCGCACCCCTGAGGCCGGGGAACCCCGGAATGTGAGGCGGCAGCTCCACACGAGCCAGCCCATACCGCTCACCGAGACAACCGAAGCCTCGAGGCGTCCACGATTCCGGCGACGCGGCGGATGATGCGCACCGTCCGCGCGAGTAGCTGACCGGTGCTACCGATGCTCTTCGCTCACGCTCCAGGTGCGGCGATCAACGCCTGCGGCATGCGCAGGATCCCGAACAGCCCGACGACGACCGGGCGCGTGCGACCAAACACCGGTACTTCAGGCCGCGCGAGAGCAGTCCTACGACACCGACGGACTCGACCCTCAGATCAGCCAGAGAGTGTCCTCCGCCTCACCTCCCGGAGGGATTCGTTCGTCAGAAATCGAAGTCGTTGATGTGCGGCACTGCTCTCGGACGGACGACGCGGGGTGAGCTGGCGTGCGTGGGTGACCCTGTGAAGATGTCAGCGCAGTCCAGCTCACGCGTGGGGAGCTGGACCGGCTGCTGAGGTCAGTTCGCGGCGTCGTACGCTTCGACGATTTCGGAGGAGACGCGGCCGCGGCTGGAAACCTCGTACCCGTTCTTGCCCGCCCACTCCCGGATCGCCTTCAGCCGCTGCGGGTCGCTCTTCTTGACCGCCGCCGGAATGGAGCTGCTCCCGGCACGCAGGCGACGTCCCGCGGACACGTACTTCTCCAGCGCCTCGGTCAGCGTGGCAGCGTTCTTCTCCGACAGGTCGATCTCGTAGTTCGCGCCGTCGATGGAGAACCGGACGGTGCCGCCGCGGCCGTCCTCGATCGGGGAACCATCGAGGTCATCAACGAGCGTCATCTTCTGAGCCATACGACTACTACTCCAAATCAGGTACGGAAAGGTTTTCCATCCCTAGTCCTATCAGACCGAGCAAGAGAAAACCTTGCACGCAGTCCACGCTCTGCACTTGACCGACCGGCCACCCGGTCTCAACAAGGTCCCTGTTGCGAAGGTCGAGTCACCCATCAAGGCGTTGTCACCTGCATCGGAAGCTCTCACGTTGGGTTTCCATTCCACGTGCATCGCATTGACGCTCGGCTGTAACGCTGATTCGTGCCGACACGTGCCTGTGCGACGGTGGCGCTCTCGGCGTCAGCACATGGTGTCCGCATAGCTCTGGTCGCTTCAGCACGTCGTCCGGAAGTCCGGACCGATTCGTGAGGAGCTGAAGGCACTCAGAGATCCCGGTTGCTGAGGCCTCGGATGCGGTGGAGTTTCTGGATCGCGGCGGCCGCTCGTGGAGTGGGGCGTGGGATGTCGTGGCGGCCGTGTGTGGCGGCGGCTTCACCGGTGAGGAACAGGGGCACGTCGGTGCTGTAGGTGAGGCAGGCGGGGTCGAGGCGGCCGCGGATCACGCCCAGGCGCACGGCGAGCAGTCCTGCGGCGTCGGCGTGGCCGAGCCAGCCGGCGCAGACGCAGCCGTCGTCGAGGTGGCAGAGGAACACGGCCGTGGGCTGCTCAGGGACTTCGGCGTCGTAGCGGGGCAGTTTCGTGTATTCGGTGTCGTCCCAAATGCCGGAAGGCACACCACGGCGGTAGGGGCAGGATGCGCACGGGGTGGCCCGCGGGGTGAGCAGGTTGTCGGGGTGCTTATCGGTCATGGCTGTCATGCCGAGTCGGTGCTGGTGGGGGTGGTGGTGAGGAGATTGTCGGTGCGCAGGAGGAGCGCGGTGAGGCGTTCGTCGAGGTCGTCGTAGGCGTCGGCGAGGCCCTGCAGGGTGAGGGGTGGCCGGAGACTCGGTGCGACCGGGCGGGGTCGGTGGTGGGCGGGGAGGAGCGTGGGGTCTTGACGGTGTGCGGTGAGGGCGGAGATGGTGCGGGTGCTGATGGTGGTGTTCGTGAGCCAGCCGTGACGGTCGATGGCGGGCAGCAGGTTCGGTGCGACCGTCCAGGTGTCCTCGAGCGGGCCGGTGCAGTCGTGCCGGTCGGTGAAGCCGGCCGGGTCCAGGAGTTCGCGCACGCTCGTGCGGAAGCCGAGGGCGGCGGGTCCGAGGACGCGCAGCCATCGGCTGAGGATGCAGCGCGGACAGGGGATCGCCGAGTCCGTCCTTGGCAAGAGTGTGTCGGCGATCCGCCATTGGGTCGGGTCGACGTCGGTGATGCGGATGGCGCGCAGGCCGGCCCGGGTGAGGTGGAGGTGGTCCAGGAGCAGGAGGACGAGCGCGTCGCGGCGTCCGACGAGGCCGGCCGGGTAACGGGTCAGTGGCAGAGCCAGCAGCGCCGCCTCGACGCTCGCCCATTCGGTGCCGACCCGGAGTGCAGGAGAGGTCGGGGTGGGGGCGTCGGGGAAGGGTGTGCCGGTGATGGTGTGCGCGGCCCGGATCGCTCGGACGCGGGCGACGGAGGTGCTGAACGCGGCGGGCACGTCGCGCAGGAACGCCTGCAGCTGCGGCGTCGCCGCCGGCATCGTCGGAACGTCGGTCGAGGCGCACCAGTCGGTGTACAGCTGCCAGGCGGCGCGGCTGGAGACAGGCAGCTGCTCGAGGATGTTTGCGGGGGTCATAGTCCGAGGGTGGTGACGGCGTTGCCGGTGAGGGGGTCGCGTTCGCGGGCGTAGATCTCGACGGTCGCGGGTGAGCGGTGTCCGGTCTGGCGCATGACCGCGTGGGTGGTCGCGCCGTGGCGCAGCGCCTCGGTGACGAATCCGGCGCGGAGGGAGTGGGCGCTGTAGCGGGCGGGGTCAAGGCCGACGGCGGTGACGCGGCGTTTGACGATGAGGTTCACCGATTGGGCGCTGAGGGGGTTCTCGGTGGGCAGGCCGCTCTTGTGCATCCGCCGCAGCAGCGGCGCCGCCCCCTCCACCGCCGGCATGTCGCTCCGGCAGACGTGCACGGCGGGGTCGTCGGTGAACAGCACTCGCATGACGGCGCTGCGTCCCTGTTCGGTGGCGGCGAGCAGGCGTAGCCAGCGCATCCATGCGCACGCAGCGCAAGTGAGCGGTTCCCGCCCGTAGGGGATGGCTTTCATGAGGCCTTTCCCGGTCTGGTCGGTTTTGGAGCGTCGGATGCGCAGGTGCAGGCCGTCGTCGCGGTGGCGGGTGATGTCGTCGAGCCGGAGGTCGGTGAGTTCGCTGCGGCGGAAGGCTCCGGCCCAGCCGAGCAGGATCAGCAGCCGGTCGCGGATGCCGGCGGTTCCGTCGGGCCAGTGGGTGACGTCGATGCGGTCGAGGACCGCTTGGACGTCGCTGAGTAGCAGCGGGTCCGCTTGCCGGGTGGGGCGCTGGCGGTCGCGGCGGATGCCCTGCAGGGTGCGGGTGACGAGGGAGGCGTGCCCGGGCAGGGGGAGGTTGCGTTCGGCGTGGGCGGCGTTGATGGCGGCCAGAGCGCGCGCGAGGGTCGATGGCGCGTACCGCCACTCCCCCGCGGTGGTGATAAGGCCCGCGCGGTCGGCGAGGTACTCCGCGACCGTCTCCGGCGAGGCCGGCAGATGAGGCCGCCCGGAGGCGGCGCACCAGGCAACGAAGCTGCGCAGGTCCGCCTGATAGGCGCGCCGGGTGTTCGCAGCGATCGACGCCTCGCCCAGCTGCAGGACTGCCGGCGAGAGCGCACCGACGACGGGCGCCGCCGCCACTCCCCCGCGCACGTCCTCGAGCTCGTCCATCAGGTGCTCCGGGGTGCGCCGAGGATTTGGCAGGCGCGGCAGGCGCCGTCCCGGGTGTCCGTGTCGGCGGTGCCGTCCGGGCAGCGTCCGCGGTCGAGGTGCGGGAGGCGGCCGTCGGCGATCTGCTCGAGCTGGCGGATGCGCTCGATCAGTTGCGGGACGGGGGTGCGCAGCAGGGCGGTCGCTCGCAGCAGGACGCGCCAGGAGGGGGTCTGCTCGGCGTCGAACCATTCGGCGGTGCGGACCTCGTGGACTTCGAGGGCGATCGCGTCCAGATCCAGTGGTGCCGCGAGCAGGCCCTCGAAGGGGCCCTCGAGCTGATTCTCGAGCGTCACGGCCGCCTCCTCCCCCTCGAACGCACCCCGAAAGCCTCCTGATGCTGCTTCGACTCTAGTAGCGGTAACCACAATTATCGCTATTTATACTTGGGCAGCATGAAACGACCCCGCCCAGCTTCGAAGAGGGCACCTACAGCGGGAGAGGTCAAAGCAAAGTGAGACGGTGAGTACCACGAAGGGCCGGCTACGCCTCCAACGATTGCCTCTTCTCGTCGATCGAGTTCGAACGGCGAGGTGGCGGAACCGGTCGAACATGTCGATCGCCGCTGCCGCCCAACCGCTAGGTTGCGTGGTATCGCGTCAGTCACGGCTATCGGCGGCCTCGCCGACGGGACTCGAAGACCTGTAGGCCGCGCAGAGCGGTCGGGACTGTAACCGAAGACGCCGTGGCGCAACGGATTGAGGCAATTTTGACCGATGCCAGCGTTGTGTTCGCAATCGTCGCGATCGCGAAGTCCTCCGCACAGCCACGCGGACCGCGGCGCAAGTGCGGAGGGCTCAGCGCGTGAAGCGCAGTACAGCGAGGACCAGGCGTTGCCGTGAGCCGAGGTCGATCTGGCGCTGGCCGCTCATTCGAGTCTTGGCGTCGTCAACGAGCATCTCGGGCACTCCGCTGCACGTGACGTGACGCTCCGTGACGACACAACCGAGCGTCCGGGACGATCACGCTTCTGTCGGCCTCGTGTACAGAGAAGAACTCAAGAACAGCCGCAACGCCGACTCGACGTCGAGACCAGGATTGGCCAGCCACTGTAACTGCAGACCGTCGACGACGACGAGATAGAGGAGCGCTCGCTCGGCATCGCCGTCTGCACGGGCGCCACTGACTCCTCCGGTTGCAAACTCGGCGCGATCAGCGAAAAACCCACGAGCAGGATGGTCCTTCTGCGTGGCGGCGATGCTGATCGCGAGCCACGCGCGCAATCGATCGGGCGTCCGCTGTTGGTGGACTAGAACCGCAGCGATGACGTCTGCAAGGGACCCATCCGAACGCGAGGCCTTGAGCGCCACTTCCTCGGAGTCCGCCTCGAAGAGCTTCAGCGCGAATAAGAGCAACGCACGCTCGTCCGGAAAGAGGCCAGTCAGGGCCTCATACGAGACACCGGCTCGCTGAGCAACTTCCCGTAGCGACGCGCGCTTCACACCCTGCTCGCCGAAGACCTCCAGCGCGGCCCACGCGATACCGACCATTGGAGTGACGGTGGATCCCACGGCGTCGGCAGACTGGTCATCCACGAGCACTCCCCTTTCGCCTCGGTGCGTAGCAGGCGCCGCTTGCCACACACCCGGTTCGGTCAACGAATAGCTCAACGGTACGACACCTGAAGGTTTGCGCCGCTGCGCGGACTATTCCTGCGCGTTAAATTATTTATGTCTAGACGTATTTAACTGTCGAGACGAGCTCGGATCGCTTCGTCCAGGAAGTCGACCACTGTCATGCCGTTCTGCTGAACGTAGTCGTCGAGACGATCACGCAAGCTGATCTCGATCTTGGACGAGAACGGCTCCATCCGCCTCTTAGATCGAGGACGGCCCGGTCCAGGCCGGCGTTCCGGCGCCTGCTCCGCGTCAACGGTGATCGCCGGCGCCGACACGTCCGCAACGGCAGGACGTGCAGAAGACAAGGTCTCAAGCACGGTGGCAGCCGGCGCCTTCGTAACCGAGGACTTGCGTTGAATACTCACTTGGAGACTCCTTCAAGATGGCGAGCATGCGAAACGAAGCGCTCGGTCAGGATCGCGGGTCGACGACCGCTCAGCTTGGTCAACGGCACGCGTGCACTGACCGAGTCCTGCATTGCGGTCCAGGTCGGTAGGTATGGCTCGACGATGAGATCGCCGTACGCCTCTCGGAGCTCGCCGATCTGGAACGAGTGCTCGCTCGTCAGCGGGCTCGACGTCTTATTGACGACGATCCCGGCAGTCTTCAGGCCGGGATTGAGGTGCGGAGTCGCGGTGACCTGACGCACCGTGTCGAGGAACTCCCCCACTCCTCGAACAGCGAATGACGTCGGCTCCGTGACCACGAGGACCTGCGTAGCGGCCAGTAGTCCATTGACCGTCAAGCGCCCAAGTGCGGGCGGGAGATCGATCAGAACATGGTCGTACTGCGCAAGCTCCGGAGCCTCCCACATGACGGTCTTCAAGCGGACCTCAGCACCCATCAGCGATTCGGTCTCCATCCGAAAGAGCGCTTCTGAACTCCTGACGACGTCGATCCCGCTCCAGGAGGACTTCGTGACCGCCTCGCCGATCGAACCCGGCACTCCCCCATAGAGGACGTCAAACACGTCGAGCTCGCCGTCAGCCTCGAGCGCAGTTGACGCGTCGGCTTGCGGATCAAGATCAATGACGAGCACCTTTCGGCGCATCAGCATCAGCCCAGTTGCCAGGCCCAGCACCTCCGCGGTCTTACCAACACCGCCCTTGCGGTTTCCGACCGCCGTAATGATCGCCATCGCGCCCTCAACTCTGTCCATCTGTCTGCCCGTCCATCATACCATCTAGCTGTCATTACGTCATGACGTAATTAAACCTTAATCGGCACGCCGGCACGCAGACAATACGAGCGTATTTACGTCATGACGTAATTATTTGGGTCGACGGGTACTGCCGCATCTCGTGTGCGGGGGTCGACAGCTCTTCAAGCTCACCAATAATTATTTACATCAGGACGTAAATAAAGCGGGGTATGGCCGCGGATGCGCTCACGGAAGCATAGAAGGCCGCTGCAAGCGGACAGCGCGCCAACGTGGCTTGCTGGAGGACACGACCGGCGTCAGGCAAACATAATTACGTCTGGACGTAATTATATTGCCAGCCAGATAGACGTCCGCCTTTACGTCCGGATTTATTTAAACGACAAGCTACGACTAGAGGTCCCTCGTCGACCGAACACGACCCACCGCGTACGCCGTCGTCAGTTCGGCTCAACGGGTCGCAGTGGGGGGAGAGTGCGTCTTGTTCCTTGGCCCAGACAGGTCCTTCAGAGCTGGCACGTCCTGGTGCCATCTCCGAGCGGCCGAGTCGTTTAACAGCGGCGTGATTGGTGATCTGGCGGTGTCGGGTGCCGAAGGTGGCATCGAAGATGTCGGTATAAACGTGGATCCTTTCGGGGAAGAGGCCTGCCAGAACGACACCGGCGCGACAATACCGTGCACCGTCGCAACCACACCCAGAAGGTACCGATCGGGACCTTCACGATCGCCGCCGGTCAATCCGTGGGAACGGGAAGCGGGCGGGTCTGCACGAGGACTAGTGCAGCGCGTCCGCGAACGGCGACGTCGACCGAACACGCGCATCGTCTTCGTCACCGGACCCTGCGCGTAGAGGCGGCGGGCGGCGCGCTGCGCGAATACGGAGAGGAGCTGGTCCAGCGAGCGACCACGCAACCGTCGTTGTTCAAGACGACGACGAGTCAACCGACAAGCTTCGAGTCGGACCACCGCCGCAGCTCCCTTAGAAAGACTGCACTTCGAGAAGGCCACTGCATCGCTCAGAGCGCGCGGGGAGGCCGCCACATGCAAACGGCGAATACACCCCAGAGCTGAAGGTCGCCGAGCTCCCGGACGAAGGTCGGAGGGTACTCGAGTCCTCAGCGCGCAAGATGACGCCGACGACGGAGAGCTCGAGGAACTTGACGAAAGTTTGCCGTCACGGACCGAGACGAAGACGTTGCCATGCTTGGGGGAGAGGGGTCGGTCGACCAAGAGCTAATCGACGTCGCTGCGGCTGGCCCACATAATGCCCTCCAAAGAGACGCGGACGGTAAACGTGGAGGTCTAATCGTGGATCCGGTGGTCGTCAAGATCCAGGGGGCCCTCAAAGTGGCCTCGCGCCGGAGGAGAGAACCCGGCGACGAGGGCGTACTCGGCGACGACGACTACGACGATGGGGAAGTGGTCCACCGCGTCGATAACAGACGAGGGCTATGCGGCGGTGGAGGACCACCAAAGGGAGCCTGGGGCGAGCATGCCTGTGCGCCCCCAGTGGAGGGCTTCTCGGTGGTCGCCGCGGCCGGCGGCGTCTCGGGGGTAGAGCGGCCAGACGCGTTCTCCGGCGGAGGAGTCGTCGAAGAGGGGGCGACTGGTGATATGCGGGCGTCGGGGGCGTTCTCTTGGCGTGGAGGAGCGGTGGGCGAGTTCGGCTTGCCACCAGGCCCAGACTTCACGTTCGATGCTGTAGCGGTGGGCGCGGTCCTCGAGCAGCCCGTTGACGCCAAGAGTTTGTGCTGCAGTGGCGCGTAGGTCGCGGAGGGATCGTCTCCATCCGTCGGAGTGCTTGACGATGAGGCGATGGCCGCGAAGCCGGGACAAGTTCGTGGCGGCGGTTCGGACGGTCACTCCGAGCATCCGGGCAGTGCTGTCAACGGTCACGGAGGCTTCACGGCGCAGCAGCGCGTAGATCTTCCCAGCGAGGTGTCCGAGGCCCGGGCGGGTGAAGAGATCGTGGCGAGCGTCGGTGAGTTCGTTCTCGAGCCGGTCGAGGATGACAGCTCGCTCGGAGAAGAGCTGGCCCGGGGGGCGGGGGTTATTGAGTGGTTGTGTCCGGACTGTGTTGGAACCTGTGGAAAGTGTGCCAGTCAAGCGCCATTCGCTCGCGTTGCTGCCGTCGGCCCGGGCGGTGAGCTGGACGTAGCCGTCCTCGCGGAGCGTCCGTAGTGCGCTGGCGGCGGTAGTGCGGCCGAGGCCGGAGAGCAGTGCGAGATCGCGAACGGACGCGGCGACGGTGCGCTTGCCGGTGTGCAAGGTCAGGTATGCGAGGGCGGTGAGGATTGTCCGCTCGGAGGTGGCGCGCTCGGTACGACCCCATCGGCCCGGGTTCACTCGGAACCGCTCGAGGAGGTCGCCGACGGCCGCGACGATGCCCTCGAGCTCAGTCAGATCGCGGGGCTCCCGCTGGGAAGGCAGCACGGCATGCAGGGACGCGAACTCGAGCGCCTTTTCCCACTGACGACTAAGTCGCGCGGCGGCCTCGTCACGCGCTCGAGGGCGGCGGCCACCTCGACCGGTGTTCTTCGTGCGGTAGTGCTCCATACCGGGCGCGGTCTGGGCGGCGTGCTGGACGTCGGTCAGTGTCCAGCCGGCGTGCGCGGCCGAGAGCAGGCACATGAACGCGGTCCACGACGGGTTTGCGCCACCACCGGCGGTAGCCATATGGGCCGCACCCGCAGCGCTCAGCGCACGGTGAGTGCGGTGCTGCAGGACGACCGCGTCCTGAGTCGGCGCGAAGTAGCGGCGCCCCGAAGGCGTCGCTTCGAGGACGGCCGCAACCGCGAGCAGCGAAGCCGGCAGTACGACCGGCTCCAGCAGATCCTCGACGCGGCCTCGCAGCAGCGTCGACAGGCTGCCGTCGCGGTGAGGAGACAGGGGAGGGCGGGCAGCACCCGTGCGCGGGTTGTGCAGCATGCCGTGATCCAGCGTGCGGAAGTTCGCCTTCGCGGCGGTCGCCAACCGGTCGACATCGGCTGCGGCAGCACCGCCACGGACGGCGACCCACAGGTGGCGACCCCCGGTGCCGGAGGACTCGCACACGACGTGTGGAACCTGATGCTCATCGAAGACAGCCGAGAGTGCGTCGCAGTCATCGACGGCCTGTTCCATCAGGTCGGGGTCGACACCGTGTGAGTCCTTGCCGTCGAAGTCGAAGCAGAGCAGTCGGAAGACGCTGGCGGAGTCCGCGAGGTAGATCGCCCAGGGGGTACTCGGGGCAACGGCGGAGACCAGGAACGCTGTGGGGTACGCGTTCTCGTCCAGGCGCCCGTAGGCGTCGCGACGCATCGTTCGGACGGTGTCGCGCGGGCTCAACCGACGGGTCAGTGACCATGCGTCGGCGCCGAGCGTCAACGAGCCGTGACGGCTCGCTGAGAGATTCATCCTTGAATGTCTCAGCCCGTCGTGTAATCTTTCGGGCATAGAGAAGCCTCCCGTGAGGGTGGTGACTTGATTAGCTCTGAACCCGGGCTTTGGTCGGCAGTGGGTTCTGAGCTACGAAACTTGGTGAGGCCCGCTTCGGCGGGCCTCCTTCGTTTAAGCGGCTGGGATCGGCAGCTCCTCTGCTTGAGGTCGCGGTGCAGCGACGAGGGGGAGCGCACCGTTCGTCTGAACGAGCTCGCGCAGGAAGGTATCGAGGTAGTAGGCCAAGGAGACGCCGCTGGCCGCCGCGGCCGCCTTCACTTCCTCACGGACGTCCGGAGTGACGCGTGCCTGAAGCAGCACGGTGGGAGCATTGTCTGCTCGCTTTGCACGACCCTTGATTGCGCTCATATGAGCAGTCTTCTGAGCGAATGCATGCATTTTGGGGATGTCGCTCGGCGTGTCTACGAACGTCCCGTCGAGCGCAGTAGCGACGAGCGGCGACCTGACGATTGCTCGAGCAGCGTCCGCCGATCGCGTCGCGACACGCCGACGAGTGAAGCTCGTCGTAGTTCGCTGCGAAGGCGTGGGTATGATGCCAGACATGGAGAAGCCTCCCGTGAGGGCTGGTGACTTTAGATGGGACGAACCTCTAGGTCGGCAAACTGTGAGGGTTCGAACTACGTAACTTAGATCGGCCCGCCGCGTCAGCGGCGGGCCGCTTTCTATTAAGCGGCGGAGATGTGCGCCTCCTGGTCGATGTCGAACGTCGGTGCCAGCACGGGCAGGTGCCCGGTGGAGTCGCGGAGCTGCTGAAGCAAGAGTTCGAAGTACAACGAGCGCGAGACGCCCGAGGCCTTCGCGGCGCCGTCGATGTCGTCCTTCAGCACGGGCGGCATCTGAACCTCGACGGGCACGGTGACGGCGCCGTTGCGCGCGCGTCGCTTCTGCTTGATCGGAGCCATGCGTCCAGAGTGGTGACTTAACCCCGGCATTGCGTGCGCCACGCCGCGCGCTGGCGGGATCAATCCCGGGATTAAGGACGATTGCTGCAGTGACGTGGTCGCGACGGATCGACTAAGGCCGTGAAGGCCTCCAACCCGCGGCCGGTACGGTCTTCGTCCAACAGCCATGCCGGAACTGTACCAAATAAGGTTCGGCAGTGTTACCGACTTGGGTACACGCTGTCAGCTCGGCGCGTGCCGCCGTCCGACCCACTCGCAGATCGAGGCGTCGAACTCGTGTGGTGCAACGTTGTACTCCCAGGCATGCGCAGCCGACGGGAGCAGGGCTAGCTCGCTGCGCTCAGCGTTCACGCTCACGAAGGTCCGTGACAGCGAGGCAGGTACCTCCCGATCTCCGTCTGAGTGAATGAGGAGGGTCGGAACGGTGAGTCTCGGTCCTCGGGTCCAGTCCAAGGCATCGAAGTCGATGGGCTTGGGGAGTCCTGCGAGGGTACTGAGGGGGCGAGTGGAGAGAGCGAACGTCCCAAGCGCACCCACGACCGATGGCAGATGAGCTCGGCGCGCTCCAGCCCGAATGACCTGCCGCCAGTCGGTGGCGGGTGCGATGAGAACGAGGGCTGCGATGAGATCGCGGTGTTGAGACCGCTCTGTGAGCTGAAGAGCGATGCCGCCACCGAGGGACCAGCCGAACAGAACGATGCTGTGCGCTCCGTGCTCCACGGCGTAGCTGATCGCAGCATCGACGTCATCCCATTCGGTTTGGCCGAGAGTCGACGCCCCGTTCTTCGTTGGTGGCCCATCTCCGTCACCTCGGAACGAAGGAACGAGCGACGTGTAGCCGAGCTTGCGTGCTGCCGGGACTGAACGCAGCGCGGTGATGCGGGTGGTGCGGATGCCGTGCACGTGGATCGCCCAGGTTGTTTCGCCCTCGCCGCCGGTTGACGGGAAGAGCCACGCCGGACATGGGCCTAATGGCGAGTCGACGTGGATCTCGCGCACGCGCGAGTCGATGTCCTCAGGACGCGCGAAGACGTGCCCGGTCCACCGGCCTTCGTGAGCGGTGGAGAGATCGCCGCCGGTGACTCGAAGCACCTCGCGGCGAACGGTCCGCTCGATCGCGTCGTGATGAAGGATCCGGCCAACGAGTGCATGGCCCCGATCGGAGTCGAACCAGAAGCCGTACTCGCCGTCGTGAAGGGTCTCGGGAGTCGCGTGGAGGGTGAGGCTGTCCGGGGTCGCCGAGAGGACCTGCACGGTCCTCTTGCGCCCGGGCATCACGACTCGCCGCCCTAGGACGACACCGACGCCTGCCAGCAGAGAGAGCGCCCCTATCGCGGTTCCGACCGCTCCTAGGGCAGTTCTCGCGCTGAAACGTCGTGCGCTCATCGGGTCCAGGCTTTCGTGATCGCGGGGGAGGGGAGCTGTTCCAGCACGATGGCCTCGGCCTCTGCCACGTGGCGAGCGTCCGCGGCGGTCAGGCGGCCGCGATGGGCGTTCTCGAAGTCGCGCAGGGCGATCACGAGGTCGTACACGACAGCGATCGCAGATTCGTCTCGAGTGCCGCGTGACCCATTCGTGGGCGGCATCATTGCGAGCCGGGTGGCGAGCCGGCGCAGTCGCCGCGCATGTCGGCCGAGTCGCGCCTCTCGCATGGCCTTCTGCAGAGTGAAGGAGGCGATTCCGGTGACGATGAGGATGACGCCGCAGTAGAACAGGAAGTCGAACGCGTTTCGTAGGAGGATGCGGAAGCCCAGATCGGTGACCTCAAAGTGGTCGAGGGCCAACGCGGCGATCTCGTCGATGCACGCGAGTATGACGAGACTACTGCCGGCGACGAAGAAGCCGTAGGAGCGCGCCTGTCTGCGGCGGAGACCCAGCAAGAGCATCGTCGAGATGGCCAGGATCGCCGTCATGTAGATGCTGGCGTAGAGCCAGGTGCTGCTCTGAGTGATGTGCTCGGTGATGAAGGTCTTCGAGGTGGGTTCCTTGTCGGTAATGAACAGGAACGGCACCGCGAAGGACACGAGCATGGCGACGAGGATGAGCTTCCTGGTCCAGAACCGCGGGGTGCTGCGGGACTGAAGGAGGGCGGCGCGCATGACCAGCCAGAAGGCCGTGGTCGCAAGGAGATTCTGGGCGAGGTTGATGTAGTTCTCACCACCGAGGAACCGATCCAGCCCGGGGTGGACTCGGGTGAGTAGCGCGAGAGAGCCGACTCCACTGGCGAGCCAGGACAGCCGGCTTGAGGGCTGGGAAACAGCGGCGGGGATCCGGGCGACGAAGACGACGGCGAGAATCACCAGAGCGATCAGTGCCAGAGCCTGCATCTACCCGAAGACCTCCTCGTCCTCCCGGAAGCGAGGACGCAGGAGCGAGCGCGAGAGAAGGTGTGCGAGGTGCTCTGCTTCTCCTTCGAGGATGCGCCGGTCGCCGTCGGCGTTCTCGATGCCCTCCGAGCTGCCGGTTTCCAGGAGGCGGCCGCGCACGAGTCCGTCCGTTCCCCGGTACGACGCGAGGGAGGAATCGTCTCCCAGGACGTTGCAGCCGGGGTGGCGAAGGACGATGTGAGCGAGCTCGTGCAGGATGCAGTGCATCTGGTAGAGCCGCGTATCGGTCGAGCGATAGAGGATCTGGGCCTCGTGGGGAAAGTCGACCCAGAGAGCTGTGAGCGTCTCCCAGTCGGTGTCGTCGATGGCGTCGACGTGGATCGGCTTGCCGTGCAGGTCGGCGACGTGCTCGACAAGGGCATCCAGGGTTTGGTCGTCCTGAAATCGGTGCTGCTCGAATGCGAGCGCTGTGCGCGCCTCGACGTCGGCGTGCTCGAACCACAGGGCGTCGTTGCTCTGGGTGGCGCTCATGGGGTGGTGCCCTCCTTCGGAGTCCGCTCGATCGAGAGAATCGCCTTGGTGACGGCGGCGAGCTGCTTGGCGTTCATACCACCCAGCGCTCGAGCGCTGATGGAGGTTGCACCGGTCGCGAGCAGCGCCCGGTGGAAGCCGATCTCGGCTTCGATGAGCTCGCTGGCTTCGTCTTCACGCCTCGCGGCTAGGTACTCGTAGCTGACACCGAAGAACTCGCTGAGACCGACGAGCAGATCAACCGGCAGCCGAGTGAAGCCCTCCTGTCCGAGTAGCTCGTCCCACTCCTCCGGGTCGAAGCTGATGTCACGGCCATGGAGCGACTGAACGAGGGCATCGAGGGTGAAGACCGGAGCATCGGCGCTCGTCGGCCCTTCGGCGAGGAACTTCAGTCTCCGAGCGAACTCCCTGCCGTCGATGCGCTCAGCAGTGAGCTCTCCTCCGCCATCCTCCGTTGTCGGGGAAGAGGCAAGCTGCAGCACCTCGTACGGCTCGACTCCGAAGGCTCCTGCGAGCTTCTCAATGTCGTTGGTGGTGAACGGCGCTTCGCCGCGGAGGCGGATGTAGAAGTAGTTCGCCGAGATGCCCGCAGCGCGGATGAGCTCGGTGTTGGTCAGCCGCGCACGATCGCGGAGCGTCTCAACCGCGCGGACCACGCGTCGCGAGAAGTCCGTCGGTCCCGGCGCTGGTCGTCTAGCCACGCATGGAATGTACCAAAGACGATATGAGCCTATTTCGGTAACCTACTCAGGTTGCATTAGCTACCGAAATCGGTAGTTTTATACACGTGCTCGCATCTTCGTTTCGGTACTCGCCCGTGCTGCTTGCTCTCTGCGCCACGCTCCTCATCGGAGGCTGCACCTCCACCCAGTCGGACGACGCACCGCACGAGAGCGAGTCGCCGACGACGACAACGCCTGTCCCGACCGCTGCGCCCTCAGCAGCCGAACTCGCGCCCAGCCGACCTGGTCCTGGTGACACTGAGCCGACTCCAGAACCAGATGTAGTGAGCGACACCGTTGCGGTAGCCACGAATGCGGTTGCCGCCTTCTGCCGTCCGTCGCTCGACTACGAGTCCTGGATCAATGAGCTGTATCCGGTGCTCTCGCAGCAGGCGGGCATCGCCTACGAGACGGTCGACCCCGCGAACGTGCCGTGCACGAGCGTCACAGGCAAAGCGCGAGTGCGCGACGGTGATGGCGCGTTCACGGTGCGCATCCTCGTCCCTACCGACGCGGGGGAGTACTCCGTGTACGTCCACCGCCCCGCGGAGAGCACTCGCTGGGCCGTGGAGCAGATCACCCTTCTGGCCTCGGAGTAACGGGATGCAGAAGGGGGGACTGGGGGTGCTGGCGGCGGTCATGGTGCCCGTCATCTCGATCGCAATGCTGTTGTGGGTGCTGTTCTTCGGCGGCTCCGCTGCCGCGGCATGCCTGCCAGGCGGGGGACCGGTCAACGTCTCCGCTCTCCCGGCAGATGCGAAGGTCGGCGCCTACGGGCACGACCAGCTCAGGAACGCAGCACTGATCGTGAACGCGGGAGCCGCGAAGGGGATCGGCGTGGACGGGCAGACGCTGGGCGTGCAGACCGCGATCGGGGAGTCCTCCCTGGTGAACATCAGCTACGGAGACGGCACGATCAACCCGGACGGGTCGGTCGCTGACTCGATCGGCCTGTTCCAGCAGCAGTCGAGCTGGGGCACCATCGAGCAGCGCATGGACCCGACGACCTCGGCCGGCTTCTTCTACGACCGCCTCGTGACCGTCGAGGGCTGGCAGGCGATGGAACCCTCCATCGCGATCAACAAGGTCCAGCGCAACGCCGACCCGAACCACTACACGAAGTACCGCGCCGACGCCGTGGCGATCATGACCTACCTCAACGGCCTCGGCAGCAGCACGAGCGCGCCCACGACCATTGCACCGGTAGGCGCTCCGTCGACGCCGGCCAGCACCGCACCTGCGACTCCTGCGCCGATCGGTGTATGCGTCGCCGTCTCCGGCGACGCGCAGGCCCTCGCAGCCGCACTCGTCACGGCGATGGAGGAGGGGCGCCTGCGCCTGCTCGAGGACAGGTACGCGCAACAGATCCGCGACACGGCCGCGGGCACCGCGAAGGAGAACTGCGTCATCGACGTGCGGATCCTCCAGGTGATCACGATCGCTCTGAACACGTTCCGGAAGGTCGGCGTCTCCGACCTCAACCGCCAGTGCACCGGCTCGCTCCTGGGCGCCGGCACCGGCTCCTCTCACTGGATGAACGGCGGCGGAAACGCGGCCGACTTCTTCTCCTTCGACGGCACGCCCACCACGGGCTGCGACGCGAACGCACAGCAACTGCTGACGGTCCTGGACCCCCAGGTGCCTCAGGGCTCTCGCGCCGGCCAGATCCAGTGCCGCTCGACCACGTATCAGCACATCACCCAGTTCGGTGACACCCCGAACCACCTGCACTTCGACGTCGCCTACGCCGACGGCCCCCTCACCACCGGATAACCCGACCCTTTCGACGCCGCGCCCGCGGCGCCGATCACCCCCGCACCACCCACTACGAAACGGAGCACCTCATGTCTGCACTGCTCGCAGCAACAACCGACATCCTCATTACCACGGGCGCGCTCGGCGCCGTCGTGCCCGATCCGGGTCCCGGCGGCATGCCCCCCGGATTCGAGGCCTTCACCACCGTCATGGGCTGGGCCAAGTGGGTCGGCCTCGGCGTCGCCGTCGTCGGCCTGATCATCCTCGGCGTCACCATGACCGTCTCCGCCCGGCGCGGCGAAGGCGGAGAGATCGGCGGCTGGCTCGGCCGCCTGCTCATCGGCGTGATCATCATCTCCGCCGCGTTCACGGTCGTCGGCTTCTTGATGGGCGCGTAGCGTCCGTCTCCAAGCCAGCGGACACTGCTCCACCGACGAAAGGGAATCCCATGAGCAACGTGGAACCTCGTAACCCATTCACCCGCAAGGGCTTCATCTTCGGAGCCGTTCTCGTGGTGGTCCTGGTCCTCGCGGGGATTCTCGTTGCCGTCACTTCCCTGGGCCGTGGCGGAGGGGGCACCGCTCCCTCCGCCACGCCGTCGACCCCGGTAGCGGCCGCGACCGCCGACGCGGACGCGGAGGAAGCGAGCGCCTGCGGACTCGCCGGAGACGAAGAGTCCGGCACGCTCTCGGCGGCGCCCGAGACGGAGTGGACGATCGTCGGGACGATGGCCGCCCCGGAGCGCTCGGACGTCGGACCCGGCGTCATCGGAGATGACGGAGTGCGCAGCTGCTACGCCCACACTGTCGAAGGCGCCCTGTTCGCCACCGCGAACCTGTGGGCAATGGGGACCAACGCGAGCCTCAGCACGCCCATCCTCGAGCAGCTCGTCGTTCCCGGCCCCGGCCGGGACGCCGCCCTGGCGACGACGTACGGCAGCTCGAACAACGGTGTCAGCGCACAGATCGCCGGCTTCAAGGTGCTGTCGTACACGAGCGACCGGGCGACGATCGACACGGCGTTCACCCTCAACAACGGGACGCTGTCCAGCGGTGCGCAGGAGCTCCAGTGGAGCGACGGTGACTGGAAAGTCGTTCTCACCGACGACGGCAAGCCCTCCTACCGACCGGTCGCCCTGCAGAGTCTCGGCGGCTACATCAGCTGGGCCGGTGTCCAGTGACCGTGACCCCGCCTTCCGATGAGCCGTGCGGCATCTTCGACTTCGGCTGCCAGGCCGGCGTCGTCGTCTCCCAGGCGACGAACGATGCGCTGCAGCAGTTCGTCAACAACATCTTCGAGGGCTACGGCAAGGCAATCGCCTCCCTGGGCACCCTCTGGGTGAACGTCCCTTCCCCGGTGACAGTCGTTGACCGTGGCGGCGGAGTGAACGGCGGCGGCACCCCTCCGGTCCCTGAAGCGTTCGAGACGATCCTCGGCTACGTGACGTGGGTTTCCGCGGGCATCGCGATCATGTCCCTGATCTTCGCCGGAGTCATGATGGCCTCCCGTCGCCGGCACGGCGACGGGGAAGCCCACGTCGGCCGCATCGGCGTCATCGTCTTCGCAGTGCTGCTGCTCTCCTCCGCGTCCGCGCTCGTGACCGGGTTCCTGCCCCTGGCGCTGCACCTGAACGAGTCCTCCTCGGTCGTCGGCTGGGTCCAGGGCCAGCTCGAGTGGTACACCGGCGGCTTGGCGGTCCTCTCCGTCCTCGTCGCGGCGGGCCGGATGGCGTGGACGCAGCGCGCGACCCCGTTGAAGGAGCTGATGGGCACCGTCCTGACGCTGATCGCCGTCGCCGGAGCGGGACTCGTCGTCATCCGTCTTGCCACGCAGGCGGGCGACGCCTTCTCGATCTGGATCCTCAACAACTCTACGGACTGCGAAATCACCAACGGTGAGAGCAACTGCTTCGGCACGAACGTCTCCGCGATGATCGGCCTGACCCTCACCCAGCCCATCGGCCTGATCGGGCTCTTCCTCCTCGGCATCCTCGCCGTGCTGATGACCTATGTGCAGATCGCGCTGATGGTCTTCCGCGGAGCGATGCTCGTCGTCCTCGCCGGCATCTTCCCGATCGCCGCGTCCTTCACGAACACCGAGATCGGTCGGCAGTGGTTCAAGAAGGCGCTGGCCTGGATCATCGCGTTCATCCTCTACAAACCCGCCGCGGCGATCGTCTACGCAATCGCGTTCCGGATGACCGGCACCGACCTTTTCAAGTCGGACGGCACCGGGCTCTTCCAGATCATGACCGGCCTCGCTCTGATGCTCATCGCTCTCGTGGCCCTGCCCGCTCTCATGCGCTTCCTCGTCCCGGCCGTCTCCTCAGTCGGCGGCGGAGGCGCGGCGGGCCTGCTCGTCGGCGCCGCGGCCATTTCGGCAGCGGGCGACGTCGCGACCGGTGCGATCCGCGCCAGCAACAACGGCGGAGGCGGGAACAACGGCGGTGGAGGCGGTGGAGGCGGCAGCTCGTCGACCGATGGGCCGACCGGCAGCAGCAGCTCTCCCGGGCGCCCGGCGTCCTCGACGCCGGGCGCCAATCCGCCCGGTTCGGCAGCGGCCTCGGGCGGCGGAGCCGCGACCGGTGGGGCGAGTGCGGGCGCCGGAGCAGCGTCCAGTGGCGCGGGCGCCGGGGCCGCAACGGGCGGAGCGACGGCGGCCGCCGGTCCGATCGGCGCCGGGATCGCGGTCGCGACGAAGGCCGCGGAGGGCGCCAAGCACGCCGCGCAGGCCGTGAAGGCCGGCACCGAAGAGGCCACCGGCAGCAACGAGAACGAGAGCTAACTCATGACCAGCACCGCTACCGCGACCGATCCGGTCAAGGCACGCACCTACGGCAACTGGCGAAAGCCCCAGACCGCCGGCCTCGGCGGGCTCGGGCAGCTCGCCACCCTCGTGATGTTCGTGGGCATCGTCGCCTCGATCATCGCGTCCATGTTCTCCGGCCTCGGGCCGGCTCTCATCGTCGCCGGGATCTTCGGCGGCATCCTCCTGACCGTCTCGGTCAAGGACAAGCACGGGCAGTCGGCCCTGGGAAGGACGGTGGTCCGCGTGAACTGGTGGCGCACCAAGAGCAAAGGGGCGAACATCTACCGCTCCGGCCCGACCGGACGTGCCAAGTGGGGCACCTTCCAGCTGCCTGGCTTGGCCGCGGCGTCCCAGCTCACCGAGCATGAGGACTCCCACGGCCGACGTTTCGCCCTGATCAGCACCCCGACCACTCGGCACTTCACGGTCGTCCTGGCGACGGAGCCGGACGGCGCCGCGCTGGTGGATCAGGAGCAGATCAACAACCAGGTCGCGGAGTACGGCATCTGGCTCGCCAACCTCGGAGACGAGCCCGGCATCGAGGCGGCCTCCGTCACCGTCGAGACAGCCCCCGACACCGGCACCCGCCTGCGCGGTGAGGTCGAGGGATCGATGGACCCGGACGCCCCGCTCTTCGCTCGAGCAATGCTCCAAGAGGTCGTAGAGACATACCCGGTCGGATCCGCGACCATCCGCGCCTACATCGCTCTGACGTTCACGGCGACGGCCCGCATCGGCGGGAAGCGCCGCAACGCGAAGGAAGTCGCCTCCGACCTCTCCGCCCGCATCCCCGGCCTGACGTCCTCCCTCGCAGCGACCGGCGCCGGCGCTGCACGGCCCCTCAACGCGCAAGAGCTGTGCGAGGTCATCCGCACCGCCTACGACCCTGACGCGGCAGTCCTGATCGACCAGGCCCGCGCAGCGGGCGAGACGGCCGACCTGTCCTGGACCGACGTCGGCCCCGCCGCGGCCGAAGCGCACTGGGACTCGTACCGGCACGACGGGGCCGTGTCGACGTCGTGGACGATGACCGCTCCGCCGCGCGGGGTGGTGCAGGCGGGCATCCTCGCTCGTCTGCTCGCACCGCACCGGGACGTCGCCCGCAAACGCGTCACCCTGCTCTACCGCCCGATCGACCCGGCACGAGCTGCCGCACTGGTGGAAGCGGACCTCAACGCTGCGCAGTTCAACAGCTCGGCGTCCACCAAGCCGACCGCTCGCTCGACGCTCTCGACCCGTTCGGCGCAGGCGACGGCGGCGGAGGAAGCCTCCGGCGCCGGGCTTATGAACTTCGGCCTGATCGTCACCGCCACAACGATGGACCGCACCCAGGAGCCCGAAGCGCGGGCCGCGATCGACTCGTTGACGTCCGCGGCTCGGCTGCGGATGCGGCCGGCGTTCGGGTCGCAGGACTCCGCCTTCGCCGCCGCGCTCCCGCTCGGGCTGGTCCTGCCGCGCCATCTGCGCATCCCCAACGAGGTCCGGGAAGCCCTGTGACGGACACCGCCACCACCAGGACGGCACTGGACACACGTCCGGTGCCGTCCCGGCTTAACCCTCAGCCCTCGCCCGTCCTCGCCGTCGTTTCGCCCCTTCTAGGAGGCCCCCAGTGAGCATCGCTACCAAGCTCTTCTCCCGCCACCGCGACATCGAACCCGTCAACGCGATCGCCGCCGAGGGCGACGAGCTGCCTACCGGCGCCGCCGACGTCGACCGGATCGAGGACACCGGCGACGTCGACGTGCTCGACACGGCCGTCCCCACGGGAGCGGTCGGTGCGCCGTCGACGGACGCTGCGGAAGCGGCGACGACGGACAGCCGCGCGGTACCCCGCCGGACCCGGAAGGCGCAAGAGGACGCCGCCCTAGCGCGGGCCGCGGCCTCGCCGCTCGCCCGCGATAAGCCCTCCAAGCGGTCCCGGAAGAAGCCGGCGATCCCGCACCAGGGCGGCAAGCAGAAGATCGAGAAGGAGCCGGCCCCCAAGCGCCCGATGCGGCCGACGCCGACGGGATGGCTGGGCCGCGGCGGCGGGCAGGCCGTCTCGATCCAGCCCGCCGATGAATTCCGCGCGACGACCGTGCAGGTGTGCGGGCTGTACCCGTTCTCGGTCGGCACTGGCACACCGATGATCGGCGTGCCGCTGGGGAAGAACCTCGCCACGGGCGCGTCGGTGCTGTGCGACCCGATCAGCTGGTTCCAGCGGGCGCAGCTCATCTCCAACCCGTCGATGTTCGTCCTCGGCAAGCCGGGCCTGGGCAAGTCCTCCCTCACCCGGCGCATGGCGACAGGGCTCGCCGGATACGGCACCCTCCCGCTGGTCCTCGGGGACTTGAAGCCCGACTACGTGGACCTGATCCGGGCGATGGACGGGCAGGTCATCACCCTGGGCCGCGGTCGCGGCTACCTCAACATCCTCGACCCCGGCGAGGCGACCACCGCCGCAGCGCGTCTGCGCGCCGACGCGGACGCGGCTCTCGAGCGGGCCGTCGAGCTCGACGATCACGGCGAGAACTCGACGGAGGAGCGCAAGCACGCCGTGAAGTCCCAGCGCCTCGCATCTCAAGTGCTCGCTGATGCTCACGGCCGCCGGCACACGATGATCGCCGCGCTGCTGACGATCCTGCGCTCCGAGCCGCCGAGTGACCGGGAGGAGACGATCATCGACCGGGCGCTGAAATACCTGGACGAGACGCACGAGGGCATCCCCGTCCTCGCGGACCTCCTCGCCGTCATCCAGGCCGCACCCGACGAGATCCGTCAAGTCGCCCTCGACCGCGGCGACCTCACCCGCTACAAGGCGATCACCGAGAACCTGGAAGCCTCCCTCATCGGCCTCACCACCGGCGGCCGGCTGGGAGAGATCTTCTCCCGCCAGACCACCACCCCGATGCGGCGAGACCGCCCCGTGGTCTACGACGTGTCCTCGATCGATGACTCCGAAGGTGATCTGCAGGCGAGCATCCTTCTCGCCTGCTGGTCCGCCGGGTTCGGGACCGTCAACGTCGCCTCCGCCCTCGCGGAAGCCGGGCTGGAGCCCCGCCGGCACTACTTCGTGATCCTCGATGAGCTGTGGCGGGCGCTGCGCGCAGGCAAAGGCATGGTCGATCGCGTCGACGCGCTCACCCGCCTCAACCGCGCCCGCGGCGTGGGCCTCGCGATGATCAGCCACACCATGTCCGACCTCCTCGCCCTGGCCTCGCAGGAGGACCAGATGAAGGCCAAGGGCTTCGTGGAACGCTCCGGCATGGTTATCTGCGGCGGCCTCCCGGGCGCTGAGATGCCGCTGCTGACCTCCGCGGTGCCGCTATCGAACGCGGAACAGTCGATGCTCACCAGCTGGCAGGACCCGCCCGCCTGGGACCCCGTCTCGGGACACGAGTCCGAGCCTCCCGGGCGCGGACGGTTCCTGATCAAGGTGGGCGGCCGGCCCGGCATCCCGATCCGGGTGCAGCTCACCGCCGCCGAGCTCGACGTCAACGACACCAACAAGCTCTGGCACACCACCTCCCGAGCCGGACGCGCGAACGAGCCCCAGGCGACCGATCCGGTCGTGGTGGAGATCCTGCCGTGAGCGTCCTCGTCGCCCTCGGCGCGACCGGCGTCGCGGCCGGCGCGGCCGGTGCCGCGATCATCAGCGTGATCGCCGCCCACCGTCAGGGGGCGGCGGAACGCGATCGGTTCCTGCTCACGGGCTGCTGGACCGGGATCGCCCTGATGGCGGGCTTCGTCGCCTGGGACCAGTGAGACCGGGTGATCGTATGAGCTGCACGTCGACGGTCGTCTACGACGGATACCTCTGGGGCTGCTCGATGACGTCGACGCTCCCGCACTCGCACCACATGACGGACCTTCCGGTCGAGTACGTAGACAACGGCCAGGCCGTCCTCACCTGGGGCTCGAGCTGCGAGGCCGCGGCAGCCGACGCGACGCAGCGCTACGACGGCCCGATCTACGAGCGGTGCGAGCCGCGACGATTCCTGCCTTCACCCGTTCCGCTGCTCGAGATGGCGACGTCGTGACAGCCACCCGCAGCCGCGCCGACCTGCTTCGACGGTGCAGCGCGTGAGCTCTTCGCCGCCGACCCTCACCGTGACCGCACTGTTTGAAGGAGCTGCAGCATGACCGCGACGATGAACAACCGCCGACGCGAGCCCGGGAAAGCCGGCAACGAGACGCTGATTCTCGTGTCGGCGGTCGCGGCGATCATCGCGATCATCGGCTTCGCGGTGTCGATGAAGATCGGCTCTGACATGGACGGCGTGAACGCCGGGATCACAGCGGATCCGTTCTCGATGATCGAGGGCCTGCGGAAGGGCGTTTACTCGTGGCCTGCATCGGGAACGATGATCGCCGCGGTCTTCGGTGGCGTCCTCGTCTTGATCGGGGTGTGGGTGCTGTGGATGCGCGCCATGGGCGCGAAGGGTCGCACGAACGTCGACCACGCCGCCCGCTACATGGCACCGACCCGGGATCTCGCGTCGATGCAGGAGAAGGCGGCGTTGAAGAAGTCGCAGCGCCTCGGCGTCATCGGGAACCCCGGCGTTCCGATCGGGAAGATGCTGATGGGCGCGCGCACCGTCTACGCCTCGTTCGAGGACATGATGATCCTGATTGCCGGTCCGCGCGTCGGGAAGTCGACGTCGCTCGTCATCCCCGCGATCACTGCCGCTCCGGGCGCGGTGGTCACGACGTCGAACAAGCGCGACGTGCTGGACGCGACCCGTGACCCGCGCGCAGCCGTGGGGCCGGTGTGGGTGTTCGATCCGCAGCGCGTCGCGTCGGAGGAGCCCCCCTGGTGGTGGAACCCGCTCTCCTACGTCACCGACGACACCAAGGCGGCCAAGATGGCGCAGCACTTCGCCTCCGGCACCACGGCCCCGGGCGCGAAGACGGATGCGTACTTCGATGGCAAGGGGCAGAACCTGCTCGCCGCGTTCCTGCTCGCGGCCGCGGTCGGGAACCGTCCCGTCACCGACGTGTACGAGTGGCTGACCAACGTCTCCCGCACGCAGCCGGTCGAGTATCTGGAGCGGGCCGGCTACCGCCGGATCGCGGAGAGCGTCAGCGCCGTGCAGCAGGCCACCGAGAAGCAGCGCGACGGCATCTACTCCTCCGCCGAGCGGATGGCCGCCTGCCTGAACAACTCCGGCATCGAACGGTGGGTGAACCCCGACCCGTCTCCGGTGACGCCGCGGCCGCAGTTCGACCCGCACGAGTTCGTGAAGGGCACCGGCACCCTCTACAGCCTCTCCAAGGAGGGCGCCGGCACCGCCGGCCCGCTCGTGACGGCGCTCACCGCGGCCACGATCGAGGCGGCGGAGGAGCTGGCCGCGAACTCGCCCGGTGGCCGACTGCAGACGCCGCTGCTGGGGCTTCTGGACGAGGCCGCGAACGTGTGCCGGTGGACCGACCTCCCCGACCTCTACAGCCACTTCGGCTCGAGGGGTATCCCGATCATGAGCGTGTTCCAGTCCTATAGCCAAGGCATCGCCGTGTTCGGGCAGGACGGGATGCGCAAACTCTGGTCCGCCTCCAACGTGAAGGTCTACGCGGGCGGCGTCTCCGAACCGGCGTTCCTGGGCGAGATGTCGGACCTGATCGGCACGTACGACCGCGAGACGACCTCCGTCAGCATGAACAAGGGCGTGCGCTCCACCAACACCGCGTTGAAGCGAGAGAAGATCCTCGAAGTGCAGGAGCTCGCCGACATGCCCCGCGGGCGTGCGGTCATGTTCTCCTCCGGCAACCGCGCAGCGCTGCTGCGCACCGTGCCCTGGTACAGCGGCACGAAGGCTAGCGTCGACGCGATCAAGGCGTCGATCGCCGCGCACGAGCCCGGCCGGACGGCGGCGTAGCGATGAGCGTATACGACTTCGACGCCGAGCCCGACGTCGACGCGGACGAGACGTCGGAGCCGGACGAAGAAGCGTCGGAGGATCCGACGCCGGAGCTGTTCTTCGGCTCTGCGGACGAGTTCATGCGCAAGCAGCTCCGGTACAAGTACCGCCGCGCGATCACGCGACCCGGACGCGGCAACTACCGGTGGCGCGCCTCGTGGTGGAAGAGCGAAGAGGCGATTAGTCGCATCGAGTCGCTGTGGCGGGCGTGGGAGAAAGCGCGTCAGGACCCTGCTGCGATGAGTGACTGGTGGCTGACCCACTGCGATCGCCAGATGGCCGTGCTGCTCTCCCCGGACGGGCCATTCGCCGGCTCGGAGGACGAGAGCAAGCCGGGTGACCCGTTGCCCTACACGGCCCCGCCTGAGGGCTACTTCCCGCCTGACAAACAATCAGACGCGCTCGCTTGAATGGATCAGCGACGGACCGGGGCGACGCTCCGCCCTTCACCGGCCGCGCTCGCGGCGTCGATGCCCTAACTCGTGCTCGAGGAGCCCCCCCCCCCCCCCGTGACAACGGCGGGCCCCGAAGCGACGACCGCGGCGTCGGCCCCTGTTCCGGGTCGGAGGGCGTCACTGCAAGGTCGACATGCCGTCTTGGGCATCGGCATCTGGTCTAAGGTGCAGGACATGTCAGAACACATCGATGTGTTGATCGTCGGCGGCGGACTCAGTGGAATCGGAGCCGCCAGCCACCTCCGGCGAGATCTCCCGGGGAAGAATCTTCTGATCCTCGAATCGCGATCCGAAGTCGGGGGAACCTGGGATCTCTTCCGCTATCCCGGCATCCGCTCCGATTCGGACATGTACACCCTCGGATACTCGTTCCGACCATGGACCGACGGGAAGGCGATCGCCGACGGCGAGTCCATCCGTCGGTACGTGCTCGACACGGTGGAGGCTGAAGGACTCTCCGACCGAATCCGCACGAACCACCGAGTGATCGCTGCCGAGTGGTCGACAGCGGAGGCCGCCTGGACCGTCACCGCCGTGCACACCGACCATCACGAGTATCCGACGGGGTCGGGCGCGGAAGGCCTCGATCCGGCCACCACTGTGACCTTCACCTGCTCCTTCCTGTTCGTGTGCTCGGGCTACTACCGGTACGACGAAGGTTTCACTCCGCAGCTCCCGGGCATCGAGGACTTCGCGGGCACGGTGGTGCATCCGCAGCACTGGCCCGCCGACCTCGACTACGCCGGCAAGCGGGTGGTCGTGATCGGAAGCGGCGCGACCGCGGTGACACTCGTGCCGTCGATGGCCGCCTCTGCTGCGCACGTCACGATGCTTCAGCGATCGCCGACCTACATCGGCGCCGTGCCCTCGCGCGATGCGCTCGCCGACCGGCTCCGCGGACGGCTGCCGGCCCAGCTCGCCTACGACCTCATCCGGGTGAAGAACATCGCGTACTCGATGTTCACGTACCAGCTGAGTCGGCGTCGTCCCGAGGTGATGAAATCACTTCTGCGCAAGGCCGCCGTGGCGGCGCTGCCTGCCGACTTCGCCGTCGACACCCACCTCGCTCCGAGCTACCAGCCCTGGGATCAGCGCCTCTGCGCGATCCCCGACGGCGACCTCTACGCCGCGATCAGCAGGGGCGCCGCCGACATCGTGACCGACCGCATCGAGCGGGTGACCGACGGTGGAATCGAGCTGGCATCGGGGGGATCTCTCGACGCCGACATCATCGTGACTGCGACCGGGCTCAACCTGCTCGTGATGGGCGGCATCCGACTCACGGTGGACGGCCGATCCGTCGATGTTCCCGACACGATCTCGTACAAGGGGATGATGCTGACCGGCGTTCCCAACTTCGCGCTCACGATCGGGTACACGAACGCGTCCTGGACCCTCAAAGCCGACCTGGTGGCGCGCTACGTCGCCAGAGTCCTACGCAGGATGGATCGACGCGGATACAACATCGTCACACCGCAGGCTCCCGTATCCGTCCGCGAAGGACCGCTCGTCCCGCTCATCGACCTCCAGGCGGGATACATCCTGCGCGGCTCGGCCCAGCTGCCCAGGCAGGGGCAGCGCTCACCGTGGCGACTCCGTCAGAATTATCTGCGCGATTTCCTCCAGCTCCGACGGGGGAGGATCACGGACGATGTGCATTTCAGCCATCGAGGCGATCCGATCCGGAGCGGCGTCGCGGGGTCCGACGGCCCGGAGCTCGCTCTGCCGGGAAGCGGCTACCTGACCGTCGGCGGCCTCCGTCTGCGGTACCGGGACACCGGTACCGGCCCTCCGCTCCTTCTCCTCCACGGCATCGGCCAGAGTCTCGAGGACTGGAGCGAGCAGCACGATCGGCTCTCGGCCTCGCACCGGGTGGTCAGCCTCGACCTGCCCGGCTTCGCGTACTCGCAGCGGCCGGCGGCACCGTTGACTCTGCAGATGCTGGCAGGCGTGCTGCCCGGCTTCCTCGATGCTCTCGGCGTGGTCGGGCCGGTCGGGATCCTCGGCAATTCGCTCGGTGGCGCCGTGGGGATGATCGTCGCCGTGGCGCATCCGGATCGAGTGTCGGCGATCGTCCTCGCCAACAGTGCGGGATTCGGCACCGAGGTGACCGTGGTCCTGCGGCTGCTGGCCGTCAAGCCGATCGGAACGCGCCTGATGCGGCCCGCCATCAGCAGATCCGCTCGAACGGTGCAGTCGCTCTTCCACGACAGATCCCTCGCCACGCAGGAGCGCATCGCCCGGGCCTTCGCTCTCGCTCAGCGCCCTGACCATGCGAGGACCACGCTGGACATCGTGCACGACCTCGGAACGTTCCGCGGCGTGCGCCCCGAGTGGCGCGAGCGGCTGCTGCGCGAGCTGGCCGAGCTGGACATCCCGCTGTTGATCCTCTGGGGCGACCGTGACCGTGTGCTCCCCTCGCATCAGCTCAGAGCGGCGGTGGCGGCTCTGCCCGATGCCCAGTCGCACGTGTTCGCCGATACCGGGCACATGCCCCAGATCGAGCGTCCAGACGAGTTCGCCGCTCTCGTCGCGGCGTTCCTCGCGCGGTCCGGTGCCGACGTCAGCACATCACGATCCGAAGGAGCACCTGCATGAACACCTACCGATTCGCCGGCGGAACCGCTGTCGTCACGGGCGCGGCGAGCGGCATCGGAGAGGCGCTGGTGCGCGAGCTCGGAGCCCGGGGAAGCAGCGTCGTCCTGCTCGACCGGGATGCCGTCGGTCTCGCGCGGGTCGCCGGGGACCTCCGCGCCAAGCACCCCGGCATCTCGGTGAGCACGGTCATCGCCGATCTCGCCGATCGTGATGCCACCGATGCGGTCGCAGCACAGCTCGCGGCCGATCATCCCGACACCACGCTGCTCGTCAACTGCGCGGGCGTCGCACTGGGCGGGAACTTCGATCAGGTCAGTCTGCAGGACTTCACCTGGCTGTTCGACATCAACTTCCACGCGACGGTGACGCTCACCCACCATCTCCTGCCCGTGCTCCGCCGCAATCGTGGCTCGCATCTCGCGAACGTGTCCAGCGTCTTCGGCCTGTTCGCTCCCGCCGGCCAGGCGGCCTACGTGTCGAGCAAGTTCGCTGTGCGCGGCTTCACGGAAGCGCTGAGGGCGGAGTCCGAGGGCACCGGCATGGGAGTGACCTCCATCCATCCCGGCGGGATCAGGACGGCGATCGCGACGAACGCCCGCGCCGGCGCCGGGCTGTCCGCCGCCGACGCCGCGAAGAAGGTCGATGCCATGAGCCGCGTGCTCACCATCACGCCGGCCTCGGCCGCGACGTCCATCCTCGACGGCATCGAGCGCAGGAAGCCGCGAGTGCTGATCGGGTCCTCCGCGAGGATCCCCGACCTGATCGTCCGCGTTCTCCCGGGGAGCTACATGAAGGTCCTGAACCGGCTCCTGTAGGTCGGGGCCACTCTCGTCCCGGTCGGTGAGGATCGCGCGTCCGGAGCGAGGCCGATCCGCCCGCCTCACGGCCCTCTCACAGGAGTCGCACTCGGGTCGAGGAGAGTCAGGACAGCGCACCTGGTGGAAGAGCCTCCGAGGCGAGGTGTGGAGGGACGCAGCGTCGGGGGGGGGGGGGATCGACGGCGCGCCGGTGCTCGTCCCTCCGGTCGGGCCGTCGGCCCGACCGCGGAGCGGCCGGAGGATGAACACGATCTCGATCCTGTTCAGTTCGGACGCATCCTCGAGGTGCTCGCGCCCGTCATCGCGACGGCTGCGGGCCCCGCACCGCGACCGCATTCGGATAAGCAGGGCCGGAGGCGGTGGCTCATCGCTCAGGTGCCAGGCCTCGCTCGTCCAGCCAAGTCCTGGTGACGGTGTTCTTCACCTGGCCGCCGAGTCCACCCTGGGGGGCGTCGAAGGCGTGCCACGCGAACGGAACGGGGACGATCGTCGCATCGACGCCGGCCCGGGAGGCCTTCTCCATCGCGCGGTAGTTGTTCTCGGCGGGGATGAAGTCGTCCCGGTCGGGCTGCAGGACGAGGGTCGGCGGGGTGGCGTCGCCGAGGTACGTCAGGGGTTCGATCGCATTCAGGCGGTCCGGGAAGTCGGCCGGCTCGCCGCCGAGGAAGAGCCGAGTGAACTGCTGGGGGTCGATACCGGGAACGGGTGCCACGCCGTAGTCGTAGATGTACTGGACGTCGCTGGCGGGGTAGGCGGCGACGACGGCGTCGGGGACGGGGACGACGCCCTGATCGGCGCAGGTGGAGGCTGCGGCACCGGCGCCGGAGGACCAGCCGAGGAGCAGGGCGAGGTGCCCGCCTGCGGAGTCGCCCAGGACGGTCAGCCGCTCGGAGTCGGCGCCCGCCTCGGCCGAGTGGCGATCGGTCCACGTGAGGGCGCAGGCCAGATCGGCGGGCGCCTCGTCCCAGGTCGGCCGCTCTGCGCCGGAGAGGCGATAGTCGACGCTCACGACGTACCAGCCCTCCGCGGCCCAGTGCTGGGCTGTCTGCTCGGACTCCTCCGCTGAGCCCGTCGCCCAGCCGCCGCCGTGGATGTACATCATCACGGGAGCGCCCTCCGCGCCGCCCTCGGGCTCGTAGACACGTGCCTCGAGAGGTGCGCCGTCGACCGTGCTGTAGCTGGTGATCTCCGTCGCCGGCTCGGTCGGCGTCGCCAGGGTGAGGGCCTGCACGAGGTTCACGGACCCGCCGTTCGAGGTGGCTGCAGTGACCAGCGAGCCGGTGATGACGGTCGACGCGATCAGGGCGACTGCTGCCGCCCCGGAGGCGATGCCGCGGAGCACGGGACGGCGTCCCGCCCGCCACAGCGGAATGGTCAGCAGCACGGCCACGAGGCTGAGGATCACCAGGTGCGGGGCCGAGCTCGCCCAGACGTACGTGCCGGCCAGGGTGAGGATGTTCGACGATGCCGGGAAGAGATTCGCCGCGGCGAGGAGGACGACGAGCACGCCCAGGGCGGCCGCGATCACAGCGGCCGCCGTGCGCGATCGGGGGAACCGCGTTCTGCGGGGCGGAGAAGCGGCTGGATGCTGTGGCATGTGCGTGACGTCCTTCGGGATCCGACCGCGGATTCGTCCTAGGTTAGACGAAGTCGATAATTCGACGGTATCCAGCGCGCGCTGTGCAGAGGGTGTGAGTGTGCCGCGACGGCGCCTCGATGACCACCGCGACAGCCGAGCCCGTCGCTCCGATCCCGCAGGGCTCCCGAGGGCTCGCTCGGGAGGTCCAAAGTTGGATCAGGTCCATCGTTATACTGGTTAGGATCGGACTCATGGTTTCCGCTGCCCCCGCTCAAGGCCGACGCTCGATGCTGAAGGAGCGATCGCGGCGCTCGATCCTCGATGCGGCGTCCGCCCTCGTCGTCGAGCGGAACGGCCCGAAGTTCACCGTCGAGGAGCTCGCGGAGCGCGCCGACGTATCGCGCGCAACGGTCTTCAACTACTTCCCGTCGGTCTCGGACGTCCTCGTCACAGCGAGCGTGGAGCGATTCGACCGGATCCTCGCCACGTTCGACGCGGCGACCACCGCCGAACCGGCGACGGACGGATCGAGGGAGGCCGTCTTCGATGAAGTGGCGCGGCTGCTCGGTGCCGCGGATCTCCCGGACGTGATCGTCTCGGTGGGCGCCGTGCTGGGATGGAACGATCAGGCGTCATCCAAGCACGAAGTCCTCCTCCGCCAAGTGATCGACCGGACGTCGGCGCACATCGCCGATCATGTCGCTCTGCGGTACCCGGCCTGGAATCGCCTGGAGGTCGAGCTCCTCGTCGGAGCCCTCATGAACGGCGTCATCGTCGCATCCGGGCACTGGCTCCTGGGCTGCGACGGGGAGCTGACCCGGAAGTCGCGCGCCGTCTGGTCCGACATGCTCGACCGGGTCGTGGAGGGTGCCCGCTCCGGGTACGGCCGCCCCGACCGATCAGCAGCCTGATCAGGCCCCCGACGGCCGCGGCCCATCAGCTCTCGGCCGCGCCGGGACCGGACGCTACGCGGCTCATCGGCGGCAGCTCGAATCGGAACGGTGTCGCGGGAATGCCCGCTCCGTTCACCAGGGGGACGTTGTAGAAGCCCGTCCATGCGAAGCTGACGACGGATCGCGGCGGGAACGAACCGATGACGACGAGACGGTCGCCCTCGACGCGCAGACCACTGACGGCGATCCTGCGGCCGGAGGGCGAGCGGACGTCGAGAGGGACCTCTCCCTGCCGGAGCCGCAGCCCATCTGCGTCGGCGAATCGCACATCGACGCCCTCCCTGGTGCGCTCCGCCGACACGAATCGGGGAGGGTCGCCCTGGATGCTCTGCCCGTACAGGTGCCGACGGGCCAGGAGCGCGAGGCGCGCGCCGATCGGCCTCTTCCGCTTGGGGTGGACGTCCCACTGCAGACCCGAGTCGGAGGAGCTCGCCATCCAGGTGCCGGGTACCGTGTCGGCGACAACCTGCTGCTGGCGGCGCAGCTCGGGGTAGGCCTCGCCGGTCGACACCAGCCACTCGCCGAAAGGAGCGAGCTGGACGAAGAGGAACGGGATGTCCTCGCGCCAGAGGTCCCGCCAGGACCGGATCAGGGCGCCGAACACGTCGGCGTAGATCTCGGGATGGGTCGCATCCGACTCACCCTGATACCAGATCACTCCGCGCGTCGTGTACGGGGCCACCCGCTTCAGCATGACCTCGTGAAGACCCGCGGGACGGAACGGGTGGAGGGGGCCGACGACCGGGTACTTCAGTCGTCGGCCGCCCAGGGCGACCAGCGCCTTCTGCACCGGACGGGGGAAGCCGGGGGAGAGGAGCAGGGTCAGCAGCGACGGCTTGAGCGGATCGGTCGTGTCGTTCAGGGGATCGGCGCGGTACGCCGCCGAGACGATCTCGAGGTCGACGCCCTCGAGCTGGGCGCGGTGCTCGTCGAGCCAGACCCGCCCCTCACCGGCCTCGAGACGCTCCACGCTCGTCCAGGCGCTCGCCGGCGTGCCTCCCCAGTTGCATCCGACGATCCCGACCGGCACTCCGAGGGACGCGTGGAGGTCGGCGGCGAAGTAGTAGCCGACGGCGGAGAAGTAGGGGAGGTCCTCCAGCGTGCTGGTGCGCCAGGTCCCGAAGCGCGAGTAGTCCTTCTCCTCCAACTGGCCCTCGTACGAGGTCCGAGGGGAGTCGAAGAAGCGGATGTCGGGATCGGGAGTGCCAGCCAGTATCTCGCGCCGATCGCCGTCGAACGCGAGGAAGTACTCCATGTTCGACTGGCCCCCCGCGATCCACACCTCCCCGATCGCCACGTCGGTGAACTCGATCCGCGTGCGCTCATCGGCGAGGACGAGGCGGAGACCGCGGTCCGCCTCGTGGGGCTGCAACGACGCCGACCACGTCCCGTCCGAGGAGACGGTCGCGCGCACCGCCTCGTCCTCTGCCAGCCGGATCTCCACCGTGCTGCCCGGTCGCCCGGTGCCCCAGATCGCGATCTCCTTCTGCCGCTGGAGCACCATGCGGTCCCCGAACGGCAGTCCGGCCGCGAGCGCGGTCTTCTGCAGGACTGCGTCGTCCACGGTCTCTCCTTTGCGGCTGTCCGTCTCGGCCGCTTCGAGGAGACGGACGAGTCGGTAGTTTTTTCGATTATCGGCATGATATGCGAGAAGATGAAATTCTTCGATCGGTCGGCACGGGCCGGTCCGGCGGCTCCGCACTCGAGCGATCCGCCCTCGCACCAGAGGAGTTGCACATGGCATCGACGATCACGACCGCCTCACCCGGATCGCGGATCCTCCGCGTCCGGCTCTCGGCGCACCGGTCGCGGAGTGCGACATGCTGAGCAGCGACCGGATCTTCGAGCTCGTGGTCCCGCTCCTGCGCGGGACCGCGACGAAGAGGCGCCGCGAGAGGCGCGAGTCCTTCCTGACGGAGACGGTCCCTCCTCGCGCGGTCGTGTTCCTCGGTGACAGCATCACCGAGGTCGCCCCGCTCGGGGAGCTCTTCCCTGGGCTTCCGGTCGTGAACCGGGGGATCGGCTGGGACACCAGCGTGGACGTGCTGGATCGGCTGGACGAGGCGGTGGTCGACCCCGCGGTCGTCTCGCTCCTGATCGGCACGAACGACCTGCACACGAGTCGGCGCACGAAGGATCCGCGTGGGATCGTCTCGCGGGTCGGGACCATCGTCGAGCGCGTCCGCGCCACGGCTCCGGACGCGCTCGTCCTGGTGAACGGGGTCCTGCCCCGCACCACGCTCTACGGTCCTCGCCTGCGAGCGCTCAATGCGCAGTACCGGGTCCTCGCCGAACGGACCGGATGCACCTACGTCGACGCTTGGCCCGCGCTCGCGGACGCCGACGGCGCGCTGCGCAAGGAGTTCACCACGGACAACCTCCATCTGTCTCCCGACGGCTACGCGGCCTGGGGCGACGTCCTCCGGCCGCTGCTCCCGGGGCCTACGGCATGACGAACGGGTTCCGGCCCCGCCGCGCGTCGGCGGGGCCGCAGGGGGGCGGTGTCCCGTACGACGTTCGGCAGGCAGTGGTCGACGGTCGGAACGGGGCCGTACCGGTGCGCGACTACCTCCCGGAGACACGATCGACCGATCGACCCCTGCTCTGGGTCCACGGCGGCGGATTCTCCGCCGGCGGGTTGGACGACGGGGAGTCGGATGCGCCTGCGCGAGCCTGGGCCGCCGCGGGCCGGTGGGTCCGCACGGTCGACTACCGCCTCGCGCCCCGGGTGAGTCTCCTCCGCGACCACGCTCTGCGCGAGGGTCCGGATCGCTTCCCCGCGGGTCTGCACGATGTCGCAGACGTGATCATCGCCTCGACTGCCGCCGCCGGGACGCCGGTCGACGCGGCCGGAGCGAGCGCCGGCGCGAATCTGGTGGCCGCTGCTGCGCTCCTGCTGAGAGACGACGACGGTCCCGTTCCGCGCCGGCTCGCGCTCGCGTACGGCACGTTCCACAGCGGACCCGTCCCCGGATCCGAGGTGTACGACCGGCTGCGGGGCCCTCTCGCACGATGGGCCTTCAACCCGCGCATGCTCCTCCGCATGAACCGGAACTACGTCGGCGACGACCGGCTGCTCGTGCCCGGTCTCGCCTTCCCCGGCGGAAGCGATCTGCACGGGCTGCCGCCGACTCTGGTCGTCGACGCCGACAACGACCGTCTGCACGCGTCCGGCCGGCTCTTCGCGGCCGAGTTGCGCGAGGCCGGCGTCGACGTCCGGGAGGAGGAGCTCCGGGCGATGCACGGTTTCCTCGGCTTTCCGCGGTCCGCCGCATTCGGAGCGGGTGCCCGGATGATCCGCGAGTGGTTCTCCGAGGAGTGACGACGAGCACCCGGCCCGCTGGAGCGGTTCCTCGCGAACCGAGCGGGCCAGGTGCTCTCGACGTCGGGCGGGCGCAGCGCGCCCGCCCGGATCACGGCGCCAGGCCGTAGCCGTCGAGCCAGTTCACGACGACGGTCGTCTTGAGCTGACCGCCGATCGATCCGGGGTCGCCGTCGAAACCGTGCCACGCGAAGGGGACCCGGGCGATCGTCACGTCGGCTCCTGCCTGCTGCGCCTGCTCGACGAGGCGGTAGTTGCCCTCCGCGGGGATGAAGTCGTCGCGCTCCGGCTGGAGGACGAGCGTCGGGGGCACGTCGGCCGAGAGGTAGGTCGCGGGCGACACGGCGCGCAGGCGCTCGGGGAACGCCGTCGGCTCGCCGCCGAGGAAGAACCGGGTGAACTCCCGCGGGTCGACGCCCAGGGGTGCGGCGCCGTTCTCGTAGGTGTAGGTCAGGTCTCCGACGGGGTAGGAGGCGATGACGGCGTCCGGCACCGGTACCTCGGCCTGGGCGCCGCAGGACGACGCGGCCGCCCCTTCCGCGGCGGACCATCCCAGCAGCAGCGAGAGGTGCCCGCCGGCGGAGTCCCCGAGCACGGTGAGCCTCTCGGTGTCGGCCCCGGCGGCGGCGGCGCGCTGGACGGTCCAGCTCAGCGCGCAGGCGACGTCGGCAGGGGCCGTGTCCCACGTCGCGGTGTCGGCGTCCGCGAGCCGGTAGTCGACGCTGATGACGTAGAAGCCCTGGGTCGCGTAGGAGCGGACGATGCTGTCGACGTCCGCGGCTGCTCCCATGTACCACCCGCCTCCGTGGATGAACATCATCACCGGGGCGCCCTCGGCGCCGCCGTCCGGCTCGTAGATCCGCGCCTGCTGCGCCTCGCCGTCGACGGTGACGTAGCTGGTGACGTCGTCGGGGCCCTCGGTCGAGGTCGACATCGTCACGGCCCGAACGAGGTCGATCGATCCTCCCGCGGCGTAGGCGGACTGCACGATCATGCCCGTGATCGTCGTCGAGGCGATGAGGGCGACAGCGGCGAGTCCGACGGCGACGCTGCGCAGCACCCGACGGCGGCCGGCACGCCACAGCGGGATGCAGAGGAGGACGGCCGCCACGCTCGCCAGCACGATCTGCGGCCCGTAGTGCGCCCAGACGTGCGCCGGGGCGAGGGTGAGCAGGGAGCCTCCTCCAGGGATCACGTTGCCCAGTGCCAGGTAGGTGATCACTCCGCCGATGATCGCCGCGACGACGGCCGCCGCGGTGCGAGTGCGACGGAGTCGTTCGGGTCGGCGAGTCGGAGCGGTTCCGGAGCTCGGAGAAGAGGAAGAAGCAGCGGGCTGCTCGTGCGTGGTCAAGAGGGTCTCCTGGAAATGAGGGGGTGCGGTGCAATTTAGACTAGGTCTAAATCTGGACGTATTCCACGCTTCTCGGCGACTCTCCAGCATGACGATTGAGTGTTGGAGTTATTCCAATGATGCGTATAGCATCCCGACTATTGGGATAGCGGAGCCGCACGAGCGGATTCTGCTCTGTGCCGCGAGGCACGCCATCCAGACAAGGAGATCCGCGATCATGACGGAAACGACCAGGGCGTCGCAGGTCGACCACCCCGCCTTCATCAGTGCGGGTGAGCCGTCCACGTCCGACACGCCCGCGGTGTACTTCCGCAAGGAGTTCGTGGTCGAGCCCGGACTGCTCAGCGCCACGCTCAAGATCACCGCCCTCGGGATCGTCGTGCCCTCGCTCAACGGGGCTCGTGTCGGCGACGAGGTGCTGGCACCCGGCTGGACGTCGTACGCGAATCGCGTCCTGGTGAGCAGCTACGACGTGAGCGGGTCGGTCCGCACCGGGCCAAACGCCCTCGGCGCCGTCGTCGGTGAGGGCTGGGCGGTGGGACCCCTCACGTGGGAGCTGAACCGCGCGATCTGGGCCGACCGCCCCGCCCTCTGGGTCCGTCTCGAGCTGGCCTACGCCGACCGCATCGAGGTCGTCGGCTCCGACGACTCGTTCCGCGTGGGGAGCGGAGCGGTCCGCGCCAACGGCGTCTACGCGGGCGAGGACTACGACGCCCGCCTCGAGACCGACGGCTGGGACTCACCCGGTTTCGACGATTCGGCGTGGGCGCCCGCGCAGTCGTTCGAGTGGGACCTCGCCTCGCTCGAGGAGGACGTGCCTCCGCCCATCCGCCGCATCGAGGAGATCGCACCCGTCTCGATCACGACCAGTCCCGCCGGCGCGACCATCGTCGACTTCGGGCAGATCCTCTCGGGATGGGTTCGGCTCACTGTGACCGGGGAGGCGGGCAGGACAGTCACCCTCCGCCATGTGGAGCTCCTCACCCCTCAGGGGGAGCCCGAGTTCGAGACGCTCCGGCTCGCGGAGGCCACCGACCGCTACACGCTGCGCGGCGGGGCGGAGGAGTCGTGGCAGCCCGAATTCACCTTCCACGGATTCCGCTACGTGCAGGTCGAGGGCTGGCCCGGGACGCTCACCGAGGACGCGCTGAGAGCGGTCGTCGTCCACAGCGACATGGCGCGCACAGGCTGGTTCGAGACCTCCGATCCTCTCGTCACCAAGCTCCACCAGAACACGGTCTGGTCGATGCGGGGCAACTTCGTCGGCATCCCCACCGATTGCCCCCAGCGCGACGAGCGGCTGGGCTGGACCGGCGACATCAACGCTTTCGCCCCCACCGCCGCGTACCTCTACGACGTCCGCGGCGTTCTTGGATCGTGGTTGAAGGACCTGGCGATCGAGCAGAAGCAGGCCGGGACGGTCCCCTGGATCGTCCCGACCGTTCTGGCCGCTCCCTCGACGGCGACCGCGCTGTGGAGCGACGTCGCGGTGAGCCTGCCCTGGGTCCTCTTCCAGGAGTACGGCGACCTGGAGATCCTGCGCTCGAGCTACGAGTCGATGACGAGCTTCGTCGTCGAGGTCGAGGGGCAGCTCGACGAGGGCGGTCTCTGGAGCTCCGGCTTCCAGTTCGGGGACTGGCTCGACCCCGACGCGCCGTCCACCAACCCGTCCGACGGCAAGACCGACCGGTACCTGGTCGCCTCGGCCTACCTGGTCAAGACGACTCGTGAGATGGCGGACACCGCGGGGCTGCTCGGCGAGGTGGAGGACGAGAAGCGCTTCCGCGCACTCCACGAGCGGGTGACGACGGCGTTCCGCCGCGAGTACGTCGCGGAGTCGGGGCGACTGGTGAACGAGACAGCCACGGCCTATGCCCTCGCCATCACCTTCGAGATCCTCGACGGAGAGCAGAAGCGGCGTGCCGGTGAGCAGCTCGCCGCGATCGTGGCCAAAGCCGGCTACCGGATCTCGACCGGCTTCGCCGGCACCCCTCTGCTCACCGACGCGCTGACCCTCACGGGTCACCTGAAGGAGGCGTACGCACTGCTGCAGCAGACCGAGGCGCCGTCGTTCCTCTACCCCCTCACCATGGGAGCTACCACGATCTGGGAGCGCTGGGACGCGGTCCTGCCCGACGGCTCGCTCAATTCCACCGGGATGACCTCGCTCAACCACTACGCCCTCGGCGCCGTCGCGGACTGGCTCCACCGCGTCGTCGGGGGGCTCCAGCGGACCGAGCCCGGCTGGCGGCGCTTCCGGGTCGCACCCCAGCCCGGGGGCGAGCTCACCTGGGCGCGAACGGCGCACGAGACTCCGCACGGACGGGCGGAGATCGTATGGAGGGCGGAGGGCGGCGAGGTCTCCGTCGAGCTGACGGTTCCCCAGGGCACCAGCGCGACGGTCGTGCTGCCGCTGCATCCCGACGGCCTGACCGAGGAGGTCGGTCCCGGATCGCACTCGTGGCGGTACTCGGACCCGACCGGCTACGGCGGACGCCCCCTGCTCACCACGGACACCCCTCTCGGACGCCTCAGGAAGGACGCCCCGCAGGTCTGGGACGCGATCCTCGAGGTCATGCGGATCCACTACCCCGGCATCCCCGTCGCGGCGGCCGGCTCCCAGTTCGACGGCCTCTCGATCGCGGACATGCTGAAGGTCCTGCCCGCCGGCCTGCCCGGCGCGGAGGACGCGCTCCAGGCCGCGCTCGACGCCGGCAACGACGCGTCCCGCTGAGTGCGGGTGCCGCAGGAGCGGCTCCTGCGGCACCCGCACTCCCTCGTCCCGATCGACACCACCCACATCACCTGAACCACCCCACCACCATCGCCGGGATCCCGGTCGCTTCGAAGGAGAAGACATGAACGAGAAGACGAGTCGGCGCGCGCCGGGTCCCTGGCGAGTGGGTGTGATCGCGGGGATGGCCTCGTACATCGACGCCGCCGCCATCGTGAGCTTCAGCACCGCGATGGTGATCTACCAGCAGGCGCTCGGGATCACTCCGGAGCAGATCGGTCTCGCGTCGGGCGCCCTGACGCTCGGCATCGCAGTGGGCGCGGTCACCGGTGGACGCCTCGGGGACCGCTTCGGACGCCGCCCCGTCTTCACGGTCACAATGCTCGCGATCATCGTCGGAGCCGTCGTCCTCGTGCTCGCCGATTCCTTCCCACTGGTGATCATCGGTGCGATCCTCCTCGGTCTCGCGACCGGGGCCGACCTCCCCGTGTCCCTCTCGACGATCTCCGAGGCGGCGGACGACTCGAACCGAGGGAAGATCCTCAGTCTCTCCAACCTGCTGTGGCTGGTCGGATCCATCGTCGCCGGCGGCCTCGGAGTGCTGGCGGCCGGGCTGGGTCGTTTCGGTGGCCAGATGCTCTTCGGCCACATCGCCGTGGTGGCGACCGTCGTCATGGTCGCGCGGCTGGGCGTGCCCGAATCGGACAGCTGGAGGGCTGCTCGAGACGAGCGCCGTGCCGGCGTCTCCACGGTCCGCGCGGCTCGGTCCGGAGTGCGCGAGCTGCTCCGGCAGCCCTATCTGACGCCGTTCCTCGGTCTGGTCGTCTTCTACGCCTTCACGAACCTCGCCGCCAACACGGGCGGCCAGTTCGGCACCTATCTCCTGGTCAACTTCACCGACGTCGACATCGCGACCGCCGCCCTGATCGGTCTCCCCGTCCTCCCGCTGGCGGTGATCGGGATCCTCTGGTTCATGAAGATCGCGGACTCGCCCAAGCGGTTCACCTACTTCACCGCGGGAGGCGTCCTCTGGATCGTCGGACTGCTGATCCCCGTCGTCTTCGGCTACTCCTTCCTCACTTCGTTCATCGCGGGGATCGTGGTCCTCGGCGGCTCCATCTTCGCGTTCGAGGCGATCATGAAGATCTGGACCCAGGAGCAGTTCCCGACACTCCTCCGCACGACGGCGCAGGGCGCGATCATCGCGGTCGCGCGGCTGTTCGCCGCGATCCTCGCCGCCTTCACTCCGTCGATCGCCGGCGCGGGGGGACCCTCCCTGCTCTACGCTTTGCTCGCGCTCTTCGCCGCGATCGGGGTCGTGACCGCCTACGCCGTGTTCAAGACGCGCGACCAGCACAACGAGTTCGACACCGAAGCGGCCGAGCGGCCGCTGCAGCGGACCTGACCCTCTCGGCCCGCTCTTCGACCGCGGAAGTCGGAGGGCGGGCCGGGGGTGTGTGCGGCGGCGCGTCCGGCTCGAGGCGCGCCTCTCCCAGCCCCGGCCCAGATCGTGGAGTTAGTCTAAATTTAGACGTCGTCTCATAAGTATCCTGATGCGGCACTCCTTGACCGAAGGGCATCATGAACGCGAGCGGGCTGCAGGGCGCCTCCGAGACCGAGTCGACGCGGACGTCCGTGACGAGGCTCCGCTCGAGACGACTCCTGCGCTCGCGCCGTCTCCTCGGATGGCGCACAGCCGCGGCGATCGTCGCCTTCGCGCTCGGCGCGCTCGTCGCGGTTCTCGCACTGGGCAACGGGCTCCCGCCCCGGACGAACGTCGTCACGATGACCGCGGCTCTCGTCTGGGCATCCGTCGGACCGCAGCTGGTCCTCGTCTCCGTCGTCGCGGCGATCCTCTGCATACCGATCTGGTGCGCCGGCCATCGCCCCGTGGTCACGGGACTGTCCACCGCGATCGTCGCTGTCGCCCTGGTCCTCTCGACGGCGATCACCGGTGCTCTCGTCGGATCGGCGGGGCCGTCGGGCGGCTCGGTGGATCTGGCCCGTGCGGTGGCGGGGGCGGCGCCCTCGCGCGGCCCGGACGAGATCACCGCCTACGCCACGGTCGAGGGTCGGTCGCTGGAGGCTCGGGTCTTCGAGCCCGCCGCCGCAGCCGATGCGCCGGTGCTGATGCAGATCGCGGGTGGAGACCTGATGGGCGCGTCGGCGGAGTCCTCCGATGCGACCGCTCGCTGGTATGCGAGCAGGGGCTGGTTCGTCGTGACCGTCGACCATCGCCGGGGCGACTCCTCGGACCCCGCCTGGGACGACGCTCCCGCCGATGTCGGCTGCGCCCTGAGCTGGACCGCTCGTCGCGCCAGTGAGGCCGGAGCCGATCCCCGCCGCTTGGCTGTGCTGGGCGACTCCGCCGGCGGTCATCTCGCGCTGCTGCTCGGATGGTCCTCGGCCGTCGACTCCGCGACCACGTCGTGCCCCGCGCTCGGATCCGTCCCGGTGCCGGACGCCGTCGCGACCGCCTCTCCGATCGGGGACCTCTCCCACGCGGACGCCCACGGCGCCGTTCCGCTCGGGAGCAGCCCGCAGCAGTTCGTGCGCGACTTCCTCGGCGGCGCACCGGAGGCGATGCGCGACCGGCTGGTCGTCGTCTCGCCCTGGACCTATCTCTCGGCAAAGACGCCCCCGACCCTGATCGTCCAGCCCGAGCGCGACGACGTCGTTCCGGCGGAGGGCAATCGGGGCCTGATCGCCCGAGCGCTGCAGGCCGGCGTCGACGCGACGCTGGCGGAGATCCCGTTCGCCTACCACGGCTTCGGGCAGGACCCCGACTCGTTGGGCGGGCAGATCCGCAACACGATCGTGGAGAACTGGCTGGCGGACAAGGGGCTCCGACCCTGAGGCGTCGGAGCGCCGCGTTTCATCAATCGGCACGGCGTGCAGTCACTTGAAATATTAGCTCTGCTCTGAAATTCTGAAGAGCTGTCTCCGCGCACGTGGCCGGAGACCGCCGAGCTGTCGACGACGAAGGAGTTGCGCATGATCCGCAGGAGCACGGGGCGGCCTGTCCCGGTCACGGGGCGATCGGCCGAGCGCGATCCGGAGGTGGCGGCGTGACCCCCGAGTCCGGTGACGTGCGCTCCGCCGTCGAGTACGACCTCACCTCCCGTGACGAGAACGGCACCGGGCGGTTCGCCTGGCACCCCTTCACCGGCGGCTGGAGCGTGGAGCGGGCGGGGGCCGCGCCGATGGCCGTGGAAGTCCCTCACGACGCGATGATCTCGGAGACCCGGCGCCCGGACGCTCCGAGCGGTTTCAACGGGGCGTACTTCCCCGGAGGCCGGTACGTCTACCGCAAGCGCTGGACTCTGAGCGGTGTCGAGCGGGAGGAGCGCGTGCTCCTGCGTTTCGAGGGGATCGCCCGCGTCTCCACCATCGCGGTCAACGGCGTTCGCGTCGGCGGTTCCTCCAACGCCTACCGCGAGCTCGAGGTCGACGTCACCGACGTGCTGCGCCCCGGCGAGGAGAACGAGATCGAGGTCGTGGCGGACACCAGCGAGCAGCCGAGCAGTCGCTGGTACGTCGGTTCGGGCCTGCACCGCGCGGTCGCCCTGCAGGTGCGCGGACCGATCACCCTCGGCCCGCACGGAGTGCGGATCCGCACCACCGGGATCGCCGACACGGCGACCGTCGACATCGATGTCGCCTTCGCGAACGCCGATCGCGCCGGCGTGCGCGTCGACGTCGAGATCGCCGACGCGGGTGCCGTGGTCGCCCGTGCGCACGCCACGACCGACGGCACCTCGTCCCGCCTCGCTCTCGCGATCCCCGACTCGCGGCTCTGGTCGGCGGAGGATCCGCATCTGTACGTCTGCCGAGTCGTGCTGCGCGTCGGCGAGGCGGTCGTCGACGCGCAGGAGCACCGGATCGGGCTGCGCATCTTCGCCCTCGATGCGCAACGCGGGCTCCTGGTCAACGACGAGCCCGTCCTGCTGCGCGGAGCGAACGTGCACCACGACAACGGGGTCATCGGCTCCGTGGCGCTTCCCGCCGCCGAACTCCGCCGAGCCGGGCTCCTGAAGGAGAACGGCTTCAACGCGATCCGCAGCGCGCACAATCCTCTGTCGCGCGCGATGATCGACGCCTGCGACGAGGTCGGCCTCTACGCTATCGACGAGACGACCGACGTCTGGTGGAATCCGAAGACCCCCTTCGACGACTCGCGCCGGTTCATGGAGGACTGGCAGGCGGACCTCGAGGCGCTGACTCTTCGCGACCGGAACCGGGCGAGCGTCATCATGCTCTCGATCAGCAACGAGAACAGTGAGACCATGTCGCGCGCCGGCATCGAGCTCGCCCGTTCGATGCGGGACCTCGTCCACTCCCTGGACGGGACGCGGCCGGTGACCGCGGGTGTCAACCTGACGCTCAACGCACTCGGCAAGAAGGATGCCGCGCCGCCCCGGGAGGGCGAGAGCGCGCAGGCCCCGATGAGCAGCACCGCCTTCAACATCTCGATGCAGTTCGCGGGCCCGATCATGAAGACCGTCGCCGTGACGCCCTTCGCCGATCGCGCGACCAGGGGTGTCTTCGACGTCCTCGACGTCGCGGGATACAACTACGGTGCCAACCGGTGGCGCAAGGACGCCGAGGCGCATCCCTCCCGCATCGTGCTCGGGACCGAGGAGAAGCCGGGCGACATCGCGGCGGTCTGGCCTCTCGTCGAGAGCCTGCCGAACGTGATCGGCGACTTCGTCTGGGCCGGCTGGGACTATCTCGGCGAGGTCGGCATCGGCCACTGGACCTACGGAACACGGCTCGCGTGGCTGATGAAGGCGTATCCGCACCTCACGAGCGGATCCGGCTCTCTCGACATCACCGGGATCCCCGGCGCCGGCGCCCTGCTCTCGCAGGCCGCGTGGGGGACGGAGCAGCGGCCGCAGATCGCGGTCCGCCCGCTCGACGTCTCCGGGAAGCCCGTGGCGAAGGCGGCCTGGCGTGCGAGCGACGCGATCAGCAGCTGGTCGTGGCGGGGTCGGGACGGCGAGCGGGCCCACGTCGAGGTCTACTCCTCCTCAGAGGAGGTCGATCTGCTCCTGAACGGGAGGAGGATCGGCACGCGCAAGGCGGGTGCGGCGCACGGATTCCTCGCGCGCTTCCAGGTCCCGTACCGTCCGGGCGAGCTGGTCGCGGTGGGGCGGAGCGCCGGGGCGCGCCCCCTCGAGGGCCGACTGCGATCCGCTCGCGGACCGCTGCGCCTGGTGCTGCGACCCGAACGCACGGACTTCTCCGCCGACGGCGGCGACCTGGCCTACGTGAACGTCGAGATCGCCGACGCCGACGGCGTGGTCGAGTCCCTCGCGGACGATCTCGTCACCCTCGCGGTCGACGGTCCCGCCACGCTCGCCGGCTTCGGCAGTGGAGTGCCCGCGACCGAGGAGTCCTTCGCCGACGATCGGCACCGCACCTACTACGGTCGCGCGCTGGCGGTCCTCCGCGCGACCCGGCAGGCGGGTGTCGTCACGCTGACGGCGACCTCTCGGCGCCACGGCAGCGTCTCGACCGAGCTCGTCTTCTCCTGACGCGCTGGACCGACCGGCATACTCGTCCGATGAACTGGCGTGCGCTGCTCAAGACCGTTCCTGCCGTCGTCCTCGTCGTGGATGTCCTGATCCGGCTGACGGCCGTCGTCACCGTGCCCCGCAACACGCGCCCGAGCTCGGCGATGGCCTGGCTGATGGCGATCTTCGTCGCGCCGATCCCGGGCAGCATCCTCTACGCGGTGCTCGGCAGCACCCGGCTCCCGCAGGATCGTCGCGACAAGCAGCGCGACGTCAACGCCCTCTTCGTCCAGGTGACCGAGGACGTCCCGTCCCTCGACACTGCTTCCTCGACCGACCCGGCGCCCAGCTGGCTGCCGTCCGTGGTGCACCTCAATCGCCGTCTGGGCTCGATGCCGTTGCTGGGGGGCAACGACGTGACACTGCTCCCCGACTACCTCGCCTCCGTCAGGGCGATGGCCGACGCCGTCGGCGCGGCCAAGCGGTTCGTGCACGTGGAGTTCTACATCCTGGCGCGCGACGAGACCACCGGGCCCTTCTTCGACGCCCTCCTGGCCGCGCACAATCGCGGCGTGGACGTCCGCGTCCTCTACGACCACTGGGCGACGATCCGCAATCCGCTCGGACCCGCCACCCGGCGGTGGCTCGAGGAGAACGGGGTCCCCTTCCAGGAGATGCTGCCGTTCCGTCCATTCCGCGGCTCGTGGCGCCGCCCCGACCTGCGCAACCACCGGAAGATCGTCGTCGTGGACGGAGGCCTCGCCTTCACCGGCTCGCAGAACATGGTCGACGACAGCTACAACAAGCCGGACAACATCCGCCGCGGGCTGCACTGGAAGGACCTGATGATCCGGCTCGAGGGGCCCTCCGCTCTGGCGCTGGACGCGCTGTTCCTCACCGACTGGTTCTCGGAGACCGGCGACTTCCTCCCGACAGCCGAGGAGCTGCCCGCCGAGCGGACCTCCTCCACCGCCGTGGCCTGCCAGATCGTCCCGAGCGGGCCGGGCTTCGAAGGGGAGAACAACCTGCGGTTGTTCAACGCCCTGGTCTACGGCGCTCAAGAGCGCCTGATCATCGCCAGCCCGTACTTCGTTCCCGACGACTCGATGCTCTACGCGATCACGACGGCCGCCGAGCGCGGTGTCGACGTGCAGCTCTTCGCCTGCGCCGTGGCCGATCAGTACGTCGTCTACCACGCGCAGCGCTCCTACTACGAGACCCTGCTGCGGGCGGGAGTTCGGATCTTCCTGTACGAGGAGCCGACCGTCCTGCACTCCAAGCACTTCACGGTGGACGACGACATCGCGGTCGTCGGGTCCAGCAACATGGACATGCGCTCGTTCAGCCTCAACCTCGAGGTGTCCGTCATGATCCACGGCGCGGAGTTCGTCGAGCGGCTGCGCGCGATCGAGGACGACTACCGGGCGATGTCGAGGGAGGTCACCCTCGACCAGTGGTTGACCCGGCCCGCCGCCGCGCAGATCCTCGACACCGTGGCACGGCTCACTGCCGCCGTGCAGTAGCCGGACGTCCCCGGCGGCGCGTCTGCTCGTCGTCCGGGGTCCCGCGGTCGGCCGCGGACTCACGGGCGGCGGCGCGCGCTCACCGCCCGTGCGATCCCCGTCGACTAGGGCGCGAGGCCCTGCTCCTGGAGCCAGGCGACGGTGACCGTCCTCTTGATCTGATCGCCGAGCGAGCCGGGGATGATGTCGAAGCCGTGGTGGGAGAAGGGGATCGAGGCGATACTCGCGTCGACTCCGGCGCTCTGCGCCTGCTCGACGAGGCGATGGTTCCCCTCGGCGGGGATGAAGTCGTCGCGCTCGGGCTGCAGGACGAAGGTCGCGGGTGCCGCCTCCGAGAAGTAGGTCGAGGGGGAGACCGCCGCCAGGCGGTCGGGGACCTCCGACGGCTCGCCTCCGAGGAAATCGCTGATGAAGTCCTTCGGCTCGAGGCCCAGTGCCGCGTTCCCGTAGTCGTAGGTGTACTGGATGTCTCCGACCGGGTACGAGGCCACGACGGCCTCCGGCACGGGGACCTCGCCGAGGTCGGGGCAGGACGTCGTCGCCCGGTCCGCGGCGGCGGACCAGCTCAGGAGCAGGGCGAGGTGCCCGCCGGCGGAGTCGCCGGTCACGGTCAGGCGCTCGGGATCCGCTCCAGCCGCGCCGGCTCGCTGTGCGGCCCAGCTGAGCGCGCAGCCGACGTCGGCCGGCGCCTTGTCCCACGTGGGATCCTCCGCCGTCGAGAGCCGGTAGTCGACGTTGACGACGTACCAGCCCTGGTCGGCGTACCAGCGGGCGCTGGCGTCGGACTCGGCAGCGGCGCCGATGGCCCAGGCTCCTCCGTGGATGTACATCATCACCGGTGCGCCCTCGGGGTCCTCCGGTTCGTAGACGCGCGCCTCCTGCGCCTCGCCGTCGACCGTGGTGTAGCTCGTGACCTCGTCGGGTCCCTCCTCCGACACCGACAGCGCCACGGCACCAGCGAGATCGACGGAGCCGCCGAGCCTGCTGCCGGCGTTCACCAGCACGCCGGTGATGATCGTCGAGGCGACCAGGGCGGCGACGGCCAACCCGGACGCGACACCTCGGAGAACTTTCCGGCGGCCCGCGAGCCACAGCGGGACGCTGAGGATCACCGCCAGTGCGCTGGCGACGACGAGCTGCGGTCCGACCCACGCCCAGACGACCGCCGCTGCCAGGGTCACAGAGTTCGCGGCGGGCGGGAACGCGTTGCCCAGCGCCAGGACGAGGACGAGACCGCCGAGGATCGCGGCGACGATCGCCGCAGCGGTCCGGAGGCCCCGAGTTCGGCGACCGGCTCGGCCTCGGGTCGAGGAGGTGCTGGTGCGCGGGTGGGATGTCATGAGCGTCTTCCGTTCGGGGGCGATGTGGTCATCACACTAAGTCTAATTCTAGACAGAGTCTAGCTTTGTTGAACGGAATCACGGAGGCGCGAGATCGAGACGATCCAGGAGGACTCGGTCTGCTCGACCGATCACCGAACAGGATCACCGCAGAACACGCGCGGTCCTCGCGCCTCTGCGCCATGACGCGCAGGTCCGTCCCCGCGGGTGCAGGAGGGCGGAAGGAGGCCGAGGCCCTTGCGGGCCCCGGCCTCCTTCTCTGGTGCCGGCGACAGGGGGATGCGGCACCAGTCGGTTCCCGCCGAGGGCGGGAGACTGGGGGTCAGGTGGGGGTCAGGCGGGGACGGCGTCAGGAGTCCGGGCGGCGACGGCGAGAGGGAGCTTGGGCAGCCGGCCGCCTGCGAGCGTCTCGAGGACGCGGACGACCTGCGCGCTGTATCCGGACTCGTTGTCGTACCAGACGTAGAGCACCACCCCGTCCGGCGTCTCGATGGTGGCGAGGCCGTCCACGACTCCCGCGTGCCGGGAGCCCAGGATGTCGGTCGAGACGATCTCCGGGGATTCGACGTAGTCGATCTGGCGGCGCAGCGGCGAGTCGAGCGAGGCCCGGCGCAGATGCTCGTTGACCGCCTCCTTCGTCACCGGCCTGCTGGTGCGGAGATTCAGGATCGCGAGCGAGACGTTCGGGGTCGGAACCCGGATCGAGCTCCCCGTGAGCCTTCCCGCCATCTCCGGCAGCGCCTTCGCGACCGCCTTCGCCGCACCGGTCTCGGTGATGACCATGTTCAGGGCCGCGGATCGGCCGCGCCGGTCTCCGGCGTGGAAGTTGTCGATCAGGTTCTGATCGTTGGTGAAGGAGTGGACGGTCTCGACGTGGCCGCTGACGACCCCTGCGAAGTCGTCGATCACCTTGAGCACGGGCGTGATGGCGTTGGTCGTGCACGATGCGGCTGAGACGATGCGGTCGGCCGGGGAGAGATCCTCGTGGTTGATGCCGTGGACGATGTTCTTCACCCGACCGGAGGCGGGCGCGGTGAGCAGGACCTGCTGGGCACCCGTCGACAGGAGGTGGCGTTCGAGGCCCGCCTGGTCGCGCCACCGACCGGTGTTGTCGACGATGATCGCGTCCTCGATGCCGTGCAGGCTGAAGTTGATCGTCGCCGGGTCGTCCGAGTAGAGGAACTGGATCAGCGTGCCGTTGGCGAGGATCGTGTCGCGCTCCTCGTCGACCGAGAGGGTCCCGGCGAAGGGGCCGTGCACGCTGTCGCGGCGGAGCAGGCTCGCCCGCTTGCGCACGTCGTCGGCGGAGCCGCGCCGCACGACGACTGCACGCAGGCGCAGGCTCCGGCCGCCGTGCTCGATGAGCAGCCGGGCGACCAGCCGGCCGATGCGGCCGAAGCCGTAGAGGACGACGTCGCGGGGGCGCTCGGGGAGACGACGCTCCGTCCCCAGGACCGGGGCGAGCTCCCGGCGCAGGAACTCCTCGAGGTCGACCTCGCCCCCGCCCGTTCGGCGGAGTCGGGCGAGCTGGGCGAGGTCGAGCGACGCGGGAGCGAGATCGAGCACCGAGAGCGCGCGGAGGATCGCCAGAGTCTCGTCGAGAGGGAGCTCCGTCTCGTCGAGGTGGCGTGTGAAGCGGTGCGCTTTGAGGAGCTCGATCGTCGATCTGTTGATCAGGCTCGTGCCGTGCAGCGAGGTGATGACTCCGTGCCGGCGGTAGAGGTCGCCGATGAGCGGGATCATCGTCTCGGCGCAGGCTTCGCGGTCCTCCCAGCTCGCGGCTCGGAGGTGGTGCTCGGTGAGGTTCATCCGCTGCTCCTGGGGGTCGGCGTCCGCGGTGGCGGTACTCGGGGATGGTGGTGGGGTCACCGCAGCGGCTCGCCGTGCATCGAGAGCGGATGCCGGACGGCACGGGCGGCCGCCACGACGGCCTCGACCACGAGCTCGACCGGGTAGGCGCCGTTGATGCGTCGCAGCAGGCCGCGCTCCTCGTACTCCCGGGCGATGGGGTGGGTGAGCTCCTGGTAGCGCGCGAGCCGCTCCCGGACGACATCGGGTCGATCGTCCGCGCGGTCCTCGGATCGGTTCGAGAGGCGGTCCAGCAGCGTCCTCTCGTCGACCTGGAGCAGGATCACCGCGTCGATCTCCTCGGCGTCCTCCTCGAGGAGGTCGTCGAGTGCCGCGACCTGGTCGATCGTCCGGGGATAGCCGTCGAGGACGAACCCGGTCGCGGCGTCGTCGCGCCGGAGCCGCCCGCGCAGCATGGCGGTCGTGAGGGAGTCGTCGACGTACTGGCCGTTCCGCAGGGCGTCGGCGACCTGGAGTCCGAGCGTGGTGCCGCGGTCGACCTCGTCGCGGAACAGTCCGCCTGTTGTGATGTGCGGGACGCCGAGGGCGGTGGAGAGCAGTGCTCCCTGGGTGCCCTTGCCGGCGCCGGGCGGGCCCATGATGACGATGCGGCTCATGCGAAGCTGCTCCAGGTCTCCACGACGGTGTCGGGGTTGAGGGAGAGGGACGAGATCCCCCGGTCGAAGAGGTACCGGGCGAGTTCGGGGTGGTCGCTCGGAGCCTGGCCGCAGATGCCGACGTAGCGTCCGCGAGCGCGGCAGGCGTCGATCGCGAGCTCGATCAGCTGCATGACCGCGGGGTTCCGCTCGTCGAAGCTCTCGGCGACGAGCGCGGAGTCGCGGTCGATGCCGAGGGTGAGCTGCGTGAGGTCGTTGGATCCGATCGAGAAGCCGTCGACGTGGTCGAGGAACTGATCCGCGAGGAGCGCGTTGGAGGGCACCTCGCACATCATGATCAGCTCGAGCCCGTTCTCGCCCCGGCGCAGGCCGTTCCAGGCGAGCTTCTTCACGACCGCGCGCGCCTCCTCGACGGTGCGCACGAACGGGATCATCACCTTGATGTTGCGCAGCCCCATCTCGTCGCGGACGTAGCGGATCGCCTCGCACTCGAGCGCGAACGCGGCCGAGAACTCCTTCGAGAGGTAGCGCGCCGCTCCGCGGAACCCGATCATCGGGTTCTCCTCGATCGGCTCGTACCGGCTGCCGCCCAGGAGTCCGGCGTACTCGTTCGACTTGAAGTCGGAGAGGCGGATGATGACGGGCTTGGGATCGAAGGCCGCGGCGAGGGTGGCGACGCCCTCGGCGAGCCGGCGGACGAAGAAATCGGCGGGGCTGTCGTAGGCGGCGATCCGCTCCTCGATCTCCGCTCGGATGTCGGCCGGCTGGGTGTCGAGCTCGAGCAGGGCGCAGGGGTGGACCCCGATCTGCCGCGAGATGACGAACTCCATGCGCGCCAGGCCCACGCCGTCGTTGGGCAGAGCCGAGAGCGCGAAGGCGGACTCCGGATTACCGACGTTCAGCATGATCTTCCCGGGGAGCACAGGGAGGGAGTCGAGTTCGATCCGCTCGATCCGCACCTCCTGGATGCCGGAGAGCACGACTCCGGTCTCGCCCTCGGCGCAGGACGCGGTCACGTCCTGGCCGTCGTGGAGGACCTCGGTGGCGTTCCCCGTGCCGACCACGGCGGGAACGCCGAGCTCGCGGGCGATGATCGCGGCGTGGCAGGTGCGGCCGCCGCGGTTCGTCACGATGGCCGAGGCGCGCTTCATGATCGGCTCCCAGTCGGGATCCGTCATGTCGGCGACGAGGACCTCTCCTGCCTGGAAGTCGGCCATCTGATCAGGCGAGGTCAGCACGCGGACCGCGCCCGAGCCGATGCGCTGTCCGATCGCCCTGCCCTCGAGGAGGAGGGGTCCGGTGCTCTCGAGCCGGTGCCGTTCGATGGTGCCGGCCGAACGGCGCGACACCACGGTCTCGGGGCGCGCCTGCAGGATGTAGAGCTTCCCGTCGAGAGCGTCCTTGCCCCACTCGATGTCCATCGGGCGCCCGTAGTGGCGCTCGATGGCGAGGGCGGACCGGGCGAGCTCGGTCACCTCGGCGTCGGTGAGCGAGAAGCGCCGGCGATCGGCGGGCTCGGTGTCCACGAAGGCGGTCGTGCGTCCGACGGCGGTGTCGTCGGTGAAGACCATCTTGATCGCCTTCGAGCCGACGCGGCGCGAGAGGACGGCCGGGCGGCCGCGGCGCAGCGCGTGCTTGTGCACGGTGAACTCGTCCGGGTCGACCGCGCCCTGGACGACGCCCTCTCCCAGGCCGTAGGCGCTGGTGATGAAGACCGCGCCGTCGTGGCCCGACTCGGTGTCGAGGGTGAACATGACGCCGGAGGCGGCCTGGTCGGAGCGGACCATCCGCTGCACTCCGACGGAGATGGCGATGTCGGTCTCGGCGAAGCCCTGGTGCACCCGGTAGGCGATCGCCCGGTCGGTGAAGAGCGAGGCGAAGACGCGGCGGGTCGCGTCGAGGATGTTGTCGATCCCGCGGATGTTCAGGAAGGTCTCCTGCTGGCCGGCGAAGGAGGCGTCGGGGAGGTCCTCGGCGGTCGCGCTGGAGCGCACCGCGAAGCTCGTCCCGCGCGAGTCCGCTTCGAGATCGCGGTACGCCTCGCGGATCGCGTCGGCCAGCTCGGCCTCGAGTGGGACGCTCTCGATCTGGGCCCGGATGCGGGCGCCGGTCTCGGCAAGAGCGGTCACGTCCTCGACGTCGAGGCCGATGAGCTTCTCGGCGATCCAGTCCGCCAGGCCGGAGGCGGCGAAGTGCCGACGGAAGGCGGAGGCGGTGGTGGCGAAGCCGCCGGGCACCCGGACGCCGGCCGCGCTCAACGTCGCGATCAGCTCGCCGAGGGACGCGTTCTTGCCGCCCACCTCCGGCAGATCGGTCAGGCGCACGGCGGTGAACGGAAGGACTGTGCGGTGCGTGACCTCGAGGTCGTGGAGCAGCGTCATTGGCGTGGCCCTTTTCGTTTGGTGGAACGTCGGTCAAACTGATGGTGGTCTGTTACTCGGGCCGTCGACCCGATCGGCTGGCGTGAAGAACTCCGGTTCTTGCGCTTTCGTCAAGCGAGACGATCGCGAGCCCGAGTCCTTCCTCCGATCCGCGGCGACGCGGCCGGACGGACGGGCCGTTCCTGCCCGTGACGCCGACCCGCCCCGGATCGTGCTCCGCCCGACGCACCGTGTGAAGGAGCGCTTCTCGTGCCTCCCGTCCGACCCCTCCCCGCCGACGACGACCACGCCCTGGTGCTCGGCGCGCGTCTCCGCCACTACCGCACCGGCGCGGGGATGACCCTGGACGACCTCGCCGCCGCGCTGGGCACGAGCGCCAGCCGGATCTCCTTGATCGAGAACGGGCACCGGGAGCCGCGTCCGTCCGAGCTGCCGGCGTTCGCCCGCGTGCTCGGAGTGTCCGTCGAGGAGCTCATCAGGCTCGAGGCCCCGAACGACCGCTCGGGCCTCGAGCTGGAGCTGCGGCGCTTCCAGGACTCGCCCTCGTTCTCGGGACTGGGTCTGCCCGCGGTGAAGGTAGGGCGCGGCATCTCGGACGACGTGCTCGAGGTCCTCGTCGGGCTGCACCGCGAGCTCGAACGCCGTGTGCGGACGGCGTCGGCGACGCCGGAGGAGGCGCGCCTGCGGAACACCCAGCAGCGCGCCGCGATGCGCACTCGGAACAACCACCTGCCCGAGATCGAGGGCCTGGCCGAGGAGCGCCTCCGCGCGGTCGGGCACGTCTCGGGCGCGCTCACCCATCGCGAAGTGCACCTGATGGTCGAGCAGCTCGGACTCGAGGTCGTCTACGTGGACGATCTCCCGCGCTCCACTCGGAGCATCACGGACGTGGAGAACGGGCGCATCTACCTCCCGCCGGCGTCGATCCCGGGCGGGCACGGCCTGCGGTCGATCGCGCTCCAGGCGGTCGCCCACCAGCTCCTCGGGCACACGCCGCCCGAGTCCTACGCCGACTTCCTCCATCAGCGGCTCGAGATCAACTACTTCGCCGCCGCCTGCCTGATGCCGCAGCGTCAGTCGGTCGAGTTCCTCGCGAACCGGAAGACGGCGCGCGATCTGGCCGTCGAGGACTTCCGGGACGCGTTCGGCGTGACTCACGAGGCCGCGGCGCTGCGGATGACGAACCTCATGACCGAGCACTTCGGCATCCGCGTCCACTTCCTCCGGGTCGGAGCGGACGGCGAGGTGCTGAAGGCGTACGAGAACGACGACCTCCCGCTGCCCGTCGACGTCACGGGGGCGGTGGAGGGGCAGATCGTGTGCCGCAGGTGGGGAGCCCGCAGAGCCGCCGAGATGGCGCACCGCACGACCGAGTACCGGCAGTACACCGACACCCCCGTCGGCACCTACTGGGCGTCCGTGCAGACGGGCCAGTCGACCCAGGGGCCGTTCGCGATCACCTTCGGCGTGCCGTTCGACGACGCCCGATGGTTCCGCGGCAGGGAGACCACGCACCGGCAGACGTCCACCTGTCCCGACCCGTCGTGCTGCCGACGTCCGCCGAGCGACCTCGAGGCGCGGTGGGCGGGCAAGGCGTGGCCGAGCGCCCGACTGCACGCGCAGATCCTCGCCTCGCTGCCGACCGGGCGGTTCCCGGGCGTGGACGAGGCCGAGATCTACAGCTACCTCGAACGGCACGCCCGCTCGTGACACGGGGAGGCGCTCAGCGCCTCCCCGTTCAGGAGCGGGTCACGTCGTCCAGCACCTGGAGGACGTGACGGTACGGCTCGCCCGTCGCCCGCGTCATGCCGAGTTCGCACGTGCGGTTCACGGAGGCGTGCACGGCGGCGTCCGCGCGCCGCACCTCCTCCGCCTCCGGACCGGTCGCCGAGGCCGTGAGCTCGGGGTGCAGCATGCCGCGGTCGCCCGCGAAGGCGCAGCAGCCCCAGTCCTCGGGGATCAGCACGTCGTCCGCGGCGGCCGCGGCCACCCGCGACAGCGCACCGTCGATCCCGAGCCTCTTCGAGGAGCAGGTGGGGTGCAGGGCGAGGGAGGAGACCTTCGACGCCTCGGGGAGCCGGGGCAGGACGGTCTCGTCCACGAACGCCACCGCGTCGACGACCCGGATGCCGAGCTCGCCGGCGCTCTCGAGGAGGACGTGGAGCCCCTCGGTGCAGGACGACGCATCGCAGACGACCGGCAGTGCGCCTCCCCGGGTCGCCCGGAGCAGCGACGCGGCGACCCGGTCCTTCATCACCGCGTACCCCTGTGTCAGTCCCTTCGACTTCCACGGCGTCCCGCAGCAGAGTGAGGGCAGATCGTCGGGGGTCGAGATCGCGACCCCCGCGCGCTCGCAGAGCCGGACGAAGGACTCGCCCACGCCTCCGCCTCCCTCCGAGCCGAACATGGTCGTCGTGCAGCTCGAGAAGTACACGGCGACGGGCTCGTCAGCGGTGAGCACGGGCCGCCGGCGACCGCCGCCGGGGAGCTCGCTCGAGTACTGCGGCATGACGTCGTGGCTGATCACCGCGCGTGCTGCGGCCGTCGCGAGCGCGGGCAGGACCGACGGCACCTTCTTGGCGACCGAGAGCGCGATCCCGCCGCCGCGACTGACCGCGTCCCAGTTCTTCGCGAGCGCCTTCCAGCCTCCCTGACTGAGGGCGTCGGCGCTCTCGGCGCGGAGCCGACGGGTGAGATCGCCGGTGTTGATGAGCACCGGGCACGCGGTCTGGCACATCCCGTCGACGGCGCAGGTCTCGACGGCGTCGTACTCGTACTCCTTCTCGAGGGTCCGGAGCAGGACGGTGTCGCCGGCCTCCTTCGCCCGGGCGATCTCGCGGCGCAGCACGATCCGCTCGCGCGGGGTGGTGGTGATGTCCTTGCTCGGGCAGACCGGCTCGCAGTACCCGCACTCGACGCAGCGGTCGACCTCCTCCTCGACCGTGGGAGTGGTCTTGAGGTCGCGGATGTGCGAATCGGGATCCTCGTTCAGGAGCACGCCGGGGTTCAGCAGGCCGTCGGGGTCGACGAGCGCCTTCACGCCGAGCATCACGTCGTAGAGCTCGTCGCCGTACTGGCGACGCACGAAGGGAGCCATGATCCGGCCCGTTCCGTGCTCGGCCTTCAGAGTCCCTCCCTGCGAGAGGACGAGGGCGACCATCTCCTCCGTGAACGCCTCGTAGCGCCGGAGCGAGACGGGGTCGTCGAAGCGCTCGTTGAGCATGAAGTGGATGTTGCCGTCCTTGGCGTGCCCGAAGATCACGCTGTCCTCGTAACCGTGCCGGTCGAAGAGCCGGATGAGCTCGGTGCAGGTGCCGTACAGCTTCTCGACCGGTACCGCGATGTCCTCGAGGAGCGCCGTCGTCCCCGAGGGTCTCGCGCCGGCGACGAGCGTGTACAGGCCTTTCCGGATGTGCCACAGCTGAGCCCGGCGGACGGGATCGGTACTGAGGACCGCCTCCCCGGCGAGCGGCAGAGTCGCGAGGACCTCCACCGCCTGAGCCAGGCGGACGGCGAGCGACTCCCCTGAGTCCTCCTGGTACTCGACGAGCAGCGCGGCCTGGTCGACGACGCGCAGCGCGAGGAGGTCGGCGGTCGCCTCGGGGTCGCGCTGGGCGACTCGGAGGCTGGTGGCGTCCAGCAGCTCGATCGTGGCGAAGCCCGCGGCGACGAGTGCGGGGAGGGAGCTGGTCGCGGCCGCGAGATCCGGGAACACGAGAAGGCCGGTGGCGACGGAGGAGTGGACGGGCACCGTCCGGAAGACGGCTTCCGCGACGAAGGCCAGCGTGCCCTCGCTCCCGATCACGAGGTGGGCGAGGAGGTCGATCGCGCTGTCGTGGTCGAGGAAGGAGTTGAGGCCGTACCCCATCGTGTTCTTGATCGAGTAGAGCGCACGGATCGTGTCGAGGGAGGCGGGGTCCGCGCGGACCCGGTCCCGCAGGCGCAGGAGTCCCTGCGCGAGAGCGGGCTCGGCGCGGTGCAGCTGCTCGTCCGCGTCCGCAGCGGAGGTGTCGACGATCGTGCCGCTCGGCAGGACGAGGACCGCGGACGCGAGGGTGCGGTAGGTGTTGCCGGTGATCCCGCAGGCCATGCCGCTGGAGTTGTTGGCGATGACGCCGCCGATGGTGCAGGCGATCTCGCTCGCGGGGTCGGGGCCGAGCTTGCGCTTGTAGCGCGCGAGCCGGGTGTTCACGGCGCGGACGGTCGCTCCCGGGCCGGAGCGGACCAGAGCTCCTCCCTCGAGGACCTCGATGGAGCGGAAGTGCCGACGGGTGTCGAGGAGGACGCCCGAGGAGCCGGCCTGTCCACTGAGGCTCGTCCCGCCGGAGCGGAAGGTCACGGGCACGCCGCGGCGGCGGGAGGCGGCCAGCACGTCCGCCACCTGGCGGGCGGAGGAGGGGGTGACGACCGCCTGCGGGGTCAGCTGGTAGTGCGAGGCGTCGTGGGCGGAGGCGAGTCGGTCGGTCGCGCGAGTGGCGACTCCTCCTGGCGCGGCCACCTCTAGCTCGGCGATCAGCGCATCGGACACGGGCGCGAGAGTGGTCGAGCGCTCAGTGCGACTCACGGGACACGTCCGATCCGCGCGAGCCGCGCAGGAAGTCGAGGTCGGCGCCGGTGTCGGCCTGGAGGACGTGGTCGACGTAGAGGCGCTCCCAGCCGCTGCGCGGGTTCGCGTACGCCTGCACGGTCTGCTCGTCGGGGGTCCGGGCGGCGAGCTCCTCCGCCGGCACCTCGAGCTCGAGGCGCCCGGCGCGGACGTCGAGGAGGATGCTGTCCCCGGTGCGCACCAGTGCCAGCGGACCACCCGCTGCGGCCTCCGGTGTGACGTGGAGGACGACGGTGCCGTAGGCGGTGCCGCTCATCCGGCCGTCGCAGATGCGGACCATGTCGCGGACGCCGCGCTCGAGCAGCTTCTTCGGCAGCGGCATGTTCGACACCTCGGGCATCCCGGGGTAGCCCTTCGGGCCGCAGCCGCGGAGCACCATGATCGAGTTCTCGTCGATGTCGAGGTCCGGGTCGTCGATCCGGGCGTGGAAGTCCTCGATGCTGTGGAAGACGACCGCCGGACCGCGGTGCTTCAGCAGGTGAGGGGAGGCGGCGGCGGGCTTGATGATGGCGCCGCCCGGCGCGAGGCTGCCACGCAGGACGGAGATCCCCGCGCGCGGGATCAGCGGGGCGTCCCTGGGCATGATGACGTCCGCGTCCCAGACGCGGGCGTCGTCGAGGTAATCGACGAGTGGCTGCCCGGTGATGGTCAGCGCATCGGGATCGAGGAGGTCCTTCACCTGGCGGAGCACGGCGAGGAACCCGCCCGCCCGGTGGAAGTCGTCCATGAGGTAGCGTCCGGCCGGCTGCAGGTTCACCAGCAGCGGGACGTCTGCGCCGATGCGGTCGAAGTCGTCGATGGTGAGGTCGATGCCGAGTCTGCCGGCGATGGCGAGCAGGTGGACCACCGCGTTCGTCGATCCGCCGATCGCGGCGAGGGCCACGATCGCATTGTGGAAGCTGGCCTTGGTGAGGAACGTGCTCGGGCGGCGGTCCTGGCGCACGAGTTCTACGGCGAGGCGTCCGGTCTCGTGAGCGGCCTCGAGGAGCCGGCTGTCGGGAGCCGGTGTGCCTGCCAGGCCCGGGAGGATCGTGCCGAGCGCCTCCGCCACGAGCGCCATCGTCGACGCGGTCCCCATCGTGTTGCAGTGGCCCTTGCTGCGGATCATCGACGACTCGGACTTCAGGAAGTCGCTCGGCCGCAGCTCTCCGGCGCGCACCTCCTCGCTCAGCCGCCAGACGTCCGTGCCGCAGCCCAGGTCCTGGCCCCGGAACGTCCCGGTGATCATCGGGCCGCCCGGCACCACGACAGCGGGGAGGTCGACGGAGGCCGCCGCCATGAGGAGGGACGGGATCGTCTTGTCGCAGCCGCCGAGGAGGACGACGCCGTCGATGGGGTTCGCGCGGAGCATCTCCTCCGTCGCCATGGCCGCCATGTTCCGCCACAGCATCGCGGTGGGGCGCACCTGGGTCTCACCGAGGGAGACGACCGGCAGGTTGAGGGGGATCCCACCGGCCTCGTACACGCCGTTCTTCACCGCCTGCGCGACCTCGTCGAGGTGGGAGTTGCACGGGGTCAGATCCGACGCGGTGTTGGCGATCGCGATCTGCGGGCGGCCCTCGAAGGCGCTGGACGGCGCTCCCCGTCGCATCCACGCGCGATGGATGTACGCGTTCCGGTCGTCGCCGCTGTACCACTCGGAGCTTCGGAGGTGAGACGCCATTGCTTTGCCAACTTTCGGAATGACTGTTTAGCAGTTCGAAACTAGGGCTAGCATAGCCCCGCACCCGGGCGGAGCGCCGGTCGACCCGGGAATCCCACTCCGCAGCTCGTCCGGCTGATCCGCCTCGCTGCGCCGTGGTGCCGACGGCGGAGCCGGGAAGTCTCCCTCCCGCGTGCACCTCGCCTCAGCGCTCGTGAAGGACGGATCCCGTGCCACTGCCTCCCGCTGTCGTCTGCAATCCGGTGGACCTGCCCTACCGCTATCAGGACGTCCGTCCGCTCCTCGGGCGGAGGTCCGTGCACCGTGAGGGAGCGGACCCGTCCGTGGTCCTGTTCCGGGGGAGGTACTACCTCTTCGTCTCCCTGTCGCGCGGGTTCTTCCACTCGTCGGATCTGCGCACCTGGTCGTTCCGGAGCACGGACAGGCTGCCCGCCCTCGACTACGCGCCCGATGTGAGCGTGATCGACGGAGCGCTCTACATCTGCGCGTCCCGGCGGCTGCGGGCGTCCCCGATCTTCCGCAGCGTCGATCCGCTCGAGGACGACTTCACCGAGATCGCCACGGGCGGCTTCCCGTTCTGGGACCCCCACCTGTTCCAGGACGACGACGGGAGGACGTACCTCTACTGGGGCTGCTCGAGCCGGGCGCCGGTGCGCGGGAGGGAAGTCGACCCGTCGACCTTCCAGGGGAGGGGCGAGCGCCGGGATCTGATCTCGTCGGATGCGGGCCGGCACGGATGGGAGCGCAGGGGAGGGGACTCCGTGCGGGAGACGTCACCGACCCTCGTCGATCGGATCTCGGACGCGATCCTCGGCGACGGTCCCTTCCTCGAGGGTGCGTGGATGACGCGGCACGGTGATCGGTACCACCTCCAGTACGCCGCCCCGGCCACCCAGAGCAGCGCCTACGCGGACGGCGTCGTCACGGCCTCGTCGCCGCTCGGGCCGTTCGAGCCCTCGCCGCACAATCCCTACTCCTCCAAGCCCGGTGGCTTCGTCACCGGCGCCGGTCACGGCAGCACGTTCCAGGACGTCCACGGCAACTGGTGGCACACCGCGACGATGCGCATCTCGGTGAACCACGTCTTCGAGCGCCGGATCGGTCTGTTCCCCGCCGGCTTCGACGCCGACGGCGTCTTGTTCTGCAACCAGAACTTCGCGGACTACCCGATGGTGGTGCCCGACGGTCCGTTCGACCCGTGGCGCGACGCGTTCGCCGGATGGATGCTGCTCTCCTATCACAAGAGCGTCGTCACCTCCTCCGAGGCCGACGGTCGCCCGGGGTCTCTGGCGGTGAACGAGGACATCCGGAGCTGGTGGACGGCGGGCTCGCCCGAGGAGGGCGAGTGGATCCAGGTCGATCTCGGCGAGGATCGCGTGGTCGCGGCGATCCAGGTCAATCTCGCCGACGCGGGTGTGGCCCGTTTCGCGCCTCGCTGTGCGGACGGGAGGCCGGTCATCGACGCCCTCCGCGCCGTGTATCCCGACTCCGAGCCCACCGAGATGCTCATCGAGGTGTCGGAGGACGGCGTGGTGTGGCAGGCCATCTCGGACACGCGCGGTTCCGGAGTCGATGCTCCTCACCGCATGACCGTGCTCGAGAGTCCGCGCCCGGCGCGCTTCGTCCGGGTCACCGCGGGCAGGATGCCCTTCGGATCGCCGTTCGCCGTCAGCGGCCTCCGGGTCTTCGGAACGAAGGAGGGGCCTCTGCCGGTCGACGTCGAGGTGATGTCCGCCCGGGTCGACCAGCTGACCGCCGAGCTCCAATGGGTGCCCGTCGCGGGAGCGGACGGGTACAACGTCCGCTACGGACTCGCTCCCGACAAGCTCTACCACTCGTGGATGGTCTACGACCGGACCCGGTTGCAGCTTCCGACCCTCACGGCAGGACGGGACTACTGGGTCGCGGTGGACTCGTTCGGGGAGACGGGGATCACCGAGGGGGAACCCGTGCTGGTCCCTGCCCCGTGAGCACGGAGAGCGGGAGCAGGCCGCGCGGCGAGTCGGCGCAATCCCAATTCTCGGAACAGCTGTTCAACAATCCGAATCTCTGACTAGCATGGGTCTGCGGGGTGGACCCTCCCCGAGAGGCGGCGAGGTCGCCGTCGAGCGGTGCATGCAGCCGGATGCGTCGCCCCCTCCCACGATTCAACCCCGAGGACACCATGAAACTGCTCCGCATCGGCCCCGCCGGATCCGAGAAGCCCGCCGCGCTGGCATCGGACGACTCGTACATCGACCTCTCGGACGTCGTCGACGACTTCGACGAGCGGTTCTTCGGTTCCGGGGGACTCGAGCGCGTGCGGCCGATCGTCGCCGACCGCCTCGCCTCCGGCGCCGTCGCACCGCTCGCCGGCCTGCGCGTCGGTGCCCCGATCTCCCGTCCGCACCAGATCCTGTGCATCGGCCTGAACTACAGCGATCACGCGGCCGAGACGGGGCAGGCGGTCCCCTCCGAGCCGATCCTCTTCACCAAGTCCCCCAACACGCTCATCGGCCCCGACGACGACGTCCGCATCCCCCGCGGCTCGACGAAGCCCGACTGGGAGGTCGAGCTGGGCATCGTCATCGGCGCCCGCACCAGCTACCTCGACTCCGTCGAGGACGCCCGAGGAGCGATCGCGGGCTTCGTCGCCGTCAACGACGTCAGCGAGCGCGCCTTCCAGCTCGAGCGCGGTGGCCAGTGGAGCAAGGGCAAGTCGGCCGAGACCTTCAACCCGGCGGGTCCCTGGCTCGTCACCCCGGACGAGATCGACGACGTGCTGTCGCTGGACATGTGGCTCGACGTCAACGGCGTCCGCCGCCAGACCGGCTCGACCTCGACGATGATCTTCGACCCCTACTTCATCGTCCACTACCTCAGCCAGTTCCTCGTCCTGGAGCCCGGCGATCTGATCAACACCGGGACCCCGCCCGGAGTCGGGATGGGCTTCCAGCCCCCGATCTGGCTGCAGCCCGGCGACGTGATGGAGCTCGGCATCGAGGGCCTCGGACGGCAGCGCCAGAACGTCCTCCCTCCGCGATGAGGGCCTTCGTCATCACGGGCCCGGGGGAGGCCGGCGTCCAGGACGTCGAGCCGCCGTTCGCCGCGTTCGGCGACGTGGTCGTCGACGTCCAGCGCGCCGGTGTCTGCGGGACCGACATCGAGCTGTTCACCGGCGAGATGCAGTACCTCGCCGACGGTGCGACCACCTACCCGATCCGCATCGGGCACGAGTGGATGGGCACCGTGTCCGCTCTGGGCGACGGGGTCGATCCCCGGTGGCTCGGCCGCCGGGTGACCGGCGACACCATGCTCGGCTGCGGCGTCTGCCACCGGTGCCGTCGCGGCCAGCAGTGGGTGTGCGGGTTCCGCGGGGAGCTCGGCGTGCGCGACGGCCGTCCCGGCGCGCTCGCCGAGCAGGTCAGCGTGCCGGCGAGCTCTCTGCGCGAGCTCCCCGACTCCGTCGACGACGCGCTCGGCGCTCTCGTCGAGCCGGGAGGCAATGCTCTGCGCTCCGTGCAGGCGGCGGCACTCCAGCCGGGAGATCGCGCCCTGGTCCTCGGACCCGGCACCATCGGACTCCTCGTCGCGATGTTCGCCCGGGCGGCGGGCGCCGAGGTGCACCTCATGGGGCGCAGCGCGCGCTCGGTGGGCTTCGCTCGCACCCTCGGCTTCGACGGGGTCTGGACCGAGGACGAGCTCCCGGAGCTCACCTGGGACGCCGTCATCGACTCGTCGAACGCTCCCCAGCTGCCGGCGAAGGCACTGGATCTCGTCGAGCCGGGCAGGCGGGTGGTCTACGTGGGCCTCGCCGGCAGTCCCAGCCTGATCGACACCCGGACCCTCGCCCTCAAGGATGTGACCGCCGTCGGGATCCTCAGCGCGTCGCCCGGACTGTCCGGGACCATCGACGCCTACGCGAGCGGCGCCGTCGATCCCCGACCCCTCGTGGCGGCGACGGTCGACCTCGCCGAGCTCGCGCCGGTCCTCCGGGGCGAGCGCCCCGACGGCGCGGGCCCGGGGCCCAAGATCCAGGTCGGCATCGCCGCCGCCCTGCAGAACCAGGAGAGCTGACCCATGAGAACCGCTGTCATCACAGGAGGAGCCCGAGGGCTCGGAGCCGCGACCGCCGAACGCCTGCGCGAGGACGGGGTCACCGTGGTGACCCTCGATGTCGCCGGCGACGTCGACCACCGCGTCGACATCACGGACGAGGCGGCGCTGCAGGACGTCGCCGCGCGGATCGGCGCCGTCGACATCCTCATCAACTCGGCCGGGATCGTCGGACCGGGCGTGCCGCTCGTCTCGACCGCGGCGGACGACTGGCGGAAGGTGCTGGACGTCAACGTTCTCGGCACGGTCGCCACGATGCGCGCCTTCGTGCCGGGGATGGTCGAGCGGGGCTGGGGCCGCGTGGTCAACTTCGCGAGCATGGCGGGCAAGGACGGGAACCCGAACCTGTCGATCTACTCCGCGTCCAAGGCCGCCGTCATCGCGCTGACCAAGTCGGCCGGCAAGGAGCTCGCGACCACGGGAGTGCTCGTGAACGCGATCGCCCCGGCCGTCATCGCGACCCCGATGAACGCCGAGACCGCGCCCGAGGCACTGGCGCACATCACCAGCCTGATCCCGATGAAGCGGACCGGTCGAGCGGAGGAGGTCGCCGAGCTCGTCGCCTGGCTCTCCTCCGAGAAGGTCTCCTTCTCGACCGGCGCCGTCTACGACATCAGCGGCGGACGCGCCACCTACTGATCAGGCGTCCCCTCGACCCCGGGATCCGAGCCGCTCGTCCACGACGGCCCGGATCCCGGCCTCCTCGGCGACGAGCTTCTCGAGCGGCGTGCGGAAGGCGAGAGCGCTGATGCTGACGGCGCCGACCGGGCGCAGTCCCTCGGCCAGTCGCACCGGCACCGCGATGCAGTTGATGCCGAGTTCGTTCTCCTGGTCGTCCACCGCGTACCCGCGTTCCCGCGTCGCCTGGAGCTCGTCCCACAGGGCGGGGACCGAGGTGATCGTGCGTGCCGTGCGGCGCGGCAGCTCGTCCGTCCCCAGCCGCTCGGCGAGCTCCTCCTCGGTTTCGACGTCGAGGCTCAGGAGCATCTTGCCCACTCCCGTGCGGTAGGCGGGGTTCCGTCCGCCGATCTCCGAGGTGAGGCGGACGGAACCCACCGGGGGATCCACCTTCGCCCGGTACACCACCTCGTTGCCGTCGAGCACCGCGTAGTGGACCGTCTCGCCGTACCGGCCCGCCAGCTCCTGCAGCACCGGCTCGATCCGCAGGCCCTCCGGGCGTCCGGCGTGATTGCGGAACGCGAGCCGCAGGTACTCGTCGCCCAGGACGTAGACGCCGCGCGACATCAGCTCGGCGAAGCCGGCCCGCCGGAGCACGGCCAGCGCGCGATGCACGGTCGATTTGGAGCTCTTCAGCCGCTGCGCCATCTCGTCCAGCGTGATGCCCGAGGGATGCTCGGCGAGCTCCGAGAGGACCGCGAGGACCCGCTCCGCTCCGACGATCCGATCGCTGTCCTCGCCCATGTCCGCCGTCCCACTCCTCGGAACACGGTTCCGATCCTCGGACCAGAATACCGGCTCGACTTCGCGGGTCGCGCTAGGACCGTCCGCTCAGGAGTGACGGGCCGTGACCGGGGCGATCGGAACCGGCGCCAGGAGGTCGACGAGTGCGTCGACGCCGACCGGTTCCGACTCCCGGCCTCAGCCCCTCAGGAGGGTGATCCTCGCGCCGCCCACGTGGGTCACCGGCAGGTTCTGCAGGCGCTCGTCCCCGTTGACGACCCGACCCGTCGCGACGACCCCGTCGCGCAGCACGAGCTCCTCCACCTCGTCGACCTCGCAGCCGTCCTCCGTCGCGAAGTCGAGGATCAGACCCTGGCCGATCACGACGACGGTGTCCTCACTGCGGCCGATGACCAGAGCGAACGGCCGTCTCTCGCCCTGCACGGGGATGAGGGTCCCGGGAACGGTCTCGTCCGGCACCGGGAGCTCGCCCTCCGGCATCACGACACCGGCATCCAGCGCTATGTGCCGGAAGAGCGGCAGGGCGGCACGGGCGGTGACGTGCACACCGCCCACGACCACCTCGGCCGCGCCGGTCCCCGGATCGAGGACGACGGCGGCCAGGAGGCCGGCCGCCCGCGCCTCGATGATCTCGGCCTCGAGCCCCGTGAGGAAGCCGAGCGTCGACGCGAGCTGGCCGTACGGGTTCGAGTCGTCGACGCCGAACACCGACCAGCCGATCGCGTCGTACGTCCCGACCGCCCGGACGAGCTCCGCGGCGCTCGGCCGGCACTCGGGGACGAAGAAGGGACGGCCGTCGGCGGCGTAGGTCCTCATGACGGAATCGGCGTCCACGCCGTAGATGTCGGGAGCGAGCAGAGCCAGCTCCGGCGCGGCCGCCCTCCAGACGTCGAGCACGCGCGACGCAGGTCCGCCCGACGGGTACTGCCCGGGCTCCTCCATCCCGGGCTGCGGCCCGAGCCAGGCGTTCGCGAACATCGGGACATCGAGGAACTCCCGGCCGTGCGCCGCGAGAGCTCCGACGAAGCTCCCGACGCCCCAGGCCATGAAGACCTCGTCGACGTCGGAGCCGGTTCCGAGCACGTCCGCCCACGTCCCGCTGCGAGGAGCGCCCTGAGCCTCCCACAGGCGGCGCGCGAGCGAGTCGGCCGGAGCGGACTCCAGGTGCGCGAGCAGCGCGCTCGGAACCTCCGCCTTCCACACCGCCTCGGCCTCAGGGGACCGATCGCGGCTGTCCCCGAGGATCCCCGCTTCGTTCTCGACCTGGATCATCGCGACCAGGCCGGACCGGTCGGCCCGGGCGACGTGCTGCGTCAGGTGCTCGAACGCCGTCTTCTCCACGGCGAGCAGCTCCGGGCTGAACGCGGTCAGGACCGGTACCGGAGTCGCGCCGTCGTAGCTCATGGGGCGCCGACCCGCAGGATCCACGACCGCTCTCGGGAACCGCGCGCGGTCGGCTCGCACCCATCGCGGAGCGTAGGTCGAGGTCGCGTTCTTCCACGAGCCGAACCAGAGCAGCACGAGCGTCAGGCCGAGCTCCTGTGCCTCGCCGAGCATCGCGTCCAGGAGCGACACGTCGAAGGTGCCCTCGACGGGTTCGAACTGCGCCCAGCTCACCGGGGCGATCACGAGGTTCGCGTGCGTCGCTCTCGCATGGGCGAACGACGCCGCGATCGCCTCGGGAGACGACGACGACGAGTTGTGCACCTGACCGCCCAGGAGGAGTCGAGGGGTCCCTGCCCGGGAGAGCTCCCAGGTGCGCTCTCGGGTCAGGTTCCAGTGGTGGGGGCGTGCGGTGCCGGGCATGGCTGCCTTCCAGATCGTCGTCGTCGATGACGGGAGTCGCGGCGACAGCGGCACGGGTACCCTGCGCTCCGCCTGCGATTTCGGTTATCGAAACACTATGACGTATAACGGAACGAAGGACTGCGAATCGTCTGGCAGGCTCGCATCGGCGGCCGCACGGACGCCGCGGAAGCGCCGGGTCCGCACAGGACCCGGACGACCTCGATCGGAGAGCACCTGATGCGGATCCTCATCGTCGGAGCGGGTGCGACGGGCGGCGCCTTCGGCACCCTGCTGCAGGAAGCGGGCCGGGATGTCACCTACCTCGTACGCGGCCGCCGCGCGGAGACGCTGCGGCGGGACGGGCTCCGGTTCGTCTCCCCGTCGGGTGACCGCACGCACCGCGTCCGGACGCTGGTGGCAGGAGAGCGGGCGGAGTCGTTCGATCTCGTGCTGGTGACGGTGAAGGCGGCGGCACTCCGAGCGGCGGTCGTCGATGCTGCTCCGCACCTGCGCGCGGACGGCCACGTGATCCCGATCCTCAATGGGATGGCTCAGATCGACCTGCTCGAGGAGTCGTTCCCGGGCCGGGTGCTCGGGGGCTCGGCCAGGATCGTCGCCGCGCTCGACGCTGACGTCGTCCAGCAGGTGACCGCGCTCGCGGCGCTCACGATCGGCTCCCTGAACGGCGGGCCGGTGCCGCAGCGGATCGTCGACGCGCTGGACGTCCCCGGATCGACGCTGACGATCTCGACCGACGTCCTCGGCGCCCTGTGGGAGAAGTGGGTGTTCATCGTCGCGGCGAACGTCGTCGCCTGCCTGTTCCGCGGCGCCATCGGGGCGATCATCGACGCCGGCGGCCTGCCCTGGATCCTCGAGGCCGTGAGCGAGGCCGAGCAGGTGGCGGCCGCCGCGGGCCACCCGGCCTCGCCGGCGGCGCACGAGCAGTCCCTCGCGCTGCTGACCGAGGAGGGCTCGTCCTTCACCACGTCGCTCTACCGCGACCTCGTGGCGGGTCTGCCGACCGAGGCGGAGCACCTCCTCGGGGACTTCTCGATGCGGGCGCGAAGCCTCGGAGCCCGGGTGCCGCTCCTCGAGCTCGCTCTCGTGCAGATCCGAGCGGCCACGTCGCGATCCTGACGCGCAGGGGAGGGCTTCGCGGGCTCGAACAGGAGAGGCGGCGATCCGTTCTCCCCGGTCCATTCACATGCATGGAAGTTGTGCTACCTTCCGGGTAGTAACTATCCCTCGTATACAGGAGTCGTCTTGTCCCAGATCGTCATCTTCGGAGTCACCGGCTACGCCGGTGGGAACATCGCCCGCGAACTCGTCCGCCGCGGACACAGCGTCACGGGTGTCGCGCGCACGGCCGACCTCACCCTCGACGGGGTCGAGGTCGTGACGGGCTCGATCGCCGACGTCGAGCTCCTCCGCTCGACCGCGGCCGGTGCCGATCACCTCGTGGTCGCGATCCCCGCCTCGCCGCGACAGGAGGGGGACGCGGCGCTCCTGGACACCGTCCCCGATCTGATCCGCACGGCGATCGACGCGGGCGCACGCCTCAGCTTCGTGGGCGGCGCCGGCTCGCTCCACGTCGCCGACGGGGGGCCGCGTCTCTACGAGACGCCCGGATTCCCGCAGGAGTACAAGGCAGAGGCGGTGGCTCACGGCGCTGTCCTCGACGCGCTGCGCGAGAGCCCCGCCGAGCTGGACTGGTTCTACGTCAGCCCCGGCGCGGGCTTCGGATCGTGGAACGCGGGCCAGCGCACGGAGGACTTCCGCCTCGGCGGGGACGTCCTGCTCAGCGACGCGGACGGGCACTCCGACATCTCGGGGGCCGACTACGCGATCGCCTACGCTGATGAGATCGAGCGCGGCGCGCACCCCCGCCAGCGCTTCACCGTCTCCTACTGACGACCTGGCCGAGAGGGCCCCGTGGACGAGAATCGCGAGTTCGACCCGTACGGACCCGGCTGCCCGAGCAGGCAGCTGGTGGACCGCATCGGATCCCGCTGGACGATCCTCATCATCGGAGTCCTCTCGGCCGGGCCCGCTCGGTACAGCGAGATCGCCGCCGGAGTGGCGGGCATCTCGCCGAAGATGCTCTCGCAGACCCTCAAGGCGCTGGAGCGGGACGGGATGGTCACCCGTCACGCCTTCGCCGAAGTGCCTCCCCGGGTCGTCTATGAGCTCACCACCACCGGCGCGAGTCTGCGGCCGGTCCTCCTCTCGGTCGAGCAGTGGGCGCGGGACAACATGCCCGCGGTCCTCGCGGCGCGCGAGGTGTACGACTCGATCGCACTCCCCGCCTCACCTGCAGGGGTCGTCGGTTCCTCCGACTGATCCCGGTTCCTGCTGCGACCGCGCCCGTGGACGCACTGCCGCCTCCGTTCGCGCCCGGCTCCTGTCCGGTGGCAGAACGGGGAGGGGCCGCCTCGAGGTCGCTCGAGGGCTGCGGCTCCGGACCCTCATGCGGTATGTTCGCCGTAATTCCCACTGGCGCAACCTTATTCCGTCTATCGGAATTCAGGGGTGATCTCAGTGGGGGTCCACTCTTCCGATCGATGATGATGGGAGTCTCGATGACGAGCTCGCTCCACCCCGAACCTCCGACCGTTCCGCCGTCCCCTGCCGCCCCGCCGGTCGAGGGCGTCCTGCCGGTCGACGATCCCGGCCCTCAGACCATGAGCCGATGGCTGTGGGTGGCCTACCCGCTCGCCTTCATCGGAGTGAGCGCGGTGTGGGGCGGTGTCGTCCAAGTGCTCCTCGGCACGCAGGTCGCGACGATGGTCGGACCGGACAACGCTCCGGCGACCCTCGGCATCGTCTCGGCGGTGGCGGCCGTCTCCTCCGTCCTCTCCCAGCCGGTCATGGGGCTGCTGAACGATCGGACCCGGTCCCGCTTCGGCCGTCGGAACATCTGGGTGCTCGGGGCGTCGATCGTCTCGGCCGGGGCGCTGCTCGCAACCGCCGTGAGCCCCTCCGTCCCCGTCCTCGCCGTCCTGTGGGCGCTCGCGATCTGGCCGTTGAACGCGCTGCAGGGGGCCCTCGGCGCCGTTCTGCCCGAGCGGATCCCGGTACGGCTGCGCGGCTCCGTCTCGGGACTGCTGGGAGCGGCCTCCTTCGGCGGCAGCTTCATCGGCATCGCGATCGCCGGGCTCTCGGGCAACGTCTTCGTCGGTTACGCGGGCATCGCGGTCGTCGTGCTCGCCACGGCCGTGCTCTTCGCCTTCACCACCGAGGACTACACGCCGCCCGCACGTCGGACGGGTCCGCTCCGGGCGCGACGCGGTGCGATCGCGCCCGGCTTCCGCGCGGCGCCGGACTACTGGTGGACCTTCGCCGGCCGCTTCTCCATGATCTTCGGCGCCTCCCTCGTGGGCGGCTTCCAGCTCTACATCCTGCAGAACTACATCGGAGTCGGTGACGGCTCCCTCGGTGCCGCCGCGACCGCGCTCGTGGGCCTGTCCGGCATCAGCGCACTTACGACGATCGTGTTCGCACTCCTCGGCGGGTGGATCTCCGACCGCTTCGAGCGGCTGCGGATCTTCGTCGGCCTCTCCACCCTGATGTTCATCCCCGTCGCGCTCGTCTACCTGTTCGTCCCGACCTATCAGGGAGCGGTCATCGCCAGCGTCATCACCGGAGTCGGCTACGGCACCTACCTCGCCGTCGACCAGGCCCTGATCAGCCGGGTCCTGCCCAGCAACGAGAACGCGGCTCGCGATCTCGGGATCATGAACATCGCGAACGCCGGCCCCCAGATCCTCGCCCCCGTCCTCGGCGGCCTGCTCGTCACGGTGACCGGCGACTACCGGACGCTGTTCGCCGTGATGATCGTCGCGGTCATCGTCTCCTCGGTCTTCGTCACGTTCGTCCGGTCGGTGCGCTGACCCGATCGACCACCGCGTGCACGGCACCTCCCGGTCTCGATCACCGGTCGGAGCGGAGGTCGTAGAGGTCGCCCGCGAGGTACTTGAGACCGGTGTCGCACGCCACAGTGGCCACGGTCCGCCCCGCACCGAGCTCCTCCGCCAGTCGGAGGGCGCCGAGGATGTTGACCGCGGTGGACGTCCCGGCGAAGACCCCTTCGCGACGGGCGAGGGGCAGCGCCAGATCGCGGGCGGCCGCCTCGTCCACGGTCAGGACGCTGTCGCGCAGATCCCGAGGCAGCAGGGGCGGCACGATGCCCGTGGCGATGCCTTCGACGTGGTGCGGTCCTGCCCGGCCGGTGCTGAGCATCGGCGATGTCGTCGGCTCCAGCGCCGTGATCCCGACCCCCGGGATCCGGTCCTTCAGGGTGCGGGACACTCCGGCGAGCATCCCGGCGGTTCCGACGGCGGCGCAGAAGGCGTCGATCTCGAGGCCGCTGCTCCGGGTCTGCTCGACCAGTTCGCGGCCGAGCACGTCGTAGCCGAGGAGCGCGTCGGTGTTGTGGAACTGATCGGTCCAGAAGGCGCCGTGCTCGAGCACCAGCTTCCGCGTCGCCTCGCGCATCCGGTCGAAGAGGGCCGCGGTGATCAGACCGCCCTCGCTCGGCACGATCACGACATCGGCGCCGAACGCCCGCATGGTCCGGATCTTCTCCTGCGCGAACGTGTCCGACGTGACGATGGTGCAGGGGTGGCCCATGACCGCGCAGACGTACGCGAGGGAGGAGCCGGTGCTGCCGCCCGAGTACTCCACGACCCGTTGTCCGGGTCGGAGGGTGCCGCGGCGCTCCGCCCCCTCGATGATGGCCAGGGCCATGCGGTCCTTGTAGCTCCCGGTGGGGTTGACCCCCTCGATCTTCACGAGCACCTGCGCCGCTCCCTCCGGCACGAGATGCCGCAGCCGGAGCAGTGGGGTGTCGCCGATGGTGGCCAGCAGGGAGTCGACGACGCCGGCGCTCATGACGCGGCTCCGGCTCGGCGGACGACGCTCCAGCGGGGAGTGCTCGACGGAGGGCGTCGCATGCGCGCGCAGCGCTCCTGCTCGGGGAGGCGGGTGGGTGTCATGGTGTCTCCTTCGTGAGTCGCCGGGCCGGGGCCGGGCGGGGCTTCTGCGGTCGGTTCCGCTCGGGGTCGGAGGTGATCAGGATCTCGGGGGGAGGAGGGAGTCGATCGACCCGATGAGGAGGCCGGTGCCGATGACCAGCAGTGCGACTGCGCCGAGACGGGTGATCACCCGATCGGCCGTCGCCGAGCGATGCACTCCGATCCTCCGCACCACCCCGATCGCGGCCCCCCACCAGACGCCTGCTCCGAGCACGACGGTCGCGCACAGCACGAGGGTGCGCCACTGCGCGCCATCGCCGGCCCCGATGAACGAGGGGAGGATCGCCGCGAAGAACAGCAGCGCCTTCGGGTTGGTCGCGTTCGTGATCAGCCCGCGGACGAAGCCGCCGTGCATCCGGTGGACGACGTCGTTCGCGGTGGGTGGCCCGCAGGCGGCACGGAGCATGCTCCCGCCCAGCCAGAGCAGGACGCCGGCCCCGACCAGTCGGACGACGGTCAGGGCTCCCGGCGCCGAGACGAGAAGGGCGGTCGCCCCCGCGGCGGCGAGCCCCGCGTGCATCGCCAGGCCGGTGACGATCCCGGCCGCGGTCCGTGCTCCCTCCCGGACGCTCCGGCTCGCGGAGTGGACGACGAGCACGAGGTCGGGGCCGGGCATCGCCAGGGCCACCAGCAGTGCGCCCGCGAAAGCAGCCCAGTCCTGAGCGTCCATTCCTTCTCCCGTTCGAAGTCCGTCCGGGGGTAACACTAGGAAGTCGATTCGCTACTGTGCCCGCATGGTGGAATCTGGAAAGAAGACTGTTGCGACATCCGAACTGGATTCGGTGGACTGGGCGATCCTCGAAGTTCTCCAGGTCGATGCGACCACGCCGAACAAGGACGTCGCGGCTCGGGTGGGGGTGGCGCCGAGCACGTGCCTCGAGAGGATCAGGCGGATGCGCCGCAACGGGACGATCGTCGCGACCCGTGCGCATGTGCTGCCGAGTCTGCTCGGCAGAGCGGAGCAGGCGTTCCTCGGCATCCAGATCCGTCCGCACGCGCGCGACACGGCCAACGACTTCGTGCGGAGAGCCCTCGCGATGCCCGAGACCCTCGCCCTGTACAACGTCAGTGGCAGCGAGGACTACCTCGTCCATGTCGCCGTCGCCGACAGCACCGAGCTCCAGACCTTGATCATCGACAAGATCCTGGCCCTACCGCAGGTCGCGCACTGTCGCACGCAGCTCATCTTCGGCGAGCCGTGGACGGCTCCGTTGCGCGGTCGGGTCTGATCGATCCGTCCGTACGGCCCGCCGGTGCTCGATGCCCCTCGATGCGGAGCCGTTGGCTGCTCGGCCCGAGTGCGCTAGCGTCGAGGTGTTCCTACTGACGCAAACTAATTCTGTTAATCGGAATGCTGCGGTCGGATCTCTTTCTTCAGATGACGACGATTGGCGCTTCGATGACGAGTCCTGTCTCCCCGGGGTGGACGACCGCGGGCAGCCCGAGGCGCACGTGCGGTCGGATCCTGCGGCCCGGGTTCGAGAGCGCCGTCCGATGACGCGGACGACAGCGTCCGCACGTCCGACGGGGCGGCGTCGATCCGTCCCGCGCGCGCTGTGGGACGCCGTCGGGGCGCGCGTTCTCACGCTGCCGAGAGCGACCCACCGGTACAGGACCCTCGAGGATCTGCGGATCCCCCTGCGGGACGGCGTAGAGCTCCTCGCCGACGTCCTGATCCCGGCGGGTGAGCAGAAGGGCACCCTGCTGTTCCGGTCGCCCTACGGCTGGCCGCCCCTCATCGCCGGGCTCACCGCCAGCATGTACGCGCGCTACGGCTACGTCGTCGTCCTCGCGCGGTGCCGGGGCACGTTCGGTTCCGGCGGTCGACTCGAGCCCCTGGTGAACGAAGCGGCGGACGGTGCGGACACCGTCGGCTGGATGCGACGCCAGCCCTGGTTCACCGGCACGTTCGCCACGGCGGGAGGCTCCTACGGCGGGTGCACCCAGTTCGCCGTCCTGATGGATCCGCCACCCGAGCTCGTCACCTGCGTCATCCAGTGCGCCCCCTTCGATCTCGGGCGCCACATCCACCGCGACGGCGCGTTCGCTCTGAACGCCTGGTTCGGCTGGACCCTCGCCGTCCTCCGTCAGGAGTCGGGGTTCGTGCGCTCGGCCCTCGAGGCGCGACGACGGAAGCAGGACGATGAGCGCCTCGAGCGCACGCTGTCCCTCGAGAGAGGAGCCGCCGAGGCGTTCGGCGGTCGCGCACCCTGGTATCGGGAGTGGATCTCCCGTCGTGATCCCGCGGATCCCTACTGGGCCGGCTACGACCTCAGCGAGTCTCTGGACCGCGTCGAGGTGCCGGTCCTCCTCCAGGTCGGATGGCAGGACCTCTTCCTCGATCAGGGGATCGAGGCGGTCGATCGCCTGCAGAAGCGCGGCGTCGACGTCGCCATGACGGCGGGGCCCTGGACGCACAAGAGCGCACCCATGGAGGGCGGATCCACTGTCAAGGAGACGCTGCAGTGGCTCGACGAGCACTTCACCTCGTCCGCGGAGCGACGGCCGTCGCCCGTGCGCGCTTTCGTCACCGGAGCCGAGGAGTGGATCGGGATGCCGTCCTGGCCGCCGTCGTCGCGGGACGCCGTCTTCCATCCGCACTCGACGGGCGAGCTCAGCGCCGACCCGGCCGGTGAGGGCTCCCGGGCGGGCTTCCTCTACGACCCCGAGGATCCGACCCCGTCGATCGGCGGCCCTCTGAACAGCGCCGCCGGAGGGTCGGTCGACGATTCTGCGCTCGCCGCGCGCGACGACGTCCTCGCCTTCACCAGCTCGCCGCTCGACGAGCCCCTGCGGATCATCGGCGCACCGCGGGTCGAGCTCGTCCAGGAGCTCTCGAACCCCCACGCGGACGTCTTCGCCCGTCTCTCGGTCGTCGATCCCCGAGGACGCTCGCGGAACATCACCGAGGGCTTCGTCCGGCTCGATCCCGGGGCGCCGACCGGCGCGCTCGTCCTCGCGCTGGACGCCACGGCGCACGAATTCCGCGCGGGGGAGCGCATCCGCCTCGTCCTCGCCGGCGGCAGCTTCCCCCGATGGGAGCGCAACCTCGGAACGGGGCAGGACCCGGCCTCCTCGGCCGATCTCGCCCCCTCCGCACGGATCGTGGATCTGGGGCGCTCTCGGCTCGTCCTGCCGGTGCCGGTGCAGCCCTGATCGGGACGCGCTCGACACGAGGGTCGGCCGTGCACGCCGCTCAGGGCAGCCGTACGCTCGCTCCGGACTCGGGACGAGTGGACTCCACGAGCGCGTCGATCAGTCTGAGGAGTGTCTCCGCACTCCGCCCGACAGGCAGCTCCGGGTCGATGAGCCACTGGGCCTCGATGCCCTCGACCGCACCGAGGATCACCGTGGCGAGTGCCTCGGCGTCGACGTCGGCGGGGAGCTCACCGCTCGAGACGGACCGGGCCGCCGCCTCGGCGATCCGGCGTCGGAGGACGCCGTGGCGCCGGAACGCCCAGGAGCGCGCGGGATGGCGCCCGTCCGCCGCCTCGGCGGTCAGGATGTGGGCCAGCTGCACGAGCGTCCGGTCGCCGAGGACGGCCGTCATGACCTCGGGGAGCCGGGCGAACAGGGCCGGGAGCCCCTCCTGGGGGTCGAAGATCCCGGAGGCCTCCAGCTGCTCGTCCCGGAGGTCGAGGAGCGCGAGGAGCATCGCCTCCTTGCTGGGGAAGTGATGGAGCAGACCTGCCCGGGTGTACCCGGATCGCTTGGCGACTTCGTTCAGCGAGCCGCCTCGGTACCCGCTCTCCGCGAACACGTCGCGGGCGGCGTCGAGGATCCGCTGCGGTCCCGCGGCGATTTCGGTGGCTGTCACCGTAGGAGCTTCTCACAGGCTTGAAGCGAAGTTCTACCGACATGTTGGTAGGCATGATAGACAGGACCTCGCCCCACCGTTCGAGCCACGCAGAGCCGCGTGGCCTCTTCGAGGAAGAAGATCGAATGCCACCAGCATCCACCGCCCGGCGTCCCCACTCCTGGCCGGTCGCCTCCGCCGCGATCGGCGGCTCCGGGGCCGTGGACGTCCTCATCGCCCTCGCCGTGCTTTCCACGCGCGACCAGCGGAGCGGTCCGCAGGACGAGCCGTTCCTCGATGCCGGGCCCCGGAGACCGGCGGACGCGATGACCGACTGACCCGACCGTCCCGGGGCTCTTCACCGGCCACGGACATCCGCACCGACTGCGACGCGTCGGACAGACGACGCCTCGCTCAGACCATCAAGGAGGAAACACATGTCGAGCTTCGACCGTCACATCCCGAACCTGCAGAACCCGCCCATCGAGTTCCGACCCGAGATCCGATGGTGGCTGGCCGAGGGCCTCCACACCGACGAGACGCTGCGCCGCGAGGTCGACGCCGCCCACCGCCTCGGTTTCGGCGGGATGGAGTTCCTCGCGATGGACGAGGGCGCGATCGACCACGAGCGCTACGGCTGGGGCGCGGAGGAGTGGCTCCACGACTCGCAGATCGTCGTCGAGGAGACGACCAGGCGGAAGATGTCGGTCAGCTTCACCTCGGGCACCAACTGGTCGAACGCCAACGTCCCGGGGATCGACCCCGACCACGACGCTGCGGCGAAGGAGCTCGACTTCATCGCCGAGGACCTCGCCGGTGGAGCAGGACGACGCGGGCCGCTCCCCCTCATCCAGCTCGATGAGGAGCGGCCGGGCGCCTCCCTCCCCGGCCACCGGGTGGCGCCGGAGCGGCAGGATCTGGTCGCGGTCATCGCCGTGCCCGTTCTCGAGGACGGCACCCTGGACGCCGGAGCGGTCCTCGACCTCACCGAGCAGGTCGAGCAGGAGGCTCTCGACTGGAGTGCTCCTGAAGGCCGGGACTGGCGGCTGTTCACGTTCCGGATGCACGGCACGGGTCAGACCGCCTCGCCCTCGGCGACGGTCAACTACACCGTCAACTACCTCGACCCCGCCGGCGTGAGAGCCGTGACCGACTACTGGACCGAGTACGTCCTCACTCCCGAGCTCAGGGCGCAGATCGCTCAGAACCCGCGCACGCAGATGTACATGGACTCCCTCGAGCTGACCACCTGGGGTGCGGGCGGCATGTTCTGGGGACGCTCCGTCGCAGACGAGTTCCGCGCACGACGCGGCTACGACATCGCTCCGTGGCTGCCGTTCCTCGTCCGCACCGTGCAGATGATGGCGGTGGGGACCACCTATCTCTACGAGCCCTCGGCGCAGGACCGCGTCACGGTCGACAAGGTGCGCTTCGACTACGTGAAGACCCTCACGGACCTCTACATCGAGTGCATGCTCCGCCCCTTCGCGACGTTCCTGCACGAGAACGGCATCACGCTGCGCTCCGAGATCAGCTACGGACTCCCGTTCGAGCTGACCCGTCCCGGTCCCGAGGTCGACGGCATCGAGACGGAGTCGCTCGAGTTCGGATCGCAGATCGACGGGTATCGACTGCTCGCCGGCCCCGCTCATCTGTTCGGCAAGCAGTACTCGTCGGAGACCGGTGCCACCTCGCGCAACCACATGCTCGACCACCGCTTCTACGACCAGATCATCGCCACGCAGTTCGCGGCCGGTGTGACCAAGACGGTCCTCCACGGCTGGGCGAGCCCGGCGGGAGCAGAGGGCGTCACCGAATGGCCGGGCCACGAGGGCATGTGGTCCATGTTCTCCGAGCGGTTCGACACGCGGCAGCCGGCGAGCGAGTTCTACCCGCTCTGGAACGACGCGATGGGCCGGTTCCAGTACCTGCTCCGCCAGGGTCGACCCCGCGTCGACGTCGGCATCCTCCGCACCGATCACTTCGTCGACAACACCGTCGGCATGGCCCTGATCGACGAGCGCGGCCAGCGCATCCCCGACGAGGACGCCTACGGGCAGCGCTGGATGCGGAACCGGCAGAACCACTGGTGGCGGGACCTGGGCATGCAGGACGCCGGATGGAGCTACGACTTCTTCGACGGCAGCCTCCTCCTCCACGACGACGTCGCTTTCGGCGACGGCGTCGTCCAGCCCGACGGGCCCGGCTACCAGGCGCTCCTGGTGTACCAGGACACGCTGGAGGCCGACGTCGCAGCACGCCTCCTCGAGTGGGCCAGAGCCGGTCTGCGGATCCTGATCGTGAACGGCGCCAGCGAGGTGAAGTGGCTCCTGACGGGCAGCTACCGGACGCACGATCGCGCTGCCGCCCGCACTCCAGGACTGGACGGCCGCGACGACGAGCTCCGCGCCGTCCTCGAGGAGCTCGCGGCGCTGCCGAACGTCGCTCGGATCGACGACCCGTCCGAAACGGTCTCGGCCCTCCGCGGGCTCGGTGTGATCGGCCGCGCCGAGTTCACCGCCGACAACACGGACGTCCTCAGCTGCCTCCGCGAAGACGGCGACCTGCTGCACCTCTACGCCTACCACTTCCTCTACGAGACCGGAGAGGCGACCACCGTCGAGTTCGCCCTCCCGGGAACCGGGACGGTGCACCGCATCGACGCCTGGACCGGCGAGATCCGGCCTCACCGGGGCGTACGCGTCGACGGCGACCGCACGATCGTCACCGTGCAGCTGGCCCCCGGTGAGACGGCACTGCTCACCCTCGACCGGTCGATGCCGGCGGTCGAGACGGACGCGAGTGCACCGACGCACCTCCGGGAGCTGGCCGACTGGTCCATCGCGGTCGAGAGCTGGGACGCCGGAGAACTCGAGGTCGTCTCGGAGGACCGAGGGCTGGGCTACGTGACGCGGGAAGTGCGGCCCTCGACCGCGGTCACCTCCCTGACGGCGGAGAGCTCGGCACTGGTGCCGTGGACCGAGCTCGCGGGAGTGGGCCCCGACGTCTCGGGCGTCGGCTCCTACTCCACCGTCGTCTCCCTGCAGGAGTCCGATCTCCGAGGCGCACGGATCCTCCTGGACCTCGGCTCGACCGAGGGCGGGCTCGGCTCGGTCGCCGTCAACGCCGGCCCCGCCAGGGGCTTCGACACGTCTCGCCCCGTCGTCGACATCACGCCGGATCTCCTCCCGGGGACCAACGAGATCGTCGTCCGTGTCGCCAGTTCGCTGAACAACCGCCTCATCGCCCGCGGCTACTACGCGCAGTTGATCGACATCGTCAGCGCGTTGACCGGAGGGGCGCCAGCACCCCACAGCACCCGGATCCGGTCCCACGGACTGACCGGACCCGTGCAGCTCCTCCGCACGGCCGAGTAGCTCCGGCACGAGAGAGCCCCCGGTCGCTTCCGCCTCCGGGGGCTCTCCCGTCGGCACGTCCGGCGCCGCCGTCCGGCGGGTGCCGGCGTCTCCGCGGACGGCGGCGCTCCGCCTAGAGCACGTCCGCTCCGGCGGCGGCCGGCGGCGAGGCGGGGGAGCCCGTTGCGCGCCGGAGGAGCGATGCCACGGCGGCTCGGCCTGCGCGGTTCGCTCCGACGGTCGACTGCGAGGGCCCGTAGCCGACCAGGTGCACGCGTCCGTCGCGTCGGGCCTGCGTCCCGTCCACAGGGATTCCGCCCAGTGGCCCGCGGAGATCCAGGCCGTCCAGGTGGCGCAGCTCGGCCCGATAGCCCGTCGCCCACACGACAGCGTCCACAGCGGTCGTGGACCCGTCGGCTTCGACGACGTGGTTCCGGCCCAGGGAGGTGAACAGGGGCCGGCGCTCCAGCACCCCTCGACGTCGGGCCTCGACGGCGTAGTCCGTCCAGCCGAGCCCGGTGTAGGACACGACGCTGCCCAGGGGGCGTCCGGCGGCAGCGTCCTCCGCGACGCGCTGCTCCACCCGCACGCCGTCGCCGGTGTGCGTGAAGTCGTGGTCGAGGAACTGAGGGGGACGGCGTGTGTACCACGTCGTCTTCGCGACCCGGCTGATCTCCTCGAGCAGCTGCACAGCGGAGATCCCGCCGCCGACGACGGCGACGCGCAGGCCCTCGAAGTCGCCTGCCCGGACGTAGTCCCGGCTGTGCAGCTGCAGGCCTTCGAAGACGTCGCGACCGGGGATGTCGGGCATCCGCGGGTTGTTCCAGGAACCGGTCGCGTTGATGATCGCCCGCGCGCTCCACTTCCCTGCATCGCTGTGGACGATCAGATCGCCGTCGGGGTCGTCGTCCTCCCGGACGACCGATCGCACCGCGGCGGGACGCAGGATGGGCAGGTCCTCCGCTGCTTCGTAGGCCGCGAAGTAGCGCGGAACGGCATCGCGACTCGACTCGTTCGGATCCACGGGCGGCAAGGGCATGCCGGGCAAGTCGAAGATGCCGTTCACCGTCGCCATGCGGAGCGACTCCCACCGGTGCTGCCATGCCCCTCCGGGGCTGCGGTCGGCGTCAAGGACGACGAAGGTGCGGGGCGCGCCGGGATCCTCGACGGCGGAGACGAAGCCTCGGCGCCGGAGATGGTGGGCGGACGACAGGCCCGCCTGGCCCGCGCCGATGACGACGACCGTCGCCGGCCGAACCGGAGTGGACGCGCCGGTCACGGCGCGAGGACGGCGTCGACGTGCTCGTGGAGCGCGGCCGTCACCACCCGCACGGCCTCCAGCTGCTCGGGGGTGAAGGCGTCGACGAAGACCTTCCTGATCAGCCGCAGGTGGGCGGCCGACGAGCTCCGGAAGACGTCGGCGCCCGCTCCGGTCAGGGTGACCGCCGCCCCTCGGGCGTCCCCGCCCACGGGGCCCCGCATCACCAGCTGCCGTTCCTGCATGCGGCGGAGGTGGTGCGAGAGCCGGCTGCGCTCCCATCCCACGACCGCCGCCAGGTCCGACGAGCGGAGGGTGCTGTCGGGCGCCTCGCTGAGCGCAAGCATGACGGCGTAGTCCCCGGGTGAGATCCCCGAGGTCTCGAGGAACGCCGCCGAGAGCGTGCGCTTCACCCGCTCGGAGGTCTCGACGTAGTCGCGCCAGACCGCCAGCTCGCTCGCGTTCGGTGTCCGCCGGCGTCCCTCGTGGTTCGTGCCGCTCATGCTTCCTCCTCGTTGACAACTCGACGGTAGCGGCACATCATTGACGCGTCAACCAAATAGTTGACGCGTCAATGAAATGAGGAATCATGTCCGACATCATCTTCGGTCTCGACACGTTCGGGGACGTGCCCTCCGATGACAGCGGCGCGCAGGTCAGCCACGCGCGCTCCCTCCGGGCACTCGTCGACGAGGCGGTGCTGGCCGATCGGCTGGGCGTCGACGTCTTCACGGTGGGCGAGCACCACCGGGCCGAGTACTCGGTGTCCTCTCCCGAGACGGTGCTCGCGGGGCTCGCCACGGTCACGTCGCGCATCCGCCTCGGATCCGGAGTGACGGTGCTCAGCTCGGACGACCCCGTGCGGGTGTTCCAGCGCTTCGCCACGGTCCACGCTCTCTCGAGCGGACGCGCGGAGGTGATCCTCGGGCGCGGCTCGTTCACCGAGTCGTTCCCCCTCTTCGGCTACGACATGGCCGACTACGAGGTGCTGTTCGAGGAGAAGGTCGAGCTGTTCTCCCAGCTGCTGCGCGAGGAGCCCGTCACCTGGTCGGGGACGACGCGTGCACCGCTCGTCGACGCGGAGGTCTACCCAAGGACCGAAGGGGGACTGACCACCTGGATCGGCGTCGGAGGATCGCCGCAGTCGGTCGTCCGCACGGCGAAGTACGGCTTCCCCCTGATGCTCGCGGTGATCGGGGGCCAGCCCCAGAGATTCCTGCCCTACCTCGACCTGTACCGGCGAGCAGCCGCCGAGTTCGGCACGACGGCGCACCCGGTCGGCATGCACTCGCCCGGGTTCGTCGCCGACACCGACGAGGAGGCCGTCGAGGCCTGGTACCCGCACTTCAAGGTGGTCCGCGACCGGATCGGCGCGCTCCGCGGATGGCCCCCCGTCACGCGGGCCGAGTTCGACCGCGAGGTGGCGACGGGCTCGATGTACATCGGCTCACCGGAAACCGTCGCGCGCCGCATCGCGAAGACGATCCAGGTCATGGGCGTCGGACGCTTCGACATGATCTACACCTCGGGTGCCCAGACCCTGCGATCGCGGCGCCGCTCCGTCGAGCTGTACGGGAGCGTCGTGATCCCGCGCGTCCGCGAGCTCCTCGCAGACGCACCAGTCCTGCAGGACGTGCGATCGTGACGAGCACCGTCGCGATCCTCGGCTCCGGGAAGCTCGGCACGGTGCTCGCGCGGCTCGCGGTCGCCGCCGGTCACCGGGTCCTCGTCGCGGGCTCGAAGGAGCCCGACGCCATCCGCCTCATCCTTGCGGTCGTCGCGCCCGGAGCGACGCCGGCATGGGCCGTCGATGCGGTCCGCGACGCCGACGTCGTCGTCCTGGCGCTTCCGCTCGGGCGGCTCGCGACCGTCCCCGTCCAGGCACTCGAGGGCAAGACCGTCATCGACGCCATGAACTACTGGTGGGAGGTCGACGGAGTCCGCGAGGACCTCTCGGACCTCCGCGTCTCGACCTCGGAGCGGGTCCAGCAGCAACTGCGGGGATCCGCCGTGGTGAAGGCGTTCAATCACATGGGATACCACGACCTCGATGAGGGCCCCCGTCCCGCCGGTGCCACGGACCGGAAGGCGATCGCCGTCGCCGGCAACGACTTCCGGGCCGTCGCCGTCGTCGACGCACTCGTAGACAGCATGGGATTCGACCCCGTCCCCGCAGGATCGCTCGCGGACAGCATCTCGCTGCAACCCCATGCGGAGGCGTTCGGGGCCAACGTGCCAGCTGCCGAGCTCACCAGCATGCTCGCGCGCTTCCCTCACACGGACAGGGGACACGAGGTAGCGCTCGCACGCGCGAGAGCATCGGCCTCATGACTGAACCCGCGGTGGAAACCATTGCTGACGTCACTGGACTTTGATGAGGCGATCCTCGGCGGGTGAAATGACATAATCACGGCTATCGGCGATGTGTTGCTCTACACGTCGATAGCTCTACGCCCGCTCTCCGTTCTCGAGGGACCGCAGAGTCGAGCCGGATACTCATGGGATGACATCACCACTCGTCTTGGCCGTCGCTCACTCCGGCCTCACCGTGACCGATCTCGACGACTCGGTGGATCTGTGGTGCTCCGGTCTCGGCTTCACGCTCGAACGCACCTTCACGCTCGATTTGGACACCACGGTCGCGACCACGGGCGTCGACGGAACGACGATCCGGGGAGCGGTGGTGACGCTCGGAGACCACCGAGTCGAGCTGCTGCAGTACGACCCCCCTCGGTCGGCTCGAGCAGCCGGCTCACCCGCGGACATCGGCTCGGTGCACATCGCGCTGACGGTCTCGGACCTCGACCGGGTGCTGGGCCTGTGTGCTGTGCACTGTTGGCGGCCGGTCGGTCCTCCCCACCGGATGACCAGCGGCGCCCGAGCGGGTACACGCATCGTCTACCTCGAGGGTGCGCTCGGCGGCTTCCTCGAACTGATCGCGCCACCGCGACTTCCCTAGCGCGGGCCTGCTCCACTGAGCAAGACTTTGCGTCCCGTATTTGATGCTCTGGCAGCCCTCCCCAGGCTTGAACGCTTCGCCGATAATGAACGTTATGTCAGTTTGTTGGTCGAAGGAGCTCGTTCCGATGTCGCCTGCATGATGCCTCGCATCGAGACAGTGCGAATAGGGGGCGATAGATCCGAGCATGCTCGGAACCATCGCCCCCTTGTTGCTCCGGTGGGCTGGAGCAACCGGGCTACTTGCCGGAGCCGCGGTACGAGACCTTGATGGTCTCGCGGGTTCCGTCTGGAGCCGTTGCGGTCACTCGGACGGAGCCGGCGGGCACTCGCGACAGGTGCGTGTCGATCGACACGCTCCTCGTCCGCCCCTCGGCCAGCGCAGTGACCTTCAGAGCGCCGAACGGAGTCGGGATGCTCAGCGTGACGGGCGTGTTTCCGTTGTTGGTCGCCGTGGCAGTGAGGGCGATCGATCCGTTGCGCTTCGTGCTGGTGATCGTCACGTCGACGTCGACCTCGGTCGCCGGGGCGACCACGGTGAGGGCGGGCAGGACGCTGCTGACGCCGCCGGTCGTCGCGGTGATCGCGACGGCGCCGGTGCCGGGTCCCGCGGTGGCCGCGGGAAGTGCCGCGGAGCCGTCGGCGCCGGTCGCGACGGTGGCCGTCGTGCCGCCGTCGGCGAAGCGGGCCGGCCCGTCGAGCGTGAACGCGACGTCCGCCCCCGCGACGGGAGCGCCCGCGGCGTTCGTCGCCGTGACGCCGAGCCCGGTGATCGCGTCGCCGGTCTCGACGGTCTGCGCCGCGCCGGTCGCGGTCAGGGTGGCGACCGCGGCCGGGTCGGTGAACATGGAGCGGCTGAGCGGCGTGACCGTCAGGCTCTCCACTCGCGCCGTGCCCCCGGTGGCGAGGAGCGAGACGCCCTCGCTGCCGGCGTCGGGGAAGATCTGGTCGGTGATCGTCGCGATCCCGCCCTGGGCGAAGGTCTCCACCGAGGCGGTGTCGACGTAGAGCTCGAGGTGCAGCTTCCCGTCCTCGAGGGCCACGGGCGCGGTCTCCACCGAGGGGAAGTCGGCGTCGAAGCCGACATCGCCCGAGCGGGTGCGGTCGACGTTCAGCTGACCGGACGCGACGTCGTACGTGATCGGCGTGCGCTGGCTCCCGTCCGCCGAGTTGCGGACCGAGAGGCCGAACGAGTCGGCGTCCCCGGCGCTGAGCACGGCGTCGAGCTTGTAGACGCTGCCCTCGGCGGCCGCGGGCAGCGCGGTCTCGCCCTCGGCGATGTCGGTCGCTCCGAGCGTGAACGCGTTCTCCGTCTGCTCGAGTCCGGCCGTCTGGTCGACGACCGTCTGCACGAGCTTCGGCGCGCCGTCGACCGTCTGCAGGGCGAGCTCACGCGGCAGGGCCATCGCTCCGCGCCACTGGCCGGTGGGGATCGCCTCGCCGTACTGCCAGTTGTTCATCCACGCGATCATGATGCGCTTGTCGTCGGGCGCGTTGTCGAAGGTGACTCCGGCGTAGTAGTCGCGACCCCAGTCCAGCCAGTCGTAGTCGACCAGGCGGCTCTGCGCGGGCTCGTCGGCGAGCATGAACTGGTCGGCGAGGATGTGGCCCCAGCCGGCGCGGTTGTTGTCGACAACCTGGAGGTGAGCGGTGCGGCCGGCCAGGTCGGCGACGTCCCAGCTCGTCCAGTCCAGCGTCTCGCTGTCGCTGCCGGTCGCGGTGCGGACGATCTCGCCGTCGACGACGAGGTTCACGCTCGTCTCGTTCGAGCGGACCTGCGCCGGGGTGTCGGCGAGCACGATGTGGTCGACCGTCAGGTGACCCCAGCCGCCGGTCGCGTCGTCGACGACGACGATCCGCGCCGCCTTCCCCTGGTACGCGGAGACGTCCCAGCTCTTCCAGTTCAGGGCGCCGTCGTTCGTGCCGGCGGTGGTCCGCACGACCTCCCCGTCGACGACGAGCTGCACCTCGAGGGTCTGGGGGTCGCCCTCGGGGCGGAAGCCGCCGCCGACGAGCATGCTGAGGTGGCTCTCATTGATCGTGAACTCCGGCGAGGTCAGGGTGCCGAGGTTGTCGTCGCCCTTCGGCCCGCCGTCGAAGGTGTTGATCCGCTTCTGGCCGAGGAAGAACTCGCCGCCGCTGGTCGAGGGGTTGGTGCCGCCGGCGAGGTCGCCGGTCACGGTCCAGCCGTTGTCGGTCAGGCTCTGCTGATCGGGGTACTCGAAGCCGTCGAAGAGCAGCTCGCTCCCGGCGGGCGGGTCGTTGGCGAGCTGCGTGCCGTCGACGTGCGGGTGGTTGCCGCCTCCGACGAGGAAGTTCAGGTGGTCCTGGTCCACGGTGAAGTCGGGCGACTCCATCGTGCCGACCGGCCAGTCGCCGTCGTTGAAGCCGTTGATCAGGCCCGTCCCGGAGAAGCCGGTGACGGTCTGCTGGCCGTCGATCGGACCGGTGGCGGGGACGGCGCCGAAGGGCCCGTCCTTCCAGTTGCCGGGCTCGTTGTTCACGGTCCAGCCGTTGTAGGTGCCGTCGTCGAACCCGGCGAGGGTCGTGCCCTCGGGCAGGGTGTCGGAGGCGACCGTCGACTCGGAGGTGAAGGTGGTGCCGTCGAAGTCGCCGACGAAGTACTGGCTGCCGGAGCCGCCGCCCACCGCGCCGGGATTGAGGCTGACGACCATGACCCACTTGATGTTCGAGGGGTCGCCGTCGACCGCCAGCGGGAAGAGGTCGGGGCACTCCCAGACGCCGCCGGTCGCGTTCGCGGGGCCGAACTCGCTGAGCTCGGTCCAGTTCCGCAGGTCCGTCGACTTGTGCAGCAGGACCTTGTGGTCGTCGGCCTCCACGGTGACGACCACCCAGTAGGACGACTCCGGAGTGCCGCCGTCGTACCAGAACATGTGCGGGTCGCGGAAGTCGTTCTGGTCGCGGTCGATGACGGGGTTGCCGTCGTACTTCGTCCAGGTCTGACCGGCGTCGGTGCTGTAGGCGAGGGCCTGCGCCTGCTCCCCCGTCTTGTACGCCGCGGTGTACATCGCGACCAGGGGCGGGTTCTCGGCGGTGCCGAACCCGGAGGTGTTGTCCTTGTCGACGACGATCGAGCCGGAGAAGATGTCCGACTCCGCGTCCCCCGGGATGGCGAGCGGCTGCTCGGTCCAGTGCGTCAGGTCGGTGCTGGCGGCGTGGCCCCAGCTCATGTTGCCCCAGCGCGTGCCCTGCGGGTTGTACTGGTAGTAGAGGTGGTAGACGCCCTCGTAGTAGACGAGACCGTTGGGGTCGTTCATCCAGTTCTGGGCGGGCGAGTAGTGGATCGCGGGCCGGTAGGCCTCGGAGGCGGCGCCGGGAACCGCGGCCGAGGCGGCGGGGACGGAGAGTCCGCCGCCGACCAGGCAGAGGGCCGCCGCGACGGCGACGACGCCGCCGGCGCGACGCGGCCGGGGCTCGGAGGAACGGGGAGATAGCACTGAGGGACGCCCTTCGTTGCGCGTGTCACTCGAGGTGACAACGTTGTCAATGTGCGGGCGAATCTACGGACTGTCCTCCGGACAATTCAAGGGCTCCTGCGAAAGTCATCAGCCGGCGGTCGTGAGCCGGTCAGCCGGGAGCCGCAGGAGGGCCCCGCGGGCGCGGCACGTGGCCGCCGCGATCCGCATGCAGTCGTCGAGCATCGCGGCGGCGTCGTCCGCCGAGCCGGGGACGCCGCGCCGGGCGATCGACGAGACGGCGGCCGCCAGGCAGGCGTCGCCCGCGCCCATGGTGTCGATCACGGGCCGCGGATCGGAGGCGATCGGCGCGTCGGCCGCCGTCCCGTCCTCGAGGTGCAGGCTCGCCCCCTGCGCCCCGCGGGTGGCGAGCACGGTCCGGGTGCCCGCACTGCGCAGCTGCGCGACGACCGCGCGCAGCGGTTCGCCGTGCAGCAGGGCGACGTCGTCGTCGCCGAGCTTGACGAGGAGGGACCGCTCGGCCAGCCGCTCGAAGCCGCGGCGGAAGCGGCCCGCGTCGGCGAGCATCCCCGAGCGCGGATTCGGGTCGAGGACGAGCCGCTCCCGCGGGCGCGCGACGGCCGCGAGCAGCTCCTCCGCCTGCTCCTCGTCGTCGAAGGGGAAGCAGCTGACGACGACGAGGGCGGCAGCGTCGAGCGCCGTGCGCTCGCGGACCCCGAAGCGGATCCGCCGGTGGCGGGCGGCGTCGTTGAAGACGTAGTGCGGCTCGCCGTCGACGCGCTCGCTGATCGCGACCGAGGTGCCGAGCGGACCGACGGTGGGCACGAGCTCCACCCCGTGCTCCGCGGTCGCCGCGCGGATCGCCGCGCCGTCCTCGTCGTCGCCGATCATCGCGAGCAGCTGGACGCGGTGGCCGAGCAGGACGAGACCGACGGCGACGTTGTAGGCGGCGCCGCCGAGGAAGCGCTGCTCGCCTGTCTCGTCGCGGATCACGTCGATCAGGGCGTCGCCGAGGACGACGACGGCCGGCTCGGACACGGCCGGCTCGGACACGGACGGCTCGGACACGGACGCCGCGGACACTGACGACTCAGACATGGACGGGGACCTCTCCGGAGCCGCGGGCGATCAGGGTGGTGGGGATGACGAAGGTCTGCGCCGGCTCGTCCTCGCCGTCCAGGCGCAGGAACACGCGCTCGGCGGCGGTCCGCCCCATCAGGCCGGGGTTCTGCGCGATGACGGAGACGGCGGGGTGCAGCAGCTCGGCGAGCGGGATGTCGTCGAAGCCGATCAGCGCGACGCGCCCGTGCTCCTGGCGGCGGCGCAGCGCCGCGAGGACGCCGATGGTGACGAGGTTCTGCCCGCCGATGATCGCGGTCGGCGGCGTCTCCTGCGCCAGGAGCTCGGTCGCCATCTCCTCGGCCGCGTGCTCGTCGTGGGCGCCGTGGCGGACGAAGCCGGGGAGCACGGGGAGGCCGCGCCGTGCCATCTCCTCGAGGAAGCCGCGCTCGCGCTCGCCGGCGGTGAAGATCTCCGGTCGGTCGCCGAGGAAGGCGATGCGCTCGTGGCCGAAGGAGGCGAGGTGGCCGACGGCACGCGCGATCCCGGCGGCGTTGTCGGTGATCACCGCGTCGGCCGTGATGCCGGTGGGGACGCGGTCGACGAACACCGCGGGGGTGCCGCGGTCGATCTCGACGCCCAGGTAGGCCTGGCTGGGGGCGACCGTGGTGAGGATCAGCCCGTCGACGCGGCGCGAGACGAACGCGTTCACCGACGACCGCTCGCGAGCCGGGTCGTCGTCGAGACTGGAGGCGAAGACCGCGACGCCGCGCTCGTTCGCGAGGTCCTCGACGGCGCGGTGCACCGCTCCGGAGAAGGGGTTCGCGACGCTGCCGACCAGCAGGCCCAGCGTGTTCGTGCGCCCGTTGGAGCGCCGCAGGTTCCCGGCGTGGAGGTCGGGCTGGTACTGCAGCTGCCGCGCCGCGGCCTGCACGCGCTCGATCGTGGCGGCCGAGACGTTCGGCTCTCCGTTGACGACACGCGAGACCGTCTTGATGCCGACTCCGGCGAGGGCGGCGACGTGCTTCATGGTGGGGCGGCGACCGGAGGCGACAGTGTCGCGGGGTCCTGACATCGATGTCACGGTGTCGTCTCACTTCCTCGGGGATGACTTGACCTTAGCTGTGAGAACACGATAGACCTACCCCTGACATCGTTGTCGGGAGGCAGCTCCCGCCCTATGAACAGGACTTTCAATGACGAACCGCTCCCCTCGCTTCAACCGGTACATCGGCCTCGGCTCGGTCGCGATCCTCGCGGCCCTGGGCATGACCGCCTGCTCCAGCTCCGGCTCCTCCGACGCCGGCTCGACCGCTGACAGCGGCGACGGCGTGGGCGTCACCCTCATCGTCAAGACCACCACGAACCCCTTCTTCGTCGCGATGGAGGACGGCGCTAAGGAGGCGGCCACCACCGCCGGCGTGAACCTCACGCTCGCCGCGGGCAAGGAGGACGGCGACGAGGACACCCAGATCCAGGCCATCGAGAACGCGATCTCGAAGGGCGACAAGGGCATCCTGATCACCCCCAACGGCCCGTCGGTCGTCGACGCCATCGCGAAGGCCCGCGACGCCGGCTTGTTCGTGATCGCCCTCGACACCGCGCCCGACCCGGCCGACGCCGTCGACATCACCTTCGCCACCGACAACTTCACCGCCGGCGAGTCGATCGGGAAGTGGACCGCTGCGCAGCTCGACGGCGAGAAGGCGACCATCGCGATGCTCGACCTGTTCGACGACAAGGTCGTCTCGGTCGACTACAACCGCGACCAGGGCTTCCTCACCGGCATGGGCATCGACGTCGCGGACGAGGAGGTCAACGGCGACGAGGCGAAGACCGGCAGCTACAGCGGCGGCGACTACGAGATCGTCGGCAACGAGGCCACCCAGGGCGCCGAGGACGGAGGGCGCACCGCCATGGAGACCCTCCTCTCCAAGAACCCTGACATCAACGTCGTCTACACGATCAACGAGCCCGCCGCCTACGGCGCGTACCAGGCCCTCCAGGCCGCGGGCAAGGAGAAGGACGTCCTGCTCGTCTCGATCGACGGCGGCTGCGCCGGCGTGAAGAACGTGGCGGAGGGCCTGATCGGCGCGACCGCGCAGCAGTACCCCGTGAAGATGGCCCAGCTGGGCGTCGAGGCGATCGCGCAGCTCGCGGAGGACGGCACCGAGCCCAGCACCAGCGAGGGCCTCGACTTCTTCGACACCGGCTCGCAGCTCGTCACCGACACCGCGGTCGACGGCCTGGACAGCATCAGCTCCGACGACGCCGCCGGGATCTGCTGGGGCGAGTAGCCCACCGCGGGCGGGGCGCTCCGGCGCCCCGCCCTCCCCCTTCCGCTCCCAGCGACTCCAGAAAGGCCATCGTGGCTCAGAAGACCACCGACCCGAATCCGCCGACCTCCGCACTCGATCTCGCGAGCGAGTTCCTCGACCGCCGCACGCCGCTCGACCGCGTCCGCGGCGTCCTGCACCGCTACCCGGCCGTCAGCCCCGCCGTCGTGCTCGTCCTCGCGATCATCGTCTTCGGACTGCTGAACGACCGCTTCCTCGATCCCTCGAACCTCTCCCTGATCACGCAGCAGGTCGCGGTCGTCGGCACGCTCGCCGTCGCGCAGACGCTGATCATCCTCACGGCCGGCATCGACCTCTCCGTCGGCGCCGTGATGGTCCTCACCTCGATGGTCATCGCGCAGACCGCGACCGAGAACGGCCTGCCCGCGATCGTCGCCCTGCTGCTGGGCCTGATCGTCGGACTCGCGGCCGGCGCCTTCAACGGCGTGCTCGTCACGCGGCTGCGGCTCCCCCCGTTCATCGTTACCCTCGGCACGCTCAACATCTTCGTGGCGCTGACGCTCCTCTACTCCAGCGGCTCGACCGTGCGCGGCACCGACATGCCCGCCCTGCTGCCCTCCACCGGCGGCACCTTCGACATCCTCGGCGTCCGGATCAGCTTCGGCGTGATCCTGATGCTCCTGCTCTACATCGTGGTCGCGTTCATCCTCGGCAAGACCGCCTGGGGCCGCCACGTCTACGCCGTCGGCGACGACAAGGAGGCCGCGCGCCTCGCCGGCATCAGCGTCAACCGCGTCCTGATGAGCGTCTACCTCGCCGCCGGCGCGATCCTCGCCATCGGCGCGTGGATCCAGATCGGCCGCACCAACGCCGCCAGCCCGAACGCCGGAGCCGACCTCAACCTCGACTCCATCACCGCCGTCGTCATCGGCGGGACCAGCCTCTTCGGCGGCCGCGGCACCGTCTGGGGCACCCTCCTCGGCGCCCTCATCGTCGGCGTCTTCCGCAACGGGCTCTCGCTCGCCGGACTCGACGTCCTCTACCAGACGCTCGCTGTGGGCGTGCTCATCATCGTCGCCGTCTCGGTCGACCAGTGGATCCGGAAGGTTCGCAAGTGACCCTCATCGACGCCGCGGGGACCGCCCCCGCCGCCGCCCGCACCCCCGTCCTGCAGGCCAAGCGCCTCGTCAAGACCTTCGGCCGCGTCGTCGGGCTCGACGGCGTCAGCCTCGAGCTCTACCCCGGCGAGGTCCTGGCGATCATCGGCGACAACGGCGCCGGCAAGTCCACCCTGATCAAGTGCCTCACCGGCGCCGAGATCCCCGACGAGGGCGAGATCCTCCTCGACGGCAAGCCCGTGACCTTCAAGCGCCCCCAGGACGCGCGGGGCGCCGGCATCGAGACGGTCTACCAGAACCTGGCCGTCTCCCCCGCGCTCGACGTCGCGTCGAACCTCTACCTCGGCCGCGAGAAGCGCAAGAAAGGCGTGCTCGGCTCCGTGTTCCGGATGCTCGACACCGCCGGCATGCGCAAGGAGGCTCGCGAGGAGCTGACCGAGCTCGGCATCTCGACCCTCCAGGACGTCACGGTCCCGGTGGAGAACCTTTCCGGCGGTCAGCGCCAGGCCGTCGCCGTCGCCCGCGCCGCGGCGTTCGGCTCGAAAGTGGTCGTCCTCGACGAGCCCACCGCGGCCCTCGGCGTGCGCGAGTCGAACCAGGTGCTCCAGCTCGTGCGCAACCTGCGCGATCGCGGCATCCCCGTCATCCTGATCAGCCACAACATGCCGCACGTCTTCGACGTCGCCGACCGCATCCACATCCAGCGCCTCGGCAAGAAGGCGGCGACCATCACGCCGCAGTCGCACTCGATGACCGACGCGGTCGCGATCATGACCGGAGCGGCCACCGCATGACGGACACCGCCCCCCGCATCCTCTACGCCGAGTTCACGGCGAAGCCCGGCCACGAGGACACCGTCGCCGGCATGATCACCGACCTCGGCGAGCTCGTACGCCAGGAGCCCGGCAACATCGAGTTCGTGCCCTACCGCCGCGAGGACGACCCCGCCCGGTTCTTCGTCTACGAGATCTACCGCGACGAGGACGCCTTCCAGGCGCACATCTCCGCCGACTACGGAGCCGTCTTCAACGAGAAGCTCGGCCCGCTGATCGTCGAGCCGAACTCTCAGCTCACCTGGCTCCAGCGGATCTGAGCACTCCGCCACCAGACGAGAAAGAGCACTGGTCTCCCCTCGGGAAGGCGGTGCTCTTTCTCGTCGGACCGTCGATTCGCCCGGCCGAGAACTGAGCTAAGTTGCTCGAGCACTCCTGCAGGTCAGCCGTGAAGAGTAGCTTCCGCATCGCAGTCGACCACCGGACGACCCGCTCAAGCGCTCCGCCGATACTCGCTTCCGAACTGAGCAGCAGCTGTATAAATCGTCGATGACCCCCGGAATTTACCGGTATCGACCCTGTCTCGACGAAGTCGGAAAAGACGCGTTGCGTCAACGATTTTGACGAAATAGCGTCGCAGTCAGGCGTTTGACGAAGGCCGTCGAACAGGCCGAGGAGTCAGCGTTGCTCACCTTGCGAGACGTAGCGGAACAGGCGGGAGTCCCCGTCTCCACAGTCTCGCTCGTGCTCAACGGCCGTGACAAGGGACGCGTGCGGCCCGAGGTGGGTGACCGGGTACGAGAGCTCGCCGAACGCCTCGGCTACCTACCGGATCTGCAGGCTCGCGGCTTCCGCACGCGTCGAACACACACCATCGGCTTGCTTTCGGACCAGGTCGCGAGCGTACCGTTCTCCGGCGAGATGCTCGGCGGAGAACAGCACGTCGCCGGCGAGGAAGGCTACCTCCTGCTGCTGATCGACACCGACGGCGACCACCGCCTCGAGCGCGACGCCGTCGACAGCCTCGTTCAGCGTGGAGCGGACGCCCTTGTTGTAGCTGGCGGAGGTCGTCTCCTTGTCGTAGGTGCCGATCAGTTCGGAGAGGGTGCGCAGGAACTCGTCTTCTGCGACTCCGCCGGCGTAGAGCTTCACGTTTGCGGCGGACTACAGCTTGAGCATGCCTTCCTTCCCGAACACTCCGACGCCCTGGGACCAGGACTGGAACACGGCCATGATCGGGATCCCGCGCGAGCCGTAGTGCGAGTACAGGTCGGGGAGGTCTTTCCACCGGCACACGTTCGCGGCCTCGTCCAGGACGGCCACGAGCGGCGTCGCCAGGCGCCCGCCGCGGGAGCGTGCAGCGTGTTCCTCCGCTGCCTCGATCGTTGCGGCGGTGAGGGCGGTGACGAGGGGGCCGGCGGTGCCGGCGCCTTCCTTCGACAGCGAGTACAGCGTCTGGGTCGACGTGACGAACGTCTCGGGGACGAACTGCGGGCGGGTGTCGTTCGGGCGGGCGTTCACCCAGTCGGCGGTGGCCGCGCTCTTCAGGCACACGGCCATGCCCTGCGCGGTCGAGTGGATCCCGTCGCGGGCTTTCTCGGCGGTGTTCGTGATGCCGCGGACCGCTCGCGCGTTGGTCGGGTAGCCGTTGTCGTCCAGGCGCTCGACGGCATCCCGCCCTAAGCGCGGCCGTGCCGCTAGCGGCACTGATTTTTCCTCAATAGTCCCACAGGCTGTGGGACTATTCCTCCGCGGCCCCGCTGACGTCGATCGCGGCGATGATGCGCCGCTCGTCCGGGAGCGCGAGGCGCTCAGCGGCGGGGAGCGCATCGTAGGTGTAGGTCGCGACGGCGATCGGTGAGGCCGCCTGGCTGAGGGCGTAGCGGACGATGTGCTCGTCCTTGTCGCCGCAGATGAGGATGCCGATGGTCGGAGCGTGGCTCGGCCGTCGGAGTCGTTCGTCGACGAGGGCGATGTAGAACCCGAGCTGGCCGGTGAACGCGGGCTCGAAGTCGCCCTTCTTGAGCTCGACGACGACGTACCGGAGCTGCTCGGTGTGGAAGAAGAGCAGGTCGAGGGAGAAGTCCCGGCCGCTGACCTCGAAGTGCACCTGGCGGCCGGCGAAGGTGAACCCGGTGCCGAGCTCCTGCAGCGTCTCTGCGATGCGGTCGAGGAGGGCGTTCTCCATGTCGCGCTCGGCAGCGTCCTCGGTGAGGTTCAGGAAGTCGAAGACGTAGGGGTCCTTGGCGATCTCCCGAGCGAGAGCCGAGTCGGCGGGCGCGAGCCGGTCGACGTAGTTCGACGGTGCCCGGCCGGCCCGCTCCAGGGTCTGGTTCTTCACGTGGTTGAGCAGCGTCGACCGCGTCCACGAGTTCTCGGCCGCAGCGGCGGCGTACGCCGCGCGCACATCGGGGGTGGAGAGCTTGTCGAGGAGCAGGCGGACGTGGCCCCAGGGCAGATGTCCCACAGCCTGTGGGACTTTCTCCCGATCGGGCCAGGCGGCGGCGAAGGCGCGCATGTAGAAGAGGTTGCTGCGAGACAGACCCGTCATCGCCGGGAACTCTCGGCGCAGGTCTTCCGCGAGCCGGTCGAGGACCCGGGTGCCCCACGGCTCCTTGGCCTGCTGGTCGAGGATCGCGCGGCCGAGCTCCCAGTACAGGCTGATGAGCTGCGCGTTCACGGTGCGCTGAGCACGCAGCTGCGCGTCCTGCACCCGGGTCGTCACCGAGCGCAGGAACGGCTCGTAGCCCTTCGGCAGCTCGACGTCGCGTCCAGTCATCCCGCAATTATCCCTGACCGGCGCCGATTACCCGGCGCGCTCGGTCTAGCAAGAGCGCTCGGTTCGCCCAGAGACTCAGTGAGGAGTCCAACAAGCTGTTGGACTCCTTACATGGGTCACATCATCCTGCTGCTGTCGGAATCTAACGATTCCGACGCTACCGCCCGGTAGGTGGCGGCTGGCACCGAGCACCACCGGTCCTCATGGACCTCCTACGGTTCATGTGTCATCTTTTCAAGGTCGCAAGCTGCTCTTCGCTGAGCAGATGCCGCACCGTATCCACGTGGAACTTTCGTTGACGGTAAGCCCCATCCAGACGGCGCCAGTAACCCGTTACGAAGTTCGGCTCTCCAAATGTGAGAGTCAGGTCTCTTGGTTCTGCCGTGAACCATTCGCTTTCCTCAAGCACGCGGGGAGTACATCGCGCGGTCTGCGATATTCCGTCAGTTCCAATCCACGACACGGTGATTACAACCGGTTCGGGGACATTCGAGAGCTCGATGATTTTATCTACTTCAGCTTTGTCCGGCCACCGCTTGCCCTGCGAGTACCGCGGTTCATCCTCAGCCAGGAGAAAAAAGGCTTCAGGTGTGAAACCAAAGTGCTCAACACCACCCGGCTCAATTCGTTTCGAAATTTCACGATTCTTGACAGCGCGTAGCGCGACCCCTGCAGGCCAAGCCGATTCGATCTGAACATGACTCGCTGGTGTTGCGCTCACGTTCTCAATCGACCACATTGTGCCCCGCTCGCAATTGTCGGCCAAACCCTCGGCGGCGTTCACGACATATGGGCTGATGGTGGCGAGCCAGGCAGGACGGTGCAACTCGTTGTGAATGTCTTCCGCCCGTCGCTGCGCCCGGTTCGCATGAGCGTTAGCCCGGAACGCCACGATTACAGCAATGGCGCCGAATAGAGCTGCTGCCACCGAGCCGAGAGCGTCGAGGGCAGACCAGTCAAAGCCGCCCTCGACGACGGAGACGATGTAATCGGAATCCACTCTGCTTACTGTAGGGCGCCAACGGTCAGCGGCTGCGGTCACTGCGTTGACGTTGCCTGCTGACGGCGGGTGTTGTCGGAGACTTCACCCGGGCACTGCGGTTGGTTGAGTTGAGCACTTCGGCGGCGGGCCGAGCCTGGTCGACGTCGGCGCGTAGGCGCGCCTTGACGTCTTCCGCACTGATGCCCCTGTCATCCAAGCTCGCCGCGAAGGCGTCGCGGCGCTCCGAGCTGTCGTAGGCGTTGCCGGCGCCGGCACGAGCCGCATTCACTTCACCTGACTGCGCAGACGCGAGCACGTCAGTCGCTGCGTCCCGGTGGAGCTGCGCCTGAGCGCGCGCGTCGCTGGCCAGGTTGCGCAGCTCGTCCGAGGTCTTGCCGTCCTCGCCGCCGCGGCCGGCGGCCGCGTCGTACGCGAGTGCCTGCGCTTTGAGCTGCGCGACGACATCGGTCGCCGTCTCGCCGGAGACGGGAGCGTCCTGCGCGCGGTCATCGAGCCTGTCAGCTTCCACGACGAGCTGTGATGCCTCAGTGCGCTCCTCGGTCGCCTTCGCTCGCTCCTGGGCCACGAGGGAACTGACGTCAACGCCGTAGCGGTCCTGGACCTCGCGGCCGATCGTATCGGCGGTGGCCGCCGCACGGTCGTCGAACCCTCGCCACGTCTGGGCCGTCTCGGCGACGCGGGCGATATCCGAGACGGTCGCGCTCTCCCACCACTGGGGGCGGTCGACCACTACGAGCTCTGCGACGGCCGCGCCGCGCTGCGCGTCGAATCGGGTGGACATCTCGCGTGCCGCGGCGGCGTCTCGTCGCTCTGCGTCGCGCAGCATCTGCTCGCGCAGGCGGGAGAACTTCTCCGCGATCTGCATCGCCACAGTCAGCGCAGTTCGGAGTGCGGCGTTGGTCGATTCCTCGACACCGCCGTCTGCGTCGTTATCGCTCATGGTCGATCCCCTCATTCGGTGGTGATGGTTCTAACGGTCGCGGTCATCGTCACGGCCACGCTGCGGCGCCGGCGCGTCACGCGCCCAATCCGAGGTGCGCTTCTCCAGCGGCTTCGGCAACGGTGTGCCCTCGGCCCACCCGCGCTCCGCAGTCATCCGCGCGTGGACCTGCTGCTGCTCCACGGTGAGCGTCGACTGCGTCGGCTTCGCCCAGCCGGCGTCAGGAAGGGCGGGCATCTGCTGCGACACCGACTGCAGCCGCTGCTGCATCATCACGCGCACGTCCTGCGCCCGGCGGGCATCGCCCGCGGCTCGGTGCATGTCGTGAACGGCGCGGGAGAGCTTCTCGAGCTCGCGCAGCACGAGTGCCAACGCGACGGTCGGCTTGCCGGTCTGCGCGACGTGCATCAGCACCATCGCGTTGCCCGCGGCGGAGGACCACGACACCGGTCGCGCCTTCGTCTCGTGCGCGCGCAGGTGGGCGGAGCGGGCGAGCGATCGTGACGCTTCCGCGAGCGGTCCCGGTGTCGGTTCGACCCTCCTCGACCAGGCCGCGAACGCGCCGGCCGTTTCCCTGGCGACTCGCGCCCACGTGTCGCGGTCCTCGAAGGAGACGCTACTCAGCTTCTCCCGCAACGCTCCCAGCTCACGGGCGTACTGCGACCACAGCTCAGGCGACGGTTCGCGCATCTCACGGCCCGGATTCGCGGGCTCGTACCGCCACGGATTCTTCGACGTCGCCCGCCACTCCTGCACAGCTGCGGTGGCCGTCTCCGGACGATCTGGCCATCCCTTTCGCAGCTCCGGCAACGTCAGATCCCGCGCCAGCTTGCCGCCGCCGTGCCAGACGACCGGCTGCCCCTTCTCGGGTCGCAGCGCTACCGAGTAGCCGGCTACAACGTCATCCCGGCCCGCCGCGAAGCGCGGGCGGATGAGCACGCCGGCCTGACGCATCCGACGCACGAACTCGCCCTCATCCACCGACGCTGTAGCCGACGCCCGCACCGCCCGCTCGAGACGGTGCATGTCCGGTTCGACCTGGCCGCGGCGCTGCGCGGACTCTCGCGCTCCGGGCTTCACACCACGCTCGCCGTACTCGCGCTCGGGCTGGGTGGAGACCTGCAAGCCGTAGTCGCGTTCGAGCTCCTGGCTGATCTTCTGCGAGCGGGCGAAGTCATGATGCACGTCCGCCTTCGTGCCGTCCTCGCGCACGAGCGACACCGCGATGTGGACGTGATCGTTGCCGTTCTTCGACAGCCCGTGACGCACCGCCACCCACCGACAATCCGCCTTCCCCAGGTCTTCCCCCGCGAACCCCATCCGCTGCACGAAATCGGTGGCGATCTGTCCCCACTTCTCATCCGTCAGCTGACCCTCCTCCGCCGACAGGGACAGCGAGCAGTGCCAGACATCCGCCTGCACCCGCTCCTTCACAACCGCGCCAGCCGCGTCGCGGAGAGCGACGCCGTTGTCGTCCTTCTGCACCGCGAGCCGCGTGACTTCCGTCCCGAAGAACCGGCGCGGACGATCCAGACTCTTCGCGATCTCCACCGCCGCCGCGCGATCCAACACCGCATCACCGTGCATCGCCATGATCGCCGCATCCCCGGCGACCAGGTGCTGCTCGGTGTGCTCGTTCGCCTTGCCCGCACCAGCCAGGTAGGACATCAGCCCGGACATCTGCGCGCCGCGCGTGATGTTCGTCCTCACTGCCCCGCCAGCCGATCAATCGTCGCCTCCAGCTTGGGCACCAAACGCCGGTACTCGGCGTACACATCCTCCGCCTCAGCCGGAAACCGACCCTCCGCATTCGCGAAGCGCGCGAGCTGATTCATGTTGTCCGAGACCGACTTCAACAGCCGCGACACACGAAACAACTCAGCACCCACCAGCTTCCACTCCGTGTCCGTCCGCACCTGCGCATTCATCGCAGACTCGAACAACAGACGCGGCACCGTCACGTCCAAAACTTCCGCCCGAGCGCGCAGATGCGCGTCCTCGGACGGAGACACCGCCACCTCGTACTTCTTCGAACGACGCTGCTCCCCCGGCACGTTCGCCCGACGACGACGACCGAACAGGCGGCCCTCACGTGACGTCTCCGACACGATCCCACCGTCCTTCCCGGCTCAGCGCAGCGAACCCGCCCCCAGGCGGGGACCATACGACCAGTATGCGTCGCACCGGCCGCGCAGCGGAAGGGGCGTGAGCGGGTTACCAGGGGTAAACCTATAGCTTGCTCCAAGCACGTGCCTCCAAAAACGTACTCCCGATGTCGCGCGCTGTCGGGGTATCGGTCATTGATCCGCGTCGCAGATCCATGACCTGACGGCGGTGCCATTGCGCCGGGTGCAGGGCGGTTATTCTGGGCGCATGGCAGAGAAGACGATCGACCCCGATTCCGCCGCCGCGTCTGCGCGAGCGCTCCTTGAGAAGTCGGTAGAGGAGCGTGTCGCGGCCGTGCGCTCCCTCGTCGCGGCGACGAACGACGTTGACGCCGCCGACCAGTCAGCACGCGAGGCCCGCGACGCGCACAGCAAAGCCTGGGACGCAGCCCTCGCCTCCGGGTGGAGCGACAAAGATCTCCGCGCGACAGGCGCAAGGGCACCCGGAGACCACATCAAGCGCACCCGCACCAAGCGCACCCCGAAGGAAACCACGCCGGCGACAAGCCACGTCACGGCCGACGCCAGCACGCACAGCGAGTAACGATCCGGGGCGGTCGTGGGCCAGCTGAGGTGCAGACGCCCCTGAGCACCTGGGCACAGCCCAGCTCTCTCCTTCGGGCTGTCCTGCACACAGGTGGACAGCGGGACCCCGACAGCCCCACAAGCACCCGCCAAGCACGGGACACTCGTCGTGAGAAGGCACCCCACAACTGTTTTGAGAGGCAAAGCGATGCCCGCCGATCGAGCGCATGAGCTCCGCCAATGGGCGTTCGGCGACGACTCCCGCTCCGCGGCGATCGAGCTACTCCTCCGCACTCACCTCGTTAAAGAGTCCTACCCGTGGGTGGTGCACGATCGCGCATGGGACACCTGGGCCATCGACTTCGACGCACTTCTCGAGGTCACCACAGCACTCGCGGCAGAACAACAAGCGTGGAACTTCCCATCTTCCCGACTTGCCGTGCTCCGCGTCGCAGCATCGCTCGCGGACAACATCCCACTGCAGCTGCGCGAGCTGCTCCCCACCCTCGAGTACGAGCACACCGAACTCGTCATGATCGCCCTCGCCCATAGCGCCGGCTACGCGCGCTTCACCACCGAAGAAACCGACACCGGCAGCGCCGTCCCACCGCGTCCACCCCTCGCCACTTGGCCCGACGAACCCACCCCGCCCGACAGCTGACTTCGCCGAATGCAGCATCGGCTGCACCGCTGACAGCGGAGACGGACAACACAGATCTCGAACACCCCTACCTCGACACAGCAGGAGTACCATGGCGCAACGCACGACCCTTATCGATGACCTCGACGGGACCCCCATCACCCCCGGCCGCGGCGGCACCATCACCTTCTCCCTCGACGACAACGTCTATGAGATCGACCTACGACTCGCCAACGCAGCACACCTGCACCGTGCGATCGCCCCCTACATCAACGCCGCGCGACCGACCGACGCCGAGCACGCCGGGAGACCGCGACACCGCGTCACCGCTGTCCGAGCGAGCGCCGGCCGTAAGAGCCCCGAAACACTTGCAGCAATCCGGCACTGGGCTACCCGCCACGGCCACGACGTCCCCCGCTCGGGACGCATCCCCGCCGACGTTCAAGCCGCCTACGACATCGCTCACTGACCCGGTCCGGATTTCTCGGCGCACGCGAAGCGAGGTGTCCCGCTGCTGACCGCAGCGACGCCGCATGCACAACCTGCCGTTGGCGGCGAGCTATTCGCGATCCACGGCAACAGGCTCGATCGCTCGATGCGGACTGCTAGTGACCAAAAACTCGTGAGACGACCAACTGGCCGACCCCCTTTCAGCCAGGTTTGACGGAGGGGCTCTGCTTGGTGAGGCCGGTGTAGCCGGTCTTGGTACCGGTGACCTTGACGGTGATCGTTTTGCCCTTGTCGGCGGTGACGAGCTTGTACGTCGCGGCGGTCGCTCCGCTGATCGCAGTGGTTCCGCGGAACCACTGGTAGTTGAGCGTCACGGGGCTGGGTCCCCAGGTGCCGGGCTTGGCGGTGAGGATCTGGCCGACCTTCGCGGTACCTGCGATGGTCGGGGTCGCTCCAGTGAGGGTGCCGTTCGCGATCTTCGCCGTCGTCGCGCTGGTCTTGGTGGCAGGCGAGTAGCCGGGCTTGGTCGAGGTGACGGAGACAGTGATCGTCGCTCCTGCATCGGATCCCTTGAGGACGTAGGTCTTCGACGTCGCTCCGGAGATGTAGGTGCCTCCATTCTTCTTCCACTGGTACGTCAGCGTGGTGCCGGCGTCCCACGTCCCGGGGTTCGCGGTGAGGGTGCCGCCCACAGTCGTGGTGCCGGTGATCGTCGGGGTCGGCATGAGGGTCTGGAGGGCGGGTGAGACCGTGACGGCGGCGCTGGTTTTCGTGACCGCGGTGTAGCCCGTCTTCGTGCCGGTGACGGTCACGGTGATCGCGGCGCCAGAATCGGCGGCAACCAAGGAGTAGGTGGAGGCGGTGGCTCCGCTGATCGCGGCGCCACCGCGCTTCCACTGGTACGCGAACGTCACAGGCGCGGGCGTCCATGTGCCGGGGACGGCGGTGAGCTTTTGTCCTACGGCTGCGGTACCGGTGATCGTCGGAGTCGGACCGGTGATGACGGCTCCGTTGGTGATGGCAGCGGTGGTGGCGCTGGTTTTCGTCGCAGGCGAGTAGCCGGATTTCGTGCCGGTCACCGACACGGTCAGCGTCGCTCCTGCGTCGGAGGCCTTGAGGACGTAGGTCTTCGAGGTCGCGCCGGAGATGTAGGTGCCACCGTTCTTCTTCCACTGGTAGCTCAGCGTCACGCCGGAGTCCCAGGTGCCGGGATTGGCGGTCAGCGTGGACCCGACAGTGGTGGCACCGGAGATGGTGGGGGTGGGCATGAGTGTCAGGAGCGGTTGCCCGACGGTCTTTCCGCTGCTGGTGCGGGAGGCCGGCGCGTACTCGGTCCGCTTTCCGGTGACAGTGACCGTGATCGTGGTTCCCCCGTCGGCGCTGACGGGGACATAGGTGGTTTTGGTTGCGCCGGAGATCGGAGCGGCGTTGCGGTTCCACTGGTAGGTCAAGGTGACGGGCTGGGGCGCCCACACGCCAGGGTTGACGGTGAGAGTGCTGCCGGCGGTCGCGGTACCGGTGATCGTCGGTGTTCCTGTGACGAGAGTGCCAGCGGGGGTGATGGTGAGGGTGAAGTTGCCGGCGTAAGGCCAGTTGCTACCGACCTGGAACAGGTAGGTCTTTCCGGCGACAGCGGAGAACGTTGTGCGTGAGGTAGACGGTTCGCTCGAGGACGCGGAGCCGTCGCAGGCGATGGCCGATGTCGGCTTGGTGCCGTCGGTGTTGTAGACGATGACGTTGGCGTCGTTCTCGGCGCTTTGCGTGTCGACATCGAGAAGCTGAGACGCGGTCGCTGTGTAGCGGTACCACGTGCCCAGTTCGGGCTCGGACGGCTGCTGGTCATCGCAGCCGCTGAACCACGTGATGTCGGAACCGTCGTCGTAACCGGTCACCGTGGCAGGAATGGCAGGGAACGTCAGCGGCGCGGTCGCAGACACCCCATCAACAGGAGCCGAGCTCGTGATGGTCAGAGAGGCGAAGTCGTCGGGCTCCGCGTGGTTGATCTGCTCGGAGTAAACGTTCGTCCCAACACCGACCTGGAAGTAGTAAGTTCCACCCGCCAGCGCCTGGATCGCGTTGGTATCGCCGAACTCCTCCTCGTCACATCCCAGCCGGTGCAACTGCGACAAGGGCGCAGCGGCGTAGGCGTTAACGACCCAGGGCTTGTCCCCCACCCTCGCAGTGAACTGCAGCGTCTGACGCACCGGAGAGGTGTACTTGTACCAGATCGAATCCGTCACAGGAGTGAAGTAAGAGCTGCCATCCGGATCCGTAGTCCGGCACTCCGTAGGCTCCCCGACTTCCAACGTCGCTCCGAAATACGGGGCATTCGATATTGAGAACGGCACGGATGCCACCGTCGCCGCGTTCGCGAACTTATCGTTGCCCGGGACAGCGGCCACCGCAGCTCGCGCCCCCTGCTGTACCGCCGCCTGATCCGGTCGCGCTTCCAGTGCCGCAGCATCAGGCACCGGACGCGTGTGATCCGCGCCCTCCGAGGGCACAACCAGCCCCGCCACATCGTGCGCAGTCAACTCACTGCTCAGCTCCGTCGCCGATACGTCGCCGGCAGAGCCGACGACTACGCCAGCGAAGACCATCACGACAGAAACAAGAGCAGCAAGAGCGGGAAAGGCGCGGCGGGGCGAAGGCACAGTGAAACTCCAGGCGAACGACGGGGCGAAATGACGAGCTGTACGCCTCGTACTTCAGACCGCAACTGAAAATCCGTTCCGAGCGAAGGCAGCTCAGCTTGGCAGTAACACCCCCCGCAGCACACCACCATTTCGCGCCACGAGGCGCTCGCACCTCGTGGCTCGCGAACAACACCGACGACGGCGAACCAAGCCGAGCTGGCCGCCACAGAAAGCCAGTACTGCGTGCAATCGGGTACACCCCTACGCAACGTGCAGCTTCCACTCAGAGAACGCAGCTCTAGGGTCCTATCGGCGTCTGCTGCGACAGATCTGCGACAAGGTCTAGACCTGCCGCAACATTCGCGTCAGCGCCTCTCCGCCCGCCTACGCACCGTCCGCGGCGCACCGCTCGCCGAGTACAAAGTCCACCGCGGGGTCCCCCTCTCCGTCGACGGAGCGATGTACCGCGGCACCCGCGTCGAGATCGCGCCGTACATCGTCGCCGTCGGAACGCACCTCGCCGACCGCTACGTCACCGCCGTCATCCCTTTGACCCGCGCGCCGTCATCACCCCCGCGCTCGTCGCCCTCCGCACGACGGGCACGCCCCGCGCCTAGGCTCGCGGAACGGCGAGTGCCGGAGTGCGCCCCAGCGCCCCTCCTCGCCCGAGACGTACGAGAGGAACTTGCAAACGATGGGGCTGTTCTCCCCGCGCCGCCCCGTGAGCGGCGATGTGGATGCGGTGGCGGTGGTCGCCAATCCGGCCGCGAAGCGAGCACGGGTGGGTGCCGACGCCGTGCGGATCCTCCCGCTGGTGCTGGATGACCGCTCCGTCGCGGTGCTGCTCACCCGATCCGCGCCCGCCGACGCCCCGATCCTGGCGCCGCACGCGTCAGGGTTGACCATCGCCCACGTCCTTGACCGGGACGGGGCGCGGGAGTATGTGACGGCGTCGACGGCGGTGCGCCTTCGGCACACCGCTGAGTCGCACGCCGCGGAGGCGCTCGCCTGGCTGGCGCGCATCGACCCGATCGTGTCCGGCGGCGACGGGCGATTCCTCCTCGAGACACCGCCCGGCAGCGAGGAGCTCGCGGCGTCCCTGATCCTGAGGGCGGGGTTCCTGCACGCGCTGTTCGACGAATTCGTCGACGGCGACCCAGCGGTCGCGATCGGTCAACGTGTGTCGATGCACGTCTGCGGCACAGAGGACGCTGATGCGGTTGCGGGCCTACGCGAACTCGCCCGCGGCCTCTACGACGGCGGCGACGCGGCCCCGGTCAGCACCACTCTCTACCGCCTCGGCGCTGACGGGTCGGCCACGCCCTACTGACGACTCATTGCCTGCCCCACTGAGGCCAACGGGTGCTGGCGCTTTTGAGCGCAGCAAGCTCACTGCGCCAAACCTAGACAGGTGTCAGAACGCGCGCTTGTCTAAGCGCTCTGGGGCAGCGTTCATTGGATCCGCCCACTGCACGCCGGCGGCGACCGTGCGAGCCAAACTCGCGAGGTCGGTGCCGAAGTAACGGGTAATCCGGCCGCGTAGCGGCTCCTCGCTGCGGTGCTCCGTCACCGCTGCGCGAGTACAGCTCGCGCCCCCGGAACGGGGAAGACCGGGGAGTGTGAGGGGGTCCCCCCTCACGGGCCGGCCCGCCGCGCTCACCGGCGCGACCGGGCGCTCGGAGCGTCGAGGGTCCCGGCGAGGCGGCGGATGATGCGCAGGGCGTGAGCGTGCTGCGCGGCGGTGATGCCGATGCTCTTCGACGGGGAGTAGGTGAGCAGCCCCGGGGCGCGCAGCCAGTTCGCGGCGACCTTCGCTTGCGACATGCGCAGGAGCCGGGCGGTCTGGCGGAGGTCGCGCAGGATCGGGTTGGGGTGCGGGGCGTTCATCGCGCGTCCGTCTCGGTCGGCGCGGGGATGCCGAGGAGGTCGCGCACGCGCGCTTCCTGCTCCGGGGTCAGCGGTGCGGTGTCTCCCGTGTCGGCGTTCCCGCCGAGGATCACGGCGCTGCCGTAGACGGGACTGGGGTGGCCGAGGAGGTTGGCGAGGAATGTGGCGGGGCGGTTCAGGGTGCTCCCGTTGATCATGCCTTCGTCGTCGACCCACAGGTCGATCCCGTGCTCGCAGCGGATCACGTCGAACCAGTGGCAGCCGATCGCGGCCTGCAACTCGGTGACGTGCGTGTCCTCTCCCGGGTCCGCGATGCTCACCGTCTCGACTTCGTCGGCCGTGATGCGAATGGCGTCCATGTCTGCTCTCCTCTTGCTGATCGTTTTTCTTTGCCTCTCCGGCGGGAAGAACCGTTTGAGTGGAGTCGGCGGAGTGACGCCGATTCCGGGCGAAATAAGCCCGCGGGGCGCGCCCGGAATCGGTGGCACGAAGCCGGTGGAGCGAAATAGGTTGAGACCGCGGAGAGGTGAAGAAAACGGGTGGAACGGGCCGCATCGCGGCCTCCAACTCGCGGCGCTCCGTCGCCGCTGCGCGAGTGCAGCTCGCGCCCCCGGAACGGGGAAGATCGGGGAGTGTGAGGGGGTCGCCCCTCACGGGCCGGCCCGGAAGGCCGGCCCGCGGCGCGCGGCTAGTAGTCGGGGGGCTCGTAGCAGTTGGGGCAGTCGCACGGTCCGCTGTTCTCTGCCCATTCGATGGCCTCGATCTGCGCGGCCCGCTCCGCCGGGGAGAGCGCCTGCCACGCCTCGTTGGACCGCCTCCCGATCTCGTCGCTGGCCGCGCGCTCGTCCGGCGTCCGTGGGGTGTCGGTGCTCCAGACGTCCGGCTTCCCGGGCGGGGTGAGGAACGCAATCAGGGCGGCGGCGTAGGCGGTGCCGTCGTCGGTGACGGGGAACCCGCCCGGAGCGCCCTCGCCGGGGAGGGTGAGCGTGTCGCGGACGTGCGCGAGGATCTCGACGTCCGAGGCGGCCGCGTCGTCATCGGACTCGGCACGGCGCGTGTCCACGATGAGGGCGAGCTGTTCGGTGCTGGCGCTGCCGAAGTCGACGGGGGTGTTGATGACGACGTAGAGCTCCTCAGTGCTGGCGCTGTTGATGTCGATGCGGGTCATGGTGTGGTCCTCTCAGCGGTTCAGGAATGGGGCGACGCGGCGGATCGCTGCGCGGCGGGCGTGGGCGACGCAGTGGCGGAACGAGCCGCTGGTGATGCCGTGCAGCTGGTCGGAGTGCCACGCCTCCCAGACGCCGGACGTGCGGCGGGTGACGTGCACCGAGGGCGTCGCCTGGGGGTCGGTGCCCACGACGCGGATATCGACCGCGCGGGTGCCTCCGAGGGTGAGGTAGGTCTTCGTGGTGGTCTGCAAGTCGGTGGCGGTCTGCATGGTCTGGGGTGCTCCCTCTGGCTGATCGTTTTTCTTTGCCTCTCCGGCGGGAAGAACCGTTTGACCGGAGGCGGCGTAGTGACGCCCATTCCGGGCGAAATAAGGGAGCGCAGCGACCGCGTCCGGAATGGGTGGCACGGAGCCGGTGGAGCGAAATAGGTTGAGACCGCGGAGAGGTGAAGAAAACGGGTGGAACGGGCCGCATTGCGGCTTCCTTCTGGCGGTGCTCCGTCGCCGCTGCGCGGGCGGAGCTCGCGCCCCCGGAACGGGGATGCGGGGAGTGTGAGGGGGTCGCCCCTCACGGGCCGGCCCGCAGGCCGGCCCATCGCCTCTCAGCCCTCGCCGTCCACGCTCTCGTCGTCGTCGGCGTCGAGGATCGCGGCGATACGGTGCGCAGTGGTCAGTACCCGCGCGGCCGTCTCGCGGATCGTGTCGGCCTTGCAGTCGCTCCACGTTGCGACGTAGCCGACGCTGTAGGCGCTGGTGTCGAAGCCCACGAGCCCGGCGACGACGAACGCGACGGACTCGGCTTCGGTCTCCATCAGGCCGCGGTGCTGCGCGTACTCCTCCAGGTCATCGACGTGACCCATGAGCACATGCGCGGCCTCGTGGATCAGGGTCTTCGCGGCCTGCTCCGGCGACAGGTTGGAATCCACGACGACCGTGCGCTCCTCGGGGGCGGCGTACCCGTTCGTTCCCTGCGGAAGCCGGCGACGCTCGATCGTCCACCCTTCGGCCTCGAGAGCGGCCGTCAGCGGCGCGATGACGCCGTGATCGTGCTCCCCTGTGAGCAGCTGCGCGATGTCGCGGGGATCCTCGGCGCCCTCCATAAGGTCGGTCTGCTCGATCGCGAACACGGACACGAGCGGGTAGTACGTCTGGGTCTTCTGCCCCTTCTTGTCGGTGCTGGTCGTGGTGCTCTCCTCGGGCGCCTCTTCGGCGGCGATCTTGCGCTGAGCGAAGCCGAAGATCTTGATCCCCTTCTCGCCCTTGCGCACCTGGCGGCCCTTCGCCTGCCACGCCTTGAACCCCGCGACCGCGGAGGCGTCCGGGCGCTGAGCGAGGATCAGCAGCAGATTGCCCAGGCTGTAGCGGTGGAAAGAGGACGCGAACGCGAGGAACCGGCGCCACTGCTCGGAATCGCGCAGCGCCTCGACCTGCTCGGTGATGCTCTCGTGCAGCGCGGTCGCCTGCTCGCGGCGCTCCTCCGGCGTCGTGCGCGGCGGGCGCTTCTTGGTCGCTCCGGGCTTGCGGGTCTTCGTGGTGGTGGTCACGGTCGGTTCTCCCTCGGTGGGGATCAGCGGGGCGACATTCTCCGCGGGTCTAGTACACCTGCGGGCCTGCCTGGCTGATCGTTTTTCTTTGCCTCTCCGGCGGGAAGAACCGTTTGAGTGGAGGCGGCGCAGTGCCGCCGATTCCGGGCGAAATAAGCCCGCAGGGCGCGTCCGGAATCGGTGGCACGCAGCCGACAGAGCGAAATAGGTTGAGACCGCGGAGAGGTGAAGAAAACGGGGGGAACGGGCCGCATCGCGGCCTCCAATTCGCGGCGCTCCGTCGCCGCAGCGCGAGCGAGCTCGCGCCCCCGGAACGGGGAAAACCGGGGAGCGTGAGGGGGGCGCCCCTCACGGGCCGACGGCGCCGGCCCGCCCCCTCGAGCGGCCCATGTCAGCGTCGGGTGCAACGATGGGAGCATGTCGGAGTTGGCACGCCGGACGCGCACTGAATCGGCATCAACGGTGGTGCGCAGCAGCAGCTACACATCGCCTCATCGCCTCCGTCGACGCCGTCAGCGCCGCAGACTCCATGTCCCACAGCCTGTGAAACTATCGAGGGATACTTGGGTTCACTCGCGGTACGAAGTTCTGTCGAGTACGGAACGGCCGTTGACCGGATCGAGGACGGCTACCTGTCGCGAAGGCTCGTTATGAGGGCGTGGGGGTGGTGTCAGGTTACGGCCGAGTGATGAGCCCTCCTGATGCGGGTTCCCTTCGCGGTCCCGTGCGTCCTGGACCGCCCAAGCGTGAAGACGTCTTTCGTTCGGCTATCGCTCGCCGGAGGAGGCGAGGCCGGGAAGGAACTCCTCCGGGAGGGTCTCGACAGGGACGAGCACGAGGTCCTGGATC
>NZ_JABMLE010000004.1:184945-672542 GCF_013205025.1 Rathayibacter sp. VKM Ac-2857 | reverse complement strand
GCGAACTCCTCCGGGACCGTCAGAGCCGTGCGGTACGCGAGGTGCATCGCCTCGGCACGCGTGAGGAGGAACTTCGCGGACGTGAAGCCGAGGTCGGCGGCGACGCCGAGCACCGCGCCGACGGACGCGACCGCCCCGGGCCGTCCCTCCGGCGCCTCTGCTCCGCTGTTCTCATCCATACGCGTATTGAATCAGGGACCACCGACACTGGGCCGACCATCGGACCGGACCATCGGACAACCTCGGCGAATCGGGTCTGTGGAGGACTGATCGCCGAGCCGGGCCCGGCGGTACGCGATCGGCGAGCTCAACGGGAGGGCGCCGCCGTGCCGGCGGCGACCCGCCCACGCAAAGTGACGATCGGCGCCGCCTCTGCCCAACCCACGCTCGTGTAGAGCGCGCGCCCCTTCACGCTCGCCATCAGAAGGCCGGTCGTCGCGCCGCTCTCCGCCGCCCAGGCACCGAGGCCGGTCATCACGAGTCGGCCCAGACCACGGCGACGGAACTTCGGCGCCGTCTCGATGCGGTCGAAGACGGCGTCACCACCGACCACGGCCACCTGCCCGCGGGCCGCGATCCCGCCCTCCAGCTGGATGCGGGCGTGCGCCACCCGCCCGACCGCCTCGAGGCGCACCCCGACCGGCGCAAGGGTGCGGGCGAGGCGGGTGGTCATCATGCGCTCACCGCGGGTCACGGGATCGAGGCCCGCCACGGCCTCGAGTGCATCCGCATCGAGCTCCCCGACGACGGTCAGCCAGACCTCGGGCGCGGAGACGGCGCCCACCAGCCGTCGGAGCTCGGGGAGCGACGGGGCCGCGATCACGTACTCGCGCGACCGGGTCTCCGCCGCGACCTCGACGAGCCACGCGTCGCCGTCGCGGCGCGCATGCATCGCGCGGGACTCGCTCCACCCCGCCACCCAGCGATCCACGAGCTCCGGCATCTCGGTCATCACGACACCGTATCCGGACGCCCGGCCCCGCCGATCAGGGCACGAGACGCTGGATGATCGACCCGCGCGCTCCCTCCAGCCGGACCTCCGCGAGTGCCCCGTCGACCAGCGGCAGCTGCGGCGGCTGGTGCCCCGTGTCGAAGTCGAGGATCACGGGCACCCCGAGACCCCCGAGCGCCCGTCGTACCGCGTCGTCCTGGCTCAGCTCGGGAACGGCACCGCCGCCGGTCCGGCCGATCAGCACGCCGTTCGCGTCCTCGAACCAGCCCGCGAGGCGGAGCGAGGTGAGCATCCGGAGCACCGCGACGGCGTCGGACTCGGCCGCCTCCAGGTGGACGATCGTGCCCTCGGGCGCATGCCGGCGCGCGAAGCCGGGGACGTCGCCGTACGGCGTGCCCGCCAGCAGCGAGACCGTCTCGAGGCAGCCGCCGATCAGGCGACCCTGCATCGCGACATCGGGAGTCCCGTCGAGGGACCGCCAGTGCGTCGGCGCCTCGTAAGCGCGCTCCCGGTCGAGCGGCTCGTCCGGCCACGATCCCCAGGGGCGATCCCGACGCCGTGGCGCGGCCTGCTGCACGAACTCAGCGCCGGGAGGAAGGCCCGCGACGTCCGTCCACCGCTGGAACTCGATGGGCAGCTCCCACGGTTCGTCCATGAGGTTCGCGCCGTGGAGCGTCGCGAGCCCGGTGATCGTCGTCAGCGGCAGCAGCAGCGTCGAGACGTCGGACCAGCCGACGAACCAGCGGCGAGCATCGGCCAGAGCGTGCCAGTCGATCGCGTCGAGCAGCTCGATCGCCAGCTCGCCGCCCCACGGCGGGAGGACCGCGTCGCCGGTCCGGAAGGCGTCGTGCAGATCGGCGACCCGCTCGGCAGCGGAAGCCGGCACGAGGCCGGGCGTGGTCGCGTGCGGGCGGACCCGGACGTCGAAGTCGCGCGCCGAGAGGCTCGCGACCGCGGCTCGGAGGCGCTCGTGCAGGTGCTCCGGGACGCCCATCGACGGCGCGGGGACCTCGATGCGAGCTCCGGAGCGGAGTGGCACGGGGTAGGTGATGCTCGCCATCCATCGACGGTAGCAACGCGCCCGGGCGCCCGAGCAGGCGCTCCGCTCAGCGGATCGAGACGACGAGGACGAGGCCCACGAAGCCGGCGGGCAGGGCGAGGAGGCACCAGAGGATCTCCCACCCGTGGTGCCGATGCGACGCGGTCGCCGCGCGGACGAGGGTGAGGACCCAGACGGCGAGGGCACTCGACAGGGCGACGATCCCGGCGGAGAGGAGGAGGGCGCGTCCTGCGGCGTGCTGCTCCTCCGTGCGCGGCACCCCGAACTTCGTGAACGACGAGGCGAACCCGAGGTAGCCGAGCACCAGCGGGGCGGCGATCATCCCGAGGACGGCGATCGCTGCGATGACGACGCTGAGCCGGACTCGCGGAGAAGGAGGCGTTTCCGGGGTGGCGGGATCGCTCGGACGGGGATCGGTCGGACGTGCGCGCGGCTGCTCCAGGGTGTCCTCCTCGGGTCGGCGTCCCGTGTCGGACGCCGCCCGAATTTAGCCGCGGAGGCGGGAGACCGGATGGCTGGCGCGATCCGTCGCTCGGCGGGGTGGGTCGCCCTGGATGCCGGTCGACCAGAGCGGCGCGTCTCGAGAGCCACCGTCGTTCGGTGGTGGATCTCGATACGCCCTCTGCGAGGGCTACTCGATCAGCATGAACGGCCCCTGCTGGCCGGGCAGTGCGCAGCGGCGCCCGCATGCTGGTCGGGCAGTGCGCAGCGGCGTCCGCATGCTGGCCGGGCAGTGCGCAGCGGCGCCCGCATGCTGGTCGAGTAGCGCATAGCGCGTATCGAGACCCGCCCACCGGACGACGGTGGATCTCGAGACGCCCTCTGCGAGGGCTACTCGATCAGCATGAGGCAGGCGCGGGCGCAGACACGGACGGGACAGGCCGCGCCGCGCACCCATGCTGGTCGAGTAGCGCGCAGCGCGTATCGAGACCCGCCCACCGCGAGGACGTCGGTCTCCGCCCCGCCCGCGTCACTTCTCCGGAGTCACCACCAGGCCGACGCCGCCGCCGCGGCGCACGGGCTCGGCGACCGCGGTCATCAGGCCCGAGTCGTCGACCTCGATGGCGGCCACCGCGCCGATCTGCGCGGCCGAGGTGAAGGTGTCGCCGGACGGGGTCAGCTGCTGGCCGAAGGGTGCGAGGTCGTCGGCGTACGCCTCGATGAACTCGGGCTCGGCCGAGGTCGACGCCGTGTTCCGCTGCGACGCCCGCGGCGCCGCGACCGCCTCCGGCAGCGTCATCCCGAGGTCGATGCGGTTGACCAGCGTCTGCAGCACGGTCGTGATGATCGTCGCTCCGCCCGGCGAGCCGACGACGAACTTCACCGAGCCGTCCTCGAGCACGATCGTCGGCGACATCGAGGAGCGCGGGCGCTTGCCCGGCTCGATCGAGTTCGGGTCGCCCTCGACGGGCGTCGCGGAGAAGTCGGTCAGCTCGTTGTTGAGCAGGAAGCCGCGTCCGGGGACGGTCATCGCCGAGCCGCCGGTCTGCTCGATCGTCAGCGTGTACGAGGCCGCGTTGCCCCACTTGTCGACGACGGAGAGATGCGTGGTCGAGACGTTCTCGGTGTCGGGCTGCTCCGCGGTGAGGGCGGTCGCGCAGCCGACGCCGTCGAGCGCGCCGGGGGCGACCGGTCGCGCGGACGCCGTCGCCGGGTCGATCGTGCAGTCGCGGGAGTCCGCGAACTCCTGGCTCAGCAGCGTCTCGGTGGGCACGTCGACGAACGCCGGGTCGCCGACGTACGCGCCGCGGTCCGCGAACGCGCGGGCCGACGCCTCGAGGTAGAGGTGCAGGGCGCTGCCGGTGTCCTCGGCGGAGAGGTCGTGGTTCTCGAGGATGTTCAGCGCCTCGCCGACAGCGATCCCGCCCGAGGAGGAGGGCGCCATGCCGTAGACGTCGAGCCCGCGGTAGGAGACGTGCGTGGGCGCCTGCTCGGCCACCGAGTAGCCGGCGAGGTCGTCCTCGGTGAGCGAGCCGGCCGGCGCGGGGAGGGTCGAGCCCTCGGCGAGCCGCGGGTTCTGCACAGTGTCGGCGATCTCCGCGGCCAGCGCGCCCTCGTAGAACGCGCTCGGCCCGCGGGCGGCGATCCGGGCGAGGGTCTTCGCGAGATCGGGGTTGCGGAAGGTGCTGCCGACCGCCGGGGCGTCGCCGCCGGGCAGGAACAGCTCCGCGGTGTCGGGGAACTGCTGGAAGCGCTCGAGGTTGTCGAGCGTCTGGCTGCGGAAGGTCTCGTCGACGGGGAAGCCCTTCGCCGCGAGCAGGATCGACGGGGCGAGCACCACGGGGAGCGGCAGGGTGCCGAAGCGGTCGACCGCCGCGTCCCAGGTCGCGACCGTGCCGGGGACGCCGACCGCGACTCCCGAGGACACGAGCTGGGGAGTGAACGGGTACGGGGCACCCGTCGCCGGGTCGAGGAACGCGTCCGGGGTGATGCCGGCCGGCGCGGTCTCCCGGCCGTCGATCGTGCTCACCTCGCCGGTCTTCGCGTCGAAGTAGACGAAGTAGCCGCCGCCGCCGACTCCGGCGCTGTACGGCTCGGTCACGCCGAGCGCGGAGGCCGTCGCGACGGCGGCGTCCGCGGCGTTGCCGCCGCGCTTCAGCACCTCGAGGCCCACCCGGCTCGCGAGCGCGTCGACCGAGGAGACCGCGCCGCCGTAGCCGACCGACGTCGACGGCGAGACGACCGGGCCGCCGAGCGCGTCGCGGAGCTCCTGCGCCGACGGCAGCCCACTTCTCGGCACCCCGGGGATCGGCCAGTCGAGGGCCGATGCCGGGGCGGCACCCGCCACTCCGAGCGAGGCGATGACGGCCGCTGCGAGAGCGATCCGGCGGAGTCTGCGAGTCGTGGCCATGAGGTTCCTCCATCGGAACTCGGTGCGTGCGGAGCAGGTCCCTCCAACCTAGGGCGGCGGCGGCGGGCGGGCTACTGTGCGGTCAGAGCGCCCGCGGCCGGTAGGTGTCGATCAGCGCGTCGAACAGCCGGTTCATCTTCTCGTCGACGGTGCGCCGAGCCGGGTCCGCGTCGTACCACTCCACGATCTCGCGCGCGCCGTCGCTGAACGGGACGGCGGGGGAGTAGGCGGGCACCAGGCTCCGGATCTTCGCGTTGTCGAACACCATCGAGTGCGCCTTGTCGCCGATGATGCCCGCGCCGAGCTCCGGGTCGGCGGCGGCGATCGCGTCGGACGCGACGTGCACGATGCGCGCCTCGACTCCTGCGGCGGCCGCGAGGTCGTGGTGGATGCGGTCCCAGGTCGGCGCCTCGTCGCCGGTGATGTGGAACGCCTCGCCGATCGCCGCCGGCGCACCGAGCAGGCCCACGAGTCCGACGGCGACGTCGCGGCTGTGCGTGATCGTCCAGAGCGAGGTGCCGTCGCCGGGCACGACCACCTCGAGTCCGCGCCGCATCCGGTCGATCACCGTCCAGCCGCCGTCGACCGGGAGCGCCGTGCGGTCGTAGGTGTGCGAGGGCCGGACGATCGTCACCGGGAAGCCGGTGCGCCGGTACTCGGCCACCAGCAGGTCCTCGCAGGCGATCTTGTCCCGCGAGTAGCTCCAGTACGGGTTCCGGAGCGGGGTGGACTCCGTCACGGGCAGCCGCGCCGGCGGCTTCTGGTAGGCCGACGCCGAGCTGATGAAGACGTACTGACCGGTGCGGCCGGCGAACAGGTCGATGTCCTGCTGCACGTGCTCCGGGGTGAACGCGGCGAACTCGATCACCGCGTCGAAGCGCTCCTCCCCGAGCGCCTCGCGCACCGAGGCCGGGTCGCGGACGTCGGCGGTGAGCGTCCGGACGCCCTCGGGCAGCGGGCGGATCGAGGTCCGTCCCCGGTTGAGCACGGTCACCTCGTGCCCGACCGCGAGCGCGCGGCGCACGCCCTCCGAGCTGATGATGCCCGTTCCTCCGATGAACAGCACGCTGAGGGGCACGGCGGACCCGACCTTCCGATGAGGGGCGCGCGCGCCGCTCCGGAAGCGGAGGGACGTCGTCGACACCGGCTCCATCACCTCACACCCGCGGCGGTTCCGTCGAGGGGCTAGCGTGAGGGTCGACGGTTCTGCGGGCCGACTCGGGGGAGTCATGAACGGACGGTTCGACGAGCAAGCCACTTCGACGGCGTGGCGGCGCTTCTGGGAGCGCGGCGGGTTCTGGCGGGCCCTCCTGCTCGCCGCCGTCTACTACGGCCTCTACGAGCTGATCGGCTACCTGCTCGGCTTCGTGGTCGGCGACACCGGGAGCGCGCTGCGCGGCGAGGAGGGCTCCGCGACCGACGTCTTCTTCTCGATCGGCCTGCCGATCCTCCTCGCGAGCGTGCTGCTGGTGCTCTTCGCGCTCTCGCTGCGGTGGCTGCGCGAGCTCTTCGCGAAGCAGACGATCCGCGGCCGCGGCTGGATGTGGATCGGCATCGGCGTGGTCCTCGCGATCAACGTCTCGGCGCTGCTCGACATCGACTACGCCGATGCCGGGGGAGCACTCGTCGCCTCCTGGCTGCTGACCGGGCTGTTCGTCGGCTTCGCCGAGGAGACGCTCACCCGCGGATTCGTCGTGAACCTGATGCGCAGGCGCGGCCACGGCGAGATCCGGGTCGCCCTGGCCTCGGCCGGGATCTTCGCCGCGCTGCACATCGGCAACGTGTTCACCAGCGACCAGGGCGTCGCCGTCACCGCGCTCCAGGTCGTCTACACCTTCGGCTTCGGCATCGTGATGTACCTGGCGCTCCGGGTGACCGGCACCCTGCTCGGGCCGATCCTGCTGCACGCCTCCACCGATCCGACGCTGTTCCTGCGCGCCGAGCATCCGGCGGGAACGATCGCCGGTCTCCTGCCCGCTTTCAGCACCTACCTCGTCATCGCGACGGGACTGATCCTGCTGCTCGTGCTCGTCGTGAGCGAGCGGCGCCGGCGGCGCAGCGCCCTCGAGCAGGGAGCGACGGCATGACCGCCGAGCGCCGTCCGGTCCCGCGCGTCATCGCCGTGGGCGTCGTCGCCGCCGTGCTCTACGTGCTGATCGCGGCCGGCGTCGGCACCCTGCTCGACCCGCTCGCGGGTGGCGACGAGACCCTCGACTTCGTCATCGGCACCTGGCTCCCCGTCGGGGTGCTGATCGTCGTCGGGCTGCTGTTCGCCCGGCGCGCGGGCTGGCTCCGCGAGGCCTGGACCGCGCCGTCGCCGTTCACCGAGCGCCGCCGCTGGTGGCTGCTCGCGATCCCCTTCGTCCTCGTCGTGCAGACCGTGCTGCTCCTGCTCGCCGTGCCGTGGGCGGAGCGGGAGCTGCCGATGGTGCTGGTCTTCCTGATCGGCTGCCTCCTGATCGGCGCCGGCGAGGAGCTGTACTTCCGCGGCCTCTTCCGCGTCGCGGTCCTCGGCCACCACGGCGAGCTCGCCGCGCTGCTGATCACCTCGATCGCCTTCGGCCTCGCGCACACCGCGGGCTACCTCCTCAACGGCGTCCCGCTGCCCGCGACCGCACTCGCCGTCGCCTTCCTCGCGATGGACGGCGCGATCTTCTACGGCGCACTGCGGGCGACCGGGACGCTCTGGGTGCCCATCGTGCTGCACGGCCTGGGCGACTTCGCCCGCTTCCTGCAGCAGGGCGGCGACGACCAGAGTGCCGCGCCCAGCTTCGGCGGCGATGCCGTCACCGCCCTCGTCGAGTACGTGCTCATCGGCCTCTCGATCGCGCTGGTGATCAGTGTCGCCCGCAGCGACCGGCGCGAGCGGCGCGACCGGAAGGCGCGCGCCGCGGCCACGTGATGCCCCGTCCGACGGGTACTGCCAACCCCTCCCAGCGGCCGCGCTCGCGTCCTAGCGTGGAGGGATGACTCAGCAGCTCACCCTCAACAACGGCGTCACCCTCCCCTCCCTCGGGCTCGGCGTCTTCCAGAGCTCGCCCGAGGAGACGACGGCCGCCGTGCTGTCCGCCCTCGAGGCCGGCTACCGCCACATCGACACCGCGGCCGCCTACGGCAACGAGCGCGAGGTCGGCGAGGGGATCCGCCGCTCGGGCCTGGACCGCTCGGAGGTGTTCGTCGAGACGAAGGTCTGGGTCACCGACTACGGCTACGACGAGACGCTGCACGCGTTCGAGAAGGCGACGGGCAAGCTCGGCGTCGAGCAGCTCGACCTGCTGATCCTGCACCAGCCCGTCCCGTCGCGCTTCGACAGCACGATCGCTGCGTACAGGGCCCTCGAGAAGCTGCTCGCGGACGGCGGTGTGCGCGCGATCGGCGTCAGCAACTTCACGCCCGCGCACCTCGCGCGCCTCCTCGCCGAGGTGGACGTGATCCCGGCCGTCAACCAGGTCGAGCTGCACCCCTACTTCGCGCAGCCCGACCTGCGCCGCGAGCACGCCGAGCGCGGGATCCTCACCCAGGCCTGGTCGCCGATCGGCGGCATCACCTTCTACCCCGGCTGGGGCGACGAGCGCCGCAGCGTGATGGACGACGCGACGATCGGCGCGATCGCGGCCGAGCACGGCAAGAGCCCGGCGCAGGTGATGCTGCGCTGGCACCTGCAGCAGGGCCGCTCCGCGATCCCCAAGTCGACGAACCCGGAGCGGATCGCCGCGAACATCGACGTCTTCGACTTCGAGCTGAGCGAGGACGAGCTCGCCCGCATCGACGCTCTCGACACCGGCGTCCGCAGCGGCCCCGACCCCGACGTGGAGCGGCCGGCGCTGTTCGAGCGCTCGATCCCCGAGGCGTGAGGGCCGACGGCGCGGGTGCCGGCGCTCTCGGCGGGGGAGCAGGAGCGGTCGGATACCGTGACGACGCACCCCGAGCACAGCCATCCCGACGCACAGGAGGAGACACCATGACCGACCCGATCGGCATCCCCGAGGCCACCGCCCTCGAGAGCACCCGGCGCACCATCGCGATCCTCGGGGCGGGCGGCGACCTCACCGAGCGACTGCTCCTGCCGGGCCTCGGCCGCGTCGCGGAGCTCGCCCGCGACTCCGAGCTGACCCTGATCGGCGCCGCGCGCACTCCGCAGAGCGACGACGAGTGGCAGGGGCTCGTCCGCCGCAGCCTGGAGGCCGCCGGGATCGCCGCGCACACCGTCGACGCGCTCGCCTCGCGCGCCCGGTTCGTCGCGACCGACGCCTCCGACCCGGAGCAGCTGAAGGCGTTGCTCGACGCCTGCCCGTCGACGCCCGTGCTCTACGTCGCGCTGCCGCCGGCGATGGGGCACAGGGTCGCCGACTCGCTCTCGAAGCTGGACCTCCCGGAGGACCTCGTCGTCGCGATCGAGAAGCCGTTCGGCGAGGACCTCGACGACGCGATCGCGCTCAACGCCGCCTTCGCCCCGGTGATCTCCGAGGACCGCCTCTGGCGCGTCGACCACTTCCTCGGCAACGCGACCGTGATGGGCATGCTGGGCCTGCGCTTCGGCAACCGCCTGCTCGAGACGAGCTGGAGCGCCGAGCAGATCGAGAAGGTCGAGATCGTCTACGACGAGACCCTCGGGATCGAGGGGCGCGCCGCCTTCTACGACGGCACCGGCGCCCTGCGCGACATGCTGCAGAGCCACCTGCTGATGGTGCTCGCGCTGACCACGATGGAGCGCCCGGACGAGGTCTCGCCGCAGGACGTGCACGACCGGATGGCGGAGGCGCTCGGCGCCGTCCGCCTCTGGCGCGACGACCCCGCCACCGCCCGCCGTGCCCGCTACACCGAGGGCCGGGTCGACGGCCGGTTCTTCCCGTCCTACGTCGACGAGCCCGACGTCGATCCCGAGGCCGGTACCGAGACGCTCGCGCAGCTGCTGCTCCAGGTCGACACGCCCCGCTGGGCCGGCGTGCCGTTCGTCCTCCGCTCCGGCAAGGCGATCGGCGACCCGCGCCACGAGGTCGCCGTGCACTTCCGCGCCGCGACGCCGCCGCGGGGCCTCCGCTCCGGCGACGATGACGCGTCCGGCACCGTCCTGCGGATGTCGCTCAAGGGCGGCGCCGTGAGCCTCGACCTGCTGGTCAACAGCGCCGACGATCTGACCGACGTCGAGCGCACCACCCTGGAGGCGCAGCCCGGCGCGGCCACGCTCGACCCCTACGCGCAGGTGCTCGCCGGCATCCTCCAGGGCGACACCCTGCTGTCGGTCCCGGGCGCCGTCGCCGAGCAGTGCTGGCGCATCGTCACCCCGGTGCTCTCGCACTGGGCCGAGGGCGGCACCCCCCTCGACGAGTACGAGGCCGGCAGCACGGGCCCCGAGGGCTGGTAGCGGGAGCGCCGCCTGCTGGTCGAGCAGCCCTAGAAGGGCGTGCGTCCTCCTTGCTGGTCGAGCAGCTTCGCGAGGGCATGCGCCCTTCATGCTGGTCGAGCAGACCCTGAGGGGCATGCGCCCTTCGTGCTGGTCGAGTAGCCCCGCAGGGGCGTATCGAGACCCGGCGTCGCCAGCAGAGCGGGTCTGCAGACTCGTCCTTCCGACGCTGGTGGATCTCGATACGCCCGCTGCGCGGGCTACTCGATCAGCACGGAAACCCTGCAGCCCGCGTGAGGTGCTGCCACCTGCTCTGCTGGTCGAGCAGCCCCGCAGGGGTGTGCGCTCCACATGCTGGTCGAGTAGCCCCGCAGGGGCGTATCGAGACCTGCCCGCCGCCGCCGCCCTCAGACGTCGACGCTGACCGTCCGGGTCGGGAGGCCGAGGAACGCGGGGGCCTCACCCTTCGTCTCGGGGGCGACGGGGCCTCGCGTCACGGTCGCCGTGACACGGAAGCTGCCGGAGGGAAGCGGCGTCAGCGCGCAGTACATCCGCCCCGGTCCGAGGGACGCCACCTGCATCACCCGCCCGTCCCGGTCCGTGTACATGCCGCCGCTCCGATAGCTCCCGGCCGGGACCACGAGGTGGGCGGAGTGCGGGCCGTCGACGAGGAGCCACTCCGACCAGTGCGCGACGTCGTGCTCCGTGGTGACGTCCATCCGGGCGTCGCTGAGGAGCTCGACCGGTGCTCCGATCGGTCCGCTGTGCGCTGCCCGGAGCTCGAGGATGAAGTTCCCCGACGACAGGGAGTCCAGGAAGAGGCCGACGTACGGTCCGACCTCGAGTCGTCGCGGGGCGGACGCGGTGGCCCCGGGGGCGCCGACCGCCGCGGCGACGACAGGTGCCGCCCAGGCGATCGCGGCCCTGCGGGTGACTCCCGGATCGTCGGAACGACTGTCGGACATGAGATCCCCCTGGGTCGAACGGCTCCTCGCGACCCGTCGGGCGGCCGATGCCGGACGGGTCCCGCAATCCTCGGTCTCCGGTGCGGATCAGTCGAATGATTGGCGCGATGCAGCCGACCTGGCGCGGGATCGTCGGTGCGCGGCTTCGGGAAGCTCCTCTGCTGGTCGAGCAGCCCCGGAGGGGCGTAACGACACCGCCGTCCTCAGTCGCGTGGATCTCGATACGCCCGCTGCGCGGGCTACTCGATCAGCATGCAGGGGGGGCGAGGCGCGCGTCATCGCCCTTCCCATGCTGGTCGAGTAGCCCCGGAGGGGCGTATCGAGACCCGCCGTCGTCGGGAGGGTGGATCTCGATACGCCCGCGATGCGGGCTACTCGATCAGCATGCAGGGGGGCGAGGCGCGCGTCATCGCCCTTCCTATGCTGGTCGAGTAGCCCCGGAGGGGCGTATCGAGACCCGCCGTCCTCAGCAGGGTGAGTCGGCAGACACGCTGCTCGATCAGCGTGGAGGGGGTCAGCTCGCGGTCAGGGCGTCGCGGAGGCGGACGCGGGAGCCCATGCGGAGCAGGGAGTTGGTGTAGATGCGGCTGGCGACGGCCATCACGGCGGCTGTCGCGACGACGAGGAGGCCGAGCGAGAGCAGCGGCTCCCACCACTCCGCCTCGCCGAAGAACAGCCGCACGGGCATCGCGACGGGGGCGCTGAACGGCACGTAGGACAGGATCGTCATCACCAGCGGGTTGTCGCCGAAGAGCACGACGCCGAAGTACGGCACCATCACGAGCATCATCGCGGGCGTCATCACCGAGCCGGTGTCCTCCTGGCGGGAGACGAGCGCGGCGCCGGCCGCGAAGACGCTCGCGACCAGGACGAAGCCGAAGACGAAGAACACCACGAACCAGATCAGCGGCGCGGAGAGCAGATCCAGTAGCTCGGTCTGCCCCGTGATCGCGAGCCCGAGCGCCGACGCGGCGGCGATCGCGGCGGCCGTGCCGACGCCGATCACCGAATTGCCGAGGATCTTGCCGGCCAGGAGCGCCCGGGCGGGCACGGCGGCGAGCAGGATCTCGACGATGCGGGACTGCTTCTCCTGCACGGTGTTCTGCATGATCGTCGCGCCCGAGCCGAGCACGGCGAGCATGAACACCAGTCCGAAGGCCAGTCCGATCAGGGTGCGCAGTCCGGACGGCGTCTCGGAGGGCTCGAGGAGCTCGACGGCGGGGCTCGCGGAGAGCGCGGAGACCAGCCCTTCCGGTGCCTCGTCGAGGGCGAGGATCGAGAACCCGATCGCGTCGTCGCTGGGGACGAGCGCCGCGTCGACGTCGCCGGAGCGCACCAGCTCCTCCGCCTCGGCGACGCTCCCGACCTCAGTGACGTCGAGGGCGTCGGCGGCGGACAACGAGGACGCAACGGAGCCGACGACCGCCACAGGGGTCGCGTCGGCGGTGCGGCTGCTCAGCACGTTGCCGAGCACGATCCCGCCGATCACCAGCACGAGCGTGATGACGGTGGAGACGATGAACGCCTTCGAGCGGATCTGCGAGAGGATCTCGCGCTCGGCGACGAGGAGCGTCGCGCCCCAGGTGCTCAGCCGGCCGTCCTGGGCGCCGGCGCCGGTGCCGCTCGCGCTCCGCGTGCTGCCCGTGCTCCGCGTGCTGCTCGTCGTCATCGGACCGCCTCCGTCTTCCTCTCGGCGCCCGCGGGCGCGCTCACCACGATGTCCCGGAAGATCTCTCCGAGGGTCGGCCGCACGGGCCGGAACGACGACACGGCGCCGCGCTCGACGGCCGCGCGCAGCACGGCGTCGGCGGCTCGCGGGTCAGCGTGGAAGAGCACCGACGTACCGGCCAGCTCCTCCACCTCGACGCCGGGGACGCCGCGGACCCAGCCCGCGTCGCCGTCGATCTCGAGCGACCACCGGTCGCCGGAGTACTGCTCGCGCAGCGCCTCGCGCTCGCCCGCGGCCTTCACCTGGCCGCCGGCGATGATCACCAGGTCGTCGCAGAGCCGCTCGACCACGTCGAGCTGATGGGAGGAGAACAGCACCGGGATGCCGCGGGCGGCGTGCTCGGCGATCACCGTGACGACCTCGTCGACCGCGAGCGGGTCGAGTCCGGAGAACGGCTCGTCCATGATCAGCACGTCCGGGTCGTGCACCAGGGCGGCCGCCACCTGCACGCGCTGCTGGTTGCCGAGCGAGAGCGCCTCGAGCTTGTCGCGGCGGCGCTCGATCAGGCCGAGGCGCTCGAGCAGGTCGTCCGCGCGCTGGACGGCGGTGGCCTTGTCGATCCCGTGCAGCCGGGCGAGGTAGGCGAGCTGCTCGCCGATCTCCATCTTCGGGTAGAGGCCGCGCTCCTCGGGCATGTAGCCGAAGCCGTGCAGCGCGGCCTGGCCGACCGGCGTGCCGTCCAGCGTCACCTCACCGGAGTCGGGCCGCAGGACGCCGAGGATCATCCGCATCGTCGTGGTCTTCCCGGCGCCGTTGCCGCCGACGAAGCCGGTGAGCCGGCCCCGCCCGACGTCGAAGCTGACGTCGTCGACGGCGCGATGCGTCCCGAAACTGCGACTGATGTTCTGCACGCTGAGCATGCGACCTCCTCGGATCCGACTGACCCCTCCACGCTACGGAGAGGGCGTCGCCGGCACCTCCGGCGCGGGGGTGAACGGCGGTCTCCGCCTCAGGACGGAGGAGCGTCCGTCGCCCGTCGCGGGTCGACCAGACCGGAGCGGTAGGCGAACGCGACGGCCTGCACCCGGTCGCGGAGCGAGAGCTTGGTGAGCACGTTCGAGACGTGGGTCTTGACCGTCGCGCGGCCGACGGTCAGCAGCTCGGCGATCTCGTCGTTGGAGAGGCCCTGGGCGAGCAGGCGGAGCACCTCGGTCTCGCGGGCGGTCAGGTTCTCGGGTGCCGCCGCCGGAGGAAGCGCGGGCGGCCGGTCCCGCTCGCGGGCGACGGCGCGCTCGATGACGGCCCGGGTCAGCTCCGGCGCGAGCAGGGCGTCGCCCGCCGCGATCGCGCGGACGCCGGCGACGAGGCGCTCCGGCGGCGAGTTCTTCAGCAGGAAGCCGCTCGCGCCGGCCTCCAGCGCCGCCAGCAGGTAGTCCTCGCGCTCGAAGGTGGTCAGCACGAGCACCTGCACGATCGCGCCGGGCTCGGCGAGGATCCGCCGGGTCGCCTCGAGCCCGCCGATCCCGGGCATCTCCACGTCCATGCAGACGACGTCCGGCCGGGTGCGCGCCACGACCTCGACGGCCTCCTCGCCGTTGGAGGCCTCGCCGACCACCTCGATGCCGGGCTGCAGCGAGAGGATCGTGCGGATGCCCTGCCGCATCAGCGCGTGGTCGTCGACGAGCACGACGCGGATGCCGCTCACGTCCGCTCCCTCGCTCCTGCGCGCATGGCGAGCGGCACGGCGACGCGGACGACCCAGCCGGAGCCGGCCCGCGGCCCCGCCTCGAGGGTTCCGTCGAGGGTCGCCGCGCGCTCGCGCATCCCCAGCAGCCCGAGGCCGCCGCTCTGCCGGCGCGGACCCGGCCGCCCGAGCCCGTCGTCGGCGACCTCGAGCTCGACCGAGTCGCCCTCGTAGCGCAGGTGCACGCGCGCGCGGGTGCCGGGCCCGGCGTGCTTGAGGACGTTCGTGAGCGACTCCTGCGCGATGCGGTAGAGGTTCAGGCCGACCAGCGCGGGGAGGCTGACGGGCTCGCCGACCACCTCGAGCGAGACGCGCAGACCCGAGGCCTCGGCGTCCGCGACCAGCGCCGGCAGCGAATTCAGATCGAGCGAGGCGGTGACCGGATCGAGCACGGACTCCTCGTCGCGCAGCGTGCCGAGCAGCTGGTAGAGCTCGCCGACCGCAGCGCGCGAGGTCCCTTCCAGCGCCCGGAGCTGCTCGTGCGCCTTCGCCGGGTCCGCGTCGACGAGCATCCGCGCCGCTCCGGCCTGGACGCCCATCAGCGAGACGTGGTGGGCCACCGCGTCGTGCAGCTCGCGCGCGATCCGCAGCCGCTCGATCGTGATCGCCTGGCGGGCGACGGTGGACTGCTCCTCCTCGAGCTGGCGGGTGCGCAGGTCGGTCAGGGCGCGCTGCCGGGCGGAGGCCCAGGCGTGGTCGCCGAACCACCAGGCGCCGGCGAAGTAGAGGACGTTGATCAGGATCTGCTGGAGCATGTAGGCCGCGACCGGGGTGAGCGCGCCGATGCCGGCGCCGTCGAAGTCGAGGTCCTGGGTGCTCGCGCGGAAGAACGTGATCAGCAGCCAGACCGCCATCACGGCGACGAGCACGCCGCGCGCCCAGCCCGCCCGCGTCCGGTTCTGCTCCCAGGCGCCGACGCTGTAGAGCGCCATGAAGAGCGCGATGTTGCTGATCGTGAGCTCGGGCACCCGCAGCTCGCCGACCAGCAGGAACGCGGCCCCGATGACGGCGAGCACCGCGACGGGCGCCGCCCGCCGGAACGCGAGCGGCAGGACCACGACGGCGAGCACGGCGGCGCTCAGCGCGGGCGACGCGGGATCGGTGAACAGCCCGATCGCGCGGCCGAGCACCAGCGAGAGCACGGCGGCGCCGAAGAGGACGGCGGCGGTCGCGACGTCGGCCCGGCGCTGATCGGGCGTGGCGGGCGACCGCCGCCAAGCGCGGGAGTCCGGAGCGGCAGTCATCCCGCCAATCTAGCCGCGGGGCTCAGCTGTGCGGGTGCGGGTGCGTCCGCTCGAGCGCGGCGCCCTCCAGGTCGACGTCCAGCAGGAGCCGGTCGAGCCAGCGGGGGAGCCACCAGGCGGAGCGGCCGAGCAGGTGCATCAGCGCCGGCATCAGCAGCATCCGCACGACGAACGCGTCGAGCAGGACGCCGAAGGCGAGGCCGAAGCCCATCGAGCGGATGATGGTCGACTCCGAGAAGATGAAGCCGCCGAAGACCGCCACCATGATCAGCGCCGCGGCGATCACGACCGCCTTGCCGGCCTGGAAGCCCTGGGCGACGGCGAGCCGCGCGTTCGCGCCGTGCACGTAGGCCTCGCGCATCCCCGAGGCGAGGAACAGCTGGTAGTCCATCGCCAGCCCGAACAGGATCCCGACCAGGATCACCGGCAGGAAGCTCAGGATCGGCCCGGTCGAGTGCAGTCCGATCAGATCGGCGCCCCAGCCGAACTGGAAGACCGCGACGATCAGCCCGTAGGTCGCGAAGAGCGACAGGATGAAGCCGCCCGTCGCGATCAGCGGCACGAGGAGCGAGCGGAACACCAGGATCATGATCAGCAGCGAGAGTCCGACGACGACCGCGAGATAGGTCGGCAGGACGTCGTTCAGCCCCTCGGAGATGTCGATGTTGGTGGCCGCCTGGCCGGCGACGCCGAGGACGATGTCGTCGTCGACCGGCGGCAGCGCGCGCAGGTCCTGCACGAGAGCCTCGGTCGAGGCACTGTTCGGGCCGTCGGTCGGCAGCACCTGGAAGGCGAGCAGGGTGCCGTCCTCGGAGGCGGCGACGGGCGCCACCGCGACGACGTCGTCCTGCTCGGCGATGGTGCGGGCGACGTCGACCTGGGTGGCGAGCAGCGCGTCGTCGGCGACCCCGCCGGGGACCGTCGCGGTGACGAGCAGCGGGCCGTTGGCTCCGGCGCCGAACTCGTCGCCGACGATCTCGAAGGTGCGGGCGCTCGTGGAGCCCTCCGGCTCGCTCGCGCCGTCCGGCAGGCCGAGGCGCATCGAGAGCGCGGGGATCGCGATGACGAGGAGCACGGCGACGGTGCCGACGACGGTGAGGACCGCGCGCAGGGTCGACATCGGCGCGACCGTCTTCGCCGCCGCGTGGTGCACGACGGCCGTGCGGGCCTTGCGGCGCAGCAGCCGGGTGCCGAGCAGTCCGAGGATCGCCGGGGCGAGGGTGACCGCGATCAGCACGGCGACCGCGACGCAGACCGCGCCGACCGTCCCCATCAGGCCCAGGAACGGGATGCCGGTGACGTTGAGGGCGAGCAGCGCGACGACGACGGTCGAGCCGGCGAAGACGACGGCGGTGCCGGAGGTGCCGTTGGCGAGGCCGATCGACTCCCGCACCTCGACGCCCGAGAGCAGCTGCTTGCGGTGCCGGTTGACGATGAAGAGGGAGTAGTCGATCCCGACCGCGAGACCGAGCATCACGCCGAGGACCGGGGTGACCGAGGCCATGTCGATGACGCCGGAGAAGGAGAGCGAGGCGGTGACGCCGACGCCGACGCCGACGAGCGCGGTGACGATCGGGAGCGCGGCCGCGACGAGCGAGCCGAGCATCACGATCAGCACCACGCCGGCGAAGACGAGGCCGATCGCCTCGCCGACGCCGAAGATCTGCGGGACGCCCTGGGCGAGGTCGGTCGCGAAGCTGACGTCGGCCCCGGCGACCGGCGCGGACTCGAAGTGGTCGATGACGCCCTGCTTGACCTCCTCCGGGAGCTCGAGGCGCGGCTCGGTGAAGGAGACGTTGACGATGGCGGTCGAGCCGTCCGCCGAGACGACGCCGATGCCGTCCGCGAGGGCGAGGAGCTCCTCGCCCTGGTCGAGCGGGGCCGCGCCGGCCTCGAGCTCGGTGCGCGAGGCGTCGAGGGCGGCCTGCTGCGCGGTGAGCTCGGCCTGCTGCGCGTCGAGCGTGGCGAGCTGCTCGGCCGGGATGCCCGCGGCGACGGCCTGCTCGCGGGCCGCGGTGAGCTGCGCCTGCCCCGCGTCGAGCTGGGCCTGCCCGGCGTCGAGCTGCTCCTGGCCGGCCTGCAGCTGGGCCCGGCCGTCGGCGAGCTGCTGCGCGCCGTCGAGCTGCGACTGGCGCGCGGCGAAGGGATCGACGACCGCGGCGACGCCCTCCAGATCGGCGGCAGAGGCGGCCAGCGCGGAGATCGCCGACTCCTGCTCCGCCGTCAGCGCCGAGCCGTCGGCACTGCGGTAGACGACGGTGCCCGTGCCGCCGGCGGTGTCGGGCAGCTTCTCGGCCAGCTGGTCGGTGACGGCGCCGGACGCGGTGCCGGGGATGTCGAAGCTGTTGGTCAGCGAGCCGCCGACCGCGAGGAAGGCGCCCACGGAGACTCCGAGGATCACGACCCAGGCGACGATCACCGCCCACGCGCGACGAGCGGCGAAGGTGCCCAGACGGAAGAGCAGGGAGGCCAAGAGAGCTCCAGACGAGAGGCGGTGGCAGTGGTCGCTAGATCATACGGTACGTCTCGTCTAGCGTCGCTGTACGCTCGTCGCATGACGGAGCATCGGAGCGGACCCGTCCGCAGCGCCGCGGCCCGCGAGTCGGTCCTCGAGGCGACCGCGCGGCTGTTCCTGCGGCGGGGCTGGGATCACCTCACGATGGAGGGCATCGCGAAGGACGCCGGGGTCTCCAAGCAGACCGTCTACCGGTGGTGGCCCTCCCGCGGCGCGCTGATCGCGGACTGCATGATCGAGGGCCGGCTCGTGGCGATCGAGGTGCAGCTCCCGGACACCGGCGACCTCCGCCGCGATCTCGGGGTCTGGCTCGCGCCGATCCTGGAGCTCGCGGGCACGGAGACGGGCGCGTCGCTCGTCCGCTCGCTGATCGCGGCCGGCGCGGAGGACGCCGCGGTGGGGGAGCGCCTGGGCCGCGCGTTCGGCGTCGACCAGACGCTCTCGGACCGCTTCGCGAAGGCCGTCGAGGCCGGGCAGCTGCCGGCCGACGCCCCGGTCGACGAGCTGGGGCTCTCGATCCTCGGGGCGATCGTCCTGCCCGTCGTCGGGCGCCGGCCGCTGGTCGCGGCGTCCGTGCTCGGGCACGTCGACTTCCTGCTCCGGCCGCGCGGCTGAGGCGACGGCCGGAGCAGGGTCACTTCACGATCAGGCCCGAGATCAGGCCCAGGCCCAGGAGGCGAGGACCGACTCGGCGACGGCCTCGCGCTGGTCGTCGTCCACGGTGGGGCTGAAGGAGAAGGTGACGACGTAGGTCTGCCCGTCGTCGGTGACGTAGTACTGCTCGACGGCGTAGGTGGTGCCCGACGCGGTGAGGTTCGCGCTGAGGTGCGCGGATTCGGCTCCCGCGACGACGACGCGGTCGTTCGCCTCGACGTCGGTGGCCCCGGCGTTCTCGAGCTCGGTGACCCCGGCGCCCTCGACCTGCTCGGCGGAGACCTCGCCGGCGGGGCTCAGCACGACGTTCACGTTGTCGGCGAAGCCGTCGGTGTCGGTCAGATCGGCGGCGAGGGTGTCCGCGCCCATGGTCGCGGGGTCGGCGTCGGGGGCGCCCCAGCCCTCGGGCACGGAGTAGGAGTAGCCGTCGCCGGAGATCGTGTCGCCGGTCGCCGCGGCGGTGTCGATCGTGTCGGCGTCGCTGCCGGAGTCGCCGGCGGGGGAGGAGCAGCCGGCGAGGAGGACGAGGAGGGCGGCTGCGGTGGCGGTGGTGGCGGTGGCGCCGAGGCGCGCGGGAGCGCCGTGGCGCGTGATTCGTGACATCCCGCCACGCTAGCGACGGCGCTCGGCCCGCCGCATCCCCCTCGCCGGGGAGGACGGCGCCACGACTACGCTGGTGGCCCTATGGCATCCGACAGCGAACCCTCCGTCACCCTCACCGATCCTCTCGAGGAGCGCCTGCGCGCCCAGGTCGCCCGCGAGGGCGAGCGCGCGGTCGCCCTGCGCTCGGCCGCGCTGCTGACCGGCGGCTACGAGGGCGAGGCGTTCCTGCTCACCGTCGGCGGCGAGCACGCGGCGGGCGTCCTGCAGGGTGCGCCCTCGCTGTACTGGCCCGAGCTCTGGGGCGCGCGCGCCCTGCTCTACGTCTGGGACGACACCGCGGCCGATGCGGTCGTCGCCGGCCTGGCCAACCCGGCCTGGCGCGTCCGCGAGATGTGCGCGCGGGTCTGCGCCGAGCGGGTCATCGGCGGGCAGAAGAAGCTCGCGCGGCTCACCACGGACGAGCACGCGCGGGTGCGCGCGGCCGGCGCCCGGGCCCTGGTCGCCGCGGCCGTCGCCGGGATCGGCTCGGGACGCGACGCGAAGGGCGAGTTCGCGGCGAGCGTCGAGCAGACCCTGACCGCGATGCTCCGCGACCCCGACAAGGACGTGCGCCGCGACGTGCGGGCCTCGCTGGATCTGCTCCGCGACGCGCGCCGCTGACTCCTCCCGGAGCCGCGGGTCAGCCGCCGACGGTCGAGCCGAAGCCGGACTTGCCCGTGCCGCCGAAGCCGCCGGCGAGCGTCGCCTTCGTGCCCGGCGTCGATCCGGCCGGCGCCTTCTGCACCACGTCGGGCTGCGTCGCGCCGCGCGCCGCGAAGCCGCCCGTCGTGACCGGCGCCCAGCTCGTCGCGCGGGTCGAGTTCCAGCGCGAGGACGCGAAGATCAGCGGGCCGATCCAGTAGCCGCCGGCGTAGTGGCCGCGGTACTCGTCGGTCGCCTCGCAGAGCTGCTCCGGATCGTCGCCGACCTCCTCGCCCTGGGCCTGCAGCTGCGCGATCTGCTCCCGGACGTCCGCCAGGCAGTCCTCCCGGCTCGCGTAGACCGGGCGCTCGGCGTTCTCGGGGATGACGTAGTCCTGGCCGTCGGCCCCGGTGGTGACGACGCCGTCGGTGGAGGGGCTCGCGGAGTTGAGCGCGACCGCGAGGCCGAGCACGCCGACCGCGACGACGCCGCCGATGACGAGGCCGCGGCGCTTGGAGGCGATGCCGCTGATGCCGACGTCGCCGGAGCGGCGCCGGGTGCGGGTGGTGCCCGGGTCGCCGGCGGGGGAGTCCTCGGGGGCGTCCTGGGGCCGGTCGTCGGGGGTGGTCATCGCATCTCCTCGTCCTGCGGGCGGGTCGCCCGCGTGTCCTGGGCCCGCGTGTCCTGGGGTCGCGCGTCCTGCGGGCGCGCGCTCTCGGGGTGGCCGAAGGCGGGCTGCTCGATGAAGTGCGGCACGAACTCCGCCAGGTCGCCCGTGATCGGGCCGCCGGTCTCGCGGACGTCGATGCCGGCCGGCGTCTCGCCGACGATCCAGCTGCCGATCACCACCGTCCGGCCGTCGATGCGGGCGAGGTCGGCGAGGGCCTGGTGCACGAAGCCCTCCTCGCCGTAGGCGCCGCCGTTCTCCGCGACGACCGCGCCGTCGGCGTCGAGGATCGTGACGTTCGCGCCCTCGCGGCCGAGCCGGGGCTTGCGCACCTGCGCCGTGGCGGTCAGCGGCTCGACGGAGGCGGGGAGCAGGTTCGGGTGATCGGGGAACAGCTCCCAGAGCACCACGAGCAGCTGCTTGTTGCTGAGCAGCAGCTTCCAGGCCGGCTCGACCCAGCGGGTGCGCTCGCGGCGGTCGAGCAGCAGCCCGCCGAACTGCTCGCCGAGCATCCACTCCCACGGGTAGAGCTTGAAGATCCGGCGGATCGGCTCGCCGTCGGCGTCGAGGAAGCCCGCGCCGTCGAGCTCGTAGCGGATGTCCTCCACGAAGATCAGCTTCGGGTCGAAGCCGGCCTGGGCGGCGGTCTCGGCCATGTAGGCGACGGTGTCCGCGTCCTCGACGATCAGCTCGCCGTCGCCGGAGTCGTGCAGCGAGGCGAGGTGCAGCCGCGCGCCCTCGTCGAGGCGCCAGCGGTCGACGCGGAGGTGCCGCCACTGCTCGACGAGCTGCTCGTGCAGGCTGTTGAACTGGTCGGCCTCGGGCCCGCGGGTCTCCTCTAGCCACTGCCACTGGGCGGCGGCCGTCTCGACCAGCGAGGTCGGGGTGTCGGCGTTGAACTCGAGCAGCTTCACCGCGCGGTCGCCGTCGTAGGCGAGGTCGAACCGCCCGTAGACCGTCGGATCGTCCTCGTCCCAGGAGGTCCGGACGAGCTCGTGGAAGCGCTCCGGAATGCCGAACTCGGCGAAGCGACCGGCGCGGACGACGTGCTCGCAGGCGTCCATGCAGCGGTCGAAGAGCTCCTGGGTCGCCGTCTCGAGCAGCTCGATCTCGGCGGGCGTGAAGCCGTAGGCCGCGGACTCGTTCCAGTAGGGCCGGCCGCCCTCGGAGGGGAGGTCGTAGAAGCTGAAGCCGACCTCGTCGCAGCGGGCGCGCCAGTCGGGACGCGGGGTCAGGCTGTGTCTGCGCATGGGGGAGTCAGTCTACGACCGGCCTCCGACACTCCCTCGGGTCAGAGGTAGTCGACGCCGTAGAGGTCGTCGTAGTCGGGCGCCGTGTCCGAGTGCGGCGACGTCGGGAGCGGCGCCTCGTCGTGCAGCTCGAGCACGACCGAGCTCGTCGCGGTGAGCAGGACCTCGACCTGACCGCCGAGAACCGTCGTGAGGGAGAGGAACGCCGGGGCGGCGCGCATCGCCTCGAGCACGGCCTGCTTCGTCCGCTCCATCGTCGCGTCCGCGGCGAGCAGATAGGTCCGCTCGGACACCGTCACCTGCAGCATCGTTCCTCCGTCTCGTGCGGTCTCTCGGCCCGAGCCCTCAGAGTACGGAGCGGAGCGGATCGGGATGACCGCGTTGACCCGCCGACGACTGTCGGGTAGGACGCGGGCGCGGGGGCGGTGCCAGCGCGGGCCGGCCGCCGAGATCCTCATGCGCTGTCCCGCCACTCGGGCCACGGCGTGACGACGGTCATCGGGTCCGCGGCGCCCGCACCGCCCGGCGCGAGCAGCTCCGACAGCCGCAGCGCCGCCGCGCGCGCGATGAGCGACCGGTCGATGGCGAGCGAGGTGAGACTCGGGAGCATCGCCGCGCCCAGACTGAGGCCGTCGATGCCGGCGATGCGGACGTCGCGGGGGACCTTCAGCCCGAGCCGGCTCGCGCGCTGCAGGGCGCCGAGCGCCATCATGTCGTTGAACGCGATGACGGCGTCGACCTCGGGGTGCGCGGCGATCAGCTCGCCGAAGGCGTCGGCTCCACCGGCGATGGTCTCGTCGCCGGCGGTGACCAGCACGGCCTCGCCGGGCTCGAGGCACTCCTCGAACCGCAGCCGGCGCGCGCTCGGGGCGTACTCGTCCGGCTCGGCGTGGTCGATCATCCCGATGGTGCGCGCCCCGCGCTCGCGCAGTCCGTCGACGAGCGCGCGCATCCCGGGGGCGAAGTCGACGGCGATCGCGTGCACGCCGGGCAGCTCGGCGTCGCGCTCGATCAGCAGGACCGGCACGCCGCGCGCCGCCCGGCGGATCGACTCGAGGCTCTCGCGGGCGAGGTAGCCGACGATGACGTCCACCTGGGCGGCGAGGTCGGCCACGATCTGCTGCTCGGACTCGTTCGTCTCGGCGACGACGACGACCTGCCAGCCGCGCGCGGCGAACTCCTCGAGCAGATCGGCGGCGAGCTCGGTGTAGTACGGGTTCCGCAGCGAGGTGATCACGAGGCCGACCGCGATGCTCTTCTGCCGGGCCATGTTGGCGGCGAAGCGGCTGGGGACGTAGCCCAGGGCCTCGCTCGCGGCGAGCACCCGCTCGCGGGTCGCGGCGCTGATCTCGGACATGCCGTTCATCGCGCGCGTGACCGTCTGCCGCGAGACGCCGGCCTCGCGGGCGACGTCGCGGATGGTCGCGCGGCGACCGGGTAGCTCTCTCGGCGGACGAGGAGGCGTCGGCGCTTCGCCGGAGCGGTCCACGGCGGCCCTCACTTTCTCAGTCTCGTCTGGCAACATGTATGTGACGACAACGCGTCACGTCTTCGGCGACATCCGCCTTGACAGGTCGACGGCCGCCAGCTTAGCGTGTGGGCACTCGTGGTCCGTGACCGTTCACGTGAACGGTCACGGACCCTGCGACCCCGTGCCGCTCACCCTTCGATGGAGAAGAACACCATGCCCCTCGTCACGAACACCCTGGTCCGGCGATCACTCGCCGGAGCGACTGCTCTCGCGCTGACGGCGAGCCTGGCGGCCTGCACCGACGGCGGTTCCGCCGACGACGGCGCCGTCGACGTCCTGATCGCGCAGAGCACGGCGCAGGTGCCGGTCGGCGAGACCGCCTGGGCGGCCGCGCTCGCGGAGGAGACGGGCTGCACCGTGAACTGGAACACGATCGACGACACCGCGTGGAACCAGCAGAAGAACCCCTCGCTCGCCGCGGGGGACGTGCCGGACATCGCTCTCCGTGCCGTCGGCTCCAACGACGCGGTGCAGTACCCCGGCCTCTTCGAGGACATCGCTCCGCACCTCGACGACCTCCCGAACGTGCAGCGGTTTCTCGAGGAGAAGCCCGACGCGCGCCGGCTGGTCGAGAACGAGAGCGGCGAGATCCACTCCCTCTCCTCCTCCCGGGGCACCGGCTACCGCGGGTCCGGCCAGCACATGATGATCAACCGGGCCTGGCTCGAGCGGCTCGGCCTCGAGGTCCCGAGGACCTGGGACGAGCTGACCGCGGTGCTCGAGGCGTTCAAGACGCAGGACCCGAACGGCAACGGGCAGGCCGATGAGATCCCCTTCAACATCCGCCGGCTCGAGACCGGCGGGTTCGGCTGGTACAGCCCGTTCCTGCTGCTGAACTCGACCGGTGTCGTGACGTCGTTCAACAAGGGTCCGTCGGCCCAGGGGATCCACGTCTCCGACGGGAAGGTCGCCAACTTCCTCGTCTCGGACGAGTACCGGCAGGTCGTCGGCTACCTGCACGAGCTCCTGGCCGCCGGACTCGTGCCCGCGGATGCGCTCACCAAGGACGACTCGGCCTACTACGCGGATCAGAAGGGCGACGGGCAGAACGCGCGGACCGGCGTGATCTTCGGCTGGTCGCTCGCCGACTTCGGTGATCTCCGCGACCAGTACGTCGCGATGCCCGCTCCCGCGGCGTCCGCGAGCACGCCGCCCGAGGACGTGGTCTGGGACGGCTCCGACAACGAGTACGAGGGCGGGAAGCTCGCCGTCTCGGCCGCAGCGGCCGGCGACGAGTGCGTCTGGAAGGTCGTCGACGCGCTCTACAGCGAGAAGTACTCGATCCAGCAGTTCACCGGGTCGATCCCGGAGTACGTGACCGACGACGGCGGCAGCACCTACACGGTGACCGAGGCCTACCGGGCGGCCGTCGCGGACGGACGCGACCCGGCGCTCGCCGATCGCCTCGCCGGCTGGATTCCGGACTCCGTCACGCTGAACGGCGACTGGAACCGCGACGACCTGCGAGAGGTGGACGACGTCTACGCCGAGCAGTACTCGCACTACGACCACGTGCGGGACGTGATGCCCGACTACGTCCGCCTCTCCGCCGAGGACGCGATCGTCGCCGCGAACAACGACACCGCCGTGCTCAACTACGCCCTGCAGAAGACGTCGCAGTGGATCGCGGAGGGCGGGGTCGACGGCGAGTGGGACGAGTACGTCGCCCAGCTGGAGTCGATCGGCCTCGCGCAGAACGTCGAGCTCTGGCAGAAGGCCTACGACCTGTACACCGCGGCCTCATGACGCGGACGGCTCCCGCGCCGGTCGCAGCCCTGCGCAGCGTCCGTCACCACTGGCAGCTCTGGCTGATGGTGCTGCCGGCGCTGGTCCTCACCGTCGTCTTCGCGTACGTGCCGCTCTACGGACTGCAGCTCGCCTTCCGGAAGTACGTCCCCGCCCTGGGGCTGAGCGGCGGCGAGTGGGTCGGCTTCGACTACTTCGTGCAGTTCTTCGAGTCGCCGCTGTTCTCGACGATCGTGCTGAACACCGTGCAGATCAGCCTCTGGACGCTCGCGATGGGATTCGTCGCCCCGATCGTCCTGGCGCTGCTGATCAACCAGATCAGCGCCGGCCGCCTGAAGAGCTTCGTGCAGACGATCACCTACATGCCGCACTTCATCTCGGTCGTGGTGATCGTCGCGATGATCAACATCTTCCTGCGGCCGGAGAACGGGCTGCTGGGCCGGTTCCTGCCGGGACAGAATCTGCTCGCTGAGCCGGACGCCTTCTCGACGATCTACTGGGTCAGCGAGGTCTGGCAGCACTGCGGCTGGAACGCGATCATCTACCTCGCCGCGCTGTCCACCGTCGACACCTCGCTCTACGAGGCCGCGAAGATCGACGGCGCCGGGCGCCTGAGGCTCATCCGCTACGTCGACATCCCGACGATCCTGCCGACCGCGGCGATCCTGCTCATCCTCAACATGGGCTCGGTGCTGAGCGTCGGCTTCGAGAAGGTCTACCTGATGCAGAACGCGCTCAATCTGTCCTCCGCGGAGGTCATCGCCACCTACACCTACAAGATCGGCATCCTCAGCAACCAGTTCTCGTACTCCACCGCCATCGGCCTCTTCAACACGATGATCAACTTCGCCCTGCTGATCCTGGCCAACCACCTCGCCAAGCGCGCCACGGGTTCCAGTGTCTTCTGAGCAGCGAGGACCGATCATGACCCGTACCCTCGGCGGGGCCGCCGCGCCGCGCCGCCGACGTCGGTCGGTGCCGAAGCGGCCGCTCGACCGGCTGATCGACGTCGTCGCCGGCCTCCTGATCGCGATCGTCGTGCTCGCCGTGCTCTATCCGCTCTGGTTCATCGTGGTCGCCTCGTTCTCGGACCCGGGCGCGGTCTCCTCCGGGCGGCTCGCGCTGATCCCGGAGGGCTTCCGGCTCTCCGGCTACGAGCGGCTGCTGCAGGACGAGCGGATCTGGAACGGCTACCGCAACTCCGTCGTCTACGCCGTCCTCGGCACCGCGCTGAACCTGCTCGTCACGATCCCGGCGGCGTTCGCGCTCTCGCGGCCCGAGTTCCGGCCGCGGCGGGTGCTGCTCCTGGCGTTCGCGGTCACGCTGTTCTTCTCGGGCGGGCTGATCCCGAACTACCTGCTCTACCGCGACCTCGGGCTGCTGAACTCGATGTGGGTGTTCGTCCTCCCCGGCGCCCTCAGCGTCTTCAACCTCATCATCGCCCGCTCGTTCTTCGAGACCTCGATTCCCGAGGAGCTGCACGACGCGGCCCGCATCGACGGGGTGACCTACCTCGGCTTCTTCCTGCGGATCGTGCTCCCGCTGTCCGCGGCGATCATCGCCGTGATCGGGCTGTACTACTTCGTCGGGCACTGGAACGACTACTTCACCGGGCTGGTCTTCGTCCGGGACGCGTCGCTCCTGCCGCTGCAGAACGTGCTGCAGAGCATCCTGCTCGCGAACCAGTCGGTCGCGGGCCAGGGCGGCAGCGGCGGGCAGTCCGCGCAGCAGCTGCAGGAGACCGCCGACCAGATCAAGTACGGCGTGATCATCGTCTCGACGCTGCCGCTGCTCGTGCTCTACCCGTTCCTGCAGAAGTACTTCAACAAGGGCGTGCTGGTCGGGGCGGTGAAGGGCTGATGGCGTCGCTCGCCGAGCGCTACGAGGCGGCCTGCCGGGTCGTGCTGCTGATCGTGGTCGTCTCGGCGGCGATGCTCGTCTTCACCCTGCGCGGCGCGGTGGTCGCCGGGTTCTTCCCCTCGGTGGCCGCCGCGCACGCCGTCCACCGCGCCCGGCTGCTCGACGCCGACGGGTCGTGGTCGCTCCGGCGCACCGTCTCGACGTTCGCGCGGTCCTGGCGGGAGGAGTTCCCGCGGGCCAACCTGCCGGGCTTCGCGCTGCTCGGCGTCGGCGCGGTCCTCTGGGTCGACCACCGGATCCTCGGCGGCCAGGAGGTCGACGGCGTCGGCGTGGCGGTGACCGGCGTGCTCCTCGTGGTGTCCGTGCTTTTCGCGCTGTTCGCCGTCGTGTTCTGGGTGGTGCGGGCGCATTTCGCGGAGCGGACGCGCTGGCAGCTGCGGACAGCGGCGCTGCTCCTGCTCGCGAGGCCGCTCTGCACCCTGATGCTCGCGGCGGTGCTGTTCCTGCTGCTGGCGCTCGCGACGAGCGCCCCGGTGCTCGGGCTCGCCGCCGCCGGGGCCGTCCTCCCGTTCGCCGCGACGGCCGTCGTCCACGCCTTCGGCCGGCTGCCCGGCTTCACTCGCTCCCCGTCCCGGCAGTGAGGGACAGGGGGCGCGGCGTCCCGTTCATGCTGGTCGAGTAGCCCCGCAGGGGCGTATCGAGACCCGCCTTCGTCAGCAGGGCGGTCTGCAGACCCGTCCTTCTGACGCCGGTGGATCTCGATACGCCCGCTGCGCGGGCTACTCGATCAGCATGCAGTCGCCCGACCGAGAGGGTGACCTCTCCTGAAGGGCCCGCCGTCAGAAGCGGGGCGGCAGCGCGGCGAGCAGCTTGTCGGGCTGCACCGGCAGGTCGCGGACGCGGACGCCCGTGGCGTGGAAGACCGCGTTCGCCACCGCCGCGGCGGTACCCACGTTGCCGATCTCGCCGATGCCCTTGCCGCCCATCGGCGCGAGGTGCGGATCGACCTCGTCCAGCCACTCCGCCCGGAGGTCGACCACGTCGGCGTTGGCCGCCACGTGGTAGGTCGCGAAGTCGTGGTTGGCGTAGTCGCCGAGCAGCGGGTCGAGGGCGCCGTGCTCGTGCAGCGCCATCGACAGCCCCATCGTCATGCCGCCGAGGAACTGCGAGCGCGCGGTGCGCGGGTTGAGGATCCGGCCCGCGGCGAAGACGCCGAGCATCCGCGGCACCTGGATCTCGCCGGAGTCGAGGTCGACCCGCGCCTCGACGAAGTGCGCGCCGTAGGCGTAGCGGGCGTACTCGCCCATCCCGGCGACGTCCTCCGTGGTGTCGACGACGACCTCGAGCCCCTCCGGCGGCAGCGGCTGCCCGTCGGCGAGCAGGGCGAGCAGGCGGTGGCAGGCCTTGGTGACGGCCCAGCCCCAGGAGCCGGTGCCCGAGGAGCCGCCGGCGACCGGTCCCTGCGGCAGCGCGCTGTCGGCGATGACGATCTCGATCCGGTCGACCGGCACGTCCAGCGCGTCGGCCGCGACCTGGGTCAGCACCGTGCGGGCGCCCTGGCCGATGTCGGTCGCGTTCACCGCGACGACGAAGCGGCCGCCGGGCAGCGCGGTGGCGCGCGCCCCGCTCGGCGAGGTGAGGACGGGGTAGGTGGCGCCGGCGACTCCGGTGCCGACGAGCCAGCGGCCGCGGCGGTCGACGCCGGCCCGCGGATCGCGATCCTCCCAGCCGAACAGCTCCGCTCCTCGGCGGAAGCAGTCGAGGTAGTGCCGGCTGGAGAAGGGCGAGCCAGAGTCGGGGTCGACGTCCGGCTCGTTGCGCACCCGCAGCTCGATCGGGTCGATGCCGGCGGCGACCGCGAGCTCGTCCATCGCCGATTCGAGCGCGTACATGCCGGGGCACTCGCCGGGGGCGCGCATCCAGCGGGGCGTCGGCACGTCGAGCGCCGCGACCCGGTGGGTGACCAACCGGTTCGGCGCCGCGTAGAGGTGACGGGTGGCCTCGCCGGTCTGCTCGGCGAACTCCTGGATCGTGGAGGTGTGGGAGAACGCCTCGTGCGCGATCGCGGTGAGCCGCCCCTCCGCATCGGCGGCGAGCCGGACGCGCGAGATCGTCGGCGTCCGGTAGCCGGCCAGCGCGAACATCATCTGCCGGGTGTACGCGATCTTGATCGGCCGTCCCGTGATGATCGCCGCCATCGTCGCGAGGACGACGTTCGGCCGCGGCGAGCCCTTGGAGCCGAAGCCGCCGCCGACGTGCTCGCTGCGCACCCGGATCACGGCGGGATCGAGCGAGAACAGCGTCGCCAGAGTCGACTGCACCGAGCTCGTGCCCTGCGAGGAGTCGAGGACGTCGAGCCGCCCGTCGGCCCAGGTGACGACCGAGGCGTGCGGCTCCATCGGCGAGTTGAACAGCGCCGGGGTGGAGTAGCGCGCGTCGATCGAGACGGCCGCCGCCGCGATCGCCGTGTCGACGTCGCCCTCGGAGCTGTCGGTCGGGAAGCCGGCGTTGACCTGCTCCGGCGCGTAGAGCTTGGGCTGGTCCTCGGTGAGCACGACGTCGGTCCCGGAGTCGACGTACTCGACGCGCAGAGCGGCGGCGGCGTCTCGGGCCGTCTCGAGCGTGTCGGCGAGGACGAGCGCGATCACCTGGCCGCGGTAGGCGACCGCGTGCGACTGCAGCACCTGCAGCTCGCCGTCGTCCGCGTCCTCGAGCGGCAGCGCGGAGTCGGGGGTGATCACCGAGTGCACTCCCGGCAGCGCGAGCACGGCGTCGAGATCGAGGTGCTTCACCATGCCCGTCGCGACGGCCGCCTGCACGGGCCAGGCGTGCAGCAGTCCCTCCGGTGAGTGCTCGAAGGCGTAGCGGGCCGCGCCGGTGACCTTGTCGCGGCCCTCGAGGCGGGCGAGTGGAGTTCCGAGCGCGGTCATGCCGCCGCCTCCTCGTCCAGTCCGGCGAGCTCGGCCAGGACGCCGACGATCAGCCGCCGGAGCAGCGGGACCTTGAAGGCGTTCTGCTCGGTCGGCGTCGCGGCGGCGAGCTCCGCCTCCGCCGCCCGCGTGAACGCCTCGACGGTCGCGGGGCCGCCGCGGAGCAGGTCCTCCGCTATGCGGGCGCGCCAGGGGGCGTGCGCGACCGCGCCGAGGGCGAGGCGGACGTCGGTCACGGTCCCGTCGGTCACCTCGAGCGCGGCGGCGACCGAGCCGAGAGCGAAGGCGTAGGAGCGGCGGTCGCGGGCCTTGCGGTAGGTCGAGGTCGCGGCGAAGGGGAGCGGAGGCAGCTCGACCGCCGTGATCAGGGCGCCGGTCGGCAGGTCGGTGTCGCGCTCGGGGTGCTCGCCGGGGAGACGGTAGAAGTCGGTGATCGGCAGGCTCGACGGCCCGTCGACGGTCGCGAAGCGGATCACGGCGTCGAGCGCGGTGAGCGCGACGGCCATGTCGCCGGGATGGGTCGCGATGCAGAGGTGACCGGGGTCGACGTCGGTGGCGATGCCGAGGATCGCGAGCTCGCGGGAGACGCCCGTCAGCGCGGAGCAGCCGGTGCCCGGCTCGCGCTTGTTGCACGGCTTCGAGACGTCGGTGAAGGAGGTGCAGCGGGTGCGCTGCAGCAGGTTCCCGGCGGTCGAGGCCTGGTTGCGCAGCTGGCCGGAGGCGCCGGCGAGCAGGGCACGGCTGAGGGCCGGGTAGCGGCGGCGGACCAGCGGGTTCGCGGCGAGGTCGCTGTTCGCGACTCCGGCGCCGATCAGGAGGCCGCCCTCGGGTGTCTCCTCGACGCCGCCGAAGTCGACCCGGCTGACGTCGACGAGTGCGGCGGGGCGCTCGACGCCGAGCTTCATCAGGTCGACGAGGTTGGTGCCGCCGGCGAGCGGCCTCGCCTCGGGCGACGCGGCGAGCAGGCGCACGGCGTCGGCGACGTCCGCGGCCCGCTGGTACTCGAAGGTCCTCATCGCGCGGTCTCCGTCTCGCTCGGGTGCGTGCAGGTGTCGGCGTGCACCTGGGCGTCGTGGACGGCGGGCACGATGTTCGCGTAGGCGCCGCAGCGGCAGAGGTTGCCACTCATCCGCTCGCGCACCTCCTCGTCGTCGAGCACGACGTCACCGAGCACGGCGTCACCGAGCACGACGTGGGCGGCGTCGAGCTCGGCAGTGACGTGGCTGGGCATGCCCGCGCGCGCCTCGGCGAGCATCCCGACCACTGAGCAGATCTGCCCCGGGGTGCAGTAGCCGCACTGGTAGGCGTCGCGCTCGAGGAACGCCCGCTGCACCGGATGCAGAGTCTCGCCGTCGGCCAGGCCCTCGATCGTGGTGACCTCGCGGCCGTCGACCGACACCGCCAGCACGAGGCAGCTGTTGGTCCGGCGCCCGTCGAGCAGCACGGTGCAGGCGCCGCACTGGCCGTGATCGCAGCCCTTCTTCGAGCCGATGAGATCGAGCCGCTCCCGGAGCAGGTCGAGGAGGGTGGTGCGGTTGTCGACCTCGACCGCCCTCGGCTCGCCGTTGACGGTGACGTCGATCGCCGTCGACGGCACCGGCCTGGTCTCGCTGCGCTGCGCCATGCGTGAAAGCTACCCGCGGGAGAGGACGCGGGAGGGGGCCCTTCTCGGGCAGGCTGCGGAGGGCTACCCTCCGCCCGGGGCGGGGTGCGCCGGGTAGAGGGCGATCGCCTCCGGATCGATCACGAAGTCGACCTCGTCGCCGATCCCCGCGCCGAGGGCCGCGAGCTGCGCGGGCGAGAGGTCGGCCGCGATGCCGGCGGCGCGCACCCGGACCAGGTCGCCGCGTCGCTCCAGATCGCGGATCCGGGCGCGGACGCGGTTCGCGCCGGGCGCTCCCGGGGAGACCGGCGACACCGACACGGAGGCGGGCCGGAACGCGGCCGCTGCCCGTACGCCCGGGGTGACGGTGCCGGCCGCGCGTAGCTCCACGCCGTCGTCGGTCCGCAGCCCGGTGCCGGTCGCGGTGCCGGTCGCCGTGCCGACGAGCAGATTGAGCGCCGCGAGCTCGGCCGTGAACGGGCTCTGCGGCCGCTCCAGCACCTCGTGGGTCGGGCCGTTCTCGATCACCCGCCCGTCGTGCAGCACCACGACGCGGTCGGCGAGCGTGTAGGCGTCGAGGACGTCGTGGGTGATCAGGATCGTGGTCCGCCCCGGCAGCACGCGGCGCAGCATCCGCCGCAGCAGTGGCGCGACCGAGACGTCCAGCGCCGCCATCGGCTCGTCGAGCAGCAGCAGCTCCGGGCTCGGCGCGAGCGCGCGGGCCAGGGCCACCCGCTGCGCCTGACCGCCCGAGAGCTGCGCCGGACGGCGGTCGGCGAGGTCGACCGCGTCGACGGCCTCGAGCCAGGTGCGCGCGGTCCCGACCGCGGCGGACCGGCCAGAACCGGTGCTCCGCGGACCGAACGCGACGTTGTCGAGCACGCTGAGGTGCGGGAAGAGCAGCGGGTCCTGGGCGAGCAGGGCGATCCGGCGGCGGTGCGGCGGCAGGTGCAGGCGGCGGGCGGAGTCGAACAGGGTCACTCCGGCGAGGGTCGCGCGCCCGTCGTCGGCGCGGAGGAGACCGGCGAGCAGCCCGACGAGCGTCGACTTGCCCGCGCCGTTCGGGCCGAGGACCGCCGTGGTCGTCCCCGCCTCGACCCGCAGCGCGATGTCGAAGCCGCGGGCGTGCAGCCGCGCGTCGATCTCGAGCGTCACGGGCGCGCCTCCACTCGGGCGGCGCGGGGCCGGCGGTGCGCCAGCCCGATCACGAGCATCGCGACGACGACCAGCACCAGGGAGAGGGCGACCGCGGCGTCCGGATCCGTCTCGCGCTGCAGGTAGATCTCGAGCGGGAGGGTCCGCGTCACGCCCTGCAGGCTGCCGGCGAAGGTGAGCGTCGCGCCGAACTCGCCGAGCGCGCGGGCGAAGGAGAGGATCGCACCGGACAGGAGCCCGGGCAGGATCAGCGGCAGGGTGACCCGGCGCAGCACGGTCGAGGGCCGGGCGCCGAGGGTCGCCGCGACGCTCTCGTAGCGATCACCGGCCGAGCGGAGCGCCCCCTCGAGGCTGAGCACCAGGAACGGCAGCGCCACGAAGGTCTGCGCGAGGATCACCGCGGTGGTGGAGAACGCGATCCGGATCCCGAGCGCCTCGAGGGCACCGCCGAGCAGGCCGAGCCGGCCGAAGGTGTAGAGCAGGGCGATGCCGCCGACCACCGGGGGCAGCACGAGCGGCAGCAGCACGAGCGCGCGCACGAGCCCCTGGCCGGGGAAGGAGGTCCGGGCGAGCGTCAGTGCCATCGGCACGCCGATCACGATGCAGAGCAGGGTCGCCACTCCGGCGGTGCGCAGGCTGAGCAGGAGCGCGGCGATCGAGGAGTCGGAGGTGACCAGCGGGACGAACCCGGCCCAGTCGACGCGGGTGAGGATGCCGATCAGCGGCAGCAGGACGAAGGCGCCGCCGACCGCCGCGACGGCGACGACCCAGCGGGGGACTCCTGCAGAGCGCGTCACGCCTTCCCGTTCGGCGTCTCCACGACGACCATGGTCGCCTTGACGATCGCGATCGCGGGCGAGCCCGGCTCGAGGCCGAGCTCGCGGACGGCCTCGGCGGACATCAGCGAGACGACGCGGTGCGGGCCGCACTGCAGCTCGACCTGGGCCATCACGGTGTCCGAGACGACCTCGGTGACGATGCCGACGAAGCGGTTGCGCGCCGAGCGGCCCACCTCGCTCGGGTCGACGGGGAGGATCGCGTTCTGCCGGGCGAGCCTGGCGAGGTCGAGCCCCTCGACGACGCTGCGGCCGGAGGCGTCCTTGCTGCTCGCGAGGGTGCCGTTCTCGATCCAGCGGCGGACGGTGTCGTCGCTCACGCCGAGGTAGTCGGCGGCGTTCTTGATCCGGATCTGCGGCATGGGAGCCATCGTAGAGCCGATTCGGCGGAGTGGGACGGTGATCAGGGGGCGCCGAAGCCCGCGGCCGCGAGGACCGTGCGGCCTTCGTCGCCGGCCACGTACGCCGTGAACGCGGCGGCGAGGTCCGGGTTCGCGGAGGCGGTGACCGGGGCGATCGGGTAGGTGTTCACGGCCTGCGACGACTCGGGGAACTCGATCCCGGTCACCGCGTCGCCGGCGGCGGCGACGTCGGTGACGTAGACCAGGCCGGCGTCGGCCTCGCCGGAGGTGACCTTGCCGAGGACGTCGGTGACCGACGACTCCTCGCTGACCGGCCGGAGGTCGACGCCGGTCGCGGTCTCCACGGTGACCGTCGCCGCGCCGCAGGGCACCTGCGCTGCGCAGACGACCGTCTTCACGCCCTCGCGGGCGAGGTCGGCGAACGAGGCGATGCCCGCGGGGTTGGCCGGCGGGACGGCGATCTCGAGGGTGTTGGTCGCGAAGTCGACGGGCTCGCCCTCGATGAGGTCGGCGTCGGTGAGCTTGGCCATGTTCTTCTCGTCGGCCGAAGCGAAGACGTCGGCGGGTGCGCCGTTGGTGATCTGGGTCACCAGGTCGGACGAGCCGGCGAAGGTGAGCTCGACGGTGGTGCCGGGGTTCTCGGCCTCGAAGGCCGTCGCGATCTCGGTGAACGTGCCCTTCAGCGACGCGGCGGCGAAGACGGTGATCGAGCCGGACAGCGCGCTGGTCGGGGTCGGCGCGCTCGAGGCCTCGGGCGTCGCGGACTCGGCGGGTGCCGAGGCGGAGCAGCCGGCCAGGGCCGCGAGGAGGGCGGCGGAGGAGAGCAGTGCGGCGGCGGCACGCGGGAGCGTCATGGAGGAGCCTTCCGGGGTTCGACGGCGCGGGACTGCGTTCCGCTTCTGCGTCTTCAAACCAACTCTATTCCCGTGAAGGCGGAGGATCGGCCGCAAACGGCCGGAGATCGCGGATCGGCCTCCACGCGGCGTCAGTCGGGCGAGTGTGCGGACCTGCCCTGCTGGTGACGGTGGGTCTCGATACGCCCCTGCGGGGCTACTCGACCAGCATGATGGCGGGTGGCGGCACAACTGTCGTGGGCGGCGGTCCCCTGCTGATCGAGTAGCCCGCGCAACGGGCGCACTCATGCTGATCGAGTAGCCCGCGCAGCGGGCGTATCGAGATCCACCAGCGTCAGAAGTGGAGTCTGCAGACCCGCCCTCCTGGTGACGGCGGGTCTCGATACGCCCCTGCGGGGCCACTCGACCAGCATGGGGCGCGATACGGCGCCCTCGGCGGCTACTCGACCAGCATGAGCTGTCAGCGGGTGGCGGCGAGCACGTCCGCGTAGCGCTCGGCCGGGTCGAGGGCGAGCCCCGGCTTGACCGCGCGGGCGAGGTCGTCGGCGAGGACCTCGGTGGCGCCGTGCTCGAGGCCGTCGAGGGCGGCCGTGACGATCGCCGCCGGGCTCGACTTGGGGGCGTCGGTCCACGCGGCCATGTCGGTGTCGACGAAGCCCATGTGCAGGCCGAGCACCTGGGTGCCCTGCGCGGCGAGGGCCAGACGGAGACCGTCGGTGACGCTCCAGGCCGCGGCCTTGGACATCGAGTACGACTCCGAGCCGGGGAACGAGACGAAGGACGACACGGAGAGCACGTTCAGCACGGCTCCGCCGCCGGCCCGGCCGAGGCTCCCGGCGAAGGCGCGCGCGAGCATCAGCGGCGCGAAGGCGTTGGTCTCGACGGTGCGGCGGATCTCGTCGAGGTCGCCGTCGATGAAGTCGACCGTCGGAGCGATGCCGGCGTTGTTGACGACGATCGACACGTCGCCGAGGGTCGCCGCGAGCTCGGCGATGCGGGCCTGGTCGGTCACGTCGAGCGCGATCGGGACGACGCCCGGCGCGGCCGCGATGGTCGAGACGTCGCGCGCCGCGGCGTAGACGGTGCGGGCGCCGCGGGCCGTCAGCTGCCGCACGAACTCGGCGCCGATCCCGCGGTTGGCGCCGGTCACGAGTACGACGGAGTCCTGGATCTGCATGGTGGTGCCTTTCTGTAGTGGACGATAAAGAACTGCTGCGGGGCACGCTAACACGTTCCGTAGCGACTGTTATAGAATCGCTGCATGGCAGGACGACCGAGGGGCTTCGACCGCGACGAGGCGCTCGACACGGCGATGCGCCGCTTCTGGAGCGACGGCTACGACGAGACGACGGTCGCGGTGCTCACCCGCGAGATCGGCATCTCGGCGCCGAGCCTCTACGCGGCGTTCGGCGACAAGGACGAGCTCTTCCGTGCCGCCGCGAGCTGCTACTCCGACACCGCCGACGCGACCCTCGCGCGGCTGCTCGACGCGCCGACGGCCTGGGAGGCGCTGGCCGCGGTGGTCCGCTCGAGCGCCGCGGGCTACTCCGATCCGGGCACGCCGTCGGGCTGCTTCGTGCTGAGCGAGCCGCGGCTGGCCGCGCGCCGCCGCGCGATGGAGGAGAGCATCGCGGCGCGGATCGAGCGGGGAATCGCCGAAGGGGATGTTCCGGCCGGCACCGATCCGGCCCGCACGGCGGCGTTCGTCGTGGCGGTGCTCGGCGGCATGTCGACGCAGGCCCGCGACGGCGGGAGCGCCGAGCGCGTCGCCGAGATCGGCGAGCTCGCGCTCGCGGCGCTGCCCCGGCCGTGACCGAAGCGCCAGGGAGCGCCCAGCAGCACCTCGCCGCCGCCGCCGACCTCGCCCGCCGGCACCTCGAGCATCCGGAGCGCGCCGCCGCGCTGAACCTGCGGCTGCACCGCGTCACCGAGCCGACCTCGCTGGTCTACACGCGCTTCCCGCCGACGCTGAGCCTCGTGCTCGCCGGCCGCAAGCGCTCGATCGTCGGCGACTCGGACGAGCAGTGGGGCGCCGGCCGCTTCCTGATCACGCCGGTCGACCTGCCGGTGATCGCGGCCGTCGTCGAGACCGGCGAGCAGGGCGACTTCGTCTCGGCCAACTGGCACCTGGATCCGGTGCTCGTCGCCGAGGTCGCCGGGCTCGTGGCGCACCGCCCCGCGGCGGCGGTCCCCGAGCGGATCGGCATCATCACCCCGGAGCTCGCCGACGCGCTGCACCGGCTGTTCCGGCTCCTCGACGCACCCGAGGAGATCCCGGTGCTCGGGCCGGCGGTGTCGCGTGAGCTGGTCCTCCGCCTGCTGCAGAGCGATCAGGCGCCGCGCCTGCTGTCGGCGTCGTCGGCCGTCCGCTCGGAGGCGGTGACCCGCGCCGTCGATGCGATGACCACCGCGCTCGCGCACGGCTGGACGCTCGACGCGCTGGCGGCCGAGGCGCGCACGAGCGTGCCGACGCTCACCCGGCGGTTCCGCGAGCTGACCGGGATGTCGCCGCTCGGCTACCTGCGCCGGCTGCGGCTGGGCGAGGCGCGGCGCCTCCTGCTCGTCCGCGGCGAGACGGCCGCGGGCGCGGCGGCGGCCGTCGGCTACGCGAGCGCATCGCACTTCGGCCGCGACTACCGCCGCGCCTACGAGACGACCCCCGCGGCCGACGCCGCGCTGCACCCGGGGCGGCTGGTGCAGATCGACTGACCGGCGACGCAGCCGGAAGCCCGAGTCAGCGCCGCGCGCCGACGATCCCGCCGTCGACCAGCAGGGTCGTGCCGTGCACGTAGGACGCCTCGTCGGTGGCGAGCCAGCGCACGGCCTGGGCGATCTCGTCCGGGCGGCCGGGGCGACCGGCGGGTGTCGGGGCGGTCATGGCGTCGAGGATCGCCGAGGCGTGCTCGTTGCCGGGAGTGAGCGTGGCGCCCGGGGCGACCGCGACGACGCGCACGCCGTCCGCTCCGTACTCCGCCGCCCAGGCGCGGGTCAGGTGGTCGAGCGCCGCCTTGGTCGCCGGGTAGAGGGCGGTGCCGAGGGTGCCGACGCGCGCCATCCACGAGGTGATGTTGATGATCACGCCGGAGCCGTGCTCGGCCATCGTCGGCGCGATCGCTCCGACGAGCTGGTGCGGGACCCGGATGTTGGTGACGAGCAGCGCGTCGACGTCGGCGTCGCTCAGCTCGGCGGTGGGGCCGACCGGGAAGACGCCGGCGTTGTTGACGAGGACGTCGATCCGCCCGCCGAGCAGGCGCAGCGCCTCGACCGCGACGGCGCGGGTGGCGTCGGGCGTGCCGCCGAGGTCGGCGACGAGCACGGAGGCGGTGCCGCCGGCCGCGATGATCGCCTCTGCGACGGCCTCGGTGCGCGCGCGGTCGCGGCCGTGCACGAGCACGTGCGCACCGGACGAGGCGAGCCGATGGGCGATGGCCTCGCCCAGTCCGCTCGAGGAGCCGGTGACGAGGGCGGTGCGGCCGGCGAGGCGGTCGTCGGAGGAGTGCTCGGAGGGGTGGGGGATTGTGGTGTCGGTCATGCATCCAGCCTCGCGGCGCGGGTCGCGGGCGGGTGTCCCGATCGGATCGAGGCCTGTCGCGATCCGATCACGGCGCCGCTTCGTGCCGGCGACGGGGGGTCTCGGTACGCCCTGCGGGCTACTCGACCAGCATGGATCACCCGCATGCTGACCGAGCAGCGCAGCGGAGGCATGGAGATCCACCGTGCTGACCTGGGCGGGTCTCGATACGCCCCTCCGGGGCTCCTCGACCAGCATGGGCGGGCCCGAGCCACGCGCGTGGACCGCGCGCGGCATGCTGATCGGGTAGCCCGCGCAGCGAGCGCTGCATGCCGATCGAGTAGCCCGCGCGCAGCGAGCGCTGCATGCCGATCGAGTAGCCCGCGGAGCGAGCGCTGCATGCCGATCGAGTAGTCGGCGCAGCGAGCCCTGCATGCTGATCGAGTAGCTCGCGGAGCGGGCGTATCGAGATCCACCACCGTCAGAACGGCACTGGGGTGTCGTCGAAGCGCGGTCCCGGCGGCGGGTCCGGTGGGCGCCCGGGCAGCGGCGGCGGCCGGTTGCTGATCCGCCGCCCGGTCGGGCTCGTCCATTCGAGCGTGCCGTGGTCATCGATCCGCTTGTAGCTCCACTGTTCGCCGTGCCGGACGTGGTGGTGGGAGGTGCAGAGCGACACGAGGTTCTCGAGGGAGGTCTCGCCGCCGTTGCGCCACTCGAGGGTGTGGTCGGCCTCGCTCGTGCTGGAGCTGCGGGTGCAGCCGGGGAAGCGGCAGGTCTGATCGCGCAGTTGCAGGTGCAGGCGCATTTGAGGTGGTGGGACGCGCCAGGTGCGGCCGACGGAGACGACTGCCCCGGTGTCCGGATCGGTCAGGACGCGGGTGAAAGACGCAGCTGTCCGGATGAGCTCGCGGGCGATCTCCGCGGGAACGGGGCCGTAGCCGTCGAGCTCCGCGGGGGCGTCGTCGAGGCCGACGGCGGTGGAGGCGGCGAGGGTGAGTCGCACCTCGGCGCGGATGCCGGGGACGAAGGTCGGGTCGGGCCGGTGGTCGGCGTTCGGCGTGGTCCCCGTGATGTCGCCGTCGCAGAGAATGTCGATCGCGGCGTCCGCGCTGAGCTGCTGCAGAGTGCGGGGGTCGCCGTCGTCGCGGAGGGTGCGGGCGATGCGGCGGAGCCGGTCGTGTGCGCCCATCACTGCGGGTGCCGGGCCGTAGAGGCAGAGCGTGGCCATCCCGTCGATGTCCGGGGTGACCCAGACGGCGCGGTCCTCCTTCGCGCGGGCGTGGCGCTGGGCGAGGGGTTGCTCGTGCAGTTCCTCGCGCCAGCGGCCGAGTGCTCGGCGCAGCTGCGTCGTCGTCATGGTGAGAGCGGCGTCCGCGGCGCGCTCGTCGAGTGCGGAGCGGGAGGCTTCGGGGAGGCTGCCGGCGGTTCGGCAGATGGCCTCGCCGACCTTCCAGAGGATCCGGCCGTCGCGGAGCAGGGCGCGTGTGAGTGGAAGGTGCTCCATCAGGAGCTGCGCGGTCTCGAGGCGGCGGGAGACCTCCTGCTCCGACTCGCCGTACGCCACCGCCAGCTCGGCCCGAATGGAGCGCTCGACCAGGTCGCGAGTCTCGCTGCGGGTCGCACCGCGGGCGAACGCCTCCGGGACGGTGAGCGCTTTTCGGTAGCCGCGGTGCATCAGCTCCGCCGCCCGAAGGCGCGTCGGGGACGCGGCGCGCTCGGCGGCGGCGGAGTCGTCGAAGCAGTCGCGCACCTCCGCGAGTGCCGCCGCATCCTCATCTTTTAACATACGAGTATTGAAGCAGGAACCACCGACACCGGAGCGGGGATGCGGGCTGGTCGGGGAGAGCACCGTCGGATCGGGGGCTGGGGAGGAGGCTCGCTCCCGGATGTCTCGGCGGTGGTGGGTCTCGATACGCCGCCGGAGGCGGCTACTCGACCAGCATGAGCTGAGGTCGCCGGAGGCGGCTACTCGACCAGCATGAATTGAGTTCGCCGGAGGCGGCTACTCGACCAGCATGAGCTGAGGTCGCCGGAGGCGGCTACTCGACCGGCAGGGGGGCCCGACCGCGGACCGCCGCGACGACGGCCGCCACGGCGCGGTCGACGCTCGCCGCGCGGGCGGCGGCGTCCTCCTGCTCGGAGTCGTGCACGAAGGCGGTCGCGCCGCGCACGGCGCCGCAGTAGTCGACGACGCCGTGCTCGATCTGGGTGCGCAGAGCCAGCTCGTAGCCGTGCCGCTCGTACACCCCGGCACCGTCGCCGGCGATCGGCACGAGGTGGACGGTCAGTCGGCCGAGCTTGCGGCGCATCCCGTCGGCCGCGTCGATCTCGAAGGCCCAGCCGTTGACGAAGACGCGGTCGATCCAGCCCTTCAGCAGCGCCGGCGTCGACCACCAGTAGACGGGGAAGACGAGCACCAGGTGCTCGGCGGCGTCGAGGCGGCGCTGCTCGCGCGCGACGTCCGCCGGGTACTCGCCGGCGACGCGGTAGCTGTGCCGGTCGGCCGGGCCGAACCGCGGGTCGAACCCCTCGGCGGCGAGGTCGGCGACCTCGGCCGGCGCCAGCTCCTCCGCGAGCCGCCGGGCGAGGGCGAGGGTGAGCGAGTCCTGGTCGGGGTGGGCGGCGACGATGAGCGTGTTCACCCCTCCATCCAAGCCGACCCGGCCGAGAGCACCGTCCGCCCGATGGCTGCCCCTGCATGCGACGCCGCGGCGTGCGACGATGCGGCGTGCGACGCGACGAGAGGCAGCAGAGATGACGTATCCCGAACCGCAGGAGGTCCTGCACCGGGACGGCTCCCTGCGCGCCCGCGGCGCCGTGCTCGACGGCGAGATGCACGGGTACTGGGAGTGGTTCCGCCTGGACGGCACGCCGATGCGCAGCGGGTCGTTCGACCGCGGGCGCCAGGTCGGAGTCTGGACGACCTACGACCGCTCCGGCGCACCGCACAAGGAGACCCGCTTCGGCGACTGACGCCCGCGACCCGCCCGCCCTCAGTCCTTCGGAGCCGCGGCCCCTCCGGCGAGGTCGTCCTCCGTCGGCTCGGTCACGCCGATCGTGCTGATGATCGGCATGGTGCCCGTCCGCGCGAGCGGCTCCTCCGCGGTCGGCGCCTGCTCCGGAGTCGGGGAGCGGCGCGCCCGGACCGGCGCCACCGCGCGGACGACCGGCGTGCGCAGCCGGCGGTACGCGATCCGGCCGAGAGTGACGCCGCCCGCGAGCCCGATCGCGATCATGCCCGCCTGGAGCAGCAGCTCGATCCCGCCCTCGGGGCCGCGGCCGGAGGTGAGGTCGAGCACGCCGCGGTAGAGGGTGAGGCCGGGGAGCAGCGGCACGATGCCGCAGGCGGTGGTCACTACGGCGGGCACGCGCCAGCGCTCGGCCAGGGTCTCGCCGAGCAGCCCGATCACGATCGCGGGCACGGCGCTGGCCAGGAGCGGCGCGGCGCCCAGCCCGCTCAGCGCGTCGGAGGCGACCCATGCTCCCGCGCCGGTGAGCGCGGCGACGAGCGCCGGCCGCGGGGGAGTGTGCGACGAGAGTGCCCAGGCCCCGGCGGCGATGCCGGCACCGAGCACCTGCACGCTCGCCGGCCAGGGCCGGGCGTAGGAGTCGACCAGCACCAGCTCGACGCCGAGGGTGCGCGCGCCGTCGAGCACGGCGGCGATGCCGACGACGATGCCGAGCGTCAGCAGCCCGACCTCGAGCAGCCGGCCGCCGGCCGTGATCGGGAAGCCGTTGATCGCGTCGTCCGCCGCTCCCACGAAGGAGAGCCCGGCGAGCAGCACGACGACGCCCGAGGCGACCACGAGTGCGGGCGGCAGCACGGCGAACTCGACCGGCAGCTGCGGCACGACCGCGAGCAGCAGCACGGCGACCCCCGTCGCGAGCGCGGCTCCGGCGATCTGCTGGAAGAAGGCGGGCAGCCCCCAGCGGCCGAGCAGCTGGTTGACGCCGTCGATCGCGGCGGTCGTGAGCGCGGCGAGGAGGACGATCAGCGGTCCGCCGCCGAGCAGGATCGCGACGCCCGCGGCCATCACGGCGAGGGTGAGCGTGACGACGCTCCGCCGGTAGCGGTGCGGCTGGACGAGGATCGCGTCGAGCCGCTCGTGCGCGTCCTCGAACTGCTGCCGGGCCTCGTCGCGCGCGGCCGTCGAGTCGACGGTGTCGGCGACGCGCACCTCGGGGGAGCCGTCGGTGATCGCGGTGACCAGCGCCGTCACCCGGGCGAGCCGCTCGTAGTCGGCACTGCGCGAGGCGACGACGCGCAGCACGCTGACGCTGGGGGAATCCTCGCTCCCGTCGTGCACGACCAGGATCGAGGTGAAGGTGAGGTCGACCTGGACCTCGATGCCGTAAGCCCGGCAGACCCGCTCGATGGTCTCGGTGACCTCGGCGGCCGCGGAGCCCAGCGAGAGCAGGGTCTCGCCGAGCCGCACCGCCAGCTCGAGCACCCCGCGCACGGTCTGCTCGGCGAGGACGGCACGCTGCGAGCGCCGGCTGACCGGGGCGGCAGGACGCTGGCCGCTCAGCGTGCCGGCGAGCTGCCGGAGGAGCCGCGGCCGGCGGGGACGCTGCTGGTGGGGACGAGGAGGGCGCACCACCCGAGCGTAGAGAAGACCACCGTCACCAGGGCACCACCTCGTCCCGGATGTCCCGGTACGCGACGCCGGGGCCGTCACGTCCCGCCAGGGCGGCCTCCTCCGCCATCTGTTCCCAGGTCTGCTCCGAATGATGCATACACATCAACTTCACGACCGGAGCCCGCATGCTCGCCACCACCCTCGCCCCTCGCTCACGCACCGTCGCCGCCCCGGCGCTGCCGCTGCTCCCGACCGACTCGGACCGGCTGCTCGTCATCCGCTCCGCCTCGGGCGACGACCGCGCCTTCGCCGAGATCGTCCGCCGGCACACCTCACTGCTGCGCGCGACCGCGCTCCGGATCCTGCGGGCCTCGAACGAGGTGGACGACGTGGTGCAGGAGACGTTCCTCGCCGCGTGGACGCACATGGACAGCGTGATCGACGGCGAGACCATCGTCGGCTGGCTGCTCACCACCGTGCGCCGCCGCTGCTACGACCGCCTCCGCTCGACCGACCACCAGAGCCGTGCCGAGCTGGAGCAGGACCTGCCGGAGTCGCTCGACCACAGCCCCACGGCGGTGTCGGAGCGGGCGGCGCTCGTCACCGAGGCCCGCGCCGTGCTCGACCGGATGCCCGAGCTCCAGCGCCGCTGCTGGGAGCTCCGCCAGCTCCACCAGCGCAGCTACGACGACATCGGCGCCGAGCTCGGCGTCAGCGCCACCGTCGTCCGCGGGCAGCTCTCCCGCGCACGCCTGCTGATGGAGGCCACGCTCGCGCACTGGCGCTGAGGCTTCGAAGCGCTCCCCGCGGGCGGTCGATCCGTCGCGAACGGCTCTCGCCGACGCGCCGAGGGAGCCGTTCGCGACGGGTCGATCGGCGGATCGCCGCGACTTCAGGGGTGGGCTGACTCGGCTCAGGACGGACTCGGCGGTTAGCGTGGAGGGCATGGAACCCAGCTTCGGAGCCCTGCTCACCGGACTCCTGATCAACCTGTTCTGGTTCGCGCTCGTCCTCGTCGCGGTCTTCTTCGTCGTCCGCGCCGCGGTGACGAGCGCGCTGCGGCGGGCCGGAGTCATCACCCCGTCGAGCGCCGCCGCCCTCGACCGCGAGGACGAGGCGCACCGGCGCGCGATCGACGACGAGCGGCGCCCGGAGGCCTGAGCCCGGCAGGTTTGAGCCCGGCGCTGGTCGCGGGTCAGCTCCCGAGGATCGCCAATGCCGTCGAGACGATCCCGCAGACGACGCCGGTGCCGACCAGGATCAGTCCGGTCAGCCGCAGCGCGCGCACCGGATCGGCGCGGCGGTGCAGGCGGATCCGCTCCGGGTCCTCCTCGCGGTAGTAGACCTCGCGCTGGTCCGAGCCGACCGGCGTCAGCGGATCGTCGGCGGTGAGCGGCCGCGACCGGACCTCGCCGGCGCGGGTGACCCAGTGCAGCGCCCGGGGCGGCCCGTCCTCGAGGTAGGCGGTCGTCGTCGACCACCGCCCGTCGATCAGCAGCCCCACGAACGCCGCGAACAGGAAGAGCAGCCCCAGCGGGAGCGTGATGAGGGAGAGCGCCTCCAGGATCGTCTCCAGCACCGGTCGCCTCCCTCAGGATCCGCTGACGAGCGTACCGGGCGGCGGCGGGACAAGCGGTGCCGCTAGCCGCCGATCGTGGGCGCCGGGGCCGTGAAGAAGAGGTACGGCAGGAAGTGCAGGACGAGCGTCGCGAGCACGCCGATCGCGGGCGTCACCCACCACCAGCGCAGCGGCCTCGCGAGCCGCCGGACCACGGCGAACCCGACGACGGGCGTGATCAGCACGGGCAGCCACGCCCCCAGCACGGCCCACTGCACGGCGGGCGCCAGCACGCGCAGGTCCTTCCAGCCGTCGATGGCCGGATCGATCGCCGACGCGGTCTGCAGGAGCACGAACGGCACCAGGACCGCGGCGAGCGCCGCGTGCACGAGACCCCAGGCTCCCACCGCGAGCCGGGCGTAGCCGAGGTCGAGTGCTGCGGTCGTGGTCGTCACTGGGGCAGGCTACCCGGCGCGACGCCGTCCGCCGCCGTTCGAGGCGGTTCCGTACACTGGCCCGGGCGCCGCGCGGACGGCGGAACGAGCTGCGGGGGTGGCGGGGACGGATGGCGACGACGGGTGGCGCACGGCACGGACGACTCCGGCCGCGGTCCGGACTCCGGAGTCTGCTCCTCGGTGCGGCGGCGATCGTCGGGGTCCTCGCGCTGAGCGGCACCTGCCTGGTCGCGATCGCGACGGCGAGCATCACGAGCAACGTCGCCGGCAATGCGGTCGAGCTGGGCGTCGCGCCGTCCGCGGAACCGCAGGCGGTGCAGCTCGGCGCGATCGAGGGCGGGTTCGATGTGCTCATCGTCGGCACCGACAACGACGCGGTGCAGGGCGACGCCTTCGGGGTCAGGGACGCCACGCTCAACGACGTCACGATCCTGCTGCACGTCTCCGCCGATCACCGCAGCGCCACGGTGATCAGCTTCCCGCGCGACCTCGTCCTCGACCGCCCGGCCTGCACCGATCCGGACACGGGCGAGGTCACGGAGGCGACGGCCGACGTCCCGCTCAACTCCGCGTTCGAGCACGGCGGGCTCTCCTGCGTCAACGACACCGTGCAGCAGTTCACCGGCCTGACCGTGCCGTACGCGGGCTGGGTCTCCTTCAACGGCGTGATCGAGATGAGCAACGCGGTCGGGGGAGTGCCGATCTGCCTCACCGGGCCGATCCGCGACACCGACTCCGGGCTCGACCTCCCCGCCGGCACGAGCACCGTCTCGGGCGCGACCGCGCTCGCCTTCCTCCGCACCCGGCACGGCGTCGGCGACGAGAGCGACCTCAGCCGGATCTCCTCGCAGCAGCAGTACCTCGCCTCGCTGATGCGCACGGTCCGCTCGGCCGACACGCTGTCGAACGTCCCGGCCCTCTACGGACTCGCGCAGGCGGTGTCCTCGAACGTGCACCTCTCGACGACGCTGACGAACCCGTCGACGATGATCTCGCTCGCGCTGGCCCTCAAGGACGTCGACCTCGCGCAGATGGTGTTCGTGCAGTACCCGGCGCTGGACGACCCGGACCGGCCCGGCAAGGTCGTCCCCGACACGGTGCTCGGCGGCGAGCTGATGGCCCGCGTGCTGAACGACGAGCCGGTGACGCTCGCGTCGACCCCCGCGGAGGAGCAGCCCGCCGCACCGACCGAGGCACCGGTCGATCCGGGCACAGCGGTCCCCGCTCCCGCCGAGCCCGTTCCCTCCCAGCCCGCTCCGGAGCCCCTTGCCGCCGCCGGGCAGACCGCCGCCGAGGAGACCTGCGCCGTCCCGTCCGGCTGACGCCGCGATCCGTCAGGGAGTCGCGTCCGCGCCGGTCGCGCGCACGTTCCGCACGACGCGGGCGGGAGCACCGACGACGACGGCCCCCGACGGGACGTCCTTCGTCACCACCGCGCCCGCGGCGATCACCGCGTCGTCGCCGATCGTGACGCCGGGCAGCAGCGTCGCGTTCGCGCCGATCCAGACGTTGGAGCCGACGACGATCCGCCCGGGATGCAGGTCGCCCCGGTGAGCCGGGTCGAGCCCGTGGTTCAGCGTCGCGAAGACGACGTCGTGCCCGACGAGGCAGTCGTCACCGATCGTGACGCCGCCCTGGTCCTGGAAGGCGCAGCCCGAGTTGAGGAAGACCCGGGCGCCGAGCCGGAGGTTCCGGCCGAAGTCGGCGCGGAGCGGCGGGAAGAGCGTCACCGACTCGTCGACGGGCCGGCCGGTCAGCTCCGCGAGCAGCTCGCGCACCCGCTCGGGAGCGTGGTAGCCGCCGTTCAGCTCGGCGGTGATGCGCAGCGCCTCCTGACTCGCGGCGTGCATGACCGCATGCAGCGGAGAGCCGCTCTCGATGGTCTCCTGCGCGTCGAGCGCGGCGAGCAGGTCGTCGAGGTCCGGACCGGTGTCCGTGTCCCTGTCGTCTTTCCTGCCGTCGACCCTGCCGTGTTCCATGTCGTCGTCCTCTCGTCGGGAGCGACCAGGCTACGAGCGCTCGCCCGGCGCCCGGGACTCCCTGCCGGGGCACCCCTTCCGCGCGCCTCGGCCGGGACGGCGCCGAGCGCGCGGGTGGTCGGGGACGTCCTCACTCCAGACGGGGGAGTGGAGCGCGGAGGCGACCGCGCACACGGCCGCGAGGCCGAGATCGGTACCTCTCTGACGGGACCGGCATCACTCCGGAAGACACGTTCAGGACCTGTTCACCCCTGAGAACACCACCGGCCGTCGGGGCGGCGACCCGGGTGAATGATCGCACCGCGCCACGACGGGCGTCCCGGGGTGCGCTACCGTTCCCGAGATGTCTACCTTCGTCCTCGTCCTGGTGCTGTCGGCGGCGGTCTGCCACGCGGCGTGGAACATCGTCGCGCACCGCGTCAGCGGTCTCGGCCTGCCGTTCCTCTGGTGGGGCGCGGTCGCGAGCACCGTGCTCTGGGTGCCGGTGATCCCCTTCACCGGCGGGCTCGGCTCCGGCCCGGACGTGCTCAGGGGGCTGCTGATCGGCGCGGGCCTCTCGGGAGTGCTGCACCTGGGCTACATGGTCGTGCTGCAGCACGGCTACGCGCGCGGCCGGCTGTCGACCGTGTACGCCACCGCGCGGGGGACCGGGCCCGCCCTCAGCGCGGGGCTCGCGGTGCTGCTGCTCGGCGAGCGGATCCCGCTGCTCGCGGTCCTCGGCGTCGCCGTCGTCGTGATCGGCGTGGTCGCGACCGGGCTGCTCGACCGGCCGCCGGTGACCGAGCCGCGGTCGCGCCGGCGGGTGGATCCGAGCATCCTCTTCGGCGCCCTCACCGGGGTCGCCATCGCGGTCTACACGATCTGGGACGCGCACGCCCTGCGGACCTGGGGTCTGTCGCCCGTCGCCTTCATGGTCGGCTGCACCCTGCTCGAGGTGGTGCTCTACCTCGTGCCGCTGCGTCGGCGCCTCGCGGAGCTGGCCCCCGTCCTCGCCGCGCACTGGCCGCGCGTGCTCGCCTTCGGCGTGCTGTCGCCGCTGTCGTACATCCTCGTGCTGCAGGCGATCACCCTCGCGCCCGTCGCCCTCATCGCGCCGCTGCGCGAGGTGAGCGTCGTGCTCGTCTCGGTGTTCGGCGCTCTGGTGCTCCGGGAGGGCTCGGCGGTGCGCCGCATCGCGGCCTCGCTGGTCGTCGTCGCCGGGATCGTGCTGCTGTCGGCCTGACTCGCGGGCGTCGGAGCAGCGCTTCTCTCACAGCCCGACGGGCCGGATGAAGTGCGCGCCCTCGCGCCGCCGACCGGTTGCGGAGACGGTGAACCGGACGATGTCGCTGCGGTAGCGGTCGTCCGAGGCCTCGAAGGTGCGCCCCTCGGAGTCGCGGGTGATGCGGTGCAGCCGCAGCACGGGGGAACCGGGTGCCAGCTCGAGCAGCCGCGCGTCCGTCTCGTCCGCCGCGACCGCGTCGATCTCGTGGTCGACCTCGGCCGACCGCCAGCCGCGGGAGTCGAGGAACTCGGTGATCGAGACGGTGTCGAGGTCCACGTCGAAGAGGGTGCGCCCGGCCGGCTCGATGAAGGTGAGGCGCTCGAGCATCGTCGGGCGGTCGTCGAGCGAGCGCAGCCGCAGCACGTCCACGACGAGCTCGCCCGGCTCGATGCCCAGCAGCGCCGCCTGCTCCGCGTCGGAGCGGCGCAGCGAGACCTCCTGAGTCAGCGCCCCGGGCCGGGCGCCCATCGTCCGCGCCCAGCGGGTGAACGGGATGGAGACGTCGACGGCCTGCTGGGCCTTGCGCTCGATCACCCGGCTGGGGCGGCCCCGGGTCGTCTCGATCAGCCCCTCGCTGCGCAGGGCCGCGAGGGCGTTGCGGATCGGGCCGCGCGAGGTGTTCCACTTCGCGGCGAGCTCGCCCTCGGTCGGGACCTCGTCGCCGGGGGCCAGCCGCCCGCTCGCGATCGACTGACGCAGGTCGTCGGCGATCGCCTTGTACATCACATCAGCCACGAAGGCACCTTATCGAAGTGCGGTGAGAGGGGTTAACACGTCGTGAACAGTGGCGAGATAGGTATATACGTGGGCGCTCAGTGCGGCAGAGTTCCTGTCGTCCCCCTCGACACCCTCTCGCCCGAAAGGCCGTCATGCCCACCCGCGCTCGCCTGTCCTCCTCCTTCTCCCGATCGGTCCTCTCCGCGCTGGCCGTCGCCGGCGCCCTCACGCTCCTGGCCGGCTGCTCCGGCGCCGCATCCGCCGACTCCGCTGCGGCGGGCGACTCCGAGGCCGGCTTCGCCGTCGACTCGAGCACCCTCGTCTTCGGCGTCGTCCCCGACTCCGTCGACACCGAGACCAACTACCAGCCGCTGATGGACTACATCGCGCAGGAGACCGGCAAGACCGTCGAGTACCACGAGTCGACCGACTACGCCGCGCTGATCGAGGCGAGCATCGCCGGCCAGATCGACGTCGCCAGCTTCTCCGGCTTCACCTACGTCACCGCCACCAACAACGGGGCGCAGCTCACCCCGATCTCCTCGATCGTCACGGCGGAGGGGCAGGAGCCCGGCTACTACTCCGAGGCCATCGTCCCGAACGGCAGCGACATCGCCTCGATCGCCGACATGAAGGGCAAGAAGGTCTGCTTCGTCGACCCGTCCTCCACCTCCGGCTACCTCTTCCCCAGCTACACCCTGCTCGAGGCCGGCATCGACCCGGAGACCGACATCACGCCGGTGTTCGCGGGCAAGCACGACGTCTCGGTGCAGAAGGTCGGCGAGAACACGGAGTGCGAGGCCGGCTTCGCGGAGGACAGCGAGGTCGAGAAGTCCGACGCCGTCACCGTGATCGACCGCACGATGGTGCCCGGGGCGCCGATCGTCGAGTCCGACACGCTGCCCGACGACCTCAAGGCGCAGCTGAAGGACATCCTCGCCGAGGTGACCATCGACGACATCGTCGCCGCCGGGATCGAGTCGGCCGACAGCGACGGCTTCCGCAGCGTCTTCTACGAGACGAAGCCGGTCGACGACGCCTACTACGACGAGATCCGCGAGATCTGCGAGGCGACCGACGCCACGCAGTGCCAGGCCTGACCCGGCGCCGCTGACCCGACCCGGAGAACCCGATGACGACACCTCACCCCTCCCAGGCCGAGACCCTCTCGCAGGCCGAGGCCCCCTCGCAGGCCGACGCCGTGGTCGAGATCGCCCACCTCACCAAGAGGTTCGGCGCCACGACCGCGCTCGCCTCGGTGTCCCTCACTGTGCGCCGCGGCGAGATCGTCGTCCTGCTCGGGCTCTCCGGGTCGGGCAAGTCCACGCTGCTGCGGCACGTGGACGCCCTCGAGACCCCGAGCAGCGGCTCCGTCCGCGTGCTCGGGGAGCAGGTGACGACGCTGCGCGGCCGACGGCTGCGCGCCCTGCGCGGCCGGGTCGGCTTCGTCTTCCAGCAGTTCGAGCTCGTCCCCTCGCTGACGGTGCTCGAGAACGTGCTGACCGGGGCGCTCGCCGACCTGCGCGGTCCGCGCCTCGGGCTGTGGAGCTACCCGAAGGCGAAGAAGCTGCGTGCGCTGCAGCACCTCGAGCGGGTCGGCCTGCTCGAGCGCGCCTACCAGCGCGCCGACACCCTCTCCGGCGGGCAGCAGCAGCGCGTCGCGATCGCGCGCGCCCTGATGCAGAACCCGTCGATCCTGCTCGCCGACGAGCCGGTCGCCTCGCTCGACCCGGAGTCGAGCGATCAGGTGATGGCCCTCATCCGCGAGATCGCGGCGGAGCAGGGCCTCACCGTGCTCTGCAGCCTGCACCAGGTCGACCTGGCGATCGCCTGGGCCGATCGCATCGTCGGACTCCGGCACGGCGCGGTCGTCCTGGACACTCCGGCGGCCGGGCTCTCCAAGGCCGAGGTCATGGAGATCTACGGCCGCGTCGCCACCACGACCTCCGAGCTCGAGGCCGTCCAGAACGAGCTGCTCACCCCGGAGCACGCCCCGTGACCGCCGTCCTCCCGCCGCGGACCGCCCCGCGACTCGATCCCGCCGTCGCCGCCCGGGCGCCGAGGCCGCCGCGCTCGCCCGAGCGGATCGCCGCGGTCCTCACCCTGCTCGCGCTCGCCGGGCTCGCGATCGCGGCGCTGATCGAGGTCGACGTCTCGGTGCCCCGGATGCTGCAGTCGCTCTCGAACGCCGAGCGCTTCTTCGGCCGCGTCGGCGCGATCACGTTCCCCGAGCCGGCCGAGCTGCTCGCCCTCACCTCGCAGACCCTGGGGCTCGTCCTCACCGGGACCCTGCTCGCCGCCGTGCTGTCGGCGCCGCTCGCCTACCTCGCCGCCGCCAACACCACTCCCGGGAATGCGGCACGGGCGATCGCGCGCTTTCTCGGCGTCCTCGCCCGCGCGATCCCGGACGTCGTGCTCGCGATGGTCTTCGTCCTGATGTTCTCGCTCGGCTCGCTCCCCGGCATCCTCGCGATCGGACTGCACTCGGTCGGCATGATCTCGAAGCTCTTCGCGGATGCGATCGAGCAGATCGACGAGGGCCCGCGCCTGGCGATCCGCGCGGCCGGCGGCTCGCGGCTGCAGGAGTTCACCGCGGGCGTGCTGCCGCAGGTGCTGCCCTCCTGGGTCGCGACCGTGCTGCACCGCAACGACATCAACCTGCGCGGTTCGGTGATCCTCGGCTACGTCGGCGTCGCGGGCCTGGGCCTGGAGATGTCCTACGCCTTCAAGTCGCTGCAGTATGGGCGCGGGATCGGCATCGCCCTGGTGATCTTCGCGCTCTGCGTGGCGATGGAGATCGTCTCGAGCTCGGTGCGCACCGCGATGCTCGGGCGCACCGCCACCGGGTCGAGTCCGATCGACGCCCTGGTGCGCCGGCTCCGCCCCGCGGCGCCGCAGTCGGCCGACCGTCGAGCGGCGCTCGCGCGCAGCACTCCCGAGGCCGCACTGCACCGGCCATGGACGCTCGCCCGCGCCCGGAACACCGCGGCCGGAGCGATCGCCGTGCTCGCGATCACGGCGGGCGTCGTCGTCAGCGACATCACCTGGAGCGACGCGCTCACCTTCTGGGCGCGGATCCCCGCGGTCGCCGCGCAGTTCTGGCCGCCGTCCTTCGGCAGCTACGACGCCGGCACCATGGTCGAGGCGATGCGCGAGACCGTCGCGATCGCCCTCGCCGCGGCACTGCTCACCGTCGTCGTCTCGGTCGTGATCGGCTCGCTCGCCGCCCGAAACGTGGCGCCGACCCGCGCCGCGCGCAGCGGCTTCCGGCTGCTGCTGGTCGCGGTCCGAGGCGTCCCGGAGCTGATCCTCGCCATCGTGCTGATCGTCATCTCGGGCCTCGGCACCCAGGCGGGCACCATCGCCCTGGCCGTCGGCGGCGTCGGGCTGCTCGGCAAGCTCATCGCCGACTCGCTGGAGGAGGTCGACTCCGGGCCGGAGCGCGCCCTCGTCGCGACCGGTGCCACCCGGCTCCAGGTCTACGCCGGAGCCACCGTCCCCCAGGGAGCACGCGCGATGCTCGGCCACACCTTCTACCTGCTCGACACCAACATCCGCGCGGCGACCCTGCTGGGGATCGTCGGCGGCGGCGGGATCGGCTACTACCTCCTCAACGCCGCCCAGGGATCGAACTACGCGACCGTGACCGCGATCGTCCTGATGATCCTGGTGACCGTGCTGCTCGTCGAGGGCCTCGCGATGTGGCTGCGGAGGGTACTCCGATGAGCGACCGCTTCGACGTCGCCGTCGTCGGCTCCGGGATCGTCGGCCTCGGCGCGGCGTACGCGGCCGTCCAGCGGGGCCTGCGGGTCGTCGTGCTAGACCGCACCGCGGCGCCGACGGGAGCGACCGTGCGCAACTTCGGCCACCTCTGCTTCACTCCGCAGTCCGGCGAGGCGCTGCGCTACGGGATCGCCGCCCGCGAGGCGTGGCTGCGGCTCGCCCGCGACGCCGGCTTCCGGCTCGGCCGGCACGGCACGCACATCGTCGCTCGCCACTCGGACGAGCTCGCCCTGCTCGAGGCGGCGGCGGCGCGCCCGCCGGCCGGCTTCGGCGACGGACCGGAGATCGAGCTCCTCGACGCGGCCGGCCTCAGGGCCGCCGTCCCCGTCGCTCCCGCGGGCGTGGTCGGGGGAGCAGTGCTCCCGTTCGACCTCCAGGCGGATCCGCGCACCGCTGCCGGCGCGATCGTCCGCCACCTCGCCGCGCTCGGCGTCGAGTTCCGGATGGGCACCGCCGTCGGCCGCGTCGGCGAGGGCGTCGTCGACACCAGCCGCGGCACGATCCGGGCCGAGACGATCGTCGTCGCGGTCAATCACGACCTCGACCAGCTCTTCCCGGAGCTCGCGGAGGCGCACGACGTCGTCCGCTGCTCGCTCGACATGCTGCGCGTCGACCTCGCACTGCGCGCCCCGCTCCGTGCGCCCCTGCTGACGGGCTGGTCGCTGATCCGCTACAGCGGGTTCGCCGGCCTCCCCGAGGCGGGCGCGGTGCGAGCGCGCCTGCACCGCGACCGTCCGGACCTCGCGGCGATCGACCTCAACCAGATGTACACGCAGCTGCCGGACGGGAGCGTCGTCGTCGGCGACTCGCACCACCGCGCCGTGACTCCGGAGCCGTTCCAGTCCGAGGCGACCGCCGAGCTCCTGCTCGAGGAGACGGCCCGCCTCTTCGGCAGCGCCCCCCGGGTGCTCGAGCGCTGGCAGGGCGTCTACGCCAGCGGGCGCGAGGAGTTCCTTGCCGCCGAGCCCGCGCCGGGCGTCCTGGTGCGCACGGTGACCACCGGCATCGGCATGACCACCGGCCTCGGCTTCGCCGAGACCACCCTCGCGGAACGCCTCGACAGCACTGCGCGCCGCCTCGACAGCACTGCACCGCTCCTCCTCTCGGCGAAAGGCCACCGATGACCAGCACAGCCCCCGCTCCCGCGACCCCGTCCACCCTCGGCTCGGCTCTGGCCGGCATCGAGCTGGTCGTCCTCGACATGGCCGGCACCACCGTGACCGACGACGGCGTCGTCGAGCGCGCCTTCCAGCGCGCCGCCGAGCGCACCGGCGTCGCCGACCGCCTGCCCTGGGCGGAGGCGCTCGAGTACGTCCGCCACACCATGGGCCAGTCGAAGATCGACGTCTTCACCCACCTGGCCGGCGGCGACACGGCCGCGGCCGAGCGCGCGACCGCCGCGTTCGAGGACGCCTACGCCGAGCTGATCACCGAGGGCGCGGCGGCGCCGGTCGCCGGTGCCGAGGAGGTCCTGCGCGCGCTGACCGCGAGCGGGGTCCGCGTCGCCCTGACCACGGGCTTCGCTCCGGTCACCCGCGACGCGATCCTCGACGCGCTCGGCTGGCGGGGCCTCGTCGACATCGCCCTGTCGCCGGTCGACGCCGGCCGCGGACGCCCCGCTCCCGACCTCGTGCTGACCGCCGCCCTGCGCGCGGGGGTCAGTGCCATGAGCGCCGTGGCCGTCGTCGGCGACACCGCGAGCGACGTCCTCTCCGGCCGCGCGGCAAGCGCCGGCCTCGTCGTCGGCGTGCTCAGCGGCGCGCACGACCGGACGCGCCTGCTGGCGGCCGGCGCCGACGCGGTCGTGGACGACGTCACCGCGCTGCGCACCCTCGCCCGGCGATGAGGACTGCGCCGGCGCCGGCTCAGATCGACCCCGCCTCCCGGCGGGTCGAGCTGCGGCCCTCCGCCACCGCGATGGTCTGGCTCGCGCCGGACCGGCCGCACGAGGCCGTGGCGTTCGTCAGCGTCCGGCTCGGCGCGGGTGACGTCCTGGTCGAGGTCGAGCTCGCCACGATCTGCGGCTCGGACGTGCACACCGCCCGCGGTGACCGGAGCGCTCCGGCGCCCCTCGTCCTCGGGCACGAGCAGCTCGGCCGCGTCGTCGAGCTCGGCAGCGGGCGGCCCCGTGCGCACGACGGGTCGCTCCTCACCGTCGGCGACCGGGTGCTCTGGTCGATCGCGGCGAGCTGCGGCACGTGCGACCGCTGCACCAGCGGTCTCGAGCGCAAGTGCCGGACGCTGCGCAAGTACGGCCACGAGCGGATGAGCGACGGCTGGGCGCTGTCCGGCGGTTTCGCGACGCACGTGCACCTCGTCGCAGGCACTCCGGTGATCCGGCTGCCCGAGGACGTGCCCGCCGCCGTACTGGCTCCGGTCTCCTGCGGGACGGCCACCGCCTGGGCCGCGCTGGCCGCCGCGGAGGCGGTGCAGCCGGCGGTCCAGCCGGCGGTACAGCCGCTCGCCGGTGCCCGGCTGCTGATCAGCGGCGGGGGACTCATCGGCCTGACCGCCGCCGCGATGGCGACGGATCGCGGAGCCGCCGTCACCCTCGTCGAGCCGGACCCTGCCCGGCGCGCGCTCGCCGAGCGGTTCGGGGCGCTCGCCCTGCACCCCGGCGAGGCGACCGGCGCGTTCGACGTCGTCCTCGAGGCGTCGGGCGCCCGCGCCGCCGTCACGTCCGCTCTCGAGCGGGTCGAGGTCGGGGGCGTCGTCGTGCTCGTCGGCAGCGTCTTCCCGACGCCTCCCGTCCCGCTCGATCCCGAGCTCGTGGTCCGGCGGCTGCTCACCCTGCGCGGCGTGCACAACTACGCGGCCGCGGACCTCGCGGCCGCCGCGGGCTGGATGATCGACCGCTGGCGCGCGTGGCCCTTCGCCGATCTCGTCGGCGAGATGATCGCCCTCGCCGACCTCGACGCCGGGCTGGCGCGCGCGGGGAGCGGGTCGGTGCGCATCGGCGTCCGGCCGGCGGCGATGCGCCGGGTGCCGACCCGCGGCTGAGGTCCGCGGCGACGCGCGCCCCGGAGTGTCGTGCCCTCAGCCGCTGTGCTCGGCGCCCGGCCGAGCCCTCGTCACGCGCCGAGGCCGCCGGGAATTCTGCGCTCGAGGCGCGACGCCCGGCGTGCGGCCAGGGCGAGCGCGACCAGCACGCCGGCGATGACGGGCAGCGGCAGGACGACCCGGAGGACAGGGGCGTCGCTGAGGACCGTCGCGCCGAGGGCATCGATCGCCACGAGCACCGCCGACACCCCGAACAGCACGACGACCGACGCCGCCGCCGACACTCGGCCGCGCCACGGAACGACGGCGAGGACTCCGAGCGCGGCCACGGGTCCCGCCGTCGACAGCCCGGGGCCGAGCCAGCCGGCCGAGACCGCCACGAGCGCGATGCTCAGCTCGGTCGCGGAGCCGAGCAGTGCGGCGATCCGCGCGGCACCGGTCCGAGCGGCGAGGGCGAGGCCGAGGGCGATCGTGAAGAGCCCGCCGGCGAGGAAGGAGGGGTTGGTGAACGGCCCGATCGCGCCGGGGTAGCTGACGCCGGGCGACCAGTTGACCACGCTGTAGAAGACGAAGAACGCCGTGAGGAGGGCCAGCGGGATGATCGTCGACGGGGACCGCCCGGCACTCGTTCGAGTGCGACGGCGCAGTCCGCCGACGGCGAGGGCCAGGCGCTGTCCGAGGCCGGGCCCACGGCGGCCCCGATCGTCGGCCTCGTCCAGCAGGATCCCGAGCAGCACCTCGCCGTGCTCCCGCCTCCAGGCGGCCGGGTACCAGCGCAGGGCGCGGCGGAAGCGATCGGCGCGCTGCTCGTCCTGGTTCGTCGTCATGCCGTTCTCCTTCGGTGAGTGATCGGGTCAGAGCGCGGTGGCCGGTGCGAGCCCGAGGTTGATCCGCGCTCTGGCCGCGCTCGCCTCCATCCGGGCGACCTCCGCGCCCAGGGCGGACCGGCCGGTGTCCGTCAGCCGGAAATAGCGCCGCACGCGTCCGTTGATCCGCTCGTCGCCGTCGGGCGAGATGAGCTGCTCCGACCCCAGTCGCTCGAGCGCCGCGTACAGGGTGGTGACCCGCAGGCGGACGCGGCCCTCCGACTGCTCCTCGATCTCCTGCAGCAACGCGTAGCCGTGACGGCGGCCGAGCGCGAGCGCGGTCAGGATCCAGAACGTCGTCTCCCGCATCTCGTCGGCCATGCCAGGCACCATACTCCAACGACGGGACTATGGGTGGGGAGTTCCCTCTGGTCGAGCAGCGCGCGGCGGTATCGAGCGGCGAAGCCGCTTCGCGTCTCGGTGATGAGGGAAAGGACGCGGCGGCGCCGCAACATGCTGGTCGAGTAGCCCCGCAGGGGCGTATCGAGACCCGCCGTCATCAGCAGGGCGAGTCTGCAGACTCGACTTCTGACGCTGGTGGATCTCGATACGCCCGCTGCGCGGGCTACTCGATCAGCAAGGCTTTCCCCCTACGTGCAGGTGATCCTTCTCAGGAGACCCGGTGTCAGAACGGTGGCGGGGTGGTGTCGAAGCGCGGGCCCGGTGGTGGGAGGGTGTGCGCGAGGCCGGGCGGGTGGGTGGTGATCGTCCGGCCGGTGGGGTGGTCCAGACGGTGACGCCGTCGCGGAGGGCGTAGCGCCAGCGGTCGCCGTGGCGCAGGTGGTGGTGGCTGGCGCAGAGCGAGGCGAGGTTCTCGAGGGACGTCTCTCCGCCGTTGCGCCACTCGACCGTGTGGTCGGCCTCGGCGGTCACGGCCGGCCGGGTGCAGCCGGGGTGGCGGCAGGTCTGGTCGCGCAACTGCAGGTGCAGGCGCATCCGGGCCGGTGGAAGGCGATGAGTGCGACCGACCGAGACGACAGCGCCGGTGTCCGGCTCGGTGATGATCCGGGTGATGGACGCGAATGCGAGGCTCCGGGCGGCATCGGCGGGGATCGGGCCGTAGTCGTCGAGGTCCGCGGGAGCGTCGTCGAGGCCGAGCGCCGTGCGCGCCGTCATGGTCACGCGCACCTCGGCGCGGACGCCGGGCACGAAGGTCGGGTCGGCGCGGTCGACGTCGTTCGGGAACGTGCCGACCACGTCGCCGTCGCAGAGGAGATCGGTCACCACATCCGCGCGCAGCTGCGCGAGGGTCCGCTCGTCGCCGCCGTCGCGCAAGGACCGCGCCATCCGATCGGCGCGGTCGTAGGCGCCCATAACCGCGGTCGCCGCCCCCAAGACGCACAGCGTCGCCATCCCGTCGACGTCCGGCGTCACCCAGACCGCACGGTCCTCGCGCGCGCGGGCGTGCCGCTCGGCTATCGGCTGCTCGTGCAGCTGCTCCCGCAACCGGCCGAGCGCGCGGCCCAGCTGGGTCGGCGTCAGCCCCTCGGCCAGCTCCGCGGCACGCTCATCGAAGGCGGCCCGCGAGGCCAGTGGCAGGGACGCGGCGACCCGGCAGATCACCAATCCCGCCTCCCACCGGATCCTCGCCCCGGACAGCGCCGCCCGCGTCCGCGGCAGCTCCTCGACCAGCAGCTGCGCGCTCTCCAGCTCCCGCGACGCCACCCTCTCCGACACCCTCATCGCGACCGCGAACTCGGCCCGGATGGACCGCTCGACCAGGTCCCGCGTCTCACTCCGCGACCCGCCCCGCGCGAACGCCTCCGGACACGACAGCGCCTTCCGGCGGCCGAGATACAGCTCCTCCGCGGGGGCCAGCAGCGCCGGCGCCGCCGAGCGCGCCAGCGCGTCTGCGCGGTCGCCGCGCTCGCGCACTTCTGCGCGCACCGCCTCGGGGTCGGCCGTCTCGAAATCGTTCATACGGGTATTGAAGCAGGGCCCACCGACACCCACACGGCCAGGAGGAGGATCCGTGGAGAGCACGCCGGAACTCGTCCTGGGGAGGAGACGCAGCGGGAACAGAGGGCCCCGCACGACCTGATTCCTGCCACTCGCACTTCGAGGAGTGCACGGACCTGATCGCTGAGGACGGCGACGGCCCCGTGCTGATCCGCTTCCTCCTGCTGGTCGAGCAGCCGCTCTGGGGCGCATCGAGACCGAGGTCCGTCAGCAGGCCGAGTCTGCAGCGCCTCCGCCGGACGCCGGTGGATCTCGATACGCCCTCTGCGAGGGCTACTCGATCAGCATGAGCGGCGAGCGGGCGGGCGATCGGCAGGGGGGGCGCTGGTCGTGGAGCCACGCAGGGGCGAATCGAGACCCGCCTTCGTCAGTAGTGCGGGTCTGCAGCCTTGTCTTCGGACGCCGGTGGATCTCGATACGCCCTCTGCGAGGGCTACTCGATCAGCATGAGCGCGCCGGCCGGGCGTTCGGCAGGGGGGGGGCATGCTGGTCGAGAGCCACGCAGGGGCGTATCGAGACCCGCCTTCGTCAGCAGGGCGGTCTGCAGACTCGGCGACGACTTCCGGGTCAGCTCCGGCGATCGTCGACCGACGCTCCCGGACCGGCGAGGAACGCGCCGCGCTCCTCGATCAGCCGACGGAGGTACCGCGCGAGGACGAGCCGCTCGACGATCCGGCCGAGGAGGCCGAGTGGTGCGCGGAAGGAGATCCGGTCGATCATCACCGAGCCGCTGCCGTCGGGCTCGAAGCGGTGCTCGTGATGGAAGGAGCGGAACGGGCCCCGGATCTGCTCGTCCGTGAACGAGTGCGGCGCGTCGAAGGCGGTGATCCTGCTGGTCAGCCGGAGGGGGACGCCGAAGTGGCGGGCGCGCCAGGTCACCTGCTCGCCGAAGCCGATGGTGCCGCTGACCACCCCGCCGACGGCGCGCTCCTCCGACGCCGCCTGCGACTCGGTGTGCAGGTCGATGCTCCGCGCACGGTCGAACAGCTCGGCGACGGGCAGGCTCGAGCGGGTGACGACCTCGAACGACACGGCCACGGGACCGACGGCGGCGCAGGTCAGCCGGTCCGCATCGTGTTCACGGGGAGCTGACTGAAGGCGACGGAGTCCGGGGTCTGCGTCATCGCGACCGGACCGCCGGGCTCACCGAAAGGATCCTCGGGGAGCACGAGCGGCTCGCGGCGGAACATCCTCGAGAGAAGTGCCTTCATCCGCCTCATGGAGTCCCCTCACTCGACTGTCGGTCGTCGATTCACGATATCCGACAGCCCCCTTCCGTGGGCGGCGATCCTCTCGATCCGGCAGACAGCGATGCCCCAGGGACATGCGCGAGAGGTGATCCCGCGCCCTCTCCCGCAATCGCCCGGCAGCCCTCCCTCGCGTCAGCTCGACGGACGAGCGGTGATCGCGATCGGCAGCTCCGCCTCGAACGCGTCGCCGCTGTGCGAGCGCACGGCGAGGACGGCGTCGCCGAGGGGCAGGTCCGCGGGCAGATCGAACGAGCCGCTGACCGTGGATCGCTCGCCCTCGGGCGTCGGCCGGGCGAGCACGATCTCCTCACCGGTGGCGGAGGGAGTCACGCTGACGGTCACGTCGGACGCGGCGCGGCTCGTCCCTCCGGTGTCCTCGCACGTCTCCCAGACGAAGTCGGCGCTGAGCCCGACGACGCCACCGGGATGGAGGGACGACTCCTGGAGCTCGATCATCGGTGCGGCGCAGGACGCGGCCGAGTCCGGCCCACCACCCGAGCATCCACTGAGGCCGACGACGACAGCGACCGCGAGCACGGCCCGCGCGAGGTCTCCCGGTCGTGTCCGCCTCATGCCGGTCAGTAGAGCACAGCGTCCCCGGTGGAGACCACCGCGCTGTCCTGGAGCAGGGGTCGGCCTCGGGCCGCGGCGGAGTGTTCCGTCCGGGAGACCGCGCTGCCAGGATGCAGCAGATGGACGAGTCGGAGCGGGGCGAGCTCGCGGAGCTGCGGAGGCGGGCGTACGGGCGCGGGACGGGACCGGCCCTGGCGGCTCCGGAGCGGGCGCGTCTGCGGCTGCTGGAGGGGCGGGCGGTGCCGGGGACGGCGCGCCCGGAACCTCGCGACCCGCACCACGAGCCGACAGAGACGCCCGAGACGTCGTCCGCCGAACCTCCGTCGCCCGAGACGCCGCCACCCCCGGTCGCCGGCCGGTTCCGCAGGCGGGTCACCGTCCTCTGGGCGCTGTCCCTCGTCGCGACGGCGGTCGTCGCGTCCGCGCTGACGGCGGGGGTCACCGGCCCCGCCGATCCCGTCGTGGCCGTCCTGCCGCTGTCCGCGTCCGACCGGTGGACCGGGAGCGGCTTCGCGGACGTCGTCGCGACCGAGGACTTCCACGGGCTGACCTTCCTCCGCAGCTCCGGCGGCGGCCCGCCGACGAGCCCCGATCAGTGTCTCGTCGGCGTCCCGACCGAGTCCGACGACGGGGGCCTCGTCGTCAACGGCTGCAGCGCCGGGTCCTTCCCCGCCGTCGCCCAGACGACCGTGCGGAACGGCATGCCGGAGCAGCTCGTCGCCGAGTTCGGCGAGGGCACCGGGCTCCGGTTCACCCTCGACGGCGACACCGTGCGGGTCCAGACGGACTGAGGCGCGTCCTGAGGATCCGGTCTCAGCCGGTCCGCTCCCAGCGGCACCCGTCCGCCCGGCGCCACTGCTGCCGCGGGGCGTCCGACTCGCGGGCACTGTCGGTCAGCCACAGGGTGCTGTCGGGAGCCCAGCCGGCGATCACCGAGGCGTACTCGTCGTCGACGGGGATCAGCCGCGTCGCGCTCGAGAGGTAGCCGAGCGTCGTGAGGTGCACGGCGTCCCACTCGGCGGCGACGCGCTGCCAGTCCGGGAGGAGCCAGCGGCCCTCCCATCCGGTCACCCGGTACCAGTCGTGCCGGCGGGAGGCGGTGACCTCGGCGGGGTGGGCGCGGCAGAGGTCGGCCCAGTCCTCGGCCGAGCCGATCTCGAGGGTCTGGCCCTCGCCGGTGACCGGGCGGGTGACCGGGATTACGGTCGCGGCGTCGAGACCGCCGGAGTCCTCGACCAGGTCGAGCAGGTCCTCGATCCGGGACTGCGTGCGCAGCAGCCGGAGAGGGAGGGACCACCAGGAGCCCGAGAAGCTCGCGCGCGGGTCGGCGGGTCTGTCGCGGGCGGACTGCTCCTCGTCGGCGCGGCGGGCGGCGGTCCACTCGTCGAGGAGTGCGGCGGCACCGGTGGCGAGCGGGCGGGCGGTGTCGGCGCGCCAGTCGACGGCCCACTGAGTCGGGGTGGCCGGGCTCGTCCACGTCGCCGCGGCCGGGGAGAGCAGGACGCGCTCCGCCACCGGGACCAGTGCCGACCGGATGTCGGGCAGCGCGGCGAGGACGTCCTCGCCGTCGGGCTCCTGCCAGGAGTACGCGGCGTCGACGCTCCTGCGGAACGCGGCGCGAACGGCGTCGTCGGGTGCGGAGGCGTCCGGCAGTGCCGCGATCATCGCGGCGACGTCCTCGGGAGCGGCGGGAGGCCGATCCCGGGCGTCTTCTCCGCCCGCGGAGGAGGAGAACAGGACCGTTGCGCCGCGGCCGCCGGTCGCCTGCGCGAGGAGGAGCACCGCCGTCCGCAGCCCGGGATCTGCCGCCGTCGCGTACTCGAGGCAGAGGCGGCGGCCCCGGGGTCCGCTGAGGAGGGCGTCGGCTGCAGCTGTCATGCACCCACTATGCCCGCGGGTGTCGCACAGGAGTCCCCGAACGGTCGAGGCGTCTCGGAGAAGGTGGACGTCTCGACGGTTCGAGGACTCCTCGCGGGCCGCCGGCGTCGGGGCGTCAGGCGTCAGGGCTTCAGGCGTCGGGGTTCATCCAGAAGGGGGAGTAGTGGTAGCCGTCGGGGTCGTCGAACTGGCGCTGGTACATGAACGGGTACTCGTCGGTGTCGCCGATGCGGCCGCCCGCGGCTCCGGCGCGCTCGGTCAGCTCGTCGACGGCCTCGCGGCTGCCGAGGTCGAAGGAGACCGTCGTCTTGGAGGGGGTGTCCGGGCCGCCGATCAGCTCCTCGGTGCCGCCGACGCTGGCGTACATCTCGCGGCTGCTGAGCATCACGTACTGCTCGGGCGCGATCTCGAAGCAGGCGACGTTCTCATTGGACATCGCCTCGTTCCGCGTCCAGCCGAGGGCCGTGTAGAAGGCGGTGGCGCGGTCGACGCTCGCGACCGGGCAGGAGAGGTAGAGGCTCATGCGGGCAACACTGCCGACCTGCGCGCGGCGGGGCAAGTGCCCACGGTGCCCGTCTCTGACTGATCGCCCCCTCTTGCTGGTCGAGTAGCCCCGCAGGGGCGTATCGAGACCCGCCCACCGCAGAGTCGCCGGGTCTGCAGGCTCACCTGCTGGCGTCGGCGGATATCGCTCCGTTCCCCCGCACGGGCTCCCCGCTCGACGGCGCAAGCGAGCACAGGGCCGCGGGCACGGACCCTGTCACCGACCGGAGCGCCGGTCAGTCGTCGGTCTCGCGGACCCGGACGCCGCCGTCGAGCACGCGGTCGAGCCAGTCCCGCAGCAGCTCCCGCTCGGCGGGTCGCAGGTCGGCGAGGCGGGGCGCGAGCGCACGGACGGCCACGACGGCGGCGAGTGGTGCGTCCTCCGCGGGTTCCGGGTGGCCGGTGAGGATCCGGGCGAGCACCGCCTCGAACGCGGCGTCGGCGAGACCGGCGTCCCGCTCGGCAGCGGGGGAGGAGAGCAGGGTCGTCACGACGCCGGTCCCCGCGGCCTGGATCAGCCCGACGGCGCGCTCCTCGGGCACACGGAGCCGACCGGCGGCGGCGACGCGGCGGACGCGGGAGGCGAGGACCTTCTTGCCCGACCGCGCCGCCGGCGAGACCGCCGTGCGGGCCGGGTCGCTGAGCAGCCGGAACAGCGAGGGGTTCGCGACTCCGAACTCGATCTGCGCTGCCCAGCCCGCCCGGAGATCATCGACCGGGTCGACGTCGCCCGCCGCCGCCTCCTCGACGACGGCCGCCTTCTCGGCGACCCAGCTGGTCAGCACGTGCTCGGCGACCGCCTCGAGCAGGCCGTCCTTGTCGCCGAAGAGGCGGTAGATCGCGGGCGCCTGCAGTCCGGCGGCCTCGGCGACGCCGCGGGTGGTCACCCCCGCCGGGCCGTCCTCGCGGAGCAGGCGGGCGGCTGCGTCGACGATGCGGCCGCGGGTGTCGGCAGGAGAGGGGGCGGCGGTCATGGATCGACGGTACCGCACTCTTGCTATCGCTGGTAATCCAGCGTTATCGTTCGAGCAGTATCGCCGATACCCCGGTGCTGCCCCTCCTCGAAAGGTCCCCCATGATCATCGTCACCGGCGCCACCGGAGCCCTCAACGGCGCCACCGTCGACCACCTGCTCGACGCCCTGCCCGCCTCCGAGATCGTCGTCGTCGCCCGGGACCCGGCGAAGGCCGCGCGCTTCGCGGAGAAGGGCGTGGTCGTCCGTCGCGGCGACTACGCGGAGCCGGCCTCCCTGCCGGGCGCGTTCGCCGGCGCCGACCAGCTGCTGCTCGTCTCCTCGAACGACCCGGGAGCCGACGCGGTGGCCCTGCACCGCGCCGCCGTCGACGCGGCCGTCGCGGCCGGGCTCGGCCGGATCCTCTACACGAGCCACCAGGGCGCCTCGCCCGACACCCCGTTCGGCCCCGGCCGCGACCACGCCGCGACCGAGGAGATGCTGGCGGAGTCGGGGCTGCCCTGGACCTCGCTGCGCAACGGCTTCTACGCGCACAGCCTGCCGTTCTTCCTCGGCGACTGGCGCTCGACGGGAGTGATCGAGGTCCCGTCCGACGGCCCGGTCTCGTGGACCGCACGCGAGGACGCCGCCGAGGCCGCCGCGCGCCTCCTGCTGGCGGACGGCGCGCACGACGGACCGGTCACCCTCACGGCCGCCGAGGCGCCGACCTTCGCGGAGGTCGCCGCGCTCGCCGCGGACGTGGCCGGGCGGCCGGTCGAGTTCCGGGTCCTCGGCGACGACGAGTGGCTGGCGCGGCGGGTGGCCGGCGGGCAGCCGGAACAGCAGGCGCGCTTCCTGCTCGGCATGCACCAGGCGGCGGCAGGCGGGTTCTTCGCGGGGACGGATCCGACGCTGGCGAGCCTGCTCGGGCGCGAGCCCCGCACCGTCCGGGAGCTGCTGGCCGCGGGCGACGGGCACTGACGGGCCGGCGCCGGGCGGGGAGCAGAGCTCAGCCCGTGGGGTGGGTGGGTCTCTCTACGCCCCTGCGGGGCTGCTCGACCAGCATGAACCTCCGCGGACTGCACGCCATGCTGATCGAGTAGCCCGCGGAGCGGGCGTATCGAGATCCACCACCGCCGGAAGCCAGGTTCGCCTTCCGGTCGCTGCTCGATCGGCGAGGCGCTGGCCGCCGTCAGCGGGGCAGCCGGTGCTCGCGCGGGGTGACGCCGTGGTGGCGGCGGTAGGCGGCGGCGAACGCGGCGGGGGTGCCGTAGCCGCAGGCGGCGGCGATCGCGGCCACAGGGGAGTCGGAACGGCGCAGCAGGTCGCGGGCGTGCTCCATCCGCAGGGCGGTCAGGTGCCGCATCGGCGTCGAGCCGGTCGAGGCGGAGAAGCGGCGGATGAAGTGGAACGGGCTGAGGTGCACGAGCGCGGCGAGCTCGTCGAGGGTCACGGGGTCCGCCAGCCGAGCGGAGAGGTGCTCGGTCACGAGGGCGAGCTGGGCGCGGGAGAGCCCCGGCCCGCGGTCGCCCGGCTCCGGCAGCGAGAGCAGGTGGGCGACGAGCGACATGCTCACCGCCTCGGCGAGCAGCGACGGCGCTCCGGCCCGGGCGGCGCGAGCGAGCTCGAGCATCGAGGAGCGGACGAAGTCGTCGCCCACCGCGAGGAAGTCGAGGCGCTCGGGCGACGCGCCGGGCATCGCCGCCAGCACGCCCGCCAGCAGCGGCGCGGACACCGTGACGTGCAGCGAGCGGAACACCTCGGCGCTCGGACTGCGCCAGGACGCGCGGATCTCGCGCCCGGGCGCTGTCGCGGCCGCCCGCCCCGGCGCCGCGTGACCGCGCGCCCAGCGTCCCTGCGGGCGGGCGCTCTCGATCAGGTAGGAGCCCGCGGTCACCAGGATCAGCTGCAGCGTGTCGGTCGCCGGCGCCGACACCTCGTGGTCGTGCGGATCGACGACCTCGCGCACCGCGACCCCGGCCCAGCCCGGGACGGGGCCGGTCAGAGCCTCCACCCCGCCGGTCACTGCCCCGAGCCGAACGCCAGCACCGAGACGTCCTCCCACTCCCGCCAGGTGCGCAGCCGCTCGGCGTACAGCTCCTCGATCGCGGGCAGGACCCGCCCGAGGATCAGGCGCGCGGGCGGCTCCTCCGCGTCGACGAGCTGGAGGATCGCCGCACTCGTCGCCGCAGGATCGCCCACCGAGAAGTCCGGCCCGTCCGCGTGCACGGCCGCGTACTCCGGCAGCTCGGCACTCCGGCGCGAGCCGCGCGACAGCCAGTCGGTGGCGTAGGGCCCGGGCTCGACGCAGGTGATCCGGACACCGAAGCCCGCCACCTCCTGGCGCAGCGACTCGCTCAGCCCCTCCAGCGCCCACTTCGACGCGTGGTACGCGCCGATGCCGGGGAAGGCGCGGACGCCGCCCTCGCTGGTGACCTGCAACAGCCGGCCCCGGGAGCGGCGGAGCGCCGGGAGCGCGGCCTGGGTCACCCAGAGCGCGCCGAAGAAGTTGGTCTCCATCTGCTCGCGGATCTCGCGCTCGGTCAGCTCCTCGACCATGCCGAAGTGCCCGTAGCCGGCGTTGTTCACGACGATGTCGATCCCGCCGAAGTGCCGCTCCGCGCGGTCGACGGCGGCGAGCACGCCGTCGCGGTCGGTCACGTCCAGCGCGAGGGCGAGCAGGCGGTCGGGGAAGCGCTCGGCGAGGTCGGCGAGGCTGCCGGTGTCGCGCGCCGTGGCCGCGACGCGATCGCCGCGCTCGAGCGCCGCCTCCGCCCAGAGCCGGCCGAAGCCGCTCGACGTGCCGGTCAGGAACCAGGTTCTCGAAGTCGTCATGCACCGACTCTCCTCGCGGCGGGCGTCTTCCGGAAGCGAATGCTCGTCACGCCGGCCATTCCGGCGAAGAATGCCGACTGCATACTGGATCGATGACCCTCGACGTGCCCCCGCAGCTGCTCCGCGCCCTCGTCGCCGTGCTGCGCACCGGCTCCTTCACCGGTGCGTCCGAGCAGACCGGCTTCACGCAGTCGGCGGTCTCGAAGCAGATCGCCGCACTGGAGGAGGCGGTCGGCGCGCCGCTCTTCCAGCGCGGGCCGCGGGGGGTCGTCCCCACGCCCGCCGCCCTCGGCGTCGCCCGGCACGCCACGGCCATCCTCGATCACCTCGACGCCGCCGCCCGCGAGGTCGCCGACCTCGGCCGCCCGGTGCTCGGCCGGGTGCGCCTCGGCGCCTTCGCGACCGCCGCGATGCACCTCGCGCCCGAGACGATCGCCCGGGTGACCCGCGCGCACCCCTCGATCGACGTCGTCCTCCTCGAGTCCTCGACTCCGGTGCAGCTGCGGCGGCTGCGCGCCGGGCGACTCGATCTGGCCGTCGTCGCCGTGGGCTCCGAGCCGGACGAGGACGACCTCGCCGGCATCGAGTCGGAGGCGCTGCCGGCCGGGTCCCTGCACGTCGCCGTGAGCGAGCGGCACCCGTGGGCGCACGCCGGGCGTCTCACCGTCGAGGACCTCGCCGGTGCCGACTGGGTGGTCGGCCGGGGCACCCGCGGAGAGCCGCAGTTCGGCGCGTGGCCGACCCTCGCGCAGCCGCGGGTGGTCGCCGAGATCGACGGCTGGAGCAGCCGGCTCGGCTACGTCGCCGCGGGCCTCGGTATCACCACGGTCCCCGCTCTCGCGATCGCCGGCCTGCCGCGCGGCGTGGTCGCCGTCCCCGTCGACGGCCCGCGCTGGGCCGCTCGCACCCTCCGCGTCGCCTGGACCGGCGAGCTCGCCCCCGCGGCCCGCCTCGTCCGCTCGACCCTGCACGCCGTCGCCGCAGACATCGCGGGCGCCCCTCGCGAGATGCCACTTGTGAGCGCGACACGCCGGTAGAAGCGTGCACAAGTGGCATCTCGCGGAAGGGGAGAGGGGTCAGTCGCGGATGAGGGTCCAGGCGTACTGCTCGAGGTGCACGGAGGTGACGGGGCGGCCGGTGACGAGGTCGGTGCCGGAGACGGCCACGTCGACCGGGTCCTCGCCGTGGTTGATCACCGTGAGGACGTCGCCGCGGCGGGCCGCCTCGACCCAGGGGCTCCCGGTGCGGAGCACGGGGGAGATGCCGGACTCCAGCGCGAGCCAGGCGGTCAGCGCGAGCATGCCCGCGTCGTCCGGGATCGTCGCGAGGTAGTGCGCCGTGCCCGCGCCGGTCCGCCGCGCGGTCAGCGCCGGCGTCCCCGCCGCGAAGCCGGCGGCGTAGCGCGCGAGCACCTCGACGGGACGCTCGTCGCCCGGGTCGACGAGCACGCCGAGCTCCTCCGCGAGCAGCTCGCCCCGCAGCGCCCCGAACGGCGCATCGACGACCTCCGCGCCGGCCACCGCCAGCCCGGCGAACTCGAGCACCGTGACCCCGAGCACCTCGCGCAGGCCGACCTGCAAGCCGCCCTCGCGGAAGGAGTCGTCCTCGTCGACCACGTCACTGAACGCGGTCGCCAGCAGCCGCCCGCCCCGCTCGACGAACGCCGTGAGGTTCTCCGCCGCGGCATCGGTGAGCAGGTAGGAGTGCGCGAGCACGACGAGGTCGTACGCGGCCAGATCGGCGGTCGGCAGCACGAGGTCGACCGCGAGGTTCTGCCGGTGCAGCGCGGAGTACCAGCGCTGGACGAGCTCCAGGAAGTCGAGCACGACCGGGTGGTCCGGGTTGCCGATCGCCCACCAGTTCTCCCAGTCGAGCACGAGCGCGATGCGGGCCCCGGAGCCGGTCGCTGCGGAGCCGGTCGGGCCGCCGGTCGAGGACGAGGCCGACAGCTCCGGCAGCTCGCCGAGCATCCGGCCGAGCTCGACGACCTCGCGCCAGGTCCGGGTCCCGACGCCCGCCTGCGGCAGCATCGCCGAGTGGAACTTCTCGCTGCCCCGCCGCGACTGCCGCCACTGGAAGAACAGCACGCCGTCGGCCCCGCGCCCGACCGCCTGCATCGACAGCGCGGCCATCTGCCCGGGCGCCTTGACGGCGTTCGACGGCCGCCAGCTGACGGCGCCGGTCGCCTGCTCCATCAGCAGCCACGGCACGCCCGGCTTGAGCGAGCGCATCAGGTCGCGGGTGAACGCGGCGGTGCGGAACGACTCCGGATCGGCCGGATCGAAATAGTTGTCGTCGCTGACGACGTCGACCTCGGCCGCCCACTTCCAGTAGTCGAGCGGCGGGAACGCGCCCATGAAGTTGGTCGTGATCGGCTGCGTCGCTCCCGAGGCGCGGAGGATGTCGCGCTCCATCGTGTAGAGCTCGAGCAGGGCGTCCGAGGTGAAGCGGCGGAAGTCGAGGAGCCCGGCCGGGTTGTGGCTGTAGGGCGCCTTGCGCGGCGGGACGATCTCGGCGAACGAGGCGTAGCGCTGCGACCAGAAGAAGGTGCCCCAGCGCCGATTCAGCTCGTCCACGGAGCCGTACTTCCGCTCCAGCCAGACCCGGAACGCGGCGGCCGCGTCGTCGGAGTAGTCGTAGTGCAGGTGGCAGGCGTACTCGTTGTTGACGTGCCAGAGCACCACCGCGGGGTGGTCGTGGTACCGCTCGGCGATCGCGGTGACCAGCCGGGCCGCGAGCCGGCGGTAGTCGGGCGAGGTGGGGCGGTAGGCCTGGCGGCTGCCCGGCCAGTAGGTCGCACCGTTCTCGTCCTGCGGCAGGATGTCCGGGTATGCGGCAGTGGCCCACGGCGGCGGCGAGGCGGTGGCGGTCGCGAGATCGACCGCGACGCCGTGCTCGTGCAGCAGGTCGAGGACCCGGTCGAGCCAGCCGAAGTCGAAGGTGTCCTCGTCGGGCTGGATCCGCGCCCAGGCGAAGATCCCGAGGCTGACGGTCGTGACGCCGGCCTCGCGCATCCTCCGCGCGTCCTCCGGCCACACGCTCTCGTCCCACTGCTCCGGGTTGTAGTCGCCTCCGTAGTGGATCATCCGTGCCGTGCGCCTTCCGTGGTCGTCGTCGTCGAGTCGTGGGGGTGATCATCGCGGAGACGATCGTCGGGAGGGTCGCGCTCAGCGCGCCGCGGGCGCCGTCCGCGACAGCCGCACGGCCAGCGCGGCGAACACCGTGCAGCCGAGCGCCGGCACGACCAAGGGTGCCAGCTGCCAGGTGACCACGGCGGCGAGCACCAGCGCCACCAGCAGCGCGCCGGAGCCGCGGAGATCCCGGACCGCCAGCATCGCGGCCTCGCGCAGCAGCGGCACCCAGCGCGACTCGGGCACCCAGAGCGCGGACGCGGTCAGCACGACCACGAGCGCGGCCGCGAGGAGCGCCCCGCAGACCACCGCGACCGCCGTCGCCCCGGGCAGCGCGCCGGTCGAGGCGACCAGCAGGTCGAGGCCGAGCACCGCGGTCAGTGCCAGCAGCGCGAGGCCGACCGGCAGCGAGCGCAGGACCCCGGCGCGCGCCTCCGCCAGCGCCGTGCGCAGCGACGACGGCTCGTCGAGGACGAACCGGCGCAGGTGCCGCGCCCCGACCGCGAGGGCGAGCGGCAGCGTCACGAGCGGCAGCGCGAGGAGCGTGACGAGGAGCCCCGTGAAGAGGACCTCGGCGAACAGCGCGAACCTGTTCGCCGCTCCCGGCCAGCGCAGCGCCGTGCCGTCGGCGGCGGCGGCGCGCGCCTCGCGCTGGGCCCGTGACGCCCGGCTCATCCCTTGAGGCCCTGGGTGGCGACGCCGTCGACCAGGAAGCGCTGGAAGACGATGAAGAAGATCAGCACCGGCAGCAGCGCGAGCACCGAGACCGCGATCGTCGCGCCGTAGTCCGACGCTGAGGTCTGGTCGTTGTAGACGCGCAGCGCGAGCGGCAGCGGCTGCTGGTCGGGCGTGTTCAGGTAGAGCAGCGGACCGAGGAAGTCGTTCCAGCTCCAGATGAAGGCGAAGATCGACGAGGTGATCAGCGCGGGGCGGATCAGCGGGATCGTGATCGAGCCGAAGATCCGCAGGTGGCCGGCGCCGTCGATCCGCGCGGCCTCGTCGAGCTCGCGGGGCAGGTTGCGGATGAACTGCACCATCAGGAAGACGAAGAACGCCTCGGTCGCGAGGAACTTGCCGATCAGCAGCGGCCAGTAGGTGTCCATCATCCCGAGGGTGCGGAAGATCGTGTACTGCGGGATGAGCAGGACGTGCATCGGCAGCAGCAGCGTGCCGATCATCAGCGCGAAGTAGAGCGGGCGGCCGCGGAAGTCGAGCCGGGCGAAGGCGTAGGCCGCCATCGAGGAGGAGATCACCACTCCGATGACCGAGCCGACCGCGAGGATCGTCGAGTTGAGGAAGAACCGCCAGAGCGGGACTCCGCCGACGCCGGCGAGCACCTTGACGAAGTTGTCGAGCGTCGGGTTCTGCGGCAGCAGCGAGGTCTGGCCGCCGAACTCGCTGTTCGGCTTGAAGGCGGCGGCGCCCATCCAGACCAGCGGGTAGAGCACGATCGCGGTGAGCACGATCATCGCCGCGATCCAGACCAGCGTCGCGGTCTTGGGGCGCTTCCGGCGCGGGCGGGGGCGGGGTGCCGGCTCGGTCAGCACCTGCGTGTCGGCCGAGGGGAGCGTGGTGTCGAAGGTCGTCATCGTGTGTCTCCCGAGTAGTGCACCCAGCTCTTCTGGGTCTTGAAGAGGACGAAGGCGAGGACGCCGACGAAGAGGAGCAGGACCCAGGCCATCGCCGAGGCGTAGCCCATCTGGTTGTTCGTGAAGGCGCGGGTGTAGAGGTACACCGTGTAGAAGTTCGTGGCGCCGGCTGGTCCGCCGGTGCCGTTGCCGATGATGTACGCCGAGGCGAAGACCTGGAAGGCGTTGATCATCTCGAGCAGCAGGTTGAAGAAGATGACCGGCGAGAGCATCGGCAGCGTGACGCTGCGGAACTTCCGCCACGGGCCCGCTCCGTCGACCATCGCGGCCTCGTAGAGCTCGGCCGGGACCTGCTTGAGGCCGGCCAGGAAGATCACCATCGGGGCGCCGAACTGCCAGACGGCCAGGATGATCATCATCGGCAGGATGAGCGCGGGCACGCCGACCCAGCCGCCGATCTGGATGCCGAAGATCTGCAGTCCCGAGTCGACCGGTCCGTCGGTCGAGAACATCGCGCGCCAGACGATCGCGATGCTGACGCTCGCGCCGATCAGCGACGGCGCGTAGAAGGCGGAGCGGAAGAAGCCGGTGCCCTTCGCGCTGTAGTTGAGCAGCATCGCCACGACGAGGGCGGCGGCGAGCTTCACCGGTGTGCCGATGAAGACGTAAGCGAGGGTGAGCTGCACCGACTGGAGGAACTTCGGGTCGCCGAACAGGCGCTCGAAGTTCCCGGTGCCGATCCACTCCGGCGCCCGGAAGAGGTTGTAGTCGGTGAAGGAGAAGTAGAGGGACATCAGCATCGGGCCGAGCGTGAGCCCGACGAAGCCGATCAGCCACGGCGAGAGGAACACGTAGCCGGCTAGGGTGTCCCGCTTGGGGCGTCGCCGCGCCTGAGGGCCGACCGGACGAGGAGTGCTCGTCCGGTCGGCGATCGGCGTGACGCGACCGTCGGCGGCGGTGCCGCTCGGAGTCGACGTCGTCGTCATGTGATGCCTTTCCTGGCCTGGATGAAGGGGATCAGTGCGGATCAGTGGGGAGCGGTGCGGGGCGGCCGGGTCAGTTCTGGAGCGTGACGTCGGTCTCGTCGAAGAACTGCTGGACCGCCTCGTCGACGGTGACCGCGCCGAGCCCCAGGCTGGTGCCCAGGTCGAGGAAGTTCGCCTCGATCGCGCCGTAGCCGGCGACCGGAGCGGCCGGGGCCTCGCCGAGACGGTCCTCGACGGAGTCGAGGTAGTCGGCGACCTGCTTGTCCGGGCCCTCGAGGTTCGCACCGGCGAGCTGCTCGGACGAGGCGGGGATGCCCAGCGTGGCGCCGAAGATCTCGCCGACCTCGGGGCTGTTGATCAGGAAGTCGAGGAAGGTCGCTGCGGCCTCGGGGTGCTCGGTCGCGGAGGAGATCGCCTGCATCAGGCCGACCTTCTGGTAGAGGTCCTTGCTGCCCTCGTCCGCGGTCGGGGGAGCGGTCATCAGGATCTCGGAGGCGCCGCTGTCGCCGATGTAGCCACCGAGGAAGTTGCTCCAGCTCATCTCGCTGGTCGCGATGCCGGCGCCGAAGCCGGACTTGGGCAGCAGCTCCTGGAGGCGCGCGGCCGGCACGCCGGTGCTCGTGCGCATCTCGTCGCCCTGCTCCCAGAACGCGGCGAGGTCGTCCTCGGTGAAGCCGAGCTCGCCGTCCTCGGTGAACAGCTCCTTGCCCTCGGCGCGCAGCTGCAGCTCGAAGTTCTGGATGCGGCCGGTGTAGTCGGTGCCGCCGTAGACGGCGCCGCCGGTCTTCGCGGTGACGTCCGCGACGTAGGCCGCGTAGTCCTCCCAGCTGCCGCCGCCCGCGTAGGGCTCGACGCCGTTCGCGGCGAGGAGGTCCTGGTTCTGGAAGACCGCCCAGGCGCTGTAGCCGGTGGGGATCGCGTAGGTGGCGCCGTCGAGCTCGCCGGTCGCGAGCAGCTCCGGGGAGATGGTGGTCTCGTCGACCGCGCCGCCGAAGTACTCGGACAGGTCGCCGAGCAGGCCGTTGTCGCCGTACTGGCGGAGGTAGGTGTAGTCGAACTGCATCACGTCGGGGAGTCCGCCGCCGGCCGCCTCGGTCTGGCGCTTCTCCCAGTAGCCGGGGTAGTCGGTGAAGGTCGAGTTGATGGTGATGTTCGGGTGCTCGTCCTCGAACAGGGCGATCGCCTTGTCGTAGCGGGCGGCGCGGTCGTCGTTGCCCCAGAACGTGTAGTCGAGGGTGATCTCCTCGTCGGGGTCCAGGGTGGCGGAGGCCCCGGAGCCTCCACCGGAGCAGCCGGTCAGAGCGAGGGCGGCCACGGCCACGGCGGCCACCGCCGAGTAGCGCTTGCTGTGTGAGCGGAACATCGTCGTCCTTTCGAGAACATCATCGTTTCGAGCCCCGAACTGAAATGAAACGTTTCGGGAAAGCGTTTGCCCCAAAATACGTCGGCGACTTGCGCACGTCAAGCCGACGTGCCCGACGCGCCCGCCACCGGGTCTCGATACGCCGCCTGCGGCGGCTACTCGACCGGCTTGGGGGCGGCCGCCTGCGGCGCCTACTCGACCAGCAGCCCTCCTGCCGCCTGCCGCGCTGGCGAACATCATGCTGATCGAGTAGCCCGCGCAGCGGGCGTATCGAGATCCGGCCCTGCCGGACGAGAGGGTTCGGCAGCCGACGTGCTGGCGACGTGGGGTCTCGATACGCCGCCTGCGGCGGCTACTCGACCAGCATGTGGGGGCCGCCCGCGGCGGCTACTCGACCGGCATGGGGTTAGCACATGCTGATCGAGTAGCCCGCGCAGCGGGCGTATCGAGATCCGGCCCTGCTGAACGCGAGGGTTCGGCAGCCGACGTACTGGCGACGCGTGGTCTCGATACGCCGCCTGCGGCGCCTACTCGACCAGCATGTGGGGGCCGCCCGCGGCGGCTACTCGACCGGCATGGGGTTAGCACATGCTGATCGAGTAGCCCGCGCAGCGGGCGTATCGAGATCCGGCCCTGCCGGACGCGAGGGGTCGGCAGCCGACGTGCTGGCGACGCGGGGTCTCGATACGCCGCCTGCGGCGGCTACTCGACCAGCATGCTGACGCCGCCTGCGGCGGCTACTCGACCAGCATGGGGTGGCCGCCCTACGCGGTGCGCCGCGATCCACGCTGCATGCTGCGGCGGCCCCATCCGTGCTGATCGAGTAGCCCGCGCAGCGGGCGTATCGAGATCCGGCCCTGCTGGACGCGAGGGTTCGGCAGCCGACGTGCTGGCGACGCGGGGTCTCGATACGCCGCCTGCGGCGGCTACTCGACCAGCATGCTGACGCCGCCTGCGGCGGCTACTCGATCAGCATGGGGTGGCCGCCTGCGGCGGCTGCTCGTCAGCATGGGGTGGCCACCCGCGGCGGCTAGTCGACCGGCAGGCTGTCGGCGGAGCAGACCAGCGCGCCGTCGACGACGGTGAGCACGGCCGCGCGGACGTGCGAGCGGCGCAGCGCCGCGCTCGGCGGCATCGACGCGAGGTCGCTGCCGTCCCAGCCGGGGTGGGTGAAATACACGATCAGGGCGCGGTCCTCGTCCAGCGGCACGACGTCGGCGTGCCGGGCGACGATCGGCGCACCCTCCAGCCGCTCCGGCGCGGTGAGGATCAGGCCCTCCCGCTCGGTCTGCCGCCGCCAGTCGCCGACGCCGTCGGGGGAGTGGTGCACGGCCAGCCCGCGCCATTCGTCCGTGATCAGCCAGTACCGGCCGGCCAGCGGGAAGACCTTCGGCCCCTCGTGCGGGCGCCCGCCGACGGCGACGCCCTCGACCCGCCAGGACGCCGGGTCGCCGGGATCGTCGCTGACGGCGACGACGGTGCTGCTGTCGAGCCGCTCGTCCTTCGCCCAGAGCCGGTGCCGCCCGTCGCCGGTGCGCGCCACCGCGGCGTCGATCACGCGGTCGGAGCCGAGGTCGATCTCGCCGAGGAGCCGCCAGGTCTCGAGATCGTCGCTCTCGAACTGCACGATGCCCGCCCGTCCGGTCCAGTCGTCGGGGGTGCCGTCGATCCGGGTCACGAACATCTGCCAGCGATCCCCGATCCGCACGACGTCGGGCGCCCAGAGCGTCGGCAGCTCGGCCGACAGCCCGGCGGTGAGGCCGGGGACGGTGCCGCGATACGCCCACGTCGCCCCGCCGTCGCTCGACACCGCGACGCCGATGGCGCTGCCGTGCACCCACTCGACCCCGGGCAGATCCAGTGTCGCGCGCCGCTGCGTGTAGAAGAGGCGCCACTCGCCGCGGAGGGTGTCGGCGACCAGCACCGGGTCGGTCGGACCGTCGAAGACGGGATCGCAGTAGGGCACGGCGAAGGCGTCCTCGCGCAGCGGCATCGGCTCGGTCATCGGGGTCCTCACGAGGTCTGGCGCACAGGCTCGTCCGCACGCATCGGTCGGCAGAACCCTAGCCAGGAAAACGCTTGCCCACGACCGCGCCGCCCGAGTAGCGTCGAGGGCGTCCCCGCCGGAGCGGTCGCTCCCGAAGGCGCCGCGGACACCCCGATCGGAGTCGACCGTCTCGTGAGAGAAGCCCGTCCCTCGCAGGCCCCGCTGCTGCTCGACCGCCGTCACCCCGGCCGCTCGGCCCTCCGGCTCCTCGGCCGCTACCGGCCGCGCGTCGCCGTCGCCGTGCTGTTCTTCGCGGTGAAGGACACTCCGCTCTGGCTGCTCCCGGTCGTCACCGGCGCGATCGTCGACGTCGTCGTCGCCGGCGGTCCGGAGTCGACGCTGTGGCTCTGGGCCGGCATCGCCCTGCTCGCGCTGCTGCAGAACTACCCGAACCACGTGATGTACACCCGGCTCTACATGAGCGCCGTGCGCCAGACCGGGACGGACCTCCGCAACGCCCTCGCGGCCCGCCTCCAGAACCTCTCGATCGGCTTCCACTCCCGCGCCAGCTCCTCGGTCGTGCAGACCAAGGTCGTCCGCGACGTCGAGAACATCGAGACGATGTACCAGCAGGTCGGCCACCCGCTGCTCTCGGCGACGATGGTGGCGATCGGCGCGGTCGTGATGACCGCGATCGAGGTGCCCGCGTTCCTCCCGGTCTACGCCTGCGCCATCCCGCTCGCGGTGCTGCTGCGCGCCTTCCTCGGCCGCCGCTCGCGCCGGAGCAACGAGCAGTTCCGCCGCGAGGTCGAGCACTTCTCGGCGCGCGTCGGCGAGATGGCGACGCTGATCCCGATCACCCGCGCGCACGGTCTCGAGCAGACCGCGGTCGACCGGGTCGCGGCGGGCGCCGAGGGCGTCCGCTCCGCCGGCTACAGCCTCGACCTGCTGAACGGCCGCTTCGCATCGCTCTCCTGGGTGAGCCTGCAGCTGCTGGGCATCGGCTGCCTGGTGCTCGCCGCCTGGGTCTCGATCAGCGGCTGGCTGCCGATCACGCCCGGTCAGGTCGTCCTGCTCAGCTCCTACTTCGCCCTGCTGACCGGCGCGATGACGAACCTGCTGATGCTGCTGCCGGTCATCGCCCGCGGCACGGAGTCGATCCGCTCGATCGGCGAGCTGCTCGAGGACCCGGACCTCGAGCAGAACGAGGGCAAGGCCCGAGCGGCCGAGGTGCGCGGCCGGATCCGGCTCGAGGACGTGACCTACCGCTACGGCGCGGTCAGCACCGGCGTCGAGGACGCCGCCGCCGAGGACGGCACCGGCGTCCGGACCAGCGTCGGCGTGCAGAGCATCGACCTCGACATCGAGCCCGGCCGGACCGTCGCCTTCGTCGGCTCCTCCGGCTCCGGCAAGTCGACGATGCTCAACCTCGTGCTGGGCTTCCTCCGCCCGACGGGCGGCCGCATCCTCCTGGACGGCGTCGACGCCGAGACGCTCGACCTGCGCACCTGGCGCCGCTCCGTCTCCGTCGTGCCGCAGGACTCGGTGCTCTTCGAGGGCTCGATCCGCGACAACGTGGCCTACGGACTGACCGGCGTCGGCGAGGAGCGGATCATCGCCGCCCTCCGCGACGCGAACGCGCTGGAGTTCGTCCGCGAGCTGCCGGACGGCCTCGACGCGGTCGTGGGGGAGCGCGGCGCGCGCCTCTCCGGTGGTCAGCGCCAGCGCATCGCCATCGCCCGCGCCCTGGTCCGCGACCCGCGTGTCCTGCTGCTCGACGAGGCCACCAGCGCGCTCGACCCGGAGTCGGAGGCCGCCGTCAAGGAGGCACTGCTGCGGCTGATGCGCGGCCGCACCACCCTCGTCGTCGCGCACCGGCTGTCGACGATCCGCTCGGCCGACACGATCGTCGTGCTCGAGCGCGGGCGGATCGTCGAGACCGGCAGCCACGAGGAGCTGCTCGCGGCGGGCGGGCGCTACGCGACGCTGCACGCGGTCCAGGCGGGGCGCTGAGCCGGCACGCCTGCACCACGGCTCAGCCCTGCGGCCGCCCGACGCCGATCGACCAGGCGAGCGGCGGCGGTGTCCCGTTCAGCGCCCACTCGCCGACGATCCGCTGCTTGTAGATCACCGGGTTGTGCGCGCCGACCGTGCGGGCGTTGCGCCAGTGCCGGTCGAGCGCGGCGCCCGTCGCGACCCCGGACGAGCCCAGCGCGTCGAAGAGCAGGGTCGCGGCGCGCGGCACCGACTCGGTGAGCAGCACCTGAGCCCGGTACACCTCGGCGCCGGCCGCCGGCACCAGCGAGGGATCGTCCGCCGCCTCGCCCACCGCTTCCGCCGCGACGAGTACCGCGGCCCGGGCACCGAAGGCGATCGCCGAGATCGCGCCGACGACCTCCTGGATCTGGGCGTCGTCCCGCCCGTGATCGGCCAGGCCGTGGCTGTAGACCCGCGAGCGGGTGCGGACGGCGGCGATCGCGTCCCGCTCGACAGCGGCGGCGATCCCCGCCAGCACCGCGAGCAGCTCGAGCTGGAAGAACGGCGTCTGGTGCGGCGCGCGCAGGACCGAGGCGAAGACGTGCTCCGGCTCGACGACCGCGTCGGTGAACACCGTGGTGCCGCTGCCCGAGAGCCGCTGGCCGAAGCCCGACCAGTCGTCGGTCGCGACGACACCCGGCTGATCCACGCGCACCACCACCGCGGTGTCCGTGCCGTCCTCGCGGCGCACGACGACGTCGGTCCAGTCGGCGAAGATCGTGCCGGTGGAGTAGTACTTGGTGCCGTTCACCACCAGCTCGTCGCCCCGGCGGGTGAGCGTGGTCTGCGTGACGCCGACCGCGGCCGTGCCGATCTCGCTCCAGGCGTTGCCGACCAGCTCGCCCGCGGCGAGCCGGCGCAGCCAGCCGTCGCGCGCCGGTGACGGCGGGAAGGACAGCTGGTCCTCGACGAAGGCGAAGTGACCGCGAAGCGCCTGCGCGACGTTCGAGTCCGCCGTCGCCAGCTCGATCAGCAGCGACGCGGTCTCACGCAGCGTGAGCCCGCGGCCGCCGTGCTCGACCGGCACCCGCAGACCGCCGAAGCGAGCCGCGCGCAGCCGCTCGATCGGCTCGAAGGGAAGCGCGCGGTCGAGCTCGCGCTGGACGGCGCCCGCCGCGATCCCGTCGAAGACCGGGCGGAAAGCGGCGCGCGCCTCCGCGAGACGCTCGGATCCTGTGCCGCTCATGTGTCCGTCGCCGCTCACGTGTAGAGGGAGAGCGGCTGGACGTCGCCGGTCAGGTAGTTCGCGCCGACCTCGAGCTTCTTGTAGTCGACGGGGTCGTGCAGCGAGTGGGTGCGGACGTTCCGCCAGTAGAGGTCGAGGCCGATCGAGCTCTTCGCGGAGGAGGAGCCGGTCGCCTCGTAGATCCGGGTCGTCACGTCGAGCGCGAGCGCGTCCGTCACGATCTTCACCTTCGCGATCTCGATCGCCTGAGCGGCGCGCGACTCGGCCGTCACCGCCGCGCCGCGGGCGACCTCGGCGTCGTGCAGCACGCCGACCCGGTCGGCCAGCGCCTCCGCCGCCGCCGTGTGCGCGACCAGCTCGCCGTAGAGGCGGCGCACGAACGGATCCTGCGCGTAGGTCTCGACGCCCGAGAGGAACCAGGAGTTCTTCCTGCCGAGCGTCAGCCCGCGGCCCTTCGCCAGCGCGCCCTGCGCGATGCCGAGGTACAGATTGCCGAAGCCGAGCTGGATCGACGGCGTGATCAGGGTCGCGAACGGCTCGTCGACCAGCGCGCCGAGGATCTCGGTCGCGTCCACCCGCACGCCGGTGAAGCGGACGGACCCGGAGGCGCTCTGCCGCTGGCCGAGGTAGTCCCAGTCGCCGAGCGGCTCGATGCCCGCGCGGTCGCGGGGGAGCACGAACGTCAGCGTCTCGCCGGAGCGGTCGCCGCCGGAGATCACCGCGTTGACCAGCACCGCGTCGCCCGAGGAGACCCCGGTCGAGAAGCGCTTGAGCCCGTTCAGCTCGAAGCCGTGGCCGCGGGGCGTCAGCTCGAGGTCGGGGTCGACCGGGTTCACCGAGTCGCCCCAGAGCCACCGGCCCTCGATCGTCGCGCGGTAGAAGCGCTCGCGCTCCGACTCCGGCGCCGAGAACGCGATGTTGGCCGAGTTGACGTAGTGGTACAGCAGGATCTGCGCGAGCGAGGCGTCCGCCGCGGCGAGGATCCGGATCACCCGGAACGCCGTGCTCCAGACCGCGCCGCCGCCGCCGTACTCGGCGGGGTCGAGCAGATTCACGAGTCCCGAGGAGCGCAGCGGCTCGAGCTCGGTCGTCGGGTCGAGGTTGCCGCGGTCGCGCTCGAGGACGTCGGTCGCGAGGGTCTCGGCGACGCCGGACGCGACGGCGTCCCAGTGCGCGTGCTCGGCGGCGGTCGCAATGCGGTCCCAGTGCGAGCGGGGACGCTCCGGGCGGGACTCGGGGCTGGTCGGGGCAGGGGCGGTCTGTGTCATCGGACGGGCTCCGGGTCGAGGGCGGGCAGGACGGAGAGGACGCTGTCGGGCAGTCCGTCGGCGGCGCTGGGCGAGCCGACGTACGCGTCGCGGTAGGCGGCGGCCGGGTGCGAGTCCTTCACGCGGGCGCTGCCCGGGCCCTGGAGGTACTCGCGGAGGGTCGAACCCTCGTACTCCTCCCAGACCCGGCCGCGCCTCCGCAGCTCGGGGACCGCGAGGTCGACGAAGTCCTCGAAGGTGCCGGGGGTGACCACGTAGGCGAGGTTGAAGCCGTCGATCCCGGCGACGTCGACCCAGCGCTCCAGCTCGTCCGCGACGGTGCTCGGCGAGCCGACGATCACCGGGCCGATGCCACCGATGCCGAGGTACTCCGCGACGTCGTCCGGGGTCCAGGCGCGGTCGGGGTCCGCCTTCGTGAAGATCGAGAGCGCGCTGCGCACCGCATCGGTGTCGACGTAGTCGAGCGGCACGTCCGCCGGGAACTGCGAGAGGTCGAGCCCCGACCAGCCGCCGTAGAACGCGAGCGCCCCCTCGCGGGACGAGTACGTCTTGAAGTCGGCGTACTTGGCCTGCGCCTCGGCGTCCGTCTCGGCGACGATGACGGTCGCGAGGATGAGGATCTTCGGGTCGGTGCGCGCGCGGCCGTGCTTCTCCGCAGCGTCGCGGATGGCGTCCGTGGTCCGCCGGGTCAGCTCGGGCCGGATCGCGTTGATGAAGACGGCCTCGCCGTGCTTCGCCGAGAAGTCGATGCCGCGCGGCGAGGCTCCCGCCTGGAAGATCACCGGCGTGCGCTGCTGCGACGGCTCGGAGAGGTGGATGCCCGGCACGCGGTAGTGGGTGCCGGAGTGGCCGATCGGGTGCACCTTGCGCGGGTCGGTGAAGACGCCGCGCTCCCGGTCGCGCAGCACCGCGCCCTCCTCCCAGGAGCCCTCCCAGAGCTTGTAGCTCACGTCGAGGAACTCCTCGGCGATGTCGTAGCGCTCGTCGTGCGGGATCTGCCGCTCGAGGCCGAGGTTCTGCGCGGCGCTGTCGAGGTAGGAGGTGACCACGTTCCAGCCGATCCGGCCCTTGGTGAGGTGATCGAGTGTGGAGAGCCGGCGCGCGAGCGCGTAGGGCTGCTCATAGGTCGGCGAGATCGTGACGCCGAAGCCGAGGTGCTTCGTGGCGGCGGCCATCGCGGGGATCTGCAGCAGCGGGTCGTTGACCGGGACCTGCGCCGAGTCGATCAGCGCCGGCCCGACGGAGCCGCGGTAGACGTCGTAGACGCCGAGCACGTCGGCGAGGAAGAGCGCGTCGAAGGTGCCGCGCTCGAGCGTCTTCGCGAGGTCGATCCAGTACTCGAGATCGTTGTAGCGGTCGGCCTGCGAGTCGGGGTGCCGCCAGAGGCCGGGCGCCTGGTGGCCGACACAGGTCATGTCGAAGGCGTTAAGGACGATGCGGGACGCCATGGGATTCCGTTCGGTTCGGGGCTGGTGCGCTTCGGACCCTAGGAGGGACGACCGACACCGCGTCGGCGCGCGCGCAACCCGGCGTAACGAACGGCCCCCGTGTTGCGCTGTGTGACGCCGCGTTGCGGTGGATGACCGGCCGGCGTGACGAGCCGCCGCGCCACCGCCACGATGGCCAGCAGCACCGCCCGCTCCTCCGCGGATCCGGCGCCCCACAGCATCCCTCTCCTCCCGAAGCAGGCCCTCCCATGCGATTCCGCTCCCTCACCTCCGCGGTGGCGCTCCTCGCCGCCGCGACGCTGGTCCTCACCGGCTGCTCCCTCAAGGAGGAGTCCTCCGGCGCGAACGGCGCGAACGCCGCCGCCGAGGCGACCACCGCCGCGGCCTCGACCGCCGATGTCCCGAGCCTCGAGGGCAAGACGGTCGGCATCGCGGCGAAGGACATCGTCCACGACTTCTCCCGCATCGTGTACCAGTCGGTGCAGGACCGCGTGGAGGCGCTCGGCGGCACCGTCGTCGCCACCCAGGCCGAGGCCAAGGACGACAAGCACGTCTCGGACATCGAGAACCTCGTCTCGCAGAAGCCCGACGCGATCATCGTGATCCTCGGCGACGCGACCACCCTCGCGCCTGCGCTGAAGGAGGTGCACGACGCGGGGATCCCGCTCTTCACCATCGACAACGTGTCGGAGTACTCCGAGAACAACGTCACCAGCGACAACTGGCAGATCGGCTCGACCCTCGCCCGCACCATCGCCGAGGACATCGGCGGCTCCGGCCAGATCCTGGTCTTCAACGGCTTCCCGGGCGTCGCGCCCTGCCGCATCCGCTACAACGAGCTCAAGCTCGTGCTCGAGGACTACCCGAACATCTCGATCCTCCAGCCCGAGCTGCAGGACAAGTACGAGGGCACGATCGAGGACGCGAAGCAGCAGATCGGCGACGCGCTCTCGCGCTACCCGAAGGGCGAGATCTCGGCCATCTGGTCCTGCTGGGACACCCCGCAGATCGGCGCCGCGCAGGCCGTCGACGCGGCGGGCCGCGACGAGATCAAGATCTACGGCGTCGACGCCGACCAGGGCGCGCTCGACCTGATCGCCGACCCCGACTCCTCCTACACCGCGACCGTCGCGCAGCAGAACCTCGCCATCGGCGCCGGCTCGGCCGACAACGTGGCCCGCTTCCTCGGCGGCGAGGCCGACTCGGTCACGCCGACCACCTACTTCGCTCCGGTGCTCATCGACAAGGCGAACATCGCCGAGAAGACCGCGGAGCTCGGTCTCGGTGGCTAGTCCCGCGGGCGATCAGCCGCCGGCCCTCGTGATGGCGGGGATCTCCAAGTCCTTCGCCGGAGTCCCGGTGCTGCGCGACGTCGGGCTCATTGTCGGCCGCGGCGAGGTCGTCGCCCTGGTCGGCGAGAACGGCGCGGGCAAGTCCACGCTGATCAAGATCCTCACCGGCCTCTACTCGGCCGACGCGGGCTCGATCGCGATCGACGGGGAGCCGGTGGCGATCACCGCCCCGCGCGACGCCGAGCGGGCCGGCATCCGGGTCGTGCACCAGGACCGGCACCTCGCGGGCCGCCTGACCGTGGCGGAGCAGCTCTACCTCGGCCACGAGAGGCTGCGCCGCCGGGGCACCTCGGCCGAGGCCGTGCTCGCCGAGCTGGTCGGCCTCGTCGTGCGCGGCGACACCCTCGTCGACGACCTCACCGTGGCGGAGCAGCAGCAGCTGCAGATCGCCCGGGCGCTGCTGGTCGAGCCGCGCCTCCTGGTGCTCGACGAGCCGACCGCGCCGCTGGCCGCCGGGGAGGTGGCGGCGCTGTTCGCCTCGATCCGCCGGCTGCAGGCCCGCGGCGTCGCGGTGATCTACATCTCGCACTACCTCCAGGAGGTGCAGCGCGTCGCCAGCCGGGTGGTGGTGCTGCGGAACGGCGCGAACGTCGGCGCGCTCGACCTGATCGACGGCGACGCCGAGCAGGGTGCCCGGATCGTCGAGCTGATGCTCGGCCGCGACGTGGAGGAGTTCGCGCTCCGCTCCGACCGGGTGGTCGCCGCCGACGTCGCGCCGCTGCTCGAGATCGAGGCGCTCACCGTGCCCGGCGCGCTCGACGCCCTCGATCTGACGGTGCGCCCCGGCGAGATCGTCGGCGTCACCGGCCTCGTCGGCTCCGGGGTCGACGTGCTCGCGGACGCCGTGGTCGGCCTCGTCCGCCGCAGCGGCCGGGTGCGCGTGGCCGGCACCGCCACCTCCTCCGCCCGGGCCTTCGTCGCCGCGGGCGGCGGCTACGTGCCGAGCGACCGCCGGCGCGACGGCGTGCTCCTCGCCCACACCGTCCGGGAGAACCTCTCGATCGCCTCGCTCGGGCGGATCAGCCTGGGCGGCCTGCTGCCCAGCCGCCGCCGCGACCGGGCGCTCGCGCTCGAGCAGATCGCCGCGCTCGACGTGCGCCCCGCCGATCCGGAGGCCGTGGTCGGCACGCTCTCCGGCGGCAACCAGCAGAAGGTCGCGCTCGGCAAGTGGCTCGCCGCCGGCTCGCGCGTGCTCGTCCTCGATCAGCCCACCGCAGGCGTCGACGTCGGCAGCCGCGCGGCCGTCTACGCGCTGGTCAACCGCCTCGTCGACGAGGGCGCCGGCATCCTCCTCGTCTCGCTCGACCTCGAGGAACTCGTCGGCCTCGCCGACCGCGTCCTGGTGCTGCACCGCGGCGCCGTGCGCGCCGAGCTGCCCCGCACCGAGCTGAGCACCGACCGCGTGCTCGCGATCGCGTCCGGCGCCGTCGACGCACCCGCCTTCGACGCCTCCGACCTCGACGCCCGGGAGAGTGCCCGATGACCCTCACCACCGCACCCACCGACGACGCGACGACGGAGGCGCCCGCCGCGCCGCGCGCCCGCCGCCGCGGCATCGGCGCCCTCGCCCTGATCGGCTACCTCGTCGTCGTCCTCGAGATCGCGGTGTTCAGCGCCGCCTCGCCGGTCTTCGCCACCGGCGGCAACCTCTCGACGATCCTGATCCAGGCCGTGGTCCCCGCGATCGCCGGCTTCGGCCTCGCGATCGTGGTGATCACCGGCGGCGACGACGTCGTCCGCGGCGGCATCGACCTCGCCTCCGGGCCGATCGTCGGCCTCTCCGGCGTCGTCGCGGCGGTCGCGCTGACCGCGGGTCTCGGCGCGGTCCCCGCCGTGCTCCTCGCCCTCCTCGTCTCGATCGGCTTCGGCGCGATCAGCGGCACGGCCGTCGTGCTCGGCCTCCGCCCGCTGCTCGCCACGCTCGCCGTCTCCGGCATCGTCGGCTCCGTCGTCTTCCTCGCCACCGACAACGTCAAGGTGCCGGTCGCGGATCCGCTGTTCGACTGGCTGCGGGGCGGCGCCGTGCTCGGCGTCCCGGCGCCGGTCGTGGTGCTCGCCGTCGTCACGGTGGCGACCGCACTCGCCGTCGGGCGGACCCCCTGGGGCACCCGCAGCTACGCCGTCGGGCAGAACCCGACCGCGGCCAGCGTCGCGGGCGTCTCCGTGTGGCGCCACGTCCTCACCAGCTACCTGCTCTCCGGGCTCCTCGCCGGGATCGCCGGGCTGCTGCTCGCCGCGCGCCTCGCCGCCGCCGTGCCCGGGATCGGCAACCAGATCCTGCTCGACATCATCGTCACCGCCTACCTCTCGGTCGTCTTCTCGCGCCGCTTCGTCGTCACGATCGGCGGCACGCTGCTCGCCGCCGTCTTCGTGGCGGCCCTCGGCAACGGCTTCACCCTGATCGGCATCGACAGCCAGTGGGTCGGCGCGATCAAGGGGCTGCTCATCCTGCTCGTCCTCGGCCTCGCGGCCCTGCGAGAGAGAGGGGTCCGCTCGTGACCGCCGTCGCCCTGCCCGTGTCCGAGTCCCGCCGGGCCCTCGCCGTCCGCCTGCTCGCGCCCGGCGCGGTCGTGCTCATCCTCGCCGTCTTCGGCACGAGCGTGCCCGGCTACTTCGCGCCGACCAACCTGCTCAACGTCGCGAGCGCCGGTGCACTGCTGCTGATGGCGGCGTGCGCGATGACCCTCGTCGTCCGCGCCGGCGGCATCGACCTCTCCATCGGCATCGCGATCGACCTCGCGGCGCTGGCCGCGACGGCGCTGATCGCCGACGGCTACGTGACCTGGTTCGCCGTGCTGATCGGCCTCGGCTTCGGGATGCTCGCCGGCGTGGTGAACGCGGTGCTGGTGATCGTGCTGCGCATCCGCGCCTTCCTCGCGACCCTGTCGGTCTGGTTCATCGGCACCAGTGCGCAGCAGCTGCTCACCGGCGGCGGCGCGCCGATCTACCTGCGCCGCCAGGAGACGCCGGACGCCTTCGCCGCCTGGGGCAACGCGACCGTACTCGGCATCGGCACTCCGGTGCTGCTGGCGATCGCCGTCGCCGTCGCGGTCTGGCTGCTGCTGGACCGCACCCGCTGGGGCCGCGTGCTCACCGCGGCGGGGGAGCAGCCGGGCGCCACCCGCATCGCCGGCCGCCGGGTCGGGATCTCGCTCGCCTCCGCGTTCATCGTGGCGGCGCTGATCGGCGCCCTGGCCGGCATCGCACTCGCCTCGCGCAGCTACGGCTACTCGCCGGCGAGCGGCCAGCTCTACGTGCTGGATGCGATCGGCGCGGTCTTCATCGGAGCGACGCTCTCGGCGCACGGGCGGCCCAACGTGCTCGGCACGGTGATCGGCGTGCTGATCTTCGGCCTGATCAACAACGGCCTCGTGCTGCTCGGCGTCTCGTTCTACTGGCAGGGCCTGGTCCGCGGATCGGTGCTGCTGCTGCTCCTGCTGGCGACCGCGCTGCTGCGGCGCGAGTCGATCGCGCCGCCGCTGAGGACCCTGCTCACCTCGCGGAGCTGACGAGACGGGCGCAGCGCGCCACCGTCGCGCGGCGCACGTCTCGACCGGTCGGCGCATGCTCCTTCCAAACTAGGATCAGCAGTGCGCCGATCATCGGAGGAGACGTTCATGACAGACCTCGCCACAAGCCCGCCCCCGATCACGAGCTCGAGAGGGCCGGAGTCGGAGTCCGCCCTGGAGGCGCAGCTCCGGATCGTCGTCGGGCTCGCCGAAGGTGCCACCGAGTCGGAGATCGCCGGTCGGCTCGAGCTCTCGCCGGGTGCCGTGCACGAGCATCTCCGCAGCGTTCTCGCCCGGCTCACGCCGGAGGTGCTCGCCATCGTCACCCACGCCGAGCTGACCGACGGTCTCGATGCACTGTGGCGGGCCGTCCGCCGCAGGGGAGGCGACGAGCGGACACTCGTCGCGCTCCTCACGGAGCAGGCCTCGCTCCTCGCCAGGCAGCAGTCGTCGGGCGGCGGGTTGATCCAGGCCGAGGCCGACTTCCTCGTCGAGTCCGGCACGATGACCGCCGAGGAGCTCGCCGAGGCCGAGGCGGAGGTCGCGCGCGGCGAGCTGGCCGATCTCGAGCGGCGCACCCGGCTGCAGGCGATCGTCGACTCGTTCGGCACCGCCGAGGTGGCCGCGCGACTCAGGATCGATGAGACGCGCGTGCGCCACCGGAAGGCGAAGGACGGCCTGTACGCCTTCAAGGTCGGCTCGAAGCTGCGGTTCCCGGCCTGGCAGTTCACGGACGACCGGGAGCGGCCGATGCTGCCCGGCGTCCCCGCCCTCGTGAGGGCGATCCCGGCCGACATGCACCCCGCGAGTGTCCACGGCTTCATGACCACGCCGCAGGAGGAGCTCCTCATCGGCGAGACGTCGGTCACGCCGGTGCGGTGGCTCATCGGGGGAGGCGATCCGCGGGAGGTCCTCGCCGCTCTGGCCGAGTTCGACGAGTCGTGAAGGTCCCGCTCACCCCACCGGAGTCCTTCGTCACCGGGCCCTCGCACCTCCGGGAGTACTCCGGTCCGCTCTGGCGCGTGTACCGGAGCGCCGGGGAGCATGCGGGGACCTGGAACGCTCTGCGTCACCACGGACCGGTGCCGGGGATGCGCTTCGACCCGCACCCGCCCCCTCCGGGGGACCACCCGACCGTCGGTGTCCTGTACGCGGCGACGGATGCCGTGACGTCGCTCGGCGAGACCTACCAGCGTCGACGGGTCGTCGATTGCGTTCAGAACGCTCCGCGGCTCGTGGGCTGGCGTCCGTCCCGTCCGCTGACGCTCCTCGATCTCACCGGTCAGTGGCCGGTCCACAACGGGGCCGCCGCAGCGATCCAGATGGGGTCGAAGCGTGCGACGCAGGCCTGGGCCCGGGCGATCGAGGAGCGCCTCGGCAGCATCGACGGGCTGTGGCACCTGTCGGCCATCACCGGGAAGCCGGTCGTCACGCTGTTCAGCCGCGTCGAGCGGGAACCCGCCTTCCCGTCACGACCGAGCTTCGACAGGGCCCTGAACGACGTGACCGCCGACGCGGTGGTCCTGGTCGCCGCACAGCGGTTGGGCTTCGCCGTGCTCGGAGATCTCTCGCCGCGCTGACCCCGCCGAGGTGACCGGGCGGGACGCCGGAAGGGGGCTGCCGCGCTGTGTCGCACTGCAGCCTCCTCTTCGGTCCGGACGCTACTTCAGCGTGACCGTGACCGGCGCGCTGACGGTGCTGTTGCCCGCGGCATCGATCGCCCGGGCAGTCAGCGCGAACGTGCCGTGCTTGCCCGTGGTGCTCGTGGTCAGCGACCAGGTGCCGTCCGCGTTCCGAGTGGCGTCGCCGACCTCGGTACTGCCGAGGAGGAACGTGACGCGGGTCACGGCGACCTCGTCGGTCGCGGTGACGGTGGCGGTGGTCGAGCCGCCGAGCACGGAGCCGGAGCGCGGCGAGGTGATCGTGACGACGGGGGCGGTGCTGTCGACGGCGGGCGCCTTCTTCTGGGCGGGCTTCGGGGCGACAGATGCCGGAGTGGCGACGGGCTTCGCGGCCGACTCGGCGGTGGGGCTCGGAGCCGCGGTGGTCGCCGGAGCCGGAGTGGCCGCCGTCGGAGCAGGAGACGCCTTCGGGGCGGCGGAGGCGGCGGGCGCCGGAGCGGTCGTCCGGGCGGTGCTCTTCGTGGACGCGGGAGTCGTGCCACCCGAGACGGCGACGCGGTCCCAGACGCCGGCGAGGTAGTCGGTGGTCGGGCGCGGGCTCAGCGCGTCGAGGCCCCCGGTGGTCAGCGCGCTGAGCGCGGTGTCGACGGAGAAGCCGCCGCTCCGGGCGACCTTGCCGGCGAGCGTCGTCCGCGAGCCGGAGACCATGTCCCAGACCGGCTGAAGCGAGCCCGTGAAGATCGAGTCGGTAGCGTCGACGTTGCCGCCGCCCTTGCCCTGGATCGCGCTGACACTGCCCTTGCCGTTGATCGCGCCGGGGGAGCCGGCGCCGCCCGGGAGGAACGGGTAGCGCTGCGCGGCGACGTCGCCGCCGAGGATCAGCGCGTGGTCGAAGAGGACGTTCTTGACGCCGCCGACGATGACAGCGCTGTTGTTCGAGCTGAACACGGCGGTGTCGCGGACGGTGACCTGGCCGACGACGCCGGCGCCCTCGATCTGGAGGCTGTCCGTGTGCGGGCGCGCCGGGTTCGCGCCGCCGCCGTACTGCTTGTCGACGTAGTACGAGGGGGCGATGTAGTCGCCCTCGACGAGCACGTCGCTGACCGTGTTGGGAGCGTACGCCTTGATCTGTGCCGAGTCGCCGCTCTTGAGCTTCGACTCCGGCTCGACGATCTCGAGCAGCTCGACGTCGCGCACCGGGATGCCCGAGGAGGCGGCGAGGCCGACCCAGTTGTTCGCGATCCGCAGCCAGGCGAAGGACGAGTGCGTCGCGCCCTTGACGTCGATCGAGTCGATGTCGAAGCGCATCAGCGTGATGCCGGTGACGCCCTTCAGCATCCAGCTGCCGCCGGTGACGGACTGGAAGCCGTCGCGCGCCGTGATCAGGACCTTGAGCGGACCGTCGTTCGTGTAGCCGTCGAGCGCGGACAGGTCGTCGATGCGTCCAGGAGCGACGCGGACGACGGCGCCGGCAGCGATCTGGGCGGGCGTCAGGGCGTCGAGTGCCGCGCGGATCGCGGGGCCCGAGGCGGCGACGTCGACGACCGTCGTGCTGCTGGAGAGCCCGGACCGGATGTCGGGGGTGTCGGACGGGTAGTGCGTGCCGTCCGGACCGAAAGTGGAGGCGCTCGCCGCGGCCGGAGTGGCCGGAGCGGCGGAGGCGGCCGGTGCGGTCTGGAACGAGGCGCCGGTGACGGCGATCCCCACGGCAGCGGCGACCGCGAGGGCGCGGAGGGCGGACGTGCGGCGTTCGGACGGAGTGGCGGACGTGTGTCGTGACATGGCGGTGTCTTTCGATCGGAGGGCGGAATGACGGATCGCCGATCCAGGGGGTCGAGGACTCCGAGGCGCGACGGACCGGGGACCTCGCACGGGGGAGGAGCCCCGGAGACACGCATCGGTGCGTTCCGGGCGGGACAGCGACGGCCGAGCCGCCCGCACCCGGTCGCAGTGAGGACCGGTGGGGCGGCGGCACCCGGATAAACCGGGCCGTGCGCTGAGCAACAGTCGGAAACGTACGGCGACGCGTCCTGCGGCCGAAAGAAAGTGGCACGGATTGTGCAACTTGTCCGAGATCGTCCTCGAACTCGCTTCAGAAGGTGGAGTTCGTGCCGTGCCGGTGGGTGACCGCCATCACCCGCCGGCACGGCACGGCGATCACTCGGTGGTGGCGCGGTTCCGGCGGCGGCGACCCAGGAACAGGCCGACGGCACCGAGCAAGGCGAGGACGCCGGCCGCGGGTAGCACGGCGGCTGCGTCGGAGCCCGTCGAGGCGAGCTGACCCGCCGCCGATCGCTTCGAGGCCGTGCTCGCAGCTCCCGAAGACGCCGTGGGCACCGTGACCTCAGCGGCCGGTCGGGTCGACGCGGCCGCGGCCGGCGTCGGAGTCGGCGTCCCGGTCGGGGTCGGCGTCCCGGTCGGAGTCGGCGTCCCGGTCGGAGTCGGCGTCCCGGTCGGAGTCGGCGTCCCGGTCGGAGTCGGCGTGGGCGTCGGGGTCGGAGTCGGGACGGGCACGACCGCTGGGATCGCGAGGGTGCCGAGGGTGTTCTTCGTGAAGGTCGTTCCGTCGGGTGTGGTGGCGGTGGCGGGCGACGCGACCCAGATGGAGTGGTTGAAGACGTCGCGCTCGGTGACGGTGCTCTCGAAGTCGACCGTGCCGGTCTCCCCGACGGGGAGCTCGGCGAGCTTCTCGCTGTCGGCGACCTGGACGTCGCGCAGGGCCACGTTGCCGGTGTTCGTGACCGCGGCGACCCACTTCACCTTCGTCCCGGCGACGACCGGCTCGCCCTCCTTCACCTGGAACGTTCCGGAGACCTTCACGTCCAGATCCGGCGCCTCCGCGGGGATCGGAGGCTTCTCGGGAATCGGCAGCTTGTACACGAACGGCTCGGAGACCGTGACGCGCGACCCGTTCGGAAGGGTTCCCCTCACCAGCTTCGACTCGGCCGGAACGAACCCGTCCTTGAGGTTCTGCGCGCTGACGACGGCCTCGGTCGTCGTGAGCAGGAACGACTCCCCGACCGCGAGCTTCTTCCGCCCGAGCACGTCCTTCAGATCGACCCCGCCCGTGTTCTTCACGTCGTACGTGAACTGGACCCGGGTGCCCTCCTTCACCAGCTCACCCGGCTCCGTCAGGAACTTCCCGGTGATGGTCACCGTCACCGCCGGGTCAGCGCTGGCCGGTTCAGTCGAAGGCGCGGGCGTCGGGCTCCTCGGCGTGCTCGGCTGCGACGGCACGGGGGACGGCGTGGCGGGCTGCGACGGAGCAGGCGTCGGTTTCACTCCGGGAACGGGCACTGAAGCATCGATACGTGCGTCGATGCTGACTCCTTGAGGGGTGTACGCCGCCCCGTCCGTCCTGAAGTGCCAGAAACCGTCCGCCAACTCTCTCTGAACGACGAGGGTGTCTCCCGGGAGGTCTTTGGATTCGCCCACCGCGAGCGTGATCGGAGCATCGTCCCGCTGCCTGACGTTCTCGAGGAACACGTTGAGCGGAACATCGCCGGTGTTCTCGAGGTGAATCGTGTACCGGACTCGGAAGTAGGGCTCGCTTCTCTCGGTCGTGGTCCCGATGAACTCAAACGTGGCGGTGACCGTCCGCTCGAGGGCGGGGTGCTCGACGGCCGGCGACGACGTCGGCGCGGGCGAGGGTGGCTGCGACGGTGCGGCCTGGGGCTGCGCGGCCGGCGCTGCGTCGGCCGCCAGGGCGGCGGGCGCGGCGGAGCCGAGCAGGCCGACGGTCAGGACGAGCGAGGCCGCGACGTCGAGCGGTCTGCTGCTCGAGCGGCGCGGGCCGTGCGGGCGAGGTGAGGGTGTGTGCATCTGCGACTCCTGTGAGGGCTCGGCGGAGCAAGGTGTGTGACCCGAGGAAGTGTCACACCTTTCTGGTGGTCGTGCTCTCTTCCCGCACGGGGTGACGCGTCGTATCGGGTCGACGGGGATGCAGAAGGGCCGCCGTGCGTTCTGCACGACGGCCCCACGGGTCGGGCGGAGGCTGAGCCGTTCGGTGTCGGCAGTCGGCCACCGGCACGCCCCGCCCGTCAGTCGGTGGTGCTGGGGCGGCTCCTGCGGCGGCGACCGAGGAAGACGCCGACGGCGCCGAGCAGGGCGAGGATCCCGGCCGCGGGCAGCACAGCGGCGGCGTCCGAGCCGGTCGAGGCGAGGTGACCGGCAGCCGAGCGGGTAGAAGCCGTGCTGGCCCCGCCTGCCGTCGCCGTGGGCACCGTCACGTCGGCGGCGGGCCGGGTCCCGGCTGCCGCGGTCGAGGTCGGTGCCGGTGTGGAGGTCGGTGCCGGGCTGGAGGTCGGTGCCGGCGTGGAGGTCGGGGCCGGGCTGGAGGTCGGTGCCGGCGTGGAGGTCGGCGTCACGATCGGCTGGGGGACGGGGACGACCGGGACGGGCACGACCGCCGGAATTTCGAGCGTGCCGAGGGTGTTCTTCGTGAAGGTCGTTCCGTCGGGTGTGGTGGCGGTGGCGGGCGACGCGACCCAGATGGAGTGGTTGAAGACGTCGCGCTCGGTGACGGTGCTCTCGAAGTCGACCGTGCCGGTCTCCCCGACGGGGAGCTCGGCGAGCTTCTCGCTGTCGGCGACCTGGACGTCGCGCAGGGCCACGTTGCCGGTGTTCGTGACCGCGGCGACCCACTTCACCTTCGTCCCGGCGACGACCGGCTCGCCCTCCTTCACCTGGAACGTTCCGGAGACCTTCACGTCCAGATCCGGCGCCTCCGCGGGGATCGGAGGCTTCTCGGGAATCGGCAGCTTGTACACGAACGGCTCGGAGACCGTGACGCGCGACCCGTTCGGAAGGGTTCCCCTCACCAGCTTCGACTCGGCCGGAACGAACCCGTCCTTGAGGTTCTGCGCGCTGACGACGGCCTCGGTCGTCGTGAGCAGGAACGACTCGCCGATCGCGAGCTTCTTGCGCCCGAGGACGTCCGTCAGATCCACCCCGCCGGTGTTCTTCACGTCGTAGGTAAACGCGACGCGAGTGCCTTCCTTGACGAGCTCACCGGGCTGCGTGTCGAACTTCCCGGTGATGGTCACCGTCACGGCCGGGGCCGCAGCGGTGGGCGCTGTGGTGGGGCCGGGGGCCGGCGCGCTGGTGCTAGGCGCAGGCGTCGGAGCGGGCTTCGGCAACTGCGCGCTCGGGATGGAGATATCGGTCTCGACGGACAATCGACTCTGCTCCTTCGACGGGGTCGTGGTCTCGAGCCAGATCTTCTGAGCCCAGACACCAGACTTCAGAGAATCCGGAGGGAGAGGCGCGGTCTCCGAGAAGCTCGTCCCCTTCCCGGGGGCAAGAGTGACAGGTTGAGTGCCAGGCCAGTCGACGAGGGACACGGTGATCGGTTCTGTGCCGGTATTGGTGACATCCAGGACGAAGTGAACCACTGAGTGGTCGTTCAAGATCTCGCCGAGGTGCGAACCGAAAAGCGCGCTCACGACCGTCTTCAGCGCTGATTTCACTTGCGGCGCGGGTCCTGCGTCGATCGATGTCGACGTGCTGCCGACCGCAGCGGCCGTGGCCGGTGCTTCCTCCGCCTGAGCTGCAGGCGCGGCGCAGCCGAGGAGGCCGACGGTGAGGACGACGGAGGCCGCGACGTCGAGTGGTCTGCTGCTCGATCGGCGCGGGCCGCGGGGTTGAGGTGAGGGTGTGTGCATCTGCGACTCCTGTAGGGGCTCGGCGGAGCAAGGTGGATGACCCGAGGAAGCTTCACAGGTCTCTGCGGTACTGAGGGGCTTCGCACGGTGATTGGCGCGGCGCGTCCGTCGCCGGGCGCGCAGAAGGGCCGCCGTCGTGCACGGCGGCCCTCCGAGGAGCGCGGGGCCGAGGCGGCGGACGACAGAGGCCACCCGCCGACTCGGCGCATCGTCACTCGGTGGCGGTGCGGCTCCTGCGGCGGCGGCCCAGGAAGACGCCGACGGCGCCGAGCAGGGCGAGGACACCGGCAGCGGGCAGCATCGCGGCGGCGTCGGAACCGGTGGAGGCGAGGTGACCGGCCGTGGACCGGGTCGCCCCCGAGGACGCCGAGGTGGCGACCTCACCGCGGCTGGACGATGTGGCGACCTCGGTCACCGACCGGGCTGCCGCTGCACTGGACGGCTGAGCGTCGGGTCCGGCTGGGGCGGGGGACACGGGTCCCGCCGACGCGGGGGTGTCGGGACCGGCCGGGGCAGGAGCGACCGCAGGGATGGCGAGGGTCCCGAGGGTCTGCTTCGAGTAGTCGTAGCCGTCCCTCGTGATCGCGGTGGCCGCGGCGGCGACGGAGATCGAGTGATCGAGCACGTCCCGCTCGCTGACGGTGCTCTCGAAGGAGACCTCGCCGCTCTTCCCGACCGGCAGCTCGGCGATCTTCTCGCTGTCGGCGACCTGGACGTCGCGGAGAGCGGTGTCCCCGGTGTTCGTGAGCGAGGCGACCCACTTCACCTTCGTGCCCGCCACGACGGGCTCACCCGCCTTCACCTGGAACGTGCCGGAGACCTTCACGTCCAGATCCGGCTTCTCCGTGGACACCGGAGCCTTGTCGGGAATCGGCAGCTTCGGCGCCGAGACGACGACTCGGGTTCCGCCCGGAACGGTCTCGCTCATGGACTCCGCGTCGGGCGCCACGAACCCGTCCTTGATGTTCTGCGCGGTCACGACGGCCTCGGTCGTGGTCAGCAGGAAGGACTCGCCGACCGCGAGCTTCTTCCGCCCGAGGACGTCCGTCAGATCGACCGTTCCCGTGTTCTTCACGTCGTACGAGAACTCGACCCGGGTGCCCTCCTTCACGAGCTCACCCGGCTGCGTGAGGAACTTCCCCGTGATGGTCACCGTCAGGGCCCGGCCGGCAACGGTCGGCACCGCAGTGGGACTGGGCGTCGGAGTGCTCGGCGTGGCGGGCTGCGACGGCGCCGGGGTCGGCGTGGAGGGCGGTGACGGGACAGGGGTCGGCTGAGCCGGCGGCGTCGCTCGAATGGCGATCGAGGCGCCGAGGTCGCCCTCGATGCGGATGCCTCGGGGGGTGTAGGCGTCTCCTGAGGTGTTGAAGGCCCAGTAGCCGCGCCGCAGATCCTTCTCGGAGACCAGAGCGGAGCCGGTGATGTCCCTCGATTCGCCGGCGGCCAGGGTCAGAGGGGGTTGGCCGGGGCCGGTGATCGCCTTGAGGACCACTTGCAGGGGGACGTCACCCGTGTTCTTGAGATGAACGGTGTAATCGGCCCTCGTGCCGGACCCTTCGGGTGCGAACACGGCGGTGACCGACCTCTCGAGGGAGGGGTGCTCCAGGCCCGGCAGCCCGGCCGGATACGGGACCGAGGCGCTGACCCCCGCGTCGATGCTGGCGCCGAGGGGGGTGGTGGCCTGTCCTTCGATGTCGAGCGGCACGAACCCGGTCGAGAACTCATACTCCGAAAACGAGTCTCGTCCCGCGACGTCCCTCGATTCACCGACGGCGATCGTGACCGGAGCGAAGTCTCCGCGGAGGGACACGATGAGCGGGACATCGCCGGTGTTCGTCAGCCGGATCGCGTAGTTGACCCTGACAGATCGATCCGGCTCCGCACCGGTGGGCACCTCGAAGTCGGCGACGATCGACCTCTCCAGCGCAGGGTGCTCGACGGCCGGAGTCGACGACGGCGACGGCGCGACCTGCGGCAGCGCGACAGGGATCGAGGTGCTTCCGGCGGCCGTCGGCGTCTCTTCGGAGGCCTGGGCGACGGGCGCGGCTGCGCCGAGCAGTCCGACGGTGAGGACGAGGGACGCCGCGACGTCGAGCGGTCTGCTGCTCGATCGGCGCTGTCCGTGGGATTGCGGTGGGCGTGTGTGCATCTGCGACTCCTGTAGGGGCTCGGCGGAGCAAGCGGGTGACCTGAGGAAGTGTCACACCCTTTTCTCAGTCGTGCAGTGCAGGAGGCGTGACTGGCGCGGGCCGTCGGGTCGCTCGGGCGCAGAACGAAGGGCCGCCGTGCGATCAGCACGGCGGCCCCTCCTCCTACGCGGACGCTACTGCAGCGTCACGGAGACAGGAGCGCTCTCGGTCACGTTGCCCGCCGCGTCCGTCGCCCGGGCGGTGAGCGCGAACGTGCCCTGCACGCCCGCGGTGTCGGAGGCGAGCGCCCAGGTGTCCTCGCCGGTCTGGACGCCGTCGCCGATGTCGATGCCCTCGACGGCGAACACGACTCCGCTCACGGCGACGTCGTCGGTCGCGGTGACGGTCGCGATCGCCGGGCCGCCGAGCACGTCGCCGGCCTCCGGTGCGGTGATCTCGACTTCGGGGGCGGTGGTGTCCTCCGCGGGGACCTCGGGCTCGCCGGGCTCATCGGGGGCGGACGGGGTCGTCGTCGGTGTCGGAGCGGGGGTGGTCGGCACCGGGGTGGCCGACGCGGTCGGCGCCGCGGTCGGCGTGGACGCCGGGCTGCCGCCGAGGGAGACGTCGTCCCAGATGCCGGCGAGATACGCGGTGGTGGGGCGGGGGCTCCGCGCGTCGAGGTCGGCGGCGGTCAGCGCGCCGAGGCTCTGGTCGACGGTGAAGCCGCCCGATCGCGCTGTCTTGCCGGGCAGGTTCGTGCGGGTGTTCGAGACGGCGTCCCAGGTGGGCTGCAGCGAGCCGACGAAGGTCGAGTCGGTCGCGTCGACGTTGCCGCCGCCGGAGCCCTGGATCGCGCTCAGGCTGCCGGGGCCGTTCTGCGCTCCGGCGGAACCGGCGCCGCCCCGGAGGAACGGGTAGCGCTGCGCCGCGACGCTGCCGCCGACGATGAAGGCGTCGTCGAAGGCGACGTTCCGGACTCCGCCGATGATGACGGCGCTGTTGTTGGAGGCGAACACGACGGTGTCGCGGACCGTGACCTGGCCGGTGATCCCGGAGCCCTCGATCTGCAGGGTGTCGGTGTGCGGGCGCGGCTCGCGGTTGCCGCCGTACTTCGCATCGACGTAGTAGGAGGGCGCGAGGTAGCCGCCCTCGACCAGCACGTCGGTCAGGAGGTCGGGCGCGTAGGCCTTGATCTGCGCGGAGTCGGCGTTCTTGACCGTCGAGTCGGGCTCGACGACCTCGATCAGCTCGACGTCCCGCACCGGGAGCCCCGCCGAGCCGGCGAGGCCGACCCAGTTGGCCGCGACGCGCAGCCACGCGAAGGAGGCGTGCGTCGCGCCCTTCACATCGAGCGAGTGGATGTCGAAGCGCATCAGCGTGATGCCGGTGACTCCGCGCAGGGCCCAGTCGCCGCCGGTCACCGAGCGGAAGCCGTCGCGCGCGGTGATCAGGACCTTGGACGCCCCGTTGTTGGTGTAGCCGTTGAGCGCCGAGAGGTCGGCGATGCGGCCGGGTGCCACGCGGAGGACGGCGCCGCCCGCGATCTGGCGCGCGGTGAGGGCGTCGAGCGCCGTGCGGATCGCCGGGCCGGAGGCGGCGACGTCGACCACGGTGGTGCCGCGGGGGAGTCCGGAGCGGATGTCGGGGGTGTCCGAGGGGTAGTGCGAGCCGTCGGGTCCGTAGGTCGCGGACGCGACGGCGGCGGAGGCGGCGGGTGCGTCCGAGACGACCGTCGCGGTGACGGCGATCCCGACGGCGGCCGTGATCGCGAGGAGGCGGGCGAGGACGGTCCTCGCTCGAGAGCGCGGGGACGACCTGGGGGGAGTGGCTCTGGCCATGAGGGTGTCTTCCGATCGGGTCGGGCAGCGGGGGAAGGGGTGCCCGGAGCGCGCGGCGGCGGGAGGGTCGACGCGCTGGAGGATCCGGGACCCGGGGGAGGGTTCTCGGAGGCCCGCGGCAGTGCGGTCCGGGCGGAGGGGGCGGGGAGAGCAGGGCGGGTGGAGCGCGGAAGGGGGGAGTGGGAGCCGCGGCGAAAGAGGATCGAGCACGGTGCTTCCCGGTGCAACCGTAGGCGATGCGTCCCTCTGACGGGGGTTCTGGCGCTGACGGAGCAAGGGAACGTACTATGCCGCGGCTCGGCGGGGTGCTCGCGGTCGCGGGGTCTCGATACGCCGCTGCGCGGCTACTCGACCAGCATGCAACGCCTAGCGCTGCTGGAAGCCGCGTGGCGGGGAGTCATGCTGGTCGGGTACTCCCGCAGGGACGTATCGAGACCCGGCGTCGTCAGCAGGGCGGGTCGGCAGACTCCTGTTCGGGCGGTGGTGGATCTCGATACGCCCGCTGCGCGGGCTACTCGATCAGCATGGATCGATTCCCAGCGACGGCTGGAGTCATGCTGGTCGGGTAGTCCCGCAGGGGCGTATCGAGACCCGGCGTCGACAGCAGGGCGGGTCGGCAGACTCCTGTTCGGGCGGTGGTGGATCTCGATGCGCCCGCTGCGCGGGCTACTCGATCAGCATGGATGGGCCGCGCTGCGGCGTATCGGCATGGGCGGGCCGCGCTGCGGCGGTCCGGCATGAAGCAGGCCGCTGCGGCGGTCCGGCGTGAGGCGGGCTGGGCTGCGGCGGGGACGCGGAAGGGCCGGCTCCTCATGTTCGAGGGGCCGGCCCGTTCTGGCGCGGGGGCTAGCGCAGGGTGACCGTCACGGGGGCGCTCGCGGCGACGTTGCCCGCTGCGTCCGTCGCGCGGGCGGTGAGCGGGAAGGTCCCGCGCATGCCCGCCGTGCTGGTGGTCAGCGACCAGGTGCTCGCTCCGGTCTTCGTGCCGTCACCGACCTTGAGGTTGCCGATGTAGAACGCCACGCCGGTGACGGCGGTGTCGTCGGTGGCGGAGACCGTCGCGGTCGTCGTCCCGCTGATCACGGCGCCGGCCTGCGGCGAGGTGATCGCGACCGTCGGCGCGGTGGTGTCGGCGACGGGGCCGCTGCCTCCGTCGTCGTCGTCGGGCGTCTGCGACGGGAGGTCAGGGGTCTTGGTCGGCGTGGGAGTGGGCGTGGCGGTGGGCTCCGGGGTGGCGGTCGGCTCGGGAGTCGCGGTCGGCTCCGGGGTCGCGGTCGGCGTCGGAGTCGCGGTGGGCGTCGCTGTGGGAGTGGCGGTCGGGGTCGGCGTGGGCTCGGGCGTCGAGGTCTCGACGTCGTCCCAGATGTCGACGAGGCGAGCCGTGGTCGGGCGGGGGCTCCGCTCGTCGAGCTCGTCGACGCTCATCGAGCTCAGCGTGGTGTCGAGGGTGAAGGCGCCGCGGGTCGCGGTCTTGCCCGCGATGTTCGTGACGGTGTCCGTGACGGTGTCCCACCTGGGCTGGAGGGAGCCGGCGAGGATCGAGTCGGAGGCGTCGATGTTGCCGCCGCCCGTGCCCTGGATGGCGCTGACGCTGCCCGCGCCGTTGATCGCGTCGGCGTAGCCGGCACCGCCGCGCAGGAACGGGTAGCGCTTCATCGCGAGCGGGCCGCCGACGATGAAGGAGTCCTCGAACGCCACGTTCCGCACGCCGCCGAGGATGACCGCGCTGTTGTTCGAGGTGAAGACGACGGTGTCGCGGAGGGTGATCTGCCCGGTGACGCCGCTGCCCTCGATCTGGAGGGTGTCCGTGTGCGGACGGGCCGGGTTCGAGCCGCCGTAGACGGCGTCGACGTAGTAGGACGGCGCCATGTAGCTGCCCTCGACCAGGACGTCGCCCATCACGTCCGGCGCGAACGCCTTGATCTGCGCCGAGTCCGCGCTCTTCACCGTCGAGTCGGGCTCGACGACCTCGATGAGCTCGACGTCGCGGACCGGGATGCCGGCCGACGCGGCGAGTCCGAGCCAGTTCTTCTTGATCCGGAGCCAGGCGAACGACGCGTGGGTCGCGCCCTTGACGTCCAGGGAGTCGATGTCGAAGCGCATCAGCGTGATGCCGGTGACCGAGCGCAGTGCCCAGTTGCCGCCCGTGACCGACTGGAAGCCGTCGCGCGCCGTGATCAGCACCTTCGTGCTGCCGGCGTTGCGGTAGCCGCTCAGCGCGGACAGGTCGCTGATGTGACCGGGGAGGACGCGGATGACGGCTCCGGCCGCGATCTGCGCGGGCTTGAGCGCGTCGAGCGCCTTCCGGATCGCGGGGCCGGACGCCGCGGCGTCGACCACGGTGTAGCCGGCGGTCCCGGAGCGGATGTCGGGGGTGTCGGAGGGGTAGTGCGTGCCGTCGGGACCGTGGCTGGCGCTGCTCTCGGCGGCCGACGCGGCCTGGGCGCCCGGGATCGACACTCCGGTCACGGCGATCGCCACGGCGGCGGCGACGGCCAGGATCCGGACCACGTCCTTCACCGGACGAATGCGGGGCGGTGCCGTTCTGGAGCGGGTGGTCCGGGCCATGTGGTGTCGTCCGATCGACTCGTGCTGTGCGGGGAGGGGTCGCCCGGAGCACGTCGACGAGGGAGCCTCGAAGCGGGCGGCGGATCGGCGCCGTCCCGGGAAGGGAGCGGCACCGAAGGACGCGTCGCTGCGTTCCGGGCAGGAGGGTGCGGCGATGCCGCGATGACCTCGCCGCCGCGCGAGAGCCAGGGAGCAGTCGTGCAACGGATGGTCGGGTAGGCGCTTCCCACTGCTCCCGAGGGGTGGTGGATCGCGTGCTCGCGGACCTCCGACGGACGATCCTCCGGAGCGGTAGCCGAGCCTGTGGAAGGTTTCAGGGACTTTCCAGCTTCGTCAGGATAGGGACAGGCGGGTCCGGGACGTACCACTCCCCTGGGGGCCAGATCGGCAGAGAAGAGTTCATCCGCCGTCTCGGTGCGCCCTGTGTCACCCGGGCGGGGACGTACCGCTACTCCAGGGCCCCCAGAACGATAGCGGCGGCGCGCGCGACCAGGGCGTCGTCGTCGTCCGTGTCGGGATCGTTGCGCGCGGTGAGGACGGACAGCACGATCGGAGCGCGACCCGGCGGTGTGACGACGGCGACGTCGTTGCGGAGGCCGCCGGCCCCGCCCGACTTGTCCGCGACGCTCCATCCCTCGGGGGCTCCGGCGCGGATCAGCGCGTCGCCGGTGGCGTTGCCGCTCATCCAGTCCAGGAGCAGCGCGCGGTCCTCCGGCGGCAGCACCTCGCCCAGGGTGAACGCCGTGAGATCGGCGGTGAAGGCGGCCGGGGTGGTGGTGTTCGCGGTGCCGCCCGCGGTGATCGTGTTGAGTCGCGGCTCGTCGTCGACCACGTCGGTGGTCGTGTCGCCGAGCTCCTCCAGGGCGCGGTCGAGCGCCGCCGGGCCGCCGAGGCGGTCGAGCACCAGGTTGAGCGCCGTGTTGTCGCTCTGCCGGACGGCTGCCTCGGCGAGCCGGGCGAGCGGCAGCCCGGTGGCGATGCTCTCGCTCGTGACGGGGGAGTAGCCGGCGGCCTCGACATCGGCAGCGGTCCAGGTGACGACCTCGTCCCGCTCGGCGGCAGGGACGGCGCGGAGGAACTCGGCGGCGGCGAGGGCCTTGATGCTGGACGCGTAGCCGAAGCGCTCGTCTCGCCGGTGCGCGACCTCGCGGCCGGTGTCGGTGTCGATCGCGCTGACGCCGATGCGGGCGTCGAACTCGGCCTCGAGCGCGGCGAGGTCGGCGGAGACGTCGATCGGGGCGGGCACGGTGGGTGCGGCGGACGACGGGGACCCAGAGGTCGACGGAGGTGGGGACGGGGTCGGCGCGCTGGGCGCCGAGCAGGCGGAGAGCGCGAGAGCGCCCGCGAGGACGAGGACGGCTCGGGCGGTGGCGCCGCGGTGGGCGCTCACAGGACCGAGTAGACGACGACGAAGGCGACGGCGGCGGCGGCCGTGACCGCGAGAGCCGCGAGGGCGACGGGGAGGCGCGGTCGCCTCCGGACCACGGCGAGGACGAGGAAGACCGCGCCGAGGACGATCTCGAGCCACCAGTAGACCGGGCTGGTCGTGTCGGCGACGTTCTGCAGGGCCCAGACGCCCTCGCCGATCAGGACGCCGGAGAGCGGGGCGACCGCGAGCACGCGCCACGGCGTGGAGCCGTGCCGCGTGAGCGCGGCGGCGGCGCCGAGGATCGGGCCGGCGGGGACGGCCAGCAGCCAGAACACGTCGCTGAAGGGCGGGGAGTAGCCGAAGCCGCGCGCGGCGGTGGCGAGGTCGTAGCCCTCGAGCAGGGCCCAGAACGTGAGGAGGCCGAGCACCGCCGCCGCCACGGGGCGGGCGCCGCCGAGGCGCACCAGGGCGAACACCAGCATCGACCAGCCACCGGAGGAGTTGGCGAAGGAGTTCACCGGGCCGGGCAGCGCCCCCTGGAGGACGCTCGTGAGCCCGCCCAGGAGGAGACCGCCGACGACGGCGACGAGGAGGGCGCGGAGCACGCTCGGACGGGAGGTGGCAGGAGGCATGAGTCGATTCTCGGAGGTCGTGGGGTCGGGAGGCATCGGGGAGGACCCTGATCGCGGTGCTGGGGGTCGGAGTGCTGGGGCGGGTGGGTCTCTTAGGAAAGATCACCGTGTCGGTGTGGGATGTTCATGGTGATCGAGTAGCCCGCGAGGCGGGCGTATCGAGATCCACCACCGTCAGAACCTGAGTCTGCAGACCCGCCCTGCTGGTGACGGCGGGTCTCGATACGCCCCTCCGGGGCTACTCGACCAGCATGACGCGGCGCAGCCGCGTCCTTCTCCCTCAGCGGTCGGCGGGGGTCACTCGGACACGAGGGCGGACCAGGGGACGTCGGCGGAGGTGCCGTCGGTGTAGCGGACGGTGATCTCGGGGTTCGGGATCTCCGGGCCGGAGAAGTCCGGGCCGGTCCAGGCGGCGATGTAGTAGCCGTTGCTCAGCGCGGCCGAGACGGTCTCGCCGTCGAACGTGTGGAAGACGACCGCCGCGACGCCCGCGCCGACCTGGCCGGTGATGGTGGCGATGCCGCCGGGGGCCGCGTCCGGGAAGTTGCCCGGGTTGGCGATCGTGACGGCGTCGGCGGCGACGGGCGCGGGGCTGCCGAAGGTCTCCCAGTTGTCGTCGGGGTCGCTGCCGTCGAAGGACGCGCCGAAGCGGATGTCGTCGCCGAGCCGGCCGAGGAGGAACTGCGCGGTACCGACGCTGGTCTGGGCGAGGATCGTGACTCCGCCGGGCGTGACGGAGCCGGCGAGCAGCGCGTTCGGGGCGCCGACGCTCGAGGTAGGGGCGGGTGTCGAGACGGGCGGCCCCGACGTGAGCACCGGCACGAGCACGGCCGCGCCGGCCAGGAGCAGGCCGGCCGGGATCGCCACCGCGAGGCGGCCGCGCAGTCCGAGCGACCGGGCGGGTCTGCGCTCGGGCTCGATGCGGTCGAGGACGGTGAGCAGGTTGTGCAGCCGGGCGTCCTCGCCGACGGGGTGGCCGGCGGCGGGGTCGATGCTGCGGAGCAGGTCGCGCTCGGGGAGGGCGCGCTCGGGGAGATCGTCGTTCACGAGGACTCCTGTTCGTGCGGTCGGGAACCGCGGGAGGGAGAGGCGAGGGAGGCGGGCGCGGCGAGCAGCGTCCGGAGCCGGCCGCGGGCGCGGGAGAGGCGCATCGCGGCGCTGGAGCGGCGGAGGCCCAGCGCCACCGCCGCCTGGGTGACCGAGAGGTCCTCCCAGGCGGTGAGGGCGAGGATCTCCTGGTCGGCTGGGGCGAGCTCGTTCCAGGCGCGCTGCAGATCCAGGCGCAGGGCGATCTCGCCGGTGGCGGAGTCGACGCGCGGGATCCGGCCGCCGCTGGAGCCGTCGGCGTCGCCGTCGAGCGGGACGTCGAGGGAGTGCTTGCGCTGGTGGCTGCGGCGGGCGTTGCCGAGCACCTTGCGGGCGACCCCGAAGAGCCACGGGCGAGGATCCTCGAGCTCGGCCGGGACCTTGCGCCAGGCGATCACGAAGACCTCGGCCGCGAGCTCGTCGGCGTCGTCCACGGCGCCCCGCCGCGCGAAGTAGCGGACGAGGTCGCCGTAGTGGGCGCGGTGCAGCTCGGCGAGGCGGGCGTGGGAGATCATCGCCTCGCCGAGCTGCAGGGTCCGGGCCGGTCGCCGGGGGCGGGCCGGCAGCCGCGGGCGGGCTGGGGAGACAGGATCAGCCCTTCGTGGCGTCGGCGAACGTGACGGTCGTGGTGCCGCCGTCGGCGAGATGCGCGGCGAAGGTCGGGTCGGGGGTGTTCCCGCCGTCGAAGTCGCCGCCCTCCCAGGCCGCGATCCAGTATCCGTCCTGGAGGGTCGCGGCGACCGTCGGGCCGTCGCCGGTGACGACGTCGATGCCGGTGACGTCGGAGCCGGCCTGCCCGGTGACGGTCGCGATGCCTCCGGGAGCGGCGTCAGGGAAGTTGCCGGGGTTCACGACGGTGAACGCGCCGGCGTCGACGGCGGCCGGTGCGCCGAAGGTCTCCCAGTTCAGGTCGGTGTCGCTGCCGTCGAAGGAGGCGGCGGAGCGGATCTCGTCGCCGAGCTGCCCGAGGACGAAGACGTCGTCGTCGAGCGTGGTCATGGCGAGGATCGTCGTGCCGTCGGTGGTGACGGAGCCGACGGAGACCGCGGACACGGCGGCCGGCGCCGGCTGCGGGGTGCTCGGGCTGGTGCAGCCGGTCGTCGCCAGGGCGAGACCGCCGGCGAGAGCGAGGGCGGCGAAGGAGACGGTGAGGCGGTGCTGGCGGGTCATGGTGTCGCTTCCGGTGGGTCAGGCCGCTCGGTGCGCGGGCTGGTAACGGGGACATGTCCGCGGGAGGGCGTGGTGTCACACCCGACGCCGAGATTCTTCTCCGGGGTTCGGTCTCCGGCGCTCAGTCGAGCACGGCGTACGCCTCGAGCTCGACCAGCACGTCGGGCTCGAAGAGGAAGTCCACGCCGATCGCGGACAGCGGCGGCAGCGGGTCCGGCAGGCCGAGCTCCTCGCGCACCTGCTCGATGCCGGCGACCCACTCCGCGAACATCTCCGGAGTCGAGCGGGTGAGGAAGAAGCGCAGCCGGACGACGTCGTCGAAGGTGGCGCCGACGCCGGCGAGACCGCGCGCGGTGTTGCGGAGGACCTGGGCGACCTGACCGGCGAGGTCGTCGGGGGCCAGGCGGTTCCCCGCGCCGTCGCGGGCGATCTGGCCGGCGACGTGCACGTGGCGACTGCCGGTGGCGACGGAGACGTGGTCGTAGTCGACGGGCTGGAACATGCCCTCGGGGGAGGAGGTGGTGACGGTCATGGGATCCTGCTCTCGGTGGGTGGTTCCCTCTGTCTACCTGGTGCACGAAGGGCACTTCAACGAGACTAGGTGGCATGGACGACACCGCCCCGACCCGCGCCGACCCCTCCGTGACCGAGCTGCTGCAGGTCGACGCTCCGCACCGCGAGCTCCTCGACGAGCTCCTCGACAAGTGGTCGCTGCAGGTGCTCGATCAGCTCTGTGAGCGACCGCTGCGCTTCAACGAGCTGCGGCGGGCGGTCCCCGCGGTCGGGCAGAAGTCGCTGACCGCGACGCTGCGCCGGCTCGAGCGCAACGGGATGATCACGCGCGTGGTGCTCGAGTCCCGGCCGATCGCGGTCGAGTACCGCATCTCGCCCATCGGCGACACCCTGAACGAGCTGGTCGACGCGCTGCTGCGCTGGACCGACCGGCAGCTGCCGGCGGTGCAGGCGGCGCGGGCGCGGTACGACGGGGCGGGGGCGGAGTGACGCGGGGGCGGGTCTCGGGACACCTGTCCGGTGGCGGTGGATCTCGATACGCGCCCTGCGGGCGCTACTCGATCAGCATGCAGCGCACACTGCGGGCGTTGCTCGATCAGCATGCAGCGCACACTGCGGGCGCTGCTCGATCAGCATGCAGCGCGTGCCGTCGGCGCTGCTCGATCAGCATGAGGTGCGCACCGACCGGGCGCTCCATGATCGCGAGAGCGTGAAGGCCACCCTTCGCAGGGAGCGGCTCTCTCATGCTGGTCGAGTAGCCGCGCAGCGGCGTATCGAGACCCGGTGTCCCTGGGGCTAGGCGAGGCCGCCGTTGACGAAGAGGGTCTGGCCGTTGACCCAGCGGCCGGGGCCGGCGAGGAAGGCGACGGTCTCGGCGATGTCGGCGGGCTGCCCGAGGCGCTCGAGCGGCACCGCGCCGGCGAGGTGCGCGACCTCCTCGTCGGACTTGCCGTCGAGGAAGAGGGGAGTGGCGGTGGGGCCCGGGGCCACGGCGTTCACCGTGATGTCCTTGCCCCGCAGCTCGCGGGCGAGGACGAGTGTGAGCGCCTCCACCGCCGCCTTCGACGCGACGTACGGGCCGTAGCCGGGGAAGGAGGTGCGGGTGACACTGGTGGAGAAGTTGATCAGCGCGCCGCCCGACCGCAGCCGGGCCGCAGCGAGCTGCGCGATCACGAACGGGCCGCGGATGTTGGTGCGGTGCATCCGGTCGAGGTCGGCGAGATCGAAGGTCGCCACGGGGCCGAGGATCATGACGCCGGCCGTGTTGACCACGACGTCGAGGCCGCCGAGCGCCTCCTCCGCCGCGGTGAAGGCGGCGGCCATCGCGGTCTCGTCGGCGACGTCTCCGCCGACGACGACGGCCTCGACGCCCTGCTCGCGGGCGCCCGCGGCGACCTGCTCCGCTCGGTCGCGGTTGCCGGAGTAGTGCACGGCCACCGACACGCCGTCGCGGGCGAGCCGCTCGACGACGGCGCGGCCGATGCCGCCGGAGCCGCCGGTGACGAGAGCGGTGCGGGGCAGGTTCTGCGGGGTCATCGGTTCTCTCCCTGAGTGGTGGCGGCGGTGGTGGCGGCGGTGTCGGTGGGGGTCAGCAGGTCCTGCATCCGGATCCGCTCGTAGAACTCGCGGCGCACCGCGTCGCCGAGCTCGAAGACGCGGGCGGCGCCGTCGTCGGCCGGGTCGATGACGACGCGGAAGGGGCGCTCGCCGCGGGGCAGGTCGACGACCCGCGCAATCTCGACGGCGACCTCCCGCGGGTCCGCGTCACTCGGCGAGAGCTCCGCGAGGCGGGCCGAGACGTCGTCCATCAGGCCCGGGTAGCGGTCCTCATAGGCGGACGCGACCTCGGCGCGGGAGGCGTGCCCGGCGTGCGCGAAGTGGTTCGTCCCCGTGGTGTACGAGCCGGGGACGACGATCACCGTGTCGATGCCGAAGCGCGCGACCTCGACCGCGTAGCCGACGGCGAGCGCGTCCTCCGCCGCCTTCGCCGCGAAGTACGGCCCGAGGTACGGGGGAGTACCGCCGCGCGAGCTGGACGAGCCGACCCAGACGAGCAGGCCCTCCTCCTGCGCGCGGAAGACGGGGAGCACCGCGTGGTTGAGCCGCTGGGTCGAGAGCACGTTGACGTCGTAGACCTCGGCGAGCTGCTCGACGGTGAACGCCTCGGTCGGCCCGAGGACCATGTGGCCGGCGTTGTGCACGACGACGTCGATCCGCCCGCTCTCCTCGATGATCCGCGCGATGGCGGCATCGACGGAGGACTGGTCGGAGACGTCGAGCTCGACCGGGCGCAGGTCGACGGCGTGCTCGGCGGCGAAGGCACGGGCGTCCTCCGCGGCGGGGGCGTTGCGGCCGTCCATCGCGCGCATCCCGGCGTAGACGCGGTGGCCGGCGAGGGCGAGCTCGCGGACGGTCATCGCTCCGAAGCCGCTGGAGGCGCCCGAGACGATCACGACTCTCGACATGGTGGTCCTTTCGTGGGGGAGAACGGGTCGGTTCCACTCTCGGCCGGAGGCGGCGGCGGCGGTGTCGCGATCCTGCGCAGGAGGAGCGTCATCCTGCGGACAGTTCACCCGCACATGCTGGTCGAGTGCCTCCGGCGGCGTATCGAGACCCACCATCGCCGTGACACTCGGGAGCGAATCTCCTCCCCAGATACCGATCGAACGGCGCTGTCCACCGATCGGTCCGGGATCGACTCGGGTGTCGGTGGTTCCTGCTTCAATACGCGTATGTCAGAAGATGAGGATGCAGCAGCACTCGCGGAGGTGCGCGACTGCTTCGACGACGCCGCGGCCGCCGAGCGCGCCGCCTCGCCGACGCGCCTTCGGGCCGCGGAACGGATGCACCGCGGCTACCGGGTCGCGCTCACCGTTCCGGAGGCGTTCGCTCGCGGCACCTCGCGGAGCGAGACCAGGGACCTGGTCGAGCGCTCGATCCGCGCCGAGCTCGCGGTGACGATCGGCGTGTCCGAGCGGGACGTCTCGCGCCGCCTCGAGACCGCGCAGATGCTGATGGAGCACCTGCCGCTGACCCGCGCCCTGCTCCGTGATGGTCGGCTCCTGTGGGAGGCAGGCGAGGCGATCTGCAGAACCGCGAGCAGCCTCCCGGAGGCCCGCCGCTCCGCGCTGGACGAGCGCGCCGCCGACCTCGCCCTCACGATGACGACGACGCAGCTGCGCCGCGCCCTGAGCCGCTGGCGCGAGGAGCTGCACGAGCAGCCCCTCGCTGAGCGCCACGTCCGCGCCAGCGAGGACCGCGCCGTCTGGGTCACGCCCGACATCGACGGCATGGCCACGCTCTGCCTCTCCGCACCTGCGCCCGCCGTCTCCGGCGCGTACGACCGGCTGCGCCGCATCGCCCGCACCCTCCGCGACGAGGGTGACCCCCGCACTCTTCAGCAGTTGAGCGCCGACGCGGCGATCGACCTGCTCTGCGACGGCGACGTCGCCGGCACGACTCCGAATCCCGAGCACCGGCCCGATCCGACCTTCGTCCCCGGGGTCCGCGCCGAGGTCCGGCTGACCCTCGCGGCGTCCACCGCCGTCGGTCTCGACGACGCGCCCGCGGACCTCGACGGCTACGGACCCGTCCCCGCCGACGTCGCGCGCGAGCTCCTCCGAACGGCTGCCTCGTTCACCCGGGTGCTCACCGATCCGGACACCGGCTCGGTCGTCTCCGTGGGCCGCACTCAGCGCCTTCCTCCGGCACGGATGCGTCTGCACCTGCAGCTGCGGGACCAGACCTGCCGGTTCCCCGGCTGCACCCGGACTGCGGCGACCAGCGAGGCCGACCACACGATCGAATGGCGCAACGGCGGCGAGACCTCCCTCGAGAACCTCGTCAGCCTCTGCACCTCCCACCACCACGTCCGGCACGGAGAGCAGTGGAGCTACAAGCGGGTCGACGACCACGACACGCTCGTCTGGACGAGCCCGACCGGGCGGCAGATCAGCAACCGGCCACCGCCGCTGCCCGGGCGGCCACCTGACCCGCCGCCGCGGCCCCGCTTCGAGGACGTACCCGTGCCGTTCTGACGACGGTGGATCCCGATACGCCCGCTGCGCGGGCTACTCGATCAGCATGCGGTGGGCGGCGTCCTGAGCGGGACCATGCCGGTCGAGTAGCGCGCAGCGCATACCGAGACCCGGCCGGGGCAGACGGTGGATCTCGATACGCCCACTGCGTGGGCTACTCGATCAGCATGAATCGCGCCCAGGACGCGTCGGTATGAGCCGGCACAAGCTGGTCGATCAGCGCGCAACATGCTGGTCGAGTAGCGCGCAGCGCGTATCGAGACCCGCCTGCTGCAGAGCGGTGGATCTCGACACGCCCACTGCGTGGGCTACTCGATCAGCATGGGGGGCGTGAGGCGTGTCGGCGTGCGCACACGTGCGGCGTGATCGCGGGTGGGTCCGATGCGCATCGGCGGCTACTCGACCAGTGCGGCCGCAGGCGACTCGCTCTGCACGGCGGCGGCGGCGATCGCCGACGGGTTCTCGCCGGTGCGGAGGGGGAGGAGGCGGTAGAGCAGGCGGTAGGGGCCCTTGTCGGCGGTGTTGCTGTACTTCGCCGGGCGCGTCTGCACGTCCCAGTTGCCGCCCTGGAGGCCCTCCTGGGCGGCGTCGACGCGGACCACCGTGCGCGTCGACGCGGGGACCTGGTGCCAGTGGCGGCGGTCGGCGAGCTCGTCCGGGCTGTTCGGCTGGGCGTTGAAGAACAGGCTGTCCTCCGCGACGACGAGCACGCCGGCGCCGGCGTCGTCTACGACGGCGGCCCAGCGGGTGTCCGCCTTGTTCGCGCTGTCCTGCGGCCGGCTGTAGCGGGTCGGCTGCTCGGCGACGGAGCCGCTCCACCGGCCGAAGAAGGCCGAGGCGCGGCGATCGGCGGTCGACTCGTGCGGGCCGCGGCCGTACCAGTGCAGGGTCGAGAGCTCCGGAGCGAGCGCGAAGGTCGTGCCGACGACCTGCGGGTTCGGCGTCCCGGCGACGGGGGAGAACGTCGAGAGGACGTCGACCTGACCCGTGCCGTGGATCGTGTAGACGATCGACTGCGGTGAGGTCGTCACCCGGTCGGCCGGGCGGAACGGCACCGCCGTGGTCACCGAGCCGTCGACCGTGATCCGCACGGCAGCCGGCAACTCCTCGACGTCGACGCGGTCGATCGCCCACTGCTCGCCGACCCCGCGCCACGGCAGCGACGGCTCGGGGTGGGTGAGCCGGATGTCCGGGATCGAGAGCTCGGGGTCGTTCGGGGTGCGCCAGTAGTTCGGCATCAGCGGGCCGGCCAGCCGCTCGCGACCGCCGTAGCGGAGCGAGGTGAGACGGCCGGTCGCGCGGTCGACGGTCGCGGAGAAGGCCGGCCCGCGCACGACGATCGTCGGTCCCTCCTCGGTCGCGGTGACCGGCGGCAGCGTCCGCGGGGCCGGCCGGGCCGACGCGGCGTCGACCGGGAGGTCGAACTGCGCGCGGGCGACGAGGTGGCCCTCCTCCGCCCAGCTCGTGCGCTCGGCGAGGACCAGCCGCACGTCGAGGCGGTACTCGGCAGCGACGCCCCGCGCCTCCGGGAGGCGGTACGGCAGTGTCACGCGAGCCTCCTCCTGCGGACCGACCGCCCACTCCGCGCCGGGCAGAAAACCCTGCTCGATCGGCTCGCCGTCCGCGGAGACCGACCAGTGCACGACGTAGCCGCCGAGCCCGGTGACGAGGTGCTCGTTCGAGACCAGGAGCGAGCCCGTGCGCAGATCGACCGCGGTGACGGTGACCGGCTGGTAGGCGAGCCTCGCCTCCTCGAGCTTCGGAGTCGGCGTGAGGTCGGCGAGGACGAGACCGCTCATGTGCGCGCTCTCCTGATTCGGCTCGTCGCCCCAGTCGCCGCCGTAGGCGAGGAACTCCTCCTCGGGCTGGTCTGGACGAGGCCAGTACAGGCCCTTGTCGGCCCAGTCCCAGAGGAACCCGCCCTGCAGCGCGCGCGGGTCCGCACGGGCGGCCGCCCAGTACTCCTCGAGGTAGCCGGAGGTGTTGCCCTGGCTGAACGCGTACTCGATCAGCACGTAGGGCCGCGGGTCGCGCTGCGAGCGCTCGACGAGCTTCTCGACCGGCGGGTAGAAGTCGCCGTCGAAGTCCGAGAGACCGGACGGGACGACCCAGGTCCCGGAGCCGACCGGATCCTGATAGCTCACGGGACGCGTGGGGTCGTGGTCCTTGGTCCACTCGTACATCGCCTGCAGATTCGAGCCCACGCCCGACTCGTTGCCGATCGACCAGGCGATCACGCTGGGGTGGTTCTTGTCCCGCTCGACCAGGCTGCGCATCCGCTGAAGGAGAGGAGCGCGCAGCTCGGGGCGGTCGCCGGGGAGGAAGGGCCGGCCGTCGTCGTCGATGCGGTTGATGTGCGTCTCGTTGTCCGCCTCGTCGAAGACGTACAGCCCGTACTCGTCGGCGAGGTCGTACCAGAGCGGGTCGTTCGGGTAGTGCGAGGTGCGGACGGCGGTGATGTTGCTCTGCTTCATCAGCCGGATGTCCGCGATCATGTCGGCGCGGCTCAGCGTGCGGCCGGTGCGGGGGTGCCACTCGTGCCGGTTGACGCCGCGGAGGGAGACCACTCGGCCGTTGACGAGCAGCACCCCGTCGACGATCTCGACGCGGCGGAAGCCGACGCGGACTGCGACGCGCTCGAGGACGGCGCCGGTCGCGTCGATCAGCTCGAGGACGAGGGTGGACAGCTCGGGGGTCTCGGCGGACCAGAGCCGAGGCGCCGAGACGGGGATGCTCGCCCCGTGCTGCGCGCGTCCGTCCGCGTCGACGGTGACCGTCTCGCTCCGCTCGCCGATCGCCGGAGCGCCCGGCCCCGCGCCGTCGAACAGCCGCGTGCGGAGCTCGAGACCGGTCGCGGACGCCTCGGTGCGCGCGTCGATCTCGACAGAGAACTCGACGGACCCGGCGGTGGACGCGTCGTTCAGCGGAGTGCGCACCGTGAGGTCGCGGATCATCGCCGTCCCTCGCGAGAGCAGCCGCACACTCCGGAAGATCCCGGAGAGCCGGACGTTGTCCTGGTTCTCGAGGTAGGAGCCCGTGCACCAGCGGTGCACCTCGACGGCGAGGACGTTCGTCCCGGCCCGCACGTGCTCGGTGACCTCGAACTCGCCGGTCGTGTAGCTGTCCTCGCGGTAGCCGAGGCGGTGCCCGTTGAGCCAGACGGAGTAGGCCGACTCCACGCCGTCGAACTGGAGGAACGTGCGGCGCTCGGCCCAGCCGTCGGGCAGCTCGAAGGCGGTGCGGTACTGACCGACCGGGTTGTAGAGCGTGGGGGCGTTCGGGTAGTCGCCGCGCGGGTCCGGCTGCTCGTGCCGCCCGTTCGCGCCCGTCCACGGCAGCACGAGGTTGGTGCCGATGGGGAAGTCGTAGCCGTGCAGCTGCCAGCTGGACGGGACGGGGAGGGTCGGCCACTCCGAGTCGTCCCAGTCCTCGGCGGCGAAGCCGTCCAGACGGGCGGCGGGGTCCGGCACCCAGTGGAAGCGCCAGTCGCCGTCGAGGCCGTGCGCGAACGGCGTGCCCTCGCGGTCGCCTCGCAGCGCGGCGTCGAGCGTGGCGAAGGGGGTGAGTGCGGCATGCGCCGGCTCCGTGCCCCACTCGAACACGTCGGGGTCGTTCCACTCCTGGGCGAGGGTCATGCGGGGCTCCTTGGGGTGCGTCGTTCGTGGTGCGTCGTGCAGGCGGCGTCGGGCGTGGGACGTCGTAGGTGGGACGTCGGGCGTGCAGCGGTGCCGGGGCGGACAGCGGAGTCCCCTCCCGCCGCCCGGGTCGCGGGCGAGGGGAGGGGACGCGGTCCGCTACTGGTCGTAGGCGTTCTGCCAGATCTCGGCGTAGCGGTCCGCGCCGAGGCTCGTCAGACCGTCGAGGTAGGACTGCCAGTCGGCGTCGCTGCCGGGGTCGCGGACGCCGGTGACGAACTCGGCGGTCGCGGTGGCGACGCTGCTCTCGATGTTCGCGGTGAGGGTCGAGAGCTCGCTCGCGTCCTCCGAGGGGACCCAGATGTTCCAGTAGGGGAACATCGCGTCGGACTCCTTGCCGGCGTACTGGTCGGTCGCCTCGAACAGGCGGCGCTCGAAGCCCTCCTCGGTGTAGATGTCGAGCGGCTGGACCTGGCTGGCGCGGAACTCGGCCGTGTCGAAGACCTGCGCCATCGGGCCCCAGTTGCCGTTGTAGTCGGCCTCGTTCGACTCGTCCATCTTGGTGTCGACGAGGGAGGGCTCCAGGCTCTGGTCGAGCGCGATCTCGCCCTCGGCCGGCGCGCGCCAGCCGATGTTCTCCTCGCCGAACTCGCCACGGACGTGGCCCTCGGGCGAGAACAGGTAGTCCATCATCTCGACGATGACCTTCTGCTCCTCCTCGTCGGCCGCCTTGGTGACGACGAAGGTCGCACCGGGGACGCTCGGCAGGAGGAAGGTGGCGTTCTGGCCGCCGGGGCCCGTCAGCGGGGGGAGCAGGTCGTACTGCGTGTCGCGCCCGTCCTCCTGGCCGATGGTGACGGCGAAGCCGGGGTGGATGGCGGTGAAGCCGCCGATGAGGACGCCCTGGGCCGCGTTGCCGGTCGCGGTCATCTGGTCGCCGCCCTGCGAGAAGGTGGCGGGGTCGATCAGGCCGGCGTCCCACAGCTTGTGCAGGAACTGCAGGCCCTCGCGCCAGCCGTCCTGCATGGTCTGCAGCTGCACGGCGTCGCCGTCGAGTCCGAGCGAGACGGGCTGCCCGTTCGCTCCGGAGCCGGTGTTGAAGGCGTTGTAGACGAACGCGTTCATGATGTACGGCACGAGCGACTGCTGGGTGCTGCCGGTGAGCGGGATCTCGTCCGCCTGGCCGTTGCCGTTCGGGTCCTGGGTCTTGAAGGCCTGCATCACCGCGAAGAACTCGTCGGGGGTGGTCGGGGCCGCGAGGCCGAGGGTGTCGAGCCAGTCGGTGTTGATCCAGAACTTGTAGGGGTAGGAGCAGTGGTAGCAGTCGTTCCACTGCGGCAGGCCCCAGATCTTGCCGTCCGGGGTCTCGGTGAGCTCCTTGAAGCCCGGCTCCGCGTCGAGGGCCGCCTTGATGTTCGGCCCGTTCGAGTCGATCAGGTCGTTGAGCTGCACGAGAAGCCCCTGGTCGCCGTAGCGCTGGAGCTCGGCCCGGCTGAACTGCGAGGCCCAGGGGACGAGCATGTAGGCCTCGGGCAGGTCGCCGCCGGCGAGCGAGATCTGCCGCGCCTCCGTCGCCTCGGAGGCGCCGTAGGAGGTCGTCTCGAACTGGATGTCGACGCCGAACTTGTCCTCCAGCACCTTGGTGAACGAGTTGGTGTTCAGGTCGATCTGCGCGCCCTGCTCGCCGAAGATCCGGATGACCTTGCGGTCGGCCTCCGGGCTCTCGCCGGTGCAGCCGGTGAGTCCGATGATCGCGGTGGTGAGGACGGCGCCGAAGAGGAGGCGCTTCCTCCGCCCGGCGTCGTTGCCGTGCTGTGTGCGAGAGAACAAGGTGTTTCCTTCCATGGGTGAGAAAGCCGCGCGGGGTCCACGCGACCGGGGAGGGAGCGAGCCCCGCGGGGGGCCGGCTCAGGGGCGCTCAGCCCTTGACGGCGCCGAGCATGATGCCCTTGTTGAAGTACCGGGCGACGAAGGGATAGAGGACCATCACCGGAACCGTCGAGATGACGATCAGGGAGTACTTGAGGAGATCCGCGAGCTGCTGGCGCTCGATCTGCGCGGCCGCATCCATGCCCGGAGTCGCCTGATTGAGGATCAGGACGTTCCGCAGCACCAGCTGCAGCGGATAGAGACTCGGATCGCGGAGGTAGAGCAGCGCGTCGAAGTAGGAGTTCCACTGGTAGATCGCGTACATCAGCGCGACCACCGCGAGCAGCGGCTTGGAGAGCGGGAGCACGATCGTCCAGAGGAAGCGGAGATCGCTCGCGCCGTCCAGCTGCGCCGCCTCGTAGAGCTCGTCCGGGATGGAGGAGCGGAAGAAGACGACCGCGATGATCACCTGCCAGACGCCGACCGCCTGGGGGAGGATCAGCGCCCAGCGGGTGTCGAGGAGGCCGAGCTGCTGCACCACCAGATAGGTGGGGATGATGCCGCCGGCGAAGAGCATCGTGAAGATGACGCCGAGGGTGATCCCGCCGCGCCCCCAGAAGTCCTTCCGTGAGAGCGGGTAGGCGATCGCGACGGTGAGCACGAGGCTGACGAAGGTGCCGGCGGCCGTGTAGAAGAGCGAGTTGGCGAAGCCCGCGAGGATCGTCGAGTCGCCGAGGGCGCGCTCGTAGCCCTCGAGGGTGAAGTCGATCGGCCAGAAGCTGACCCGGCCGGACGAGACGGCCAGTGGCGAGCTGAACGAGCTGGCCAGGATGTAGAGCAGCGGCAGGAGCACCGCCAGCAGGAACGTCGTGAGCAGGACGTAGACGGCGATCATGAAGACGCGGTCGACCAGCGGGTCCTTGATGCGGGTCGTGCGCTGGCGGCGGCGCGGGAGCTTCGCGAGCTCGCGGCCCTCGGCGGCGGTCGTCGTGGGTGTGTCGAGTGCGGTCACCAGAGCCCCTGTCCCGTGGTCCGCTTCGCGAGCGCGTTGACGCCCAGGAGCAGGACCAGGTTGATCATTCCGTTGAAGAGTCCGATGGCCGCGGCCTGACTGAAGTCGGCGTTGAGCAGTCCCACCTTGTAGACGTAGGTGGGGATGATCTCGGACTGCGAGAGGTTCAGCGAGTTCTGCAGCAGGAACGCCTTCTCGAAGCCGATCGCCATCACGTTGCCGACGCCGAGGATGAGGATGGTGATCGCCGTGGGCATGATGCCGGGGATGTCGACGTGCCAGATCTTCTGCAGCCGGCTCGCACCGTCGACCCGGGCCGCCTCGTAGAGCGAGGTGTCGATCGACGACAGAGCCGCCATGTAGAGGACGGCGGAATAGCCGGTGGTCTGCCAGACGTCGCTGAAGACGTAGATGTGCCGGAAGAAGTCCGGATCGCCGAGGAAGTCGATCGCCCCGAGACCGAAGAACGAGGTGACCTCGCTGACCGGGCCGAGCTTGGGTGAGAGGAACAGGATCGTCATCGAGATCACGACGACCGTGGAGATGAAATAGGGCGCGTAGGTGACCATCTGCACGGTGCGCTGGAAGAAGCGCAGCCGCACCTCGTTCAGTGCGAGTGCGAGCAGGATCGGGAACGGGAAGCCCGCGAGCACCACATAGGCCGAGAGCAGGAAGGTGTTCTTCAGCAGCGTCCAGAAGATCGGATTGGAGAAGAACCGCTCGAAGTGCTTGAGGCCCACCCACGGGCTGCCCCAGACGCCGTCGATGACGTTGTAGTCCTTGAACGCGATGATCGCGTTCGACATCGGCACGTACTTGAAGACGATGAAGTAGAGCAGCGGGGGCAGGATCAGCAGGTAGAGCTGCCAGTGCCGGCGGAAGCTGCGCCGCGCGGCGCGGAAGCCGCGGACGTTCGAGCGGCCACGGATCGTCACGGGTCCGCCGGGGACGGGCTCCTCCGGGCCGGGGGAGCCGGGCACGGTCGCGCCGGGGACGGTCGTCCCGGGCGCACCGGTCAGCGGCATCACCATGCCGCGCCGACCGGTGTCGGGAGAAGGGGCGGCAGGGTCGCCGCCAGGGCGCCGCCTGCCCCGTTTCGGGTGTGCATGGTCGAGACATCCAATCGCCGGTGATTCGGAACGAGGACGAGACTAAGCAGCCGATAACACCCCTGTCAATAAGAAAACGAAACGTTTCGTGTACTTCTCGAGCAAGTTCCCGCAAAGCCGGGCGACGCCATTCTTTCGAAAGTCCGAGAAGGCAGTATTGCGAAAGTCCGGGTCATTCTTTCGAAAGTGATCGGATCCGGAACTGCCAAAAGCCGCGCCCTCCGAGAACGGCGTTCTCGGCCGGATCCGCACGGATGCACCGCCGACGCCTCCTGCCGGTCGAGCAGCGCGCAGCGGGTATCGGGACCCACCGGCGTCAGAAGCCGGGTCTGCAGACCGGCCTGCTGGGGACGGCGGGTCTCGGTACGCCGCCGGAGGCGGCTCCTCGACCAGCATGCTGTCCGGCGGTCCGCGGTCGGCCGCATGCTGTCCGCAGGCGGCGGCTCCTCGACCAGCATGCTGTGCGGCGGGCCGCGGTCGGCCGCCCCCCCTGTCCGGGCTTCCTCAGTCGGCGGAGGCCAGGACGCGCACGTCCCACGGCCCGAGCGCCAGCTCGGTCCCGGCCGACAGCTCCTCGCCCGACAGGACGTCGGTCGCGGCGGCCGGCAGCGGGTACACCGACGGCTTCCACGACCAGTTGTGCACGAAGCGGATGCGCTCCCCGCGCCGGTTGGTCGCGCTCGTGACCGTCTGCGACTCCGCGGCGCGGCGCCAGCCGGACGCGGCGTCGCCGACGGCCCAGGTCATCAGGCTCCGCGCGAACTCGAGGTCGGGCACGGTCCCGACGGTCGTCACCCGTCCTGCGCCGTGCGACCGTGTCGTGACGGCGGCGAAGCGCCCGTAGTGCGGGTGGACGTAGCGCACCAGCACCTCGGCGTTGTCGGGCTGCAGGCCGTCCGCCCACAGGGTCGCCGTGGCGCCGGCCGGCAGCGGGAAGCCCGACTCCGCGACGACCGGCACGGGGACCGCCAGGTTCGCGAACTCGTCGTAGTGCACGCCCGCGGCCTCGTCGAGGAACGCCGGCTTGCGCTGCAGGCGGGCCCGCGCCTCCTCGTCCTCGTAGCCGGTGCGCACGCCGACGATCAGGTGCCCGCCCGCTGCGGCGTACGCCTCCAGCCACTGCAGCTGCGCGTCGTCGGCGATGGTGAACGCCGCGGCGACCAGCACGGGATGCCCGGCCGCGTAGGCGGCGGGCGTCGTCTCGGTCAGCTGCGAGGGGTGCACCGTGTTCGACTGCAGCCCCGCGTCGAAGGCGCCGCGCGCGAAGGCGTCGAAGGCGTTCTGGAAGGTGCGCGTCGACGCGACGGGCACGCCGCGGGCGGCGCCGGTGCCCTGGGTCGGGTCGCTGAAGGAGGGGTGCTCCTCGAGCGCCCACTTGCTCTCGTTCGAGAACAGGATCGCGACGTCGGAGTCGGGGGTCAGCTCGGTCACCCGATCGCCGGCGGCCGCGAAGTCGGCGCCCAGGGCGGCGATCTGCTCGTAGACGCGGCCCGGCTCCTGCGAGTGCGGCAGGACGCCGCCCCAGTAGGTCTCGGCGCCGTGGTGCAGCGTGTGCCAGTGCCAGTACTCGATCATCGTCGCGCCGCGCGAGACCAGGGCCCAGGCGGCCTGGCGCCACTGCCCGTCGAAGCCGGGCTCGTTCGACCACGGCATGCCGATCGCCTGCGCGTCCGTCTCGGTGACCAGGAACGGCGCCTGCTTCGAGCCGTACATCCTGTCGGCCGTGGCGTACAGCGCCCAGGTGCCCGAGGTGGTCCAGTGCTGGTCGAACGCGCGCGCGTCCGGCAGCTCGAGGCCGTCCTGCATCCGGTAGTAGGGATTGCCGGCGGCGATGTCGAGGGAGCGCACGAGCTCCTCGTCCTGGACCGTCCTGCGCTCGTAGGAGATGCAGGTCGTGACGAACTGGTCCTCGCGCCCCGACCGCGCGGTGATCTCGCGCACGATCTCGGCCTGCCAGCCGATGAAGTCGGTGGTCAGCGAGGCCTGGAAGCGGCGCCAGGCCAGGTCGTACTGCGGCTGCTGGTTGGCGTCCGGCGTCCAGAGATCGGCCCAGGTCGACAGGCGGTGCGACCAGTAGGTCAGCCCCCACTCGTCGTTCAGCGCCTCGACGGTGCCGTAGCGGGCGCGCAGGTGGTCGACGAAGCGCTGGAAGACCTGCCGGTTGTGGAAGATCTCGTTGCCCGGCTCGTTGTCGACCTGGAAGCCGATCACCGCGGGATGCGCGGCGTAGCGCTCGACGATCCTCCGGACGAGGCGCTCGGCGTGGAAGAGGAAGGCCGGGTGGGAGTAGTCGATCTCCTGCCGGGCACCCCAGCCCATCGGCCGACCGCTCGAGCGCTCGACGTTGATCTCGGGATACAGGCGCGCGAGCCACATCGGCGCCGCGTAGGTCGGCGTGCCCAGCACCACCGCGATGCCGTGCTCGTGCGCGGCGTCCAGCACCGGCTGCAGCCAGTCGAGCTCGAAGACGCCGTTCTCGGGCTCCCAGGTCGACCAGACCGACTCGCCGACGCGGATGACGGTGAAGCCCGCCGCCTTCATCAGCCGGAGGTCCTCGGCGAGGTCGCGACTGCCCAGCCGGGAGGTCGGCTGGTACTCGTGGTAGTACGCCGCGCCGAACAGGATGCGGTCGGTGAGGTGCTGCATGGGGGGCCTTTCGGACGTTCGGGAGAGGAGTGGCGGAGGAGGGCGATGGGGGCGTCAGCCCTTGACGGCGCCCGCGGTCAGCCCGTCGAGCAGCTGCTTGCGCAGCAGGAAGAACACCAGGATCGTCGGTACCGAGGCGAGCACCGCGCCGGCCAGGACGAGGTCGTAGGAGCGGTTCTCGGACGCGAACAGGATGTTCAGGCCCAGCGGGATCGTGTACTGCGACGAGTCCGAGAGCAGCACGAGCGGCCAGAGGAAGCTGTTGTAGCTCTGCAGGAAGCCCCAGACGCCGAGCGCGCCGAGGGAGGGGCGCAGCAGCGGCAGCACCACGCGCCAGAAGGTGCCGAACTCGCTGTTGCCGTCGATCCGGGCCGCCTCGATGATCTCGTCCGGGATGGACTGGACGATGAACTGCTGCATCATGAAGATCCCGAACGCGGGGGCGACCCACGGCACGATCAGCGCGAACCACGGGTTCGAGAGCCCCGCCTTCACGATCAGGATGAACAGCGGCACCAGGATCACGACGAACGGCACCGACAGCGAAGAGAACATGATCGTGAAGAGCACCTTCTTGCCGCGGAAGGCGAACTTCGCGAAGCCGTAGCCCGCCATCGCGCAGACGAAGACCGAGACCGCGGTCGCGAGCAGCGAGGTGCCGACGCTCATCCCGAACCAGGCCCAGAAGGGCTGCGTGGTCAGCAGGTTGACGTAGTTGTCGGTGGTCGCGGGGTTCGGGACGAGCGAAGGGGGAGTGGAGAAGATGTCGCCGCGGTCCTTGAACGAGCCGCTCAGCGCCCACAGCAGCGGGAACACGAAGACGAGCAGCAGGGCCGAGAGGGTGATGTAGAGCAGTCCGCGGCGGGCGCGCTCGCCGCCGCTCGCCCGGCGCTGCCTCCGCGGGATGCGGCGGTCCGGAGCGTCGGCGGTGACGATTCCCGTGGTGGCGGTCATGAGGTTCTCCCGATGGCGAGGGCGCGGTTGAGGATCTGGCTGACGGCGAAGACGAGCACGAAGAGCACGACTCCGGCCGCGGCGGCGTAGCCGAACTGCTGGCGTTCGAACGCGGCGCGGTAGATGAACATCGAGACGGAGAGGGTCGCCTCGCCCGGCCCGCCCCGCGTGAGCAGGTAGGGCTCGTCGAAGAGCTGGGCGGCGCTGATGAAGGAGGTGACGACGACGAACGCGGTCACCGGCCGGATCGCGGGGAGCGTCACGGTGCGGAACTTCGCGAGCACGCCGGCGCCGTCGAGCTCGGCCGCCTCGTACAGCTCCTTCGGCACGGCCTGCAGCGCGGCCAGGAAGAAGATCGTCAGGTAGCCGACCGTGCGCCAGAGCAGGACGAAGCCGATCGCGACCTTGGCGAGGGTCGGGTCGCCGAGCCAGTCGATGTCGCCGAACCCGAAGACCGCGCGGATCAGCGAGTTCAGGAGCCCGTAGCTGCGATCGAAGATCAGGCTGTAGATCAGCGCGATGACGATCGGCGAGAGCACCATCGGGATGAAGAAGGTGAGCCGGAACAGATCCCGCGCCTTGAGCCCGCGGGCGTTCAGGCCCTGCGCGATCATCAGCGAGCACGGCACGATCACGAACACCGCGATCAGCGTGTAGATCAGCGTGTTCACCAGCGCGACGCCGAAGCTCGTGTCGCCGAGCAGGTCGCCGTAGTTGGCCAGCCCGACGAACTCGGGAGAGCCGAGGCCGACCCACTCGGTGAGGCTGAGGTAGATCGCCGCGCCGACCGGGACGATCATGAACAGCGCGTAGAGCAGGTAGAACGGCGCGATGAAGAGGTACGGGGCCCTGCCGCCGGAGGTGTTCAGGCGCTTCCGCTTCGCGGCGCGCCGGGCCTCGAGCGGGGAGCCGCCGCGGCCGTCCTGGGCGGAGGCGGGCGCCCCGGCCGTGGTGAGAGTCGACATCATCGATCCTTAGCTGCGGGCCTGGCCGCGGAAGTCCTCGGCCGTGGCGCGGAGCGCCTGCGCCGGGGAGAGGGTGCCCTTGTAGGCCTGGAGGAGGTAGCCCGACAGCACGGTCGTGAGGATCTGCTGGTCCTGGCTCTGGAAGAGCGACGGGACCTCGTCGATGATCTCGCCGTAGACCTCGAAGAGCGCCTGGCCGCCGAAGTAGTCGTCGGTGATCGTCGCGAGCTCGGGGTCGTCGTAGACCGAGCGCAGCGTCGGCAGGTAGCCGAGATCGCGGTAGCGCTTCACCTGCTGGGCCGGGTCGAGGTAGGCGGCGAGGACGAGCTCGACGGCGGCGTCGCTGTTGGCCTTGCCGGTGACCGCCGCGAAGCCGGTGCCACCGCCGACGGCCGTGCGGCTGCCGCCGTTCTCGAACCGCGGCAGCGCCTTGACCCGCCAGAGGCCGGCCTGCTCGGGCACGTTGGGCTTGATGCCGTAGCTCGAGTACCAGGTGGGCATGTCGACGCCGAGGATCGAGCCCTGCTTGAGGCCGCTCTGCATGCTCGGGCCGTAGTAGTCGGCGACGGTCGTGAAGAAGCCGGAGGCGAGTCCGTCGACCGCGAACTGCAGTGCCTCCTCGGCCTCCGGGGTGGCGAGATCGAGGTTCCCGTCGCGGTCGAAGAGCTGCCCGCCGCGCTGCATCAGCAGCAGCTGGTAGCCCTGCACGACCTGCGGCAGATCGCTTCCGACGGAGAGGGCGCCGAACGAGACGCCCTCGCGGGCGCTGATCTCGCCGCCGACGCGGGCGAACTCCTCCCAGGTCTCGACGTCGGTGGGCACGCCGAGGCGCGCGAACTCGTCCTCGCGGTAGTAGTAGACGGCGAGCGGGGTGTCGGAGTCGAGCGCGTAGAGGGCGCCGTCCTTGCTGAACGCGTCGACGCGCGCGGCGATGAGGTCGTCGCGGTAGGGCGCGGTCGCCTCGGTGAGATCGACGAGCAGCTCGGGGGCGATCGAGCCGCGGAGCGTGCGCGCGAAGTTCGCGACCTCGATGCCGACGAGGTCCGGCGTGCCGGAGCCGGCGACGGCCTGCGCGATCAGCTTGGTGACGATGTCGGTCGCGCCGATCTTGGTGACGTCGAGCGAGTAGGCGAAGTCGGTGCGCGCGTCGGCGAGCGCGAGCGCCTCCGTGAAGAAGGCCACGTAGCCGTCGTCGTGGGTCCAGAACGAGAGGTCGACGGCTCCGGACTCGACGGCCGCCTGCGGGCCGGTCGCGGCGCAGGAGGCGAGCAGGGTGGCGAGGGCCGCCGAGCCGCCGGCGGCGGCGCCGAGACGGAGCAGCCCGCGGCGCGAGAGCGCGGGGGACAGTGGGTGCATGGAGGAGCTCCTTCGGAGAAGGGGGAGGGACGGGCCGGCGGGCGCGCCGGAGGGACCGCGCGGAGGCGGCTGGTGCCGACCGCGCGGACGGCGGCGGGGGAGGGACGGGTCGGGGGGTGGAAGAGCTAGGGGAGGGGGAGACGGGGGACGGGGGCCGGAGTCGCCGGCGCCAGAGCGGCGCGCTCGGGATTCGCGGGACCGGTGGAGGCGCGGACGATCAGCTGGGCGGGGACGGAGCGGTGGCGGTCGGTGGGCGCGTGGCCGTCGAGCGTGCGGATCATCCGGTGCATCGCGATGCGCGTGACCTCGGCGAAGTCCTGCTTGACCGTCGTGAGCGGCCGGTGCAGGTACTCCGAGATCGGGTCGTCGTCGAAGCCGACGACGCTGAGGTCCTCCGGGATGCGCAGGCCGGCGGCCTCGGCGGCGTGGATCGCGCCGACAGCCATCTGGTCGTTGGCGGCGAAGACGGCGGTCACGTCCCGGCGGTGCAGGATCGAGGCCATGGCCTCGGCGCCGGAGCGCGGGCTCCAGTCGCCACTGAGCACGGGCGGCTCGGCGACGTCGGCATCGGCGAGGGCGGCCCGCCAGCCGTCGATGCGGCGGCGGGTGGCCGACCAGGTGCCGGCGCCGGCGATGTGCCAGACCGTCTCGTGGCCGAGAGCGAGGAGGTGCTCGGTGGCGCTGCGGGCGGCGCCGGCCTCGTCGGTGCCCACGACGAGCTCCTCCGGGCGATGCTCCTCGCTCGGGTGGTCGAAGCTGAGCACGGTGACGTCGGCGGGGATGCTCAGGCGAGGGTGCCCGAAGTCGACCGGCTCCGAGAGGATGATGCCGTCGACGCCCTGGTCGACGAGCGTGTCGACGGCCTCCTGCAGCTCGGCGCCGCTGTTCTCGACCGTGCGCACCACGCTGAGGAAGTAGCCGGCGGCGCGGGAGGCCTGTTCGACGCCGTCCAGGATCGCGGAGGGCCCGTAGAGCGAGGTGCCCATCGTGACCATGCCGATCCGGCGGCTGCGCTGGGTGGCGAGCGCGCGGGCGGCGGCGTTCGGCCGGAAGCCGAGCGTGCGGATCGCGGCGGTGACCCGCTCGCCGATCGCGGGGGAGACGTGCGCCTCGCCGTTGACGACGCGGGAGACGGTCTTCTGACTGACACCGGCGGCACGGGCGACGTCGGCCATCGAGACGCGGCGACCGCGGTCGTCCGGCTGCGGCACGGCCTTCGATGCGTCCATGTCGCAGCTCCTTCGCTCGTCCTCTGCCGAGGAGTTGACAGCGCAGTCAACGGCGCCGTGCGATGAGTACAGCACGGATTGACTGCGCAGTCAATCGCGGCGGACCCTCGGACATTCGTTGAACGGCCCCAGTGGGGACGGCAGGTCTCGACACGCCCCCGCGGGGCTACTCGACCAGCATGCGAGGGGCGGGTCGTCTCATGCTGATCGAGTAGCCCGCGCAGCGGGCGTATCGAGATCCACCGGCGTCAGAACGCGGGTCTGCAGACCGGCCTGCTGGTGACGGCGGGTCTCGATACGCCGCCGCCGGCGGCTACTCGACCAGCATGCAAGGGGCATGTCGACATGCGGCCGCCGCGCTCGGGTTCATGCTGATCGAGTAGTCCGCGCAGCGGGCGTATCGAGATCCACCGGCGTCAGACGGCGGGTCGACGGGCCGATCTCGCGGGTCAGCCGCCGAGGGTCACGCGGAGGAGCTTCTCGCTGCTGTTGTTCGGGATGCTGTCCTTGTCGCCGGTGTTGGAGGTCGTCATCCAGAGGCCGCCGTGACCGTCGGGCTCGACGGTGCGCAGGCGGCCGTAGGTGCCGACGAAGGCCGAGGTCGGGGTGGCCAGCGCGTCGCCGACGATGGGGGCGCGGTAGAGCCGGGTGCCGCGGAGGCAGGCGATGTAGACGACGTCGCGGACGACCGTGAGGCCGGAGCAGGAGCCCGCGGAGGTCGGGTAGGTCTGCTTCGGGGCGAGGAAGCCGGCGGTGCCGCAGCTGCCGGACGTCCCCTCGCAGGCCGGCCAGCCGTAGTTGCCGCCGCGGACGATGAGGTTCGTCTCGTCCATGACGCTGTTGCCGAACTCCTGCTCCCACAGGCGGCCCTGCGAGTCGAAGGCGAGCCCCTGCGGGTTGCGGTGCCCGTAGCTCCAGACGGCGTTCCCGAAGGGGTTGTCCGAGGGGATCGAGCCGTCCGGGTTGATCCGCAGGATCTTGCCGCTCAAGGAGTTCAGGTTCTGCGCGGTGGCGGTGTTCTGGCCGTCGCCCGTGCTCACGTAGAGCTTGCCGTCGGGGCCGAAGCGCAGGCGTCCGCCGTTGTGGTACTTGTTCCGGAGGATCCCGGAGGCGAGGACCTGCACGGTGCTCGTGTCGAGACGGTCGCCGACGAGCTTCAGGCGGATCACCCGGTTGTCGGTGGGGGAGGTGTGCATCACGTACAGCCACTGGTCCGTGGCGAACGTCGGCGACACCGCGATCCCCAGGAGGCCGCCCTCGCCGTCCGTGCTCTGCACGTTCGGCACCGTCCCGAGGCTCGTCTTCACGCCCGTCGTGGGGTTCAGGCGGACGATGTCCTGCGCGTCGCGGCGGGAGTAGAGCACGGTCCCGTCGGGAACGGTCGTCAGCCCCCACGGGATGTCGGTGTCGGTGGCGGTCTGGGTCACGGTGCAGAACGCGGTGCTGCAGGCCCCGCCGGTGGTCACCGCGGCGGCAGCGCTCCGGGCGGAGGTGTTGCCCTGGGCGTCGACGGCGGCGACCGTGTAGGAGTAGGCGGTGTTCGCCGCCAGGCCGCTCTCGGTGAAGGTCGTGACCGGCGCCGTCGTGCCGCTGCCGGCGACCGTGCCGACCTGCGCGGAGCCGCGGAAGACGCTGTAGCTGCGCACTCCGACGTCGTCGGTGCTCGCGGTCCAGGTGAGGGTGACGGCGGTGCCGGACGCCCGCGCGGTGAGGCCGGTCGGGCGGGTGGGCGCCTGGGTGTCGGTGCTGCACTGCGGGATCGTGACGGCGACGGTCGCGCTCGCCTGCGAGACGTTCCCGGCGGCGTCGCGGGCGTTCACGTAGAGGCCCCACTGCGCACCCGGCACCACGTCGAGGCCCGTGGAGAGGACGTTCCCGGCGACCGACTTCATGAACTGTCCGTCGTGGTAGACGTCGTATCCCGCCACTCCGACGGCGTCCGTGGACGCGTTCCAGGTGAACGTGGCCGTGCGGCAGGCCAGGTTCGTCACCCGCGGGCTCGTCGGCGCGGACGGGGCGGTGGTGTCCGCGACGGCCGCGGTCGTCCGCCACTTCTGCCAGTCCCCGCCGGCGCAGGCCGCGATCTGCACGGACGAGCGGTTCGCCGTCTTCCGGTCCTTGACGCTCAGGCAGAGGCCCGAGGCGACGGCGCGGATCGTGCCGTCGCTCTCGATCCGCCAGCGCTGCCCGTCCCCGCCGACGCAGTCCGAGATCTGCACGTCGGCGCCGGCCGTCGTCGCGCGGTTGCGCACCTCCAGGCACTTCGTGCCGCCGTAGACGGTGATCTCGCCGGTCGTGGCGATCGTCCACTTCTGGTTGGCGCCGCTGTTGCAGTCGTAGAGCACGACGATCGTCCGATTCGCGGTCGACCCGTTCGGCACGTCGAGGCAGCGCTTCGAGGCGACCCCGGTGATCGGGCCGACGACGGGAGCCGCTGCGGCCGCCGCCTGCGCCGGAGCGGGCGCGGCCTGGGCGGGAGCGCCCGAGACGACGAGCGCGACGGCCAGCACGGCGACGGCGAGACTGCGGGGGACGGCGAGACTGCGGGGGACAGCGAGACGACGACCAGTGAAACGCATCAGCGGGTTCCTCTACGGGCGGAGCGACCGGGCGCCTGCACGACTCGCCCAGTGCCGACCCTGGCACTCGAGACGACCTGCGACAACCGGTCCCGGCTGTCATCTCGCGCCAGATCCCGCATCCCGCACCTCGGGTCGGTCACCCTGGCGGCTTCCGGCTGGTTGCGATCAGCGCGGCCCGGGATACAGCACCGCGGACTGCGCGTGGACGTGCGGCGCGTGGTCCGCCCTGACCCGACGGAGAATCGAAGGCGGAGGTGATTCCCGTGGTCGAGGTGATCAGGCGAGCGAACAGCCTGCAGCGTCGGATCGCAGCGGGACAGGCGGATCCGATCAGCGACCGCGAGCGCGAGCAGCTCGAGGAGCTGCGCCGGACGTTCATCCGCCGCTTCGGGGAAGAGCCGGACGATCGGCCCGCAGCCCGCGACCGCTAGGTGGTCTCGCCCTCGATGATGCGCAGGGCGAGGTGGAGGGCGGACGCCTCGATCGGCTCGCCTGTGACGGCCGAGAGGAAGCCCGCCACGCTGAGGTGAACGGCCTCGGAGGCGGGGTAGTCAATGGTGGTGAGGCGAGGCACCACGACCTGGGAGACCGGCGTGTTGTCCATGCCGATCACGGCGAGATCCTCGGGGATGCGACGCCCGCGGATCGTCGCGGCCGCGAGGAGAGCGACCGCGATGTCGTCGTTGTAGCAGGCGATCGCGATCGGGCCCTCCGCCAGGGAGTCCACGACGGCCAGCACCTCGTCGCGGTCCACGCCCAGCCTGAGGATCGCCGGCGCGGCCAGACCCTGGTCCTGGCACTCGTCGCGGACGCCCGACTCGCGCTCGTCCCCACTTCACGGTCCCGCTGTGGTTCGCGGAGGAGGGCGGCTGGACCGGCGACACCGCGCACGCCCGCTGGCGCAGCTACGTCGACACGATCCTTCCCGTCCTCACCGGCGTCGAGTGGATCATCACCTTCAACGAGCCGAACATGCTCTCGATGATGATCAAGGCGCAGCAGATGTTCGACACCGGCCGTGCCGGCGAGCAGGTCGGCCCTGCTGCGGAGGAAAGCGTCGATGCCGGCCGTGGGTGGAGTCTTCCGGACCCTGAGGCCGAGACCGGACACCGGTTGGCCGAGCTACACCGCGCCGTCCGTGACACGATCCGCGAGAGCACCGTAGCGAAAGTCGGCTGGAGCATCGCCTGCCAGGCCTTCACCGCGACGCCGGGCAACGAGGCGAAGCTGACCACCGTCCGCTACGTCTGGGAGGACCTCTACCTCGAAGTATCACTTCGTGGGGGTCCAGTCCTACTCCTCGCAGGCCGTCGACGAGAACGGACTCGTCCCTCACCCTCCGCACCCGGACAACACGATCACCGGCACCGCGTACCGCCCCGACGCGCTCGGTATGGCCGTCCGCCACGCCGCGGAGATGGCCGGCGTCCCGATCCTGGTGACCGAGAACGGCATCGCCACCGCCGACGACACCCGTCGCATCGCCTACACCGAAGGCGCCCTCGCCGGGCTCTCCGACGCCGTCGCGGACGGCATCGATGTCCGCGGCTACCTGCATTGGAGCATCCTCGACAACTACGAGTGGGGCCACTGGGGACCCACCTTCGGACTCATCGCCGTCGACCGGGAGACGTTCATCCGCACCCCCAAGCCGAGCCTCGCCTGGCTCGGACAATGCGCCGCCACACACCGGCGCGCGGTCTAGCTGGCGATCAGAGGAGAGCAACTCGACCCTCACTGCTTAGAACACGCTGCACGAGCGGCTCGACGGCGCCGTCGGCGGCCGGTTTCTCCTGGAGATGCTCGCCCAGGGCGGCTGGACGGGAAAGCACTGCGCCCCGCGCGGCAGCTGACTCTCCGAGCGATGGTCGAGCTGGGCGGAGGAGCCTTCCCGCAGGAGCTGGTCGAGACGCTTGCGAAGCAGGCCGGCGGCGGCGTCATCCCGCCGGAGGAGACCGAGGTGCCACAGGGCTCATCCGACGGTTTCGCGGGCAAGACCGTGATCGCGACCGGCGCCGGCTCGAGCATCGGACGCGCGACAGCCCGCCGCATCACGCGCGAGGGCGGCCGAGTGATCGCCGTCGACGTGGTGCCTACCGGGATCGAGGCTCTCGCCGCGGCATCCCCCGAGGGCCTCATGGTCACGGTCGCCGCCGACATCACCTCAGCCGAAGGAGTCGCATCGATCGTCGCCGTAGCGGGCGGAAGCATCGACGGGCCGGCGAACATCGCCGGCATCATGGACGGCATGACCCCACTGCACGAGGCGGACGACGCCCTGTGGCACCGCGTCTTCTCGGTCGACGTCGACGGGACGGTCGCGCTGAGCCGCGCGGTGCTGCCCGCGATGCTCGAGGCAAGGGTCGCGGCGCCATCGTGAACGTGGCGCCGGAGGCCGCGCTTCGAGGCAACGCTGCAGGCTTCGGCCAGAGCCTGCACTGGCGCTGCACGCGGACCCGCTGGTCGACCGACCGGCCGGCCGTCCACCCGTCAGCTCGGAACAGGGGTGTGCAGAGGGACGCGATGTCGACGCTACTGCGAGGCTCGTCTCGGGAGAGAAGCGTCGCCTCCTCCTCTGGACGATCGGGCGCGAACGCCCGCGCGAGAGGCGCTTCTCGCTCTGATGCGAGCCTGTCGTTCATCGGCGCTCCTGATGAGTCGGTCTGGCCGCGACTCTCGTGCGCGGAACCTCACACCTGGATCGTTCGACGTCGAACGGCGTCGAGAGTCTCGAAGACGGCGACGGCGTCCTCCAGAGTGTGCAGGGGATGCTCGAGGAGCCCGGCTGTGATGGCGCGGGTGACCTCGCGCAGCATGGGGACGTAGCCGTGGCCCTCCCGCTCGACCTCGTGGCGCCGGGCGGTCGGTCCGGTGGGGCCGTAGCCGTGGACGGTGAGCCCCGAGGCGAACCAGAAGCCGGGATCGATGCCGATCCAGCCGGTTCTGCCCGAGACGGAGGCGGTGCCGGCGAGGAACTCGACCATCGAGCTCGCCCCCTGGGCGAAGCGCCCGCCGCCGTACTCGAGGGTGAAGTGGGTGCTGAGGTCGATGCCGAGAGGGTCGATCACGCCGGTGGCGGTGACGCTCTCCGGCGCGCCCAGCATCAGGTGCGCGAGGGTGACGGGGTAGATCCCCTGGTCGAGAAGCGAGCTGCCGCCGCGCTGCCAGCGGCTGGAGCCGTCGCGCGGGAAGGGCGCGCCGAACGCCGCCTGCACGGCGCGCACCTCGCCGATCTCACCGGAGTCGACGATCTCGCGCACGAGCGCCATCAGCGGGGTGAACCGCATCCACATGGCCTCCATGAGGAAGACGCCCGCGCCGCGCGCGATCGCGGACAGCTCGCGGACCTCGGTCGCGTCGAGTCCGAGGGGCTTCTCGCAGAGAACGTGGCGTCCACGCTGCAGGGCCTCCTTCGCCAGCGCGAAGTGGGTGACGTGGGGAGTGCCGAGGTAGACGGCGTCGAGGTCCGCGTCGAGCATCGCCGAGTAGTCGGAGAACCGGAGCGGGATCGCAAACTCGTCGCCGAATCCCGCAGCATTCGCCGCGGTACGCGAAGCGACGGCGACGAGCTCCGCGCCGTCGACGAGGCCGAAGTCTCGCGCGATCTGCTGCGAGATCGGCCCCGTCCCGGCGATGCCCCAGCGGACGACGGCCGTCATCGCTTCCTCGTGGATCCCGGCACCGGCTCAGGCCGCCGGTGTTTCGAGGAGCCTGACCCGCACCGCGGTCACGCCGTGCGCGCCGAGGATCATCAGCCGCTCGTCGCCGTTGAGGATCCGTCCCTCGACCCACTCGCCGTTCTGGAGCCGCAGCTCGCGGAGGCCGTCGATCTCGACCTGCACGCCGTCGCGGCTGAAGTCGATCATGGTCTGCTGGCCGAGGGCGAGGTACTCGAGCGGCCCGGTCTGCAGGACGATCCCGAAGGCGCGCCCGTCCGCGGGGGAGGGGGCGTGCGCCGTGGGCAGGTTCTCGTCGGGGAGCGGCGCCGGCTCGGGGAGCCGGACTCCGACGTCGAGGAGCAGGTTCGCCAGCATGCTCGGCGCGCTGCGCGCCACGACGGTCATCCCCTCGATCTCCGTCGTGAGCGACTCCGTCCCGGCATCGAGGGCGAAGCCGATGATGCGGCCCGCACGCTGGGCCTCGAGGATCTGTGGGGCGAGGGCGAGCAACTGCCGGAAGGCGCCGTACAGCTGGCTGCCCTCGCGGACGTCGTCGACGCCGAACACGTGATAGCCGAGGGCGTCGAATCCGCCGATCGCACGGAAGGCGTCGCCGGTGAGGACGCGCGCCTCGGGGATGAAGAGCGGGTTGTCGGGGGCCGAGTACTCGCGCATCACCGGCTCGCTGTGCTGGACGTAGATGTCGGGGGAGACGAAGTCGAGCGCCGGTCCCGCGACCTTCCACACTCCTCGCATCCGCGCGGTCGGGCCGCCGCTGGGGTACTGGCCGGGGGCGTCCTGCCCCGGCTGCGGCCCGAGCCACGCGTTCGCGTAGGCGGGCAGCGCCTTGACCGTCTTGCCTGCCGCGGCGAGGGTGCCCAGGTAGCTGCCGTAGCCCCAGGACATGAAGACCTCGTCCGCCACGGGGTCGTCGTCGCCGAAGCGCTCCTGCCAGGAGGCTCCGTCGGAGCGGGAGCGCTCGAAGAGCGCGACGACGTCCTCGTGGAAGCCGGCGGGCTCGTTCGAGACGGCCTCGACGAGCGCGGCGGGGACAGGTGCGAGCCAGGCGCGCCGAGCGGGGTCGGAGAGGTCGCGGCTCGCTCCAAGCAGGCCCACCTCGTTCTCCACCTGCGTCATGATCACGGTGTGGACCTCGTCCACGCGGGCGAGGTGCTCCATCAGGGCTGTGTAGGCGACCTGGTCCGCACGACGGAGCTCGTCGGAGAACACCGAGAGGCCGGGTCGGGGCATGGATCCGTCGTAGGTGAGCGGGGCGCGCAGCGGCGACGGGCCGCGGTCGGCTCGTTCGAACCGCGTCGTGTCGGCGCGAACCCAGGTCGGGGCGTAGGTCGAGAGGGCGTTCTTGAAGGCGCCGAACCAGATCAGGACGAGTCGGACGCCCGCGGAGCGCGCACCCTCGAGCAGCGCGTCGACGACGCCGAAGTCGAACTCGCCCTCCATGGGCTCCACCTGGTCCCAGCCGACCGGGGCGACGATCGAGCTCACGCCGGACGCTCCGATCGTCGACCAGATCGGAGCCATGTGCCGCGGGTCGGACGGGCTGGAGTTGTGGAGCTCGCCGCCGAGGCAGAGGAACGGAGCGCCGTCGACGATCAGCTGCGTCGGACGCGCCGAACGGTCGAGGCGGGGGAGGTCGGACACGGGGGCTCCTGAGGTGAGGGGGGTCATCGGTTCAGCTCCTCGGCGATGCGGCGGGCTCCGCGCACGGCGAGGGCGACACCGGTGAGGGTGGGATTGCAGGCGGTGGCGGTCGGGATGACGCCGTTGCCGGCGACGAAGAGACCGGAGTGTCCCCAGACCTGGCCCGTCGGATCGCAGACGGACGTGCCGTCGTCGGTCTCGCCCATGCGGACGCTGCCCTGGTAGTGCAGCGAGGCGCCGGCCGGGAAGAGGCGCGGCTCGTCGCCGAGGGGGCGGCCGACGGCCAGAGCCGCGGCGAGGATCGACTCGCGCGCCCGCGCCAGTGTCTCGTGGTCCTTGCCGGTGAGCGTGTAGTGGATCCGGAGCGCGGGCATCCCGTACTCGTCGGTCTCGTCGTCCGAGAACGCGACCCGGTCGGAGGCCTGGAGATCCTTGGCGCAGAACCAGCCGAGCCCGACGATCGAGCCGGGGATCGTGTCGAAGTCCAGCGGAACGGGCGAGGCGTCGAGCTGCATGACCTGGCCGTGGAACGGGAACTCGTCGGTGAAGGGGATCCAGGACACTCCGCTCTGCGCGGTGATCGCGGTGTCCGCGCCGGAGGCGGTAGGGACCTCGGGCACGTCGGTGAGGATCGCGCCGTGCACCATCTGCGGCTGGTCGTTGAGGTAGCGGCCGAGCGCCTCGGGGCGGACGCCGGAGGCGTGTAGCACCTGGGGCGTGCGGAGGCTGTCCGCCGCTACGACCACGAAGCGGGCGGCGACGTCCTGCTCCGCTCCGCTGCGCCGGTCGCGCACGGTGACGCCGGACGCCGCTCCGTCCTCGGTGAGGACACGGGTCACGAGGGACTCGTCGAAGAGCGTGAAGCGCTCGTTCTCGCGGGTGGCGTCGCCGAAGACCACGTCCGAGCCGGACCAGATCAGCGACCCGTCCTCGGTGCGGCGCACGGCGAGCGGCATCGGCTGCACCCGGCGGTCGGGCGAGCGGCCGGCGTCGAGGGCGGCGGAGAGCCGGGCGCGCACGTCGCCGGCGAGAGGTGCGTCGCCGAGGGCGTCGGCGGTGACGGAGAGGAGTCGCTCGGCCTCGGTCAAGAGCTCGTCGAGATCGGGGAGGAACGCGATCCGCTCGCTGGCGCCGGGTCGCGGGCAGGCGCCGGTCCAGTGCGCGGCCATGCCGCCGACGTTGCTCGACATCGCGGCGGCGGGGAGGCCGTCCTCGCCGGGCTGCTGCCAGCCGTCGGCGAGGAGGAAGGTGCCGGCCCGCTGCATGCGCGCGGCGTCGGTCGCGTAGTCGTCCAGGGTGTCGGTCGACGTCTCGCCCTGGGGGCGCGGCCCCTCCGACCGGCGCTGCGCCCGCGCGCGCTCGTGCAGATCGGCGATGTTCTTCACGTGCGTCCCGGGCGGATCGCTGATCGTCGGTCCGACCTCGAACAGGGCGATCGAGGCCCCGGGGGAGCGCTCGCTCAGGATGCGGGCGTAGGCGGCGCCCGCCGGCCCGCTTCCGATGATCGCGACGTCCACCCTGTCCGGGTAGCCGCGGGAGTCGTTCGTCCTGTCCGTCATGTCGAGCCTTTCGGGAGCCGTGCCGACGAGCCGGTCGAGCCCCGTCGGTCGTCGACCAACTTATGTGCTTCACGCACCTAACCGCAAGAGCCGACCACGGTTCCCGACCTCGTCCGGTGTCCTGGCAGCCCTCTCGCGGCCCTCCGCCGGCGCAGCACTTATGCTCGGAGGGACCCTAGGAGGACGCGGTGACCGTGGACACGACGACGACGACGCCCGCGGAGCACGCCGCCTCCCTTCTCGGCGGCTTCGACGTCCCCGGCGGTTCGGTCGCTCCGGCCCTCGAGGCGGCTCCGCTCGCGGCGATCATCGAGCTCGTCCGGACCGGCCGGGCGGCGACGCGGCCGGAGCTCGTCGCGGCGAGCGGCCTGAGTCGCAAGATCGTGACCCAGCGCGTCGAGCAGGCTCTCGCGCTGGGACTGCTGGGCGAGGGAGGGCTGGCCCCGTCGGAGGGCGGCCGCCAGGCCCGGACGCTGCACTTCGCCGCCGACGCCGGGCACGTCTTCGCGGCCGTGATCGGCGCGTCCGAGTTCACGGTGGCCGTCTCCGATCTCTCCGGCACGCTGCTCGCGACCGGGCACGAGGACTGGAGTGTCGCGAACGGCCCGCAGGAGACTCTGGAGCGCGTGCGCCTGCAGTTCGAGCGGGTCGCCGCGAGCGCCGGGGTGTCGCGCCCGTGGGGGATCGCGATCGGAGTGCCCGGCCCGGTCGAGTACGGGTCCGGCCGCCTCGTCGCGCCGCCGATCATGCCCGGCTGGCACGACGTCAACGTGCGCGCGTGGTTCCGCGACCACTACGACGCCCCGGTCTGGGTCGACAACGACGTCAACCTGATGGCCCTGGGCGAGTGGGCCGCGGGGGCGCACCGGGACGGTCGCGACATGCTGTTCGTGAAGGTGGGCACGGGCGTCGGCGCCGGGATGATCATCCGCGGGCGCCTCATCCGCGGCGAGCGCGGCGGCGCGGGCGACATCGGCCACATCAAGGTGTCCGACGACCCCGCCGCGGTCTGCCGCTGCGGGCGGATCGGCTGCCTCGAGGCGGTCGCGAGCGGCTGGTCGCTCCTCCACGCCGCACAGGATCGCGCCCGGGAGAGCCCGCTCCTCGCGGAGGTCGTCGACCGGGGCGACGCTCTCGCTCTCGGGGACCTCGGGCGAGCCGCTCTCGAGGGCGATCCGCTCTCGATGGAGCTGCTGACGAGCGCGGGCCGCATCGTGGCCGGCGTGGTCGCGAATCTCGTCAACGTGCTGAACCCGGGGGTCGTCGCGATCGGCGGCGGCGTCCTGCGGGGCGGGGAGTACTTCGTCGATCTCGTGACCGACGCGGTCCGGTCCGGCTGCACCGATCTGGTCGCCGAGCGCCTCGTCATCCGCGCGGCGAGCCTGGATCAGCTGGAGGGCGTCACCGGGGCGGCGCTGCTGGCGATCGAGAACGTGCTCGCCCCCGCCGGCCTGACCCAGTGGGTCGGCGAGGGCGTGCCGTTCGGCCACGCGACGGCGCTGCAGCGCTACGCCGGGGCGTTCAACTGACGGTCGTCTCCTCGAGCTGCTCGACGGGGAACGGCTCGGCGAGCGGCTCATCGGATCCGACGTACGTGAAGGCGGTCAGCTCGGCCCTTCCGACGCCGACCTCGATGCCGATGATCCGCCCGGTCATGCCGCCCGCCACCTCCGTGGAGACGTAGCGGCCGTCGGCGCGCCCCGTCTCGGTGAAGACGCCGTCCACGACGACACCGCCGACCAGGTGGTCCGGGCCCCGTGCCTCGAAGAAGCCTCCTTCGACGGGGAAGGTGCGGATCTGCAGCTCGGCGCCGGTGACCGCTGCCCGCTCGTCGAGGACGACGCGGTGCCCGCCGACCACGAGCACGGTGCTCAGGCGATCGCCCTCGAGCTCGAGCCGGAACCGGTGCCGGCGGTCGATCCGCACGGAGAGGGCCGCCTCGCCGGTCGTGCTGAGAGCCGCGCGGGCGGAGAAGAAGAGGCGGTCCTGGCGGCGTCCGACGAACGTCTCCTGACTCCCGGAGCCGGTGAGGGTCCATCCGTGCTCGGACACCTCGACCACGTCGGTGGGGAACACCTCGTCGCCCACCCAGGTCGGCGGCAGCGCCTCACCCCGCACCAGGGTCTCCCGGCTCGGCCGCTCGGGCGGCTCGATCGGCGCTCCGACGACGGGCCAGCCGTCAATCCACTCCACCGCTGAGGCGAACGTCTCGCGGCCGAGGACGTGCCACTCCGGACTGCTCCCGCGAGGTCGGACGGCGAGGTAGACGAGCGCCCACACGCCGGGTGCGATCTCGACCAGGTCCGAGTGCCCGGTGCTCTGCACGGAGGAGGAGGTGCCGCGCTTGGTGAGGATCGGGTTCGCCGGATTCCCGGTGAAGGGCCCGGAGGGCGACGGGCCGCGGGCGATTGAGACGGAGTGCCCGCGCTCAGTGCCGCCCTCGGCGATGAGGAGGTACCAGTGCCCGTCGCGCTCGAGCAGGTGCGGCCCCTCCGGGAACTTCCCGCCGGTGCCCGACCAGAGCAGCCGCGGCTCGGTGAGGACCTCTCCCGTGGCGGGGTCGATCTCGACCTGCGCGATCCCGGTGCGACCCGCGTAGGTGACGTAGCAGGTTCCGTCCTCACCCCAGGCGATGTCGGGGTCGATGCCGTCGATACCCGGGATGCGGATCGCCTCGGACCAGGGGCCGGCGGCGTCCTCTGCGGTGACGAGCACCTGCCCCTGCTCGTCGGCGACGTTGGTCGTGATCATCCAGAAGCGTCCGTCGTGGTGGCGCAGGGTCGGCGCGAAGATCCCGCCGGAGGGGCCGGTCCCGGCGAGGGGGAGCTGGTCCGGCCGGTGGAGGGCGTGCCCGACCAGCGTCCACGTCCTGAAGTCGGTCGACGCGTGGATCGGCACGCCGGGCGCGTACTCGAAGGTCGAGTTCGCCAGATACGCGACGCCGTCCACGACGCAGACCGACGGGTCGGGGTGGAAGCCGGGGACGACGGGACGCTGGTCTGACGCGGTCATGCGGTGAGCCGATCCTCGATCGAGTGCAGCAGGGCGTGCTGGCGGCGGACCTGCTCGATGGACCGGTAGGGCAGGCGGTCGCCCTCGTACTCGCTGGAGAGGTAGCCCGACCACTCGTTGTCGATCAGGGTCTGCATGATCTCCTCCCACGGGATCTGCTGGTCGACGAGGTCCTCGTCGATGTCGAAGAACTTGGTCTGGATGAACGCGGTGTAGGGCAGCACCTCCGCGAGATCCGACATCGGGACGGCGAGGGGCTTCCGCCAGCCCTCGTCCACGGCCTCCTCGCTCAGACCGTCGTGCTTCGCGGTGGTGACGGTCCGCTGGAAGATGCCGGTGTCGAGCATGAGCCGGAAGTTCGGCGAGCCGGTGCGCTCGATGAACGCGAGGTACTCGTCGACCACCGGGTGCTTGATCGGGGTCGGCGCGTGGATCTCCGGGCAGATGATGAGCCCGAGCTCGTGGGCGAGGTCGAGGTTGCGCTCGACGACCTTTTCCCAGATCGGGTGCGGCGTGAGGTCCATCGCGATCACGCCGATCTTGGGCCGGATCGTGGTGAAGCCGAGCGTCGACGCGAGCCGGAGGTCGCCGGCGAGCATCCGTGCGCCCTGCTCGGCCGAGAGGTCGCGGTCGCGCCAGAGCCGCGAGTCGATCCACGAGCCGTAGTTCGTCGGCTCGAGGCGGTACGTCTCCAGGAGGCGCTGCCACTCGTCGATCCACGCGGTCCCGGGAGCCGGGTACCCGCTGATGTTGCCCTCGCCGAGGATCTCGATGCCGGTCGCGCCGAGGTCGGCGATCTCGGCGAAGGCGTCCTCGAGGGTGAGGACGGTGTTCATGTCACCGGTGTAGCTGTACAGGGACACCCCGTACTTCAGTGCAGCGCTCATGCGACGATCGTGACCTTCCGCTCGGAGTGGAACACCGACGGCTGGAACTCCGCCGGAATGTAGGGGGCGTGGATCGCGATGTCCACGGCGAGGTCGTGCACGCCGACGGGGAGTCCGCCGGGGTGGGGGACCGTGATGGTCGCGACCTCGTCCAGCTGCCAGCGGACCTCGGCGTCGGTCGCGCGGAGCTCCTGGATGCTGAACTCGCGGCCCTGGAGGGTCCAGCGCGGGACCTCGCGGTCCCAGGACAGGTCGCCGACGGTGACGTCGACACCGTCGATCAGGCTGCCCCAGACGCCCCGGTAGTTGGGCATCCGCAGCGTGAACTGGAAGCCGGTGACGGCACCGTCCTCCTCGACGTTCCGGACGCCCCGGGTCTGGATGAGCTCTCTCTCGAGCATGGTTCTTCTCCTGATCTGTGCAGGGGACCGCCCTGTGCGGGCGGTCCCGATGAAGTCTTCGAGGGGCCGTCAGGCCGTGAGCGGGACGTCCCCGGCCGCGGCCTTCTGCTCGTCGAGGAAGCGGCGGCGCTCCGAGCGGCGCTCGGCCTGCCGGGCGGGGTCCGGCACCGGCGCCGCCAGCAGCAGCGCCTGCGTGTAGGGGTGGACCGGACGGGAGGTGACCTGGTCGACGTCGCCGGACTCGACGATCTCGCCCCGGCGCATCACGGCCACGCGGTGGCTGATGCTGCGCACCACCGCGAGGTCGTGCGTGACGAAGAGGTAGGCGACGCCCGTGCGCTCCTGGATCTCGATGAAGAGGTCCAGGACCCGCGCCTGCGTCGAGAGGTCGAGCGCGCTGACGGGCTCGTCGCAGACGATGAGCTTGGGGTCGAGGCAGAGGGCCCGGGCGATGGCGATGCGCTGGCGCTGACCGCCGGAGAACTCCCGCGGGTAGCGGCCGGCCGCGTCGGCGGGCAGGTGCACCTGGTCGAGCAGTGCTGTGACGCGCGTCCCGGCGTCCTTCCTGGTGGAGCCGGAGACGAGGAGCGGCTCGGTGAGGATGTCGCTGACCGTCATCGCGGGGTTCAGCGACGTGTACGGGTCCTGGAACACCACCTGGAGGTCCCGGCTGAGACCCCGACGCGCGTTCCGGCCGATCCTCGTGATGTCCTTCCCGTCGAACCGGACGCTGCCCTCGGTGATCGGCGCGAGCCCGAGGACCGCACGGCCGAGCGTGCTCTTGCCCGATCCCGACTCGCCGACGAGGCCGACGGTCTCACCCGGGGCGATCGTCATGTCGATCCCGTGCAGGGCGCGGAAGGCGGAGCGGCGGCCCAGGCGGCCGGGGTACTCGACGACGAGGTCCTTCACCTCGAGGACGGGAGTGCCGGTGGCGCCCGGCGCGGGATTCTGCGTGGTCATGCCGGGGTTCCGTCCGTTCCGGTTGCGCGGGTCGTCGCGCCGATCGGGGTCCGCAGCGGGGCGTCCTCGAGCATCGCGGCGAGCAGCGTCTTGGTGTAGTCGTGCCGGGGAGCCGAGAAGAGGGTGTCGGCCGTCGCGGCCTCGATGATCTCGCCGGCCTGCATCACGGCGACCTTGTCGCACAGGTCGGCGACGACGCCGAAGTTGTGGGTGACGAGGAGGACGGCCATCCCGCGCTCGGCCTGGAGGCTGCGCAGCAGGTCGAGGACGTCGGCCTGCACGGTGACGTCGAGCGCGGTGGTGGGCTCGTCGGCGATGAGCAGATCGGGGTTGCAGGAGACGGCGCCGGCGATGAGGACGCGCTGCGCCATGCCTCCCGAGATCTCGTGCGGGTACGAGTGGAAGACGCGCTCGGGATCGCGGATGCCGACCCGGTCGAGCAGCTCCAGGGCGGAGGTGCGCGCGGCGCTGCTCGAGAGGCCGAGGTGGTGCCGCATCGGCTCGGTCAGCTGGAACCCGAGGCGGAACGACGGGTCGAGGTTGCTCATCGGCTCCTGCGGGATGTACCCGATGCGCTTCCCGCGGATGCTGTTCCGGGCCTGAGGCGACATCGAGAGCAGATCGAGGCCGTCGAAGGTCATCCGGTCCGCCGTCATCCGCGCCTGGCGGGGGAGCAGGCCGAGGATGGAGAAGGCGGTCTGCGACTTCCCCGATCCGGACTCGCCGACCAGGCCGAGGATCTCGCCGCGCTTCAGGGTCAGGGAGACGCCGCGGACGACCTCGGACTCGCCGCCCTCGGCGCGGGGGTAGGCGACCCGCAGTTCGGAGAGCTCCAGCAGGGAGTCGCTCGCACCGATGGCGGTGGGCACGGTGACCGGGGCGTAGGTCCGGATCGCCGCGGTCGGCGGGACGAGTGCCGCGGCCGAGCGCGAGCGCTTGGCGCGGACCGTGCCGACGTCGGACAGCGCGTCGCGCAGGCCGTTGCCGAGGATCGAGAACGCCATGACCGTCAGCACCAGCGCAGCGCTGGGCCACAGGAGCAGGATCGGTGCGTTGTAGACGTTCTGCGAGGCGTCGTTGAGCATCAGCCCCCAGCTCGCCCGGTCGCTGGAGCCGAGCCCGAGGAAGGCGATGCCGGCCTCGATGCCGATGCCCGCGCTCGCCAGCAGCGCCGCCTGGACGATGGTCGGCTTCACGACGACCGGGAGGATGTGGCGGCGGAGGATCCGGGAGTCGCGCAGCCCCGAGACCTTCGCGGCGTCGACGTACAGCTCCTCGCGGACCCCGCGGACGGAGGTGCGGACCAGCTGGTAGACCGCGGGGGCGATGAGGACCCCGAAGACGGCGAGGGCGAGGAAGGTGCTCCGGCCGACGCGGGCGAGGACGACCAGGAGCACGATGATCGCGGGTAGGGAGAGCAGGGCTCCGGCGATCCAGGAGGTGACGCCGTCGATCCAGCCGCGGTAGTAGCCGGCGGCCAGGCCGGTCGGCACGCCGATGGCGAGGGCGACGCCGACCACGATCAGGCCGCAGAGGATGCTGGTCCGCGCGCCGTAGAGCAGGCCGGCGAGGATGTCGCGTCCGGTGCCGTCGGCGCCGAGCGGGTGAGCCGCGGTGAAGGGCGGGGCGAGGACGTCCGCGAGGCGCGACTCGACCGGGTCGTACGACGTGAGCAGCGGCGCGCAGATGCCGAGGACGATGACGGCGAGGAGGAAGAGGACGGAGACGACGGCTCCGGGATCGCGCAGCAGGCGGGGGAGGAATCCGCGGCGGACGGGCCGCGGTGCGCGGCGCTGCCGGACCGGTCCGGTCGTGACGAGGCCTTCGGTCATGAGACACGCACCTTCGGGTTGAGCCAGCCCTGCGCCAGATCGACGAGGAGATTGACGAGGACGACGAGGACGACGGTCACGACCACGACTCCGAGCACGATCGGCAGGTCGCCACGGCCGGCCGCGATGTTCGCGGCTGTCCCGATGCCGGGGATGTTGAAGACCTTCTCGACGACGACCGAGCCGGAGATCGACACGATGAACATCAGCGAGAGGGTCGTGAGCGAGGGGGGAGCGGCGTTCCGCAGAGCGTGGCGGAAGAGGATGCTGCCGGAGGGCAGGCCCCGTCCCCGGAGGGTGCGGATGTAGTCGAGTCGGAGGACGTCGATCATCGAGCCCCGGACCTGGAGGGCGACGGCGGCGATGGAGCCGACGGCGAGGGCGACCACGGGGAGCACGATCGAGGCGGCCCAGCCCGAGGGACTGTTCGTGAACGAGGTGAACCCGGTGGCCGGGAGGACGCGCAGCTGGACCGCGAACAGGAAGGCGAGGATCAGCGCGACGAGGAAGTTCGGGATCGCCTGCACGAAGGTGGAGACGAGCTGCAGGCCGCGGTCGACGATCCCGCCGCGCACGGCGGCGGAGGCGCCGATCAGGGTGCCGATAAGGGCAGTGACGAGCACGGAGCCGAGGACGATCGAGAGCGTCGCGGGCAGCGCCTGCCCGAGGAGGACGGCGACCGGCTGGTTCGAGAACCAGGAGACGCCGAGGTCTCCGCGCAGGGCCGACAGCAGCCACTCGCCGTAGCGGGCGAGGACCGGCTGGTCGAGTCCGAGCTCGGCGCGCTTCGCGTCGACCTGGGCGGCCGTCGCGACGGGTCCGAGGACCTGGCGGGCGGGGTCCTGACCGGCGAGGTTCAGGAGGAAGAAGGTCGCCGAGGCGATCACGAAGAGCAGGACGAGTCCGGCGCCGACGCGGCGCAGCAGGAACATCAGCATGGGACGGCTCCAGGGTCGGAACGGAAGGGGGAGGGGGCCGGCGCCCGCGAGGGCGCCGGCCCGTCCGTCAGGACGCCGGGGCGTAGTTCCAGAGGGGGATGGAGGTCAGGTACCTCTGCGGCGTGATCGAGAGGCTCGACGAGGTCGCGTACACGTTGTTCTGCTGGGCGTAGGGGGCGTACCAGGCCTGCTCGACGATGTAGGAGTTGAGCTTCTGGAAGGTCGCGACCTGCTCGTCGCCAGTCTGCGTCTGAGCGGTCATGATCAGGTCGTTCACGGTGGCGTCGTCGGTCTTGAAGGTGTTCCAGACGGACTGCGAGGTCATGGAGAGCTGCGCGACGTCCCACGGGCGGAAGCTGTTCAGGTTGAAGATCGCGGCGGGGTACTTGGCCGAGAGCAGGTCCGAGATGAAGGTGGCGCCGTTGACGGGCTGGTACTGGGGGCGGATGCCGATGGCGGTCAGCGCCTCGGTGACGGCCGCCTGCTGCGTCGGGAAGACGACCGAGACGTCGGGCATCGGGAGGTCGAAGCCGTCCGCGTAGCCGGCCTCGGCGAGGAGCGCCTTCGCCTTGTCGACGTCGTAGGGGTAGGCGTCCTCGAGGGCGGGGTCGTACGCGGCGCTGTCGGCGCTGAACATCTGGTCCGTCGCCGTGGCCTCTCCGCCGAAGACCTGGTCGGCGAAGGCCGAGCGGTCGAACGCGTAGTTGATGGCCTGGCGCACCCGGACGTCCCCGAGCGCGGGGACCAGGGTCCCGGCGCGGTCGAAGAGGAAGAGGCCGCTCGTCGTGTAGGCCGGCGCGGAGGTGGTCTTCAGGCCCGCGGACTCGAGTCCGGCGACCTCCTTCGCGTCGACGGCGCCGGAGTCGAGCTGACCGGAGCGGAGGGAGTTGATCAGCGAGGTCGCGTCGTTGTAGACGGTCACCGTGACGGAGTCGTAGGGGTAGGCGTCCTTGTCCCAGTAGTCCTCGTTGCGGTCGTAGACGTAGGTCGTCCCCGCCTGGCTCTGGGCCTCGTCGTACTCGTAGGGGCCCGACCCGACCGGCACGGTGGCCAGCCCGGGGGTGTCGAGGACCGCCGGGCTGGCGAGCATGCCGGCGGTGCCGCCGAGGTTGCTCAGCAGCGACGGGTCCGGCGCGGTCAGGGTGATGGTGAGGTGCGTGGCGTCGACGACGTCGACGGAGGAGAGGAAGCGGAGCTGGCCGCCGGACTCTCCGGACTGGGCCCGAGCGGAGTCGAGGTTCTTCTTCACGGCGTCCGCGTCGAGGGCGGTCCCGTCGGTGAAGGTCACGTCGTCGCGAAGGGTGAGGCTGAGGACCGTGTTCGTGTCGTCGTAGCTCCACTCGGTCGCGATGTGCGCGCCGGGCTCGCCCTCGTCGTCGTTGCGGAAGAGCGAGTCGTAGACAGGCTCGAGGGCGATCGTCACCGGACCGGTCCCGAAGGCGCCGGGAGCGAAGGACTCCACGGAGGTGAGGGTGGACAGCCGGAGCGCGGCGGTCGAGCCGGAGCCGTTCCCGCCGCCCGCGTCGGCGGAGCAGGCGGACAGTGCCAGGGCGGCGATCGCGATCGTCGCGACGGCGATGGGCTTGCGCATGGTTCTCCTCGTCATTGAAGGGATGTTCTGCCCGTTCCCGCGGCACTGGGTGGCGGGTACCGCGTCGCTGTCGGGCTCAGACGGTCGGGATTCAGGGGGGCGGTGTCCGAGGACGTCCCGCGTGTGAGTCGATCTTTTACCGGGAACCGGTCTAAGTCAAGCGATTCGGTCCAACTTCTGTGCATTCGGCACAGAAGGGTCAGGCGGACAGCTCCGACCGCGCCGACACAGAGCTCAGGAGGCGGGGGAGCTGGTCCCGGGTGAAGAGCTCCTCGAGCGCGAGCTGGATCGCGCCGGTGACGCCGCCGGAGTTCTCGTCGAGGACGGGGAGCTCGACGAGGAGGTCCGCCGCCGCCGCCGGCAGGATCCGCGCCTCCAGCGCGCGACGCAGCGGCGCCAGGGCGAGATCGCCCGCGCGCGCGATCCCCCCGCCGATGATGAGCAGCTGAGGGGCGAAGAAGGCGACGACGGTCGCCATGCTGCTGCCGAGCAGGGCGGAGGTCCGCTCGAGGAGCTCGACGGCGGCCGGGTCGCCCCCCTCCGCCGCGGCGGTGACGTCGATCGGGCGCACCTCGCCGTTCGCGGCGAGGGCCCGGGCGAGCATCGGACTGCGCCCGCTCTCGGCGAGCAGGCGGCCGTCGCGGGCGATGGCCCAGCCGCTGGTGATCGCCTCGAGGCAGCCGACGCGGCCGCACCGGCAGATCACATGGCTCGCCTCGGCGACCGCCGTGTGGCCGATCGCCCCGGCGAGCCCGTGGGCCCCTCGGTAGAGCTGCCCGTCGACGATCAATGACGCGGCGCAGCCGACGCCGAACTCGAAGTAGATCGCGTTCTTCGCGGTCCTGGCGGCGGGATTGGACCGGGTCTCGGCCAGGGCCAGGAGGTTCACCCGGCTGTCGACCCAGACCGGGACGTCCCACTCGTCCTCGAGCACCGCGCGGACCGGGTGGTCCTCCCACCCGGGCAGCATCGGGACGCCCACGGTCGTGCCGGTGTCGAAGGCGACGGGACCGGCCATTCCGGCGGCGACCGCCAGCAGCTCGCCCGCCCAGTCGCGCTGCTGGAGCAGCTCGTTGGCCAGCGCCCGCACCCGGGTGAGGACCGCCTCCGGGCCGTCGGCAACGTCGATGGTCTCGTGGCGGGAGCCGAGGATGCTGCCCGTCAGGTCGGCCGCCGCGACGAAGAGGTCGTACGCCGTCACATCGATGCCGATCACGAAGCCGGCGTGCGGGTTCAGCTGCAGGCGCCGCGGCGCCCGCCCGCCGGTCGAGGGCGCGAGCCCGCCGGTGACGAGCAGCTGCGCCTCCTCGAGCTCGGTGACCCGCTCGGCCACCACGCTGCGGCCGAGGCCGACCCGATCGGTGAGCTCGCCCTGCGTCAGGGCGGGCTCGGAGCGGATCGTGGCGAGGACCGCCGCCAATCCCGTGAACCGCTCGGCAGCCATGCGGGTCCCTTCGACGATTCGACAGTGAAGACGATCCTTAGGCTATCGTCCTTTTGCGGTGACCGGACGAAGTCGCCCCTCAGCGCTGATGACAAGGAGATCACGATGGCCAGGGACTCTCAGAAGGCTCCGGACGGCGCGGTCTTCCGCGACCTCAACGGCAACGGAGTGATGGACCCCTACGAGGACGCGCGCCTCACTCCCGAGCAGCGCACCGACGATCTGCTGCCCCGGCTGTCGCTCGCCGAGAAGGCGGGCCTGCTCTTCCACACCGTGATCTCGGCGCTCCCGGCCGGTGACCACGATTCGATGGACCACTTCCTCGGCGGCACCCACCGCGAGGTCGTCGGCTCGCGGATGATCAATCACTTCAACCTCGGGCGGATCGACGACCCCGTGGAGACGGCCGCCTGGCAGAACGCGCTGCAGGAGCTGGCGGCCGAGGCTCCGCACGGCATCCCGATCACCTTCTCGAGCGACCCGCGCCACGGCTTCGCGGAGAACGAGGGGATGGCGTTTCGCGCGGGCGCGTTCTCGGAGTGGCCCGAGTTCCTCGGTCTCGCGGCCCTCGGCGACCCGGACCTGGTCCGCTCCTTCGCTGAGACGGTCCGCGAGGAGTACGTCGCCGTCGGCATCCGCGCCGCCCTGCACCCGCAGGTCGACCTGGCGACCGAGCCGCGCTGGGCCCGACAGCTGCAGACCTTCGGAGCCGACTCCCGCCTCGCCTCCGAGCTCGTCACGGCCTACCTGGCCGGGCTGCAGGGGGACGTCCTCGGCCCGGACAGCGTGGCGTGCACGACGAAGCACTTCCCCGGCGGCGGACCGCAGAAGGACGGCGAGGACCCGCACTTCCCCTACGGCCGCGAGCAGGTCTACCCCGGGGGCCGGTTCGAGGAGCACCTCGCGCCGTTCCGCGCCGCCATCGCCGCCGGCACGAGCGCGATCATGCCGTACTACGCGCTCCCCTCCAGTCTCGTCCTCGAGGGCGAGCAGGTCGAGGAGGTCGGCTTCTCCTACAACCGGCGGATCATCACCGGCCTGCTCCGCGAGGAGCTGGGCTACGACGGGGTGGTCCTCACCGACTGGGCACTCGTCACCGACATCGAGATCGGCGGCCTCGGCTGGCCCGCGAAGGCCTGGGGCGTGGAGCACCTCTCCCGGATGGAGCGGGTGCTCCGGATCCTCGAGGCGGGTGCCGACCAGTTCGGCGGCGAGGCGTCCCCCGAGCTCGTCGTCGAGCTGGTCGAGAGCGGCCGCGTCTCCGTGGACCGCCTCGACGCGTCCGTCCGTCGGCTTCTCCTGGTCAAGTTCCGGCTCGGCCTCTTCGACGACCCGTTCGTCGACGAGAGCCGTGTCGCCGACCGCGTCGGCGCGCCTGCGGCCGTCGCCGCGGGCCGTCGTGCGCAGTCCCGCTCCGTCGTCGTCCTCGAGAACGACGGAGTGCTGCCGCTGGCGCGGGGGCGGCGCCTGCACCTCGTCGGCGTCGATCCCGCCGTCGCCCGCGAGTACGGCGAGGTCGTCGACGACCCCGCCGACGCGGACCTCGCGATCGTGCGGCTCGCGGCACCGTTCGAGCCCCGGTCGCAGTACTTCCTGGAGGAGCAGACCCACCAGGGGTCGCTCGACTTCCCCGCCGAGGTCGTCGACCGGGTGCTCGGGCTCGCGGCCCGCCTGCCCGTCGTCCTCGACGTCCACCTCGACCGCGCGGCGATCCTGACGCCGTTCTCCGGCGCCGTCGCCGCCCTCACCGCGGGCTTCGGGGTCTCGGACCGCGCGCTGCTCGACGCTCTCGTCGGCGACGTCGCGGCGGAGGGCCGGCTCCCGGTCGAGCTGCCGCGGTCGATGGCGGCCGTCGAGGCGAGCCGGCCGGACGTGCCGTCCGACACGGTCGACCCTCTGTTCCGCCACGGGGCAGGACTCACCGTCGGCGGTTCGACCGCACGATGACCGACATCCGGCTGGTATTCTCACCGGTGGACCGGTGACGTCACCGGGCGGTCGCACTGCGATCCAGGCTGGAAACCTCCGTCGATGACACCGGAGACCAGCCCATGACCCTCGAACGACTCGACTTCCGCGCGCTCTCGGTGCTGACCTCGGTGGTGAGCGTGAATCTGCTCGGCATCCTCGACACGACGATCGTGACCGCCGCCATCCCCTCGGCGGCGGGGGAGCTCGGCCTGGACGACGTCGGGCGGCAGTGGGTGGTCACCGCCTACGCGCTCGCCTTCGGCGCGGCCCTCCTGATCGGCGGGCGGATCGCCGACTACTGGGGGCGCAAGCGCACCCTGGTCACGGGCGTCGCCCTCTTCTGCGCCGCCAGCGCCTGGGGAGGGGCCGCCCAGTCCGGACTCGAGTTCGTTCTCGCGCGCGCCACCCAGGGCGTGGGGGCGGCCCTGATGGCGCCGGCCGCCCTCTCGATCGTCACGCTGGCCTTTCCGACCGGGCGGGTCCGCGCGATCGCGTTCGGGATCCTCGGGGGAGTGGCCTCCAGCGGAGCCGCCCTCGGACTGATCCTGGGCGGGCTCCTCACCGAGACGGTCGGCTGGCGGTGGTGCCTGCTGATCAACGTGCCGGTCGGGGTGCTGGCGATCCTGCTCGCGCTCACCACTCTCGAGGAGAGCCGCGTCAGCGGACGCCGCAGCTACGACATCGCCGGAGCGCTCCTGATCGCCGCCGGGCTCTCGCTCACCGTCTTCGGGCTGACCGGACTCGGGGGAGGGCGACCGGAGCCCCTGACGGTCGCCGCCCTCGCCGCCGGCGTCCTCCTGCTCGCGGCGTTCGTGCTCGTGGAGAGGCGGGTCGACTCGCCGGTCCTGCCCCTCGGCATCCTGCTCGACCGGTCCCGCGGCGGCGCGCTGCTCATCCAGATCTGCGCCGGGACCGTCATGGCCGCGGTCTCGCTCTACGCGACGCTGCACCTCCAGCAGGTGCTCGAGGTCGGGCCGCTGCTGTCCGGACTGGCGATGCTGCCGCTCGCCCTGGGCATCGCGGCGGGCATCCCGGTCTTCGTCCGCGCCAGCACCCGCCTCGGCCTGCGCCTGACCCTCGTCGTCGCCTCGGCGGTCGCCGCTCCCGGGGTGCTCCTCCTCGCGACGATCACCGTCGGAGGCTCCTACTGGACGCAGCTGCTCCCCGGCCTCGCGCTGATGGGCGCCGGCATGTCGGGCGTGTTCATCGCCGCGCAGAACCTCGCCCTGCTCGGCGTCCGGCCCGACGAAGCGGGTGCCGCCAGCGCCGCGTCGCAGGCCGCGTCCCAGGTCGGCGGCGCGCTCGGCCTCGCGCTGATCACGAACCTGTTCCTCGCCGTCTCCGGTGCGGCCGGCACGGCGCCCGACCTGGTCCGCGGGTTCGCCGGCGTCTTCGTCGCCTGCGCCGGCGTCATGGCCGCCGCCGCGCTGATCGGGGTGCTCCTCATCCGCCGCGGCGACACCTCGCCGGCGCGCCCCCGCGACCCCCTGCTGGTCGAGTAGCGCGGCGCGCGCCCCAGGCACGGGAAGGAGCGCAACGCGCCCCATGCTGGTCGAGTAGCGCGCAGCGCGCCCCATGCTGGTCGAGTAGCGCGCAGCGCGCCCCATGCTGGTCGAGTAGCGCGCAGCGCGTATCGAGACCCACGTACCGACGACGGTGGATCTCGATACGCCCTCTCCGAGGGCTACTCGATCAGCAAGGGGAGGACGCCCTCGATCGGCAGGGGCCGGACGCACGGGAGCGCCGCACCCACCCTCCAGGCCGGTGCGGCGCTCCCGCGGTCTATGGGGCGGCGCGTCAGCCGCGACCCTGCACCTTGTAGGGGTTGAGCAGCGCGTCCTTGATCTCGTCGGGGACGCCCTCCTCCGTGGCGCTCGGGCCGTCGGCCGGAGGGAAGGACTCCGTCATCGACATCGGCATGGCGCTGTTGCGGTAGAAGTTGTTCGAGCCGAGCGAGGGCTTCCAGGTGTTCGGCGTCCAGTCCGGCACGTAGTTGCGGTAGCCGCCGGTGTTCATCTCGATGCGCAGCGTCGACGGGTCGCGGAAGTAGAGGAAGTTCTGCTCGCCGATGCCGTGGATCGAGGGGCCGTACTCCATCGGCACGCCGTTCTCCATCAGGATGTCGGCGGCCTGCAGCAGGTCCTCGCGCTGGTCGACCCAGAAGGCGTAGTGGTTGACGCGGCCGGGGCGCGAGGAGCCGTCGAGGACGACGCCGAGGTCGTGCGACTTCTCGTTGGTGGTGAGCACCGAGAAGACCGAGATCGGCGCCTCGTCGAGCACGGTGCGCGCCATGATCCGGAAGCCGAGCACGTCGTTGTACCACTTCGCGAAGCCGTCGACGTCGCGCGCGGCGATGGTGACGTGGTCGAGCTGACGCGGCGCGCCGAGGTGCCGGCTGCGGCGCGACGGGCGGTCCGGGTAGATCGAGCCGGCGTCGCCCTCGGCGTGGAAGTGCTCGACGTCCCAGTGCAGGGTCATCGAGTGGCCGTAGGGGCCGACGAAGCGGTAGGCGCGGCCGATGCCGGCGCCCTCGAACCACTCGCCCGCCGAGCCGGCCTCCTCGATGCGGCGCGCCGCCTCCTCGAGGGCCTCGGCGCTGGAGGTGCGCCACGCCATGGTCTCGAGCGAGGGCTCGTCGCCGGCGACGATCACCACGCTGTAGCGGTAGTAGTCGCCCCAGCAGCGCAGGTAGACGGCGTCGTCGGTGCGGTCGACGACGGTGAGGCCGACCTGCTCCTCGTAGAAGCGCACGCTGGCCTCGACGTCGGGGGCGGTGATCGTCACGAACGAGAGGTGGGAGAGCAGCTTGATCATCGTTGATCCTTTCCGGGGACTCGGGCGGCCTGAGCGAGCCGCGCTCCCCACTCTCGCCAGTGCCGCAGCATCCGGGAACCTGATCTTCCCTATCGTCAGCATCAGTGCGAGTGATGCCCGTGGGCATCCACCGCATGGATGCACGGCATCGTGGAATCGTTCTGGCGGATCCCTCCGTCCGAGGTCAGAGTGAGGGAGCGGTGACGACGCCGCTGGACCGGAAGGACCGTCACCGATGACGCTGCGACCCGAGGACGCCCTCGTCCGATTCGGACTGGTGCGCTACCGCCCGACCGACAGCACTGCCCCCGCCACCGCCGACCTCGGCGTCCTGTCCGAGGGCCGCGTGCACCGCGTCGACCTCGCGCAGCTCGGCGCCGCCGACGTCAACGACGTCTTCGCCCGCTGGGCCGAGCTCGAACAGGCGGTCCGCGCGATCCCCGCCCACTCCGAGGGCCTCGCCCTCGACGAGGTCGAGCTGCTCGCCCCGGTCGCGCCGCGCCAGCTGCTGCAGACCGGCGCCAACTACCGCACGCACGTGATCGGCCTGGTCGTCGGCCACCGCTCGCCGGACGACCCGCGCCCCGTCGAGCAGGTCCGTGAGGAGGCCGCCGCGATGATGGACGCCCGCGCCGCGCACGGCGAGCCCTACTTCTTCATCGGCCTGCCGCAGACCGTGGTCGCCGCCGACTCCGACCTGGTGCTGCCCGCCGCGAGCGAGCGCCACGACTGGGAGCTCGAGCTGGCCGTGATCATCGGCACCCCGGCCTTCCACGTCGCCCCCGAGGACGCGCTCGACCACGTCTGGGGCTACACGATCGTCAACGACGTGAGCACCCGCGACCTGATCTTCCGCAAGGACATGCCCGAGATCGGCACCGACTGGTTCCGCGCGAAGAACTCGCCCGGCTTCAACCCGACCGGCCCGTTCGCGGTGCCCGCGTCGGAGTTCGGCGACGGCCTGTTCGAGCTGCGCCTCGACGTCAACGGCGAGACGATGCAGGACGCCGACACCGGCGACCTCCTCTTCGACATCCCCCGCCTGATCTCCGCCGCCTCCCAGACGATCCCGCTGCTGCCCGGCGACCTGCTGCTCACCGGCAGCCCGGCCGGCAACGGCCAGGCCCGCGGGATCTTCCTGAAGGCCGGCGACCGCCTCGAGGGCTCGATCACGGGCCTCGGCACCCAGCGCTTCACCTGCGTGGCGGAGCAGCGATGACGGCGCCGCAGACCGCGCAGACGCCGCCCACCCGCGACCCCGCCGCCCTCGACCGCGGCGACCCCGCCGCCGAGGTCGCCCGCTCCGCCGAGGCGCACCGCAACTGGGGCCGCTGGGGCGAGGACGACCGGATCGGCACCGCCAACCTGATCACCGACGAGCGCCGCCTCGCCGCGGCCCGCCTGGTCACCCGCGGCGCCGCGTTCAGCCTCGCCCAGCGCTTCGACTCCGAGGGCCCGCAGAACGGCTGGCGCCGGCGCACCAACCCGGTGCACACCATGCTCGACACGGGCCTGGACGCCGAGTTCGGCGACCAGGGCTTCCCGCACGGCATCGGCGGTGCGGACGACGTGGTCGCCATGCCGCTGCAGGCGTCCACCCAGTGGGACGGCCTCGGCCACATCTTCGACCGCGGCAAGGCCTGGAACGGCCGCGCGGCCGGGAAGGTCGTCACCAGCGAGGGCGACCGGATGACCGGGATCGAGCACGTCAGCGCGCTCCTCAACGGCCGCGGCGTGCTGCTCGACGTCGGCAGCGCTATCGGCGAGGGCGGCGAGCTGCCCGACGGCTACGGCATCACGATCGAGGACCTCGAGCGCACCATCGCGGCGCAGGGTCCGAGCTCGGCCGTCGGCGAGGGCGACCTGCTGCTCGTCCGCACCGGCCGCCTGGCCCGCGCCCGGCGCGAGGGCTGGAACGGCTACGCGGGCGGCCCGAGCGCCGGCCTCTCCTTCACCACCGCCGGCTGGCTGCGCGAGCGCGACGTCGCCGCGGTCGCCACCGACACCTGGGGCTTCGAGGTCCGGCCGAACGAGTTCGACGAGGCCTTCCAGCCGCTGCACCAGGTCGCCATCCCGAACATGGGCCTCACCATCGGCGAGATGTGGGACCTCGACGCGCTCGCGGCCGACTGCCGCGCGGACGGCGTCTGGGAGTTCCTCCTCGTCGCCGCCCCCATCCCGTTCACGGGCGCCGTCGGGGCACCGGTCAATCCGATCGCCCTGAAGTAACCCCCTCTTCTCCCGGCGCCCGTCGCCGCCACCTCCCCGCATCACCCTCACTGAAGGAGCCGGCCATGCCCGCACTCTCCTCCGTCGGCATCGTCGGGGCCGGCTTCGCCGGTCTCGCCGCCGCGATCCTCCTGCGCGAGGGAGGGGTCGCCGTCGACCTCCTCGACTCGCGCGACGGCCTCTCCGACATCGGCTCGGGCATCACCATCCAGGGCAACGCCTGCCGCACCCTCGCCCGCCTGGGCGTCTGGGACGAGGTGCTCCAGCGCTCCTACCCCGCCGACGTGCTCGGTCTGCGCGCCCCCGACCCGCAGGCGACCGTCGTCGCGATGATCCCGGACGCGAAGACCGGCGGCCCCGACTTCCCCGCGACGATCGGCATGTACCGGCCGGAGCTGGCCCGCATCCTGCTCGCCCGTGCGGAGGAGCTCGGTGCCCGGGTCCGCTGGTCGACCCGGGTGGACGCGCTCGACGACCACGGCGACGCCGTCTCGCTGCACTCCACCGTCGGGGGCGAGCGCGTCACCGACCGCTACGACCTCGTGATCGGCGCCGACGGCCTGCACTCCGCGGTCCGCTCGATGATCGGCATCGAGACCACACCGCAGCGCAACGGCATGGGTATCTGGCGCGCCTTCGTGCCGCGCCCCGCCGAGGTCACCCACACGGACCTCGTCTACGGCGGCCCCTGCTACATCGCCGGCTACTGCCCGACCAGCGAGGACCGGATGTACGCGTACCTCGTCGAGGACGCGCAGGAGCGGCAGCTGCTCTCGCCCGAGGAGCAGGTCGTCACGATGAAGCAGCTCGCGCAGGCCTACCACGGCCCCTGGGACGAGGTGCGGGACAGCATCGACGACGACTCCCGGGTCAACTACACCTGGTTCACCAGCCACCTGATCGACGGCCCGTGGAACCGCGGCCGCGTGATCGTCATCGGCGACGCCGCGCACAGCTGCCCGCCCACCGTCGCCCAGGGCGCCGCGATGGCGCTCGAGGACGCGCTCGTGCTCTCGGAGCTGCTGCTCGGCGCCGACACGATCGACGAGGCGGTCTTCGCCGCGTTCACGGACCGTCGCCTCGACCGCGCCCGCCAGGTCGTCGAGGCCTCGGTGCAGCTCTGCGACTGGCTGTTCGCGCACGACCGCGGAGCCGACGTCCCCGGGCTGATGCGCCGCGTCGCCGCCGTCGTGGGGCAGCCGGCATGAGCGTCGTCGACGTCCACGCCCACGTCCTGCTGCCCGGGCTGCAGGGCGCCGTCTCCGCGCGCGACCCCGAGGGCATCGCCGCCGCGCAGGCCCTCGACGCGCGCCGTCAGGGTCCGGAGTCGCTGGCCGTCTCCGGCGGGATGATCCGCTCGCGGTTCGAGCGCCTCACCGTGCTCGAGCGCCGCCTCGCCGACATGGACGAGGCCGGCGTCGACGTGCAGATCGTCTCGCCGTCGCCCTCGCACTACTACCCCTGGGCCGGCGCGGAGCTGGCCGCCTGGTCGGCGCGCGAGGCGAACCGCCTGGTCGCCGAGCTGGTCGCCCAAGCGCCCACGCGGCTCCGAGGCCTCGGCCTGGTCGCCGCGCAGCACCCCGAGCTCTGCGTCGAGCTGCTGGACGACGCCCTCGCGCAGGGCCTCGCCGGCGTCGAGATCTCGTCGACCGCGAACGGCGTGGAGCTGTCGGACCCGCGGCTCGACCCGTTCTGGGCTCGCGCGGCCGAGACCGGCGCCGTGCTGTTCCTGCACCCCTTCGGCTGCACCCTCGACGAGCGGATCGACCAGCACTACCTCTCCAACATCGTCGGCCAGCCCGCCGAGAACGCGATCGCGCTGTCGCACCTGATCTTCGGCGGAGTCCTCGACCGCTTCCCGGAGCTGCGGATCGTCGCCGCGCACGCCGGCGGCTACCTGCCCACCTCGATCGGCCGCAGCGACCACGGCTGGCGTGTGCGCCCGGAGGCCCGCTCGTGCGAGCACCCGCCGTCGAGCTATCTGCGGCGGCTGTGGTTCGACTCGCTGACCCACTCGGCGTCGCAGCTGCGCGCCCTCGTCGAGGTCGCCGGGGCGGACCGGGTGCTGCTCGGCTCGGACTACCCGTTCGACATGGGGGTCGAGGATCCGGTCGGGGCGGTGCGCGAGGCGCTGGACTCCGCTGCACTGGAGGCCGTGCTGGGCGAGAACGCGGCCGCGCTCTTCGGCGTCGAGGCGGTGGCGCCGTGAGGCTCGCGCGCTGGGTCGTGGCCGACGGAACACCGGCGGAGGGGCTCGTGGTCGAGGACCGCGTCGTCCCGTTCGTCGACGGACTGACCGTGCTGGAGGTGCTGCGCGCCGGACTGCCGGAGGCGCTGCGCCGCGGTGACGCGCTGGTGTCCGGGGCGGGGGAGGAGCTGTCGGCCGTGCGCCTGCGCACCCCGCTCGACCCGCCGAGCATCCGCGACTTCGTGGCCTTCGAGGAGCACGTCGAGGGCGTCGTCCGCAGCGTGGACTCCTCGGAGGGCGTGGTGCCCGAGTGGTACGAGGCGCCGACCTTCTACTTCACCAACCCGCACACCGTCCTCGCGACCGGCGAGGAGCTCGTGCCTCCCGCGTCGGAGCGCCTCGACTTCGAGCTCGAGGTCGCCGCCGTGATCGGCGGGACGGGGCCTTCCCGCTCGCTCGACGCGGCCGCGGCCCACGAGCGGATCTTCGGCTACGCCGTCTTCAACGACTGGTCCGCGCGCGACATCCAGTCGCGCGAGATGAAGGTGCGGCTGGGGCCGTGCAAGGGGAAGGACTTCGGGAGCACGCTCGGCCCGTGGATCACGACCGCGGACGAGGTGGCGGAGCGGCACGACTCCGACGGGTTCCTGGACCTCGTGATGACCGTCTCCGTCAACGGAGTCGAGATCGGCCGGGACACGCTCGCGGACATGGGCTGGCCCTTCGCGGAGCTGGTGGCGTACGCGTCCCGCGACTCGCGGCTGGTAGCGGGGGACGTGCTCGGGTCGGGCACGGCCGGCACCGGTTGCTTGGCGGAGCTGTGGGGGCGGGCCGGAGGCCTGACGCCTCCGCCGCTGACGGCGGGCGACGAGGTCACGATGACGGTCGACGGCCTGGGCACGATCTCGACCGTGGTCGGGACTCCGCGGCCAGTGCCGCCGCTCGTGCGCGCCCGGCCCCGCCCTGGCTCCCCGGCCGCGAGAGCCCGCCAGAGCTGACCCGCGCCTCCGCTCCTCGGCGCCCATCTATTGAACACTCTTCATTACCGACCGGGCGCCATAAGCAGACGGATTCTCAATTATCGAGCATCGATTCTTCGCCGTTCGAGCTTGGGTGGAGCAGTAGGCCGCGCGATGAATGCCGTCTCGGTGTCGAAAGGCCCTCGGACGGCTCGGGCCGGCGAAGCCTTCGGTCGGAGTTCGGCTCGAAAGGAAGTGCGACGGCTATCCTCGGGCTATAGGAGTAGGGGCTGAACGCTTGAAAGTCTCGTTCCGAGAACTCGAAATTTGGCCGCCTCGGACTGATCTTCGAAAAGATACCGAGGCCGACGACGCTGGCTCTCTAGCACACCTAAGTTCGTTCGCCTCGGGTAGTGCCGCCAGCGACAGGTCTTATATTACTTAATCTTCTTCGCTTTCGCCATCGAGATGCGCTTTGAAGTGAACCCCCGACTCCCCGGAATGAGCTGGTGAGTAATTTGAGCTATCGATGACGAATTCTGTGGGCCATTTGTAACCACGGCGTTTTGACCGGCTGGGTTTATCCTCTCGTCGAAAAAGTGACGCGATGACTCTCGCGACGCCCGTTGCCAGAACCATCGTTGACAGTACCGCCCATGGAGCCCAAAATCCAAGCGTCTGGAGGTGAACAAACGCCATTTTCGGTAAGCCAGTAACATTCACATCCGTCGACGCGGATTGGATGAGACTTCCGATCGGCTGAATGGCTAAGACAAACGCCAGAACGGTAGCCGCCAGAGTAACCCACCACGCGCGGGTAGCTGCTCGTTCAGCACTAAGGACGCCGTATGCAGAGGCCGAAAGATCCAGTGCTACTTCGATGGTGCGCCGGATATCAGATGCGCCAAGGTCCTCGAGTACATGCCGAGCAATGTCGCGCGCTTCTCCGAACCGAAGATCCCTTTGTCGAAGTTCAGAAAAGAGTTCGATCGCGTCCCTGTTGCGCAGGCGAAGCTCGCTTGCTCGCAGAGGCCCGTTCGTCACCTTCTGCTCCAGTGAATGGAGACGCATGTAAAGCAGTAAGGCATGCTCGAAAACTAATACGGTGTCCAATTCGGAGATACTTTTTGGAGCTTCACCCTCCCACTTCATATACACGGCAGAACCCATGTTGGCGAAGAGGGAGTGATCGCGGCCGAGGGACAAGTCGACGGGTAGCGGCATCTCAGGGGATATCTGGCGGTCAATCGATCCGCGCATTGAAAGGCGCAAGAGATCGTCCCGGTGCTTGACTTTCCATGCTTCGGGTTTGCAACACGGGCTGGATTGAATGATGGATACTGGATAATTCACAAAATGGACAGCGTTGCCTCGGACGCAAGCGAGAATTGCCGACAGGTGAATCTCAAGCAATTCTGTAACCGATGCTCGGGAGGTGTGAACGATCTCTCCGAGAGGTTCATTCGCATCGAGCTCCCCCGCCGAGAAGTCGGCCCGCTCCATCCATTCCGTATGCCGCAGAAGCGGCTTCGCCATCTTGGATTGCGTGAAAAGCTTCTCGCCCCCCCCACGACATGGCTAAAGCTTGGCGAACGTTCAGTCCGCCTGTTGCGCTGATAGTTAGGTCGATCTGTGCCATCCCGGAACGATGTAATAACAGCCTAGGTTCAAAAACGACGTGATGAATTTCATCTGAATCAGGCAATTGAAAATCATGATAACTTTCACGTAGCATGAGTCGAACATAGGTATCGCCGTCGATGCTGGACCGGCTGAAGAGATCAGAATCGCGCTGACGAATCGCAACGGACACTACCTGCCGATCGAGATAAGCCTCTTCTGCTTCTGCGAGTAAGGCGGAAATTCTTTGATCCGCTTCTACGTCCGCTTCGTCATCGAGATCCTCTGATCTCTTGTCAGCTAACGATTCTAAATTCCCCTCTGAAGATTCACGTCCCGCAGTGTCCTTATAATGATTTTTATCGCCGAACGTGATTTTGATACTCGGAACTATATGGCGAACAAAAAAGACTGGGTGACTAATAGCAAGTCGAGCGAGGCTTAGCCAATTTTGGTTGGCTTTGAAGCGGTTGAATGCTGGAATCAAGCGAGCTTGATACCAGTTCGCCCTTAGCTGCAGGATTCCAAGTTTCGGAGATGAAGTGGAAAGCAAGAGGATCGCGACAATCGAATTGCTGGCAGTGGCTTTTTTCTGCAGGGCTTTCATCCGGCGAACTCGGCGTAATTGCCAAGCATTTTTACGAAGCCGGTCCGATACTCGGATAGCGGACTCTGATGGCCACGCTGCAGAGATGGCAATATCTGCATTTAATAGCGCACGGGACCAACGCGTCAAATCGACACTTCCAGCCATGCTTGCCGTAAGTACGAAGTGCGTGGAAATCGAATTGAATAGTAACTGATGGTCCACTCGCGTAGCGGCTCGAGCAATGGTCCTGAACATGTGCTTCACTTCACGTCACCTATTCGTTCGTATCGAACTTGCACATTCAGAGTTAATTCTCCAGGAGGCACGTCTGCGGAGACTCCGTTGCTTCGATGCGTGCACTTGAAGCTCGGGAGGGGCTACGTCACCTGACAATGAAGGATTTCTCCCCGTCGACGCTCCGCCCGTGCCGCCGGAACTGCTGCCGCATCCACTGGTGCCCCGGGTCGTCGTTGTGCATCGGGTGCCACCACAGCGCTCCCGACAGTCGCAGCGCGTCGAACGGGAGCGGCAGCACCCGCAAATCGCCGGCCGCCAGCATCCGGTCCGCCAGCCGCTTCTGCACGATGCCGATGCGGTCGGTCCCCACGATGAAGTACGGCAGCGCCAGAAATCCCTCGACCACCACGTCCACGCGCGGCTCGATCCCGATCGTCTCCAGCTGCCGGGACGCCGCCGTGAACGCGCTCCGCGTCTTGTAGGTGAACACCCACGGCAGCCGGTGCAGGTCCTCCAGGGTCAGCGCCTCGCCGACGGTGTCGTTGCCCGCCCAGACCACGGCCAGCCAGTCGTCCTCGTAGAGGTCCATCGAGGGCAGGTCGCTCGCGAAGCCGCGGGGGAGGAGCATCCCGTCGACGTTGCGGAGGGTGTTCATCGGGTCCTCGACGATCGCCGGGTTGTGCAGGGCGAAGCGGAAGCGGACGTGCGGGGCGCTCTCGCGGACGGCGAGGGAGACCCGGCTGCCGACGATGGCGAACGCGTAATCGGAGCCGTAGAGGCTGAACTCGCGCGAGGAGGTCGCGGGGTCGAAGAGGGCCGCGGTCGAGAAGACCGAGCGGGTGGCCTCGAGGGCCGAGCTGGTCTGGTCGATCAGGCGGATCGCGAGCGGGGTCAGCCGGTAGGTGTTGCCGACGCGGGTGAGGATCTCATCGTCGAAGTGGATCCGCAGCCGCGCGAGCGAGGCGCTCACCGCCGGCTGGCTGAGGCCCAGGCTCTGAGCGGCGCGGGTGACGCTGCGCTCGGAGAGCAGCGCGTCGAGCACGACCAGCAGGTTCATGTCGGGGCGCGGACTCATCCGGCCGGTGCTCACGCTCGCACGTCCGTCGCCAATGATCGGGTGCTCACGGTTCCTCCTCGGCGGCGCATCGATGCGCCGCCCACCACGGTAGCGCGGCGTCCGTGCGGGGCGTCGCGCCGATCCCGAGGACGCGACGAGGTGAGCGACACGACAGCGGAGGCGGACGTGCGCATCCACCGGGCGGAAGCGCGGCATCACCGATCGCGTCTTCGCAGGCGCCCTCCGCGTGACGAGGATGAGGGGAGCCCAGCTCGACCGGAGGATCGCCGATGATCACCACCCACCCCCGCCGCGCCGTCGTGGTCGGTTACGCCCGCACCCCGTTCGCCCGCTACCTCGGCCGCTTCGCCGCACTGCCGGCGACCGCCCTCGGGGCGCACGCCGTCTCGGCCGCGCTCGAGCGCTCCGGCGTCGCGCCCGAGGACGTCGAGATCGTGCTGATGGGCCAGGTGCTGCAGGCCGGCGCCGGGCAGAACCCGGCGCGGCAGACCGCCCGGGGCGCGGGGATCCCGCTGCACGTGCCGGCGATGACGCTCAACGCCGTCTGCCTCTCCGGGGCGGAGGCGGTGGCCGATGCCGCGCGCCGGATCGTGCTCGGCGAGGTCGACGTCGCGGTCGCCGGCGGGCAGGAGTCGATGTCGCTCGCCCCGCACGTCTGGCCGGGCTCGCGGCAGGGCCGCCGCTTCGGCGAGGTGACGATGCTCGACACGATGGAGCACGACGGCCTGAGCGACGCGTTCGAGCACCGCTCGATGGGCGCCTCGACGGAGGAGGAGAACGGCCGGCTCGGTCTCGGCCGCGCCGAGCAGGACGCGTTCGCCGCCGCCTCGCACGCCAGGGCCGCTGCCGCTGCGGACCTGCTGGCCGAGGAGATCGCGCCGGTCACGACCCGGGGGCGCGACGCCTCCGTGGTCGTGGCCGACGACGGGGTCCGTCCCGAGACCACCGCGGAGCGCCTCGCGGCCCTCCGCCCTGCCTTCGCCGCCGACGGCACGATCACGGCCGGCAACTCCTCGCAGATCACCGACGGCGCCGCCGCGCTCGTGCTGATGGAGGAGGGGGAGGCGCAGCGCCGCGGACTCCGCCCGATCGCCCGGATCGAGGCGGCCGCGATGGTCGCCGGGCCGGGGCTGACCCTGCACTCGCAGCCCTCGGCCGCGATCCTCCGGGCGCTGGAGCGGACGCCGTGGGGCGCCGCGGACCTCGCCGCGGTCGAGATCAACGAGGCGTTCGCGGCGGTCGCCGTGCAGTCGACCGCCGACCTCGGCGTCGACCCGGCGATCGTGAATCCGCACGGGGGAGCGATCGCGCTCGGCCACCCGATCGGGGCGTCCGGGGCACGGATCGTCGGCCACCTCGCCCGGCGGCTCGCAGCACTAGGCCCGGGCTCGGTCGGCGCCGCGGGCATCTGCGGCGGCGGCGGGCAGGGCTCGGCGCTCGTCCTCTCCGCGGTGGGCTGAGCCGTGACCGCGCCGATCTCGGTCGCGGCCCGGCTGCTCTCTATCCTCGACGTCTTCGCGCAGCCCGATGCGCGCGCCTCGCTCGGCCTGTCCGAGATCGCCCAGCGCGCGGAGCTGCCGGTGTCGACCACGCACCGGATGCTCGCCGAGCTGGTCGAGTGGGGCGGGCTGGTCCGCCGCGACGACGGCCGATACACCCTCGGCCTGCGGCTCTGGGAGCTGGGGACGCGGGTGCCGGCGACCCGCTCGCTGCGGGCGATCGCGCTGCCGTTCCTCGAGGACCTCTACGAGGCGACGCACCAGCACGTGCACCTCGCGGTGCTCGACGGGGCGGAGGCGCTCTACATCGAGAAGCTGTCGGCGCACCGGGCCGTGCCGGTGGTGTCGAGCGTCGGGGCACGGCTGCCGCTGTACTGCACCGGCGTCGGGTTGGTGCTGCTCGCGCACGCGCCCGCCGACGATCTGGACGCGTACGTCGCGCGCGATCTGCCGCGCTTCCTGCCGCGGACGGTCACCTCGGCGGAGGTTCTGCGGCGACGGTTGGCGGAGATCCGGCTGAGCGGCATCGCGCACTCGTCGGAGGAGATGACGGCGGGAACGAGCTCGATCGCGGCGCCGGTGCGCGACCGGGCCTCGCGGGTGGTCGCCGCGCTGTCGATCGTCACGGGCTCGGAGCCGCGGCAGGGCGACCTGCTCGAGCGCGAGGTGCGCGCCGCGGCAGCGGGCGTGAGCCGGGCGCTGGGGTACCGCCGCTCGGTGGTCGCGTGAGCGGCCCTCCTCCCCAGGCGGACGATCGCCGGTCCTTTCCACTGGATGGAAGTCGGGCCCCCCGAGGCCGGGTCCGTCCGGAGCATGGTGGTGTCCCTGTCACCGTCGCGAGGAACCCCGTGCCCACTCACTCCACACGTGTCGCCGTCATCGGCGCCGGGCCCGCGGGCCTGCTGCTCAGCTGGGCGCTCCGCCGCGCCGGCATCGACTCGGTCGTCCTCGAGAACCGCTCGCGCGACTACGTGCTGTCGCGGATCCGCGCCGGCGTGCTCGAGCAGAGCTCGGTCGACGTGCTCACCGGCCTCGGCCTGGGGGAGCGGATCGCGAGCGACGGGATGCGCCACCGCGGCATCTACCTGCAGGGCCCTGATGCGCAGGGCGTCAGCCGTCGCCACCACGTCGACTTCGAGGAGCTGATCGGCCGCACGGTCACCGTCTACGGGCAGCAGGAGGTCGTCAAGGACCTGATCGCCGCGCACGAGGCCGAAAGGACCGTCATCCGCTACCGCGTCTCCGACGTCGCGCTGCACGACCTCGACGGCGAGCACCCGGTGGTGACCTACTCCTTCGACGGGGAGGAGCAGCGCCTCGAGGCCGACTACGTCGTCGGCGCCGACGGCTTCCACGGCATCAGTCGGCCGAGCATCCCCGAGCGGGCCGACCTCGCCCGGAGCTACCCCTACGCCTGGCTGGGCGTCCTCGCCGACGTCGCACCGTCGACCGACGAGCTGATCTACGCGCTGCACGCCGACGGCTTCGCCATGCACTCGATGCGCAGCGGCTCGGTCTCGCGGCTCTACCTCCAGGTCGACCCCGACGACGACATCTCCGCCTGGCCCGACGAGCGGATCTGGGCGGCGCTGCAGACGCGCCTGGGCGTCGAGGGCTGGACGCTGCAGGAGGGGCCGATCACCGAGAAGTCGATCACGCCGATGCGCAGCTTCGTCTCGTCACGGCTCGCGCACGGCCGGCTGTTCCTCGTCGGCGACGCGGGGCACATCGTCCCGCCGACCGGCGCCAAGGGCCTCAACTCGGCGATCGCCGACGTGGTGCTGCTGGTCCGAGGGCTGATCGCGGCGGTCGGCGGCGACTCAGCGCTGCTCGACGGCTACGAGGCCGCCGCGCTCGCGCGGCAGTGGCGAGTCCAGCAATTCTCGGTCTGGATGACCGAGCTGCTACACCGCCCGCCCGTCACCGCGAGCGGCGAGTTCGACTTCCACGCGCAGCTGGGCCGGCTCGACTACGTCGTCGACTCCGTGCACGCCCGCCGCTCGCTCGCCGAGCAGTACACGGGGCTCCCGCTGTGACCGCGCCGCTCGGCCAGGCCGAGATCTCCGCCGAGATCGCCGAGGTGCAGGAGGACGCGCGCCGCCGCGTCCGCGAGGGCGGGGCGCCCGAGCTGCACCCGCGCCGCGACTACCCGCCGTACCGCAGCACGACGCTGCGGCACCCGACCCACGAGCTGGTGCGCGCCGACCCCGAGGAGATCGAGCTGACCTCGCCCGCGTTCGGCCACACCGACGTCGACGAGTACGAGAGCGACCTGACGATCCAGCACACCGGCGAGCCGCTGGGGGAGCGGATCACCGTCTCGGGCCGTGTGCTCGACGGCGAGGGCCGCCCGGTGGCCGGCCAACTGGTCGAGCTGTGGCAGGCGAACGCGTCCGGCCGCTACGTGCACAAGCGCGACCAGCACCCGGCTCCGCTCGACCCGAACTTCACCGGGGTCGGCCGGCTGATCACCGGCGCCGACGGCGGTTACCGCTTCACGACGATCAAGCCGGGCGCCTACCCGTGGCGCAACCACCGCAACGCCTGGCGCCCTGCGCACATCCACTTCTCCTTCTTCGGCACCGCGTTCACCCAGCGGCTGATCACGCAGATGTACTTCCCCGGAGACCCGCTGTTCCCCCTCGACCCGATCCTGCAGTCGATCGCCGACCCGGCCGCGCGCGAGCGGCTCGTCGGCGCCTACGACCACGACAGCAGCACGCCGGAGTTCTCGCTCGGCTACCGCTGGGACGTCGTGCTCACCGGCTCGCGGGCGACCCCGCTCGAGGCGGAGGACGACCATGCCTGAGCCGCGCGCGTTCGTGCAGACGCCTTCGCAGACCGTCGGGCCGTTCTTCGGCTACGCCCTGCCCTACGCGGGCGGGCCGGAGCTGGTCGCCGCCTTGCACCCGGACGCGATCCGCTTCAGAGGCACCATCACCGACGGCGCGGGGGAGCCCGTGCCCGACGCGGTCGTCGAGATCTGGCAGCGGGACGCAGACGGGAGCATCCCCCGCGTCCGGGGCAGCCTGCTCCGCGACGGCATCGCCTTCACCGGCTTCGGGCGCACCGCGACCTCGCGCGCCGGCGATTACGCGTTCACCACGGTGCGGCCTGGGGCTCCGGAGGGGACCGTGCCGTTCATCGTCGTCACCGTCTTCGCCCGCGGGGTCACCCACCACCTGAGCACCCGCGCCTACTTCGCGGGCAGTGACGCCGCCGATCCGCTGCTGCGCGCGGTCGACCCGGCCCGGCGGAGCACGCTGCTCGTCGTCGAGGAGGGTGCCGCGACCGGAATCCCGGTCGTGCGCTTCGACATCCGACTGCAGGGCGACGGCGAGACCGTCTTCCTCGACCTGACCGGCGGACTCGATGGCTGAGCGGACCGGAGCCGCGCGGCGGAGCCTCGTCGATCCGCTCGCCTCGCCCGTGATCCGCGCGCTGACCGGCGACGAGGCCCTGCTCGGCGCGATGATCGACGCCGAGCTCGCCCTCGTCGCCGCGCTGGCCGCCGAGGGCGTCGTGAGCACAGACCTCTCCGCCCACTCCGAGGAGATCCGCGCCGCCGTCCTCGACCAGCTCGACGCGATCGCGGACGAAGCCCGCGCGGGCGGCAACCCGGTCATCCCGCTCGTTCCCCGCCTGCGCCGCGCCGCCGAGGACGCCGTGCCCGGTTCCGGCGACGCCGTCCACCTCGGAGCGACCAGCCAGGACGTCGTCGACACGGCGGTCGTGGTCCGCGCCGCCGCCGTCCTCGACCGCCTCGACGCCGAGCTCGTCCGGCTCGGCTCCGCCCTCGCGGCTCTCGCCGACGCGCACCGCGGCACCGCGATGGTCGGCCGCACCCTCGGGCAGCACGCGGCGCCCACGGTCTTCGGGGCTGTCGCCGCCGAGCGACTGGGCGCCGTCACCTCGGCGCTCACCGCGGTCCGGCGCGTCCGGGCGTCCCTGCCCGCCCAGCTCGGCGGCGCGGTCGGCACCCTCGCGACGCTCGTCACCGTCGTCGGCGAGCGGACCGGCACGGACGACGCCGTCGAGCGCACGCTGCGGGTCGTCGCCGGCTACTCCGCCCGGCTCGGGCTCCGCACGCCCGCCGCCGCCTGGCACACCGACCGCACGCCGGTGGTCGAGCTCGCCTCCGCCCTCGGTCTCGCCGCCGGGGCGGCCGGTGCCGTCGCCCTCGACGTCACCGTGCTCGCGCGCACCGAGACCGCCGAGCTGGCCGAGCATCTCAACGACGGCGAGGGCGGCTCGTCGGCGATGCCGCACAAGCGCAACCCGATCGGCGCGGTGCTCGTCGTCGCCGCTGCCCGCCAGGTCCCGGGGCTCGTCGGCACGCTCTTCTCGTCCCTCGCCGCGGAGGACCAGCGCCCGAGCGGCGCCTGGCACGCCGAGTGGCGGCCACTGCAGCAGCTGCAGGAGGTGGCGCTCGGGGCCGTCACGGGCGCCGCGGATCTCGCCGCCTCGCTCGAGGTGCGCGCCGACACGATGCGCGAGCAGCTCGTCTCGGGCGACGGCTCCGTCTTCAGCGAGGACGTCGCGGCGCTGCTCGGCGAGAGCATCGACCGCGCCGAGGCGTTCGCGCTGCTCGGGCGGGCCTCCCGTGAGAGCGCGGCGACCGGCCGCCCCCTCCGCGTGGTCGTCTCCGGCCTGCTCGGCCCGCTCGGCGACGACGCCCTGCAGGAGCGCGTCGCCCGCGCCTTCGAGCCCTCTCCCTCGCCCGGAGTGACGGGGCCGTGGATCGACGCGGCGATCGCCCGCTTCGCCGCGGTCCGCGACTCCGGGCCCACGACCGCTACCGCCACCGCCCGGGAGGACGCCCGATGACCATCCCCGTGCTCGCCGGCCTCACCACCGCGACGACCTCCGCCCGCGCCGACGCGCCGCTGCTCGTGCTCGGTCCCTCACTCGGCACCACGACCCGGCTCTGGGAGGCCTGCCTCCCCGAGCTCGCGCGCGAGTTCCGCGTGCTGCGCTTCGACATGCCCGGCCACGGCCGGAGCCCCGCGACGACCGACCCCTTCTCGATCGCGGAGCTCGCGCAGGCGGTGCTCGTCCTGGTCGATGCAGCCGGCGGCGGCGCCTTCCACTACGCCGGCATCTCGCTCGGCGGGGCGATCGGCCTCCAGCTCGCGGTCGATGCTCCCGAGCGCGTCGCCTCGCTCGCCGTCGTCTGCTCCGCGCCGCGGATCGGCTCGCCCGAGGGCTGGGCCGAGCGGGCCGCCCGCGCGCGGAGCACCGGCACCGCCTCGCTGGTGACGCTGAGCGCCGAGCGCTGGTTCGCCCCCGACTTCCTCCGCCGCGACCCGGACGCCGCCGGTGCCGCGCTCGGCGAGCTGGTCGACGTCGACGACGAGTCCTACGCGCTCTGCTGCGAGGCGCTCGGCGCTCCGGGCGAGCGCGCGGTCGCGAGCGACGTGCTCCTGGTGGCGGGCGAGCTCGACCTGGCGATGCCCGCCGAGAGCGTGCGCGAGCAGGCCGCGGCGATGCCTCGCGCCCGCGTCGTGGTGCTCGAGGGCGTCGGCCACCTGCCGGGCTTCGAGGCACCCGGGCGACTGGCGGCGCTCGTCGCCCGCAACGCCTCGGCCGGCGCGACGACTCGGCGGGCCGTCCTCGGTGACGCGCACGTGGACGCGGCCGCGACGCGCGTCACTCCCGAGACCGCGGACTTCCAGGAGTTCCTCACCCGCTACGCCTGGGGCGAGGTCTGGACCCGCCCCGGACTCGGCCGGCGCGAGCGCAGCATGATCACGCTGGCCGCGCTGGTGAGCCTGCGCGCCGAGGACGAGATCCCGATGCACCTGCGCGGCGCCCTGCGCAACGGCGTCACCCGCGCCGAGATCGCCGAGGTGCTGCTGCACACCGCGCTCTACGCCGGGCTGCCGGCCGCCAACTCCGCGTTCGCACGACTGCGCGAGGTGCTCGCCGACCTCGACACCGCCGATCCCGCTGCCGATGGCGCCGCGGACCAGGCGCCGGACCCGACCCCCACGACCACGCACGACGACGAAGCAGAGGACGGACGATGACGCTGGACAAGAGCCGAGCGAGCGCGGCGGAGGCCGTGGCCGACATCCCGGACGGCGCCTCGATCGCGGTGGGCGGCTTCGGCCTGGTCGGCGTGCCGATCGTGCTGATCCGCGCGCTGCTCGCCCAGGGCACCCGGGGCCTCACGGTGGTCTCGAACAACTGCGGCGTCGACGGCTGGGGGCTCGGCGAGCTCCTCGCCGCGGGCCGGATCGACCGGGTCACCGCCTCCTACATCGGCGAGAACAAGGACTTCGCGCGCCGCTACCTCGGCGGCGAGCTCGAGGTCGAGCTGACCCCGCAAGGCACGCTCGCCGAGAGGCTGCGCGCGGGCGGCAGCGGCATCCCCGCCTTCTACACCGCGAGCGGCGTCGGCACGATGGTCGCCGAGGGCGGGCTGCCCTGGCGCTACGGCGCCGACGGCAGCGTCGTCGTCCGCAGCGCCCCGAAGGAGGTGCGCGTCTTCGAGTCGCTGGGCGAGCAGACCCAGTACGTGCTCGAGGAGGCGATCGTCACCGACTTCGCGCTCGTCCGCGCAGCCCGCGGCGACCGGCACGGCAACCTCGTCTTCGCGCGGTCCGCGCGCAACTTCAACCCGCCGGCCGCCATGGCGGGCCGGCTCACGATCGCGGAGGTCGACGAGCTGGTCGAGCCGGGCGAGCTCGACCCCGACGAGATCCACCTGCCCGGCATCTACGTCGACCGGATCGTCCAGCTCTCCGCCGAGGAGGCCGCCGACCTGCCGATCGAGAAGCGCACCGTACGCCGCCGCATCGCGCAAGAGGAGACCCGCGCATGACCCCGCTCACCCGCGACGAGATGGCCGCCCGTGCGGCACTCGAGCTCACCGACGGCGCCTACGTCAACCTCGGCATCGGTCTGCCGACCCTGATCCCCAACCACATTCCCGACGGAGTGTCGGTGATCCTGCACTCCGAGAACGGCGTGCTCGGGGTCGGCCCCTACCCCTGGGAGGGGGAGGAGGACCCGACCCTGATCAACGCGGGCAAGGAGACGATCACCGTGAACGCCGGCGCGAGCTACTTCGACTCGGCGCAGAGCTTCGCGATGATCCGCAGCGGCCGCGTCGACGTCGCGGTGCTCGGCGCCATGCAGGTCTCGGTCCACGGCGACATCGCCAACTGGGCGGTGCCCGGCCGGATGGTCAAGGGCATGGGCGGCGCGATGGACCTCGTTCACGGCGCCGAGCGCGTCATCGTGCTGATGGAGCACGTGACGAAGACCGGCGAGCACAAGATCGTGCCCGAGTGCCTCCTCCCGCTCACCGGCCGGCGGGTGGTCGACCGCATCATCACCGACCTGGCTGTCATCGACGTCACCGAGGAGGGCCTCGTCCTGCGCGAGACCGCGCCCGGTGTCTCGGTGGCCGAGGTGCAGGCGGCGACCGGCGTCCCCCTGATCGTCGCCGTCGCGGAGCCGGTCCGATGACGCAGCTGCGCGAGGTCGTCGTCTGCGAGCCGCTGCGCACCCCCATCGGGCGCTTCGGCGGTGGACTGCGAAGCGTCGCGCCGGCCGAGCTCGCCGCCACCGTGCTGCGGGCGCTCGTCGAGCGCGCCGGACTCGACGGAGCAGACGTCGACGACGTGATCCTCGGCCAGGGCTACCCCACGGCCGAGGCCCCGCCGATCGGCCGCGTCGCCGCCCTCGACGCGGGCCTCCCGGTCACCGTCGGCGGCGCGCAGGTCGACCGCCGCTGCGGCTCCGGACTCCAGGCCGTCCTCGACGCGGCGATGCAGATCCAGACCGGCGTCAGCGATCTCTGCCTCGCCGGCGGCGTCGACTCGATGAGCCAGGCACCGCTCTACACGGTCGACGGGCGCTGGGGCGTCCCGGGCACCGGCGGCCTCCTGCTGCGCGACGCCCTCGGCCGCGGCCGCGAGACCGCCGGCGGCCGCGCGCACCCCGTCCCCGGCGGGATGCTCGAAACAGCCGAGAACCTGCGCCGCGAGTACGGGATCGCGCGCGAAGAACAGGACGCCCTCGCGCTGCGCTCGCACCGCCGCGCCGTCGCCGCGACCGAGGCCGGACTGTTCCGCGAGGAGATCGTCCCGGTGTCCGTCCCCGGGCGCCGCGGCGCCGTCACCGTGATCGACCAGGACGAGGGGCCGCGCGCCGACACGACGCTCGAGGCCCTCGCCCGGCTCACCCCCGTGCGACGCGACCTCGACGACGCGGCGACCGTCACCGCCGGCAACGCCTCCGGCCAGAACGACGCGGCCGCCGCCTGCATCGTGACGACCCCCGAGCGCGCCGCCGAGCTCGGCCTGCGCCCGCTCGTCCGGCTCGTCTCCTGGGCCCGCGCCGGCGTCCAGCCCGCCCGGATGGGCATCGCCCCCGTCGCCGCGACCGCACGGGCCCTCGAGCGCGCCGGTCTCACCCTCGCCGACATGGACCTGATCGAGCTGAACGAGGCCTTCGCCGCGCAGGTCCTCGCGGTCAGCCGGGAGTGGCGCTTCACCGAGGACGACTGGGAGCGGACCAACCCGCTCGGCTCCGGCATCTCGCTCGGCCACCCGGTCGGCGCCACCGGCGCCCGGATGCTTGCGACCGGCTCCCGCCACCTCGCCCGCACCGGCGGCCGCCACCTCCTCGAGACGATGTGCATCGGCGGCGGCCAGGGCCTCGCCGCGATCTGGGCCGCCTGTGAATAGCCGGCTCGGCGAGCGGCACTTCTCTCCTCCGGCCTATCTGCGACCAGGAGACCCGAGCGCCGTGACTGCCGCTCCGCCCCGCTCGCCCGCAGCCCTCACGACCGGCAGCATCCGCGCGCGCACGGCCGAGGAGATCCGAGTCGCCTTCGAGGCGGACGGGGCCTTCAGCACGCCTATCGGCGAGCTGGAGGTGTCGATCGAGGACTGGCGCTGGATCGCGCGCTCGGTCGCTCGCCGCCTCGGGCGGTCGGTCACGACGACGCGCACCCCCACGCACGTGTCCGCCGGCCTCGAGACGCATCGCGGCGCCTCGAAGTCCCGAGCGAGGGACGGCGATCCGCCCGGTCGCATCTCCTGACGCGGTCGAGCCGTGATCGACGCTACGACTGCGGCCGCGGTATGCGCGGGGGTGGTGTCCAGAAGTCGACCGCGTCCGGGGAGGGGCGCTCGGTGACACGGACGGCGTCGCCGAACTCGAGGACGCTGTCGGGGGCCTCCTGGAACGAGGGCCAGCGCTCCCCGCCAGGGGTGTTCGGCTCCTCGCCGGCGACGAAGGCGAGCCAGCGCCCGGACATCTCGCTCTCGAGCCGGCGGTCGACCTCCGTGTAGTCGGCGTCGCCGTCCGCGCCGAGGTTCCCGTACGCGTACATGACCTCGGCTCCGTGGTACGCGCCGAAGCGCTCCAGGCCGCGGTCGGGCGGAGTCCGGGTGAAGGAGTAGACGTGGACGGGCGCCGTCCCCGAGGCGGCGGCCGCGAGCGCCCACCGGCGCATCGGCGCGGTCATCGACTCGTCGGTGCCGGCGCGCAGGCGCGACTCCGTGACCTGGTCCGCGTCGTCACCCGGGTACAGCTCGAGGAAGCGGTCCGCATCCTGGCCGTAGTCCTCCCGCGCCTCCCGGGCCCAGGCCTCCGGGTCCGAGTCGACGCCGCTGATCAGGTCGAGTGACGTCTCGTCGGAGTTGCTGCCGAGGAGGAGGGGGACGTCGTTCTGCCGCCCAGCCGCGTAGACGGCGCTCGGGGTGTCGGGGAGGACCACGCCGTCGACGGTCGGCCACCAGTGCGTCGAGAGGCTCTTCGCCGCTTCGGCGATGCGCGCGGCCGGCATCGCCCGCATCTCCGCCAGGCTCGCCCCGCCGAGCGCCTCGCTCAAACCGAGCGCCGCCTCGCGCGCGACGGCGGAACTGTCGTAGAGGTCGCCGTCGTCGCGGTCGCCGACCGTCCCCAGGCAGCCGCCGCTCTCGCCGATGATCCCGTGCAGGAGTCCGGTCGCCAGCGGCGAGGCGCCGAGGAGGCAGGCGCTGCCTGAGCCGGCCGACTGACCGGCGACGGTCACCCGGTCCGGGTCTCCGCCGAACGCGGCGATGTCGTCCCGCAGCCACTGCAGCGCGGCGACCTGGTCGAGCAGGCCCTGATTGCCCGGGGTGCTGCCGCCGAGGGCGTCCTCGGCGAGGAAGCCGAAGACCCCGAGCCGGTAGTTGAGGGTGACGACCACGGTGTCGCCGCGAGAGGCCAGCGCCGTGCCGTCGTAGGCGGGCAGGGCGCCGGAGCCGGCGACGAACCCTCCGCCGTGCAGGTAGACGAGCACCGGGAGAGGCTCGGCGGCCGCGCCGGACGGCCGCCAGATGTTCAGGTGCAGGCTGTCCTCATCGGTGTCGTAGCCGCCGAGCAGCGTCTCCTCCAGCGGCAGGTCGAGAACACGGGTGGCGGCCCGGGAGACGAAGGACGGCTCGGGCTGAACGGCGGAGGGTCCGAAGTCGTCGGCGACGAGGACGGTCGACCGCTGCGGGGCGGGGCTCGGCGCTGCCCAGCGCAGTGCCCCGACCGGCGGGGCGGCGTAGGGGATGCCCGCGAACGCGTCGACGCCGGCCGAGGCGTTCCGCACTCCGACGACATCGCCCTGCCGGGTGGCCACCGGGTCGGTGTGCGGACCGTCGAGGGTCCGGGTCGCTGCGGGCGGCCCCGCCGCGAGCGCCGCCGCTCCGACGACCGCCGCGGCCGCGATCCAGGCCGCTCCTCGAACGAACCAGCGCCGGCGACGCCAGGTCCTCGCGGCGAACGCCACCAGTGCCACGGCTCCGCCGACGACGAGCCAGCCCCACCACGGCACCTGGTTCAGCCAGGCGAGCACCGCCCCGACGAGCCCGACCGCCACCAGGGGCAGCCACGGAGTCCTTCGTCGACCCCGACCGGTTTCTTCGGTAGTCGGTCCCGCTTCTGCTTTCAATACGTTTCGCATCGAATACAGAACGTACTGAAGAAGTGCGCGTCGAGCAAGGCCCCGCCTAGGCTGACGCTGTGAACAACGGCGAGCCCACCCCAGTCCGGCGTCGGAGCGAGACGCGACGACGCCTCCTCACGGCGGCCGCCACCCTCTTCGAGAGCAGCGGCACCATCAGCCAGCGCGTCGAGGACATCTGCGCCCAGGCCGGCTTCACCCGCGGCGCCTTCTACTCCAACTTCGGCGGCGTCGACCAGCTCTACCTCGCCCTGCACGAGGAGCAGGCCGCGCGGGTGTGGCGGCGGCTCCACCTCGCCCTCGAGGCCCAGGTTCAGGAGGACGGCCGCGCGGAGACGCTCGACGACGCCGTGCGCGCCCTCCTCGACGCGCTGCCCACCAGCCGCGAGTGGTTTTCCCTGCGATCGGTGCTGCTGGCACGGGCCGCCGCCGACCCGGCCTTCGCCGCGCTGATGCTGATCGACGACGGCCGCGCCTCCCTCGAGCTGGGGGAGCGCTTCGTCGCCCTCGCCGCCGTGCACGGCCGCATCCCGATCGTCGAGCCGTACGTACTGGCCAAGGCCGTCGTCGCGGCGCACGTCGGCACCGTGAGCCAGTGGCCGGTGGACGCCGACGCGGCGCTCACCCAGCGCGTGACGATCGCAGCGGTACTCCGCGGGCTGACCGTCGAGGCCGCGCATCCGGTGGGCTCGATCGGGACAGCCCCTCACGGGGACACGATCGAGAGCGAGGGCGGGAGCCGATGAGCGACGAGACAGCGGACGAGAGAAGGACGGACGACGAGGGGCGGACGCCCGACGAGGCGCTCCTCCAGGGCGACGGCGGACTCGAGCGGCTGTGGACGGGCGCCGTCTGGAGCGAGGGTCCGCTCTGGATCCCGGCCGAAGGGGGCCTGCGCTGGAGCGACATCCCGAACGACCGCATCCTGCAGTGGGACAGCGCCACGGGGGAGACCTCGGTGCACCGCGAGGGCGTCGAGTTCACCAACGGCCGGCTGCTGGACGAGGACGGGAGCGTCGTGCAGTGCTCGCACGGGCTGCGCCGGCTGGAGCGAGAGCGGCCGGACGGCACCGTCGAGGAGCTCGTCTCGAGCTGGAACGGCGGAAGGCTGAACTCGCCCAACGACGTCGCGGTCGCTCCCGACGGCTCCTACTGGTTCACCGATCCGGACTACGGCATCCGGCAGCCGGCCGAGGGGCACCCCGGCGAGCGCGAGTACGGTGCGCGCTGGGTGTTCCGCTGGAGCGAAGAGGACGGCCTCGCGCCGGTCGTCACCGACATCGTGCAGCCGAACGGCATCGCCTTCTCGCCCGACGGCGCGACGGTCTACGTGACCGACACGGCGATGAGCCTCGAGGACGGCCCGGGCCACTGGATCCGCGCCTACGACGTCGTCGACGGCGGCGTCGGCACCCGCAACGGGCGGCTCTTCGCGGAGACCGAGCAGGGCTTCCCCGACGGGATCGCCGTCGACGAGCGCGGCCGGGTGTGGTCCTCCGCCGGCGACGGTGTGCACGTCTTCGCCCCGGACGGCGCCGAGCTGCTCTTCGTGCCCGTGCCGGAGGTCGTGGCGAACGTCTGCTTCGGCGGAACGGACGGCACCGACCTCTTCATCGTCGCCACCACCAGCCTGTACCGGCTGCGGACGCGCACGCGGGCGCCGCAGACCACCACCGCGTAGCGAATCCGTCCGCCATTCGACAGGATCTGCTGTTCTCCGCGGGTCGGAACCGCAGATCCTGGCGAATGGAGGAGCGCGTCGATCGGGGGCCGGCAAGCGGGGCGGGTCGCACGGGGCTTCGTCCTCGAGCGGGATCCCTCAGGATCACGGCACTCGCAGCTCGTGCAGCGGATCCCTGCTCGCCGCCCTCTGAGCGGGGAGAAGCGCGGCGAAGACGGAGACCACGATCGCCAGAGCGCCCGTGGCGACCAGGAAGTCGATGCCGGGAAGCGGGTCGCCGCCGGCCACTAGGAACACGGCGGATCCCACCGTGCCCAGAAGAGCGCCGATCGTCGCGACGAGAAGGACCTGACAGACGACGAGCAGGACGATCAGGCCTCTCGTGGCGCCGAGAGCCCTACGACGTCCGAAGTCCTTCCGCCTCATCTGGACGAGACCGTACTGCGTCGCACCGACCAGGACCGCGCCCGCGCCGGCGATGAGAACCACGAGATCTCGCCCGAAACCCCCGAGAGTGCCCTCGAGAACGGCCCGCAGGTCCGCGTACCGAGCGCTCGTCGTCACGGTGACGACCTGCGGGTTCGCCGGAGCCAGAAGGGAGCCGATCGATCGCGTCAGCGGGCGGATCGTCTCGGATTCCGACGCGATGACGATCAGATAGCCGACACTCCTGGTCGAGGACGGCGGCATCGGGACCAGGACGGACGGGCCGAGGAAGGACAGGTACTCGGACGGGGCGAAGGTCCCGACGACGTCGACCCCGGCTCCACTGCCCGAAGAGACCGAGCCGGTCTGCTCGGCGAAGCCCAGAGTGGCGAGAGCCTCCTCGGACGCCCACGCCGAGCCGCTGGGGAACCGCCCCACCTCGATTCCCAGCTCTGCGAAGTCGGACGACCACACCGATCGAAGCGCCACCTTCCTCCCCTCCGCGATCCGGGAGTTGCCGACGTCACTGGCATCCGAGAACGCTGCGGCCCACTGCACGCCGGAGAGTCGGGAGATCCTCTCCAGTGCGTCCGAGGACAGGCCCGCCTCTGCCTCCCCTCGGACCAGGATGGAACGCGTCCCCACCGAATCCACTGTCGCGATGACGCTCTGCTCCGTACCCACGGTCCGCCCGGTCGTCAGAACGATCCCGGCGCACATCGCCACCACCATCACCAGAGTGAGGAGAGAGGCCACCGGTTGCGCGATCGAGGAGGCGAGGGCTTCCCGGAGCACGGGCAGGACGAATCTCCGCCTCACAGGCTGATCCTCCGGTCGCAGGAGGCGACGACCGTCTCGTCGTGAGTGACCACGATCACGCACGAACCCGATCGGGCGCGCTCTCGCAGTGCGTCGACGACCACCGCCGCGGAGTCGGGATCGAGATTCCCCGTCGGCTCGTCCGCGAGGATGATCGTCGGATCGTTGATGAGCGCCCGGCACAGTGCTATCCGCTGCGCCTGGCCGCCGGAGACCTGGTGGGGTCTCGCCGAGGCGCGCAGGGCGACGCCGAAGCGCTCCATCAGGCCGTGCGCCGTGAGTTCCACCGCCTTGTTCCTGCGCCCTTGATAGAGAGAAGTCTCGACGATGTTGTCGAGGACCGTTCTCGTGGGATCCAGAGCGGCGTCTTGGAAAACGAACCCGATGTTCTCCGCGCGGTACTCCGCCCTCGATCGATCACTCAGGCCACTGACGTCGATGCCATCGATCCGGATCCGTCCCGATTCCGGAGTCGCCATCAGGCCCAGGACGTAGAGCAGGGTCGACTTTCCCCTTCCCGATGGGCCGGTGATCGCGACCATCTCGGAGGGCATCACGACAGCGCTGAAGTCGGACAGGACTCGGGGGCCGCGTCGATAGCTGAAGTCGATGCTCTCAGCGGTGATCATCGGGGTGCAGCGTCGTCGCCGTAGACGCGCACTTCCGTGCCTTCCACGAGGCCGGTCACGACCGAGATGCCCTTGGCTGCAGCGACGACGTCCACACGATGTCTCTCGCCGGCCGAGTCCGTCACTTCGAGATCCCCGTTCACGTCGGTCCGGATGCTCGCGGTCGGGACGGTCAGACCCGACGTCTCGGGTGTCGTCGTGAGGACGACGGGGAGTAGGGTGTCCTGAGTCACGTCGAGATCCGCGCACTCCTCGCCGCAGATGATCTCGCCGTCCACGCCGGCGAGCGCTATCGACACCCCGACCTCGGGCTTCACCTCCTGGACCGTCGTGACCGCCCGCCAGGGTCCGTCCGGTCCGGTGATCTCCGCCGCGACTCCCACGCCGATCTGAGCGGCCTGGGCCGCTGTCGCCGTGACGGAGAACGTCGGCGTCCTCGGCAGCGTCCTCGCGACGACCTCGCCGCCCGAGACCACGGCTCCTCGAGTGATGAGGGTCTCGTCGACGACCAGCCGGGTCGGCACTTCGGGCACGAAGACCAGATCGCCCCGTCGGACGACGCCGTCCACCGGGAATCCTGCAGCCTTCTGCCACTCCTTGATCGCCGCCGCGGTGCGCGGTCCGGGCGCACCGTCCGCAGCACCGCGGTAATACCCGAGGTCGCCCAGCAGCTCCTGCAGCTGCTCCACGTCCTCGCCCTCGCTCGTCCCGTCGATGTCCCGGAACGCGGGAATCACGCCGCGCGCGAGAACCACGGGCCGAAGGTCCACGGAGTAGAGCTCCTCGCCCTGATCGGCGACCTCACCGGGAACGTGACTGACCGTCGTCACCGTGCCGTGTGCCGAATTGGTTCCCGCGGGCGACTGGCTCCAGTGGGCGGTCGCCACCAGGTCCACCGACGCGCTGACAGCACCCGCGCGAGCGACGGCGGTCGTGTAGTCGGTCACCGGCACGACCTCCTCTGCCGGCGTGAAGATCACCGCTCCGGCCCAGAGGCCCGCCGCCCCGGCCATCACCACCAGGCAGCAGGCGAGTGCGGCGACGGGAGAGAGAAGACGTCTCCGAGGCGATCGATCGGCTTTCACCAGCACACTCCTTTTCTTACAGAGATCGGTCGGAGGGCGGCTGTCACCTCCGACCGGTCGCGCCTGATCAGCCGTCGCTGATCGAGGCAGAGATCTCGATCATTGGTAGCAGCTCGCGCCCGAGCTGTTCAGGCTGGCCGTGCCGTTGGTTCCCACACTCCAGCTCGAAACGCCGCGGAACGCCGACTGGGAGAATGTTCTGTGGGAACCCGGCAATTTGGCGGGTGAACTGAAATCCTTGCCGTAGGTCCGACCATTGGTCGACTCGTACCCGTGGAGAATCCCCCCGTCCCCGTCGCTCGACGTCGAGTAGACCGCCGAGATGCCGACTGTGCGAGTGCCACCGCACGAATAGGACGCAGCGTTGGCCGGCGCCGGGACTATCAGCGCCAAAGCAATTCCCCCCACCAGAGCCACTGCTGCTGCTGCTGGACGTGATTTTCTCATCATGTTCTCCATTCTGTTTCTGCCACGAAATCCGTGACGTGGGTGAAGGCGGTCGCAGTAATCAGGCATGTGGAGCAGTGAAGCGCTCGTCACTCGCCGAAGTAGCCCGGAGGCGTCTCCGGGCAGTCCTTGTTCACGGCGAGCCACTGCGTATCCCCGGTGGGTTCGAAACTGAGGTAGGGGTTCCACGCCTCTCGCGAATCGATGGTGTCGCGGAAGGTCTCGTAGGTGGGCGCCTCCGGCACGTCGATGCCGTGACTCTCCAGGCACTCGGAGAGGTCGTGCGCGTAGTAGTGGTAAAGGAACTCGTACTGCGCCTCGCTCGTTGCCGTGTCGAATCTCGGATCCATCGGATACTGCGATTCGCACACGAACAGGCTGATGTCGTGAGTCCGCGTCTGCGCCGTGGGGAAGGAACCGTAGTTGAGGCTGCCGTCGGAATCGGCCTTGGTCTCCGGGAAGCCGGCTGAGACCATGCAGGCGGCGATCGCTGACGTCGACTCCTCGGGGTTCACGGTGCGGATCACGTCGACCTCGGGTCGGACCGCGTCTGGATACTTGACTGCCAGCAGATCCCAGTCTTGATCCTGCTTCTCGGCCAGTGCGCGCTCCACCTCAGCAGCCGGGAGCGGAGCGACAGTGGGCTTCGGCGGCGCGGCGTCTCCCGCTGAGCACCCGGAGAGCGAAGCGGCGATGGTGACGATCGAAACGACGGCAAGAGCCCTCGGCGCCGATGACCTCAGCGAGTTCTCAGTACGGATCCTCATGTGTCTACCTCCACCGAGAGACCATACTGGTCTGGTCGGCTTCGCTGCCTGACTGGCGCGAGACGCAGCCGACCTCGTCGCGGTTCGAACTCGATCGCGTCAGGAGACCGTTAGGTTTCCGGATCCGCCGCCGGGAATGCGGTAGAGATGCCCCTGGGCTCGTGGCGACGCGGAGCGCCGACGGCGACGACGCCGCAGCTCCCTCATCGTCCCGAGACCCCTTCCCATCCGGAAACCCTTGATGATCGGACCATCATGTCGACGACGACGACGAAGATCCCCAGCAGCCTCCGCCGCTCCATCTCCAACACGTTGAAGGGCTCCGCGGGCAATCTCGTCGAGTGGTACGACGTCTACGTCTACTCCGTCTTCGCCTTCTACTTCGAATCGCAGTTCTTCGCTCCGGGCGAGAAGAACTCGACGCTCTACATCTGGGCCATCTTCGCGGTCACCTTCCTCATGCGGCCGATCGGCTCCTGGTTCTTCGGCCGCTTCGCGGACCGGCACGGGCGCCGACTCGCGCTGACGATCTCGGTCTCCCTGATGGCCGCCTGCTCCCTCCTCGTCGCCTTCGCGCCGACGGCCGAGTCGATCGGCGGGGGAGCGGTGGTGATCCTGGTCCTCGCACGACTGCTGCAGGGCTTCGCCACCGGCGGGGAGTACGGGACGAGCGCCACCTACATGTCCGAGGCGGCCCTTCCCGGCCGGCGCGGCTTCCTCTCGTCGTTCCACTACGTCACCCTCGTCGGCGGGCACGTCCTCGCTCAGCTGACGCTGCTCGTGATGGTCGCCACCCTGCCCGACGAGGCGATCTCCGCCTGGGGCTGGCGGGTGGCCTTCGGCATCGGAGGCGTCGCGGCGGTCGTCGTGTTCTGGCTCCGGCGCACCATGGACGAGTCGCTGGAGACCACGCAGATCGACGCGGTCAAAGCGGGGCGGTCCCGTCAGAACGGCTCGATGCGCGAGCTGCTCGTCCACCAGTGGCGGCCGCTGCTCCTGTGCTTCGCGGTGACGATGGGCGGCACGGTCGCCTTCTACACGTACTCGGTGACCGGGCCGAACATCATCAAGAGCGCGTTCGCCGGCGACGACGTGATCACGGGCACCGTCATCAACCTGATCGCCCTGACGACGCTAATGCTCCTGCAGCCGCTCGGCGGCTGGCTCTCGGACATCGTCGGCCGCAAGACCCTCCTGGTGTTCTTCGGAATCGGGGGAGTGGCCTACACCTGGTTCCTCCTCACCGCACTTCCGGAGCAGACCGACCCGTTCGCCGCCTTCGCGATCCTCGTGGTCGGCTTCGTGATCCTCACCGGCTACACGTCCATCAACGCCGTCGTGAAGGCGCAGCTGTTCCCGACGCACATCCGGGCACTCGGGCTCGGATTCGGCTACGCGCTCGCGAACTCGGTCTTCGGCGGCACCGCGCCCCTGCTCTACGCCGGCGCTCTCGGCGCCGACCAGGTGCCGGCCTTCATCGGCTACGTCACCGCCGTGATCCTCGTCTCTCTGGCGGTGTACGTGGTCCTCCTCCGGAACACCGGGCCGAACTGGCTCGACGACGAGGCCGGGATGCGCCTGCGGGAGGACGCCCGCCGAGCCTCCCGCTAGCTCGGGGTCGCACTCCGAGGGATGCGACGCCGCACACGGTGCACCGCTCAGTGGTCGACGACGGAGCCCGTCCCGCGGGCCGGCTCAGCCCAGCTGATGCACGTGGATGTCGCTGCTCGACGTCACGCCGTTGAACTCGAGATACAGCTGCCCCTCGACGACCGACACGGTCAGCGTGTTGCGGCGCTCCAGTACCGCGACCGCGGCGTCCAGGAACCCCTGGTCGAAGCTCTGCACGGTGATCTGCTCGAGCTGATGGACTCGCTTGCCCGACCACGCCGCGATCACCTTCTCCGGGTTGCGATGCGTGTAGACCGTCGTGCGGTCGGCCAGCCTGCTCCCGAAGTGCAGTCGCTCGGCATCCGGCGCGCCCACCTCGATCCACGTGGTCAACCTGCCGGTGAGATCACGGACCAGCACCGCCGGCTCGGTCGCCGTCGACGAGATCCCCTCGCTGAAGGTGATCCCCTCCACGTATTCGAGGCAGTACGCGAGCACGCGCGTCATCATGTACACGTCGGTCTCGGAAGGGTGCCGAGCGGCCCGCAGCGTGATGTCTTCGTAGACGCCGCGGTCCACATCAGCCAGCTGTATCGCGAAGTTGTACATCACTGCGCCGGCTGCCATGTGTGCGAGCTTATGTCCTCTCGCTGATTGAGCAGCGCGAAGCTTCTCCGGCGCCGGTGGGGGCATCAGATTCGCGCACCTCCACGCAAGAACGGCCCGGCAGGAGGCATTCACTCCGTCGAGAGCGTCTCACTCGCTGACTCGTAGCAGGGGAGCCCGTTCGCGCATCTTCCGCACAGCAGACTGACATGATCACGATCATTAGGAGCGGCGATGGGCGCGCCCGGGGGAGCGCGCAAGCCCTGTACCGCCCCCGACGGGCTTGCGTACCGTCGTTGACGACCCGCATCACTCCTCGAGGCACCGGACCGGTGCAGAACAGGTGACAGCACATGACTCGCGAGCAGAACATCGCCGCCCAGCAGGCCTTCGGTGAGGCGGTCAACGCCGGCGACTTCGCCGCGTTCGACGCACTCGTCGCGCCCGACTCGGTCGATCACGACCCGGCGCCCGGCCAGGCACCCGGTCCGGAGGGATACGCCGCGTTCTTCGGCGACCTGCGGACCGCGTTCCCCGACATGGCGCTCGAAGTCGAGAAGCTCGTCGCGGACGACGACAGCGTCGCGTTCGCCTACACGCTGACCGGCACGCAGACCGGTGTGTTCCAGGGCCACGCGCCGACGGGCAAGTCCGTGAAGATCCGCGGCATGCAGATCAGCACCTTCGTCGACGGCAAGCTCGCCGAGCGCTGGGGAAGCAGCGACGAGCTCGGCATCCTCACGCAGCTCGGCCTCGCACCCGGCGCCTAGCAGGCGGGACTCCGGCGGGTTCCGAGGCTCGTGTGCAACCCACACCTCGGAGCCCGTCGTGAGGGGTCCTTGCAAACAAACTGACATAATGTGCATTATCGGATGTTGCGCTGAGCGCTCGGAGGCCCCGCAACTCCGGACCACGTGCGCCCGCGGACCAGAGCACTCCGGCCCTCAAGCGAGATATGCCACGGCCTTGCACCGGCACGACGCGACGACCCACCAGCAATCCTTCGCGGCGCTCTCACCGCGTGGTCTAAAATCGCACACATGGCTGACGACACGAGAGAGATCGGACGCCGGATCGCGCAGGCACGTGAGCGCGCACGGCTGACGCAGAGCGACCTGGGCCTTCGCGCTTCCCTGGAGCGGAGTGCGATCGCGAAGATCGAGGGCGGTCGACGCGGGGTCGGCGCGATGGAGCTGATGCGCATCGCAGAGGCGCTCGGCCAGCGCTTCGAGTGGCTTCTCTCCGACGGGCCGTCGGCTGTCATGGAGCATCGAACCCGCCTCGATCCGAGCCTGGACCTCGCAGGCATCGACACCTCTCTGGAAGCGCTGGCGCGCCACGTGAGTTTCGTCGCCGACATCGTCCCGACGTTGGTGGAGAAGACAGTCGACCAGGCCGAGATGCCGACGAACGGCGCTGAGGCCGAGTCGCTCGCGGCACTGGCTCGGGCCGCCTGCGGCCTCCCCCACGGTTCTGCAGTCCGCAGCATCGGAGACGTCGTCGGGCGCGTCGGTGTGATGGCCTTCAGCACCGCTCTCGGTCCCGAGACGGCGGATGCCGCCTCGACGACTCTCGATCGTGGAGCGGTCGCCCTCGTGAACTCGACCAACGCCGTCGGTCGTCGGCGTCTCGCCCTTGCTCACGAGCTGGGCCACGTCCTCGTCCGTGACGGCTACGCAGTGGACTGGCGCGTCGCCGATCACAGCGATTCAGACCACACGGAAGTCTTGCTCGACAGGTTCGCACGCGCCTTCCTCGCTCCACCGACAGCCTTCGCAGAGTTCTGGCAGGAGTCGCGTCTCATCCACGGCGTCCGCACCAGTGCGGTCCTGATCGGCAATCGATTCCAGATCGATATGGCGACGATCGCACGCCGACTGAACGAGCTGGATCTCGCGTCCGCCGCAGAGATGGCCGAGGTGCGAGGCACTCGCACCAACAGGGCGGACATCGTCGAGCACGGCCTCTTCGCACCGATCGATCTCGAGGGAACCACCGTTCCCTCCGCCTATGCCAGGGCGGTCCTGACCCTGTACAGAGCGGAAGAGCTCTCTGCCGAACGCGCTCTGGGGCTGCTTGCCGGCACGTTCGAGCACGACGACCTCCCGCTTCTTCCCGAGAGGCACGAGAACGAGATCTGGTCCCTCCTGCGATGAGCGGTCGTTCCGATCAGACGTTCGTCTTCGACGAAGGTCCCCTCAGCCACTTCACGCAGGCGGGCTGGCTCGGGCTGCTCGAGCTGTACGTCGGTGAAGGAAGAGCGTGGCTGCCGGACACCGTTCACGCAGAGCTGAGCCGCGGAGTCGATTCGCACCCTCATCTGCGTCAAGTCCTCGATGCGCCGTGGCTGTCTCTCAGGACGGTAGGTGATCCCGAGAACATGACGTTCGGTTTCTACTACGGGCGCCTGGTCGACGTGCCTCCCACCAATGTCGGCGAATGCGGCGTGCTAGCGCTCGCCGAGGCTCACGCGGCGGTCGCCGTCATCGACGACGGTACGGCGCGGAAGCTCGCACAGATCCGCGGTGTAACGGTGAAGACCAGCATCTCGATCCTCTGCGATCTGATCAACGAGGGACATCTGGCCCTCAGCTCCGCGGAACACGTCGCCGACCGACTCCTGCGCACCGAATATCGATTGCCCTTCAAGGAAGGGAACTTCCGGCAGTTCGTCACAGAGAGAGGTCTCGTCGATCCGTACGGATAGCGACGCGAGTGCGATGGTCGCTCCCCTGCTCCGCGGGGCGCCGGTCGAGCCGAGTGACGCCTCGGAGCTGGTGAACTCCTGATCGTTCTGCGCGACGCACTCGCGCCACCCCGTCGCTGAGCCCAGCTGCATGCCCTCGGCCAACGGCTCGACGGCAGCGTCCGTCCAGTGCAGCCGGCCCGGCGCTGCGCTCCCCCGCGGTCCTCCATTGGACGAGATCTGTCGCTATGACGCTCGGAGAACAGCAGATTCTGTCCAACGGCCACGCCTGGCGGCCTGTTCGATCGCGCACGTCGGGTCAGCGCCGTCGACCGCCGCTCGGAGAGCGATCTCGACAGACGTAGGAACATTCGGGGCCGACCTCCGCAGAGCGATCCACTGCCGTTATCGTGAGGCGACTCTCCGCCCTTCCTGGGCCGGGGAGCACTTCGGATTCGGTCCGGGCAGGGCTCGCGATCGACCTGACCATGGAGGTTCAATCATGCCGTTTGTGACCACGGACGACGGAGTGGAGATCTACTACAAGGACTGGGGGAACGCCGACGCGCAGCCCATCGTCTTCCATCACGGCTGGCCGCTCTCCTCGGACGACTGGGACGCGCAGATGCTGTTCTTCCACGCCCACGGCTACCGGGTGATCGCGAGCGACCGCCGCGGCCACGGGCGGTCGACCCAGGTCGGCACCGGGCACGACATGGACCACTACGCGAGTGACGTGAACGCGGTGGTCGAGCACCTCGATCTGCGCAACGCGATCCACATCGGCCACTCCACCGGCGGCGGCCAGGTCGCGCGCTACGTCGCCCGGTACGGCGAGCCTCAGGGTCGCGTCGCGAAGGCGGTCCTCGTCTCGTCCGTGCCTCCGCTGATGGTGCAGACCGAGTCGAACCCCGACGGGACGCCGAAGTCCGTCTTCGACGGCTTCCGGGATGCGCTCGCGGCCAACCGGGCCGAGTTCTTCCAGGCCGTCGCCTCCGGCCCGTTCTACGGCTTCAACCGACCAGGCGCGACCGTCTCGCAGCCCGTGATCGACAACTGGTGGCGTCAGGGCATGACCGGCAGCGCGCTCGCGCACTACGACGGCATCGCGGCGTTCTCCGAGACCGACCAGACCGAGGACCTGAAGGCGATCACCGTCCCGGTCCTCGTCACGCAGGGCGACGACGACCAGGTCGTCCCCTACAAGGACGCCGCGCTGAAGCAGCACGAACTGCTGCAGAACTCCACCCTCAAGATCTACGAGGGCTACCCCCACGGCATGCTGACCGTCCACGCGGACGTCCTCAACCCCGACCTGCTGGCGTTCATCCAGGAGTAGCTCCGACGCGTCAGATCACCCCGTCACCTCGACGGGAAGAGGCACCCCGGGAGGTCCGGGGTGCCTCTGCGCGTTCAGCGCCGGCCGACGTGGCCCGCTCGCCGCCCCGCCGGCGTCAGCGCAGCGGAGTGACCCGCGTCCGCCGCTCCCCCACCCAGGTCATCCGACTCGATCTCGCGGAGCCGTCCTGCTCGGAGAGTCCTCCGACCCGGGCGGAGACGTCCTCGTCCGTGATGGACTGATCCCATGACTGATTCCCTGCACGAGACGCGTTCCGAGTACGCCGCGAAGGTCGGCGTCTGATGGCCGAGGAGCGCGCGATCCTCGCGGGCGGCTGCTTCTGGGGGCTCCAGGAGCTCCTCCGCGACATGCCCGGTGTCTTCAGCACCCGGGCCGGCTACGCCGGCGGCAGCACCCCGAACGCCACCTACCGCCACCACGGCGACCACGCGGAGGCCGTCGAGATCGAGTTCGATCCCGAGCAGACCTCCTACCGCGATCTGCTGGAGTTCTTCTTCCAGGTGCACGACCCCACGACGAAGAACCGCCAGGGCAACGACATCGGCACCGCCTACCGCTCCGTGATCCTCTACCTCTCCCCCGAGCAGGAGAAGGTCGCGCGCGAGACGATCGCCGAGATCGACGCGTCGGGTCGCTGGCCCGGACCGGTCGTCACCGAGGTCGAGCCCGCCGGCGAGTTCTGGGACGCCGAGGAGGAGCACCAGGACTACCTGCGCAAGCACCCCGGCGGCTACACCTGCCACTGGGTCCGTCCGCGGTGGTCGCTCGACGCCTGATCCGCCGATCCGGGCGGGGCGTCACGCTCCGCCCGGTCCACACGCCGACGGAGAACTCCCCCGGCGCGCGCACGGCGCGACTCGGCTCGGCGCCGAGCGGCGCGGCTCAGCGCTCGGTGAGGAGTTCCTGCCAGTCGCGGGGCACACGGTCCGCCGGCCCGGGAGTCGTCTGACCCGCCGGGTGGCTCTGCGGATCCGCGAGGCGCGGACCGTCGGTGTAGTCGTCAGTGCTGAAGTCCCAGAACCAGTCCTCGCCGGGCTCGAAGCTCTGCATCACCGTGTGGCCCGTCGCCCGCCAGTGCTTGGTCCCGTGCCGGTTCAGCGAGTCGTCGCAGCAGCCGACGTGACCGCAGCGCGCGCAGCGGCGCAGATGCAGCCACCACGAGCCCGACTGCTCGCACTCGACGCAGCCGGGGCCGCTCGGAGGGACGGAGGGATCGATCATCGGCGAGGTCATGGGTCCAGAGTGCCGCGAGACGCGGGGCCGGCACCAGGTCCGATGACCCGATCACCGCAGGCTCGTGCGGCCGTGGAGAGCCGCGCGTCATCTCGAGCGGAGGGGCGCCTCCCGGCACAGGGCGCGGAACACACCGACGTCCTCGGGGTAGGTGGGTCTCCTGCGGCAGATCACCTCGTGCGTGGGGAACTCCCCCTGCTGATCGAGGAGCCGCGCAGTGGGCGCATCGAGCCGCTTGACGAGGCCCGCCGGGCTCGGGCCGGCCGTCGGAACGACGTCGTGGAGCGTTCGGGACGCCATGGCGGGGCGGGTGGCGACCAGACGCCGTGTCCCTATCAGGTCGCCGCGGTGATCAGGGCGGCTTGCGGACATGGCCGCTTCTGGGCACTGTCGGGTCGAGGCGCACTGCACGTCACCGAAGGGGACCCATGGACGACGAGACCCTGCTGGGCATCCTGCTGCGCGGACGGCCGGCCACGGTCGACGACGCCGTGCTCGCGACGCACCTCGAGCCCGCGCAGGTCGCCGCCGCCGTGCAGAGGCTCCGCGACCGCGGACTGATCGGCGGCGCGGGCGAGACGCTGGCCTACCCGCCGCCCGCCGACTGGGCGAACGAGGCCGTCTCTGTGCACACCCGCCGGGTGCGCGTCGCGGCCGAGGACGCCATGTCCGGCATCGAGAAGATCCTCGAGAACCTGCCCGCGGTGCTCCGCGCCTGGTCGACGGGAGAGGCGGCCGCGGACCTCGTGCCCACGGTCCTGCGTCACGGTCCGTACGCCGCGGAGGACCTGCTGTGGGAGCTCGCCGGCGGACCCTCGAGCTCGCTCGTCGCCGTGTTCGCCAGCATCGACCGGCTGATGACGGCGCCGCCCGAGCGCGCCCTGCGCTTCGGCGACGCGCTCAAGGCGCGCGACGCCGTGCGCATCATCGTCCCCTCCTCCGCCGCCGCCGACCCGCGCGTGCTCGAGCGCATGGCCCTCTACGGCCCGACCGGGCTGGAGTACCGCTCGCTCGACCGGCCGCCGGGCTGGTTCTGGGTCGACGGCGACCACCTCGCGCTGCCCTTCGTCTGGGGCGAGGCGACTCCGACGAGCGTGCTCGGCGTGCGGCACGCGGGGCTCGCGAACATCGTCCGCGCCTACTTCGACGAACTCTGGCAGCGAGCTGACCCGCTGGGCACCGACGAGCAGTCGTGGCTGCCGATCCTGCGCCTGATGCAGCAGGGCAACACCCTCGACAGCGCCTCGAACCGCCTCGGCATCAACCCCCGCACCGGCCGGCGCCGCATCTCCGCGGCGATGGAGCACTACGGCGTGGACACGCTCTTCGCGCTCGGAGCCGCGTGGGGCGCGGGGCGCGCGGGCAACGCGGGCCGAGACGAGGGCTGAGACGCCCTCGACGCCGCCCCGACCACTCGAGCAGGCTCCGGAACACGGTGACGGCCACCCGGAGTCCTTCCCCGAACGGCCTCACCACGTCCCTTGACATCGTCGCCGGGCGGTCAGCATCATTCACTGACGCTCGGCGGCGGCGGGCCACCGGCACCCTGGAAGAAAAGACGCTCCCATGCCCACCACGATCTTCGTCAATCTGGCCGTCAGCGACATCGCGCGGTCCCGCGCGTTCTACGAGGCGCTCGGGTACTCCATCAACGAGGGCTTCAGCGACGAGAACGCCGTCAGCGTGGTGATCAGCGACACGATCACCGCGATGCTGCTCACGCGCGAGTTCTTCGCCGAGTTCACCAGCAAGTCGATCATCGACGCCACCACCTCGACCGAGGTGCAGCTCGCCCTCAGCGCCGAGAGCAAGGCGGAGGTCGACGCCGTGCACGAGAAGGCCCTCGCCGCGGGAGCGACGGACGCCGGCACCCAGGACCACGGCTTCATGTACTCGAAGAGCTTCGACGACCCGGACGGACACCACTGGGACTTCGTGTGGATGGACCCGGCCGCGGCGGCCGGTGGCGCACCGGAGCTGAGCCTCGAGGACATGCGGGAGAACACGACGCACAGCTGACCCGCACCTCACCCGGGACGGCGGCTCACCTGTCGATCCGCGGCGAGAACGCACCCGGGGCAGCCGGCTTCCCCCGCCCGACCAGGGTTCATGAACGCCATCGGCGCCCTCCTCGCCGCCGTGATTCTCACGGTCGAGAAGCGGTGAGCCGGTCGGCGCGCGTCGCGCTGATGCCGCCTCCGAGGTGATGCTGCCGGGCCGCGCCGTCCGTGGCGCTGCAGGCAGCCGAGGCTCGCTCGGGCGCCCGCCGGGGACGGGTCGTCCCGGGCGCACGGACGCGACCGCCCGTCGGATCTGCGTCGCGAGAGGGAGGCTCGAGCAGTCCGCCGCACCTACCGTGGAGGCATGGCTTCGAACGAGAATCCCCCCGCACCGGTCGCGGTCTGGTACTTCATCGGGGCGACGTTCGTCGCCGCCCTGCCGATGATCATGTTCCCGGACATGCCCTGGCCGGTCCGCCTCGGCAGCATCGTGCTCGCCCTGGCCCTGATCGCGGGCGGTGGACGGCAGCTCCGACGCGAGAAGCGCGCTGCCGACCGCCGAGTCGACCAGCCGCCGCAGCACTAGAACTGACAGCTGTCGGCCTCGCCGTGCGCAGACAAGCGCATCGGCCGGCGCGGTACACCTCGATCTGCACTGCGCGCGCGATCGCCGTCCTCGCGCGTGCTCCTGTCGCGTCTCGCTCGATCTCTCGACGCCGCGTCAGTGCGGGGGGCGCAGCGACTCCGGCGAGCTCAGAGCCGTGTCGGCGGTGCAGCCGAGCTCGCCCGGCTGGAGCAGCACCGGTGCCACCACGACGCGGGAGACGGCGCCCGCCTCGCGCTTGACGAGGACGCAGTCCTCGGCATGCCCCATCGACACTCCGACGTCCGTCCCCCGCAGCACCACCGTCGGCTGCGCGGCCACCTCCCGAGGCCCCGTCGGAGTCGTCAGACGCTCGCTGATCGCGGCGGCGATGTCCTCGATCGCGCCCGGGTCCTCGGGCAGCGCGGTCAACACCTCGACCGCGGCCGCCTCCGCGTTCGAGGCCGGCACGACGACCTCGCGCGTGTCGGGCGGCGCAGCGACGCTCGGGGTCGACGCGTCGCACTCGACGTCCTGCACACCGGCCGTGGTGCCGAAGACCGTGACGCCGTCGACGCTGTGCCGGCCGTAGAAGTCGAACTCGATGCGGAAGCAGTAGGGCTCACCGTCCACGCCGACCGTGCGCGACGTGAGGGCGCCGAACGCATCACCGAGTTCGGGCGCGTCCAAGGACTCGATCCCGACCAGGTCGGCGCCCTCGGCGGCGGCCTCCCTCGCGACCTCGTCGATGTCGTCGGGCCGGTCGGTGCCGATCCGATCCGCCAGCGCGGCGGCACTCTCGCGTGCGGTCGTCCGGGCGATCTCCGCGGTCGCGTCCCCGGGGCCGTAGAGCGTCGGGGCGCAGCCCGCGAGCAGTGCAGCGACCGTGAGGCCCGCGAGGAACGACACGGTGCGAGAGCTGCGCGTCACGGTCGATCCTCCCTGGTGGCGAGCGGTACCGGCGAGCATAGACGGGACCGGAGTGGGGATGCCACGGAGCGATACTACGAGCGGGTCCGAGCCAGAGGCGGCGATGGCGCGTCTCACCTCTCCGGACGGAACGGTGTCCCGCGGGCCCGACCTCACCGGCCCCTAGCCTGGGCGGATGGACGGCACGGTCGATCTCCTCACACGACGATTGAGGCTCCGGCGACTCGTCCGAGAGGACGAGGCGGCGGTGATGGCGTACCGGGGTGACGCCCGCGCGTCCCGGTTCCTCGGTCACGGTCCGCTCGCGGAGGGGCGGTACGCCTCCTGGTTCGAGGAGCGGGACGCCGAGTGGGAGCTGCGCGAGCCGGGTCACCGCCGCTTCTACGGCATCGAGGTCCGGGCGACGGCGGCGCTCGTCGGTGACGTCGTCCTCGTACGATCGGCGGACGGGCAGCAGGGCGAGATCGGCATGTTCCTCCACCCGGACACGGCCGGCCTGGGCTACTCGCTCGAAGCAGGCGACGCTCTCCTCGATGTCGGATTCGGGTCGCTCGGCCTGCACCGCATCATCGGACGCGCCGCAGCCGACAATCGCGGCTCCGTGCACGCGATGGAGCGGTTGGGACTGCGGCGCGAGGCCCTCTTCCTGCAGAGCGAGAGACGCGGCGAGATCTGGATCGACTCAGCGGTCTACGCGATCCTCGCGGACGAGTGGAGACGCAGAAGACACGCAATTGAATCGACCGGTTGATGGTTCTTCCACGGGTGCAGGGCGCGCCCTCTCCTTGCCGCGAGGAGACGGAAGCGCGGACCCTGAGAACGTCCGACTTCGGCGAGCGACAGGCGAGTCGTTCGCCGGCCGGTCCAGCTTCGACTGGGGACAGATGGTCTTCGCCCCGGAGGGGTGACGGCCAGGTGCGCTCGCCATTGACGCGAGCGTCTTTCGAGCCGTCGGCCATCAGAGGCGAGCTCCGAGGCTCCCCATCTCTCGCTGGGAGTGAACCTTCGATGCGGTGGTCAGAGACGTTCTCTTTCGGAGCGACCGCCCTCCCCTTGCGAGATATTCGGAGAGTGCTCAGGAGAATCGTCGGCACGGAATCCGGAAACCGCTCATTCCGCAGCTGCTCCAATGATTCGAGCGTCACCAGGATCCGAGGGAAGATGTTCGATCGTTATGCGCCTCGTCGGCGACAGAGAGAAATGCGGGCGGGACAATCCTTATGGTTGCTCCTATGAGAAGAACCGTGTTCCCCGTTCTGGCAGTGATGGCGCTCGTCCTTTCCGGCTGCACGGCAGCCGAGTCGCCGTCAGCGCAGCCGGCCTCGTCGAGTGCCGGGTCGTCGACTCCGACGCCGACCACCGCCCCCTCGACGCAGTCGCCCTCAGCGGAGCCGACAGCGACGCCGGTCTCGGAGGAGATCGCCACGCCGGCAGCGGAAGAGACGCAGGCCGAGGCGACCTGCCTCACGGTGCTGACGGATGCCGAGTACGCCTCGTTCGAAGAGGACGGACTGACTCTCACTCCCGACGTCTTCGTCCTCGACGACACCATGCAGTCGCTGATCGACGCCGATGGACTCCCGTGCTACTGGACTCGCTCCGGAGGCGACGTCCGCGTCTGGTACGCGCAGGCCGACCGCACCGGCGATGAATGGGAAGTGCAGAAGCAGGGCCTTCTGAACGAGGGATGGACGACTCTCGACGGCCCCGTAGAAGGCACCGTCCAAGCTCCCACGGACAACGACGACGACTACATTCCCGCAATGGCCTATCGCGACGGAACCGCCTATTACGTCAGCTATGCCGATCTGCTCGGATCGGTGAAAGCACTTCAGTAAGGATCTCTGCGGGAGCGAGAAGTCGGAGGCACGCACGCCGCTGCCGTTCCGTGCTGCGTCAGCGAGCTGCGGGCTCCGTCGCCGTCGACAGCGCGCCGGTCTCGGTCTCGTGAAGCGACCCGTCGCGGCGGCTCAGTGCGCTCGAGTCGCGAGCGCGACCGGGAGGGTCAGCTCGCCCCGCTCGACCAGGCTCTCGAGGGCCTCGAGGACGGCGGCCTCCGGCTCGTACCGCGGTGCGTAGCCGAGGAGGGTCGTCGCCTTCTCGATGGAGAAGTACTGGCTGCGGTGCAGGTGGCCCCAGCTCGCGTCGGCGAGGTCGTCGCCCGCGCTCCGGCGGAACTCCTCCCAGCCGATGCTCTCCAGCGTCGCCTCCTGCCCGAACCAGCCCGCGGCGATCTCCGCGAACCCGCGGACCGTCAGCGCCGAGGGGGCGACGATGTGGAAGTCCGCCCCCGCTGCCGCCTCCGGCCGAGCGACCGCCAGCTCGAACGCCTGAGCGACGTCGTCGGCGTGCACATGGTGCAGGGACTCCGCGCCCGAGCCCGGGATGCGCAGCTTCCCGCCGGTGGCCAGGGTCTCCCAGACGGCGGGGTCGAGGTTGCCCAGCGGCCCGATCGGCGCCCAGCCCGGCCCGCTGATGTGACCCGGGTGCAGCGACGTGATGCGGAGGCCGCCCGCGGCGGTCTCGGCCTGGAGGAGGAGGGCGATCGCCTCCTTCTGCCGGCCGTACTCGTCGATCGCGGGTGTCCCCTCGCCCTCCCGGATCGGGAGCTTCAGGGTGGGGCCGTAGCGCCAGACCGATCCGCAGCTGATCAGGTGGCCGACGTGACCGCGGAGGCCCTCCACGAGCGCCCGTGCCGAGTCGAGGGTGAAGCAAACGAGATCGATCACGACGTCCGGAGCCAGGTCGCGGACCCGGGCGGCGAAGACGCCGTCCTCGTCCTCCTGCTGCCGATCGGCGACGACGTTCCGCACCTGCTCCCACTCGGGGCCGGCGGTGTAGGGGGTGCTGGTGCCGCGGGTGATGTTCGTGACCTGGTGACCGGCGCGGACGAGCCTCGGGACGAGGAAGGAGCCGATGTGGCCGCTCCCGCCGATGACGACGACGTGCATGGTGGCTCCTCGGGGTGGGACGGGCAGTGCGCTCCACTCCATCACACTCGCTGCCGGCAGCGGCAGCGGCTAGACAGCGTCGGAGTCCGCTCCCCCGGAGGCGGCCGCGTCGAAGGCGCGCCGATTGCCGAGGATGGTGCGCTGGTGCTCGCTCACCCAGTCCCCGACGGTGAGCGCCACGGTCTTCAGCGACTCGCCGAGAGCGGTGAGCTCGTACTCCACCCGGGGCGGGACCTCGGCGTGGACGGTCCGGGCGACGAGGCCGTCCCGCTCGAGCGCGCGCAGGGTCACGGTGAGCATGCGGCGCGAGATGCCGGGGATGATCTGCGAGAGCTCGGTGAACCTCCGCCGCTCGTCCCCGAGGACCCCGATCACCAGCAGCGTCCACTTGTCGCCGATGCGGGAGAGGAGCGACCGGAAGAGGTCCGGGTCGTCGCTCGTGCAGAGCTCGGCCATCGTCGGCATCGACGCGCTGAGCCGCTCGTGCAGCGCGACATCGGTCTCGTGCCGGGGCATCGGTCCTCCTTCGGTTACCGCCGGGTAACGGGAGCTCGTTTGCGGTAACGGAGACCCGACCAGCAGAGTTACCGATCGTAACCATAGCCCGGCCGCAGCGGTCGGGCCCGATCGAAGGAGCGCCATGACCCTGTTCCGCCTGGATGCCAGCATCCGCACCGAAGGCTCCACGAGCCGCGCCCTGGGCGACCTCGTCGAGGCCGAGTGGAGCGCCGCCCACCCCGACTCCGCCGTCGTCCGACGGCACATCGGCGTCGAGCCGATGCCGGCCACCGCCTGGTCCGACGCAGTGGCGGCGTCGATGACACCCGAGGCCGAGCGCACGCCCGGCCAGCGGTCCGCCGTCGCGCTGGCCGCCGAGCTGACCGACGAGCTCGCCGGTGCCGACGCACTGCTGTTCGCGGTGCCGCTGTACAACTTCGGCGTCTCGCAGCACTTCAAGTCCTACGTCGATCTCGTGGTGACGGACCCGAGGATGGCGCCCGGTGCGGAGCCGGTGACCAGCGGCACCCCCGCCGTGCTGGTGACGGTGCAGGGCGGCAACTACGCCGCCGGCACCCCGCGAGAGGGCTGGGACCACGCGACCGCCTGGATGCGGCGCATCCTCGAGGACGTCTGGCAGCTCGACCTCGAGGTCGTCACCCGCGAGTTCACGCTCGTCGGCGTGAATCCGGCGCTCGACCAGTTCACCGAGATCGCCGACGACCTGCGGCGGCTCGCGGAGAGCCGCGCGACCGAGCGCGGGCGCGCGCTCGCCGGGCTGCGGCGCGCGGCCTGAGCGGGGAGGGGCGGGGGCGCGCTGCTCTTCTGGCTCGGTGCACACCGGCAGCGGCGGTGAGCCCCCGTCGCGACGACTCCCACCGATGCTCTCCCGTGTGCACTGCGGTGCGCCGGCCATCGATACCCCTGGGGATCGATGCGGGTCGCGCGATGAGACGGCTCGGGTCGTACTCTCTCCTCCATGACGGACTACGCCCGACCCGCTGTCGAGGACCGCGTCTTCACCGATGAGGACGGCCGGCCGATCCCGTACGGCAATCGCTGGGGAGGAGGATCACCTCCGGACGAGAGCTATTCCGTCACCAGCAACACCGAGCGCTTCGAGCCCCTCCACAAGGTCGCGGACGCCCTGATCGAGGACCTCGCTCGCACCTACGAGGTCACGATCGAGGACGATCCGGCCCTGGCCTCCAGGGACGAAGCCGAGATCTCCTGGGCCGCCCGCGCCGTGCGCGTCACCCCTCGGTCGGTCGACGCCGCACCGCTGACCATCGTCTACACCGTCTTCCCCGGCGTCCTCCTCCACGCCGGAGCACTGCATCGGTTCAACTATCCGGTCTGCGGATGCGACGCCTGCGACGACGACTGGACCAACCTCGCCGACGACCTCGAGCGCACCGTCCTCGACGTCGTCGCCGGCCGTTACCAGGAGAGCATCACCGCCTACGACCACGGCGTCACCCTCGGCTACCGCATCGGAGGCGGCGGTGAGCTCGGCATGTCGAGCGGCTACACCAACGACGAGGGCGTGCATCAGGTGACCAGCCACGACGGGCTGCAGCTGTCCGCGCCCTGGAGCCGAGCGTGGGAGGCCTGGCCGGAGCGCAGACGCTGACGCCTCCCCCTCGAGCACCACCATGTGGTCCATCCCCTGCCGTCCGGCCTGACGACCAGGCCTCCCTGGGAGGTGAAGTCGTGGCGCTCGATGAGTGAGGGCACGTGAGCCTGATCGCCTGATCCGCTGAGGAGAACGAGCCGCTCCCCACCTCGACCTCCGTCCAGGCGCTCGACACCTCCCGGGGGGGGAGATGATCTCCATTCCGAGCGGGTGACGGTCGGCTGCTCCGTCGTGGATCGGATCACGCTGATCCGTCCTTCCTGCGCTCCGTCCGCAGCGTCAGCTGCTCGGGAGTGCTTCACTCAGCAGAACGGAGCGTGTCGCTCCGACGCCAGGAGTTCTCATGTCCCGTTCTCGCATCATCGCGCTGCTGCTGCTCGCTGCGACGACCGCGTCCACGCTGGTCTCGTGCACCACCGGCCGCCAGGAGCGCGGCCCCAGCCCCCACCCCGACTCCTGCCGCGTCCCTGGTCGTGGAGCTGGAGCCCGGTGACTACCGGAGCACCTCCCTCACCAGCACCACCTTCGACGACTTCACGGCACCGATGGACAGCATCGACCTCGAGATCACCATGGAGGACGGCTACGGGTTCGTCATCGACAACGGCTGCGCTGTGCAGACAGGTTCGTTCCTCCTCGAGAACGGCGTCCTGACCGTCACCCGGCTCCTCACCACACTCATCGGGTGCACCGCTCCCGACGGCGACGCCGGGTCCTTCGTCGACGAGCTCCTCAGCGAGCCCGTCACCGTCACGCACTCGGACAACGACCTGATGTGGACGAACTCCTTCGGCGAGATCGTCTTCAGCGAAGTGCCCTGATCCGACCCGGCGCATCGTGATGCCCGGACGTCGATTCCCGACGGGAAGCAGAGCAGCGATCACGGGCGGGCGGGCATGATGACCTCGTGGGACGCATGCGGTTCACCAGCCTGGGCTGGGACGACGACGAGGCTGCATCGATCGGTCCGGAGCAGGGTCGGTACGCCCGCGACGACGGTGCGCGGTTCACTGCTGTCACTCTGACGTGTCTGTCCGTCATCCCGGCGGCCCTTCTCACCGCGGCGTTCTTCCTCGTGCGGCTCCCGCCTCTGGACCGCGATGATCACCCCGATTGGACGGCGCCCAGCGCTGCGGTTCTGGCGCCGTGGCTGCTGCTCTTCGTGCTCCCTCCGCTGGTCACAGGAATGTTCAGCCGACTCGTCGGCGGGCGCACCTCGTTCTACGGGTTCCGGCACTACGCCACCATCTGCTTCCTCGTGATGGTGCCGTTCATCGCCCTGTCGGCACTCTCCCTCCTCGGATGAGCGCCGTCCGTCGCTCCCGCTTCCTGTTCGACGACAGCGAAGGAGAACGCTCTGTCTGAAGACGCCGGGATCCTCATTCCCGCCTCTTCCGACGTCGCCTGGATCGTCTTGTCAGCGTCTCTGTGCTCGTGGTCTCGATCGTGACTCTGGTCAGAACGAAGACCCTCACGAATGCTGCTCGGGTCGGCTGGACCGTCGTCGTCGTGCTCCTGCCGGTCCTTGGTCCGGCGGCATGGCTGGCCACCCTGTCGGTGAGTCGGCGAACGGGTTCTGCTGAGTAGCGAGTTCCCACCGACGTCCGGTCGGCCATCCCGGGATGCTGTGGCCGAATGAGGAGGACCGAACTGCCGGCGGGTCGGGCCCGCTGGAGCGCTGCCGTTCCCGGGTGTCGACTACCGGCGTCGAAACGCTCGGTACAGCGCGCCGATGACGATCAGGATGCCGATCCCGATGAGGACCCAGGTACGTGGGTCCTCGTCGACGCCGGCGCACACCCCTGGCGAGTTCGCGTACTCCGCGCAGCTCCCCGAACGGTCTCCGGCGAGCAGGACCACGGCCACCAGGGCGACGACAGCGGTCGCGAGCCACCACCATCGAATGCGACGCCGTACCACCGCAGATGCCTGTCCCCTCACCGAACCGGACTGAGTTCCATCGATGTCAGATGCGCAACGACGGTAGGCGCGATCGTCATGGAGTCGGTCGGAGTCGCGGGTGCGACGCTCGGAACGTCGAGAGCGTCTCGACCCCGGTTCCGTCCGGGCTCAGAAGCGTGGTGGCGCGATTCGACCAGTCGACGAAGACGATCTTCTGGCCGTCAGGGGTCCAGCTCGGCTGCACCGACCGTTGGGTGTCGGACCCGTCGAAGAGCAGCGGAGTGAGGCCGGATCCGTCGGCTCGGACCGTGTACAGCTGCACCGGTTCGTCGTTCGTGTCGACGTCGTGGGAGGCGAAGACGATGGTGTCGTCGACCGGGTTCCAGTCCGGGTACGTCGCGACGAGGGAGAAGTCGGTGATCGGGGCGGGAGTGCCTCCGCTCGCGGGGAGGACGGCGATCGCTGCCCCGGTCTCCGTGCCGTCGTCGGTGAACTGCTCGAGCTGCAGCACGATCCGGTCGCCGTCGGGTGCCCATCGAGGTTGATCGACGAGGGTCAGGCGCTCGGTCTCGGTGATGGTCCGGACGTCGCTCGAGTCCACGTCGACGACGTCGATGGCCGATGTGCTGAACGGCCCGCCGTTGAGAGGTCGGCCCGAGTACCGAGTGAAGGCGATCCGATCGCCGTTCGGCGACCACGCGGGGTAGTCGAGCGCGAAGCAGTCGTCTCCGCAGGCGGCTACCGTGCGCTGCTCGGAGCCGTCCACCCTCGACACCCAGATCTCGCCCGCGTAGACGAACGCCAGGCTCTCTCCGTCCGGCGACCAGTCGGGATGCTTCGCCTCACCCTCGTTCTCCGTCGGCAGCGCGTGCCGGCCGCTGCCGTCCGGCCTGACCAGGCAGATGACGGAGGGCTCGCTCGGTGTGAGACCGCAGGGCGTGCCGTACTGATAGACGATCCATTCCTCGCCCGCTCGGACGGCGGTCGCCTCATCGACGGGGGCGGACGGAGCGGGGCTCGACGTGCCAGCAGTCGGAGCGCAGGCAGTGAGGACCAATGCCACCATCAGCACTGCTGACGCTCGTACCGCGCGAGTCCCGGACATCCACGTCCTCTCTCGCGTCAGACAGTAGACCTCGCTCGGGGAAGGTACAACGGGTCCTCCTCGATGCGCCGTTCGAGATCCACGCGTCCGTCACGCATCGATTCGGCGCTTATAGCCTGTGGACATGCGGCCACGGAGGAGACGAATCCCCGGCTGGGCGCTCGTGCTCCTGTCGATCCCCCTCGGTCTCGCGTCGATCGCCCTCGGATGGACCTTCGACGGGCTCGATCCCTTCAGCGTTCAATGCTCGCGAGGACAGTTCCCCGAGGCGGGCGACCTGTCCGACGAGTCCGTCCGCATCACCGGAGATCCGACGCTCCTGCCCGTGGGGGTGGACTGCACGTACGACGCCGACGACGACGGCATCGGCCCGCAGACGATCCATCACGACGACTTGCCTGCGACGGTCGGCCTCCTCGTTAGCGTCCTCGCCTTCGGGGGCGGCGGGGTCCTCGTCCTCATCCGCGACTAGCGACTACCGGCGCCTCCCCGAGAATCCTTCTCGGGACTGCTCGGACGGCGAGACAACTCGGGTCGAGCTCTCTCCCTCTCGCGTCGTCAGCCGACTTCGACGCGGCTGACGAGGAGCCGGCGCAACCGGGACAGGCGGTTCCGGACCGATCCGACCTGCACGTCGAGCTGTGCGGCCGCGTCGGCGTAGGTCATGTCCTCGACCAGGCAGAGGCGGAAGATCTGCTGGTCGATCTCCGGCAGGCGCGAGACGGCGCGAGTGACGTCCTCGAGTACGAGACGGGCTTCGACGAGGCGCTCGGCGGAGAACGCGGTTCCCACATAGGCGTCGGGCTGCTCCCGGGCGACCTGGCGGATCGCGGCCCGCAGCACGTTGTTGCACTCCAGCCGCGTCGCGACGAGAAGCCACGGCAGCGCCGACGTGCCGACGAAGTGCGTGCTCGCCCGCTTCTTCCAGAGCGCGAAGAAGACGCTCTGCAGCACGTCCTCCGCGTCCTCCTCGCTGCGCAGGCGCGCGACGGCGTAGCGGTACACGGCCAGCGCGTGCCGGCGGTACAGCACCCCGAACGCGTCGCGGGAGCCTCCCGCCAGCTCGTCCAGAAGGACGACGTCGTCCTCGGCGGCGCTTCCGTCGCTCATCGGGACTCGAGAGCGTCGAGACCCAGGCGGGCGCACCATTCGACGTCGGGCTCGTCCCGCGCCGTCGGGAACACGGCGGCGAGGCCGTCGGGACGGACGCAGACGGCGCTGACCGACTCGTCCGAGCCGCACATCGAGGTCACAGTGGAGACCCGCTCCGCGATGTCCTCGGGAAGCCCTTCGACGACGCCCACCATGGCGAGGTCCCGCTGGTTCAGGTCGGCCGTCCGGTAGCAGGCCGCACCGTCGCGGACCGCGCCCGGCGTGGCCGCCTCGAAGGTGCTGATCCCCGCTCCCACGCCCGCGGCGACGACTCCGATCCCCGCGAGCACACCCAGGGTGCGCCGGTAGCGGGCGACCTTCGTCGCTCTGGTGATCTGCGCGTCGAGGCGTCCCGCGACGCGCGCGAGCACCTCGTCGTCCTGAGTGGATGCCGTCATCAGTCCCCCTGTCCGAACACTCTCACTCGGTAACGTCCGCAGCGCCGCTTTCGTCTCAACGAATCTCGGACCACTCTCTGAGGACCGGGACTCGCCCCGGCGGAGAACGGATCACCGCTCCTCTGAACCAACACCTTGAGGGGCGGACCAGCTCGCTCGGCGGAGACCGATCCGCGCGGTGAGCCGTCAAGGCGTGTTCTGCGCCCCACGCACAGTCAGGAACCACGCCGTGTCGCGGTCGGCGTCGGATGTGGCCACGCCGAAGAAGTCGATCGGATCGGTGCCGAGGAAGGCAGGGTCGATGTCGAATGGGCCTTCGCCGCAGTTCACGGATCGAACAGTGGTTGTACCCGTCACGACCGTGCCCGTCGTGGAGTCGGAGTCGAGCTGCAGCTCGACCGTGCCGTCCCCGAAGCATTCGAAGGTGATTGCCCCGGGCAGCGCTGGTTGACCGAAGGCGGTCTCCAGCCGGTCGCCTTCCTGGCCCGCGATCGAATCGGATGACAACACAGCAAGGAACGGACCTCCCGCGTCGATCTCAGCCTGACGATCCGAGCGCCATTGAGTGAGCTGCGCGAGATCAACCGGCCCTGGAGCACATGCGGTCATGGTGCCCATGACGGCCAGCAGGAGCGTTATTGCAACAGAGCGACGACCCATCTGCTCACCATAGGTCCGGCCGAGGGTGGCGGAAGGTGTCGCACCGAACGATCTCCGTTCGGAGAATGCAGGTCGCAACTCAGTCGAGTGACGGTGCAATGACTGCTCGGGTCCGGGTCTGCAGATGAGCGACGGGTCTGACCCACTGAACCATCTCCGAGTCGGACGTGTCTGGCGCGATGTCCAATCGCTCTGGGCCGGTACGGTGACCGCATGGACGACGACAATGAACGTCAAAGCCTGGTGACGAGTACCGAGATCGTCAACGCCTACATCAGAGCTGTCGAGAACCCCGAGAAGCTGTTCCGGGTGTGCGCGAACGTCTCGGGAGGTCGCGACGACGAGAGGGCGGCCGTCGCCGCAGCGTTCGAGGTCAGCGACGTGATGGCCGATGCGATCCTCGACATGCAGGTGAGGCGCTTCACGCCGAGGGCGGTCGAGCAGATGCGGAACGAGCTGGCTCGTTACGCCCGCCGACTCGCGGAACTCGACCGACCGTAGGTCGGTCGCCACAGGGCGCCTGGCCCACGGTGCGCGACTGGGCCGAGCACCATCCCCTTGAGGGACGGGCTGCGCCGATGTTCAAGCACCTCGAAGCATCGACCGAACGGCCTCGAGCGTGAGCCCTGTCGCGACGGCGATCTCGTGCTCGTTCGCACCGAGACGGATGGCGGAGCGCGCAGCGATCACGACCCTCCCCCACACACCCGAATCCGAAGACTGAGTGTGGAGAACTGCAGCCTGCTCCGATACACGGGTCACAGCCGCCTTCGTTTCGCTGAGCAGAAGCCTCGACGGCCCGTTCAGATCGATCCGCCACTCATAAGCGGGCAACTCAGTCGACTCATCCATGTCCCGAAGCTACTCAACGCCGAAAGGGAGCACCTGTCACTTCCAACTGTCCATTGCTCCGTCTCCTTGGAAGAGACGCCCGCAGACATGCTGGTCGAGTAGCCCCGTAGGCGCGTATCGAGACCCGCCCACCCCAAGGACGTCGGTCTCTTCCCCGCCCTGCGCTGGCGCCGGAGGCGCCCCCTCCGCTCAATAGGAGATGCCGTGCAGATCCCCTCGTCCTGCGTGGGGTAGGTACCCTCGACCCCGTGGGTGAGCAGCAAGACGGACCAGCGTCGAGGGCTGACACAGCGGTGCGTCGCGGCTCTCTGACGAGTGTCGGGATCTTCGTCGCGGGGCTCCTCCTCTGCTGCGCAGCCAGTGTCTGGTCAGCAATCGAGTACAACGTTCACGAGGCGGCTGGGGCGCTGGACGTCACACCATCCGCGGCGGTGGTGCAGACCTCGAACGTCGCGGTCGCCCTGATCGGAGTGGGCTTGATCGCGGCATTGGCGGGCGTGTCGACTCTCATAGTTCGCAGCCGCCGCGGTTGAACACCGATCGCGGTACCGCCGCCGCCCGGCGGGTGATCCCTCTACGGAACGGTCGGGGGAACAGACTCTAGGACTGGTCGACGCGCTCCAGTCGCGATTCGATGACCACCACGTCGTTGCCGTAGCGGAGGTCAGCCGAGCACCCGACGTACTGCCTCTCGCGCGTTCGTATGGAGTGCGGTGCATGATGTTCCGGTGAGCGTTGACCAGTCTCTTCGGCCGGATCACGCGATCCCGCTCATTTTCGCCGTGCTCTTCTCCGTTTTCGCCGCCGCTCTCGGGCTGATGTCATCGCTTTACATGTGGGATCCAGGAGAGGCGTGCGAGGTCCGCGGAAGCTACTCCAGCTCCAAGAGCTTCCTGTGGAATCCGCTGTGCGCGGACGGTTCGGCTGTCCAACCGCTGTGGATGACGGTGGCTGGCGCTGCCGCATTGATCGGCGCCGGCGTCTGCGTCGTCCTCGCGATCGCTTTTCGAGTGCTCAACCACGAGCGGGAAGTTCCGCCGCCCGTCGTCTCGCACTGGGAGTGAGCAGTCAAAGGTAGATTCGCCGGATGACGACGACTCGGACCTCCCGCTCGACTCTCGCCCTGCTGCTCACCGTTCCGGTGCTCGCACTCCTCAGTTGCGCCGGTTCGACAGCAGGGGCTTCGGCATCGACATCGGCCGCCGCACCTGCGTCCACCGCGACCGCCACTCCGACGTCGACCGCCTCCGCTACGCCGACGGGGACCCCGGATGCGGCGGCTGGTCCGGTGTGGCCGGAGGACCGGTGCCAGGACACGCAGCTCACGGCCGCGGTGGAGGACCGACCCGAGCTCTCCGGGGCGGGCCAGGAAGGGTTCGCGATCGTGCTCACCAACGCGTCCGATCAGGCGTGCTCGTACTTCGGGTGGCCGGGCGTTCTGATGCTCGGCGCCGACGGGACGCAGCTGGCCAGCGCCGGCACGTCAGGAGCGGAAGCGTTCCCGGGGGCTCTCGCTCCGGGTGAGTCGGCTCAGGCGGAGGGCCAGCTCTCAGCAGTCGGAGCGTACGACTGCACGCCGACGACCGCCACGACCGTCCGGGTGCTCGTCACCTCGGACGGCGCCGGACCGGGAATCGACACTCCGTCCGAATTCCAGGTCTGCGGCGGCGACGGTCGGAGCGACTTCACGACCGGCCCACTCACGCCTGCGTCCTGAATCTTCGCTGACCGATCCCCATCCGGTACGGGCTCGCTTCTGCCTGGTTTCGTCAGCCGTCTCGCTACCAGTGCGTACCGGCTACGAAGTGCGCGGCGCCATCACTTCGGCGCCGATACTCGAGTCCTCGTCGACGATGTCCACATCGACGGCTTCCGTGGCGTCCAGCCCTTCCGGAGTGTCGAACACGAACGTCCAGTACTGGAAGTCCTCGACGCATCCCCCGAACGCGACCTTCTCGGTACGGATCAGAAGATGGTCCGAGGCGAGGACCTCCAGCGCCGACGGAACGTGCAGGCAATTCGAACTGCCGCCGATGCTGACCTCGAGGCCGTCACCGTCGTCGAGCCACCGCGCCCGGCTGATCTCGTAACCCTTGACGCCACCGCGGTAGAAGGAGCGATAGACAGCTCCGTCCGGCGCGGGGGCGGTGGCGAAATAGGGCGACGGCGGAGTCAGCGGTTGAGGCGCCTCCGCCTGCGTGCATCCGAGCATCAGCACCGAGATCCAGGACAACACCGCCAAATGGACCATCGCTCGCACCCGCATGCCCACAAGCCTAGGTCGAGCGCTGCGACGAACAACGTGAACCTTCGCGCGAGAAGATGTCTTACTCATTGATCCTCTTACGGGACACGTCGGTGCAGCGGAATGGGCTTCGTCGGAGACGGCGCACTGACCCAAAGGCTGATCGAAGAGCCGGCCCGGACACTGCTCAGAATCCCCATGGTTCACCGTAGAACCACCTGCGCGATCCCGCACGAATTCGTAGAGGTGAAGAAGACCGATCAGCGATCGGCTATCGGAACAGTTCCTGCCTCCGAGACGAGAGAAGGGTCGACGTCTTCGGTGCTGGTCTCACAACAGATCTGCTCAGGAGCGTGAGGTGTCAGTACCATGCGGACGTGCCTGCTGCCTCAGCAGCCCACGCCGTCACTCCAGGGAGCTCCATGCGTTCGCAGCTTGGCCGCCACATCAGCCTCGTCGCGGGCACTATCGCTCTCATGCTCCCTCTGGGCCTGGGCACCGTCTCACCGGTGGCGGCCGGCACTCCACCTGGAGGCGTCGAGATCGCGTCGAACGGCGTCGCTCAGCTGGACTCGGCGATGTTCTCGGAGCCGAGCGCCGCCAGTCCGCTTCCCGAGGGGGCACGGGTCACGGCGGCGAGCACCGCGGCCGATGCGGCGATCAGCGGATCGATCGTCTTCGAGGATGCGAGCGAAGGCGACCTCGGCCCCAACGGTCTGCCGAGCGGCGACTTCTTCGTGGATGTGTGGAATTCGGATCGACGGCGTATCGACGAGGTCCGTCTGACTTCCTCGCGCTTCACTCTCACCGGCCTGGAGCGGGGGGCGGAGTACTTCCTGCACTTCCGCCCCTATGGAGGGCAGGAGTGGGGAGCGGTCTGGTTCGGAGGAAGCGCTGTTGCTGTGGGCGCGCAACCGGTCGCGGCGCCGGCGAGCAACGTGACTCTGACGACGACTCCTCCCGGGGCGATCCGCGGCAGCGTGTCGGGGCTCGCGACGAACTGGTCCGTCCAGGGCGTGTACCGAGACCCGTACACGAAGCGCTTGTTCGGCATCGGCACGGTGGAGGTCGTCCCGAACGCAGAGGGTGAAGGCTCGTACGTCCTGACCGGTCTACCGAGGGGCACTTACACGGTCCTCGCGAGCGCGTGGAGCGGAGGCTACGACGACCGGTTCTGGAAGGACGCTCGCAGGGCGCACGATGCCACCTTCTTCCCCGTCGCGGACCGGTACGTCGAGGGCATCGACCTGGCGATCCCGGCGGACGAGCCGTGGAGCTGGCACACGGATCGGCTGAGCGGTTCCGACCGGTACGCGACCTCCGTCGCGATCAGCAGGTCCGCCTTCTCACCCGGGGTCCCGGTGCTCTACATCGCAAGTGGTGCGAACTGGCCCGACGCCCTCAGCGCCGGGCCTGCGGCCGCCGCCCGAGGGGGAGCCCTTCTCCTCACGGACCCGAACAGTCTCACGCCCGTCGTCGCCGACGAGATCCGCCGCCTCGCGCCACGCCGCATCGTGGTGGTCGGCAGCGACCTCACGATCACTCCGTCGACCTACGAGACCATCGCCCGGCTCGCTCCGGTCACCGAGAGGATCGGCGGACGCGACCGCTACGAGACGTCCCGCATGCTCGTGGCCGGCGTGTTCGACAGGGATCGTCGCGAGCAGGACGCGATGGAGGTCTACATCGCGACCGGCCGGAACTTCCCCGACGCCCTCTCGGCATCGTCCGTCGCCGCCCAGAGCAGTTCCCCCGTGCTCCTCCTCGACGGCGAGTCTTCGACCGTCGACGACGCGACTCGCGGCGCCCTGAGCCGGACGGGATCCGACACCTTCACGCTGGTGGGAGGCCCGACGACCATCAGCCCCGCCATCGAGGCATCGCTTCGATCCGACTTCTTCTCCACCCGGATCGACCGCGTCGCCGGTCGGGACCGCTATGACACGAGCGCGCGCCTCTTCTTCCAGAAGACGGTTCAGGACACCGTCTACCTCGCCTCCGGAACCAACTTCCCCGATGCGCTCGCGGGCGTGGCTGCAGGCGCGATCCGGGGATCGGCCGTCCTCCTCGTCGAGAAAGACTGCGTCCACCAGGAGGCGTTGGACGCCATGAAGCGGACGTCGAAGAACTACGCCACTCTGCTCGGTAGTCCGCTCACGCTGACGGAAGACGTTGCGACTCTGCAGGCCTGCCCCTCCTGAGAGCGAGCGCGAGACAGGTCGGGAGGCGGCTCGGTAGACGATCCCCTACGAGACGGCCGGACAGCGCACCGAGCAGCTCGGCTCAGTCAGGTCCGGGCTTCGGTCCGTCTCGGTTTCAGCCGGGCAGGAGCGTCGGTCGCGGGCGTCCATTCGGCGGTGAAGGTGCCGGAGTAGCCGAAGAGGAAGCCGAAGACGTCGTTGCGCACCTCGAGGTCGACGTGGAACGAGTCGTCCTCGTCGGACCAGTACTCGTGCAGCGTCGCTCGGCCGCTGAACAGCATCGGAAACCGGAACGCGATCGGCCCCTCGTAGAAGCGTTGCTCGTGAGAGGTCAGGATCAGCCCGCCCCGGTCATCGACCTCGAGGTCCAAGTCCACGGCCAGGTGCTGGTGGGACCCGAGGTAGTCGACCACCCGGCGCCCGACGAGCACCATCGTCGCGTCGAAGCGGGCCGTCCGCCGGGGCGTGATCGCGTAGGTGCGGACGAAGGTGACCGTCTCGCGGCCGAGCGCGTCCCGGTACGGGTAGTTCTCGATCGTGAACGCCACATCCTCCCCGGTGTCGGGGATCAGGATGTTCCGGAGCCGTCCGATCTGCAGGAACGGGACCGTCCACCAGGGGCCGCGACGGATGGAGGTCATCACTCCCCTGCCGATGCAGGCCTCCCTCGAATCGAGGCCGACGCCGAAGCGGCGGCGCATCATCGGATGCAGACGCTGGAAGTCGGCGCCCAGTGCCTCCACGGTTCGCTCACCAGCGAAGTCGGGATCGGAACGCATCTGCCGCTCGAGGTCGTCGAGCACCTCCGCTCGGGTGCGCGGTCTTGCCTTCTGATCGCTGTCCCAGTGTCCCGATAGCCGCCCCGTCACCGGGCTTCTCATCGGGCGGGTCTGACGGGACACTGCCACCCGTGCCTATGCGCGGTGCATCTCACTCGCCGAACTGATGCGGTGAACGACCCCCTTACGGCACCGGCGCGTCGCCTCCCTTAAAGTCACTATCGTGACGTTTTGACAGCATGGTGACGTATATTTGTCGTATGCACCCCCCGCAGCTCGCCGAGCACGCTCCTCCCTTCCAGGATCTGGTGCTCAGCGTCCTCCACCTCAGCAACGTCCTCTCCGCATCCGGGGATCGCCTCGTCGCGGATCTCGGGTTGACCTCGGCGCGCTGGCAGATCCTCGGCGCCCTCGCCGCGGGTGCACCACGGCCGGTCGCCTGGCTCGCCCGCGACCTCGACGTCTCCCGGCAGAACGTCCAACGGATCGTGAACGACCTCGAACGCGACGGCTTCGTCGCCTTCCAGCCCAACCCACACCACCGACGCGCGCAGCTCGTCACCCTGACGCCGGAGGGTGACGCCGTGCTCGCCGCTGCCGCCGCCCGCGCCGCGCCCTGGGCGGGGAACGCCGCCGCGGGGCTCGATCTGGCCGACGTCGACACCGCCCGGCGCGTGCTCCACGCGATCGGCACCGCGGTCCAGGCCCACGACACCCACTCCCACCCGAAGGACACAGAGTGAACGACCGACCGGACCTCCCGCCCCTGCTGAAGTACGGCAACGCGGCGGTGAAGCTTTTGAACCGACTCGGCGTGCCGGCCGGGCCGCCGAGGATCCTCACCGTTCGCGGACGCGTCAGTGGACAACCCCGTTCCACTCCCGTCTCGATCGTCACCCTCGAGGGCGCCCGATACGTCGTCGCGGGGCGGCGGATGGAGTGGGTGAAGAACGTCCGCGCGGCGGGCGAGGGCGAGATCCAGCGCGGTCGGCGACGCGAGAGAGTGACTTTCACCGAGCTCCCCGAGGAGCAGCGCGGCCCCGTCCTCCGCGCCTACTGGCACCAGCACAGCCAGGGACGAAAAGTCGCCGCCCGCATCTTCGAAGCCGGCGAGAACGCCGGCCCCGACGACTTTGTAGCGGCCGCCCCGCGCTGCGCCGTGTTCCAGCTCGCGACCATCACCCTCGATCGCTGACCCGAAAACCGCCTCACCACTCTGTACCGGACGATCGGCGACGTCGAGAGCATTCTGATCCTGGGTGTCGGTGATCCTGGCATCCGAAAGCTCGCAGCCGCTCGAGTGTCGCCCTCCAGCACGGAGCAGTGACGCCGCAGCGCCGCGAACGGGAGGCATCGCCAGGCACCGTCGACCGGCTCCCTCAGCCGACGGGACACGAAAATGCGCCGGATGCCTGATCCCTCGCGATCATCCTGGTGCCCTTCGCCATCAGCTGGTTCTTCGTGACCTCCTGACCGATCGTCTCCGTGGTGCTGCGACGCCGCCCTGAAGCCCTGCGAGGGGCCCGACTCCTCGAGGACTTCCCGAAGGCGTTATTGTCGTCTTCCTGTTCATTTCTCTTTGCCTCTCCGGCGAATTGAAACCAATTGAGTCAAAGGCCGCAGTGGCGGGCTTTCTGGACGAAAACAAGGCGATTGAGCCCGCGTCCGGAGAGATCGGTACCGAGGCGACGGAGCGAGAGAGGTTGAAACCGCGGAGAGGTGAGAGAAACGGGTCATCCGGCCGTTCGGCGGCTCCCACTGGCGGTGCTCCGTCACTGTTGCGCGAGTGCAGCTCGCGGCCCGGAGCATGATGCCGGGGACCCTTCTACGGGTTCCAGTCGACTCGGAGCGCTCCGGGCCCCGCTGAGCGGACCAGGGATAGGCGTACGCGACTTGTACCGCAGCGCGTCGGGCGGTGGGGATCGATGACGAAAGAGCGTCGCCCTCTCATCGGCTATCGCGATAGGACAGGATCATCGTCGAGTTCGAACCGCCGTCGGATCGTGTAGAGCATGTTGTTGACGAGCCGGTCGATTTCCGGGTCGTCTCGGCTCCAGATCCTGCCTTGTTCGTAGGTGTGGGCGATGTCCTGGATGCCGGCGCGATCCCACCATCCGCTTTCGAGGGTGTCGAGGAGGGCGCGTTGGGCGTGCTCGCGCTCGGTGCTGAGACGGTGGAGCATCCAGCGGGCTTCGTCGGGGTCGCTCTTCGCCTGCCAGAGGGCGTCGATGTGCATCTGGGTGGTGCGGTCGGCGATGTGCCGGGCGGCGTGGAGGGCGAGGGTGATCGGTGCGAGGTCGTTGTCGCTCACGGAGTGCTCTCTTCTCGAGAAGACGAGGTATCGCAGGGGGTGAGGACTCTGGTGCGGTCCTCTTCGAGGTTCGAGTGACGGGGGGCGTGTTCGCCCCCCGCCACGCAGATCGGTGACTACTGCGCGAGCTCGACGGTGAAGGTGACGTCGTCGGGGAGGCTTCGGAACACGGAGAGGTCCGAGGTGATCTCGCCCATGTAGGTGAGGGTTGGGACCGAGCTGGTCTCCTCGTAGATGATCGTGAAGCTGTCGGCCGGGTTGTAGTAGACGATGTCGCCGGGCTGGACGTCGGTGTAGTAGGGGCCGGTCTCGGTCAGGGGCGCGTCGAGTTCGGTGATGTACTCGATGCCGGCGTTGCGGAACCAGGACAGCTCCTGCGGGAGCATCGCGATGAGGTCCTGCGAGACCTGGCTGTCGTTCAGCGTCGCGGTGACGACCTGGTCACCGGAGGTGAGCGTGATGGCGGTCTCCCCCGCGGGAACAGCCGCGGGGGTCTCGGTCGGCGTCGCCGTCTCGGTGGCGGTCTGCGTCGGAGTCGACGTGGACGTGGCGGTCGGGGAGGCGGACTCGGCCGGATCTTCAGTGGAGCCGCTGGAGCAGGCGGCGAGGGTGGCGGTGAGCAGGGCGGCGCTGATGATGGCTGTGAGTTTTCTCATATGCACAGTCCACCCGGGTCATGGAATCGGAGCCAGACCCGCCCGTGAGGTGCCCTGACGGTACCCGTCAAGCGGTCTCGGCATCGGTCGTGCAGCTCGAGATGTCCTGCGGGCACGCCGAGAGCCCCGATCGCACAGTCGCGGTCGAGGCTCTCGAACGATCGGTGGCTACGCGTCGAAGTCCAGCGAGGAGGACAGCGCGCGGTGAGCGTCCGCCTGCGCGAGCAGGTCGTGGGCTTTCTGCTCGACGCCGGCGACGGCGTCTGCGCCGGCGATCCAGCGCAGGGGCGGTTCGTCGAGGGCGACGATCTCGACAAGGGCGCGGCCGAGCTTGGCGGGGTCGCCGCCCTGCTGCCCGTTCATGCTCTTCCACGCGGCGATCGTCTGCTCGGTGCGCTCGGCGTAGTCCGGGATCGAGAGCTCCGGCCAGAGCGAAGAGCCCTCGGTCAGCAGCTCGGTGCGGAAGAAGCCGGGCTCGACGATGGTCGTCGTGATGCCGAACGGTGCGACGTCGAAGCGCAGCGATTCCATCCAGCCCTCGACCGCGAACTTCGAGGCGGCGTACGCGGCGCAGAACTCCTGGCCGATGATGCCCGCGGCGGAGGAGAAGGTGACGACCTTGCCGGCGCGCTGCTTCCGCATGACCGGGAGGATCGCGCGGGTGACGTTCAGCGGGCCGAAGAAGTTGGTCTCCATCTGCTGGCGCATCTGGGCGTCGCTGATCTCCTCGAAGAACCCGGCGTAGAAGTTGCCGGCGTTGTTGACGAGGACGTCGATCCGGCCGAAGCGCTCGACCGCGGCATCGGCGGCGGTCTGCGCGGCGGCGGGGTCGGTGATGTCCAGGGACAGGGGCAGGAGGTTCTCGTGCTCGCCGAGCGCGGAGGTGACCTTCGCCGCGTCACGGGCGGTCGCGACGACGAAGTGGCCGGCGTCGAGCGCGGCCTTCGCGAGGTCGACGCCCATCCCGCGGGCGGCTCCGGTGATGAACCAGACAGAGGTGCTCATGTGGTCAGTGCCTTTCAACGAGGGTGCGCCTGCCGGTCTCGGCGACGCGTACCTCCAGTCTTCGCTCGTCCCGCGTGGGGTGGGAGGCCCCGTCTCGAGGGTTAATAGGAGGGCCCCTCTGGCGAGACGAGCAGCGCGTAGCGTCGAGCGCATGGACAGCCACGCCGACATCCGCGAGTTCCTCACCACCCGCCGCGCGAAGCTCTCCCCCGAAGCGGCCGGCCTGCCCGATTTCGGCGGCCGTCGACGTGTTCCCGGGCTGCGCCGCGAGGAGGTCGCGCTGCTCGCGGGGATGAGCTCCGAGTACTACAAGCGTCTCGAGCGCGGCAATGCCGCCGGTGTGTCCGAAGCGGTCCTCGAGGGGATCAGCCGGGCGCTGCAGCTCGACGAGGCCGAGCGCGAGCATCTCCTCGACCTGGTGCGATCCGCGAACGCGGAGGCGCACCCCCGGCCCAAGCGCCCGGTGCCGCGGACCACTCGTGTCCGCGCGTCCGTGCAGCAGATGGTCGATGCGATGTCGACCGTGCCTGTGTACGTCCAGAACGGCCGACTCGACTGCGTGATGACGAACCGGCTTGGCCGGGCGCTGTTCTCGGAGATGTTCGTCGATCAGCCGCTGCCGATGAACGCCGCGCGCTTCGCGTTCCTCGACCCGCGCGCTCCCGCCTTCTACCGCGACTGGGCGGCGACCTCCCGCCAGACGGTGGCTTTGCTGCGTCGCGAAGCCGGGCGCAGTCCCTCGGACAAGAATCTGTCCGACCTGATCGGCGAGCTGTCCACTCGCAGCGACCGCTTCCGCACTCTCTGGTCCTCTCACGACGTTCGGGAGCACCGCACCGGCGTGAAGAGCATTCATCATCCGGTCGTCGGCGATCTCGATCTGTCGTTCGAGTCGATGGACCTCGCGTCGGAGCCCGGCCTGCAGATGCTCGTGTTCTCCGCCGCCCCCGGCACCCGCGCCCACGACGGGCTCGGTCTGCTCGCGAGCTGGGCGAGCGACTCCGTCGAGTCGGGCTCCACCGCGACCTCAGCGGCGCTCTGACGCGCCGCATCGACGCTGAGGTCCATGACCTCGCCGGCCGGGACTTGCTCACGCTCGAGGACATTGCCCAGGTGGTGGCCTGCTGGACGCCGTCACCACCCCCGTACTCTCCGGAGCGGCTCGCAGCCGTCGGGGGCTGGGCTCCGTTCCTCGCGTATCTGCGTGAGGGATGGCCGGACCTGTTCGCAGCCGCGCGCGACTGAGGACGCCAGAACGTCCCACTCAGAAGGGCCCGTGCGGGTCGGGTGCTCCTGACGGGAACCTGCCGATCGTCGTCACGACGTGACGGCGGCGCCGGTGGTGATCAGGCGGTCTCGGGGAAGTAGCCGCCGGCGGCGCCACGCTCGGCGCTGGCTAGCAGACCCTCGGCTCGCTCTTTCGGCATCGTGATGACGGGGGCGGCGAGCAGCCAGGCGAGGAGCTCGTCGAACGGGAGCTTCCCGGTGGGCCAGGCGGGCATGTACGGGTCGCAGTAGATCGGGGTGCCGGGTTCGCTGCGCCAGCTGCCGGCGAGTCCGCCGTAGTCGAGTGCGTCGTAGCCGAGGGTGTCGAGCACCGCGGCGGCGCGCGCCTTGGCGGCGGCGTCCTCGCCCGCGATCGGGAGCGTGTTGCGCTCGGGGTCGCCGGCAGGTCGTGCGCCGTTGCCGAGGCTGGCGAAGGTGATGTTGTTGAACGCCTTCACCACGAACGACTCCGACAGGTGGGCCTGGACGAGTTCGCTGGCGGTCGACTCGTTGCTGTCGAGGACGGCGATCTGCCCGTCGCGCTGGGGGTAGTAGTTCGTCGTGTCGAGGACGAGCTTGCCGGCGAGGGCTTCGACGGGGAGGTCGATGTGGGCGATGAGGGGGATCGCGGTGATGACGACGTCGGCCGTCTCCGCGACCTCGGTCACGGTCGCCGCGCGGGCGCGGGGGCCGAGCTGCTCGATGAGCTCGGTCAGCGATTCGGGGCCGCGGGAGTTGGCGAGGAGGACGTCCTGTCCGGCTGCGAGGGCGAGACGCGCGAGCGTGCTGCCGATCGCTCCTGAACCGATGATGCCGAGGGGTGCAGTCATGAGAGGTGCCTTTCAGTAGTGCTGATCAGGAGGGCTGAGGGGTGGGGGTCAGGCGTCGTGCGCGAGCGACTCGGAGAGTGCGCGGTGCGCGTCGATCTGCTGCTGGACGGCGGCCTGCTTCTGCTCGATCGCGGCCGCGGCGTCGCCGCCGGCGATGAAGCGAGCGGGCAGCTCGTCGGAGTCGGAGAGGGTGACGAGCGCGCGGGCGAGCTTGGCCGGGTCGCCGGGCTGCGTCCCGTTCATTCCGGCGAAGACGGCGAGGGTCTGCTCGGTCCACTCGGCGTAGTCGTCGATCGCGATCTCGGGGTGGATGGTCGAGGAGCCTTCGACGAGCAGCTCGGTGCGGAAGAAGCCCGGCTCGACGGCCATCGCGGAGATGCCGAAGTGCGCGACCTCGGGCTGCAGGGACTCCATCCAGCCTTCGAGGGCGAACTTCGACGCGGCGTAGGCCGAGGTGAACTCGCCGCCGACGAAGCCGGCAGTGGAGGTGATCGTGATGATCTGCCCGGAGCGCTGCGCTCGCAGGTGGGGCAGCACCGTCCGGGTGACGGTGAGGGCGCCGAAGAAGTTCGTCTCGAACTGCGCGCGCATCTGCGCGTCGCTGAGGGTCTCGAAGTAGCCGGCGTAGAAGTTGCCCGCGTTGTTCACGAGCACGTCGATGCGGCCGAATCGGCCGAGCGCGGTGGCGACGGCGCTCTCGGCGGCGGCGGGGTCGGTGATGTCGAGGGAGACGGCGAGGAGGTTCTCGTGGTCGCCGATCGCGGAGCGGACGCGGTCGGCGTCACGACCCGTCGCGACGACCTGGTGTCCGGCGGCGAGGGCGGCCCGGGCGATGTCGACGCCCATCCCGCGGCCTGCGCCGGTGATGAACCACACGTTCGTGTCTGCCATGGTCTGATGTCCTTCTGTCAGGGGAGACCGGATCCGGAGGAGATCCGGTTCGTCGTGCAGAGGTCAGTCAACGGCGCGGACGCCCGGGCAGACAGACCCGCTCGAGACGGTTAACAGGAGGACCCCCCTGGGTAGCAGCCGCTGTCGTACCGTCGGAGGATGGAGACGGCAGCCGAGATCCGCGAGTTCCTCACGACGAGGCGGGCGCGGTTGACTCCCGCCGAGGCGGGACTGCCGGACTACGGCGGCCGTCGGCGCGTGCCGGGGCTGCGCCGCGAAGAAGTCGCCCTGCTCGCGGGGATGAGCGTCGAGTACTACGTGCGCTTCGAACGCGGGAACGCGATCGGACTCTCCCCCGACATCCTCACCGGGATCTCTCGCGCGCTCCGGCTCGACGCTGCCGAGCACGCCCACCTGCTCGCCCTCGTGCGCGCCGCGACCGAGGGCGCACACCCGGGACGGCGAACGTCCGTCCCTCGCGCCCGCGAGGTCGGCGTCGGAGTGCGGCGGCTCCTGGACGCCATGACAGGGGTCCCCGCCCTCGTGCAGAACGGGCGGATGGACGTGCTGGCGATCAACTCCCTCGGTCGTGCCTTGTTCTCGGAGATGTACGGACAGGCCGCCGGGCCGGTGAACTTCGCGCACTTCCTGTTCTTGGAGGAGCGCTCGCGCGTCTTCTACCGCGACTGGGACGAGTCGGCCGAGCAGCTCGTCTCCCTGCTCCGCGCGGAGTCGGGACGATCCCCGCGCGACCGGGCACTCGCCGCTCTCCTGGATGAGCTCGCGGCCGGTAGTGACGTGTTCCGCGCTCTGTGGGCGGCACACGATGTGAAGGAGCATCGGACGGGATCGAAGAGGTTCCACCACCCGGCCGTCGGCGATCTCGATCTTTCGTTCGAGGCCCTGCAGCTCTCGGAGGATCCGGGTCTGCTGTTCCTGGGGTGGACCGCGGAGCCGGGGACCTCTTCCGATGACGCGCTTCGCCTGCTCGCCAGTGCCGCGACGTCGACCGCGCCGAGCCTCTCGGCCTGAGCCGTCGCTACGCGTCGCGCTGCTGCAGCTCCTCGTGCTGTGCGCGCTCAATGGTGGGCTTGAGGGTCCAGGCGATCGCGGTCGACGCCGCCACGAAGACGAGGGCGACGATCGGGACGGCGCGGATGCCGATGGTCTCGATGGTGAGTCCGCCGACGCTCGCGCCGACGGCGAAGCCCACCTGCGTCAGCAGCACCCCGATGCTCGTCGCGGTCTCGGGAGCTCGAGCGCCGGTGAGCAGCAGACCCTGCTGGTAAACCACGACCACAGCCGCGACTCCGCTGCCCCAGAGGAGGACGCCGACGAGGACCACGCCGATCACGTCGCCTCCGAGCAGGAGCACCACGAGTCCGAGCGCGACGGTCAGCGGGGCCACGAGCAGCGCTCTCCAGAACGAGCGGCTCGAGATCCGTCCGATGAGCAGTGTTCCGAGGATGCCTCCGACGCCGCTCATGGATAAGGCGATGCTCGTGATGATGCGTGGCGCACCGAGATCCTCGAGGTAGACGTCGATGTAGGTGAGCACGACGAAGTGAGCGAGCATGACGAGCGCCCAACCGACCGCGACGCGCAGCACCCCCGGCAGGCGCGCGGTGCGAACCAGCCCGAGGGTTTCCTCGGTGTGCTCGCGGACTCGGGGGATGACGAACCACATCAGCGCGCCCGCGATCGCGACGAGCGCTGCCGCGCCGAGGAACGCCGGTCGCCACCCCGTCGAGGCGCCGATGAGGGAGGTGAGCGGTGCGCCGAACGCTATGCCGAGGCTTGTCGCGGTGAAGGCGACCGTGATCGCCTTTCCGGCGTTGCCCGGCCCGGCGATGCGGATGACGACCGCCGGGAACAGGGTGCAGATCAGGGCGTAGGACGCGCCTCCGACGAAGCGGCCGGCGTCCGCGAGGACGAGGTTCGGCGCGAGGGCGACCGCCGCCGTGCTGAGAGTCAGCGCGATCATCACGATCATCAGGACGGGGCGTCGCCCGAAGCGCAGAGCGAGAGCGGTGAGGGGGAGAACGAGCAGCGCGTTGCCCAGTGCGTAGAACGTCGTGAGTGTTCCGGCTGCGGCGACACTCACGCCGAGATCATCGGCGATGGCATTGAGCAGGCCCGCCGGCCCGAGCTCGATGGCCACGGCGAGGAACCAGGCGAAACCGAGGACGAGGATCCGGAACCACGGGAAGGGGTGTGGGCTCCTGCTCGTCGAGGTATCGGCCCGCGTGGACTGCTGCTCGCCGGTCACCGGGGTGAGATTCGGACGGTCGCGGCCTTCGTGCCGTCGGCCTGCATGATCGGTACCGCGGAGCTGCCCGGGTACTTCGCCTCGTAGGCGGCATCGATCGCGTCGTCCGGGGCGTCCTCGGCAGCCTCGAAAGCGACCGGGTAGAAGGTGCCGCTCACGCGGATCCGGCCGGCTCCCTGCGTGATCGCGGCCTGGTACCAGCGCGACTCGCGGCCGTTGGCGGCGCGGACGTAGACCTCGCCGTCGACGATCAGCGCCCACGTCTGGGTCGGGGTGCCGTAGGTGGTGCCGTCGGCGCGATACGGCGAGACGTAGAGGTCCTGGTTCGACTGGATCGCGCGAAGGATCTCGGGGGCGAAGGTGGTCATGACGATTCCTTTCATCAGTGGTGCGGGCAGGTGAGAAGCCGCCGCGCAGGCGACAGCGTCGGCTAGCCCTCGACGGTGCCGGGAGTGGGCAGGTCAGCCGGGATCGAGGCGGCGGGTGCCGTCCAGCTCGCCAGCAGTCGCAGGCTCTCCGCGGAGCGGGACCCCGGGGCTGCTGAGTAGGCGACGAGCAGCACGCCGCGGTCGATCGTGAACTCGAGCACTTCGTAGTCGAGATCGAGATCACCGACGACGGGATGATGCAGCGCTTTCGGACCGGTGCTGTGATCACGGACGTCCGGCGCGCCCCAGAGTCTGCGGAAGGACTCGCTCTGCGTGGACAACTCGCCGATCAGGTCGGACAGGTTCCGGTCGTGAGGCGTCCGCGCCGCTTCTGCTCGAAGGAGCGCGGCGCTCTGCTCCGCGACGGCGCACCAGTTGCGGAAGAACGAGGGAGAGCGTTCGTCGACGAAGACGAAGCGCGCGAGATTCACCGGCCGTTGCCGTTGCTCGAACACGGGCGAGAACAGTGCCGCGCCGAGCGCGTTCGCGCCGATGATGTCGAGGCGACCGTTCTGCAGGATCGCGGGGACACCCTCCATCGCATCGAGGAACTGCTGCACAAGGGGCCTGACCTGCTGCGGGCGTCGCACGGCCCGGCGACGTCGAGGGTGGGCGCCGGCGTTGGCGGCGCGGACCAGATCGAACAGGTGTGCGCGCTCGGCGGCGTCGAGGTGCAGGGCGCGGGAGACGCCGTCGAGGATCTCTTCCGAGACCCCCGTGGCCGTGCCCCGTTCGAGGCGGACGTAGTACTCGAGACTGATTCCCGCGAGGAGGGCGACCTCTTCGCGACGAAGTCCGCTGACGCGTCGGCGACCTCCGAAATCGGGCAGGCCGGCTCGCTCCGGTGTGATCCGGTTGCGGCGAGAGGTCAGGAACTCCCTGATCTCCATTCGACTGTCCATGCTGTCGACCGTACGGCCGGCCCCGAGATCCAGAGGGGCCCCGGTATTAACCCTGTTGACAAGGACTCTCACCCCTCGCGGAAGGCGCGGAGAGTGGACGTAGTCGATGTACGCCTCCCCGAGCGCACCCCTCGCTCTCGTCGAAGACACACTGTCGTCGACCACTGAAAGGAAGGACTTCTCATGACCTCCAAGCTCACCGGAACCGTCGCCGTCATCACCGGCGCCTCCAGCGGAATCGGTCACGCCACCGCTCGTGCACTGGCTGTCGAGGGCGCTTCGGTCGCCCTCGTCGCGCGCCGCAAGGACCGCCTCGACGAGCTCGTCGCCGAGATCGAGCAGGCCGGAGGCACAGCACTCGCGGTGCCGACCGACATCACCGACCGCGCACAGGCCGAAGCGGCGATCACGACGGTCATCGAGCGCTTCGGACGCCTCGACATCCTCGTCAACAACGCCGGACTCATGCTCCTCGGCCCCGTCGCGGACACCGACGTCGAGGAGTGGGAGCGGATGATCGCGATCAACCAGAACGGCCTGCTCTACATGACCAAGGCAGCCCTCCCCCACCTCCTCCGGTCGGCCGAGGACGACCTGCGCGGCGTCGCCGACATCGTCAACATCTCCTCCATCGCCGGCCGCCAGGCGTGGGCGAACTTCGCCGCGTACGCGATGACCAAGTTCGGTGTGAACGGGTTCACGGAGGCGCTGAGCCAGGAGGTCACGAAGAAGAACGTCCGCGTCGGCGTCCTCCAGCCCGGCGCGGTCGCCACCGAGCTCGTCTCCCAGAACAACCAGAAGATCCAGGACCAGCTCGCCGCCTCCGACGCCGAGGCGATCCCCGAGCGCCTCCAGCCCGAGGACATCGCCGAGAGCATCCTCTACATGGTGACCCGCCACCGCCGGTCCTCCATCGCCGAGTTGTGGGCCATGCCCACCTCGCAGGCCTGACCCCAACCCCGACAGAGAGACACTGATGAAGAACGCACACCTCGGAGACCTGACCGTCTCCCGCATCGGCCTCGGCGCGATGACCATGGCCGGCACGTACACCGCCGAGGGCACCCTCGACGAGAACGAGTCGATCAACACGATCCACCGCGCCCTCGACCTCGGCGTCACCCACATCGACACCGCCGAGGTGTACGGCCCGTTCCTCAGCGAGGAGATCGTCGGACGTGCGATCCGCGGGCGCCGCGACCAGGTGCAGATCGCCACCAAGTACGGCCTCGTCAAGCACGACGGCGGCAAGACCAGCGCAGGCGTCATGGACAGCAGCCCCGCCACCGTGCGCGCGGCCGTCGAGGGCTCCCTCCGTCGCCTGGGCACCGACTACATCGACCTCTACTACCAGCACCGCGTCGACCCGAACACTCCCATCGAGGACACCATCGGCCTCGTCTCCGAACTCGTCGCCGAGGGCAAGGTCCGCCACCTCGGACTCTCCGAGGCGTCCGCGGCGACCATCCGCCGTGCGCACGCCGTGCACCCGATCGCCGCACTGCAGACCGAGTACTCCCTCTGGACCCGCGACGTCGAGGACGAGATCCTCCCCCTCCTCCGCGAGCTCGGCATCGGCTTCGTGCCGTACTCGCCGCTGGGCCACGGCCTGCTCACCGGGCAGATCCGCTCGGTCGACGACTTCCCGGACGACGACTGGCGCAAGACCAACCCGCGCTTCGTCGGCGAGAACTTCGCCCGCAACCTCGCGATCGTCGACGAGGTCCGCGCGATCGGAGCCGAGATCGGAGCTACCCCCGCCCAGACCGCCCTCGCCTGGATCCTCACCCGCGGCGAAGACATCGCCCCGATTCCCGGCACCCGCCGCGTGTCCCGTGTCGAAGAGAACACCGCGGCCGACGCGATCGAGCTGACCGCCGACCAGATCGAACGCCTCAACACCCTCACGCCCGCCGCCGGTGCCCGCCACGACGACGCGAACATGCAGTCCATCGACCGCTGAACGCCACGGAGGGAAGAACGTCGCGACGCTGAGCACGCCCGCGGCCACTCGACTGCATGGTTCGCCCCGATCGGCCTCGAGCAGGTGGAGCCGAGATCGGGCTTCGTCATCAAAGCGAAGACCGAGCATCGGCTTCCGCTGGCCGAGATGCGAAGACGCTCGCGCGTGGCCAGAGCAGTCGCTTCCGACGCACCGAAACCTCCCGGGCAGCAGAGTACGGCCGCGTCAGCGGTTTCCACGTTGTGCGCTCCGTCGCCGCTGCGCGGGCGGCGCTCGTGCCGCCGGAACGGGGAAGGTCGGGAAGTACCAAGACATTGGTATAAGCCGGTCAAGCTTGGTCATCGTGTATGTGCGACGGAGTGGTGAAATAACGTCACGACCTCGACTCTTCGGCCGTACTGCTCAAGATTCAGCCATGTGCCCCGCGATGGGGATGCATCACCAGGAACGCGGGCCAGGTGTTAAATGAAGTGCTGAAGGGGCCCGCTCCGCTGTAGTGGCTCCGGGCACGACGCGAGGGACAGGTGGGTTAGAATAGTGCTCTAAAAATATCTTGTCCACTTCACCTTCCAAAAAATTTGCATTGAAGGATTGGCGTCACTCTTGCGAAAGTGTGTGGTTTGCGGGTCGTCAGATAAACTAACAAATGAGCATGTTTTTCCGCAATGGCTGCAGGAAACGCCAACAGGGCAGGCATGGGTCGGCGTGCCTATCCCAAACGAACCGCATCAAGTAGGGCGGCTGGACAGCGAATCCGGCCAGCTGGAATATATTAATCGAGGCAAGAGGCAATCTCCTTTCGATATGCAAGTAAAAGCAGTATGCGCCAACTGCAACAACGGCTGGATGAGCCGTCTGGAAACAGAGTTTCAACCTGTTTTAAGACGAATGTTGAAGCCGGTTCCTTCGTTGAACTCGGTGGAGGCGAGTATCGCTGAGGCGTGGGCAATAAAGTCGGCAGGCATGTTCCAAATGAATGACCCCGGATCGAGAACGATGCCCAACGGACTGCTACATCCGCTCAAAAATCGCATGATCCCTCGAGAATTCTTCCGCGTCTTATTCTTTCGGACCGAAGAACCCTCTATGCAGGTGCGAGCAAGGCATGCTGGCATAAGTTTCGATATCACACCATCGGACGGGCGAGCACCTTTTTACCTCGCGGCGGACGTGACAGCGCTCGGCGTTCAAGGAGTAGGATTTCTTGTCTGCTTTTCAACACATGGAGTTGAGGTGCTAGATCAAGGTATCAGGCCTGAGAAATTGGTCAGTTTGAGTACGAACAAAAAGCGCACATCACTTCCGCAAAGGCTACTAGATGACGAGACCATCGTGGCGGAGGAGACGAGGTCGATGATACGACTCTTTGCGGCCCTCAACGAGACGACCGGCAACACGTTGCATCTTCCTGCAACTCGTGGCAACTGGATAGTGGGAGACGGGCGAAAGTGGTGAGCAAAAAAGATCCCGGCATTGTCGCCGCCGCCGTAAAGCTGGCGCCTTAAAGACGCGTCCAGCCCGCGGTAGGAGAGTGAAAGGCATGTCGAAGCTTCGGATGAAGCTCGCGCGTGCTGGGCTGAACTCATGGTGTTCTTCGCGTGCATCACCGGCCATCGATGCGGAAGAGACTCGGTCCGCGCGCTCCGGACGCGATGCTCGCTGTGACGGCTGTCGGCGTGCACCTGGTTCCCGGCTTACTCTTCGTCCGCGCCTTCTACATCGGACTGTTCGGAATCGACCTCGGAGCAGGAGTCGCCTACCCGAGTAGTCACGACGTTCCTTGCGCCGCGTGGAAGCAGACTTCACCGGGGACATCATCGGAGTGCCCGTGGCCGTTCTGGCCGTCCTCCGGCGGCGACACCCGCCGCTCACACGCGCCGTGCCTGCGGTGGAGGCGCTGATCGCTGGCGCCGTGTTCTCGTTCTTCTCCTTCCTCGTCCTTGTCTACTTCGCCCATGTCGCGGGTGAGACCGTGTTCTAGGCTGGCCGAACGATCGTTCGCGAAGCGTGGGGCCTGCTCGTCGACGCACTCCGGAAGGAGGCGCCGATCACTCTTGCCGCGCTGCGGCCAATCGCGCGACCAGAGCAGATTGTGCTCGCGGAGCAGCGGACTGGACTCACCTGGCCGGACTCGTACCGGGAGTGGTTCGCCTGCGTGAACGGCTCGATGGTGACGCCTGAGACATGGGGCGAGGCCGGGTTCTTCCTCGTCGGTCGTTCCGCGCAGGAGCGCGACGACGATCCAGAAGACCCTGCCGGCGCTGTGGTGGACGATCACCTGGACCGCCGGGCGAAGGCGTCGACACTGCCGCTTCGCAGCGCCTCGCGATACTCTGCGAGGCGGAGTATGGTGCGGACATGGATGAGATCCAAGAGCCGCGGTTGTGGATCATGACGGTCCTCGCGCGCGGCAGGACCCACGGCTACGGGATCATCGCCGCGGCGCAGGAGCTGTCCGGCGGCGCGATGGTCCTGAAGATCCCGACCCTCTACTCGGCTCTCGACCGGCTCGAACGGCAGGGACTCATCGCCGTCGACGGCGAGGAGGAGGTCGGCGGCCGCCGACGCCGGTACTTCCGTTTGACCGACGCCGGCGAGGCCCGCCTCGCGGCCGACGCCGAACGGCTGGCGCAGATGGAGCGCGCCGCCTCGAGCGCCGTCCGTCGACTCGGACGGAGCGCCACGGCATGAGCTCCTCCTCCGCGGCCTATCGCCGAGCCCTGCGCTGGTACCCGGCGGCGTGGCGCGAGAGGAACAGCGAGAGTGCGATCAGTGCGTATCTCGACCGCGACGACGCGATCGGGACGTCCGGCCCCACCCGCTCCGATTGGGTGAATCTCGCGCGTGCCGGGATCATCGAGACCTTCGTCGCCACCGTCCGACGTCCGAGGCTCGGCACCACCGTCATCGGGGCCTTCTTCCTGCTCGCCGCCTGGTCGTTGGCGGCCGTCGCCCTCGACGTCGGCAGGCGCGCCCTCCTCGTGCTGATCACCGGGGTCGTGAACTTCCATACATCCATGTACCCCAATCCAGTGCTGGCTACGGTCGGGCTCGGTGCGCTCGCCTGGATGTCTGCGGCCGTCGTCGCCCTTCGCCGTCACCGGGCGCTCGCAGCTGGAGCGATCCTGCTCTGCGGGCTGACCTCGACGGCAGCGTTCTGGCTCCTCTGGTGGTCCGGACCCCTCACACCGCTCCAACTCCAGTCGGCTCCGCGCCACCTGAGCTTGCTCAGCATCGTGGCGCTCGCAGCACCGATCCTCGCCATCGCTGCCGCCGCTCGCGCCGGCCTCGTTCAGCGCAGAGCTCGGTGGTTCGTCGGTGCCGGCGGTGCGGGGCATGTCGTCGGTGTGTGGGGTATCGCCGTCACAGACCCTCCGTCGACCATCGTCAGCGCCGTCATCGCGGTCGCCTTCATGCTGCTGGCGCCTGCGTCCTTCGCCATCACAGGCGCGAGCTTCGTGTTCCTGAGCACGACCGATCGATCCCGACCGTTGAGTCCCGGTCGGGCCGATCAGCTCTCGAGCCCTTCCCAGATCCCGGTGAGCAGCCCGCAGTTCCCGTGGGGAGGGTCGCGATGACGGCCGACAGCTCATCCGGCATGACGGGAGGCTCCGCCGACGCCTACCGGCGATCGCTCCGCTGGTTCCCCTCAGCGTGGCGCGAGAAGAACGGCGAGAGCGTGGTCGGCACCTTCCTCGACCGGGACGACGCGACCGGTGTGCCAGGTCCGACTCCGCGCGATCGGACGGGGCTCGCCTGGGCCGGCATCCGCGAGAGCCTCCTGGCCCCTGGTCGTCCCGGCCGTCGCGCCGGCAGCTCGATCGGCGTCCTGTTCCTCCTCGCCGCCTGGTCCTACGGGTCGGTCGTCCTCGAGGTCGGCGGGCGGACCCTGACGCTCGCGACCGGCGGCAACGTCGACACCATGGGCCGTAGCTACGGATTCCCCGTCCTCGTCGCCGCGGTGCTCATCGCTCTCGCCTGGCTGTGCACGGCGATCACGGCCTCCCGGCGCGGCCGTCCGCTCCTCGCCACCGGCATCGGGCTCGGCGGTCTCGCCGCCGCGTGGACGACCTTCCACCTGGCGTGGTCGAGCCTCGTTCCGCCGCTCGACCTCGGGCCACCCCTCCTCGCGCTGGGCGTGCTCAGCGTCACGGCACTGGCGGCAGCACTCCTCGCCGCCGTCTCGACTGTGCGCGCCGGGCTCCTCGAGAAGCCCGCGTCGTGGATCATCGGCGTCGGTGCGGCGCTCCACGTCGTGGGCGCCTCGCTCCTCACGGCGCTCGAGCAGCCGTTCACCGCTCCCGAGGTCCTTCTCGTCATCGTCAGCGCACTTCTGGCGCCGGCGTACCTCGCCCTCACGGGGTTCGGCTTCGTGTTCCTGAGCACGAGCACCACTCGCCGGCGGCGAGCATCACGTCAGAGCTCCGGGACGACCCCGCTACGGAGCACGATCGGCACAGCCGCGGACTTGAACGATCGGTGACCCGTCCCATTCGGGACGCCGTGCAGAAGCATCATCGTCCTCGGCAGAGCGGGTAGCAGTCGACCCCTGTCGTCGCGATGCGGCCGGCGTCCGGACAGTTGTTTCACGGCGCTAGGGAACGTACTCCTGGGACCAGTAATCGGCCCGCACCTTCAAGACTGGTCCCTCGACCGCCGAACTCACCGTGATGGTGCGTGGATCCCAGAGGGTTCCCGCGATGCGCGCCTGCGGCGTCGTTCCGATCTCGCCCGACAACTGCTCGGGAGTCATCCCGTCGGGCGGGCGCACCGACAGCAGCCGCCAGCATCCGCCGGACGCGCACTCGACGGTCTCGCCGACGAGCTCGCTCCCGTCGGGAAGGTCGATCGTCGAGGCCGCCGGCACATCCCCTTCGGTCGCGAACACGGCCAGGGCCCCGTAGTAGAGGAGGGCACACAGGACTGCCGCACCCGCGATCGTCACTCCTGCGATCAGAGAGGGGCGTCCGTGCTTTCGGGACTCATCCATCGATCGGGACCCTAGCAAGACGCGGTCGCTCTTCCCCGATCTACGACCGACCACGAAGAAAGACGGCACTCGTCATCGCTCGATCCGAGTGCCCGAATGCACGACCAGAAGAACGGCGATGACGTCGCTTACCCTGAGCCCGTGGGGACATCGCCGAAAGGGCTCAGGGCGGTCGCGTTCCGCCTCGCCTCCGACGGCATCCCGCATGCAGAGGACGAGCATGCCACCGTCAGCGGAAAGATCGCCAGGCGGCCGATTACTCGCAGCACGGGAGCGTGATGGTCATCGCCTCGGCCGCGGTACTCATGCCCCTCTACATCGGGGTGGGATGGATCCTGTACCGGCGCAGCGTTGAGCACGACGGTCGCGGACGCCTGGTCTGGGTGGTCGCGAGCATCGTCGGGATCGTCGTCACTGCGGCATTCGCTGTATACCGCTTCGCAGAACCCCTGATCGACCGCGATCCGCTCGGCGGTCCCCCGTCCTTCGCGTTCCTCGACGGCCTGATTCTCGGAGCGAGCGCAGTCCTGTCCATCCTGGTCTTCGTGGTCCTGCTCTTCTTCTCGGGACGGTCACCCACCCCGGAGGCCACCGACCGCCTCCACGAGGAAGGACCGGCGACCGACCCTCTGCGCGGATTGGGTGACGACTGGTGACCTCGAAGAGCCGACCGATGCGAATGCCGGATCGACGCCTCGCCGACCAGGAGCACCCGTGTTCCTAGCGTGCCTCGCCGGCGCTCCCGTTCTGATCGGAATCGTCTGGCTCGTCAGTCGCTCAGAAGGCGGATCCAGAGACACCGTTCGGCGAGACACGTGCGCCGGCGCCCTCGTCGTCAGCGCGCTGTTCATCGTCGGCGCCGTCGTCCTCTGGTTCGTGCCGGTGGAGACGGGCAATGATGCTCAGGCATCGTTCGGCGCTTCCGCCTTCACCCTCGTCGCACTGCTCCTCAGTGGAATCCTCGGCCTCTTCCTCACCCTCGTCCTCTGGCTCGCGATGCCGGGAGAAGTAGGCCCAGATCGCAAGTGACCCCCTCTTGGCGGCGGCTTGCAGCGTTCTTGACGCCTCTATGCTCCCTGCATGCCGGATCAAGCGAAGAAAGGCCACTCGTCGAGGTCGCGACAGCGACCCCCCTCGGATCTCTTCTCCGTTCCGATCCTTCTCCACACGATCGGACTCTCCGGGCTCTTCGTCCTCCCCCTCCTCTTCCTCCTCCTCGCTGCGGCGTCGAGCTTTCGACTTCAGGGAGGCGGCCCGCCGGACACCGCGATGGACTACGGCTTCTACCAGGTGGCCTTCTCCCTGCAGTTGGTCAGCGCAGGGCTGATCCTGGTTCTCGGTGCCGTGCGGCTCTCGAGGGGGACCTCGGCAACAGTCGACGCGATCTGGGCAGGAGTGGCGCTGCTCATCGGCCTCCTCGCGGCCTGCGGATGGGCGCTGCTGGTGTCCTAGGAGGAGCAGCCCTAACCGAGATCGTCGAGCCGGTGACGACGATCAGTAGCGCCGGTAGTGCGAACTCAGGGGTCCGCCAAAGGAAGACATCCGGTCCACCGAACGCCGGAATCGACGCTTGACCAGCCCCTCTCGCAGATCTGTCGACCGAGAACCCCGGGACCGGCGGCTGACAGCGCGCGACCGCCCTCCTCGAGGACGCCGGTGGCCTAGCTGCTGCCGTCCGCCACGAGCTGCTTCTCCGCCAGCAGTGCCCGAAGCGACGCCCGTGCGCGCTGATACCGACCCCGAGCTGTGCTGGCGCTGAACCCGAGGATCTTGCCGGCCTCGATGACGGTGAAGCCGTCCCAGAGCACGAGCTTGACGAGTTCCGATTGGTCCGGTGCGAGAGCGTCGAGCGCCAGTCGCACGTCGAGGTTCTCGGCGGTCGGGTCTTCTGATGGCATCGCGTGCAGCGTGGAGGCGAGTTTGCCGGCCAGCTCGGAGCGGCGTGCGTTGCCGCGCTGCACGTTGGCGAGGGTGCGGCGGGCGACCCCGAACAGCCACATGCGCGCCTGCTCCGGGTCGGTCGGGAGGGAGTCCACCTTCCGCCAGGCGACGAGATAGGTGTCACTGAGGAGATCCGCGGCGTCCGCGACGGGCGAGACCCGACGCTCGAAGTAGCTGAGAAGGTCGGCGGCGTTGGCGAGGTACACGGCCTCGAAGACGGCGCTTCTTCGGGCCCTCACGGCGCCTGCTCCTCTCCGATGTCGCAACCACCGGCTGATTCGATGGAGACACCTGTGCCGTAGCCGGCGTCTCTGAACTGCTCGATGATGCGATCCGCGATCAGCCGGGTCACCGCGATCCCCGGGTCCGCGGTGAAGCCGCCGGCATCGGCGTCGGCCTGCTCCTGCTCGATCGCGACTCGTCTGGCTTCGGCGTCGACGCTCGCGATCGTCGGATCCCAGTCGTGACTGCTGAGGAAGACGCGCGCCTCGCGGGCTTCGCGCTCGACGTCGGCGGCCGGGCCGGCCGAGTAGTCGGGCTCCACCTGGATCGCGACCTGGCACAGCACGTTCCCCTGCCCGTCGCCGAGGTCGAAGGACCGCTGCACGGCGGCATCGGGAACGAAGCCGGCCCAGTCCAGGATCACCGGTCCCGCTACCGCGCCCGCGACCCCCAGACCGAGGCCCGCGAGGCTCAGCGTGCCCACCAGCCACAGATGACGACGGCGGCGAGGCGGGCGCCGGCCGCCCTGATGCGCCTCCTCGATGATGACGCGAGCGAGGCGCTCGGCGTCGCCTCGCGTCGCAGGGAACGACTGACGAGTAGGTGGCGCTGCGTGACGGATCAGGTCATCGAGAGGGTCGGTCACGGGTGCTCCGTTTCGGGTGCTCATACCAATACATGTCCGGCACGAGCCCGAACGTCATGCGAGCCGCGAGCAACATCAGCAGTCGTCCGCAGCCGCGTCCCCTTGCGGAGCGGATCGTCGTGCGACAGTGAGGTGCGCTGAGGGAAGAATGATCCCGTCTAAGCCAATGACCACCGCGACGCGCGAAGCCGGAATGCAGCTCATGGTGGCGTCGACGAAAGCCGCGACCGATGACCGCTCTGCCCAGCGTTGTGTCGACATCGACGTTCGCAGGCTCCGCCGGAGTCCTCCGTCGTATGCAGGATCGACGCCTGAGGACTGAAGGCAGAGCCGGTCCCGGAGTCGTCTCCCCCGCGGACCTTTCCCCCGCCGGAACGCTGACATCCGCGCTACGACGCTTCTCCGCCGTGATGGCCGGCGCCGATGTCGGGGACCGTCAGCGGAGCGGAAGCGAGCTCGATGGCTTGCTCGCGGGTGAGGTGCTGCGGGAAGTTCACGTGAGCGAACCGGCCGGTGGGATCGTCCGACGAGGACGGCATCGCGACGCTGCTTCCTCGGAGGAAGGTCACGACGGCGTCGCGGGTCGGGTCGGTCGTGATGCGGCCGAGCCTGTCGCGCAGCTCGAGAAGGACCTTCTGCCCGGGCGCCGACACCTCGAGAACGACCCGCTTCGACCCGCCACCGGTGTCCACCCTCCTCGCCGCAGTGAACGACGCGAAGGGCGTGACGCGAGAGCCCACGCGAACAGTTCTCGCCGAGAGATCGGCGAACGGTGCCGGCCGGAGGATCGCGTGCACCACCAGCGGCAGCACGCCCAGCAGCACGAACGATCCGGCGAGGATCGCCACGCGAGCGGCGAGGGGAAGGGCGTCCGGGTCCAGTGCCTCCGAGACGACGCCGACGCCGATCAGCACGGGGACAGCGATTCCGAGAAGCACCCGCTCCGTCGGCGCTCCTGCGCGACTGAACCAGGTCCATTGGGTGAGTCGCACCTCGGACGTCGAGCGCCCGCCTCTCGCCCCTGCCGCCATCGGTCGCCCCTTCCTTCTCGTTCAGCCTGCCGTACGGCCCGTGAGCCCGGCCACCAGAAGGTGGATGTCCTGCCTCGGCCGCCCCGCGAGCTGCGTGCTGATGCTCCGGCCGATGATCACATCGGCTGTGGACGGGGACCGCGGCCCGAGAGCAGGCGCTCCGGACCGCCGACGCCAGGACATCGCGCCTCTCCGGTCGCCAGTCACACCGGTGCACTGTCGATGTAGCTGGAGTGCCGTTATAGTGAGAAACGAAGCAAGCGGGCAGCCGAATCGGTCCCGATCCATGCCACGCCCCACCACCTCCCGCCTCCGTCCAAGGGACCCCTCCGTGACCACAGCCACTGCCCCTCGCACCGTCACCTGGCAGCCGTTCTGGAGCAGAGCGGCGGGCGCCGGCATCACGCTCGGCGGCGCCCTCCTCCTGCTCGCGATCCTCTCGGTCGTGATCGGCGCGTCGACACGCGGCAGCAGCGACCTCGACGCCGTCACCGCGCTCCTCCTCCTGTCGACCGTCGGGCAGATCGCGACCGGGATCGTCTATCTGCGCCACCGCGGCCGGTCGAGGAGATGAGGCCGTGCGGCCCACGGACCGAGCATCGGTCCGATCCGCTCGAGACGGGTCCACCTCCCCGCCGACCGCTCGACCGCCGGGCTCCGTAAGCTCATCGCGATGAGTGGCGGCGACGAGCAGAAGGCGACCCCCCGGTCCTACGACGCCCGCCGGCGCCGCGAGCGCGGAGACACCGATCGCGCGCAGACCCGGGCGCGGATCCTCGACGCCGCCGCGGGTCTGTTCCTCACGCAGGGCTACGCGGGGACGACGATCTCGCAGCTGGCCCGCGACGCGGGAACGTCGGTCCAGACCATCTACCTCGCTATCGGAGGCAAGGCCGACGTCCTCCGGGCGCTCACGGCGGCGATGACCACCGGGCAGGACTCCGAGGCGGGCGTCACCGAGCAGGCGTGGGTCGCGGCGGTCGCGACCGAGACCGACCCCGAGGTGCAGCTGCGGCAGCTCGCGCACCACTCCGTCGCCCTCGCGCAGCGCGCCGCACCGCTGTGGAACGTGATGGCCGCCGCCGCGCAGGACGATCCCGCCCTCGGTGAGGACCTCGCCCGGCAGAGCGCCGGCCGCCTCGCCGACCAGCAGGCGTTCGCGCGCCTCGTGCGCGGTCCGCTGCGGGACGGCATGAGCGCGGAGGAGGCGGGCGACATCCTCTACGCCCTCGCCAGCCCGCAGCTGTGGAACCTGCTCGCCCTCGAGCGCGGCTGGAGCTCGGAGCGGCTCGAGCAGTTCCTCGGCAACGCCCTGACCCGCCTGCTCCTCCCGCCGGACCACCCCGGACCCCCCGAGCAGCAGCAGTCCCCCGAGCAGCACCAGCAGTCCCCCGAGCAGCACCAGCACTCCCCCGAGCACCACCCCGAACCGACCTGATCGAGGACCCGACGTGGCCACCATCCTGCTCTGCAGCACCCCCCTCTACGGCCACGTCGCACCGCTGATCGCCCTGGGCAGACGTCTCGCCGACGAGGGCCACCACGTGATCGTGCTGACCGGCTCCTCCTTCGAGGAGCGCGTGCACGACGCCGGCCTGCACCACGAGCCGCTGACGGGGCGCGCCGACTTCGACGAGCGCGACGAGGCGAGCTTCCTGCCCGATCTGCACCGGCACCGGGGCCTCGCGCTCTCGCGGTACCAGGTCGAGCAGACGTTCGTCGTCACGATCCCGGAGCAGCACCGCGCCGTCCGCGCGATCCTCGACCGCGAGTGGGTCGACCTCGTCCTCACCGACTCCTTCTTCGCCGGCATCCTGCCCCTGCTCGAGACGGACCCGGCGTCGCGACCCCCGATCCTCGGCGTCGGCATCGGCCCCCTCGTGCAGGTCAGCCGCGACGTCGCTCCGTTCAACACGGCGCTTCCCCCGTCCTCCACCGCGGTCGGGCGACTGCGGAACCGCGCCCTGAATTTCCTCGTGGCCCGCCTGCTCTTCGCGAAGACCCAGCGGCTCGGGACGCGGCTGGTCGAGGAGGCGGCGGGCGTGCCGCTGCGCACCTTCGTGCTCGACTTCACCGCGGCGTTCGACCGCTTCGTGCAGCTCGGGCCCGCGGAGTTCGAGTACCCGCGGACGGACCTCAGCCCGAACGTGGTCTTCGCCGGACCGATCCCGCAGGCTCCGGGGGCGACCGCTTTGCCCGAGTGGTGGGCGGACCTAGACGGCAGCCGCCCGGTCGTGCACGTCACCCAGGGGACCCTCGACAACCACGACCTCGCGAAGGTCGTCCGCCCCACCCTCGAGGCGCTCGCGCACGAGGACGTGCTCGTCGTGGTGAGCACCGGCCGCGCTCCGCTCTCCTCCCTCGGCCCGCTGCCGACGAACGCCCGCGCCGCCGAGTTCCTGCCGTACGAGCAGCTGCTGCCCCTGACCTCGGTGATGGTCACCAACGGCGGCTTCGGCGGCACCCTCCTGGCGCTCAGCCACGGCGTGCCCCTCGTGGTCGCCGGCGCCGCGGAGGACAAGCCCGAGGTCGCCGCGCGCGTCGCGCACTTCGGCGTCGGCGTCGACCTGAAGTCCGGGCGGCCCACCGCCGCGGCCCTGCACACCGCGATCACGACCGTCCTGCGCGAGCCCTTGTACCGCGAGCGGGCGGTCGGGATGGCGGCGTCGATCTCCCGGTACTCCGCGCTGGACACGATCGTCGGCGAGGTGCGGCGCCTCCTGCCGCAGCGCCGGAGCGACTGAGGCCGGGCTCACCGCGGCCGCCCGGCGCCGCGGGCGTGCTGTCCGCAACCGGACATGTCCGCAAGAGGCTCTTGCCCAGCGCGGGCCCGGCCGGAACAGTGAGGTCTCGTGACCACGTCTGCCCTCCGCGATCCGCACTCCTCCGGCCTCGCTCGGCGCACCCTGGTCGGGGCCGCCTGGTCGACGCCCGTCGTCGCGGTCGCGCTGGGCGCGCCGATGGCCGCGGCGAGTACCGCGGGGACCACCGCGACGCTGGCCTGGGACGGCCCGAGAGGCGTGCAGAACGAGTCGTCCCTGCTGGTGCTCACCCTGCCGCCCGCGCCCCGGGGCACGCCGGTCGTCCGCGGGACGGGCACCCTCACCCTCACCGTCCTCGAGCCGTACGCGTTCGCACCCGCGCGGTCGGTCATCGCGCCCACCGGCTGGACGGTGATCGAGAACGGTCGGACGATCAGCATCATCGCCCCCGAGGGAGTGACGGCGGGCACCAAGGGCTTCAACGTCGAGTTCGGCGAGCTGTCCGGCAACTGGACGACCACGGCCACCTGGACCGAGAGCGACGCCACCGGCTCCGTCTCGTCGACCATCGAGGTCGGACCGCGCGGGTTCCCGGCGATGGAGTGGACCACGAACCCGGCGGTCTACGGCGGGACGTCGACGCTCCGGCTGCTGGTGCCCGCCGACTGCTACGCGATCGACTACCAGGGGATCCTGCTCATCCAGGCGCCGCTCTTCGACGCGTCGACGATCGCCCTGCCCGGGGGCTGGACCGTCCTCGACGAGAGCGACCCCGCGAACGCCTACCTCGGTGGTCCGACCGTCGCCGGCGCGACCGACTTCGGCTTCACCTTCGGCCCGGGCTCGACCACGACCACCCCGATCGTGCAGTGGATCTCGCCGACGGCACCGCGGACGACGCCGATCCAGCCCCGACCGCCGCTCCGGCTCACGACCGCCTGACCCGCGGCGGCCGGCGTGCGGCTGCCGGCGGGTCTCGATACGCGCCTGCGGGGCTACTCGACCAGCATGCACGGGGCGCAGCCGCATGCCGCACGCAGCTCAGTCATGCTGATCGAGTAGCCCGCGCAGCGGGCGTATCGAGATCCACCACCGTCAGGACGCTGAGTCTGCACACCCGTCCTGCTGGTCACGGTGGGTCTCGATACGCCCCTGCGGGGCTACTCGACCAGCATGTCTGCGGACGTTTCTTCCCAGTAGATCCACCATCACCGACACGTCAGACGACGGTGGGTCTCGATGCGCCCCTGCGGGGCTACTCGACCGGCATGACGCGGCGCCGCCGCGTCCTTTTCCTGACCACCGAGACGCGAAACGGCTTCGCCGCTCGATACGCGCCTGCGGCGCTCTGCGACCAGAATGCAGGGGGGCGCCGGCTAGGCCGGGTTCGCCTTCAGCAGCCGGGTGACCGCGATCATCGCGCCGCCCACCACCGCGGGGATCCCGCCGCCGGGGTGCACCGACGCTCCCACCCGCCACAGCCAGGGCCGCAGGCGGTCGTGGTAGGCGGGCTGATGGAAGGGACCGCTCTGCCAGGAGGGCCGCGCCGCCCCGTAGAGCGCGCCGTGCGGTTCGCCGCCCTCGCCGTAGTACTGCGGATCGAGTACCGTCTGCTCCTCGAGCAGGTCGGTCAGGAGTCCGTCGAGCCCCATCGCCCGCGAGACGCGCTCGACCTCGCGCCGCACGAAGGGGTGCTCGGCGGTGTACCGGCCGCCGTCGGCGGGCGCGGTGAGCAGGACGCCGAGGGTGCTGTGCGGATTCGGGTACACCTCGCCCGCGCGGTACTGGTTGACGAACACCATGGTGTCCGCCGGCTCGTCGCCCGCCTCGAGGCTGCGGTGCAGCGCGGCGGGCCGGGTCGGCAGCACCACGCTGTGGGTCGCGACGCTCGCCGGCAGCTCCTCCCGCAGCACGCCGTACAGCGCGATCGCCGAGCAGGAGAGGGTCCGGGGGTGCAGGCGGGGCAGCGCCGGGATCCGCGACGGACCCGTCAGCGCCTCCAGCCGGTCGGCGTCCAGGGCGCTGACGACGAGGTCGGCCGGGTACCGCCCGGCGTCCGTGGTGACCGATCCGCGCTCGATGCGGACGGCCGCCTCCCCGGTGCGCACCTCGACGCCGGCCGCCTCGGCCAGCCGACCCAGCGCGAGCACGATCTCGTACACGCCGCCGCGGGGCACCCAGGCCCCGGTCTCGGCCATGATCGCGGGCATGCTCGCGTAGAGGGCGGGGGTGCGCGCGGGCGAGACCCCCGCGTTCAGGGTGTGGATCGCGATGATCTCGCGCAGCCCCTCCGGCAGCCACGTCAGACCGTCGAGGTAGGCGCGCGTAGTGAGCCGCGAGCCGTAGACGGCCAGCAGCCGGCGCAGCGCCGGGAGCGCGGCCCGGTCGAGCGGGTCGGCGAGCAGCAGCTCGGTGACGTCGTCGGCGAGGGGCGCGTGCAGCTCGGAGAAGCGGCGCCAGGCGGGGTACCAGGGGTGCTCCGGCGCGACCGGCAGCGAGGTCTCCTCCCCGTCGAAGTAGTAGCGGCCCACCTCGGGCATGCGGACCAGGTCGAGCCGGCCGGCGTCGCTCGGGCGGCCGGGGGCGCGCTCGCCGTCGCCGAGTCGCCGCAGCAGCTCGTCCCACACCGCGGGGAACGTCACCAGGGACGGCCCGGTGTCGATGCGGTCCTCGCCCAGCTGCAGACGGCGGCTCTTGCCACCGAGCTCGGCGGAGGCCTCGAGCAGGGTGACCCGGTGGCCGGCGCGCGCGAGCAGCGCGGCGGCGGTGAGCCCGCCGATCCCGCCGCCGACGACGACGATGCGGCTCATGCTCTGCCTCCCAGCACGATCGAGACCAGCAGCAGGACCCCGGTGAAGGAGCCCGCGATGTACGGGAAGGCGACCGACAGCCGGTAGAGCCGGTGGCCGGTCTCCGGCGTCGGGTCGCGCAGGAGGCGCACGACGAGGACACCGGCGATCAGGAGGTTGACGGCGGCGACCGGCACGCTCACCACCGCGAACAGCACCGTGGACACGAGCCACCAGGCTCCGCTCCACAGGGCCGTCCCGCGCGCGCCGAGCCGCACCGCGGTGGTGGTGATGCCCGCGTCGCGGTCCTCCACGATGTCCTGCACCGCGTCGAAGGCGTGCTTGGCCACGCTCCAGGCCATCAGCCCGAGGGCGGCCGGCCAGACCGGCGTCACCTCGACGGCGGCGGGCACGATGACCAGCGGCAGCGCGTAGGCCGCGTTGCTCAGCGAGTCGAGGAACGGCCGCGCCTTGAAGCGCAGCGGCGGCGCGGAGTAGAAGACGAAGACGCCCGCGTAGAGCAGGATCGCGGCGTTCGCGAGCGGCGGCAGCGCGAGGAGGAAGTAGACGAGGAACGGCAGGTTGGTCGCAGCGACGGCCCAGGCGATCAGCCGCACCTCGGACTGCCGGATCCGGGCGCCCTCGATCGAGCCCTTGCGGGGATTGGCCGCGTCCGTGTCCTGGTCGTAGACGTCGTTGACGCCGTAGATCAGCAGATTGAACGGCAGCGTGAGCCACAGGATGATCGGCAGCGCCCGCAGGTCGAACAGCGCGCCGGTGAGCCACACGGCGACGAGCCCGGAGCCGATGGTGTTGATCCAGAGCACCGGTCGCGAGATGTGCACGAGGCGGCGCACGACCGCGCCCATCGCGAACGGCACGGTGCTCGCCGTCCGCTCACTGCCATCGGTCACCTGCCCGAGGCTATCCGGCCGCTCGATTCACGGTGATGACTTGCGGTCCACACTGGGGGGATGCGTATCATCCTCGTCACCGCCGGCTCCCGCGGCGATGTGGAGCCGTTCGCCGCCCTCGCGCGGCACGCCGTCGACCGGGGTCACGAGGTCCGGCTGGCCCTGCCGGACGACGCGGACGCCCCCGAGGGCGTGGACGTCGTGACCCTCGGTCTGGACGCTCGGCGGGTGCTCTCCCCCGCCGGTCGCACCCCGTGGGCTCTCGCGCGGCACCTGCGCGCGGAGGTGCGGCCCGCGATGCGGCGGATGCTCGCCGCCGCGGTGCGGGAGACGGTCGACTTCGAGCCCGACGTGCTGGTCCACCACCCGCTGATCCTCAGTGCGCCGATGGCGGCGGACGCGCTCGGCGTGCCCCGCGTGCTGGTCGAGTTCGCGCCGGTGGCCACCCCGAGCGCGCGCTTCCCCGCCGCCGGCGGTCCGACGGCCACCCGCGACCTCGGCGCGTACAACCGGCACACCTACGCCGTGCCGCGCAGCGCCGCACGGCTCTTCGACGCCGACGTGGCCCGGGCCGCCACCGAGCTGCCGGGCGGCCGTCGTCCGGCCCGGCGATCGCCGTCGCGCGCGACGCTGATGGCCGTCAGCCCCGCGCTGCTGCCGCGCCCCGATGACTGGCCGGAGCGGGTGCATCAGACGGGGGCGTGGTTCTCGGAGCAGGCGGCCTCCTCCGACCCCGCCGTCGCCGAGTTCCTGGCCGGCGGACCCTTCCTCGTCGCGTCGTTCGGCTCGATGGCGACCGGAGACGCCTCGGCTCGCGGCGACGCGATCGTCACGGCCGCCCGCTCCCTCGGCCTGCGGGTGCTGCTCGTCACCGGGTGGGGCGGTCTCGCGCTGCCGACCGAGTGCCGCGGCCCCGACGTGCTGGCGGTGCGGTCGGCGCCGTTCGACGCGGTCCTGCCGGGCGCCGCGCTCGCGGTGCACCACGGCGGGGCCGGCACCTCGCACGCCGTCGCCCGAGCCGGCGTGCCCGCCGTCGTCGTGCCCGTCACCGCCGACCAGCCGTTCTGGGCCGCCCAGCTGCACCGGCAGGGGCTGGCCGCGGCCCCGGTCCCGCTGCGCCGCCTCTCGGCGGGCACCCTCCTGCCCGCGATGAGCGACGCCCTGTCCCGTTGGGAGCGGGCGGCCGAGGTGGGCCGTCTCCTGCGGCGGGAGCACGGCGTGCAGCGGGCGGTCGAGGTGCTCGAAGCCCTCTGAGACGAGGCGGCCCGGTCGAGGACCTTCCGGAGGATCGGCTCGTGGACGGCGACAAGACCGAGGGCGATTCTCGGTGACCTGAGTGAAGACGACGGCGCGGGTCCGCCCGGAAGACTGGACGCGTGGATCAGGACAGCGTCAGCATCTCCTCCGAGCTCGCCCAGGTGTCGTCGCACTGGACACCCCGGGTCGTCGGGCGGGTCAACGATCAGTACGTGAAGGTGGCCAGGCTCCTCGGCGAGCTCGTCTGGCACTCTCACGACGAGGAGGACGAGATGTTCCTCGTCGTCTCGGGCCGGCTGCGCATCCGACTCGAGGACCGGCCCGACGTGCATCTCGCTCCCGGGGAGTTCTTCGTCGTCCCGCGGGGCGTGCGGCATAATCCCGTGGCCGAGGAGGAGGTCGAGATCGTGCTGATCGAGACCGTCACCACCGCTCACACCGGCGATGTCGTCGTCGCCGGCACCGTGCCGATCGCTGCGCAGCTCGACCGATCCTCCGAGCCCGGGGCCTGACCGCCCACTCGACGCGCGACGAGGTCGTGCGGTGGAGAGTCCGCCCGGTCGCGCGGGCACCGCTTCGAGCCGCGACCCGGAGGGCGCGCCCGTCCTCCGAGGGATGTGCGACCTGAGGGGGAGGCTCGCGCCGAGCCCCGCGGCTACCGTGGAGGGATGGCTTCGAACGAGAATCCCGCCGCGCCGGTCGCGGTCTGGTACTTCGTGGGGGCGACGTTCGTCGCCGCCCTGCCGATGATCCTGCTCCCGGACCTGCCCTGGCCGCTGCGCCTCGGCAGCATCGCGCTCGCCCTCGCCCTGATCGCGGGCGGCGGCGCACAGCTCCGCCGGGAGAAGCGCAGCCCCGGCCGCCGCCCCGACCAGCCGCCCGAGGCGTAGCGACGCGTGCGCGATCCGGCTCCCTCGGAGCGCTCGCCGGCTCCGGGGTCGCGGGACGTGGTCACCACGGGTCCTCCGAAGCGGTGAGGGGGCTGTCGGGGAAGGCGTGCCGATGCTTCACGATGTCGTCGGAGACGTCCATGACGGAGCGGTCGTGGGCGAACGCGTGAGCGCGAAGAAGCATCAGCGCGTTCTCCGGAGTGGTGCGGTAGCGGGCGAGGAGCATGCCCGTCGCCTGCTGCACGATCCGCCGGGAGCGGGGGTCACCGCTCTCCTCCTCCCTGGCGTCGTGGAGAACAGCGGCGAGCACGCGCAGCGAGGTCATGGCGGAGGCGGCCGTGATGTCCCTCACGAGCGTGTCGGCAAGAGGCCCGGAGGTGCGGGAGTAGACGTCGACGGCGCCGACGGGAAGGCCCGCGAAGACGAGCGGGAACGCGAACACCGCGCGGATGTCGATGCCGCGGACCGCGTCCGCGAACGACGGCCATCTGGTCTCGATGGTGGTGTCGGGGACGAAGACGGAGGCGTCGGAGGTGATGGCGTCCCAGCAGGGTCCTTCTCCGAGATCCAGCTGGATCTCGTCCAGTCGCATCGCCGTGGAGTCGCTCGCCGCGACGGTCTCGGCGTCGAAGGCGCTCCCGAGGGTGGAGATCGCGACACCGTCGATGGGGAAGCCGCGCAGGTACGGCTCGCAGAGGGCGACTCGGTCCCTGTCGCCCACCCTCACCAGGGGCCGCGGGCGAAGCTCTCGCAACCGCTCCGCGACGTGGCGGGCGAAACCCGGGTGCACGGCGCCCGGCGGATCGAGAGCGGCGAGCAGAGCATCGATGACCGGTTCTGCGGGGTCGCGCACGTTCGGGACCTTTCAGCCAGCGACCCGCGATCGCTTCCCTGCCCGCTGACGTCCTGAACGGCCCGGGGTTCACCGCGCGGGGTCCGGGCGCGACGAACGACTGGTCCCTGACGGTAGGGGACCAGCCTCTCGGGGTCGAGAGCGTTGACTTCCTCGTCCCGGACCCTCTCGACTCCCCTGCCGGACGAGCCCTTAGCACCGTGCTGTCCGCCCGCGAAAGGCGGAGCGTACGGGCCGGCGCGCGTTCGAGGAACCAGCCGAGGCCCCTTCGTCGCGGACAGGTCCGGGCGCCCTAGGGTCGTGGCATGGCTGATTCTGAGCGCGAGGTGCTTCTCGCTGAGGTGTTCGTCGCTCTCGCCGAGTCGCTCGAGCCCGACCACGACGTCATCGACACCATGGACGTCCTCGTGCAGGCCGCGACGCAGTTCACGTCCACGCTCGACGCCGGCATCGTCCTCGCCGACGCCGACGGCACGCTGCACGTGCTCGCGTCCACCAGCGAACGAGCGGCCGACGTCGAGGAGGAGCAGCTCGGCGTCCGCGAAGGGCCGTGCCTGGAGTCCTTCCGCACCGGCGAGACCGTCGACCTCCCGGACCTCGCGGACACCGATCGGTGGCCGGCGTTCACCCGCATCGCCCTCAGCCGCGGCTTCCGCTCCGCGCACGCCACACCGCTGCGCCTCGGCACCCGGACACTCGGAGCGCTCAACGTGTTCTCCGAGGAGCCCGGACCCCTCGGCTCCCGCGACATCGCTCTCCTCCAGGCGTTCACCGACGTCGCGGCCCTCGCTCTCGTGCACAGTGAGAACCTCCAGCAGCAGAACGATCTCGCCGCTCAGCTTCAGCACGCCCTCGACTCGCGCGTGCTCATCGAGCAGGCCAAGGGCGTCATCGCCGAGCGGCACAGCATCAGCATCGACCGCGCCTTCGCCCTCATCCGCACTCACGCCCGCGCGAACAGCGCCCGGCTGCACGACGTCGCCCACCGCATCCTCACCACCACGGCCGACCTCTGACGTCGGGCGTCGGCTCGGGCCGGCGCTCTTCGAAGTGCGCGCCCGAGCGACGCATTGCAGGACCGCGATGTCCGTGCCCCCGACCCGGCAGCCAGGAAACGACCGGGGCGGGGCGGATGATGGTCGGGTGAACCGCACCGATCGTCTCTACGGGCTCGTCGAGGAGCTGCGAGCGGTCTCGCCCCGGCCGCGGAGCGCACGCCGCCTCGCCGAGCGGTTCGAGGTGTCCGTGCGGACCATCGAGCGGGACCTGTCCGCGCTGCAGCAGTCCGGACTGCCGATCTGGGCGGAGCCGGGCCGGACGGGCGGCTACGTCATCGACGCGTCCGCGACCCTCGGCCCGGCGGGATTCACACTCGACGAGGCCCTCGCCGTGCTGATCGGCCTCAGCGCGCTGGAGCGCAGTCCCTTCCGGCACGCAGCCCGGACCGCCGCCCGGAAGACGCTCGCGGTCCTGCCGGACGGGGAGGCCGCCCGCGTCGGCGCGGTCGCCTCGCGGGTGCACTTCCTGGAGAGCGAGGAGGAAGCGGTCGTTCCGGCGGAGTTCGCGACGGCCCTGCGAGCGGATCGGGTCGTCCGGCTCCGCTACCGGGACAGCAGCGGTGCGGAGTCCGTGCGCGACGTCGAACCGCTGGGCTCGATCGGGAAGGAGGAGCACTGGTACCTGATCGCCTGGTGCCGGCTGCGCGAGGGGGTCCGCGCGTTCCGCGGCGACCGCATGCTGTCGGTCGAGGTGACCGACGAGCGGACCCCGCAGCGCACCCTCCGAGCCGAGGACCTCGCGCTCCAGTACGGACGGCTGCGGTCCGTCATCGACGGCTGATCCGGCGCGCGGATCTCCCGGAGACGCCGACGATCTCCGGAAACACCGACAGGACGGTGTCGCGAAGACCGACGAGCCTGGTGGGACGACCTCACCCTCACCGGCCTCACCCTCACCCCTGAAGGAGCTCCATGTCGTTCACCTCCCTCCGCATCGTCACCGACGACCTCGAAGGCCTCGTCGCCTTCTACGAGAAGGTCATCGGCCGACCAGCCGAGCGCCCGGCGCCGGTCTTCGCGCAGTTCACCGGAGCGGGCGCGACCCTCGCCATCGCCCACACCGCGACGGTCGGGATGCTCCACGGCGTCGTCACCCCTGCGTCGAACCACTCCGTCCTGCTCGAGTTCGAGGTGGCCGACGTCGATCGCGCCTTCGCCGAGCTCGAACCCGGGAGCGAGGACGTGGTGCTCGCACCGACCACCATGCCGTGGGGCAACCGCTCCGCCCTCGTCCGCGACCCGGACGGCAACGTCGTCAATCTGTTCAGCAGGCCCGCCCTCCCCGGACCTCCTCCGCCGCCCTCTTCCGGACATGACCGCTAGAGGACGTTGCGGACCGGATCGGGCAGCTGTCACGGTTCGGGAGCGACCGATGACGGTCGGCCCCACCCGAACCGAAAGCCGCCCATGCGCATCGGGGAAGAGGCCATACGGTGGTGGGTCTCGATACGCCCCTGCGGGGCTACTCGACCAGCATGACGCGGCGCAGCCGCGCCCTTTCCCTCAGCACCGAGACGTGAAGCGGCTTCGACGCTCCTACGAAAGATCAGCTAGTCCGTAGGGGGAAGAGCATGCTGATCGAGTAGCCCGCGCAGCGGGCGTATCGAGATCCACCACCGTCAGAACGCGAGTCTGAAGACCCGCCCTGCTGATGATGGCGGGTCTCGATACGCCCCTGCGGGGCTACTCGACCAGCAGGGGCGGGGCACCTCCGCGGCGGCGGCGACCAGCAGGGGCGGGCATCGCCGCGGCCGGGCCGAACGTCGCGGCCCCCGGGCGGGGCCGCCGGCTCCGAGCCGCTCACCCCAGCAGGTCGAGGCCGCCCTCGGTCACGACGGCCCGGACCTCGGTCAGGTAGCGCCGGGCCTGCTCGGTGAGGGGGATGGCGGAGTGCCCGATCCAGCCGATCTCGATGCGCTCGTCGACGTCGAGCGGGACGGCGACGATGGCCGGGTCGAGGTCGTCGCTGATGATCCCGGTCGAGATGGTGTAGCCGTCGAGGCCGATCATGAGGTTGAAGATCGTCGCCCGGTCGGACACCCGGATCTCCCGGTCGCTCGACAGCGTGGAGAGGATCTCCTCGGCGAAGTAGAAGGAGTTGTCCGCCCCCTGGTCGAAGGTGAGGCGCGGCAGATCGGCGAGATCGGCGAGGGTCACCCGCTCGCGCGCGGCCAGCGGATTCCTCCGCGAGACGAAGATGTGCGGCAGGGCGAGGAAGAGGGGATGGAAGGCGAGCCCCGCGTCCCGGAGGATCTTGTCGATGACGTCCCGGTTGAAGTCGTTCCGGTACAGGATCCCCAGCTCGCTGCGGAGCGTGCGGACGTCCTCGATGATGTCCCGGGTGCGGGTCTCGCGCAGCGAGAACTCGTACTTCTCCCCCTCCGTGCCCCTGACCATCCGCACGAAGGCGTCCACGGCGAACGAGTAGTGCTGCGTGGACACCCCGAGCAGGCGGCGCGACGGCGGACGCCCCAGGTAGCGCTGCTCGAGGAGCGCCACCTGCTCGATGACCTGCCTCGCGTAGCCGAGGAACTCGGTCCCTTCGGTGGTGAGGGTGACCCCGCGCGCGACGCGGACGAGGAGGGCGCGTCCCACCCGGGTCTCGAGGTCCTTCATCGCCGCGGACATGGTCGGCTGGGCGACGTAGAGCAGGTCGGCGGCCGCGGAGATCGACCCCTCGGAGGCGACCTCGACGAAGTAGTGCAGCTGCTGGAGCGAGATCCCGCCCGTTCGTCGTGCCATAGGTCGGGACTATACCTCGGCATAGTCGCGCCGGATTCCTCGATGCCTCCCGGTGACGGGCACTCTGGTCCCGCACGCTTCCACCGGGCCGATACGGTCTGCTGATCATCGGATTGAGCGCTCATGGCGAACGACGTCACCTTCAGGATCACCACGACCTGCTTCGACGAGCACTACACGCCGTCGTCCAGCTCGCGGGCCACCACGAACTTCGCCAACCTCGCCCGCGGTGAGCACCGCCGGCAGAACCTCCGCAACGCCCTGACGATGATCGACCGCCGGTTCAACGACATCGCCCACTGGGACAATCCCGGCCGGGACCGCTACGCCGTCGAGCTCGAGATCGTCTCCGTCGAGGTGCGGTTCCCCGCCGAGGAGGCGGTCCGCGACTTCCCGCTTCTCGAGGTCCTCGACGTCCGGATCGCCGACAGGCTGACCGGCGTGCGCCACCACGGGATCGTCGGCAACAACTTCTCGTCCTACGTCCGCGACTTCGACTTCAGCGTGCGGCTGCCGGCCGCGAACAAGGGGGCGACGGAGTTCACCGTTCCCGAGGACTTCGGCGATCTGCACGGCGCCCTGTTCCAGAGCTTCCTCGACTCCGACGCATACCGGGAGCGCTTCTCGGCGCCGCCCGTCATCTGCATCAGCGTGTCGACGAGCAGGACCTACCACCGGACCTCGAACCACCACCCGATCCTCGGCGTCGAGTACCGGCAGGACGAGCGGTCGTTGACCGACGAGTACTTCGGCCGGATGGGGCTGCAGGTCCGGTACTTCCTGGCACCCGGCTCCGTCGCGCCGCTCGCGTACTACTTCCGCGGCGACCTCCTCAACGACCACTCGAACCTCCAGCTGGCCGGCACGATCAGCACGATGGAGACGTTCCAGAAGATCTACCGCCCGGAGATCTACAACACGAACTCCGCGGCGGCGGACGTCTTCCGGCCGAGCCTCCAGCAGCAGGACTACTCGCGGACGCAGATCGACTACGACCGCGCCGAGCGCGATCGACTCGCCGTCGAGCAGGGCGCGTACACGGCGGAGCACTTCATCGAGCCGCACCGGGAGCTGCTGGACGCCTGGGCGTCGAAGCACCGGACCCCCGCCCGCTGATCAGAGAAGGATCGCCACCCGTGAACACTCTCCTAGCCACCTCCATCGCCGGCAGCCTGCCCAAGCCCTCCTGGCTCGCCGAGCCGGAGACCCTGTGGTCGCCCTGGAAGCTCGCGGGCGACGAGCTGGTCGAGGGCAAGCAGGACGCCCTGCGCATCGCCGCCCACGAGCAGCACCGCCGCGGCATCGACATCATCAGCGACGGCGAGCAGACCCGGCAGCACTTCGTCACGACCTTCATCGAGCACCTCGCCGGAGTGGACCACGTGAACCGCGAGACGGTGCGGATCCGGGACCGCTACGACGCGAGCGTGCCGACCGTCGTCGGCGCCGTGAGCCGCGAGCGACCCGTGTTCGTCGACGACGCGACGTTCCTCCGCCGGCACACGTCGCAGCCGATCAAGTGGGCCCTCCCCGGTCCGATGACCATGATCGACACCCTCGCCGACCGCTACTACGGCAGCCGGGAGGAGCTGGCCTGGGAGTTCGCGGCGATCCTCAATCAGGAGGCGCGGGAGCTCGAGGCCGCCGGGGTGGACATCATCCAGTTCGACGAGCCGGCCTTCAACGTCTTCCACGACGACGTCCGGGACTGGGGGGTCGCGGTCCTGGAGCGGGCGGCGGAGGGGCTGCGCGCCCAGACGGCCGTGCACATCTGCTACGGCTACGGGATCAAGGCCAACACCGACTGGAAGCAGACCCTCGGGCCGGAGTGGCGCCAGTACGAGACGTCGTTCCCGCTCCTCCAGCGCTCCACGATCGACATCGTGTCCCTGGAGTGCCACCACTCCCGCGTCCCGATGGAGCTCATCGAGCTCCTCCGCGGCAAGAAGGTCATGCTCGGCGCGATCGACGTCGCGAGCGAGACCGTCGAGACCCCGGAGGAGGTCGCCGACACCCTCCGCAAGGCACTGCAGTTCGTCGACGCGGCGGACCTCCTGCCGAGCTCGAACTGCGGCCTGGCTCCCCTCCCTCGCGGGGTCGCGCTCGGGAAGCTGAGCGCGCTGACCGCCGGTGCGGCGATCGTCCGCGCGGAGCTCGCCGGCTCGGCACTGTGACCTGACGGCCGTCGCCTCGAAGGCGGGCAGCGACCCGGGCGGTGACTCAGCGGGCGATCTTCTCCTCGAGGACGGCGCACTCCGCCGCGTTGGTGCACAGCGAGAGCGCCCGAGTCCACTCGGCGCGCGCGTCGGCGGCGCGGCCGAGCCGGGCGAGCAGCTCTCCGCGGACCGCGGGGAGGAGGTGACTGCCGGCGAGCCCGCCGCCCGCCTCGAGGTCGTCGACGAGGGCGAGCGCGTCCTGGGGTCCGGTCGACATCGCGACGGCGACCGCCCGGTTGAGCTCGATGATCGGCGAGGGCGTCAGCCGACCGAGCGCCTCGTAGAGCAGCACGATCCTCCGCCAGTCGGTCTCCGCGACCGACGGGGCGACCGCGTGGCACTCCGCGATCGACGCCTGGAGACCGAAGGCACCGAGGCCGCGCGGCGAGACGGCCTGCGCGAGAGCGGCGCGCCCGCGCCGGATCGCGCTGCGGTCCCAGAGCCGACGGTCCTGGTCCTCGAGCAGGATCGCGCGCCCGTCCGCCCCGAGCCGGGCGGGGAACCGGGCGGCGGTGAGCTCGAGCAGGGCGAGGAGCGCGAGCACCTCGGGCTCGGGTGCGAGGGCGACCAGTCCCCGCGCGAGGCGCCTGGCCTCGTCGGCGAGGTCGGTGCGCATCCAGTCGTCCCCGGCGGTGGCGGACGAGCCCTCCGTGAAGATCAGGTAGACCACCTGCAGCACCGAGCCCAGGCGGGCGGGGCGCTCCTCCGCGTCGGGGACGGCGAACGGGATCCGGGCGGCGGAGAGGGTCTTCTTCGCCCTCGTGATCCGGGCCTGGATCGTCGCCACCGGAACGAGGAACGCCTGCGCGATCTCGGTCGTCGTGAGCCCGCCGACCAGCCGCAGCGTCAGCGCGATCCGGGCCTCCTTCGCCAGCAGCGGATGGCAGGCCGTGAACATCAGCGCGAGCACGTCGTCCTCGATGGCGTCGGGGTCGAAGAGCGCATCCGGACCCGGTCCCGCCTCGTCGAGGTCGCGGGCGAGCAGCGCGTACCGCGCGTCGCGCGCCCCGCGCCGGCGGAACGCGTCGATCGCGCGGCGCCGGCCCGTGGTCAGCAGCCAGCCCACCGGCTCCGCCGGCACGCCGCCGACCGCCCAGGAGACGAGCGCTTCCGCGACCGCCTCCTGGGCGAGATCCTCGGCGAGATCGACGTCGCCGGTGTAGCGGGCGAGGGCGCCGACGATACGGGCGGACTCCATCCGCCAGACCGTCTCGACGGCCGCCCTCGCGTCAGAGCTGGCCGGTCTGCTCACGCCAGGCGCGCTCCCGCTGCACGTACTCGTTGTCCTGCGGGAACTCGTCGATCGAGGGGATCCGGCGGATCTCCGCCTTGCCGCCGCCGGTCATCGGCGCGCGCTTGGCCCACTCGACCGCCTCCTGGATCGAGGCGACGTCGAGGACGTAGTAGCCGTTGAACAGCTCCTTCGTCTCCCCGTAGGGCCCGTCCGTGACGACCGGGGTCTCGCCGCTGAAGTCGACGACGACCCCCTGGCTCGGGTCGTCCAGCCCCTCCGCCGCCAGCAGCACGCCGGTCCGGATCAGCTCGTCGTTGAAGCGGCCCATCGACTCCAGCATCTGGCTGAAATCGGTGTTCATCATCGCGGCCAGCGACTCGTCGGTCGCGCGCCAGATCAGCATGTACTTCGGCATCAGGGGATTCCCGTCTCTCAGTGATGGAAGGAGCGTCGTGCGACCTTCTCACCCCGAGGTCGAACGGCGCGATCCCGGATCGACACCCGCCGCGAAGAAAGTTCGACCGGATCGGAGTGGACCGCCGCCCGGACGGCGCTCGCCCGGTCCTGACGGAGCCGTTTCCGGCTGGCCGGCGACACCACGACGACCGAGCACTACCAGGAGCTCACCACCTCCCTCACCCTCACCCCGTCGGCCGGCGCCGCCTCCGCACTCACCCGGGTCGTCGGGTGCGCGCTGATCGCCGCGCGGAGCCGGTCGGAGACCAGGAGGTCTCCCCCGGTGCCGCAGGCGAGGACGTCGACGTCCCAGCGGGCGAGGACGCGGTCGAGGGTCGGCTCGCCGCCGGCGAGGACCGCGGTGGCGAGGACGTCCGCGGTGAGGATGTCGGCCGCGAGGACGGTGACCTGGCGGAAGCGGACTCCGTCCGGGTCGTGCGGGCGCCGCCAGACGTGCTCCCCGCGCTCGGCGGTCCCCGACGTCGCGACGGCGCGCCGATCGCCGGTCAGCGGGACGGCGCACAGCAGTGACCGGCGGTCATCGGGATCGACGATCCCGATCCGGACGGGGTCGGCGTGGGCGGCGGAGGCGGCGTCAACGGCGGCGGCGCGGGATCCGAGGACGTCGCCCCCGACGGTCAGGAGCCACGGCGAGCCGTCGCCGCGCTCCAGCAGCCTCCCGGCCGCCGCGATCGCACGGGCCTTGACCGTGCCGGCGAGGTCGAGCACGCCGTCCGGGCGGTGCGGGGTGAAGGCGCCGTCGGTGGCGGTGCGCCACTCGAGAGCCTCGGCGTAGGCGTCGCGCATCTCCGCGCTCGCATCGGCGAGGCGGAGCCGGCCGTCGGCGATCCTGCTCGCCTCCGACTCCGGCCGGTACAGGCTGAACCGCTCGTCCGCGGACCGGAAGACCGCTTGTATCGCCGCCAGCGGCGCATCGGCCTCGGCCCGGAGGCTCGCGACCGTGCCCATCGTGGGGAAGGTCGAGATCACAGGCCGGCCTGATCGATCGCGGACTGCAGCGAGTCGAGGTAGGCGTCGCTGGTGTAGGTCGCGCCGCTGACCGAGGCGACGTCGGCGCTCTGAGCGGCGAGGACCTCACTGCGCAGGATCGGCGCGGCCCGGTTCGAGATCGAGACCGAGCGGTTCTCCTTGTCCGTCAGCTGCAGCGCGGTGACGTCGGCGATCGCGCCGCCGGCGACGGTGATCGCGACCTGCACGTCGCCGTAGCGGGTCGAGACAGCGGTTCCTGTGTAGGTGCCGTCCGTTCCGCCGGCGCTGTCGGTTCCGCCGGTGCTGTCGGTTCCGCCGATGTCGGCGGGCGCCGGGGTCGCCGACGGGGCGAAGCTCGGCGTCGGGACCTCGAACGTGCCCGAGGCGCTCGAGCCGGACGAGGAGGTCGGAATCGGAGTCGGAGTCGCGACAGCGGGCGCTGCGGCCTCCGGCGCCGGCCCGGCGGGAGTGCTCCCCGCGGCGCCGAGGTCCCAGCCCACGAGGAGGACGGCCGTGGACGCGACGATGCTCGCGAGAGCGGCGCGTGTCCTCACCAGCTGAACCTCTCGACGTGGATCCGGTGCTCGGGGAGGCCCGCGCTGCGGGCGTCGCGGAGGACGAGCTCGCTCCAGGCGTCCGGTCCGCAGACGTAGAGGTCGGAGTCGAGCAGCCGCGGGAACACCGAGGTCAGCGTGACGCCACGCGAAAGCGCCTCGGCGGACAGCCAGGTGTCGATGCCGGACGGGCGATGCCCCCGCATCCAGTAGAGCGTTCCGCCCCCGCGGCGCACGAGCTCGCCCGTCTCGTCCCAGAGGTGGTCCTGGCTGTCGTCGGCCCCGCGCAGGAGGACGGTCGCCTCGCCCGGCTGCAGGGCACTGTGCTCGAGGAGTGCGCGCGCGGGGGTGATGCCGATGCCCGCGGCGACGACGGCGAGGAGTGGAGCGGTGCGCGCAGTGTCGGCGAAGATCCCGTACGGCCCCTCGATCGACACGGCCGTGCCCGGTCGCAGTCGAGCGAGACGGGCGGTGCCCGCGCCCAGCACGCGGACGGTGATCCGGGCGGTGAGGTCGGTCGGGACCGCGGAGAAGGACACGGGGTGGGCGTGCCACCAGGTGCCGGCGCTCCAGAACCGCCAGATCGCGTACTGGCCGCCGACCGCGCCGAGGGCGCGCATCCGTCGCCCGGTCAGGTGCAGCGAGAACACCCCGGGTGCGATCGTCTCGACCGCCTCGACCCGGATGCGGTGGCGGAGGGTGCGCACGACGGGCACCGCGAACCGGAACCAGGCGACGGAGCCGAACGCCGCGACGTAGAGGGCGATCCAGTAGGTGCGCTGCGCGGACCCCTCGGCGAGGACCTGACCGGCGGAGAGCTGATGCGGCACCGCGACGAGCACGGCCGCGTAGCTGAGGAGGTGGATCGCGTGCCACGCCTCGTAGGCGAACCGGCGGCGCACCGCGACGAGCGAGGTGACCACGACGAGCAGCAGCAGCGCGGTCGCGAGCAGGGCGAGCAGCATGTCGCTGCCGGAGTAGAGGGCGAGGCTCTCCTGCACGAGGTCGAGGCCGTCCGTCATCGCGTAGCCGACCGTGAGCAGCACGCCGTGACCGAGGATCAGCAGCAGCGCGGGCTTGCCGAGCCGCCGGTGCAGTGCCATCGCGACGTCCTGACCGAAGGTGCGATCGATCCACGGGATGCGCGCGGCGAGCACCAGCATCAGCAGGAGCAGATCGGTCCCGACCAGCCCGGCGACGATCCCCGCCGCCGACACCGCGGTCGCGAGGTCGATCACGGCCTCGAGACCACCGGAGGCGAGGAACAGCGCGATCGCGACGGCGACCGAGACGACGCACGCGGTCACCAGCGCATCGGCCGAGCGCATACGCCGTCGGAGGGCCCCGCGGCGGCGCTCACCCGAAGAGACGTCCGCCCCCGAGCCCTCCGCCGTGGCGGGAACCGGCCGGACTGTTCGCTGCACCGTGCTCATCGCATCGACCTTCCCTGAGCGTCACCCACCGCGGGGGTCTCCCGCCGGGAGATCAGGATCCGCGACGACGCTATGCACTCCCGATGAACCCGCCATGCCCCGCATCGGAGTGAGCGTCAGGCGGGGCCGTGGCTTCGCACGAGTACGCCAATGGGCCTCGACACGGCGCAGGCCGAGGGGGTGATGCGGAGGGTGGTCTCGGTGGCGAGGTCGCTGGTGATGGCCTGCACCGGGCCGCCGTTGCCGTACTTCGCGCGGTAGGCGCGGTCGATCTCGGCGTCGTGGTCGTGGTCGTGGTCGATCGTGAAGTCGACGTCCTTCGCGACGCCGCCCGCCTCGACCCGGCCCGTCCACGTCGACTGGACGCCGCGGAACCAGCCGCCGTCGGCTCCGTAGACGGAACGGACATAGATCGCGTCGCCGACACGGACCGCCCAGATGATCACGAGGCGGCGCAGGGTGCCGTCCTTCCGACGTCCGGCGATGCGCAGCTCGCTCGCGAGGCCGATGCGCTCGAGCTCGTCGTGAGTCCAGGTCATGGTGAGCTCCTCTTCTTCGGCAGTCTCGTCGGCGGTAGTGGGGACGGTGGCGCCGAGCTGTTGCCGGCGCCACCGTCCGGTGCGCTCAGCCCAGGCGGCCGGCGCGCATCGCGGCGATGACGCCGCCGTCGATCAGCAGGTCGGAGCCGGTGATGAAGGCTCCCTGCGGTCCCATGATGAGCGCGGCCACGTCGGCGACGTCGGTGGGCGTGCCCATCCGGCCCGCCGCGGACGTGCTGATCATCGCGGCGTAGCCTGCGGCGTTGGGGCCGGACATCTCGTCCTGGGCGAGCGGGGTGGAGATGATGCCGGGGCTCATGCAGTTCACGCGGGCGCCGCGGTCACCCCAGGTGACGGCCGAGCCCTGCACGCGCAACGCGTTCGCGCGCTTGGCGAGCGTGTACGCCGCGCCGGAGTTCCCGACCTTCTCGGGGGCGAGGAAGTCGAGCTCGAGCAGCTCCGCGGTGGGGGTGTAGGCGAGGGCGTGCTCGATCTCCTTCGAGTAGCCGTCGCCCATGTGCCCGGCCATGCTCGCGATGACCAGGCCCGAGCCGCCCGGCGCGATGACGCGGCCGAACTCCTCGAGGACGTACGCGGTGCCGAGCAGGTCGACGTGCAGCACGCGCTCGGTGCTGGCCTGCACCGGCGAGACGCCGGCGGCGACGACGACCCGCGTCGCGTCTCCCAGGGCGGCGGCGTCGTCGGCGAGCTGCGCGACCGAGTCCTTGTCCGAGATGTCGATGCGGTGCGTGGAGAGGTCGTAGCCCTCGCCGCGCAGGGTCTCCGCGACGCCGGCCATGGTCTGCTCGTTGAAGTCGGCGAGGATCACGTGACGGCCGACGCCGACGCGACGCCCGATGGCGACGCCGATGCTGCCGGAGCCGATGATGACGGCGATCTCCTGAGTCATGGTGCTTCTTCTTCCTGTCGTGGGTGGACTCCTGTCGTCCGCACCTCGAGTGAAGCGCCGGCGCGCGGAGCCAGGCAGTGACGGCTCTTACCGGTAACGCCCGTACCTGTCACGACGGCGCGGTCGCGCCTACCGTCGAAGTCGTGACGAACGACGATGTGCACGACTTCCTCCGCTCCCGCCGCGCGAGCATCACTCCCGAGATGGTCGGCCTCTCCCCCGGCGGCGGCACCCGCCGCGTGCCGGGACTGCGCCGCGAGGAGGTCGCACTGCTCGCCGGGATCAGCGTCGACTACTACAACCGCTTCGAGCGCGGCAATCTCGCCGGCGCCTCCGAGAGCGTCCTCGACTCCCTCGCCCGCGCCCTGCGCCTGGACGACGCCGAACGCGCCCACCTCTTCGACCTCGCCCGAGCCGCGACGGTCGGCCCGCGCCTGGGCCGGCGCCGCAGCGCGCCGAAGCTGCGCGCGAGCGTCCAGCAGCTGCTCGACGGCATGACGACGATCCCCGCCTTCGTGCAGAACGGCCGGCTGGACGTCCTCGGGATGAACGACCTGGCCCGCGCGCTCTATCACCGCGACGAGGACCCGGATGTGAAGCCGCAGAACTTCGCCCGCTACCTCTTCCTCGACCCCGCCTCGATCGACGAGCTCGCCGACTGGCGCGGCATGGCCGAGGACGTCGTCGCGATCCTGCGCCAGGAGGCCGGCCGCGACCCGCACAGCACCGAACTGTCGAACCTCATCGGCGAGCTCTCCACCCGCAGCAGCGACTTCCGCACGATGTGGGCCTCGCACCGCGTCCACTTCCACCGCACCGGCACCAAGCAGTTCCACCACCGCGACGTCGGCGACCTCGAGCTCTCCTTCGAGGCGATGCAGCTCCCGGGCGACGACGGCCTCACCCTCATCGCCTACTCCGCCGAGCCCGGCACCCGCTCGCACGACGCGCTCGCACTGCTCGCGTCGCTGCGCGCCACGGCCCGTCGGCAGAAGAGCACTGCCGCGGCCCAGGAGCAGGACGGCGGCTGACGACTCGATGCCCCACTGGGCATTCGAGTGGGCCCCTTCAGTACCGGAAGAGAGGGTCGCAGAAGTGGTCCGGCGGCGCGGTCGGGGCTGCGGGCGCTCAGCGAGCGGTCGGCTCCCAGCGGACGACGTCGAGTTCCTGGAAGTCGACGACCTCGGTCGCCCAGCGGTCCCGGACGAACGCGACGTGGTCGGGGTGCTCGTTGTACGCGGCGTAGGCCGCGCGGTCGGCGAAGACCATCGAGAAGTGCCAGGTCAGGTCGCTCTTCGGGCTGACCTGCCTGGCGACGGTGAAGTCCTGCACGCCGGGGATCGCGGCGAGGATCCGGCGGGCGTCGACGAGGAAGAGCTCCTCCTCGGGCGAGCCCGCGACGTGGACGAGCGAGAACGCGACGGTGTGCTGCAGCGCGGCGCCGATCCCGCCCTCCCCCGACGCCTGCGGGCGGGCCGTCTCGGCTGGATCCGCGATCGGCGCGTCGTGCTGACTCACGAGGGAGCTCCGCTCGTCTCGAGGGGGTAGTCGACGAAGGCGAACGCGGAGCCGTCGGGGGTCCAGCTGGGCACGTTGATGGTGCCCTGTCCGCCGAAGAGCTCCACGATGGTGGTGGGCTCGGTCCAGGCGCCGACTGTCACGAGGCGCAGCTGCACGGGCAGGTTCCCGGGGTGGCCGGTCGTGCCGGGCGGGAAGCTGAGGTATGCGACGACCTCGCCGGTCGGGTCGATGTGCGGGAACCAGTTCACCCGCTCGTCGAAGGTGAGCTGCTCGAGGCCGGTGCCGTCCTCGCGGATGCGGGCGAGCTGAGCGTGGCCGGGCTCGGTGCTGAACTGCTCCGTGTTGAAGAGGATCCACTCCCCGTCCGGCGTCCACTCGCTGCCGTCGGCGGGGCCGGGGTGGTCGGTCACCGCCCGGTCGTCGCCGCCGGTGCTCGCCATCGTGTGGATCTTCGCGGACGCCCACCAGTTCTCGCCCTCGGGCTCGAGGCGCACGTAGGCGAGCCGCTCACCGTCGGGGCGGACTCCGTGCAGGAAGTGCAGCGCGCCGTCCTCCTCGGTGAGCCGCGTGGGCCGGCCGCCCGCGAGCGGCACCGACCAGACGTGCCAGTCGTTCGCGGAGGCGAAGACGACGTCGCCGGCGGGAGCGAGAACGTGGTCGTTGTTGACCGGCGGCAGCCCCGGGGCGTCGATCGCCACCGGCGCCGCGGAGCCGTCGGCCGGCAGGAGCCAGAGCCGGCCCTGCGCGTTGACGAGGAGGCGGTCGTCGCGGGTCCAGTTCGGCGCCTCGAACTGCAGCTCGGTCGACTCGGCGACCGTGCGGGTCGTGCCGGTGGCGCGGTCCCAGATCCGGATGCGGGAACGCTGGCCGGGCAGCAGCTGCGGCAGCGGGGGGCTCTCGATCACGATTGCTCCTCGGCGTTCTGCTTCAAGGCGACCTGCTCCTCGGCGATCTGCGCGCGCAGGCCCTCGACGATCAGGTCGTGGTCCTCCTCCGAGGAGAGCCCCGAGGCGGTGGCGACGGCGACGACACCGACGCCGCGCACCCGGATCGGGACCGCGCCGGCGGTGACGGCGTAGCGGTGGTCGAGCCAGCCGATGCTCGCCGGGTCGAAGCCGGCGAAGCGCGCCTCGACGAGCGCGCCCGAGGCCTCCATCCGCAGGACGAGGGCGGCCTTGCGCTGGATCCAGACCTCCTGGTCCGGGGTGGTGCCGGGCAGCATCGCCCGGAAGAGCGTCAGGCCGGGGCGCTGGATGTCGATGCCGACCCGCAGCCCGCGCTCGATGGCGAGAGCGGCGAGGCGCGTGCCCAGCCGGTAGGCGGTGGCGCTGTCGAAGCGGTCGAAGACCAGCTCCCGGTCCTGCTCCTCCAGCTCGGCGAGGCGCGCGGCGGCGCCGTCCGCGCTCACGCGGCGACCTCGTCACGGACGGCGCCGACCGCTCCGAGCTGCACCGGGTGAGCGTGCAGGGCGTGCGCGAACGTCCCGGCGTTCCGGCCGGGGCCGACGATCCCCCGGCGCAGCGCGGGCTCGCCCGGCGCGGGCAGGTACAGGTCGGGAGTGGGGAGAGGGGTGGGCAGCACTGCGCCTCCTGGATCGTCGACGGTCCGCTCCGGATCCGTCGCATCGAAGCACCCAGTCTTCCACGGGTCGAATCCGAGCCGACGACGGCAGCGGCCCGCGCAGTGCCGTCAGCCGGCGTTCATCGTCTGAGCACTCGGGTCATCCTCGCCACGGACGAGACGACGATCGAGGACCAACGGCCCTACTCCCGTGCCCAGTGCGCGCGCAGTGTGGAGACAACGGCTTGCGCCGCCCCCCTCGGAGAGTCACCCCGTGCGCGCTCGTCGTCCGAGAATGCCCGTTCGCCGACACTCACTGCGTCGCCGACCATGAAGGAGACCGCTGTGACCACCCTCGTCGCCTGGGCCGGCACGACCGCCGCCCTCACCGCCCTCGACTGGGCCGTCGCCCGCGAGTACCTTCTCGACCGCCACGTCGTCCTCTGCCACGTCGCGGCCCCCGACGACGAGCGGCCGATCTCGAGAGCCGCACTCGACGACCTCGCCGCAACGCTGCAGCAGGACCGCACGGGCATCCGCTTCACCGCGGAGCTGCTGCACGGCGACCTCGTCGAACAGCTCGAACGCCGATGCCTCCTCGACGGGACCCTCCTCGTCCTCGGAACCGACACCCGCAACGAGCACCCCCGGCGATTCGAGCATTCCCTCGGGATGAGGCTCACGCAGCGCGGCGCGATCGCAGCCGTCATCGTTCCCATCGACGCGAAACACGGCGCCGCCCACGTCGCGGTCGGCGTCAACGGATCCTCGGCGTCACTCGCCGCGCTCGACTTCGCCGCCGCAGAGGCCGATCGCTGCTCGGAGACCCTTCTGGTGGTCCGCAGCTGGCAGCTCCCGCGCATCGACGAGGACTCGGCCGACAACCCCGCGACCCGGACCGACTTCATCCCCGAGAACCGGCGCCTCAGGACCCTCGACGCTCTCGCTCCGGCCCGCGAACGGTTCCCCCACCTCCGAGTGGAGCTGCGCTTCACGCACGGAGGCACCGTGCAGAGCCTCCTCGCGTCAGCGAGCGACGCCGGCCTCCTCGTCCTCGGCACGGACGCCCCCGCTCTCCGCCGAGCCGGAGAGCGCATCAGCCACGCGCTGGTCCTGTCGACTCACACAGCTCTCGCGGTGATCCCCCCGCACCCCATCCGGCCGCTGCTCCCGACCGCCACCGCGAGCTGGAGTGTCACCGCGTGACACTCTCCTCCGCCACCGTGTCCACCGCAGACCTCGGCGACGCCGGGACGGACGGCGACCACCTGCCCTGAACCGTTCTCTCGGACGGCGAGCACGGCCCGTGAGGACGGTCGAGCGGCTGGTCACCGGGCGTGCGCCGTCGCCAGTTCCCCCCAGTGCGTCGTCGCGCGCAGCGAGAGCGCGCCGCGCTTCATCGTCCACACCGGCCCCTTGCGGATCCCCGCGAGCCCGAGGCCGACCGCGGAGCGGCCGTGGCGCTTCGTGACGGCGTCGATGGTCGGCCTCACGTAGCAAGCGTGACAACGCCCTCCTGTACAGCGCCGGACGATCATCCAGGGGCGCGGCGTCGACCACGTGTTCGAATCCGCTGAGCGTGAGCCGATCCCACCGACACTCCCCTTTCGGCCCGGTCGCCGTCGACGGACCGGCGCAATCGGAGATCGACCGGATGCGCAGACCGCGTTCGCTGAGGAACCGCGTTCGGGAAGTCGATCGACGACTCGCCCAAAGGGTCGGACGAGCTCGAGGACGGCGCGGAGGCGACGACGATCGTTCTGACTCATCCCTTCGTAGTCGAGCTCCGAGGCGTCGGAGATGCAGGCGAGGAGGACCGCTGCGCGCGAGGGCAGGTGGTCCGCGACCATGAGCCCTCCGACGAGTGCGAGGTTCTCAGCGATGCCGGAGCCGGCGACCTCGACGACGGTCTGCCAGGCGGGGAGGAGGTCGTCGTCCGACGCTGGTGCACACGCGCGGCGAGTTCACCCACTCCGCGCAGCTACCCGAACGATCCCCAGCGAGAAGGACCACCGCTACCAAGGCACCGAATGCGACCGCGAGCCACCACCATCGAACGCGACGCCGTACCGATGAACCCATGACGAGACGGTACGACGACGGTGCCTCGTCGCGGGGTGATCAGGCCTCGACGGCCCATCTGCGTGGACACGTGCCGACCCCTCAACGGACGTCCGCTCGACCATGCTCACACGGACGCTGCTTCGGCAGCATGGGAGGCGGCCTTCCCGGCGCTCGTACTGTGGTCTACTGGGCACGCTTTCTAGGGGGATGGAACGATGGACGACGCTTCTGCTCGATCACGCTGGGTGCGCTTCTGGGATCAGGGCCGCTGGTGGAAGGCACTGCTGCTCACCGTCGGATACCTCGCGCTCTACCAGGCGGCCTCCCTGCTCCTGCTGCCCCTGGTCCCCCTCATCGGCGACGAGAACTCGGGCAGCTACGTCGTCGTGCTCATCGTCGCCCCGATCCTGATCGGCGGCCTCCTCCTGGTCGGCTTCGGCGCGAGCACGCGATGGCTGCGGAGTACCTTCTCCCGGCAGGAGATCCGCGGGCGCGGCTGGATGTGGATCGCGGTCGTCGTCGTGCTGCTGTTCAACGTGCTGCGCTTCGCGAGCATCGACTACGGCGCCGCGGGATTCGACTGGGTGGCCGCGTGGCTCCTCGCCGGGCTGGTCATCGGCTTCGCCGAGGAGGTGCTGACCCGCGGCTACGTCGTTCGCATCATGCGCTCCTCCGGCCGATCCGAGATCGCCGTCGGCCTCGTGTCGGCCGCGCTGTTCGCCGTCCTGCACGCGTCCAACTTCTTCCTCGGCCAGGCGCTCGTAGCGACGGCGCTGCAGATCCTCTACACCTTCTTCTTCGGCTTCTGCATGTACCTCGCGCTCCGCGTGACCCGCACGATCCTCGCGCCGATCCTGCTGCACGCGAGCACCGACCCCAGCATCTTCATGCAGGCCACCCACCCGGCGGCCGGGCCCCTCGGATCCGTCGCCCAGCTCGGCAACATCGTCGTCATCCTGGCCGGCGCCGTCCTGCTCGTGGTCTTCGTCCTCACCGAGCGACGGGAAGGCGTGTCGCTCCCCGGGGGTCCTCGGCCCGGTCCGCCAGCCAGGCGATGAGGCGGCGGAGGATCTCGCGATGCTCGGGCGACTCGAAGGAGCGGACGTCGTGACCCAGGGCGTCGTAGGCCGCGCGTCCGCGATCCTCGGAGGCCGCGCGCAGCCAGATCAGGGGGTGCGCGAGGCCGTCGTGCTCGTGGACGGCCACGACCTCGATGTCCTCCGCTGTGCGGAGGCGGGCGTACCTCTCGTCGTGCAGCACGAAGTCCCCCATCCCCGTCGTGAGGGGATGCCCGAGCAGACGGACACGGCTCTCGCCCTGATCGGGGTGGAACGATACGCCCCGCTCCCACCGTCCGCCGAGGGCCAGCTCCCACTCCGGCGCGTCGACGAGGCTCGTCGAGGAGGCGTGCACAGCGAGCACGGGGGCACCTGACGTGAGCAGGCGCCGGAAGCCGGCCCGCGCCGTCGCGGCGGGCGACGGGGACCCGTCCCGGGGCAGCCCGATGTTCACCACGACGAGGTCCGGAGCGTCCTCGAACCGCTCCAGCGCGTCGTCGACGTCCGGCGCGACGGTGACCGTGAAGCCCGACTCGCGCAGGATCCCGCCGATGCACTCGGTCGTCTCGGCGAAGGGATGCCAAGGATCCGCGTAGCGGCCGGCACCGGAGAGGACGAGGGCGGAGAGGAATCGCGACACGCTCGGGAGCCTAGACGGGGGTGCGGGACGGCGTGCGTCTGTGTTTGCATGTGTGCGTTCGTCCGATACCGCACACAGGAGGTCGCCCATGGTCGCCGCCGCACGCCGAGACGCCGTCCTCCGCGAGCTGGAGCTCCGGGGATCGGTCTCCAGCGCCGCGCTCGCCCTCCGGTTCCGGACGTCGCAGATGACGGTGCGGCGCGACCTCGGAGCGCTCGAGGCCGACGGGCTGCTCGTGCGGGTGCACGGCGGAGCAGTGTCGCCGGCGGTGGCGGCGCAACAGCAGAACCGGACCGATCCGACGGCCGTCCGCGCGGCGGAGCGACCGGTCGCGACGATCGGGATGATCGTGCCGACGAGCACCTACTACTTCCCCGAGGTGATCCGGGGCGCCGGCCAGGCGGCGCGGGAGCTCAACTGCCGCCTCGTCGTCGGGGCGACCAGCTACTCCGAGGCGGAGGAGCTGCGCCAGGCACGGCGGCTCATCGATCGCGGCGTCGACGCTCTCCTGATCACTCCACGGGACGCGCTGCGCGAAGGATCGGAGCTCCTCGATCTGCTCGAGAGCGCGGGCCTCCCGGTCGTGATCATCGAGCGCTCCATCGAGGAGTCGATCGCCGCGCGCCTGGAGTGCGTCCGCTCCGATCACAGCTACGGCACCGAGATCGCGGTCCGGCACCTCCTCGAGCAGGGGCACCACCGCATCGCTCTCGCGGCGCGGCCCGTCGCGACCGCCGCGGGGCTGACCGTCGGCTACGAGCGCGCGATGCGCTCCACGGGCGGCGGCAGGAAGGGCGACCGCCTCCTGCGCGAGCTCTCGCATCCGCCGGTCGGCCAGAGCGTCTCGATCCCCGAGCTCACCGCGTTCCTCGACGACTGCCTCGACGCCGGCGTCACCGCGGCGATCGTGCTCGGCGACGCCGACTCGATGGCCTTCACGGACCTCGTCCTGGAGCGCGGACTGCGGGTGCCGCAGGACTTCGGCGTCATCGCCTACGACGACGAGATCTCCGCGCTGGCCGCGGTCCCCCTGACCGCGGTCGCTCCTCCGAAGCACGAGCTCGGCCACACCGCGCTGCGCCTCTGCGTCGACCGCCTGCGCCTCGGCGACCAGCGCGCGCGCACGGTGGTGCGGATGATCCTGCTGCCGGCCCTCGTCGTCCGGGAGTCGACGGTCCGCGACGCGGCTTCTGTGCGTTGATGTGCGTTTGACGCTGCGCTCCTTGTCGCGTCGCGGCCGGGGATCGATGATCGATCCACACCGACCGCTGTTGTCCGAAGGAGCACACCATGCGCACCCGCCGCCTCCCCCTCGCCGCCGCCGCCCTGGCGACGACGATCGCCCTCGCCGGTTGCTCGTCCGGGGGCTCGAGCGCCGCCGACACCCCGCAGGGGCCGCCCGCCGGCGACATCACCTTCTGGTCGTCCCTCAGCGGGATGGCCGACGTCGTCGACGCCTTCAACGCGACCCAGGACGACATCACGGTCGCGTTCGAGGAGATCCCGAACGGCGCGAACGGCGGCTACACCAAGCTCGCCGCCGCGATCACCTCCGGCACCGGCCCGGACGTCGTCGGCATCGAGTACGACCGCCTGCCGAGCTTCGTCGCGGCCGGCCAGGTCCTGCCCCTGGACGACGTGATCGGCGAGGACGTCCGCACCGCCTACGACGACCAGGTCGAGAACCTCGTGACGTTCGGCGACGACTCCTACGCCCTCCCCTACGACGCACCGCCGCTGACCATGTGGTATCGGCAGGACGTCCTGGACGCGGCCGGAGTAGGAGTCCCGGCGACCTGGGCGGAGTTCGAGGACGCGGCCCGCGCGGTGAAGGCCTGGAACCCCGACGCCTACCTCGCCAGCTACTTCACCAACGAGCCTCCGCTCGCTCCGCTCGCCTGGCAGGCGGGCGCGGAGTGGTTCACCGCCGAGGACGACCACTGGAACGTCGCGATCGACGACGCGGTCTCCGAGAAGGTCGCCGGCTTCTGGCAGCGCCTCATCGACGAGGACCTCGTGAAGAAGCAGCTCGGGTTCAGCGACGAGTGGACGGCCGATCTCGGTGACGGGACGGTGAACGGCTGGATCGGCGGCTCGTGGAGCGCGTCCGGCCTGAAGACCCGCACCGAGGGCGCCGGCCAGGCGGGGAAGTGGATCGCCGCCGCACCGCCCTCGTGGGGGGACGAGCCCAGCGGAGCACTGAGCGGCGGGACGGGGTTCGCGATCGCCGAGGGCACCGACGACTCTCCCGCCGCCGCGGTGTTCCTCGAGTGGCTGACCACGACCACCGCAGCGGTGGAGGCGCGCGGCGCCGTGGGCACCGCCTATCTCGCCTATCCCGGGCTGAACGACGCCGCGGCGTCCGTCGCGCCGGTCGACTACTACGCGAACGACATCTACGCGGTGTTCGACGAGGCCTCGGCGGATCTCGCTCCGTGGGCGTGGGGGCCGAGCTACGACCTCACCAGCACCGCGCTGAAGGACTCGGTGACCGCCGAGCCCTCGCTCTCCGAGGCGCTGCAGAGCACGCAGACGGCCACGGTCGACGGACTCGAGCGCCTCGGCCTCGAGGTCTCCCAGTGATCTCCGCTCGGGCGAGCGCCTCCTCGAGGGGGTTCCGGTCGTGACGCTCCTGCGCCGGCCGTCGGCCCTCCGCCCGCGCCGGAGCGGCGTCTCGGGCACCGGGGGCCGGACGGCCTCGATCTTCCTCCTGCCCTTCTTCGCCCTCTTCGTCGTCACGATGATCGCCCCGGTCGTCTACGCGATCGGGATGAGCCTGTTCGCGCAGTCCCGCTCCGGCCTCGGCTTCGGCGGCTCGACCACCGAGTTCGTCGGGATCGGCAACTACGTCGCCGTCCTCTCGGACCAGAGCTTCCTCGAGGGCTTCGGCCGCCTCGCGCTGTACTGCGTGCTGTACGTCCCGGCGCTCCTCGTGGTCGCCCTCTCCCTCGCGCTGCTGCTCGACGCCGGGGTCACCCTCGCCCGACGCACCTTCCAGCTCCTGCTGTTCCTCCCGCACGCCGTCCCGGGGGTCATCGCCGCCCTGATCTGGGCCTACCTCTACACCCCGGGAGTGAGCCCGATCGTGAAGGCGCTCGCCTCCGGCGGGATCGGGATCGACTTCCTCTCCGTGCACCTCGTGCTGCCCTCGATGGTCAACATCGCGATCTGGGAGTGGGCGGGCTACAACGTGATCATCCTGTTCACAGCCCTGCAGGCGGTTCCCGGCGAGGTCCTCGAGGCCGCGAAGGTCGACGGGGCGGGCGGGATCCGCACCGCGCTCTCGATCAAGGCCCCCCTGATCGCCCCCGCGCTCGGCGTCGCCCTGCTCTTCACGGTGATCGGCTCTCTGCAGCTGTTCACCGAGCCGCGGATCCTCTCCTCGGCCACCACCGCGGTCACCAGCACCTGGGTGCCGAACATGTGGGCCTACGACGCCGCGTTCACCCGCAACAACCTGCCCGAGGCGGCCGCCGCCTCGATCGTCCTCGCCGCACTCGCCGGCGTCCTCTCGTGGGCCGTGACCCGCTTCACCTCGAAGGAGCGCAGCCAGTGACCGCCGTCATCGACACCGTGCACGACCGCCCGGCCCCCGCCTCCCCGACTCCTCCCGCCCCGCGCCGCCGCGGCCGTCGCGGGCCCTCCCGCGCCGCGTCGCTCACCGTCAACGGGCTGCTCGTCGTCGGAGCCGCCTACATGATCGTCCCGCTGCTCTGGCTGGTGTTCGCCGTCACCAAGGACGCCTCCGGCCTGTACTCCGGCGACGCTCTCTCGGTCGGCGGCGAGTTCCTCGCCAACATGACCCGGGTCCTCACTCAGGACGGCGGGATCTTCGTCCGCTGGCTCGGCAACAGCATCCTCTACGCCGGCGTGGGCGCCGTGGTGGGCGGCTTCGTCGCCCTGATGGCCGGCTACGCGTTCGACAAGTTCCGCTTCCGCGGCTCCCGCCCGCTCTACGCGGCCGTGCTCGTCGGCGTCCTCATCCCCAACACGGCGACCGTGATCCCGCTCTACCTCCTCGCCGCGTCGATCGGCGCGACGGACACGATCTGGGCCGTGCTGATCCCCGCCTTCTGCAACCCCTTCAGCGTCTACCTCGCCCGGGTCTTCAGCGCCGGCTACCTGCCGGGCGAGGTCCTCGAGGCCGGTCGCGTCGACGGCGCCGGACCGGTCAGGAGCTTCCTGCAGATCGGCCTCCCGATGCTGCTGCCGGGCTTCGTCACCATCGCGCTCTTCCAGTTCGTCGGCATCTGGAACAACTTCATGCTGCCGCTGATCATGCTGCAGGACCGCAGCCTGTTCCCCTCCAGCGTCGGCATCGCCCTGTGGCAGAGCCAGGTGCAGCAGAACCCCGAGTTCTCGACTCTCGTGATCGCCGGCTCCTTCCTCTCGATCGTGCCGCTGGTGCTCGCGTTCGTCCTCCTGCAGCGCTTCTGGCGGGCGGGCCTGAGCGCCGGGAGCGTCAAGTGAGCGGCCGCAAGCGCGTCGCGTTCGCGATGTCGGACTCGGCCCTGGGCCGGATCTTCCCGGCCGAGCGCTTCGCCGCCGTGGCCGCAGTCGCCGACGTCGCCGGGCACGTCAGCGAGTTCGCGTCCGCGTCGTCGCGCCGGATCCTCGGCGACGTCGACGTCCTGATCACCGGCTGGGGCTCCCCCCGGCTCGACACCGACGTCCTCGACGCGATCCCGAATCTGGAGGCGGTCCTGCACTCGGCCGGAACCGTGAAGCCCTACCTCGCCGAGGAGGTCCTGCTCCGCGGGGTGCAGGTGAGCACCGCGGCCGCGGCGAACGCGGTGCCCGTCGCGGAGTACACCGTGGCGATGATCGTCCTCGCCGCCAAGCGGGTCCTGCCGCTGGCCACCCGCTACCGGGAGCAGCGGCGCGAGATCGAGGTCGAGCGGGACTTCCCCGGCCTCGGCGCCTTCGACAAGCGGGTCGGCATCATCGGCGCCTCCACCATCGGCCGGCTCGTCATCCGGCTGCTGCGCTCGTACCGCTTCGAGGTCGTCGTCCACGACCCCTACCTCGACGGCGAGGGCGCCGCGGCGCTCGGCGTCGAGCTCGTCGACCTGGACGATCTGCTCGCCTCGAGCGACGTCGTCTCGGTCCATGCGCCGTCCCTCCCCTCCACCTGGAACCTCGTCGACGCCCGCGGCATCGACCGGATGCGCACCGACGCGACCCTGATCAACACCGCGCGTGGCGAGATCGTCGACCAGGCCGCGCTCACCCGCCGCGTCCTCGCCGGGGAGCTCTACGCGATCCTCGACGTCACCTCGCCCTGGATCCTCGACCCCGCCCACCCGCTCTACACCTCGGAGCGAGCCCTGCTCACGCCGCACATCGCCGGGTCCTACGGCACCGAGCTCGGCCGCCTCGCCGAGTCGGTGCTGGAGGAGCTCGTCCGCCTCACCGACGGTCGCGCGCTCGCGCACCGCCTCTCCCCCGCCCGGTTCGCCGTCACGGCCTGAACCGGCGATCCTCCGCGGGCCTCCGGGCCCGGCCTCCAGCGACCCTTCCGACCTCAGGAGTCACCGCCATGACCGACCACTTCCTCTCTCGTCGCACCGTCCTCGGCGCCGTCGGCGGGGCTGTCGCCCTGACCGCCCTCGCCGGCCCCGCCGACGCCGACACCCGCGACTCCGGCCGAGCGCCGCGGATCGTCCCGCTCGGCCCGGGCATCGAGCAGTACGCGCTGATGAGCAGCGTGCTCCTCGACGGCGTCGCCTACATCGGCTCCCGCAACCTCGCGACCACCGGGGTCATCGCCGTCGACGTCGCCGCCGGAGTCGTCACCGCCTCCACCACCGTCGGCAACGGCTACAGCATCCAGGCGCTCGCCCTCGATCCGGTCCGGCGACTGCTCTACATCGGGATCCTGCAGAAGTCGGCCGGGACTGCGCCGAACCTCTTCCGCTGGGACCTGGCGACCCCCGCCGTCGCGGCGACCCCGATCGGGAGGATCGGCGACCGCGACGTGCGCGACCTGGCCGTCTCGCCCGACGGCGTCCTCTTCGCGGTCGGCGGCGGAGGGACGACGGCGCCCGCGCTCTGGCAGTACGACCCCGCGACCGCCACCGTCACGAGCCTCGGCGTCCCCGACCCGGCGGTCACCCTCGCCCGGGCCGTGGCCGCCACCGACGCCGCCGTCTACTTCGGCGCCGGCAGCACGCTCGGCGGCGGGGCGGGCACCAGCCGCGCTGCGCTCTACGCCTTCGACCGCGCGACCGCGGCCTTCGCGAACATCACCCCGGCCGAGATGACCGCCGATCCGAGCATCCGCGAGCTCGCCGTCGACGGCGACCGGCTCCTCGTCTCCACCGCCGGCGCCGCCCGGCCGAGCACCCTCGCCTCGCTGTCGCTCGCGGACCCCGGCTCGTACACGTCCGCGCTGTCGATCGGCAAGACCGCGAAGAGCTTCGCGCGGATCGACGACACCGTCTACGCCGCCAACGAGACCGGCATCGTCGCTTGGGACACCGCGGGAAGCACCGTCGAGCAGCTCGACCTGGCCGGCCTGGACCTGGGCGAGATCTGGGGCCTCGACCCGCTCGACGGCGACCTCGTCGCCACCTCCGGCTACGCCTTCCTCGCGCGGATCTCGCTGCCCGGCACCGACCACCGGCTGATCGACCTCGGCGAGGCCGGCGCCCCGGTCGGACCGCAGACCTGCATGGGCATCGCGGTCGGAGCCGGCTTCGCCTACGTCGGCGGCAACGGCGGCATCGCCCGCCACGACCTCGCCACCGGGGCCGTCCTGAACCTGCGGGCTCCCGGGGAGGCGAAGGACGCGGAGGTCATCGACGGAGTCCTGCACACCGGCCAGTACAGCGGCCAGGGGATCTGGGCCTACGACCCCGCCTCCCCGGACCCGATCCGCCAGGTCGCGCGCTTCCCCGAGGCGCAGAACCGTCCCCTCGACACCGAGTACGACGAGGCCAGCGGGCTCCTGCTCGTCGCGGCGCAGGCCGACACCGAGGGCGGCGGCTCGATCTGGACCTACGACCCGGTGACCGGTGCCTCGACGATCGCCGTGAACCCGATCGACTCCGCGCAGCTGATCCGCGCCGTCACCGCCGTCGACGGAGTCGCCTACCTCGGCGGGGACAACGCGCAGAAGACCGGGCCCCGCGGGACCGTCGTCGCGTGGGACCCCGTGAACCGCATCGAGCTGTGGCGCCTCGAGACCGGACAGGCGACCGGCATCGCCGCGCTCAGCCACCACGGCCGGTACCTGTTCGCGATCACCATCAAGGGGATCGTCCTCGTCATCGACCGCGTCAGCCGCAGCATCGTGCACACCTCGGACCAGCGCGCCATCTGCCCCGGCTTCGCCGCGATGACCACCGCCCGAGGCCGCGTCTACGTCGTCAGCGACACCACCCTGTTCCGCATCGACCCGCGCACCTTCGCCGTCACGGTCGTCGTCCCGGCGATCAACGGCGGCTGGTACAGCGGTCCGCACCTCGCCGCCGATGCCGACGGCGCGCTCTACACGCTCCGCGGCCGGGACCTCGTCCGCGTCGACGACTGCGTCCGCGGCCGATGACGGACCGCGAGGCCGCGCTCGTCGGCATCGATGTCGGCGGCACCAAGACCCACCTCGCCGTCGAGTCGGGCGCCGGGCGGCGCGAGGACCTGGTCGTGCCCTCCGCGCAGTGGCGCTCGGGACCGGTGTTCTCCGATCCCGCGAACCTCCTCCGGCTCGCCGACCTGGTCCAGGGGCTCGCCCCGGTGGGACCGCGGACTCAGGTCGTGGCCGGTCTGAACGGAGTCGACACCCCGGCTCAGGTGCGCCGCGCGCAGGAGGCGCTCGTCGGCCGGCTCGGCACCTCCCACGTCGAGGTCGTCAACGACGCCGAGCTGCTCGGGCCCGCGCTCGGCCGGCAGCCGTCGCTGCAGCTGATCGTCGGGACCGGCGCCGTCGTGCTCGGCCGCGACAGATCCGGGCAGCCTCTCCGCGCGTTCGGCTTCGGCTGGATGCTCAACGACTTCGGCAGCGCACCCGCCCTGGTCCGCGAGGCGGTCCGCGAGCTGCTGCTGCACGAGGACCTCGGGCGGGGCGGCGACGTGCTGGGTCCGCTGCTTCTCGCGAGCTACGGCGTCGAGGACCTCGAGCACCTGGCGCTCGAGGTCTCCGCCCGGGCCGGCCTCACCGAGTGGGGACGGCTCGCCCCGCTCGTCTTCCAGGCGGCGGAGCAGGGATCCGTCGTCGCCCCGGAGGTGATCGACCACGCCGCGCAGCGGCTCGCCGAGGGTGTCCGCGCCCTCCGACGCCGAGGCGCCGTCGGCGCCGTCGTGGTGGCCGCGGGCGGCGTCATCGTCCACCAGCCCCGCCTGCAGGAGGCCATCAGGTCCCGCCTCGACCCGGATCTCCGCCTGATCGTCCTCGACCGCCCGCCCGTCGAGGGCGCCCTCGCCCTCGCCCGCCTCCGCGCGGCGTCGTTCCAGCCCGCCTCCCACTGATCGGAACCCGCATGGAGATCGTCGTCCTTCCCTCCGCCGACGAGGTCGCCCGCGTCGCGGCATCCACGATCGCCGCGCTCGTCCGCGCCGATCCCGAGACCGTGCTCGGCCTCGCCACCGGCTCGAGCCCGACGGGGGTGTACGCCGAGCTGCGCCGCCTCGCCGAGGCGGGAGAGGTCTCCTTCTCCCGGGTCCACGGCTTCGCGCTCGACGAGTACGTCGGCCTCCCGCTCGCGCACCCGGAGTCCTACGCGAGCGTCCTCGCCCGCGACGTCGTCGAGCCGCTCGGCCTCGATCCTCGGCGGGTGCACGTGCCCGACGGCCGCGCCGACGACCTCGACGCGGCCGCCGACCGGTACGAGCGGCGGATCCTCGACGCCGGCGGGATCGACCTGCAGATCCTCGGCATCGGCGCGAACGGGCACATCGGCTTCAACGAGCCGACCTCGTCGCTCGCCTCGCGCACGCGTCTGAAGACGCTCGCACCCCGCACGCGCGACGACAACGCCCGCTTCTTCGACGCCCCGGAGCTCGTGCCGACGCAGTGCCTGACCCAGGGCATCGGGACGATCCTCGACGCCGGACAACTGCTCCTCGTCGCCCAGGGCGTCTCGAAGGCCGACGCGATCGCCGCCGCGGTGGAGGGGCCGCTGAGCTCCTTCGTCCCCGCGTCCGCGCTGCAGCTCCATCCGCACGCCACCGTGATCCTCGACGAGGCGGCGGCCTCCGGGCTGCAGCTCCTGGACTACTACCGCTCCACCACCGCCGACCCGCCGACGCGGCAGCGGGACCGGTGACGCGGCAGCAGGACCGGTGAGCGGTGCACAGGGGTCGAGCGGCTGGTCACCGCGCATGCGCCGTCGCCAGCTCCCCCCAGTGCGTCGTCGCGCGCAGCGACAGCGCGCCGCGCTTCATCGTCCAGACCGGCCCCTTGCGGATCCCCGCGAGCCCGAGACCGACCGCGGCTCGCCCGTGGCGCTTCGTCACGGCGTCGATGGTCGCGCCGAGGCCCTTGGTGTCGAAGGCGGTGTCGAACAGATCGAGGAGGACGTGGGAGTCCCGCGCGGACAGGTTCGTGAGGATCACGCCGGCCCGCACGTACCGCGCCCCCTCGCGCAGCCGCGGCCGCAGCGTGCCGATCGCGGCCTTCACGATCGCCACCGGGTCGTCGGTGGGCACCGGGAAGCCCGCGAGCCCGCCCGCGGACTCGTACGGCGCGTCCGCGAACGGCGACGTCGACGCGAAGACGCTCATCGTCTTCGTCACCGACCCCTGCGCGCGCAGGCGGTGCGCGGCACGCTGCGCGTAGACGGAGAGCACCTGCTCCATGTCCGCGATCGTCGTCACCGGAGTGGCGAACGAGCGCGAGAAGATCAGCTGGTCGCGCACCGTCCGGGCCGCCTCGAGCGGGATGCAGTCGACACCGCGCAGCTCGTAGACGGAGCGCTGCAGCACGACGGAGAACTTCTTCCGGATCAGCGCCGGGTCGGCGTCGCGCAGATCGCGGATCGTGTGGATGGACAGCTCCGCGAGGCGCTTCCCGGTGCGGCCGGCGACGCCCCACAGCTCGGTGACGTGCTGGGACGCCATCAGCGCGTCGAGCTGCGCGGGCGTGTACCAGTCGGTGTCGCAGACGCCGCCGAGGCGCGGGTGCTTCTTCGCGCCGCCCTTGTTGACGAACTTCGCGAGCGTCTTGCTCGGCCCGAAGCCGACGCACACGGGCAGGCCGACGTTCTTCGCGACGGCGGCGCGCATCGCCCGGCCGATCCTCGCCCGCTCCGCCACGTCGCCGTCGACGCCGAGGAAGCTCTCGTCGATCGAGTACACCTCCTGCCACGCCGAGTAGCGGCCCAGCAGCTCCATCACCCGCGCGGACAGCTCGCCGTACAGCTCGTAGTTGCTGGATCGGGCGATCACCTCCGGCAGCCGGCCCGAGCGGATGAGCGGCTCGACCTTGAACCACGGCGTCCCGTTCTCGATGCCGAGCTTCTTGACCTCGTCCGAGCGGGCGACCACGCAGCCGTCGTTGTTCGAGAGGACGACGACCGGCCGCCCCTGCAGCTTCGGGTCGAACAGCCGCTCGCAGGAGACGTAGAAGCTATTCACGTCGACCAGGCCGATCCGCCGCTCAGAGCGCACGGTGCAGCCGGTGCAGGCAGACGGTGACGACGCCCCAGATCTGGAGGTCGCTCAGCTCGGCGACGAGGATCGGCGGGTAATCCGGGTTCTCCGCGCGCAGCACCACTCCCCCGGGATTCAGCTCGAGCCGCTTGACGGTCAGCTCGCCGTCGAGGATCGCGATGACGACGCTCCCATGCGTCGGCGTGAGCGACCGGTCGACAACGAGCTCGTCGCCGTCGCTGATGCCGGCGCCGCTCATGCTCTCCCCGGAGACGCGGACGATGAACGTCGACGTCCGGTCCCGGATCAGGTGGTCGTTGAGGTCGAGGGAGCCGTCGAAGTAGTCCTGCGCCGGCGAGGGGAAGCCCGCGGCGACCGCGTCGCCCGCGACGAGGAAGGTGACGGAGACGGCCTCCTCGACCGGAGTCGCGATGCGATCCACGACGGTCACGCTCATGGTCTTCCCCTCACCGAATCGAACACACGTTCGAATCGGATCGAGTGTAAGCCGATGCCACCGACACTCCGCCCTCGCGATGTCCATCGGAGACCGGTGGGTTTCCTCACCCGCGAGGCGAGGAGACGGCGGAGAAGAGCGCCGTCCTCCCGCCTCGCCCCGCGGCGAGCGCCGTCAGCCCGCCGTCGTGACCGGCGGCACCTCCGACGAGATCCGCAGCCCCGTCCCGCCGTGCGACTCGGCGATGAGGCGGCGCACCCACTCCGCATTGATCGGCGGCGTCGCGCCGGTCAGGAACGTGAAGCGCAGCGGGATGGTCGGATGCATCCACAGGGTGGTGCGGCCGTTGCCGACCACGAGGGTGTCCTTCCAGGAGAAGAAGAAGCCCTCGTTGCGGCCGAGCTCGGCGCCGATCACGATCTTCAGGTGGGCGAGGCGGCGATCGTCGAAGTCGACCTCGAAGGACGAGTTGTACACGAGCCTGCCCATGCGGGTCTTGCCGTCGGGTGCACCTGACGCGGTGCCGAGACCCACCGGGAAGACGTCGGGGCGGTCGGGGCGAAGGCTACGCGCGTTCGGGCCGCAGGAGGGCGATCCCGTGGGGGCCGATCACGGTCCGCTCTGCGCCCGCGATCGCCGGACCGCCGGGACGATGCCTCTGGTGCCGGCGGCTGCGGGGGCCTACGCTCACCCCGACCACGATCCGACCTGCGCCTGGACCCGCGCATCTCGTCACCGGCACTGCGCCGGCCGGCTCCGATCGTTCCCCTCGGTTCCCTTCTCGAAGAAGCGATCATGGACCGGACAGGCACCACCCTCGCTCTGGCAGCGCTGATCAGCGCGATCGCCGTCCCCGGCGCCATCCATCCCGGCCTCGCCCGGCTAGTCCGCGAGCAGGCGACGCGTGCGCTCCGCCCGGCCCTGCACCGCCGCATCCCCTCCGCAGGCTCCCCGCTCGCGGCGTTCACGGGGATCGGCGCGGAGCCCGACGCGGTCCCCGAGGCGCACCTGTGACGACGCGCACCGCCCCCTCGAGAACGCGCGCCTCCGGTCGCCGATCCGCCGCGGCCGGCCGTGACCGCCTGGGCCGACGCCGCCCTGTCGACGTGGCGGCGCCCCGCCCCCGCACCCCGGACGCCCGTCCGCGAGGGCCTCGACCAGTGGAACGAGGAGGGCGGGTACGACCCCGCCTGAGCACGCCCGACCTCGCTGCCGCGTGCATCCGGCACCCGCGTGCCGCGCCCCGTCAATGCCTCGACGCCGATGACGGGGGCGTCTACCGTTCTCAGTGCTGCCGCGCCCGTCCCTGCGCGGTCGAGCCGGCACGACTCCTCTCGTGGATCCCGGCGCGGAGACGCGGTCGTGGGGCGCCGCCTGGAAGGTCACGTCCGTGAGCAGTCCCACCGAACCGGTCGTCGCCGAGGTCCTCGCCGCGATCGACCCACCGGGCGCCATCCATCCGAGCCTGGCGCACTCCGTCGCCGAGCAGCTGCGGCGCTTCCGCGGGTCGTCCGCGGCTGGGGTGAGCGCAGTGGACGGCCCTGCACTCTGCGAACCGTACCTGCGCGGCTCCCCCATCGACGGCGTCGCGATCTCGACCATCGGCAGCCCCTTCGGCGGCGAGACCGTCGCGGCCAGCGACGAGACCGCCGCCCGGCTCGACGAGATCCAGCTCGACCTCGGCGAGGGCCCGTGCTGGGCGGCGATGACCGCCGACGCTCCGGTCTCCGTCCCGGACACGGGAGCCGAATCGCGCTGGCCGCTGTTCGCCGATGCGGTCAGGAGCACCGGCGTCCGCGCGGTGTTCGCCTTCCCCCTCGTCTTCGCCGGCCTCTCCCTCGGCGCGGTCGACGTCTACTCCCGCACGCCCGGACCCCTCAGCGCCGGCCTGATGGCCGACCTCGCCGCCGCCTCCGTCGCGACGTCGCTGCGCCTGCTCGCCGCCGTCCTGCGCGACAACGACGACGACGACAGCGCGAACCCCGGCTCCCGTCGGATCGTCCACCAGGCCACCGGGATGGTCGTCGCCCGCTACAGCATCACTCCTGAGGACGCGCTCCTGCTCCTGCGTGCCCACGCCTTCGCCCACGACCGGTCGGTGATGGCGGTCGCCGCCGACATCGTGCAGCAGCGGACGGCCTTCCCCGACATCCTGAACCGCCGCGACGTCCTCGCCCGCAGCCCCCGCACTCCCCGGGAGGACCCGCGATGACCGCCTCCCGCGAGCGCAGCATCATCACGACGTTCGTCACCCTGTCGAACACGCTCGTCGAGGACTACGACGTCATCGACTTCACGCAGACCCTCGTCGACGCGAGCGCCACCGTCTTCGACGCCGTGTCCGCCGGCCTCGTCCTCGCCGACGCGAGCGGCACCCTCGACGTCCTGGCCTCCACCGAGGAGGACGCGCACCTCCTCGATCTGCTGCAGCTGAGCGCCGCCGGGCCCTGCGTCGACAGCTGCACCAGCGGCGAACCCGTGATCGTGCCCGACATCGCCGAGGTCGGCGACCACTGGTCCGAGTTCCGGAGCAGAGCGGCGGAGCTCGACCTCCGAGCCGCGCACTGCGTGCCGATGCGCGCGCAGGGGGTCACCCTCGGCTCCCTCAACCTGTTCCGCGCCCGGGCGGGGACCCTCGACCCCGACGACATCGCCGTCGTCCAGGGCTTCGCCGACATCGCCACCGTCGGGCTCCTGCACCAGCGCGCTCGCGAGCAGGACGCCCCCACGCAGTCGCAGCTGCAGCGCGCCCTGAGCAGTCGCGTCGTCGTCGAGCAGGCCAAGGGCGTCCTCGCCTACACCCACGACATCTCGATCCCGCAGGCGTTCGAGCTGCTCCGGAGCCGCTCGCGCTCGACCTCGACGACGATCACGGCCCTGGCGCGGCAGATCCTCGACGAGCATCACTAGGGACCCCGGCATGGACGAGGACGCGCGGCAGAGGGTGGGCGCGCCGCCGACCCTCGCGGAGGTCGCCGCGACCCTCCCCGGTCCCGTCTACACGTTCGCCTCGCCGCACCATCTCGAGCCGTTCACCGCCTCGTCCAGCCTCGCCAGCGGGCGGGCGGTCGCCGTCAGCGTCTCCTACACGTTCTACCGGTACCCGGCCCGCCGTGAGGACCCGCGGAACTTCGTCGCCCTCACCCCGGCGCAGCGGGCCGCGATCGCCCGCGCCGAGACGTCGACCCTCCCCGAGTGGCTGCGCGATCAGATCCGCCGGATGCGCTACCCGACGCTGTTCGAGGCCGTCCGGACGTCGATGCCGATCCCCGCCGAGCGCGCGCACCCGCTCGAGGCGCGCCTCGAGGCCCACCTCGTCGACGCGCTGCGCACGCTCTTCCCCGGGCAGCTGGTCTCCGAGCGCCTGCGGGTCGTCCGCGGCGAGCCCCTGGCCGGCTACGAGATCCGCCGCGGAGTGCCCCTGCTGGTGGACGGCGAGACGCACCGCAGCCACCGGGTCGAGATCGCCCCGCACTTCCTCGCGATCGGTGCCCGCCTCGACGACCGCTACGTCACCGCGGTGATCCCCTGGGAGCTGCGGACCATGATCACCCCGTCCCTCGAGACGCTCTGACCCCGGGCGACGGCACCCGCATCCGTATCGAGCGGGGAAGCCGCTTCGCGTCTCAGTGGTGAGCGAAAGGACGCGGCTGCGCCGCGACATGCTGGTCGAGTAGCCCCGCAGGGGTGCATCGAGACCCACCGTCCCCAGCATGGCGGTCGTGCAGACCCTTGTCCTGACACTGGTGGATCCACTTGGAGGAGTCGCCCGCACACATGCTGATCGAGTAGCCCCGCAGGGGCGTATCGAGCGCGGAAGCCGCTTCGCGTCTCGGTGGCGAGGAAATGGACGTCGCTGCGCCGCAACATGTTGGTCGAGTAGCCCTGCAGGGGCGTATCGAGACCCACCACCCCCAGCACGGCAGGTCTGCAGACTCGACTTCTGACGCCGACGGATCTCGATACGCCCGCTCCGCGGGCTACTCGACCAGCATGACTCGTCCACAAGTGGCAGCGAACATGCTGGTCGAGTAGCCCCGCAGGGGCGTATCGAGACCCACCACCCCCAGCACGGCGGGCCTGCAGACTCCCGTTCCGACGCAGGCGGATCTCGATCCGCCCCGGACCCCCACCGCTACTCCAGGACGAACGTGAAGAACGCGCCCTCGTCGTCGTGGTCGATGCGAGCCGTCCCCGCCCACTCCGCGAAGTCGCCGGTCCCCGAGCCCGGGACGAGGTAGCCGAAGCTCGAGCCGCCGCCCGGATGCTGCAGCCCGCCGTGGTGGACGGTGAACGCGCCGGAGCGCCCGTCCTCGAGGCGTCCCGTGATGCGCTCGGCTGCCAGGTAGCCGCGCCCGGTCTCCTCCCCGCCCGAGGAGAGGAACTCGGCCACGCTCTCGCCGAGGATCCCCGCCGTGTAGGTCTTCCGCATCACGACCGCACCGACCCAGTCCCCGTCGCCGTCGAGGCCGGCCAGCGGTGCCGGGTCCCAGCCGCTCATCGAGAAGCGGGCCGTCAGCGTCGTCGGTCGCGACGCGAAGTCGTCGGTGTCATCGGTCATGCTGACGAGTTTAGGAACCTCGCCGTCCCGACGCACCGGACGACTGGTCAGCGGTCACTGTAAGGTCATCGCATGCTGACCAATGCTTCGCGCCTCGACGTCATGAACCGGCTGGGCCGGGCGATGGCCGACCCCACCCGCTCGCGCATCCTGCTCTCCCTGATCGAGGAGCCCGGCTATCCGGGCGAGCTGGCCCAGTCGCTCGGCCTGACGCGCTCGAACGTGTCCAACCACCTGAGCTGCCTGCGCGGCTGCGGCATCGTCGCGGGCGTTCCGGAGGGGCGCAGCACCCGGTACGAGCTCGCCGACCCGCACCTCGCGAAAGCACTGACCGCGATGGTCGACGTGGTGCTCGCGGTGGATGACGGCGCGGAGTGCACGGACGAGGACTGCGACGTGCCGCTGTGCTGCGGGGTGTCCGCGTGAGCGCGGAGTGCTGCGGCCCCGACGAGCCGACGACCCCTCGCCGGACTCTGGCGCTGCGACCGCGGGGCACCGGGGACGCCTGCTGCGCGGCCGAGGACGCACCGGTCCCGGTGAGCCTCGGCACGCGCCCCGCGCCGACCGAGCACGAGCCGCACACCCACGACGGTCCCTCCGGCTCGAACCACGACGCTCACGACGACGACGAGCACGACCACGAGTCCGGCGAGGAGTCGATCGCGTGGTGGCGGGACCTCGGCGTCCTGATCCCCCTCGCCGCCGGTGTGCTGCTGCTCGCCGGCTCCGTCCTGGAGTGGACGGGCCTGGAGCTCGCCGGAACGATCGTGCTCGGCGCGAGCCTCGTCGCCGGTGCATCGACGTTCATGCCCGGCGCGGTGCGGCGGCTGTTGCGCGGCAAGCTCGGTGTCGGCCTGCTGATGACGATCGCCGCCGTCGGTGCCGTCCTGCTCGGGCACGTCGGCGAGGCGGCGGCGCTGGCGTTCCTCTTCTCCATCGCGGAGGCGCTCGAGGACCGCGCGATGGACCGGGCCCGCGGCGGCCTGCGCGCCCTGCTCGACCTGATCCCGGACACCGCGATCGTCTCCCGCCTGCACGGCGACGTGACCGTCCCGGCCCGCGAGCTGCGCGAGCTCGACGTGCTCGTGGTGCGCCCCGGCGACCGGATCGCGACGGACGGCGTCGTCGTCTCCGGCCGCAGCAGCCTCGACACCTCCGCGATCACGGGCGAGTCGATCCCCGTCGAGGTCGGCCCGGGCGACGCCGTCTCCGCCGGAGCGATCAACGGCGGCGGAGCCCTGCAGGTCGAGGCGACCGCCGCGGGCACCGACAACTCCCTGACGACGATCGTGCGCCTGGTCGAGCAGGCCCACGCCCGCAAGGGCGAGCGGGCCCGCCTCGCCGACCGCCTCGCGAAGCCCCTCGTCCCGATCGTGCTGCTGCTCGCCGCGGGCATCGCCCTGTTCGGCGTCCTCCTCGGCGACACCACCACCTGGACGGAGCGCGCCCTCGTCGTCCTCGTCGCCGCATCTCCCTGCGCGTTGGCGATCGCCGTGCCGGTGACCGTCGTCTCCGCGATCGGAGCCGGCAGCCGGTTCGGCCTGATCATCACCTCCGGCGAGGCGTTCGAGCGCCTCGGCACCGTGCAGGTCGTCGCGTTCGACAAGACCGGCACCCTCACCACGGGCCGCCCGAGCGTCACGGAGGTCGCGACCGCCTCCGACGTGTCCCGCGAGGAGGTCCTGGCCGTCGCCGCCGCCCTCGAAGCACGCAGCACGCACCCGCTCGCCGCCGCGATCCTCGCCACCGGCTCGACGTCGGCCCCGGTGGAGGACGTCACCGAGCATCCCGGTGACGGCATCACCGGCACCCTCGCCGGAGTCGCGGTGCGCATCGGCAGCCCGCGCTGGGTGACCGCCGGAGCGCTGACGGCGCAGCTGGAGGCGATGGAGAGCGCCGGGATGACGGCCGTCGTCGTGGAGCGCGGCGGCGCGGTCCTCGGCGTGATCGGCCTCCGCGACGAGCTCAAGCCCGAGGCGGCCGCGACGATCGCGGAGCTCGAGCGCCACCGCATCGGCACCCTCATGCTCACCGGCGACAACGCCCGGACAGCGCGCGCCCTCGCGGCTCAGGCCGAGATCTCCGACGTGCGCGCCGAGCAGCGGCCCGCCGACAAGGCCGCCGCGATCGAGCAGCTCCGCCGGCACCGCCGGGTCGCGATGATCGGCGACGGCATCAACGACGCCCCCGCGCTCGCGAGCGCGGACGTCGGCATCGCGATGGGAGCGACCGGCTCGGCCGCCGCGATCGAGTCCGCGGACGTCGCCTTCACCGGCACCGACCTGCGCCTGATCCCCGCCGCGCTCCTGCACGCCCGGCGCGGCCGCCGCATCATGACCGCGAACCTGGTCCTCGCGCTCGCCGTGATCGTCGTCCTCTTCCCCCTCGCACTCCTCGGCGTCCTCGGCCTCGCCTGCGTCGTCCTCGTCCACGAGCTCGCCGAGGTCGTGATCATCGCCAACGGCCTCCGCGCCGCCCGCCGCGCGGCCCCCGCCCTCCCACCCGCCTGACCCCCTCCCGCCGAGGTCCTGCGGCGCCCGAGCGGTCCATGCCGATCGAGCAGCCCGCGCAGCAGGCGCAGCGCTGCATGCTGATCGAGTAGCCCGCGCAGCGGGCGTATCGAGATCCACCAGCGTCAGAAGCCGAGTCTGCAATCCCACTCTGCGGATGACGGCGGGTCTCGATACGCCCCTGCGGGGCTACTCGACCAGCATGCAAGCGCCCTCAGACGAGGTCCTCCCGCGCCCGAGCAGTCCATGCCGATCGAGCAGCCCACGCAGCAGGCGCAGCGATTCACGTCGATCGAGCAGCCCGCGCAGCAGGCGCAGCGATTCATGCTGATCGAATAGCCCGCGCAGCGGGCGTATCGAGATCCACCACCGAATGGACGCGGCACGCACGCCCCCCCACGAACGGACCCGAACCGGCCCCCAGCACCTCACCACACCCCGTCCCGCGTCCACTCGCGGGCCCCCCGCCCACGAGTGGACGCTAACCGAGCGCAGCTCCCCGGACAGAGCCCGCGCAGGGTCCGATCGCTCCACCGACGAACGGCCCCTCGGTGCGCCGGGTGCAGCACGAGCCTCGTCCAGCCGTCCACGCGCTCGTCGAACTGGTCGAAGCCGCGCACCGCGTCGTCCCGCGGCAGCTCGTGCGAGACGATGGCGCCCGGAGTGGCGCGGCCGTGGATGATCAGGTCGCGCCGTACTTCTCGGCTCCACTCGAGGTCCGCTCTCCCGGAGGGGGCAAGGGCCGTCGGCTTCCTCAGCGTCTCCCTGCGCCTGCCGCCGACGCGGCGTTCGGCGCCCTGCGCGGAGGCGCGCGCGACCGGCCAGGACATCCGGGTCGTCGCGCAGGAGGTCGTCACCTTCCGCCGGACGATCACGGCACCGCGGGAGTAGCGCACGGGTGCTCCTCGTCCGGACCGCGAGCGGTCGCCTCCACGACGTCTGGTCCCGCGCTCACCCGCGAGCCTCGCCGCCCGCGGCGTCCTACTCGCCCCTCCCGCCCAGCGCAGCATCCCCGAGAGCCGTCCCCGCCGGCTCCGCCTCCGCGTCGTCGTCGAGGACCACCGGGACGGGAGCACCGAGCAGCCGCCGCGTCCAGTCGGCCAGGGCGGCCGTCGCCGACCGGGAGAGGGCCGCGCCGGGCGCCATGCTCGTGAAGCCGTGGAAGGCACCCGGCCAGACGTGCAGCTCCGCATCGACCCCCGCCGCCCAGAGAGCGCTCGCGTAAGCGACGGTCTCGTCGCGGAAGACCTCGGCGCTGCCGCAGTCGAGGTAGGTGCGAGGCAGTCCCGACACGTCCGACGCGCGTGCCGGAGCGGCATACGCGGAGACGTCCTCGGTCGCCCGGCGAGCTCCGAGGTAGGCGTCCCAGGCGAAGCGGACCAGGGTCCGGTCCATCACGCCGGCACCGTCGATCTGCCGTGTCGAAACGGTGTCGTCGCGATCGTCGAGCATCGGCGACACCAGGATCTGCGCCAGCAGCGCCGGACCACCCCGGTCACGGGCGAGCAGCGCCGTGCCCGCCGCGAGCCCGCCTCCCGCGCTCTGTCCCGCGATGACGAGGCGCTCCGGATCGATGCCGAGCTCGTCGGCGTGCGCGGCGACCCAGACCAGGCCGGCGTAGCAGTCCTCGACCGGGTAGGGATCGGGGTGCTCGGGCGCGAGGCGGTAGTCGACGCTGACGAGGACGACGTCGTGGTCGAGGAGCCAGTCGTCGTAGGAATCGAGGTTCCCGAGGTGGTGGCCGAACATCATCCCGCCGCCGTGCACCGCGTAGACCCCCGCGGTCCTGCCGGTCCTGCCGGTCCGGCCGATCCGCTGAACGACGGCGAGCCGGATCGGATCGCCGCGGTGCCCGGGCACGGTGAGACTGCGCCGCTCGTAGCCGCGGGTGCGCAGCCGCTCGTCGAGGGCCTCCTCTGTCGTGTCGAGCTGCCGCATCCTCGGGAGCGCCTCGCGCGTGAGAGTGAAGGCGCCGCGCGCCTCGAGCGCGGCCAGGACACCGGCGAGCTCGGGGTCGAACGGCGGTCGGGCGGCGGGAACGGGCTCGGGGCGGGCGATGGCGTCAGACATGAGTGGACTCCTGGGCAGTGAGGTGTTGAGCAGCAGCGGAGGGGAGGACGGTCGCGCGGGAGCGCACGAGGCCGACGACGACGAGGAGCGCCGCCGCGCCGGTGACGACCAGTCCGGCGAGCGAGAGCGCGCCGCCGATCGACTCGGCCTGCGCCGCGGTCGTGGCGGTCACCGTGATGCTGCCCGCGACGAGGGCCGCGAGGACGGTCCCCGTGGCGGCGAGGCCGACCGCGGTGGCGAGCTCGCTCGCCGTGTCCACGAGGGCAGCGCCGATCGAGGTGCTGGAGGAGGGCAGTCCCGAGAGCACGCTGGTGCCGGCGACGGCGCCCACCACCCGCAGTCCCGCGGCGACGAGCACGAGGGCGAGGAGGACGAAGGGATAGCCGAAGCGGCCGAGGGCGCTGAAGACGGCGAGTCCGCCGACGACCGCGGCGGCACTGGCCCCCGCGGCGCGGCCGACGCCGACGCGCCGGACGAACGGGCCGACGAAGCGCCCTCCGGCCAGCAGCACCAGCACCTGCGGCAGGGTCCCGACCGCGGCGAGGGCCGGCGGCCAGCCCCACGCGGACTGCAGCTGCAGCGTGACCAGGTACGAGAGCGCTGCCGTCGCGAGTCCGGCGGCCGCCTTGTAGGCCAGCCCGCTCGCCACCAGCGGCCGGGCGAGCACCGCGAGATCGAGCAGTGGATGGCGGGCCGCGCGCTCCCGCCACACGAACCCTGCCGCGGCGAGAACGGTCAGAACCGCGGCGCTCCACGCCGTCCCGCCGGCGGCCGCGACGACGAAGAGCGTCGGCGTGACGAGCACCCCGACCACCGCCGCGGTGCCCAGGACGGCCCCGAGCACGTCCACCGGATTCCGGTGCAGGTCCTCGGGCCGATCCACGGCGATCCCGGCGCGGATGCCGACGAACGCGACGACCGCGATCGGAGCGTTCGCGACGAGGAGCACCTGCCACGGCGCCACCGCCAGGACGAAGCCGCCGATCGTCGGTCCGACGGCGAGACCGACGAGCCCCGCGGTCGAGACGACCGTCAGCGCCCGCACCCGCAGCTCGTCGGAGGAGAAGAGCCGGAACGCCAGCGCCATCGACCCCGGCGTGGTCATCGCGGCGGCGACGCCCATCAGCGCCCGGACGGCGATGAGCTGCTCCACCGAGCCGACGAGGAGAGTGAGCGCGCTCGCGCACGCCAGCAGCGTCAGGCCGACGAGCATCGTGCGGCGGCGGCCGTACCGGTCGGCGACCGCGCCGAAGAGCAGCATCAGGCCGCCGAACGCGGCCGAGTACGCACCGGACACCCACTGCAGCGCCGCCGTGGACGACGCGAGCTCGCGCCCGATGGTGGGCAGAGCGACGTTCAGGACCGAGTTGTCGAGCATCTCGAACAGGAACACCGCGGACAGTCCGGCGAGCGGGAGCCAGGCCTCACGCAGACTGCGCGGTGAGCCGGGGGCTCCGACGGGGGCGAGGGATCGTAGGGACACGGGGACACTCCTTCGAAGAAGAAGTGACGACTCCCGATGAGACGTGTACGCGGTTCGCCCAGCCGGAGCCGAGCGGTTTTTGCCCTCTGCGAGCGACAGTAGCGCAGTCGCAGCCTGCGCCGCCAGCGCGGACCTCGACCGGCACGAGCGGAGGATCGGCGGGCTGCGCGCGTGCACCGCACCCGGGGGGCCGGCGGACGGGGTCGCCTCTATGCTCGCAGGAGGAGGTGTCGATGATGATGCACCCGGTAGGAACACGAGTCTCCCCCGGCCCGGACGAGGCGCAGCTCCTCCCTCGCGGCGCCGCCGCCCGAGGCGCGCCCGACAGCGGTCGTCCGCTCACGACGTTCGCCGTCCGTCACCGCCGAGGACTCGACGTCGCCTTCCTCCTCGACAGCACGGACGGCGACTTCCAGATCGGCCTGGGCGCCGCCTCGGAGGACTTCCGGAGCGTCCTCACCCTCGGCGTGGACCAGGAGCACGGCCGTGCGCACGCGGTGTCGGAGTGGATCATCGACGGGAGGACCGTCCCCGTCCCGATCAGGATCCTGCACCGGTCCTCGACCGTGATCCTCGTCGAGGCCGCGCACCTCCCCCTCGAGCGTCGCCCCGCCTCGCTGAAGTGCTGGTCGTTCCTCCGCCGACAGGGCGTCGACCATCACGCGGAGGTCATCGACCGCGTCTCCCCGGCGCTGTCCGGACTGCCCCCGGTCGGCTTCGTGACCGACCCGAGGTCGTCCCCGGCCCGCTGACCGCGGCGCAGCGAACCCCGACACGCACGCGAGCTCCGGCACCGCCCGGCTCGGAGAGCAGCGGACGGACGGCACGAGGCCGTGTCCGACTCCTACCCCTCCTCAGGGGCTGTCGCTGCGATCGGGGCGCGGCCTCCGCGCCCGCCGTCAGGCGAAGTCGGCCGTGTCGCCGACGAGGCGCGTGTTCTCCGCGGGGATCGGCTCGACCGCGGCCAGGGCGACCTCGGCCGCGAACTCGCCCACGTTGTAGAGCTTGCCCGCCGACTCGCGACGCGAGCTGATCGCGCCCGGGTTCGAGCGCTCGAGCAGCGTCGCGGTGATGGTGCCCTCGATCATGTCGCCCGAGACGACGACGAACTCGACACCGCGCTCGGTCAGTGCCGGGATGCGCTCGCGCAGCGCGTCCTCGCCCGCACGCTTGGACAGCGCGACCGGCTCGTACTCCGGCATCGTCGGCGTGGTGCGGATGAAGTGCGCCTGGTGGCTGGTGACGAAGACGATGCGCGAGCCCTCGCCCAGCAGCGGCAGCGCCGCCTCCAGCGTGGCGACCTGCGAGTCGCGGTTGAGGACCATCGCGTAGTCCTCGCCCATGTTGCTCTCCATGCCGCCGGAGGCGTTCAGCACGAGCACGTCGAGCCCGCCGAGCTTCTCCTCGATCTCGGCGAAGAGGGCGGCACGCGAGGACGCGTCGGTGAGGTCGGCGCCCACGGCGAAGGCGGAGCCGCCCGCGGCGGTGATCTGGTCGACGAGCTTCGTCGCGCGCGGCGCCTTCGAGCGGTAGTTCACGACGACGCTCGCGCCGGCCTCGGCGAAGTAGCGGACGGTGTCGGCGCCGATGCCGCGGGAGGAGCCGGTGACGAGGACGCGCTTGCCGTCGAGCGAGCCGGGGGCGAGGGGGTTGGACACGGGGAGATCCTCCAGGACGCCGGCGGTGGAGCCGGATCGGGCACGAATGACGGGCCCACGGCCCGACGCAGGAGCCTACCAAGCCGCCGCCGCCGGCGTCGCTCACTCGCTGCGCGCCGGTCCCGCGCCTCCTCCCAGCCCCCTCGCGGGGGCCCTTGCTACCCTGAGGTCTCGTGCTCGTAAGGGGAAGGAGCACCGCATGGACGCAGTGACTCAGTACGCCTGGATCCTCTGGATCGCCCTCATCCTGATCTTCGTGATCGTCGAGATGATCACTCTCGAGTTCACCTTCCTGATGCTCGCGGTCGGCAGCATCGGCGGCCTCGCGACCGGCCTGGCCGGCGCCCCGTTCTGGGTGCAAGTCCCGGTCGCCGCGGTCCTCGCCGTGCTGCTGCTCTTCCTGGTCAGGCCCCCGCTGCTGCGGCTGCTCAAGCGCGGCGGCGACCCGACGCCGACCGGAGCCGACGCGCTGCTCGGCCTCGCCGGCAGCGTCGTGATCACGGGACCCGGCCCCGGCCAGGTGAAGCTCGTCAACGGCGAGACGTGGACGGCCAAGCTGTCCCCGCTCGTCGAAACCCGCCCGCTCGGTCTCGGCGAACGCGTCGTCGTCACCGCCATCGAGGGCGCGACGGCCGTCGTCGTCCCCGCCGAAAGGAGTTCGTCGTGAACACCGCAGCAATCGTGACGACGGTGATCATCGTGGTCATCGTCCTCTTCGCCCTGGTGGTGCTGTTCAAGGCCATCCGCATCGTCCCGCAGGCCACGGCCGGCGTGGTGGAGCGGCTGGGCAAGTACCACCGCACCCTCCTCCCGGGCCTCAACCTGGTGATCCCCTTCATCGACCGGGTCCGTCCGTCCGTCGACCTGCGCGAGCAGGTCGTCTCCTTCCCGCCGCAGCCCGTGATCACCGAGGACAACCTGGTCGTCTCGATCGACACGGTCGTCTACTTCCAGGTGACCGACGCGCGCGCCGCCACCTACGAGATCGCCAACTACCTCGGCGCGGTCGAGCAGCTCACCACCACCACGCTCCGCAACGTGGTCGGCGGGCTGAACCTCGAGGAGGCGCTGACCTCCCGCGACAACATCAACGGCCAGCTGCGCATCGTCCTCGACGAGGCCACCGGCAAGTGGGGCATCCGCGTCGGACGCGTCGAGCTCAAGGCGATCGACCCGCCGATCTCCATCCAGGACTCGATGGAGAAGCAGATGCGCGCCGAGCGAGACCGCCGCGCCGTCATCCTCACCGCCGAGGGCACGAAGCAGTCGCAGATCCTGAACGCGGAGGGTCACCGCCAGGCGGCGATCCTGGCCGCCGAGGGTGACGCGAAGGCCGCGGTCCTCCGGGCCGAGGGTGAGGCGAAGGCGATCACCACCGTCTTCTCCGCCATCCACGAGGGCCGCCCCGACAACGAGCTGCTCGCCTACGAGTACCTGCAGATGCTGCCGAAAATCGCCGAGGGCAGCGCGAACAAGCTCTGGATCGTGCCGAGCGAGCTCACCGAGGCGCTCAAGGGCATGGGCCAGGCGTTCGGCAAGAACTCGCCGACCCGCCCGGAGCGCGAGCAGGACGGCTCGGGCATGACTCCCCCGGCCCCGTCCTTCTGACGCTCCTCGGCCGGGGCTCCTCCGCCATGACGACTCCGCGGCCGCCGTTCCTCTCGGGACGGCGGCCGTTCGTCATCGCCCACCGCGGCTTCGCACCGGGCGCCGAGGGCAACACCCTCGAGTCGTTCGAGCGCGCCCTCGCCGCCGGAGCCGACCTCCTCGAGACGGACGTCCGGGCCTCGCTCGACGGTGTCGCGGTCCTCGTGCACGACGAGGAAGTCGTCGACGTCGCGGGCGTCCGCAACCGCATCGACCGGACGCGCTGGGAGGAGCTCGCCGAGTGCGTGCTGCCGTCCGGCGAGCGGCTCCTCTCCCTCGTCGAGGCCCTGCGGCGGCTGCCGGACGCGCGCTTCAACATCGACATCAAGGCGAAGGCAGCCGTCGTCCCCACGGTCGACGCGGTCCGTGCCGCCGGAGCGCGGGACCGCGTGCTGATCACCTCCTTCTCGGAGTCGCGCCGTCGCGCCGCCGTGCGCCACCTCCCCGGCGTGGCGACGTCGGCCTCGGCACCCCGGTTCGTGGCGGCCCTCGTCGGCGCCCATCTGAAGCAGCCGGCACTCGTCCGCCGAGCCCTCCGCGGCATCGACGCGCTGCAGGTCCCCGAGCGCGCAGCCGGTCTGCCGGTCACCGCGCCGCGGATCCTCGCCCGACTGCGGGTCACCGGAGTCGAGATCCACCTCTGGACGATCAATGATCCCGAGCGGATGCGGGCCCTGCTCGACCTCGGCGTCGACGGCCTCGTCACCGACCGGACCGACCTCGCCCGCCTCGCCGTGGACGACCCGGCAGGCCGCGCCGACGGCCCCTCGGAACGCGCCGGAAAAGGCCCGTTCACCTGACGATCCTCTGGCAAACGGGAGCCTCTCCGGACCACCCCCAGGTCCGCGGTCGACACTGGTCGGAGCACAGCGAGAGGAGACCACACAATGGCAGATCGAAGCTTGCGCGGGATGAGGCTCGGCTCACAGAGCCTGCAGAGCGAAGAAGGCGTCGTCTTCTCACCGCGATCGACGTTCACGTATCACTGCTCGGATTGCGGCCACGACACCGACATGGTGTTCTCGGCCGACGCCGAAGCGCCCGAGACCTGGGAGTGCCGCAACTGCGGCCACGAGGCCGTGCTGCTGGTGGATTCGAAGCCCGTCGTCGTCGACCGGGGCGAGCAGAAGGCACCGCGCACCCACTGGGACATGCTGCTGGAGCGCCGCACGCGTGCGGAGCTCGAGGAGCTGCTCGAGGAGCGCCTCGCCTACCTCCGCGCCCGTCGCGGAGAGCACAAGATCGGCGCGTAGCGCCCCAGGGTCCTGCTCGGCCGGCGTCCTCGCCGGCCGGCGGACCCTTCTTCGTACCCGGACGGAGTTCGCGCGTTAGCGCCGGCGACGCGGCTCGCGCGTCCGGAGCACGAACGAGACCAGCCCGATAAGGCTCGCGGCGAGGAAGTACCAGCCGAGGTTCCGCGCCCACACCAGCGCCGGAGTCGTCGTCGAGGCGAGCGGGACGTCGTCCACCATCGCCCCAGGCTCGAACCACTCCAGCGAGTCGATCGTCGAGCCGTCGGGCGCGATGATCGCGCTCGTGCCGACCGTCGAGATGTTGACCACGCTGCGGCCCGTCTCGATCGCCCGCAGCCGCGCGATCGCCAGTTGCTGGACGCTCTCGTCGGTCCGCCCGAAGTCGGCGTTGTTGGTCTGCGCGAGCACCAGCTGCGCCCCGCCGTCGACCATCGCGTTCGTCAGCGAGTCGTCCGAGATGTCGAAGCAGATCGCGATGCCCGCGAGGATCCCGTTGATGTCGAAGACGTTCGAGCGCGTCCCGATCGAGTAGTCGCGGCTGACCAGGTCCACCAGGTCGGGCGCGAACATCCGCCAGAACGCGCGGTCCGGCATGTACTCGGCGAACGGCACCGGGTGCACCTTGTCGTAGACCTGGGTCGCTCCCTCCCCCGCCTTCCAGAGCAGCGAGCTGTTGTAGAAGACGTCGTCGGAGGGGTTCGTGATCGTCCCGACGATGAAGGGCGCGTCCATCGTGCTGCTGAGGTAGTCGAGCACGGCCGCCGATTGCGCGTTGCGAGTTGGATCGATGTCGACGCCGTTCTCCGGCCAGACCACCATGTCGACGTCCTCGTCGATGATCGGCAGGGTCGCGGAGGTGTGGTCCTCGAGGATCTGCCCGCGGTAGCTCTGCGAGAACAGGCCTGCGTCGGAGTCGCCCTGCACCGCCGCGATGCGCGTCGTCCCCTCGGTCGGCGCGGGCCAGGCCGGGAAGACGAGTGCGACGATCGAGAAGCCGGCGACGACGGCCGCGCGGCCCGAGGCGGGCACCGACGTCGTCCGCACCGCCTGCGCCAGCGTCGCCGCGAGGAACGCGACCACGAAGCTCAGGCCCGAGAAGCCCACCCAGGCGGCGAGGTCGGCGAGCGACCCCGTCGACTGCGACAGCGCGAGCCGCCCCCAGGCGAACCCGCCGTAGGGCCATTGGATGGTGATCGTCTCGCGGCCCACCCAGAGTGCGGCGACCAGCGCGGGCAGCCCGATCATCCGGCCGAGCGGCCCCGTCCAGACCCGCTGACCCCGGGTCAGCAGCATCGCCGTCAGCCCGGAGGAGAGCGCGAAGAAGATCGCCTGCAGCCCGGCCAGCGCTGCCCACGGCACGAGGCCGAGGTAGAGCGTCAGCCACTCGATGTGCACGCCCCAGAAGACCGCACCGCCGACCAGGCCGACGAGCGCGCCGCTCCAGAAGCCGCGGCCGGCCAGCGCGAACAGGATCGCGGCGGTGCCGAGGATCGCGAGCGGCCAGACGTCGGAGTCGGGGAAGCCGCGGTCGAGGACCGCCCCGCCGAGGGCCGCGAGCGGGATCGCCAGCCACAGCGGTGCCGTGCGCCCGGTGGGCGCCGAGATCACTGACCTCATGCGACCGTCGAGTAGGCGACGATGCCGTGCCGGACGAGCTCGAGGGCCGCGCGGGCGGCGCGCCCGACCTTGCCCTCCGCCACCAGCGAGAGCTGGTCGAGCAGGTCGATGGTCTGCTTCGCCCAGCGGACGAAGTCGCCGGCGGCCATGTCGGACTCGCGGAGGACCGCGTCGAGCGGCATCCCGCGCGCCCACATGTTCATCGGCAGCGCGAGGCTGGTCGAGATCGGGTTGCTGCCCGGGAGCCGGTGGTCGCGCTCGACGTCGTCGAGCTTCGCCCAGAGCAGCTGCGTCTTCTCGAGGGCCTCGGGGAAGTGGCCGCGCGGCAGGAACTTCTCACCGAGCGTTCCCTCCTCGCGCCGGGGCTCGTAGATCAGGCAGCAGGCCATCGCGGCGAGACCGGCCGGGTCGAGCTCGGTCCAGGCCTGCTTGCGCAGGCACTCGGCCACCAGCAGGTCGCGTTCCCCGTAGATGCGCTTGAGGGTGCGGCCGTTCGGAGTGAGGGACAGCTCGCCGGCCTCGTCGCGCCGGAAGTAGCCGAGCTCCATCAGCACGTCGGTGATGCGGTCGAAGATGCGAGCGACCGCGCCGGTCCGCGAGCGGATCTGGCGCTCGATCTCGTCGGTCTCCTTGCGGAGCTTCCACCACCGCTCGGCCCAGCGGGCGTGCGTCTCGCGGTCGGAGCAGGCGTGGCAGGGGTGCGCCTTCATCCGCCGGCGCAGGTCGCTCAGCTGGCCCTGGCGCTTCTCCCGCTCGCTGTGGGAGGCCGACTCGCCGCGGACGGCGCCGCGGCGCTCCAGCTCGCCGATCTCGCGGCGGATCGCGGCGTACTGCCCGAAGTCGCCGAGGTGGCACTGCATCGCGGTGACGTAGCCCTCGAGCGAGGTCTCCTGCTGCCGGACCCGGCGGGCCAGGTCGACGACGGAGCGGTCGGCCTGGAACTGCGCGAAGGACGACTCGAGGATCTCGCGGGTGCGGGCCCGGCCGAACTGGTCGATCAGGTTCGCCGCCATGTTGTAGCTGGGGCGGAAGCTCGAGTTGAGAGGGTAGGTGCGGCGCGAGGCGAGCGAGGCGACGGCCTGCGGGTTCATCCCGCCGCGCCACTGGATCACCGAGTGGCCCTCGACGTCGATGCCGCGGCGGCCGGCGCGACCGGTCAGCTGGGTGTACTCGCCCGGGGTGATCGGCACGCGGGCCTCGCCGTTGAACTTCTCGAGCTTCTCGAGCACGACGGTGCGCGCGGGCATGTTGATGCCGAGCGCGAGCGTCTCGGTGGCGAAGACCACGCGCACCAGGCGGCGGAGGAAGAGCTCCTCGACGACCTCCTTGAACGCGGGCAGCATCCCGGCGTGGTGGGCGGCGACGCCGCGCTGCAGCCCGTCGAGCCACTCCCAGTATCCGAGGACGGCGAGGTCCTCATCGCGGATGGTCCGGCAGCGCTCCTCGACGATCGCGCGGATCTCGTCGCGCTCGTGCCGCTCGGTGAGCCGGACGCCGGAGCGGAGCACCTGGCGGACGGCCTGGTCGCAGCCGTTGCGGCTGAAGACGAAGAAGATGGCGGGCAGCAGGTTCTTGCCCCGCAGGATCTCGACCACCTCGGAGCGCGGGACGAGGTCCTCGGTCCGCGTCTCGTGGAAGCGACCGCCGCCGCCCCCGCGTCCGCGCCCGGAGCCACGACCGCCGCGCTCGACTCGGGTGCCGCCCTGCGCGAGGCGGGCGAGCTCGGGGTTGACCCGGTTGGTCGCGGCGCGTCCGGACGAGTCGAAGAGGTCGAGCAGCTTGCCGCCGACGAGGACGTGCTGGTCCAGCGGCACCGGCCGCTCCTCCGACACGATGACCTCGGTCTCGCCGCGGACGGTCTGCAGCCAGTCGCCGAACTCCTCGGCGTTGGAGACCGTCGCGCTGAGCGACACCAGCCGGACCGACTGCGGGAGGTGGATGATGACCTCCTCCCAGACCGCACCGCGGAAGCGGTCGGCGAGGTAGTGCACCTCGTCCATCACGACGTAGGCGAGGTCGCGGAGCAGATCGGAGTCCGCGTAGAGCATGTTCCGCAGCACCTCGGTCGTCATCACGACGATCCGGGCGCGGGCGTTGACGTTCGAGTCGCCGGTGAGCAGGCCGACCTCGGACGCTCCGTAGTCCTCGACGAACTCCTGGAACTTCTGGTTGCTGAGCGCCTTCATCGGCGTCGTGTAGAAGACCTTGGCGTTCGGGTCCTGCATCGCCAGGTGGATCGCGAACTCGGCGACGGCGGTCTTGCCGGCACCGGTCGGCGCGGCGACGAGGACGCTGCGGCCGTCGTCGAGCGCGCTGCACGCCTCGTACTGGAACGGATCGAGGTCGAACGCGAGGGTCGAGCGGAACGCCTCGACCCTCGCGTGGCCCTGTCGTGTGCGGAACGCCGCGAAGCGCTCGGCCGGTGTGGCCCCGGTCACGCCGGCAGGTCGGAGGGACTGCCGTCGAAGACGACCTGACGCTTGGCGGCGCGGCGGTCGTGCAGGAGCGCGATCCCGCACGCGGCGAAGAACAGGATCGTGATCGGGATCGCGAGCATGAACATCGAGATCGGGTCGGCGGCGGGCGTCGCGATCGCGGTGAAGAGGACGATGACCATGATCGCGATGCGCCACGACTTGATCATCAGCGAGCCCGGGAGGATGCCGACGAAGTTCAGCAGCACCAGGAACACCGGCAGCACGAACGCGACGCCGACGACCAGGACGAGCTTGAGCACGAAGTCGTAGTAGACCTTCGCGTCGAGGAAGCTCGCCGCGTCACCGCCGGTGAAGCTCGTGAGCAGCTCCACGATGTGCGGGAAGACGAACCAGCCGGAGAGGCAGCCCGCGAGGAACAGCGGGATGGCCGTCAGGATGAAGCCGACGCCGTAGCGGACCTCCTTGCCCGTCAGCCCGGGCACGAGGAACGCCCAGATCTGATAGAGCCAGATCGGGCTCGCGATCACGATGCCGATGGTCATCGCGATCTGCAGGCGGAGGTCGAAGGCTCCCGTGATGGTCGGGAAGTTGAGGACGGCCTCTTTGTTCTGGCTCGTCGCGACGACGCTGATCGGCGCCTTGAGGGCCTCGAAGACCCAGTCCGAGAGGAACCAGCCGGCGACGCAGGCGACGGCGATCGCGATCGCCGCGATGAAGAGCCGGTTGCGAAGCTCGATCAGGTGAGACCCGAGGGACATGCGTCCCTCGGGGTTCTTCCCCGATCGCTTCGTCCGTGGCTTCTTCGCTGCCACGGACGTCATTACTTGAGCGGGGACTCGGGCGGCAGCGTGGTGCCGGTGCCGGTGGTCGTGCCCGTCGAGCTCGCCGTGCCGGTCGAGTTCGTCGTGCCGGTGGCCGTGGTCGAGCCCGTCGCGTCGTTGCGCTCGGTCCCGTCCTCGTCCTTCATGGTCTTGACCTCGCTCTTGAAGATGCGCATCGACTGCCCGACGCTGCGCGCGAGCTGGGGAAGCTTGGGCGCACCGAAGAGGAGGAGGATGACGGCGAGGATGATGACGAGGTGCCACCCCTGGAGTCCAGCGAACATTGCAGTCTCACTTCACTTGTCGGTTGCGGTGTACCAGGAGCTTACCCCGTTCGATCCGGAGAGACCGGCGATCCTCGGTCCTCTCCCGGCGGGCGTCCCGACGGGACTCGTGGCCGCGGCGGACCTCGTCGCGATCGGCGAAGAGCGAGGACGGCGGCCGGGTGGACGCCTCGGCAGCCTCGGGCACCTGCAGCGCGTCGAGCTTCGTCGTGATCTCCTCCAGCTGGCCGAGCAGCAGCCGGCCCTTCCGCCAGTAGGAGAGCCCGAACAGCACGAGCACCGCGAGGGCGGCGATCGCGAGGGCGAGCCAGATCAGGATCCAGGACCACCAGGTCACGGGGTCTCCTCTCCGTTGGCCGTCAGAGCGGCTCGGGTCCACTCGGCGACGGCGGTGCGCGCCGCCTCCGGAGCGACGACGGTCACGAGTCCGGGCAGTGAGGCGACCAGGCGGGTGAGCCCGGCCAGGTGCGCCACGCGGATCCGGACGAGGACTCCCGCGCCCTCGTCTCCGGCGGGAACCGACGGGAACTCGGCGTCCGCGGCGTAGTCGCCCAGCAGCGGCACCGAGCCCGGCGCGACCCGCAGGTCGATCAGGAGGTCCGTGGCGGACGCCTCGAAGAGCCGGTCGGGCAGCGTGACCTCGTTCCGCCGGCGGACGATCGGCGTGCCGGTGTCGATGAGGGCGCGCATCCGGTCGACCCGGAAGGTGCGGACGCCCTCGCGCAGGTGGTCCCAGCCGCGCAGGTACCAGTCGCGGTCGACCGACTCCAGCAGGAACGGGTCGACGAGCCGCGACTCCGTCTCGCCGCGCGCGCTGCGGTAGTCGAAGGCGAGCTGCGTGCCGCTCGCGAGCGAGGTGCGGATCGTGGCGAGCGAGGCGTCGGCGCCGATGCCCCGGGCGACCGCGACGGCGGTCGGGGCCGAGGAGGCGCCGCGGGCGAGCTTGCCCATCAGCGAGGCGATGCGGTCGTTGCCCTGGTTCTCGGGCAGGGCGGCGAGGTACTGCATCCCGGCGATCAGTGCGGCGGCCTCGCGCGCCGAGAAGCGCGGCGAGTCGTCGATGGCGACCTGCTGGGTGAGGACGATCTGGTCGTTCTCCTCGAAGTCGTCCCAGCTGATGTCGAAGAGGTCGTTCGACTGGTACTGCGCGGTCTCGCCGGGGATGCCGGAGACCGCGATCAGGCGGACGGCCCGGCGGACCTCGTCCTCGGCGATCTCGAAGTGCGCGGCGACCTCGGCGACGCTCACGCGGCCTCGGTCCAGGAGGTACGGGACGAGCGAGAGCAGGACGGCCAGGCGGTCGCGGGCCTGGAGGGAGCGGGGCCTAGCCACGGGCGGCTCCCCCGTGCTCGCCGGCGGAGTGGTCGCCGGCGGAGTGGTCGCCGGCGGAGTGGTCGCCGGCGGAGTGGTCGCTGAGGGAGTGGTCGCTGAGGGAGCGGCGGAGGCGGTCGACGACCTTGCGGCGCAGCGTCTCCGGCTCGAGGACGACGACCTCGGGACCGTAGCCGGCGAGCTCGTCCGCGAGGACGTCGGCGTCGGTGAAGTGCAGGCGCAGCAGGTCCGCGCCCTCCCCTGCCGCCTCGGCCCGGACGCCGAGGCGGAGGGCGGCGTCGGAGTCGGGAGCGACCTGCAGCAGGGCGGTGCTGCGGGCGAGGATCTCGTCGAGCTGCGCCAGGGCCGTGGCGGCGTGATCGCCGGGCTCGGCGGGGGCGGTGCGGCCGGTGGTCGCGACGGGGCCGACGATGCGGGAGAGCAGGAAGGTGCGGGTGCCCTCGGCGGTCTCGTCCCAGCCGTGCAGGTGCCAGCGGCCCTGGTGGTTGACGAGCGCGCGCGGGCGCACGGTGCGCGTCCGCGGCTCGTCGCCGCCGGGCTTGAGGTAGGGGAAGCGGACGACCTGGCCGCGGTCGAGCGCGGCGTTGAGCGGCTCGAAGGAGGCCTCTCGCACCCGGATCGAGGGGCTGATGCCGATCACCGGGTCGACAGAGTCGACGCCGAGCGAGCGCAGCTTCATCAGGGCCCGCCGCGACTCGGCCGAGAGGGTGCCCTCTCGCCAGACCGCGCCGGCGAGCCGGAGCAGGGCCATCTCCTCCTGGTCGAAGGAGAGGTCGGCGGGGAGGTCGTAGCTGCGCTTCGCGATCCGGTAGCGGACCGTCTGGGTGTTGCCCGGGTCGCCGGGAGAGTCGACCGTCTCGATCGGGATGCCCAGCTCGCGCAGATCGTCCTTGTCGCGCTCGAACTGGCGCTCGAGCGAGGCGCGGTCGCCACGGTCGGACCGCTGCCGGTAGCCCTGCACCGTCGAGAGCACGTCGGCCTTCGTCAGCCCGTTCTCGGCGGCCACGAGGGCCAGCACCAGGTTGAACAGACGCTCCTCGGCCGGGATGCGGCTCGAGGTCGAAGCGTCGGCGGGCACGCCCTCCAGTCTAGGGCCGGGCCCCGCCGCCCCCGACGTGCCCCGAGTCGCCCCACGGACCGGCGCGGCGGCCACGGCACGATCATGCTGGTCGAGTAGCCCCGCAGGGGCGTATCGAGACCCCACAGCCCTCAGCCCTGACAGCGCCGGATCTCGATACGCCCGCTCCGCGGCCTACTCGATCAGCAAAGGAGAGGCACACCCCGACCATGCTGGTCGAGTAGCCCCGCAGGGGCGTATCGAGACCCCGCCCCGTCAGAAGGCCGCGCCTGCAGACCCGGCTCGGGGCAGAAGGTGATCTCGAGGCGCGCCCACAACGGGCTGCTCGATCAGCGAGGACGGAGCAGCGGACTCAGTCGATCGCGAGGACGTCGGCCACGAAGACGAGCGTGGAGTCGGCGGCGATCTGGCCACCCTGCGGCGGGGTGTCGCCGTAGCCGTCCTCGGGCGGGATGATCGCGATGACCTGGGAGCCGACCGGCTGGCCGATCAGGGCCTTGGCGAAGCCGGGGATGACGCCGCCCTGGCCCTCCGTCGCGACGAAGGTCGCCGGGGCGCCCTTCTGCCAGCTGGAGTCGAAGATCTTGCCGTCGGCCCAGAGCCAGCCGGTGTACTGGACGACGACGGTGTCGCCGTCCTCCACGACCGCGCCGTCGCCCTTCTTGAGCTGGGCGATCTCGAGCTTGGTGGGCGCGTCGCCCGAGGGCTTAGCGAGGCCGGGCACGCCGTCCGGGTCCAGCGTCACGGCCGGGAAGCCGTTCGGGACGGGCTGCGCCTCGCCGTTCGCGCGGGCGAGCGAGGCCTTCTCGATGTCGGCGACGAGCACTAGGGTGTCGTCGGGCGAGATGCCGAGCTGGGCGGAGGAGTCGCCGAAGCCGTCCTCCGGAGCGATCGCGATCGCGACGCGCGAGCCGACCTGGCTGCAGAGCAGACCCTGGTTGAGGCCGACGAGTCCTGCGCCGCCCACGGTGAAGGTGGCGGTGCTCGCTCCGTCGTAGGGCGAGGCCTCGAGGACCGAGCCGTCGGCGCCGTTCACCAGCGTGTAGTCGATCGTGACGAGCTGGCCCTTCTCGAGCGGGTCGCCCGAGCCCTCGATCAGCGTGCTGACCTGGGTGCCGTCCGCGTTCAGCGGCGAGGGCACCGTGACGTCGGGCTGCTCGCCGAAGTCGCCGGTCGCCTGGACGGCCGACGACGACGCGCCGGACGAGTAGGGGGCGTCGCAGTCGGCCGTCGACGAGGACGCGGTGCATCCCGTCAGAGCGGCGACGATGCCGATGCCGGCGATGAGCGCGGTGGTCCTGCGCACGGGTCCTCGTTTCACGAAGTGGGAGTGGTGGGGCCCGAGTGCGAGACGGTCGGGACGGCGGCTCGGCCCGGGGACCGGAAAGCCGGGATCAGCTTAGACGATGCCCTCGTCGTCGCCCGAGCCCTGCGCAGGAGCGACGTCGCCGTCACCGTCGGCCTCGCCGAAGCCCCGCGCCCGCGAGAGCTCGGCGCTGGTGGCCGACTCCCGTACCCGCTTGCGCAGGCTCTTCGGGCTGACGGCCCGCTCTCCCAGCGCACCGGGCGTCCAGGCCTCGACGTCCTCGTCGCTGAAGTCGGTCTTCGACGGGCGGCGCTTGAGCTCGGGCAGGACGGCACCCGGCGCGAGGCGGCGGGCGGTGATCAGGAAGCCGGTGTGGCCGATCATCCGGTGGTCCGGGCGCACGGCCAGACCCTCGACGTGCCAGCCGCGCACCATGGTCTCGTTCGAGGCCGGGTTGGTGAAGAGGCCCGAGGCGCGGATCGCCTCCGCGACGCGCGACAGCTGGGTGACGGTGGCGACGTAGCAGAGCAGCACCCCGCCGGGGGTGAGCGCGTCGGCGGCGACGTCGAGGCACTCCCACGGCGCGAGCATGTCGAGGACGACGCGGTCGGCCTCGCCCGGGGCGACGGCGCCGGGCAGCTCCTCGACGAGGTCGCCGACGGTGACGCTCCAGTTGTCGGGGGTGTAGCCGAGGAAGGTCTCGATGTTGGCGCGGGCCACGTCCGCGAACTCCTCGCGGCGCTCGAAGGAGGAGAGCCGGCCGCCCGGGCCGATCGCGCGCAGCAGCCAGAGCGAGAGCGCTCCGGAGCCGACGCCCGCCTCGACGACGCGGGCGCCGGGGAAGACGTCCGCGAGCGCGAGGATCTGCGCCGCGTCCTTCGGGTAGACGATCGCGGCTCCGCGCGGCATCGACATCACGAAGTCGGCGAGCAGCGGGCGGAGGGCGAGGTGCTCGACGCCGACGGTGTTGACGACGACGGAGCCGTCGGGCAGTCCGATGATCGTGTCGTGCTCGATCCCGCCGCGGTGGGTGTGGAAGACCTTGCCCGGGATCAGCGTGATGGTGTTCATCCGCCCCTTCGGCCCGGTCAGCTGCACGCGGTCGCCCGCGCGGAAGGGTCCGGAATGCTGCAGTGCCTCACCGGTCATCGGCGGGCCTCCGTCTCGGTCGTGAGCGCGCGGCTGCGGTGCTCGGAGGACACCAGCGCGAGGTCCGCGACGGTACGGCCCGCGAGGGTGGGCCAGAGGGAATAGGGGGCGTCGGGGTCGAGCTCGAGCTGATGCGGCACCCCGATCGCGGCGGCGCCCGAGGCGACCGCGGAGGCGAGGCCGGCGTGGGAGTCCTCGATGGCGACGCAGGCGAGCACCTCGACGCCGAGGGTGCGCGCGGCGAGGAGGTACGCCTCCGGGTGCGGCTTGCTCTGCTCGACCATGTCGCCGCTGACGACGGTCTCGAAGGCGGGGAACGGGAGGCGCTCGACGACGGCGTGCGCCATCCGGCCGATCGACATGGTGACGAGGGCCTGCGGCACACCGGCGTCGCGGACGGCGGAGAGCAGCTCGAGCGCGCCGGGGCGCCACGGGATGCTCTCGGCGAGCTGCGCGACGACCTCGTCGGTCATCCGGTCGATGATCGCCTCGACGGGCAGATCGACGCCCTTGCCCTGCAGGATGCGCGCGGAGGCGGGGAGGCCGGAGCCGACCAGGCTCATGGCGTCCTCGTGGGTCCAGACGCCGCCGAAGGAGGCGACCAGCGCGTGCTCCGACGCCATCCAGTAGGGCTCCGTGTCGACGAGCGTGCCGTCCATGTCCCAGAGGACCGCGGCGGGAGCGCCCTCCGGGAGCGGGGGCTGCGGCCGGGACACGGGGAGGGAGGTGTCGGAAGTCACGAGCGACCATCGTACCGGCAGCCCCGATCGGGCCGACCGTACGCGGACAGCGGAAAGACGCGGGCCGGACGGAGGGGTCCGGAGGCGGGTCCTATCCTGGACGAACGGGTTCAGCGCAGGCAGCGCTCCCCGGTCATCGAGCCGAACACGGAGACCTCGCCTATGAACGTGATCAAGGGGAACGTCCTGGTCGTGGCCTTCGAGGGCTGGAACGACGCGGGCGACGCGGCCAGCGGCGCGGTGCGCCTGGTGAAGGACGCCGGCGAGTTCGTGCCCCTCTTCTCGGTCGACGCCGAGCAGTACTACGACTTCCAGTACACCCGCCCGATGCTCTCGATCGGCGAGGACGGGCGCCGCAGCCTCTCCTGGCCCGGCACCCAGATCTTCGGCCCGGCGGACACCTCCGTGGACGCGGAGAGCGCCCTCTACGTGATGATCGGCACCGAGCCCTCGCGCAGCTGGAAGAGCTTCGCCTCGGAGGTCGTCGACGCCATGCTCGCGATCGACATCTCGGCGGTCGTCTTCCTCGGCGCGATGCTCGCCGACGTGCCGCACACCCGGCCGATCTCGCTCTTCGCCTCGAGCGAGAACGCGGAGATGCGCGCCGAGTTCGAGCTGGAGCGCTCCACCTACGAGGGTCCCGTCGGCATCCTCAGCGTCATCGGCGAAGCGGCGCAGAAGGTCGGGATCCCCGCGGTCTCGCTCTGGGCCTCCGTGCCGCACTACGTCCACAACGCGCCGTCGCCCAAGGCGATGCTCGCGCTGCTCGAGAAGCTCGAGGAGGTCGTCGGACTGGCGATCCCCCGCGGCGACCTGGTCGAGGAGGCCGGCGAGTGGGAGCGCGGCATCGACGCCCTCGCCCTCGACGACGAGGAGATGGCGGCCTACATCGCCCAGCTCGAGCAGGCGCGCGACACCGTCGACTCCCCCGAGGCCAGCGGCGAGGCCATCGCCCAGGAGTTCGAGCGCTACCTCCGCCGCCGCGGCGACGGCCGCTCCGGCGAGGAGCCCTGGCGCCCGTAGCGATGCGGCCCGGGTCTCGATGCGCCGCGTACCGCGGCCATGCTGATCGAGTAGCCCGCGCAGCGGGCGTATCGAGATCCACCGTCCGCCGGAGGCCGGGTCTCGATACGCCGCCTGCGGCGGCTACTCGACCAGCATGGACGGCAGTCCGGCCCGCGAAGCGGTCCTCCGCATGCTGACCGAGCGGTCCGCACAGCGGTCCTTTGCATGCTGACCGAGTAGCCCAGGCAGCGTGCCCGCTTCATGCTGATCGAGTAGCCCGCGCAGCGTGGCCGCTTCATGCTGATCGAGTAGCCCGCGCAGCGGGCGTATCGAGATCCGCCGTCGTCCACAGGCGGAGTGCAGGCTTCAGCCCAGGCGGATGCCGAGCAGCGCGTCGATCGCGTCGCGGAGGAGCGCGGGGTCGTCGACGCCGGCGGCCGTCGCGGAGTCCAGCACACCGAGGGCGCCCGGAGTGTCCAGGTCGACCGCGAGCACGGCGCGCACACGCTCGAGCACGTCGGCCGCCGACGCCGGCCCGCTCGCGGCGAGCGAGGCCTCCCACCGCGCGAGGCGGGCCTCGGCGGCCGGCAGGTCCTCGGGCAGCCACTCCCAGTCGGAGCGGTAGTGGTGCGCCAGCAGCGCCAGGCGGATCGCGCGCGGGTCCGTCCCCTGCGCCCGCAGCCGCGAGACGAGGACGAGGTTGCCGAGCGACTTGCTCATCTTCTCGCCCTGGTAGGCGACCATGCCGGCGTGCGCGTAGGCGCGCGCGAGCGCGCGGCCCGACAGCGAGGCGGCGTGCGCGGCGCTGAACTCGTGGTGCGGGAAGACGAGGTCGCTCCCCCCGCCCTGCAAGGTGAACTCCGGCCCGAGGCGGTCGAGCGCGATCACCGAGCACTCGATGTGCCAGCCCGGGCGGCCCCGGCCAACGGCCGCGTCCCAGGCGGGCTCGCCGGCGCGCTCGGCGCGCCAGAGCAGCGGATCGAGCGGGTCGCGCTTGCCGGCGCGGTCGGGGTCTCCCCCGCGCTGCGCGAAGAGGTCGGCCATCGTCGCGGCGTCGAGGTTGCTCTCGCTGCCGAGGCGCCAGACGTCGCTCTCGCCGCCCGCGATGTCGTAGTAGAGGTCCGCAGCACCCTCAGCCGCAGCCTCGGGGGCGTCGACGCGGTACGCGATGCCGGCGCTCTCGAGGCGGGCGACCGCCTCCGCGATCGGCTCGATCGTCTCGGTGACGCCGTCGTAGTGGTCGGGCGGCAGGATCCGCAGCGCCGCCATGTCGCCGCGGAACAGCTCGACCTGCTCCTCGGCGAGGTCGCGCCAGTCGACCCCGTCGCGAGCGGCGCGCTCGAGGAGCGGGTCGTCGACGTCGGTCACGTTCTGCGCGTAGAGCACCGCGTACCCCGCGTCGCGCCAGAGCCGCTGCACGGTGTCGAAGGCGAGATACGTCGACGCGTGGCCGAGGTGCGTCGCGTCGTAGGGCGTGATGCCGCAGACGTAGAGGCGGGCGGTGCCGTCCTCCGCGACGAGTTCGACGGGCGCTCCCGTCGCGGTGTCGTGCACGGCGGGCACGGGTCCGCGGCCGGGCAGGGCCGGGACGACCGGGGCGATCCAGGTGCGCATCTAGGCGGCGAGGAGGCCCGTGCTCAGCGCGACCATGAGGACGACGCCGAGGACGATGCGGTAGATCACGAACGGCAGGAAGCTGCGGCGCGAGATGTAGCTCATGAAGAAGGCGATCACGACGAAGCCGACCACGAAGGCCACGATCGTCGCGATCAGCGTCTCCAGCCCGCCGACCTGGATCTGGTTGGGCAGGATCTCCGGGTCGCTGATGCTCTTGTACAGCTGGTACAGCCCGCTGCCGAAGACGGCAGGGATCGCCAGGAGGAACGAGTACCGCGCGGCCGCCTTGCGCTCGTAGCCCATGAAGAGACCGGCCGTGATGGTGCCGCCGGAGCGCGAGACACCGGGGACGAGGGCGAGCGCCTGCGCGCCACCGAAGATGAGGCCGTCGCGGACGTTCAGGTCGCGCAGGCGGCGCTTCTTCGCGCCCACGGCGTCGGCGATGCCGAGCAGGATGCCGAAGACGATCAGCGTGGTGGCGACGACCCAGAGCGAGCGGAGAGTGGTCTCGATCTGATCCTGGAAGAGCAGGCCGAGCACGATGATCGGGAGGCTGCCGACGATGATCAGCCAGCCCATCCGGGCGTTCGCGTCGGTGCGCGGGACCTTGCCGACCAGCGACCGGCACCAGTTCGACACGATCTTCACGATGTCGCGCCAGAAGTAGATGATGACCGCGGTCTCGGTGCCCAGCTGCGTGATGGCGGTGAACGCCGCGCCGGTGTCCTTGCCGTCCAGTCCGGGGAGCAGCTCGCTCACGATCCGGAGGTGGGCGCTGGAGGAGATGGGGAGGAATTCCGTCAGACCCTGGACGAGTCCGAGGATCAGCGCTTCGAGCAGGCCCATGCGTCACTTTCGAGGAGGGCTGGGGCGTCGTCGGCCAGCAGGCGGTCGGTGGTGGTCGTCGATCTGACCATCAGGATCGCAGGAGGAGATCGGTCAGGACCTTCCTGCCAAACACTAGTGCGTCGAGCGGAACCCGCTCATCGACCCCGTGGAACAGCGCCGGGAAGTCGAGCGAGCCCGGCAGCTGCAACGGCGCGAAGCCGTAGCCGGTGATGCCGATCGTCGAGAGAGCCTTGTTGTCGGTGCCCCCGGACAGGAGGTACGGCAGCACCTCCGCCTCGGGGTCGAAGCGGCGGAGGGAGGCCGCCATGCTCTCCACGAGCGGTCCGGCGAAGGGCACCTCGAGTCCGATGTCGCGGTGCTGCACGAGGATCTCGACGTGCTCGCCCGCGAGGACCTTCAGGCGCTCGAGGACCGCGTCCTCCTCGCCGGGGAGCACGCGGACGTCGATGGTCGCCTCCGCGGTGTCCGGGATGACGTTGGCCTTGTAGCCGGCGGAGAGCATCGACGGGTTCGCGGTGGTGCGAAGCGTCGCCGCGATGAAGCGCGAGGCGGTGCCGGTCGCGAGCGCGAGCTCCTCCGGGGTGCTGCGCTGCGGGTCGTGGCCGAGGATGCGGGCGACCTCGCCGAGCAGCTCGCGGGTGGTGTCGGTGAGGCGGGTGGGCCACTCCTCGCTGCCGATGCGGGCGATGGCCTGGGCGAGGCGGGTGACGGCGTTCTCGCCGTTGATCTGCGAGCCGTGCCCGGCCGTACCGCGCGCGCGCAGCGTCAGCCAGAGCAGGGCCTTCTCGCCGGTCTGCACGAGGTAGGCGCGCTTGCCGCCGAGCTCGATCGAGTAGCCGCCGACCTCGCTGATCGCCTCGGTCGCGCCGGCGAACAGCTCGGGCCGGGTCTTGACGAGGTGGCCGGAGCCGCGGACGCCGCCCGCCTCCTCGTCGGCGAAGAAGGCGATGACGAGGTCGCGCGAGGGCTTCCTATTGCTGCCGAGGATGTCGCCGAGGGAGGCGAGGATCATCGCGTCCATGTTCTTCATGTCGACCGCGCCGCGGCCCCAGAGCATGCCGTCCTTGATGACGCCGCCGAAGGGATCGACGCTCCAGTTGTCCGCGATCGCCGGGACCACGTCGAGGTGCCCGTGCACGACGAGGGCGCCGCGCTCGCGATCCTCCCCCGCCACCCGGGCGACGACGCTGGTGCGGCCGGGATCGGAGTCGATCAGCTCGGGCTCGAGGCCGAGGTCGCGCAGGCGGGCGGCGACGTACTCGGCGGCCTCGCGCTCGGGCTCGGCCTTGCCGTCGCCGTAGTTGCTGGTGTCGAACCGGATGAGGTCCCGCGCGATGATCGCGGTCTCGTCGAGATCCGACTCGGAGGGGGCGGCGGCGCTGTCGGAGGACGTCATGCCCCCACGCTAGCGGGCGGGCCCACGGCACCCCGCTCCGACGGTGTCATCCGAGGCGCTCGAACCGTGCTAATGTCTTCTTCGGCCGCGGAAACGCAGGCCGGAAACAATACTCGTCCGGGTGGCGGAAATGGCAGACGCGCTAGCTTGAGGTGCTAGTGCCCGTATAGGGCGTGGGGGTTCAAGTCCCCCCTCGGACACAGGCAGAACCCCTCGATCTCACGGAGATCGGGGGGTTCTTCTCGTTGGTGCCGGCGGTTCGTGCAGCCGTGACCGCGAGCGATGCGGTCAGAGGTCGAGAAGACCTTGAGCCGTGCTCCAGACGGTGTCGCTCGTCGCATCGTCCAGGTCGGTGTCGACGAGCCTCTCCAGCAGGAGTTCCGGGTCGATGAGACCGTGCCGGACCAGGGCGGAGACGAAGGACCGGTCCTTGTCCCGGTTCGCGACAAGCTTCGCCACGCACAGGTCGTGCGGGTCGAGGCACCAGCCGATCCGCCCGCGGGTGTTGTCGTTCTGCACTCGAAGGAGACGGCCCTCCCAGCCGCGAGGCAGGACCGCCGTCCTCCGGCCGACGCCGTCCAAGTGGAACCCGTGCGTGGCGTCGAACGAGGACAGCTCGCCGGCGACTCCGCTGAGTCTCGTCGCCAGCGTTTCACTGTCGGTGTCGTTCAGCGGGAGGACGTCGAGCTCGTTCGATGCCGTCGCCTCGACGGGCAGCTCCGACTCGCTCCAGGTGCCCAGCACCGACTGGGAGCCGATGATGATCACCTCGTCGGCCTGGATGATCTCCGTCGCTGCACGGATCCCGTGCTCCAGCTCGGCCCGGTTCACGCGCTCGCCTCGAGCAGCGCCGGTCGCTCCTCGTCGGGGATCAGCCCGGCGAGCGGTGACACGGAGCGCAGGTCGTGAGCGTGCTCCGTCTCCACGAGCAGGGCCTCGATCTGCGTGGAGAGAGGACTGCGGAGCAGCTCTGCCCACTCGTCCAGCCACTGGTGCGCCTCCCCGCGGACCTTGCCTCGCAATTGCTCGAGCCGCGCTTCCGCCCGAGGACGGAAGTCCGGAGAGCGGTCGAGGAGTTCCAGCGCGGCGCGGTGGAGCTGGACGGAGCGAATGGCCTCGCGACGCAGTGACCGATCACGGTCCCGACGATCCGCCTCGACCCCGGCCATGACCGCCGCGTGGGAGGGGAGGGCGCGCCTCAGGAGACGACGCGCGGCGAGCGCCGTCGTCCGGTCGGTCCGTCGCGCGAGCGCGGCGATGCTCAGCCCGATCGGCACCGGTCCCTCGCTGACGAACGGCCACCGCTCATCGGGGACGTGATGCAGGATCACGGAAGTCGATGACGGGCCCGCTGCGGCGACCTCTTCTCGGAGCTGAGCCTTCAGCCGGGTGGAGACGAGCAGCTCGAGGCGGCTGACGTCGCGCGGGCCCGCTCGGGGGTCCGATGCTCCGACGGGGAGCAGCTCCCGCTGCTCCCCCCGCAGCTGGTCGACGAGTTCCGTGGGAAGCTCCAGGGACTCCGGCGGCAGAAGCTCGGCGGTCCACGAGCGCGTCACCGCCACAGGATCCTCCGCGCTCTCGAGCCGCTGGATCATCCGGGTGATGCGACTCCGCTCGGACCTCGTCAGGGCCGGGTCCACAGCACCCGAGAGCGCGGCGACGAATCCCCACGCCATCCGGTCGCCGAGCGGGCGAGAGACGCGCGGCGAGGGGACGTCCTGATCACCCCTGATGACATGCACGCCTCCGACCTTCTCCGCCCGAATGCGCCCCTCAGCGATGAGCTGACGGATGCGCGCCGCACTGACGCCGCGCTCTCGCGCGACATCGGTGACGGACTTCAACTCCTGCTCGGTCATGAAAGGAAGTCTATCGAAGACGCAAGGGAAGTGCACCGATAAATTTGAGCGAACAGACCAGCGCTGAGATGAGCACCGAGAGTCCGCTCCCTTGACGGTCGACCGCGTCGCTCCTAGGCTCTCGCCGGGTGAGAAACCGAATGAAACAGTTTCCTGAATCGGAAGCACGGGTCTTACTTCTCGTCCGGCGTCGTGTCGGATGACCTCGATCGAACGGACGCGCCATGACGACCACCTCCTTCACCGCCGGCTGGATCGTCCGGGCGCCGCGCGGGCCGTTCGCCGCCGTGCAGGGCGGGGTCGACGACTCCGTCGCGGTGACGCTGCCGCACGACGCGCTGCGCGACGCCGAGCGCTCGCCGGACGCGGTGTCGAAGGGTGGCGCGGCCTACTACCCGGGCGGTGCCTACAGCTACGTCACGACGTTCGAGGTGCCGGCGGAGTGGGCGGGCAAGGTCGTACGGCTGGAAGTGCAGGGCGCGTACCGGCACGCGATGGTGTTCCTCAACGACGAGTTCGCCGGGAACCGCGCCGACGGCTTCGCGCGCTTCTTCGTGGAGCTGACCCCGTTCCTCCGCTTCGGTGAGACGAACACGCTGCGGATCGAGGTCCGCTCGGGCCAGGACTCGCGCTGGTACGCCGGCGCCGGCCTGCACCGGCCGGTGCTGCTGCACGTCGACGAGCCCGTGCACATCGAGCCGGACGGCGTGCGGATCACGACCGTGCGCATCGAGGGCGACCAGGCGGTCGTCGAGGTCGCGACGAGCATCGTCAACCGCGGGCTCGTGACGTCGTCGCTCACGGTGTCCACCGAGCTGACCGGGGCGACCGGCGATGTGGTCGAGAGCGCGACGGCGCCCGTGACCGTCGCCCCCGGCCGGACCGCCCTCGTGCGCCAGCGCCTCTACGTGCAGGACCCGGCCCTCTGGAGCGTCGACTCCCCCGCCCTGCACACCGCCCGCACGAGCATCGGCGTCGGCGACGACGTCGTCACCGTGCACGGCATCCGCACCGTCACCGTCGACCCGCGCAAGGGACTGCGGATCAACGGCGAGACCGTGCTGCTGCGCGGCGCCTGCATCCACAGCGACAACGGCGTCCTCGGTGCCGCCTCGATCGCCCGGGCGGAGGAGCGCCGGATCCAGCTGCTCAAGGAGGCCGGCTTCAACGCGATCCGCATGGCGCACAACCCCGCCTCGCCGTCGATGCTCGACGCCTGCGACCGCCTCGGCATGCTCGTGATGGACGAGGCCTTCGACATGTGGGTCCGCGGCAAGACGCACCACGACTACTCCCTCGACTTCGCGCAGTGGTGGCGGGCCGACCTGGAGTCGCTGGTCGCGAAGGACTACAACCACCCCAGCGTGATCCTCTACTCGATCGGCAACGAGATCGTCGAGGTCGGCACCCCGCACGGGGCGGTGCTGGCTCGCGATCTCGCCGAGTACGTGCGCTCGCTCGACCCGACCCGCCCTGTCACCAACGGCGTGAACCCGACGCTGGCGGTGCTCGACGAGCTCGACAGCATCCTCGCCTCGGAGCAGGGGCTGAACGAGCTGATGGGCGAGGCCGGCGCCGGGATGATGGCGGCGATCGGCTCCTCCGACGCCGTCACCCGCCGCACAGCGGAGTCGAGCGCCGCGGTCGACGTGCTCGGACTGAACTACGCCGACGGGCGCTACGCGAGCGACGCGGAGCTTTTCCCGCAGCGCGTGATCGTCGGGTCGGAGACGTTCCCGACGCAGATCGGCGAGCTGTGGCCGAAGGTGCTCGCGAACCCGAACGTGATCGGCGACTTCACCTGGACCGGCTGGGACTACCTCGGCGAGGTCGGCATCGGCGCCACCTCCTACGCGGAGGACCCGGCGGCGAACGGCGCGCTGGAGCGCGAGTACCCGTACCTGACGGCGTGGTGCGGCGATCTGGACATCACCGGGTGGCGGCGGCCCGCGTCGTACTACCGTGAGATCGTCTTCGGGCTGCGCTCGGAGCCGGCGATCGCGGTCGTGCGGCCGGAGCGGCACGGGCAGACGGTGACGATGCAGTCGCCCTGGGCGTGGAGCGACTCGGTCGGCTCCTGGACCTGGCCCGGCTTCGAGGGCTCCCCCGTCACCGTCGAGGTGGCGGCGGACGCGGACGAGGTGGCGCTGCTGCTCGACGGCGTCGAGGTGGGGCGCGCGGCCGTCGGTGCGGTGCGGCCGATGCTGGCGTCGATCGAGACGGTGTACCGGCCGGGCACGCTGACCGCGGTGGCCTACCGGTCCGGGAGGGAGACGGGGCGCAGTTCGCTCGTGTCGGCGTCGGGACCGGCGGTGCTGACCGCGACGGCGGACCGGGTGGAGCTGCGGGCGGATGACACCGACCTCGCGTACATCGCGATCGAGCTGCGCGACGCTGCGGGCGTCCTGGTCACGGGTGCGGACCGCGTCGTCTCGGTCGCCGTCGAGGGCGCGGGCGTGCTCGCGGGCTTCGGAAGCGGAGCACCCGCCACCACCGAGCGCTTCGACGCCGCATCGCGGACGACGTTCGACGGCCGCGCGCTCGCCGTGGTCCGTCCGACCGGCGCGGGGCCCATCACGGTGCTCGTCTCCTCTGACGGACTGGACGACGTCCGGATCGAGCTCTCGGCGAGCTGACGATCGACAGCGCAGCCTCTCCCCTTCCGCGGGCGGCGCATCTCTTGCTGATCGAGTAGCCCGCGCAGCGGGCGTATCGAGATCCACCGTCTGCAAAGCGCGGGTCTCGATACGCCCCTGCGGGGCTACTCGACCAGCATGTCTGCGGGCACGTCTTGGACGTTGATCCATCAGCGGCCGACGAGGAGCCTGCACACCGACCTGCTGACGACGTCGGGTCTCGATACGCCCCTGCGGGGCTACTGGACCAGCATCTCTGCGGGCATGTCTTGGAAGTTGATCCGCGAGCGGCGAACGAGGAGCCTGCAGACCGACCTGCTGACGACGTCGGGTCTCGATACGCCCCTCCGGGGTTACTCGACCAGCATGCCGGGCGGTTGTCGAGCAATGCGTAAGCTTCCCTCACGCTGCGGCGAATCCATGCTGATCGAGTAGCCCGCACAGCGGGCATATCGAGATCCACCACCTACGGAGGGCGGGTCTGCAGACTTGCCTTCTGGACGACCGCGGGTCTCGATACGCCGCCTCCAGCGGCTACTCGACCAGCATGGGTGAGCAGCCGAACTGGGAGCGCGTCAGTCGCACCGGCCGCGGCGGCGAGCCCATGCTGATCGAGTAGCCCGCGCAGCGGGCGTATCGAGATCCACCCTCACCGGAAGCGGAGTCTGCAGACCCACCGGGCTGACGACGGTGGGTCTCGATACGCCCCTTCGGGGCTACTCGACCAGCATGTCTGCGGGCGTCTCTTCCAAGTAGATCCACCCGCACCAGAAGCGAAGTCTGCAGACCCGCCGTGCTGACGACGTCGGGTCTCGATACGCCTCTCCCGGGCTACTCGACCAGCATGGGTGAGCAGCCCGACGGGGACGGTGTCAGGCGGCGACGACTCCGGCCGGCGACCAGCCGAGCGCCGGGGCGATCGACTCGGCGACGGTCTGCAGGAGGCGCGCGTTGTAGTCGACGCCCAGCTGGTTGGGGACGGTGAGCAGGAGGGTGTCCGCCTCCTGGACGGCGACGTCGGCGGCGAGCTCCTCGGCGAGGCGGTCGGGCTCGCCGGTGTAGCTGCGGCCGAAGCGGGCGCGGACGCCCTCGAGGGAGGCGACCTGATCGCGCTCGCCGCGGCCGCCGAAGTAGAGGCGGTCGAGGTCGGTCGTGATCGGGAGGACGCTGCGCGACACGGAGACGCGCGGGGTCCGCTCCCAGCCGGCCTCCGCCCAGGCGGCGCGGTACTCGCGGATCTGCCGCGCCTGCAGCTCGTCGAAGGGGATGCCCTCCTCCTCGAGCAGGAGCGTGGAGGACTGCAGGTTCATGCCCTGCTCGGCCGCCCAGCGGGCCGTGGCGAAGCTGCCCGCACCCCACCAGATGCGGTCCTCGAGGCCCGGCGAGCGCGGCTCGATCGCCAGCGGACTCGACATCCCGGTGCGCGCGGGGTCTGTCTCGGCGACGGCGGCGCCCGAGAGCGCCTCGCGGAAGAGCTGCACCTTGCGCCGGGCGAGGTCGGCGTCGGTCGTGCCCTCGGAGGGCACGTAGCCGAACGCCTCGGAGCCCCGCAGCGCGGTCTCCGGCGATCCCCGGCTCACGCCGAGCTCCAGCCGGCCACCGGAGATGAGGTCGGTCGCGGCCGCCTCCTCCGCCATGTAGAGCGGGTTCTCGTAGCGCATGTCGATGACGCCGGTGCCGATCTCGATCCGGCGGGTGCGTGCGGCGATCGCCGCCAGGAGCGGGAACGGTGAGGCCAGCTGCGGCGCGAAGTGGTGCACGCGAACGTACGCGCCGTCGATGCCGATCTCCTCGGCCACCTCCGCGAGCTCGATGGTCTGCAGGAGCACGTCGCGCGCAGTGTGCGTCAGGGACCCCTCGACGGACTGGTAGTGGCCGAAGGAGAGGAAGCCGATGCGCGAGACCATGCCTGCTCCAGCGTCGGACGCGCCCCGGCTATTCCCGGCGTCGGCGGACCCGGGGTGCGTCCTTCCGGCTCAGCTCGCCTCGAAGTCGGCGGAGACCGAGGCCGAGACCTCGATGTCCTCGGGCTTGAGCGCGAGCTCCTCCTGACCCTTGAACGCCATCGCCCGGCTCATCACGGCCGAGCCTCCCTCGATCCGGGTGTGCGGGCGCAGTCCGGGCTCGAAGAGGGTGAGCACGCGGGGCTCGCCCAGGCCGAGGGCGGAGGCGTAGGCGGCGGCGCGCTCGCGGGCGTCTCGGACGGCGGACACCCGCACCTCGCGCTCGGCGCTCGCGCGCCGGGCGGCGGTGACGTCCCAGTCGACCCCGGCGACGGTGATGCCGGGGGCCTCCGAGACGGAGGAGACCCAGCGCCCGAGGGCGTCGAAGTCGCGGTACTTCACCCGGACGCTCGCGGCGGCGACGTGGAAGGGCTCGGTGACGTCGGAGTCCTTGAGGTACCGCTGGATCGTCGAGACCGAGACCTGGTCGGCCGACCACCAGGTCGCCGCGCCCGAGGCCTGCTCGGCGCGGGCCTCCTCGCGCACGCGAGCGTGCAGGGCCGTCACCTCGGCGAGCGCCTGGGAGCGCGAGCGCGACTCGCGGCGGATCTCGAGGCGGACGGTGCCGCGTTCTGCGGGGTGGAAGTGCTGGGCGATCCCGGCGACGGTGATGGTGACCATGGCCTCATGGTGCCCCATCGGGCTGCGTCGGAGGTGCGGGACCAGGGGCCGGAGGTGCAGGCCCAGGGGTCAGAGGTGCAGACCCAGAGCGCCGCGGAGGCGGTCGGCGAGCGCGAGCTCGATCGCGAGGTTGCTGAGGAGCTGGTCGCGGTGGGCGCCTCGGGCGGGCAGGACGGCGACGCCGGTGCGCGGGTCGGTGGAGCCGCGCAGGGCGCGCTCGCAGTCGGCGATCGTCTTCTCGATCAGCTCGAGCCGGCGGGCCAGGCGGTCCGACTGGTAGTGCTCGCTCGAGATGGGTCCGTCGAAGGGGTGGCGGGTGGTGGGGGTCGTGAGGGTCGCGGTGGCGATTGCTGCTGCACTCATGCTGATCCGATCCGTCGGGGCGCGTGGTGGGCGCCGTTCGTGTGGGACACAGAACAGCACGGGAGGGCGCCGCCGGCGAGATCGGTGACGCGATGCGCACAGTGCTGGCACGAATCGTGCAGATACCTGGCACGATTCGTTTTTCGTGGCGCGATTCGTCCTACGGACCGACCACCGCCTCGAGCATCGTCAGTCGCGGAAGACGACCAGCTGCTCGTTGCCGACGATCGCGAGGGTCCGGACCAGCCGGGTGTAGCGCTCGACGAGCTCCTCGACCGCGGCACCCTGGCCGACCAGCGCGGCGATGCTCTCGGCGGGGAAGAGCGAGACGATCTCCATCGCGACCGCCCTGCCGTGCTCGAAGGAGAGGGCGCGCGCGTACTCCAGGGCGCGGGTCAGCTGCGGGCGGTCGCCCTCGGAGGCGACGGCCGGGTCGGCGTCCGCGGCGTGTGCGAGGACGGCGACGAACACCCGCGCGATCTCGTCGACCCGCAGTGCGCGGACCAGCGTGAGGAGGCGCGAGGACACCCGCGACACCCCGCGCGCCAGCAGCTCGCCGCTGAGGGCGCGGACCTCGATCACGTCGCCGCCGACGAAGTCTCCGGAGACCCGCTTGATGCCGGACGCGAACAGGCTCGAGCCGGAGGCGATGCTGCGCTCGGCCTCGAGGTTGATCTCGACCCGGCCGCGGGAGGTCGCGACGCCGGAGATCCAGCGCTGCTCGACCGCGGGGTGCGTGTGCACGGCGCGGACGAGCGTGCCGGGGCCGGGGCCGTCGATGGCGCCGAGGATGACCTCGGGCGTGCGGGCGCCGGCGATGCGCGTCGAGACCCCGTTGTGCGCGGCGAGCTCGGCCGCCTTGAGCTTGGAGCGGATGCCGCCGCGGCCCGTCCCGCCCTTCTGCACGCTGATGCCGCGCAGCTCGGTGATCCCGAGCTCGTCGAGGTGCACGCCCTCCGCGATGCTGCCGGCGAAGACGCCCGAGACGTCGGTGAGCAGCAGCAGCAGATCCGCGCCGAGAAGCATCGCGAGGCCGCCGGCGACGCCGTCGTTGTCGGAGCCGGCGGAGTCGATGGTGTCGTTGCCGTTGACGATCGGCACGACGCCCGCGTCGAGCGCGTGCCGGATCGCCTCCGCGACGTGCGCCATCTGCCGCGGCGAGGCGAGATCGGACTCGCCGATCAGGATCTGGGCGACGAGCGAGCCGGAGAGCTCGGCCACCGAGCGGTAGAAGCCCATCAGCACGGTCTGGCCGACGGCGGCAGCGAGGCGCGGGCTGATCGGCGCGTCCTGCGAGCGGGCGAAGAGCGCCCGGCCGGAGGAGACGGCGCCGGAGGAGACCAGGACGACGTCCCAGCCGAGGGCGCGGGCGCCGAACGCGCTCTCGAGGGCGCTGGCGAGGAGCACCGGGTCCGGTCCGGACTGCTTGGTCACCGAGCTCGAGCCCATCTTGACCACGAGCGTCCGCCGCCGCACCGGGAGGGAGGAGGGGTTCTCGGCGGCGGCTTCGGGCAGGGCGTCGGACATGGCTCCCATGGTAGAGGCGCGCTCGCGGCACCCCCGCCGGATTTCCCTAGTGCTGGTCGGTTTTTGGCGTATCCTTCTCGCGGAGCCGACGAGGGCTCCCCTTCGGAAGGACGCCCCCATGACATCGACGTCATCCCCCGCCGGCGAACCGCTCGACGAGCAGGTCGACCGCCGCTACCTCGACCCCCTGCGCCCCGTGGCCGAGCGGGTCGAGATCCTCCTCGGCCAGATGACGCTCGAGGAGAAGGCCGGGCTGTTCTTCCAGACCATGGTCGTGATGGGCGAGGGCGGAGCGCTCGCCGAGGACGGCGCGTTCGGGCTGCCCTCGACCGCGACGATAGTGCTCGAGAAGCGGATGTCGCACTTCAACCTGCTCGGCGGCGGGACGGCCACGGCGCGCGAGCTCGCCGAGTGGCACAACCGCGTCCAGGAGCTGGCCTCCTCGAGCCGGCTCGGGATCCCCGTGACCCTTTCCACCGATCCGCGCCACTCCTTCACCGACAACCCCGGCACCGGGACGCAGGCGGAGGCGTTCTCGCAGTGGCCGGAGCCGCTGGGCCTCGCCGCGATCGGCGACGAGGACCTGGTCGAGCGCTTCGGCGACATCGCGCGCCAGGAGTACCTCGCGGTCGGCCTGCGCGTCGCGCTGCACCCGCAGATCGACCTGGCGACCGAGTCGCGCTGGGCACGTCAGGTCGGCACCTTCGGCGAGGACGCCGAGCTCACCGGGCGGCTCGGCGCCGCCTACATCCGCGGCTTCCAGGGCGACGTGCTCGGGGCGCAGTCGGTCGCGACGATGACCAAGCACTTCCCCGGCGGCGGACCGCAGAAGGACGGCGAGGACCCGCACTTCCCCTACGGCCGCGAGCAGGTCTACCCCGGCGGCAACGCCGAGTACCACCTGCAGCCCTTCGTGAAGGCCTTCGAGGCGGGCACCAGCCAGATCATGCCGTACTACGGGATGCCGGTCGGGACCGAGCACGAGGAGGTCGGCTTCGGCTTCAACCGCTCGGTGATCACGGGGCTGCTGCGCGAGCGGTTCGGCTTCGACGGCATCGTCTGCACCGACTGGGGGCTGCTCTCGGACTCCGACATCATGGGCGACCACCACGTGGCGCGCGCCTGGGGTGTGGAGCACCTGTCGGTGCCGGAGCGGATGGCGAAGGCCCTCGACGCCGGCGTCGACCAGTTCGGCGGCGAGTCGATCCCGGAGACGCTGGTCGCCCTGGTCGAGGAGGGGACGGTCGCCGAGGAGCGGCTCGACGTGTCCGTGCGGCGGCTGCTGCGGGAGAAGTTCGTGCTCGGGCTGTTCGACGCGCGCGCGGTCGATCCGGGTGCCGCCGAGGCGGTCGTCGGCTCGGCGGAGTTCCGCGCGGCGGGCGATGCCGCCCAGCGCGCGGCGATCACGGTCCTCGCGCAGGACGGCGTCCTGCCGGCGCGGCAGGGGCTGCGGCTGTACGTCGAGGGGATCGATCCGGCGGTCGCCGCGGAGTACGGCGACGTCGTCGACGCTCCGGAGGAAGCGGAGCTCGCGGTGATCCGGCTGCAGGCGCCCTTCGAGCGGCGGGCGACGGCGTTCGAGAACCACTTCCACGCCGGCTCGCTCGACTTCCCGGACGAGGTCGTGGAGCACGTCCTGGCCATGGCGGCACAGGTGCCGACGATCGTCGACGTGTTCCTCGATCGGCCGGCGATCCTCACTCCGCTTGTCGAGTCCGCGGCGGCGCTGCTGGGCGACTTCGGGGCGTCGGGGGCCGCGGTGCTCGACGTGGTGTTCGGAGTGTCGGAGGCTCGTGGAACACTGCCGATGGACCTTCCGCGCTCGATGGCCGCCGCGGCGGCCCGCCGGCCGGACGTGCCGTTCGACACCGCGGATCCGCTGTTCCGCTTCGGTCACGGGCTGCGCGTGACGGGGTCCGCGGAGGGGTAGCGCAGCGGGCCCCGGACTCCTCCACAGGGGCCGATCCGGGGCCTTCTCCACCGGTCCGGCACCCGGCGCGGCGGATGTCGGTGGCGATTGACATACTCGAACACATGTTCGAACATGGGTTGATGAGCCCCCCTTCACAGCACCCCTCCCCGGGGGTCGCCGACACCGCGGAACCGCTGCTGCGGCAGCTCGCGTCGGTGAAGGAGCTGCAGTCGCGGATCCGCGACATGCAGGCGACGACGCTGGAGTCGAAGAGCCTGGCGACGCTGCCGGCCTTCGCCTCCGTGCTGCCGGGCGGGGCGCTCAAGCAGGGCGCCGCCTACTCGGTCGAGGGCTCGATGAGCCTGGCCATGGGGCTGCTGGCGGGCCCGTCGTCCGAGGGCTCCTGGTGCGGGGTCGTCGGCGTCCCCGAGTTCGGTGCCGAGGCGGCGGCCGGGCTGGGGATCGACCTGGAGCGGCTCGTGCTCGTGCCCTCCCCCGCCGAGCACTGGCTCACGGTCACCGCGGCCCTGGTCGACGTCCTCACCGTCGTGCTGACCCGCCCGCCGGCCTCCGTCTCCGCGGCCGACGTCTCCCGGCTGGGGGCACGGCTGCGTCAGCGCGGCGCGGCGCTCGTCGTCCTCGGCGAGTGGCCGCAGGCGGAGGCGCGGCTCAGCATCCGCAGCAGCCGCTGGGAGGGGCTCGGCGCCGGTCACGGCTACCTGCGCACGCGTGAGGCGCTCGTCGACGTCGTCGGCCGCGCCGGGACGCGGGTGCGCACCGTGCGGATGAGCATGCCCGGTACCGGACGCCCCTTCGGCGTGCTCGGCGGGCCCTCGCGCCTGCAGGAGCGGACCCTGCACGAGCGGGCGGTGTGAGATGAGCCGTTCCGCAAGCGCACTCGAGCTGCGCCGGACGATCCTCGTCTGGTGCCCCGACTGGCCCCTGCTGGCCGCCGCCGCGGACGCCGGGCTCGACGCGGAGACCCCGCTCGCGCTCACCGAGAAGAGCCGTGTCTTCGCCTGCTCCCCCGGGGCACGGGCCGAGGGCGTCCGCCGCGGCATGCGGATCCGCGAGGCGCAGTCGCGCTGCACCGGGCTCGCCGTGCTGCCCTACGACCCCGTGCTCGACCACCGGGCCTTCGAGCCGCTCGTCCAGGCGCTGGAGGAGATCACGCCGGGCGTGCAGCTGATCCGGCCGGGGCTGTGCGCGATCCGCGCCCGCGGGCCACGCCGCTACTACGGCAGCGAGCAGTCGGCGGCCGAGGCGGTGCTGCGCCGGCTCACCGAGCTGGGCGTGCCCCTCGCGCGCGCAGGGATCGCCGACGGCCTCTTCGCCTCCGAGCTCGCCGCCAAGCACTCCGGCCTCGCGGTGGCGATCGTGCCCGCCGGTGAGAGCGCCGCCTTCCTCGCACCGCTGCCGCTCGACGCGCTCGAGACCGAGGCCGTCGGGGCGGCGCGCACCCGTACCGCCGGCAAGAGCGAGGACCTCGTCGCGCTGCTGCGCCGGCTGGGCGTGCGGACGCTCGGGGCCTTCGCGCAGCTGCCGCGCGACGACGTCTCCGCGCGCTTCGGCCCCGACGGGGCGCGCGCGCACGTGCTGGCCTCGGGCGCCGAGACCGAGACGGTCGTCCCGCGGCTCCCGCCCGAGCGGCTCGACCGCGTGCTCGAGTTCGAGCCGCCGCTGGATCGGATCGACCAGGCGGCCTTCGCTTTCCGCGTCCCGGCGGAGGAGTTCGTCGCCGGGCTCACCCGGGCGCAGCTGGTGGCGACCGCGATCAGGATCGAGGTCGTCAGCGACCGCGGCGAGGTGTCCTCCCGCAGCTGGCTGCATCCGCGCTGGTTCACCCCCGGCGACGTCGTCGACCGCGTGCGCTGGCAGCTCCAGGGCAACGGCGCGATCGACGCGGGGCTCGGCTCGCCGATCGCGCGGCTGTCGGTCGAGCCGGAGGCGGTCGACGCGATCGGGAACCACGAGCAGGGACTCTGGGGCACGGCTCCGGAGGAGCGGGTGCACCACGGTCTCAGCCGCGTGCAGAGCATGCTCGGCCACGAGGCCGTCGTGACGGCGTCAGTGGGCGGGGGGCGGTCGCTGCGCGACCGGCAGCACCTGATCCCCTGGGGGGACAGGGAGCCCGGCGACGCCCGGCCGCGCGGACTGCCGTGGCCCGGGGCGCTCCCGCCGCCCCTGCCGCCCACGGTCTTCGCCGAGCCGGCGGCGGTCCTGGTGCGCGGGCCCCGCGGCGAGCCGGTCTCGGTCGACGACCGCGGCTCGCTCACCTCCGTCCCCGCCTACTTCGCGCCCGGCTCCTCGCAGGCCCGCCTGCAGCCGGTGACGGGCTGGGCCGGCCCCTGGCCGATCGACGAGCGCTGGTGGGACGCGCGAACAGCAGTCCGCTACGACCGCTTCCAGGTCGTCGACTCCGACGGCGTCGCCTGGCTGCTGCTCTGCCTCGACGGCGAGTGGGCGGCCGAGGCCCGCTACGACTGACTCCCCCGGCCGCTGAAGGCCGCGATCCGATCCTCCCGAGCACGAGACCGAAGGAGCCCCCGATGGGCTGGAACAACCCCCCGATCCCCTGGTCGGAGTTCGAGCGCCGTCTCTCCAGCACGACGCGAAGCGACGGAACGACCGTCCGCGGCGACGGCGGCGACAGCCCCGCCTGGTCGCACAAGCGCCCCGCCTACACGCCCGGCGCCGACGTCCGTCCGCCGGACGAGAAGGTGCCCTACGCCGAGCTGCACGCGCACTCGCACTTCAGCTTCCTCGACGGCGCCAGCAAGCCGGAGGACCTGATCGAGGAGGCCGTCCGCCTCGGCATCGACACGCTCGCCCTCACCGATCACGACGGGCTCTACGGGATCGTCCGGATGGCCGAGGCCGCGCAGGACCACGGCGTGCGCACCGCCTTCGGCGCCGAGCTCTCGCTCGGGCTCCGCACCCCGCAGAACGGCGTCGCCGACCCCGAGGGGACGCACCTGCTCGTCCTCGCCCGACGGGAGGAGGGCTACCACCGGCTCGCCCGCGCGATCACCACCGCCCAGCTCGCCGGTGCCGAGAAGGGCAAGCCGAGCTACGACCTCGAGGAGCTCGCCCGGGCGGCCGACGGCCACTGGATCGTGCTGACCGGCTGCCGCAAGGGCGCGGTCCGGCAGGCACTGGTCGCGAGCGGCGAGGCGGCGGCCGAGGAGGAGGTGCGTGAGCTCGTGGCCCTCTTCGGCGCCCGCAACATCCTCGTCGAGCTCTTCGACCACGGCGACCCGCTCGCCTCGCTGCACAACGACCAGCTCGCCGGCATCGCCGAGCGGCTGCGGCTGCGCCTCGTCGCCACCGGCAACGTGCACTACGCCCGACCCGAGGACCGCCCGCTGCAGACGGCGCTGGCCGCGGTCCGCGCCCGGCGGAGCCTCGACGAGATGGACGGCTGGCTGCCCGCCGCCGGCGGTGCGCACCTGCGCTCGGGCGCAGAGATGGCCGAGCGCTTCTCCCGCTACCCCGGCTCGGTCGAGAACACCGTGCTGATCGCGGACGAGATCGCCTTCGAGCTCGGCCGGGTGCGCCCGCGGCTCCCCCGGCAGGACGTGCCGGAGGGCCACACCCCGATGAGCTGGCTGCGCCACCTCGTGCAGCTCGCGGTGCCGGCGAAGTACCCGGGCGCCGACTCGGACGTGCACGAGCGCCTCGAGAAGGAGCTCGGGGTGATCGAGGCCAAGGACTTCCCCGGCTACTTCCTCATCGTCCACGACATCGTGCACTTCGCGAAGGGCCGCGGGATCCTCTGCCAGGGCCGCGGCTCGGCCGCCAACTCGGCGGTCTGCTACGTCCTCGGCATCACCGCGGTCGACTCGATCTTCTACGGGCTGCCCTTCGAGCGGTTCCTCTCCAGCATCCGCGACGAGGAGCCCGACATCGACGTCGACTTCGATTCCGAGCGGCGCGAGGAGGTCATCCAGCACGTCTACGAGAAGTACGGGCGGCTGAACGCGGCGCAGGTGGCGAACGTCATCACCTACCGGCCGAAGTTCGCCGTCCGCGACATGGCGAAGGCGCTGGGCTACAGCGCCGGGCAGCAGGACGGCTGGTCGAAGCAGATCGAGCACTGGGGCTCGATCACCGAGAGCCCCGAGCACGACATCCCGGACGACGTCGTCGCGCTGACCAAGAAGGTGCTCGGCACGCCCCGGCACCTGGGCATCCACTCCGGCGGCATGGTGCTCACCGATCGGCCGGTCGGCGAGGTCTGCCCGATCGAGCCCGCACGGATGGAGAAGCGCACCGTCCTGCAGTGGGACAAGGACGACTGCGCCTGGATGGGCCTGGTCAAGTTCGACCTGCTCGGGCTGGGGATGCTCGCCGCCCTGCAGTACACCTTCGACCTCGTCGCCGAGCACGTCGGCGAGAAGTGGGACCTCTCGACGATTCCGCGCGAGGAGAAGGGCGTCTACGACCAGCTCTGCCGGGCCGACTCCATCGGGGTGTTCCAGGTCGAGAGCCGCGCGCAGATGGGCACCCTTCCCCGGCTCCAGCCGCGGCGCTTCTACGACCTGGTGATCGAGGTGGCGCTGATCCGCCCCGGTCCGATCCAGGGCGGCGCGGTGCACCCCTACATCCGCCGGAAGCTCGGCGAGGAGCCGGTCACCTACCAGCACCCCCTGCTCGTCACGCCGCTCAAGCGCACCCTCGGCGTGCCGCTGTTCCAGGAGCAGCTGATGCAGGTCGCGGTGGCGGTCGGCGACTGCAACGCGGAGGACGCGGACCTGCTGCGCCGCGCGATGGGCTCCAAGCGCGGCACCGAGAAGATCGAGTCGCTCCGGGAGCGGCTCTACGCCGGCATGGCCCGCAACGGGATCACCGACGAGGTCGCCGACGACATCTACCGCCGGATCCAGGCCTTCGCCAACTTCGGCTTCGCCGAGAGCCATGCGATCAGCTTCGCGCTGCTGGTCTACGCCAGCGCCTGGCTGCGCCTGCACTACCCCGCCGCCTTCACCGCGGCGCTGCTCCGGGCCCAGCCGATGGGCTTCTACGCCCCGCACACCCTGGTCGCCGACGCCCGCCGGCACGGTGTCCGCGTCGAGTCGCCCGACGTCAACCGCTCGCTCCCGCATCCCGGGCTCGAGGCGCTCGACGGCCCGCCTGCGCGGCGGCGGGGCGGGGCACCGCACGGGCAGGACTCCTGCGTCCGGGCCGAGCAGGCGCCGACGGGCCTCTTCGACCGGTCGCAGCACTTCGACACCGACGACCACCGCCGCGACGCCGGCTTCGTCATCCGACTCGGCCTCGCCGGGGTCAAGGGCATCGGTACCGCGCTGGCCGAGCACATCGTCGCCGAGCGGGAGCGCGGCGGCCCCTACGCGAGCATGGCCGACCTCTCGCGCCGCGCCGGCCTGAACGCGACCCAGCTCGAGGCGCTCGGCGCCGCCGGATCGTTCGACTCCCTCGGACTCCAGCGCCGCCAGGCGCTCTGGGAGGCGGGCTCCGCGGCCGCGGACCGCCAGGAGTTCCTCCCCGACTCGATCGTCGCCGTCCAGCCGCCGTTGCTGCCGATGCTCTCGGCGCAGGAGCGGGTCGTCTTCGACTTCTGGGCCACCGGGATCTCGCCCGACGACCACCCTCTCCGGCACCTGCGCGAGAGCCTCATCCGGCGGGGAGCGCGGTCCACCGCCGACCTCCCCGGCACCCCCTCGGGTACCCGGATCGAGGTCGGCGGGGTCGTGATCCACCGCCAACGCCCCTCCACAGCCGCCGGAGTGACCTTCATGAACCTCGAGGACGAGCACGGGATTCTCAACGTCATCTGCTCCGTCGGAGTATGGAACCGCTACCGGCGCACCGCGCGCGAGGCTCCTGCACTGCTCATCCGCGGGATCCTCGAGCGCTCCGAAGAAGGGGTGACCAACCTCCTCGCCGACCGGTTCGAGGCGCTGTCGGTCACCGCCCGGACCACCGCCCGCAACTTCCGATGACCGCCCGTCGGACCACGACCGCCCCAGCACCGCGAGCGCTTCCGCGCCCGCATCACCCGCGAGAAAGCGACACCATGACGAACACGGACCACGCCCTCCACCCCTCGGCGCTCGACGTGCCGCTGCGCGACGACCGGGACCTGCGCGAGCGCGTCTCCTCGCTCATCGGGCCCGCCTACCGGCGCGCGCTCTGGCCGATCCTGCTCGACCGGGCCGGGTACCAGCTGCCGATCCTCTACCCGGTGGACGGCCTGCCCGTGCACCCCGACGAGGAGAAGACCGAGCGCATCGTCGCGACGCTCGCCAAGGCCCTGGCCCACCACGACGTCGGCTCGATCGCCTTCGCGCTCGAACGGCCGGGGCGCGCGTTCCTCGGCGAGACCGACCGGGTGCTCGCCCGGCAGCTCAGCGCCGCCTGCCACCGGCGTGCGATGCCGCTGCGTGCCCTGCTGCTCGTGCACGACGACGGCGTGCGGATCATCGCCGACGCGGAGCACTCCGTGCCGGCTCGCTGAAGGACCTGAGGTGAGCGGCGGAGTGCGCGGGCAGAGGGCGCGGGCAGAGGAGCGCGCCGGCCCGATTCCACTCGGACCGGCGCGCGACCGGCGGCTACTCGGCGTCGCTGAGGGTGATCAGCAGCGAGGACGCGCCGAGGTCGACCTCGGTGTCGCCTGGCTGGACCGCGTACTCGCCCACGGCCAGGAGCGACTCCGCCACCTCGGGCAGCGGGACCCGGGCCGACGCCTCGCCGACGTTGATCGCGATGGTCACCCGGCCGCGACCGAGGGTGAGCCAGCGCTCGTCCTCGTCGAGCTCGACCCGGACCGAGCCGAAGCGCGGGTCGGTCAGCTCGGGGAACCGGCGGCGCAGCGCCGCCAGCTCGCGGTAGACGGCGAGGATCCGCGCGCCGCGGCCCTCCTCCGCCTCGGACCAGTCGAGCTTGGAGCGCTCGAAGGTCTCGGGGTCCTGCGGGTCGGGCACGACCTCCGGGTCCCAGCCCATCTTCGCGAACTCCTCGATGCGCCCCTTCGCGGTCGCCTCGCCCAGATCCTTCTCCGGGTGCGAGGTGAAGAACTGCCACGGGGTCGACGCCGCCCACTCCTCGCCCATGAAGAGCATCGGGGTGAACGGGCCGAGCAGCATCAGGGCCGCGGCGATCGCGAGGCGTCCCTCGTCGAGCGTCGCGGTCAGCCGGTCGCCGATCGCCCGGTTGCCGATCTGGTCGTGGTTCTGGCTGCAGACCACGAGGCGCCAGGTCGGCATCCGCTCGGTGTCGATCGGACGGCCGTGGTGCCGGCCGCGGAACGTCGAGAGGGTGCCGTCGTGGAAGAAGCCGCGGGTGAGGACCTTGCCGAGCGCGCCGAGCGGAGCGAAGTCCTCGTAGTAGCCGGTCGTCTCGCCGGTGAGGGCGACGTGCACGGCGTGGTGGAAGTCGTCGCTCCACTGCGCGTCGAGCCCGTAGCCGCCCGCCTCGCGCGGGGTGATCAGCTTCGGGTCGTTGAGGTCGGACTCCGCGATCAAGGTCAGCGGGCGCCCGACGTCGGCCGAGAGCACGGCCACCTCGGCGGCCATCTCCTCGAGCACGTGCACGGCGCGCTCGTCCGAGAGGGCGTGCACCGCGTCGAGCCGCAGGGCGTCGACGTGGTAGTCGCGCAGCCACATCAGCGCGTTGTCGAGGATGTAGCCGCGGACGACGTCCGAGCCCTCCCCGTCGAGATTGATCGAGCTGCCCCAGGTGTTGGCCTTCTCGTTCTTCAGGTACGGGCCGAACTCGGGCAGGTAGTTCCCGCTCGGGCCGAGGTGGTTGTAGACCACGTCCTGAACGATGCCCAGGCCCGCGCGGTGCGCCGCGTCGACGAAGCGCTGGTACGCCTCCGGTCCGCCGTAGGCCTCCGAGACGGCGTACCAGAGGACGCCGTCGTAGCCCCAGTTGTGCGTGCCGTTCACCGCGTTGACCGGGAGGATCTCGATGAAGTCGACGCCGATCGAGCGCAGGTGCTCGAGCCGGCCCGCGGCCGAGTCGAGCGTGCCCTCGGGCGTGAAGGTGCCGATGTGCAGCTCGTAGATCACGGCACCGGCCAGCTGGCGGCCGGTCCAGGCCTGGTCGGCCCACTCGAACGCGCTCGGGTCGTAGCTGCGGGACAGCTCGTGCACTCCCCCGGGCTGGCGGCGCGAGCGCGGGTCCGGGAACGGCCCCTTGCCGTCCACCAGGTAGCCGTAGTCGACCTCGCCGGTCGCGGCGACCGACCCGGAGACCCGCCACCAGCCCTCGTCGCCGAAGCGGGCCATCGCGACCGTCTCGCCCGCGCCCAGGGCGAGCTCGACGGAGGCCGCCTCGGGCGCCCACACGTCGAAGCGCTCGGGTCCGGAGACGGGCAGGGCGTAGCGGTAGGGCGTGGTGCTGATCACGGGGTTCTCCAGGGTCGTTCGAGCGGGTCGGGAGGGAGGACGGACGGCGGGTCAGACGACCGGCGCGAGCAGGGCGACCGGGTAGCCGCCGCCGAGGATCTCCGAGACGGCGGTCGGTCCGCCGGCGAAGGTGCGCCCGGTGAGGACGTCCTCGACCGGGTGCCCGGGCAGGACGATCAGGGTCTCGCCCCAGCCGCCCTCGGCCGCGAGGCGCGCGGGCAGGCGGGTGGCGACCGTCAGCGCACCGCCGCGGTCGAAGGCGATCGCGTGCTCGGCGGCCGGCCCGATGGCGGGGACGGCGGCGTAGCGCGTGAACAGCTCCGGCCGGTCGCGGCGCAGGCGCAGGGCCCGCGAGGTCACGAGCAGCTTGGCCGCGCCCTCCGCGTCGATCTCGGGCAGCCAGCCGCCGTCGATCCGCTCGAGCAGCGCCCGGCGCTCAGCGAAGTCGACCGGGCGGCGGTTGTCGGGGTCGACGAGCGAGGTCTCCCACAGCTCGCTGCCCTGGTAGACGTCCGGGATGCCCGGCGCGGTGAGCTGCACGACCTTGGCCGAGAGGCTGTTCGACCAGCCGTCGGCCGAGACGCGTGCCACGGTGTCCTCGATCAGGCGGCGCACGGCCGCGTCGTCGAAGGCGGCGTCGACGGCCGCGTGCATCCGCTTCTCGAACGCCTCGTCCGGCTCGGTCCACTTCGTCGAGCTGCCGGCCTCGCGCGACGCCTTCTCGGCGTAGGCGTGCAGGCGCTCGCGCGACGCGGGCCACGATCCGACGATCGCCTCCCAGAGCAGGTGCTCGACCGGCCCGTCGCCGAAGCCGACCAGTCCGTGCAGCTCGCGGAGCGTCTCGGCCCAGGCCTCGGCGTCCTCCGCGAGGGCGGTGATGCGGGCGCGGGTGTCCTCGCCGCGCTTGGTGTCGTGCGTCGACAGCGTGGTGAGCGAGGCCGGGAAGGACGCCTGGCGGACGCCCTGGCGGCGGTGGAACTCCTCCAGGTCGATCGCGAACTCGTCCGGGTCGGCGCCGACCTCGTTGAGCGAGGTGAGGCGGCTGTAGCGGTAGAACGCCGTATCCTCGACGCCCTTGGCCATCACCATGCCGGAGGTCTGCTGGAAGCGGACGGACACCGGCGTGCCGGTCTCCTCGAGCAGCGCGGCGACCTCGTCGATCGTCGCGGCGATCTCGGGGCGGCGGTGCCGCGCGTCGAGCCGCGCGTGCTCGAGGTGCTCGGCGCCGTAGGGCAGATAGCTGCGGTAGACCGGGAAGGTCGCGAGCAGCTCGGCGATCGCGTCGTCCGCGCCGTCGACCTGCGGGATCAGGCGGGCCAGGCGCAGCACCTCGGAGCGGAGGATGCCGTCGGCGATGCCGCGCTTGGTGTCGTGGATCAGATCGGCCCAGTCCACCGGCTCTCCGCCGTCGCCCAGCTCCGCGTCCAGGCCCTCGAGCACCGGACGGGCGTCGGGGTCGACGAGGATGCGGTCGATGTCGGCGAGCGCGTCGTAGCCGGTGGTGCCCACGGTCGCCCAGTGCGCGGGCAGCTGCTCGTCGCCCTCGAGGATCTTCTCGACCCAGACCGGCGCGCCGTCGATGGCGCGGGCGAGGTCGTCCAGGTAGCCGCCCGGGTCGGCCAGGCCGTCCGGGTGGTCGACGCGCAGGCCGTCGGCCAGACCCTCGGTGAACCAGCGGACGATCTCGCGGTGCGAGGCCTCGAAGACCTCGGGCCGCTCGACCGTGATCGCGGCGAGGGTGTTGACCGCGAAGAAGCGGCGGTAGTTCAGCTCGGCGTCGGCGCGGCGCCAGTTGACCAGCTCGTAGCTCTGCCGGGCGTGCACGGTGCGGCCGGAGTCGCCGGGCTCGGCGGTGCCGGGCGCGATCGGCAGGCGGTTCTCGTAGTAGTGCAGCTCGTCGCCGACCACCTCGAGCGCGTCCAGCTCGCTCTCGCTGTCGCCTTCGGAGGCCCCGTCGCCCAGGATCGGCACGCGCAGCTTGCCCGCGCCCGCCGCCCAGTCGATGTCGAACGCCTCGGCGTAGCGGGAGTCCCGCCCGTGCTTGAGCAGGTCCCACCACCAGGCGTTCTCCACCGGCGTGGCGACGCCCATGTGGTTCGGCACGATGTCGATGAGGACGCCGAGGCCCTCCTTCTTCGCGGCCGCGGAGGCGTGGGCGAGGCCCTCGCCGCCGCCGCGGGCCGGGTCGACCTGCGAGTGGTCGACGACGTCGTAGCCGTGGTCCGAGCCGGGCTCGGCCGTCAGCAGCGGGGAGAAGTACAGCCAGTCGGCGCCGAGGGAGCGCACGTAGTCGGCCACCGTCGCGGCCTCGTCGAGATCGAAGCCGGAGCGGATCTGGAGTCGGTAGGTGGAAGCGGGCAGTCGCAACGTCAGGCTCCTGTCGAGGGGGCGGTCGCGGAGTCGGTCGACTCCTCGTGGGGGCTGGTGTGGCCCGTGGTGGTGATGATCGGGATCGCCGAGGTGGCGGCGAGCGAGGCCAGCGAGGCGGCGACCGAGTGGTCGACCTCGGGCTCGGGGGCGCTGTGCTCCTGGAGGATCACGAGCGACTTCGCCTGCACGGTGAGGAGCGCGCCGGCGGGACGCGGGACCGAGTCGGCCTCCGCTCCGGCGGTGTCGACCAGGACGGCCCACTCGAGGGCGTACTCGTCGCTCGGGATCGTGAACTCCACGTCCACGTCGTCGGCGTTGAAGTAGAGCAGGAAGCTGTCGTCGACGACCGGCTGGCCGCGCTCGTCGCGCTCGCGGATCCCGTTGCCGTTGAGGTAGATGCCGACCGAGCGGTCCAGGCCCGAGTCCCAGTCCGACGGCGTCATCTCGGTGCCGTCGGCCTTGAACCAGACGATGTCGGGCAGCGGCTCGCCGGTGCCGCGGAGGACGGGGCGACCGTCGAAGAAGCGACCGCGGCGGAAGGTCGGGTGCTCGGCGCGGAGGCGGATCAGCGCCGCCGTGAACTCGACCAGGGGCTTGTCCGCCTTCTCCCAGTCGATCCAGGTCAGCTCGCTGTCCTGGGCGTAGGTGTTGTTGTTGCCGTTCTGCGTGCGGCCGAGCTCGTCGCCGTGCAGGATCATCGGCACGCCCTGCGAGATCAGCATCGTCGCGAGGAAGTTGCGCTGCTGGCGGGCGCGCAGACCGAGCACCTTCGGGTCGTCGGTGGGGCCCTCGGCGCCGTGGTTCCAGGAGCGGTTGTGCGACTCGCCGTCGTTGCCGTCCTCGCCGTTGGCGTCGTTGTGCTTCTCGTTGTAGGAGACGAGGTCGCGCAGGGTGAAGCCGTCGTGGGCGGTGACGAAGTTGATCGACGCGACCGGGTAGCGGCCGGAGCGCGCGTAGAGGTCGGCCGAGCCGGTGAGCCGCGAGGCGAACTCACCCAGCGTCGAGGGCTCGCCCCGCCAGAAGTCGCGGACGGTGTCGCGGTACTTGCCGTTCCACTCCGTCCACTGCGGCGGGAAGTTGCCGACCTGGTAGCCGCCGGGGCCGACGTCCCAGGGCTCGGCGATCAGCTTGACCTGCGAGACCACCGGGTCCTGCTGGACGAGCTCGAAGAAGGTGGAGAGCCGGTCGACGTCGTAGAACTCGCGGGCCAGCGCCGAGGCGAGGTCGAAGCGGAAGCCGTCGACGCGCATCTCGGTCACCCAGTAGCGCAGCGAGTCCATGATCAGCTGCAGCGAGTGCGGGTGGCGCACGTTCAGGGTGTTGCCGGTGCCGGTGTAGTCCATGTAGTAGCGCTTGTCGTCGTCGACCAGGCGGTAGTAGGCCTCGTTGTCGATGCCGCGGAACGACAGCGTCGGGCCGAGGTGGTTGCCCTCCGCGGTGTGGTTGTAGACCACGTCGAGGATGACCTCGATGCCGGCGGCGTGCAGCGCCTTCACCATGCTCTTGAACTCCTGGACCTGCTGGCCCAGGTCGCCGGTGGCGCCGTAGGTGTTCTGCGGGGCGAAGAAGCCGATCGTGTTGTAGCCCCAGTAGTTCGAGAGGCCCTTCTCGATCAGCGTCGAGTCGTTGACGAACTGGTGCACCGGCATCAGTTCGAGCGCGGTGATGCCGAGGTGCTTGAGGTGCGCGATCACGGCGGGGTGCGCGACGCCGGCGTAGGTGCCGCGCAGCTCCTCGGGCACGTCGGGGTGGCTCTTGGTGAGCCCCTTCACGTGCGCCTCGTAGATCACGGTGCTGTCGTACGAGGTGCGCGGACGGCGGTCGCCGGCCCAGTCGAAGAACGGGTTGATGACGACGCCCATCATCATGTGCGGCGCCGAGTCCTCGTCGTTGGTCGAGTCCGGGTCGCCGAAGGTGTACGAGAAGAGCGACTGGTCCCAGTCGATCTCGCCCGAGACGGCCTTCGCGTAGGGGTCGAGCAGCAGCTTGTTCGGGTTGCAGCGGTGTCCGCCGGCCGGGTCGTACGCGCCGTGGACGCGGTAGCCGTAGCGCTGGCCGGGCTGGACCTGCGGGAGGTAGCAGTGCCAGACGTAGGCGTCCGACTCGAGCACCTCGACACGCGTCTCGGTGCCGTCCTCCTCGAAGAGGCACAGCTCGACGCGCTCGGCGGCCTCGCTGAAGAGGGCGAAGTTCGTGCCGCTTCCATCGAAGGTGGCGCCCAAGGGGTAGGCGGTTCCGGGCCAGGTCTCCACGAGACTCCTCTGAGTTCTGGTCTCGGGCGATCCGGGGGAGGCCGACGGGCGGTCTGCGGATGCCCGACGTCGGGGGGTGATGGTCCGTCACCTTCGCGACGGACCGACTGCCCAGCTTAGCGAGAGGCTCCTCCCGCGCTGCCGGGGAGGCCACGCTCAGACAGTACGGACCCCGCGCCTCCGCGGCGAGGGCTGGACCCGGTGCCGCGCATCCAGTAGTGACGGAGGCCCGTCGGGCTCAGTGCGAGCCGATCCGCTTCCGCAGCAGATCGATCCGCGCCTGCAGCTGCGTCACGCTCGCCTGCGCCACCGCCGGCCCGCCGCAGAGCCGGCGCAGCTCGGTGTGCACCTGGCCGTGGGTCTCCCCCGTGTTGCGGGCCCACAGCCCGACGAGCGAGTTGAGCAGGCTGCGCTGCTCCTTGAGCGTGCGGTAGAGCGGCGCGGGGATCTCGCTCTCCTTCGCCTCCACCGGAGCCTGCGCGCCGTGAGCGCCGGCGCGCCCGCCCGCGCGCTTGGCCTGCCGCTGCTGGCGGTGCTGCAGCAGCTCGCGCACCTGGTCCGGCTCGAGCAGACCGGGGAGGCCGATGAAGTCGAGCTCCTCCTCGCTCTCGACCTCCACCTCCATGCCGAACTCCGCGCCCTCGTACATGACGCGGTCGAAGGTGGCGGCCGAGCCGAGCGACTCGAAGCGGCCCTCCTCGAGCAGGTCGGAGGACGCCTTGGCCTCGCGCTCCGCGTCGGCCATCAGGTCGGCCTCGGGGTACTCCTCGTCGTCCGAGACGCGGCGGTCGAGGGCGTGGTCGCGCTGCTGCTCCATCGAGCCGGCGAGCGCGAGCAGCCCCGGCACGTTCGGCAGGAAGATCGACGCGGTCTCGCCGCGGCGCCGGGCCCGTACGAAGCGCCCGATCGCCTGCGCGAAGAACAGCGGTGTCGAGGCGGAGGTGGCGTAGACGCCCACGGCCAGGCGAGGCACGTCGACGCCCTCGGACACCATCCGCACGGCGACCATCCACCGACTGTCGCCCTTCGAGAACTCCTCGATCCGGTCGCTCGCCTCCTTCTCGTCGGAGAGGACGACGGTGACGGGCTGGCCGCTGATCTCGCGGAGCATCGCCGCGTAGGCGCGCGCCGCGTAGTGGTCGGTCGCGATGACGAGACCGCCCGCGTCCGGGATCCCGCGGCGCACCTCGGTCAGCCGCGTGTTCGCGGCGCGGAGGACGGAGGGGATCCACTCCCCCTTGGGGTCGAGCGCCGTGCGCCAGGCCTGCGAGGTGATGTCCTTGGTGTTGCCCTCGCCGAGCCGCGCCTCCATTTCGTCGCCGGCCTTCGACTTCCAGCGCATCTGGCCCGCGTAGACCATGAAGAGCACCGGCCGGACGACGCCGTCGGCGAGCGCGCGGCCGTAGCCGTAGGCGTAGTCGGTCAGCGAGGTGCGGATGCCCTCCTGATCGGGCAGGTAGCTGACGAACGGGATCGGCGCGGTGTCGGAGCGGAACGGCGTCCCGGTGAGCGAGAGCCGCCGGGCGGCCGGCTCGAAGGCCTCGCGGATCGCGTCGCCCCAGCTCAGCGCGTCGCCGCCGTGGTGCACCTCGTCGAGGATGACCAGCGAGCGGCCGGAGAGGGTCAGCTCGCGGTGCAGCTCGGGCCGCACGGCGACCTGCGCGTAGGTGACCGCGACGCCGTGGTAGTGCTTGGCGTGCCGGCCCATCCGGTTGGTGAAGGTGGGGTCGAGCCGGATGCCGACGCGGTGCGCCGCCTCGGCCCACTGGCGCTTGAGGTGCTCGGTCGGCGCGACCACGGTGATGCGGTCGACGGTTCGGTTGTGCAGCAGCTCGGCGGCCAGGCGGAGGGCGAACGTCGTCTTGCCGGCGCCGGGCGTCGCGGCCGCGAGGAAGTCCCGCGGCTCGTGCTGGAAGTAGGCCTCGAGGGCCTCCGCCTGCCAGGCCCGCAGCTTGTTCGCGGTGCCCCACGGCGCCCTGCCGGGGAACGACGGGGACAGGTGCTCCGCGGCGGAGGTGCCGACCTGATGACCGAAGTTCGAGGGACTGTTCACGTGGACCGAGGCTAGCCGACACCTCCGACGCCGAGCGCCGGTCCGCGCACCCGCGGGCGAGGCCCCGGCGTGTCGGGATCGTCCGGGCGACGGACTCCGTCCGTGCGCTCGGAGCGCAGAATGGAGGGATGGTCGAGCAGCGTCATCCGTGGTCCCGCTACGTCGCCCTGGGCGACTCCTTCACCGAGGGGATCGGCGATCCCGAGCCCTCCAGCCCCGGCGGTCACCGCGGCTGGGCCGACCGCGTCGCGGAGGTGCTCGGCAGCCAGAACGACGACTTCGCCTACGCGAACCTCGCCGTGCGGGGTCGGCTGCTGCAGCAGATCGTCGACGAGCAGATCGAGCCGGCTCTCGCGCTTCGCCCGGACCTGATCACGATCTCCGCCGGCGGCAACGATGTCATCCGCCCCGGCACCGACCCGGACGACATCGCCCGCCGCTTCGAGGAGGGCCTGGCGCGACTGCGCTCCGACGGCGCGACGGTGGTGCTCTTCACCGGCGTCGACGTCAGCTTCTCCCCCGTGTTCGGGCGGATCCGCGGCAAGGTGGCCATCTTCAACGAGAACCTCCGCGCGCTCGCCGAGCGCTACGACTGCATCGTCGCCGACCAGTGGTCGCTGCAGGAGATCCAGGACGTGCGGATGTGGGCGCCGGACCGGCTGCACCTCAACCCGCACGGCCACCACGAGGTGGCGCGGATGGTGCTGAAGGCGCTCAACGTCGAGAACTCGCTCCGCCCGTTCGCTCCGGAGCCGGCGCCGACGCCGACCTGGCGCGCCGCCCGCCGTGAGGACGCGAAGTGGGCCCGCGAGTACCTCGTCCCGTGGGTGCTGCGCCGGGTGCGCCACCAGTCCTCCGGCGACTTCATCACCGCCAAGCGACCGGACGCCGGCCCCTACCTGCAGCGCCCACCCGAGTCGATCCCCGGCACCCCCGTCCCCGGCAACGCGACCCCGGAGGAGGTCGCCGCTGACATCGCAACGGCCGGCGTCCGCATCGTCGTCGACGACGCCGACTCGTAGGCGGCCCCTGCTGGTCGCGGAGCCGCGCCGCTGCATGCTGGTCGAGTAGCCGCGCAGCGGCGTATCGAGCGGCGAAGCCGCTTCGCGTCTCGGTGGTGAGGGAAGGACGCGGCTGCGCCGTTACATGCTGGTCGAGTAGCCCCGCAGGGGCGTATCGAGACCCGACGTCACCAGCAGGGCGGGTCCGCAGACTCGCGTTCTGACGGTGGTGGATCTACTTGGAAGAGACGCCCGCAGACATGCTGGTCGAGTAGCCCCGCAGGGGCGTATCGAGACCCACCACCGCATGAACGGCGGCCTCTTCCCCGCGCTGCGCTGGCGCCGAAGGCGCCCCCTCCGCTCGATACGCCCGCTGCGCGGGCTACTCGATCAGCAAAAATGCTGCACGCGTCGCAGACGCGTCCCTCGCCTTCATGCTGGTCCAGTAGCCGCGCAGCGGCGTATCGAGACCCACCCTGCTGAGAACGGCGGATCTCGATACGCCCTCTCCGAGGGCTACTCGATCAGCAAAGAAGCTGCACGCGTCGCAGACGCGCTCCTCATCTCTCCTGGTCGAGCGCAGCGGCGTCTCGAGACCCGTCTACCCGAACAGCTCGCCCGGATTCGTGACGCGCCAGCCGAAGCCCGGGTCCTCGATCGTCCCGTCCGCGACGAGCGGCACCGGATACGCCTGCCCGTTGACGTCAACGTTCACGGTCCCGACCTCCTGCCCGTCCGCGACGACCTCGACCGGGTCGAGCGACACGCTGGTGGTGACGGTGGTCGCTCCCCAGACGAGCAGCGACTGCGCCTCGCCGCTCTCGGCGACCGCCGACTCCCCCCACGCGCTGGTGTAGCTGCCGAAGTCCTGCCCCTCCTCCGTCAGCGTCACCGTCCGGAAGCCCGCCTCGACGGTCGGGATCAGCGTCAGGACGTCCGCCGCGAGCTGCGGGTGCGTCCGCGCCCCCACCACGACGCCGACCATCGTGACCGGCCGTCCCTCGACCGTCGCGTCGAGCGAGAACAGCAGGCACGCGCCGGCCTCGTCGGTCGTCCCCGTCTTGATCCCGTCCACCCCGGCCTGCCCCAGCAGCGTGTTCGTGTTCTCGACCGTCCCCACTCCCGGGATCACCGCGGACGGCATCGCCACGATCGGCGCCAGCACCGGGTCGCCGATCAGCAGCTCGCCGAGCACCACCATCTCGAGCGTCGTGCTGACCGTCGCCGGCGACAGCCCGCTGGTGTCCGCCACCACGGTGCCGGTGAGCCCGCGCTCGTCCAGCCAGGTGCGGGCGGCGGCCAGATAGCCCTCCTCCGAGCCGAAGGCCCAGACGGCGAGCGACTTCGCGTAGTTGTTGGCGGAGGGCAGCATCAGCACGGTCAGCGCCTCGCGCTCCGTCAGCTCCAGTCCGGCGGAGACCGGCGCGACCGAGCCGTTCTCGGCGACGGAGTCGTTGTAGTAGCCGACGTCGGTACTCGTGAACGCGATCGTCTCGCCGTCGGTCCCCTCCGCGATCGGCTTCGCCGACAGCACCACCAGCGCCGTGACGACCTTCGCGATGCTGCCGATCGGCAGCTGCCCGGTCGAGCCGTAGCTGGCGAGCATCCCGCCCGCCGCCGGCCCCTGCACGCCCACCGCCGAGATCGCCCCGGCCCCGTAGGACGGCCACGCGACCGCGGGTGCGTCGATCACCGTGGGCGGCGTCTCCTGCACGACCGCTGTCGCGACGGGCAGCTCGGCACCGGCCGCGTTCGCCGCATACGCACCGCTCGCACTGACGAGCACCGCCGCGAGGACGACGCCGATGACCGCGAGCGGACGGGGCCGGCGCCGCCGGGGCGCGGCTGCCGCCTCAGGAGCGGTGACGCTGCCCACGACGTCGATCGGCGAGCGGTCGGGGCGCGTCGGAGAAGTCACCCGGTCATCGTAGGCGGCGCGCCGCCGGGCACCCCGGAGGCGGCGCGGGGCAGCCGCCCGCCGTTCCGCGCCGTCGGTTCAGAGCAGACGGCTCAGAGCAGACGGCTCAGCGCCCTCAGCTCAGCGCCCGCGCGTCAGCGCCCAGAGCGCGACGGCGCTCGCCGAAGCCACGTTCAGCGAGTCGACCCCGTGCAGCATCGGGATGGTCACCACCGTGTCGGCCGCGTCCAGCGCCGCCCGGCTCAGCCCGTCCCCCTCCGCGCCCAGCACGATCGCGACGCGCTCGGGCCGCGAAGCCGCGTACTCGTCCAGCGGCACCGCGTCCGGCGCGAGCGCGAGCGCCGCGACCGAGAAGCCGGCCGCCAGCAGCTCGGCCCGCGCCGGCCCCCACTCCGGCGTCCGCGTCCACGGCACCTGCAGCACCGTCCCCATGCTCACCCGCACGCTCCGCCGGTAGAGCGGATCCGCGCAGCGCGGCGTGACCAGCACCGCGTCGGCGCCCATCCCCGCCGCCGCGCGGAAGACGGCGCCGACGTTCGTGTGGTCGACCAGGTCCTCGAGGATGACGACGAGCCGCGCGTCCCGCAGCAGCGACGCCATCGACGGCAGCTCCGGTCGCCGCATCGACGCGAGGGCCCCGCGGTGCAGGTGGAACCCGGTCAGCTCCTCGATCACCGCGTCCGGCCCGACGAACACCGGTACGTCCGGGAAGCGCTCGAGCACCTCCGCCGCGTCCGGGAGCCGCTTCTCCTGCACCAGCACCGACTTCGGCACGTGCCCGGCGTCGAGCGCGCGGACGATCACCTTCGACGACTCCGCGATGTAGAGCCCGCCCTCGGGCTCGAGCACCCGGCGCAGCGCGACGTCGGTCAGGCGGTGGTAGTCGGCCAGGAGCGGGTGGTCGAGGTCCTCGATGTGCACGATCGGCATCCCGGCACCCTAGGGCACGGCGCGGTCTAAACTGGCGGATGGAGTGCCCGCGTGCGCGGGTGTCCGAGGGAGGCGTGGATGGAGTCGGGTCCGACACCGATCGCCGACGGCCGCAGGGCCGAGGACGAGCAGGCCGCCGAGCCGAACGCCGAGCAGGCCGCCGAGGCCGATCTGCAGCGGGCCGACGACCAGCGCTCCGCCGCCCTCGACCGCACCGTCGAGCTCCTCGCCGGCCGCCGCATCGCCGCCGTCACCGGCGCGGGCGTCAGCACCGACTCCGGCATCCCCGACTACCGCGGCGCGGGAGCCCCCGTCCGCAGCCCGATGACCTACTCCCAGTTCGTCGCCGACCCCGATTACCGCCGCCGCTACTGGGCCGGCAGCCAGCTCGGCTGGCGCCGCTTCACCGCCACGCTGCCCAACGACGGCCACCGCGCCCTCGCCCGGCTCGAGGAGCGCGGCCTGCTCACCGGCGTCGTCACCCAGAACGTCGACGGCCTGCACGTGCGCGCCGGCTCCCAGCGCGTGGTCGACCTGCACGGCTCCGCCGACCGCGTCCGCTGCATGACCTGCGGCCAGTACTTCGCCCGCGACGCGATCGCCGAGCGCATCGAGGCGCTCAACCCCTGGCTCGACGATCCCGACATCTCCTCGCTCAACCCCGACGGCGACGCCGAGGTGCACGACGTCTCCGCGATGACCGTCCCCGAGTGCACGGTCTGCGGCGGCATCCTCAAGCCCGACATCGTCTTCTTCGGCGAGTTCATCCCGACCGAGCGGTTCGAGGAGGCGCGCGCCATCGTCGCGGGCGCCGACGCGCTGCTCGTGGCCGGCTCCTCCCTCGTCGTCAACTCCGGCATCCGCTTCCTCGAGATCGCCCGGCGCGCGAAGATGCCGATCGTCATCGTCAACCGCGGCACCACCAAGGGCGACTCCCGGGCCGGCATCAAGATCGACGGCGGCACGAGCGAGGTCCTCCGCGCCCTCGCCGAGCGCCTCCCGTCGCGCTGACCCACCGCTCCCCCACCACCCGAGAGGCCCTCGTGACCCAGCTCACCCTCGTCCGGCACGGCCAGACCGACTGGAACGCCGCCCGCCGCATCCAGGGCGCGAGCGACATCCCGCTCAACGACACCGGCCGCTCGCAGGCCCGCGCCGCCGCCCGGCTGCTGCGCGAGCGCGACTGGGACGTCGTCGTCGCCAGCCCGCTCCAGCGCGCGCACGAGACCGGGGCGATCATCGCCCGCGGTCTCGGCCTGCCCGAGCCCGAGGTCGTCGAGGGCGTCGCCGAGCGCGCCTACGGCGAGGCCGAGGGCATGACCGGCGACGAGCTCCGCGAGCTCTTCCCCGGCGGCATCGAGGGCGCCCGCATCCCCGGCTGCGAGACCCGCGCCCAGGTCGTCGAGCGCGCCACGGCCGCGCTGCTCGAGATCGCCGAGCGCTTCCCGGAGCAGCGCGTGATCGTCGCGACGCACGGCGCCGTCATCGGCAGCCTGCTCCGCGCCCTCAGCGAGGACGAGCTGCCCGCCCAGGGCACCACCGTCGGCAACGGCTCGCGGCACGACTTCGCGATCGTCGACGGCGCCCTGCAGATCGTCGCGGTCGACGACTCCGGCGACGTGGTCGTCGTCGACGCCGACCTGCAGTCCGACCTGGACGACGTGCTCAGCCCGAGCGCACCCGCCTGACGCCCGGCCCGGGCGCCGCTCAGCGCCCGACGCTCGTCAGCAGCTCCAGCAGCACCCGCGCGGAGTCGCGCCACGAGTACGCCGCCGCCCGCTTCCGCGCCTTCGCCGACAGCTCCCGCCAGCGCTCCGGGTCCTCGAGCGAGCGCACGCCCTCGGCGATGCCCTTCGCGCTCGAGGGATCCACGTAGACGGCCGCGTCACCGCCGATCTCGCGGAAGATCGGGATGTCGCTGACGACGACCGGGGTGCCGAGCGCCATCGCCTCGACCAGCGGGATGCCGAAGCCCTCGTCCCGGCTCGCGGTCACCAGCGCCGTCGCGCGCGCGAGCGCCTCGCGGTAGGAGGCGTCGTCCGCCCCCTGGTGGAAGACCAGCTTCGCCGTCGGCGCGAGCGAGCGGAGGGTCTCCACCGTCTCGTCGCTCGCCCGGCTCATCAGGTGCAGCTCGTAGTCGGGCAGCAGCCGCATCGCCCGCGCCAGCGACTCCACGTTCTTGTAGGGCATGAACGAGCCCATGTAGACGAGCGAGCGCGCGTCCGAGCGGTCCGGCAGCGCCGCCGCGAGGGCTGCGCTCGCCTCGTCCGGCGCCGTCGCCGCGTTCGGCACCACGACGACCGGCCGGGTCGTCAGCCGGTGCGTGCGGAGCAGCCCGCGGGTCGTCTCGGACACCGTCACGATCGCGTCGGCGCGCTGCAGCAGGCGCCGCTGCGGCCACCAGGCCAGGTGGTAGAGCCGCCAGAGCCCGCGCACCGGCAGCGGCAGATCGCGCGGCGGCGTGCGGTGGCGGTAGTAGATCAGGTCGTGCACGGTCAGCACGAGCTCGTAGCGCCGGCCGAGCGAGCCCATCGTCTGCATCGGCGAGAAGACGACGTCGGGCCGCAGCCGGTTCACCAGCAGCGCCACGAACGGCTCGAACGGCCCGGTCGGCGACGTGACCTTCTCCCACGGCAGATCCGGCAGCATCGATCGCTGGCGGCGGTCGCTGATCAGCATCGTCACGTCGTGCAGCTTCGCCAGCTCGGCCACGATCTCCGCGGTGTAGCGGCTGATGCCGTCGTGGCGCTCGAGCCGGGTGTACCGGCAGTCGACGACGATCCTCATCGGTCGATCCCCTCGTCCAGGGCCGCGCGGAGGACGGCGGCCGCCTCGTCCGGCGTCTCGTAGTGGATGAGGTGCCCGACCCCGTCGATCACGTGCAGGCGTGCGTGCGGCAGCGCCTCGAGCAGGCGGTACTGCGCGGCGAGCGGGGTGATGTCGTCCTGCGCCGCGGCGATCAGCAGCGTCGGCGCCGCGATCCGCGCGGCGTACTCGCTGACGTCGTGCGACACCGAGGCACGGAACGCCTCCAGCACCGTGTCGCGCGAGGCGAAGGCGCTGAAGTAGCGGTCGTGCTGGTCGTGCACGAAGCGGCGCAGCGGCCCGTCCTTGGTCTTCACCATCGCGAGGCTCATCACCCGCACGATCAGCGGATCCCCGAGCAGGCGCAGCCCCAGCGGGCGGGGCAGCACCGCGCCGAGGCGGTAGTAGAGCACCGCGAGCCGGGTCAGCACGCCACGGGGCCCCGCGAGGGCGGGCGCGGCGATCGGATTGACGAGCACGAGCAGCGGAGTCTCCAGCCCGCCCGCGACGGCCGCCGCGGAGACGATCGAGCCGAAGGAGTGCCCGAGCACGACCGCACTCCCCCGCAGCCCGAGCGCGTCCAGGAACTCGCCGAGCCAGGCCGCGTAGCCCTCGACGTCGTGCGAGTGCGCCGTCATCGGCGGCGACGCGCCGAAGCCGGGCAGGTCGGGCGCGATCACGCGGGCGTCCGCGCCGCCCGCGAGCAGCCGCGCGATCACCGGCTCCAGCCCGTGGTGCTCGCCGCGGAATCCGTGCACCAGGACCAGCACGGTCCCGGCGTCGGGGTCGCCGTAGCTCCAGTAGGCGGTGGCGGCCCCGGCGACGTCGACGGCGCTCTCGCTGATGGCGAGTCGCCCGAGGTCGGCGGCGTAGGGGGAGGCTATGGTCATGACGGTCCCCATCGTAGGGAAAGCCCGTCGAACTTCCCGCCGCAACGCCTTGCGGGCCCTCGATCCGAGCCGCAAGCATGAAGGCGCGTTCGCACGCGACGCACCGCCCGTCCCCCGTCCTCCGCTCCGATCCCGGCGCGGCGCCGGTCATCCGCTCAGGCAGCAGCAGAAGGAGCACCGTGAGCTTCACGTCCCCGATCCAACTCCCCGGGCTCGCCCTCGATCCGCAGTGGTACCGCAGGGCCGTGTTCTACGAGGTCATGATCCGGTCGTACTACGACTCGAACGGAGACGGCGCCGGCGACATCAACGGCCTGGCGTCCAAGCTCGACTATCTGCAGTGGCTCGGCATCGACGCGCTCTGGCTGCCGCCCTTCTACATGTCGCCGCTGCGCGACGGCGGCTACGACGTCTCCGACTTCAAGGCGATCCTCCCCGAGTTCGGCACCATGGAGGACTTCCGCGAACTCGTCCGGAAGGCCCACGAGCGCAACATGCGCATCGTGATGGACTTCCCGCTCAACCACACCAGCGACCAGCACGAGTGGTTCCAGCAGTCGCGCTCCGACCCCGAGGGCCCCTACGGCGACTTCTACGTCTGGAACGACACCGACGACAAGTACCCGGACATCCGGATCATCTTCGTCGACACCGAGGACTCGAACTGGGCCTTCGACGCGGAGCGCCGCCAGTTCTACTTCCACCGCTTCTTCTCGCACCAGCCCGACCTCAACTTCGAGAACCCGGCCGTGCACGAGGCGATCCACGACGTCGTCAAGTTCTGGCTCGACCTCGGCGTCGACGGCATCCGCCTGGACGCGATCCCCTACCTCTACGAGTCCGACGAGGGCAACGGCGAGGGCGAGCCGCCCACCCACGACTTCATCAAGAACCTGCGCACCATGGTCGACCGCGACTACCCCGGCCGCATCCTGATCGCCGAGGCGAACCAGTGGCCGCGCGAAGTCGCCGCGTTCTTCGGCACCGAGGAGGAGCCGGAGTGCCACATGGCCTTCGACTTCCCGGTCATGCCGCGCATCTTCTACTCCCTCCGCGCCCAGACCGCGAACGAGCTCAAGAAGGTGCTCTCCGAGACCTTCGACATCCCCTCGGGCGCCGCCTGGGGCGTCTTCCTCCGCAACCATGACGAGCTGACCCTCGAGATGGTCTCGGAGGAGTACCGGCAGGCGATGTACGGCTGGTACGCCTACGACCCGCGGATGCGCTCCAACATCGGCATCCGCCGCCGGCTGGCGCCGCTGCTCGACAATTCGCGCGCCGAGCTCGAGCTGATCAACGCCCTGCTCTTCTCGCTCGCCGGCAGCCCGTTCCTCTACTACGGGGACGAGATCGGCATGGGCGACAACATCTGGCTGAACGACCGCGACGCCTCGCGCACGCCGATGCAGTGGACGCCGGACCGCAACGCCGGCTTCTCGGCGGCCGACCCAGGCAAGCTCGTGCAGCCGATCGTCCAGTCGCTCGTCTACCACTACAACCAGGTCAACGTGGAGGCGCAGCTCGCCCAGTCGCGCTCGCTGCTGCACTGGATGCGGAACGTGCTGCACGTGCGCCGCGGCCACCCCGCCTTCGGCCTCGGCTCGATGCGCGTGCTCGAGACCGACCACGAGTCGGTGCTCGCCTTCGTCCGCGACTACGCCGGCTCCGGCACGGCGATGGGCGACCAGCCGGAGGAGGTGCTCTGCGTCTTCAGCTTCAACCACAACCCGGTCTCGGTGACGATCACCGACCCCGAGAACCCCGGCTCGACGCTCACCGACCTCTTCGGCGGCGGCCGCTTCCCCGGCTTCTCCGAGGACGGCGCGCTGACGATGACGCTCGGCACCCAGGGCTTCTTCTGGCTGCACGTCGCGAAGGCGGGCCAGACCCGCGACGGCCTCACCCGCTGATCCGGCCTTCGCCCGCTCGACCGCGCAGCACGCCGCGGGGCCTCCCGACGATGTCGGAGGCCCCGCCTAGGCTGTCGGCGTGAGCACCACCGAGACGAACCAGGCACCGACGCTCTTCGACGAGAGCCTCCTCGACGAAGCCGGGTGCACCGGCGGGTCCGCAGGTTCGTCGGAGAGGTCGGAAGGCTCCGACGGTGCCCGCTGGTACGACCGTCTCGCCGTCTTCGATCTCGAGACCACCGGCATCGACGTCCGCACCAGCCGCATCGTCACCGCGCACGTCGGCGTGATCGACGCCGACGGCACCCCGGTCGAGGGCACGACCTGGCTCGCGGACCCGGGCGTCGAGATCCCGGCCGGCGCCAGCGCCGTGCACGGCATCAGCACCGAGCACGCCCGCGAGCACGGCCGCCCCGCCGGCGAGGTCGTCGCCGAGGTCTCGGAGGCGCTGCGCTCGCTCCTCGCCGACGGCATCCCCGTCGTCATCTACAACGCCCCCTACGACCTCTCGCTGCTCGCCTTCGAGGCGCGCCGCTGGGGCGTCCCGGTGCTGATCGACCCGAGTCCCGTCATCGACCCGCTCGTGATCGACAAGGCGGTCGACCGCTACCGCAAGGGCAAGCGCACCCTCGTCCAGGCCGCGCTGCACTACGGCGTCCCGCTGACCGAGGCGCACGACGCCGGTGCCGACGCGATCGCCGCGGGCCGCGTCGCCCAGGCCCTCGGCCGCGCCTTCGCCGAGGAGCTCGGCGGCGGTGCCGAGGCGCTGCACGCCCTGCAGATCGACTGGTGCCGCACCCAGGCCGAGTCGTTCCAGGAGTACATGCGCCGCGTCCGCGACGAGAGCTTCGTCGCCGACGGCGCCTGGCCCGTCCGGCACTGAGCGGCGGGCACTGACCGGCGGGCACTGATCGCCCGGCACCGACTCCGCGGCTCAGGTGAGCGTGCGCCCCTCCGCGAGCAGCGCCACGTACTCCGCGATCCGCCGCTCCCGCGTCTCCGGCCGCTTCAGCTGCGACAGCCGGAACAGGAACGCGAAGCGCTTCTGCCCGCCGACGGTCGCGAAGAAGGCCGCGGCGGCGGGATCCGCGGCCAGTGCCGCCGTGAAGTCGTCCGGCACCTCCGCGTCGCGCTGACGGTAGGCGGCGTCCCAGCGCCCGTCCGCCCGCGCCCGCTCCACCTCGGCGAGCCCGGCCGGCAGCATCCGGCCCTCCTCGAGCAGCCGCGCCACGTGATCGCGGTTCACCTTCGACCAGGGGCTCGCCCGGCGGCGCGGAGTGAACGCCTGCAGCTTGAACTGCTCGTCGAACGCCCCCGCCTGCCCGTCGATCCAGCCGTGGCAGAGCGCGACGTCGAGCGCCTCCGCGTAGGTGATGCCCGGATCGACGGCCGCCTTCTTCCGCAGCTTCAACCGCACGCCACCCGGGTCGGGTGCATCGCGGAGATACGCGTCCCACTCCTCGGGTGTCGTGAGCGGCAGGATCGGCTTGTCGGCGAAGGACACCATGCCCGGACGCTACCGCCTTCCGGCCCGTCGCGTCACGGGCACCGGACCCGCGTCTCCGTCAGGAGGACATGCGGCGGCCCCCGCGCGCAACCGCTCGACCGCCGCCCCGCGCTGCGCTGGGATCGGAGGACAGCGGGACCACCCGAGTCCCCGGCGAGGAGCAGTCATGCCCACCATCCGCACGATCACCGTCCTCGGCAGCGGAGTCCTCGGCTCCCAGATCGCGTTCCAGGCCGCCTTCCACGGCTTCGCCGTCACCGGCTACGACGTCACCGACGAGGTGCTCGACGGGGCGCGTGAGCGCTTCCGCGGCCTCGCCGGCGTCTACGAGTCGGCACAGGTCTCCGGAGGGATCCCCGGCGGCGGCGCCGCGGCCCTCGAGTCGCTGCGCCTCACCTCCGATCTCGCCGAGGCCGTCGCCGACGCCGACCTCGTGATCGAGGCCGTCCCCGAGGACCTCGCGCTCAAGCAGGAGCTCTACGGCCGCCTCGGCGCGCTCGCCCCCGAGCGGACGATCTTCGCCACCAACTCCTCGACGCTGCTCCCCAGCGACCTGAAGGAGTCGACCGGCCGCCCCGACCGCTTCCTCGCCCTGCACTACGCCAACCACGTCTGGGTGCAGAACACCGCCGAGATCATGGGCACCGCCGACACCGACCCGGCTGTGATCGACGCGGTCGTCGCCTTCGCCGTCGGGAGCGGACTGGAGCCGATCCGGCTGCAGAAGGAGAAGGCCGGCTACCTGCTCAACTCGCTGCTGGTGCCGCTCCTGAACGCCGCGAGCGGCCTGCTGATGGGCGGCTACGCCGACCCCGAGACCATCGACAAGACCTGGCGGATCGGCACCGGAGCCCCGCTCGGCCCCTTCCAGATCTTCGACGTCATCGGCCTCAACACCGCTTACCACGTCGCCGTCGCCGCTCCCGACGAGGCCTCCCAGGCCTTCGCCGCCCACCTCAAGACCGACTACCTCGACCAGGGCAGGCTCGGCACCGCCACCGGCGAAGGCTTCTACCGCTACTGATCCGCACCGCGCCTCGAGCGATGAGGCTGCTTCGCGTCTCGGTGGTGAGGAAGAGGACGCGCCTTCACCCCGTCATGCTGGTCGAGTAGCCCCGCAGGGGCGTATCGAGACCCGCCGTCGTCAGCAGAGCGGGTCTGCGAACCCGTCTTCTGACGGTGGTGGATCTCGATAGGCCCCCTCCGCGGCCCACTCGATCACCACGGAGCGGCCAGCCGCCCGATCAGCAGAGGGAGAGGACTCGCTCCGCGAGCTGCATCGCCACCCCTGCTGGCGAGTAGCCCCGGAGCGGCGTATCGAGACCCGGCGACCAGCGTGCAGGCGGTGGTGGATCTCCTTGAAGAAGACGCCCGCAAACATGATGGTCGAGTAGCCCCGCAGGGGCGTATCGAGACCCACCGTCACCAGCAGGGCGGGTCTGCAGACTCAGCGTCCTGACCGTGGTGGATCTCGATACGCCCGCTGCGCGGGCTACTCGATCGACATGACTTTCCCCATACGGATCAGGTGCACTTACCTGAGAGACCCGGCGACCAGCGCGCCGGCGGCGGTGGATCTCGAGACGCCCGCTCCGCGGCCTACTCGATCAGCATGATGGGGCCGGGCCGCGCAAGCGAGACAAGCTCGCTGCACATGCTGGTCGAGTAGCCGCACAGCGGCGTATCGAGACCCGGCGACCGATGTGCAGGCGGTGGTGGATCTCGATACGCCCGCTCCGCGGACTACTCGATCAGCATGAAGGGGCCGGCCCCGCAAGCGAGACGAGCGCGCTGCACATGCTGGTCGAGTAGCCCCGAAGGGGCGTATCGAGACCCACCACCCCAAGGACGTCGGTCTCTTCCCCGCCCCGCGCTGGCGCCGAAGGCGCCCCCTCCGCTCGATACGCACGCTCCGCGGCCTACTCGATCAGCACGGGGGCCTACGACGAAGGGCCCCCGACCGCGAGGTCGAGGGCCCTTCGGAGGCGGGAGGCCGGAGCCTACTTGCCGAAGTTCTTGTAGCGCGAGTTGAACTTCTCGACGCGGCCGGCCGAGTCCATGATGCGCTGCTTGCCCGTGTAGAACGGGTGCGAGGCGGACGAGATCTCGACGTCGATGACGGGGTACGTGACGCCGTCGAGCTCGATCGTCTTGCTGCTGGTCGCCGTCGAGCGGGTGAGGAAGGTCTCACCGGAGGCGAGGTCGCGGAACACGATGGCCTCGTACTTGGGGTGGATGTCGGTCTGCATGATCGTGTCCTGTCGCTTGTGGTCCTGAACCGCGCCTGTCGTCGACGGGTGCGGGTGGATGAGTGGCGGGCGCACCGCGAACGGGCCCGAACCAGCTACCGAGAATAGCAGACCGCCGCCGCCACGGGGAGGTGCGGCACGCGGACGAGCGGGCCCGCGCTCAGCGGGCGCGGGCCGAGTAGCGCCCGTTCTCGTGGGTCAGCGCGATGTCGAGCCCGAAGGCGTCCGCGAGGGTCGCCTCCGTCAGCGCCTCGGCCAGCGGACCGGCGGCGACGACCGCGCCGTCGCGCAGCAGCAGTGCGTGGGTGAAGCCGGCGGGGATCTCCTCGACGTGGTGGGTCACCATCACGATCGCGGGCGAGGCCGGGTCCTGCGCGAAGCCGCCGAGCAGCTGCACGAGCTCCTCGCGGGCGCCGAGGTCGAGGCTGCCGGCCGGCTCGTCGAGCAGCAGCAGCTCCGGATCGGTCATGATCGCGCGGGCGATCTGGACACGCTTCTGCTCCCCGTCGGAGAGCGTGCCGAAGGTGCGGTCGGCGAGGTGGTCGAGCTTCCACTCCACCAGGACGCGGCGCGCGCGGCGCTCGTCGATCTCGTCGTAGCCCTCGTTCCAGCGGCCGGTCACCGCGTAGGCGGCGGTCATGACGACGTCGAGCACCGTCTCGCCCGCGGGCAGGCGGCGCGCCATCGCGGTCGACGCGTAGCCGATCCGGGGGCGCAACTCGAAGACGTCGACCCGGCCGAGCGTCTCCTCGAGCAGGTGCGCGGAGCCGGTCGACGGGTAGTTCTGCGCGGCGGCGATCTGCAGGATCGAGGTCTTCCCGGCGCCGTTGGAGCCGAGGATCACCCAGCGCTCCTCCTCGGACACGGTCCAGTCGACGTGGTCGAGGATCCGCTTGCCGTTCCGGACGAAGGACACATCGACGAACGAGACAACGCTGGGCATGCGGACCAGTCTAAAGGGAGCGGGCAGCGGGCTCAGACGAGCGAGTCGTAGATGGCACGGGTGTCCCGCGCGATCTGCGTCCAGCTGAAGTCGCTCTGCGCGCGCAGGCGGCCCGCCTCGCCCATCCGCTTGGCGGCGGCCGGGTCGGCGACGACCTCCGCCATCGCGGCCGCGAGGTCGGCGACGTAGCGGTCCGGATCCACGGGAGTGCCCGTGCCGTCCGTCACCTGCTCGATCGGCACCAGGCGCCCGGTGACGCCGTCGACGACGACCTCGGGGATGCCGCCGGTCGCGGTCCCGACCACGGCGGCGCCGCAGGCCATCGCCTCGAGGTTCACGATGCCGAGCGGCTCGTAGATCGAGGGGCAGACGAACGTGGTCGCCGCGGTCAGCACCGCGGACAGCTCGTGCCGCGGCAGGTGGCGGTCGATCCAGACGACGCCGGTCCGCTCCTGCTGGAGCCCCCGGACGAGCGCGGTGACCTCGGCCATGATCTCGGGGGTGTCCGGAGCGCCGGCGCAGAGCACGAGCTGCACCTCCGGCGGCAGCAGCGCGGCCGCGCGCAGCAGGTAGGGCAACCCCTTCTGCCGGGTGATCCGGCCGACGAAGACGACGGAGGGGCGCGACGGGTCGATGCCCAGCTCGGCGAGGACGGCCTCGTCCTCCACCGGGTGCCAGGCGTCGAGGTCGATGCCGTTGTAGACGACGTGCACCTTCGCCGGGTCCAGAGCCGGGTAGGAGCGGAGGATGTCGTTGCGCATCCCGCCGGAGACGGCGATCACGGCGTCGGCGCTCTCGTACGCCTCGCGCTCGATCCAGCTCGAGACGCGGTACCCGCCGCCGAGCTGCTCGGCCTTCCACGGGCGCAGCGGCTCGAGGCTGTGCGCCGAGACGACGTGCGGGATGCCGTGCAGCAGCTGCGCGAGGCGCCCCGCCGCGTTGGCGTACCAGGTGTGCGAGTGCACGAGATCGGCACCCGCCGCGTCCTGGGCGATCTGGAGGTCGACACCGAGGGTCTGCAGCGCACCGTTGGCCTGCGCCAGCTCGGCGGGCACGGGGTACGCGAACGCCCCCTCCTCGTCCCTCGGCGCGCCGAAGCAGCGCACCACGACCTCGATGTCGTGGCGGAGGGCCTTGGTGAGCTCGGCCACGTGCACACCGGCTCCCCCGTACACCTCGGGCGGATATTCCTTGGTCAGCAGATCGACTCGCACACCCCGAACCGTAGTACAGCGCGATCCCCCGGCGACAGCCGCATCCGCGCGGGTTCGCGGACCTCCGCCAACCCCTACTGTGGAGCCATGCAGTCAAAGAAGATTTTCGGCATCGTCCTCGCGGGTGGCGAAGGCAAGCGGCTCATGCCCCTCACGGCGGACCGGGCCAAGCCCGCGGTGCCGTTCGGCGGGCAGTACCGTCTGATCGACTTCGCGCTGTCCAACCTGATCAACTCGGGCCTGACCCAGATCGTGGTGCTGACCCAGTACAAGTCGCACTCGCTCGACCGCCACGTCTCGCAGACCTGGACGCTGTCGGGGCTGCTCAACTCCTACGTCGCGTCCGTGCCGGCGCAGCAGCGGCTCGGCAAGCGCTGGTTCAGCGGCTCGGCCGACGCGATCCTGCAGAGCCTCAACCTGATCCGCGATGAGAAGCCCGACATCGTCGTCGTGGTCGGCGCGGACCACGTGTACCGCATGGACTTCTCGCAGATGATCGAGGCGCACATCAAGTCGGGCGCCAAGGCGACCGTCGCGGCGATCCGCCAGCCGATCGAGCTGGCCGACCAGTTCGGCGTCATCCAGCTCGCGGGCGACGAAGCCGGCGACGGCATCGTCCCGACCAAGATCGCCGAGTTCCTCGAGAAGCCCAAGGACGCGGTCGGCCTCGCCGATTCCCCGCACGAGGTCCTCGCCTCCATGGGCAACTACGTCTTCGACGCCGATGCCCTGATCGACGCGGTCATCCGCGACGGCGAGCTCTCGACCTCCGACCACGACATGGGCGGCGACATCATCCCCGACTTCGTCGCGCGCGGCGAGGCCGGCGTCTATGACCTCAAGCTCAATGAGGTCCCCGGCTCCACCGATCGCGACCGCTACTACTGGCGCGACGTGGGGACGATCGACTCGTTCTTCGAGGCGCACCAGGACCTCATCTCGGCGCTCCCCGTCTTCAACCTCTACAACCAGCAGTGGCCGATCTTCTCGTCGCAGCTCAACTCGCCGCCGGCGAAGATCGTGCGCGACGGCAAGGGCAACCTCGGCACCACGGTCGACTCGGTCGTCTCGCTGGGCACGGTCATCTCCGGTGCGCACATCGAGCGCAGCGTCGTCGGCCCCTGGGCGGTCATCGAGTCGAACGCCACGGTCTCCGACTCGGTCGTCTTCGACAAGGTGCGGATCGGCCCGGACGCCGTGGTCGCCCGCGCTATCCTCGACAAGGACGTCGTCGTCGAGCCCGGCGCACGTGTCGGCGTGGACCACGACCACGACCGCGAGCGCGGGTTCACCGTCACCGAGTCGGGCATCACCGTCGTCGGCAAGGGCGTCGTCGTCCGCCCGTAGCACCCCCGCGGGTCGAGAGCACTGCGCTTCCGCGCCGCCGGCGATGCCGGCGCGCGGACCCGACCGATTGGCCCGTCCTTGAGTGAGCCTCTGCGCACACCCGCCCGCTTCCTGGTCGTCGTCGACGCCGACTCCACGCTGCTGCAGGACGAGGTGATCGAGCTGCTCGCCGCGCACGCGGGCTCCGAGGAGCGGGTCGCCGCGATCACCGAGCGCGCGATGCACGGCGAGATCGACTTCGGCGAGAGCCTGCGCGAGCGCGTCGCCACCCTCGCCGGCGTCCTCGACGACGTCTGCGCCGGAGTGAGCGGCCGGGTCCGGGTCACCCCGGGGGTCGAGCCCCTCATCGCCGGCATCCACGCGGCGGGCGGGCGGATCGGCGTCGTCTCGGGCGGCTTCCACGAGGTGCTCGACCCGGTCGCCGGGGCTCTCGGCCTCGACTTCGTCCGTGCCAACCGGCTCGGCAGCCGCGACGGCCGCCTGACCGGCTCCGTCGAGGGCCCGGTCATCGACGCCGCCGCGAAGGCCGCCGCCCTCTGCGAGTGGGCGGCCGTCTCCGGTGTCCCGCTCGAGCGGGCGATCGCGGTCGGCGACGGCGCGAACGACCTCGAGATGATGCGGGTCGCCGGTCTCTCCGTCGCCTTCAACGCGAAGCCCGTGGTCCGCGAGCGCGCCGACCTCGTCATCGACGGCCTCGACCTCAGCCAGCTGCTGCCGGTCCTCGGCCTCCGCGGCTGAGTCCCGCGGGCCGGCCCCTCAGCCGCCCGCGAGCGCGACCAGGGCCGCCGCGCCCAGGGCCAGCGCCCAGCTGACCAGCGAGCCGACCAGGAAGTACTCCGCCTTCGAGCCGCCCTCGCCGTCGCGGGAGATCTCCGGGAAGCGCACGATGCCCTTCGCCGCGAAGACGGCGCCGGCCAGGCCGATCGCGCCCGCGAGGGTGAGCCCGGCCACGAGGAGGCGCTCGAGCGGCCCGATGGCGCGGCCGCCGCGGAGATCCGGGAGCCGCACCTCCTGGGGCACCGGACGGGCGAACCGGGCACGGAGCGAGAAGCGGGCTCGAGCAGCGACCGGTTGCGGCAGCTCGCGGTAGAGCGCGGCCCGGACGACGACGTTGCCGCTCTCGAGCAGGAAGAGCCCGGCGCCCACGGCGAGCAGCGCCTGCGCGATCGGCGGGACGGGACCGGAGCGCGCGAGCCCCGAGTACGCGTCGACCAGGGGCCCTGCGGCCGGGCCCGCCGCGCGATCCACCACGGAGAGCACGAGCACCGCGACGACCAGGCCGACGGCGGGCCTGAGCCCTCCGGGTGGCCGGGTGTCCGCCGCGGTGGTGGTGAGCAGCAGCCAGGCGCAGGCCAGCGCGACCACGACCACGGTGCCGAACGGTGCGGCCCCGAGGCCGAGCACCACCGAGAGGCCGGCCGCCGCCCAGAGCACGACGATCGCCCCGGCGGCGACGGGACGGCGGAGGTGCGTCCGCGTGAGGTCGGCCAGCCCGACGAGCGCGAGCAGCAGCGCGGTCAGCACGCGTCCGCCAGCAGCCGCGCGCCGGTGAGCAGGGCCCCCGCGCCCGCGCGTCGCAGCGCCTGCGACACCGCCGACTGCGTGATCGACTCCTGCTCCGCCAGGACCTTCTGCGGCAGACCGCGTGCCGTGCCCAGCACGAGCCGCCGGTCGCGATCGCTCATCGGGCCGACCAGGGCGTCACGGGCGAGGAGGTAGGCGTTGACCGCCGCTTCCTCGGCCCCGGGCGCGTCGGAGCCGATGTACCAGCCGCGGGCCGTGGGCACGGCGCCGTCCTCGAGCGCGTGCGCACGGTCGATGGCGGCCCGCGCCCGCCACCAGCCGGGTCCGTCCTGCAGGTCGCCGGCGACACCGGCGCCGACCACCCGGACGTCGCCGCGCCCGATGCCGACCCGGCAGTCCACTCCGGGCGGCAGCGCCAGGCGCGCCTGGAGCGTCGCACCGAGGGCGGCCGGGACGGATGCGTAGACCGCCTGGAACTCGTCGCCCACGGTCGGGTGCAGCGGCTCGAGGGCGGGGACCGCCGCGTCGACCGCCGCGAAGCCGCGCTCGATCTCGATCTGCGCGGAGGACCGAGCGGCGATCTCGCGGGAGTCGACGAGGTCGAGCAGTACTGCGACGACGGAGGAGTCGGTCATCGCATAAGCCTACAGCTGATATCCGTCGGATATAAGCTCTCAGCTGATACGGTCAGTGCCCCATCCCGAGGCCGCCGTCGACCGGGACGACCGCACCCGAGATGTAGTCCGCCTCGTCGCTCGCGAGCCAGCGGGTGACCTTCGCGACCTCGGCGGCCGTGCCGTAGCGCGCCAGCGGGATGCTCTTGCGGTACTCCGCCTGCTGCTCCGCCGAGAGCTCCGCGGTCATGTCCGTCTCGATGAAGCCGGGCGCGACCACGTTGGCCGTGATGTTGCGGGCGCCGAGCTCGCGCGTCAGCGATCGGGCGAAGCCGACCAGCGCGGCCTTCGACGAGGAGTAGTTGATCTGGCCGGGGCCGCCGTAGAGGCCGACGACGCTCGAGATCAGGACGATGCGGCCGAATCTCTGCTTCAGCATCGCCTTCGACGCCCGCTTGACGACGCGGAAGGCGCCGGTGAGATTGGTGTCGATGACGGAGGTGAAGTCGTCCTCCGACATGCGCAGCAGCAGCATGTCGCGGGTGATGCCGGCGTTCGCGACGACGACCTCGACCGGGCCGAGCTCGGCCTCGATCTGCGAGAAGGCCGCGTCGATGGAGGCGGAGTCGGTCACGTCCGCGACGACGGTGAAGGAGCCCTCGGGACCCGAGCCGGAGCGGGCGGTGACCGCGACCCGGTGACCGGCCGCCACGAACTCCTCGGCGATGGCGTAGCCGATCCCCCGGTTGCCCCCCGTGACGAGGACGGTGCGCGGCGTGGTCATGGTGTCCCTCTCCGCCGGCGCGCGGGCGGCTCCGGACGACCCGTACATCCTAGAGGCGCTCGGCGCAACACATCCGCGGATAGGGCCGTCCGAGCCTTCGGTCAGCGCGCACGACGTAGTCTGGTGGGGCTGTGAAATCACGCGAATCGCTCACCTCCCTCCCGCCGTCGCCCAGTGCCGCGCGTCGCTCCCGCGCGATCAAGTACTCCATCGCCATGGGCATCAGGATGGTCTGCGTGATCTGCCTGATCTTCGCCCAGGGCTGGTGGCTGCTCTTCTTCGCCCTCGGCGCGATCGTGCTCCCCTACTTCGCCGTCGTGCTCGCGAACGTCGGCAGCGCCGGCGAGAGCGGCACGGTCGAGCGCCCCGGCGCGATCGTGCTGTCCCGCCCGGTGCCGCCGTACGTCCCGCCCGCGGCGGACGACTCGGCGCCCTCCGCCGACGCGCCCGAGGGCGGCGACCCGACCGAGGGACGACGGTGATCCCGCTGGGCGGCGCGCCCGATCAGCACGCCTGCTCGCGCGCCGGCTGCCCGCTCACCGCCACCTGGGCGATCGAGTGGCGGAACCCCCGCATCCACGCCGAGGACCGCCGGAAGACCTGGCTGGCCTGCGGGGAGCACCTGGACTACCTGCGCGAGTTCCTCGCGGCCCGGGAGTTCCCGCTCAAGGTCAAGCCGCTGCTCACGGTGGACCGCGGAGCGGCACAGTGAGCGCCACGGCGACGCGGCCGTCCTGGCGCTTCGCCTTCTCGCGGCGCTGGTTCGGCTACCTGGCGCTGACGATCGTCTTCGCCGTCGCCTGCGTGCTGCTCTCGCGCTGGCAGGTCGCCCGCCTGGACGAGGCCGCGAGCACCAACCGGCTCGTCACCGCCAACTGGAACGCGGACCCCGTCGCGCTCGACGGACTGCTTCCCGCTGGAGCCGGCTGGGACGACGCGCTCGAGTACCGGCCGGTCGAGGTCACCGGCGTCTACGAGACCGACGGCGAGACCCTCGTCCGCAACCGGCCCTACAACGGCAACCCGGGCTTCGAGATCCTCACGCCGCTGCGCCTTGCGGACGGCACCGTCTTCGTCGTCGACCGCGGCTGGGTCCCGGTCGGCTCCGAGCAGGACTCCCCCGACGTCGTCCCTGCCCCGCCCGAGGGCGAGGTCACGGTCACGGCCCGCCTGAAGCCGGGTGAGGGCCGCATCGACGGCCGCGGTGCTCCGGCCGGCCAGATCGCCACGATCCAGCTCGACGACCTCTCGGCCCAGCTCGACGAGCCGCTGCGCACCGCCGGCTACGGGCTGCTGGTCCAGGAGGACCCGGCCCCGATCGACGAGCGGCCGCTCGCCGCGATCAAGCCGGTCGCCGACGAGGGCCTGCACATCAGCTACGCCATCCAGTGGGTGCTCTTCGCGATCATGGGCTTCGGCGGTCTCGCCTGGGCGATCCGGCACGAGTACCGCATCCGCAACGCCGACGACCCCGAGGTCATCGCCGCCGAGGAGCGCCGGGAGCAGCGCCGCCTCCGCCGCGGTCGCAGCGACGCCGAGATCGAGGACGAGCTGCTCGACGCCCGCTGACGGGGCGGAATCTCGATACGCCCGCTGCGCGGGCTACTCGATCAGCATGGACGGCGACTGCCGAGACATGCTGGCCGAGCAGCCGCGCAAGGGCGTATCGCTTCATGCTGGTCGAGTAGCCGCGGCACGCGGCGTATCGAGACCCACCATCGTCAACAGGGCGGGTCTGCCGACTCGACTTCTGATGGCGGTGGATCTCGATACGCCCGCTCCGCGGGCTACTCGATCAGCATGAGCCGCACGCCGGTCGAGCAGCCGCGGCACGCGGCACATCGAGACCCGCGACACCGTCGACGCCGAGGGTCAGGCCAGCATGATCAGGTCGAGGTAGTCCGCGGTCCAGTGGTCCTCGGTGCCCTCCGGCATGATCAGCACGCGCTCGGGGTTGAGCGCCTCGACGGCGCCCTCGTCGTGGCTCACCAGGACGACCGCGCCCTCGTAGTGCGCGAGCGCGTCGAGGATCTCCTCGCGGCTGGCCGGGTCGAGGTTGTTGGTGGGCTCGTCGAGCAGCAGCACGTTGGCGCCCGAGACGACGATCATCGCCAGCGCGAGACGGGTCTTCTCGCCACCGGAGAGGACGCCGGCCGGCTTGTGCGAGTCGTCCCCCGTGAAGAGGAACGAGCCCAGCACGCGGCGAGCCTCGGTCTCGGTGAGGTTCGGGCTCGACGAGACCATGTTCTCCAGCACCGAGCGCTTGACGTCGATCGTCTCGTGCTCCTGGGCGTAGTACCCGATGCGGAGTCCGTGGCCGGCCTCGATCACTCCGGTGTCCGGCGCGTCGACCCCGCCCAGGATGCGCAGGAGCGTCGTCTTGCCCGCACCGTTCAGCCCGAGGATGACCACCTTCGAGCCGCGGTCGATCGCGAGGTCGACGGAGGTGAAGATCTCGAGCGAGCCGTAGCTCTTCGAGAGGTTCTGCGCCTGCAGCGGGGTGCGGCCGCAGGCGGACGGGGTCGGGAAGCGGAGCTTCGCGACGCGGTCGACCGCGCGGACCTCTTCGAGGCCGCTGAGCATCCGCTCGGCGCGCGCGACCATCTGGTGCGCGGCCGCCGCCTTCGACGCCTTCGCGCCGAAGCGCGCGGCCTGCAGCTGAAGCGCCCCGGCCTTCTTCTCGACGTTGACGCGCTCCTTCTTGCGGCGCTCCTCGTCCGCCGCGCGCTGGCGGAGGTAGTTCTTCCAGTTCATGTTGTAGACGTCGATGACCTGGCGGTTGGCGTCGAGGTAGAAGACGCGGTTGACCGTCTCGCCGACCAGCTCGATGTCGTGGCTGATCACGATGAAGCCGCCGCGGTAGTTCTTCAGGAACTCGCGGAGCCAGACGACCGAGTCGGCGTCGAGGTGGTTGGTCGGCTCGTCGAGGATGAGCGTCTGCGCGTCGGAGAAGAGGATGCGCGCGAGCTCGATGCGGCGGCGCTGACCACCCGAGAGCGTCTTCAGCGGCTGGTCCAGGATCCGGTCCGGCAGGTTGAGGTTGCTCGCGATCGACGCCGCCTCGGCCTCGGCCGCGTAGCCGCCGAGCGAGAGGAAGCGGTCGGTCAGGTTGCCGTACTTCTTCATCCCGGCCTCGCTGACGGCCGTGTCGCTGCTCGACATCGCGACCGTGGCCTCCTGCATGCCCAGCACCAGCTGGCCGAGGCCGCGGGCGTCGAGGATGCGCGTGCGCGCCAGCTCCTCGGGGTCGCCGGAGCGCGGGTCCTGCGGCAGGTAGCCGATCTCGCCGCCGCGGTCGACCGAGCCCTTCGCCGCGATGAGGTCGCCGGCGAGGACCTTGGTCAGCGTCGTCTTGCCCGCGCCGTTGCGGCCGACGAGGCCGACCTTGTCGCCGTCGCCGACTCTGAAGGACACGTTCTCCATCAGGAGTCGGGCGCCGACTCGGAGTTCGAGGTCGTGCACGCTGAGCACTGTGCTGTCCGTTCCCGCCAAGAAATGGCGTTCGGTTCGGGAGGTGTGGGGCAAGAGGCCGCGGAGCGGCAGCCCCCTAGTATATTTCCTGAGCCGCGGGGCGGATCCACGTCCGCTCACCGCGGACGCGCTCGCTCCTCGCTCTCGGGCGACACGGCCTTTGGAGAACAGACATGTCCAGCTACTCTCTCGCCCCGTCGCGACCGGTCCTGGCGGACCGGCTGCTCACCCGCTCGCTGGTCACCGATCTGGTGCTCGTCCTCGCCGCCGCCGCGTTCACCGCCGGCATGGCGCAGCTGTACATCCCGATGTGGCCGGTCCCGATCACGGGCCAGACCTTCGCGGTCCTGCTCGTCGGCACCACGCTCGGCGCCCTCCGCGGTGCGCTCTCGATGGGCGCCTACGCGCTCGTCGGCGCCCTCGGCGCTCCGATCTTCACCGAGGGCTCGAGCGGCTGGGCCGTCCTGGCCGGTCCGACCGGCGGCTACATCGTCGGCTTCGTCCTCGCCTCGATCGTCACCGGCTGGCTCGCCCAGCGCGAGTGGGACCGTCGCGTCGTCGGCACGCTGGTGACCTTCCTCGCCGGCACCGCCACGATCTACCTGGTCGGACTCCCCTGGCTGGCCACCGCGCTCGGCTCGATGGGCTACCCGGCCGATCTCGGCTCGGTGCTCACCGCCGGTCTCGTGCCCTTCCTCGTGGGCGACACCCTGAAGATCGTGCTCGCCGCCGCGCTGCTGCCCACCACCTGGGCGCTGCTCGGCCGCCGCAAGGGCTGACCCGCACCGCACGCACGACGAAGGGCCCGGAGGATGAACCTCCGGGCCCTTCGCTGTACCTGCTCCCGTTCAAGCAGTGCGTCTCTAGATCGAGAAGCCGAGGGCGCGCATCATGTCGCGGCCGTCCTCGGTGATCCGGTCCGGACCCCACGGCGGCATCCAGACCCAGTTGATCCGGAACGCCTCCACGACGCCGTCCAGCGACTCCGCGGTCTGCTCCTCGAGCACGTCCGTCAGCGGGCAGCCCGCCGAGGTCAGCGTCATGTGGATGACCAGGGCGTCGTTCTCGTCGTCCCAGCCCAGGTCGTAGATGAGGCCGAGGTCGACGACGTTGACGCCGAGCTCGGGGTCCATGACGTCCTTGAGCGCCTCCTCGACCTGGTCGAAGAGCTTCGGGTCGAGCGTGGTGACCGCCACGATCAGACCGTCGCCGGGGCGAGGAAGCGGTCGTAGCCCTCGTCCTCGAGTCGGGTGGCGAGCTCCTTGCCGCCCTGCTCGGCGATGCGGCCGGCGACGAAGACGTGCACGAAGTCGGGCTGGATGTAGCGCAGGATCCGCGTGTAGTGCGTGATCAGCAGCACGCCGAGACCGGTCGAGGCGTGGGCGCGGTTGACGCCCTCGGAGACGATCTTGAGCGCGTCGACGTCGAGGCCGGAGTCGGTCTCGTCGAGGACGGCGAACTGCGGGGCGAGCAGCTCGAGCTGGAGGATCTCGTTGCGCTTCTTCTCGCCGCCGGAGAAGCCCTCGTTGACGTTGCGCGCCGCGAAGGACGGGTCCATCCGCAGGTCGGCCATCGCCTTCTTGACGTCCTTGGTCCAGGTGCGGATCGCCGGCGCCTCGCCCGCGATCGCGGTCTTGGCCGTGCGGAGGAAGTTGGTGTTGGTCACACCGGGGATCTCGACCGGGTACTGCATGGCGAGGAAGAGACCGGCGCGAGCGCGCTCGTCGACGGTCATGTCGAGGACCTCGACGCCGTCGAGGGTGATCGAGCCGCCGTCGACGTGGTACTTGGGGTGCCCCGCGATCGTGTACGCGAGGGTGGACTTGCCGGAGCCGTTGGGGCCCATCACGGCGTGGATCTCACCCTGGTTGATGGTGAGGTCGACACCGCGGAGGATCTGCTTGGTCCCCTGCTCGGTCTCGACACTGACGTGGAGATCGCTGATCTGGAGAACGGACATTCAGACTTCCTTCGTGACGGTCGGGTCGATGTAGACGTCGCCGTCGATGACCTCGACGACGAAGACGGGAACCGGCTCGAAGGCCGGCAGGTTCAGGGGGGCACCGGTGCGCAGCGAGAACGCCGAGCCGTGGGCCCAGCACTCGAGGGTGTCGTCCTCGACGAAGCCCTCGGCGAGGGAGACCTCGCCGTGCGTGCAGGTGTCGCCGATGGCGTGGATCTCGCCGGCCGTGTCCTGCACGATCGCGATGGCGATGCCGTCGACGACGTAGCGGACGGCCTGGTTGGGGATCAGCTCCGAGGCGGCGCAGATCTTCGCGGCGTCGCTCATGCGGACACCTCCGGCGTGTACGCGCCGGTCTGCCCGGCGCTGCCGGCCAGCTCGGCCTCGATCGCGAGCTGGAGGCGGTCCTCGAGCTCGGTCACGCCGATCTGCTGGACGATCTCGCTGAGGAAGCCGCGGACGACCAGGCGGCGCGCCTCGTCCTCGCGGATGCCCCGTGACTGCAGGTAGAAGAGCTGCTCGTCGTCGAAGCGGCCGGTCGCCGAGGCGTGGCCCGCTCCGGCGATGTCGCCGGTCTCGATCTCGAGGTTCGGGATCGAGTCGGCGCGCGTGCCGTCCGAGAGGACCAGGTTGCGGTTCTGCTCGTAGCTGTCGGTGCCGTTCGCGCTCTGACGGATCAGCACGTCGCCGATCCACACCGTCCGCGCGCCCTGACCCTGCAGGGCGCCCTTGTAGGTGACGCGGCTGCGGGTGTCGGGGGCGTCGTGGTCGACGTAGACCTGCTGCTCGAGGTGCTGGCCGCCGTCGGCGAAGTACAGGCCGAGGAGCTCGCCGTCGGCGCCGCGCTCGACCAGGTGCGCCGAGGGGTTCACCCGGACGATCGAGCCGCCGAGCGTGACGACGATGTGCTTGACCTTCGCGTCGCGGCCGACGCGGAGGAAGTGGTTGGCGAGGTGGCGGGCGTCGTCGGCCCACTCCTGCAGCGTGACGATCGTCAGCTGCGCGCCCTCGCCGACGAGGACCTCGACGTTCTCGGCGAGCGTCGCCTCGCCCTCGTTCTGCAGCACGACGACGCCGCGCGCGTACGGAGCGGCCTCGATGATCGTGTGCGCGGCCCGGGGGGCGGAGCCGAGAGCGGTGCGCACCATCGTGGCGACCTTCTCGTCCTCGCCGGTCACCCGGATCGACAGGGCCTGCTCGAACTGCGACCAGGCGTTCGCGGCGGCGCGGTCCTCGGGGAGGCCGGCAGTGCCGATCCGCGCGTCGTCGCGACCGACCCAGGAGACGTCGACACCGTCGACGGCCGTCGACTCCAGCGGAGTCGGCGAGCCGTCGAGCGGTCCGTCGATGAGGTCGCCGAGGCGGGCGACCGGGGTGAGCTTCCAGGCGATCTCGCGCCCCGTGACCGTCTCGAACGCGTCGACGTCGGTGGACGCGAAGCGCTCGGAGCGGGTCTGCACGGGCGTGAACGCCCCGTCGGAGTGCGCGGCGATGCCCAGTCGCGCGGCGGCGTCCGAGCCGTCGATCGCAGGGGACGTCGGGGCGCTCGTGGGGACCGTCATCAGGCGGTGGTTCCTTTCAAGGGTGCTGGCCGCCCGTCTCGGGCGGCCTGGGTGGGTGAGGGGCGAGCGTCAGCCGACGCTGCCCTCCATCCCCATCTCGATGAGCTTGTTGAGCTCGAGGGCGTACTCCATGGGCAGCTCGCGCGCGATCGGCTCGATGAACCCGCGGACGATCATGGCCATGGCCTCGTCCTCGGGCATGCCGCGCGACATCAAGTAGAAGAGCTGCTCCTCGCTGACCTTCGAGACCGTGGCCTCGTGGCCGAGCTGGACGTCGTCCACGCGGATGTCGATCGCCGGGTAGGTGTCCGAGCGCGAGATCGTGTCGACCAGGAGCGCATCGCAGCGCACCGTGTTCGCGGAGTGGTGCGCGTTGGCGTCCACCCTGACCTCGCCGCGGTAGCCGGCCCGGCCGCCGCCGCGGGCGATCGACTTGGAGACGATCGACGACTGCGTGTACGGCGCCATGTGGATCATCTTCGCGCCGGCGTCCTGGTGCTGGCCGGGGCCCGCGAACGCGACGGAGAGGGTCTCGCCCTTGGCGTGCTCGCCGACCAGGAAGATCGACGGGTACTTCATGGTGACCTTGGAGCCGATGTTGCCGTCGATCCACTCCATCGTCGCGCCCTCGTGCGCGATCGCGCGCTTGGTGACGAGGTTGTAGACGTTGTTCGACCAGTTCTGGATCGTCGTGTAGCGCACGCGGGCGTTCTTCTTCACGATGATCTCGACGACCGCCGAGTGCAGCGAGTCCGACTTGTAGATCGGCGCCGTGCAGCCCTCGATGTAGTGGACGTAGCTGCCCTCGTCGGCGATGATCAGCGTCCGCTCGAACTGGCCCATGTTCTCGGTGTTGATCCGGAAGTAGGCCTGGAGCGGGATGTCGACGCGCACGCCCTTGGGGACGTAGACGAACGAGCCGCCCGACCAGACGGCCGTGTTCAGCGCGGCGAACTTGTTGTCGCCGGCCGGGATCACGGAGCCGAAGTACTCCTCGAAGATCTCGGGGTGCTCTCGGAGGGCGGTGTCGGTGTCCATGAAGATGACGCCCTGCTCCTCCAGGTCCTCGCGGATCTGGTGGTAGACGACCTCGGACTCGTACTGCGCGGCCACGCCGCCGACGAGGCGCTGGCGCTCCGCCTCGGGGATGCCGAGCTTCTCGTACGTGTTCTTGATGTCGTCCGGGAGGTCCTCCCAGGTCTGCGCCTGCTTCTCGGTGGAACGGACGAAGTACTTGATGTTGTCGAAGTCGATGTCCGACAGGTCGGCGCCCCAGGTGGGCATCGGCTTGCGCTCGAAGAGGGCGAGCGCCTTCATGCGCCGCTCGCGCATCCAGGCCGGCTCGTTCTTCAGCGCGGAGATGTCGGAGACGACCTCGGGCGAGATGCCGCGGCGCGCGGACGCGCCGGCGGAGTCCGAGTCGGACCAGCCGAACTCGTAGACGCCCAGGCTCGCGAGCTCGGGGCGGTCGATCAGGATGTCTGACATAAGTACCTCGTTTCCTACCCACTGGTAACCGGTCGGGTTCCGGAGTCATTCCCCGAGGGGGATCCGGGGAGCACATCCGGGCCGATCGCGTCATCGAGTCGATGGGCGGAGCGGAGCGGTGCGTCCCGGGAAGTCCTGAGGCTTGCGGTGGCGCTCCATCGGGCCGTCGGTCCGGGTCTCGCCGTCTCGGGCGAACGACGCGTCCGCGCCGAACCTGAACCAACTACTCATCCTACGGAAGCCGTGCTCCCAGTGGAACCTCTGCACCTGGGTGTCGCCCGGGCGGTCCCGATCCCGTGCCGTCAGACCGGCATGGCCACACTCGTGTCGGTGGTCCGTGGTGGAGTGTCCGCATGACCGACGACGACAGGATCCCCGTCCGCCCCCGACTCCTCCTCGCGCTCGCGCGCACCGGGCTGGAGCCCCGTGCCGCAGCCGATTTCGACATGCTGGCCGAGGCCCTCGCCCGGGGCCTCCCCCTGCGGCGCCTCCCGGTCGCGCTGCTGCGGCTGCGACGCCACCTCCGCTCGGGTCAGAGCGCGGGGGCCAGCTCCTCGACCGGCTGCCGGCGCTGAGCGCGAACCGTGAAGAGCCGCGGATTCACGTCGAGTAGCACCCTCAACGCGCCGACCCAGACGAACGCGGAGCCGAGGAGGTGCACCGCGACGAGCGCCTCGGGCAGGGCGAGGAGCGACTGGGCGACGCCTACGAGGGCCTGCAGTCCGACCACGACGAGGAAGGTGACCACGCGACGCCGTGCCAGCTCGGAGCCCGGCACGCGCGCGAGCAGCACCAGCAGGGCGACGCCGAGGACGAGCGTCGCCGTCCCGAGAACCCCGTGCACGACCGTGACGCTCTCCCAGTGGAACCGCATCCGCGGGACCTCGGCGGAGTCGCCGGCGTGCGGGCCGGTGCCGGTCACGAGCGTGCCGACGGCGATCACGAGCAGCGTCACCGCGACGAGGGCGATGCTCACGCCGCGGGTCAGCGCGTCCGGCTCGAACGCGACGGACTGCGAGCGGTGCGCGCGGTGCCAGGTCAGGGCGGTCGTGGTGAGCAGGGCGATCGCGAGCATGAAGTGCCCGGCGACGATGTACGGGTTCAGCCCCGAGTGGACGGTCGCGCCGCCGGCGAGGGCGTTCGCCACCACGAGCCAGAACTGCGACCAGGCGAGGCGGGTCATCGTGCGGTCGCGCGGCTTCTGCAGCCGCGCCGCGGTGATGGCCCAGCCGACCGCGACGATCAGCACGCCCGTGAAGGCGCGGTTCGTGAACTCGATGAACCCGTGGATCCCGAGCTCGGGCGTGGAGGTGAGCGAGCCGGCGTCGCAGGCCGGCCAGGTCGGGCAGCCCAGGCCCGAGCCGGTGAGCCGCACGACCCCGCCGAAGAAGATGATCAGGATGCTCGCGATGAGCGCCGCCGTGGTCCCCCAGCGCAGGGCTCGAGGGCTCAGCGTCACCCGCTCGGCGAGGAACGAGAACGGCGTCACCATCAGAACGGCAGCAGCGGGTCGATGCCGACGGCGAGGAAGAGCAGCGTGAGGTACCCGATCGAGCCGTGGAAGACGCGCATCGGCGAGACGTGCTCGTGACGGATGGCGAGGCTGTAGAGGCGGTGCGTCTCGGCGATGAACCAGACACCGCTCGCGAGGGCGACGACCGTGTAGACGACGCCCATGCCCGCGACGGGGATGAGCAGCAGCGAGCAGGCGACGGTGGCCCACGCGTAGAGGATGACCTGGAGGCCGACGATGGTGCGCCCGCGCACCACGGCCAGCATCGGAACGCCCGCGGCGCGGTAGTCCTCGCGGTACTTCATCGAGAGCGGCCAGTAGTGCGGCGGCGTCCAGAGGAAGATCACCGAGAACAGGATGATCGGAGCCCAGTCGAGCGAGTTCGTGACCGCGGCCCAGCCGATCAGCACCGGCATGCAGCCGGCGATCCCGCCCCAGACGATGTTCTGCGGGGTGCGGCGTTTGAGGAACAGCGTGTAGAAGAGCACGTAGATGAGGATCGCGGCGAGCGACAGCGAGGCGGCGAGCCAGTTCGCCGTGAGGCCGAGCCAGACGATCGATAGCACGCCGATCGTGGTCGCGAAGACCAGCGCCTCGCGGTCGGAGACCTCGCCGGTGACCAGCGGGCGGTTCCGGGTCCGCTTCATCACGCGGTCGATGTCGCGGTCGATGTAGCAGTTGAACGCGCCGGCCGACCCGGCGCTGAGCGCCCCGCCGATGAGCACGTTGAGGACGAGCAGCAGGTTAGGGATCCCGCCCTGCGCCAGGATCATCGTGGGCGCGGTGACCACGAGCAGCAGCTCGATCACCCTCGGCTTCGTCAGCGCGACGTACGCCCTCACCTTGCGCGACAGGGGCGACCGGACGGGCCCTCCCCGCTCGATCGCGGTGGTCTCTGCGACTACGTCCATTGCTCCTCTAACGATCGATGATCCCGAACGAGTGTAATGCGCGCCGGATGGGGGCGAGCCCGGAGTGCACGCTTGTCCAATCGGACGCCGACATATGCGAGGCGCAACCCCCGATCCGCGATGCACCCCCCTCCGTATACTCGGAACTGCTCGCCAGAGCGCCCGGCCCGCACCCGAGTTCCGCCCGACTGATCAGTCGCGCGAGGCAGAACGGGGCGTCGTCGGAAGCATCGTGTCGAAGTCGTCATGCGGCGCGCTCCACCATGCGAGAGGGTGGACGGTCCCCGTCTGCCCCACGTCTCGAGAAGGGTCAGTACCTAGTGTCAGAACTGCAATGGGATTCCATTGACGAGAAGGCAGTCGACACGGCGAGGGTTCTCGCCGCGGACGCGGTCGAGAAGGTCGGCAACGGCCACCCCGGCACCGCCATGAGCCTCGCGCCGGCCGCGTACCTCCTGTTCCAGAAGGTCATGCGCCGCGATCCGTCCGACGCGACGTGGATCGGGCGCGACCGCTTCATCCTCTCCGTCGGCCACTCCTCGCTGACGCAGTACGTCCAGTTCTACCTGGGCGGCTACGGCCTCGAACTCGACGACCTCAAGGCGCTGCGCACCTGGGGCTCGAAGACCCCCGGCCACCCCGAGTACGGCCACACCGACGGCGTCGAGATCACCACCGGCCCGCTCGGCCAGGGTCTCGCCTCGGCCGTCGGCTTCGCCTACGCCGCGCGCTTCGAGCGCGACCTGTTCGACCCCGAGGCCGCCGCGGGCACCTCGCCGTTCGACCACTTCGTCTACGTCATCGCCGGCGACGGCGACCTGCAGGAGGGCATCACCAGCGAGGCCTCCTCGCTGGCCGGCCACCAGCAGCTCGGCAACCTGGTCGTCATCTACGACTCCAACCAGATCTCGATCGAGGACGACACCAACATCGCCTTCACCGAGGACGTCAAGGCCCGATACGAGGCCTACGACTGGCAGGTCCAGGTCGTCGACTGGAAGAAGACCGGCGAGTACCACGAGGACGTCGCCGAGCTGCACGCCGCGATCGAGGCCGCCAAGGGCGAGACCGACAAGCCGTCGCTCATCATCCTGCGCACGATCATCGGCTGGCCCTCGCCGAAGAAGCAGAACACCGGCAAGATCCACGGCTCCGCCCTCGGCGCCGACGAGCTCCGCGGCCTCAAGGAGGTGCTCGGCTTCGACCCCGAGAAGACCTTCGACGTCGCCGACGAGGTCATCGAGCACACCCGCAAGGCCGTCGAGCGCGGCCAGGCGCAGCACGCCGAGTGGAACGAGACCCTCGAGGCGTGGGCGACCGCGAACCCCGAGAAGAAGGTCCTGCTCGACCGCGTCCTGAGCGGCGACCTGCCCGAGGGCGTCCAGGAGGCCCTCCCGGTCTTCGAGCCCGGCAAGGAGGTCTCGACCCGCGCCGCGTCCGGCAAGGTCATCAACGCCCTCGCCGGTGTCGTGCCCGAGCTCTGGGGCGGCTCCGCCGACCTCGCCGAGTCGAACAACACGACCATCGAGGGGGCCGGCTCGTTCGTGCCGAGCGAGTTCTCGACCCACGAGTGGACCGGCAAGAAGGGCGGCCGCGTGCTGCACTTCGGCATCCGCGAGCACGCGATGGGCGCGATCCTCAACGGCATCGTGCTGCACGGCAACACCCGCCCCTTCGGCGGCACCTTCCTGATCTTCTCCGACTACATGCGCCCGGCGGTCCGTCTCGCCGCGCTCATGAAGGCGCCGGCCATCTACGTCTGGACCCACGACTCCGTGGCGCTCGGCGAGGACGGCCCGACGCACCAGCCGGTCGAGCAGCTGGCGGCCCTCCGCGCGATCCCGGGACTGGACATCGTCCGCCCCGGCGACGCCAACGAGGTCGCCTACGCCTGGAAGACCATCCTGGAGCGCCGCGAGGGCCCGGCCGGCCTCGCGCTGACCCGCCAGAACATCCCCGTCTTCGAGCGCGGAGAGGGCGACGCCACCGGCGAGACCTTCGCCCACGCGTCGAACGTCGCCCGTGGCGCGTACATCCTCGCCGAGGCGCCGAACGGCACCCCCGACGTGATCCTCATCGCCACCGGCTCCGAGGTGCAGATCGCCGTCGAGGCGCGCGAGCTGCTGAAGGGCGAGGGCGTCAACGCCCGCGTCGTCTCGGCCCCGTCGCTCGAGTGGTTCGAGGAGCAGGACGCCGAGTACCGCGAGAAGGTGCTGCCCTCCTCCGTGAAGGCGCGCGTTTCGATCGAGGCCGGCCTCGGCCTCGGCTGGCAGAAGTACGTCGGCGACGCCGGCCGCTCCGTCTCCATCGAGCACTTCGGCGCCTCCGCCGACTACAAGACCCTGTTCCGCGAGTTCGGGATCACCACCGAGGCGGCCATCACCGCCGCCAAGGAGTCGCTCGCGGCGTCCTGACCACGAAGGCCGCGTCCACCAGGGCGCGGCCTTCGCCGTCGGGCCCACGACTCCCCACCGACCCGCACCATCTAGCGAGAAGAAGAGACATGACCGAGAACACCCCCACCGCAGACCTCTCCGCCGCCGGCGTCAGCATCTGGCTCGACGACCTGTCGCGCTCGCGCATCTCGAGCGGCGGGCTGCAGAAGCTCATCGACGAGAAGAACGTCGTCGGCGTGACCACCAACCCCACGATCTTCGCCGCCGCCCTCGCCAAGGGCGAGTCCTACGACGAGCAGGTCGAGGAGCTCGCCGCGGCCGACACCTCGGTGACCGACGCGGTCTTCGCGATCACCACCGACGACGTGGCCGCCGCCTCCGACGTCTTCCGCCCGATCTACGACGCGACCAACGGCTACGACGGCCGCGTCTCGATCGAGGTCGAGCCGGGCCTCGCGCACGACGCGCAGGGCACCATCGAGCAGGCCAAGGCCCTCTGGGCCAAGGTCGACCGCCCGAACGCGATGATCAAGATCCCCGCTACTGTCGAGGGCCTCGAGGCCATCACCGAGGCCATCGGCTCCGGCATCTCGGTCAACGTCACGCTGATCTTCTCGCTCGCCCGCTACCGCGCCGTCATCAACGCGTACCTGGCCGGCCTCGAGAAGGCCAAGGACGCCGGCATCGACCTGTCGACGATCCACTCCGTCGCCTCCTTCTTCGTGTCGCGCGTCGACACCGAGATCGACAAGCGCCTCGAGGCCGTCGGCACCGACGAGGCCCTCGCCCTGAAGAGCAAGGCCGGCGTCGCCAACGCGCAGCTCGCCTACGAGGTCTTCGTCGAGGCGTTCGCCACCGAGCGCGCGCTGCTCCTGCAGGAGTCCGGCGCCAACCGCCAGCGTCCGCTCTGGGCCTCGACCGGCGTCAAGTCGACCGACCTCCCCGACACCCTCTACGTGACCGAGCTGGTCGCGGCGGGCGTCGTCAACACCATGCCCGAGAAGACCCTCGAGGCGACCTTCGACCACGGCGTCATCGCCGGCGACACGGTGACCGGCTCCTACGCCGACGCCAACGCCGTCCTCGACGCCGTCGCCGCGCAGGGCGTCTCCTACGCCGAGGTCACCGAGCTGCTCGAGAAGGAGGGCGTCGAGAAGTTCGTCGTCTCCTGGAACGAGCTGCTCGACACCGTCACCGCCGCGCTCGAGGGCGCGAAGGCGAAGGCCTGATCATGACGATCCAGATCCACCTCAGCGGCGACGCCGAGAAGGCCGCCGACCGCGTCGTGCCGGAGCTCGTCGCCGACGAGGTCGCCTCGGGCATCACCGCCCAGGTCCCCACCCTCTGGGGTGCGGCGGCCGAGGAGGAGTCCGCGAAGCGCCTCGGCTGGACCGAGTCGACCACCGTCTCCCGCCCGCTGATCCCGGAGATCCTGGCGCTCCGCGAGGAGTTCCAGGCCAAGGGCATCGACCACATCGTGCTCGGCGGCATGGGCGGCTCCTCGCTCGCGCCCGAGGTCATCACCCGGACCGCCGGCGTCGAGCTCACCGTGCTCGACTCCACCGCGCCCGGGCAGGTCCTCGCGGCCCTGAACGACCGTCTCGCGACGACCGCGGTCGTCATCTCGTCCAAGTCCGGCTCGACGGTCGAGACCGCCAGCCAGAAGAAGGCCTACGAGAAGGCGTTCACCGAGGCCGGCATCGACCCGCTCGACCGCATCGTCATCGTGACCGACCCCGGCTCGCCGCTGGACACCTCGTCCCGCGAGGCGGGCTACCGGGTCTTCAACGCCGACCCGAACATCGGCGGCCGCTTCTCGGCGCTCTCCGCGTTCGGCCTCGTGCCGTCCGGTCTCGCCGGCGCCGACATCGAGGCCCTCCTCGACGAGGCGGCGGAGGCGTCCCTCGGCCTGGCCGTGGACACCCCGGAGAACCCGGGTCTGCTCCTCGGCGCGGCCATCGCCGCCACCAGCCCCCGTCGCGACAAGCTCGCGATCGTGGCCGACGGCACGCACATCGTGGGCTTCGCCGACTGGGCCGAGCAGCTCATCGCCGAGTCCACCGGCAAGGACGGCACCGGCATCCTCCCCGTCGTCCTCGGCACGCTCGCCCCCGAGCTGTCGGAGGACCTCGCCGACGTGCAGGTCGTCCGCCTGGTCGAGGACGCGAGCGCGCTGCACCTGTTCCCGCGCGACCGGCACGAGGGCGAGATCCTCCTGTCCGGCTCGCTCGGCGCGCAGATGCTGACCTGGGAGTACGCGGTCGCGGTCGCCGGGCGCCTGCTCGGGATCAACCCGTTCGACCAGCCCGACGTCGAGTCGGCGAAGGTCGCCACCAGGGCCCTGCTCGAGAAGCGCCCGGAGCCGGCGACGCCGGCCTTCACGGACGCGGGCATCGAGGTGACCGGCACGTCGGACGTCACCGAGGGCGTCTCGACCATCGCCGCCGCCGTCGACCGCCTCCTCGCCCAGCTGGGCGAGGGCGGCTACGTGTCGATCCAGGCCTACGTCGACCGCCTCGCGCTGCCGCAGCTGGAGGGCGTCCGCGACCTCCTCGCCGCGCAGGCGCAGCGTCCCGTCACCTTCGGCTGGGGCCCGCGCTTCCTGCACTCGACCGGTCAGTACCACAAGGGCGGAGCGCCGACCGGCGTCTTCCTCCAGATCGCCGAGCGCGCGAGCACGGACCTCGAGATCCCCGAGAGCCCGTTCACCTTCGGTCAGCTGATCCAGGCCCAGGCCGCGGGCGACGCGAGCGTGCTCGCCGAGCACGGCCGCCCGGTCCTGACGCTGACGCTGACGGACCCCGAGGCCGACCTCGAGGCGCTCTTCGAGGCGCTCAACACCTGATCCGCCGGGCGCGGCGCCCCGTCCTCCTCGCGGAGGCGGGGCGCCGCGCCCGCGGTCGTCCGCGCGGTCCGCCACGACCGCGCTCGCAAGCCCTCAGCGGAGCGGGCCGGCGTCACCACTCCCCCTTCGTCACCCAGAGCAGTGCGCTGAGGACCCGGCCCGGCCGGCTCCCTCGGCACACAGAAGGACACTGCACATGTCTGTGGACATCACTCCCGAGTTCAACCCGCTGCGGTTGAGCTTCGACCGCCGGCTGAACCGGATCGCGGGGCCGAGCGGCCTCGTCATCTTCGGCGTCACCGGCGATCTCTCCCGCAAGAAGCTCATGCCGGCGGTCTACGACCTCGCCAACCGCGGTCTGCTGCCGCCCGGCTTCGCGCTCGTCGGCTTCGCCCGGCGCGACTGGGACGACCAGGACTTCGAGAAGGTCGTGCACGACTCCGTCAAGAAGTACGCGCGCACCGAGTTCCACGAGGAGGTCTGGACCCAGCTGGCGCAGGGCATCCGCTTCGTGCAGGGCGAGTTCGACGACCCCGAGGCGTTCAGCCGCCTGAAGACGACGGTCGACGAGCTCGACCGCGAGCGCGGCACGAACGGCAACTTCGCCTTCTACCTCTCGATCCCGCCGAAGTCCTTCCCCCAGGTCACCGAGCAGCTGCGCAACTCGGGCCTCGCGGAGCAGAAGGACGGCCAGTGGCGCCGCGTCGTCATCGAGAAGCCCTTCGGCAGCGACCTGAAGACCGCGCGCGAGCTCAACGCCGTCGTCGAGTCGGTGTTCCCGCCCGACTCCGTCTTCCGGATCGACCACTACCTCGGCAAGGAGACGGTCCAGAACATCCTGGCGCTGCGCTTCGCCAACATGATGTACGAGCCGCTCTGGAACTCGAACTACGTCGACCATGTGCAGATCACCATGGCCGAGGACATCGGAGTGGGCGGCCGCGCCGGCTACTACGACGGCATCGGCGCCGCGCGCGACGTCATCCAGAACCACCTGCTGCAGCTGCTCGCGCTCACCGCGATGGAGGAGCCGATCTCGTTCGACGCCGCGGACCTCCGCGCCGAGAAGGAGAAGGTCCTCGCTGCGGTCCGCCTGCCGAAGGACCTCTCGACCGTCACCGCCCGCGGGCAGTACTCCGGCGGCTGGCAGGGCGGCGAGAAGGTGCTCGGCTTCCTCGAGGAGGACGGCATGAGCCCCACCTCGACCACTGAAACCTTCGCCGCGATGCGCCTGGACATCGGCACCCGCCGCTGGGCCGGCGTGCCGTTCTACCTCCGCGCCGGCAAGCGCCTCGGCCGCCGCGTCACCGAGATCGCCGTGGTCTTCAAGCGCGCGCCGCAGCAGCTCTTCGCTGAGAGCCAGACCACCTCGCTCGGTCAGAACGCCCTGGTCATCCGCGTCCAGCCGGACGAGGGCGTCACCATGCGCTTCGGCTCGAAGGTGCCCGGCGCGGGCATGCAGGTCCGCGACGTCACGATGGACTTCGGCTACGGCCACGCCTTCACCGAGGCGAGCCCCGAGGCCTACGAGCGCCTGATCCTCGACGTCCTCCTCGGCGAGCCGCCGCTCTTCCCGCGGCACGAGGAGGTCGAGCTGTCCTGGAAGATCCTCGACCCGATCGAGGAGTACTGGACCACGCAGGGCCAGCCCGAGCAGTACCGCCCCGGAACATGGGGCCCCGATTCCGCCGACGAGCTCCTCGCTCGCGACGGCCGCACCTGGAGGCGCCCGTGATCGTCGATCTGCCCGACACCACGACGAGCGAGGTCTCGAAGACCCTCGTCAAGATCCGCGAGGAGGGCGGCGCCGTCGCCCTCGGCCGCGTGCTCACCCTCATCATCGCGACCTCCCGGGGCCAGGAGGAGGAGGCGATCGACGCCGCCAACGACGCCTCCCGCGAGCACCCGATGCGCGTCATCGTCGTCTCGAAGGACGACGGACTGACCACGGTGCCGGTCGACGCCACCCCGCGGGTCGACGCGCAGATCCGCGTGGGCGGCGACGCCGGCGCGAGCGAGGTCGTCGTGCTCCGCCCGTTCGGCGACGCGGCGACCGACGAGGAGAGCCTGGTCACCGGGCTCCTGCTCCCGGACGCCCCCGTCGTCGCCTGGTGGCCGAACAGCGCGCCGGACAGCGCCTCGAAGTCGCCGATCGGCCGCATCGCGACGCGGCGAATCACCGACGCCTCGGCTCAGTCGAACCCGGCCGAGGCGCTGCACCACCTCGCCTCGACCTACGCCCCCGGCGACACCGACTTCGCCTGGACGCGCCTCACCCTCTGGCGCGCTCAGCTCGCCGCGGTGCTCGACCAGCCGCCGTACGAGACGATCACGGCCGTCGAGGTCTCCGGTGCGCCGGACTCCCCGTCGACGATCCTGCTCGCGGCCTGGCTGCAGCTCGAGCTCGACATCCCCGTCGACCACGAGCTCACCATCAGCGCGACGGGGTCCAGCGGGATCCACGGGGTGCGCCTCTTCCGCGAGTCCGGCGTGATCGAGCTCGAGCGCTCGATCCCGAACGTCGCGACGCTGACGCAGCCGGACCAGCCCGTCCACGACATCTCCCTGCCGCGCCGGAGCCTCCGCGACTGCCTGGCGGAGGAGCTGCGCAGGCTCGACCCGGATGACCTGTACGGTGAAGTCATCTCGCGCGGTGTGGACATGCTCACCGAGAAGAACGACGCTCGAAGCGCGTCCTGACACCGCCGCACTCCCCGGCCGCCGCACCCCTCTCCCCGGGCGCGGCGGCCGAGGAGACGGCCATCCGCCGATGGCGACCGACCCGAAGGAGACCCCGATGACCACTGACCGCCGTGTGCTCGTCCACCGAGACAAGCAGACCCTCGCAGGCTCGGTCGCCGCGCGCTTCCTGACGAAGACGATCGACATCCTCGACGACCTGGGCACGGCGAACGTGGTCCTCACCGGCGGGACGATGGGGGCGGCGACCCTCAAGGAGATCGGCGGCTCCTCCGCCGCGGGCAACGTCGACTGGACGCGCGTGCACTTCTGGTGGGGCGACGAGCGCTGGGTGCCCCGGGGCCACGAGGACCGCAACGACGTGCAGGCGGGCGACCTCTTCGAGCGCCTCGAGGTGCCGGCCGAGAACGTGCACTCCTACCCCGCGTCCGACGAGGGCCTCGACCTCGACGGCGCCGCCGCGGCGTACGACGCCGAGCTCCGTGCGCACGCCACCGAGGGCCGCGACTACCCGCGCTTCGACATCACCTTCCTCGGGGTCGGCCCCGACGGCCACATCGCCTCGCTCTTCCCGGAGCGCTCGGCCATCCGCCACCCGCAGCCGGGCGTGCTGGCGGTCCGCAACTCCCCCAAGCCGCCGCCGGAGCGCCTCACGCTCACGCTGCCGCTGATCAACCAGTCGGACCGGATCTGGATGGTCCTCGCCGGCGCCGACAAGGCGTCCGCTCTCGGGCTGGCCCTCGCCGGCGCGAGCACGAACGAGGTGCCCGCGGCGGGCGCGTTCGGCCGCAAGCGCACGGTGTTCTTCGTCGACCAGGAGGCTGCGGCCGAGGTGCCGGAGTCGCTGATCGCTCCGAGCTACTGAGCTCCTCCCCCGGACGGCTCGTCCGGGAACGACGAAGGGCCCGCCTCCTGGGAGGACGGGCCCTTCGTCGTTGCTCCGGCCGTGCGGCCGGTGATGTTCAGGAGGGGGTCGCGGTGCCCCGGCGGGCGCGCAGCTGCTGCAGCGCCTCCTCGAGGAGCTGAGCGGCCTCGGCCTCGGTGCGGCGCTCCTTCACGTACGCGAGGTGCGTCTTGTAGGGCTCCGACTTCGCGACCTGGGGAGGGTTCGCCCGGTCGCGACCCGCGGGGAGACCGGACTGCGGGGAGTCGATCACCTCGGGGATCTCGTCCTCGGGGAGCGCCGCCGAGAAGTGGCGCACCGTCTCGTTGCCGAGGGCGTCCCAGTAGGAGACCGCGACGCGCTCGGCGTGGTAGCCCCGGTCCTGCTCGCCCATGGGTCCCGCGCCGACGCGCGAACCGCGGATTGCACTGCCGCCTGATGCCATTCCGTTTACCCCTATGCTCCGGTGTCGAACTTGGTGATGAGACCGAGCACCACGATGCAGGCCAGCCAGACGAGGCCGAGGATCACGGTGATGCGGTTCAGGTTGCGCTCTGCGACGCCCGAGGCACCGAGGTTCGAGGTGACTCCACCGCCGAACATGTCGGACAGTCCGCCGCCGCGCCCCTTGTGGAGCAGGATCAGCATGGTGAGCAGGAGGCTCGTGATGCCCAGGACGACCTGGAGCACGACCTGGAGGATGTCCACGCGGTACCTTTCGAAGTTCTGGCGCGTTGCACGCCTCGACGAGTATAACGGCGCCTGCGAACCCCCGGGGAATCGCGACGCCCTGTGTTCTGTCCGCTGTATACGCGGGACTGCTGGTGAGGGGCGGAGGGAGTGGTCTCGTCGCGGCGCCTTCCCGCGCTCCTGCGGAGCGCCCGCCAGACCCGAGCCTGTCGCCGCGACGAGACCACTCCCTCCGCCCGCGCCAGCGCGAGGCCCCCCACCAGCAGGCGGCTGAGCAACGCTGCGCCAGTGCACGGTGAGCGGGATGGCGAGACGCGGAAACACTGAAGGGGTGGGCCCGCGTGGACCCACCCCTTCAGAGACTCAGAGCGTCAGACGCCCACGTGGTTCCGGAAACGCGCGATGGCCGCGAACTCCTCGACCTGGAGGCTGGCGCCTCCGACGAGGGCGCCGTCGACGTCGGGCTCGCGCATGAAGCCGGCGATGTTGCCGGACTTGACGGAGCCGCCGTAGAGGATGCGCGTCTTCGCCGCGGTGTCGGCGCCGAGGATGTCGGCGACGACGTCGCGGAGGGCCTTGCAGACCTGCTGGGCCTGCTCGGGGGTGGCGGCCTGGCCGGAGCCGATGGCCCAGACGGGCTCGTAGGCGATGACGAGGTCGGCGTCCGAGGGCAGGCCGGTGAGGGCCTCCTTCAGCTGCGCGACGGGCACCGCGGACGGGCCGTGCTTCTCGAGGTCCTCGGCGGTCTCGCCGACGCAGACGATCGGCGGGACGCCGTGCTTGACGGCCGCGGCCGTCTTCGCAGCGATGTCCGCGTCGGTCTCGCCGTGCAGCGTGCGCCGCTCGGAGTGGCCGACGATGACGTAGTCGCAGTCGAGCTGCTTGAGGAACTGGCCGGAGATCTCACCGGTGTAGGCCCCGCTGTCGAACTTCGACAGGTCCTGCGCGCCGTACTTGAGCGGCAGCTTGTCGGAGTCGACGAGGATCTGCACGGGGCGCAGATCGGTGAACGGCGGGAACACCGCGACCTCGACGCCGTCGAAGTCGTGGTCGGCGTCCTTGAGGCTCCACGCGAGCTTCTGGACGAAGGCGATGGCCTGGAGGTGGTCCAGGTTCATCTTCCAGTTGCCGGCGATGAGCGGGGTGCGGGATGTCACTGCCATCCGAGGACCTCCAGTCCGGGGAGGCGCTTCCCCTCGAGGAATTCGAGGCTGGCTCCGCCTCCCGTCGAGATGTGGCCGAACTGCCCGTCCTCGAAGCCGAGGGCGCGCACCGCGGCGGCCGAGTCGCCGCCGCCGACGACGCTGAGTCCGTCGACCTCGGTGAGGGCCTGGGCGACGGCCTTCGTGCCGGCCGCGAACGGCTCGAGCTCGAAGACGCCCATCGGGCCGTTCCAGAACACGGTCTTCGAGGCTGAGACGACCTCGGCGAACCGCTTCGCGGTGTCCGGTCCGATGTCGAGACCGAGGCCGTCCGCGCCGAACGCGGTGTCCTCGATCGCGTCGGCGGGTGCCGTCACGTACTCGGCGTCCGCTCCGAACTTCGAGGCGACGACGACGTCCGTGGGGACGACGATCTCGACCCCGAGCTCGTTCGCCTTCGCGAGGTAGCCGAGGACGGTATCGATCTGATCGGCCTCGAGCAGGCTCTTGCCGACCTCGTGGCCCTGGGCCTTGAGGAAGGTGAAGAGCATGCCGCCGCCGATGAGGATCGAGTCGACCCGCGGCAGCAGGTGCTCGATCACGCCGAGCTTGTCCGAGACCTTCGAGCCACCGAGGACGACCGTGTACGGGCGCTCCGGCTTCTCGGTCAGGCGGTCCAGGACCTCGAGCTCGGCGGCGATCAGCGTTCCGGCGGCACTGGGCAGCAGCTGGGCGAGCTCGTAGACGCTCGCCTGCTTGCGGTGCACGACGCCGAAGCCGTCCGAGACGAAGGCGTCGCCGAAGGCGGCGAGCTTCTCGGCGAAGGCGCGGCGCTCGTCCGCGTCCTTGCTGGTCTCCCCCGGGTTGAAGCGGAGGTTCTCGAGCACGACGACCTGGCCGTCCTCGAGGGCGTCGACCGCGGCGGAGGCGGAGTCGCCGACCGTGTCCTCGGCGAACGAGACGGGGGCGTCCAGGAGCTCGCCGAGGCGCTTCGCGACGGGCGCGAGGCTGTACTTCGAGTCGGGGGCGCCGTCGGGGCGCCCGAGGTGGCTCACGACCACGACTCGGGCACCCTCGGCGACGAGCCGCTGGAGCGTGGGCACCGACGCGCGCACGCGGCCGTCGTCCGTGATCGTTCCGTCCTTCAGGGGGACGTTCAGATCGCAGCGGACGACGACGCGCGTGCCGGCGAGGGAGCCCAGTGAGTCCAGAGTGCGGAGCGTCACGGTGTCACTCGTCACGGAGTCGTGACTCAGAGCTTGCCGGCGACGAGCTCGGCGACGTCGACGAGGCGGTTGGAGTAGCCCCACTCGTTGTCGTACCAGGAGGCGACCTTGACCTGGTTGCCGATGACCTTGGTCAGGCCGGCGTCGAAGATCGAGGAGTGCGGGTCGGTGACGATGTCGCTGGAGACGATCGGGTCCTCGGTGTACTTGAGGATGCCCTTGAGGTCGCCCTCGGCGGCGGCCTTGTAGGCCGCGTTGATCTCCTCGACCGTGGCGGACTTCGACAGCTCGACCGTGAGGTCGGTGATCGAGCCGGTCGGGACCGGGACGCGCAGCGCGTAGCCGTCGAGCTTGCCGACGAGCTCGGGGATGACGAGACCGAGGGCCTTGGCGGCACCGGTCGACGTCGGGATGATGTTGACCGCGGCGGCGCGCGCGCGACGGAGGTCGCTGTGCGGGCCGTCCTGCAGGTTCTGGTCGGCGGTGTAGGCGTGGACCGTGGTCATCAGACCGCGCTCGATGCCGAAGTTGTCGAGCAGGACCTTGGCGAGCGGCGCGAGGCAGTTCGTGGTGCACGACGCGTTCGAGACGATGTCGTGGACCTGGGGGTCGTAGGTGCCCTCGTTGACGCCGAGGACGATGGTCGCGACGTCGTCGCCGGTGGCGGGAGCCGAGACGATGACCTTCTTGGCGCCGGCGGTGATGTGCTTGCGCGCATCCTCGGACTTGGTGAAGCGGCCGGTCGACTCGATGACGACGTCGACGCCCAGCTCGCCCCAGGGGAGGTTCGCGGGGTCGCGCTCCTCGAGCACGATGATCGGCTTGCCGTTGACGACGATCTTGTCGCCGTCCAGCTCCACGGTCGCGTCGAGGCGGCCGGTGATGGAGTCGTACTTCAGGAGGTGCGCGAGCGCCTTGTTGTCGGTGAGGTCGTTGACCGCGACGATCTCGAGGTCGCTGCCCTTGGCGAGGGCCGCACGGAGGAAGTTACGGCCGATACGGCCGAAGCCGTTGATGCCGATCTTGACGGACACAGATATCTCCTGGAGAGGAAGGGCACCTCGACGGTGCAGTGGAGGGTGTGGATCGCTGCGAGAGCGGCGTCCCGGACCGGGACCCGGGACGCCGGAATCGCTACGACAGTAGCAGCAGGCCGGAAGTGTTCCGGCGGGCCTTCTCGAAGCGCGCGGAGACGTCCGCCCAGTTCACGATGTTCCAGAACGCCTTGACGTAGTCGGCCTTGACGTTGACGTAGTCGAGGTAGAAGGCGTGCTCCCACATGTCGAGCAGCAGGACCGGGACGGTGGCCGCGGCGTGGTTGCTCTGGTGGTCGTAGAGCTGCTCGATCAGGAGCTTCTCGCCGAGCGAGTCCCAGGCGAGGATCGACCAGCCGGAGCCCTGGATGCCGAGGGCCGAGGCGGTGAAGTGCGCCTTGAACTTGTCGAACGAGCCGAAGTTGTCGTCGATCGCCGCGGCGAGCTCGCCGGTCGGCTTGTCGCCGCCGTCGGGCGAGAGGTTGTTCCAGAACACGGTGTGGTTCACGTGTCCGGCGAGGTTGAACGCCAGGTCCTTCTGGAGCTTGTTGACGTTCGCGAGGTTCTCGCTGTCGCGAGCCTCCTGCAGCGCGGCGAGGGCGGTGTTCGCCCCGGTCACGTACGTCGCGTGGTGCTTGTCGTGGTGGAGCTCCATGATCCGTCCACTGATGTGCGGCTCGAGAGCCGAGTAGTCGTAGGGCAGTTCGGCGAGCGTGTAGTCAGCCATGTGCGATCTCCTGTTCGTGGTCGTCGACCTCAGTGATCCGCCGGGTCTCACGGCCCCTCACCGCGGGGCGGGAGGGTGTGCCGGGGTGTCCTGAGCGACCTTTCCAGTCTAGTGAGAGCCGCCCTCCGCACTCGGAGCGTTTCCTCCGTTCAACCAGGAGACACTCAGCGTTCGCGCGCCCGACGGCCCGTCGGCTCGCCGGGGCTCAGAGGTCCTGGAGCTCGGCGGGAAGGTTCGCGTCGGTGCCGGGGATGTCGAGGTCGGTGGCGCGCTTGTCGGCCATCGCGAGGAGGCGGCGGATGCGGCCGGCGACCGCGTCCTTCGTCATCGGCGGGTCCGCGTGGTGGCCGAGCTCGTCGAGGCTGGCGTCGCGGTGCGCGAGCCGGAGCCGGCCGGCGTAGCGGAGGTGCTCGGGGATGTCCTCGCCGAGGATCTCCATCGCGCGCTCGACCCGCGAGCAGGCGGCGACGGCGGCCTGCGCGGAGCGGCGGAGGTTGGCGTCGTCGAAGTTGACCAGGCGGTTGGCGGTGGCCCGCACCTCACGGCGCTGGCGCAGCTCCTCCCAGCTCGCGACGGTGGAGGTCGCGCCCATCAGGGTGAGCATCGCGCTGATGCTCTCGCCGTCGCGGACGACCACGCGGTGCACGCCGCGCACCTCGCGCGACTTGGCCTGGACGCCGAGGCGCCCGGCCGCTCCGACGATCGCCATCGCCGCCTCGTTGCCGGGGCAGATCACCTCGAGCGCGGCCGAGCGGCCGGGGTCGGTGAGCGAGCCCTGCGCGAGGAAGGCGCCGCGCCAGACGGCGGCGAGCTCCTCGCGGGTGCCCGTGGTCAGCCGGTTCGGCAGGCCGCGGACGGGACGACCGCGCTGGTCGAGCAGGCCGGTCTGGCGGGCGAGCGTGTCGCCGCCCTCCACCACGCGCACGAGCCAGCTGGTCGTGCGGCGCGAGCCGCCGGCCGAGACGATGCTGCCCTCGCTGCGGACGCCGTAGAGCTCGGCGAGGTCGCGGCGGACGCGGGTGGCCAGCGGTGCCGAGTCGAGCTCGACCTCGACCGCGAGGCGGTTCGAGATGATGTGCAGTCCCCCGGAGAAGCGGAGGATGGTCGCCAGTTCAGCGGCACGGACGGTGTTCTTGCGCGAGACGATCGCGACCAGTTCGCCCTTGACATCTGCAGTGAGGGCCACGGAGTCTTCTTTCCTTACGTCGGGTGCGCGGCGGAGCGCGCGGGGATCATTCTCGGCCGAGGTCGCGGTGCGCCACGTTGACGGCGACACCCGGCAGCTCGGCCAGTCGGGCCGCGATGCGGCCGGCGACGGCGACCGAGCGGTGCTTGCCGCCGGTGCAGCCGATGGCGATGGTCGCGTGGCGCTTGTTCTCGCGCTGGTAGCCGTCGAGCACCGGCCGGAGGGCACGCGAGTAGGAGTCGATGAACTCCTCCGCGCCCTGCTGGGCCAGCACGTAGTCTCTCACTTCTTCGTCGAGACCGGTGTGCGGCCGCAGCTCCGGGATCCAGTACGGGTTGGGCAGGAAGCGCGCGTCGGCGACCATGTCGGCGTCCGTCGGCAGGCCGTACTTGAAGCCGAAGCTCATCACGGTGATCTGCAGTCCGGCACGGCCGGCCTCGGCGAAGCGCTCGGTGATCGTGGTCGCGAGCTGGTGCGGATTGAGGTCCGAGGTGTCGATCACGATGTCGGCCGACTCGCGCAGCTGCGCCAGTCGCGTCCGCTCGGCGGAGATGCCGTCGAGGAGGGTGCCGCGCCCCTGCAGCGGGTGCGGGCGGCGGACCTGCTCGAAGCGGCGGACGAGGGCGGCGTCGGTGGCCTCGAGGAAGACCACGCGCAGGTCGACGCCGACGCGCAGCTCGCGCACGATCTCGCCGAGGTCGGCGAAGAAGTCGCGCCCGCGGACGTCGACCACCGCCGCGACCTTGGGCACGGTGTCGCCTGCGCGCTGGGCGAGATCGACCAGCGGGCGCAGCATCTGCGGCGGAAGGTTGTCGACCACGTACCAGCCGAGGTCCTCCAGCGCGTTGGCGGCGGTGGATCGTCCGGCTCCGGACATCCCGGTGACGATCAGCACGTTCTGCTGCTCGCTCTCGGTGCTCATGGGGTCTCCGTGCTCGTGTGGGTCGCGGACCCTCCTTCGGGGAGGGCGGGCCTCCAGCCTAGGGTGTGCCCCTGGGCGGAGCACCCGGCGGAAGGTGGATCTCGATGCGCCCGCTGCGCGGGCTACTCGATGGGCATGAACGCGACGTCTGCCGGACGTGGGATCTCGATACGCCCGCTGCACGGGCTACTCGATCAGCATGAAGCGACCATACGGTCGTGGAGTAGCCGCTTCATGCTGGTCGAGTAGCCCCGGAGGGGCGTATCGAGACCCGCCCACCGCAGGACCGCCGCGCCTCAGGGGTGCAGGTGCCCGTGGATCGCGGCAGCGAGCGTCGGCCCGATGCCCTTGACCTCGGCGATCTCGGCGTCGCTCGCCTCGCGCAGCCGGGTGACCGAGCCGAAGTGCTTGAGCAGGTCGCGCACCCGCGTCCCGCCGAGCCCCGGGATCTCGGCCAGCTGCGACGAGATGTCGCGCTTGCGGCGCTGGCGCTGATGGGTGATCGCGAAGCGGTGCGCCTCGTCCCGGATCCGCTGGAACAGGAAGAGCGCGTCGCTGTTGCGCGGCAGGATCACCGGGAAGTCGGAGTCCGGCAGCCAGATCTCCTCCAGCCGCTTCGCGATCCCGCAGAGCGTGATCCCGGTGACCCCCGACTCGTCCAGCGCGCGCTGGGCGGCCGCGACCTGGGGCTGCCCGCCGTCGACGATCAGGAGGTTCGGCGGGTAGGAGAACTTGCGCCGCTTGGCCTCCCCCGTCTCGGGATCCACCTCCGCGGGCTCGGCCGGCTCCTTCAGGTAGGCGAGCCGGCGGGTCAGCACCTGGTGCAGCGACTCGGTGTCGTCGGTCGATTCGGCGATGCTGAAGCGGCGGTACTGGTCCTTGCGCACCAGGCCGTCCTCGAAGACGACCATCGAGGCGACGATGTTGGTGCCGCTGAGGTGCGAGACGTCGTAGCACTCCATCCGCAGCGGCGCCTCGGCCATGCCGAGCGCGTCGCGGATGTCCTCCAGGGCCTGCGTGCGCGCGGTGAAGTCCGCGGAGCGCCGGGTCTTGTAGAGCATCAGCGAGTGCTTGGCGTTCTGCGTCGCGGTCTCGAGCAGGGCCGCCTTGTCTCCGCGCTGCGCCGCGCGCAGCCGCACGTTGGCCCCGCGGAGGGAGCCCAGCCACTCCTCGAGCGCCTCGGAGTCCTCCGGCAGCTCGGGCACGACGACCTCGCGCGGCGGGATGTCGCCGCCCTCGTAGGCCGCCTGCAGTGCGGTGTCGACGAGCTCGGCGGTGCTCATGTCGAGCTCCTTGTCGACGACCCAGCCGCGCTCGCCGCGGATCCGGCCGCCGCGCACCCGGAACTGCTGCACGGAGGCGGCGAGCTCGTCGTGCACGATCGCGTAGAGGTCGACGTCGACGTTGTCCTTCAGCACGACGGCGCTCTTCGCGAGGACCGCGTCGAGCGCGGCGGCCTGGTCGCGCAGCTTGCCGGCGCGCTCGTACTGCATCGCCTCGGCGGCCTCGCGCATCTCGCGCTCGAGCTCGCCGATCATCTTGCGGTCGTGACTGCCCATGAAGGCGACGAAGCGGTCGACGATCGCGCGGTGCTCCGCGAAGGTGACCCGGTGCGAGCACGGCCCGCCGCAGCGGCCGATCTGCGAGGCGAAGCACGGCTTCCCGCTCTGCATCGCCCGCTTGTAATTCGAGTCGTTGCAGGTCCTGATCGGGAACGCCTTGATCATCAGGTCGATCGTCTCGTGGATCGCCCAGATCTTCGGGTACGGGCCGAAGTAGCGCGCCCCGCGGATCTTGGAGTTGCGGGTCACCATCACCCGCGGCGCCTCGTCGCCGAGGGTCACCGCCATGTACGGGTAGGACTTGTCGTCGCGGAACTTGACGTTGAAGGGCGGATCGAACTCGTTGATCCAGGTGAACTCGAGCTGCAGCGCCTCGACGTCGGTGCCGACGACGGTCCACTCGACGCCGGACGCCGAGGTGACCATCCGCCGGGTGCGCTCGTGCAGGCTCGGCAGCGGGGCGAAGTAGTTGCTGAGCCGGGCACGGAGATTCTTGGCCTTGCCCACGTAGAGCACCCGGCCCCGGGCGTCCTTGAAGCGGTAGACGCCCGGAAGGGTCGGGATCTCGCCCGGCTTCGGTCGGAAGTCGACGGTCTGCGTCATGCCCGCGCCCCCGCTCCCCCGGCCCTCCGGGGACGACCGGCGAGGCGGAGCCGCGTCACGGCAGGATCTCGGCGAGGAAGGTGCCGGTGTGGCTCTCCTTGACCTTCGCGACGTGCTCGGGAGTGCCGATCGCGACGACCTGGCCGCCGCCGGCGCCGCCCTCGGGACCCATGTCGATCAGCCAGTCGGCCGACTTGATCACGTCGAGGTTGTGCTCGATCGTGATGACGGTGTTGCCCTTGTCGACGAGGCCGTTGAGCACCAGCAGGAGCTTGCGGACGTCCTCGAAGTGCAGACCCGTGGTCGGCTCGTCGAGCACGTAGACGCTGCGCCCGTTCGAGCGGCGCTGCAGCTCGGTGGCGAGCTTGACGCGCTGCGCCTCGCCGCCGGAGAGCGTGGTGGCGCTCTGCCCGAGCCGGACGTAGCCGAGGCCGACCTCGACCAGGGTCTTGAGGAACCGGTGGATCGATGTGATCGGCTCGAAGAACTCCGCCGCCTCGGCGATCGGCATGTCGAGCACCTCGGCGATGTTCTTGCCCTTGTAGTGCACGGTCAGGGTGTCGCGGTTGTAGCGCGCTCCCCCGCAGACCTCGCAGGCGACGTAGACGTCGGGCAGGAAGTTCATCTCGATCTTGATCGTGCCGTCGCCCGAGCAGGCCTCGCAGCGGCCGCCCTTGACGTTGAAGCTGAACCGGCCGGGCAGGTAGCCGCGGGCCTTCGCCTCGGTGGTCTCGGCGAAGAGGTTGCGGATGCGGTCGAAGACGCCGGTGTAGGTCGCCGGGTTCGAGCGCGGGGTGCGCCCGATCGGGTTCTGGTCGACGTGCACGACCTTGTCGAGGTTCTCGAGCCCGGTGACGCGGGTGTGCTTGCCCGGCACCTTGCGGGCGCCGTTGAGCTGGTTGGCGAGCACCCGGTAGAGGATGTCGTTCACCAGCGTCGACTTGCCCGAGCCCGAGACGCCCGTCACCGCGACGAAGGTGCCGAGCGGGAACTCGACGTCGACCTTCTGCAGGTTGTTCGCGTTCGCGCCGACGACCTTGATCACGCGCTTGCGGTCGATCTTGCGGCGCTTCTTCGGCAGCTCGATCGAGCGGCGGCCGGCGATGTAGTCACCGGTGAGCGAGTGGGTGTTCTCGAGCAGCGACTCGTAGGAGCCGGAGTGCACGACCTGGCCGCCGTTGACGCCGGCGCCGGGGCCGATGTCGACGATCCAGTCGGCGGTCCGGATGGTGTCCTCGTCGTGCTCGACGACGATCAGGGTGTTGCCGAGGTCGCGCAGCTTGATCAGGGTGTCGATCAGCCTGCGGTTGTCGCGCTGGTGCAGGCCGATGCTCGGCTCGTCGAGGACGTAGAGCACGCCGGTCAGGCCGGAGCCGATCTGCGTCGCGAGCCGGATGCGCTGCGCCTCGCCGCCGGACAGCGAGCCGGCCGCGCGGGAGAGGTTGAGGTAGTTGAGCCCGACCTCGATCAGGAAGTCGAGGCGCGCGCGGATCTCGCGGAGCACCTGCGCGGCGATGGTCGCCTCGCGGGGGGTGAGCTGGAGCTCGCTCATGAACGACTGGGCGTCGCCGAGGCTGAGGTCGGCGACGTCGGCGATGCTCGCGCCGTGCACGAGCACGGCGAGCACCTCGGGCTTGAGGCGCGAGCCCTTGCAGACGGGGCAGGCGACCTCGCGGAGGAACTCGGCCCAGCGCGAGCGCTGCACATCGGTCTCGGCCTGCACGTACTGCCGCTCGATGTAGGGCACGACGCCCTCGAAGCCGGAGGTGTAGCTCATCTCCCGGCCGTAGCGGTTCTTCCACTTGACCTTGACCTCGAAGTTGTCGCCGTGCAGCACGGCCTGCTGCACCTCGGAGCTGAGGCGCTTCCACGGGGTGGTCAGCTTGAAGCCGAGGTCGCGGGAGAGGCCGTCGAGCAGCTTCTCGTAGTACTGGAAGAGACCCTTGCCCTGGGTGGTCCAGGGGATGATGACGCCCTCGGCGATGCTGAGGTCGGGGTCGCCGAGCAGCAGCTCGTCGTCGACCGACATCCGCGTGCCCAGGCCGGAGCACTCGGGGCAGGCGCCGAAGGGCGCGTTGAAGGAGAAGGTCCGCGGCTCGATCTCGGTGAGCGAGATCGGGTGGTTGTTGGGGCAGGACAGCTTCTCGGAGTAGGTCGTCCACGCGCCGTCGCCCTCGCCGTCGACGAAGTTGATCTGCACGATGCCGTCGGTGAGGCGCAGGGCCGTCTCGAGCGAGTCGGTCAGGCGGCCGAGGATGTCCGGGCCGGCGACGAGGCGGTCGACGACGACGGAGATGTCGTGCTTGTACTGCTTCTTGAGCACCGGCGGCTCGCTGAGCTGGATGAGCTTCCCGTCGACCATGGCGCGGGAGTAGCCGCCCGCGGTCAGCTCCTTGAAGAGGTCGACGAACTCGCCCTTCTTCTGCGAGACGACCGGGCTGAGGATCTGGTACCGGGTGCCCGCCTCGAGCTCCATCAGCTGATCGGCGATCTGCTGCACGGTCTGCGCCGAGATCGGCTCGCTGCAGACGGGGCAGTGCGGGATCCCGATGCGGGCCCAGAGCAGGCGCATGTAGTCGAAGATCTCGGTGATCGTGCCGACGGTCGAGCGCGGGTTGCGGTTGGTCGACTTCTGGTCGATCGACACCGCGGGGCTGAGCCCCTCGATGAAGTCGACGTCCGGCCGGTCGACCTGGCCGAGGAACTGCCGCGCATAGGCGGAGAGCGACTCGACGTAGCGGCGCTGGCCCTCGGCGAAGATCGTGTCGAAGGCGAGCGAGGACTTGCCCGACCCGGACAGGCCGGTGAAGACGACCATCGAGTCACGGGGAATCTCGAGGTCGACATCGCGCAGGTTGTGCACTCTGGCCCCGCTCACCACCAGCTTCGAGACCGATTCGTCCAGCGAGGAGACGAAGCGGTGGAAGGAGGGTGAGGGGGTGGTGGAAGGGTCCGTAACGGCGTTCAGGATCGACACCTCGAAAGTGTATGCGGAGCCACCGACATCGCCCGGGGCGTTCGCTGGCCGCTGATCCCGGACTCCGCGACTTGCGCTGGACGACGCCGCCCGCACCGGCGGGCCGGCCCGCTCGGGCCGACCCTGCTCGGTCAGGACAGGTGCCCGGCCTTCTCCATCTGCCGCAGCTCGCGCTTGAGCTCGGAGACCTCGTCACGCAGGCGCGCGGCGAGCTCGAACTTCAGCTCGCCGGCGGCCTGGAGCATCTGGCCGTTGAGGTCGGCGATGATCGCCTCGAGGTCGTTGCCGCCGTTCGCGGCGAGACCCTGACGGCGCAGGTTCGGCGTCGGGCTCTTCTTCTTCGCGTCCCGGCCGGCCAGGAGCTTCGCGGTGTCGGCTCCCTCGCGGGCGAGCGCGTCCGTGATGTCCGCGATCTTCTTCCGCAGCGGCGTCGGGTCGATGCCGTGGTCGAGGTTGTAGGCGACCTGCTTCTCGCGGCGGCGATCGGTCTCGTCGATCGCGAGCCTCATCGAGTCGGTCATCTTGTCCGCGTACATGTGCACCTCGCCCGAGACGTTGCGCGCGGCGCGGCCGATGGTCTGGATCAGCGAGGTCGACGAGCGGAGGAAGCCCTCCTTGTCGGCGTCGAGGATCGCGACGAGCGACACCTCGGGCAGGTCGAGGCCCTCGCGGAGGAGGTTGATGCCGACGAGGACGTCGTAGACGCCCGCGCGCAGCTCGGAGAGCAGCTCGACCCGACGCAGTGTGTCGACATCGGAGTGCAGGTAGCGCACCCGGACGCCGGCCTCGGTGAGGAAGTCGGTGAGCTCCTCCGCCATCCGCTTGGTGAGGGTGGTGACCAGCACGCGCTCGTCGCGCTCGGTGCGGAGCTTGATCTCCTCGAGCAGGTCGTCGATCTGGCCCTTGGTCGGCTTGACGACGATCTCGGGGTCGATCAGGCCGGTCGGGCGGATGATCTGCTCGACGATGCCGTCGGCGATCCCCATCTCGTAGCGGCCGGGCGTGGCCGAGAGGTAGACCGTCTGGCCGACGCGGCCCTTGAACTCCTCCCACTTCAGCGGGCGGTTGTCCATCGCCGAGGGCAGCCGGAAGCCGTGCTCGACGAGGGTGCGCTTGCGCGAGGCGTCGCCCTCGTACATCGCGCCGATCTGCGGCACCGTGACGTGCGACTCGTCGATGACGACGAGGAAGTCGTCGGGGAAGTAGTCGAGCAGGCAGTGCGGCGCCTCGCCGGACTCGCGGCCGTCGATGTGGCGCGAGTAGTTCTCGATGCCGGAGCAGAAGCCGATCTGCTGCATCATCTCGAGGTCGAACGTGGTGCGCATCCGCAGGCGCTGCGCCTCGAGGAGCTTGTTCTGCTTCTCCAGGTCGGAGAGGCGCACCTCGAGCTCCTGCTGGATGGTGTCGATCGCGCGGTGCATGACGTCCTGGCTGGCGACGTAGTGCGAGCCGGGGAAGACGGAGACGGACTCGAGCTTCTTCACGACGTTCCCGGTGAGCGGGTGCAGCGTGTAGAGCGCCTCGATCTCGTCGCCGAACATCTCGATGCGGATCGCGAGCTCCTCGTACATCGGGATGATCTCGATCGTGTCGCCGCGGACCCGGAAGGTGCCGCGGGCGAAGTCGACGTCGTTGCGGGCGTACTGCATCGAGACGAACTTGCGGATCAGGCGGTCGCGGTCGACTCGCTGGCCGACCTGGAGCGCGACCATCGCCTCGAGGTACTGCTCGGGCTGGCCCAGGCCGTAGATGCAGGAGACGGTCGAGACGACGATGACGTCGCGCCGGCTGAGCAGCGAGTTGGTCGTCGAGTGCCGCAGGCGCTCGACCTCGGCGTTGACCGAGCTGTCCTTCTCGATGAAGGTGTCCGTCTGCGGGACGTAGGCCTCGGGCTGGTAGTAGTCGTAGTACGAGACGAAGTACTCGACCGCGTTGTTGGGGAAGAGCTCGCGGAACTCGTTGGCGAGCTGCGCGGCGAGCGTCTTGTTGTGCGCGAGGACGAGGGTCGGCCGCTGCACGGCCTCGACGAGCCAGGCGGTGGTTGCGGACTTGCCGGTTCCGGTGGCACCGAGGAGGACGACATCGGTCTCGCCGGCGTTGATCCGGGCGCTCAGATCGGCGATCGCCCCGGGCTGGTCACCGCTCGGCTGGTATTCGCTGATGACCTCGAAGGGGTGCACGGCACGGGTTGGCTCCATGCTCGAAGCGTAACCGCGACCACCGACATCGGCGTCGCCCTCCGCCGACGGCGAACGGGCCCCGTCAGGAGCGGCGGCGCAGCCGCTCCCAGAGGGCGTCGACCTGGCTCAGGGTCTCCTCCAGTGTTCCGGAGGCGTCGATCACCGCGTCCGCGAGGGCCAGGCGCTCCTCGTCGCTCGCCTGCGCGCCGACGCGGGCGCGGGCGTCCGCCTCGGTCATGCCGCGCAGGGTGATCAAGCGCTCGACGCGCGTCTGCTGCGGGGCGTGGACGACGATCACCTCGTCGAACTCCCCCGCCCCGCGCGACTCGGCGAGCAGTGGGACGTCGTAGACGACGACGGCGTGCGGGTCGGCGGCGGCCGCCGCGGCGAACAGTTCCTGCGAGCGGAGCGACACCGCGGGGTGGGTGATCGCGTTGAGGTCCTCGCGGGCGGACGCGTCCGAGAAGACGATCGCGCCGAGCGCCGCCCGGTCGAGCGTGCCGTCGGCGCGGAGGGTCGCGGGGCCGAAGCGCTCGACGATCGCGGCGAGGGCCGGCTGCCCGGGCTCGACCACCTCGCGGGCGAGCCGGTCGGCGTCGACGACGACGGCTCCGAGCTCGGCGAGACGGCGGGCGACGGTGGACTTGCCCGAGGCGATGCCTCCGGTGAGGGCTGCGAGATGCACCCGTCAAGCCTAACGAGCGGCGCAGCGGACCGGGCGGGGGTGGATCTCGATACGCCCGCTTCGCGGGCTACTCGATCAGCATGGAGAGGCAGCGCGGGTTGCTCGATCACCATGAAAGGCAGCGCGGGCTACTCGATCACCATGAAGGTAGCGGGGCGGCTCCGACCATGCTGGTCGAGTAGCCGCGCAGCGCCGTATCGAGACCCACGCGTCCAGACGGGCTGGATCTCGATACGCCCGCTGCGCGGGCTACTCGATCAGCATGCAGGGAGACCTCGCTCCTGCCGCAACGCCGAACGGCCGGCCCCCGAGGGGACCGGCCGTTCGTCGTGGTGGTGCAGCGATCAGTTGTTCGAGGACAGCTTCTCGCGCAGTGCGGCGAGCGACTCGTCGTCGGCGAGGGTTCCGCCGCCGGCAGCCGACTCGGTGTTGGTGAAGCCGCCGCCGACCGAGACGCCCTCGGAGACCGTGGCGGCCTCCTCCTGCGACTTGGCGACCTGCGCCTTGTGGGCCTCCCAGCGAGCCTGAGCAGCGGCGTACTCCTGCTCCCAGGCCTCGCGCTGGGACTCGAAGCCCTCGCGCCACTCGTTGGTCTCCGGGTCGAAGCCGTCGGGGTACTTGTAGTTCCCCTGGTCGTCGTACTCGGTGGCCATGCCGTAGAGCGCCGGGTCGAACTCGGTGCCCTCGGGGTCGACGTTCTCGTTCGCCTGCTTGAGCGAGAGCGAGATGCGACGGCGGTCGAGGTCGATGTCGATGACCTTGACGAAGACCTCTTCACCGACCGACACGACCTGCTCGGCGAGCTCGACGTGCTTGCCCGACAGCTCGGAGATGTGGACGAGGCCCTCGATGCCGTCCGCGACGCGGACGAAGGCACCGAACGGGACCAGCTTCGTGACCTTGCCCGGGGCGACCTGACCGATCGCGTGGGTGCGGGCGAAGACCTGCCACGGGTCCTCCTGCGTCGCCTTGAGCGAGAGCGACACGCGCTCGCGGTCGAGGTCGACCTCGAGGATCTCGACGGTGACCTCCTGGCCCACCTCGACGACCTCGGAGGCGTGCTCGATGTGCTTCCAGGAGAGCTCGGAGACGTGGACGAGACCGTCGACGCCGCCGAGGTCGACGAACGCACCGAAGTTGACGATCGAGGACACGACGCCCTTGCGGACCTGACCCTTGTGCAGGTTGTTCAGGAACGTGGTGCGGCTCTCGGACTGCGTCTGCTCGAGGAGCGCGCGACGCGACAGGACCACGTTGTTGCGGTTCTTGTCGAGCTCGAGGATCTTCGCCTCGATCTCCTGGCCGAGGTACGGCGTGAGGTCGCGGACGCGGCGCAGCTCGATGAGCGAGGCCGGGAGGAAGCCGCGGAGGCCGATGTCGACGATGAGCCCGCCCTTGACGACCTCGATGACCGAACCGGTGACGACACCGTCGGACTCCTTGATCTTCTCGACGTCGCCCCACGCACGCTCGTACTGCGCGCGCTTCTTGGAGAGGATCAGGCGACCCTCCTTGTCCTCCTTCTGCAGGACGAGGGCTTCGACGCTGTCGCCCACGTTGACGACCTCGGAGGGGTCGACGTCGTGCTTGATGGAGAGCTCACGCGAGGGGATGACGCCCTCGGTCTTGTAACCGACGTCGAGGAGGACCTCGTCGCGGTCGATCTTCACGACGGTGCCTTCGATGAGGTCTCCGTCGTTGAAGAACTTCAGAGTCTTTTCGACCGCGGCAAGAAAGTCTTCAGCAGACCCGATGTCGTTGATCGCGACCTGCTTGGTTGCCTTTTCGGTCGTTGCGGTTGTCATTAAGGGATGCTCCAGGATGGATGGGTATCGGGCGGCGGGCACCGACACGCTCTGCGGCGTGACGCGGTGGTGACCACTGCGGAGGTGATGGGGATGCCGCGACCCGGGAGTGCTCCGACGCCCGGGACCGTGATCCTGGACCTCGTCGCGCACCGTGGGCACGGCGGCGCCACGAATGTGACGTTCCAGACTACCGAACCCACCAGGGTGAGAGCAATCTCGACGGGCTCCGTTCCGCGTGTCCTGGCGGATCCGGGCGGTCGCGTCGCGTCGGGACGCGCTCAGGCTCCGCCGGCCAGGCTCGCGCGCAGCGTGTCGAGCCCGACGCCGCCCAGATCGAGTGCGCGGCGGTGGAAGCCGGCGAGCGAGAAGTCCGCGCCCTCGCGCGCGCTCGCCTCGTCGCGCAGCTCCTCCCAGATCCGCTGGCCGATCTTGTAGGAGGGCGCCTGGCCGGGCCAGCCGAGGTAGCGGTTGACCTCGAAGCGGACGAAGGCGTCGTCCATGTTCACGTTCGCGCGCAGGAAGGCGAGGGCGGACTCGGCGGTCCAGACGTCGGTCGAGCCGGGCATCCGCTTCTGCAGGTGCACACCGATGTCGATCACGACGCGGGCGGCGCGCATCCGCTGCCCGTCGAGCATGCCCAGGCGGTCGGCCGGGTCGTCGAGGTAGCCGAACCGCTCCATCAGCCGCTCGGCGTAGAGGGCCCAGCCCTCGGCGTGCCCCGAGCTGCCGGCGAGCTGGCGGCGCCAGGTGTTGAGGCTCGCGCGGTTGTAGACGGCCTGGCCCACCTGCAGGTGGTGGCCGGGGACGCCCTCGTGGTAGACGGTCGTCAGCTCGCGCCAGGTGGCGAACTCGGTGACGCCCGGCGGGACGGACCACCACATCCGGCCGGGGCGGGAGAAGTCGTCGCTCGGGCCGGTGTAGTAGATGCCGCCCTCCTGGGTCGGCGCGATGCGGCACTCGAGGCGGCGGAGCTCGTCCGGGATGTCGAAGGCGGTGCCGGCGAGCTCGCTCACGGCCCGGTCGCTGGTCTCCTGCATCCAGCGCTGCAGCGCGTCGACGCCGTGCAGCGTGCGGGCGGGGTCGGTGTCGAGGTGCGCGATCGCCTCCGCGACCGAGGCGCCGGGCAGGATCTCGCGGGCGATCGCCTCCTGCTCGGCGGTCATCCGCGCGAGCTCCTCGATCCCCCACTCGTAGGTCTCGTCGAGGTCGACCACCGCGCCGAGGAAGCGGCGCGACTGCAGCGCGTAGTGCTCGCGGCCGACGGCGTCCTGCTCCGTCGCCGCCGGGGCGAGCTCGGTGCGCAGGAACCGGGCGAGGCCGCCGTAGGCCGCGGAGGCGCGGCGGGCGCCCTCCTCGAGCCGCAGGGAGAGGGACGCGGGCAGGGAACCGGTGGCCGGAGCCGCATCGGCGGCCAGCGCGGCGAAGAACCCCCGCGGGCCGGCGATCGTCTCGGCCTGCTCGGCGACGAGGCCGACCTGGCGGCGCGCCGGCGTCACTCCGGCGCCGATGCCCGCGCGGAGGGTCTCGGCGTAGCCGGCGAGGGCGGCGGGGACGGCGAGGAGCCGCTCGGCGACGTCCTCCCAGTCGCCCACGGAATCCGTCGGCATCAGGTCGAAGACGTCGCGCAGCTCCTGCGCGGGCGAGGCGATGACGTTCAGGTCGCGCAACGGAAGCTGCGCCTCGTGCGCCTCGAGCGACAGCCGCAGGTCGGCGCCGAGGTCGGCGACCGTGACCGCGTCGACGGCGTCGACCGGCACGGCGGACTCGAGCTCGACCAGGGCGGCGGCCGTCGCCGCCCGCGCCCGCTCCACGCCCTCGGGTGACAGGTCGCCGAGGCGGCGGTTGGCCTCGGCGCGGCCGATCGAGGTGCCGAGGGTGGGCTCGAGCTCGACGAGGGTGTCGACCCACCGCTCGGCGACGAGGTCGACGGCGGTGGGCTCGCGGGAGATGTCGGAGGTCATGCCTTCGAGCCTAGCCAGGGGCCAGCAACGGCCCGGGGCCGCGCGACGTCAGTGCGCCGCGACGTCCCAGTCGGAGCCGTGGCCGACCTGCACCTCGAGCGGGACGGAGAGATCGACGGCGCCGGCCATCCGCGCGCGGACGACCTCCTCGAGCACGTCCTCCTCGCCGGGCGCCACGTCGAAGATGAGCTCGTCGTGCACCTGGAGCAGCATCCGCGACTCCAGGCCCTTCTCGCCGATGTCGGCCTGGACCCCGATCATCGCGATCTTCATGATGTCGGCGGCCGAGCCCTGGATCGGCGAGTTCAGCGCGGCGCGCTCCGCGTTGTCGCGGAGGACGCGGTTGCCGCTCTGCAGGTCCGGGAACGGGCGGCGGCGGCCGAAGATCGTCTCGGTGTAGCCGGTCTCGCGCGCCTGCTCGACGACCGTGCGGAGGTAGTCGCGGACGGCGCCGAAGCGGCCGAAGTAGTCGGTCATCAGCTGCTTCGCCTCGTTGCTCGAGATGCGCAGCTGCTTGGAGAGGCCGAACGCGCTCAATCCGTAGGCGAGACCGTAGGACATCGCCTTGACCTTGTTGCGCATCGCGGAGGTGACGTCGGACGGCTCGACGCCGAAGATCCGCGCGCCGACGAAGCGGTGCAGGTCCTCGCCGCTGTGGAAGGCCTCGATCAGGCCGGCGTCGCCGGAGAGGTGCGCCATGATCCGCATCTCGATCTGCGAGTAGTCGGCGGTGATCAGGGTGCTCGCCTGCTCGCCGTGCACGAACGCGGTGCGGATGCGCCGGCCGACCTCGCTGCGGACCGGGATGTTCTGCAGGTTGGGATCGTTGGAGGAGATCCGGCCGGTCGCGGTGCCGGTCTGGTCGTAGCTGGTGTGGATCCGGCCGTCGGCGGTGACCGACTTCTCCAGCGTCTCGATGATCTGCTTGAGCTTCGTCGCGTCGCGGTGCTCGAGCAGCAGCCCGAGGAACGGGTGCGGGTGCGACTCCTGCAGGTCGGCCAGAGCGGACGCGTCGGTCGTGTAGCCGGTCTTGGTCGCGCGGGTGCGCGGCATCGCCAGCTCCTCGAAGAGGACCTGCTGCAGCTGCTTGGGCGAGCCGAGGTTCATCTCGTGCCCGATCTCGGCGAAGGCGCGGTTCGCGAGGTCGACCGAGGTGGCGGTGAGTTCGCCGCGGAGGCGCGCGAGGACCTCGGCGTCGATCGCGACGCCGGTGAGCTCCATGGTGGCGAGCACCTGCACGATCGGCAGCTCGATGTCGACGAGGACGGAGAGCATGCCCTCGCCCAGGAGCTCGGTCTGCACGCCGACGAGGCGGTGCGCGTACCAGGCCTCGGTCGCGGGGCCGATCGGCGGGGCGGTCGGGACGAGCTGGTTCGGGTCGCCCTGGATCATCGCCTCGTCGAGGTACTGCAGGACCTGGGCCGGCAGCGTCGCCGCGTGACCGGTGGGCTGCAGGAGCCAGGCGGCGATGCGGGTGTCGAAGGCGAGACCGGCGACGGGGAGTCCGGCCCGGCGCAGCGCCTTGACCTGCGGCTTGGCGTCGGCGAAGTACTTGGGGGCGTCGCTCGCGAGCCACTCCTCGAGCGCGGTGTAGTCGGGCCGACCGGCGGCCCACGGCACGAAGGCCGACTCCGCCTCGACCGACAGTCCGATGCCCTCGAGGCCGCCCTCGCCGAGCTGCACCTGCACGGCGACGGGGACGGTGCCGTTCGCGGACACGCGCGCGAGCCAGTGCGCGAGCTCCTCGTCGACCATGTTCCGCACGGCCGGGGCCGCGGTGACGACGGTGTCGCCCGCGAGCGCCTCCGCCGCGCCCTCGACGCCCTCGTCGGCGGCGATCGTGAGCACGCGCTCCTGGAGCGTCCTGAACTCGAGCCTGCTGAAGATCTCGCGGACCGCGTCCGGGTCGATCGGGCGGCGGTCCAGGTCGTTCGGGCCGAGCGGCAGCTCGACGTCGGTGATCAGGCGGTTGAGCCGGCGGTTGCGGAGCGCGTTCTCCTTCTGCTCGCGCAGCTTCTCGCCGACGACGCCCTTGATCTCGTCGGCGTGGGCGATGATGTCGGCGACGGTGCCGTACTGGTTGACCCACTTCGCGGCCGTCTTCGGGCCGACCTTGTCGACGCCGGGCAGGTTGTCGCTGGTCTCACCGACGAGCGCCGCGATCTCGGGGTACTGGTGCGGCTCGACGCCGTACTTCTCGAAGACCTTGTCGCGGTCGTAGCGGGTGAGCTGCGAGACGCCCTGGGTGGACGGGTACAGCAGGGTGACGTCGGGCGTCACCAGCTGGATGGTGTCGCGGTCTCCCGAGACGACCAGCACGCGGAAGCCCGCCTCGGCGCCCTGGCGGGCGAGCGTCGCGAGGATGTCGTCGGCCTCGAAGTCCTCCTTCGAGACGGTGCGGATGTTCATCGCGTGCAGCGCCTCCTCGAGGAGGGGGACCTGGCCCTTGAACTCGGGCGGGGTCTCGCCGCGGGTGCCCTTGTACTCGGGGTACTCGCGGGTGCGGAACGAGTAGCGGGAGATGTCGAAGGCGACGCCGAGGTGCGTCGGCTTCTCGTTCTTGAGCAGCAGGATCAGCATCGACAGGAAGCCGTGGATGGCGTTCGTGTGCTGCCCGTCGCGGGTCTGGAAGCTGTCGACCGGGAGGGCGTAGAACGCCCGGAACGCGAGCGAATGACCGTCGATGAGCAGGAGGGTAGGCTGTTCCGGATCTGACACAGGGCAAGACTACACAGCGCCTCCGACACCGGTTCGGGCCCGGTCCCGCCCGTCGGCGGAGGGCCTCCGGGAGGCCCAGCACGAGGAGCACCGTGACCGAATCCGCCCCCGCCGCCGCGACCGCCGACTCCTGGGTCCGCCCGCCCGTCCTCGACCTGGAGGCGCAGATCGGCCGCGGCATGGGCGAGCTCGCCGAGCGGATGGGTATCGTCTGGCACGAGCTCACCCCGGAGCACTCGGTCGCGTCGATGCCCGTCGACGGGAACCGCCAGCCGGTCGGCATCCTGCACGGCGGCGCGCACGTCGTCCTGGCCGAGTCGATGGGCTCGATCGCCGCCAACGTGCACGCCGGAGCGGGCCGCCTCGCGATGGGCATCGAGCTGAACGCGAGCCACAGCCGCTCGATCACCCACGGCCACGTGATCGCCACCTGCGACGCGATCCACCTGGGCTCCACCCTCACCACCCACGAGATCGTCGTCCGCGACGAGCAGGGCCGTCGCCTCAGCACGGTCCGCATCACGAACATCCTCCGCGACGCCCGCTGACGACGGCACGGCCGTCGAGTAGCCCGCGAAGCGGGCGTCTCGAGCGCGGAAGCCGCTTCGCGTCTCGGTGGTGAGGAAAGGACGCGGCTGCGCCGCATCATGCTCGTCGAGCAGCCCCGCAGGGGCGCATCGAGCGGCGAAGCCGCTTCGCGTCTCGATGGTGAGGGAAGGACGCGGCTGCGCCGCGTCATGCTGGTCGAGTAGCCCCGCAGGGGCGTATCGAGACCCACCGTTACCAGCAGGACGGGTCTGCAGACTCGTCCTTCTGGCGCTGGTGGATCTCGATACGCCCGCTGCGCGGGCTACTCGATCAGCATGGCTTTCCCCCTACCTACTAGGTGATCTCTCCTAGGGTGCACTGCTCAAGGACGTCGGACTCTTCCCCGCCCTGCGCTGGCGCCGAAGGCGCCCCCTCCGCTCGATACGCCCGTTGCGCGGGCTACTCGATCAGCAACGCATTCCCATACGTACCAGGTGATCTCTTCCAGGACATTCATCGTCGCCAGGACGGCCTGTCTGCGGCCCCGGCCTTCGCCCACCTCGGCTCCACCCTCACCACGCACGAGATCGTCGTCCGCGACGAGCAGGGCCGCCGCCTCAGCACGGTCCGCATCACGAACATCCTCCGCGACGCCCGCTGACGGTTCCGTTCAGGGCGCGGTGGGAACGTTCACGACGACGACCGACCCGATGATGAGCATCAGCACCGCCGCGACCAGGATCGGCGTCTGAGAATCGACGAGGGGCGCCAGCGTCGCCCCCACCAGCCCGACCGCACTCTGGGAGTAGTACGAAGCAGATGTCGGTCGGGGCGCCGTCCGTTCGAGAAGCCACGATCTCTCGACCAGCGGAATCGCTCGGGGAACGAATGCCAGCAGCGGGACCATGATGAGAAGCGTCACCACGGGAGAGGAGTGCCGAACCTCGGGGAACGCCGCCCCGACGATGCAAAAGGAAACCAGGAACACCGTGAAGACGATCAAGCCGAGCCTCGATCGAGGTGCACCCCACCGCGCCTCGTGCGGCGTCGACGTCACTCTCATGAACTCACTCCTTGCAGGGCTCGCTGACGGGGAACGAAGCCACCGCCACGTAGTGCAGACGGCGGATGCCGACGCACCTGCCCTCGTCCTCAGCACGGTTGGCGGCGTCGATCGCGACCGCCGCTCCCGGTTCGCCCGCCCAGACCATCCGGGTATGGCCTTTGTAGCGGCGAGATCCGACCGGGTGCAACCGCTGTCGCCCTGTGCCGGTCGTCGCGCGACAGAGCCGACGCAGGTCGATGCTCGACTGCTCCGGACAACGAGGCCGCGACGGCTCCGCAAGCCCCCGACGCGGCGGGACGGGCGACCTAGGCTCGGGGCGTGACCTTCCGCGATCTGCTGCGCTCCCTGCCGTCCATGCCGTCCGAGCTGCCCGACTTCGAGGTGGAGGCGGCGCCGGCCGATCCGGTCGAGCTGTTCGGGCAGTGGCTCGAGGCGGCGAAGGACGCCGGCCAGCTCCTCCCCCACGGCGCAACGCTGTCGACCGCCGACGCCGACGGGACCGTCTCGGCGCGGGTGCTGGTGCTGCGCGACATCGACGACGCCGGCTGGGCCTTCTCGACCCATGCCTCCAGCCCCAAGGGGCGCGCGATGGCGGCGAACCCGCACGCCGCGCTGACCTTCTTCTGGCCGGTGCAGGGCCGGCAGGTCCGGGTGGAGGGCCGCGTCGAGCGCGCGTCGGCCGAGGAGTCGAAGAAGGACTTCCAGCGGCGCTCGGAGGCCGCGCGCACGGCGCTGCTGGTCGGTCGGCAGAGCGAGCCGATGAAGCGCGCCGAGGACTTCGACCTCGTGACGCTGCAGACCGGCGTCGCCGTCGCCTGCTCCCCCGCGACGCTCGACCGCGACTGGGCCGTCTACCGCGTCGTGCCCGAGCGGATCGAGTTCTGGCAGGGCTCGACCAGGGCGGAGCAGGACCACACCCGCCTGCTGTACAGCGCGACCGCCGCGGCGGGAACGACGGAGGCGGGCGGCTCCCCGTGGGAGCGCACCCGCCTCTGGCCGTGACGGCGCGGCCCTCGGGCCGCCGCCGCCCTACTTCTTGGGGCTGAGCTGCTCGATGATCGCCTGCGCGACGTCGTGCATGGTGAGGCGGCGGTCCATCGACGCCTTCTGGATCCAGCGGAACGCCTCGGGCTCGGAGAGGCCCATCTTCTCGTTCAGCAGGCCCTTGGCCCGGTCGACGAGCTTGCGGGTCTCGAAGCGCTCGACCATGTCGGCGACCTCGGCCTCGAGGGTGAGGATCTGGGCGTAGCGGGAGAGGGCGATCTCGATCGCCGGCAGTAGGTCGTTCGGTGTGAACGGCTTGACCACGTAGGCCAGGGCGCCGGCCTCGCTCGCGCGCTCGACCAGCTCCTTCTGGCTGAAGGCGGTCAGCAGGACGACGGGGGCGATGTGCGCCTTCGAGAGGCGCTCAGCGGCGGAGATGCCGTCGAGCTGGGGCATCTTCACGTCCATGATCACCAGATCGGGGCGCAGCTCGGTGGCGAGGGCCACGGCCGTCTCGCCGTCGCCCGCCTCACCGACGACCTCGAAGCCGTTGTCGCGGAGGATCTCCACGATGTCCATGCGGATGAGCGATTCGTCCTCTGCGACGACGACCCGACGGGGTGCGGTCTGCGGAGTTTCCTGGTCTGTCACGCCGAAGAGCCTACGGTATTCTCGACAGGCTCGTGATGAGCCGGTGTGGCGGAATGGCAGACGCGGGGCACTCAAAATGCTCTGTCCGAGAGGGCTTGTGGGTTCGAGTCCCACCACCGGTACTGCAGGCGCCCCGCGCGCGTCGCCGCTTCGCTACCGTCGTCGGATGGATGACGCCTCGGCGGCCTGGCCGCTCTTCTCCCTCGTGCTGCGCACGCCCCGCCTCGAGCTGCACCCGGTCCGCGACGCCGATCTGCCGGCCCTCGCGGCGGCCGCCGTCGCCGGGATCCACGAGCCCGGCCGCTCGCCGTTCCCCGCGGCCTGGGCCGAGGTGCCCGCCGAGCAGCTGCCCGCCGACCTCGCCCGCTACCAGTGGTCGCTCCGTGCCGCGACCCGGCCGGAGTCGTGGCGCATCGCCTTCGCGATCGTCGAGGACGGCGCGGTGATCGGCTGCCAGGACCTGCTCGCCGACGAGTTCGCGGCGCGGCGCACCGTCTCCTCCGGCTCGTGGCTGACGCGCGCGGCGCAGGGCCGCGGTCTCGGCCGCGAGATGCGCGCGGCCGCGCTGCTGCTCGCCTTCGACCACCTCGGTGCGGAGGTGGCGGAGAGCAGCGCGCTGGCGTGGAACACGGCCTCGATCCGGGTGTCGACAGGGCTGGGGTACGAGCTCAACGGCACGCAGCGCACGGTCGGTGCCGACGGAGTGGCGGTCGAGGAGACCCGGTTCCACGTCACGCCCGAGACCTTCCACCGCCCGGAGTGGGCGCTCGGGGTGTCCGGTCTCGAGGCAGCGCGCGCGTTCCTGATCACCCAGCCGGCGGCGAGCTCCTAGCGGGACCGGCCGGGACGAGCCGCTCAGAACTCCGCGAGGCTCCCGCGCAGACCGCCGCCCGGGTACTCCCGCCGCAGGATTCCGCGGCGACGCAGGATCGGCACCAGCTCGTCGAGCATCCGGTGCAGCGTCACCGGGTGGAAGTCGCCGGAGAAGGCGAAGCCGTCGTTGTCCGCGTCGTCACCGAGCTCCTGGACGAAGTCGGCGACCTCCTCCGCGGTGCCCACCACTCCGCTCCGGTCGGCGATCAGCCCAAGGCGCGCCTTGGCGGTGAGCAGGGCGCGCAGCGGGGCGTCGGCGTCGGCGCCGCCGTACAGGCCGGCGATGCTGCCGCGCGAGACGTGCTCGCCGAAGACCGACGGGTCGATCGGGCGGTCGAGGTCCAGCACGGTCAGGTCGGTCTCCAGGTCGCTGGACCAGGCGGCGGCCGCGGTGAGCAGCGCCGCGTCGTCGGGGTGGTCGGAGGCGTCGACGAGGCGCTGCGCCTCCTCCCGGCTCGAGACGATGATCGGCTTGAACACGAACAGGATCGTCAGGTCGTCGGGGTTGCGGCCGTGCGAGGCGGCCGCCGCGCGGGCCCGCTCGCGGTAGGAGCGGACCGTGGCGGTGTCGAGCGAGGCGAGGGCCAGCTGGATCTCGGACTGCGCGCCCGCGAAGTCGATGCCGCGCGGCGATCCGCCGGGCGAGACGAAGATCGGCTCGCCCGGGCCGGCGGCGGTCGAGGAGGATCCGGTGCCGAACGGCAGCGCGTTCAGCGGACCGTCGAAGGAGTAGTGCGTCCCTCGGTGCTGCACTGCGCGCAGCCGGTCGCCGTCGGCGAAGCGGCCGGTCGCCTCGTCCTGGACGAGCGCGCCGTCGTCCCAGCTGCGCCACAGCTCGCGGAGCGAGTCGAGCCACTCGTGCGCGCGGTCGTAGGCGCCGTCGTGCGCGAGCGGCTCCAGGCCGAAGTGCCGGCTGCTGCCGACGTCGGTGACGACGTTGAGCCCGAGGCGGCCGCCGCTGAGGTGCTGCAGCGTCGCGAACTGGCGCGCCGCCTGGTACGGGCTGTAGGCCATCGGATTCACGGTCGGCGCGACGCCGAGGTGCTGCGTCGCCTCGAAGAGCGAGGGCGCGAGCAGCAGCGGGTCGTGCTTGGGCCCGCCGTACGCGCGGCGGATCCGGAGGTCGAGGGTGCTCGCGTTCCCGAGCGAGAGCGCGTCCTCGATGATGACGAGGTCGAAGCCGGCCTGCTCGAGCTCGCGGGCACTGCGCCGGTAGACCTCGGCCGTCGTCCAGGAGTGGTCCCACTCCCAGCCGGGCTGCCCCCAGGCCTGCGGGCCGAAGCCGCGGGAGAGGAACCAGGCGAAGTGCTGCGGCCGGCTCACGACGCCTCCGCCAGCACCAGCGGCCGGACGACCGAGGCGCGCAGCCCGAGCTCGAGGTCGGCGAGCAGGTCCTCGACGTCCTCGATGCCGATCGAGAGCCGCAGCAGACCGGGGCCGATCCCCGCGGCCGCGAGCTGGTCGGCCGTGCGTCCGACGTGCGTGGTCGAGGCCGGGTGCAGCACGAGCGAGCGGACGTCGCCGAGGTGGGTCATCCGGGTGAAGAGGCCGAGGGCGTCGGAGAAGCGGCGCGCCGCCTCCTCCCCGCCGTGCAGCGTGAAGGAGAAGACCGAGCCCTGCCCGCGCGGCAGCAGTCGGCGAGCGAGCGGGTGCGAGGGGCTGGAGGCGAGTCCGCTGTAGTCGACGCTCGCGACCTCGGGCCGCTCCTCCAGCCAGCGCGCGACCACGAGGGCGCTGCGCGACTGGTGGCGGACCCGCAGCGACAGCGTCTCGAGACCCTGCTCGAGCAGGAAGGCGGTGAGCGGCGAGACGGTCGGCCCCATCCGGCCGGCGACGACGTGGCGGGCGTAGTCGGCGAAGGCGCGCTCGGGGTCGCCGCCGCGCTCGATCGCCGCGGCGAGGTGCGGGTACTGCGGCGTGCGCCAGTCGAAGCGGCCGCCGTCCACGATCACGCCGGCGATGACGGCGCCGTGCCCGGCCAGGAACTTGCTCGCGGAGTGCACCACGATGTCGGCCCCGTGCTCGAGCGGGCGGAGGAGGTACGGGGTGGCGAAGGTGTTGTCGACGACCACGGGGACGCCTGCGCGGTGCGCGACATCGGCGACGAGCCGGACGTCGACCACGTCGTTGCGCGGATTCGGGATCGACTCGATCAGGACGGCCCGGGTTCGCGGAGTGATCGCCGCGGCCCAGGCGAGCGGATCGTCGGCGTCCTCGACGAAGGTGGTGCCGATGCCGAGGCGGGCCAGGTTCTCCAGCAGGAGGTTGCGCGTGCCCTCGTAGAGGCTCGCGGCGGCGACCACGTGATCGCCCGCGGAGGCGAGCGCGAGCAGGGCGACCGAGACGGCGGCCTGACCGCTGCCGACCACGAGCGCGTCGACTCCGCCCTCGAGGGCGGCGAGGCGGCGCTCGACGGCGTCGGTGGTCGGATTGCCGACCCGGGTGTAGGTGTAGCCGTCCGCGCCGGCGAAGCGGTCGCGCGCCTCGTCGAAGGAGTCGAAGCTGAAGCCGGCCGTGAGGTAGATCGGGGTGCGCCGCGCGTGCAGCGCGTCCTCGACCGCTCCGGCGTGCAGCTGCCGGGTCGAGAAGCCCCAGCCCTCGTCGCCCGAATGCCCGTCCTGCGCCATGATCCGCCTCCTCCTGTCCACCGTCCGGCAGTGGGCATCACCGTGGCACGGGAGGCGGTCGGCGCGTCGGGTGGTTACCCGCCGTTACGCCGGAGCAGCGCTGCTCACCAGAACATCGTCCCGGGCGCGCCCTTGAACGGACCGACCACCCGCGACGTGATCCAGCCGCCGTAGAAGTCGCCCGGCTGCGGCTCCACGGTCTCGCCGTCGACGGTGCAGGAGTCCATCCGTCCCGGATAGAGCGCGACCGTGTCGACGAGCTCCTCGAATCCGGGCATCGGATCGGGGTAGATCCAGCCGGCGGCCTCGGCGACCGCGCCGCCGCCGCGCACCGTGAGGTAGGAGGCCGCGCCCTTGAACTCGCAGATGCTCCGACCGGGAGCGGGCTCGAGCGCGCCCTCCGCGAACGCGGAGCGCGGCAGGTAGTAGACGGGCGGGTGGCTGGTCTCGAGGACGCGGAACGCCTCGCGGGTGTCGGCGACGACGACGCCGCCGAGGCGGACCACGACGTGCTCGGCGGTGGGCTCGACCCTGGGCGGTCGCGGGTAGTCCCAGACGGATTCCTGTCCCTCGGCGGGGGGTGTGCGCTTCATCCCGCCCACGCTACGCGCGGCCGATGCGGCTCTTCTCCCGCTCCCAGGCGATGCGCGGCCGGGCGCGTCGGAGGTCCGCGGATCACCGCCGCGACGGCACGGGGTCGCCGAGGTCGCGTAACGTCGTCCTTGCGCCGGAATCCCGAGACCGCGCGCAGAAGGATCACACGCGTGCCCGAAGAATGCATCCACGGCCTCGACATCGCCCTCTGCGACGTCTGCTCCCCCGCCAAGCTCCCCGAGCCGCAGGGGCGCACGCGCGCACCGGTGCGCGTGCCGGGGACGTCCCGCGCGGCCACCGCGCGCGCCGCGGCCCGCGGCACTGCGCGCGAGAAGCCGCTCCCCCAGGTGGACGTCGCCGCGCAGCGCATCTACCACGTGACCCACCTCGACAACCTCGAGGCGATCGTCGCCGCCGGCGCCGTGCTCGCCGACCAGAACCTCGAGGGCCGCCCCGCGGTCGACGTCAGCGCCGAGACGACCCGCGAGCACCGCCGCGCCGTCCAGGTCAAGGACGGGGTCAGCGTCGCCGGCTACGTCCCGTTCTTCCTCTCCCCCGACGCCGCGCTCTGGGCCGACCTCCGCGGCGACCGCGTGCTGCCGCACTGGTCGCCCCGCGCGCACACCACCACCGCGTCGCAGTTCGTCGTCCTGGTCGGCTCGCTGTCCTCCGCCCCCGTGCTGAGCGACGGCGACGCGTCGCACGTGCTCACCCGCTTCACCGAGGGCGACGCCCTCGTGCGCACCTTCGCCCGGCTCCTCGTCGACGAGCCGGCGCTGCGCAGCGCCGAGGCGCTCGTGCCGGACCGCTTCCCGATCGAGGAGATCGCCGTCGTCGGCGTGCCGTCGGTCACCATGAAGAACAAGGTCAAGGCGATGTTCGAGAACAGCGGAGCCTCGCCCCGCGTCGCGGTCTACCCGCCCTGGTTCCACCCGGTCGCCGAAGAGGAGTGACCTGCGGAGTGACTCGACGGAGTGACTCCGCGGAGCAGGCCGGGCTGCGGAGTCCGGCCGGCTCCTACGCTCCGTCGAGCAGATCGAGCCGATCGGCGAGGTAGCGCTCGAGCGGCATCAGGCCCTGGTCGCCGAGACCGGGCGCCCAGCGCACGACGACCCGGTCGCCCCGAAGCGACAGCGGCTCCTGGCCGGCGGCGAGGCCCTCGGGGTCGATCGCCAGCCGGCGCCAGCCGTGGTTGACGATCTCGCCCTCGCGGAAGGGACCGTCGAAGGCCGCCTTGCGGACGGCCCGGCGCTCCTCCTGCGACTCCGACTGGTTGTTCGCGTGCAGCGGCGCGACGGAGCGAGTGACCGAGCCGGTCGCGAAGAGGTCGCCGTCGCGGCCGAGCAGCAGGACGCCGAGGCGCCAGGCGCGAGTGACGGGCGCCATCACGGGCGCGCGGCGGAAGCCGAGGATCGCGCGCGGCCGGCGGAGCTCGGCGAGGGCCTGATCGGCGACGTCGCGGCGCTCGAGCTCGGCGGCGGTCCGAGCGAGCAGCTCGCGGAGCGCTGTCGCGGCGCGCTCCGCCTCGTCCGGTGACGTCATGGTCGCGCTCCGTTCGACTCCGCTGTGCTGGACCGCCGCGGCTCGACCGCGCAAGCCCGACTCCACCAGCCTAGGTCGGGCGCCCTCGTGGCGAGGACGCCGGAGACGCCGACGGCGCGCCCGCCCCGGAGGGTGGACGCGCCGTCGAGAGGGTTCAGATCGCCGAGGCGAGGACCTCGTCGAGCTTCGCGGAGGCCTCCTCGTCGGTGGCCTTCAGCGCGAGCGAGAGCTCCGAGACCAGGATCTGGCGGGCCTTGAGCAGCATGCGCTTCTCGCCGGCCGAGACTCCGCCGGCCTGCTCGCGGCGCCACAGGTCGCGGACGACCTCGCTGACGCGGTAGACGCTGCCGCTGGCCATCTTCTCCTGGTTGGCCTTGAACCGGCGCGACCAGTTGCTGGCCTCCTCGGCCACGTCGCTGCGGAGCACGTCGTAGACGGCCTGCACACCGGCGTCGTCGATGATCTCGCGCACGCCGACGAGCTCGGCGTTCTCGACGGGCAGGGTGATCGTGAGCTCGCTGGTGTGCACGTTCATCGTCATGAACGTCTTCTCGACGCCCTTGACCGAGCGCTTCTCGAGCCCGGTGATCGTCACCGCTCCGTGGTGCGGGTAGACCAGGGTCTCGCCGACCTCGAATGTCATCATGTCGTGCCTTTCATCGTGGGGCGTAGTGGTGGGGAGGAGGAAGCGGGAGTCCGCAGCGGCGCGTCGGCGAGCCAGGGCGGGAGGAGGGCGACGAGCTGCTCGACGAGCTCCTCGTCCGTGCCGTCGAGGCCGCCCGCGAGCCAGGCGCCGACCACGGCGAGGACGCCGCCGGCGGCGAAGGTGGCCGTCAGCTCGGGATCGGTGCCGGCGGGCGCGTCGACGCGGGCGAGCACCTGGCGGTGCAGGGCGAGCACGGTGTCGAGCACGGCGTCGTCCGAGGCCACGCGGGCCGAGGCGCGGGCGCGGAGGCGAGCGTGGAAGGCGTGCCGGTCGACGAGGCGATCGACCAGGCGGACGTAGCCGCGCCGGAGCGCGCGGGCACCGGTGCGGTCCGCCGGATCGGGCGCGGCGACGTCGGACACGACGAGGTCCTCGCGGAGCAGCGCGGAGGCGACGGCCGCCGCGTCCTCGAAGTGCGAGTAGAACGAGCTGCGACTGATGCCGGCCTCGCGGACGATGTCGCTGACGGCGATGCCCTCGGCGCGACCGCCGTCGGTCTGCATGACGAGCCGCTCGACGGCGTCGAACACCCGGCGGCGGGTGCGGCGCGCCCGCGGGTCGCCCGACGCGGGCCCGGAGGGCGCCTCCGCTCCGTGCGGAGAGGCGGCTCGAGCGGAAGACATCTCCGGCAGTCTACCACTTCCCGGACAGGTGTTCGGAAAGCCCGGCGAACTGGTGGAGCGACCGGCGCGGAGGGCCGCCGAGATCAGCCCGCGGCGGTGCGCGTCGCGGCGAGGCGGCCGAGGCGGGTGCGCGCGGCGCGCTCGCTGGGCGAGACGTGGCCGAGGTACAGCTCGAGGGAGCGCATCAGCAGGCGGGTCGCGGTGATCGCGGGCCACCACGGGCGGCGGAGGCCGAGGAGGCGGCGCACCTCGGGCGACAGCGAGGCGGTGGCGCCGGCGAAGAGCAGCGGGTAGATCACGCCGGCCTCGCCGGGCAGCTTCACCGTCCGGAGGAACTCGACCGCCTCGTGCACGCGCTCGTCGGGACGCAGCTCGCCCGCGAACCCGGCCAGCTGCTCGCGCAGCTCGGCGACGCTCTCGGGCGGGTTCTCGACCCCGAGCAGGCGGCCCGACGCGGCCCACTCGCGGACGTAGGCGTCGGCGCCGCCCGGGATCGGGCCGCCCCACAGCTCGTGCGCGCCGAGGAACGCGTCGGTGAAGGCGTCGTGCACCCAGAGCAGCAGCCGCGGGTCCTGTGCCGAGTAGTGCCGCTCGACGTCGGCCGCGTCCTGGTAGGTGCCGACGATCCGCTCGTGCACTCCGGTCACCCAGCGGGCGGCCCCGGAGGCGGTGGCGGTGTCGCCGAAGCTCGTGGTGAGCACCCAGCGCACGGTGTTGTCGAGGCGGCCCATCGGGTCCTCGCGGTAGCGGGAGTGGTCGTGCACGCCGGCCATCGCGCCCGCGTGCAGCGTCTGCATCAGCAGCGCGCGGACGCCGGCGACCATCGTCGGCATCGCGCCGTTGACGGCCCAGACGGCGCTGCCGGGGCCGAAGAGTCCCGCGTCGTCCCCCGTCTCGAGGGCGGCGACCCAGTCGGGGCGGGGGCGGGGACGGCGTCGGCTCATCGGGTCAGTCTGCGCTCGGATCCTGGGGTGCGGCTGGTTGTCGCGTCACCCTTCCATGGGTCACACCGCGGGCGACCCACCACGGCGCTCACTCCCCCAGCAGCTCGCGCAGATCGTCCGCGGTCAGCGCCTGCGCGAACAGCTCGCCCTCGTCGAGCACGGCGGTGCTCAGCCGCGCCTTGCGCTCCTTCAGCCGGACGATCTTCTCCTCGATCGTGTCCTTCGCCACCAGCCGGTAGACGTTGACCCGGCGCTCCTGGCCGATGCGGTGCGCGCGGTCGACCGCCTGCGCCTCGGCCGCCGGGTTCCACCAGGGGTCGAGGATGAAGACGTGGTCGGCCTCGGTCAGCGTGAGCCCCGTGCCGCCCGCCTTCAGGCTGATCAGGAAGACCGGCGCGGCCCCGGAGCGGAACTCGTCGATCACCGCACCCCTGTCCCGAGTGGAGCCGTCGAGCTGCACGAACGGGATCCCCCGCCGGCGCAGCCGCTCGGCCGCCCGCTCGAGGTACGAGGTGAAGGTGCTGAAGACGAGCGCCCGGCGCCCCTCGGCCAGGACGTCGTCGAGCTGCTCGAGCAGCGCGTCGAGCTTGGCGGAGGGCACGTGCCGGTACGCGGGATCGACCAGGGACGCGTCGAGGGCGAGCAGGCGGAGCAGCGTGAGCGAGCGGAACACGGTGAAGCGCTGGCGGTCGAGGTCGTCGACGAGCCCGAGGAGCTTCCGCCGCTCGCGCTGCAGGTAGCCGTCGTAGAGCACGCGGTGACTCGGGGCGAGGGTGACCTCGAGGGTCTGCTCCTGCTTCTCTGGCAGCTCGGGCGCCACCGCCTCCTTCGTGCGGCGCAGCAGGAACGGGCGGATCCGGCGTCGCAGCCGGTCGAGGCGCCGCCGCGCTCCCTCGGAGTGCGAGACCGTGCGCCCCGCCGACAGGTCCGGCGAGGCGATGCCGACCGGCTCGTCCGCGTGCAGGATCGGGCGGGTGAACTCCTCGCGGAAGCGCCGCAGCGACGGCAGGAGCCCGGGCGCGGTCAGCGCGAGCACCGCCCACAGCTCGTCGAGCGAGTTCTCGAGCGGCGTGCCGGTGAGCGCGAGTGTGATCGGCGCGCCGACGCTCCGGGCCGCCTTGTGCGCCTGCGAGGACGGGTTCTTCACGAACTGCGCCTCGTCGAGCACGAGGGCCGACCACTTCCGCTCGGCCCACTGCTCACCGGCCAGGCGGAGCACGGCGTAGCTGGTAACCACGACGTCCACGTCGGCCGGCAGTGCGGCGAGCGACTCGCCGCGTCCCTCCCGCGAGCTGGTGACCGCCGCGACCCGGAGCGACGGGGCGAAGCGCGCGGCCTCCGAGAGCCAGCCGGGCAGCACCGAGGTCGGCGCGACCACGAGGAACGGCGCGGCCCGGACTCCGCCGGCGCGCGCCTCCTCGACGGCCTGAAGCATCATCGCGAGGGTCTGCAGCGTCTTGCCCAGCCCCATGTCGTCGGCGAGGATCCCGCCCAGGCCGTGCCGGCGGCGGTGCACGAGCCAGGAGTAGCCCTCGCGCTGGTACGAGCGCAGCTCGCCGGTGAGGCCGGTCGGCGGCTCGACGTCGACCGGCGCACCGGCCGCCAGTGCGTTCGCGAGCACGTCCTTCCAGGCGTCGGAGGCGACGCTCGCGTCGGCGAGCTCGTCCAGGTCGTCCCAGAGCGCGGTCTGGTGCCGGCCGATCCGCGGGCCGGTCTCCCACTCCTCCAGCTCGTCGGCGCGGTGCAGCAGCTCGCGGAGCCGGTCGAGTCCCGGATGCGCGAGCGAGAGGTAGGAGTGGTCGACGAGCCGGATCCGGTCGCCGCCGCTCGCGAGCGCTCGGAACAGCGGGCCGAACGGCACGCTCGCGTCGCCGATCGTGACGACGACGCCGAGGTCGAACCAGTCCGCGCTCTCGGTGTCGACGGCGGTGAGGGTGAGGGTCAGCGGTCCGTTGAGGAGGCGGTAATCGGGCTGCTTGCCCTCGCGCTCGATCCGCACGCCGCCGACCTCCTCCAGGAGGGGCAGCTGCTCGACCACGAAGACCGCCGCCGCCGCGCCGCGCAGGACGGCCGGCCGGTCGATGTCCGGGACGACGTCGGACTGCGCCGCTGCCAGGACGGTGCGGGCGCGCCGGAGGATGGCGGTCTCGATCACGTCGTCGCTCGCGCCGTCGAGCTCGCGGGCCCGGTCCGCGCTCCGCCGCCAGTGCCAGGAGATACGGACGACGCGGCGCGGCTCGAAGGAGACGGTGCAGACGAGCCGGGGCGGCTCGGGCTCGTCGAGCTCCACGCCCGCGTCCGCGCCGCGCACGGCGACGCGGCCACGCAGGGTCGGCAGGTGCTCCTCCAGGAACTCGGCGACGTCCTCCGCCGGGACGCTGGTCGGCTCGGGATGGCGGAGCAGCCGCAGCTCCTCGTCGTCGAGCGGCTGCGGCGTGGGCGCGAGCAGCAGCGCGGTCGGGTCACCGGACTCCACCAGGTAGACACCGTGCCGGGCGATGGGCCTGGCGGCCTCGATCGGGCGCTCGCCGGCGTCGAGCCGGAGGACGGGGGTGAGCTCCAGGGCGCCCGCCTGATCGGACGCGACCAGGGCGACGTGCGCCGAGGCGGAGCGCGCGAGAGCACCCGTGCCGGTGGTGAGCAGCGGGATGCGCAGGCCCTCGGCCTGCTCGAGCAGGCGCCAGAGCAGCGGGCTCTCGTAGTCGTCGAGGTGGATCCAGTCCGGGTCCTGGCCGAGGTGCACGGTCCGGGTGGCCCGGTGCAGGGCCGCGAACTCGGCGAACCAGCGCTGGTGCGCGGGGTCGAGCGAGAGCCGGTGGGTCTGGAAGTTCAGCGACTTCCAGGTCAGCGTCGAGCGGTTCCAGGCTCCGCCGCGACCGGGCACGACCGGGCGGGTCGCGAGGCGGTGCTCCTCGCGCTCGGCGGGGTCGTACGTCGCGGCGGTGACGCGCTCGCTCGCCGGGGCGCGCCACGGGTCGTCGGCGCGCCGGACGAGGCGGCGCAGCTCGAACTGCAGACCGATCGGGGTGAGCACCGGAGCCGCCTCGACGGGGTCGCCGCCGCTGAGCTCGCCCACGCGGGCGCGCCAGGAGGCGGCGGGCTTCTCGGGAGGCATCGCCCCATGCTGTCACGCCGCTCCGACACCGCTCCCGCGCCGAGGCGGCACCGGTCTGCGCGCCGACCCGTCGCAGCGGCAGAATCGGAGGATGAGCAGCAACGACTCCCCCGACCCCACCGTCCTCGCGATCGGCAGCGACGAGCTCCGCGTGGCGCTCACGACCGCGGGCGCCGAGATGACCTCCCTCCGCGACGGCGAGAACCGCGAGTACCTCTGGCAGGCCGGCCCCGAATGGCGTCGGCACGCTCCCGTGCTCTTCCCGATCATCGGACGGCTGCCGGGCGACACCCTGCACCACGACGGCCGGGACTACGCGATGGGCCAGCACGGCTTCGCGCGCGACCGCGTCTTCGAGCTGGCCGGCGTCGGCGGCGACGAGGCCGTCTTCCGGCTGCGCAGCGACGCCGCCACCTGCGCGGTCTTCCCCTTCGACTGGTCGCTGCTGATCGCCTACGCGGTGACCGGCGCGACGCTGCGGATCACGCAGACCGTCGAGAACCGCGGCACGGAGCCGCTCGGCGCCTCGGTCGGCAACCACCCGGCGTTCGCGCTGCCGCTGCCCGGGGCGACCGGCGAGCACCGGATCCGCTTCGCGCAGCCCGAGCCGGAGGGCTTCCGCCGGGCGCCCGAGAACCTGCTCGTCGCCGAGCGCCACCCGGCGCCGCTCGAGGACGGCGTGCTCACGGTCGACGACGCGCACTTCGAGGAGGGCGTGCTGATCTTCGACGAGCCGCGTCGCCGCACGCTGACCCTCGAGGCCGAGGGTGCGCGCTCGATCGCGGTCGATACCGGCGACTTCGACGTCGTCGGCGTCTGGAAGCCGGTCGGCGCGCCGTTCGTCTGCATCGAGCCGTGGCGGAGCGTGCCGACGCCGGAGGGGTGGGACGGCGACATCGTCGACAAGCCGCGGCAGTTCGTGCTCGCGCCGGGCGAGCAGCGCGCCTTCTCCTACAGCATCACGCTCAGCTGAGGCTCGTCGCGCTGCAGCTGCGCGTCGAGGAGCTCGAAGCGGCGGATGATCAGGCCCTCGCGGGTCGCCCACGGGCAGATCACGAGCGTCTCGACGTGCAGCGCCTCCATGGCCGCCTCGGCGACGAGCGCACCGGCCAGCAGCTGCGGGGCGCGGAGGGTGGAGACGCCGGGGAGTGCCGAGCGGTCGGCCGCGCTGATCGCGGCGAGGCGGGAGGACCAGAGCCGGAGGTCGACCAGGTGCAGCTCGCGGCGGGCGAGCGGGCCGGCGGCGCTCGGAGCGGCCCCGGCGATCCGAGCCAGGGAGCGGAAGGTCTTCGAGGTGCCCGCCACGAGATCGGGGGTGCCGAGGGCGAGGAAGGCGCGGACGGGCTCGGCGAGCACCTCGCGGGCGTGCCGGCGGGCGGCCTTGACGCTCGTCGCGGAAGCGGGATCGCCGTTCAGGAGGTCGCGAGTCACGCGGCCGGCACCGAGCGGCACCGAGACGGCGAGCTCGGGCACCTCGTCGACGCCCATCGACAGCTCGAAGGAGCCGCCGCCGATGTCGAGATCGAGGATCGAGCCGGCGCCCCAGCCGAACCAGCGGCGGACGGCGAGGAAGGTCGCGGAGGCCTCGGCCTCGCCGCCGAGCTCCTGCAGGTGCACGCCGGTCTCGGTGCGGACGCGCTCGAGCACCGCGGCGCCGTTGCCGGCCTCGCGGATCGCGGAAGTGGCGAAGGCGAGCAGGTCCTCCGCGCGGTGGCGGCGGGCGACCTCGTGCGCCTCCGCGACGAAGGAGATCAGCTCGCGCTGCCCCTCCTCGGTGATGTCCCCCGCGGCGTCGAGGTAGGCGACGAGCGCGAGGCTGCGCTTGTGCGACCGGTACGGCACGGGCCGAGCCCCCGGGTGCGCGTCGACGAGCAGCAGATGGACCGTGTTGGAGCCGATGTCGAGCACGCCGAGTCGCATGCCTCCACGCTAGCGCGGCCCGCAGCCACCCCCGGACCGGCGGCGACGTCCCCCACGGCACCGCGACCGCGGGCGCGTGCATGCTGATCGAGTAGCCCGCGCAGCGGACGTATCGAGATCCACCACGCCTGAACACGAGTCTGCAGACCCGCCCTGCTGACGACGCCGGGTCTCGATACGCCGCTGCGCGGCTACTCGACCAGCATGGGAGGCGCGGCCCTCTGAAGGGGCCGCTGTGCACGCGCAGCCAGCGTCGGCGGCTTGCTCGTGCGGCGAGGAGCGGCTCGCGCCCCGAAGGGGCCGCGGCCCTTGCACCCGATGCACTGACAAACGTGGGTCTCGATACGCCGCTGCGCGGCTACTCGACCAGCATGCTGGGGCCGCTGCGCGGCTTCTCGATCAGCGGGAGCGGGAGCGGCGCCGCGAGTCCGGGAGCGTGGCGCCCGAAGGGCCGCCACCCCTGCAGACCAGCCGCCGCTCCGCAGGGTCACCGGCGATCCGCGTGCCAGCGGATCGTCGTACCCGGAACGCGACCGGCTCCCACCAGCGCACCCCGTCGCGAAGCCGACCGCCGACGGACGACGAGGAACGAGGAGTCCGTCGCAGAAGGGCCCGGCCGCGCAAGCGACCGGGCCCTTCTGCAGAGACTCAGTGGTCCCAGTTCTCCACCGGCTCCGAGGAGCTGGAGGAGCCGACGACGTGCACGCGCATGTCGTTGGTGGTGCCGGCGCGTCCGGGGGGCGACCCGGAGACGACGACGACGGTGTCGCCGGCCTTCGCGAGGTTCTCGCGGAGGAGGACGGCGTCGACCTGGGCGAACATCGCGTCCGTGTGGTTCACGCGGGGCGTGACGTAGGACTGGACGCCCCAGTTGAGCGCCATGCGGCGGCGGACCGAGGGCTCGGGGGTGAAGCCGATGATCGGGATGCCGTGGCGCAGGCGGGTCATGCGGCGGACGGAGTCGCCGGACTCGGTGAAGACGCAGAGGAACTTGGCCTCGACGAACTCGGCGACCTCGGCGGCGGCGAGGGTGACGGAGCCGCCCTGGGTGCGCGGCTTGCTGCCGAGCGGGGGGATCCGCTCGAGGCCGTGCTCCTCGGTCGACTCAACGATGCGCGCCATGGTCTGGACGGTGACGACCGGCCAGGCGCCGACGCTGGTCTCGCCGGAGAGCATGACCGCGTCGGCTCCGTCGAGGATGGCGTTCGCGACGTCGGAGGCCTCGGCGCGGGTGGGACGCGGGCTCTCGATCATCGACTCGAGCATCTGGGTCGCGACGATGACGGGCTTGGCCCAGCGGCGGGCGAGCTCGACGGCGTGCTTCTGCACGATCGGCACGGCCTCGAGGGGCAGCTCGACGCCGAGGTCGCCGCGGGCGACCATGATGCCGTCGAAGACGTCGATGATCTCCTGCAGGTTGTCGACGGCCTGCGGCTTCTCGATCTTGGCGATGACGGGAGCCTTGCGGCCCTCCTCCGCCATGATCTCGTGCACGCGGACGATGTCGCTGGCGTTGCGCACGAAGGAGAGCGCGATGATGTCCGCGCCGAGGCGGATCGCCCAGCGGAGGTCGTCCTCGTCCTTCTGCGACAGCGCGGGCACGTTGACCGCGACGCCGGGCAGGTTGATGCCCTTGTTGTTCGAGATGTTGCCGGGGACGACGCACTCGGTGATGACGCGGGGGCCCTCGACGGCGGTGACGCGGACCGCGACCTTGCCGTCGTCGATCAGGAGCATGTCACCGGGGTTCACGTCGTCGGGCAGGCCCTTGAACGTGGTGCCCGAGAGCTCCTTGGTGCCGAGGACGTCCTCGGTGGTGATGGTGAAGACGTCGCCCTCGGCGAGGGGGTACGGACCGCCCTCGAACTTGCCGAGGCGGATCTTGGGACCCTGCAGGTCGACCATGATCGCGACGGCGCGACCGGAGTCCTCGGCGGCCTTCCGCACGAGGCGGTAGATGCCCTCGTGCACGTCGTAGCTGCCGTGGCTGAGGTTCATGCGGGCCACGTCCACGCCGGCGTCGATGATCGCACGAATGGTCTCGTACGACGACGTTGCCGGGCCGAGGGTGGCGACGATTTTCGCTCGTCTCATTGAGGGGGTGCTCCGTTGTTCTGCGCCCGGGGGCGCGTCGTTAGCGGGGAGGGTGAGCTGTGAAGCTGGCGCGCGAAGACTATCGCGTCCGTGGGACTAGAGCGTGAAGCCCCGGTCGTTGGGCCCGACGGGCGCGGGCAGCTGGGTGGTGCCTTCGAGGTAGCGGTCGATCTCGGCCGCGACGGAGCGGCCCTCGGCGATCGCCCAGACGATCAGCGACTGGCCGCGGCCGGCGTCCCCGGCGACGAAGACGCCCGGGACGCTGGTCTCGAAGCGGTCGCCGCGGACCACGTTGCCGCGGTCCGTGAAGGGGACCTCGAGCTGGCCGGCGAGGTGCTCCGACTCCGGGCCGGTGAAGCCAAGGGCCAGGAGGACCAGGTCGGCCGGGATCTCGCGCTCGGTGCCCGCCTTGGGCACGCGGCGGCCGTCGAGGTACTCGGTCTCGGCCACGCGCACCGCGCGGACCTCGCCGACCTCGTTGGCGAGGAACTCGACGGTCGAGGCGAGGAACACGCGCTCCCCGCCCTCCTCGTGCGCACTGGCGATCTCGAAGACCGTCGGGTCCATCGGCCAGGGCTGGCTGTCGGGACGCTGCGAGGGCGGCTGGGTGCCGATCGCGAGGTTGGTGACCGAGGCGGCCTTCTGGCGGTGCGCGGTGCCGATGCAGTCGGCTCCGGTGTCGCCGCCGCCGAGGACGACGACGTGCTTGCCCTCGGCCGAGATCTGCTCGAAGACGCGGTCGCCCGCGATGGCGTGATTCGACTGCACCAGGTACTCCATCGCGAAGTGCACGCCGGCCAGGTCGCGGCCGGGGATCGGCAGATCGCGCGGGACCATCGCGCCGGTGGCGACCACGACGGCGTCGTAGCGCGCGCGCAGGTCGTCCCAGGTGATGTCCGTGCCGATGTCGACGCCGGCCCGGAAGCGGGTGCCCTCGGCCTTCATCTGGTTCAGCCGCAGCTCGAGGTGCTTCTTCTCCATCTTGAAGTCGGGGATGCCGTAGCGCAGGAGGCCGCCGATGCGGTCGTCGCGCTCGTAGACCGCGACGGTGTGCCCGGCGCGGGTGAGCTGCTGCGCGGCCGCGAGACCGGCGGGGCCGGAACCGACGACGGCGACCGTCTTGCCGGTCAGGCGCTCGGGCGGGTGCGGCTGCACCCAGTCGTTGCCGAAGGCCTGATCGATGATCGAGACCTCGATCTGCTTGATCGTGACCGCGGGCTGGTTGATGCCGAGCACGCAGGACGACTCGCAGGGCGCGGGGCACAGGCGGCCGGTGAACTCCGGGAAGTTGTTGGTCGCGTGCAGGCGCTCGATCGCCTGGCGGCCCTCGCCGCGCCACATCAAATCGTTCCACTCGGGGATCAGGTTCCCGAGCGGGCAACCCTTGTGGCAGAACGGGATGCCGCAGTCCATGCAGCGGCCGGCCTGCCGGCGCAGCACGGCGGTGTCGCCCTGCTCGTACACCTCTTTCCAGTCCATCAGCCGCACGGACACCGGGCGCCGCTTGGGCAGCTCCCGGTCCTGCACCTTCAGGAATCCCTTGGGATCAGCCACCGGTCACCTCCAGAATCCGTCCCCAGACGACGTCGCCGTCGGGGTCGAGCCCCTCCTCCACGGCGGATGCTCGCGTCGCGAGCACCGCGGCGAAGTCGCGGGGCAGTACCTTGACGAAACGCGAGACGGTTCCGTCGAAATCGTCGAGCATCCCCTGGGCCAGGGTCGACTCGGTCTCGGCCACGTGCCGCTCGAGCAGGTCGCGCAGGATCTCCACGTCGGCGCTGCCGAGCTCGGAGAGCGTCAGCTCGCCGGTGGCGATCGCGTCGCGGTTCACCAGCTCGCGGCGCAGGTCGTGGATGTAGGCGGTGCCGCCGGACATGCCTGCGCCGAGGTTGCGGCCGGTCGCGCCGAGGATGACGGCGAGCCCGCCGGTCATGTACTCGAGCGCGTGGTCGCCCACGCCCTCGACGACCGCCGTGGCACCCGAGTTGCGGACCAGGAAGCGCTCGCCGACCATCCCGCGGATGAACATCGTGCCCTGGGTCGCGCCGTAGCCGATCACGTTGCCTGCGATCACGTTCGCCGACGCGTCGAAGGTGCTGCGGCGGTCGGGCCGCACCACGATCTGGCCGCCGGAGAGGCCCTTGCCGACGTAGTCGTTCGAGTCGCCCTCGAGGCGCAGCGTGATGCCCGCGGGCAGGAACGCGCCGAGCGACTGCCCGGCCGAGCCGCGCAGGTTCACCGTGATGGAGTCGGCCGGCAGCCCGTTCTCGCCGTAGCGGACGGTCACCTCGTGGCCGAGCATCGTGCCGACCGCGCGCTCGGTGTTCTTGATCTCGCGGTCGATCACGACGGTGCCGCGGTGGTCGAGGACGTTCGCGGCGAGGCGGATCAGCTCGTTGTCGAAGTGCTTCTCCAGCTCGTGCTCCTGCGCGCGGCCGTGGCGGCGCGGCTCCTCGGCCTGGAAGACCGGGCCGACCAGGATCGGCGTCAGGTCGAGCCCGCTCGCCTTCCAGTGCTCGATGGCGCGGTTGACGTCGAGCAGCTCGCGGTGGCCGACGATCTCGTCGATCGTGCGGAAGCCGAGCTGCGCGAGGTACTCGCGCACCTCCTGGGCGATGAACTCGAAGAAGTTGACGACGAACTCGGGCTTGCCGTTGAAGCGCTTGCGCAACTCGGGGTTCTGCGTCGCGACGCCCACCGGGCAGGTGTCGAGGTGGCAGACGCGCATCATGATGCAGCCCTCGACGATCAGCGGGGCGGTGGCGAAGCCGAACTCCTCGGCGCCGAGCAGGGCCCCGATCACGACGTCGCGGCCGGTCTTCATCTGGCCGTCGACCTGCACCACGACGCGGTCGCGCATGCCGTTGAGCATCAGCGTCTGCTGGGTCTCGGCGAGGCCGAGCTCCCACGGGGTGCCCGCGTGCTTGAGCGAGTTGACGGGGCTCGCGCCGGTGCCGCCGTCGTGGCCCGAGACGAGGATGACGTCGGCGAGGGCCTTGGCCGTGCCGGCCGCGACCGCGCCGATGCCCGACTGGCTGACGAGCTTCGCGTGGATGCGCGCCTTCGGATTCGCCCGCTTGAGGTCGAAGATCAGCTGCTTGAGGTCCTCGATCGAGTAGATGTCGTGGTGCGGCGGCGGCGAGATGAGGCCGACGCCCGCGGTCGCGTGCCGGGTGCGCGCGATCCAGGGGTAGACCTTGGTCGGCGGCAGCTGGCCGCCCTCGCCGGGCTTGGCGCCCTGGGCGAGCTTGATCTGGATGTCGTCGGCGTGGGTCAGGTACATGCTCGTGACACCGAAGCGGCCCGAGGCGACCTGCTTGATCGCGGAGCGGCGCTCGGGGTCGAGCAGTCGCTCCGTGTCCTCGCCGCCCTCGCCGGTGTTCGACTTGGCGCCGAGGCGGTTCATCGCGATGGCGAGCGTCTCGTGCGCCTCCGGCGAGATGGAGCCGTAGCTCATCGCCCCGGTGGAGAAGCGCTTGACGATCGACTCGACCGACTCGACCTCGTCGATCGGGACGGGCGTGCGGCCCTCCGTGTCGAGGGTGAACATGCCGCGGAGGGTCATCAGCGAGAGCGCCTGGTCGTCGACCATCTTGGTGTACTCGCGGAAGACGTCGTAGCGGCGGTTGCGGGTGGAGTGCTGCAGCCGGAAGACGGTGTCCGGGTTGAAGAGGTGCGGCGCGCCGTCGCGGCGCCACTGGTACTCGCCGCCGACCGCGAGGCGCTCGTGCGCGACGACCGCGCCGTCCTCGGGGTACGCGGCACGGTGGCGTGCGGCGTTCTCCTCGGCGACGACGTCGATCCCGATGCCGCCGAGCTTGGAGGCGGTGCCGGTGAAGTACTGGTCGACGAAGACCTGGCTGAGGCCGACGGCCTCGAAGGTCTGCGCGCCGGCGTAGCTCGACACGGTCGAGATGCCCATCTTGGACATGATCTTGAGCACGCCCTTGCCGAGCGCCTTGATCACGTTCTTGACGGCCTTCTCGGGCGAGATGTCCGAGATCATGCCGCTGCGCACCAGCTGCTCGCAGGTCTCCATCGCGAGGTACGGGTTCACCGCGGAGGCGCCGTAGCCGATCAGCGTCGCGACGTGGTGCACCTCGCGGACGTCGCCGGCCTCGACGACCAGCCCGACGCGCATCCGGTTCTCGGTGCGGATCAGGTGGTGGTGCACGGCGGCGAGCATCAGCAGCGAGGGGATCGGCGCGAGGTCCTTGGTGGAGTCGCGGTCCGAGAGCACGAGGAACTGCGCTCCGGCGGCGATGGCCTCGTCGGCCTCGGCGCACATCGCGTCGAGGCGGTCCTGCATGGCGCGGGGGCCGGCGTCGACGCGGTAGAGGCCGCGGATCGTCGTGGTGATGTGGCTGAGCGGGCGCGGCGCGATGTGCTGGATCTTGGCCAGCTCGTCGTTGTCGATCACCGGGAAGTCGAGGACGACCTGGCGGGCGTGCTCGGCGCCGGCCGAGAGCAGGTTGCGCTCCGGGCCGAGGCCGAGGCGCAGCGAGGTGACGACCTCCTCGCGGATGGAGTCGAGCGGCGGGTTGGTCACCTGCGCGAACGCCTGGGTGAAGTAGTCGAAGAGCAGGCGCGGGCGCTTGGAGAGCACCGCGACCGGGGTGTCGGAGCCCATGGCGCCGAGCGGCTCGGCGCCGGCCTTCGCCATCGGCAGCAGCAGCAGCCGCACCTCCTCCTCGGTGTAGCCGAAGGTGCGCTGGCGGCGGTTGACCGACGCGGGCGTGTGCACGATGTGCTCGCGCTCGGGCAGATCCTTGAGGTTGATGCGGCCCTTGTCGAGCCACTCGTCGAAGGGACCGGAGTCGGCGAGCTGCGCCTTGATCTCCTCGTCCTCGACGATGCGGCCCTGCTCGGTGTCGACCAGGAACATCCGGCCCGGCTGCAGCCGGCCCTTGCGGACGATCTTCGCGGGGTCGATGTCGAGCACGCCGATCTCGCTGGCGAGCACGACGAGGCCGTCGTCGGTGACGACGTAGCGGCCGGGGCGCAGGCCGTTGCGGTCCAGCGTCGCGCCGACGAGGTCGCCGTCGGTGAAGACGATCGCGGCCGGGCCGTCCCACGGCTCCATGAGCATCGAGTGGTACTCGTAGAAGGCGCGGCGCTTCTGGTCGATCGCGGCGGCCTGGTTCTCCCACGCCTCCGGCACCATCATCATGATCGCGTGCGGCAGCGAGCGGCCGGCCAGCGTGAGCAGCTCGACGGTCTCGTCGAACGAGGCCGAGTCGCTGCGGCCGGTCGAGACGATCGGGAACAGCGGCGAGAGGTCGCCGAGCTCGGCGCTCTTCAGCTGCGACTGGCGCGCGCGCATCCAGTTGCGGTTGCCCTGCACCGTGTTGATCTCGCCGTTGTGCGCGATCATCCGGAACGGCTGCGCGAGCGGCCAGGACGGGAAGGTGTTGGTCGAGTAGCGCGAGTGCACCAGCGCGAGCTTCGAGGTGAAGCGCTCGTCGGACAGGTCGGGGTAGAACGGCTCGAGCTGGAGCGTCGTGACCATGCCCTTGTAGACGAGCGTGCGGCTCGAGAGCGACATGAAGTACACCTCGAGCTCGCGCTCGACGCGCTTGCGCAGGCGGAAGGTGAGGCGGTCGAGGCGGAGCCCGGCCAGCGGCACGCCGGCGGCGTCGGTCAGCTCGCTCGCGACGTAGAGCTGCTCGATCGCCGGCATCGCGGCGCGGGCGAGCGTGCCGATCTCGTCGGGCTGGACCGGGATGGAGCGCCAGCCGAGGACCGTGAGGTTCTCCTCGCGGGCCATCTCGGCGATGGTCGACTTGACCCGCTCGCGCTCGAAGACGTCGACGGGCAGGAAGGCGTTGCCGACCGCGTACTGCCCGACGGGGGGCAGCTCGACGGCCGCGACGGCGCGCAGGAAGTCGTCGGGGATCTGGGTGATGATCCCCGCGCCGTCACCGGTGCCGGCGTCCGAGCCGACGGCGCCGCGGTGCTCGAGGTTGCGCAGCGCGTTCAGCGCGGCGTCGATGATGTCGTGCCCGGCCGTCCCGCGCATGGTGGCGACCATGGCGAGACCGCAGGCGTCCTTCTCGGCCGCCGGGTCGTACATCCCCTGGGCACTCGGGGTGCCGAGGAACGGCACGGCGGGGACGCGGGGCGAGGGCTGAACGGGAGCCATGGGGACCGTCCTCACGAGAGTCGTAGCGGATCGGGACGTCGCTGGCCCGCGGTGTGGTGGTGGAGGAGCGGCTCCCCGATCGGGAGGGCCGTGCGTTCTGTGGTCGCGGAGCGGAGATCTGGCGCCGTCGGCGGGGCCGTGCGATCGCGCCCCGCGGCAGCGCTTGTGGCTGAGCCGCGGGGAGCGATCGGACGGGGTGGGAGCTGGATGCGGGGCCGCGGGGGTGCCGCGGACCGCGTCAGCTGCGGGAGACCGTCGACTTCTCGGCGTCGGTGCCGGAAGAAGGAGTGGTGGGTGCGTCGGAGTCGGACTCGACGTCCTCAAATTCTACCGCAGCCGGGGCGGGCGTCCACTCGCGACCGGGCCGGTAGGCCGAGGTCTCGCGGCCGGGGTGCTCGCGCCGCTGGATCACGACGAGGAGCAGGCCGATCACGATCGCGATCAGGGCGGCCCAGACGTTGGTGCGGATGCCCCAGAAGAACTCGCTCGGGTCGATGCGGATCGACTCGAACCAGACGCGGCCGACGCCGTACCAGATCAGGTAGGCGGCGAACACGGTGCCCCACTGCAGCTTGAGGCGGCGCTCGAGCAGCAGGATGACGGCGATGCCGACGGCGTTCCAGAGGATCTCGTAGAGGAAGGTCGGGTGGAAGAGCGTGCCGGCGGGCAGGCCGACCGGGAAGGCCGGGTTGCTGCTCTCGATCTCGAGGCCCCAGGGCAGGGTCGTCGGCAGGCCGAACAGCTCGTGGTTGAACCAGTTGCCGAGGCGGCCGATGGCCTGCGCGGCGAGCATGCCGGGGGCGAGGGCGTCGGCGAAGGTCCAGAAGCGCACGCCGGTCCAGCGGCAGCCGATCCAGGCGCCGACGGCACCGCCGATCAGGCCGCCGAAGATCGCGTTGCCGCCGTTCCAGATCCGGATGATCTCCCACGGGTCCGCGCCGGCGAAGAAGTAGTCGCCGGGGTGCGTGAGCACGTGGTAGAGCCGCGCGCCGATGATGCCGAGCGGCACGGCCCAGATGATGATGTCGAGGACGACCCAGGGCTCGGCGCCGCGGCGCTTGAGGCGGGCGTTCGTCATGATCGTGGCGACGACGATGCCGACCAGGATGCACACGGCGTAGGTGTGGATCGAGAACGCGCGATCGAAGAGCGTGAAGTCGTACTGACTCCACGCCTCGGGCGGACTCGGGATGCTCAGCGGTACGGACACCGGTACGTCGACCTTTCGAAGGAGGGATCCCGCGGTCGCGGCGGCGCCGCGCCCCGACGGGCATCCCGAGTGTACTGGGAGGCGTCAGGCTCGCGGACGCGTGCCCTCTGCCAGACCTCGTGCCGTCTCCGCCACGGCGTCGACCCCGCCCGAGGCGAGCGCGCGCACGAGGGCCGAGCCCACGATCGCGCCGTCGGCGTAGGCGAGGATCTCGGCGACCTGGTCGCCGGTCGAGACGCCGACCCCGACGCAGGCGCTGTCGGAGCCCGCGGCGCGCAGCCGGTCGACCAGGGTGCGGGCGGCGCGGTCCACGTCGGCGCGGGCGCCGGTGATGCCCATCGTCGAGACGGCGTAGACGAAGCCCCGGCTGGCCTCGACGGTCGCGCGCAGACGCGCGTCGGTGGAGGACGGTGCCGCGAGGAAGACGCGGTCGAGGCCGAGGCGCTCGGAGACGGCGATCCACTCGGCGCCCTCGTCGGGGATGAGGTCGGGGGTGATCAGGCCGGAGCCGCCCGCCTCGGCGAGGTCGGTGGCGAAGCGCTCGACGCCGTACTGCAGCACGGGGTTGTAGTACGTCATGACGAGCACCGGCACGTCGACCCGCGCGCGGATCTCGCGCACGGCCTCGAAGCCGTGGCGGAGGCGGAAGCCGCCGGCGAGGGCCGCCTGCGTCGCCTCCTGGATGACCGGGCCGTCCATCACCGGGTCGGAGTAGGGCAGGCCGAGCTCGATCGCGTCGACGCCGTTCTCGGCCAGGGCGACCGCGGCGTCGATGCTCGTCGCGAGGTCGGGGAAGCCGGCGGGCAAGTAGCCGATCAGGGCACCCGCGGCCTCCTGGTTGCGGCGGCGGACGGTCTCGGCGACGCTCGGTCCGAGGCCGCTCACGACTGCACCGCGCCCTGGTCGATCAGGCCGAAGTAGCGCGCGGCGGTCGTCATGTCCTTGTCGCCGCGACCGGAGAGGTTGACCAGGATGGTCGCGTCGGGGCCCAGCTCGCGGCCGAGCTCGAGCGTGCCGGCCAGGGCGTGCGCCGACTCGATGGCGGGGATGATGCCCTCGGTGCGGCTGAGCAGCATCAGGGCGTCCATCGCGGCGGAGTCGGTGACCGCGCGGTAGTCGGCGCGGCCGATGCTGGAGAGCCAGGCGTGCTCGGGGCCGACGCCGGGGTAGTCGAGCCCGGCCGAGATCGAGTGCGAGTCGATGGTCTGGCCGTCCTCGTCCTGGAGCAGGAAGCTGCGGGCGCCGTGCAGGACGCCGGGGCGGCCCTTGCTGATGGTCGCCGCGTGGCGCGGGGTCTCGATCCCGTCGCCGCCGGCCTCGAAGCCGACGAGCCGGACGTCCGCGTCGTCCAGGAACGCGTGGAAGATGCCCATCGCGTTGGAGCCGCCGCCGACGCAGGCCGTGACCGCGGTGGGCAGGGCGCCTGTGAGCGCGAGGACCTGCTCGCGCGCCTCCTCGCCGATGATCTTCTGGAAGTCGCGCACCATCGCCGGGAAGGGGTGCGGGCCCGCGACGGTGCCGAAGATGTAGTTGGTGGTCTCGACGTTGGTGACCCAGTCGCGCATCGCGTCGTTGATCGCGTCCTTGAGGGTGCGCGAGCCGGTGGTCACCGAGACGACCTCGGCGCCGAGCAGGCGCATCCGGGCGACGTTGAGCGCCTGGCGCTCGGTGTCGACCTCGCCCATGTAGACGACGCAGTCGAGGCCGAAGAGCGCGGCGGCGGTGGCCGTGGCCACGCCGTGCTGACCGGCGCCGGTCTCCGCGATCACGCGGGTCTTGCCGATCCGCTTGGTGAGCAGTGCCTGGCCGAGCACGTTGTTGATCTTGTGCGAGCCGGTGTGGTTGAGGTCCTCGCGCTTGAGGATGATCCGCGCGCCGCCCGCGTGCTCGGCGAAGCGCGGCACCTCGGTGATGATCGAGGGCCGGCCGGTGTAGCTGCGGTGCAGCTCCGTCAGCTCGGCCGCGAACCCGGGGTCGACCTTGGTGCGCTCGTACTCGGCGCTCAGCTCGTCGAGCGCCTCCACGAGGGATTCGGGGACGTAGCGTCCGCCGAAGTCGCCGAAGTACGGGCCGAGTTCATCCCGGAGTGCCATGGCAGGTGCCGCCTATCAGTGGATCGTGGATCGGTGCGGGGATCGTGCGGATCCCGGCTCAGTGCGCGAGGAAGCCGGCGAGGGTGGAGACCGGGTCGCCGCCGGTGACGAGGGCCTCGCCGACGAGGACGACGTCGGCGCCGGAGCGGCGGTAGTGCGCGACGTCGTCGGCCGAGAGGACCGCCGACTCCGCGACCTTGACCGCGTCGGCCGGGAAGCGCTCGGAGAGGCGGCCGAAGAGGTCGCGGTCGAGCTCGAAGGTGGAGAGGTCGCGGGCGTTGACGCCGATCAGGCGCGCGCCGAGGTCGGCGGCCCGCTCGAGCTCGTCGCCCGAGTGCGTCTCGACCAGCGGAGTCATCCCGAGCTCGAGGACGAGGGCGTGCAGCTCGGCCAGCACGGGCTGCTCGAGTGCGGCGACGATGAGGAGGACGAGGTCCGCCCCGGCCGCGCGCGCCTCGAGGACCTGGTACGGCTCCGCGATGAAGTCCTTGCGCAGCACCGGGATCGAGACCTTCGCGCGGACGGCCTCGAGATCGGCGAGGGAGCCCTTGAAGCGGCGCTCCTCGGTGAGGACGCTGATCGCGCTCGCTCCCCCGAGCTCGTACTGGCCGGCGAGCAGCGCCGGGTCGGGGATCTCGGCGAGGGCGCCGCGGGAGGGGCTGGAGCGCTTGACCTCGGCGATGATCCGCACGCGCTCGGCGGGGGCCAGCGCGGCGAGGGCGTCGAGGGCGGGCGGGCGCTCGGCAGCACGCCGCTCGAGGACGGCGAGGGGGACGGTCTCGCGACGCCGGGCCGCATCGGCCAGGGCGCCGGCGGTCAGATCGCTGAGCACTCTACGCGCGCGCCTTCGGGTTGGCCTTCGCGCCGTCGACGCCGTAGCCCAGACGGGCCAGGATCACGCCGACGAGCAGGCCGACCACGACGAGGCCGGCGGACAGCCAGACGACGAGGGGCTGGTCGAACCAGAAGGCGATCGTGCCGACCGTGAAGCCGACCAGCATGATGACGACGGCCGTCCACGCTGCGGGCGAGTGGCCGTGGTTGTCGTCGTCGTGCTCGGTGCTCATGGCTCTCCTCCTGGACGTGCGTGGGAACCAGAGCAGTCTAGCGGCTCGGGGGCGAAGGGCTCCGCCGCCGGGCGGGGTCTGCGGAGGGCGTGCTCAGCGGGCGGAGGTCGGGTCGTCGCCGCGGGACAGCTCGTCCCAGGAGACGACGGGATCGATGTCGCCGTCGTCCGTCTGCAAGGTGGTCGCGCCGTGACCGTAGCCGTCGGCGGGCTCGAACCGGGAGGCGCGCTTCTTCTTCGCTCCCGGCCAGCGCCGGACCGTCACGAGCACGAAGACGCCGATCACGGCGGTCAGCACCCCGGCGACCAGGGCGACGACCGGCCAGGCGGTCGAGGAGGACGACTCGACGAGCGCCGCGACCGACTCCCGGCCCGCGATCGCGGTCGCATCGGTGACCAGTGACGAGCCCGCGCGGACGGGATCGGCGAGCGCGGTCGAGGCGGCCAGGACGACGGAGCCGCCGAGGACGATCTGCAGCAGCCCGAGCACGATGCGGAACGCGGGACCGGCGATCGCAAGTGCGGCCGCGAGCGCGAGCCCGGCCAGCGCGAGGGCCGACAGCGCCGGCGCCGCGACGGTGCCCGCCACAGAGAGGGCGCGGCCGTCGCCGACGCCCGGGGTGAGCACGAGGGTCGCCCAGGGCTGCGTGGACGAGGTGAGCTCGAGCGCGGCGAGCAGCACGATCCCGAGGATCGCGGAGTACTTCAGCCGCCGGCCGCTCACGCCGTGGGCCCGAGGTCCGTCACCGGCTGGAGCGGATCCACGTCGAAGCAGGAGTGCTCGCCGGTGTGGCAGGCGGCGCCGATCTGCTCGACCTGCACGAGCAGCGTGTCGGCGTCGCAGTCGAGCGCGGCCCCGCGGACGTACTGGGCGTGTCCGGAGGTGTCGCCCTTCCGCCAGTACTCCTGGCGCGAGCGCGACCAGAAGGTCACCCGGCCCTCGGTCAGCGTGCGGCGCAGCGCCTCGCGGTCCATCCAGCCGAGCATCAGCACCTCGCCGGTGTCGTGCTGCTGGATGACGGCGGGCAGGAGGCCGCTCGCGTCGAAGGTCGCGCGGTCGAGGACCGCGGTGAGGTCGTCCGGAACGGTCGTGTCGGTGCTCATCGGCGGATCTCGATCCCGGAGTCGTCGAGGGCGCGCTTGACGTCGCCGATCGTCAGCTCGCGATTGTGGAAGACGGAGGCGGCGAGCACCGCGTCGGCGCCCGCCTCGATGGCGGGGGCGAAGTGCTCGAGGGCGCCGGCGCCGCCCGAGGCGATCACCGGAACGGTGCTGAGCTCGCGCATCGCACCGATCAGCGGCAGGTCGAAGCCCTGCTTGGTGCCGTCGGCGTCGATGGAGTTGACCAGCAGCTCGCCGGCCCCGCGCTCGACGGCCTCGGCCGCCCAGGCGAGCGCGTCGAGGGTCGTCTCACGGCGACCGCCGTGGGTGGTGACGACGAAGCCCGAGGGCGTGGCGTCACTCCGCTTGACGTCGAGGGAGAGGACCAGCACCTGCGCGCCGAAGACGTCGGCGATCTCGCCGATCAGCTCGGGGCGGGCGATGGCGGCGGAGTTGACTCCGACCTTGTCCGCGCCGTGCGCGAGCAGGCGCGAGACGTCCTCGACGGAGCGCACTCCCCCGCCGACGGTGAGCGGGATGAAGACCTGCTCGGCGGTCGCGCGGACGACCTCGTAGGTGGTGGAGCGGTCGTCGACGGTGGCGGTGACGTCGAGGAAGGTCAGCTCGTCGGCGCCCTGCTCGAAGTAGAGGCGGGCGAGCTCGACCGGGTCGCCGGCGTCGCGCAGGTTCTGGAAGTTGACGCCCTTGACGACGCGGCCGGCGGCCACGTCGAGGCACGGGATGACGCGGACGGCGAGACTCATCGCTCCCCCTCCTAGAGGCGTGCGGCGTGGATCGAGGTGACCAGGATCGCGCGGGCGCCGAGGTCGTACAGGCGGTCCATCACCTGGTTCATGTCGGCGCGCGGCACCATCACGCGCACGGCGACCCACTCGGGGTCGTGCAGCGGCGAGACGGTCGGCGACTCGAAGCCGGGCGCGAGCGCGGTGGCGGTCTCGAGCAGGGCGACGGGGCAGTCGTAGTCGAGCAGCACGTACTCGCGGGCGACGAGCACGCCCTGGAGGCGGCGCAGCAGGACCGGGATTCCCTCCGGCTCGCCCGCGCCGGAGACGAGGACGGCCGTGGACTTCAGGATGACCGGGCCGAAGATCTCCAGGCCCGCCTTCCGCAGCGTGGTGCCGGTCTCGACGACGTCGGCGATCACGTCGGCGACGCCGAGCTGGATGGCCGACTCGACCGCGCCGTCCAAGCGGATGAGGGTGACCTCGACGCCGTGCTCGCGCAGGAAGCGGCCGACGAGACCGGGGTAGCTGGTCGCGACGCGGAGGCCGTCGATCTGCTGCAGCTCGGTGTAGCGGCCGGCCGGACCGGCGAAGCGGAAGGTCGAGTCGGCGAAGCCGAGGCTGGCGATCTCGCGCGCCTCGGAGCCGGAGTCGATCAGCAGGTCGCGGCCGGTGACGCCGACGTCCAGCGCGCCGGAGCCGACGTAGGTGGCGATGTCGCGCGGGCGGAGGTAGAAGAACTCGACGCCGTTGCGCTCGTCGACGACGTGCAGCTCCTTGGGATCGCGGCGGCCGGTGTAGCCGGCCTCGGCCAGCATCTGGCCGGCGGTCTCGGAGAGCGAGCCCTTGTTCGGGACGGCGACGCGCAGGAGCGCGGGCGGGGCGGTGGTGCCGGTGGTGTCAGGAGTGGTGCGGGTGGTCGTGGTCACGACGGGACGTCCTCTGGAGGTCGAGGGTGATTCGGTGAGCGGAGGCGCGACGGCGCCTCGGAGAGCGTGGGAGCGCGCGGCCACGTGGCGGCGGCGCACTCCGGCGATCGGGGGGATGCTCACAGATGTCGGTAGACGTCGGCCGTCGTCAGGCCCTTCGCGAGCATCAGCACCTGCAGGTGGTAGAGCAGCTGCGAGATCTCCTCGGCCGTGCGCTCGTCGCCCTCGTACTCGGCGGCCATCCACACCTCGGCGGCCTCCTCGACGATCTTCTTGCCGATGAAGTGCACACCGGCGTCGAGCTCGCGGACCGTGCCCGAACCCTCGGGACGCGCGGCGGCCTTCTCGCCCAGCTCAGCGAAGAGGTCGTCGAAAGTTTTCACCGGGGAAGTCTATACGCGGCGGCGGACCGGCGAGGGCGGCCGGGTCAGTGGCGGTGCAGGAGGGAGGACGCGGTGTCGCGGAGCGCGGCGATGGCCGCCTCCGGGTCGTCGGCGCCGAACACGGCGGAGCCGGCGACGAAGGTGTCGGCACCCGCCTCGGCGGCGATCTCGATCGTGCCGGGGGCGATGCCGCCGTCGACCTGGAGCCAGACGTCGAGGCCGATGCGGTCGACGACCTCGCGCAGCGCGTGCAGCTTCGGCATCGTCTCCGCCATGAAGGACTGGCCGCCGAAGCCGGGCTCGACCGTCATCACGAGCACCTGGTCGAACTCGGGCAGCAGGTCGAGGTAGTCGTCGACCGGCGTGCCGGGCTTGAGCGCGACGCCGGCGCGCGCGCCGATCTCGCGCAGCCGGCGGGCCAGGGCCACGGCGTCGCGTGCGGCCTCGGCGTGGAAGGTGACGGAGTAGGCGCCCGTCTCGGCGTAGCCGGGGGCCCAGCGGTCGGGGTCGTCGATCATCAGGTGCACGTCGAGCGGGCGCGGCGACACCTCCTGCAGGCGCTGCACCATCGGCAGGCCGAAGGTGAGGTTCGGCACGAAGTGGTTGTCCATCACGTCGACGTGCACGAGATCCGCTCCGGCGATCCGCTGCAGCTCGGCCTCGAAGTTGACGAAGTCGGCGGACAGGATGCTGGGGTTGATCCGTGCGGGCATGCTCCCCAGCCTAGGCGCGGCGACCGGGCCGTCAGGCCGGGCTGCGGCGCAGCAGCTGGATGAACATCGCGTCGGTCCCGTGCCGGTGCGGCCAGAGCTGCGCGTGCAGCGCGCCCTCGGCGAGCGGCAGCGGCTCGCGGGTGATGCCGCGGAGGACCGCCGGGGTGTCGACGAGCTCGAAGCCGTCGGGGTGGCGTTCCGCGGCGAGGGCGAGCACGCGCTTCGTCTCGCCGAGGTGCGGCGAGCAGGTGACGTAGGCGAGCAGGCCGCCGGGCGCGAGCGCGGCGAGGGCGGAGTCGAGCAGCTCGCCCTGCAGAGTCGCGAGCGGGGCGACGTCGTCGGCGGTCTTCCGCCAGCGCGCCTCCGGTCGGCGGCGGAGGGCGCCGAGCCCGGTGCACGGGGCGTCGAGGAGGATGCGGTCGAACGCGCCCGGCTGCTCCTCGCCGAGCGTGCGCCCGTCGCCGGTGCGGACCTCGACGGACGGGTCCACGGCGGCGAGGGCCTGGCGGACCAGCCCGGCCCGCGCGGGGACGACCTCGTTGGCCAGCAGCGTCGCGCCGCCCGCGCGCGCCTCGGCGGCCAGCAGCGCCGCCTTGCCGCCGGGACCGGCGCAGAGATCGAGCCAGCGCTCGCCGTCGCGGACGGGCTCGGCGCGGGAGAGCGCGAGCGCGGCCAGCTGCGAGCCCTCGTCCTGGACGCGGACCCGCCCCTCGTGCACGGGCGCGATCGCCTCGGGGTCGCCGCCGGTGCTGACGAGGCCGACCGGCGAGTAGCGGTCGGGCGCGGCGTCGGGCAGCTCGGCGGCCTCAGCGAGACCGGGCAGGGCGACGAGGTTCACCCGCGGCGCCGCGTTGTCGGCGGCGAGCAGCGCCTCGAGCTCGTCGGCGGCGCCCTCCGCGGCGAGGGCGCGGCGCAGGGCTTTGACGATCCAGACCGGGTGCGAGGTCGTCGCGGCGATGCGGTCGTCGCCGGAGGTCGCGGCGGCGGCGACGCGCTCCTGCCACTCCTCCGCGCTCGAGCGGGTGACCGAGCGCAGCACCGCGTTCGCGAAGGCGACAACGCCGCGGGAGGAGCCGCCCGCGACCAGCGCGACGCTCTCGTTGACCGCGGCGTGCGCGGCGACGCGGGTGCCGAGCAGCTGGTGCACGCCGAGCCGGAGCGCGTCGAGCACCGGGGCGTCGACGGTCTCGACGGCGCGGCCGGCGGCGAGGGCGATCACCCGGTCGTAGTAGCCGGAGAGGCGGAGGGTGCCGTAGCAGAGCTCGGTCGCCAGGCCCGCGTCGGCCGGCGACAGCTCGGCGGCGCGGATCCGCGCGGGCAGCACGAGGTTGGCGTAGGCGTCGCCGCCGCTGACCGCGAGCAGCACGTCGTAGGCGACCTGGCGGGCCGGCGCGACGCGGGTGCGGCCGCTCACGCGAGCACCGTGCTCTCGCGCAGGCCCCGGGCCCAGGCGGCACCGGGCATCGGGGTCTTGCCGGCGGGCTGCACCGAGACCAGCTCGACGGCGCCGTCGCCCGTGCCGACCAGCGCGCGGCCGGCGGAGAGGAGGACGGCGCCGGGGAGCACAGCGCCGGGCGCGAGGGGAGCGTCCGTGAGCGCCTCATCGACGGCGAGCACCTTGAGCCGTGCGTCGCCGACCGCCGTCGACGCTCCGGGCTCGGGAGTGACGCCGCGGACCAGCGCGAGGATCCGCGCGGTCGGCAGCGACCAGTCGATCCGGCCGTCGGTCACGTCGAGCTTGGGCGCGAGGGTCACCTCGCCCGACTGCGGCACGGCCACCGCGGTGCCGGCGGCGAGCCCGTCGACGACCTCGCCGGTCAGCCCGGCGCCGCGCTCGGCGAGCACCTCGAGCAGCTCGCCGGCCGAGCGCCCGGCGACCTCCTCCTCGATCTCGGCGAAGACGTCGCCCGCGTCGAGCTCGGCGACCAGCTGGAAGACGGCCGCACCGATCCGCTCCTCCCCCGCCATCAGCGCGCGCTGGACCGGTGCCGCCCCGCGCCAGCGCGGCAGCAGCGAGAAGTGCAGGTTGATCCAGCCGAGGCGCGGCACCGCCAGCAGCCGGGCGCGGACGAGGCCGCCGTACGCGACGATCACGCCGAGGTCGGGCTCGAGGGCCGCGATCCGGTCGGTGACCTCCTCGTCGAGGCGGTTCGCTTTGAGCACCGGCAGGCCGAGCTCCTCGGCGACCGCGGCGACCGGCGAGGGCGTGAGCACGCGCTTCCGGCCGACGGGGGCGTCGGCGCGGGTGACCACCGCCACGATCTCGTGCTCGGAGGCGGCGAGGGCGCGCAGGGTCGGGACGGCGGCGGCCGGCGTGCCGGCGAAGACGAGGCGCACGAGGAGCTCCTGAGCGTGGGGATCGAGCGGAGAACGGGTCCGGGGGGACGGGTCTAGAGGATGTCGGGGTCGTCCAGCCGGACGCGCAGCTTCGGCGCCGGCCGGAAGCGGCCCGGCGTGGTGGGCGGCCGGCGGCGGCGGGTCGCGTTGCGGATCACGGCGGACCGGAGGCGGGCGGCGACCTCCGCCCCGCGAGCGTAGTCGAAGCGCACGATCGCCCGGACGGAGCCGTCCTCGAGCCCCACCGGGCCGAGCACCTCGTGGCGGTCGGCCTCGTCCAACGCGTCGAGCGCCTCCGTCACCGCGTGGGCGTCGCCGCTCACGGTCGCAAGCCGGACGGCGGGCGGGAAGCGCAGCTCGCGCCGCTCGATCAGCTCGGCGCGGAGGTACTCGTCCTGGCGCCAGGTCGCGAGTGCCGTCGCGAGGCGCCCGGCGACGCCGACCAGAAGCACGGGAGCGCCGGGGCGGGCCAGCGCGGCCGCGTTCGACCAGGTGCGCAGGGCGTCGTCGGCGACGCGCAGGCTCTCGCGCGCGAGCATCCGCTCGCCGTCGAGCAGCAGGACGGCGTGGTAGCCGCCGTCGGCCCGGGGCTCACCGCCGCGGGTGGCGACGACGAGCGCGGGCGTGCCGGGCACGGTGAGGATCGGGTGGGCGCCGTCCGCGACGACGACCTTGACGCCCGGGAAGGCCCGGCCGAGCTCCTCCGCCGTCCGCCCAGCGCCGAGGCTCACCAGGCGCAGCGCCGTCGCCTCGCAGACCGAGCAGTGCCAGTCGGCGGCGATCAGACCGCACCAGCCGCAGCTCGGCCGCGCCCCCGCCGCGTGCACGGCGAGCGGACCCTGGCAGCGGTTGCAGCGCGCCACGGTGCGGCAGCGCGCGCAGGCGACGACCGGTGCGTAGCCGGGGCGGGCGACCTGGACGAGCACGGGACCCGAGTCGAGGGCGAGCCTGGCCTGCCGCCAGGCGGTCGACGGGATGCGCGCGGCCTGGTCGTGCTCGTCGGCGGCCGTCTGCTGCGCGGTCGGCACGACGTGCGGGCGCCGGGAGGGCCGGGGCTGCACCGGAGCGGCGAAGCCCAGGCCGACCAGCCGCTCCACCTCGACCGTGCGGGTGTTGCCGAGCAGGACCAGCCCGGCGCCGCTCTGCTCCTGCCGGACGAGCGCCACGTCTCGAGCGTGCGCGTAGGGCGCGAGCGGCTCGGCGAAGAGCGGATCGCCGTCGTCCCAGAGCGCGATCAGTCCGAGCGCCGACGACGGCGCGTAGAGCACGGAGCGGTTGCCGACGATCACCCGCGGGCCCGGCGTGAGGCAGCGCAGGAACGCGGCGTACCGGCCCGCGCCCTTCTGCCGGGCATCGAGGCGGACGACCGCGTCCTCGGGGACGTGCTCGGCGAGGGCCTGCTCGAGCTGCTCCTGGTCGCGGTAGTCCGGCACCGCGAGGATCGTGTCGCGGCCGGCCGCGAGCGCGGTGCGGGCGAGCTCGGCGAGCGTCACCGCCCAGCCGCCGACCCAGGCTCCGGAGGCGAGCTGCACCGGCGCGGGCACCGCGTTCACGGCGAGGCGACCGCCGTCGAGGAGGCCGTCGAACGTCTCCGCGGGGTAGCCGGTCACCGCGCCGGGCACGGTGCCGTTCGCGACCGGCTCGGCCGGGGCGGAGTCCGCGTCCGCCTCGGCCGGAAGGGCGTCCGCATCCGCCTCGGAGGGGACGGCGGCCGCGTCCGCCTCGGCGAGGGCCGCGAGGTGCGCCCGCTCGACCCGCACGTGGCGCCGCGGCACCGCGAGGCGCAGCACGTCGCTCGCTCCCCCTGCGGCGCGGTCGGCGACCCGCCGTGCGAGCGCCCAGACCTCGGGGGTCAGCACGACGAGCGGCGAGACGAGCTCCTCGAGCTCGCTCAGCGCCCCCGCGTGCTCGGAGCCCTCGCCGACCTCGACGACGAACGCGTCGGCGATCCGTCCGCCGGTGCGCAGCGGCACCCGCACCCGGACACCCGGCCGCACGCCCTCGCTCAGCGCCTCGGGGATCGCGTAGTCGAGCAGCCGATCCAGCTGCGGGAGCGGCGAGTCGAGGAGCACGCGCGCGACGCGCCCCTCCGGACCGGTCACCGCCTCCCCCGCCGCGTCGGCGCCTACGAGAGACCCGCGGCGGAGCGGAGGTCGTCGACGCGGTCGAGGCGCTCCCAGGTGAAGTCGGGCAGCTCGCGGCCGAAGTGCCCGTAGACCGAGGTCTGCGAGTAGATCGGGCGGAGCAGGTCGAGCGCGTGGATGATCGCGGCGGGACGGAGGTCGAAGACCGAGCGGATCGCCTCGGTGATCTGCTCGTCGGGCAGCGTGCCGGTGCCGAACGTCTCGACGTAGAGGCCGACCGGGGCGGCCTTGCCGATCGCGTAGGCGACCTGCACCTCCATCCGGCGGGCGAGCCCCGCGGCGACCGCGTTCTTCGCGACCCAGCGCATGGCGTAGGCGGCCGAGCGGTCGACCTTCGACGGGTCCTTGCCCGAGAAGGCGCCGCCGCCGTGGCGGGCGGCTCCGCCGTAGGTGTCGACGATGATCTTGCGGCCGGTGAGCCCGGCGTCACCCTGCGGGCCGCCGATCTCGAAGCGGCCGGAGGGGTTGATCAGCAGGCGCACCGCGGAGGAGTCGAGGTCGACGCGCTCGAGGACGGGGCGGATCACGTGCTCCTCGATGTCCGCGTGGATCGTGGCGGTGCTGACGTGCTCGGCGTGCTGGGTGGAGAGGACGACCGTGTCGATCGTCGCCGGCGTCGTGCCGTCGTAGCCGATGGTGACCTGCGTCTTGCCGTCGGGCCGGAGGTAGTCCAGCTCGCCGGTCTTGCGGACCTCGGCCAGGCGCTCCGCGAGGCGGTGCGAGAGCCAGCTCGGCAGCGGCATGTACTCGGGGGTCTCGTCGGTGGCGAAGCCGAACATCAGGCCCTGGTCGCCCGCGCCCTGGCGGTCGAACACGTCGTCGTCGGAGGCGTCGCCGCGCACCTCGAGAGCCGTGTCGACGCCCGCGGCGATCTCGGGCGACTGCTGCCCGATCGAGACGGAGACGCCGCAGGAGCGGCCGTCGAAGCCCTTGAGCGAGGAGTCGTAGCCGATCTCGACGATGGTGTCGCGCACTATCGCGGGGATCTCGACGTAGCCCGAGGTGGAGACCTCGCCGGCGACGTGCACGAGGCCCGTGGTGACGAGCGTCTCGACGGCGACGCGGCTGCGCGGGTCCTCACGCAGGAGCGCGTCGAGGATGCGGTCCGAGATCTGGTCGCAGATCTTGTCGGGGTGACCCTCGGTCACGGACTCGGAGGTGAACAGGCGGAGGGGGCCGGAGGTCATGTCGAGCGTCTCATTCCGTAGGGCGCGGCAGCCGGAGCTGTCTCGATCCGGTGCAGTCCCGCACCGGGCTCGCCCTCTCACCGGGGGCGGACCGGGCCAGGGAGGCGCCCTAGCGCGCGACCACGTCGAGGACGCGATCGGCGACCGACGCCTTGCTGCCGGAAGCCTCGATCACTATATCTCCGGCCCGATCGAGGACCACGACGGTGTTGCTGTCGCTCTGGAAACCCTCGGCCCAGCCGACCCTGTTGAGGACGAGCAGATCGCAGCCCTTGCGGGCGATCTTGGCGCGGCCGAGCGCGAGCATCGCGTCCCGGTCGGGCTCGGTCTCGGCGGCGAAGCCGACGATCAGCTGCCCGTCGGTCTTGGCGGCGGAGATCTCGGCGAGGACGTCCGGGTTCTTCACGAGCTCGAGGACGAGGCGGTCGCCCTGCTGCTCCTTCTTGATCTTCGCCTCGGAGACGTCGGCCGGACGGTAGTCGGCGACGGCCGCGGCCATGATCACGATGTCGGCGTCGCGGGCGGCGGCCAGCGCCGTCTCGCGCAGCTCGAGCGCGGTCCCGACGGGGACCACCTCGACGCCGCCGGGCGCCTCGATGTCGAGGTTCGCGGCGAGGAGGGTGACCCTCGCTCCGCGCGCGGCCGCGGCGACCGCGAGCGCGACGCCCTGCCGGCCGCTGGAGCGGTTGCCGACGAAGCGGACCGGATCGAGCGGCTCGCGGGTGCCGCCGGCGGTGACGAGGACGCGCAGGCCCTCGAGGTCGCGCCGGGCGGCGGTGGCGCGCGCGTGGACGGCGAGGGCCTCGGCGACGATCGTCGCGGGCTCCTCCATCCGGCCGGCCCCCGAGTCGGCGCCGGTGAGCTGGCCGACGGCGGGACCGACGACGTGGACGCCGCGGGAGCGGAGGGTCGCCGTGTTGGCGACCGTGGCCGCGTTCGCCCACATCTCGGTGTGCATCGCCGGAGCGACCACGACCGGAGCGGTGCTCGCGAGCACGGTGTTGCCGAGCAGGTCGTCGGCGAGGCCGGTGGCGAGCTTGGCCAGGGTGTGCGCCGTCGCCGGGGCGATCACGATGAGGTCGGCCGCCTGGCCGATCGCCACGTGCCGCACCTCGGCGACGCCCTCGTAGAGCTCGGTATGCACCGCGTTGCGCGAGATGGCCTCGAGCGTCGGCTTCCCGACGAAGCGCAGCGCCGCCTCGGTGGCCACGACGTGGACGTCGTGGCCCTCGAGGACCAGCGCGCGGACGACCCCGACCGCCTTGTAGGCGGCGATGCCGCCGGTGATCCCGACGACGACGTTCAGCCGTGCGGCCCGTCTCGATGACCGCATGTCGCGGAGCGCCCCCGGTCGGGACTACTCGTCGAGGGGCTCGGCGACCGGACGGGCGACGAGCTTGTCCTCGTTGATCTCGTGCAGGGCGACCGAGAGCGGCTTGTCGTCGATGGTCGAGTCGACCAGCGGGCCGACGTTGTCGAACAGGCTGCCCTCGTGCAGGTCGGCGTAGTAGTCGTTGATCTGGCGCGCGCGCTTGGAGGCGAAGATGACGAGCGCGTACTTCGAGTCGACCTTCGAGAGCAGCTCGTCGATGGGCGGGTCGATGATGCCGAGGTTGTTGGCCATGGTGTCTCCTAGCGTGGCGCGAAGCGCCGATCTGCGGCTCCGGAGCGGCACGGCGCGCGATCACCGGCGAGGGCGATCAGGGCGTCGGCCCGGAGGTGGTCGGTGGTCTCGGTCTCAGCGGCCCGGATCGGCGGGCGTGCTGTCGGCACGAGGCGACATCAATTCTACGACCTCGCGGGCCGCTTCGGGCACGGTGCTGTTCACGACGCAGAAATCGAACTCGTCCTGCGCGGCCAGCTCGACCTTCGCGGTGGCGAGCCGGCGCTCCTGCTCCTCGGGGCTCTCGGTGCCGCGGCCGACCAGGCGGCGCACCAGCTCCTCCCAGCTCGGCGGCAGCAGGAAGACCAGCCGGGCGTCGCTCATCCGCTCGCGGACCTGCCGCGCGCCCTGGATGTCGATCTCGAGCATGACCTGACGGCCGGCGGCGAGGGCGGCGTCGATCGGGCCGCGGGGCGTTCCGTAGCGGTAGGCGTTGTGCACCGTGGCGTACTCGAGGAACTCCCCTGCCTCGACCATGCGGTCGAACTCCGCGTCGTCGACGAAGTAGTAGCTGACGCCCTCGACCTCGCCGGGGCGCGGGGCGCGGGTGGTCGCCGAGACCGAGAGCAGCACCTCGGGGTAGTTCTCGCGGATGTAGGTGGAGACGGTGCCCTTGCCGACCGCGGTCGGCCCGGCCAGCACGACGAGCCGGTTGCGCTCGCCGCGGCGCTGACGCGACTCGCGCTCCTCCAGGAACGCGCCGAGGCCCTCGACCTGGCGGCGGCCGAGGCCGCCCAGGCGCTTGGACGGCGCGATGCCGAGCTGCTCCATCACCCGCGGGGTCTTGACCACGCCGAGGGCGGGCACCGCGCGCAGCAGCTCGCTGACGCGCATCCGCCCCTCGACACCGGTCGGGTCCTCCTGCGCGGCGGCGAGCACGGCCGTGGCGGGGCGATCGCCGGCGGCGACGCCCTTCTTCACCTGGGCGCGGGCGCGGCGGGCGGCGATCGCGGCCTCGGAGGCGGCGCGGCGGTCGACCGCGGGCGGGGCGGGGCGGCGCGCGCCGGACGGCGCCTCGGCGGCGGGATCGATCGGGCTGACGGCTTCAGCGGACAAGGGTCTCCTGGAGGTGTGCGGCTCGGCGGTCGATCTCGGCGGCGATCCCGTCGGGTCCGGCGCCGAGGACACTGCGCGATTCGCTCACGATCGTCGAGGCGGCCAGCGCTCCGAACAGCCTCGACGCGTCCGCGGTGTCGGCGCCCTGGTGGCCGAAGCCGGGCGCCAGCACCGGCAGTGCGGGGCGGAGCGGAGTGCCCGTGCCGATGCCGTAATCGCCGAGTGCGACCGTGGCTCCGAGCACGACGCCGACCGAGCCGATCGACGAGCGCGCGTGTCCCGCGTTCCAGGATGCCACGTCGGCCAGCACCGTGTGCGCCACGGTCGAGCCGGCGGCGGCGCCGTCCTGCAGCAGCGCGCGCTGCACCGGCCGCGCCTCGGCGTTGGAGGTCGCCGCGAGGACGAAGACGCCCTTGCCCGACTCCTCGGCCAGGGCGAGCATGCCCTCGAGCGAGCCGACGCCCTGGTAGGCGGCGGCCGTCATCGCGTCGGCCTCGAGCGGCGAGCCCGGGCGGAGCCACGCCTCGGCGTAGGCCGTGACGCTCGTGCCGATGTCGCCGCGCTTCGCGTCCGCGATGACCAGCAGGCCCGCGGCGCGCGCGTCGGCGAGGACGCGCTCGAGCGCCGCGTAGCCCGCGGAGCCGTGCCGCTCGAAGAACGCGACCTGCGGCTTGACCAGGCCGACCCTGCCGGCCGACACCTCGACGACCCGCCGGCCGAACGATTCCAGGCCCGCGGCGCTGTCGTCCAGACCCCAGGCGTCGAGCAGGAACGCGTGCGGATCGATCCCGACGCAGAGCTGCCCGAACGCGTCGAACGCGGCCTCGAGCCGGGCGCCGAAGGACTCGGCGCCCGGCTGTGCGGCGGCGTCCGTCACGCCGTGCGCTCCGCCCGGCGGATCGCGTAGTCCTGCAGGCTGGTCACCTCGAACGGCTCCGCCCCGGCGTCGAGCGAGGCGACGGCCGCGGCGAGCTGGGCGATGGTGGTGAACAGCGGCTTGTCCGCGGCGACCGCGGCGGCGCGGATCTCGTAGCCGTCGGCGCGGGAGGCCCCGCCGCTCGGCGTGTTGATCACCACGTCGACCTGGTCGCGGTTGACCAGCTCCACGATCGAGGGCGCGTCGTCGACGGCCTCCTCGCTGTACTTGCGGACGACCCGGGCCTGGATGCCGTTGCGGTTCAGCACCTCGGCCGTGCCCTCCGTGGCGAGGATCTCGAAGCCGAGCTGGCGCAGGCGCAGCGCCGGCAGCACGATCGAGCGCTTGTCGCGGTCGGCGACCGAGATGAACACGGTGCCGCTCGCGGGCATGCCGCCGTAGGCCGCCTCCTGGCTCTTCGCGAACGCCCGGGGGAAGTCGCGGTCGATGCCCATGACCTCGCCGGTCGAGCGCATCTCGGGGCCGAGCAGCGAGTCGACGATCTTGCCCTCCTTGGTGCGGAAGCGCTTGAACGGCAGCACCGCCTCCTTCACCGCGATCGGCGAGTCCATCGGAACGTCGGAGCCGTCGCGCTCGGGCAGCAGGCCCTCGGCCTTCAGCTCGGCGATGGTCTCGCCGACCATCAGGCGCGAGGCGGCCTTCGCGAGCGGGATGCCGAGCGCCTTCGAGACGAACGGCACGGTGCGCGAGGCGCGCGGGTTCGCCTCCAGGACGTAGAGCACGCCCTGGCCGATCGCGAACTGCACGTTCAGCAGGCCGCGGACGCCGACGCCCTCGGCGATGGCCAGGGTCGCCTCGCGGACCTTGTCGATCTGCTGGCGGCCGAGGGTGACCGGCGGCAGGGTGCAGGCCGAGTCGCCGGAGTGGATGCCGGCCTCCTCGATGTGCTCCATCACGCCGCCGATGTAGAGCTGCTCGCCGTCGTAGAGCGCGTCGACGTCGATCTCGATCGCGTCGTCGAGGAAGCGGTCGACCAGCAGCGGGTGCGTCGCGTCGATGATGCCCTCGTCGGCCATCCGGGCGAAGTAGTCCTCGAGCTGCGGCGAACCGTAGACGATCTCCATGCCGCGGCCGCCGAGCACGAACGACGGGCGGACGAGCACGGGGTAGCCGATCTCGACCGCGACGGCGAGGGCGCCCTCGAGGTCGATCGCCGTGCCGTTGCGCGGGGCGAGCAGGCCCGCCTCGTCGAGGATGCGGGAGAACGCACCGCGCTCCTCCGCGAGGTCGATGTTGGCGGGGGTGGTGCCGAGGATCGGCACGCCCTCGGCCTCGAGGCCGGCGGCGAGGCCGAGCGCGGTCTGGCCGCCCAGCTGCACGACGACACCGACCAGCTCGCCGGACTGCGACTCCGCGTGGATGACCTCGAGCACGTCCTCGAGCGTCAGCGGCTCGAAGTACAGGCGGTCGGAGGTGTCGTAGTCGGTCGAGACCGTCTCGGGGTTGCAGTTGATCATGATCGTCTCGAACCCGGCGGCCGAGAGCGCGAAGGACGCGTGCACGCAGGAGTAGTCGAACTCGACGCCCTGCCCGATGCGGTTCGGGCCGGAGCCGAGGATGACGACCTTGCGGCGGTCGGCCGCGACGACCTCGGTCTCCTCGTCGTAGGAGGAGTAGTGGTACGGCGTGAGCGCCGGGAACTCGCCCGCGCAGGTGTCGACCGTCTTGTAGACCGGGCGGACGGCGAGGTCGTAGCGGGTGCGGCGCACCTCGGCCTCGTCGAGACCGCGCAGCTGCGCGATCTGCACGTCGGAGAAGCCGTGGTCCTTGGCCAAGCGCAGGACGCCGGCGTCGAGGCCGTCGTGCTCGCGCACCAGGTCGGCGATCTCGTTGATCAGCACGATCTGGTCGAGGAACCACGGGTCGATCTTGGTGGCCTCGAAGGCCTGCTCGACGCTCGCGCCGAGACGCAGCGCCTGCTGCACGGTGACGATGCGGCCATCGGTCGGGGTCTCCGCGATCTCGAGCAGCTCCTCGACCGAGCGCGACTGGTCGCCCCAGTGGAAGGAGGAGCCGCGCTTCTCGAGCGAGCGGAGCGCCTTCTGCAGCGCCTGCGCGTAGTTGCGGCCGATCGCCATCGCCTCGCCGACCGACTTCATGGTCGTGGTCAGCGTCTTGTCGGCGGCCGGGAACTTCTCGAAGGCGAAGCGCGGCACCTTGACCACGACGTAGTCGAGGGTCGGCTCGAAGCTGGCCGGCGTCACCTTGGTGATGTCGTTCGGGATCTCGTCGAGGCGGTAGCCGATCGCGAGCTTCGCGGCGATCTTGGCGATCGGGAAGCCGGTCGCCTTCGAGGCCAGCGCCGAGGAGCGCGAGACGCGCGGGTTCATCTCGATCACGATGATCCGGCCGTCGGCGGGGTCGATCGCGAACTGGATGTTGCAGCCGCCGGTGTCGACGCCCACGTCGCGGATGATCCGGATGCCGATGTCGCGCAGCTTCTGGTACTCGCGGTCGGTCAGGGTCAGCGCCGGGGCGACCGTGATCGAGTCGCCGGTGTGCACGCCGACCGGGTCGACGTTCTCGATCGAGCAGACGACGACCGTGTTGTCGGCCGTGTCGCGCATCAGCTCGAGCTCGTACTCCTTCCAGCCGAGGATCGACTCCTCGAGGAGCACCTCGGTGGTCGGGCTCTGGTGCAGGCCGTCGCCGACCATCCGCACGAGCTCGTCGACCGAGTGCGCGAAGCCGGAGCCGAGGCCGCCCATGGTGAAGGAGGGGCGGATGACCAGCGGGTAGCCGAGGTCCTCGGCGAAGCCGATCGCCTCCTCGACGGTGTGCGCGATGTACGACTTGGCGACGTCGGCACCCGCGTCGAGCACGAGCTGCTTGAAGATCTGGCGGTCCTCGCCGCGGTTGATCGCCTCGAAGCTCGCGCCGATCAGCTCGACGTCGTACTTCTCCAGGATCCCGAGGTCGTGCAGCTGGATCGCGGCGTTCAGCGCGGTCTGGCCGCCGAGCGTCGGCAGGATCGCGTCGGGGCGCTCCTTGGCGATGATCGCCTCGATCGCCTTCGGGGTGATCGGCTCGACGTAGGTCGCGTCGGCGAAGTCCGGGTCGGTCATGATCGTCGCCGGGTTCGAGTTGACGAGGATGACGCGGACGCCCTCCTCGCGCAGCACGCGGCAGGCCTGGGTGCCCGAGTAGTCGAACTCGACCGCCTGGCCGATGACGATCGGGCCGGAGCCGATGACGAGGACGCTTCTGATGTCTTCCCTGCGGGGCATTACTTCTGCTCTCCGGTGGTGGTCGAGGTGGTGGAGTCTGCGGTGGCGGGCTCGGCGCCGCCCTGCTCGGCCGTGCGCTGCACGACCATGGCGCGGAAGCGGTCGAAGAGGTGGTTGGAGTCGTGCGGGCCGGCCGCCGCCTCCGGGTGGTACTGGACCGAGAACGCGGGGATGTCGAGGCAGCGCAGTCCCTCGACGACCGAGTCGTTGAGGCTGTAGTGGCTGACCTCGACCCGGCCGAAGCCCTCGGGCGAGTCGAGCTCGCCGTCGATGGGCGCGTCGACCGCGAAGCCGTGGTTCTGCGAGGTGATCTCGACCCGGCCGGTCAGCTTGTCGAGCACCGGCTGGTTGATCCCGCGGTGGCCGAACGGCAGCTTGTAGGTGCCGAAGCCGAGCGCGCGGCCGAGCAGCTGGTTGCCGAAGCAGATGCCGAAGAACGGCAGGTCGGCGCGGAGCGTGGTGCGCAGCAGGTCGACGTGGCGGTCCGAGGCCTCCGGGTCGCCGGGTCCGTTCGAGAAGAACAGCGCGGAGGGGTCGAGGGCGAGCACCTGCTCGGCGGTCGTCGACTCGGGCAGGACGTGCACGTCGAAGCCGCGCTCGGAGAGGTAGTTGACCGTCGAGGTCTTCACGCCGAGGTCGATCACGGCGACGGAGCCGACGCGCTCGCCCTGCGCGGGAACGGTGTAGCGCTCCTCGGTGGAGACGGAGGACGAGAGGTTCAGGCCCGCCATCTGCGCGCCGCCGAGCACCAGCGCGAGCTGCTCCTCCTCGGGGAGGGCGAGGTCCTCGCCGGAGAAGACGCCGGAGCGCATCGAGCCGAGCGAGCGGATGTGCCGGGTGATCGCGCGGGTGTCGACGCCGGAAATGCCGACGATGCCGTCCTTCTCCAGGTCGTCGTCGAGCGAGCGCTGCGAGCGGAAGTTCGAGACCACGCGGGAGGGGTCGCGGACGACGTAGCCGGCGACCCAGATGCGGCGCGACTCCTCGTCCTCGTCGTTCATCCCGGTGTTGCCGATGTGCGGGGCGGTCTGCACGACGATCTGGCCAGCGTAGGACGGGTCGGTCAGCGTCTCCTGGTAGCCGGTCATGCCGGTCGCGAAGACGATCTCACCGAGCGTGCGGCCGCGTGCGCCGTAGGCCTGACCCGAGAATCGTCGCCCGTCCTCGAGGACGAGGACGGCGGTGGGTTCGGTGCTGAGGCGTGTGGTTGGCACGGACTAGGAGCCCTTCTGGATCGAGTCGGGTCCGCTGTCGGCGGATCCGGGGTGGGAGGGGGAGGAATCGGGGCCGGCGAGCCGCTGGAGCTCGTCGACCAGGCGTCGTCGGAGCGCGGGATCGGCCACACGGAGGTAGCTGTCCACGACCTCCTCGCCGCGCGGCGACCAGGAGAGCACGAGCAGCCCGCCCTCCTCGACGACGCGGTCGATGGCGTAGGAGCCCTCGCCGGCGCCGCGCAGGAGCGCCGCGGGGATGACGGTCTCGCGCTCGCCGACCGGGGCGATGACGACGCCGCGCTCGTGCAGCCGGAGCGTCGCCCGGCCTCGGAAGCCGAGGCCCGGCAGCACGACGCGCTCGAGCGGCTGCTCGAAGCGGGTGGTAGCGACGTAGGGCAGCTCGACGGCCTCGAGCTCGGCGCCGAGCGACGCGGCGGGCACCGCCTCGGGAGCGAGCGCGGCTGAGCGGCGGCGGCGCGCGCGCCAGGAGAGGGCCATCCCGACGAAGACGAGCGCGACGACCGCGGCGATCACGATCGCGATGACGGTCCTATCCACGGGAGCTCCTCGCTGCGGCCGCGACGGTCGGCGCGTCGACGAGCTCGCCGTCGAGGACCGTCGGGACACCGCGGTGCAGCGTCGCGACGACGCGGCCCGGCAGCTCCCGGCCGAGGTAGGGCGAGTTGGTGCTGCGCCCGCGCAGGTCTCCGGTGGAGAAGCGGCGGCGCACCTCGGGGTCGTAGAGGACGACGTTCGCGCTCGCGCCGACGGCGAGGCCGTGCTGGTAGCCGTCCAGCCGGCCGATCCGCGCGGGGGCGGAGGAGAGCACGCGGGCGACGTCCGTCCAGCTCAGCCGGCCGTCCTCGACGACCGCGGCGTGCACGACGCTCAGGGCGCTCTCGAGGCCGACCATGCCGAACGCGGCGGCGTCCCACTCGCAGTCCTTGGCCTCGACCGGGTGCGGGGCGTGGTCGGTGGCGACGATGTCGATGGTGCCGTCGGCGAGGGCCTCGCGGAGGGCGAGCACGTCCTCGTCGCGGCGCAGCGGCGGGTTGACCTTGTAGCGGGCGTCGTAGCCGGCCGCGCCGTCCTGGCCCGCGATCAGCTGCTCGGAGAGGAGCAGGTGGTGCGGGGTGACCTCGGCCGTCACGTCGATGCCGCGGGCCTTGGCCCAGCGGATCACGTCGACGGAGCCGGCGGTGGAGACGTGGCAGACGTGCAGTCGCGAGCCGACGTGCTCGGCCAGCAGCACGTCGCGGGCGATGATCGCCTCCTCGGCCACGGCCGGCCAGCCCTGCAGCCCGAGGGCGCTGGAGACGGCGCCCTCGTTCATCTGCGCGCCGACGGTGAGCCGCGGCTCCTGCGCGTGCTGGGCGACCACGCCGTCGAAGGCCTTCACGTACTCGAGCGCGCGGCGCATCAGCAGCGCGTCCGAGACGCACTTGCCGTCGTCCGAGAAGACCCGCACCGCGGCACGGCTGCGGGCCATCGCGCCGAGCTCGGCGAGCGACTCCCCCGCGAGGCCGACGGTGACGGCGCCGATCGGGCGGACCGTGGCGTAGCCGGCATCCTCGCCGAGGCTCTGCACCTGCTCGACGACGCCGGCCGTGTCCTGCACCGGCGAGGTGTTCGCCATGGCGAAGACCGCGGTGAAGCCGCCCGCCGCGGCGGCGCGCGTGCCGGTCAGCACCGTCTCGCTCTGCTCGAAGCCGGGCTCGCGGAGGTGGGTGTGCAGGTCGACGAGGCCCGGCAGCGCCAGGAGTCCGTCGGCATCGATCACGCGCGCGCCGCTCGAGTCGACGTCGGTCCCGATCTCGACGATCGTCCCGCCGTCGATCAGGACGTCGGCCGTCGTCTCGTCGGCGAGCGTCGCTCCCGAGAGGAGGATCCTCGTACCGGTCATCACAGGACCTCCCTTTCACCGGACAGCAGCAGGTACAGCGCCGCCATCCGCACGGACACCCCGTTCGCGACCTGCTCGAGCACCGTGGAGCGGCTCGAATCGGCGGCGGCCGAGGAGATCTCGACGCCCCTGTTCATGGGTCCGGGGTGCATCACGATGGTATCCGGGCCGAGGCGGGCGAGCCGCTCGTCGTCCAGGCCCCAGATGCGCGCGTACTCGCGGCCGTTGGGGAAGAAGCCGCTCGACATCCGCTCGAGCTGGATGCGCAGCAGCATCACCACGTCGGGCAGTCCGGAGTCGATCGCGTCGTCGAGGTCGAAGCGGATGGTGGCGGGCCAGTCGAGCGTGTCGACGGGGACGAGCGTGGGCGGGGCGACGAGGGTGACCTCCGCGCCGAGCGCGGTCAGCAGCCAGACGTTGGAGCGGGCGACCCGCGAGTGCAGGATGTCGCCGACGATCGTGACCGCGACGCCGTCGAGGCTCTTGCCGCGCGAGGCGGCGGCGCCGTGCAGCCGGCGGCGGATGGTGAAGGCGTCGAGCAGCGCCTGGGTGGGGTGCTCGTGCGTGCCGTCGCCGGCGTTGAGAATGGCCGCGTCGATCCAGCCGCTCGCCGCGAGAACCGCCGGAGCGCCGGAGGCGTGGTGGCGGATGACGACGCCGTCCGCGCCCATCGCCGCGAGGGTCTGCGCAGTGTCCTTGAGGCTCTCGCCCTTCGAGACGCTGGAGCCCTTGGCGCTGAAGTTGATGACGTCGGCCGAGAGCCGCTTCGCCGCGGCCTCGAACGAGATGCGGGTGCGGGTGGAGTCCTCGAAGAAGAGGTTGACCACGGTCTTGCCGCGCAGGGTCGGCAGCTTCTTGACCTCGCGGTTCTGCACGTCCGACATGTCCTCGGCGATGTCGAGGAGGCCGATCGCGGTGGCGCGGTCGAGGTCGCGGGTGGAGAGCAGGTGCCTCATCGGGTGCCTCCGTCCGGCGCGGACTCGATCGCGACCAGGTCCTCGCCGTCGGTCTCGACCAGGCGGACGTTGATCCGCTCGCTGAGGCTGCTGGGCAGGTTCTTGCCGACGAAGTCCGCGCGGATCGGCAGCTCGCGGTGGCCGCGGTCGACCAGGGCGGCGAGCCGGACGGCGCGCGGACGGCCGATGTCGCTGAGCGCATCGAGGGCCGCGCGGATGGTGCGGCCGGAGAAGAGCACGTCGTCGACGAGGACGACCGTGCGGCCGTCGATGCTCGCCGGGACCGCGGTGCGCGCGGGCGTCCGCGTCGGGTGGTGGGCGAGGTCGTCCCGGTACATCGTCACGTCCAGCGAGCCGGAGAACACCGGGTCGGCCCCGGGCTCGATCCTGGCGATCGTCTCGGCGATGCGCCGCGCGAGCGCGACTCCGCGGGTCGGGATCCCGAGGATCACCAGCGACTCCGCGCCGCGATTCGACTCGAGGATCTCGTGAGCGATGCGCGTGAGAGCGCGCGTGATGTCAGCGCTGCTGAGCACGATTCGTGCCGTCACACCGACCTCCTTCCCCGTCTCTCTGGACGGCCTTAAAGGAAATGCCTCCCCGAGTATAGGGGTCCGCCTGCCGCGGACGTGGAGCGGCGCAGGCGCCGCCCCTTCCCCAAAGCATGCTGGTCGAGCGGCGGAGCCGCTTCGCGTCTCGGAGGTGCGGTGAAGGACGCAGCGGCGGCCCTTCATGCTGGTCGAGTAGCCCCGCAGGGGCGTATCGAGACCCACCGTCGCCAGGAGGGCGGATCTGCAGACCCACGTTCTGACGCTGGTGGATCTCGATACGCCCGCTGAGCGGGCTACTCGATCAACATAAAAGGGCAGGTCGCCGGGGCGGCGGCGCCTTGCTGGTCGAGTAGCCGTCCGCAGGACGGCTTCCTTGCTGGTCGAGTAGCCGTCCGCAGGACGGCTTCCTTGCTGGTCGAGTAGCCCCGCAGGGGCGTATCGAGACCCGCTGTCCTCAGCAGGGCGGATCTGCAGACTCACGTTCTGACGCTGGTGGATCTCGATACGCCCGCTGCGCGGGCTACTCGATCAGCAAGGGCCGGCCGCCCCTGCTGCGTGTGGGCGTCAGGCCGTCGCGTGCGACTCCGCGACGGAGGCGAGCAGGCCGTTGATGAAGCCGGCCGAGTCGTCCGTGGAGAGCAGGGTCGCCGCCTCGACGGCCTCGGAGATCGCGACGCCGTCCGGGACCGCGTCGTTGTGCAGGATCTCCCAGACGCCGATCCGGAGGATCGCGCGGTCGACCAGCGGCATGCGCGAGAGCGTCCAGCCCTTCGCGAGCTGCGCGATCAGCGCGTCGATCTCGTCGGCGTTGTCGATGACGCCGTCGACGATCTCGCGGGCGTAGAGCCAGGAGGCCTCACGCGCCGGCTCGTTCGCCGCGCGCTCCGCCTCGGAGCGCAGCGACTCCGAGAAGGAGATCTGCCGGACGTCGGCGTTGTAGATGATGTCGAGGGCGCGCTTGCGCGCCTTCGTCCGAGCACTCACGGGAGCCCCGGCTCAGCTGACGCGGCCGAGGTAGTCGCCCGTGCGGGTGTCGACCTTGACCTTGGTGCCCTGCTCGAGGAAGAGCGGGACCTGGATCTGGTAGCCGGTCTCGACGGTGGCGGGCTTGGTGCCGCCGGTCGAGCGGTCGCCCTGCAGGCCCGGCTCGGTGTAGGTGATCTCCAGCACGACGGAGGCGGGGAGCTCGACGTAGAGCGGGTCGCCGTCGTGCAGCGCGAGGGTCAGGTTCTGGTTCTCGAGCATGAAGTTCGCCGCGTCGCCGACGACGGCCTCGGGGACCGTGATCTGGTCGTAGTCCGAGGTGTCCATGAAGACGAAGTCCGCGCCGTCGCGGTAGAGGTACTGGAAGTCGCGACGGTCGACGTTGGCCGTGTCGATCTTGGCGCCGGCGTTGAAGGTCTTGTCGACGACCTTGCCCGTCAGCACGTTCTTCATCTTGGTGCGCACGAACGCGCCGCCCTTGCCCGGCTTCACGTGCTGGAAGTCGATGACGTTCCAGAGCTGACCGTCGATGCTGAGGACGGTGCCGTTCTTGATGTCGGTGGTAGAGGCCATGCGAAGGGGGATCCGTTTCGTGGAAGTCTGCTGATCGGCCGATCCGGCCAACCCATCGAGTGTAGTCGGTCCGGCCCGCAGGCGGCCGGGCGGCCTCCCTCGGCCGGACGATGCGGGCACGGAGGAGTCCGGAGCAGACTGGAGAGACGCCCACGACCGAGGAGGTCGCATGACCCTCAGCACCGCTCACTCCGGGATCGTCTCCGCGGCGGCCCGCTCGGACTTCTTCGCACCGACCCTCCCGGGCCAGAGCATCGTTCCGCCGTGGTTCGCGGTCGTCTTCGCGATCGTGCCGATCGTCATCGTCGCGGTGATCGTCCTGATCATCGTGCTGATCGTCCGCAACACCCGCCGGGCGAAGCAGCTCGGCATGGACCCCACCACGATGCAGACGGACATGGCCGCCCGCTACCTCCGCCACGGCGTCGGCCCGGCGGGCTCCTCGCTCACCGATCACCTGGCCGAGCTCGACCGGCTGCGCGCCGCCGGAACGATCAGCGCCGAGGAGCACGCCCGCGCCCGCGAGGCCGCGCTCACCGGCGACCGCGGGCCGGACGACCGGCGGGGCTGACCCCGCCAGGTGCCGCTACGCGCCGATCTCCTGGTACGCCGCGAACAGCAGCGACGTCTCCGGCCCCTGCAGGATGCTCGGGCGCGCCAGGTCGTCGAGCACCACGAAGCGGAGCATGCCCGCGCGCGACTTCTTGTCGCGCTGCATCGCAGCGAGCAGCGTCTCCCAGCGGCCGAGCGGGTAGCTCGTCGGCAGCGTCAGCGACTCGAGGACGCTGCGCTGGCGATCGACGACGGCATCGCTGAGCGAGCCGGTGAGCCGGGACAGCTCCGCCGCGAACATCATGCCGACCGAGACCGCCGCGCCGTGCCGCCACTGGTAGCGCTCCGCGTGCTCGACCGCGTGGCCGAGGGTGTGCCCGTAGTTCAGGATCTCGCGCAGGCCCTTCTCGGTGAAGTCCTCGCTCACCACGCGCGCCTTGATGCCGATCGACAGCTCGACCAGGCTGCGGAACTCCTCCGACGTCGGGTCGGTCGCGAGGTCCACGTCCGACTCGATGATGTCGAGGATCCGCGGCTCGGCGATCATGCCGTACTTCACGATCTCGCCGAAGCCGGCCAGGATCTCGTTGCGCGGCAGGCTCGTCAGCACGTCGAGGTCGGCGACGACGGCGCGCGGCGCGTGGAAGGCGCCGACCAGGTTCTTGCCCTCGGCCGTGTTGATGCCGGTCTTGCCGCCGACGGCCGCGTCGACCATGCCGAGCACCGTGGTCGGCACCTGGACGAGATCGACCCCGCGCAGCCAGGTCGCCGCGACGAAGCCTGCCAGGTCGGTGATCGCGCCGCCGCCGAAGCCGACGACCGCGTCGGTCCGGGTGAAGTCGGACTGCCCCATCACCTGCCAGCAGAAGGCGGCGACCTCGACGCGCTTGGCGGCCTCGGCGTCGGGCACCTCGGCGAGCAGCACCTCGTAGCGGTCGAGCAGGCTCTCGCGGATCTCGGCGGCCAGGACCGCGAGGGTCGGCGGGTGCACGATCAGCACCTTGGCCGCGCGCGGACCGATCGCGTCGGCGAGGCCGTCGAGGAGGCCGCGGCCGACCGTGATGTCGTAGCCGTTCTCTCCGGTGACGGTGAGGGCGGTGGCGCCGTCGTTCATGCTCTTCTTCCGGTCGGGCGGCCGGTGGGGGCCGCCGGTTCTGTGGTGCTGGTGGATTCTGTGGTGCTGGTGGACTCGGTGGTTCCGGTGGACTCGGTGGTGCCGGTGGACTCGGTGGTGCCGGCAGCGGGGTCGCCGACGGCCGCCTCGCGCTCGCGCACCCAGGCGGCCACCTCGGCGGCCAGGGTCGTGATCGGGCGGCGCGAGGAGTCGACGACGGTGTCGGCGAGGGACTCGTAGACCGCCCGTCGCGACTCGAAGATGCGCGTCCAGTCGGCGACGCCGCCGCGCACCAGCGGGCGGCCCGTGCCGAGCCGGTCGCGCACGGCCTCGGCGGTCGTGGTCAGCAGGACGACGGGGACGCCGGCCAGGTCGGCGCGGGTGCCCTCGTCGAGCACCGCTCCCCCGCCCAGGCTCAGCACGACGGCGCGACGGACGGCCTGCTCGACGACGCGGCGCTCCTCCACACGGAAGGACGCCTCGCCGTGCAGGTCGAAGTACGCGGCGATCGGTCCGTGCCGGCGCACGAACTCGGCGTCGGAGTCGACGAACTCGGCCGCGAGGGCCTTCGCGACCCGCTTGCCGATCGTCGTCTTGCCGGCCCCCATCGGGCCGATCAGGACGACGCGGGCGCGGGCCGCGCCGGTATCGTGACCCGCCATCAGCGGGCGCTGCCGGGTAGGTGCTCGGGCATCAGACGAGACCGAGCGCCGGATCGCTGGCGGCGAGCGTGCGCAGCTCCTCCGGGATCGCGTCGAGGTAGCCCTGCAGGTTGCGGCGGGTCTCGGTGACGCTGTCGCCGCCGAACTTCTCCAGCACGGCGTTCGCGAGCACCAGGGCGACCATCGCCTCCGCGACGACGCCCGAGGCGGGCACCGCGCAGACGTCGGAGCGCTGGTGGTGCGCGCCGGCCGCCTCGCCGGTCGCGACGTCGACCGTGCGCAGCGCGTGCGGGACGGTGGCGATCGGCTTCATGCCGGCCCGGACCCGCAGGACGGTGCCCGTGCTCATGCCGCCCTCGGTGCCGCCGGCGCGGTCACTCGAGCGGCCGATGCCGCCCTCGTCCACGAAGAGCTCGTCGTGCGCCTCGGAGCCGCGGCGGGTGGTGGTGAGGAAGCCGTCGCCGACCTCGACGCCCTTGATCGCCTGGATGCCCATCAGCGCGGCCGCGAGCTGCGCGTCGAGCCGGCGGTCCCAGTGCACGTAGGAGCCGAGGCCCGGCGGGAGGTCGTAGGCCAGCACCTCGACGACGCCGCCGAGGGTGTCGCCGTCCTCGTGCGCGCGGTCGACCTCGGCCACCATCATGGCGCTGGTCGCCGCGTCGTGGCAGCGCAGCGGATCCGCGTCCAGCGCGTCGACGTCGGCCGGCGTCGGCAAGACCGAGCCCTCCGGCACGCGGACCGGGCCGATCGCGAGGGTGTGGCTGACCAGGGTGATGCCGAGCTCGCCGAGGAAGCGGCGGGCGACGGCGCCGAGCGCGACGCGGGCCGCCGTCTCGCGGGCCGAGGCGCGCTCGAGGACGTTGCGCGACTCCTCGAAGCCGTACTTCTGCATGCCGACCAGGTCGGCGTGGCCCGGGCGCGGGCGGGTGAGCGCGGCGCCGCGGCCCTTGGGAAGCGTCTCGGGGTCGCGCGGCTCGGCCGCCATCACATCCACCCAGCGTGCCCACTCGGTGTTGCCGATGCGCAGCGCGATCGGGCCGCCCGTGGTGGCGCCGTGGCGGATGCCGGACGAGACGTTCAGCTCGTCCTGCTCGAACTTCATCCGGGCGCCGCGACCGTAGCCGAGCTTGCGCCGGGCGAGGTCGGCGCGGACGTCGTCGAGGGAGACGGGGACACCCGCCGGCAGTCCTTCGAGGACGGCGACGAGTTCGGGACCGTGGGATTCCCCGGCCGTGAGCCAACGGAGCATCCTCCGATTCTCGCACACGCGCTCCACCGCGCCCGCGCCCGGCGCCCGCAGGCTCAGACCGCGGAGTCCGCCGGGAGAGTCGCGCGCATCGCCGCGAGCACCGCGTCCTCGTCGGGCAGCGGCACGGCCGGGTCGCCGCCGACGAACACCCGCACCTGCAGCAGCGCCTGGTGCAGCAGCATGCCGAGACCCGAGATCACCGGCGAGCCGGCCGCTCCCCAGCGCAGCGCGAGCGGGCTGGGCCAGGGCGAGTACGCGACGTCGAAGAGGGTCGAGGTCGACACGACGGCGTCGGGCACGACCAGCCCGGCGGAGGCGCCGCCCGGCAGCGTGGAGACGAGCAGCGGCGCCGCGTCCGCGCCGTCCCACGCCGAGAACGGACGGACGTCGAGGGCGACGCCGACCGCCTCGGCGATTGCGGCGAGCAGAGCAGCCCTCTCCGGCGAGCGGAGCGTCACCGTCACGCGCGCCGCACCCAGCTCGGCGGCGGCGGCGAGGGCGGAGGCGGCGGTCGCCCCTCCCCCGAGGATCTCGACGCGCTCGGCCGAGTGCACCCCCGCCTCCCCGAGCGCCCGGACGATCCCGGCCACGTCGGTGTTGAAGCCGCGCAGGCGGGGCGCGCCGAGGGAGCGGTCGAGCAGGACCGTGTTGACGGCTCCGGTCGCCCGCGCGACCAGGTCCTCCTCGTCGAGCAGCGGCCTTACCGCGTGCTTGAGCGGCATCGTCAGGGACAGGCCGTGCCACTGCGCGGCCGGATCGGCGACGACCGCCGCGAGCGTCGTCTCCGTCGCCTCGACCGCGGTGTAGCTCCAGTCGAGCCCGAGCACCCGGTACGCCGCCGCGTGCAGCTCGGGCGAGCGCGAGTGCGCGATCGGCGAGCCGAGGACCGCCAGCCGGCGCCCGGCCGGCGCCGGCTGCCCGAGGGTCACTGGTACTCCGGGTGGTCCCGCATCCACGCCTGCCACTGCGCCACGGCCGCGTTGTGCTCGGCGTCGGTGGTCGAGTAGACCGTCTCGCCGGTCTCGAGGTTCACCGTGACGAAGTAGAGCCAGGTGCCGTCCGCGGGCTGCAGCACGGCCTGAATGGCGACGTCGCCCGGGTTCGAGATCGGAGCGGGCGGCAGGCCGTCGCGCTGGTAGGTGTTGTAGACGTTGCTCGCGTCGTTGCGCTCGGCGTCGGTCGTGGTCACCCGGTCGGTGGCGCCGGTGCCGTAGGCGACGGTCGCGTCCGACTGAAGGCGCCAGCCCTGGTCGAGGCGGTTCTGGAAGACGCGCGCGACCTTCGGGAAGTCGTCGGCGACGCGGGCCTCGCGCTGCACGAGCGAGGCGAAGACGACGGTCCGGTAGCGGTTCTCGACCGGGACGCCGGCCGCGTCGAGCGACTGGTACATCCGGTTCACGAGGGTCTGCAGGATGTCGTGCGCCGACGTGCCCGGGTCGATGTCGTAGGTCGCCGGGAAGAGGAAACCCTCGAGGCTGGTCGCCTCGGCGGGGAGCCCGTAGGAGCCCCAGTCGGCGGCGGCGGCCTCCAGATCAGCGAGCGCGACGCCCGAGCCGTCCGCGATGAGCGGCAGCGCGCCCTTGAGCGAGGTGCCCTCCGGGATGACGAAGGTGTTCGCGAGCCGGGTCGACTCGGAGTCGAGCAGCGCGGACAGCGCCGCCTTGGCGCTCATCTCGGCCTTCAGCGAGTAGGCGCCCGGCTGGAAGACCGGCTCCGGGTTCTCGGCCAGCAGCAGCTCGTAGAACGGCGTGTACGACTTGATGACGCCGTCCGTGACGAGGTTCTCGGCGATGGTGCTGCCGCCGTCGCCCTGGTGGATCGTGAAGACCACCTCGCTCGTGCCGGTGCCGGTGAAGTCGGTCGGCTCCGGCTCCGCGAAGAGCGCGCGGACCGGCTCGACGAAGATCGTCACGGCGATCGCGACCAGGGCCACGAAGACGCCGAAGGCGAGGAGCCCGCCGATCAGCCCGCGACGGCTGCGGCGGGGCTTGTTCTCGCGCTTCGCGCGGCGGCGACGGGTCGACGGGGCGGCATCGGGATGCGCCGCGGCGACGGCTTCACCGCGGTCGCGCGGGGCGCCGACCTCGGGGCCGGCGAACAGGTGGTCGATGGGGTCGTGCTCGGGCGCAGTGTGGTCGGGCGCAGTGTGCTCGGCCTCAGAGGCGGGGCGCTGCTCCGGGCTGTGCGGGAGCTGACTCTGCTGATCGGCCTCGGCTGCGCGGGCGGCGCGGCGGCTCGGGGGGACGTCGGTCACGGCTGGGTCGTCCTTCGTTCGGTTCGAGCGCGGATCCGGCGGGGGTACCGGAGGAGCGCTCGGAATCGATGGCGTGCTGCAGGATCACCACGGCGGCGACCTGGTCGATCACGGCGCGGGAGCCGCGGGTGCTGCGTCCCGAGCGGTGCAGCGCGTTCTGGGCGCTCACCGTCGAGAGCCGCTCGTCCACGAGCCGCACCGGGGCGGTCGGAACGGCGGAGGCGAGGCGCGCCGCGAAGGCGCGGGCGTCGTCCGTCGAGGCCGTCTCGGCCCCCGACAGCGACAGCGGGAGGCCGACGACGATCGCCGACGCGCCGAACTCGGCGGCGAGGGCCGCAATCCGGGCGACGTCGGAGCCGTCCGGCGCCTCCGCGACGCGCGCGACGGTCTCCACCGGCACGGCGAGGAGACCGTCGGCGTCGCAGCGCGCGACTCCGATGCGGGAGCGGCCCACATCGATGCCGAGCCGGACGCCGAACCTCTCCATTCAGCGGGTCGCTTCCTCGACGACGGCCTCGAGCGCGGCACCGATGGCGGACACGTCCGAGCCGCCGCCCTGCGCCAGGTCGTCCTTGCCGCCACCGCCGCCGCCGAGGATCCCGGCGGCGCGACGGGCGAGCACGCCCGCCTTCCGGCCGAGCTCGCGGGCGGCGGGGGTGGTCGCGACGATGACGGCGGGCTTCCCGGCGACGTCGGCCGCGAGGGCGACGACCGCGGCGTCCTGACCGAGGCGCTCGCGCACCGAGATCACGAGCGAGCGCAGCTCGTCGCCGGAGCCGGCCGTGCCGACGTTCTCGGCGACGATCGTGACGCCGTTGATCGAGCGCTTCGTGGCGGCGATGGCGGGGACCCGCTCGGCGAGCGCGCGGGCCTCGAAGGTCGCGATCCGCTTCTCGGCGGCCTTGAGGCTCGCGACGAGCTCGGCGATCCGATCGGGCAGCTGCTCGCGCGGCGTCTTGAGCGAGGAGGAGATGGTGCTGACCAGGGCGCGCTCGGCGACGAGCTCGCTCAGCGCCTCGCGGCCGACCAGCGACTCGACGCGGCGGTTGGTCGAGCCGACCGAGGACTCGCTGATCAGGCTGATCAGCCCGATCTCGGCCGAGGTGCCGACGTGGGTGCCGGCGCACAGCTCGCGCGACCAGGGGCCGCCGATGTCGACGACGCGGACGACCTCGCCGTACTTCTCGCCGAAGAGCGCCATCGCGCCGAGCGCCTTGGCCTCGTCGAGCGGGAGCTCGCGGGTGACGACCTCGAGGTTGTCGCGGATCGCGCCGTTGGCGATGTCCTCGATCTCACTGCGGGTCTCGAGCGAGAGCGCCTGGTTCCAGGAGAAGTCCAGGCGCAGGTAGCCGGCCTTGTTGAACGAGCCGGACTGGTGCGCCTGCGGGCCGAGGACCTGGCGCAGCGCCGCATGGATGAGGTGGGTGCCGGAGTGCGCCTGGCGGGCACCGCGGCGCCAGTCGCGGTCGACGACCGAGGTGGCGGCGTCGCCGACGCCGACCTCGCCGCTGGCGACCTGGACCTTGTGGCTGATCAGGCCCTTGACCGGCTTCTGCACGTCGAGGACCTCGAGGTCGAAGCCGTTGCCGACGATGCGGCCGGCGTCGGCCTCCTGGCCGCCCGACTCCGCGTAGAGCGAGGTGGCCTCGAGGATGACCTCGGCGATGTCGCCGGCGACCGCCTTCTGCACCGCGTGCCCGCCGACGATGAGGCCGAGGATCCGGGACTCCGTGTCGAGCACGTCGTAGCCGGTGAAGAGCGTCTCGCCGTGCGCGCGGAAGTCGGCGTAGACCGAGAGGTCGGCGAGGGCGTTCTTCTTCGACTTCGCGTCGGCCTTCGCGCGGGTGCGCTGCGCCGTCATCAGGGAGTCGAACGCCTCGCGGTCGACGCTGAGGCCGGACTCCTCCGCGATCTCGAGGGTGAGGTCGATCGGGAAGCCGAAGGTGTCGTGCAGGAGGAAGGCGGTGTCGCCGGGGAGGGTCGCCGCCTCCGCCTTCTTGGTCTTCAGCACCGCGAGGTCGAGGATCTCGGTGCCGGCCGCGAGGGTGCGCAGGAACGCCTCCTCCTCGCCGTAGGCACTGGTCGAGAGGCGCTCGAACTCGGTCGACACCTCGGGATAGGCCGACGCCATGGCGTCGCGCGAGGCGGTGAACAGCTCGGGGAAGGTCGCGGTGTCGACGCCGAGCAGGCGCATCGCGCGCACCGTGCGGCGCATGAGGCGGCGCAGGATGTAGCCGCGGCCCTCGTTGGACGGCGTCACGCCGTCGGAGAGCAGCATCAGCGAGGAGCGGACGTGGTCGGCGATGACGCGCATCCGCACGTCGTCCTCGTGCACGGCGCCGTAGCGGCGGCCCGAGAGCTCGGCGGCGCGGTCGAGGACCGGGCGCACCTGGTCGATCTCGTACATGTTCTCGACGCCCTGCTTGAGGAACGCGACGCGCTCGAGTCCCATGCCGGTGTCGATGTTCTTGCTCGGCAGCTCGCCGAGGATGTCGAAGTCGACCTTGCTCGTGCCCTGCCCGCGCAGGTACTGCATGAAGACGAGGTTCCAGATCTCGACGTAGCGGTCGTCGTCGGTGGCCGGGCCGCCGTCGATGCCGTAGGCGGGCCCGCGGTCGAAGAAGATCTCCGAGCAGGGGCCGGCGGGGCCGGGCTGGCCGGTCGACCAGTAGTTGGTGTCCTTGTCGAGGCGCTGGATCCGCTCGTCGGGCAGACCGGCGATCTTCTTCCAGAGCGCGATGGCCTCGTCGTCGTCCTTGTAGACGGTGACCCAGAGGTCCTTCTCGTCGAAGCCGAGGTTGCCGTCGCTCTCGCTGCCGGTGAGGAGCTCCCAGGCGTAGCCGATCGCCCCCTCCTTGAAGTAGTCGCCGAAGGAGAAGTTGCCGTTCATCTGGAAGAACGTGCCGTGGCGGGGGGTCTTGCCGACCTCCTCGATGTCGTTCGTGCGGATGCACTTCTGCACGCTGGTCGCGCGGCTGAACGGCGCCGGGACGACCCCGGTGAGGTAGGGCACGAACGGCACCATGCCGGCGACCGTGAAGAGGAGGCTCGGGTCCTCGCTCACGAGGGAGGCGGAGGGGACCACGGTGTGGCCGCGGCTTCCGAAGAAGTCGAGCCAGCGGTTGCGGATGTCTGCGGTCTGCATGGGTTCCGTTACGTTTCGGTCGATCGGATCGACGCGGATGTCTGTCGGGTCTGCGGGGTCTGTCGAGCCGGCAGGGTCTTTCGGGTGACGCGGGGCGTCAGCCCTCGCCGATGGCGGCCTTCAGCTCGGCCTCGCGCTGGTGGTAGCCCTCGGAGACGGCGTCGCCGAGCTCCTTCGCCGTGCGGTTGAGGTCCTCGAAGAGACGGGCACCCGCCTCGGTGCGGGACACCTGGTGCGCGACGGCGAACCCGAGACCGATCCCGATGACGATCAGGACGATGTTCTTCACGGCGATTCCTTCCACACGGCGACCGGCGCGAGGGCGCGACGACCCCCTCGATTGTAGGGCGCGAGCAGGGACCTACTTCGTGGACGACCTGCGGGTGCGCCGAGAGCGGCGCGCGGCGCCGCGTCCGACCGCGGCGCCCGCCTTGTCGGCGGTGCGGCCGGCGACCAGGACGGCGCGGACGCCGGCGGTGAACCCGGCGAGCTTGATCAGCGGTCCGCCGATGGTCGCGGCGGTCAGGGCGACGAGCGCGTTCACGTTGCCGGTGACCTCGGCCACGTCCTTCGTGATGGTGTCGACGCGGGCCAGCTGCTGGTTCGCCTCGCGCAGCGTCGACGCCGACTCGTCGAGGATCGGGGTCAGGCCGTCGCTGGCCTGCTTGATCGCCTCGCTCGTGCTGTCGAAGACCCGTCCGAGCTTCCAGAGCGGGATCGCGGCGACGGCCACGAGGATCGCGAACACCCCCGCGGCGATGAGCCCTGCGATGTCTCCACCGGACACGATGACCTCCGTTTCGGCGCCGCCGGATGCGGCACCCCAGCCTACCGACGGCGCGGAGCCGCCCAGGTCCGGCCAGGGCGCCGTCGGCGGACCTCCGGCACGCGGAGGCAGCCCCGGCACGTCGGAGCACCCGGATCCCGCGAGCCGGAGCTCGGATCGCGAGCCGGACGGCCGCGGCTGGAGCGCACCCGCCGCGCGCCGAGCAGGCCCGGGAACGAGGAAAGGCCCCGGCAGGAGCCGGGGCCTTTCGAACGGGGGGTGCGCTGACTAGCGGGCCGCGTAGTACTCGACGACGAGCTGGACTTCGCAGGTCACGGGGACCTCGGCGCGCTTCGGGCGGCGCAGCAGCGTCGCCTGGAGCTTGTCGATCTCGACCTCGAGGTAGCCCGGGGTCTTGGGGAGGACGTCGACGTGTCCGCCGGCGGCCGCGACCTGGAAGGGCTCGGTGCCCTCGGAGCGGGTCTTGACGTGGATGACCTGGCCCGGCTTCACGCGGAAGGAGGGACGGTCGACCGTCTGGCCGTCCACCATGATGTGGCGGTGGGTGACGAACTGGCGAGCCTGCGCCGTGGTGCGGGCGAAGCCCGAGCGCAGGACGAGGGCGTCGAGACGCATCTCGAGGAGCTCGACCAGGTTCTCACCGGTCAGGCCCTGAGTGCGGCGCGCCTCCTGGAAGGCGATGCGCAGCTGCTTCTCGCGGATGCCGTACTGGGCTCGCAGACGCTGCTTCTCCCGCAGGCGGACGGCGTAGTCGGAGTCGGCCTTGCGCTTCGAGCGGCCGTGCTCACCGGGAGCGTAGGGACGCTTCTCGAGGTAACGGGCGGCCTTCGGGGTCAGGGGGATGCCGAGGGCGCGCGAGAGGCGCGTCTTCGAACGGGTACGTGAGGTGGTCGACACTGTGGTCCTTCCAGGGTCTGAGAGGTTCGGTCGCAGTCCTCGTCCGCCGGCTCCGGGAGGAGGGCGGGCGCCGAGGTCGTGTCCCCCCGCGGGTGCGGGAGGCAGGGTGACCGCGGTGGCGGACTGCGCGATTCAGAGGGATGCGCTGCTCCGCTCGGCTACAGAGCGGTGGGCAACCTCGCAAGACTACCAGGCGCGGGAGCCGGCGTCACGCACGGCCGCGGATGATCCGCAGCAGCTTCGCCAGCCGGGCCGACACGTCGCGCTCGTTGCCGTGCTCGGTCGGCGCGTAGTAGCGCGCGCCGCGGAGCTCGTCCGGCAGGTACTGCTGCTCGAGGACGCCGAGCTCGGCGTCGTGCGGGTAGCGGTAGCCCTTGCCGTGGCCGAGCCGCTTGGCGCCCGGGTAGTGCGCGTCGCGCAGGTGCGGCGGCACCCGGCCGGCCTTGCCCGCGCGGACGTCGGCGATCGCCCTGTCGATGGCCGTGTAGGAGGCGTTCGACTTGGGCGCGGTGGCCAGGTGGACGACGGCCTGCGCGAGCGGGATGCGCCCCTCCGGCATGCCGATGAACTGGACGGCGTCGGCCGCGGCGATCGCGACGACGAGCGCCTGCGGGTCGGCCATCCCGATGTCCTCGGAGGCCGAGACGATGATCCGGCGGGCGATGAAGCGCGGGTCCTCCCCCGCCTCGATCATCCGGGCGAGGTAGTGCAGTGCGGCGTCGACGTCCGAGCCGCGGATCGACTTGATGAACGCGCTGATGACGTCGTAGTGCTCGTCGCCGTTGCGGTCGTAGCGCAGCAGCGCGCGGTCGACGGCCCGGGCGACCACCTCGACGGTGATCAGCGGGAGCTCGGGCTCCGCGGCGGCGGCCGGCTCGGCGGTGTCCTCGTCGTCCTCGTCCTCGTCGTCGCCCTCCACCGCGGAGGCCCGCGCGACGCGGTCGGCCTCGCGCTCCTCCGACCTCGCCGAGGTGGCGGCGGCCTCGAGTGCCGTGAGTGCGCGCCGCGCGTCCCCTGAGGCGAGCCGGACGATGCTCGCCCGCGCCTCGTCGTCGAGCCGGACCGAGTCGCGCAGCCCGCGCTCGTCGTGCAGCGCGCGGTCGACGAGCAGCCCCAGGTCGTCGTCGTCGAGCGTGTTCAGCGTGAGCAGCAGGGAGCGCGAGAGCAGCGGGGCGATCACCGAGAACGACGGGTTCTCGGTCGTCGCCGCGATGAGGATGACCCAGCCGTTCTCGACGCCGGGCAGCAGTGCGTCCTGCTGCGCCTTGGTGAAGCGGTGGATCTCGTCGAGGAAGAGGACGGTCGAGGTGCCGTAGAGGTCGCGGGTGGACAGCGCCTCCTCCATCACCTGGCGGACGTCCTTGACGCCGGCCGTCACGGCCGAGAGCTCGACGAAGCGGCGGCCGCTGGAGTGGGCCACGGCCTGCGCGAGCGTCGTCTTGCCGGTGCCGGGCGGGCCCCAGAGGATCACCGAGACCGCGCCGCGCTCACCGGTGGTGTCGGCCGCGAGAGCCACCAGCGGCGAGCCCGGGGTGAGCAGGTGCCGCTGCCCGGCGACCTCCTCCAGGCTGCGGGGACGCATGCGCACGGCGAGCGGGGTCGCCCCGGAGCGGAGTCCGGCCTGCTGCATGGTCATCGCCCCAGCGTAACGACGGCCTCCGACAGTCGCCCCCGGCGCCCGTCCGGCGCCCGGCGCCGCGGTGTCCGGCGAGGGCGCGGCGATTCTCGTAGGCTCGACGCGCTCCGCGCTCGCGCAGAGCCGCGCCGGACGCAGGCGCGACGCACGACGGCGGAGGAACACGTGGCCCAGGGCAGGACGAACGATCGCGAGGCGCGCACCCGGCTGAGGGCCTACCAGGCGCGGCAGAGCCTGCACCGGACCCGCGCGAAGCGCCGAGTCCGCGACAACGTGATCGCAGCCGTCGCGGGCGTCGTCGTGATCGCGCTCGCCGTCGTCGCGCAGCTCCTCTACTTCTCCGGCGGCCCGGGCACCCCCGTCGCCGAGCCGACCTCCTCCGAGAGCGCCACGCCCACTCCCACTCCCGCCGCGACCGGCGAGAACACCGGCGACGTCCCCTCCGCCGACATCGCCGAGGGCCGCGACTGGACCGGCACGATGTCGATCAACAGCGACGAGCTCGGCATCACCCTGGCCGGCGCCGCCGCCCCGCAGGCCGTCTCCTCCTTCATCTCCCTCTCGCAGTCCGGCTTCTACGACGGCGTCTCCTGCCACCGCCTCACCACCGAGGGCCTCTACGTCCTGCAGTGCGGCGACCCGGACGGCGACGGCACCGGCGGCCCCGGCTACAGCTACGGACCGGTCGAGAACGCCCCCGCCGACGGCGTCTACCCCGCGGGCACCATCGCGATGGCCCGTCAGGGCGGCAACGGCTACAGCCAGGGCAGCCAGTTCTTCGTCGTCTACCAGGACACCCAGCTCCCCGAGGACGCCGCGGGCGGCTACACCGTCGTCGGCCAGGTCACCTCGGGGCTGGACGCGCTCGTCGCCGATGTCGTCGCGAAGGGGACGGCGGACGGGTCCGGCGACGGCGCCCCCGCCGAGCCGGTCGCGATCGGCGCGATCTCGCTCCAGTAGGCACCGGAGCGGGTCGCCGTCGAGCGGCGCGGACGACCCGCGGGACCGCGCACGACCGGCGGCGCGGGGAGTGCAATAGGCTTGTCGTCACTGCCCGTTCGCGGCTGAGCGCGGTCGTCGGCCTCCGGCTGTCGAGCACCGAGGCCGAGGGGCGGGACGACAGCGAAAGGCGGCACCCGATGCTGACTCCAGATGGCGACATCGACACCGTGTCCACCCCCGACACCGTGTCCCCCGACGACAGCCCGTCCTCCGCGACGACGGCCGTCCCCGAGAGCGCAGGCGTCCCCGAGGGCGCCGACGCCCCGGCCGAGACCGGCGCTCCCGAGAGCGACGGGGACTCCCCCGAGGCGGTGACCTCCGACGAGGAGGCCGCTCCCGAGGAGTCGGCCACCCCCGAGGAGGCAGCGGCTCCTGAGGACGCGGTCGCTTCGGAGGACGTCTCTGCTTCCGACGACGCAGTGGCTTCCGAGGACGCAGTGGCTTCCGACGACGCAGTGGCTTCCGAGGACGGAGTGGCTTCCGATGACGCGGCTGCTCCCGAGGACGCCGCCGCACCCGTCGCAGCGGCGACTCCCGCGGCACCGACTCCTGGTCCGTCGGCGGCCGGCCGGCAGCCGTGGGGCCGCGTCTCCGACGACGGCACGGTCTTCGTCCGCGTGGGCGACGAGGAGCGCGAGGTGGGCCAGTACCCCGACGCGTCTCCCGAGGAGGCTCTCGCCTACTACGAGCGCAAGTTCACCGAGCTCGCCGGGCAGGTCTCCCTGCTCGAGCAGCGCGCCAAGCGCGGCGCCCCGGCGACGGACGTCTCGCGCGGCGTGCAGACCCTGACGGCCGCCATCTCACAGGCGCACGCCGTCGGCGACCTCGCCTCCCTGCAGGCCCGCGTCAGCGCGCTGAGCGGATCCGTCGAGGACCTCACCGAGCAGCAGGCCGCCGAGTCCAAGGCCGCCCTGGCCGATGCGGTCGCGCACCGCGAGGCGATCGTCGCCGAGGCCGAGGCGCTCGCCGCCGTCGACCCGGCGAAGACGCAGTGGAAGCAGGCCAGCGCCGCGATCGACGACCTGTTCGCCCGCTGGCAGAGCCACCAGCAGCAGGGCCCGCGCCTGCCCAAGAACGACGCGAACGAGCTGTGGCGCCGCTTCCGCGGGGCCCGCACGACGATCGAGCAGAACCGCAAAGCGTTCTTCGCCGACCTCGACTCGGCGCACCGCGAGGCCAAGTCGGCCAAGCAGGCACTGATCGACCAGGCCGAGGCGCTGGTCTCGCGCGGCGCCGAGGCGATCCCGGAGTACCGGGCGCTCCTCGAGCGCTGGCGGGTCGCCGGTCGCGCCGGCAAGCGGTTCGACGACGCCCTCTGGGCGCGCTTCAAGGCCGCCGGCGACGCGATCTACGGCGCGAAGGCCGAGGTCGTCGCCCAGGAGAGCGTCGAGTACACCGAGAACCTCGACCTCAAGCTCGCCCTCCTCGAGGAGGCGGAGCCGCTGCTGCAGGAGCCGGACCGCGAGAAGGCCAAGCGGGTGCTGCTCTCCGTGCAGGAGCGCTGGGACGCGATCGGCCGCGTGCCGCGCGAGCAGGTGCGCACGGTCGAGGACCGCCTCCGCAAGGTCGAGGCGCACGTGCGCAAGCTCGACGAGGAGCACTGGAACCGCAGCAACCCCGAGCGCAAGGCCCGTTCGGAGGGTCTCGCCTCGCAGCTGACCGCCGCGATCCAGAAGCTCCAGGACGAGCTCGACGAGGCGAAGGCCCGCGGCGACCGCGCGGCCATCGCCCAGGCCCAGGAGGCGCTCGACGCCCGCAAGGTGTGGCTGGACGCCCTGGGCTGATCCCGCGACTCCCTGCTGGTCGAGTAGCGCTCAGCGCGTATCGAGACCCGCCGTCGTTCGGTCGTGGATCTCGATACGCCCGCTCCGCGGGCTACTCGATCAACATGGAGGGCCCGCTCCCCTAGCTGCTCTATCAGCAGGAGGCGCGCGCTCGCGCTCCTTGCTGGTCGAGTAGCGTGCAGCGCGTATCGAGACCCGCCGTCGTTCGGTGGTGGATCTCGATACGCCCGCTCCGCGGGCTACTCGATCAACATGGAGGGCCCGCTCCCCTAGCTGCTCTATCAGCAGGAGGCGCGCGCTCGCGCTCCTTGCTGGTCGAGTAGCGCGCAGCGCGTATCGAGACCAGAAGACGCGCGCTCGCGCTCCATGCTGGTCGAGTAGCGCGCAGCGCGTATCGAGACCCGCTGTCTCCAGAAGGGGTGCGTCCGATCGGCAGTGCCGCACGGACTCCCGCAGAAGGGATCCCTCCACAGATCCGCTCAGGGCGTCCTGAGGGCGGGGCGCGTCGGTCAGCATGGGCGGATGACGCGCCTCCCCTCCGTTCTGATCCCGGGTCAGCTGCCGCTCGCGGAGCTGTGCGCCGCCCGGCTCGACGGCGAGGTGGTGGCCCTCGACGAGGGCTTCCTGCTCGCCGATCTGCCGCTCGGTCCCGCTGAGCGGGGCGCTGCGCTCCTCGCGGTCGTCCCGCGCGGGACGGTGGCCGACCGGCTGTCGGCGGCCTGGGTGCACGGCGCGATGCCGGCCGCTCCCCCGGTGCACAGCGCGTCCATCGACCGCCGGAACCGCCTGCACCCGCCGATGCTCGCCCGGGTGCGCTTCCACGAGGTGCGCCTGACGGACGAGGACGTCACGGTGCTCGGCGGCTGCTCCGTCACGACCCCCGAGCGGACCCTGATCGATCTGGCGCGCACCCGGGGCAGCTGCGGGGACGACCTGCTCCGGGCGCTGGCCGCCGCCACCGCCACGCCGCTCGAGCGGGTGCTCGAGCGGCTGGACGGCGGCGCCCCGGTCTCGGGCCGCAGGATCGCCCTGCAGCGCCTGACCGGAGTGCTCGGCGGGGTCAGCCCGCGTTGACCCGGTACACGTCGTACACGGCGTCGATCCGGCGCACCGCGTTCAGCACGCGGTCCAGATGCGTCGTGTCGCCCATCTCGAAGACGAACCGGCTGATCGCCAGGCGGTCGCTGGAGGTCGAGACGGTCGCCGAGAGGATGTTGACGTGATGCTCCGAGAGCACCCGCGTGACGTCGCTGAGCAGCCCCGAGCGGTCCAGCGCCTCCACCTGGATCTGCACCAGGAAGATGCTCTTGGACGACGGCGCCCACTCGACATCGACGATCCGCTCCGGCTCCTTGAGCAGCTCCTGCACGTTGTGGCAGTTCGCCTGGTGCACCGAGACGCCGGCGCCGCGGGTGACGAAGCCGACGATCTGGTCGCCCGGCACCGGGGTGCAGCACTTCGCGAGCTTCACCAGGATGTCCGGCGCGCCCTTGACCAGTACCCCGGACTCGCTGCTGCGGCTGCGCGGCCGCGGGGAGCGCGGCAGCGTCACCTCGTGCTCGTCCGACTCCGGATCGCCCTGGATCGTCGCGACGACCTTCTCCAGCACCGACTGGGTGGAGACGTGGCCCTCGCCGACGGCGGCGTAGAGCGCTTCGACGTCGTTGTAGCGCAGCTGGCTGGCCACCTCGGTGAAGGTGTCCTGGCTCATCAGCTTCTGCAGCGGCAGGTTCTGCTTGCGCATGGCCCGCGCGATGGAGTCCTTGCCCTGCTCGATCGCCTCGTCGCGGCGCTCCTTGGTGAACCACTGGCGGATCTTGTTGCGGGCCCGCGGGCTCTGCACGAAATTGAGCCAGTCCTGGCTCGGGCCGGAGTCGGGGTTCTTCGAGGTGAAGACCTCGACGACGTCGCCGGTGGTCAGCGAGGACTCGAGCGGCACGAGGCGTCCGTTGACCTTCGCCCCCATGGTGCGGTGGCCGACCTCGGTGTGCACGGCGTAGGCGAAGTCGACCGGGGTCGCGCCCGTCGGCAGGCCGATGACGCGCCCCTTGGGCGTGAAGACGTAGACCTCCTTCGCGCCGATCTCGAAGCGGAGGGAGTCGAGGAACTCGTTCGGGTCCGTCGTCTCGGACTGCCAGTCGGAGAGGTGCGCGAGCCAGGCGAGGTCGGTGTCGTTCGAGCCGGAGGCGACCTTGCCCGTCGCCATCTGCTCCTTGTACTTCCAGTGCGCCGCGATGCCGAACTCGGCGTGCTGGTGCATCTCGTTGGTGCGGATCTGGATCTCGACCGCTCGGCCCTTGGGGCCGATCACCGTGGTGTGCAGCGACTGGTACAGGTTGAACTTGGGGGTCGCGATGTAGTCCTTGAAGCGGCCGGGCATCGGGCTCCAGCGCGCGTGGATCGAGCCGAGCACGGCGTAGCAGTCGCGCACCGAGTTCACCAGGACGCGGATGCCGACCAGGTCGTAGATCTCGTCGAAGTCGCGGCCGCGGACGACCATCTTCTGGTAGATCGAGTAGTACTGCTTGGGCCGGCCGACGACGCGGCCGCGGATCTTGCCCGCCCGCAGGTCCTCGCCGATGAGGTCGATGATGCTCTGGACGAACTCCTCGCGCTGCGGGGTCCGCACCTTCACGAGGCTCTCGATCTCGTTGTAGATCTTGGGGTAGAGCACGGCGAAGGACAGGTCCTCGAGCTCCCACTTGATCGCCTGGATGCCGAGGCGGTTGGCCAGCGGCGCGTAGATCTCGAGGGTCTCGGTCGCCTTGCGGGCCGCGGACTCGGCGGGGACGAAGCCCCAGGTGCGCGCATTGTGGAGGCGGTCGGCGAGCTTGATGATGAGCACCCGGATGTCCTTGGACATCGCCACGATCATCTTGCGCACGGTCTCGGCCTGCGCGCTGTCGCCGTACTTGACCTTGTCGAGCTTGGTGACGCCGTCCACCAGCATCGCGACCTCGTCGCCGAAGTCGGCGCGGAGCTCGTCGAGCTTGTAGTCGGTGTCCTCCACCGTGTCGTGCAGCAGAGCGGCGGCGATGGTCTTCGAGCCGATGCCGAGGTCGGCGAGGATCTGCGCGACGGCCAGCGGGTGCGTGATGTACGGCTCGCCGCTGCGGCGCTTCTGGTTCGCGTGCGCGCGCTCGGCGACCGAGTAGGCCCGCTCGATCAGCGCGATGTCGCTCTTGGGGTGGTGCGTGCGCACCGTCCGCACGAGCGTGTCGACGGCGCCGGAGGGCTGCGCGCGCGAGAAGATCCGCGGGACCAGTCTGCGCAGGGCAGCGGTCGAGGACGTGGTCGTGGTGTCGCTCACGCGGAGATCTCCATCGCCTCATTATCGTCCGTCGCGGGAGTGCCGGTGACCGGTCCGCCGGGAGCGGACAGGCCCGCGCTCAGTCGATCCGGCCGGGGCGCCCCTCGTCGTCCACGACGTCGCCGCCGGCGGCCGCCCACGCGGTCATGCCGGCCTCGATGTTCGCCGTCTCGTAGCCGGCTCCGTCGAGTGCCTGGACGACCATGGCCGAGCGGACTCCCGAGTGGCAGACGACGAGGATCGCGGCATCCCGAGGGAGCTCGTCCTGCCGCTCGCCGATGCTGCCCATCGGGATGTGGTGGGCCGCCGGAGCGTGCCCGAGCGCCCACTCGTGCGGCTCGCGCACGTCGAGCAGCCAGACCTCGTCGCGCTCGACGAGGCCGACCGCGTCCGCGGCGCTGACCTGCGCGTAGTCGGCCACGATCAGCCCTGGACGACCGGGGCCACGGCGCGCTCGCGAGCCGAGACGACCCGCTTGTCGTGCTTGCCGATCTCGGCCTCGCCGCTGCGCAGCTGGGCGTAGAGCGGCGCCGCGACGAAGATCGTCGAGTAGGTGCCGACGATGATGCCGATCAGCAGGGCGAGCGAGATGTCGCGGAGCGTGCCGGCGCCGAGGACGAAGGCGCCGATCACGAGGATCGCGGCGACCGGCAGGGCCGCGACGATCGAGGTGTTGATCGAGCGGACCAGCGTCTGGTTCTCGGCGAGGTTCACCGTCTCGGAGAAGGTCCTCGTCGTGCTGCCGAGCGCCTCCGCCGTGTTCTCGCGGATCTTGTCGAAGACCACGACCGTGTCGTACAGCGAGTAGCCGAGGATCGTGAGCAGTCCGATGACCGCCGCCGGTGAGACCTCGGTCCCGGTGATCCCGTAGACGCCGGCCACGATCACGAGGTCGTGCAGGAGCGCGACGATGGCGGCGAGCGACATCTTCCAGGTCCGGAAGTAGGCCCACATCGCCAGGGCCGCGAGGATCACGAAGATGATCAGGCCGCGGACGGCCTGCTGCGTGACGTCCGAGCCCCAGGCGGCGCCGATGAAGGACGAGGCGACCTGGTCCGTCGGGACGGAGTAGGCCTCGGAGAGCGCGTTGCGGACCTGCGTCGACTCGTCGGTCGACAGCTGGCTGGTCTGCACCCGGATCGAGTCGTCGCCGACGATCGAGACGCGCGGGACGGCGTCGGGCGAGACCGAGGTGACGGCGTCCGTCGCCGCGGTCTGGTCGAGGGTGTCCGGCGCGGTGACCGTGAACTCCGAGCCGCCGGTGAACTCGATGCTGAAGTTGAAGCCGCCGCGGGCCGCCGTGCCGAGCACGGTCAGCAGGATGATCGCGATCGAGATGAGGTACCAGGTGCGCCGGCGGCCGACGAAGTCGACCGAGCGCTTGCCGGTGTAGAGGTCGTTTCCGAACTGCGAGAAGCTGGCCATCACGCGTCCTTCCCGTTCGAGTCGTTCGAGGAGCTGCGCGCGGCGGCCGCCTCGGCGGCCTTGCGCTCGGCGATGGTCTGGCGGCGGGCGGCCTCGCGTGCCGCGGACGAGCCCTTGCCGGCCGTGCCCTTGCCCGCGAGGACCGCGTCCTGCGGGCGGAACGCCGCCCGGCCGCGGTACACCGCTCCGAGTGCGCGCGGATCCAGCCCGGAGGCCTTGTGGCCCTCCGAGAAGAACTTGGTCGTCGCCAGCAGCTGCAGCATCGGGTGGGTGAAGAGGATCACCACCACGAGGTCGATCAGCGTCGTGATGCCGAGCGTCAGCGCGAAGCCGCGGACGCTGCCGACCGCGAGGGCGAAGAGCACGACGGCGGCGAGCAGGTTCACCATGTCGGAGGCGAAGATCGTCCGCAGCGCGCGCCGCCAGCCGGCCTCGACCGAGGACTCCAGCCCGCGGCCGTCGCGCAGCTCGTCGCGGATCCGCTCGAAGTAGACGATGAACGAGTCGGCCGTGATGCCGATGGCCACGATCAGACCCGCGACTCCCGCGAGCGAGAGGCGGAGTCCCTCCCGCCAGGAGAGCAACGTGACCACGAGGTAGGTGACGATCGCCGCCACCATCAGCGAGGCGATGGTCACCGCACCGAGCACGCGGTACTGCGCGACCGAGTAGACGACGACGAGGATGAGGCCGATGAGGCCCGCGAGCAGTCCGCTGGCGAGCTGGGTCGAGCCGAGCGTCGCGGAGATGCTGTCCGAGCTCTGCACCTGGAAGCCGATCGGCAGTGCGCCGTACTTCAGCTGGTCGGCGAGGGTCTTCGACGACTCCTGGGTGAAGGAGCCGGAGATCTGCGCGTTCCCGTCGGTGATCGCGGCGTTGGTGGAGGGCGCCGAGATGACGCGGCCGTCGAGGACGATCGCGAACTGGTTCTGCGCGCCCTGCAGCCCGATGAGGCGCGAGGTGACGTCGCCGAAGGCCTGGGTGCCCTGGTCGTCGAAGGAGAGGTTGACGGCCCAGGTGCCCGTGCTGGCGCCGGAGGACGTCGTCATCAGGCCGTTCGAGGCGTCGGAGATGTCCTCACCGGTGATCTCGACCGGGCCGAGGATGTACTTGACCGTCTCGCTGTCGTCGCAGGTGATCAGGGGCTGATCGGCCGGCGCGAGGTTCGGGTCCTGGTCGTTGAGGAACGCGCAGTCGAACGAAGTGTACTGCGCCTCGAGCGCCGGCGTGATGTAGGCGAGGTCGCTCGCGCTGGTCGGCGCGGCCGTCGGCTCGGTGGCGAGCGACGGGTCGACCGGGGTCGGCGTGGGCGAGGAGGTGGAGTCGCCGCCGACCGAGCTGGTGGTCGCCTGGCTGGCGACGAGCACCGGGCGGAAGTCGAGCTTCGCCGACGCCTCGATGCGCTGCAGCGTCGCGTCGTCCGGCGTGCCCGGGATCGAGACGACGATGTTGCTCGAGCCCTGGGTCGTGATCTCGGACTCGGAGACGCCCGCGGCGTCGATCCGCTGGCGGATGATCGAGACGGCCTGCGTCAGCTGCTCGGACGAGACGGTCTGGCCGTCCGAGAGCTGGGGCTGCAGCACGATCTGGGTGCCGCCCTCGAGGTCGAGCGCGAGCTTCGGCGTCCAGGAGCCGCCTCCGAAGATGACGGCGGCGGCGTTGAGGCCGACGAGCGCGAGGATCAGGACGCCGAGCCAGCTCAGCGAGCGCCTGGCCTTCCGGACGGGGGTTGATGCGGCCACCCAGGGCTCACCTTCTTCTTCGGTCGGCGCCGGCTCTCCGGCCGACGCTGGCTCTGCGGTCGACGTCGATCCTCGCGCAGGCGCCGATCCCGAGGGTGGCGCCGGTCGTCCGATCGACGGTCTTCGATCCGGGGCGCACCCCGGACGTGGAAGGGCGGGCGGGATGCCGATGCACCCTGCCCGCCCTGGAGACTACTGCGCGTCGGGCCTGCGGTCGCGCTCGACCGGGTCGACCAGCGGGTCGGACGTGTGCGCGGCGTCGCGCTCGCCGAACGCGGGCGACTCGACGGCCGCCACGGTCTCGGTCTCGTCCTCGTCGGCGACGACCGCGTTCTCGGCCGGGTCGATGAGGCGGGCGATCGCCTGGCGGTGGATCGTCAGGAGCGTGCCGGGCGTCGACTCGATGATGATCTTGTTCTCGTCGTCGTCGATCGAGACGACGGTGCCGAACAGGCCGGAGCCGGTCATCAGCTCGACACCGGGGACCAGCCCGGTCTTCATCTTCTCCGCCTCGCGCTGCCGCTTCTTGTTGTTGCGGAACATGAAGATGATCATCACGGCGAGAAGCAGGACGAGCAGGATGATCGTCGGATCCATGGGTGAGCCTTCCGGAGTTGAGGGTGATCCGCCGTCAGCCCATGCTCTCGTGAGCAGAGTGGCTGGCGCTGGCGGATCGAGCGGCCCGTCGGGCCTTGAAGATTATAGGTCATCTCCGAACAGGGGCCGCTGGGAGGCCGAGGCGGCTCCCCCGCGCGGATCCACGCCGAAGTGGCGGTAGGCGGCCGGCGTCGCGACGCGCCCTCGGGGCGTGCGGGTGAGCAGCCCGATCCGGACGAGGAACGGCTCGACGACCGCCTCGACCGTCTCCGCCTCCTCGCCGACCGAGACCGCGAGCGTGTTGAGGCCGACCGGCCCGCCGTCGAAGCGGGTGAGCACGATGTCCATCACGGCGCGGTCGAGGCGGTCGAGGCCGAGCTCATCCACGTCGTAGAGGTCGAGCGCCGCGCGCACGGCGGTGACGTCGGCGCGGCCGCCGTGCACGAGCGCGAAGTCGCGGACCCGGCGCAGCAGGCGGTTCGCGATGCGCGGAGTGCCCCGGCAGCGGCCGGCGATCTCGGCGACCGCCTCGCCGTCGATGTCGAGGTCGAGCAGGCGCGCGGCGCGGGTGAGCACCTGGCGCAGCTCGTCCTCGGCGTAGAACTCGAGGTGGGCGGTGAAGCCGAACCGGTCGCGCAGCGGATTCGGCAGGAGACCCGAGCGGGTCGTCGCGCCGACGAGGGTGAACGGCGCGAGATCCAGGGGGACGGAGGTCGCGCCGGCGCCCTTGCCGACCATGATGTCGATCCGGAAGTCCTCCATCGCGAGGTAGAGCATCTCCTCCGCCGAGCGCGCCATGCGGTGGATCTCGTCGATGAAGAGGATCTCGCCGGGCAGCAGCGAGGAGAGCACGGCAGCGAGATCCCCGGCGTGCTGGATCGCGGGACCGCTGGACATCCGCAGCGGCGAGGAGCTCTCCTCCGCCACGATCATCGCCAGGGTGGTCTTGCCGAGGCCGGGCGGGCCGGCCAGCAGGATGTGGTCGGGCGTGCGGCCCTGCATCGCCGCCGCCTTGAGCAGCAGCTCGAGCTGGCCGCGGACCTTGCGCTGGCCGACGAACTCGCCGAGGTTCTTCGGGCGCAGGGCTCCCTCGAAGGCGATCTCGGCCTCGGAGGCGACCTCCGGGCCCATCACGTCGTCGCCGCTCACGAGCGGGCCGCCGGACCGAGCCGCGCCAGGGCGAGGCGGAGCAGCGACTGCACGCTCGCGGCGTCGGACGCCTGGGCGTCGAGCAGGATCTCGTCGACGACCTCGGCGGCGACGCGCTCGGGCCAGCCGAGGCCGACGAGCGCCGAGAGCACGCTCTGCGCGGCGGTCGCACCCGGACCGGAGCCGCGGGCGGCGCGCGGGCGGACGGCGAGCTTGCCCGCGAGCGACAGGATGATGAGCTTCGCGGTCTTGGGACCGATGCCGGAGACCTTGCGGAACACGGCGTCGTCCTCGTCGGCGACCGCCTGGGCGATGCGCTCGGGCTCGACCGCGCCGAGGACGCCAAGCGCGGACTTGGGGCCGACGCCGGTGACGCCGATCAGCAGCTCGAAGATCTCGAGCTGCTCCTCGTCCGGGAAGCCGTAGAGGGTCAGCGAGTCCTCGCGCACGATCAGCGTCGTGGTGAGCACGGTCTCGTCGCCGACCCGCAGCTCGAGGGCGTGCTGCGGCGTGACGTTGACCGCGTAGCCGACGCCGTGGACGTCGACGACAGCGAGGCTCCCGCGGGCGGAGAGGACGGTGCCGCGGAGGGAGGAGATCACCGCGTCAGTCTAGAGGCTCGAACAGGCGTTCGAGTGGAGGCCTCCGCGGCGCGCCAGGCGCGCTGGGCCGCCGTCTCCCCCTCGGCTGCGGCGGGGCCCGCGGCGATCGGTCCGCGCCAGGCGTGGCAGACGGCGAGGGCCAGAGCATCGGCCGCGTCGGCCGGCTTCGGCGGGGCGTCGAGCCGGAGGATGCGCTGGATCATCGTGGTGACCTGGCGCTTGTCCGCCGCTCCGTAGCCGGTGACCGCGGCCTTCACCTCGCTGGGCGTGTGCATGCCGACCGGAAGGCCGCGCCGGGCGGCCGAGACGAGGGCGACCCCGCTGATCTGGGCGATGCCCATCACGGTGCGCACGTTGTTCTGCGCGAAGACGCGCTCGATCGCGACGGCGTCGGGCCGGTGCTCGTCGAGCAGGGCCTCGATGCCGTCGGCGAGCGCGAGGAGACGGCTCTCGAGCGGTGACTCCGGCGGGGTGCGCAGCACGCTGACGTGCACGAGCGTCGCGCGGCGGTCGCGCCCGACATCGACGATGCCGACGCCGCACCGGGTGAGCCCCGGGTCGATCCCGAGGACGCGCATCAGCGCGCCCGCCGGGGACGAGCCGGGGTCACCGGGTCACTCCTCGTCGTTCTCGAGCTCGGCCCGGACCTCGGGCGTGATGTCGAGGTTGGTGTAGACGTTCTGCACGTCGTCCGAGTCCTCGAGCGCGTCGATGAGGCGGAAGACCTTGCGCGCCGTCTCAGCGTCGGCCTCGACCTGGAGCGAGGCGACGAACTCGACGTCGGCGGCGTCGTAGTCGATGCCGGCCTCCTGGAGCGCCGTGCGCGCCGGGACCAGCTCGGCGGCCTCGGTGCGGACCTCGAAGGACTCGCCGTGGTCGATGACGTCGTCGACGCCGAAGTCGAGGACCGCGCCGAGCACGTCGTCCTCGGTGACGCCGTCGCCGTGCGGGACGGTGATGACGCCCTTGCGCGCGAAGTTGTAGGCGACGCTGCCCGGGTCGGCCATGGTGCCGCCGTTGCGGGTCATCGCGGTGCGGACGTCCGCGGCGGCGCGGTTCTTGTTGTCGGTGAGGCACTCGACGAGCAGCGCGATGCCGTTCGGGCCGTAGGCCTCGTACATGATCGTCGTGTAGTCGATGACCTCGCCGGTGAGGCCCGCGCCGCGCTTGATCGCGCGGTCGATGTTGTCGTTCGGGACCGAGGTCTTCTTCGCCTTCTGCACGGCGTCGACGAGCGTCGGGTTGCCGGACATGTCGGCGCCGCCGATCTTGGCGGCCACCTCGATGTTCTTGATCAGCTTGGCGAAGGACTTCGCGCGACGCGAGTCCTTGATCGCCTTCTGGTGCTTGGTCGTGGCCCACTTGGAATGCCCGGACACGGTGCTCCCTCGGAAATCTCGATTCGTGCGACTCCCGCGGGCGCCGCTGATGGCTGGTCCAGTGTAATCGAGCGCCGGACGGGGCGGCCCGAGCCGCGCCCGTGGGCGGGGTGGCGCGGTGCTCCTCGTCGTGGGCGCCGTCCGCCGGGAGAGCGGACGGACTGCACGGATTCAGCCATACGGGCGTCCGCCGCCAGGAATGACCATCTGCAGATGGGTCTGCGGAAGGGTTGCCGCGGGGCGGACCAGGCTGCCGCGCAGCCGAGACGAGAACGAGGACCGCGATGACCAACGACGCGCAGAAGGACGACACGACCGGACAGGGCGGGGCTCGTCCGCCGGAGATCGGGCGCCGATCGGCGCTCGCGGTCGCCTGGACGGTCCCGGTGATCGCGGGCGCGGCGGCTGCTCCGGCCGCCTCCGCCTCGACGCCGCCGAAGGAGGACGGCACGTTCCTCGGCGTCTGGCTCGTCGCAGACGGCTTGGAGTCCCCACGTGCCTTCCGCATCGAGGTGTACCTCAACGGCACCGGGAGCCCGGGGGGCCCGTCGTCCTCCCGCAGGACGCGGTGGTGCGCGTCAGGTCCACGGGCCAGGACGTCGCCGTCTGGGCGGACGGGATCGTTCCCGAGGGTCCGCGGGCCGGCTCGATCACCATCCCCGCTGGTGTCTACGGGACCGTGACGGGGTACACGATCCGCGACAGGAGCATGGTGGTCAGCGCCCCCTACCCGGGGCCGGACACGGTGTGCGAGCTCGCCGCCGAGCCACGGGGACGATACGCGGTGGAGGCGAACGTGACACGCGGGCCCACCTACCGAGGTCCCGACCCGTACGCGGTCGGCATCTTCGGCCGCCCGTCCGCGGTGACCGTCCTCGAGTTCTGAGGGGTGCCCGCGCCGCAGACGACGGCCTCCGACTCGATGGGCGGGGGCGGTCTGCTCGATGGGCGGCGGCGGTCTGCGCCGGATCGAGCCATCTCGGACCGTTCCCCGCCAGGGATTCCGCACTCACCACGCCTGGTCGAGAGGGTGGCCGACGAGCCGGGTGGCATCCGCCGTCCGATCGACGCGAACGAGAACGAGGACACCGATGACAGCTGATCAGAGACACCCGCACGCCGGCGATCTCCGTCCGTCCGAGCCGGCGGGAGTCGCGCGGCGGACCGCTGTCGCGGCCGCCTGGACGACCCCGGTGGTCGCCGCCGCGGTCGCCGCGCCCGGGGCCTCGGCGTCACCCGCGCCGGTGATCACCTCCACCTTCGTCGGGGTGAAGGTCACGTCGTACATCGTCGGCACCTTCGGCGTCACCGCCTACATCAACATGATCGGAGCACCCGGGTCGAGCATCCAGCTGGAGGAGGAGACGTGGGTGGACATCGTGACCGACCAGGACGTCTCGAGTTGGGACAGCGGGCTCACCGCGATCGGCCCCCGGGCCGCCCGCCTGGTCGTCCCCGTCGGTCCCTACCGCGTGAACCGGACCTACACGGTCGGCAGCCGGAGCGTCTCGGTCTCCTTCAATCAGACCTACACGTCCGAGTTCAGTGCGGAGCCGAAAGGCAGGTTCACGGTCACGGCCACCGTGACCCGCGGTCCCGTCTACCTCGGGCCCGACCCCGGCGCCTTCCAGCAGTTCGGAGCGACGACCGCGACGGCGACGGTGCCGAACTGACGACGCTACTTCAGCAGGCGGGAGAGGACGCGGTCGGCCAGCGGCTTGCCGCCGGTCTGGCAGGTGGGGCAGTACTGCAGCGTCGAGTCGGAGTAGATCACCTGGCGGATCGTGTCGCCGCAGACCGGGCAGGCCTCGCCGGTGCGGCCGTGGACGCGCATCCCGAGCTTCTTCTCGCGCTTGAGGTCCGCGGCGTGCAGGCCCTCGGCCCGGCCGAGCGCCTCCTCGAGGGTGTAGCGCAGCGCGGAGTACAGGCGGTCGAGCTCGTCGGGCGTGAGCGAGGCCGGCTTGAACGGCGACATCTTCGCGACGTGCAGGATCTCGTCGGAGTAGGCGTTGCCGATGCCCGCGATCCGGGACTGGTCGCGGAGGACGCCCTTGAGCTGGGCGCGGCCCGCGGTGGCCAGGATCGCGCCGAGGATCTCGCGGGTGAACTCGGGGTCGAGCGGGTCCGGCCCGAGCCGCTCGACGCCCGGCACGTCCCGCGGGTCTCTCACGATCGAGATCGCCAGGCTCTTCTTCGTGCCGGCCTCGGTGATGTCGAAGCCCGAGCCGTCGTCGAGGATCAGGCGCGCGGCGAGCGGGCCGCGACCCGGCTTCACCGGGGCCGTCGGCCGCTCGGGGCGCCAGCGCACCCAGCCCGCGCGAGCCAGATGCAGCAGCACGTGCACGTCGCCGACCGCGAGGTCGAGGAACTTCCCGTGCCGGCTCACCCCGTGCACCGTCTCCCCCGCGAGCGAGGACGGCGGGATCGCGACGGTCTTGAGCGCGGAGATCGCGAAGACGTCCAGGCGCTCGAGCACGCGGCCGCCGAGGCGCTCGTCCAGGTCGCGCGCGAGCGCGTGCACTTCGGGGAGTTCGGGCATGCCCCTACTGTGCCGCGCCGAAGCGGGTGGCCGCGACCTTGCGCAGGAACAGCTCGTGGAAGCGGTAGTCGCCGGTGATCTCCGGGTGGAACGCCGTGCCGAGCAGGGAGCCCTGCTCGACGGCGACGACCCGGCCGTCGGCCAGGGTGGCGAGGGCGCGGGCCTGCTCCCCCAGCGCCTCGACGACCGGCGCGCGGATGAAGACCGCGTGCATCGGCGGGTCGCCGATCTCGGCGATGTCGAGGTCGGTCTCGAAGGAGTCGAGCTGGTTGCCGAAGGCGTTCCGGCGGACGGTCACGTCCAGGCCGCCGAAGCTGCTCTGGCCGTCGATGCGGTCGAGCACGCGGTCGGCCAGCATGATCAGCCCGGCGCAGGTGCCGTAGACGGGGAGGCCCGCGGCGATCGCGTCCTTCACCGGCTCGGCGAGGCCGAACAGCCGGGAGAGCTTGTCCATCACCGTGGACTCGCCGCCGGGGATCACGAGGCCCGCGACGGAGGCGAGCTCGGACTCGCGGCGCACCAGCACCACCTCGGCGCCGAGCTCGCGCAGCACGTGCGCGTGCTCGCGGAAGTCACCCTGCAGGGCGAGGACGCCGACACGGAGCCCCTCCAGGGACTCCCGCGTCTCGCCCTCGCCCGCGACGGGCGCGCTCTCGCTACCAGCCACGCTCGGAGAGGCGGTGCGGCGCGGGCACGTCGGCCACGTTGATGCCGACCATCGCCTCGCCGAGGCCGCGGGACGCCTCCGCGACGACCTTCGCGTCGTCGAAGAACGTCGTCGCCTTGACGATCGCGGCGGCGCGCTTCGCGGGCTCGCCCGACTTGAAGACGCCGGAGCCGACGAACACGCCATCGGCGCCGAGCTGCATCATCAGCGCGGCATCGGCGGGGGTCGCGACACCGCCGGCGGTGAAGAGCACGACCGGGAGCTTGCCGGTCTGCGCGATCTCGGCGACCAGCTCGTAGGGCGCCTGCAGCTCCTTCGCGGCGACGTAGAGCTCGTCCTTCGTCAGCGACTTCAAGCGGTTCACCTCGGCCGAGATGGTGCGGATGTGCTTGGTCGCCTCGGAGACGTCGCCGGTGCCGGCCTCGCCCTTCGAGCGGATCATCGCGGCGCCCTCGGTGATGCGGCGCAGGGCCTCACCCAGGTTGGTGGCACCGCAGACGAAGGGGACGGTGAACTTCCACTTGTCGATGTGGTTCACGTAGTCGGCGGGCGAGAGGACCTCGGACTCGTCGATGTAGTCGACGCCGAGCTCCTGGAGGATCTGCGCCTCGACGAAGTGGCCGATGCGGGCCTTGGCCATCACGGGGATGGAGACGGCGGCGACGATCCCGTCGATGAGGTCGGGGTCGCTCATCCGCGCGACGCCGCCCTGCGAGCGGATGTCGGCCGGGACGCGCTCGAGCGCCATCACGGCGACGGCTCCGGCGTCCTCGGCGATGCGCGCCTGCTCCGCGTTGACGACGTCCATGATGACGCCGCCCTTGAGCATCTCGGCGAGCCCGCGCTTGACGCGGCTCGAGCCGAACTGCTCCGAGGCGGAGGAGGACGTGGGGGTGGTGTCGGTCATGTTCGCGAGTCCTGTTCTGTGCGGCGACTTCCGCCGACGGCAGCGTCCAGTCTACGAGACGAGGGCGGGCGGCATCGGCGCTGGACAAGGCGGGCGGGACGGGTCTCGAGACGCGGCTGCGAGGCTGCTCGAGCAGCATGAGGCGGGCCAGGGGCGGTCCATGCTGATCGAGTAGCCCGCGCAGCGGGCGTATCGAGATCCACCGGCACCAGGACTGGAGTCTGCAGACTCGGCCTGCTGACGACGGCGGGTCTCGATACGCCCCTGCGGGCTACTCGACCAACAGAGGCAGGCGCCGTGCGGCTGCTCGACAGGACGGGCGGCCGTTGCGCGGCTGCTCACTGCGGCTGCTCGACCGGCGGGGGGGGGGGGGGCGCGGCGGGCTAGGGGCGGGGCCAGGCGGCCGCGAGGCTGGCGCGGACGTCGCCGAGGAGCTGGGGCAGGGCCTTGGTGCGGGCGATGATCGGGAAGAAGTTGGCGTCGGTCGCCCAGCGCGGCACCACGTGCTGGTGCAGGTGGGCGGCGATGCCCGCGCCGGCGACGGCGCCCTGGTTCATGCCGAGGTTGAAGCCGTCGTTGCTCGAGACCTCGCGGATCACGCGCATGGCCGTCTGGGTGAGCGCGCCGATCTCGGCCACTTCCTCGGGAGTGGCCTCGTCGTAGAGCGGGATGTGCCGGTACGGGCAGATCAGGAGGTGGCCGGAGTTGTACGGGAAGAGGTTCAGCAGGACGAACGCGTGCTCGCCGCGCGCGACGATCAGCGCCTCCTCGTCGCTCAGCGTCGGGGCGACGCAGAACGGGCAGTCGTCGTCGCCCGGCTGGCCCTTCTGGATGTACACCATCCGGTGCGGGGTCCACAGGCGCTGGAACTCGTCGGGCACGCCGGCAAGGTGCGCCGAGGACTCGGCGCCCTCGGGGACGGCGTCGTCGAACGGCTCCCCCACCGCTAGACCTGGGCCTTGGTCGCGATGGCCTCGCGGATCCGGGCGACGGCGTCGGCGACGGGGATGCCGTTCTCCTGGGTGCCGTCGCGGAAGCGGAAGCTGACCGCTCCGGCGTCGCGGTCCTTCTCGCCGACGATCAGCTGGAACGGGACCTTCTGCAGGGTCGCGTTGCGGATCTTCTTCTGCATCCGGTCGCTGGAGTAGTCGATCTCGGCGCGGACGCCGGCCTTCTTCAGCTGACCGACGACGTCCTCGAGGTAGGGCAGGTACTCGTCGGCGATCGGGATGCCGACGACCTGCACCGGCGAGAGCCAGACCGGGAACGCTCCGGCGTAGTGCTCGGTGAGGATGGCGAAGAAGCGCTCGATCGAGCCGAACAGGGCGCGGTGGATCATCACCGGGCGCTTCTTCGAGCCGTCGGAGGCGGTGTACTCGAGCTCGAAGCGCTCGGGCTGGTTGAAGTCGAGCTGGATCGTCGACATCTGCCAGGTGCGGCCGATGGCGTCGCGGGCCTGGACCGAGATCTTCGGGCCGTAGAATGCGGCTCCGCCCGGGTCGGGGACCAGCTCGAGGCCGGACTCGACGGCGACGGCGCGCAGCGACTCGATCGCCGACTCCCACTGCTCGGGGTCGCCGACGAACTTCGGGTTGCCCTCCTCGTTGGTGGAGAGCTCGAGGTAGAAGTCGTCCAGGCCGTAGTCGCGCAGCACCTGGAGCACGAACTCGAGGTTGCGGGTCAGCTCGGCCGACACGTCCTCCTGCGTGACGTAGATGTGCGCGTCGTCCTGGGTGAGTCCGCGCACGCGGGTGAGGCCCTGCAGGGTGCCGCTCTTCTCGTAGCGGTAGACGGTGCCGAACTCGGCCAGGCGCAGCGGCAGCTCGCGGTAGCTGCGCCCGCGCGAGCGGAAGATCAGGTTGTGGAACGGGCAGTTCATGGGCTTGAGGTAGTAGTCCTGGCCCTGGCGGGTGACGGTGCCGTCCTCGTCCTGCAGCTCGTCGAGGTGCATCGGGGGGAACATGCCCTCCGCGTACCACTGCAGGTGGCCGCTGGTCATGAAGAGGTCGCCCTTGGTGATGTGCGGCGTGTAGACGAGCTCGTAGTCGTGGGCGAGCAGCTGCTCGCGCATGTACTGCTCGATCTCGTAGCGGATGATGCCGCCCTTGGGGTGGAAGACCGCGAGGCCCGAGCCGATCTCGTCCGGGAAGGAGAAGAGGTCGAGCTCGTGGCCGAGCTTGCGGTGGTCGCGGCGGGCGGCCTCCTCGAGGCGGGCCTGGTGCGCGCGCAGCTCGTCCTTGGTCGGCCAGGCGGTGCCGTAGACGCGCTGCAGCTGCGGGTTCTTCTCCGAGCCGCGCCAGTAGGCCGCGGCGTTGCGGGTCAGCGCGTAGCCGTTGCCGATCATCCGGGTGTTGGGCAGGTGCGGGCCGCGGCAGAGGTCCTTCCAGACCGTCTCGCCGGTGCGCGGGTCGACGTTGTCGTAGATGGTCAGCTCGGCGCCGCCGACCTCGACCGACTCGCCGTCGGCGCCCGCGCCCTTGAGGCCGATCAGCTCGAGCTTGTACGGCTCGGCGGCGAGCTCGGCACGCGCCTCGTCCTCGGTGACGACGCGGCGGACGAAGCGCTGACCCTGGCGGATGATGCGGTCCATCGCCTTCTCGAGCGCCTTCATCGCCTCGGGCGTGAAGGGCTCGGTCACGTCGAAGTCGTAGTAGAAGCCGTCGGTGACGGGCGGGCCGATGCCGAGCTTCGCGTCCGGGTTGCTCTGCTGGACGGCCTGCGCGAGCACGTGCGCCGCGGAGTGGCGGAGGATGCTCAGGCCGTCGGGCGAGGAGATCAGGACCGGCTCGATCCGGTCGCCGGGGACGACGTCGGCGGCCAGGTCCTTCAGCTCGCCGTTGACGCGGATCGCCACGACCGCCCGGTCGCTGAAGTGCGTGAACCCGGTGCCGGCCTCCTCTACGACGGAGGTGCCGGCGGCGGGACCGGACGGTTCGGGGACGTTCGACGATGCGTTCGACACGCGCGGGTGCTCCTCTGGGGCTGGGGTGACCCCTCGACTTTAGTCGTCGGGTACGACCCCCGCGGGACGCGGGACGCGGCCCGGGAGGTGACCTCCCGGACCGCGCAGGGACCCTGACGCTCCGTCTCGATTCCTGGCGATCGGGGGCTTCGGGGTTCCCTCGACGCCGACGCGCGACCCGATCGCGCGCTCGACACCGAGACGATTCTAGAAGGACGCGCGGAGGGCGTCAGCGACGCCGTCGAGGATGTTACGGCCGACTTCACCCCTGAACTGGGGTCAGCTTCCCGGTTGTCACGAGGGCTATGTTCAGCTGAGAACCACCCGACCACCGGGACCGGCTCCGCACGAACCCTGTCGTGCACCGCCGCCCCGACGCGAGGTCCCGCCTCGACCGATCTGCTCATCCTGGGAGCACGACGATCACAGCGGTGCCGACGTGGCGACGAAGCAGCGCGGCCCCGAAACCGCGCTCGCCTCCGAGCCCGCCCTGCAGTACCCCCTTCCCCTGTAAACCCGAAATGCAGGTTGATCCCCTTGTATGCACCACTGGTGCGCGCTCTTTCCGGCGCGCCCTCACGGCTCCATCCCTCCTCGATCCGCTGTCGCCGCCCCCCGGCGACCCGGCATACGAGCGGTGGTGAGAGCAGGAGACGCCGGTGACCGCCGTCTCCACCGCGGCCCGGTCCCTCCAGCGTGATCCGCGCGCCCTCGTCCTCGTTCCGGCACCGCCGGCCGAGGCTTCGAGCTGGCGCCGCCGCTTCTCGCGCAGGGTCCTGGCCGCGGACGTCCTGATCGTCCTCGGCGCCGTCGCACTGGCCGCCGTGCTGCGCTCGGCCGCCGATCCCCGCTCCGCCGGGGCTCACTCCGCCGACCTCGTCGTCGCCGCCGTCCTCGGCGCGCTCTGGGTCTCCTCCGTCCTGCTCGCCCAGCGGCGCCTCGCGCACCGCATCGGAGCGGGAGCGGACGAGTTCCGCCGCCTGCTCTCGGCGACGATCGCGACCTTCGGGCTCGCCTCCGTCGCCTCCGTACTCACCCACGTCGACCTGCCCCGGCTGCACGTGCTGGTCGCCCTCCCCGTCGGACTCGGCGGGATGCTGGCGGCGCACGCCCTCAGCCGCGGGCACCTCGCCCGGGAGCGCCGAGCCGGTCGCGCCCTGTCGCGGGTGATCGTCGTGGGCGGCGTCCCCGACGTGACGCACATCGTCACGCAGATCGACCGCCGGCGCGGCCGCGTGGAGTACGACGTCGTCGGCGTCGCGCTCTCGACCGACGGCGCCGAGCGCGGTCGCACCGCCGATCCGCGCCGCTCGATCACCGTGCGCGGCCGCTCCATCCCGGTCGTCGGAGCGATCGACACGATCGCCCAGGCGGTCGTCGAGCAGCGCGCCGACGCGGTCGTCGTGGCCGGTCAGGTGGACGGCGGCGACGCCTACCTCCGCCGGCTCTGCTGGGCGCTCGAGCCGTTCGCGGTCGAGCTGGTGCTCGCACCGGGGCTCAGCAGCGTCGCCGGCCCGCGCATCCACTGGCGTCCGGTGGACGGTCTGCCGCTGATGCGGGTGGAGCCGCCGCGCTACTCCGGGCCGCGGCACGCGCTCAAGCGGGTGCTCGATGTGAGCGTCTCCGCCCTGGCGCTGCTGGTGCTCTCGCCGCTGCTGGCCGTGCTCGCGGTGATGATCCGCCGCGACAGCACCGGTCCCGCGCTGTTCCGGCAGCAGCGGGTCGGTCGCGCCGGGCAGCTCTTCACCATGCTGAAGTTCCGCTCGATGAGCACCGACGCGGAGTCGCGGCTGGCGGAGCTGAGTGCGGCGAACGAGGGCTCCGGCCTGCTGTTCAAGCTGCGCGACGATCCGCGGGTGACCCCGCTCGGCCGCGTGCTGCGGCGGTACTCGCTGGACGAGCTGCCGCAGTTCTGGAACGTGCTGCGCGGCAGCATGAGCCTGGTCGGCCCGCGCCCGCCGCTGCTGAGCGAGGTGGAGCGCTACGACGACGTCGTCAACCGCCGCCTCTACATCAAACCCGGCATCACCGGGCTCTGGCAGACCGGCGGCCGCTCCGAGCTCGACTGGGAGGACGGGATCCGACTCGACCTCTACTACGTCGAGAACTGGTCGCTGGCCGGTGACCTGCTCATCCTCTGGCGGACCCTACGCGTGATGCTGCGCCCGGTCGGCGCGTACTGACGCACCGGCGCTCCTCTCCCTCCTCTCTCCTCCCCTCCGGCGCTCTCCCCGCCGTCCCCTCCCCCGGCGTGCACTGACGCGCCGTCCCCTCCCCCCGGCGCGCCCTGACGCGCCGTCCCCTCTCGTCCGCGCGCTCCTTCTCCCTGGTCGGAGAGCCCGGTCCCCTCGGCGTGCCCGCACGCCGCCCTCCTCACCCGAAGGAACCCGCCATGACCACCACCATCCCCTCCCGGAGGCTCCGCGTCGCGCTCGTCGGCGCCGGCTACTGGGGCCCGAACCTCGCCCGGAACTTCTCCGCCAGCGCCGACTGGGACCTGGTCGCGATCTGCGATCTCGACCCCGTCCGGGCGGAGGCCGTCTCCCGCGCCAACGGCTCCGTGCCGGTGCTGCCCTCGCTCTCGGACGTCCTCGACCTGCCCGGGCTCGACGCGATCGCCATCGCCACCCCGGCGCGGACCCACCACGCCATCGCCATGGCGGCGATCGCCGCGGGACTGCACGTCCTGGTCGAGAAGCCGCTCGCCGACTCGAGCGTGCTCGGGATCGACATGGTGAACGCCGCCGAGCGCGCGGGCGTCGTGCTGATGGCCGACCACACCTACTGCTACACGCCGGCCGTGCTGAAGATGAAGGAGCTGATCGCCGCCGGCTCGCTCGGCGACGTGCTCTTCGTCGACGCGGTGCGGATCAACCTCGGGCTGATCCAGCCGGACGTCGACGTGTTCTGGGACCTCGCCCCGCACGACCTGTCGATCCTCGACTTCATCATCCCCGGGGGCCTGCGCCCCGGGAACGTCGCGGCCCAGGGCTCCGACCCGCTCGGCTCCGGGCGCGCCTGCGTCGGCTACCTGACCGTGCCGCTCGGCCAGGGCGCGATCGCGAACGTGCACGTGAACTGGCTCAGCCCGACCAAGATCCGCCGGATGGTGATCGGCGGCTCGCGGCGCACGCTGGTCTGGGACGACGTGAACCCGCAGCAGCGCCTCAGCGTCTTCGACCGCGGAGTCGACCTCGGCACCTCGCTCCGCGGCGGGACCTCGCGTCACGACGCGGCGATCTCCTACCGGCTGGGCGACACCTGGTCGCCCGCCCTGCCCGAGCGCGAGCCGCTCGCCGACATGGTCACGGAGTTCGCGACCTCGATCTCGGAGCGCCGCGCGCCCCGCACCGACGGCCGCGCCGCCCTGCGCGTCCTCAGCGTCCTGGAGCAGGTCAGCGACCGGCTGCTCGACGCCGGCCAGGTCAGCCGCACCACCGCTCCGGCGGTCCGCCTGGAGGAGGCGTCGTGGCTGAGCTGACCCCCTCCCCCGTCTCGCTCGAGGGCGCCGAGGTCCTGGTGACCGGCGGTGCCGGCACCATCGGCTCGACGATCGTCGACCGCCTCCTCGACACCGGCGTCAGCCGGGTCGATGTCCTCGACAACCTCGTCCGCGGGCGCCGGCAGAACCTCGAGCATGCGCTCGGGGACGGCCGGGTCCGGCTGATCGAGGGCGACATCCGCGATCGCGCGATGGTCGACTCGGTCGTCCGCGGCAAGGACGTCGTCTTCCACCAGGCGGCGATCCGGATCACGCAGTGCGCGGAGGACCCGCGCCTGGCCTTCGACGTCCTCGCGCAGGGCTCCTTCACCGTCTTCGAGGCGGCGGCGGCGCACGGCGTGGACCGGGTGGTGGCCGCGTCGAGCGCCTCCGTCTACGGGCTCGCGACGCAGTTCCCCACTCCCGAGAGCAACAACCCCTACGCCAACGACACGATCTACGGCGCGGCGAAGGCCTTCTCGGAGGGCATGCTGACCAGCTTCGGCGCGATGAACGGGCTGCGCTCGACGGCGCTGCGCTACTTCAACGTCTACGGACCGCGGATGGACGTGCACGGCCTCTACACCGAGGTGCTCGTGCGCTGGATGGAGCGGATCGAGGCGGGCGTCCCGCCGCTGATCCTGGGCGACGGCGCGCAGACGATGGACTTCGTGCACGTGGACGACGTCGCGCGGGCCAACGTGGTCGCGGCGACGGCGGGCCGCGACGGCGCGTTCAACATCGGCACGGGGGTCGAGACCAGCCTGCTGGAGCTCGCCCGCACGCTGCTGCACGTCATGGAGTCCGACCTCGACGTCGACTTCGCGCCGGCGCGCTCGGTCAACGGCGTCACCCGCCGCCTGGCCGACACCCGGGCGGCCCGCGACGAGCTCGGCTTCGTCACTGCGTACGACCTGGAGAGCGGTCTGCGCTCGCTGGTCGAGTGGTGGCGCGCCGAGCGGACGGACGCCCCCGTCCTGAGCGGAGCGACCCGATGAGCGCGGCGGGCACGGGAGCCGCGAGCACGGGAGCCGCGAGCACCGGGCGCATCGACGTGATGCGCCCCTGGCTGGGCACCGAGGAGAGCGACGCGCTCGCCGAGGTGATCGCCTCCGGCTGGATCGCGCAGGGCCCCCGGGTCGCGCGGTTCGAGGCGGCGTTCGCCGAGGCGATGGGCGTCGGCCACGCGGTCGCGCTGTCCAGCTGCACCACGGCCCTGCACCTCGGGCTCGTCGTCGGCGGGGTCTCGGCCGGGGACGACGTCGTGGTCCCCTCCTTCTCCTTCATCGCGACGGCCAACGCGGTCGTGCACGCCGGCGGACGACCGGTCTTCGCCGACGTCGACCCGGTCACGGGCAACGTCACCGCGGAGACGATCGCCGTGGCGCTGACGCCGGCCACCCGCGCGGTGATCGCGGTCGATCAGGGCGGAGTGCCCGTCGACCTCGAGCCGATCCGCGCGCTCTGCGACCCGCTCGGGATCCTCGTGCTCGAGGACGCCGCCTGCGGCGCGGGCTCGCGGTACCGCGGCCGCTCCGTCGGCGCCGGCGCGGCCCTGACCGCCTGGTCGTTCCACCCGCGCAAGCTCCTCACCACGGGTGAGGGCGGGATGCTCACCACCGACGACGCGGACCTCGCGGCCCGTGCCCGCTGCCTGCGCGAGCACTCGATGTCGGTGTCTGCCGCGGACCGGCACGGCAGCGTGCTCGCCGCACCGGAGCACTACGACGAGGTCGGCTTCAACTTCCGGATGACCGATCTGCAGGCGGCCCTCGGCCTCGTGCAGCTCGGCCGGCTGCCGGCGCTGATCGAGCGCCGCCGGGCGCTCGCGGCCCGCTACGCGGCGGCCTTCGCCGACGTCCCGGGCCTGCGCACGGTGACCGACCCGGAGCACGGCACGAGCAACTTCCAGTCGTTCTGGATCGAGGTCGGCGACGACTACCCGCTCGAGCGCGACGGCCTGATGGCCGAGCTCGCCTCGCGCGACGTCTCGGCCCGCCGCGGCATCATGGCGGCTCACCGCCAGCCGCCCTATCGCGCGCACCCGAACGCGGACCGACTGCCCGTCACCGAGCGCCTGACCGACCGGACGCTGATCCTGCCGCTCTTCCACGCCCTCACCGAGCAGGACCAGGACCGGGTGATCGAGGCCGTCCTGGCCCCGTCGCGCCTGGCCCGCGAGCACGAGACGGCGGTCCTCCGTGCGTGAGCTGATCCTGGTCGGCGCGAGCGGACTGGCGCGCGAGACCCTCGCGCTCCTCGCGGTCAGCGGCAGCCACCGCGTGATCGGCGTGGTCGACGACGGCCCCGCGCGCTGGGGCACCGAGATCTCGGGGGTCCCCGTGATCGGCGGTCTCGACGCGATCGCCGAGCACCCCCGCGCCGAGATCGCCGTCTGCGTCGGGCACGGCAGCGGCCGGGCGCGGATCGTCGATCGCCTGCGCGCCCTCGGCGTGCACGACCACCGCTACGCGCGGCTCGTGCACCCGGCCATCCACGTGCCCGACGACTGCCGGATCGGCGCGGGGAGCATCCTGCTCGCCGGCGTCGTGCTGACCGCCGATGTGGCGATCGGCCGGCACGTGGTGGCGATGCCCAACGTCACCCTCACCCACGGCGACCGCATCGGCTCGTTCGCCACCCTCTGCGCCGGGGTCACCCTCGGCGGCGGAGTGCGGGTGGGCGAGGAGGCGTACCTGGGCATGGGCGCCTCCGTCCGCGAGCGCTCGCGGATCGGCCGCCGGGCGACGCTCGGCATGGGCGCGGTGCTGCTGCGCGATCAGCCGGCCGGCGAGACCTGGCTCGGCGTGCCCGCCGGCCCGCGGATCGATCCCGTCGCCGTCCGGCGCGCGGACAGCACTCTCGAAGGAGCCTCCGCATGAGCACCGTCCGTGGACACCGATCGCCGGCACTCCCCCTCTCGGGGCCCGCGCCCCTCGTCTCGGTCGTGATCGCCGCCGTCGACGGCGCCTCGCCGACGGAGGCCCTGGTGAGCGTCCTGGCGCAGCGCGGCGTCCGGCTGGACGTCGTCGTCGTGACGGACGCGGGTCCGGTCGCCACGACGGTCGTCGCCGACGAGCGGGTGCGGCTCGTCGAAGTGCCCGCCGGCACCGGCGCGATCGCGGCGCGGAACGCGGGTCTCGCCGTCGTCCGCGGCGATTCGGTGCTGGTGCTGCCGAGCACCGACGCGCTCACCGCCGGAGCGCTCGAGCGCGCGGCGGCGCTGCTGGCCGCGCACCCCTGGGTGGCCGCGGTGCACGGCGACGCCGAGATCTCGGTGCGGCCGGCGACCGCGCCCTCGGGACGCGTGGACTGGACGCTCTGGAGCGGCGCCGACTGGATCGAGCGCACCAGCCGGCACGGCTCCGACCGGCTGGTCGACCACGCCGCCCTGGTCCGCCGCTCGATCGCCGACGCGCTCGGCGGCTACGCGGAGGACCTCCCCCGCACCGCCGACCTCGACTACGGGCTGCGGCTCGCCGCACTCGGCGGGATCGGCCGGATCAACGGCGTCGTCCAGACCCGCTGCCACCCGCAGCCGAGCAGCGATCCGCTGGCGGAGCTGCGCGAGCGGCGCCGCACGATCGAGCACTTCTTCACGGAGGCCGGGCACGACTCCTCCGGCCGCCGGGCGCAGGGCGGCGATCGGCGCGCGAACGCCGGTCGCGCCCTCGCCCAGGAGGCGATGGGCTGGGCGCTGCGCAGCCGCGCCTCCGCCCGCCCGGAGGACCACGCGGAGGGCGCCCGCTTCGCCTCGGTCGCCGCCGAGTGCTGGCCCGCGGTCGTGGACTCGGCCGAGTGGCGGCGCTTCGTCCGCGCCGGCGACCGCGCGCGGAGGCCGCTCTCGTGACCGCCGTGCAGTCCCCTCCCGTCGCGGCGGGCTCGAGCCGGATCGCGTCGGCGCTGGGCTGGAGCGCGCTCAGCACGATCGCACTCCGGCTCGGCAGCCTGGCCCTGGGCGTCGTGCTGGCCCGTCTGCTCGCCCCCGAGGCGTTCGGCGTCTACGCGCTGGCGCTCACCGTGCAGTCGGTGCTGATGGCGCTGTCCGACTTCGGGCTGAGCACCGATCTGATCCGCTCGAGCGAGCCGGAGCGGCGCGCGCCGACCGTGGCCGTGCTCGGCCTGGTCCTCGGCGGGACTCTCGGCGCGGCGATGGCGGCCTCGGCGCCGATGATCGCCGCGGCGACGGGCTCGCCCGAGACGGCCGGCGTGCTGGCGGTCCTCGCGATCACCCTGCCGCTGGCCGGGGCCGGAGTGGTCCCCTACGCCGCGCTGCAGCGCCGCTTCGCCCAGCGGCCGCTCTTCCTGATCGCCGCGGTCGACTTCGTCGTCTCGACCGCGATCACCCTCGCGCTGCTCGCCGCGGGGACCGGGGTGCTGGCGCTCGCCGTCGCCCGGGTCGTCGCGCAGACCTGCACGATGGTGCTGCTCTTCGTAGCGGCCCGCGAGCGGCCCCGCCTCGGCTGGGACCGCTCGATCGCCCCCTCCGCGCTGCGCTTCGGGCTGCCGGTGGCGATCGCGAACCTGATCTCCTGGGGCGTGCTCGGCACCGACAAGGTGGTGATCGCCGGGCTGATCGACCCCGTGGCCCTGGGCTACTACGTCCTCGCCTTCAACATCTCCACCTGGCCGATGACCGCGGTGGGTCAGGTGGTCCGCTCGGTCGCCCTGCCCGCCTTCTCCCGGGCGCACGAGGACGGCCGCCCCCTGCCCGTCGCCGCGGCGACCGGGCTGACCTGGGCGCTCGCCGCTCCGCTCGGCGCGCTGCTCGCCGCCCTGGCCGCGCCTCTCGTGCACGTCGTCTACGGCGAGCGCTGGGCTCCCGCCGCCGGCGCTCTCGGGCTGCTGGGCGTCGTCGGTGCGCTGCGGGTGGTGGCCGATCTCTTCAGCTCGGCGGCGCTCGCGAAGGGCGACTCCGGTCGCGTCGCGATCGTGCAGGGCGTCTGGTTCGCGGCGCTGACCCTCGCGCTCGTGCCCGCGGTGCTCGGCGGCGGCTTCGTCGGCGCGGCCTGGGCGCAGATCGGAGTGGCCGCGCTCGTGGTCGGTCCCGTCTTCGCCTGGCTGCTGCGCTCGATCGACGTCGATCTGCGCGCCGTCGGCCGCTCCCTGCTGCCGCCGGCGCTCGCCGCGGCCGTCGCCGCCGGTGCCGCCCTGCTCGTCCCGCTCGGCCTCGCCGCCGTCGGCCTCGACGCCGACTGGCTCGCCCTCCTCCTGGGCGGCGCGACCGGCGGCCTGCTCTACCTCCTCATTCTGCGGACCTGGCTGCTGCGCCGGGTCCGCGAGCTCACCTCCGACCGAAGGAACGCCTCATGACCACCGAGCCGATCGTCCCGCTCGCCGATCTGCACCTCCAGCACCTCGTCGTCGCCGACGTGATCCGGGAGGGCTTCGACCGCGTGCTCGCGGACTCGTCGTTCGTCCGCGGTCCGGACGTGTCCCGCTTCGAGGAGGAGTTCGCCGCCTACTGCGACGTGCGCCACACCATCGGCGTCGGCAACGGGACGGACGCGCTCGAGCTCGCCCTCCTGGCGCTCGAGCTCTCCCCCGGCGACGAGGTGCTCGTCCCCGCGAACACCTTCGTCGCGACCGCCGAGGCCGTCGTGCGCGCCGGTGCCCGGCCGGTGTTCGTCGACTGCGACGAGGACTACCTGATCGACGTCGCCTCGGCCGCCGAGGCCGTGACTCCGCGCACCCGCGCCGTGATGGCCGTGCACCTCTACGGGCAGTGCGCCCCCGTCGAGCGGCTCGCCGCCGCACTCGGTGACTGCGTTCGCATCGTCGAGGACGCGGCGCAGGCCCAGGGCGCCCGCCGCTTCGGCGCCCGCGCGGGCTCGCTCGGCGCGATCGCCGGCACCAGCTTCTACCCGGGCAAGAACCTCGGCGCCTACGGCGACGCGGGCGGAGTGATGACCGACGACGACGAGCTCGCCGCGGCCGTCCGCCGGCTCGGCAACCACGGCGGCCTCAGCGCCTACCGGCACGACGTCGTCGGCACGAACTCGCGCCTCGACTCGCTGCAGGCGGTCGTGCTGAGCGCGAAGCTCGCGCACCTGGACGAGTGGAACCAGCAGCGCCGCGACGCCGCCGCGCGCTACGGCGAGCTGCTCGACGGCGTGGACGGGCTGGTCCTCCCCCGCACCGCGCCGGGCAACGAGCACGTGCACCACCTCTACGTCGTGCGCACGCCGGAGCGGGAGCGGCTGCGCGCCGCGCTCGCGGAGGCGGGCGTCGCGACGGGCGTGCACTACCCGACGCCGGTGCACCTGCTGGCGCCGTTCCTCCCCGCCTCCGGGCGCCCGCGCTCGCTGCCGCGGGCCGAGGCGTTCGCCGGTCAGCTGCTGACCCTGCCGCTGTTCCCCGGCATCACGGCGGCGCAGCAGGAGTACGTGGCGGAGTCGCTGATCGCGGCGCTGCGGAGCACCACCTCGGCGGCCCCGAGCCCGGCGGGGGTGCTCTCGTGACGACCGCACTGGCCGTCGCGACCCGGCGCGGTCGCTCGGTCCCGGTCGAGGACGTCGACACCTCCGACGCCACCGTCTCGGTGTTGATCCCGCTGCACGACTACGCGCAGTTCCTGCCCGCGGCCGCGGCGAGCGCCCTCGGCCAGACCGGCGTGCGCGTGCAGCTGGTGATCGTCGACGACCGCTCCACCGACGACTCGCTCGCGGTGGCCCGCTCGATCGCGGCCGGCGACGACCGCGTGCTGGTGCTCGCGAATCCGCGGAACCTCGGGCCGGTGGGCAGCGTGCTCGCCGCTCTGGCCGTGGCGACCGGCGAGTTCTCCTGGTACCTCGACGCCGACGACGTGATCGCGCCCGGCGCCCTGGCCCGCGCGGTCGCCGTCGCCCGCGCGCACCCGTCGGTCGGGCTGGTCTACGGCCACCCGATGCACTTCCCCGACGGATCGGTGCTGCCCACGGCCCGGACCACGCCGACCTCGTGGCTGCTCTGGTCCGGCGGCGACTGGCTGCACGAGCGCTGCCGTACCGGGCTCAACGTGATCACCTCGCCCGAGGTGCTCGTGCGCCGCTCCGTCCTCGACCGGGTCGGCTGGCCGCGGCCGCTGCCGCACACCTACGACATGGAGCTCTGGCTGCGCCTCTCGGCCGCCGCCGACGTCGCCTACATCCAGGGCGTCGACCAGGCCTGGCACCGAGAGCACGCGGGGAGCCGCTCGGACACGGTGACCCCGCTGCACGATCTGCGCGAGCGGCTGCTCGCCTTCGAGACCTTCTTCGCCGATCCGGGCGGTCCGCTCGAGCGGCGCGCCGAGCTCGAGCACCTCGCCCGCCGCGCCCTCGCCCGCGACGCCCTCGTGAAGGGCGCGCAGCGCTTCGACAGCGGCGGCTCCGAGACGGCCGAGCTCGAGGCGCACCTCGGCTTCGCGCACGCGGTCTACCGCGACGCGGCCCGGCTGCCCGAGTGGGAGCGCCTGCAGTCCCGGCTGCTGAGCGCGCCGAGCGACCGATTCTCCCCGCGCTTCCTCGCGGAGCGGGTGCTGCGGCGCCTGCGCACCGACCGCTCCTGGCGCCGCTGGCACCGCGAGGGGAGCTTCTGATGCGCGCCTCCCGCGTCCCCCGCGAGCTCGTCCGGCGCCTCCGCAGCACCGGCGGCCGCGATCTGCTGCAGCGCGCCGTCCGCTCGCTCGGCGACCGGGTCGGCGTCCGCGAGCTCGACATGCCGCTGCTCCCCGGCGACATCGCCGACTCCGGTCTCCTCCACCTGCCCGCCGCCCCGGCCCGCGCCGAGGGTCCCGCCTCGATCGGCTGGATCTGCACCCCGCCCGATCGCGGCTCCGGCGGCCACACCACCCTGTTCCGGATGGTGCAGGGCCTGGTCGAGCGCGGCCACCGCTGCACGCTGTTCCTCTACGACCGGCACGGCGCCGACTTCGAGACGCGCGCCGCGATCATCCGCGCCGGCTGGCCGTGGCTCGACGTGGACATCCGCAGCGTCGACGACGGCGTGACCGGCGTCGACGCCGCGGTCGCCACCTCGTGGGAGACGGCGCACGTGCTCGCCACCCGCGGCACGGCACCGATGGCGCGGCTGTACTTCGTGCAGGACTACGAGCCGTTCTTCCACCCGCGCGGCACGCTCGCTGCCCTGGCGGAGGACAGCTACCGCTTCGGCTTCCGCACCATCGCCCTCGGCGAGATGGTGCGCTCGCACCTGGACGCGCTCGGCGTCGTCAGTGAGACCGCCCCGTTCGGCTGCGACACCGCGACCTACACGCTGGACAACCCGGACGGCGAGCGCTCGGGCGTGGTGTTCTACGCCAAGCCCGCCGCCGACCGCCGCGGCTACCTCCTCGGCCGGAGGGCGCTCGCGCTCTTCCACGCCGAGCACCCGGAGGTGCCGATCCACGTCTACGGCAGCGCGCCCGGAGCGTGGGACGTGCCGGTGATCGAGCACGGCACGCTCGCGCCGCGCGAGCTCGCGGCGCTCTACAACCGCTGCTCGGCCGGCATCGCGCTCTCCTTCACCAACATCTCGCTGGTGGCGGAGGAGCTTCTCGCCTGCGGCGCCGTCGCCGTGGTGAACGACTCCGTCGACGCCCGCGCCGACCTGCCGCACCCCGGTGCCAGCTGGGCCCGGCCGACCCCGGCCGGCATCGCGGAGGCGCTCGGCCGCGCGGTCACGGCCGCCCGCCCCGGCCGCGAGGTCGCCGCGGGCGTCCGGCACGGCTGGGGCATCGCGCAGGAGGTCGTCGAGCGCGTCGTGCTCGACGAGCTCGCTCGGACCACCCTCGCCGCCCCCGCACTCGTCCCTTCACTCGCCCCCGCTCGATCGGAGAGCTGACCCATGACCCTCGCCACCCACCGCCGCGTCGTCCTCGGCGGCAGCCCCGTCGATCTCGCCCGGCACGAGGAGGCGGTCCGCACCATCGCGGACCGCGCCGCCGCCCTGCACGACGCCCCGCTCGGCGTCCTCTCCGTCAACGTCGACCACGTCAACCACTTCGGCCACGGCGGCCGCTGGCAGCACGTGCTCGAGCGCCGCGCCCTGCCGATCGCCGAGGCGCCGACCCTCGTCCTGGTGCCGGTCGCCGAGGGCGAGACCGAGTGGACCGACGCGCCGCTGGACGTCCCGGCCCGCCCGGTCGAGTGGCTCTCCCTGATCGACGGCAGCCCGATCGCCCGGCAGGCCGAGCGCCTCACCGGCGTCGCCTGGCCGCGCCTGGCCGGCAGCGACCTGATCGGGCCGCTGCTGGACCGCGCCGCGACCGACGGCGTGCGCGTCGGCGTGCTCGGCGGCTCCGAGGCCGCGCAGTCCCGGCTGCAGACACGCCTGGCCGAGGAGCGGCCCGACCTGGTGCTGGCCGGCCTCTGGTCGCCGTCCCGCACGGAGCTCGCCGACCCGGTCGCCAACGCCGCGCTGGTCGACTCGATCCGCGGCGCGCAGGTCGACCTGCTCATCGTCGGACTCGGCAAGCCCCGCCAGGAGCTCTGGATCGACGAGCACGGCCCCCGCACGGGCGCGCACGTGCTGCTCGCCTTCGGCGCGGCCGTCGACTTCCTCGGCGGCTCCGTCCGCCGGGCGCCGCAATGGGTCGCCGACCGCGGGGTGGAGTGGCTCTGGCGCCTCGCCCTCGAGCCGCGCCGCCTTGCGCGCCGCTACCTCGTCGAGGGCCCGCTCGCCTACGCGCGCCTCCGTCGGCACAGCTCCACCACCCCGCAGAGCGGCCCTCTGCTGCTCCGCGCCGCGCAGCCCGCGGCACCGTCCGCCGTGCTGCCCGTGGTCCTGCCCGGCGAGAGCACCCGCTTCGCCGGCCCCGGGGAGCGCGCCGACGTGGCCGCACTCATCGTCAGCTACCGCTCGGCCGCGACGATGGAGCGCCTGCTGACCAGCCTGCGCGCCGAGGCGGCGATCGGTGGCGTCCGGATCCGCGTCGTGGTCGTGGACAACGCCTCCGACGACGGCTCGCTGGCCCTCGCAGCGGCGCACTCCGACGTCGTGGCCGTCGACGCGGGCGCCAACGTCGGCTACGCCGCCGCGATCAACATCGCCCGGCGGCACGCGGGCGACGCGGGCGCGCTCTTCGTGCTCAACCCCGATCTCGTCGTGCTGCCCGGCGCGGTCTCGACGCTGCTGGCGCGGATGGACTCCTCCTCCGCGGGCATCGTCGTGCCGCTCCTGCGCGATGCCGCGGGCGCCCCGTCGCGCTCGCTCCGCCGCGAGCCGACCCGGCTGCGCGCCCTCGGCGACGCGCTCCTGGGCGACAAGGTCCTCGACCGCCCCGCGTTCTCCAGCGAGACCGACAGCGACCCGGAGAGCTACCGGCACGCCCACCGGATCGACTGGGCGACGGGCGCCGCGATGCTGATCGACGCGCTGGTCGCCGCCCGCCTGGGCGACTGGGACGAGCGGTTCTTCCTCTACTCGGAGGAGACGGACTACTTCCGCCGCGCCCGCGACCTCGGCGCCGAGGCCTGGTTCGAGCCGGCCGCGCAGGTCGTGCACGACGGCGGCGGCTCGGGCTCCTCGAGCGCCCTCGCCGCGCTGCTCGCCCTGAACCGAGTGCGCTACGTGCAGAAGTTCCACGGCGCCCTGTACTCGAGCACCTTCCGCCTCGTCGTGCTGGCGGCGGAGTCGGCCCGCAGCCTCCTCCCCGGCACCCGCGGCCGCGAGCACCGGCACGCGGCCCTCGCCCTCGCGGTCGGCGCCCGGCTCGCCTCGCTCCCCTCGGGCGCGCTCGCCCGTCCGCTCGCCGCGCCGCACCCCAGCGGCTCCGTCGTCGTCCCCGCGCACGACGAGGAGTCGGTCATCGCCCGCACTCTCGCGCCGCTGGCCGCCGCGGCCGCGAGCGGCGCCCTCGAGGTGATCGTCGTCTGCAACGCCTGCACCGACCGCACCGCCGAGATCGCGCGGAGCTTCGCCGGCGTCACCGTGGTCGAGATCGCCGAGGCCTCCAAGACCGCGGCCCTCAACGCGGGCGACGCGGCGGCCGCCACCTGGCCGCGGCTCTACCTGGACGCCGACGTCGGCGTCACGGCGGACGCGGTCTGGACCGTCTTCGACGCCGTCACCCGCGGCGGGCTGCTCGCCGCCCGGCCGACCGCGGTGTACGACGCCACCGGAGCCGACCCGCTGGTGCGCGCCTACTACCGCGCCCGGTCGCGCACCCCCTCGCTGCACACCGCGCTCTGGGGCGCCGGCGGCTACGCCGTGAGCGGCTCCGGCCACGACCGGATCGGCGTCTTCCCTTCGTTGATCGCCGACGACGAGTTCGTCGACGGCCGCTTCTCCGCCGCCGAGCGCGCCGTCGTCGCCACCGCCCCCGCGGTGGTGCAGGTGCCCCGGAGCGCCGCGAGCCTGCTCGGCGTCCTCCGCCGCACCCAGCGCGGCAGCGCGCAGCTGGCGGCGTCCACCCCCGACGGCGAGCGCCGCTCGACCCGCACCGCCGTGCAGGTGCTGCGGGCCGTCCAGGGTCCGCTCGAGCTCGCCGACGCGGCCGTCTACCTCTGCTTCGCGCTCGCCAGCCGACTGCCCCGGCGCGGATCGGCCGCGTGGACCCGGGACGAGACCACCCGGCCCGCCGTCGCCCCGCGGTCGGGGGTCTGAGCCGTGGCTCTCCCGATCGAGCGGACCGGCCCCCCGACGCTCCTGCGTCTGGTCGCCTACGCACTGTTCCTCTTCCCCGCGGATCAGGTGCTCGCTCCCCTCGGCGCGTCCGGCTCGGTCGCGATGGTGCTCGCGCTGCTGCTCACCGGCGCGTGGGTGGCGTCGGCCCTGCTGGGGCTGCACGACCCGATCCCGATGCGCCACCCGGGGCGCGCCGCGCTCACCCTGCTGCTGCTGGTGAGCATCGCGTCCTACGTCCGCTACACCGTCAACGACACCGTCCCGCGCACCGGCGAGGGCCAGCTCAGCGCCGATCGCTGGCTGCTGCTGCTGCTCGCCTCCGCCGGGATCGCCCTGGTCACCACCCAGAGCGTGCGGACCCTCGAGGACGCGCGGGTGCTGCTCGGCTCACTGGTCAACGCGGCATCGATCTGCGCGATCGTGGCGATCGTCCAGTTCACCACCCACGTCGACCCGGTCGAGTGGATCCGGAGCGTCATGATCGGCTTCGTCGACAACGGCGGCAGCACCCCGTTCCAGGACCGGGACGGGCTCACCCGGGTGGCGGGCACCACCTTCCACCCGATCGAGCTCGCGGTCGTCTCGGCGATGCTGCTCCCGCTCGCGATCTGGCGGCTGCTCTACGACCGGACGACCCCGCGGTTCCTCCGCGCCGCCTCCTGCGTGCTGCTGGTCGTCGCCCTGGCGCTGACGGTCTCGCGCTCGGGAGTGCTCTCGCTGGTGGTGGGCCTCGCGGTCTGCGCGGTCTTCCTGCCCGCGTACGCCCGCCGGTGGGGCTACGTGATCGCCCCGGTCGGCATCGCGGCGTTCTTCGTGACCACCCCGGGACTGCTCGGCACCCTCACCGGCTCGATCGGCGCGGGCACGAGCGACTCCTCGATCACCAACCGCCTCGACAACTACCCGCGCGTGGCGGCCCTCGTCGCGCACCAGCCCCTCCTCGGCACCGGCCCGGGCACCTACCTCCCGGACAGCGCCCTGCTCATCCTCGACAACCAGTACCTCGGCGCCGCCATCACGCTCGGCCTCCTCGGCGCCGCCGCGGTGCTCGCCTACTTCGGCGTCCCGGCCCTCTTCGGGCTGATCGCCGCCCAGTTCGCCCGCGATCCGCGTCTGCGCGCGCTGACCGGGAGCGTCGCCGCCTCCGCGACCGTCGCAGCGGTCGCCTCCGCCACCTTCGACTCACTGGGCTTCCCGGTGTTCGCCCTGCTGTACCCGTTCGTGCTCGGCCTGTCCGGGAGCTGCTGGCTCCTGGTCCGCGCCGAGCTCGGACTCCCCTCCGCCCTGAGCACGGACGCCTCCGTCCCCGCCCGCGGCGCGATCGAATCCGCCTCAGAAAGGCTGTCCTGATGGACCCCGTCTCCGTTCTCCGCACCCTCTGGCGCCACCGGCTCCTCGCCGGCGTCGTCCTCGTGCTCACCGTCGCCGCGATGGCGTACGTCCTCGTGCTCTCGCCGCGCACCTACGCCTCGACGGCGACCTACGCGCTCGTCAATCCGAAGCTGCCGACCGCCGTGGAGCTCGAGAACGACCCGGCGCTCGCCGCGCTGAACTCCGACAACCCGTACCTGCGCTCCTCGGACAACTCGCTCGCCGCCCAGGTGCTCGTCACCGTGATGAACAGCGACGACACCGCGGAGGCGCTCGCCGCGCAGGGTCTCAGCACGCAGTTCGCGGTCGAGCGCTCGGCCTGGTCCGGTCAGGGGCTGCTGCTGAGCGTGACCGCCGACGCGCCGACGGCCGACGGCTCGCTGGCCACGACGACCGCGCTCGGCGACCGGCTCGTCGACACGCTGCGCAGCATGCAGACCATCAACGGCGCCGACGACCGCTACCTCTTCACCGCGCTGGAGGTGCAGACGCCCGGCAAGGCGGTCGAGCAGATCTCCGACCGGCTCCGCGCGGTGATCATGGTCGCCGTCGGCGGCATCGTGCTGCTCTTCGGAGCGATCTCGATCGCCCGCGCCGTCGACTCGCGCCGCGCGGCCAAGGGATCCGGCGCGTCCGGCTCGGCTCCGAGCCGCGACGCCTCCGCGGTCCGGCTGCCGATCGAGTCGAGGAGCGCGACGATCGCCGAGCGCGACGCACCGCCCGCCTTCGCAGCGGCGCCGCCCGCCTTGGTCCGCTCGCGCACGCCCGTCCCGGAGCGCAGCGGGATGGCGTCGCACCGGCGCTGAGCATCGGGCGGCAGTGAGCCCGGGACCCGACCGCGGCGCCGTGCCCGGACGTCAGATCCGGCTGAGCACCCCGTCGCGCTCGACGTACTCCTCCGCCGTCTCCGGGCAGCGCCAGAGCGCGCCGCCCGCGCCGTCGCCGGCCGCCTCGAGCCGCGCTCCGGCCCGGCCGACCCAGCCGACCCGCCGGGCGGGCACGCCGACCACGAGCGCGAACGCCGGCACGTCGGCCGCGACGACGGCACCGGCGGCGACCATCGCCCAGGCGCCGATGCGCACCGGAGCGACGCAGACGGCCCGGGCGCCGATCGCCGCGCCGTCCTCCACCACGACACCGACGGCGTGCCAGTCGTCCGCCGACTTCAGCGCCCCGTCCGGAGTCACGGCCCGCGGCCGCAGATCGTTGGTGAACACGACGGCCGGCCCGATGAAGACGCCGTCGCCGAGCACGGCCGGCTCGTAGACGAGCGCGTGGTTCTGGATCTTGCAGCGGTCGCCGACCACGACGCCCGGCCCGAGGTAGGCGCCCCGGCCGATCACGCAGTCGCGGCCCACCCGCGCCTGCTCGCGCACCTGGGCGAGGTGCCAGACGAGCGTGCCGTCGCCGATCTCCGCCCGCGGATCCACGTCGGCGGTCGCCTCGATCCGCGGCGGCCGCAGCGAGCGCCCGAAGCACACCGAGTGCTCCGAGCCGATGTACGAGCCGAACAGCGGGATCGGCGCGTAGCCCTGCCGCGTGTAGAACCGGATCGCGTCCGGCTGCAGCGTCCCCGTCTCGAGCACCAGGCGCACCGCACCGCGCTCGCGGGCCTTCTCCTCCAGCGCGGCGAGCACCGCGGCGGCGACCCCGGAGCCGCGCGCGGCGCGGGCGACGAACATCCGCTTGACCTCGACGACGTCCGCGCCGAGCACCGACTCCGGCAGCGGCCGCAGCCCGCCGCAGGCCACCGCGGCGCCGCCCTCGTCGACCGCGACGAGGAAGACCGGCACGTCGTCGGCCGACGGCGGCGTCCCCGGCTCGTGGTCGTCCGAGCCGTAGCGCTCGTCCAGCTCGACGCGCTGCGCCGACCGCAGGCTCTCCGCACGCGGATCCGCCCACTCGACCTCGACGATGCTCCAGCCCATGGCTCCTCCTCCGTCGCGCGCGCGGCGAGCCCGCTCGGCGGCTCCATCCTGCCCTGCGGCGCCGACCCCCGCCCCGCCCCGCCACTCCCCTCCTCCTCCGCCGCCCTAGAATCGGCGCATGCCCGACGACTCCGCCCCTCTGCCCGCGCCCGGCTGGTACCCGCACCCCGCCGACCTCGGCGCCGAGCTCTACTGGGACGGAGCGGCCTGGACCGACCGCTCGCGCCCCGCCGCCCCGCCCGCTCCCGCCTACGGCACACCCGAGCAATCGGGAGCGCCCGGCTACGGCGACTCCGGGTACGGCGCCGCCCCGCAGTACCCCGTCACCCCGAGCTCCGGCCCGGCCCCTGGCTACGGCCCGGCCGTCGGCTACGGAGCCGCTCCGGGCTACGGCGCCGCCCCCGCGCGGCGCAACTCCCTGGCGATCGCGAGCCTCGTTCTCGGCATCGCCAGCATCCTGATCAACCCGCTGCTCGTCCCGTCGATCCTCGCGATCGTCTTCGGCGTCCGCGGCCGAGCCGCCTCCGCGCAGCTCGGCGGCCGCGGCTTCGCCACCGCGGGCCTGATCACCGGTGTCATCGGCATCGTCTTCGGAGTGCTGTCGTTCCTGGCGCGCGCCGCCGGGCTCTCCAGCTGACCGGCGTGCCGCGGCGGAGCGCCCCCTGGCTCTTCGTCCTCGCCGTCGCCCTGGTGGCGCTGGTGCTGCGCGGTCCGATCGTGGCTGTCGCGCCGGTGATCGACGCGATCCGCGGCGACCTCGCGCTCTCCTCCGGCCAGGCGGGCGTGCTCACCAGCATCCCGGTGCTCTGCTTCGCCCTGGCGACCCCGCTCGCCCTCCTGGTGATCCGCCGGGCCGGGCCGGACGCCGCGGTGACGATCACCGTTGTCGGCGTCGCGCTCGGCACGATCCTGCGCTCGGCCGGCGACGTCGTGCTCGTGGTCGCTGGCACCATCCTCATCGGCGTCTTCATCACCATCGGCAACGTCGTGGTCCCCGTGGTCATCCGCCGCGACGTCGCGCCCGAGCGCGTCGACCTCACGACCGGCGTCTACACCGCGGCGCTCAACATCGGCTCGACCATCACCTCGCTCGGCACCGCCCCGCTCGCTCTCGTCCTCGGCTGGCGCGGCGCGCTGCTCGCCTGGCTGGTGCTCAACGTCCTGGCCGTCGCCGGCTGGCTGCTCGCGCGCGGGCCGGCCCGGGCGCTCCGCCCCGCGCCCCGCCCGCCGGCCGCGCGCGGACCGCAGGAGCCGGCGCCGCGGATCTGGCGCAGCGTCACCGTGCTCGCGCTCGCGGTCTGCTTCGCCAGCCAGGCCTTCTCCTACTACGGCGTCACCGCCTGGCTGCCCTCGCTCCTGGTCGACCGCAACGGCTTCTCGATCGAGGCCGCCGGAGCGAGCTCCTCCGTCTTCCAGATCGCCGCGATCATCGGCGCGATCGGCGTCCCCCTCGTCGTGCGCCGACTCCGGCCGCTCGGCAGCATCGTCCTGATCGGCGCGCTGTGGTGCACCGTCCCGCTCGGCCTGCTGCTCGCCCCGTCGCTCTGGGCGCTCTGGTGCCTGCTCGGCGGCGCGGCGCAGGGCGGCGGCATCACCGTCGTCTTCGTGCTGCTCGTGCGGCTCTCCCGCTCCGACCGGCACGCCTCGCGGCTGTCCGCCACGGTGCAGGGCCTCGGCTACGCCGCCGCGGCGACCGCGCCGACCGTGGTCGGCCTCGCGCACGACCTCAGCGGCGGCTGGGACGCGCCGCTGCTGATCGTCCTCACCGCGACCTGCTCCTTCCTCGCCTTCGGGATCCTCGCCGCGAGCCGCCAGGGCCGCACGGTCTGACGCACCGCGTCGGAGAGATCCGGCAGAGGGATCCGACGCGGAGATGCGGTGGAGAGCGCTCCCCTCCCGGATCGGGCGGCGCGGCGTCAAGGGGCCACCGCCGACCCTCCCGTGCCCGTAGCGTGTCGGCATGGCCGAGAAGAGCACGACCCGCGAGAAGACCGCGCCCGAGCCCGACGACGCGCGCAAGCCCGACTACGTGACCGACATCACCAAGCGCTCCTGGTTCTACGTGCTGAAGAAGACCGGACGCGAGTTCGGCGCCGACCAGTGCACCGACCTCGCCGCCGCCCTCACCTACTACGCCGTGCTGGCGCTGTTCCCGGCGCTGCTGGCGATCGTCTCCGTGCTCGGCCTCTTCGGCCAGGCCCAGGCGACCACGCAGACCGTGCTCGACCTGGTCGGCAATCTCGCCTCCGCCGAGGTCGTCGACCTGCTCCGCGACCCGATCCAGTCGCTGGTGAACTCCCCCGCCGCGGGCGTCGCCTTCGTCACCGGTCTCCTCGGCGCGCTCTGGTCCGCCTCCGGCTACGTCGGCGCCTTCGGCCGCGCGATGAACCGCGTCTACGAGATCGACGAGGGCCGCCCGTTCTGGAAGCTGCGCCCGACCATGCTCGGCGTCACCGTCGTCACCGTGGTCCTGATCGTCGTCGCCGCGCTCATCCTGGTGCTCAGCGGCCCGGTCGCCACCGCCGTCGGCGACGTCGTCGGCCTCGGCTCGGCCGCGCTGTCGGTCTGGAACATCGCCAAGTGGCCGGTGCTCGTGATCATCGCGGTGCTGACCATCGCGATCCTCTACTACTGGGCGCCCAACATCCGCCAGCCGAAGTTCCGCTGGATCAGCGTCGGCTCGATCCTGGCGCTCGCGATCTGGCTGCTCGCCTCGGTCGGCTTCGCCTTCTACGTCGCCAACTTCTCCAACTACAACAAGACCTACGGATCGCTCGGTGGCGTGATCGTCTTCCTGCTCTGGATCTGGATCACCAACATCGCCCTGCTCTTCGGCGCCGAGTTCGACGCCGAGCTCGAGCGCGGCCGCGAGCTCCAGGCCGGCATCGAGGCGGAGGAGACCATCCAGCTGCCCCCGCGCGACACCGCCGCGAGCGAGAAGAAGGCCGCCGTGCATGAGAAGGACGTCCGCGACGGCCGCTGGCTGCGCCTCTCCAGCGAGAACCGCGACGAGAAGGGCCCGTCCCAGGACGACGCCGCCGCCAAGGACTCCGAGAAGGACTGAGACACCGCACGCACGCTGGTCGAGTAGCCCCCCCCCAGGGGCGTATCGAGACCCACCGTCCCCAGCACGCCAGGTCTGCAGACTCGTCCTCC
>NZ_JABMLE010000004.1:0-184845 GCF_013205025.1 Rathayibacter sp. VKM Ac-2857 | reverse complement strand
GGCGCCGGTGGATCTCCTTCGAAGAGACGCCCGCAGACATGCTGGTCGAGTAGCCCCGCAGGGGCGTATCGAGACCCACCGTCCCCAGCACGCCAGGTCTGCAGACTCGTCCTCCGGCGCCGGTGGATCTCCTTCGAAGAGACGCCCGCAGACATGCTGGTCGAGTAGCCCCGCAGGGGCGTATCGAGACCCCCCGTCCCCAGCACGCCAGGTCTGCAGACTCGTCCTCCGGCGCTGGTGGATCTCGATACGCCCGCTCCGCGGGCTACTCGATCAGCATGAGTGGGCCGCCCGCCGAGCTCGCTGGCGGCCGGCACGGTCCGGCGCGCCGGCCGGCACACGGGTCAGGACTCGCGCCCCCACAGCTCCCGGTAGTACCGAGCCCGCTCCTCGTCCGGCTCGATCCCGTACTCGCGGAGCAGGAGCGGCCCCCAGCCCTCGCCGTAGTTCCAGCCGAGGCTGACCGCCGCGACCGCGAGATCCGCCCAGCGGTCGCCCACCCCGAGATCCCCCACGTCGACGCTCGCGCTCCAGAGACCGTCAGCACCGATCAGCGTGTTCGGCGCGCAGGCGTCCCCGTGCACCACGACGGCATCGTCGAGGGCCGGAGCCACCCCGAGCACGACGGGTCGCCGATCGAACCACGAGTCACCGCGCAGCGCCGCGGGCACCTCGGCCACGGGCAGCGCGTGGACCGCCCGCAGCCCCGCCGCGATCGCCCGCACCGCCTCCTCCGGCCGCGCGACCCACTCTGGAGCGACAGCACTCGCGCCGTCGAGGGGCGCCGTCAGCAGCCACTGCGCCTCCGCGTCCTCCCCGCGCTCGAGGATGCGCGGCACCGGATGCCGCCCCGCGAGCCACTCCAGCCGCACCGCCTCCCGCCCGAGGTCGACGCCGCTCGCCCGCGGATTCCACTTCAGATATCCGTCCCGCACTCGGAACGTCAGCCCGTCCAGCGCGTTCCGCCACACCAGCTCCGGCGCCACTCCGCCGTTGAGCACCACCGCGACCTCAGGCACCCGCACCCCGACCATCGACGTCTGCCTGCTCAGATCCGGCCCACTCACCCGTCCACCCTCCCGCGAGATGCCACTTGTGCACGCAATCCTCGGCGTGTCGCGTGCACAAGTGGCATCTCGCGGCGGGGATCAGCGCAGGTCAGCGCAGGTAGCGGAGGAGGAGGGTGTCGCCGGCGGCGAGCACGTGCGCCAGGCGCAGGTCGCGCGGGGTCGCAGGGCCGCGGGCGATGCGGCCGGCGTCGCCCGACTCGAGCGACGGGCTGATCGTCAGGCACAGCTCGTCGACGGCGTCCGCGGCGAGCAGCGTGCCGAGCAGACCCGGCCCGCCCTCGCAGTGGATCCGGCCGAGCCCGCGCGCGGCGAGCTCCGCGCGCATCCGCCCCGCGTCCAGCGCGTCCTCGCCGCAGATCAGCACGTCGGCCACCTCTGCCAGCTCCGCACGCCGCCGCTCCGGCGACGCCCCGGTCGTCACCACGATCGGCCGCACCGGCGCCTCCGTGAAGATCCGCGACGCGGGATCGAGGTCCAGCGACCCCGAGACGATCGCGAACACCGGATGCGGAGGCTGCCCCGCCGCCGCCCGCGCCGCCGCGGGCTCGTCGCCGAGCACCATCGGCCCGTAGCCCTCGGTCCGCACCGTCCCGGCCGCGACGAGCACCACGTCGGCCAGTCGCCGCAGCAGGTCGAAGACCCGCAGGTCCGCCTCATCGCCCAGCGCCCCCGAGACGCCCTCGCGCGTCACCGCGCCGTCGATGCTCGAGACGAAGTTCACCCGCAGCCACGCCTCGCCCGCGCCGTCCGCGTAGGCCGCGAGCAGCTGCTCGTCGGAGAGGTCCTGAGCCGGCACCGGCCGCAGCCGGTCGATCGCCGCGCTCACGCGCCGACCGCTACGTCGCCCGGCGCCACGTTGTGCCGCAGATACGCCGGTGCCCGCCAGCCCAGCACCGCCTCCGTCAGCCGCACCGCGTCCACCGCCTGCCGCACGTCGTGCATCCGCACGATCCGCGCCCCGTTCAGGATGCAGATCACCGCCGCCGCCAGCGAGCCCTCCAGCCGCTCGCCCTGCGGCCGGTCCAGGGTCTCGCCGATGAAGTCCTTGTTCGACACCGCCGCGAGCACGGGCAGCCCGAGGACCGACAGCTCCCCCAGCCGGCGCGTCAGCTCGAGCGTGTGCAGGGTGTTCTTGTTGAGGTCGTGCCCGGGATCGACGATCAGCCGGTCGTCGGGGATCCCCGCCGCCCGCGCGCGCTCCACCCGCACGCGCAGGTGCTCGATCACCTCCGCCACGACGTCGTCGTACTGCGGCGCCGCCGGCTCACTTCGCGGCGCGCCCACGCTGTGCGTGACGACGAGCTGGGCGGAGGAGCCCGCGAGCACCGCGAGCATCCCCGGATCGTGCAGCCCGCTGGTGTCGTTGACGACGGAGGCGCCCTCGGCGATGCTCGCGCGGGCCACCTCGGCGCGCGTCGTGTCGACGGAGATCACCACGTCGCTGCGCTCGTGGATCCCCGCGACCACCGGCACCACCCGGTCCAGCTCCTCCTGGAGCGAGACGGCCGGTCCGCGGCCGAACGGCACTCCGCCGATGTCGACCCAGTCGGCGCCCTGCTCGGCCGCTCGCACCGCTGCCTCGACGGCCCGGTCGAGCGCGAAGGTGGAGCCTTTGTCGTAGAAGGAGTCCGGCGTGCGGTTCACGACCGCCATCACCGCGACCTCCCGCTCGAAGTCGAACCCGCGTCCGCCGATCGTGCGCCTCATCGTCCGTCGTCCCTCCGCCTCGCCGCGCCGAGCGAGCGTCGGCGCGCTCACCCTAGACGAGCCGGATCGGCGGGGCCTGCGGCGGCACGAGCGGTGTCGACGCGGCGTCCTCGAGCAGCACCTGGAAGAGCACGTGGTCCTGCCACTCTCCCGCGATCCGCAGGTAGCGGCGGGCCACGCCGATCCGCTCGAAGCCGTTGCGCGCGAGCACCGTCTGCGAGCCGACGTTGTGCAGCAGCGTGCCCGCCTGCACCCGGTGCAGCCGGAGCTCGTCGCGGGCGAGGCCCAGCGTGGCGCCGACCGCCCGGGTCATCACCCCGCGTCCCTCGAGCTCGGCGTCGACCCAGTAGCCGAGGTCCGCGCTGTCGAAGGCGCCGTGCACCACGTTCGAGAGCGTGACCCGCCCGACGAGCTCGTCGCCGCACTCGAGGACCAGCGGGAGAAGCGCCCCGGTCCGGTGCGCGTGCAGGGCGTCGGCGATCGCATCGGTCTGCCCGCCGGCCTCGAAGAACCGCGCCGACCTCGTCGGCTCCCACGGCGCGAGCCGGAGCCGGTTGCGCCGGTACGCGCTCGCGAGCGCGGGCCCGTCCTCGCGGCTGATCAGGCGGAGGACGGTGCCGTGGCCGACGGCGATCGAGGCTGACACCCTGCGAGGCTAGACCGCCCAGCCGAGGACGTCGAGCGGGCAGCCGAGGACGTCGAGCGGGCCGTTAACGCACGAACCCCCGGCCGGGACCGGGGGTGTCGTCGTGGTGGGCGATACTGGGATCGAACCAGTGACCTCTTCCGTGTCAGGGAAGCGCGCTACCGCTGCGCCAATCGCCCGCTGCTCCCGGAGGAGCGCCTCGTTCGGTGAACGATCGAGGTGGATACGGGATTCGAACCCGTGTATACGGCTTTGCAGGCCGCTGCCTCGCCTCTCGGCCAATCCACCGTGTACGGGATTCGGTGTCGGCGGCCCCTCGGAGCGTGAGCTCCCGGGGCCGACCAGGTGAAACACCGGCCCGGGGGCCGGTTCTTCGAGCGGATGACGAGATTCGAACTCGCGACCCTCACCTTGGCAAGGTGATGCGCTACCACTGCGCCACATCCGCATGATGTGTTGTCGTGCTGTCTTGCCTGTTGTGTTCTGCCTGTCTCTCCGGCGCTTTCGCTGCCCGGCTCGACCTAGAAGACTGTATCCGAACGCCGCGCGAACTTCCAAATCGACGGCGCCCCGATTCGCGCACCGCGACGCCTGACCCGCGTCTTTCCGCGCGAAACCGCCCCGCAACCCGCTGTTCACCCGGGCGTGGCGCGCCCGCCGTGGTGCGCTGGAGCACCGCGGATCCGCTACGATCGTTTCTCGGGTCGTCCACAAGACGGCCGTCAGGGCGATTGGCGCAGTTGGTAGCGCGCTTCCTTCACACGGAAGAGGTCATCGGTTCGAGTCCGGTATCGCCCACCACATCCCTCCCCCTCCACCTTCCGCATCTCCACCCCGCGGAGGCACTCTCGTGATGGGTCGCTCCCACGCCGTCTCCGGCGCGCTCGCCTGGTCCGTCGTCACGACCGTCCCGGCCCTCGCCGCGCCGCTCGGTCTCGCCGGCCTCCCGCTCGACCTCCGGCTGGTCGGCCTCGGCGTCGCCGCCGGCTGGGCCCTCGTCCCCGACGCCGACCATGCCCGCGCCACGATCTCGCGCTCCGCCCCCGGCGCCTCGCTCCTCACCGCGACCGCCGGCCGCATCAGCGGCGGCCACCGGCACGGGATGCACTCGCTGCTCGCCGTCGCCGTCGTCTGGTACCTGATCCCGCTCCTCGTCGCCCTGCGCTTCCCGGTGCCGCTCGTCGGACCCGTCTCGCTGGCCGCCGTGCTCACCCTGCCGGCCCTCGCCTTCGCCGCGAAGGCGGTCAAGGCTGCGCCGTCCTGGCCCATCGCCTGGGCCGGGGCGCTCGTCGTGACCGTGCTCCTGGTCACCCTCGCCGACGGCACCTGGGCCTGGCTGCAGGTCGCCGCGACACTCGGCTACCTCGTCCACGTCGCCGGCGACGCCCTCACCACCGAGGGGATCAACTGGCTCTGGCCGCTCCGGATCCGCTCGCCCCGCTGGGTGCGCCGCACGCCGGTGCTGCGCCGGCTCTGGACCTCCGGCGGCTACGCCGCGGTCCCCGTCCTCGGCTCGGCCGGCTCATGGCGCGAGACGATCCTCTACTGGCTGATGTCGGCCGCCACGATCGTGCTGACGGCCTGGCTGCTCGCCGAAGAACTCCTCTGAGCCCGGCCGGAAGCGCTCAGTACACCGCCCCCGGGTTCATGATCCCCAGCGGATCGAAGACCGCCTTGATCCCGCGCTGCAGCGCCATCGAGTCCTCGCCGAGCTCCTCCGCGAGCCAGCGCCGCTTCAGCAGCCCCACCCCGTGCTCGCCAGTGAGAGTGCCGCCGAGCGCCAGCGCGGTGCGGAACAGCTCGCCCGCCGCCGCCCACACCTCCTCGCCGACCCCGTCCGAGCCCGGCGGCACGACGAAGTTCGGGTGCAGATTGCCGTCGCCCGCGTGGGCGACCGTCGGGATGCTCAGCCCGGTGCGCTCCTCGATCCCGCGGATCGCGGCGAACATCGCGGGCAGCGCCGAGCGCGGCACGCAGACGTCCTCGATCAGCACCTCGCCCTCGGCCTCGAGCGCGGGGTGGAACGCCCGACGCACCGCGAGCAGCGCCTCGCCGGCCACGGGGTCGTCCGTCGACTCGGCGTCCCCGCCCGCCTCGGCGACGATCGCGAGGATCCGCCGCGCCTCCTCCTCCGCTCCCCCGCCGTCGGTCTGCACGAGCAGGTAGGCGGCGCCGCGGTCGAGGGCCGCGCCGGTGTAGCGGCCGATCGCGGCGAGCGCCGCCTCGTCCATCAGCTCCATCACCGCCGGGCGCAGCCGGGCCGCCGTGATCGCCGCCGAGGCGGCCGCCGCGGCGACGACGCTCGGGAAGTACGCGCCGATCGTGACCACCCGGCCCGTGGGGATCGGCCGGAGCTTCACGGTCGCCTCGACGATCACGCCGAGCGTCCCCTCCGAGCCGGTCAGCAGCGCCGTGAGGTCGTAGCCGGCGACGCCCTTCACGCTGCGCCGCCCCGTCCGCACCAGGCGCCCGTCGGCCAGCACGACGGCGAGCCCGAGCACGGCCTCGCGGGTGACCCCGTACTTCGCACAGAGCAGCCCGCCCGCATTGGTGGCGATGTTGCCGCCGATGCTCGAGATCGCCTTGCTCGCCGGGTCGGGCGAGAAGATCAGCCCGTCGGCGGCCACGGAGTCGGACAGCGCCTGATTGAGCACGCCGGGCTCGACGACCGCGAGCTCGTCCTCGAGCGAGATCTCGAGGATCCGGTTCATCGCCGCCGTCGAGAGCACGATCGCGCCCTCCCGGCCGACGGCTCCTGCGGCCAGCCCCGTCCCCGCACCCCGCGGCACGACCGGCACCCGGTGCTCGGTGGCGAGCCGGAGCGTCGCCTGCACGTCGGCGACCGAGCGCGCGCGGACCAGCGCGAGAGCGCGTCCGCCGGCCGTCCAGCCGGACTTGTCGGTGTGCGCGGCCTCGAAGTCCGGCCCCTCGGTCGTCACCGCGTCGCCGAGCGCCTCGCGCAGCCGCCGGACGACGAGCGTCTCGCCGGCGGTCTCGGTGCTGGTCGCAGCGCTTGCCTCGGTGCTGGTCTCGGTGCTGCGGGTCTCGGTACTGCTCATGGGGGTCACTCCGGGCGGATCGCGGGTCGGCCCCTCGATCCTTCCACGGCGGCCCGGCGACGCGGCAGGATGGCGGGATGAGCGGATCGCAGCGATGACCGGCCCCACGAGCGCAGGGATCCTCCTGCACCGGCTGCGGAACGGCGAGCGCGAGGTGTTCCTCGGCCGGATGGGCGGACCGCTGTGGACCCGCCGGCCGCGGGCCTGGTCGATCCCGAAGGGCCTCCACACGGCCGAGGAGACACCGCTCGACGCGGCCCGGCGCGAGTTCGAGGAGGAGATCGGCATTCCGGCCCCCGCGCTCGACTACGCCCTGCTCGGCGCGTACCGCCAGCGCTCCGGGAAGACCGTGACCGTCTTCGCCGCCGAGTGCGCCGACGAGGTCGCCTTCGTCGCCAGCAACACCTTCGAGCTGGAGTGGCCGCGCGGCTCCGGCGTCGTCCGCGCCTACCCGGAGATCGAGAGGGCGGAGTGGCTCCCGCTCGACCGGGCGCGCGAGGAGATCACGGCCGGCCAGGTGGCCGCACTCGACGATCTGGAGCGCAGCGTGCGGGCGGAGCCGCGGCCTCCTCAGTAGTCGAGCAGGTCCAGCGGCACCGTCAGATCGTCGTCGGTCGCCATCGGCACCGGGCGGCTGAGCCGGCGGGCGCGGTCGAGCAGGTCCGCGACCAGCGCCTCGTCCACGACCTCGGCGGCGTCCCCGGGCTCGCCGGGCTCGCCGGGCTCGTCCTCGACGAGCATCTGACTCGACGGGCCGAGCAGCAGCCGAGCCGGGATCACGTCCCCGTCGCGGCGGACGGGGATCTCGACGGTGGCGGCGGTCGCCGTCGAGGCGAGCATCCGGGCGTACTCGAGCACCGCCGCGGCGATGGCGTCCCCGGTGAGGACGCTCCCCTCGGCGTAGTGGATGCGTCGCACGGCGGACTCCTTCTGCAGAGGAGCGGCCGGCTGCAGGAGAGCCCGGCCGGCTCCGTCCCAGAGTGACACGCGATCCCCGGCGCCCGGCCGGTCCGGCGGACATCCGCCGGGGGCTTTACTTCCGGGCAGCGTCCTCGCCGCTATCGCGCTCGTCCGCCGCGGAGTAGACCCGCAGCCCCAGCGGCACGACCCGCACGCTCGCCTCGTGGAAGCCCGCGGGCTCTCCGTCGAACACCTCGCTCTCGCCGTCGTGCGCCCACTCCGGGTCGACACCGGCCGGCCGGCGCGCGCCGACCACGACCTCCGGCGTGCTGGTCGACTCGACGACCGGGGCCCGCCAGCCGGGCACGCGCCCGACCACCGGCGTCGCGCCCCGACCGAGCGCCAGCGACACCGCACCGCGGGTCCGCGGGGTCCGGCCGGAGTGCAGGACGCGGATGTCGAGGTGCCCGTCGTCGAGGCGTCGGCGGGCGAGCGGGGTCGCGGTGCGCGGGTGCTCCCGGTTCACCCCGACGAAGTACGACCAGACCAGCTCGGTCCGCCCGTCGCGCCGCAACTCGAACGGATCCGTCGAGCGCACCACCTCGAAGGCGGCCAGGACGGCGGCCAGCGGCTTGCCGATCACCTTCTCGCGCTTCTCCCGCGCGGCGACGAACTCCGGATACAGCCCGATCGACACCGTGTTCAGCACGGTCACCGGCTCGGCGTCCCCAGCCGTCACCTCGGCCACGTCGACGTCGCGGCGCTCGCCGTGCGCCGCCGCCTCGAGCGCGTCCTCGATCGTGATCAGGCCCAGCGCCTTGGCGAAGTGGTTCATCGTCCCGCCCGGCAGCACCAGCAGCGTCATCCCCTCGGCCCGGGCGAGCCCGGCACCGACCGCCATCGTGCCGTCGCCGCCGTAGACACCCAGCACCTCGGGAGGAGCCTCGCCGGCGCGCGCCGCCCGCACGACCTCGGCCAGCTCCTCACTCTCGGCCAGCCGGTGCACCCGCGCCGCGGGGAAGCGCTGCAGGATCAGCGGCTCCGGATCCGGCCGGTGCGAGTCGCGCCCCGCGCTCGGGTTCAGCACCACCAGCAGCTCCGCCCCGTCGCCGAGCGGCCGCACGTCGACCGGCGGCCGGCTCGCGCGCTCCGAGACCGGCACGTGCCGCGGTCGCGCCGGCACCAGCACCCGGCCGAGACCCGCGACCGCCGCCCCGAGCGTCGCTCCGCCGACCACGTCCGAGAGCCAGTGCACCCCGACGTGCAGGCGCGAGAACGCGACGGCCGCGGCGAGCGGCGCGACGGCCAGCCCGACCCGCGGATCCTCCAGCGCGACACCGGCGGCGAAGGCGGCGGCGCTCGCGGCGTGGCCGGAGGGGAAGCTGGGCGAGGTGGGCACGCGCGCGAGGCGCCGCCCCACCGGCACGTCGACGACGAGCGGACGGACCCCGCCGAAGAGCTGCTTGCCCACGAGGTTCGCCGCGGCGCTCGCGACGGCCAGCGAGGCCGCTCCGCGCGCCGCCTCCCGGGGCCGCCCGGCGAGCAGGAGCAGCGCCCCGAGCCCGAACCAGAGCACCCCGTGATCCGCGGCGCGCGACAGGCCCACCAGCGCGCCGTCCATTAGCGGCACCGGACGGCGCGCGTTCAGCCGCCGGGCGGCGCGGGCGTCGGCGCGGCGGATCACCCGCGGCACCCCGAGGACGCGCCGGAGCAGGACGGACGGGGGTCGGGTTCCGCGCAGAGGCATGCCCTCAGGGTAGGAGGCGCCTCCGGGCGCGCCCTGGGCCCGCGACGCTAGACCTCGCCGAACCCCGACTCGACCAGGTCCGCGAGCCGGCCGACGGCCTCCTCCGCCTCGGGCCCGGTCGCCGAGATCGCGACCTCGTCGCCCCGGTCCAGCCCCAGCGACATCACGCCGAGCAGACTCGTCGCGTCCTTGCCGTTCACGTCGATCCGCGCGTCGAACCGGGTCGCGAGAGTGACGAAGTCGGCCGCCGGGCGGGCGTGCAGCCCGTTCGGGTTGACCAGCCGCGCCGTCCGTCGCACGCTCGCCGCCTCGGCGGGCGCTGATGGCCGCTCGGCGAGCAGCGCGCCGCGCGCCGACTCGGCCGCCGCGAGCACGTCCGCCAGCGCGGCCCCCGTGCCGGCCGCCACCGCCGCCGCGACCGCGCCCTCCACGAGCGGAGCGTCCGCGATCCGCACCCGCTCCCGCGCCTCGTCGTCCAGGAACTCCACCGCGGTCTCCGCGGTCATGATCGCCGAGCCGAGATCGCAGAGCACCACGGCGCCGTCGCCGGAGTCGGCCTCGGCCAGCGCCGCGGTGATCCGCTCGAAGCTGGTGCCGATCCCGCCGTCGTCCGTGCCGCCCGCCGCGATCAGCGCGACGTCCGGAGCCATCTGCGCCGCCAGCTCCACCAGTCCCTCGGCCAGCCGCGCGCTGTGCGAGACGAGGACGAGCCCGACGCTCACGCCGCCGCCTCGGCCGCCGCGCGCAGCAGCAGGACGCTCGACACGCTGCCCGGATCGCGGTGACCGACGGCCCGCTCGCCCAGATAGCTCGCCCGGCCCTTCCGCGCGACGAGCGGGTCGGTCGACTCCGCTCCGGTCTGCGCCGCGTCCGCGGCCGCCGCGAGCACCTCGGCCGGTGCGGCGCCGCCCTCGGCGGCACTCGCCGCGGCCTCGACCGCGGGGGTCCACGCGTCGACCATCGTCTTGTCGCCCACCTCGGCCTTGCCGCGCAGCACGACGCCGTCCCGGGCCGCCGTCAGCAGCGCCGCGATCGCGGCCCCGTCGAGCGACTCCTGTCCGGTGATCGCGCCCGACGCCTTGAGGAAGGCGGTGCCGAAGAGCGGACCGGAGGCGCCGCCCACCGTCGAGATCAGCGTGGTCGCCACCAGCTTGAGCACCTCGGCGGGCGTCGTCGCCTCGGGAGCCGCGTCCAGCTTCGCGACCACGGCCTGGAAGCCGCGGTCCATGTTCTCGCCGTGGTCGCCGTCGCCGATCGCCCGGTCGAGCGTGATCAGCTCGACCCGGTGCTCCGAGACCGCCTGCGCCGCCGCGCGGATCCACGCCACGGCCCACGCCGCATCGAGCCCCTGCACTGATCCGTCCTGCACTGATCCGTCCTGCATCGGTCCGTCCTCTTTCCCCTGTGCCGCCTCTGCGACCGTCGTGTCGTCGTGCCGTCCTGTCCGCGTCGCCGTCCGGGCCGCGCGCTCGCCCCGTGCTCGGACGCTCAGCGCCCCCAGCGCAGCGCCGCAGTCTGCACCGGCGCGTCCCAGAGCTCCGTCAGCGCCGCGTCGAGCTTCAACAGCGTGATCGACACGCCCTGCATCTCGAGCGAGGTGACGTAGCTGCCGACCAGGCTGCGCTGCACCGTGATGCCCTTCTCCGCGAGCACCTCCGCCGCGCGGCGGTAGAACAGGTACAGCTCGACCTGCGGAGTGCCGCCGAGTCCGTTGACGAAGAGCAGCACCTCGTCGCCGGAGGAGAAGGGCAGGTCCTCGAGGATCGGCGCGAGCAGGCGGTCGACGATCCGGTCGGCCGGCTCGAGCGGGATCCGCTCGCGACCGGGCTCCCCGTGGATCCCGATGCCGATCTCGATCTCGTCCTCGGCCAGCTCGAAGCTCGGCTCCCCTGCGTGCGGCACCGTGCAGGGCCGCAGCGCGACGCCCATCGAGCGGACGTTCGCGACGACCGTCTCGGCGATCGCCGCCACCTCGTCGAGCGAGTCGCCGCGCTCGGCCGCCGCGCCGGCGATCTTCTCCACCATCACCGTGCCGGCGACACCGCGCCGCCCGGCCGTGTAGAGGGAGTCCTTCACCGCCACGTCGTCGTCGACGATCACCGAGCGGACCTCGACACCCTCGGCGAGGGCCAGGTCGGCCGCGGTCTCGAAGTTGAGGACGTCGCCGGTGTAGTTCTTCACGATGTGCAGGACGCCCGCACCGCCGTCGACCGCCTGGGTCGCCGCCACGATCGGATCGGGGGTCGGCGAGGTGAAGACCGGCCCGGGCACCGCGGCGTCCAGCATCCCGAAGCCGACGAACCCCGCGTGCAGCGGCTCGTGCCCGCTGCCGCCTCCGCTGACGATGCCGACCCTGCCCTGCCGCGGCGCGTCCACCCGCACCACGAACAGCGGGTCGGGCTCGACCCGCACCAGGTCGGCGTGCGCGAGGCCGAAGCCGGCCACGGACTCCGCGACGACGTTCTTCGGGTCGTTGATGAGCTTCTTCATCGGGGTCTCCTCCAGGGCGCGCCGCACCGTCGCGGACAGCGGCTCCACGTTACGCCCGAGCACCGTCTCGGCACAGGGTCCGTCCAGCGCTGACGAGTCGCAGGGCCCGCACTTCGCAGGGCCCGCGCATCGGTCGCGGAGCAGGCTCAGCTCGAGCGCCGCGTCTCCTCCACCCACTGGTCGAGCTTCGCCGTCGCGGCACCGGAGTCGACCGCGTCCGCGGCGCGGCCCAGCGCCGAGCGGAAGCGGTCGAGGATCGCCGTGCGGATCAGCCCCGGGTCGCGCGCCAGATCGAACGCGATCAGCCCCGCGGCGGCGTTCAGCAGCACGATGTCGCGCACCGGCCCCTCCTCGCCGGCCAGGACCGAGCGCACCACCTGCGCGTTGTAGGCGGCGTCGCGCCCGCGGAGCTGGTCGATGCTCGCGCGGGGGATGCCGAGATCGCGCGGGTCGAGGTCGTGCTCGACGACCGAGCCGCGCGAGACCTCCCAGATGTGGCTGTGCCCGGTGGTCGACAGCTCGTCGAGCCCGTCGTCGCCGCGGAAGACCAGCGCGGTCGCGCCGCGGGTCTGGAACACGCCGACGAAGAGCGGCACCCGGTCGAGGTGCGCCACGCCGACGGCGGACGCCTCGGGGCGCGCCGGGTTGCAGAGCGGGCCGAGGAAGTTGAAGACGGTCGGCACGCCGAGCTCGGCCCGCACCGGGCCGGCGTGGCGGAACCCGGGGTGGAACATCGCCGCGAAGAGGAAGGCGATGTTCGTCCGGCGGAACACCTCCGCCACCCGCTCGGCCGGCAGGGTCAGATCGACGCCCAGGGCCGCGAGAACGTCGGAGGACCCCGACGACGAGGAGGCCGCGCGGTTGCCGTGCTTGATCACCGGCGTGCCGGCCGCCGCCGCGATGATCGACGCGGTGGAGGAGATGTTGACCGTGCCGAAGCGGTCTCCGCCGGTGCCGACGATGTCGAGGGCCATCGGATCCACGTCCAACGGCACCGCGTGCTCGAGGATCGCGTCGCGGAAGCCGACGATCTCGTCGACCGTCTCGCCCTTGGCGCGCAGCGCGATCAGCAGGCCCGCGAGCTGCGCCGGCGTCGCCTCGCCCTGCATCACCCGCTCCATGGCCCAGGTCGCCTCCGACACCGAGAGATCGGAGGAGTCGAGGAGGGAGCCGAGAATGCGCGGCCAGGACAGGGTTTCCGACATGGCTCTCAGATTATGCGACTACGAAGGCCCCACGGGAAGTGCGAGTTCCCCCCCTTGCGATCGTCCATAATGGTCTGTGTGACGAGCACCTCTCTCTCCCCCACGGCCACCGTGCCCGCAGTGAACCGACCCAACCCGGTCGCGGTCGGAACGATCGTCTGGCTGGGCAGCGAGGTCATGTTCTTCGCGGGCCTGTTCGCGATCTACTTCACCCTCCGCAGCACCTCCCCGGAGCTGTGGTCGGCCGAGACCAGCATCCTGAACGTCCCCTACGCGAGCGTGAACACGGTGATCCTGGTCGCCTCGTCGTTCACCTGCCAGTTCGGCGTCTTCGCCGCCGAGCGGCTGCAGCCCCGCTCCACCGGGCTGAGCCCGTTCAAGTGGGGCATGGTCGAGTGGTTCTTCCTCACCTACGCCCTCGGCGCGGTCTTCGTCTGCGGTCAGGTCCTCGAGTACGCGACCCTCGTCTCCGAGGGCGTCACGCTCTCCAGCAACGCCTACGGCTCGGCCTTCTACCTCACGACCGGCTTCCACGCCCTGCACGTGACCGGCGGGCTCATCGCCTTCCTCCTCGTCATCGGCCGCGCCTTCGCCGTCAAGAACTTCGGCCACAAGGAGGCGACCAGCGCGATCGTCGTGTCCTACTACTGGCACTTCGTCGACGTCGTCTGGGTCGGCCTCTTCGTCGTCATCTACTTCCTGAAGTGAGGCCAGCCGCCTCCATGCCCCACCACACTCCCGAACCCCGCAGGAAGGTTGCCTCGATGGCCTCCCCGAAGACGAAGAGCCGCGCCAAGAAGGGTCGCCGTCACCCCCTGGCCACGCTGGCCCTGATCGCCATCGGCCTCGGCCTCACCGGCGGCACCTATGCGGCCGTCGGCGTCGCCACCTCCGCCTCCGCCGAGACCTCGGCCACCAGCCAGCAGACGATCGACGAGGGCTCCAAGCTCTTCGCCGCCAACTGCGCCACCTGCCACGGCCTCGACGCCGCGGGCACCGACAACGCCCCCTCGCTGATCGGCGTCGGCGCCGCCTCGGTCGACTTCCAGGTCGGCACCGGCCGCATGCCGATGCAGATGCACGGCCCGCAGGCGCTCGAGAAGCCGGTGCAGTTCACCGACGACCAGGTCGCCGAGCTGGCGGCCTACGTCGCCTCGCTGGCGCCCGGCCCCGCCATCCCCACCGGCGAGGTGCTCGACGCGCAGGGCGACTCGGCCAACGGCGCCGAGCTCTTCCGCATCAACTGCGCCATGTGCCACAACGTCGCCGGCGCCGGCGGCGCCCTGACCGAGGGCAAGTTCGCTCCCCCGCTGGGCGGCGTGACCGAGGCGCACATCTACGAGGCGATGGTCACCGGCCCGCAGAACATGCCGGTCTTCAACGACCTCAACATCTCGCCGGAAGACAAGCGCGACATCATCTCCTACCTCAAGTACATCGAGGCCAACCCCTCCCCGGGCGGATTCGCCCTCGGCTCCCTCGGCCCCGTCGCCGAAGGCCTCTTCCTCTGGATCTTCGGACTCGGTTCCATCGTCGCCCTGACGGTGTGGATCACCGCACGATCCAACTAGCAGACACCGGCGCCCTGGCGGGCGCTCGACCCCCACGACGCCGAGCGGCGTCGACACGGCGTGAAAAGGAGAACCATGGCAGAGCACGATGAGGGTGGCACCGACCTCGCCACCTCGTCGGCCACCGGGCACGGAAGTGCTCCGGCCGGCACCGCGGTCGTGACGCGGGGACGCGTCCAGGACCCGGGCCTCCCGCCGCACCGCCCCCGGATGACCGATCTCGACCCCAAGGTCGCGAAGCGGGCCGAGCGCACGGTCTACACGCTCTTCTACCTCTCCTTCGCGGGCTCGATCTTCGCGGTGGCCGCCTACATGGCGTTCCCCATCACGGAGGACATCGAGTCGGTCCGGCTGAACACGCTGTTCATCGGTCTCGGCATGTCGCTCGCCCTGCTGGCCATCGGCATCGCCGCGGTCCACTGGGGCAAGCAGCTCATGTCGGACCACGAGGGCATCGACATCCGCCACCCGGTCCGCAGCGCCGAGGACACCCGCGCCCGCGCGCTGGAGATCTTCGACCAGTCCGACAAGGAGTCCGGCTTCGGCCGCCGCTCGCTGATCCGCAACAGCCTCATCGCCTCGCTGGTCGTCTTCCCCCTGCCCGCCGTGATCCTGTTCCGAGGCCTCGGACCGCAGGATCAGGACCCCGTCGCCCTCCTCAAGACCACGATGTGGCGCGAGGGCACGCGGCTCACCCTGGACCCCTCCGGAGCGCCGATCCTCGCATCGGACGTCACGCTGGGCTCCGCCTTCCACGTCATCCCCGAGGGACTCGACGAGGTCGAGGGCAAGCTGGAGGAGAAGGCCAAGGCCGCCGTCCTCCTGATGCGCCTGAAGCCCGAGGACCTGACCGTCAGCGAGGGTCGCGAGACCTGGAACTACGACGGCATCGTCGCCTACTCCAAGATCTGCACGCACGTCGGCTGCCCCGTGGCGCTGTACGAGCAGCAGACCCACCACCTCCTGTGCCCGTGCCACCAGTCGCAGTTCGACATCAAGCGCGAGGCCGAGGTCATCTTCGGTCCTGCGAAGCGCCCGCTTCCGCAGCTCCCCATCACCATCGACGCCGACGGATACCTGGTCGCCCGCAGCGACTTCACGGAGCCGGTCGGACCATCCTTCTGGGAGCGATGACACACATGTCCACCACCACCCCCTCTCGCCCCGCGGCCTCGCCCGCGGAGCCCGGCGACGGCGTCATCCTCGGCAGCGGCAAGCTGCAGAAGGGCTACGTCGGAGCCGCGTCGAACTACATCGACGAGCGCACCAGCATCTCGGCGGTCGTCAAGGAGTTCGGCCGCAAGATCTTCCCGGACCACTGGTCGTTCCTCCTCGGCGAGGTCGCGCTCTACAGCTTCGTGATCATCCTGCTGTCGGGCACCTTCCTCACCTTCTTCTTCCAGGCCTCCATGGTCGAGACGCACTACGAGGGCAGCTACCTGCCGCTCAAGGGCATCGAGATGTCCGCGGCGATGGCCTCGTCGCTCGACATCTCGTTCGACATCCGCGGCGGCCTGCTGATGCGCCAGATCCACCACTGGGCGGCCCTGCTGTTCGTGGCCTCGATCGGCCTGCACATGCTCCGCATCTTCTTCACCGGTGCGTTCCGCAAGCCGCGCGAGATCAACTGGGTCATCGGCTTCGTCCTCTTCATCCTCGCGATGGCCGAGGGCTTCACCGGCTACTCCCTCCCCGACGACCTGCTCTCGGGCAACGGCCTCCGCATCATCGACGGCATGGTCAAGGGCATCCCGATCGTCGGCACCTGGGTCTCGTTCCTCCTCTTCGGCGGCGAATTCCCGGGCACCGACATCGTCGGCCGCCTCTACACCCTGCACATCCTGCTGCTGCCGGCCCTGGTGCTCGCGTTCATCGCCCTGCACCTCGTGTTCGTGGTCGTGCACAAGCACACCCAGTTCCCCGGCGCGGGCAAGACCGAGCAGAACGTCGTCGGCTACCCGGTGCTGCCGGTCTACGCCGCCAAGGCCGGTGGGTTCTTCTTCATCGTCTTCGGTGTCGTCGTCCTCATCGCCTCGCTCTTCACGATCAACCCGATCTGGAACTACGGCCCGTACGACCCCTCTCCCGTCTCCGCCGGCACCCAGCCGGACTGGTACATCGGCTTCGCCGACGGCGCCCTGCGCCTCGTCCCGCCGGGACTCGAGTGGGCGATCCCGGGCCTCGGCACGATCTCGTTCAACATCCTCCTTCCGCTCTCCGTGGTCGGCCTGTTCATCGTCGTCGTGCTGCTCTACCCGTTCCTCGAGGCGTGGATCACCGGTGACAAGCGCGAGCACCACCTGCTCGACCGCCCGCGCAACGCGGCGACCCGCACCGCCATCGGTGCCGCCGGAGTCACGTTCTACGCCGTCCTCTGGGCAGCGGCGTCCTCCGACATCATCGCGACGCACTTCCACCTCACGATGGAGGGCGTCATCCACGCCCTGCAGTTCCTCCTCTTCGCCGGGCCGGTCATCGCGTACTTCGTGACGAAGCGCATCTGCCTCGCCCTGCAGAAGAAGGACCGCGAGATCGCCCTGCACGGCTTCGAGTCCGGCCGCATCGTCCGCCTCCCCGGCGGCGAGTTCATCGAGGTGCACCAGCAGCTCGACTCGTACGAGCGCTGGAAGCTGGTCGGCCAGGAGGAGTACGAGCCCCTGATGATCCGCCCGGACGCCCGCGGCCGCATCACCGCCCCGCAGCGCGTCCGCGCCGGCCTCTCCCGCTGGTTCTTCGAGGACCGGATCACCCCCGTCACCCAGAAGGAGCTCGAGAGCTCGCACAGCGAGCACTGACCCGCTCCCCCGAAGGGCCCGGACGCACAGCGTCCGGGCCCTTCGTCGTCCCGCCGCTCCACCAACCCGCCCGAAGCACGCACCCCCGCTGATCCAGCGGCGCCCTCACACAGCGGAGCCCACCCACTCCATGCCGATCGAGTAGCCCGCGCAGCGGGCGTATCGAGATCCCCCACCGTCAGAACAAGAGTCTGCAGATCCGGTGTCCGGAGGACGGCGGATCTCGATACGCCCCTGCGGGGCTACTCGACCACCATGGACAGCATCGCCCCGCTCATGCTGATCGAGTAGCCCGCACAGCGGGCGTATCGAGATCCACCACCGCAAGAACACGAATCTCCAGACCCACCCTGCCGAGGACGGTGGGTCTCGATACGCCCCTGCGGGGCTACTCGACCACCATGGACAGCACCGCCCCGCTCATGCTGATCGAGTAGCCCGCACAGCGGGCGTATCGAGATCCATCAGCACCAGTACAGAAGTCTGCAGACCCGCCCTGTTGGGGACGCCGGGTCTCGATACGCCCCTGCGGGGCTGCTCGACCAGCATGAAGGGGCCGTGCCCTTCCAGGCTCGCCGGAACGGCCGCACGCCGCCGGCTGAGACCCGTTGCGGGTGCGCTCGCGGCTCGGCGCCGGCTCGAGTGGACTCGGATCGGCCTCAGGGCGCCGATCAGAGCCCAGAGAGCGTCCGCTCGCGGCGTCCTCCGTACCTGCGCGCCGCCGGCCCTGCGGGCTCCTCCGGCCCACGAGAAGAGGGCCGGGCGCCGGGGGTCGGAACCCCCTGCGCCCGGCCCTCACGGCCGTGCAGGTCGCCTAGCGGGCGAAGTAGCCGCGGTAGTACTCGTACACCCAGCCGGCGATCGCGACGAGGAAGAGGCCGACCGCGATGTAGGTGATCCAGAAGCCGACCGCGAGGCCGAGGAAGGCCAACGCGGCGGAGCCGCCGAGGATCAGCGGCCACCAGCTCCACGGGCTGAAGAAGCCCAGCTCGGGGTCTCCGTCGTCGATGTCGGCGTCGAGACGGTCCTCGGGCAGCTCGGCGCCCTGGGCCTTGTGCACCCGGCCGACGTAGAAGGCGATGAAGCCGCCCAGCACCGACGAGAGCGCGATGCCCACGGTGCCGACCCACTCGACCTGGCCGGTGTCGATCAGCGACCAGAGGATGTAGGTGACGTCCGCGAGGAGGAAGAACCCGGCGAGGAGCCAGAACAGATTGACGTTGGCGCGCATGGCCCTACTTCACCGTGCCTTCGGACTTGTCGTACGTGGGGGCGTCCGGAGCGTCCTTGGCCGGACCGATGCCGACGGGGATGCCGGCCTCGGGGTGGTTGAGGTCGAAGGCCGGAGCCTCGCTGCGGATGCGCGGGATGGAGGTGAAGTTGTGCCGGGGCGGCGGGCAGGACGTCGCCCACTCGAGCGACCGCGAGAAGCCCCACGGGTCGTTCACGGTGACCTTCGGCGCCTTGCGGGCCGTGATGTACACGTTGAGGAAGAACGGGATGAGCGAGACCGCGAGGATCATCGCGCCGATCGTCGACAGCTGGTTCATCCAGGTGAAGCCGTCCTCGGGCAGGTAGCTCGCATAGCGGCGGGGCATGCCCACGACACCGAGCCAGTGCTGGATGAGGAACGTGGTGTGGAAGCCGATGAACAGCAGCCAGAAGTGCCACTTGCCCAGCGTCTCGTTCAGCATCTTGCCGGTCCACTTGGGCCACCAGAAGTAGAAGCCCGAGAACATCGCGAACACGACGGTGCCGAAGACCACGTAGTGGAAGTGCGCCACGACGAAGTACGAGTCGGAGACGTGGAAGTCGAGCGGCGGCGACGCGAGGATGACGCCGGTGAGACCACCGAAGGTGAAGGTGATCAGGAAGCCGATCGCCCAGATCATCGGGGTCTCGAACGTCACGGATCCGCGCCACATGGTGCCGATCCAGTTGAAGATCTTCACGCCGGTCGGGACCGCGATGAGCATCGTCATCAGCGAGAAGAATGGCAGCAGGACCGAGCCGGTGACGTACATGTGGTGTGCCCACACGGTCACGGACAGGGCGGCGATCGCGATGGTCGCGTAGATCAGCGTCTTGTAGCCGAAGATCGGCTTGCGGCTGAAGACCGGGAAGACCTCGGAGACGATGCCGAAGAACGGCAGCGCGATGATGTACACCTCGGGGTGGCCGAAGAACCAGAACAGGTGCTGCCAGAGCAGCACTCCGCCGTTGGCCGCGTCGTAGATGTGCGCGTCGAACACGCGGTCGGCACCGAGGGCGAACATCGCGGCCGCGAGGACCGGGAACGCCAGCAGCACGAGGATCGACGTCACCAGGATGTTCCAGGTGAAGATCGGCATGCGGAACATCGTCATGCCGGGGGCGCGCATCGTGATGATCGTGGTGATGAAGTTCACCGCGCCGAGGATCGTGCCGAAGCCCGAGAGCGCGAGTCCGAAGACCCAGAGATTGCCGCCGAGCCCTGGCGAGAACGTCGTGCTCGAGAGTGGCGCGTAGGCGAACCAGCCGAACGACGCCGCCCCCTGCGGGGTGATGAAGCCGGCGACCGCGATCAGCGAGCCGAAGCTGTAGAGCCAGTAGGCGAACGCGTTCAGTCGCGGGAACGCGACGTCGGGGGCGCCGATCTGCAGCGGCATGAGGACGTTGGCGAAGCCCGCGAAGAGCGGGGTCGCGAACATCAGCAGCATGATCGTGCCGTGCATCGTGAAGAGCTGGTTGTACTGCTCGCGGGTCTCGACCACGGCCAGGCCGGGCTCGAAGAGCTGGGCGCGGATGACCAGGGCCATCACGCCCGCGATGCAGAAGTAGATGAACGAGGTGATCAGGTACATGTACCCGATGACCTTGTGGTCGGTGGACGTCATCCAGCGAACGAGGACGTTCGCCTTGCGCTCGACCGGCGGTGTGCCGAATGCGCGGGACGGGGCGGGTGCGGTGGCGGTGCTCATGCTCCCTCTACTCCTCGTTCTCGGTGCGGGCCGGCGCGCCGGTGCCGGGCAGGTTGCTGTTGCGGTCGTACTCGGCGCCGAGCTGGCCGGTCTGGCCCGCGTCGCGCAGCGACTGGATGTAGTCGTCGTACTCGCCCTGCGAGACGACCTTCACGTTGAAGAGCATCGCGGAGTGGTACTCGCCGCAGAGCTCGGCGCACTTGCCGGCGTAGGTCCCCTCCTTGAGCGGCGTGACGTACATGTAGTTCGTCTTGCCGGGGATCATGTCCTTCTTGTAGAGGAAGTCGACGACCCAGAAGGAGTGGATGACGTCGCGGGCGTCGAGCTGGATCTTGATCTTCTGGTTCACCGGCAGGTAGAGCGTCGGGACCTCGGACTCGACGAGCGAGCCGGCGCCGTCGGCGCTGTCCTCGTACTGGCCCTGGATTCCGGCGGAGTAGACGTCCTCGTCGACGTAGTTGAAGTCCCACGCCCACTGCTTGCCGTACACCTGGATGGTCTCGTCCGGGTCGTCGTAGGCCTGCTCGATGGCGGCCTGGTCGCGCGCGGTGAAGGCGAAGAAGCCGATCACGAGGATCAGCGGCACGATCGTGTAGAAGATCTCGATCGGCATGTTGTAGCGCAGCTGCACCGGGAGGCCGGTCTGGCCCTTCCGGCGGCGGTAGACGACGACCGCCCAGATCGTCAGACCCCAGGTGATGACACCCACGGCGAGGAGGACGATCCAGGAGGTGACCCAGAGTCCGATGACCCGGTCGACGTGGTTCGTCGTGCCGGGTTCGGTGGGGAGCCAGCCCTGCAGCTGCTCCTGCGTGCAGCCCGCGAGGACGAGGGCGAGAGCTCCTGCGACGGGTACTGCGACCCATCGGCGGAGACGGCGATTGAAGCGCACCGGTGACCTTTCGGAAGACTGGGGACCAGTTCACACGAAACTGTATTAGACCGGCCCTAGCCTACCCGCCGTCGCGATCGTGGAGTGCACGGCCCCCCGCTCTTGACCTCGCGCCGAAGTGGTGCTGCGACGACGAACGGCGCCCGACCGCCCGCCGGAGCGGGGTGTCGGGCGCCGTTCGAGCGGGCCGTGCGGCGTGTCGCCGCGGACGATCAGTGGAAGCTGTCGCCGCAGGCGCAGCTGCCGCCCGCGTTGGGGTTGTCGATCGTGAAGCCCTGCTTCTGGATGGTGTCCTCGAAGTCGATCGACGCGCCGTCGAGGTAGGGGACGCTCATCTTGTCGACGACGAGGCCGACGCCCTCGAACTCGACCGCGGCGTCGCCGTCGAGCGTGCGCTCGTCGAAGTAGAGCTGGTAGATCAGGCCGGAGCAGCCGCCGGGCTGCACGGCGACGCGCAGGCGCAGGTCGTCGCGGCCCTCCTGCTCGAGGAGGCTCTTCACCTTGGCGGCGGCGACGGGGGTCATCGAGACGCCGTGCGCCGCGGTGGTCGTGCTGGCGGTCAGTGTCGTGTCGGACATGTCACTCCTCGGTGGGATGGATCGGAACAGAGCAGGGCGGGAACAGCGCTGGACGGGATCGGACGGCGTGCTGCCGACGATTCTACGGTGGCAACCCGGGCGCGGGCCGGGCTATTCCGAATCGCTCAGGCGCGGTGCCCGGCGGCGCGCAGCAGGAACAGCGCCTCCGTCTGCGCCGCGCGCTTGAACACGCCCAGGTGCAGCGACTCGTTCGGGCTGTGCGCGCGCGAGTCCGGGTCCTCCACCCCGGTCACCAGGATCTGCGCGGCCGGGAACTCCCGCACGAGATCGGCGATGAAGGGGATGCTGCCGCCGGCGCTGGTCTGCAGCGGCGCGCGACCCCAGGCGTCCGCCATCGCCTGCTCGACCAGGCCGACGGCCCAGCCCGACGTGTCGACGAGGAACGGCTCCCCCGTGTCGACGTCGGCGATCTCGAGGTGGGCGCCGAAGGGGGCATGGGCCCGCAGGTGCCGCTCGAGGGCGGCGAAGCCCTCGGCCGCCTCCTGCCCGGGCGCGATCCGCGCGCTGATCTTGACCCGCACCGACGGGCTGAGGGTGTTGGAGGCGTCGACGACGCTGGGGGCGTCGATGCCCGTGACCGTGATCGACGGCTTCGACCAGATCCGGGAGAGGAAGGGGCCGGAGCCGATCGGCGAGACGCCGTCGAGGAGGCCCGCGTCGCGGCGCAGGTCGTCCTCGGTGGTCTCGGGGACCGCTCCGTCGTGCTCGGTGAGCCCGGCGACGGCGACCGAGCCGTCCTCGTTCCAGAGCGTGTCGAGCAGGCGGATCGTCGCGAGCATCGAGTCGGGGACCGCGCCGCCGAGCATGCCCGAGTGCGAGGCGTGGTCGAGGGTGCGCACGGTGAGGGTCAGGGTGACGTTGCCGCGCAGCCCGACGGTGAGCGACGGGGTGTCGACGTCCCAGTTGTCGCTGTCGGCGACGACGATCACGTCGGCCCGCAGCGCGTCGTGGTGCTCGCGGAGGAAGGTCGGGAACGAGCGGGAGCCGAACTCCTCCTCGCCCTCGATGAAGAGCACGAGGCCGAGGTCGTGGTCCTCCCCTGCTACCCGGCGGAGGGCGCGGACAGCCGCGAGGTGCGAGACGACTCCGGCCTTGTCGTCGGCGGCACCGCGGCCGTAGAGGCGGTCGCCGCGCACGGTCGGCTCGAACGGCGGCGTCTCCCACGCCTCCTCGGCCCCCTGGGGCTGGACGTCGTGATGGGCGTAGAGCAGCACGGTCGGTGCCCCGTTGCGGGCGGCCCGCGTCGCGAGGACGGCGGGGTGGCCGAGCTGGTCGCTGTCGCCGATGGTGGAGCTCCGGATCGAGACCTCGTCGAAGGCGCCGGTCTCGCGTGCGAGCTCGGCGATCGCCTCGGCGCTGGCGGCGACGCGGGTGGCGTCGAAGCCGTCCCACGAGACGGAGGGGATCCGGACGAGGCGGCCCAGCTCGGCGAGCGAGCGGGGCAGGTCGTCGAGCACGGCGGCGAGGACCTCCTCCTCGGCGGCGGGCAGGGTGGAGGACGGAGTCGGAGCGTCGTGAGCCATGGAGGTAATCTTAAGAGACCCTCGATTCCAAGGACGTTCCCCTGTGGCCAAGCACCCGATCGCACCCGACACCCCCGACGACGCCGACGTGACGGCCGTCGGGAAGGGCCGGCCGACGCCGACGCGCCGCGAGCAGGAGCTCGCCCGCAAGCGTCCGCTGGTCGTCACCGACCGCAAGCAGGCCGCGCGCGACGCCCGCGTGAAGACCGCGGAGCTGCGCGAGCAGGCCCGGGTCGGCATGGCCGCCGGCGACCAGCGCTACCTGCCCGTCCGCGACAAGGGTCCGCAGCGCAAGTACGTCCGCGACTACGTGGACGCGCGCTTCAGCTTCGGCGAGTTCCTCATCCCGGTGATGGTCGTCGTGCTGCTGATCAGCTTCTTCCCGCAGCCCGAGCTCGCCTCGCTCACGCTGATCGTCCTGTGGGCGTTCTTCCTGCTCGCCGTCCTCGACTGCGTCCTGCTCGGCCGTCGCCTGAAGAAGAAGCTCGCCGAGCGCTTCGGCGGCGCCGACAAGGTCGAGAAGGGCATCCCGTGGTACGCCGCGATGCGCGCCCTCCAGCTGCGCGTGATGCGCCTGCCCAAGCCGCAGGTCAAGCGCGGAGCGTTCCCGGCCTGACCGCCCCGGCACCCTGATCGATCGATCGCCCTGATCGACCGGGTGCCGCGGGCCCCGTGCTCGGCCCGCGGTGCTCAGCGCAGGCGCGCGAGCCCGCGGTTGATCTGCCGGGCCCAGAGCGGCCCGCGGAAGACGAACGCCGAGTAGCCCTGCACCAGCGTCGCGCCGGCGTCGAGCCGCTCCTGCACGTCCTCGGCGGTGTCCACTCCCCCGACGGAGATCACGCAGAACTCCGCGGGGACAGCGCCGCGGATGACCCGCAGCACCTCGAGTGCGCGCGCGGCGAGCGGAGCGCCGGAGAGGCCGCCCGCCCCCGCGCGCTCGACGACGGCGCGGTCGGTGCGCAGTCCCTCGCGGGACAGCGTGGTGTTCGTCGCGATGATTCCGGCGAGGCCGAGGCGCACCGCGAGCTCGGCGACGCGGACGACCTCCTCGTCCGAGAGGTCCGGCGCGATCTTCACCAGCAGCGGCGTCGTGTCCGCCGCCTCGGCGACCGCGGCGAGCAGCGGCTCGAGCTTGTCGATCTCCTGCAGGCCGCGCAGGCCCGGGGTGTTCGGCGAGCTGACGTTGACGACCAGGTAGTCGGCGAGCGGCGCGAGCATCCGTGCGCTGACCAGGTAGTCCTCGACCGCGTCATCGACGTCGACGACCCGGCTCTTGCCGATGTTGACGCCGATGACGGGGCGTCCGCGCGCGCCGCGGAGGCGGGCGAGCCGGCCGGCCGCCGCGCGGGCGCCGTGGTTGTTGAAGCCCATCCGGTTGATCAGCGCGCGGTCGGCGATCAGCCGGAAGAGGCGCGGGCGGGCGTTGCCGGGCTGAGCGCGGGCGGTCAGCGTGCCGACCTCGACGTGGCCGAAGCCGAGCGCGCCGAGACCGAGGACGGCTGTCGCGTCCTTGTCGAAGCCGGCGGCCACACCGAACGGCGTCCGGAAGCGCAGGCCGAGCGCCTCGACCGAGAGGTCGGCGCGCGGCACGGTGAGTCGCCGGGCCAGCGGGGCGACGGGGCCGAGCGCCCGGATGACCGGGAAGGCGAGGTGGTGCGCCTGCTCCGGATCGAGGCGCGAGAGCACGGTCGAGAACAGCAGCGGGTACACGGCGGCGCTCAGAGCTCCTCGGCGGTGTGCAGGGCGGCGGGGCGCTCGGCGCGCAGCAACGCGATCGCCGACTCGAAGTCGTCGAGCGAGTCGAACGCCTGGTACACGCTCGCGAAGCGCAGGTAGGCGACCTCGTCCAGCTCGCGCAGCGGGACGAGGATCGCGAGTCCGATGTCGTTCGCGTCGATCTGCGAGGCGCCGGTGGAGCGGAGGTTCTCCTCCACCCGCTGGGCGAGGACGGCGAGGTCGGTGTCGGTGACCGGGCGGCCCTGGCAGGCCTTGCGGACGCCGCTGACGATCTTCTCGCGGCTGAACGGCTCGACCACTCCGCTGCGCTTGATCACGACGAGGCTCGCGGTCTCGGTGGTGGAGAAGCGGCGGCCGCAGGACGGGCACTGGCGGCGGCGGCGGATGGAGAGGCCGTCGTCGCTGGTGCGCGAGTCGATGACGCGGGAGTCGGGGTGCCGGCAGAAGGGGCAGAACATCTCGGGTGCCTCTCGAGGTCAGGCGAAGCGGGCGTCGACGGCGTCGCCGTGCGCGGGCAGCGCCTCGGCATCGCTCAGCGCGCGGATGTGCGGGGCGACCCGCTGCAGGGCGGCACGGTCGTAGGAGACGAGCTGCTGCGGGCGGAGGAAGGTGTGCGCACCGAGCCCGGAGGAGAAGCGCGCCTGCCCGAGGGTCGGCAGCACGTGGTTGGAGCCGGCGAGGTAGTCGCCGAGGCTCACCGGGGTGGTCGGGCCGAGGAAGACGGCGCCGGCGTCGTGGATCCGCTCGGCGGTGGCCTCGGGGTCGACGGTGTGCAGCTCGAGGTGCTCGGGGCCGTAGGCGTCGCTGAAGGCGCAGGCGATCTCGAGGTCGTCGACGATCACGAGGGCGGACTGCGGGCCGGAGAGGGCGACGCCGACGCGCTCGGAGTGGTGGGTGCGCGCGGCCTGCTCGACGATCTCGCGGCCGACGGCCTCGGCGAGGGCCGGGTCGTCGGTGACGAGGAGGGCGGAGGCGGCCTCGTCGTGCTCGGCCTGGCTGACCAGGTCGGCGGCGATCAGGCGGGGGTCGGCGCTGGAGTCCGCGATCACGAGGATCTCGGTGGGGCCGGCCTCGGAGTCGATGCCGACCTGGCCGAGCACCTGGCGCTTGGCCGTGGTGACCCAGACGTTGCCGGGACCGGTGATGACGCTCACCGGGTCGAGGCCGAGGGAGTCGACGCCGTAGGCGAGGGCGGCGACCGCTCCGGCGCCGCCCATGGCGTAGACCTCGTCGACGCCGAGCAGACCGGCGGCGGCGAGGATCGTCGGGTGCACGGAGCCGCCGAACGCCTTCTGCGGCGGGGAGGCGATCGCGACGGAGCCGACGCCCGCGACCTGCGCGGGCACGGCGTTCATGATCACGCTGGAGGGGTAGACGGCCTTGCCGCCGGGGACGTAGAGACCGGCGCGGCCGACGGGCTGCCAGCGCTGGGTGACCGTCGCGCCGTCGTCGAGCACGGTGGTGCGGGCCGGGGGGATCTGCGCGGCGCTGGCCTTGCGGACGCGAACGATCGCCTCCTCGAGGGCCGCGCGGATCGCGGGATCGAGGTCGCGGACCGCCGCGGCGATGTCCTCGGCGGGGACGCGCAGGTGCGGCGGGCGGACCCCGTCGAGGCGCTCGGCCTGGTCGAGCAGCGCCTCGGCGCCGCGCGCGCGGACGTCGGCGATCAGCTCGGCGACGACGGGCCCGACGGCGGCCGAGGTGCCGGGGTTGCGCGGAACGAGGGCGAGGAGCTCGGCGGCGGACGGACGCCGCCCCCGCAGATCGAGAGTCTGAATCATGGCCGCCCCAGCCTACCGGCCGCGCTCCGGGCCCTCCCCCGCAGGCGCCTCCCGCACCGCCGCCGGCGGGTCTTCACACGCCGCTCCGCGCCGGCCGCCCGGTCTCGATACGCCGCTCCGCGGCTACTCGACCAGCATGCGCTCACCGTGCTGACCGCGCAGGCAGTTCATGCTGATCGAGTAGCCCGCGCAGCGGGCGTATCGAGATCCACCACCGCCAGCACGCCGGTCATCAGGTCTCGATACGCCGCTGCGCGGCTACTCGACCAGCATGTGCAGCGCGCGACTCGAGGCGAACCGGCGATCCGCGTGCCAGCGGATCGCCGCAGCCGAACGCAGGACGCTCTGCACGACGCAACCACCCGCACGAGCCGACCGCGGCGAGCCGGGCAGGGACCGGCTCGCACGACGGCTCAGTAGAGGCAGTTCGGCCCCAGCAGCGACTTCAGCTCGCCGAACAGGTCCGGGGTGATCCGCACCGGGAACGGGACCTCGAAGACGCGGGCGGTGTCGCCCTTGATCAGCTTGAGGCGGACCTCGGTGCGGCCGGAGTGCCGGATGAGCACGTCGCTGAGCTGCGAGACGGTGTCGGTCGTCGCCCGCGACTCCGGCATCGAGACGGTCAGCGGCCCGGAGTCGCCGTCCTGGCTCATCTCGGGGGCGAAGAGGCTGAACGCGTGCAGGTTCATGCCGTCGTCGCGCATGCTGACGCGGCCGCGGACGACGACGATGGAGTCGTTCGTCAGCGCCGGGGCGAACTCCTGGTACGCCTTGCCCATGAACATGCAGGTGATCTCGCCGCCGAAGTCCTCGACCTGGATCATCCCGTACTGGTTGCCCGAGGCCTTCGCCATCCGGTGCTGGACGCTCGTGACCAACCCCGCGACGACGACGGTCTCGCCGTCGCCGATCGACTCCGAGATCAGCAGGTCGGCGATCGTCGTGCTGTAGTGCTTGGCTAGCTCCGTCTCGAGCCCGGCGAGCGGGTGGTCGGAGACGTAGAGGCCGAGCATGTCGCGCTCGAAGGCCAGCTTGTCCCGCTTGGCCCACTCCGGCCGGGTCGGCACCTGGATCGCGGCCTGCGGCTCGTCCCAGAGGCTGTCGAAGTCGAAGCCGACCTGCCCGTTCGCCTCGTTGCGCTTCTCGCCGACGGCGGCCTCGACCGCGTCCTCGTGCACCTCGACGAGGGCGCGCCGGGTCGAGCCGAGCGAGTCGAACGCGCCGGCCTTGATCAGCGACTCGATGGTGCGCTTGTTGGCGACCGGGAGCGGCACCTTCCGCAGGAAGTCGTGGAACGACTCGAAGCGCCCCTTCTCCTCGCGGGCGATCCGGATGCCCTCGACCACGTTGGTCCCGACGTTGCGCACGGCGCCGAGGCCGAAGCGGATGTCGGTGCCGACGGCGGTGAAGAAGCCGATCGACTCGTTGACGTCCGGCGGCAGCACCTTGATGCCCATCCGCCGGCACTCGTTGAGATAGGCGGCCATCTTGTCCTTGGAGTCGCCGACGCTGGTGAGCAGCGCCGCCATGTACTCCGCGGGGTAGTGCGCCTTGAGATAGGCCGTCCAGTAGGAGATGACGCCGTAGGCGGCCGAGTGCGCCTTGTTGAACGCGTAGTCGGAGAACGGCAGCAGGATGTCCCAGAGGGTCTTCACCGCGGCCATCGAGTAGCCGTTCGCGTTCATGCCGCCCGAGAAGCCCTCGAACTGCTTGTCCAGCTCGGACTTCTTCTTCTTGCCCATCGCGCGGCGGAGCAGGTCGGCCTGCGCCAGCGTGAAGCCTGCGAGCTTCTGCGCAATCGACATCACCTGCTCCTGGTAGACGATCAGCCCGTAGGTGCCGCCGAGCACCTCGGCGAGCGGCTCCTCGAGCTCCGGGTGGATCGGGGTGATCTCCTGCACGCCGTTCTTCCGCAGCGCATAGTTGGTGTGCGAGTCGGCGCCCATCGGGCCCGGCCGGTAGAGCGCGAGGACCGCCGAGATGTCCTCGAAGTTGTCGGGCTTCATCAGCCGCAGCAGCCCGCGCATCGGCCCGCCGTCGAGCTGGAAGACGCCGAGGGTGTCGCCGCGGGCCAGCAGCTCGTAGGCGGCGGGGTCGTCGAGCGCCAGGTCCTCGAGGACGAGGTCCTCGCCGCGGTTGGCGCGGATGTTGTCGAGGGCGTCGTCGATGATCGTGAGGTTCCGCAGCCCCAGGAAGTCCATCTTGATCAGGCCGAGCGACTCGCAGGCGGGGTAGTCGAACTGCGTGACGATCTGGCCGTCCTGCTCCCGCTTCATGATCGGGATGATGTCCTTGAGCGGATCGCTCGACATGATCACGCCGGCCGCGTGCACGCCCCACTGCCGCTTGAGGTTCTCCAGCCCCAGCGCCGTCTCGAAGACCAGCTTCGCCTGCGGGTCCTCCGCGATGACGTTCCGGACGTCGAGCGCCTCCTTGTAGCGCGGGTGCTCCGGGTCGTTGATCCCGGTCAGCGGGATGTCCTTGCCCATGATCGCGGGCGGCATCGCCTTGGTGAGCTTCTCGCCCATGCCGAACGGGAAGCCCAGCACGCGCGAGGCGTCCTTGAGCGCCTGCTTCGCCTTGATGGTGCCGTAGGTGACGATCTGCGCGACGCGCTCGTCGCCGTACTTGTCGGTGACGTAGCGGATGACCTCGCCGCGGCGACGGTCGTCGAAGTCGACGTCGAAGTCGGGCATCGAGACGCGGTCCGGGTTGAGGAAGCGCTCGAAGATCAGGCCGTGCTTCAGCGGGTCGAGGTCGGTGATCTTCATCGCGTAGGCGGCCATCGAGCCCGCTCCGGAGCCGCGGCCCGGGCCGACGCGGATGCCGTTGCGCTTGGACCAGTTGATGAAGTCGGCGACGACGAGGAAGTAACCCGGGAAGCCCATCTGCAGGATGACGCGGGTCTCGTAGTCGGCGCGGTCGCGCACCTCCTGCGAGATCCCGTCCGGGTAGCGCTCGTTCAGCCCGGCCTCGACCTCCTTGACGAACCAGGTGTCCTCGGTCTCGCCCTCGGGGACGGGGAAGCGCGGCATGTAGTTCGCCGAGGTGTCGAACTGCACGTCGCAGCGCTCGGCGATCAGCAGCGTGTTGTCGCAGGCCTCGGGGTGGTCGCGGAAGACCTGGCGCATCTCGCGCGGCGACTTGAGGTAGAACTCGTCCGCGTCGAACTTGAAGCGCTTGGGGTCGTCGAGCGTGGTGCCCGACTGCACGCAGAGCAGCGCCGCGTGCGAGGTGGCGTCGTGCGCGTGGGTGTAGTGCAGGTCGTTCGTCGCCACCAGCGGCAGGTCGAGGTCCTTGGCCAGCCGGATCACGTCGCCGATGACCCGGCGCTCGATCTCGAGACCGTGGTCCATGATCTCGGCGAAGTAGTTCTCCTTGCCGAAGATGTCGCGGTAGTCGGCGGCCGCCTGCCGCGCCTCTTTGTACTGCCCGAGGCGCAGGCGCGTCTGCACCTCGCCGCTCGGGCAGCCGGTGGTCGCGATCAGCCCCTCGGAGTGCTCGGCGAGGATCTCGCGGTCCATCCGGGGCTTGAAGTAGTAGCCCTCGATCGAGGCGCGCGAGGAGAGCCGGAAGAGGTTGTGCATGCCGGTCGTCGTCGAGCTCAGCAGCGTCATGTGCGTGTAGGCACCGGAGCCGGACACGTCGTCGCCCCCGCCGTCGCCCCAGCGGATCCGGGTCTTGTCCGAGCGGTGCGTGCCGGGGGTGATGTACGCCTCGGTGCCGATGATCGGCTTGATGCCCGCCGCCGTCGCGGTGCGCCAGAAGTCGAAGGCGCCGAAAACGTTGCCGTGGTCGGTCACGGCGATCGCCGGCATGCCCTCCTCCACCGCCGCGTCGATCAGCGGCTTGACCCGGGCGGCACCGTCGAGCATCGAGTACTCGCTGTGCACGTGCAGGTGGACGAAGGAATCGTTACTCGGCAAAGGATGCGCCTCCGACGGACTGCGGGCAGGGAGACCGAAAGTCTACCCGCGTCACTCCCCGCGGAGGACGTCCAGCGCGTGCGCGAGGTCGTCGGGATAGGTCGCCTCGAACTGCACCCACTCCCCCGTCCCCGGGTGGGTGAAGCCCAGGCGCACGGCGTCGAGCCACTGCCGGGTGAGGCCGAGGCGCTTGGAGAGCGTGGGGTCGGCTCCGTACATCGCGTCGCCGACGCAGGGGTGGCGCTGCGCGGCCATGTGCACGCGGATCTGGTGGGTGCGGCCGGTCTCGAGCCGGATCTCCAGCAGCGAGGCGAAGGGGAACGCCTCGATCGTCTCGTAGTGCGTGACGGACGGCTTGCCGTCGGCCCGGATCGCGAACTTCCAGTCCGAGGAGGGGTGCCGCCCGAGCGGCGCGTCGATCGTGCCGGTCAGCGGATCGGGATGCCCCTGCACGACGGCGTGGTAGATCTTCTCCACCTGGCGATCGTGGAAGGCGCGCTTGAGGTGGGTGTAGGCCCGCTCGGACTTCGCGACGACCATCAGGCCGCTCGTCCCGGCGTCGAGACGGTGCACGATGCCCGCGCGCTCGGCGGCGCCGGAGGTCGAGATCGTGAAGCCCGCGGCGGCGAGGGCGCCGAGGACGGTGGGCCCCTCCCAGCCGACGGCCGGGTGCGCCGCGACGCCGACGGGCTTGTCGATCACCACGATGTCGTCGTCGTCGTGGACGATCCCCAGGTCGGGGACCGCGATCGGGACGATGCGCGGCTCCTCGCGGGGGCTCCACTCGACGCTCAGCCAGGCGCTCGCGGCGACGCGGTCGCTCTTGTCGAGCACCCGCCCGTCGGCCGTGACGCCGCCGGCGTCGATGACCTCGGCGGCGAAGGTGCGCGAGAAGCCGAGCAGCTTCGCGACGGCCGCGTCGGCGCGGAGACCGGCCAGGCCGTCGGGGACGGGCAGCGAGCGCGACTGCACCATCAGGCGCCGCCGCGCGGCTCGGACTCGACGGGCTCGCTGCCCTCAGTGCCTTCGCTGTCCTCCGCGGCGGCCTGCTCGGCCTTCCGCGAGGTGCGCGTGCCGTCGAGGTTCACGCCGCGCAGGCTGAGGATCACGAAGAGTCCCATCGCCGTGCAGATCGCGATGTCGGCGACGTTGTAGATCGCCGGCAGCAGCCACGGCGTGTAGAGGAAGTCGACGACGTGGCCCAGACCGAACGACGGCTCGCGGAAGAGCCGGTCGAAGAGGTTGCCGAGCGTGCCGCCGAGCAGCAGGCCGAAGAACAGCGCCCACGCCGTCGAGCGGATGCGCCGGGAGAACCAGATCACGGCCACGACCACGCACGCGGCGATGATCGAGAAGATCCAGGTGGAGCCGCTCGCGAGCGAGAACGCGGCTCCGGGGTTCTTCACGTAGTGCAGGATCAGCACGTCGCCGAGGACGTGCACGTCCTCACCGAGAGTGAGCCCGGTGCTGACGAGGTGCTTCGCGGTCTGGTCGATCGCGAACACCGCGAGCGCAACGAGGCCGAGGGTGACGAGCACCCTCGGCCTGACGTTCGCTGCGGTGGTGCTACGCCCCAAAGCCGGGGAACGAGGACGACTCGGCCGACACCGGCTGGGTGTCGAGGTCGCGGAGCTGGCCCTCGATGTAGCTCTTCAGCTTCTGGCGGTACTCGCGCTCGAAGGTGCGGAGCTCGTCGATGCGGTGCTCGACCGTCGCGCGCTCCTCCTCGAGCTTCGCGACCTGGGCACGCTGCTTGGCCTCAGCCTCGGCGACGATGCGCGCGGCGGTGGCACGGCCCTCGGCGACGAGCGCGTCGCGCTTCTCAGCGCCCTCGCGGACGTGCTCCTCGTGGAGACGGCGCGCGAGCTGCAGGAGTCCGCTGGAGCTCTCGGCCTCGTCGACCGGAGCCGACTGCGAGGCTGCGGGAGCGGCCGGCGCGGGAGCCGGGGTGGGCTCCGGCTCGGGCTCGGGCTCCGGCTCGGGAGCGGGGGCCTCGTCGACCACCGGGGCGGGGGCGGGAGTGGACGCCACGGGGGCGTCGACCGGCCGCGAATCACCCGAGGAGAGGCGCTGGCGCAGCTCCTCGTTCTCCTGGTTCAGGCGGCGCAGCTCCACGACGACCTCGTCGAGGAAGTCGTCGACCTCGTCCTGGTCGTATCCCTCGCGGAACTTGGTCGGCTGGAACCGCTTGTTGACAACATCTTCGGGAGTGAGCGCCATGGCTTTCCACCTTCGATTTCAAGTAGGTACACGTTCAAGAACGTTCGGCTGGAGCTAGCAACGACTAAAGCTAGCAACTGGGAGCGCGCGGCGCAGTGCGGGCACAGCGGAGCACGTCCGATCGATGCCAACGATACAGGGGCCGCCGGGGGCCCGTGCACCGCGGGCGATCAGACCCGCTGGAGCCAGGTGGCGATGTACATGCCGACGATGACGCAGAGCATGGTGAGGCTCCAGCCGAAGTCCAGCGCGATCGGGCCGATGGAGACCGGCTTGATCACGCGGCGGAAGAAGGAGATCGGCGGGTCCGTGACCGTGTAGACGGTCTCGGCCCCGACCAGCCCGACGCCGCGCGGGCGCCACTCCCGACGGATCACGCGGACCAGATCGAGGACGAACCGCGCCCACATGGCGAAGAAGTACAACAGGAGGACGAAGTAGAGGACGCTCGCGAAGAGCGAGATGACGGAGCTCACCGAACGACAGGGCTCCCGGGATCAGGACTTCGCGAAGAACGACGCGTCGGCGTCGCTCTCGGCGGAGGCCGAGTCGCCGGCGACCGTGATGTGCGACGGCGAGAGCAGGAAGACCTTGCTCGTGACGCGCTCGATCCGGCCGTAGAGGCCCTGCGAGAGGCCGCTGGCGAAGTCGATCAGACGGCGCGCGTCGGCGTCGCTCATCTGCGAGAGGTTGATGATGACGGGGATGCCGTCGCGGAAGTTCTCCGCGATGACCTGAGCGTCGCGGTACTGCTTGGGGTGGACGGTGAGGATCTCGTTCATCTCAGCGTGTGCCGTCGCCTTCGGGGTCTGGGGGGTGGGCTTGCGGAGCGGGGTGACCGTCGCGCGGGGCTGCTGCGGGGTCGGCTCGACCGGCGGGACCGGCTGCACCGGGGAGACCGGGGCGCGGTGCGCTGTCGCGGGGGCCGCCTCGACGGTCTCGGCGCGCTCGTACTCGACCTCTTCGTCGGCGAGTCCGAGGTACACCATCGTCTTCTTCAGCGGGTTGGCCATCAGTGTCCTCCGTGTTGTCGTCTCACCCACAGCTGGGTCACGACGAGGCTACGGGCGGGCGGGCCGATTGCCGGTGATTGCCGACCCGATTCGCAGGTGTGTCGCACCCTCGGCGATCGCCTCGGCGAAGTCGTGCGACATGCCGGCGGAGATGTCCTTCGCTCCGGGGTCGATCGAGCGCACCCGCTCCGAGATCCCGCGCAGCCGCGCGAACGCGGGACGGGGCTCCTCGCCGAGCGGAGCGACGGCCATGACCCCGCGCAGGGCGAGCCCCGGGGCAGCGGCGAGGGCCTCCGCGAGCGGCTCGATCTCGTCGGGGGCCGCTCCCCCGCGGTCGGGGTCGTCGGTCAGGTTGACCTGCAGGAAGACGTCCAGCGGCGCCACCCCGGGCTCCGGCGGGCCGGCGTCGAGCAGCGGAACGAGGGCGAGCCGGTCGACCGAGTGGATCGAGCTCGCGTAGCGCTTCACCTGCCGCGCCTTCTTGCTCTGCAGCTGGCCGATGTAGTGCCAGCGGGCGGGCGTGCCGGCGAGCTCGGCCGACTTCTCCTGCGCCTCCTGGTGGCGGTTCTCGCCGAAGTCGGCGACGCCGAGCTCGAGCAGGTCGCGCAGGAGGGAGACCGGGTGGTACTTGGTGACCACGATCGTGGTCAGCTCCGACGGGTCACGGCCGGCCGAGCGCGCGGCGGCGGCGACCTGCTCGGTCACCGAGGCCCAGCGCTCGGCCAGCTCGCGATCCACCACCGCGGCGACTACTTGAGGAAGTCGGGGATGTCGAGGTCGCTCTCGTCGTCGTCGAACGACGGGTCGGCGACGGGAGCCGGCGCGGCGACCGGCGTGCTCGACCAGATCGAACCGGCGGACGGAGCGGCGACCGGGGCCGGCGCGGGCTCGGCCGACGCCTCCGCGGGCAGGCTCTGCTGCGCGCGCGGCGCAGCGACGGCCGCGGGGCCGGTCGCGCCGGGCTCGCCGCCGTCGAAGCCGGCCGCGATCACCGTGACGCGCACCTCGTCGCCGAGGGTGTCGTCGATGACGGCACCGAAGATGATGTTCGCCTCCGGGTGCACCGCCTCCTGGACGAGTCGCGCGGCGTCGTTGATCTCGAAGATGCCGAGGTTCGACCCGCCCTGGATGGACAGCAGCACGCCGTGCGCGCCGTCGATGCTCGCCTCGAGCAGCGGGGACGCGACGGCCAGCTCGGCCGCCTTGATCGCCCGGTCGGCGCCGCGCGACGAGCCGATGCCCATCAGCGCGGAGCCGGCGCCCTGCATGACCGACTTGACGTCGGCGAAGTCGAGGTTGATCAGGCCCGGGGTGGTGATCAGGTCGGTGATGCCCTGGACACCGGCGAGGAGGACCTGGTCCGCCGTGGCGAACGCCTCGAGCATCGAGATGCCGCGGTCGCTGATCTCGAGCAGGCGGTCGTTCGGGACGACGATGAGGGTGTCGACCTCGTTCTTCAGGGTCGCGACACCCGCCTCGGCCTGGGTCTGGCGGCGGCGGCCCTCGAAGCCGAAGGGCTTCGTGACGACACCGATGGTGAGCGCGCCGATCGACTTGGCGATGCGCGCCACGACGGGCGCGCCGCCGGTGCCGGTGCCGCCGCCCTCGCCCGCGGTGACGAAGACCATGTCGGCGCCCGCGAGCACCTCCTCGATCTCCTCCGCGTGGTCCTCGGCGGCGCGGCGGCCGACCTCGGGGTCGGCGCCGGCGCCGAGTCCGCGGGTCAGCTCGCGGCCGACGTCGAGCTTGACGTCCGCGTCGCTGAGCAGGAGCGCCTGCGCGTCGGTGTTGATCGCGATGAACTCGACGCCGCGGAGGCCGAGCTCGATCATGCGGTTGACGGCGTTGACGCCGCCACCGCCGATGCCGACGACCTTGATCACGGCGAGGTAGTTCTGGTTTGAAGTCACGTGTCCGGCCTCCGGGCTGAACCTTAAACCTGTAGTTGAGGCTTAAAGTTATGCTGAGTATGCATTTGGGGTGTGGGGTCGACGGTAGGCGGAGTGCGCGCCGCCCCGCGCCAGACACGCCCGCAATCGGCAAAGAGCCGCGCGGATCCGTCCGGCGAGACGCTCATCGCCGGGCGACGACCGCGGCCTGGGGCGAGGAGACGTCGTAGGAGGCGACCGTCGCCGGATCGGTCGCCGCCATCAGCTTCTCGAGGACGACCGCCTTGAGGGCCGAGTCGTCGGAGCCGCCCCAGAAGACGACCGCGCCGTCGGTGAGCGTCAGCGAGACGTCGTCCCCCGTGGTCGCCGCGGCCGAGGCGACCTGCCCCTCGAGCGACTCCGGCAGGGTCAGCAGCACCCGCGCCGTCGTGCGGAAGGCGGCGCCGGACGCCGAGCCGGTCGGCGTGCTGAGCAGCGGGTACCCATCCTGGGCGGCCGGTGCGGTCTCGATGACGACGCCCGCCGGGTCGACGAGGTCGAACTCGGCCCCGTCGGCGATCACGCCGACAGGGGTCCGCTCGACGACGCTGACGATCAGGGTGCTGGGCGGCCGCGTCTGCACGGAGTAGCTCCGCACCAGGGGGTAGCTGCCGAGCACCCGCCCGACGGCGGCGCGGTCCACCAGCGTGAGCGGCACCCCGACCTGGTCCGAGAGCGAGTTCTGGATGTCCTGGGCGCTGACGCGCTGCGTGCCCGTGATCTCGATCGTCTTCACGGCCATCAGCGGCGAGTACGCCGCGACGGCGACCACCAGCGCGAGGAGGACGACCGAGCCCGCGGTGACCAGAGCGATGGTGCGGCGCCGACGCGCCCGCTTGGTGAAGCGGCGGACCTCGCCGCGCTCGAAGCGGCGGCGCTCCCGAGCGGCCCGCGCGAGGGCGCGGCCCTCCGAGCCGGGCAGCGCCAGGCCGCTGAGCCGGGTCCGCAGCGTCCGAGCCGGCTCGGCCGGCCTCTCGGGTCGGGTCTTCTCGGGTTTCGCGTTCTCGGGCGCTGTGTTCCCGAGCTTCGCCTTCGCCGTCGTCGCCTTCGCGGACGCCGTGGCCGAGGCCTTCGGCGTCGGTGCGGGAGCCTTCTCGGCCTTCGCCGCCGCGTCGGCCTTCGCCGCCTTCTCCACCTTCAGACGCTCGGCCTGCAGCTTCCCGGCCGCACTGCGGGGCACGGCAGATACCCGCAGCGCCACCGGCGTCGTGAGCCGGATCGGCTCAGTCGGGTGCTCGTCGCCGGCGGACGGACGCGGACCCGCCGGGCGCGGATCAGCCGGCGGAGGGCTCGCCGGGCGCCCGGCCGCGGGACGCGCACCGCTCGGCGGCCGCACGCCGTCCGGCCGCTTCATCGTGCGACCGGCGCGACCTCGCTCGCGCCGAGCGACTCGAGCAGCTGCGGGATGATCCGGTAGACGTCACCGCAGCCCAGGGTGATCACGAAGTCGCCCTCGCGCGCGATCTCGGCCGTGCGCCGGGCCGCGTCCTGCCAGTCGGCGAGGAACGAGACGTGCGACGGGTCGGCGAACCTCTCGCTGACGAGCGCCCCGGTGACACCGGGCTCCGGGTCCTCGCGGGCGCCGTAGACGTCGAGGACGATCGTCTCGTCGGCGTGCTGCTCCAGCGCCTCGGCGAACTCGCGGGCGAAGAGCCGCGTGCGGCTGTAGAGGTGCGGCTGGTGCACGGCGATGATCCGGCCGGTGCCGACGACGGTCCTCGCGGCCGAGAGGGCGGCGGCGACCTCGGTGGGGTGGTGCGCGTAGTCGTCGTAGACGCTCACGCCGCGTACCGCACCGTGCAGCTCGAAGCGGCGCTCCGTCCCGCCGAACTCGGAGATCGCGGCCAGGGCGGGCGCGGGCTCGAAGCCGAGGCCGACGAGGACCGCGAAGGCGCCGGCCGCGTTGATCGCGTTGTGGCGGCCGGGGATGCGCAGCCGCGTCGTGTAGCGGCGGCCCTCGTACTCGACCGTGAAGCCGACCGGGCCGACCAGCTCGAGGTCGACGACGCGGACGTCGGAGCCCTCGGCCTCGCCGAAGGTGAGCACCTTCGGCCCGTCGATGCGGCGCGTGACGCTGACGGCGCCGGTGTCGTCGGAGGAGATCACGACCAGCTCGCGCGCGCTCGAGGTGAAGGTGACGAATGCCTCCTCGAACGCCTCGAGCGAGCCGTAGTGGTCGAGGTGGTCCGGGTCGACGTTGGTGACGAGCGAGACCGCGGTGTCGTAGAGCAGGAAGCTGCCGTCGGACTCGTCGGCCTCGACGACGAAGACCTCGCCGGAGCCGGCCGCGGAGGAGGTGCCGAGGCCCTCGATGATGCCGCCGTTGACGAAGCTGGGGTCGGCGTCGAGACCGAGCAGACCGGTGACGATCATGCCGGTCGAGGTGGTCTTGCCGTGCGCGCCGGCGACGGCGACCAGGCGCTTGCCGCGGACGAGCCAGGCGAGCGCCTGCGAGCGGTGCAGGACGGGCAGGCCGCGCTCCTTCGCCAGCAGGTACTCGGGGTTGTCCGGCCAGAGGGCCGAGGTGACCACGACCGCCTCGGCGTCGCCGAGGTGAGCCGCGTCGTGCCCGATCGCGACCGGGATGCCGAGCTCGCGGAGCTGCTCGATCGGGTGCGACTCGCGCACGTCGGAGCCGGTGACGCGGTGACCGGCGCGGTGGAACAGCCGCGCGATCCCGCTCATCCCCGAGCCGCCGATGCCGATGAAGTGGACCGAGCCGAGCTCGTCGGGGACGGTGATGCCGAGGTCGGGCTTGATCACGGGGCTCTCGCTTTCGGGTGGTCGGCGCGGCGGTGGGGTGCCGCAGGCCGGACGAAGGGATCAGTTTAACCGCGGAGGGCTCAGTGCGGACGGAGACCGGAGCCGATGAGGTCGACCAGCCGGCCGGAGCCGTCGCGCACGCCGACGGAGGCGGCGCGGCGGCCCATGTCCGCCAGCCGCGGGGCGTCGTGCAGGAGCGGCACCAGGTCGCTCGCGACCCAGGCGGGCGTGAACGCCGCGTCCTCGACGAGGACCGCGCCGCCCGCGTCGACCACACCGCGGGCGTTGAAGCGCTGCTCGCCGTTGCCGACCGGATAGGGGACGTAGACCGCGGGCAGGCCGAGCGCGCTGAGCTCGCTCACCGTGGCGGCTCCGGCGCGCGAGACGGCGACGTCCGCGGCGGCGAGGGCGAGGTCCATCCGGTCGCAGTAGGCGAGGAGGTGGTAGCCGGCGACGCCGGGGTCGGTGATCTCGGCTCGGTCGCCGGTGATGTGCAGCACCTGGAACCCGGTCGCGACGAGAGCGGCGGCACTCGCGTGCACGGTCGCGTTGATCCGCCTCGCGCCGAGCGAGCCGCCGGTGACGAGCAGGGTCCGGCGCGCGGGGTCGAGACCGAAAGCGGCCATCGCCTCGTCGCGCGCGGCCGCCCGGTCCAGCTGCGCGATCTCGCGGCGCAGCGGCATGCCGACGACCTGCGCGTTCCGCAGCGGCGTGCCCTCGAAGGCGACGCCCACGAACGGCGTGAAGCGGGCGCCGAGCCGGTTGGCGAGACCGGGCCGGGCGTTGGCCTCGTGCACCACGAACGGGACGCCGGCCCGCCGGGCCGCCAGGTAGGCGGGGGCGGCCGCGTAGCCGCCGAAGCCGACGACCGCGTCGATCCGGCGCTCGCGGAGGGTGCGGACGATGCCGTCGATCGTCGCGCGGAAGGCGGAGGGGAAGCGCAGGGCGGCGCCGTTGGGGCGGCGCGGGAAGGGCAGACGCGGGATCACCGACAGCTCGTAGCCGCGCAGCGGGACGAGCCGGGCCTCGAGCCCCTCCGCGGTGCCGAGGACGAGGACCTCGTCGTCCGCGTTCCGCGCGCGGATCTCGTCCGCGGTCGCGAGCAGCGGATTGACGTGGCCGGCGGTGCCGCCGCCGGCGAGCAGGAAGCGGGTCATCGGGCGGCGGCCTTCTTGGCAGCGCGCGCGGCGGCGCCGTCGCTCGGCGAGGTCTGGTTCCGCGCGAAGGAGAGCACGACGCCGATGGCGAGCAGCGAGCTGAGCAGGGCGGTGCCTCCGGAGGAGATCAGCGGCAGCGGCACTCCGAGCACCGGGAGCACCCCGAGCACCACCCCGATGTTGACGAACGCCTGGCCGATCAGCCAGACCATGACGGCGCCGGTCGTGATGCGCACGAACGGATCGGTGGACGCGTGGATGATGCGGAAGAACGCGATGGCGAGGACGACGAACAGCGCCAGGACCACGATCGCGCCGATCAGGCCGAGCTCCTCGCCGATGATCGCGAAGATGTAGTCGTTGTCGGCCGCAGGGAGCCAGGACCACTTGGCCTTGGAGTTGCCGAGGCCGACGCCGAAGATGCCGCCGGACGCCATCGCCCAGGTGCCGTGCACGGGCTGCCAGCACGAGGTCTCGTACTGCTCCGACCCCGAGCAGTCGCCGAGGAAGGACATGATGCGGGTCAGCCGGTTCTCGCTGGAGACCGCGAAGAGCACGGCGCCCACCGCGCCGACCAGCACGATCGGGACGAGCACCTTCATCTGCACGTTCGCGTAGAAGAGCGCGGCCAGCACGATGCCCGCGAGGATCAGGACGGTGCCGAGGTCGCCACCGCCGAGGACGAGGCCGATCGAGCCGCCCGCGACGATCAGGACGGGCATCAGCGCGTCCTTCCAGTCCTTCGGACCGCGGTAGCGGCGCGCGAGGAGCAGGCCCAGCCAGAGGGCCAGAGCGAGCTTGATGATCTCGGACGGCTGCATCGTGAAGCCGCCGATGCGGAGCCAGTTGCGGTTGCCGCCGACCTCCCAGCCGAGCGGCGAGAACAGCACGAGCAGCTGCAGGAAGCAGCCGGCCCCGAGCAGGAGCGGCGTGGCCTTCTTCCAGAACCGGATCGGCACGCGCGAGACGACGAGCATCAGCGGCACGCCGAGCAGGGCGAATCCGCCCTGGCGGAAGAAGCCGCCGAAGGAGTCGTCGCTGCGCACGTAGGAGGTGACGGAGGAGGAGGAGAGCACCATCGTCAGCCCGAAGAGCACGAGGAAGAGCGTGGTGCCGAAGAGCAGGAAGAAGTTCGGCGATCCCGAGGCGAGGACGCGGGCCAGCACGATCCGCGCGGTGCGGAGGCGGCCGCGCTCCCGGCTCTGCTCGTCCCCGGCGGCCTCAGTGCGCGAGCGGCCCGGGCTGCGGTTCGTCGTCGGAGCGGTCATCGGCTCCCCCTCCCAGATACGTCGCCACGGCGGCCGCGAAGAAGCGGCCCCGCTCCGCGTAGTCGCGGAACTGGTCCATCGACGCCGCGGCGGGTGCGAGCAGGACGACGTCGCCCGTGCGGGCGAGCACCGCGGCGGCCTCGACGGCCGCCTGCATCACCGCCCCAGTGTCATCCGGGACCACCTCGGTCACGGGGAGGGCGGGCGCGTGTCGCCGGAATGCCTCGAGGACCTCCGCGCGGTCCGCGCCGATGACCACGGCACCGCGCAGCCGGCCGGTGTGGGCGGCGACGAGCGCGTCGATGTCGACGCCCTTCAGCAGCCCTCCGACGAGCCAGACGACGGACGGGTAGGCCCGGAGCGAGGCGTCGGCGGCGTGCGGATTCGTCGCCTTGGAGTCGTTCACCCAGACCACGCCGGAGCTCTCGGCGACCACCTGGATGCGGTGCGCGTCGAGCTCGAAGGTCGCGAGCGCGCGGCGGACGGCGCCCGGCTCGATTCCGCAGGCCCGCGAGAGGGCCGCGGCCGCCAGCACGTTCTGCACGATGTGCGGGGCGGCGAGTCCGCGGGCGGCGAGCTCGTCGACCGTGGCGATCTCGATCGCGCTGGTGGCGCGGTCCTCGAGGAAGGCGCGGTCGCAGAGGATGCCGTCGACGACGCCGAAGTCGCTCGGACCGGGCACGCCGAGGCCGAAGCCGATGGCGCGCGCGCCCTCGATCACCTCGGCGTCGACGACCATCTGCTCGGTGACGGCGTCGGCGCGGTTGTAGACGCAGGCGACCCGCGTGTTCGCGTAGACCTTCGCCTTCGCGTCGCGGTAGGCCTCGAACGAGCCGTGCCAGTCGAGGTGGTCCTCGGCGATGTTCAGGCAGGCGCTCGCGAGCGGCTCGATCCGGCCCAGGTAGTGCAGCTGGTAGCTGGAGAGCTCGACCACCAGCACGTCGAAGCCCTGCGGATCTCGGACGGCGTCGAGCACCGGGATCCCGATGTTGCCGCACGGCGCCGCGCGCAGCCCGCCGGCGACGAGCATCGTCGCGGTGAGCTGCACGGTCGTGGTCTTGCCGTTGGTGCCGGTCACCAGCACCCAGTCGGCCGGAGTGCCGTCGGCCCGGACGACCTTGTCGCGGACGCGCCAGGCGAGCTCGACATCGCCCCAGAGCGCGATGCCCGACTCCCCCGCCCACGCGACGATCGGGTGCGTCGGTGCGAAGCCGGGCGAGACCACGACCAGCTCGGGGGCGAACGACTCCAGTTCCTCCGGCACGCGGTCGAGCCGCTCGGCGTGGTGCAGTCGCGCGCCGATCACCTCGAGCAGGCGCTCGCGCTCCTCGTCGGCGCGGTCGGCCAGCACGAGGACCTCGGCACCCAGCTCGGTCAGCGTGTCGGCGACGGAGAAGCCGGTGACGCCGAGCCCCAGCACGGCCACGCGGAGACCGCGCCAGTCGGAGTGCCAGCTGGTCAGGGAGTCGGGGCGGGCGGACTGCGCGGGATCGGTCATGCCAGGGAGAGCCATTCGAGGTAGAAGAGCCCGACGCCGGCCGCGACGAAGATGCCGGCGATGATCCAGAAGCGGACCACCACCGTGATCTCGGCCCAGCCCTTGAGCTCGAAGTGGTGGTGGAGCGGGCTCATCAGGAAGATGCGCTTGCCCCGGGTCAGCTTGAAGTAGATCCGCTGCACGATCACCGAGCCGGTGACGATCACGAACAGGCCGCCGATCAGGATGACGAGCAGCTCGGTGCGGGTGAGGATCGCGAGGGCGGCGAGCGCGCCGCCCAGGCCCAGCGAGCCGGTGTCGCCCATGAAGATCTGAGCGGGCGAGGTGTTCCACCAGAGGAAGCCCACGAGGGCGCCCGAGATCGCCGCGGCGATGATCGCGAGGTCGAACGGATCGCTCACCTGGTAGCACTTGTCGGCCACCTCGGGGTTGAGCTGCGCGTCGAAGCACCACTGGTTCGACTGCCAGAAGCCGATGATCACGTAGGAGCCGATCGCGAGGATCGACGACCCGGTGGCCAGGCCGTCGAGGCCGTCCGCGACGTTGACGCCGTTCGACGTGCTCGTCACGATCACGCAGATCCAGAGCACGAACAGCCCGATGCCGATCCAGCCGAGCGTCGCGAAGTCGAACGGGAGGTCGCGGATGAACGAGATCGAGGTCGACGCGGGCGTCAGGCCGTTGGAGTCGCGGACCATGATCGCGATCACCGCGAAGGCCGCCGCCACGATGATCTGGCCGGCGATCTTCGCCCAGCCGCCGAGCCCGAGGCTGCGCTGGTTCCGGGTCTTCAGGAAGTCGTCGATGAAGCCGACGAAGCCGAGCCCCACCATCATGAACAGCACCAGCAGCGCCGACGGCGCGAGCGCCCGGTTGCCGAAGAGCGAGCCGAGGAAGTAGCCCGCCACGGTGGCGATGATGATGACGATGCCGCCCATCGTCGCCGTGCCGTGCTTGACGTGGTGCGACTTCGGTCCGTCCTCGCGGATGAACTGCCCCCACTGGAGGCGGTGGAACAGCCGGATGAACAGCGGCGTCAGCAGCAGCGTGAACGCGCCGGAGAAGGCTCCGGCCAGAAGGAGTGCTCTCATCGGTGGCGCTCTCCCAGTCGGTCGCCCAGGAATCGCAGCCCGGCGGAGTTGGACGACTTCACCAGGACGGTGTCGCCGCTCCGAAGATAGCCGTCGAGGAGGTCGTACGCCTCGTCGGCGGTCTCGACGAAGACGGACTCGCCGCTCCAGGAGCCCTCGCGCTCGGCGGCGACGTGGATCCGCCGCGCCTTCGCTCCGACCACGACGATCTGCGCGATGTTCAGCCGGACGGCGAGCAGGCCCACGCGGTCGTGCTCCTCGTCGGCCCACTCCCCCAGCTCGCTCATCTCGCCGAGGACCGCGACGGTGCGCCCCTCCGGCTTCGCGATCTGGGCGAGGGTCCGCAGGGCGGCCGCCGTGGAGTCGGGGCTGGCGTTGTAGGCGTCGTTGACGACCGTGACGTCGGCGCCGCCGAGGACCTGCATGCGCCAGCGCTCCGCGAGCGTGACGGTGCCGAGGGCGTCGACGATCGCGTCGAGCGGGACGCCGACGGAGAGCGCGGCGGCGGTCGCGGCCAGCGCGTTCATCACGTGGTGCTCGCCGAGGACGCGGAGGAAGAGCTCGGCGCGGGCGGCCTCGCGGCCCTCCCCCGCGCTGATCTCGATGGTGAAGCGGGTGCCCTCGGCCGTCGGCTCGATGTCGACGGCGCGGACGTCGGCCTGCTCGCCGTGGCCGAACCACAGCACGCGGGCGGCGGTCTTCGCCTGCATCGAGGCGACGCGGCCGTCGTCGGCGTTGAGCACCGCGACGTCGTCCGCCGTCAGATCGGCGACCATCTCGGTCTTCGCCTCGAGCGTGCGCTCGATGCCGCCGAACTCGCCGGCGTGGGCGAGACCGACCGCGAGGACGATCCCGACGTCGGGCTTGGCCATCCGGACGAGGCGGCGGATCTCGCCGACCGCGCTCGCGCCCATCTCCGCCACCAGGTACCGCGTCGACGGCGACACCTTGAGCATCGTGATCGGCGCGCCGACCTCGTTGTTGAACGAGCCCTGCGGGGCGACGGTCTCGCCCTGGCGCTGGAGGATCGTCCGGAGCAGGTTCTTGGTGGTCGTCTTGCCGTTGGAGCCGGTGACCGCGAGGACGGTCAGGTTCCCGAGCGCGCGGACGCGGCGGACGACCTCGGTCGCCAGGGCGCCGAGCGCCTCGACGGAGTCGTCGACGAGCACCTGCGGCACGTCCAGGTCGAGCGGGCGCTCGACGATCAGCAGGGCGGCGCCGCGCTCGACGGCGACGGGCGCGAAGAGGTGGCCGTCGGTGTGCTCGCCGCGCTTGGCGACGAAGATCCCGCCGGGCGCGATCTCGCGGGAGTCGGTCTCGGTCGCGCCGTCGACGACGGTGCTCGCGTTCGCGGAGGAGCCGGCGAGGTGCAGGCGGCCGGAGACGGCCGCGGCGATCTCGGTGAGGGTCAGGGCGATCATCTAGAGCCAGCCCGCCTCGCGCAGGGCCTGCCGGACGTCGTCTCTGGCCGAATACGGCATGTGCACTCCTGCAATCTCCTGATAGTCCTCGTGGCCGGGTCCGGCGTAGAGGATCGCATCGCCCTCGTCCGCGAGGGCGACGGCCGCCCGCACGGCGGCCCGCGGGTCGGGGATCTCGTGGATCTCCCGGCCGGGCGCGGCCTCGGTCGCCGCGGCGAGGAGGACGGCGCGGATCGCCGCCGGGTCCTCCCAGCGCGGGTGGAAGTCGGTCACGATCACGACGTCCGACAGCTCGGCGGCGATGCGCCCCATGTCCGCGCGCTTCGTGGTGTCGCGGTCGCCGTCGGCGCCGAAGACCATGATCAGGCGGCCGGGCGTCAGCGCCCGCAGCGCCTCGAGCGCGTTCGAGAACGCGTCCGGGGTGTGGCCGTAGTCGACGTAGACGCGTGGGCCGCGGTCGCCGGAGACGCGCTCGGCACGCCCCGGGATGTAGACGTCGAGCACGCCCTCCTCGAGGGTGTGCGCGATCGCCTCGAGGTCGAACCCGGACTCGACGAGCATGACGATCGCGAGCGCCGCGTTCGCCGCCATGTACCAGCCGATCAGCGGGATGCTCACGACGACGGAGCGGTTCTCCGGCCCCTCGAGGCGGAAGACGGTGCCGTCCGCGGTGCCCTCGACGACCGTCATCGACCAGTCGGCCGGCGTGCTCGGTGCCACGCCGACCACCGGCGAACTGGCGAGCGTGGTCACGGGGATGCGGCTGCGCTCGACGAGCTCGCGGCCCCAGCTGCTGTCGACGGTCACGACGCCGCGGCGCGCGCGGTCCGGCCCGAACAGGTCGGCCTTCGCCTCGAAGTAGTGCGCCATGTCGGTGTAGTCGTCGAGGTGGTCGTGCGTGAGATTGGTGAAGCCGACGACGTCGAAGACGAGGCCGTCGATCCGGTGGCGGGTGAGCGCCTGGGCGGACACCTCGATCGAGACCGCGCGGACGGCGGCCTCGCGCATGCGCGCCAGCAGCGCGTGCAGCTCGCTCGCCTCGGGGGTCGTGAGCGCGCTGACGACGGCCACGTCGCCGATCCGGCGCTCGGCGGTCGAGCTCAACCCCGAGACGACGCCGAGGCGGCGCAGCAGCGCGTCGAGGAGGTAGACGACACTCGTCTTGCCGTTGGTGCCGGTCACGCCGAAGAGCGTCGGAGCGTCCTCGCGGGTGCGGTGGATCCAGGCGGCGACGTCGCCGAGGGCGGCGCGCGGATCCGGGGTGACGAGGACGGGGAGACCGCTGGAGGCGGCCAGCTCGGCGCCCTCGGGATCGGTCAGCACCGCGACCGCTCCGGCCTCGGCGGCCCCGGCGGCGAAGGCGGCACCGTGCGCGGCCCGGCCGGCGACGCCGACGTAGAGGTCGCCCGGCTCGACGCAGCGCGAGTCGAGGGTGACCCCGCTGACCTCGACGCCGTCGACCCCGCGCACCGGGCCGAGGGAGAACTCGGCGACGAGCTGCGAGAGCGAGCGGGGCGCCGGGTGCTCAGGCCGGAGGGAGGTCTGCGGGCGAGTGTCGTGCAAGGCCCGCCCTCTCTCTCCTGCTGGTGCTGTCTCTCGTGCCGGTGCCGGTTCTCGTGCCGGTGCTGGTTGTGGTCTGCTCGGTCGTGTCCTGGGAAGGGCGGTCACCACGTGGTGGGGTACTCGACCGGCGGGACCGTGGACGGCTCCACCCGGTTGGTCTTGAGCACCTGGGTCATGACCTGCTGGAACACGGGGGCCGTCGCCTGGGACGTGTTCATCTTAACCGGATCGGCGATGGTGACCGTCACGACGTACTCCGGGTCCTCCGCGGGCGCGAGGCCGGCCAGCGAGACGGTGTAGCTCTTCGAGTAGCCGCCGTTGCCGTCCGGCTGCTGCGCGGTGCCCGTCTTGGTGGCGATGTTGTAGCCGTCGACGTGGATGTCGTTCGCGAGCCAGCCCTCGTTGTAGTGGGTCTGCAGCATGTCGACGACGTCCTTCGCCGCTCCGGCGGAGACGACCTGGGTGCCGGTCGTGTCGGGCACGTCGATCACGGAGCCGTCGGGCGTGGTGCAGCCCTCGACCAGCTGGGCGGGCAGGCGCACGCCGCCGTTGCCGAGGGTCTGGTAGATGCTCGCGACCTGGACCGCCGTCGCCGAGACGCCCTGGCCGAACATCGTCGTGTAGTTGGTCTGCTTGTCCCAGTCCTCCGAGTCGGCGAGGAGGCCGCCGGTCTCGCCGGGGAAGTCGACGGCCGTCGGGGCGCCGAGGCCGAACTTCTTCAGGTAGTCGTAGCGCTGCGAGGCGGAGAGCTTGGAGCCCATCATCGCGATGCCGACGTTCGAGGAGTCCTTGAGGATGCCGGTCAGCGTGTAGTTGGTCGGTGTGTGCGCGAAGTCGTCGCTGAACGAGGCGCCGTCCTTCTCGAACGTGTCGGGGACGACGATCTCGCTGGTCGGGCTCGCGAGGCCCTGGTCGATCAGCATCGCCGCGGTCATCGGCTTGAAGGTCGAGCCGGGCTCGAACGGGCTCTGGAAGGCCCGCGAGCCGCGGTCGTCCGGGGCACTGGCCGACACGTTGTTCGGGTCGACCGTCGGGGTCTCGGCGACGGTCAGGAGCTTGCCGGTCTTGACCTCCTGCACCACGACGATGCCGTAGCTGCCGCCCACCTCGGCCACCCGCTGCGCGAGCACCTGCTGCGAGTAGTACTGCAGGTCGGCGTCGATGGTCAGCTCGAGCGTCCCGCCGTCGACCGCGGGGGTCTCCGCCACGGTGCTGCCGGGGATGCGGACGTAGTCGGCGCTGCGCTCGTAGCTCTCGGAGCCGTTGGCCCCGGCGAGGCAGGCGTTCTCGGCGTACTCCATGCCCTCCTGCGCGGCGCCGTCGCCGCCCACGTAGCCGACCAGGTTGCCCGCGACCGCGCCGTTCGGGTAGGTCCGGCCCTGCTGCGTCTCGAAGTAGGTCCACGGGATGTCGAGGGCCACGAGCTTCTGGTACGCCTCGAGGTCGAGGCCCTCGGAGAGGATCAGGTAGTTGGCCTTCGGGTCCTTCGCGACCGCGTCGCTCACCGCGGTGACGATCTGCGGGACGGTCTGCCCCGTGATCGCACCGATCTCGGAGGCGGCCTGCTCGACGCTGACCATCACCTCCTGGCCGTCGGGCATCTCGCGGAGGAACTCCGCGACGTTCTTCGGCGAGGTCGTCAGCCGGTACCGCGTGGTGGCGTCGGCCAGCACCGTGCCGGAGCGGTCGACGATCGAGCCGCGGGTGCCGTAGGTGATGACGCTGTTCGACTGGTTCTGCGCCGCCTCGTCGGTCAGCTCGTTGGCGCGGACGACCTGGATGTCGACCAGCTTGCCGATGAAGAGGCCGACGACGGCGGCGATGACGAGGAAGGTGACGGCGGTGCGTCGCCTGCTCGAGCGGTGGTGTCTCACGGCGCTAGGGGCCCTTCGGTGCGTGGTCGGAGCGGCTCAGTGCGTGCTCGAGGGGAGTCAGTGCGTGATCGGGGCGGGCAGCTCGCCCTGCAGCGGGGCGACCGCCGTGGCGGAGCCCGGGACTGCGGCGGCGGCCGGCGGCGCGATCAGCGCGTTCGGCACGGCGGAGGCGGCCGCGGCGGTGCCGACCTCGCTCGCGGCGGCGGTGGCCGGGTCGCCCAGCACCGCGCCGTCGGAGAGGCGGAGGTAGACGGGCGCGGTGTTCGCGACCATGCCGAGGCCCTGCGCGGCGGTCGCGAGGTTCTGCGGCGAGCTGAGCGTGTCGACCGCGTCCTGCTTCTCCGCATTGCCGCGGGTGAGCGTCTTCTGCTCGCCCTGCAGCGTGGCGATCTGGTACGCGCCCTCGGAGAGGCCGACGCTGACCAGCAGCTGGATCACGATGATCGCGAAGAGGCCGGCGACGGCGACGATCCCGTAGACCAGCTTCGGCCGGGCCTGGCGCTCGGGAGCGGGGACGGCCTCGATCCGGGGTCGCCGGGCCGGCTCGGCGGGCTGCGCCGGTCGTGCGGTGCTGCGGTCGATGACGGGGTCGATGACGGCGGTCGCGCTCATGCGGTGCTCCTGATCCTCTCGGCCGCGCGCAGACGCACGGGTGTCGCTCGGGGGTTGGCGGCCTTCTCGTCGTCCGAGGCGAGCTCGGCGCCGCGGATGACGAGTCGGAACTCTGGTCGGTGCTCGGGCAGCTCCATCGGCAGGCCGACGGGCGCCGTGGAGGAGGAGGCGGCCTGCAGGGCGCGCTTGACGATGCGGTCCTCGAGCGACTGGTACGCCTCGACGACGATGCGCCCGCCGACGGCGATGCGGCCGAGCGCGGCGGGGATCGCCCGCTCGAGCACCGAGAGCTCCTGGTTGACCTCGATGCGCAGCGCCTGGAAGACGCGCTTGGCCGGGTGGCCGTTGCGCTGGATCGCGACCGGGGTCGCCGCCTGGATGATCTCGACGAGCCGGCCGGAGCGCACGATCGGCGCGGACTCGCGCGCCTCGACGATCTTCTTCGCGTAGCGCGCGGCGAGCCGCTCCTCGCCGTACTCGTGGAAGATCCGCCGGAGCGCGATCTCGTCGTAGTCGGCCAGGATGCTCGCCGCGGTCAGCGGTGCGGTCGCGTCCATCCGCATGTCCAGCGGGGCGTCCTTGGAGTAGGAGAAGCCGCGCTCGGTCTCGTCGAGCTGCAGCGAGGAGACGCCGAGGTCGAAGAGGGCGCCGTCGATCGTGTCGATGCCGAGCTCGTCGAGGACGTCGGGCAGCTCGTCGTAGACGGCGTGCACCAGGTCGATCCGGGCGGAGTGCTCGGCGAGCCGGGCTCCGGCGAGCTGCAGCGCCTCCTTGTCGCGGTCGAGTCCGACGAGGTGCAGCCGCGGGAAGCGCTCGAGCAGCGCGAGCGAGTGCCCGCCCATGCCGAGCGTCGCGTCGACCAGCACGGCGCCGTCGCGCTCGAGCGCCGGTGCGAGCAGCTCGACGCAGCGCTCGAGCAGCACGGGGAGGTGCCGCTCCTCGGTGGGGCGCACGCCGTCGCCGGTGCGCCCGTCGCTGATGCGCACAGGGGTGTCCTCGGTGTTCTCTGCCATGGCGGTCCCGCCGTCCTGTTCCTGCCGTCCGATCCCCATCCAGCTCACGACCGGACACCGGGGAAGGTGCGTCCGGGCGCCGAGTGGCTGGGAGTCGCGCGGCAGGAGCTAGAACAGTCCGGGGATCACCTCCTCCTCGGTGTCGGAGAACACGGACTCCTGCTCGGTCAGGTAGCTGTCCCAGGCGTCCTGGGCCCAGATCTCGGCGCGATTGCCCGCACCGATGACGGTGAGGTCGCGGTCGAGACCGGCGTAGGCCCGCAGCGGTGCCGGGAGGGTGATGCGGTTCTGCTTGTCCGGCGTCTCGGCGCTGGCGCCGGAGAGGAACACGCGCAGGAAGTCGCGGGCCTGCTTGCTGGTGACGGGCGCCTGGCGGATCTTCTCGTGCATCGTCTCGAACTCGCGCTGGCTGAAGACGTAGAGGCACCGCTCCTGGCCACGCGTGACGACGACTCCGGAGGAGAGCTCGTCGCGGAACTTGGCGGGGAGGATCACGCGGCCCTTCTCGTCGAGCTTGGGGGAATGAGTGCCGAGGAACAACGGACTGCCCCCACTTCTCTCCGGCCAAGGTTGGTGTGGGCCCCACAGTACTCCACTTCCCCCCACCCACAACCCTGCCGACGGTCGCGGCGCGCCGCAGTGACTCAGTCGATCCGCGCCGTTGCAGGGATCGGGCGCGGTGGAGCGCAGTGGAGGGGAATCACACTCCCGGGGAGGGTCCGGGCGCAAAAAAAGGGCCGATCCGTGAGGATCGACCCTGGAGGTGGTGCGGGGTGGAGGACCCGCGCCGTGGAGCGCTAGGAGCGGCCGTCGCCGCGGTTGTCCCACCGGTCGTTCAGACGGTCCATGAAGTTGGACCCCTGGCCGCCGCTCGCCGAGCGCGGCTTCGACGGCCGGCCGGCCTCCGGGAGGCCGGAGGTGGTGGAGCCGCCGGGAGCGGGACGCATCGCCACGACGACGCCGGCGAGCATCAGTGCGAAGCCGCCGACGCCCACGAGGGGCTGACGGACGATGACGCCGGTGACGAGCACGCCGAGACCGACGATCGCGAGGAGGATGCCGAGCACGAGCGCGCGGTAGTTGGTGCCGCCCCGGCCCTTGCTGACCGCCGCGACGAAATCGGCGTCGTTCTGATAGAGATTGCGCTCCATCTCGTCGAGGAGCCGTTGCTCGTGTTCCGAAAGCGGCATCGGGACCCCTTCAGGGAGTGGCGTCGACCCGGCGGGGACGGCACCGAGGTGGGCGTGCGGTCTGCTCGACCGGGCTGGTGGCGCTTCAGTGTAGACCGAGCCCCGCCGAGGCGCCAGGCGCCATCGGTGCATAGGCTGGTCTGGTGAACCACAGCACTCGTCTGGTCGATCGCGTCCAGTTCCGAATCGATGAATTCCTCACCGGGCGCACGCCAATTCTGCGCTCCATAGGAGAGGACGTCTCCGCCCTCGGCGACCTTTCGCGGGACTTTCTCAGCGGGGGCAAGCGCTTCCGGGCGCGCTTCTGCGAGGCGGGCTGGACGGCCGTCTCCGCGGTCCCGAGCGAGGCGCACCGGAGCGCCTCCGACCCGATCGCCCGCGTCGGCGCGAGCCTCGAGCTCTTCCACGCCGCGGCGCTCGTCCACGACGACGTGATCGACAACTCCGACACCCGCCGGGGCGCGCCGGCCGCCCACCGCCGGTTCTCGGCGCTGCACGAGAGCGGCGGCTGGTCGGGCTCGGCGGACGAGTTCGGCCGCTCCTCCGCGATCCTGCTCGGCGACCTGCTGCTGGTCTGGTCGGACGAGATCTTCGCGGACGCCGAGTGGGCGCTCGAGGACCGCGCCGCCGCGGCACGGGCCCGCGCGGAGTTCAACTTGATGCGCACCGAGGTGACGCTGGGCCAGTACCTCGACATCCTCGAGGAGAGCGCCTGGGTGCGCCACCCCGAGCACGAGCATCTCGAGCGCTCGGAGCGCGTGGTCGTCTTCAAGAGCGCGAAGTACAGCATCGAGGCGCCGCTGGCCATCGGCGGCTCGCTCGGCGGCGGCGACGACGCCCAGATCGACGCGCTGCGCCGGTTCGGCCTGCCCCTCGGCATCGCCTTCCAGCTGCGCGACGACGTCCTCGGAGTGTTCGGCGACCCGGTCGTGACGGGCAAGCCCGCCGGCGACGACCTGCGCGAGGGCAAGCGGACCGTGCTGCTCGGCCTGGCCCGTGCGGCCGCGTCGGCGAGCGAGCGCGACGAGCTGGACGCCGTGGTCGGCCGTGCCGACGCGAGCGCGGACGACATCGCCCGGGCTCAGGAGGTCGTGGCGGGCTCCGGCGCGCTCGACCGGCTCGAGGAGCGCATCGCCCGCGAGGTGGCGACGGCCCTGGACGTGCTGCCCGACGCACCGCTGCGCGAGGAGGGCGTCGCGGAGCTGCGGGAGCTCGCCGACCGCGTCACCGCGCGGACGGCGTAGGACGCGCCGTCGCAGGCGGGCTCAGCGCCCGGGTCGACTCAGGCGAGCGCCTGCGCGACGCGGCGCACCTCGGCCTTGCGGCCGGCGAGCAGCGCCTGCACGGGGCTGGTGCCGAGGCTGTCCTCGTCCGCGAGCAGCCAGTCGATCGCCTCGTCGTCCGAGAAGCCCTGGTCCGAGAGCAGGATCGCCGTGCCGCGGATCTCGCTCAGCGGCTCGCCGTCGCGGAGGAAGACGGAGGGCACGACGAGCTTGCCGTCGCGGCGCGTGCCGAGCAGGTGGCGTTCCTCCAGGAGGCGGCGCACCCGGCTGACACCGAGACCGGTGACCTCGACCAGGTCGGGGACGGTCAGCCACTCGATCTCGGGAGTGGACGGGGAGGCGGAGGCAGCGGACGAGTCGGTCACCCGTCAAGAGTGCCACGAGCCGCCTCCGCGTTGCACGCCGGTTGTCCGGAGGGTCTTGCCTAGACTCGTCGCGTGACCACAAGCCAGCTCGACCCTCTCCTCGGCCGTCTCGTCGACGGCCGGTACGAGGTGCGCTCGCGCATCGCGCGGGGCGGCATGGCCACCGTCTACCTGGCGCACGACCAGCGCCTCGAGCGCCGGGTCGCCATCAAGGTCATGCACGGGCACCTCTCCGACGACCAGACGTTCAAGAACCGCTTCGTCCAGGAGGCGCGCTCCGCCGCGCGCCTGGCCCACCCGAACGTGGTGAGCGTCTTCGACCAGGGCCAGGACTCCGACATGGCCTACCTGGTGATGGAGTACCTCCCCGGCATCACCCTGCGCGACCTCCTTAAGGAGCGCGGGCGGCTGACGGCCCAGCAGGTCGTCGACATCATGCACTCGGTGCTGTCCGGGCTCGCGGCCGCGCACCGGGCCGGGATCCTGCACCGCGACCTCAAGCCCGAGAACGTGCTGCTGGCCGACGACGGCCGCATCAAGATCGGCGACTTCGGCCTCGCCCGGGCCGCGAGCGCGAACACCGCCTCCGGTCAGGCGCTGCTCGGCACGATCGCGTACCTCTCCCCCGAGCTGGTCACCCGCGGCACCGCGGACACCCGCAGCGACATCTACGCCATCGGCATCATGATCTACGAGATGCTCACCGGCGAGCAGCCCTTCACGGGCGAGCAGCCGATGCAGATCGCCTACCAGCACGCGAACGACTCGGTCCCCTACCCCAGCGCCAAGGTGCCGTCGGTGCCGACCTCGCTCGACGAGCTCGTGCTCTGGGCGACGGAGCGCGACCCGGACATGCGCCCGCGCGACGCCGGGGTGATGCTCGCGCAGCTGCTCGAGGCCGAGCGCCTGATGGGCATCACGCCGACCGACCGCCGCGGCGCGGACACCCAGGCCGTCACCCCCCTTCCGGTGGCGGAGCCCGCCACCGCGCTGCTGTTCGACGACGCCGTCACCGGGCACACCTCGGTGATCGAGGGCTCGCCCGCGGAGCTCGAGCAGCGCGACGACGACGACGCGGTCGCGCGGCTCGCGACGAAGCGGCGCACGCGCCGCCGCCGCGGTGTCCTGCTCACCGTGATCGTGCTGCTGCTCGCCCTGATCGGCGGCGGGACCGCGTGGTGGTTCGGCGAGGGCCCCGGCGCGATCGTGAACGTGCCGGACGTGGTGAGCCGCTCGCAGGACGAGGCGACGGCCGCGCTGGTGAGCCAGGGCTTCGAGGTGTCGCCGCAGCAGGCGAACGACCTGACCGTGCCCGCCGGCACGGTGCTCAGCACCGACCCGCCCGGCGGCCAGGGGCTGCACAAGGGCGAGGTGGTGACGCTCGTCGTCTCCAGCGGCCCGCGGCAGCTCGAGGTGCCCGCGCTCGCCGGCGTCTCCGAGGAGGAGGCGACGGCTGCGATCCAGGCCGCGCCGTTCACCGTGGGCGACGTGACGCGGATCTTCGACGCCGACGTCCCCGCGGGCGTCGTCGTCTCGGCGTCGCTGCCCGACGGCGGCGAGCTGCCCGCGACGATGTCCGAGACCAGCACGATCGCGATGACGGTCAGCCTCGGTGCGATCCCCAACGTCGTCGGTCTCACGGTCGACGAGGCGACGGCGGCCGCGAAGGACGCCGGGCTCGCCCTCGACCGCGAGCGCGAGGACTGGAGCGACACGGTCGCCGCCGGAGTGGTGCTCACGCAGATCAATCCCGAGGCCCCGGCGACCACCGGCGACACCGTCTCCGTCGTCGTCTCGAAGGGCCCGCAGCCGGTCGCCGTGCCCAACGTCGTCGGGATGACCCGCGACCAGGCGAAGGCCGCGCTCAGCGCCGTCGACCTGAAGTGGAGCTACGGCCTCACGACTCCGCTGATCGACCAGGTGCCGGACGAGGTGACGAAGGTGACCAACCAGTCCGACAAGGAGGGCGCCCTCGTGCAGCGCGGCACGACGGTCCAGCTCTCGATCACGATCACGATCTGACCGCGGAGCCCTGCGGCCGAGCCTCGTCGGCATGCCGGTCGAGCGGCTCCGCAGGCCGTGTCGAGCGGGGAAGCCGCTTCGCGTCGCGGTGGCGAGTGAAAGGACGCGGCTGCGCCGCGACATGCCGGTCGAGTAGCCCCGCAGGGGCGTATTGAGACCCGCCGTCGCCAGCAAGGGCGGGTCTGCAGACTCGTCTTCTGACGACGGTGGATCTCGATACGCCCCCTCAGCGGGCTACTCGATCAGCATGGAGGCGCCCGCTCAGCGGGCTGCGCCATCAACATGGAGGGGCCCGCTCCGCGGGCTGCGCGATCGTCGAAGACTGCCGCAGGCACACGATCAGCTGCGAATGCATGCTGGTCGAGTAGCCCCGCAGGGGCGTATCGAGACCCACCCGTCAGACGACGGTGGATCTCGATACGCCCGCTCCGCGGCCTACTCGATCAGCAGGCACGGCCCGCTCCGCGGGCTCGGCAGCTCAGCGCTCGCGCAGCTCCTCGGCAACGAGGAAGGCCAGCTCGAGGGACTGCATGTGGTTGAGGCGCGGGTCGCAGACCGACTCGTAGCGGGTGGCGAGGGTCGCCTCGTCGATGTGCTCCGAGCCGCCGAGGCACTCGGTGACGTCGTCGCCGGTGAGCTCGACGTGGATGCCGCCCGGGTGCGTGCCCGCGGCGCGGTGCGCCTCGAAGAAGCCCTTGACCTCGTCGACCACGTCGTCGAAGCGACGGGTCTTGTAGCCGGTGGGCGTCGTCAGGCCGTTGCCGTGCATCGGGTCGGTGACCCAGAGCGGCAGCGCGTCGCTCGCCTTGACGGCCTCCAGCAGCGGCGGCAGGGCGTCGCGGATCTTGCCGGCGCCCATCCGCGTGATGAAGGTGAGGCGCCCGGGCTCGCGGTCCGGGTCGAGCTTGTCGATCAGCTCGAGCATCGTCTCGGGGGTCGTCGAGGGGCCGAGCTTGACGCCGATCGGATTGCGCACGCGCGAGAGGAAGTCGACGTGCGCGCCGTCGAGCTCGCGGGTGCGCTCGCCGATCCAGATGAAGTGGCTGGAGGTGTTGTACGGCGTGCCGGTGCGCGAGTCGATCCGCGTCATCGGGCGCTCGTAGTCCATCAGCAGGCCCTCGTGGCCGGTGTAGAACTCGGTGCGCTTCATGCCCTCGAAGTCGGCGCCGCAGGCCACCATGAACTTCACCGCGCGGTCGATCTCGCGGGCGAGCTGCTCGTAGCGCTGGTTCTGCGGGTTCTCGGTGAAGCCCTTGTTCCAGTAGTGCACGAGGCGCAGGTCGGCGAAGCCGCCCTGGGTGAAGGCGCGGATGAGGTTCAGCGTCGAGGCGGCCGTGTGGTAGCCCTGCACGATGCGGCGCGGGTCGGCGGTGCGCGACTCCGGGGTGAAGTCGTAGCCGTTGACGATGTCGCCGCGGTAGGCGGGCAGCGTCACGTCGCCGCGGGTCTCGAGGTCGCTCGAGCGGGGCTTCGCGAACTGGCCGGCCATGCGGCCCATCTTGATGACGGGCATGCTCGCGCCGTAGGTCAGGACGACGGCCATCTGCAGCACGGTCTTCACCCGGTTGCGGATCTGGTCGGCGGTCGCTCCGGCGAAGGTCTCGGCGCAGTCGCCGCCCTGGAGCAGGAAGGCCTCGCCGCGGGCCGCGGCACCGAGGCGCTCGCGCAGCTGGTCGACCTCGCCCGCGAAGACGAGCGGGGGCAGCGCCGCGACCTCGGCGGACGCGGCGGCGACCGCGGCGGCGTCCGGCCAGTTGGGCTGCTGCTTGATCTCGAGCTCGCGCCAATAGTCCAGGCCGGCGACCACGGAGGGGGCGGCGAGGACGTACGGTTCGTTCGGATCGATGACCACGAGGGTTCCTGGTTCTGACGGGCGCGCGGCGCGCGCAGTGATCGCCGCCCGGGCGGACGGCGACGGTTGACGAGCTTATCGGCTCGGCGGGGCCTTCTCCGGAGGTGCGCCCAGCCGGGGAGGCTCAGCGCAGGAGGAGGCTCAGCGCAGCAGGGCCGCGCGCTTCTCCTTGACCGAGGTCGCGTAGACGTCGAGATACTCCTGGCCGCTGAGCGCCAGCAGCTCGTACATGATCTCGTCGGTGATCGAGCGGAGGATGAAGCGGTCGCCCTCCATGCCCTCGAAGCGGCTGAAGTCGAGCGGCTCGCCGAAGACGATGCCGATGCGCCCGAGCTTGGGCAGGCGACTGCCGATCGGCATGATGCGGGCGGTGTCGATCATCGCCACTGGGATGACGGGTACACCCGCCTCGAGGACCATCCGCGCGACGCCGGTGCGGCCGCGGTACATCCGCCCGTCGGGGCTGCGGGTGCCCTCGGGGTAGATGCCGAGCGCCTCGCCGCCGGCCAGGACGCGGAGCCCCGTGTTGAGCGAGGCCTCCGAGGCCTTGCCGCCCGAGCGGTCGATCGGGAGCATGCCGGTGGCGGTGAAGAAGAGCTTCGTCGCCCAGCCCTTGAGGCCCTTGCCCGTGAAGTAGTCGCTCTTCGCGAGGAAGACCATGTTGCGCTCGATCACCAGCGGGAGGAACACCGAGTCGATGAAGGAGAGGTGGTTGCTCGCGAGGATGACGCCGCCCGTCGCCGGGACGCGGTCGGCGCCGACCACCCACGGGCGGAAGATCGTCTTGAGCAGGGGCCCGGCGACGATGTGCTTCATGAACCAGTAGAACAAGGGGCGCTCCTCAGCGGTCCGCGACCGGGGTCACAGCGAGCTCGCGTGCAGGCGGGCGAGGTCGGCCGCGCCGACGACCCCCGCGTCGTTGACGAGCTCCGCGATGCGGAACTCGGGCTCGGGGTGGTACCCCCGGGCGGGCAGGTTGTCGAGGTAGGCCTGGCGGATCGGATCGAGCAGGAGGTCGCCCGCCTGCGCCACTCCCCCGCCGATCACGAACATCTGCGGGTCGAGGACCGCGCTGAGGCTCGCCGCCGCCTCGCCCAGCCAGTGGCCGAGCTGGCGCAGGGCCGCGAGGGCGCCGAGGTCGCCGGCGCTGATCAGCTCGGCGATGACGCCGCCGTCGAGCTCGCCGCCGTTCCTCGCGCGGGCATCGGCGATGCCCTGGCCGATCCCGCCGGCGTCGGCCAGCTCGGCGGCGAAGCGCTGCAGGGCCCGGCCGGAGCCGTACTGCTCGATGCAGCCGCGCGCGCCGCAGCCGCAGGGCAGCCCGCCGGGGACGACGCGCATGTGGCCGATCTCGGCCGCCGCGCCGAAGCCGCCGCGCAGGAGCCGGTCGTTGATGACGATCGCGCCGCCGACGCCGGTGCCGATCGTGAGCATCAGCATGTCGCTCACGAGGCGGCCGGCGCCGTAGCGGAACTCGGCCCAGCCGGCCGCGTTGGCGTCGTTCTCGATGATGATCGGGAGGTCGATGCGCGCCGAGAGCTTCTCGCGGAAGGGCTCGTTGCGCCAGTTGATGTTGGGGGCGTAGTAGACGATCGACTGCGAGGCGTCGATGAAGCCGGCCGCAGCGACTCCCACGGCCGAGACGTCGCCGGTGGGGAGACCCTCGCGCAGGCGAGCCACCATCTCGACGACGACGTCGACGATGAGCTCCGGGTGCCCGGCGGGAGTCGGCTGACGGTCCTCGCGGACGATGCCGCCGAACTCGTCGACGAGCGCTCCGGCGATCTTCGTGCCGCCGATGTCGATACCGATCGCGTGCACGCGAACCGCCTTCCCTTCGCCTCCGACGCCGCTGCGCCGCGGGTCCGCCCTGGAGCGGCGGCCACAACGAGTGTAGTGACCCGCTGAGAACCGACGTGCGGATCGTTACCCTGAGTGGATACACAGTCGGGAACCGCCGGTAGGCTGGACCCGACAATCATTCAGGTACCGAAGGAGTTGCCGTGGAGCAGTTCGATTCCCCCCTCGTGGTCGCGCCGGATCCGCAGGCCAACACGACGGCGCTGCTCCTGGATCGCGTGCGGGAGACGCCCGACCGGGCGCTCTTCGCCCTGCCGGACGGCGCCGGCTGGCGCGACGTCACGGCGCGCGAGTTCCTCGACCAGGTCACCGCCCTCGCGAAGGGCCTCGTCGCGGCGGGCATCGAGCCCGGCGACAAGATCGGGCTGATCTGCAAGACCCGCTACGAGTGGACGCTGATCGACTTCGCGGTGTGGTTCGCCGGCGGCGTCCTCGTGCCGGTCTACGAGACCTCCTCCCCCGCGCAGGTGCAGTGGAACCTGGCCGACTCCGGCGCGCACGCCGTCATCGTCGAGACGGCCGACCACTTCGCGCGCTTCGACGAGGTCCGCGCGGACCTCCCCGATGTCCGGCTCGCCTGGCAGATCGGCCTCGGCGACCTCGACAAGCTCGCCGCCCGCGGGGTCGACGTGCCCGACGCCGAGATCGAGCGCCGCCGCTCGCTCGCCACCGGCGCCGACGTCGCGACGATCATCTACACCTCCGGCTCGACCGGCCGGCCCAAGGGCTGCATCATCCGGCACTCCAACTTCGTCGAGCTCAGCCGCAACTCCGCGGTCGCGCTGACCGAGCTGATCCACCAGCCGGGCGCGTCGACGCTGCTCTTCATCACGACGGCGCACGTCTTCGCGCGCTTCATCGCCATCCTCTGCGTGCACGGCGGAGTGAAGGTCGGCCACCAGGCCGACACCAAGCAGCTGCTGCCCTCGCTCGGCTCGTTCAAGCCGACGTTCCTGCTGGCCGTGCCGCGCGTGTTCGAGAAGGTCTACAACTCGGCGGAGCAGAAGGCCGAGGCGGGCGGCAAGGGCAAGATCTTCCGCCGCGCGGCCGACGTCGCCGTCGCGCACTCGATCGCCGTCGAGGCGGGCTCGGTGCCGCTCGCGCTGAAGCTGCAGTTCCTGCTGTTCGACCGGCTCGTCTACTCGAAGCTGCGCATCGCGATGGGCGGCAACGTCCGCTACGCCGTGTCGGGCTCCGCTCCGCTCGGCGACCGGCTCGGTCACTTCTTCCACAGCCTCGGCATCAAGATCCTCGAGGGCTACGGACTCACCGAGACGACGGCGCCCGCGACGGTCAACCGGACCGAGCGCTTCAAGATCGGCTCGGTCGGCCCGGCGATGCCCGGCTGCTCGATCCGGATCGCGGCCGACGGCGAGATCCAGGTGCGCGGCATCGACGTCTTCGGCGGCTACTGGAACGACGAGAAGGCGACGGCCGAGGCCTTCGACGGCGAGTGGTTCAAGACCGGCGACCTGGGCTCGCTCGACGAGGAGGGCTACCTTCGCGTCACCGGGCGGAAGAAGGAGATCATCGTCACGGCCGGCGGCAAGAACGTCGCGCCGGCCGCGCTCGAGGACCCGATCCGCGCCAACCCGCTCGTCGGGCAGGTCGTCGTCGTCGGCGACCAGCGGCCGTTCATCGCGGCGCTGGTGACCCTCGACCCGGAGATGCTGCCGACGTGGCTCGCCAACAACGGCCAGGACGCGACGCTGACGCTCGAGCAGGCGGCCGTGAACCCGGCCGTCCTCGCCGAGGTGCAGCGCGCCGTCGACGCCGCGAACGCGCGCGTCTCGCGCGCCGAGTCGATTCGCAAGTTCGTGATCCTGCGCACCGAGTTCACCGAGGCGAGCGGCCACCTCACCCCGAAGATGAGCATCAAGCGGAACGTCATCCTCGACGACTTCGCGGCGACCATCAGCAGCGTCTACAGCGCCGCCCCCGCCACGGAGGGCATCAGCCTCCGCTGAATCGTCCGTCCACGGCGGATCTCGACACCCCCGCTCCGCGGCCCACTCGATCAGCATGGGCAGGCTCATGCTGGTCGAGTAGCCCCGCAGGGGCGTATCGAGACCCACCGTCTCCAGCAGGGCGGGTCTGCAGACTCCACTCCTGACGCTGGTGGATCTCGATACGCCCGCTCCGCGGCCTACTCGATCAGCATGGAGCGCGGAGACCGCAGGTCCTCCGCCAGCTCTGCGGATCATGCTGGTCGAGTAGCCCGCAGGGCGTATCGAGACCCGCCGTCCTCAGCAGGGCGGGTCTGCAGACTCCACTTCTGACGCTGGTGGATCTCGATACGCCCGCTCCGCGGGCTACTCGATCAGCATGCAGCGCCGCTCCGCGGGCTACTCGATCAGCATGCTGCGCCGCTGCGCGGGCTACTCGATCAACATGATGCGCCAGCCGGCCGGAGGGCGATGGCCGAAGGCCGAGCCGTATCCGGCGAAGCGCGTTCCAGCGCTTCGACGTCGGCGGACGCACGACGCTCTGCGGAACCCGGCAACCCCAGGAGGCCGACCGCGCCGAGCCGGGCAGGGACCGGCTCGGAATCAAGTCAGAACCAGGAGCTCTCGCGGACTTCCTTCATGGCGGCCCGCCGGTCGTCCTTGGAGAGGCGGTCGAGGTAGAGGCGGCCGTCGAGGTGGTCGCACTCGTGCTGGAGGGCCTGAGCCATCAGGCCGTCGCCCTCGAGGACGACCTCGTTGCCGTCGAGGTCGGTGCCGCGGACCTTGGCGTGCGGGTAGCGGATCGCGGGGTACCAGAGGTTCGGCACGGAGAGGCAGCCCTCGTCGACGGGCTCGGGCTCGCCGCTCAGCTCGACGATCTCGGGGTTGAGGACGTAGCCGACGACGCCGTCGACGTTGTAGCTGAACGCGCGGAGGTTGACGCCGATCTGCGGGGCGGCGACGCCGGCGCGGCCGGGGGTGCGCACGCTGTCGACGAGGTCCTCGACCAGTCCGCGGATCCCGTCGTCGACGGTCTCGATCGGGGCGGACACCGTCTTCAGGACGGGATCGCCGAAGATCCGGATCTGGCGTTCGGTCATGCGGTGCGCTCCCTCAGTGCCTCCTCGGCGGAGAGGAGGGCGTTCTCGACGACTTCGCTCGCCGCGGGGTGCGGCCAGTACTGGCTGCGGGCGAGACCGCGGATCCCGACCCCCGCGCTGGCGGCCTGGACGAGCGGCTGAATGAGGATACTCGCCTGCGGACCCATCAGGTGCGCGCCGAGCAGCTCGCCGTCGAGTCCGACGACGAGGGTGCAGATGCTGGAGTCGTCCTCCATCGCCCAGCCGTAGGCGGTGGAGCCGAACTCCTGGGTGACGGCGACGACGTCGATGCCGCGCTCCCCCGCCTCCCGCTCCGTGAGACCGAAGTGGGCGATCTGCGGGTGCGCGAAGATCGCGCCGGGCACCGGAGCGAGCGTGTTCGAGAGCATCTCGCCCGGGTGCAGCAGATTGTGCGCGACGAGCCTGGCCTCGTGGTTGGCGACGTGCTTGAGCTGCCACTCGGAGGAGACGTCGCCGAGCGCGAAGAGCCCGGGGACGACGCGCCCGCCGGAGAGGACCCGCTGCTCGTCGTCGACGACCACCCGGCCGTCGGGGTGCAGGTCGATGCCGACGGAGGCCGCGGCGATGGTGTCGCTGTTCGGGTCGCGCCCGGTGGCGACGAGGATCGTGTCGGTCTCGACGCGGGTGCCGTCGTCGAAGGTGGTGACCAGCCCGGTCGGAGTCGCCTCGACGCTCTCGGCGGAGACGCCGATGCGGACGTCCCAGCGCTCGCGCGCCAGCGCCGTGAAGCCGCGGGCGATGCCCTCGTCGAGCGAGCGCAGCAGGCGGTCGCCGCGGACCGCGACCGTCACCGCGGTGCCGAAGGCCGAGAAGATGTGGGCGAACTCGACCGCCACCGCGCCGCCGCCGAGGACGAGCATCCGCGCGGGGAGCTCGTCGATCCGCATGATCGAGTCGGAGTCGTGGATCCGCGGGTCGGGCTCGTAGGCCGCCAGGAGCGGGCGCGGACGCGAGCCGGCGGCGACGACGACCTGCGGGGCGCTGATCCGCAGGCCGCTCGCGCTGACCAGCACGTGCGGCGCCACGCCGTCGCCGAGCGACTCGAAGCCGAAGCTCTCGCGCAGCACGGTGACGTTCTCGGAGCGGTTGGCCCGGTAGTCCAGCCCGCCGGCACTGATCGCGTCGGTGCGGCCGAAGACGCGGTCGCGCACCTCGGCCCACTCGGGCCGGGCCACGCGGCCGTGCACGCCGACCCGGTCGCCCTGGTCGACGTCGGTCACGATGTCGGCGACGTGCACGAACATCTTGGTCGGGATGCAGCCGGCGTTGAGGCAGGTGCCGCCGAACCACTCGCCGTCGTCGAGGATCGCGACACGGGAGCCGGCCCACTCGGGGCCGACGATCGAGTTGCCGGAGCCGGCGCCGAGCACGATCAGGTCGAACGTCAGGGTCTCCGTGGAGTCGCCCTCCTCAGGCGCCGCGGCGTCCGTCACGACCGCCTCAGGCACGACGGACCGGGATTCCCTCGACGACGAGCGCGGCGAGCACGCGCGCGGCCTCCTGGGTCGCGGGGCGCAGCTGCTCCCACTTCACGACCGAGCCGGCGGCGAGCACCGGGTCGTAGGGGATGCGGACGATGTCGCGGACCCGCGAGCGGAAATGCGACTCGATCTCCTCGAGCTTCACCAGGCTGGTGCCCTGCGTCGCGGTGTTCAGCGCGACCACGGCGTTCCGAACGAGATCGCCGTAGCCGTTCGCGTCGAGCCAGGTGAGGGTCTCGGAGGCGAGGCGCGCCTCGTCGACGCTGCCGCCGGAGACGATCACCACGCTGTCCGCGCGCTGCAGCGTCGCGCGCATCACCGAGTGCACGATGCCGGTGCCGCAGTCGGTGAGCATGATGGAGTAGAAGCGCTCGACGAGGTCGGCGACGACGTTGTAGTCGTCCTCGTCGAAGGCCTCGGAGAGCTGCGGGTCGGTGTCGGAGGCCAGGACGTCGAGCCGGGTCTCGTCGCGCGAGACCATGGTGGAGAACTCGGTGAAGCCGGTCACCCCGGAGGCGCGGTTGACGACGTCGCGGACGGTCGAGCGGGTCTGCTTGGGGACGCGCTCGGCGAGGGTTCCGCGGTCGGGGTTGGCGTCGACCGCGATGATGCGGTCCTCGCGCGAGTCGGCGAGGGCCATCCCGAGCAGGGTCGTGACGGTCGTCTTGCCGACGCCGCCCTTGCGGGTCATCACCGGGACGAAGCGGGTGCCGCCCTCGAACTGGCGGCCGATCCGCTCGTCCATCGCCTTCCAGGCCTGGACCTTCGCCGAGTCGCCGAGGTTGACGGTGTGGAAGGTGAGGCCGTAGACGAAGCGGTTCCAGCCCCCGGTCGGCGCGGGCCGGGTCTTGCGGTTGACCTCGAGCAGGCGGTCGGGCGTGAGCATCGACGCGGACTCGGGCGTCGAGGACGTGCCGGCAGCGGTGCCGGACTCGGCGCGGAGCCGGTCGCGGCGGGTGACACCGGGGGCGGGCTCGGCGGAGGCCTCACCCGTGACGGGCTCGGCCGATGCGGGCTCGTGCGCCACGGGCTCGGACGGACGGGGCTCGGCCGGGCAGTGCTCGCCGCGGCCCCGCGGCCGCTCGCCGGAGTCCTCGGGCAGCACCGACACCTCGTCGCGCGCGGCGATGCCGGCCGAGACGGGGCGGACGGCGCCGGGGGCGTCGGGGATCCCGAGCCGGCCGACGTCGACGGTGGGGTCCTCGACGGGGGCCGGAGCGCTGGAGCGGCGCCGTGCCGGAGCCGGCGACTCGAGCCGGATGCCGTCCGGGATGCGGGTGGGAGCGGTGTCGCTCGCGCGCGGCGCGTACTGCTCGGAGTCCCGCGCCGCGTCGAGCGCCGTCCGAGGGGTCGGGCCGGTGTCGAGATCGGGCTGGTCGTCGTTGCGCTCATCCATGCGAACGAGCCTCCTTCCGCTTGCGGTCAGTGTACCGGCGGCACTCAGGCCGATCCCCGGGCTGCGATCCCGGGCGGGAGCCTGCTAGGCCCCGGCCACGACGACGAGCAGATCGCCCGCGTCCACCTGCTGGGTCGCGGGGACGGCCAGCCGCCGGACGACACCCGCGATCGGGCTGGTGATCGCCGCCTCCATCTTCATCGCCTCGATCGTCGCGACGGCGGCGCCGGCCGCGATCTCGTCGCCGACGGCGACCTTGACCGTGACGACCCCGGCGAACGGGGCGGCGACGTGCCCCGGCTCCGTCCGGTCCGCCTTCTCGGCACTGGTGCTGTCGACCGCGATCGTCGCGTCGCGGACGAACACCGGGCGCAGCTGGCCGTTGAGCGTCGTCATCACGGTGCGCATGCCCTTGGCGTCGGCGTCGCCGATGGCCTCGAGTCCGACGAAGAGGCGGACGCCGCGCGCGATCTCGACGACGTGCTCCTCGCCCTGCCGCAGCCCGTAGAGGTAGTCGGCCGTGTCGAGCGCGGAGACGTCGCCGTAGGTCTCCCGGACGTCGAGGAACTGCTTCGCCGGGCCGGGGAAGAGCAGTCGGTTCAGGGTCGACCGGCGCGCGGCGGCGTCGTCACCGGCGAGCGTCGCCGTGTCCTCCGCCGACACCTCCGTCGTGCCGATCCGGACGTCGCGGCCCGCCAGCACGCGGGTGCGGAACGGCTCGGGCCAGCCGCCGGGCAGCTCGCCGAGCTCGCCGGCCATGAAGCCGACCACGGAGTCGGGGATGTCGTAGTTCTGCGGGTTCTCGGCGAAGTCGGCCGGATCGGCGTCGACCGCGGCGAGGTGCAGCGCCAGGTCGCCGACCACCTTCGAGGACGGCGTGACCTTGGGCACCCGGCCGAGGATCCGGTCGGCCGCGGCGTAGAGGTCCTCGACGACCTCGAAGCGGTCGGCCAGGCCGAGGGCGATCGCCTGCTGGCGCAGGTTCGAGAGCTGACCGCCCGGGATCTCGTGCCGGTAGACGCGGCCGGTCGGACCGGGCAGCCCGGACTCGAACGGACGGTAGAGCCGGCGGACCGCCTCCCAGTAGGGCTCGAGGTCGGAGACCGCCTGCAGGCTGAGGCCGGTGTCGCGCGGGGTGTGCGCGAGGGCGGCCACCAGCGCGGAGAGCGAGGGCTGGCTCGTCGTGCCCGCCATCGGGGCGCTGGCGGCGTCCACCGCGTCGGCGCCCGCCTCGGCCGCGGCGAGGAGCGTCGCCAGCTGGCCGCCCGCGGTGTCGTGGGTGTGCACGTGCACCGGGAGGTCGAAGCGCTCGCGCAGCGCGCCGACGAGCTTCGCGGCGGCGTAGGGCCGGAGGAGTCCCGCCATGTCCTTGACGGCGAGCACGTGCGCTCCCGCCTCGACGATCTGCTCGGCGAGGCGGAGGTAGTAGTCCAGCGTGTAGAGGTCCTCGGCCGGATCGAGCAGGTCGCCGGTGTAGCAGACCGCCACCTCGGCGAGCGTGCTGCCCGTCGCCAGCACCGCGTCGATCGCCGGGCGCATCTGCGCGACGTCGTTGAGCGCGTCGAAGATCCGGAAGACGTCGACGCCGGTGTCGGCCGCCTCCCGGACGAAGGCGTCGGTGACCGCGACCGGGTACGGCGTGTAGCCGACGGTGTTGCGCCCGCGCAGCAGCATCTGGATCGCGACGTTCGGCAGTGCCTCGCGGAGCGACGCGAGCCGCTCCCAGGGGTCCTCGCCGAGGAAGCGCAGCGCGACGTCGTAGGTCGCCCCGCCCCAGGCCTCGACCGAGAGCAGCTCCGGCGTCGAGCGCGCGACGGCCGGGGCGACCGCGATCAGGTCGCGGGAGCGCACCCGGGTCGCCAGGAGCGACTGGTGCGCGTCGCGGAAGGTGGTGTCGGTCACGGCCAGGGCCGTCTGCGCGCGCAGGGCGGCGGCGAAGCCGCGGGGGCCGAGCTCGAGCAGGCGCTGACGCGAGCCGTCGACGAGCGGCGCGGCGGTGTCGAGGACGGGCAGCTTCTCCACGGGGGCGACCCCGGGCGGCAGGGCGCCGTGCGGCTGGTTGACCGTAACCTCCGCGAGCCAGGTGAGCAGCTTCGTGCCGCGGTCGCGCGACTCCCGCCCGGCCAGCAGCTGGGGCCGCTCGTCGATGAAGGCGGTGCTGAGGTCGCCCGCCGCGAACGCCGGGTCGTCGAGCACGGCCTGCAGGAACGGGATGTTCGTCGAGACGCCGCGGATCCGGAACTCGGCCAGCGCCCGCTTCGCGCGGTTCACGGCGGCCGGGAAGTCGCGCCCGCGGCAGGTGAGCTTGGCGAGCATCGAGTCGAAGTGCGGGCTGATCTGCGCGCCCGGGTTGATCGTGCCGCCGTCGAGGCGGATGCCGCCGCCGCCCGGCGAGCGGTAGGTCGTGATCTTGCCGGTGTCGGGGCGGAAGCCGGCGGCGGGGTCCTCGGTGGTGATCCGGCACTGCAGGGCGGCGCCGTGCAGTCGCAGCTCGCCCTGGGTGAGGCCGAGCTCGGCCAGCGTCTGCCCGAAGGCGATGCGCATCTGGCTCGCGACGAGGTCGACGTCGGTGACCTCCTCCGTCACCGTGTGCTCGACCTGGATGCGCGGGTTCATCTCGATGAAGACGTGCTCCCCGGCGCGCTCCCCCGCGGTGTCGAGGAGGAACTCGACCGTGCCGGCGTTCTCGTAGCCGATCGAGCGGGCGAACGCGATCGCGTCCCGGTGCATCGCCTGCCGGGTCGCCTCGTCGAGGTTCGGCGCGGGGGCGATCTCGACCACCTTCTGGTGCCGCCGCTGCACCGAGCAGTCGCGCTCGAACAGGTGCACGGTCTCGCCGGTGGCGTCGGCGAGGATCTGCACCTCGATGTGCCGCGGGCGGACGACCGCCTGCTCGAGGAACATCGTCGGGTCGCCGAACGCGCTGTCGGCCTCGCGCATCGCCGCCTCGAGCGCCGCGCGCAGCTCGCCGGGGGCGTCGACCCGCCGCATGCCGCGACCGCCGCCGCCGGCGACCGCCTTGGCGAAGATCGGGAACCCGATCGCCTCGGCACCGGCGAGGAGCTCGTCGATGTCGCGCGAGGCGGGAGTGGAGCGCAGGACGGGCACCCCGGCCGCGGCCGCGTGCTCCTTCGCGGTGACCTTGTTGCCGGCCATCTCGAGGACGCGCGCGGGCGGGCCGATGAAGGCGATCCCCGCGTCGGTCGCGGCGCGCGCGAGATCGGGGTTCTCGGAGAGGAAGCCGTAGCCCGGGTAGATCGCGTCGGCGCCGCACTCCACGGCGACCCGGACGATCTCGGCGACGTCGAGGTAGGCGCGGACCGGGTGGCCCTTCTCGCCGATCTGGTACGCCTCGTCCGCCTTCAGGCGGTGCATCGAGTTGCGGTCCTCGTACGGGTAGACGGCGACCGTGCGGGCCCCCAGCTCGTACGCGGCCCGGAAGGCGCGGATCGCGATCTCGCCGCGGTTGGCCACAAGGATCTTCGAGAACATGGGAGTCCTTCGGGTCTGCCGTCCGGGGCGACGAGGGGGCCGGTCTCGCGACGGTGCGATCTCCGCTTCCGCCCTCCGCGGCCGACGGGCACGCAGGGAACGGTTAGGTTCTCCCACCCTAGTGAAAGTAAAGTACTCAGCCATGCATGTACTCAGCGTGAGCTCCCTCAAGGGCGGCGTCGGCAAGACCACCGTGACGCTCGGCCTTGCATCCGCGGCGTTCTCGAAGGGCCTGCGAACGCTGGTCGTCGACCTCGACCCGCAGTCCGACGTCTCCACCGGGATGGACATCAACGTCGCCGGTCACCTCAACATCGCGGACGTCCTCACGTCGCCCAAGGAGAAGATCGTCCGCTCGGCGATCGCGCCCTCCGGGTGGACGAAGGAGCGCCAGGGCACGATCGACGTTCTCATCGGCAGCCCGTCCGCGATCAACTTCGACGGCCCGCACCCCAGCATCCGCGACATCTGGAAGCTCGAGGAGGCGCTCGCCAGCGTCGAGGCCGATTACGACCTCGTCCTGATCGACTGCGCGCCCTCGCTCAACGCGCTCACCCGCACCGCCTGGGCCGCGAGCGACCGCGTCGCCGTCGTCACCGAGCCGGGCCTGTTCTCCGTCGCCGCCGCCGACCGCGCGCTGCGCGCGATCGAGGAGATCCGCCGCGGCCTGAGCCCGCGCCTGCAGCCGCTCGGCATCATCGTCAACCGCGCCCGCGTGCAGTCGCTGGAGCACCAGTTCCGGATCAAGGAGCTGCGCGACATGTTCGGCCCGCTGGTCCTCAGCCCGCAGCTGCCCGAGCGCACGTCGCTCCAGCAGGCGCAGGGCGCCGCGAAGCCGGTGCACGTCTGGCCCGGCGAGAGCGCGCAGGAGATGGCGCACAACTTCGACCTGCTGCTGGACCGCGTCATCCGCACGGGCCGCATCGGCGAGCAGGCGGTGCCGGCGGCGACGAGCTAGCCGGCGAGGTCCGCGGACGGCGTCGCAGCTCCGGCTGCGGCGCCGTTGCTGTGTGCGGGGGCGGGTCTCGATACGCCCCTTCGGGGCTACTCGACCAGCATGAGGGGCGCGTCTCGATCGAACGCCGTGCCGGTACGGCACAGCATGCTGATCGAGTAGCCCGCGACGCGGGCGTATCGAGATCCACCGGCGTCAGAGCAGGAGACTTCAGGCCCGGCGTGCTGGGGACGGCGGGTCTCGATACGCCCCTTCGGGGCTACTCGACCAGCATGATGGTCGCCGCGCGTGGGCTACTCGACCAGCATGGGGGCCGGTCGGGAGGGGCGGGTCAGCCGACCCTGCGGGAGGCGCGGCGGCGGGCGAGCTCGTCGGCGGGGTCGACCGACTGGTGGTCGAGCTCGACGAGGCTGGTCTCGACCTCGCGGAGGACCTTGCCGACGGCGATGCCGAAGACGCCCTGGCCGCGGCTGAGGAGGTCGATGACCTCGTCGTTGGAGGTGCAGAGGTAGACGCTGGCGCCGTCGCTCATCAGCGTGGTCTGAGCGAGGTCGTCGACGCCGGACTCGCGGAGCTGGTTGACCGCGGTGCGGATCTGCTGCAGCGAGATGCCGGTGTCGAGGAGGCGCTTGACGAGCTTGAGCACGAGGATGTCGCGGAAGCCGTAGAGGCGCTGGGTGCCGGAGCCGGACGCGCCGCGCACGGTCGGCTCGACCAGCTCGGTGCGCGCCCAGTAGTCGAGCTGGCGGTAGGTGATGCCCGCGGCCCGCGCTGCGACGGCTCCGCGGTAGCCCGCGTCGGCGTCGAGGTCGGGCAGCCCGTCGGTGAAGAGGACGAGGTCGCGCTGGCCGCTGACGTCGCGGCTGACTTCTCTCATCCCTGTGCCTTCCGGATACGAACGCCGGTCGCTCCGAACGCGCTCCCTAAGCTACCCACCCGGGGATGCCGAGTAAACGACATCCGCTCTTCCGGGAGGGCGTGTCGTCGGCCCGGGCCGCGCATCACGAGCGCGCGAGCCGCGAGAGCGCGCTGCGCACCATGGCCTCGCGGATGGTGCCGAGGTGCGCGGCGAGGCCGATCGCGTTCTCGGCGGCGCCGGCCGAGCCGGACGCCTCGCCGCGGCGGGCGCTCGAGGCGACGACGCTCTCGATGAGGGACATCTCGCGCTCGACGGCGATGCGCAGCGGGCGGAGGTGGCGCGGCTCGATGCCCGAGCGGCCGAGGTCCACGAGCGCCTTGAGCGTCGTGACCGCCTCGTCGCCGAAGACGTCGCCGCCGCGGACGAGCCCGGCGGCGATCGCCTCGCGCACGAGCGCCGGGCTCGCGCCCGATTCGCTCGCGAGGCCGTCACGGGTCAGCCGGGTGGCGGGGGCCAGCAGGGAGGGGGCGGCGCCGCCCGCACCGGCGGGGAGGGACGGCTCGCGGCCGGCGTCGACGTCGTCGAGGTAGCCGCGGATCACCTTGAGCGGCAGGTAGTGGTCGCGCTGGAGCGCGAGGATCATCCGCAGCCGCTCGACGTCGCCGGAGGAGAACTTGCGGTAGCCCGACTCGGTGCGGGCGGGCGAGACGAGACCCTGCTCCTCGAGGAACCGGAGCTTCGACGGCGTGACGTCGGGGAACTCGGTGGTGAGGTGCGAGAGGACCTGGCCGATGCTCAGCAGAGCGGCCGAGCCGGACGGGAGTGCGCGGGCGGTCGAACGACCCACGGCTACGCGTCCGGAGCGGCGACGAGGTCGGCGCGGGACGCGTAGAAGGTGAGGCGGAATTTGCCGACCTGCACCTCGGAGCCGTCGGTGAGGATCGCGGACTCGATCCGCACACCGTCGAAGTAGGTGCCGTTCAGCGAGCCCAGGTCGCGGACCTCGAACGAGGTGCCGCGGCGGACGAACTCGGCGTGACGACGCGAGACGGTGACGTCGTCGAGGAAGATGCCCGCATCGGGGTGCCGGCCGACCGTCGTCGAGTCGGTGTCGAGCAGGAACCGGGCCCCGGTGTTGGGCCCGCGCCGCACGACGAGCAGGGCCGAGCCGGAGGGCAGGGCGCCGACGGCCTCGGCCTCCTCGCGGGACGCCCGGTTGTCGAGCGCCGCCAGCTGGGCGCCGATGTCGTCGGTGAAGGTGAGGGTCGTCTCCGTCGACGGCTCGACGGGAACGGACGGATCTGCGGATGACGCTCCGCGCACGGACTCGACCAAGACGTACCTCCTCGCTATCCCCTCAGCGTATCGGAATCGGAGGGCCCGCCGGTCGCCGGGAACGCTCCGTCGGCCCCCCGGACGAGGTCCCGGGTCTGCACGGCGTAGACGATCCCGGCCCACCAGTAGAGGAACGCCCCCCAGAGCGCGAACGCCCAGGCGATCGGGAGCGACGTCGGCGCGAGCGCCGGGAACGCCTGCCCGAGCATGATCAGCGGCAGCGCGTAGAACAGGCAGAACGTGGCGAACTTGCCCAGGTGGTGCACCGGCAGCGGCCCGTAGCCGTGATTCGCGAGGATCACGGCCAGCACGACGAGCATCAGGTCGCGCGCCACCAGCACCGCCACGAGCCACCACGGCACCAGCTCGCGGACGGCGAGGCCGATCACCGTCGCGAAGATGTAGAGGCGGTCGGCGGCCGGATCGAGGACCGCTCCCAGGCGCGTGATCTGGTCGAAGCGGCGCGCGATCCAGCCGTCGAGGTAGTCGGTGAGGCTGGAGAGGACGAGGGTCAGCAGGGCGAGCGCGTCCTCGCCCTCGATGATCAGCACCAGGAAGACCGGCACCAGTGCGAGCCGCACCATGCTGAGGATGTTCGGGACCGTCCAGATGCGGTCCTCCGCCGCGCGCGACATGCCGGGAGCCCTCGTCAGCGCTTGTCGCGCCAGACCCGCTCGAACGGGAGCCGCCAGGCGTGCGGGGCGATCAGCTGGTGGATCGCGTTCGGACCCCAGGATCCCGGCGCGTAGAGGCGCACCGGCGGCGGGTCCTGCAGGAGCGGCGCGGACACCTCCCAGAGGCGCTCGATGCCCTCGGCGGTGGTGAAGAGCGTGTGGTCGCCGCGCATCGCGTCGAGGATCAGCCGCTCGTAGGCCTCGAGGGCGTCGCCCGCGCGGTCGGTCTCCTGCAGCGCGAACTGCATGCTCAGCTTGTCCAGCCGCATGCCCGGGCCGGGGCGCTTGCCGTAGAAGGACAGCGACACCTTGGAGGCGTCGGCGAGGTCGAAGGTGAGGTGGTCGGGGCCGTGCGCGCCGACGCCGGAGCCCTGCGGGAACATGCTCTTCGGGGGCTCGCGGAAGGCGATGGAGATGATCCGCTGCCCCTCCGCCATCCGCTTGCCGGTGCGCAGGTAGAACGGGACGCCGGCCCAGCGCCAGTTGTCGATCTCGCACTTGAGGGCGACGAAGGTGTCGGTCTCGGAGTCCGGGGCGACGCCCGGCTCCTCGCGGTAGCCGATGTACTGCCCGCGGACGACGTTCTCGGGGTTCAGCAGCCGCATCGAGCGGAAGACCTTGTTCTTCTCCTCGCTGATCGCCTTCGGCTCGAGGGCGGTCGGCGGCTCCATCGCCATGAAGGCGAGGACCTGGAAGAGGTGGGTGACGACCATGTCCTTGTAGGCGCCGGTCGACTCGTAGAACTCGGCGCGGCGGTCGAGGGTCAGCTTCTCGGGGATGTCGATCTGGACGTGGTCGATGAAGTTGCGGTTCCAGATCGGCTCGAAGAGGCCGTTCGCGAAGCGGAAGGCGAGGATGTTCTGCGCCGGCTCCTTGCCGAGGAAGTGGTCGATCCGGAAGATCTGCTCCTCGTCGAAGGTCTCGTGCAGCTCGGCGTTGAGGACGACGGCGCTCTCGAGGTCGACGCCGAACGGCTTCTCCATGATGATCCGCGAGCGCTCGACGAGACCGGCCTCGGCGAGCATCCGGACGACCGAGAGGGCGGCGCGCGGCGGGACGCTGAGGTAGTGCAGCCGGCTGACGTCCGGGCCCAGCACCTTCTCGGCGTCGGTGACCGCCTTCGCCAGGGCGGCCGGGCCGGCGGACTGCGGGACGTAGCGGAGCTTGGAGGCGAACTCGTCCCACTGCGCCGGGGTCAGCGAGCGGCTGCCGAACTCGTCGTAGGCGAGCTTGGCGAAGGCGCGGAAGGACTCGTCGTCGTGCTCCTCGAGCGAGGTGCCGACGATCTGCAGGTCGGGCGCCAGCGAGGACAGCGCCAGGTGAGCCATGCCGGGGATGAGCTTGCGCCGGGACAGGTCGCCCACGGCACCGAAGAGGACGACGACGTGGGGGGCGGCCTGCTCGGTCTGGACGGCGGGGGTGGGAGGTGCAGGGGTCACGGTCACCCCTCGATCATTCCATTCCGCCGCGTGACAGTGGCGTCATCCGCCGGACACGCGCCGCCGCTAAGGTCGTGCCGTGCCTCCGATCTCCGACGCGCCAGCCGCGACCGCAGCACCCGCCTCCCCCGCCCCCTCCGCCGACGGGACCGTCGCGCCGCCGATGGACGACCGCATCCGCGGCGACGTCCACCTGCTCGGCGAGCTCCTCGGCCAGGTGCTGCGCGAGTCGGGCGACGACAGCCTCTACACCGACGTCGAGCGGCTCCGCGCCCTCACGATCGGCGCCTACGACAGCGGGCACCCGGACGAGCTGGCCGCGGCCGAGGAGTTCGTCGCCTCGCTGACCGCCGAGCGCGCCGAGGAGGTGGCGCGGGCCTTCACCTGCTACTTCCACCTCGTCAACGTGGCGGAGGAGTTCCACCGCGTGCGGGTCCTCCGCCGCCGGGACGCCGACGCCGGCGCCCAGCTGCCCGAGGACTCGATCATCGCGTCGATGGCGACCCTCACCGCCGAGCTCGGCGAGGAGGAGGCCTTCGAGCGCCTCTCCCGCCTCGAGTTCCGCCCGGTCCTCACCGCGCACCCGACGGAGGCGCGCCGACGCGCGGTCTCCTCCACCATCCGCCGGATCAGCGCCCTGCTCGAGCAGCGGGACGACCCGCGCACGGGCGGTGTCGTGCTGGTCGAGAACCGCCGGCGCCTGCTGGCCGAGGTCGACACGCTCTGGCGCACGGCGCCGCTCCGCGAATCGAAGCCGAGCCCGCTCGACGAGGTGCGCACCGCGATGAGCGTGTTCGACGAGTCGCTGTTCTCGGTGCTGCCGCGGGTCTACCGCCGGCTCGACGACGCGCTGCTCGGCGACGCCTCCGGCACCCGGAAGCCGATCGCCCCGGCCTTCGTGCGCCTGGGCACCTGGATCGGCGGCGACCGCGACGGCAACCCGTTCGTCACCGCCGCGACGACCCTCGAGGCCGTGGACATCGCCGCCGAGCACGTCCTGATCGGCCTCGAGCGCGTCGCCCGCCGCGTCGGCCGCGCCCTCACGCTCGACGCCGGCACCACTCCCCCGTCGGCCGCCGTCGAGGCGCTCTGGGCCGCGTGCGTCGAGAAGGCGCCCGAGCTCGCCGCGGTGATCGCCGAGCGCTCGCCGAGCGAGACGCACCGCCGGGTCCTGCTCTTCACGGCCGACCGGCTCGCGGCGACCCGCTCCGGCGGCGCGCTCGCCTACGGCTCCGCCGCCGAGCTGCTCGCCGATCTGCGCACGCTGCAGGACTCGCTGGTCGACGCGGGCGACGTCCGCTCGGCCTACGGCGACCTGCAGGACCTGCTCTGGCAGGTCGAGACCTTCGGCTTCCACCTCGCCGAGATCGAGGTGCGGCAGCACTCGAAGGTGCACCGCGAGACCCTCGCCGCGGTCCGCGCCGGCGGCGAGCTCGACGAGCGCAGCGTCGAAGTCCTCTCGGTCTACCGCGCGATCGCGAAGGTCCAGGAGCGCTTCGGCACCGACGCGGCCCGCCGCTACGTCGTCTCGTTCACTCAGTCGGCCGAGGACCTCAAGACGGTCTTCGACCTGGCCGAGGCGGCGACCGACGGGAACCCGCCGATCATCGACGCCGTCCCGCTGTTCGAGACCTTCGCGGACCTCGACGCCTCGACGGACATCCTCGCCGAGATGATCCGGCTGCCCCAGGTGCGCGCGCGCCTCGCGGCGACGGGCAACCGGCTCGAGGTCATGCTCGGCTACTCCGACTCGTCGAAGGACGTCGGCCCGGTCTCCGCGACGCTCGCGCTGTACGACGCGCAGGCGCGCATCGCGAAGTGGGCCGAGGACGAGGGCATCGTGCTCACGCTCTTCCACGGCCGCGGCGGCGCGCTCGGCCGCGGCGGCGGACCGGCGAACCGCGCGGTGCTCGCGCAGCCGCCCGGCTCGGTCGACGGCCGCTTCAAGCTGACGGAGCAGGGCGAGGTCATCTTCGCGCGCTACGGCAACCCGGACATCGCGACCCGGCACATCGAGCAGGTGGCCGGGGCGACGCTGCTCGCCTCCTCCCCCTCGATCGGCGACCGCAACGCCGGTGCCGCCGACCGCTTCCGCGACGTCGCCGCGACGATGGACCGCGAGTCGCGCCGCCGCTTCTTCGAGCTGGTCAAGGCGGACGGCTTCGCGCCCTGGTTCGCCCGGGTCACTCCGCAGGAGGAGGTCGGCCTGCTCGCGCTCGGCTCGCGACCGGCCCGCCGCGGCCTCTCGGTCGAGTCGCTGGAGGACCTGCGGGCGATCCCGTGGGTGTTCGCCTGGACCCAGGCCCGCGTCAATCTCACCGGCTGGTTCGGGCTCGGCAGCGCGCTGGAGGCGGTCGGCGACCTGGACGAGCTGCGCGAGGCGTACGCGACCTGGCCGCTGTTCACCACGATGATCGACAACGTCGAGATGTCGCTGGCGAAGACGGACGAGGGCATCGCCCGCCGCTACCTGGCGCTCGACTCCCGCGACGACCTCGCCGGTCTGGTGCTGGACGAGATGGAGCTCACCCGCCGCTGGGTGCTCTCGATCACGGGCGAGGAGAGCCTGCTCACCGGGCACCGCGTGCTCGGCCGGGCCGTGCGGCTGCGCACGCCCTACGTGAACGCGCTGTCGCTGCTGCAGTTGCGCGCGCTCCGGGCGCTGCGGACGGATCCGGGCGGCTCGGGCACCGAGCAGAACCAGCGGCTGCTGCTGCTGGCCGTGAACGGCGTGGCCGCGGGCCTGCAGAACACGGGCTGATCGGCACTCCTGCGCGATCTCCGCTGGAACGACGGAACCCCCGGTGGCCTGAGCGGCTGCCGGGGGTTCCGTCGTTCGTGCGGGTGGTGCGGTGGTGCCGCGTGATCAGATCTGCGCGCCGTGGTCGAACTTCTGCGGGGCGCCGGACTCCTGGGCGGCCTTCGCCTCGTCGTACTGCTTGCGGACGGCGACCATGTCGAGGCCGCGGACCTGCTCGAGCAGGGCGTCGAGCGCCGGGGCGGGCAGGGCGCCGGGCTGCGCCATCAGCGGGATGCCGTCGCGGTAGACGACGAGGGTGGGGATCGACGAGATGCCGTAGCTGCCGGCGAGCTGCTGCTGGTCCTCCGTGTCGACCTTCGCGAAGGTGACATCGGGGTTCTTCTCGCTGGTCGCCTCGAAGACGGGGGCGAACTGGCGGCACGGGCCGCACCACTCCGCCCAGAAGTCGATGAGGACGATGCCGTCGGAGACGGTCTGGTCGTGGGTGTCGAGAGTCATCGCTGTCGTGGCCATGAGGGGTGCAACGACCCCGATCCGCGCGCTATTCCCGGGCGGAGGGCGGGGCGGCGTCGAGCAGATCGAGCAGGGTGCGCGGGCCGAGCGCGGAGGCGCCGAGCTCCTCGATGCGCGCGACGAGGCCGCGGTCGGCGGTCACGACGCGGGCGGAGGCGCCGATCGCCGCGACGCGCTCGACGATCGCGTCGTCGCCCGATCCGGTGGCGCGCTCGACGCTGAGGCGGCCGCGGGGGGCGGACTCGGCCGCGCCGTCGGTGCGCGCCGCGCGGGCGTCGCCCTCGAGGACGACGGCGATCCGCGGCCAGACGGTGTCGGCGTCGACGGCGAACAGCGAGCCGGGGAGGCCGAGGGTCGCGAGCCGCTGGAGTCCCGCGACCAGGCGCTCCGCGGCGCCGGCGCGGTCGCGCCACCAGCCGTCCGGGCGCGAGCCGACGACGTTCGCCGCGTCGACGACGAGGACGCAGGGCTCGGTGTCGAGGGCGCGGAGCTCGCGCCAGGAGGCCTCGAAGCCGGGGTGCAGCGGGAGCGCGTCGACCTCGGCCGGCGGCACCCAGCGCAGCTCCTGGCTCTCGGCGTCGGCGATGCGGGGTGTGAAGTGCTCGAGGGCCTGCGCGACGACGGTGGTGTAGCTCCACGGGCCGATCGTGACGACGCGGGAGAGGACGGGCACGACGATCCCGTCGGGCACGCCCGCCTCCTCGACCGATTCGCGCAGAGCGCCCTCGAAGGCGGTCTCGTCGGGGTGGCGCGCGCCGCCCGGGAGTCCCCAGGTGTCGCCGAAGTGACTCCAGGTGGCGCGGTGCTGGAGGAGGACGCGGCCGTCCGGGTCGCGCAGCAGCAGGCCGGCGGCGCCGAAGCGGCCCCAGAAGCGGCGCCCGTCGCCGATCTCGACCCAGCCGTCACCGAGCGCGGCGTCGAAGGGGTGGCGCGGAAGCGCTCCGCCGTCGGCCGGGCCGTCGCTCGTCATGCCGTCCAGCCTTCCACATCGCGCTGTGCGCACCGGACCGCCCGGCACACCTGAGCGGCTCCCCGGGCGCCTCCGACCACCTGGCAGAATCGACGGATGCGCCGCTCGAGGATCCTCCTGCCCGCGACGCTCGCCTGGCTCGGCGTGATCGCCCTGATCACCCTGACGCCGGCGCCGTACCCGGCCGGGCAGCCGTCGGCGCTCGTGCGCGGCGTCATCGCGTTCATCGCCTCCACGCCGGTGACCACCTGGTTCACCTTCGACGTCGCCGAGTTCCTCGCGAACGTGCTGATGTTCGTGCCGCTCGGCGCGCTGATCGCGCTGCAGCTGCCGACGCGCCGCCGGCTGCTCGCCGCGCCGATCGGCCTCGGCGTATCGGTCCTGATCGAGACGATCCAGCTGCTCGCGCTGCCCTCGCGCGTCTCGGACGTGCGCGACCTCGTCTCGAACGGCACCGGTGCGCTCCTCGGGGCGCTGCTGATCGTCGTGCTCGCCCGACTCCCGCTCCGCCCTCGGAAGGACCGCACCGCCCATGCCCGCTGAGACCCTCGTCGTCCTCGCCCGCCCCTCGCTCGACGCTCCTGCGCACGACGGCGCTCCGGACGGCACGATCGACGTCACCGACCTCGGCTTCACCCGGGGCGACGGGGTCTTCGAGACGATCAACCTGGTCGACGGCCGTCTGCAGGCGCTCGACGCGCACCTCGACCGCTTCGAGCGCTCGGCGCTGATGCTCGACCTGCCGCGACCGGACCGGACCGCGTGGCGCGCGGCGATCGACGAGGCCGTCGCCGCCCATCCGCGCGTGCCGGAGGCGATGGTGAAGACGATCCTGAGCCACGGGGTCGAGGGCGACGGCCGGCCGACCGGGCTCGTCTTCGTGCAGACCAGCCCGGACTTCGGACCGGCGCGGCGCGACGGCGTGCGGATCGTGCTGCTCGACCGCGGGCTGCGCTCGGACGTCCAGCGCACCTCGCCGTGGCTGCTCGCCGGTGCGAAGACGCTCTCCTACGCGGTGAACCGCGCCGCCTCCCGAGAGGCCGTGCGGCGCGGGGCGGACGACGCGCTGTTCGTCTCCAGCGACGGCTTCCTGCTCGAGGGGCCGACCTCGAACCTGGTGCTGCTCGCGGGCGGCGAGCTGGTCACTCCGCCGCCGAGCCTGGGACTGCTGCCGGGGACGACGCAGGCCGATCTCTTCGCGCTCGCGGGCGGGCTCGGGCTCAGCACGGCGGAGCGACCCCTGCGGGCGGAGGACCTCGCGGCGGCGGAGGCGGCCTGGCTGGTCTCGAGTGCGCGGAACGCCGCGCCGATCCGCGCGGTGGACGCGCAGGAGCGCCGCTTCGACCGCGAGCTCACGGCCCGGATCAACGCGGCGCTCCTGGCGCGCTAGGCGCGGTCGCTCAGACCTGGCCGCTCAGACCGGGCCGCTCAGACCCGGTCGCTCAGACCTGGTCCTCGATGTCGGCCGTGCCGTGGTGCATGAGGCCGCCGCGCGTGTAGTCGAGCGCGGGGTCGGGGCTGCCCTGGACGCGCTCGTCGGCCGCCTCGTCGTTGATCACCGCGGAGACGATGCCGCGCCAGTCGGTGCCCTCGGCGACGGCCTCGTCGGAGCCGACGCGGCGGGTGACGAAGACCGCCTCGCCCTCCTCGCCACTGTGCGAGATGATCGCGAGGACGCCGACGGGCCGGCCGTCGGGGTGGCGGACCTGCCACTCCTCGTGCCCGGACGGGACCAGGGTGAACTCGAGTCCCGCGTGCGGGAACACGCTCTCGCGCAGCTCGGACGGCGAGCCGCTGTGCTCGGGGGCTCCGCGGGTGGGGACGCCCTCGCCGGTGTCCTCGCCGTAGCTGTGGTACGTGCTCATGGTGAACCTCCTCGGTCGGCGGCCGGTGGGGCCGCGGATCCTTCGTCGATGGGACTGCCTCCATCATGGCTTCGTAGACTGGACGGATGCAGATCCCGGTGACCGGCTCCGTCCGCGTGGACGCCTGGCTGTGGGCCGTCCGGGTGTACAAGACGCGCTCCGCCGCCACCACGGCCGCCCGGGCCGGTCACGTCCGGGTGAACGGCGAGCGAGCCAAGGCCGCGCAGACCGTCAAGGTAGGCGACGAGGTCCGGGCCCGGATCGGCGGCTTCGACCGCGAGCTGGTGGTCCGCGGTCTGATCGTGAAGCGGGTCGGCGCACCGGTCGCGGCCGAGTGCTTCGAGGACCGGACTCCCCCGCCGCCGCCGCCGCGCGAGGCGGCGCCCGCGATCATCGAGCGCGACCGCGGGGCCGGCCGCCCGACCAAGCGCGATCGGCGCGAGATCGAGCGGCTCCGCGGCTTCTGACGGCCGGCTCTGCGCGACTCAGGGAGCCGCGCCGCTCAGGGAGCCAGGGCGCGGGCCCGCTCGAGGAGGTCCTCGGCGACCTCGTCGAGGAAGCGCTGCTGCAGGGCGTCGCCGACCTGCACGAAGGCGATGTCGGTGAAGCCGGCCTCGATGAAGGGGACGACGCTCTGGGCGAGCTCGTCGAGGTCGGGACCGCAGGCGATCGACTCGGCGACGTCCTCCGGGCGAACGAACTGGCTGGCGCCCGCGAAGCCGGCCGTGGTGGGCAGGTCGGCGTTGACGGACCAGCCGCCCGCGAACCAGCGGAACTGCTCGTGCGCGAGCGCGACGCCCTGCTCCTTGTCCGGCGCCCAGCAGATCGGGATCTGCCCGATCGAGCGCGACGGGGCGGCGTCGGCGCCGCGGACGGCGGTCCACTGCGAGATCAGCTCGGCCTCGGGCTCGGTGGTGATCAGGTGGTCGCCAAGCGGGGCGAAGCGCTCGATCGACTTCTCGCCCGAGACGGCGAGTCCGATCGGCACGGGCTTGTCCGGGAGGTCCCAGACGCGGGCGGAGTCGACGCGGAAGTAGTCGCCCTCCCAGGTGACCAGCTCACCGCTGTGCAGGGCGCGGATGATGTGCACCGCCTCCTCGAGCATGTCCTGGCGCGCGGCGACCGCGGGCCAGCCCTCGCCGACCACGTGCTCGTTGAGGTTCTCGCCGGAGCCGAGGCCGAGCAGGAAGCGGTCGTCGGAGAGGATCGCGAGCGTCGCCGCCTTCTGCGCGATCACGGCGGGGTGGTAGCGGATGGTCGGCGCGGTCACGTAGGTGGCCAGCTCGATGGTCGAGGTCGCCTGCGCGACGGCGCCGAGCATCGTCCAGGCGTAGGAGGCGTGGCCCTGCTCGGTCAGCCAGGGCGAGTAGTGGTCGCTCGAGACCGCGAACTCGAAGCCGTGCCGCTCCGCGTCGACCGCGTAGCCCACCAGCTGCTTCGGGCCGCTCTGCTCGGTCATCAGGGTGTAGCCGAATCGCACCATCGTCCGCCTCGTTCCGCTCGTCGTCGTCGCCGTGCCGGAGGGCAGGCGTCTGTCGTGTGCCTCCATCGTCGGCGCCGGGGCGACGGCACCGACAGCCCCTTGCCTGCGGGCCGGGGGCGGGCTAGCGGCACCGCGCGTCAGACGAAGCGGACGCGGTTCTGGACGCGGGTGCGGACCTCGAAGGACTCGCCGTAGCCGCCGAGGCGGGGGTCGTCGGTGCCGGAGCGCAGCAGCTGCGGGAGGAGGGAGCGGCGGATGAGCACGTCGCCCTGGTGGCGGCCGCGCTCGACCTGCTCGTAGGGCTGGTCGAGGGCGTCGTCGGGGACGACGATCACGCTCGCGGAGAAGCGGACGCCGAGCTCGCGCCCGAGGCGGCGGGCGGCCTTCGAGAGCGAGGCGAGCGGCTTCTCGTCCTCGGCGAGGCCCACACCCTCGACCTCGCCCTTGCGCAGGCGCACGGGCTCGCCCCAGTCGGCGGAGGTCAGGGCCAGGAGGCCGGACGGGCCGAGCACGAGGTGGTCGATCTTGACGCCGCCGTCGCCGACCGCGACGTCGTTCCAGATCGTGAAGGCGATGCCGAGGGCGCCGACCAGCGACGCGGTGGCCTCCTCGGCCTGCGCCTTGGCCAGCCAGGAGCGGACCTCGCGCGGGGCGGAGCGCACCAGCGCGGGATCGAACGGGTCGTCGATCTCGACGCCGCGGCCTACCCACTCGCGGACGAGGCGGAGGTAGTACTCGCGGGCGGCGCCGCCCGGGTGGCCGTAGGAGCGGGCGCGCACCGAGGACGCGGTCTGCTGGCGGGGCGAGCCGGTGTACGGGGCGTGCGAGGAGGCGCCGGGGGCGGGGGCTCCTCGGTCGTAGTCGCCGCGGGCGCCGGCGCTGCCGATCCGCTCCCAGGCGACCTGCACGGCGTGGAAGGAGGCCGCGTCTCCCCCGGTGTCCGGGTGAGTCTCGCGGAGCAGGCGGCGGTAGGCGCGCTTGAGCTCGTCCTCCGACGCGCTCGCGGGGACGCCCAGCACCTCGTAGGGGGTGCGGGCGGCGTGGCTGTCTGGCATGTGCTTCCGGAGGGTCGGGGGCGGCGGATGAACGCCCGGTCTCCGAGCATATCGACGCCGCCCGGGCGCCCGGTGGGAGCGCGCAGTGCGCAGCCTCCACGGCGCCCGGGTGCGGGTCGGCGCCGAACGCGTGCCGGCGCCGTGCGGCTCAGCGGTCGGCGAGCAGCTCGCGGACGCGCGGGATCACCCGGGTGCCGTAGAGCTCGATGTTCCGCATGATCGCGGCGTGCGGCAGGGTGCCGGCGCTGTACTTGAGGTCGAAGCGGTCGATCCCCAGGGCGCCGACCGTGTTCGCGATCTTCCGGGCGACGGTCTCGGGAGAGCCGAGGTGCAGCGCGCCGTCGGGGCCCGCCTCCTCGGCGAAGCGCTCGCGGGTGAGCGGGGCCCAGCCGCGCTCACGGCCGATCGAGTCGAGCATGCCCTTGTAGTGGCCGTAGTAGAGCTCGTGCGCCTCCTCGTCGGTGTCGGCGATGAAGCCGGGCGAGTGCACGGCGACGGGCAGGCGGGGCTGCTCGAGCTGGTCGAGGGCGCGGCCGAAGAGGTCGACGTAGGGGCGGAAGCGGGCGGGTGCGCCGCCGATGATCGCGAGGACCAGCGGGAAGCCGAAGCGCGCTGCGCGCACGACCGACTCGGGGCTGCCGCCGACGCCGATCCAGGTGCGCAGACGGCGGTCGCCCTCCATCGACGGGTAGACGCTCTGCTCGGTGAGGGCCGGGCGGACGGTGCCCTGCCAGGTGACGGGGCCGCCCTGCACCAGCTCGTGGAACAGCTCCAGCTTCTCCTCGAAGAGCACCTCGTACTGCGAGAGGTCGAGGCCGAAGAGCGGGAAGGACTCGGTGAAGGAGCCGCGGCCGAGGATGACCTCGGCGCGGCCGTTCGAGAGTCCGTCGAGGGTCGCGAAGCGCTGGTAGACGCGCACGGGGTCGTCGGAGGAGAGCACGGTGACCGCGGAGCCGAGGTGGATGCGCTCGGTCTTCGCGGCGATCGCGGCGAGCACGACGTCCGGGGCGCTGACGGCGAAGTCGGCGCGGTGGTGCTCGCCGACGCCGAAGAAGTCGAGGCCGACCGCGTCGGCGAGGACGCCCTCCTCGACCACGTCGCGCAGGACCTGGCCGTGCGGGAGGAGCGTGCCGTCGGGGGCGGCCGTGACGTCGCCGAAGGTGTCGACACCGAACTTCAATTCATGCGTACTCATGGACTTTGCAACCTCCGAGGGTCGGGGACTATTCCGTGCTCCGGCGGGACGATCCCGGCCGCGACGGCCGGCTCGCGGTAGGCCAGCCCGAGCGACGCGACGGTATCGTGCGCGTTCAGGCCGCTGGGGTTGGGCAGCACCCAGAGCGGGGCTCCGGCGATCGGCTCCTCCTGGCGCCCCTGGCGGGCGCTCCTCCGGCCGAAGGCGGCGCGGTAGGCGGTGATGCCGACCATCGCGACGGCGGCGGGGCGGACGCGCTCGACCGTGCGGACCAGGCGCTCGGCGCCGGCGCGGAGCTCCTCTGGCGTGAGCTCGTCGGCGCGGGCGGTGGCGCGAGGGGCGAGGTTGGTGATGCCGACGCCGCGATCGGAGAGGGCGCGGCGGTCCTCGGCGCTCATCCCCTCGGAGACGCGGAGCACGCGGTCGAGGATGCCGGCGGCGGCGAGGGCCGGGTAGAAGCGGTTGCCGGGGTGGGCGAAGTGCGCGCCGGTCGCGGCCGTCCAGAGTCCGGGGTTGATGCCGACGAAGAGGAGGCGGACGTCGCCGTCGAGCAGGTCCTCGACGGTGCGGTCGCGGTACGAGGCGAGCTCGGCGCGGGAGAACGGCATGCGGCCATCCTGCCGTGCGCGCTGCCCGGCCTGCTGCCCGCCCTGGGCCCGGCCTGCCCCGCACGCTGGGCCGTCGGTGGCAGCATGGGGGCATGACGAACGCATCGCAGGACCACCCGATTCAGCACGGCAGCGACGACGCACCCCTGGACGAGAAGCTCCGCGGCATCCTGCTGCAGGTCGCCGGCGACGCCGAGCTGCGGCCCGAGGAGGACGTCGAGGCGCTGCTGCGCCAGCGTCTGCGCGACACGCGCATCGAGATCGCGGAGGAGCACATCGCCGGGCTCGCGCGGCGGATCCCCGGGCTGACCCAGCGCGGCGGCGGCGACCTGAGCCCCGGGGCGCACTGACGTCACTCCGGCCCTCGCTCCGGCAGCGCGCTCACTCCGGCAGCGCCGGCCCCTTACGGTGGTGGTCGAAGACCAGGCTCGTCCGGGTCGAGGCGACCGCCGGGTGCGCCGAGAGGTTCGACACCACGAAGTCGCGGATGTCGTTCGAGTCGCGCACGGCGACGTGGAGGAGGAAGTCCTCCGAGCCGCCGAGGAAGAACAGCTGGACGACCTCGGGCAGCGCGCGGATCTCCTCGGCGAACCGGGTGATCGCCTGGCGCTGACCGGCGCGGATGTTGACGCTGATCAGCGCCTGCAGCGTGAGCCCGAGCGCGGCGGGATCGAGCTCGGCGGTGAAGCCGGTGATGATGCCGCGGTCGACGAGCGAGCGCACCCGCGAGACGCAGGTGGAGGGCGCGATGCCCGCCCTCTCGGCGAGGCGGCTGTTCGGCGTGCGCGCGTCCGCCCGGAGCAGGCGGACGAGAGTGCGGTCGATCGGATCGAGGTCGCCGAGGTCGTGCAGATCGTGCGGTCTCACGGCGGTGCCGCCCTTCTCGATTGCGGATCCTGCGGTCTGTGGAGAGGATATCGACGATCCTGCGGATGTTCCCCCGTTCGAAACACGATCTTCGCACGATAGGGGCAGTCCACCGCGAAGGAGCAGTCATGCGCATCGGCATCCCCACCGAGATCAAGAACAACGAGAACCGCGTGGCCGCGACGCCCGCCGGAGTGCACGAGCTCGTGCGGCGCGGGCACGAGGTGCTGGTCGAGGCCGGTGCGGGGCTGGGCTCGCGGGTCTCGGACGAGGACTTCGCCGCCGCCGGCGCCCGGATCGCGGCTGGCCCGGACGAGGTCTGGGGCGAGGCCGACCTGGTGGTCAAGGTCAAGGAGCCGATTGAGGCCGAGTACCCGCGGATGCGCTCGGGGCAGGTCCTCTTCACCTACCTGCACCTCGCCGCCTCCCGGCCGTGCACGGACGCGCTCCTCGCCGCCGGCACCACCGCGATCGCCTACGAGACGGTGCAGCTGCCCGATCGCCACCTGCCCCTCCTCTCGCCGATGAGCGAGGTCGCCGGCCGGCTCTCGATCACCGTCGGCGGCTACCACCTGATGCGCGCGGCCGGTGGGCGAGGCGCCCTCCTCGGCGGAGTGCCCGGGACTCCGAAGGCGAAGGTCGTCGTGATCGGCGGCGGTGTGGCGGGCGAGCACGCGGCCGCGAATGCGCTCGGCATGGGCGCGGACGTGACCGTGGTGGACCTGTCGATCCCACGGCTGCGCGAGCTCGAGGCGCGCTTCGACGGGCGGATTCAGACGCGGGCCTCCTCGACCTACGAGATCGCGGCGCAGGTCGCGGACGCCGACCTGGTGATCGGGTCGGTGCTGATCCCGGGTGCGCGGGCGCCGAAGCTCGTCACCGACGAGATGGTCGCCACGATGAAGGCCGGCTCTGTGCTGGTGGACATCGCGATCGACCAGGGCGGCTGCTTCGAGGGCTCGCGGCCGACCACTCACGACGACCCGGTCTTCGCGGTGCACGACAGCGTCTACTACTGCGTCGCCAACATGCCCGGCGCGGTGCCGGAGACGTCGACACGGGCGCTGACGAACGCCACGCTCCCCTACGTGGTCGCCCTGGCGGACCGGGGCTGGAAGGCGGCGCTCGCGGCGGACCCGGCGCTCGCGAAGGGACTCAGCACGCACGACGGGCAGGTCGTGAACGCGGCGGTCGCCGAGGCGTTCGGGCTGCCGGCGGCGAGCCTCGAGGCGCTGCTGCGCTAGGCGGCCTGGAGGCCGAGGGTCGCGATGATCTGCGCGATCTCGTCCTCGGGCGCGGCGGCGAGATCGACGGTGAGGTGCCGCTCGTCGTCGCCGAGCGGCTCGAGGGCCTCGAACTGCGAGTCGAGCAGGGCGGGCGGCATGAAGTGGCCGGTGCGCGCGCCGAGGCGGTCGGCGATGAGCTCGCGGGTGCCGGCGAGGTGCACGAAGACGAGGTCGTCGCGGCGGAGGACGTCGCGGTAGCGGCGGCGCAGGGCGGAGCAGGTGACGACGACGGGGTCGTCGGCGCTGACGAGGGTGTCGATCCGGGCGGCGATGGTCGCGAGCCAGGGGGCGCGGTCCTCGTCGGTCAGCGGGGTGCCCTCGGCCATCTTCGCGACGTTCGCGGCCGGGTGGAGGTCGTCGCCCTCGACGAACGTCCAGCCGAGGCGGTCGGCGAGCAGCCGGGCGATCGTGGACTTGCCGCTGCCGGAGACGCCCATGACGACGAGGGCGCGGACGGGAGCGGCGGCGGGGGTGGCCGGTTCGGTCATGGCTTCGATTATGTCCGACGAATAGCTGGTCGGGCGAGGCGCGCGCCGGAATACTGAGGGGATGGATGGACCGCGCTCGCTGCACGAGGCGGTGCTCGACGAGCTGGGGGCGCAGATCGTGCAGGGGGCGCTCGCGCCGGGCAGTGTCTTCAGTGCCGACGAGCGGGCGGAGCGCCGCGGGGTGTCGCGCTCGGTGATGCGCGAGGCGGTGCGGGTGCTGGAGTCGCTCGGGCTGGTGGTGTCGAGGCGGCGGGCGGGCACGCGGGTGCAGCCTCCCGAGTGCTGGAACGCACTGGATCCGCGGGTGATCGGCTGGAGCCTCGACGGACCGGACCGGCAGGCGCAGCTGCACCGGCTGAGCCAGCTGCGCCTCGGGGTGGAGCCGCTGGCCGCGCGGCTCGCAGCGGGGCAGGCGTCGAGCGAGCAGGCGGCCGCGCTGGTGGCGGCGGCGGGTGGGATGTCGGAGCACGCGCGGGCGGCGGACCGGGCGGCGTATCTCGCCTCCGACACCGCGTTCCACCGGACGCTGCTGGCCGCCTCGGGGAACCCGCTGCTCACGCAGCTCGGCGATCTGGTCGCCGAGGTGCTCGCGGGGCGCACGCGGCACGCGCTGATGCCGCGCGAGGCGGATTCGGAAGCGGTGCGGCTGCACCGGGCCGTAGCGGCGGCTGTGGTGGAGGGCGACGGCGAGGCGGCGGAGGCGGCGATGCGCGCGATCGTCGAGGAGGCCGACCGGGCGGTGCAGGCGGGGTGAGTGCGGGGGCTGAGGCGGTGGGTCTCGATACGCGCTGCGCGCTACTCGACCAGCGCGAGGAGGGTGCACTGTCGAGAGAGGGCCCGCTCCGCATGCTGATCGAGTAGCCCGCGGAGCGGGCGTATCGAGATCCACCACCGTCAGAAGGACGACTCTGCAGACCCGTTCTGCTGGTGACGGCGGGTCTCGATACGCCCCTTCGGGGCTACTCGACCAGCATGTTCTGCGGGCGTCTCTTCCAAGTGGATCCACCGTCGTCCGGTGGGCGGGTCTCGATACGCCCTGCGGGCTACTCGACCAGCATGAGGAGGCCGCACTTTCGAGGGAGGGGCCGCCCTCCATGCTGATCGAGTAGGCCGCGGAGCGGGCGTATCGAGATCCACGAGCCTCAGAAGGACGAGTCTGCAGACCCGCCCTGCTGGGGACGGCGGGTCTCGATACGCCCCTCCGGGGCTACTCGACCAGCATGACGCGGCGCCGCCGCGTCCTTTCCCTCACCACTGAGACACGAAGCGGCTGAGGGCGCGCTTCGGAGAGGGGGCGGCCCATGCTGATCGAGGAGCCCTCGCAGAGGGCGTCTCGAGATCCACCCGCGTCAGAACGGTGCGGGTGTGTCGTCGAAGCGAGGCCTCGGCGGCGGGTCCGGCGGGCGGCCGGGCAGCGGGGGTGGTCGGTTGCCGATCCGGCGGCCGGTCGGGCTCGTCCAGACGAGGGTCCCTCGGTGGTCGATCCGGTCGTAGCTCCACTGTTCGCCGTGCCGGACGTGGTGGTGGGACGTGCAGAGGCTCACGAGGTTCTCGAGGGAGGTCTCGCCGCCGTTGCGCCATTCGAGGGTGTGGTCGGCCTCGCTGGTGCCGGCGCTGCGAGTGCAGCCGGGAAAGCGGCAGGTCTGGTCGCGCAGTTGGAGGTGGAGGCGCATCTGGGGCGGTGGGACGCGCCAGGTGCGGCCGACGGAGACGACGGCGCCGGTGTCCGGGTCGGTGAGCACTCGGGTGAACGAGGCGGCGGTGCGGATCAGCTCGCGCGCGACGTCCGCGGGGACGGGGCCGTAGCCGTCGAGGTCGGCGGGCGCGTCGTCGAGACCGACGGCGGTGGAGGCGGCGAGGGTGAGGCGGACCTCGGCGCGGACTCCGGGAACGTACGTCGGGTCGGGCCGGCGACCGACATCGGGAGTCGTCCCGGCGATGTCGCCGTCGCAGAGGAGGTCGATCGCCGCGTCCGCGCTCAGCTGCTGCAGGGTGCGCGGGTCGCCCTCATCGCGGAGGGTGCGGGCGATGCGGCGGAGACGGTCGTAGGCGCCTGCCACTGCCGGCGCGGGAGCGTACAGGCAGAGCGTCGCCATGCCGTCGACGTCCGGGGTGACCCAGACCACGCGGTCCTCGCGGGCTCGGATGTGCCGCTCGGCGAGGGGCTGCTCGTGCAGCTCCTCGCGCCAGCGGACGAGGGCTCGGCGCAACTGCGTCGTCGTCATCGTGAGGGCGGCGTCGGCGGCGCGCTCGTCGAGTGCGCCGCGGGAGTCGGCGGAGAGGCTGCTCGCGGTCGCGCAGATCGCCTCGGCGGTCTCCCAGTAGATGCGGGCGCCCGCGAGGAGGGCGCGCGTGAGCGGGAGGTGCTCGATCAGCAGCTGCGCCTGCTCGAGGAGGCGCGAGGCGTCCCGCTCGGACAGGAGCATCGCGGCGGCGAGCTCGGCGCGGACGGAGCGCTCGAAGAGGTCCCGGCTCTCGCTGCGAGAGGCGCCGCGAGCGAAACGGTCCGGGCGGGCGAGGGCGGTGCGGTAGCCGTCGTAGACCTCCTCGGCGGCGGCGAGCTTCTCCGGGGCGGCGGCGCGGGTGCGAGCGGCGGCGCGGTCGAAGCAGGCCTGCACGTGGGCCAGTGCGTCGTCGTCCGCTCTGTGGTCTGTCATACGAGTATTGAATCAGGGACCACCGACACTGAGGCCTGGAGCCGGGGTCGGGTGGGGAGAACGGGGGCGGAAGGGGGGGGGGCTGGGGAGGAGGCCTCGGGCAGCAGGTTCGGCGGTGGTGGGTCTCGATACGCCCTTCGGGCTACTCGACCAGCATGACGCGCGCAGGCTATGGTCGGGCTTGCCGTGGGTCTCGATACGCCCTGCGGGCTACTCGACCGACATGCAGCGGCATGCTGCAGCCCGGCGGGCTGCGAATCGGGTGGGGCGGGTTGCTGCGGGGGCGGGCGGGGCGCACAGTGGAGGGATGGTCGAGGGATACTCCTCCGCGCAGGTGCGGGCCGCCGAGGCGCCGCATCTGGCGCGTCGAGAGCCGCTGATGCAGCGGGCGGCGGACGGGCTCGCTCGCGAGCTGCGGGCAGCGCTCGGCACGCGGAAGGACCGGCACGGCGCGGGCAGCGTGCTCGTGCTGGTCGGGCCGGGGAACAACGGCGGGGACGCGCTGTACGCGGCCGCCGAGATCTCCTCCTCCGGCAGCGACGTGTCGCTCGTGCTGACCGCCGACCGGGCGCACCAGCGCGGGCTCGCGGTCGCGCTCGACGACGGCTGCGGGCGCGTCGCCGCCGACGACCCGGCCGCCCTCGCGGCGGCGGTCGCCCGGGCGGACGTGATCGTGGACGGCATCCTCGGCATCGGCACGGCGGAGCCGGCGCTGCGCGGACGGCCGCGCGAGGTGGTGGCGACCGTGATCGAGGCGCTCGGGCGCCGCGAGGACGCGCCCGTCGTGGTCGCCGTGGATCTGCCGAGCGGGATCGGGCCGGACGACGGCGCGGTGCCGGACGAGACCGTGCTGCCCGCCGACGTGACGGTGACCTTCGGGGCGATCAAGGCGGGGCTGCTGCTCGAGCCGGCGCGCTCCTACGTCGGGCGGATCCGGCTCGTGGACATCGGGCTCGGGCCCGACCTCGCCGGGGTCGAGCCGATCGTCAGAACCTAGAGCCTCGGCCTAAGCCTGCGCGCCGCGGGTGAGCAGGTGCGCCCGCTCCGGGTGCTGGTCGAACCACTGGCCGACGTACCAGCACATCGGCACGATGCTGCGGCCGCTCGACGCCTCGATGTCGTCGACGGCGAAGGCGACGAGCTCGCCGGCCAGGCCCTGGCCGCGGTGCGGCGGCGAGGTGAAGGAGCGCACGAGCGACACGCTCTCGTCGTTCTCGTGGTAGTCGAGGACGCCGACGAGCGCGCCGTCCTGGTGCAGTTCGTAGCGGGACGCGTGGTCCGCGCGGCGGAAGTCCTTGGCCATCTCCCCAGGGTAGGCCGCTCGCACTCCGTGTGGCCGGGGTGGTCAGGATCCGTCGTCGAGCAGTTCGCCGTCGACGTAGTACCAGCGGCCGTCCTCGCGGAGGAAGCGGCTGCGCTCGTGCACGAGGCCCGGCCCCTCGGAGGAGCGGTAGGAGGCGCGGAACTCGACGAGTCCCTCCGCGTCGTCCTCGCCGCCGAACGCGGTGTCGACGATCTGCAGGCGCCGCCAGCGGACGTCGTCGTCGAGGTCGACGCGCTTCGGCCGGGTAGAGGGGTGCCAGCTGGAGAGCAGGTAGCCGGCGCTGCCGAGCACGTTCGCGCTGTAGCGGCTGCGCATCAGGCGCTCGGCGGTCGGCGACGGCGTCTCGCCGAGGTGGGCGGGGCGGCAGCAGTCGGCGTAGTGGCGGCGGCTTCCGCACGGGCAGGCGTCGGCGGGGTGCATCCGGACAGTCTCGCAGGGCGCGGGACCCGCCACTCCTCCGCTACTCCCCCGCGCCCGCCACCAGCGAGACCGCGAGCAGCTCGCCCGTCGGTCGCGCGCCGACGGCGTGCAGCGAGAACTCGACCAGGCCGTCCTCGCCCGTGGACGGGGTGATCGCGTAGTCGGCCTCGACCTCCCCGTCGCGCGCGCGGACGGCGAGCGGCTCGCCCAGCGGACGCCCGTCGATCCGGAGCTCGTGCTCGCCGCCGCCGTCGCGGAGCAGGACCCGGAGCACCGCCGCCCGCTGCTCCGCGTCGACGAGGGTGTAGCCGAACCAGCCGTCCGGGCCCTCGGCGCCGCGCCAGTGCCGGCCGTCCGCGCCACCGGCCCGGCTGCGGTGCCCGACGAAGGCGTGGTCCGACTCGGGCTGCTGCTCCCCCGCGGTCACGGAGTCGATCACGGCGGCTCCCCCGGCGGCCTCGCGGTCGAGCGCGGCCAGCTCGGCGCGGCGCGCGACGGCGTCGGAGCCGGTCGGCCAGTAGAGCGTGTACCGGCTGTCGTGCAGTCCCGCGAACGGCTCGAGCCGCACCGGCCCGGCGTCGGTGGCCAGCTCGGCGGTCAGGGTCGCGCGGTCGAGGAGGGCGACGGCTCCGACTCCCCCGGTCACGATCGGTGTCGCGGCGAGGTCGCGGAGCGGGCCCGCGGCCACGTGCGCCATCCGCCGGCCGTCGGCGATCAGGCCGTCGAGGTCGGCGGCGTCGGTCCGGGCCGCGAGCACGACGGGGCCGTAGGAGAACGCCGACCAGGCGGAGCCGTCGGGCAGCGGCTCGGCGCGGAACGCGAGCGAGAAGCCGACCCGGATCTCGTGGCGGCCGGGCGTCAGGACCGCGGTGCGGACGACGCCGTCGACGGCCGCGGCGTCCAGCGGGGCTCCGTCGACCGTCACCGTCATCGACTCCGCCCAGGCCGGCCGGCGGAGTCGCACGGCGCCGGGGCGCTCCAGATGCACCGTGATCGTCGCGTCGTCCGCGTGCGGGAAGGCGGTATCGATCCGCGCGCGCAGGCCGTGCTCCGGAGAGTCGAGGGTCGAGGGCAGGTAGAGGGCGATCAGCAGGTCGTCGCCGTCGTGCGCGTCGTCACCGGCTCGGGCATCGTCACCGACGAGGGCGTAGATCAGCTCGCCGTAGCGGGCGTGGTTCTCGAGCCCGGTGCCGACGCAGCACCACATCCCCTCGTGCGGCGCCGAGTAGACCCGGTAGTGCGCCGGCCGCAGCGGAGTGAAGTAGACGAAGCCGCCGTCGGGGTGCTGCGAGGAGAGCACGTGGTTGTACTGCGCGCGCTCGAGGTAGTCGAGGTAGCGCTCGTCGCCGCTCGCCTCGAAGAGGACGCTGCTCAGCTCGATCATGTTGGCGGTGTTGCAGGTCTCGGGGCCCTCGCGGTCGAGGATCATCGGGGTGAAGTCGCTCGAGCGGTGGAAGTGCTCGCGCACGCTGTTGCCGCCGATCGCGACCGTGCGCTCGCGCGTGACCTGCTCCCAGAAGAACCGCGCGGCCGGCAGCAGCTCGCCGCCGAGGCGGGCGTAGCCGACGGCCTTCGGGATCTGCGTGTTCGCGTGCAGCCCGTCGAGCGCGTCGCGGTGCTGGAGCAGCGGGTCGAGCAGGGCGCGGTGCGAGAAGCGCGCGGCCTCGGCGCGGTAGGCGGCGGCCCGCTCGGGGTCGCCGGGGTCCGCGCCGGCCACCTGCTCCGCCAGATCGGCGAACGCCTCGTTCATCCCGCCGAACTCGGCGTGCAGCATCGCCTCGAACGCCTCGTCGTCCAGCCCGGCGGAGACGCCGAGCCACCAGTCCGCGAAGCGCACGGCCATCGCGAGCGCCCGCTCCGAGCCGCCGTAGGCGGCGGCGTCGAGCAGGCCCGAGAGCGTCTTGTGCAGGTTGTAGAGCGGCACCCACCGGCCGTTGAGGGTGAACAGGTCGGCGTCGACCTCGCCGCGCGCCAGCTCCTCGCCCAGGGCGCGTCCGCCGGGCACGCCGCCGAGGTAGCCGGTGCCGACCGCGTCCTGGGCGCGCTCGAACCCGTCGAGGAGGATCTCCATCCGCTCGCGCGCGGCCTCCTCGCCGGTGGCCGCGAGCATCAGCGCGCTCGCGGAGAGCGCGTGACCGCCGACGTGCCCGTCGAGCCCGTCCGCCTCCCAGTTGCCGTAGCCCTCCGCCGCGGGCAGACCGGCCTCGCGCAGGAACGGTGCGAGCAGGCGGTCGGGGTCGAGCGCGAGGAGGTAGCGCTGGCCCGTGGCCTGGGCGTCGGCGAAGGCGCTCGGCAGCAGACGGACGGAGCGCAGCGGGAAGCGGCGGACGGGGCGGACGGCGGGAGCGGTGCGGGGCAACGGGAGACCTCTCAGCCCTTGACGGCGCCCGCGACGAGACCGCGGACGTAGTACTTCTGGATGGCGGCGTAGAGCAGCAGGCACGGGATCATCAGCAGCACCGCGCCGGCGATGACGTAGCCGAAGTCGGTCTGGCCGAAGGCGCCGGAGGAGATGTTCTGGATGGCGACCGGCAGCGTGAAGAGGTCCTGCCGGGTGAGGAAGGTCAGCGCGCCGAGGAAGTCGCTCCAGGCGCCGAGGAAGGCGAAGAGGAAGACCGTCGCGACGCCCGGGACGATCATCGGCCGCAGCACCGAGAAGAGGATGCGGAACGGCCCGGCCCCGTCGATCCGCGCGGCCTCGGTCACCTCGCGCGGGATCTGCGCGAAGGAGTTCCGCATCAGGAACACCCCGAACGGCAGGTTGAAGGTGAGGTAGAAGAGGATGATCCCGACGTGGGTGTCGGTGAGGCCGAGCGCGTTCATCTCGAGGAAGAGCGGGGTCAGCACCGCCTGGAACGGCACCATCATCGTCAGCAGGATCAGGCCGAACGCGACGTTCGAGCCGCGGAACGGGAAGAGCACCAGCGCGTAGGCGGCGAGGGTGGTCACGACCACGCTGAGCACGGCGGTGCCGAGGGCGATGATCAGCGAGTTGACGATGTACGTCCCCGCGCCGATCGAGCCGAGCAGGCCGGTGTAGTTGTCGAGGGTCAGGTCCGAGAAGGACTGCTCGGCGGCGGGCGCGACGATCTGCGCGCCGGGCTGGAACGAGCGCAGGATCGACCAGGCGACGGGCGCGACGAACGCGACCGAGACCAGCGTGCCGAGCACGACGTAGAGGACGGTGCGGAGCCGGGCGGCGGGCGTGCTGCGGCGGCGGGCGGGCGCGGGAGCCCCGGCGGGTGTCGCCTGGCGGGTGGGCGTCGGAGTGCGAGGGGGCATCAGTCGTCCTTCATCACGCGGAACTGGAGCAGCGTCAGCGCGGCGGCGATGACGACGACCACGAACGACAGCGCGGTCGCGTAGCCGACCTGCAGATCGCCGAAGGCCTTGTTGTAGACGTAGAGCATCACGGTGAGGGTGCCGGTGCCCGGCCCGCCGCCCGTGATCACGTAGAACTGGGTGAAGGCGAGGATCGCGCCGACGAAGCCGAGCACGCTGAGCAGCCCGAGGTAGCGCTTCACCAGCGGGACCGTCACCAGGAACTCCTGCTTCCAGCGGCCGGCGCCGTCGATCGCCGCGGACTCGTAGAGGGCGTCGTCGATGCCCTGCATGCCCGACATCAGGACGATCATCGTGAAGCCGGAGCCGACGTAGGCGCCGAGGAGGACGATCAGCGTCGTCGCGCTCGTCGCGTCGAGCAGCCAGGCGGTGGGCGCGTCGGTCAGGCCGACGGCCATCAGCACCTGGTCGAGCGCACCGCTGTCGGGGCGGAACTCGAGCAGGGCGACGAAGCTCAGCGAGGTGAGGCCGATGACGTAGGGCACGAAGACGGCGGTGCGGATGATTCCCGCCCCGCGCCGGTTCGAGCGCACCAGCACGGCGAGCAGGTAGCCGACGACGATGCCCAGCAGCGTCGAGACGACGGCGAAGCCGAGCGTGTAGAGCACGGACGCCCAGAACGTGGTGTCCGAGAAGGCCGTCGCGTAGTTGTCGAACCCGACGAAGCCGACGGTGCCGACCAGCGGCCAGTCCGTCACCGAGATCACCACGGCGAAGAGCAGCGGCACCACGACGAAGACGACGACGAGGACGAGGGCGGGCAGGATCATCAGGAGCCCGGTGCGGGCGTCCTTCTTTCCGAGGGCGACGCTCATGCCTGGTTCACCTCCAGGACGCGGGCCGTCTCCTCCTGGCCGCGGTCGAGGACCGCGTCGAGGTCGTCGCTACCGAAGACCGCGCCGCGGAACATCGCGAGCCACGGGGACTGCACGGTGTTGGTGAGCTGGGTGTACAGGGTGGTCGGGGCGGCGAAGCCCTCGTTCATCCGCTCCATCCCGGGGACCATCAGCGGGAAGTCGTCGGCGAAGCCGGTCTCGAGCACGTCGTCGCGCACCGGGTACCAGCCGAGCGCGGCGAGCTCGGACTGCTGCTCGAGCTCGGTGACGAAGCGCATGAAGTCCCAGGCCGCCTCGGGGTTGCGCGCGCCGCGCGGGATGGAGAGCACCGCGCCGCCGGAGAACTGCGAGACGCCGCCGTCGGGGCCGGGGAACGCGCTGACGCCGAGGTCGCCGAGGAACTCGGGCGTCGCTCCGCCGACGATGAGGTCGTAGGAGCCGGGGAAGAGGCCGACCGTACCGTCGAGGAAGTCCTTGCCCCAGGCCGTGCCGCTGTCGGCGGAGACGCCGGGCTGGGCGAGGCCCTCCTGCGCGAAGGTGCGGTAAAGCTCGAGGGTGCGCCGCAGCGGCTCGTTGCCGGAGACGGTGGCGCGCTGGCGGCCGACGACGCCGTCGTAGAAGGGGCTCTCGTCGGCCCAGAAGTGCGGCTGGACGACGTAGCCGAGGATGCCGGCCGAGTTGCCGGTGAAGGTCACCCCGGAGACGCCGTCGAGCTGCTGGAGCGCCCGCGCGTGGGTGAGGTACTCGTCGAAGTCGGTCGGCCCCTGCTCCGGGTCGAGGCCGGCCTGCTCGTAGAGCCGCTTGTTCCAGAACAGCTGCGACACGTTCGAGAGGGCGGGTAGGCCGTAGACCTTGCCGTCGAAGGAGGCGACGTCGAGCAGCGGTCGGTTGAGGCGGTCGGCGTAGGGCAGCGCCTGGATCAGCGGAGTCAGGTCGGTCAGCGCCTCGCGGGAGCTGAAGACCGGCGTGGTGACCGAGTCGGGAGCGACGACGTCGGGCACGGCGTTCGCGCGGATCGCCGTGGCGAGCTTGGTGACCATCTGCCCCTCGGGCAGCACGGTCAGCTCGACCCGGACCGCGCTCTGCGCGGCGTGGTACTTCTCGGCGATCGCCTGGGCGGGCGTGAAGGCGACGCTGCGGCACCAGAAGCGGATCGTGCCGCTCGGGGCGGCGGCGAACGAGGGCGCCGAGACGTCGGCCTCGGGCAGCACGGCGGAGCAGCCGGTCAGGCCGAGCGCGGCCGCGAGGCCCGCGCCGCCGAGAGCGAGCGCGCGGCGGCGGGTCAGGTCGGGCAGGTGCGGGTCGAGCAGGCGGAGAGCAGAGTGCATCGTCGGTCCCTCGTCGTTCGGTCGGTGCGGGCGGTCGGGCGCGGGCGGGCGGGCGGGCGCGGCGGGTGAGCGCCGGGTCAGGTGGAGTCGCGGACGATCAGCTGGCAGGGGTGCGCCTCGATCCCGGGGCGCGGGCGGCCGTCGATCGCCTCCAGCGCGCGGGCGCCGGCCGCCCGGCCGAGCTCCTCGAGATTCATGTCGACCGTGGTGAGGGCGGGGCGGGAGTTCATCGCCGCGGCGGCCCAGTTGTCGAAGCCGACGATCGCGACGTCGTGCGGGACGCTCACGCCGGCCTCGCGCAGGCCGTCCGCGACGCCGCGCGCGATCTCGTCGCTGCCGCAGAGCACCGCGTCGACCGGCTCGACCCGCTGGCGCAGCATCTGCGCGGCCTGGCGGCCCCAGGTCTCGGTCCAGTTGCCGTAAAGCGAGCGGTCGCCGACCAGGCGGAGGCCGAAGGAGGGCGCGTGCTCCTGAACCGCCTCGGCGCGGATCCGGGCGGAGTAGTCGAGCCGGGGCCCGGCGACGTAGGCGATGTCGCGGCGGCCGAGCGCGGCGACGTGCTCCAGAGCGAGCAGGATGCCCTGGGTCTGGTCGACGACGACCGACATGTCGGCCGGGTCGTCGGAGGAGCCCATCACGTAGACGATCGGCACGCTGGTCGCGGGCAGCGCCGGACGCGGACCGGTGAGGTTGGTCATCACCACGATCGCGTCGACGCCGCGGGCCGCGAGGATCTCGACGCAGTGCCGCTCCCGCACCCGGTCGCCGCGGGAGTTGCTGAGCAGCACCGAGGCCTGCTCGGCGGGGAAGGCGTCCTCGAGGCCCCACATCACCGGGATGCTGAAGCGGCCGATGTCGTCGGAGGTGACCAGTCCTATCGTGAGCACCCGCTGCTCCGGGGCCGGCCCGCTCGCGGCGGCCGGCAGCGCGAAGCCGAGCTCGGCGGCGGCGGCGAGGATGCGGCCACGGGTGTCACCGCTCAGCTGGCCGCGGTTGTTCAGCGCCTTCGAGACGGTTCCGACGGAGACGCCGGTCGCTGCGGCGACGTCGCTGAGGGTGACGCGGCGGGCGGGGAAGCTCATCGGGGTCGACCTCTTCTCGTCGTCGAGAGCGCGGGTGCGCGTGACGGCCACGGTAGCTTGCGGCAACTTTCCGCGTCAAGGCAAATCTTGCCGCGCCTTGCTGCGGCGGGCGCGGAGGTGTGCATCCCCTCCACGTCCGCGGCCCCGGGTTGAGACGGGCCGCCGATCTCGGCATCGTGGCTCCCTCATCGATCACGGACGGAAGGAACGACCCGATGCTCACGCTCACCGACAACGCCAGCACCGTCGTCAAGACCATCACCGGTCAGACCGAGACCCCCGTCGAGGGCGGACTCCGCATCAGCGGCGACGACCTCGACGCCCGCAACTTCGCCGTCGCCGTCGCGCCGGCTCCGGAGACCACCGATGCGGTCGTGGAGCAGGACGGGGCGCGGGTCTTCCTCGACGTCGCCGCCTCCGTGGCCCTCGGCGACAAGGTGCTCGACGCGCAGGTGGACGAGGGCGGCTCCGTCACCTTCGGCATCACGCCGCAGGGCTGACGCCCGCCGCCGGAACGACCGAGGCCGCCCTTCCCGCATCAGCGGGCGGGCGGCCTCGGTCGTTCCGGCGGTACTTCCGGCTCAGGACAGGACGTCGCGGGTGGTGAAGCGCGCGATCGCCAGCGAGCCGAAGACGGCGACGTAGGCGAGCTGCAGCAGCGCGTTCTCGCCGAACGAGCTCCAGGCGATCGGATCGCGCAGCAGATCGGCGAAGTCGAACCAGCGGTCGGTGAAGAGGAACGGGTGCAGCGCGTCGAGCTGCGAGAGCGAGCCGACGATCTGCGCCGCGATCGAGACGACGACCGTCGCGGCCATCGCTCCGACCGGGACGTCGGTGAGCGTCGAGATGAACAGGCCGATCGCCGCGAGGCCGACCAGCGAGAGCGCCGCGTAGACGGCGATCGCGAGCGCGCGGCCGATGGCGTCGGCGAGCGGGACCGTGCTGCCGGAGAGCAGCGTCACCGGACCGGCCGGGAAGAGCGCCAGGCCGATCAGGATGCCGACGACCATCACGGTCAGCGCCGCGGCGAGGCAGAACGCGATCGCGGCGGCGAACTTGACGACGAGCAGCCGGATCCGCCCCACCGGGCTGACCAGCAGGTAGCGCAGGGTGCCGAGCGACGCCTCCCCCGCGATCGCGTCGCCCGCGACGACGCCGATGGTCAGCGGCAGGAAGAGCGGGACGGCGACCGTGATCGCCGCGAAGCCGGTGAACAGGCCGTTGCCGGCGATCGCGCCGACGAAGGAAGGGCCGCCGCCGTCGCCGCCGGACAGCCGCACCGCGACCGCCAGCAGGATCGGGATGGCCGCGAGGGCCGCCAGCAGCGCCCAGGTGCGGCGGCGGCGGAAGAGCAGGGCCAGCTCGGAGACGAGCAGCGACCCGATGCCGAGGCTGCGCGCCGGGCGGGCGGGGGCGGCAGGGGTGGCGGTGGCGGTGGTCTCAGCGCTCGACATCGAAGCCCTCCCCGGTCAGCTCGACGAAGCGCTCCTCGAGCGAGGGGCGGCGCACGGTGAAGCCGCGGACGCGGACGCCGGCGGTGACGAGGGCGGCGACCACGGACTCCGGAGCGGCGGTCGTCGGCATCGCCGCGACGACCAGCGGCGGGTCGATCGGGTGCTCGGCCGGGACGAGCCGCGGCGCGAGCCCCAGCTCGACGAGGGCGCGCTGGGCGTCGACGACGTCGGGCGTCAGCAGCTCGAGCGAGGCCGCGTCGCCGCGGAGCTCGTCGAGGCCGCCCTGGGCGACGAGGCGCCCGGTGCGCATCACCGCGGCGTGCGTGCAGAGCTGCTCGATCTCGGCGAGCAGGTGGCTGGAGACGAGGACCGTCGTGCCGTCGGCGTTGAGGCTGCGCACGAGCGAGCGGACCTCGCGGGTGCCCTGCGGGTCGAGGCCGTTGGTCGGCTCGTCGAGCACGATCAGGTCGCGCGGCGAGAGCAGGGCGACGGCGATGCCGAGGCGCTGCTTCATCCCGAGCGAGTAGGAGCCGACCTTCTTGCCTGCCGCGGCGGAGAGGCCGACGCGGGCGAGCGCCTCCTCCGCCCGGCTGTCGCGGCTGCGCGCGGAGGTGCCGGCCTCGGCCGCGTCGAAGCGGCGGAGGTTGGCACGTCCGGAGAGGAACGGGTAGAAGCCGGGCCCCTCGACCAGGGCGCCGATCCGAGGCAGCACCTCGGCGGCGCCGCGCGGCATCGCCGTGCCGAGGACGGTGATGTCGCCCTCGGTCGGCGCTGCGAGGGCGAGGAGCATCCGGATGGTCGTCGTCTTGCCCGAGCCGTTGGGCCCGAGGAAGCCGAAGACGGCGCCGCGCGGGACAGCGAGGTCGAGACCCGACACCGCCTCCTGGCGCCCGAAGCGCTTGGTGAGGCCCCGGGTCTCGACCGCGAGCTCGCCGATCGTCACCGACCGGCGGCCGCGGTGAGCGCGTCGACCGGGACGGCGCCCGCGAGGACGCGGCCGTCGTCCGTGAGGAGGACCGTGAACAGGGCGGAGGAGAGCACGCGGCCGCCGTCGACAGCCGTGGTCACGGCGTCGAGCTGGGCGAGCGACTCGGCGTCGCCGGCGGGCAGCTCGACGATCGAGCCCCAGCCGGTGCCGGTCGTGGTGACGCCGGAGTCGCCCTCGGGCGCGGCCGGGACGTCGGTGGCGTCGAAGGGCGCGGTGGCCTCCTCGTGGACGGGGGCGGCCTTCTCGGTGACCTCGGCGCCGGCGGGCGGCGTGAAGGAGAACATCGAGGCGTCGGGCGCGGAGACGTCGATGCTCGTGTAGGCGACGCTGAAGGCGGGAGCGGTGCCGCCGACGGCGGTGACGGCCACGCCGAGGGGCAGGCCGGTCTCGCCGTCGATCGAGACCGTGACCGAGCCGACGAGGGTGCTGCTGTCACGCGGGGTGAGCACGAGCTCGTAGGCGTCGCGGCCGGCGACGCGCACGTCGGAGCCGACGGCGACCGTGGTCGTCGGGTCGATCGCGGCGAGCAGCTGCTCGGCGATCGAGGAGGGCGTGGGGACCTCGCCGGCGGGAGCGTCCGGCTGCGGCGCGTCGCCGGTGGGCGGCAGCAGGTGGGTGACCGCGTTCTCGGCGGAGTCGTAGACCCAGACGCCGTCGGTCTTCGTGGCGACGACGTCGCGCTCGGCGAGGCGGTCGAGCACCTGGAGGCGGGCGCCGTGCTCGGCGTCGACGTAGACGCGGGCCTGGTGCGAGCCGGTCGCCAGCTCCATCAACGCGCTGGTGGCGGAGGCGTCGCCGGCGCCCTGCGCACCGGAGCCGGTGCTGCCGAGGGCGGAGAGATCGGGCAGGCCGAGCGCGGAGGTCTGCTGGACCTCGCCGGAGAACGCGGTGGTGTCGCTCTCGGCGACGAAGGTGAGGAGATCGGAGGCGGACTTCTCCGGGAGGTCGCCGGCCGCGTTCGCGGACAAGGGCAGAGTGACGGCCGCGGCGACGACGACCAGGGGGACGACCGCAGCCGGGACCCAGCGCTTCCAAGAGGTGCTCATAGTCCTCGACGCTACGCCTCGAAACGGCGCGCCGCCTCCGAGCCGGGCGCCGTCACGGCGGACCGTCAGGCGATGCGGTCGGCCGAGACGACGACGTTGTCGACGTAGTGCCCGTAGGAGTCGTCGAACACTCCCCCGCAGGTGATCAGCCGCAGCTGCGCCGTGGGGCTGGGGCCGTAGACGTCCTCGGTCGGGAAGTCCTCCTTGGGCACCGAGACGGAGCCGGTGACCGAGAAGGTGCGGGTGCTGCCGTCCGAGAGGATCACGTCGACGGTGTCGCCGGGAACGAGCGCCGTGAGGTCGAGGAAGACGCCCGGGCCGATGCGCGAGTCGACGTGACCGGCGATGACGGAGGGGCCGATGTCGCCGGGGACGACGCCGTCGCGGTACCAGCCGGCCTCGTCGACCTGGACGGGCGGCTGGATCCAGCCGGTCTCGTCGCGGGTCAGCGACTCGAGGGTGGAGTCGACGCCGATCGCCGGGATGACGACGCGGACCGGCGTGACCGCCGAGCGCGCGGGGGCGGCGGCGGCGACGGGGTTCTGCAGGGCGCCCGCGTCGCCCGGAGACGGGGTGGCCGGCGCGGTGGTGGCGGGGGCGGACGAGGCGGCGGAGGTCGCCGCGGGGGCGGCCTCCTCCCCCGCGGTGGCGCAGCCCGCCAGGAGCAGGAGCGCCGCGAGGGCGGCTCCCGCTCCGGCGAGGCGGCGCATCAGCTCGCTCGGCCGGTGCCGACCGAGGAGCGGCGCGCGATCAGGGCGAGGGCGCCGGCGACCGCGGCGAAGACGCCGAGGACCGACAGGACGCCGAGGAGTCCGTCGACGAGCGGCGCGGCCGCGGCGGAGTCGGTGGAGGCGACGTGCACGGCGGTGGCGCCGCCTCCGGTCTGGATGCCGCCTGTGGGCAGGTCGCCGATGGCGGCCGAGTCGAGCACGGGCGAGACGACGAGGCCGTTCGAGGCGTCGTCGAGGACGAAGAGCGAGGCGACGGAGCCGGGCGCGAGGTCGAGGTCGGCCTTGGCGGTCACGGCGCCGGCCGAGAGGTCGAGGCTCCACGGGCCGGCGGGGACGCTGGTGTAGCCGGTGGCGGTGCCCTGGGCGGCGCCGGTCGCGAGCAGCGTGCCGGTCGTGGTGGCGACGTTTACCTGGCTCGCGGTGGTCGAGGCCTGGACGACGCGGACGCGCGCCTGGCCGTCGGCGGGCGGGGTGAGGTCGTCGGTGAAGACCGTGGTGCGCAGGACGGCGTTGCGGCCGAGGGCGGCGACCGTCAGCGGGGTGCCGGCCGAGACGTCGACGGACTGCTCGATGACCGGGGCCGTGCCCTCGGGCGCGTCGGAGGGCACCATCGAGACGACGTAGGTACCGGGCTGCAGGGTCCAGTAGGCCGAGACCGCGCCGTAGGCGACGTCGTCGAGCTCGAAGGCCGCTCCTCCGCCGCCGAGGGCGGTCAGGGTGACGTCGACCGACTTGGTGTCGGGCGAGAGGTGCGCGACCCGGACCCAGCCGGTCGCGGGCGGCGCCTCGGCCGCCGAGGCGGGCGCGGCGCCCAGGGCGGCGAGCGCGGACACCGCGGCGAGGGCGAGCGCGGCGCGCGCGAGACGGAGGGGGCGGATCGGGTTCATGGCGGGTCCTTCGGGTGGGGGCGTGCTACTGAGCGCCCGGGAGCAGCCCGGTCGGCTCATCGAGGTCGAGGGCGACGAGGAGACCCTCGGGGGTCGACTCGACGGACGTCGGGACGAAGTCGCCCGTCTGACTGCCGAGCCACGTGGTGGCGTTCTGGACGGCGGCGGCATCGGCGGGGAGTGCGGCGCCGTTGTAGCCGGTGAGGAGCATGCGGTGGCGGACGCCGTCGACCTCGTTCGCGCCGACCGGGAAATCGGCGACGGACAGGGGCGTGAAGGCGAGCTGCTGGCCGAGCATCAGCAGGAGACGGGAGTCGACGCGGCCCCCCTCGAGCAGGGCGCGGGCGGCGTCGGTCGTGGTCAGCGCGGGATTGGCCGCGAGCTGACCGCCGGCCGAGGCGCGGGCGGCGGTGAGCACGGTGGCCGCGGCGGCGGCCTGGTCGGTGCCCTGGTCGAGGACCCGGCGCACCTCGACGGCGGTGTCGCCGCTGCCGAAGCTCGCGACGGCCTCGGAGTTGTCGAGCGCCGTCTCGGTCTCGCCGGTCGCGGTCGCCCGCAGGCCCGGCGTCGCGAGGATGTAGTCGGCCGCGCGCCACGCCGTGTCGGGCGCCGCCGCGCTGAGCGTCGACTCGGAGACGACGGTGTCGCCGGGGAAGCCGGCGTCGGTGACGTCGCCGACCAGGTCGTCCTGCACCAGGAGGACGGATGCGGGATCGATCGTGTCCGCGACCCAGGTGACCGCGGCCTCGGTGGTGCCGGGATCGGAGGCCGCGACGGGGCCGGTGGCGCCGTCTCCGCCGCCGTTCGTGATCAGCGGGACGGCGACGAGCGCGCCGCCGATGAGCAGGACGGCCGCGCCGATGCCGGCGCCGATCAGGACGCCCGCGCGGCGGGAGCGGGGGCGGCCCTCGTCGCCGGCCGGGTCGGCGGAGACGGGGGTGCCGTGCCACTGGTGCGCGGTGGCGGGCACCGGGGGTGCGAGGAAGGCGGGGTCGTCGTCGCGGGGGTCGTCGTCGGAGTCGCCGCGGCCGGGGAACGGCGCGGGAGCGAGGAACCGCTCGTCGAAGAGGTCCTGCGCCGGGTCGGCCGTGCGGTGCTGGGGCTCGGCGTGCTGCTCGGGCTCGGTGACGTGCGCGGGCTCGCCGACGTGCTGCGGCTCGGCGTACTGCTGGGGGTCCGCGTACTGCTGGGGTTCCGCGTACTGCTCCGCGTACTGCTCCGGCTCGGTGGGCGCGGACCGGCGCACGGGCTCGGGCAGGAGCAGCCCGAAGCCGCCGCGCGAGCGGCCCTGGACGGGCACGAAGGCGGCGGCGTTCGGGTGCGGGAACTCGAGGTGCTCGGTGTCGAGCTCGCAGACCTCGCCGATGACGGGCGCCGGCGCGGGGCCGATGGCGTCGGTCGGGACGAGGGCGAAGCCGCGGAGGAGCGCGGCGTCGACGGTCGGCGCCGGCGGGAGCGGCGGGGCGACGGCGACCGGGGGCGGCGGCTGGACCGCGGACGGCGCGGAGGTCGGCGGCTCGAAGAACAGCGCGTCGACCGGCTGCGGCTCGGCGGGCTGCGGCTCGACGGGCGGAGCCGCGGGCGGAGCCGCGGGCGGCCGGGGCGCGGCGAGACGGGTGCCGTCGAACTCGAGGGCCGCGGGCTCGGAATCCTCGGGCTCGGACTCCTCGGGCTCGCTCTCCGCGGGCTCGCTCTCCTCGGATGGGAGCTCGACCGGCTGCTCGGCGAGGGGCGGGGCGACCACGGGCGGGGCCGGCCACACCGGCGGCGCCGGGGGTGCGGGCGGACCGTCGAAGAACTGCGCGTCCACGGGCTGCGGCTCGAAGCGCGACGGCGGGGCTGGCGGCGCGACCTCGTCGGCGGGCGGCTCCGCGATCTCCTCCGAGGGCGCGAAGTCGCGCGGGAGGTCGATCATCGGCGAGGGCGCGGCGGGAGCCGGGGCGGGCGGCGGCGGCGGGCTGCGGAACGCACTGTGCGATCCTCCGCCGCGCGCAGGCCGCGAGAGGTCGGGGACGAAGGAGGCGACCCCCGGATGGGGGAATTCGAGAGCATCCGCGTCGAGCTCGCAGTACTCGCCGATCGCGGGCGCGGGCACGTCGAAGACGTGCTCGGCGGCCGCGTGAGCCGGAGGGGCGTGCTGCCCGAGAGCGGCGCCAGCGGGGGGCGCCTCCTCGGCGCGCGCCGGAGGCAGGTACTCGGTCACGTCGGGTTCGACTCCGTACGGGGGTTCCCCTTCCCCGGGGGAGTCGCTGCGCCGCGAGCGCGAGAACAGCTGCCGGGCGGCGGAGACGGCGGTGCGCGCCATCAGCGGCGGCTCCGTCCGGCGTCGTTCCGACATTCGAGGGTCACAGCACCTCTTCGGAGCGGCCGGGCCGATCGGACTGGTGTCGCGCGTGTTCCGCAGTGCTGTCCCCACATGGTCATGTGGCGCAGTCTTCCGTATCCGCTGGCGCCGGAGGTACCCGGGCCGGCGCTTGTGATCTGTTCGTCACGCGGTCGACCCCGGGGAGGAGACCTGCGAGGAGGGGCGCGAGGAGGGATGCGCCGGCCCTGCCGCGGCGAGGATGATCGCAGGATGGACCTCCCGTTCCCCCTCCCCCTCGCCCCGATGCTCGCCAAGGCGGTCGCCGCCGTGCCCGCGCAGGACGCGGTGGCCGGCGGCTACTCCTACGAGCCGAAGTGGGACGGCTTCCGCGCGATCGTCTCCGTCTCCGGCGGGGTCTGCGAGATCGGCAGCCGCGGCTCCAAGCCGCTCACGCGCTACTTCCCCGAGCTGGTCGAGGCCTTCCTCCGGCTGCTGCCCGACGGCTGCGTCCTCGACGGCGAGATCGTGCTGGCCACCGGGCCGGGCGGCGCGCAGCGGCTCGACTGGGAGCTGCTCTCGCAGCGGATCCACCCCGCGGCGAGCCGCGTCGCGACGCTCGCGGCCGAGACTCCGGCGATGCTCGTCGCCTTCGACCTGCTCGCCATGGACGGCCGGAGCCTGCTCGACGAGCCGTACTCGGCCCGGCGGGAGGCGCTCGGCGCGCTGCTGGACGGCGTCACTCCGCCCGTGCACCTCGGCCGGACCACCGCCGACGAGGCGCTCGCCCGTGACTGGCTGGAGCGGTTCGAGGGCGCGGGGCTGGACGGCGTGATCGCGAAGCCGCTGGCCGCGCCCTACGCGCCGGGCAAGCGGACGATGCTGAAGGTCAAGCACCACCGCACGGCCGACGTGATCGCGATCGGCTACCGCGAGCACACGTCCAAGCCCGGGCTCGGCTCGCTGCTGCTCGGCCTCTACGACACCGACGGGACGCTGCGGCAGGTGGGCGGCGCCTCCGCCTTCACCGACGCGCGGCGGGTCGAGCTGATCGACGAGCTCGCCGGCGTCGTCGAGCGCGACGCGGACGGCGAGGCGGTGCGCGGCGACGGCGAGCGCAGCCGCTTCTCCGGGAGCCGCGACACCTCGTTCGTGCGGCTGCGGCCCGAGACAGTGCTCGAGGTGCGCTACGACCAGATGGAGGGGTCGCGGTTCCGGCACACGGTGCAGTTCGAGCGCTGGCGGCCGGACCGCGACGCCGAGTCGTGCACCTTCGCGCAGCTGGAGCAGCCGACCGCGTACGACCTGGGGGACGTGCTCGGCTGAACTACTCGGCGGCGTCCTCCGCGGGCTCCGCCGCCGGCTTCTTCGCGCGGCTCGGCTGGACGCGGGGCGGCTCCCCCGGCATCTTGGGGAAGTCGGGCGGGAAGGGCAGCTCGCCCAGGCCCGCAGAGAGGTCGCGCTCCCACCAGCCGAGCAGCACGTCGAGGCGGCCGGGCGCGTCGTGCATCCGGGCCCAGGGGTCGCCGGTCGTGCTCAGGCGCTCGGGGACGGTGCGGATCGTGAAGGCGGTCGGGTCGACGCCGTCCAGCTCCTCCCACTCCAGCGGGCAGGAGACGGGGGCGTGCGCGAGCGGGCGCGGGCTGTAGGCGCCGGCCATCGTGCGGTCGCGGTTGGCCTGGTTGAAGTCGACGAAGATCCGCTCGCCGCGCTCCTCCTTCCACCACGCCGTCGTGACCTGCTCGGGCATCCGCCGCTCCAGCTCGCGCGCGGCGGCGATGACGGCGTGCCGCACGTCGAGGAACTCGTGCTCGGGCACGATCGGCGCGAAGACGTGCAGGCCGCGGTTGCCGGAGGTCTTCACGAACGACTCCAGGCCGGCCTCGCGCAGCACCTCGCGGAGCGCGTGGGCGGCGCGGACGGCGTCGTCGATGTCGGTGCCCGGCTGCGGATCGAGGTCGATGCGGAGCTGGTCGGGCCGGTCGGAGTCCTCGGCGCGGGACGCCCACGGGTGGAAGACGAGGGTGTTCATCTGCGCGGCCCAGACGGCGACGGCGGGCTCGTCGATCACGAGCTGCGGGTGCACGCGGCCGCTCGGGTAGGTGACGGGGACGGAGCGGACGTACTCCGGGGCGCCCTTGGGCGGGTTCTTCGAGAAGAACTGGTCGCCGTCGATGCCGGAGGAGAAGCGCTGCAGCGAGATCGGCCGGTCGCCGTTGGCGGCGACGAAGGCCTCGCCGACCGCGATCAGGTACTCCGCCACTTCGCGCTTGGTGATGCCGGGCTCCGGGAACAGCACGCGGCCCGGGCTGGAGAGGCGCACCTCCCGGTCGCCGTGCGGTCCGGGAACGGTGAGGACGACGGCGTCGCTGCTGGGCATGTCAGCGAGGCTAGCTGGCGGCGCCGCCGGGCGACAGGGGCCCGCCGGGGCGGCGGCGCAGGCGGATCGGGCCCTTCGCGCGCGACGGATCGACGATCTGCCCGCCCTGGACGATGTCGATCTCGCCGCGGTCGACGAGGCGGCGGGCGGCGCGGCGGACCGGCTCCATCAGCGGCCGCCACTCCTCTCCCCCGACGCGGCGGGCGACCTCGGACGGGCAGGCGGTGGAGGACGCGGCGCGGGCGAGGAGGACGGTGCGGATCTCCTCCTCGAGGCGCTGCTCCTCCGGGCCGACGCCGCGACGGCGGCAGGCGTCGGAGCAGTAGCGGACGTTCTCCCAGTCGCGCGCCCACTTGGCGCGCCACTCGATCTCGCGGCCGCAGGAGGCGCAGGTCTTGTTCTCGGGGCGGGTGCTCGACTCGCGGGGGCGGTGGGCCATGGTGTCGAGTCTGCGCGCTGCGCGGCGGGGGTGCCACGGGTTGCGCCTCGAGCGGACGCGGGGGTGGGGGTGTTCGATCTGCAGGCGATCCGGCGGGTGTGCCGCCCCCGTGCGCGGGTGGGAGGGCTCTCGCCGTCGCGTCGCCTGCAGATCGGACGAGCGGTTCGGGCTTCGGGGGGGGAGGGCGGCGGAGGCGGGGGTGTCATACTCCGCAATGAGGCGAACGGACTCCGCCCGGTGCGACAGGCTGGAGGGGCCGTGCTGCGGCGCGATGACGGGCCCGTTCCGCGCCGCATCCCCGATCGATCTGGAGTCTCCGATGAGCCGTGAGAACCTCGCCACCGCGTCCGACACCGCCGCGTCCGTCGGGTCGGCGCCTGCCGACGGCCGGCCGCACGCCGCCTTCGCCGGGCTCTCGCCCGCGGAGTTCAAGCTCGCCTTCCGCAACCACGCCGCGGGTGTCGCGCTGATCACCGCCGACCCGGGCACCGGACCGGTCGCGCTGACCGCGACCTCCGTCTTCTCCGTGAGCGCCGAGCCGCCGCTGTTCGTCTTCTCGCTGTCCTCGGCGTCGTCGAGCTCGCCGGCCATCCAGGCGTCGGAGACCCTCGTCGTGCACCTGCTCGGCGCCGAGCAGCTCGACCTCGCCCGCCTCGGCTCGACCAGCGGCATCGACCGCTTCGCCGACACCTCGATCTGGTCCCGGCTCCCCACCGGCGAGCCCTACTTCCCCGGCGCGTCCGCCTGGATCCGCGGCACCGTCATCAACCGCATGGAGGCGGGCTCGTCGACCATCGTCGCCGTGCACGCCCTCGAGGCGCACGTCCCCGACGACTCGGATGCCACCGCGCCGCTGGTGTACCACAACCGGACCTGGCACCACCTCGGCGAGCACTCCCGCCTGGGCTGACGCCGGCGGGCGTCGCCGCCCCATCCCACTCCTCGAAAGTTGCGGTAGTCGAGCGCGACTACCGCAACTTCTGCTGAATCGGCGGCGGAGCGAGCACGACGCGGGCGCACGCGGCGACGGCGACTCCGCAGAAGTTGCGGTAGCCGGACGCGACTACCGCAACTTTGGAGGTGTCGGAGGCGCTGACGGCCCGGGAGGCCGCGAGTACGCAGAAGTCGTCGTGCTCGAGTGCCTGCTGCGACGACTTCTGCGGAGTGATGAGCGGTGAGTGGCTCTCGGCAGATGTTCTGGTCGCGGGCGGGTCTCGTAGGAAAGATCACCTAGTACGTATGGGGAAAGTCATGTTGATCGAGTAGCCCGCGGTGCGGGCGTATCGAGATCCACCACCGTCAGAACGCGAGTCTGCAGACCCGCTCTGCTGGTGGTGGCGGGTCTCGATACGCCCCTGCGGGGCTACTCGACCAGCATGACGCGGCGTCGCCGTGTCCTTTCCCTCACCAACGAGACCCGAAGCGGGGCCGGCCCCCGGAGGGTGGGTCTCGATACGCGCTGCGCGCTACTCGACCGGCAGGAGGGGTGCGCTGCGCGCTGCTCGACCGGCAGGGTATGCGCTGCGCGCCGCTCGACCAGCAGGAGGGGGCTAGGCGTCCGGGCCCGTGGCGACGGGGCGGCCGGCCGTGTTCGACCACTGGGACCAGGAGCCGGGGTAGAGGGCGGGGGCGAAGCCGGCGAGGGTGAGGGCGACGGCGTCGACGGCGGCGGTCACTCCGGAGCCGCAGTAGACGCCGACGGGGGCGTCGGGGCGGACGCCGAGCTCCTCGAAGCGGGCGCGCAGGACGGCGGCGTCGAGGAAGCGGCCGTCGGCGTCGACGTTGCCGGTCGCGGGGGCGTTCAGAGCGCCGGGGATGTGGCCGGCGCGGGGGTCGATCGGCTCGACGTCGCCGCGGTAGCGCTCGGGGGCGCGGGCGTCGAGGAGGACGCCGGTGGACGGGAGCGCAGCGGCCTCGTCGATGTCGAGCACCGGCAGGGCGCCGTAGGCCAGCTCGACGTCCCCGCCCACAGGCTCCACGGGGCCGGCCTCCAACGCACGACCCGAGCCGGTCCAGGCGCGCAGCGAGCCGTCGAGGAGGCGCACGTCGGCGACTCCGGCGGCGCGCAGCAGCCACCAGGCGCGGGCGGAGGAGAGGTTCTTCAGGTCGTCGTAGACGACGACGGCCTGGCCCTGGCGCAGTCCCCAGCGGCGCGCCGACTCCTGCAGCACCTCGATCGGCGGCAGGGGGTGGCGGCCGTCCTCCGGAGCGCCGTGCGCGGCGAGCTCGTGGTCGAGGTCGACGTAGCCGGCACCGGGGACGTGGCCTTCGAGGTAGGCGGGGCGGCCGTCGGGCCGGTCGAGGCGCCAGCGCACGTCGAGGACGAGCGGGGGCTCGGGCGACGCGAGCGCCGCCTCCAGCTCGTCGGGGGTGACGAGCACGTCGGAGCGGAGGGTGGTGGTCATGTCGGTCCTCTCGAGGGGTGCGCTCACAGCGCGGTACCGGGATTCAGGATGCCCTGCGGATCGAAGACCCGCTGCACCGCGCGCTGCAGGGCGACGACGTCGGGGCCGAGCTCGCGGCGGGCCCAGTCGCGCTTGAGGGCGCCGACGCCGTGCTCGCCGCTGACGGTGCCGCCGAGCTCGAGGGCGAGCGCGAAGACGGCCTCGGCCGCGGTGTCGGCCTGGCGGCGGGACTGCTCCGTGTCGTCGCGCAGGCGGATGATCGGATGGAGGTTGCCGTCGCCGGCGTGGGCGAAGACGTAGACGTCGGCGCCGGTGTCCGCGGCGATCGCGTGCACGCGGCGGATCGCCTCGGCGAGGCGGGAGCGGGGCACGGCGATGTCCTCGATCAGCACGCGGCCGCGGGCCTCGATCGCGGGCAGGGCGTCACGGCGGGCGCTCGCGAGGGCGAGGCCCTCGGCCGGGTCGAGGGTGGTCTCGACGCTGAGCGCGGTCGCGGCGAGCACCGCGCGCACCTCGGCGATCTCCTCGGCGGCGCCGAAGCCGTCGGTCTGCACCAGGAGGAAGGCGCCGCCGCGGCCGGCCAGGGTCGAGCCGCGCAGGGCGTCGATGGCCTCGAGCGTGCGGTCGTCGACCAGCTCGAGGACGCTCGGGCGCAGTCCTGCGCGGGCGAGGGCGACGGCGGCTTCGGCGCCCGCGGCCACGTCGGCGAAGAAGGCGGCGGCGGTCGCGGTCGCTCGCGGCCGGGGCAGCAGGCGGAGGGTCGCGCCGACCACAACGCCGAGGCTGCCCTCGGAGCCGACGACGAGCGCGGTGAGGTCGAGGCCGACGACGCCCTTCACGGTGTCGCGGCCGAGGTGGACGAGCGAGCCGTCGGCCAGGACGACGTCGAGCGCGAGGACCGCGTCGCGCGTGACTCCGTACTTCGCGCCGCGCAGGCCGCCGGCGTTGGTGGCGATGGTGCCGCCGATCGTCGCGATCTCGACGCTGCCGGGGTCCGGGGCGTAGAGGAGGCCGTGCACGGCGGCGGCGCGATCGAGATCGGCGGTGATGACGCCCGGCTCGACGCGGGCGACGCCGTCGACGGGGTCGATCTCGAGGATGCGGTCCAGGCCCGAGACGTCGAGGACGAGGACGCCCTCGCCCGCGCTGGCGCCGCCGGCGAGCCCGGAGGCGGCGCCGCGGGTGACGACGGGGATGCCGTGGGCGGAGGCGTGCCGGAGCGCGGCGCGGACGTCGTCGACCGTGCGGGCGCGCACGACGCCGAGCGGGGTGCCGCCGGGCGACCAGCCGGAGCGGTCGGCGGTGGGGACGTCGGCGGTGATCGCGACGGGCGCGTCGGCGGGGTCGAGGGCGGGGGCGTCGGCGTTGTCGACAGCGGGATCGACAGCGGGGGCGAGCGCGCTCACTCCGCGACCCGCTCGATGATCGGCGCGGCGGCGGCCGACGCCTTCACCCGCTCGAGGAACAGGATCACCGTCGCGGCGGCCGAGCGGTGCGTCGCGTCGTTCAGCGCGTCGTGGCGGCCGTCGGCGAGGACGTGGATCTCGGCCCGCGGGGCGGTGCGGTAGACGGCGACCGCCTCCGCGAGCGGGCTGATCGCGTCGGCCGCGCCGTGCAGCGCGAGCAGCGGGACGGCGACGGCGCTCGCGGCGACCGCGAGCAGCTCGGGCGGGAGGGCGGCGTCGCGCGCGGCGGAGTCGGTCTCGCGCTCGAGGACGCCGGCGTGGTTCGGGCAGGCGGTCCGCTCGCCGATCCCCTCGCCGCCCTCGGCGCGCACGGGCAGGCCGGCGAGGACGACGGCGTCGACCGGCTCCGACGCGGCGAGCTCGAGGGCGACGGCCGCGCCGGCGTCGGAGCCGACGAGCACGAGCGGCGCGGTGGTCGCGGGGTCGCGGAGGACGGCGAGCGCGGCGTCGCGGACCCCGGGGGCCGTCGCGTCGCCGAAGGCGCGGACGCGGTAGGCGTCGCGGGCGATGCGGGTGCCGAAGCGCTCGTAGACGGCGGGGGTCTCGCCGCGGCCGCCGAGGACGACGAGGGTGCCGCGGGGGGCGATGCCCTCGGGCTCGTCGAAGGTGCGGGCGGCGGTGGCCGTGGTGGGGGCGGTGGGCGGGTGGGTGAGGGGCATGGGAGGGCTCCTTGTTCGGGCGGGCGGACGGGAGGGTGAGGGTGCGGAGGGGGTGGGTCTCGATACGCCCCTGCGGGGCTACTCGACCAACATGGAAGTGCTGCTCGGCCGACATGCACGGGCTGCTCGACCGACATGCACCGGGGCCTGCGTGGGGGCGGAGTGCATGCTGATCGAGTAGGCCGCGCAGCGGGCGTATCGAGATCCGCCTTGGGCAGTAGTGCGGGCGACGGTGGGTCTCGATACGCCCCTGCGGGGCTACTCGACCAGCATGAGGACGGGGCTGCTCGACCAGCATGAGGACGGCCTGGTGCGGCTACTCGACGGCATGAGGACCGGGCTACTCGGCGGCATGAGGACGGGGCTACTCGACGGCATGAGCGCGGGCTACTCGACCGACGTGAGCGCCGCAGCGGCGGGGTCGAGCAGGTCCGCGAGGGGGAGCGGCGCGGCGGCCGCGGCGCGGCCGTGCAGGCCGAGCAGGAGCTGCAGGCGCTCGTTCAGAGGGGCGGGCACGCCGGCGCGGCGGGCGAGCAGGACGATCTCGCCGGTGAGGTGGTCGATCTCGCTGCTCGTGCCGCGGGCGGCGCTCTGCCAGGTCGACAGCCGGCCGGCGGTGTGGCCGGGTACGGGCTCGACGGCGAGGCGGGTGCCGTCGTCGGGAGCGACCGCGAGGCCGTTCGCGGCGAGGGCGGCGCGCGCCTCCGCGACGAGCAGCTCGCGCGCGGCGGCGCGCTGCTCGGCCGGGCCCTCGAAGAGGTCGAGGCCGTTGGCCGCGTTGGCGAGCAGCTTGCGGGCCTTCCAGGCGCCGATGTCGGGCACGGCGCGGGCGGCGAAGCCGGCGCCGCGGAGGATCGCGGCGTACTCCTCCGCGCGCGGATCGGCGGCGTCGGGGTGCCGGCCGATCCAGAGCACGCCGACGGTCGGGAAGGAGGGCGAGACGACCTCGCCGGGCACCAGGAAGCTCGCGGCGATGCCGATCGACACCCCGTAGACCGCGGCGAAGCGGCGCAGCGCGCTGTCCTCGGTGGCGAGTCCGTTCTGCAGGGTCAGCACCGGCAGCTCGGCGCCGGCCCCTCCCCCGGCGAGCGGCGTCCAGGCCCACTCGGCGAGCGCCGCCTCCGCGTCCTGCGCCTTCACCGCGAGCACGAGGACGTCCCCGCGCGCCGGCGCCGCCTCCGCGGGGCCGCCCGCGACGGGCAGCCGCACGATCTCGTCGCCCGCGGGTCGGCGCACCCGCAGCCCGTTCTCGCGGAGGAGCCGCAGGTGCTCCCCGCGCGCCACGAGCACGACCGGCTGCCCGGCCAGGTGTAGCTGCGCCGCGAGGACGGAGCCGACGGCGCCGCCGCCGATCACGAGGAACCGGCCGCTCACGGGCGCATCGCCGCTCGCCCGGGGATCGCCGCGAGCAGGGTGCGGGTGTACTCCGCCGCGGGCGAGCCGAAGACGCGGGCGGTGGTGCCCGCCTCCTGCACCCGCCCGCGGTCGAGGACGACGACCTCGTGCGAGACCTCGGCGACGACGGCCAGGTCGTGCGAGACGAAGAGGTAGGCGACGCCGAGGTCGCGCTGCAGCTCGACCAGGAGCTCGAGGATCTGCGCCTGCACCGACACGTCCAGCGCGGAGACCGGCTCGTCGAGCAGCACGAGGTCCGGGCCCAGGGCGAGCGCGCGCGCGATGGCGACCCGCTGGCGCTGCCCGCCGGAGAGCTCGGCCGGCAGCCGGGAGAGGAAGGAGCCGGGCAGCCCGACCCGGTCGAGCAGCTCGCGGGCCCGCTCCAGCCGCGAGGCGCGGTCGCCGATCCGGAACGAGACCAGCGGCTCGACGACCGACTCCAGCACCGTGAAGCGCGGGTCGAGCGCGGCGAACGGGTTCTGCTGCACCAGCTGGATCCGCCGGCGCAGCGGCCGCCACTGCCGGTCGCTCGCCGCGGTGAGGTCCTCCCCCTCCACGAGCACCCGGCCGCTCGACGCCCGCTCGAGACCGAGGGCGATCCGCAGCGCCGTCGTCTTGCCCGAGCCCGACTCCCCCACGAGCGCGAGGGTCTGCCCCGCGCGGATCGAGAACGAGACGTCGTCGAGCGCGCGGTACGGCGGGCGGCGGCCCGGCAGCGCGAAGTCCTTCACCACGTTCTCGACCCGCACGATCTCGGGAGCCGGCTCGACGTGCTCGAAGCGCGGCACGAGCTCGCCGCCGAGTCCCGGCGCCGCCGCGAGCAGCTCGCGGGTGTACTCCTCCCTCGGCGCGACCAGGATCCGCGCGGGTGGGCCCTGCTCCACCACCCTGCCCTCCCGCAGCACGAGGACGCGGTCGGCCCGGTCGGCGGCGACGGCCAGGTCGTGGGTGATGATCAGCAGCGCGATGCCCTGCTCGCGGACGAGCGACTGCAGGTGGTCGAGCAGGCGCTTCTGCACGGTGACGTCCAGGGCGGAGGTCGGCTCGTCGGCGATGATCAGCCGCGGCCGGCCGGCCAGCGCGATCGCGATCAGCGCCCGCTGGCGCAGCCCGCCGGACAGCTCGTGCGGGTACTGCCGGGCGCGCAGCTCCGGATCGTCGATGCCCGACTGCCGCAGCGCCTCGAGCACCTCGGCGTCGACGGAGCGGCGGTCGACGCCGCGCAGGCGCACCGCCTCCGCCACCTGGGCGCCGATGCGCAGCGTCGGGTTGAGGCCGACCATCGGGTCCTGCGGGACGAGGCCGACGAACCGGCCGCGCAGGTGCCGGAGCCGCTTCTCCGCCGCGTGCGTCACGTCCTCGCCGGCGAGCGCGATCGAGCCGCCGGTGATCCGGCCGCCGGAGGGCAGCAGGCCGAGCACGGCGTTCGCGGTCGTCGACTTGCCCGAGCCGGACTCGCCGACCACGGCGACGATCTCGCCGGGCGCGATCTCGAGCGAGACCTCGTGCACGACCGTGCGCTCGCCGTAGGCGACGCTGAGCCGGTCGAGCCGCACGAGCGGGCCGGACGCGGCGGGGCCGACGGATCGGATCACCGCGGCGCTCATCGCTGCACCTCCTCGAGGCTCTTGGCCACGTGGTTGAGCGCGAAGACGAGGAGCCCGACGAAGAGCCCCGGCAGCAGCGACAGCCACGGGCTGGTGACGAGGTAGTTGCGGCCGCTGGAGATCAGCGTCCCCCACTCCGCCGCGGGCGGCGCCGCGCCGAAGCCGAGGAAGCTCAGCGCGGCGATCGCGATGATCGCGGTGCCGAGATCGAGCACGGCCAGCACGGCGACCGGCCCCCAGGAGTTGGGCAGCACGTGCCGCACGAGCACGCGCAGCCGGCTCGCCCCTCCGGTGCGCGCGGCCTCGACGTAGGGCAGCGTGCGCACCCGGAGCACCTCGGCGCGGGTGGTGCGCGCGAAGCCGGGCAGGATGCCGATGCCCACGGCGAGCGCCACCGGCAGCGTGCCGAAGCCGATCGCCGTCACGATCGCCAGGGCGAGAAGCAGCCCGGGGATCGCGAGCAGCACGTCCACCACGCGCATGATCACCGCGTCCACCACTCCGCCCGCGGAGCCGGAGACCACGCCGAGCGTCAGCCCGCCGACCAGGGCGATCGCGAGAGCGATCACCGTCGCCTGCACCGTCAGCGCCCCGCCGTGCAGGACCCGCGCGAACAGGTCGCGGCCCAGCTCGTCGGTGCCGAAGAGGTGCACGAGGCTCGGCGCCTGCAGCTTGTCGGCCGGCGCGGTCGCCGTCGGGTCGACACCGGTGAAGAGCGCCGGAGCGATCGCCGAGGCCAGGACGAACAGCACGAAGACCAGCGCCAGGACGAAGCCCGGACGGCGCAGCAGCAGGCGGAGGATCCGCACGCGGCGGGCACCCCGGCCGTGCGCCGCGCGGGTGAGCGGCTCGGGGACGACGAGCGCTTCGGGCCGGGTGAGTTCGAGAGTCATGGTCGGCTCGCCTTCGGTGTCGAGGTGATGCGCGGATCGAGGAGGGGGTAGAGCAGGTCGACCAGGAGGTTGATGCCGACGAACACGACGGCCGCCAGCACGACGATCGCCTGGACGACCGGCACGTCCTGGGTGAGCACCGACTCCTGGGCGAGCGTGCCGATGCCCTGCCGGGCGAAGATCGTCTCGGCGACGATCGCTCCCGTGACGGTGTTGCCGGCCAGGATCCCGAGGATCGTCAGCGTCGGCAGCGAGGCGTTGCGGAAGGCGTGCCGCCACTGCACCGCGCCGCGGGAGAGGCCCTTGGCGCGGGCCGTGGTGATGTAGGCCTCCGCCTCGACGTCCGCGAAGCTGCGGATCAGCACCTGGGCGAGCATCGCCGAGGTGGGGATCGCCATGGTGACCGCCGGCAGGATCAGGCTCGCCGGGGTCGCGCTGCCGGTGGAGGGCAGCAGGTGCAGCGAGAAGGCGAAGAACTGGATGAGCAGCAGGCCGATCCAGAAGCCGGGGAACGCCACGCCCGCGGAGGGCAGCCGGCCGAGCACCGTCTTCAGCGGCGCCCAGCGGACGTACGCCGCCAGGTAGGCGAGCACCGTGCCGCCGATCAGCGCGAGGCCGATCGCCAGGGCGCTGAGCTGCAGGGTGCCGGGCAGCTTCTCGGCGATCAGGTCGGTGACCGGGATGCCCTTGGTGATCGAGGTGCCGAAGTCGCCCCGCAGCGCGTTGCCGAGCATCGTCGCGTACTGCTGCCAGACCGGCTGGTCCAGGCCGTAGCGCGCCTGGGCCTCGGCGAGCTGCTGCGGGGTGAGCGAGTCCACCTCGACGTTGTTGGCCGAGAGCAGGAGCGCCAGCGGGTCGCTCGGCAGCAGCCACAGCACCGCGAAGGTCACGGTGTAGGCGGCCCAGAGCACCAGCACCGCCTGGCCGAGCCGGCCGATCAGGTAGCGGCCGAGGCCCGAGGGGGCCGAGCGGGTGCCCGGCCTCCCCGGTGCCGTCTCCGGAGCCACCGCCGCCGGGGCCGAGCCGAGCGCGGTCACGGCTGGATCCAGGCGTCGGCGAAGTCGCCGAACGCCTCCGAGGTGAAGCGGAAGCCGTGCACCGCCGACGAGACGCCCGCCAGCTGCACCCGCTCGGCGAACGGGAAGACCAGTGCATTGTCGATGAGGTAGTCCTGCAGCTCGCCGTAGACCTCGGCGCGGGCCGCGGTGTCGACCGTCTGCACGCCCTCGTCGAGCAGGGCCTGCACGGTCGCGGCCTGCTCGGCGTCGAGGCCGTTCGTCGCCTGCGCCTTCGAGCCGGCGTACCGGGAGTCGATGATCCACTGGATCACTCCCGGATCGGCCCGCGTGTAGTAGGTCGAGATCAGGTCGTAGTCGCCGCTGTTGAGCACGTCGGCGCGCTGGGCGTTGGTGATCACGTTCAGCTCGAGCTCGATGCCGACCTGCTTCAGCTGGTCCTGGATCAGCTGATCACCGGCGCCGAACTGGGTGACGATCGGCACCGACAGCGTGAGCCGTTGCCCGTCCTTCGAGCGGTAGCCGTCGTCGCCGAGCTCCCAGCCCGCCTCGTCCAGCAGCTCGCCCGCGCCCTCGGCGTCGAAGGCGAGCTTCGACGACTCGTCCTTGAAGAACGGCGTGGTGGTGTTGTAGATGCTGGTCGCGGCCGGGTAGCCGGCGCCGAAGACGGTCGTCGCGTAGGTCTCGCGGTCGATCGCCTTCTGCACGGCCTGCCGCACCCTCTCGTCCGAGAGGATCTTCCCCTCGGCGACGTTCGGGTAGTAGTTGCTCGCGGGGCCCGGCAGCGAGCGGCTCACGACGGTGTCGCCGGAGCCGGTGATCACGGCCTGGTCGTTCTCCGAGATCGGGTTCCGCGGCCAGGCGATGTCGATCTCGTCGCTGGTCAGCTGCCCGACGCGGACGCTGTCCTCGGCGACGTAGCTGATGTCGATCCCGTCGAGGTGCGCCTCCCCGGTGTTCTCGCGCAGGGCCGAGCCCCAGGCGTAGCCCGGACGCCTGTCCAGCGTGATGCCGGTACCGGGGGTGTAGCCGGTCAGCGTGAACGGGCCGGAGCCGACGATCCCACCGAGGCAGCGCTCCTCGGGCGTCTTCTCGTACGAGGAGGCGGCGAGGATCGCGAGGTTGGTGGTCGAGGTGCCCTGCAGGAACGCGGCGTTCGGCGTGGAGAAGACGACCTTCACGGTGTCGGCGTCCACGACCTCCGTGCCCGAGTAGCCGGCGAGGTAGACGCCTCCGTAGGCCGAGGGCAGCTGCGCGAGGGTGGCCTTGTCGTTGTCGAACGAGGTCTTCACGCTCTCCGCGGTGAAGGGCGTGCCGTCGGAGAAGGTGACGTCGGTGCGCAGGTCGAAGGTGTACTCGGTGCCCGCGTCGTTGACGCTCCAGTCGGTCGCGAGCCAGGGCTGGATCTCGCCGGTCTCCGGATCCTGGTCGGTGAGCGAGTCGGCGACGTTGCGGATCACGGTGCGGTGCTCGATCCAGTAGGTCTGGAACGGGTCGACGCAGGAGAACGCGGCGTTGTCGGGGAAGAAGGCCAGCGAGAGCCGGCCGCCGTCGACGGGGGTCGCGTCGTCGGAGACGGCGCCCGCGCCCGAGGCGCCCGAGCAGGCGGAGAGGGCCAGCGCGGAGGCGAGGGCGAGCGCGGCGGCGGCGGTGCCGGATCGTCGGAAGGAGCGTGAGCGGTGGAACGTCATGAGGGTGGTCTCCCGTGCAGAGAAGTCGAAGTGCGGGGTGTCGAAGAGCGGGGGTGTCGGAGTGCGGGGCTGTCAGAGCGCGGCGGCCGCGAGCGAGCGCGTGCCGGCGATCAGGAGGGCGGCGTCGTCCTGCGGCGGGTGCACCCGGGAGGCGAGGACATCGCGGAGGTGCCGCTCGAGCGGGTGGTGGCGGGTGAGACCGGGGTTGCCGAGCGCGGCGACGGCCGTCTCGACCGCGGTGACGGCCGAGCGGGTGGCGAGCAGCTTGCCGACGATGAGGCGCTCGGCGGCGCGCGGATCACCCGCGTCCACTCGCGCGGCCAGCGAGAGCAGCACCTCCTCGGCCTGAACCAGCTGCGCCTGGATCTCGCCGGCGACCGAGCGGATCCGCTCCGTGGTGGCGATCGGCCGGCCGAGCGAGGTCGGGACCCGCTCGTTCGCGAAGCGCACGAAGAAGCTCTGCGCCGCCCGTCCGACGCCGACGTAGAGCGCCGCGACGGCGAGGCCGAAGCCGCCGGCCGCTCCGGCCTCGGGCGCGAGCTGCGAGCGGGGCGTGCCGCGGAAGTGCTCGAGCGGCAGGCGGACCTGCTCGTAGACCACGTCGTGCGTGCTCGAGGCCCGCTGGCCCAGGTGGTCCCAGGTCCGCTCGATCCGGACGCCCGCGGCATCGCCGGGCACGATCGCGTGCGCGAGCTCGGGCTCGCCCGACGCGCCGCCGTGATCGACTGCCCAGACCAGGTGGTACGCCAGCCCCTCCGAGCCGGTGGCGAAGCCCTTGCGGCCCTCGAGCAGCCAGCCGTCGCCGTCGCGGCGGATCGTGGTGGCAGGCAGGCCGCCCCGGGCGGGAGCGCCCCACTCGGGCTCGGCGCGCACCGCGTTGAGCAGCACGGGGCGCTCGGCGGAGTCGGCGAGCACCGAGCGGTAGAGCTCCTCCGGCCAGAGCGCAGCGCGGTCCTGCGCGGCGTGCTGCAGCACGGTCATCGCCGAGATCAGCGCGACCGCCGGATCGCCCTGGCCGAGCGCGCCGAAGACGCGGACGAGGTCGACGGTGGAGGCGGGCGTGCCGCCGTAGCGGGTGCCGACTCCGAGGGAGAGCAGTCCCGCCTCGTGCACCGCCTGGATCCCCTGCCGGGGGAACTCGGCGGTGCGGTCGTAGTGCTCGGCGGTCTCGGCCAGGCGGACGGTGACCCGGGCGAGCGCGCGGTCGGAGAGGTCGGGCGCGGGCAGGATGACGGCGGCGGGGCGGACCGTGGCGGCGGGTCCCGTGAGCAGCGTCACGCGATCGCCCCGGCCAGCTCGGCCTCGAGCGGCGGCTGCGCGACGATCTCGCCGCGGCGCCCGGTCGCCTCGCGGTGCGCGAGCTCCTCGCGGACCAGCGGGATGACGTACCGGCCGTAGTCGACCGCGTCGTTCAGGTTGTCGTAGCCGCGGATCGAGATCAGGTCGGCGCCGAGGTCGACGTAGTCGAGGATCGCCGCGGCGACCGTCTCCGGCGTGCCGACGAGCGCGGTGGAGGCGCCGGCCGCCCCGGTCGCGGTCGCGGTCGGCGTCCAGAGCGCGCGGTCGTGCAGGTCCTTCCGCCGCGCGATGTCGAGCAGGCGCTGCGAGCCGACGTTCGCCGGGCCGGTGGCGCTCGGCGTCTGCACCCAGAGCCCCTTCTCGCCCTTGCGCGGGTTCGTCGTGCCGCCGCGGCTCTGCAGGATGCCGAGGATCCGGTGCGCCTTCTCCCAGGCGAGCTCCTCGGTCGGCGCGATGATCGGCCGGAAGGTGACCCAGGTGCGCGGGGTGTCGGCGCGGCCGGCGGCGAGCGCCGCGTCCGCGATCCGGTCGATCTGCTGCTGGGTGTCGGCCAGCGGCTCGCCCCAGAGGCCGAAGACGTCCGCGAGCGCGCCGCCCTGGCGGTAGGCCTCGTCGCTCGAGCCGCCGACCGAGATCGGGATGGTGCCGCGCACCGGCCGCACCCGCGAGACGAAGTCCTCGAAGCGGTAGTACTCCCCCTCGTGGTCGAACGGCTCGGTCGCCGACCAGACCTTCCGGAGGATGCGGAGGTACTCCTCCTGCCGGGCGTAGCGCTCGGCCTTGCTCAGCCGGTCGCCCTCGCGGGCCTGCTCGTGGTCGTTCCCGCCGGCGATGAAGTGCACGACGGCCCGGCCGCCCGAGAGCTGGTCGAGGGTGGCGAGCGCCTTCGCCGCGACGGTCGGGTAGACCGTGTTGGGCCGCAGCGCGACGATCGGCTTCAGGTGCTCGGTGTACTGGGTCACCGCGGCGGCGATCGTGAACGGGTCGTGCCCGGCCGAGCCGTAGGGCACCAGCGTGTAGTCGAAGCCGCCGTCCTCGAGGATCCGGGAGTAGCGGCGCAGGTAGGCCACGTCGATGGCCGGGTCGGCCAGGCCGTTGACCTCGTTCGAGTGGTTGACGTTGATCGCGGAGATGAACTCGACGGTCATGGGAGGTCCTTTCGAGAGGGTGCGGAGGCGCACCGGGGAGGCGCGCGGGCACGCCGGAGGAGCGCGGGACGGCGCCGAGAGAGGGACGCGCGGCGGCCGCGGAGGCGGGCGGCGGCGCGCAGAGGCCGGGACGGGGGCGGCTGGTGCCGGTCGTCGGGCGGAGGAGTCGGGCGACGCGGAGGCGTCAGCGGGAGACCGGACAGGAACATCCGCGCACCGGCGCGAAGGGGTTCCCGTCCGAGGACATTCGAGTGCCGGGCATCCGACCTGCGGAGCCGAGGACGCCGATGCTCCCGCGGCTCGCTGCACCGGTCGCGCCGGGCGGCGCGGCGGCGGTGAGGGCGGGCGGGAACGTCATGGCTCCGACGCTACGGGCGAGGTGCTCCGGGCGTCCAACGATGATTCCGGATGCGTTCCGATCGGCGATCCCGATCGTTGGTAACTCTTCGTCACACCCGCGCCGGCGACCGGCGACGGAGGTCACACTCGCGCGCCCGCGGGTACCGCGACCGGCCGTGCCCGCACCGTGCCGAAGACCTCCGCGAGCGCAGTGAGCGCCGTGTCCTCGACGTCCGGAGCCAGACCGCGCCGCGAGACCAGGCGCAGGTTGACCGAGCCGAGCGCCGGCAGGTCGTGCCGCTCGACGAGTCCCTCGGCGACCGTGCCGCGGTGCGCGGTCGGCAGCACCGCGACTCCGACACCGGCGCGGGCCGCCGCGATCACGCCCTCCAACCCCGCCGACTCGGCGACCACCCGCACCTCGTGACCGAAGGCGCCGAGCTGCTGCAGCGCGCGCTGTCGCATCCCGCACGGCTCGGAGTAGGCGACGAGCGGGATCGGCGCGCCCTCCGGCGGCTGCCAGCCGGGTGCCGAGTACCAGTCGAGCGGCAGCGTCGCGACCTGGCGGCCCGGCAGGTCGCCGCCCACGCCGAGGATGACCGCGAGATCGACGACGCCCCGCGCCACCGCCTCCGCCAGGTGAGTGGAGCGGTCGAGTGTGAAGGTGAGCGGGCGGTCGTCGAAGGCGCGGTGCAGCGTCTCGAGCAGGCGGGGCAGCAGCTGCTCCGCGGCCGGCTCGGTCAGGCCGAGGGCGAGCGGGTTCTCGCTCGCCGCGTCGAGCAGCTCGAGCGCGTCGTCGTGCACCGCCAAAATCCGGCGGGCCTGCACCAGGAGCCGCTCGCCGGCCGGCGTGAAGCGGGCCCTGCGCCCGACCTTCTCGATGAAGGTGCGCTCGAGGCGCCGCTCGAGGGTGCGGACGTGCTGCGAGACGGTCGGCTGGCTGATGTGCAGCGCCACCGCCGCCCGGCCGAAGCCCCCGCAGTCGGCGATCGCCACGAGCGTGCGCAGGTGGACGATGTCGAGGGTCTCGGGCATCCCCCGACGCTACGCAGCCACCCGACCCGGGGCGACCCGCGGCGCAACACGCCGACACGTCCGGGGAACGGCGAACGGCCGGGGCCCCCGCTGATGCGGGAGTCCCGGCCGGACGCGCGGGTCGATGCTGTCGTGAGGTCAGTGCGCGAGCACCGGCTCCGCGGAGGCTCCGGTCGAGACCGCGAGGCCCGCCGAGCGGCGGCGGAACAGCAGCACCGAGAGCACCGCGCCGAGGGCGAAGAAGCCCGCGCCCCAGCCGTAGGCGACCGCGTAGCTCTGCACCGCGGCCTCCGCCGCGGTCGCCGCCGTCGTCGGGGTGTGGCTGAGGAGGTAGTCGGTGACCGCCGTCGCCGCGAGCGTGTTCAGCAGCGCGGTGCCGATCGAGCCGCCGACCTGCTGGCTGGTGTTGACCATCGCCGAGGCGACGCCGGCGAAGCGCATGTCGACTCCGCGGGTGGCGGTCTGCATCGAGCCGGGCATGATCGAGCCCATCGCGAAGCCGAGCACCATCAGCGCCGGCAGCACGTCGGCCGCGTAGCCGCTGTCGAGGTCGAGGCGGGTGAGCAGCAGCATGCCGACCACGCCGAGCAGCATGCCGAAGGTCACCATGATCTTCGGGCCGAAGCGCGGCAGGAGCAGGTTGGTCGAGAGCTGCGCGGCGAGCACCAGCATCCCGATCATCGGCAGGAACGACAGCCCGGTCTGGATGGGCGAGTAGCCGAGCGAGACCTGCAGGTAGTAGGTGACGAAGAGGAAGATCCCGAACATCCCCGCGCCGGCGATCAGCACCGAGAGGTACGCGGCGCCGCGGTCGCGGTCGAGCACGATCTGCAGCGGCAGCAGCGGGTGCTCGGTGCTGCGCTGGCGGAGGACGAAGCCGACGAGGAGCACGACGGCCGCGGCGAGCGGCACCCAGGTCATCGGCGAGTCCCAGCCGTCGGTCTCCGCGTTGGCGAAGCCGAAGACCAGACCGAAGAGGGCGGCCGAGACGAGGATCGTCCCGGGGACGTCGAGCCTCGGGCGCGGGCCGACCCGGTCGATGGTCGGCACGAAGACGATGGCGCCGATGACCGCGACGACCGCGATCACGACGTTGATGTAGAGGTTCCAGCGCCAGTCGAAGCTCTCGGTCAGCACGCCGCCGAGGAGGAGGCCAACCGCGCCGCCGGCACCGGCGATCGCGCCGAAGACGCCGAACGCGCGGGCCCGCTCCTTCGGGACGGTGAAGGTGGTGGTGAGCACGGCGAGGGCGGTCGGCGCGAGGAGGGCGCCGAAGACGCCCTGCAGGGCGCGGGCCGCGATGAGCAGCTCGAAGTTCGGGGCGGCTCCACCGAGGGCGGAGGCGATCGCGAAGCCGATCAGGCCGATGATGAAGGTGCGCTTGCGGCCGATCAGGTCGGAGAGGCGGCCTCCGAGGAGGAGGAGGCTGCCGAAGGCGAGCGAGTAGGCGGTGACGACCCACTGGCGGTCGCCGTCCGAGAAGCCGAGGTCGGCCTGGGCGGCGGGGAGCGCGATGTTCACGACGGTGGAGTCGAGCACGACCATGAGCTGGGCGAGCCCGACGGCGACGAGCGTCCACCAGCGGCGGGAGGACGGGGCCGGAACCGCGGGGGCGGCGGAGTCCGGCAGTGATGTGGTCTGCGACATGGAGGAGACCATATACGAGACTCGCTAGTTTCGGAACTGCGGAGTTCTTCAATTAGCATGGTGTTCACACGGGCCGTTCGCGCGGCCCTCCCGAACCGATTGGAGAAGCCGCGATGACGCCGCCCACTCCCCCCGCCGCCACGGCCTGCGATGCTCCCGCGCGCCCCGGCCGCCGCCGCGACCCGAACCGCGACGGCGAGATCCTCACCGCCGCCCTCGACGTGCTCGCCGAGACCGGCTACGACGGCATGACGATCGACATGGTCGCCGCCCGCGCGAAGGCAGGCAAGGCCACCCTCTACCGCCGCTGGGAGTCGAAGGCCGAGCTGGTGCTCGAGGCCGTCGCCTGCCTCAAGGGCGCGGACCTCGACCAGGACGCGCTCCCCGACACCGGCACCCTGCGCGGGGACCTGGTCGCCCTGATCCGCCCGCGCGCGATCGAGGACGCCGAGCGGAAGCTCCGGATCATGTCCGGCGTCGTCGCGATGATCTCGAAGGCCCCGGAGCTCGCCGACGCCGTCCGCCAGGCGATCGTCGAGCCGCGCGCCCGCGCCAACCGGACGCTCCTGCGCCGCGCCATCGACCGCGGCGAGATCCCGGCCGACGTCGACGTCGACATGCTCGCCGTCCTGACCCCCTCGATGGTCTCCTACCGCGTGCTCCTGATGCGCGAGCCGGTCGACCGCGACTACCTGATCTCCCTGGTCGACAACGTGCTGCTGCCCGCGGTCGGCCTGCGCGGCGGGGCCCCGCGGCCCCTGCTGATCGAGTAGCCCGCACAGCGGGCGCATCGAGATCCTCCAGCGCCCGACGACGAGCCTGCAGACCCGCCCTGACGAGGCCGACGTCCCTGCGGTGGTGGGTCTCGATACGCCCCTGCGTGGCTACTCGACCAGCATGTCTACGGCGTCTCTTCCGAGTAGATCCACCAGCGCCCAAGGGCGAGCCTGCAGACCCGCCCTGCTGAGGCCGACGTTCCTGCGGTGGTGGGTCTCGATACGCCCCTGCGTGGCTACTCGACCAGCATGTCTGCGGGCGTCTCTTCCGAGTAGATCCACCAGCGCCGACGGACGAGCATGCAGACCCCCGGCCCGCACGGGGACCTGCATGCTGATCGAGTAGCCCGCGCCGCGGGCGTATCGAGATCCACCAGCGCCGATGGACGGGCCTGCAGACCCTCCCTGCTGGGGACGGCGGGGCTCGACGCGCCCCGCGCGTCCGCGCTGCTCAGCCGATTCCTACGCGACGACCGGAGCGTTTCCGCGCGGGCCCGCGAGCGGATGCGTCGCGGACGCTACCGGTCTTCGTGGCCGGACGATCGCGGTGCTGCGCGTGCACTGTGTGATCGTGCTCGGAGCGAGGAGAAGTGTCAGCAGAGCGCAGCGCGCACCTGGCGAACGGTGGACAGCGACACGTTCGCGCCGAGGCGCTCGATCCTGCGCTGCAGGGCGGAGTCGGTCGTGGTCGTGCAGGCGGCGGCGATGCGCGGGTCGGTCGCGTCGATGCCCAGGCGCTCGAGGACCGCGGCGACCTTCGCCGGGATGGCGGGCTGGGGTGCTGCAGTGCTCGAGAGCTCTCCGTCGATGCCTGTGCGGTCCTGGCCCGCGGTCACGAGGAGAGGCGTGGGAGTTCCTCCGAGGGGGACGTCCTTCCAGAACTCGGGGATGCAGTCGAGGGGGAAGGGCTGGAACGAGATCTCGACGTTCCCCGGGATGACTCCGGTGATCGCGTAGGTGCCGTCCGGTTCCGTCACCGCTGAACGCCCCAGCAAGAGGTTGATGCGGTTCACCGCGCCGACGGTGATCCCCCCGGTCGGGACGCCGTCGCACGTGACCCGGCCGGAGACGGTCGAGCCGGGGGTGAGAGTCACGTCCGCCGTGGCGACGGAGTCGGCAGTGATGTCGACCTCGGTCGCTTCCGCGGTGGTGAGGACCCCGTCCCACATCTGTGAGCCCCACTCGCTCCCCGCCGGCGGTTGGATCGCCAGCCGGTAGGTGCCGGTCTCGACGCGCACGGAGTAGTCACCCTGCGCGTCGCTCGTTGCACCGTCCCCGACCTGGTACCCCTCTTCGCTGATGGGGATCACGTTCGCGCCTGCGACCGGACCGGCTCCGGCGCCGCTCACCGTTCCCTGCAGCGTCCCGTACGCGACGTCGGCTCGTGCCGGCACGGCGGCACCGACCGTCAGTGCGGTGGCGAAGGTCATGGCGGCGATGCCGATGGATGTCATGCGTACTCGGCGGCTGGACTGTCGGAGCATGTGATTCCCCTCTCACGGCCGTCGCACAGGCGCGACGATCCCGCTCGAACGGTATCGGCTCCAGGTCGGATCGCATCAGCCCCACTCCTCCCTTGCGACGCTGCTCGGAGGTGCTCGGATCAGATCACCGGACGTCCGGTCGGGGCGTGCTGCGGATCGGCGGGGGCTCCTCGCATCGGGGCTCGCAGGCTTCCCCGTCGCGGAAGCAGAAGTGCTCCTCATCAAGGCTGTGCTTCCTCTCGGCAGGACCGGAGGGACCCGTCGAGGTTCATCGCGTCGTCACTCACGGTGATGTGCCCGCGAAGAAGGCCGAGACGCCGGCGCGACATCGCGGTGGTGTCGCGGCGCCGGCCGGAGCTCCCGCGACCGGCCGCGTCACGAGCAGCCCCGCGAGTCTCCTAAAATCGGAGCCATGTCGAAGGTCTTGAACAGTCTGCCCGTGGGCGAGCGCGTCGGAATCGCATTCTCGGGAGGGCTCGACACATCGGTCGCGGTCGCCTGGATGCGCGAGAAGGGCGCGGTGCCCTGCACCTACACCGCCGACATCGGCCAGGCCGACGAGCCCGACATCGACAGCGTGCCCGCGCGCGCCGCGCAGTACGGCGCCGAGATCTCGCGTCTCGTCGACGCGAAGTCCGCCCTCGTCGAGGAGGGTCTCGTCGCGCTGCAGTGCGGCGCCTTCCACATCCGCTCCGGCGGCAAGACCTACTTCAACACCACTCCCCTGGGCCGCGCCGTCACCGGCACCCTGCTGGTCCGCGCGATGCGCGAGGACGGCGTCGACATCTGGGGCGACGGCTCCACCTACAAGGGCAACGACATCGAGCGGTTCTACCGCTACGGCCTGCTCGCCAACCCGCGCCTGCGCATCTACAAGCCGTGGCTCGACGTCCAGTTCGTCAACGAGCTCGGCGGCCGCACGGAGATGTCGGAGTGGCTCGTCGCCCGCGGCTTCCCGTACCGCGACGCCACCGAGAAGGCATACAGCACCGACGCCAACATCTGGGGCGCCACCCACGAGGCCAAGCGCCTCGAGGAGCTCTCCAGCGGCATGGAGCTGGTCGAGCCGATCATGGGCGTCGCCGCCTGGCGCGAGGACGTCGAGATCGCCGCCGAGACGGTCAGCGTCCGCTTCGAGGCCGGCCGTCCGGTCGCCCTCAACGGCGTCGAGTACTCCGACCCGGTCGCCCTCGTCCTCGAGGCCAACGCGATCGGCGGCCGCCACGGCCTGGGCAACTCCGACCAGATCGAGAACCGCATCATCGAGGCCAAGAGCCGCGGCATCTACGAGGCGCCCGGCATGGCGCTGCTGCACCTGACCTACGAGCGCCTGCTCAACGCGATCCACAACGAGGACACCATCGCGCAGTACCACTCCGAGGGCCGCCGCCTCGGCCGCCTGATGTACGAGGGCCGCTGGCTCGACCCGCAGTCGCTGATGCTGCGCGAGTCCATCCAGCGCTGGGTCGGCTCCGCCGTCTCCGGCGAGGTCACCGTGCGCCTGCGCCGTGGCGACGACTACACGATCCTCGACACCACCGGCCCCGCGCTGAGCTACCACCCCGACAAGCTCTCGATGGAGCGCGTCGGCGACGCCGCGTTCGGGCCCGAGGACCGCATCGGACAGCTGACCATGCGCAACCTCGACATCGCGGACTCCCGCTCGCGCCTCGAGCAGTACGCCGCCGCGGGCCTGGTCGGCGGCTCGACCGCCGAGCTGGTCGGCCACCTCGAGATCGGCGAGTCCGAGGCCATCACCGAGGGCAACGGCTCCGCCGCCGCCGACGCCCTCGGCCGCGCCACCGACCTCGCCTCCGAGGGCGCCGCCTTCGACGCCGGCACCGACTGACGCACCCTCCCGAGGGCCGGCGGGAACTCCCCCGCCGGCCCTTCTCGGTACCACGGTCCGTGCCCACCTCCGGCACGCAGAACACCCCTCGGCACGTCGAATCGGCCCGTCCCCGCGAGCCGAACGCGGCCCCACGAGCCGAACTTCCGCCCGCGCCCTGACATCCGCTCTCCCCGAGCCCGCCGTGCCGCCACCTCCTCCGAACGGAGGGGTGGTCGCGGTGCCTCGTCGCGGCTCCTGGCTCGGGTCTGGCGGGCGCGCCGCAGGCGCGCGGGAAGGAGCCGCGACGAGGCGCCGCGTCCACCCCGTTCGCACCGCCAGAACGATGTCGCGAAGCGACGAGCACGCCAGCAGTCAGCACCCGGCCTCGTCAGTCCCCCCGCACCAGCCCGAGCGCCGCTTCCGCCGTCGCCACAGACTGCCCCGGATCGACCCGCGCCAGCACCAGCGCCGTCACCAGCAGCGACACCAGCACCCCCGCCTGCCGCCCCCGCCACTCGGCGGACTCCCCCGGCCACCGCGCCGCCGCCCCCGCGAGCATCGCCCGCTGCAGCTCCGCCCGGTACTCCGCGATCACCTCGCGCACCGCGTCGTCGCGCGCGATCGGCGCACCCGCCGCGTTGAGGAGGAGGCACCCGCTCTGCGCCGACACGGTCCGCGGATCGGCGAGCGCGTCCCGCAACCCCGAGAAGTAGTCCTCGAGGGCAGCCGGCTCCACGTCGACCCGGGTGAGCGGCTCCAGCCGAGGCCGCACGATCTCGTCGAGGTAGCTCTGCACCGCCGCGTCGAAGAGCCCGCGCTTGCTGCCGAACGCGTGGTACAGGCTGGAGCGGCCGAGTCCGGTCGCCGCCTCGAGCTCGGGCAGCGACGCCTCCTCGAAGCCGCGGTCCCAGAAGACGGCGCGCGCCGACCGGACCACCTGGTCGGTGTCGAAGCTCTGCGTGCGTCCCACGGCGACTCCCTCTGCTGACGACCCGGAACCGGTGGTCTGTTGTGAACCGGTCGTTCCAGTATAGAGTGAGGCCGTTCGGTAGTGAACCGAGCGATACACAATCAGGAGGCCTCGCCGTGATCGTCATCGGACTCGTTCTCGCCGTCCTCGCGGCGCTGCTGCACGTCTACATCTTCGTGCTGGAGTCGCTGCTCTGGACGACCCCGCGCGCCCGCTCCACCTTCGGCACCACGGCCGGCGAGGCCGAATCGACGAAGGAGCTCGCGTTCAACCAGGGCTTCTACAACCTGTTCCTCGCGATCGTCACGATCGTCGGCGTGATCGTGCTCGCCTCGGGAGCGACCGCCGTCGGCGCCGCACTCGTCTTCACCGGCACCGGATCGATGGTGGCCGCAGCCCTCGTGCTGCTGCTCTCCTCCCCCGGCAAGCGGCGCGCGGCCCTCACTCAGATGGCGCCCGGACTGCTCGCGGTCCTCGTGCTCGGCATCGGCCTCGCGGCCTCCTGATCTCCATCCCCACGACCCCTCGAGAGGCTCCATGACCACCGTCACCAGCACCCAGATCCAGCTCGTCCGCCGCCCCGTCGGCTGGCCCGTCGCCGAGGACTTCCGGACCGCGCAGGTCGAGTACGACGAGCCCGCCGCCGGCGAGATCCGCGTCGAGAACGCCTTCCTCTCCGTCGACCCCTACATGCGCGGGCGGATGAACGACGTCAAGAGCTACACCCCGCCCTACGCGCTCGGCGAGACGATGACCGGCGGCGCGATCGGCCGCGTCACCGTGTCGAGCGACCCGGACTTCCCGGTCGGCGCCGTCGTGCTGCATCAGCTCGGCTGGCGCGACATCGTCCAGGCCCAGAGCTCGGCGTTCCGCGTCGTCCCCGAGATCCCCGGCGCCCCGCTCTCGCTGCGGCTCGGCGTCCTCGGCATGACCGGCCTCACCGCCTTCGTCGGCCTCACCACCATCGCGGGGCTGAAGGAGGGCGACACCGTCTTCGTCTCCGGCGCCGCGGGAGCCGTCGGCTCGGCCGCCGGCCAGATCGCCCGCCTGCTCGGAGCGAAGCGCGTCATCGGCTCCGCCGGCTCGGCCGAGAAGGTCGCGCTGCTGACGGAGAAGTACGGCTACGACGCCGCGTTCGACTACCACGCCGGCCCCGTCCGCGAGCAGCTCGCCGCAGCGGCACCCGAGGGCATCGACGTCTACTTCGACAACGTCGGCGGCGATCACCTCGAGGCGGCGCTCGACGCCTTCAACGACGGCGGACGCGCGGCGCTCTGCGGCGCGATCGCCGGCTACAACAGCACCGAGAAGCCGGCCGGGCCCGACAACATGGCCAACATCATCACCCGCGGGCTGACCCTGCGCGGCTTCACCCTGTCGGCGTACCTCGACCACGCCCCGGAGTTCAACCGCCTGATGGGCGGCTGGTTCCAGGAGGGGAGCATCGCCTACGACGAGACCGTCGTCGACGGCATCGACCACGCGGTCGAGGCCTTCCTCTCCATGATGAGCGGCGGCAACACCGGCAAGATGATCGTCCGCCTCTAGTGCGACGCCGAGGCGTCCCCGGACCGTCGAGACGTCCCGCTACTGCGGGCTGTCTCGACCGTACGGGGACGCCTCGCCCGGCCCATGCTGGTCGAGTAGCCGCACAGCGGCGTATCGAGACCCGCCCACCGGACGACGATGGATCTCGATACGCCCTCTGCGAGGGCTACTCGATCAGCATGAGGGCACCCCTCGCGAGGGCTACTCGATCAGCATGACGGCAGCCCTCTGCGAGGGCTACTCGATCAGCAGGCAGTGCCCCCGCCCGGCGCCTCAGCGCTTGACGGCGTCGATCTTCAGCATCTTGGCGATGACGGAGTCGAGCTCCGAGTCGTCGAAGATCTTCTTCCAGTCGTCCTTGATCAGCGCCTCGCGGCCGTAGCCCATGGCGATGTGGCACGCCTCCGAGAAGGGGTTCGAGCCGCGCAGGCCGTTGGTCAGCGCGATCCAGGTGTGGCCGTAGAGCATCGCGCGGGCCGCCTCGTAGGGCACGCCGACGCCGTTGACGGTCTCGTCCAGCGCCTCCTTGAGGAACTCGCCGACCATGCAGGCGATGGTCTCGACCAGGGTCGGCTCGAGCACCGCGAGCTGCTTGACGGTCACCCAGTGCACGGCGATGACGGGCGCGTAGATGGTCGAGATGACCTTCCCCGCGATCGCCCGCACGTCGTCGTCGGCGTCCTCGAGGGCGGCGACGACCTCCTGCGGCGCGGCGATGCCGCCGAACGTGTCGGCCCACTCCTCCGGGGTGGTGCGCTCGAGGAACACCGACGGGTGGCACGGGTGCGCCACGGCGTAGTGGATGTCCTCGCGCTTCGCGAGCAGCCCCGCGTAGGCGGCGGCCGGGTCGAGGGTGAGGATGATCGCGCCGCTCTTCATCTGCGGGATCACGTCCTCCGAGACCGCGCCGAGCACGACGTCCGGCACGGCGAGGATGACGACGTCGGCGTCCTTCACGGCGTCGGGCGTCGCGGTGATCTCGCGGCCCGCCTCGCGGGTGCGCTCCTGGCCGGCGGGCGAGGCCTCGCTGTAGAGGGCGTTGTACTCGGACTTCTGCAGGTTGTTCGAGACCCGCATGCCCATCTTGCCGCCGGCGCCGATGACGGCGACGGTGAGGGCGGAGGCGGCGGTGCCCGGGGCGGTGGTGGCGGTGGTGTCGGTCATGAGTTCCTTCTCCTGAGCTGGTCGAGGGTGGTGCGGGTCCACTCGGCTTCGAGCCGGGTGGTGACGAGCGCCTGCTCCGCGGCGGGGACGGTGTCCTGCCAGGGGAGCCAGAACTCGATGATCTGGGTGATGCCGCGCTCCGCCGGCTGCAGCAGCGCGAGCATGGCGTCGTAGTCGAGGCGGCCGTCGCCGAGCGCCGTGCCGGTGTAGACGAAGCCGACCCAGCCGGGATTGCGGCTGAAGTCGAAGTCCTTCACGTGCCAGTTGGCGACGTACGGGGCGCAGCGGGCGGTGACGTCCTCCGGCAGCTCGAGGTTCGCGACGGTGTTCGCCGGGTCGAGGCAGATCCGGATCCGCGGGTGATCGAGCGTCGCGATCACGTCGACGAGGTCGGCCGTGCTCACCTGCTCGTAGGTCTCCAGGGCCAGCGTGACGCCGGCCTCCTCCAGCTCGGGCGCGATCTCGCGCAGGCGCCGCAGCGTCTCGGCGCGGTCCGGCCGGTCCTCCCCCGACGTCCACATGCTGCGCAGCAGCACGACGTCGAGCGCGCGGGCCAGGCGGAGCCAGCGGCGCAGGTGCGCGGGATCGGTGCCGCGGGTGCCGAGCTCGAGCCCGACCCCCTCGGCGTTCGCGACCGCGCGCAGCGACGCGAGCTGCTCGTCCGAGTACTCCTCGAGCGCCGGCACGTCGCAGAGCTGCAGCAGGTCGACGCCGAGCGCGGCGGTCTCGCGGACCATGGCCTCGACGCCGAGCGGCTCGGGGACGCGATCGGAGGAGCGCCAGAAGAAGGCGTAGCTGCTCAGCCCGATGCGGCTCACGATCGGGCCTCCAAGTCGGCGCGCACGAGAGCGAGCGCCTCGTCGAAGATCGCGCCGACCGCCTCGGGGTCGTGCGCGAAGCGGCCGAGGAACAGCCCGGGCACGCGGCCCTCGAGCGCGGTCAGGAGCCCGGGTCCGGCGCTGCCGCCGTAGATGACGCGGCTGCCGGCGCGGCCGGGGAGCTGCGCGAGCGCCGCCTCGAGCGCGGTGACGACGCCGGCGATGAAGGCCGGCTCGGCGGGCTCGGGGGCGCCGATCGCCCAGACCGGCTCGTAGGCGGCGAGGATCGGGCCGACGGCGCCGGCCTCGTCCGCGTCCGCGAGGGCGGAGCCGATCTGCGCGAGCACGAGCTCGACGGCGTCCTCGACGGAGCCGCGCTCGGTCTCGCCGACGCAGAGCAGCGGGACGAGGTCGTTGCGGAACGCCGCCGCGACCTTCGCGCGCACGCGCTCGTCGTCGTCACCGAAGAGCGCGCGCCGCTCGGCGTGGCCGATCTCGACCAGCCGACAGCCGACCTCGCGCAGCTCCGCACCGCTGACCTCGCCGGTGAACGCTCCCGCGTCCTCCCAGAACAGGTCCTGCGCGCCGAGCGCGACTCCGGTTTCCGCCGCGAGGGCGCCGACCGGCACCAGCGCGGGGAAGGTCGGCACCACGAACAGCTCGACGGCTCCCGAGGCGGTCGCCTCGTGCGTCCGCGCGATCTCGGCGATGCGCTGCATCCACTCGAGCGTCCGCGCGTGCCCGAAGTACATCTTGAGGCTCACGCCGACGGTGAACGCCGGGGCGTCCCCGGCGGCGCGGCTCAGCACGAGCCGACCGTGGCGGCGTCGTCCGCGACCGGGTTGCCGGCCTCGTAGGCCTCGATCACGCGCACCTTCTCGGCGGAGGCGGAGGAGCTGTCGAACTCGTAGCCGAGCCACTCCTTCGCGAGGCGGCGCGCGAGCTCGATGCCGACGACGCGCTGGCCCATGCAGAGCACCTGCGCGTCGTTGGAGAGGATCGAGCGCTCGACCGAGAACGAGTCGTGCGCGGTGACGGCGCGGATGCCGGCCACCTTGTTGGCGGCGATCGCGACGCCGAGCCCGGTGCCGCAGATCAGGATCGCGCGGTCGGCGTCGCCGCGGGCGACCATCTCGGCGGCGGCGATGGCGACGCTCGGGTAGGGCGTGTGCGACGAGGCGTCGACGCCGACGTCGACGACGGACGCGACGCGGGAGTCCTTCTCGAGGTCGGCCTTGACGATCTCCTTGTAGTCGAGACCGGCGTCGTCGGAGCCGACGACGAGGCGGAGGGGTGCGCTCATGGGTGTTCTCTCCTTGCTGGAAGCGGTCGTGGGGACGGGGTCGACGCTACGCGCCGCTGCCGACAGAGCCGGGGGTCGCGGAGACGGAGGCGCCCGCCCGCAGCACCGCGCCGATCGCGGTGACGATGAGCCCGAGCGAGTGCGCCCCGGCGTCGGGGGTGCCGAGGCTCTTCTCGGCGTGCGGCCGGGCGCGGCCCATCTTCGGCAGCAGCTGCGCGGTCGCGGCGGCGGCGGTCGTGCAGGCCTCGGCGGCCCGGGTCCAGGCCGCGGGCAGCTCCTCCCCCGCGGCGACGGCCTCGCCGAGGACGTCGGCGAAGGGGACGAGGGAGTCGACCATCGTCTTGTCGCCCGGCGTCGCGCCGAAGCGGAGGATCGCCGCGCGGGCGCCGTCGACCCCCTCGACCACCGCGGCGGCCGTGGGCGCGGCGGTGTCGCCGAGCGCCGAGCCGACCGCGGCGAGCGCGGCGCCCCAAAGCGCTCCGGAGGTGCCGCCGGCCCGGTCGGACCAGGCATCGCCGGCATGGGCGAGCACGGTTCCCGCCCCGGCGCCGGCCTCGAGCGCGGCCCGGGCGGCGGCGACCGCCGCGTGCACGCCGCGCTGCATGCCGATGCCGTGATCGCCGTCGCCGGCGACCGCGTCGATCCGGCCGAGCTCGTCGGCGTTCTCGTCGATCGTGGACTGCGTCGCCTCGAGAGCGGCGAGCACGGTGCGGGCGGCGTCGCGGGAATCGTCGCTCGCCTCGCCGATGACGACCGCGGTCGTCTCCTGCTCCGTCACAGCGGCCTGCTCGGCGGGGCGGACCGAGCCCTTGCGGTACGCGGGAGCCTCGGCCGGCGCGGCCCAGAGCCGCTCCAGCTCGTCGTCGACCCAGAAGAAGGTGAGTGAGACGCCGGCCATGTCGAAGCTCGTGACGAGCTCGCCGACCTCGGGCTCGAGCACCTCGAGGCCGCGCTCGCGCAGGCGCCGCTCGACGCCGGCGTAGACGACGAACAGCTCCTCGTACTTCACGGAGCCGAGCCCGTTCAGCACGACGACGAGGCGCGAGCCCTCGGCCGCGTCGACGCCGTCGGGCAGCTCGGCGAGCAGGGACGAGACCAGCAGCTCGGCGAGACCGTCGGCCGTGGGCACGTCGTCCTCGCGGATGCCGGGCTCCCCGTGGATGCCCATGCCGACCGCCATCCGACCCTCCGGCACGGTGAACAGCGGCTCCAACGCCCCGGGCAGCGAGCAGCCCGAGAACGCCACGCCGAAGGAGCGGGTGCGCTCGTTGGCGAGGCGGGCGATGCGCTCGACCTCGTCCAGCGACGCGCCCTCCTCCGCCGCGGCGCCCGCGACCTTGAAGACCGTCAGATCGCCCGCGATCCCTCGGCGCTTGTGCTTCTCGGCGACGCTCGCGCTCGAGACGTCGTCCGTCACCGTGACGGTGCGGACGTCGATCCCCTCGTCGCGGAGGCGCCGCTCGGCCGCGTCGAAGTTGAGCACGTCGCCCGCGTAGTTGCCGTAGCTGAGCAGCACGCCGCCGCCGTGCTCGGCCGCCGCGGCGACCGAGTGCACCTGCTGCGCGGACGGCGAGGCGAAGAGGTTCCCCATCGCCGCGCCGTGCGCGAGCCCCTGCCCGACGAGTCCGCCGAACGCCGGGTAGTGGCCGGAGCCGCCGCCCACCACGAGGGCGACCGAGCCGGGCGCGCTCACGGTCGAGCGCACCACGCCGCCCTGCACCCGCCGCACGAAGCGGCGGTTCGCGGCGACGAAGCCGTCGATCATCTCGTCGGCGAAGTCGGACGGGTCGTTGTAGAGCCGGGTCATCAGGAGTCCTGTTCGGGGAGGGGCGGCGTCGGGCGGTCAGCAGGTCGTGCGGGTGCTCAGTGCGCGATCACGTCGACGCTCGGGGCGTCGAGCGGTGCGTCCTTGTAGCGGCGCGCGAGGAGGGACATCAGCACCGCGGAGAGCAGCAGGAAGAAGCCGACGATGACCATCGGGACCTCGTAGCCGCCGGTCGCGTCCTTCAGGGCGCCCGTGATGTACGGGGCCGAGAAGCCGGCCAGGTTGCCGATCGTGTTGATCAGCGCGATGCCCGCGGCCGCCGCCGCGCCGGTGAGGAACCGGGTCGGGAAGGTCCAGAAGTTGGGCAGCGCCGAGAAGATCGCCATCGCGGTGACGGTGATCACGGCGATCGTGGCCGCCGGGGAGCCGGCGAAGAGCGCGAGCGGGATGCTCAGGCCACCGACGATCGCGGGGATCACGATGTGCCAGGTGCGCACGCCGCGGCGGGTGGCGTCGCGCGACCAGAGGTAGAGGGCGATGGCCGCGGGCACGTAGGGGATCGCGGTGATCAGGCCCTTCTCGAAGATGCCGAAGGTGGTGCCGTACTGCTCCTGGAAGCCCTCGATGATCGTGGGCAGGAAGAAGGCGAGCGCGTAGAGGCCGTAGATGAAGCCGAAGTAGACGAAGCTCAGCATCCAGACGCGGCCGCTCTTGAAGGCGGAGGACATCTTGGGGTGCGTGGTGACGCCCTTGGTCTTGACGTCCTCCTCGCGCTTCAGCGCGGTGGTCAGCCAGACCTGCTCCTCGCGGGTCAGCCACTTCGCGTCGGAGGGCTTGTCCTTGAGGTAGAACCAGGCGATGACGCCCACGACGATCGCGGGCAGCGAGACGCCGAGGAACATGAAGCGCCAGCCCTCGAGGCCGAGGATGCCGTCCTGCTCGATCAGGAAGCCGGCGAGCGGGGCGCCGATCACCGTGGTGAGCGGCTGCGCCAGGTAGAAGAGCGCGAGGATCTTCGAGCGGTGCTTGGCCGGCACCCAGAGGCTGAGGAAGAGGATCGCGCCGGGGAAGAAGCCGGCCTCGGCGACACCAAGCAGGAAGCGCAGGGCGACGAGCTGCTCGAAGTTCTGCACCCAGGTGAAGAGGAGCGCCACGATGCCCCAGCTGACCATGATGCGGGCGAGCCAGCGGCGGGCGCCGAAGCGGTGCAGCGCGAGGTTGCTCGGCACCTCCAGCAGGATGTAGCCGATGAAGAAGACGCCCGAGGCGAAGCCGAACTGGGCCGCCGAGAGGGCGAGGTCGGCCTCCATGCCGTTCGGCGCGGCGAAGCCGATGGCCGTCCGGTCGAGGTAGTTGATGAAGAACATCAGGGCGACGAACGGCACGAGCCGGATCGACACCTTCCTGATGGCGCTCTTCTCGACGGCGGCGTCCGCCGTCGCGGTTCCGCCTGTGCGGGAGGGAAGGTCCACGTCGATCTCCTGATCCGTGTCAACGACTGTGTTGGGTGGTGCGGGGTGGGGCTCGGGCCGCCTTCGGGGGAATTGGCTGACCGGTTGACCAATTAGAGGATGCCGTGCCGGGGCCGCGGTTGTCAACCGGTTCTCCGGTCGAGTCGCTGCGGGTGCGGCGTCGGCGCGGTTGCTACGGTCGGAGCATGCCGGCGTACCCCGAAGACGACCCGTCCCTCGTGCGCCTGGAGCTGCAGGTCCTCCCCCGCGGCACCGCCGTCGCCGAGGTCGCCAAGCAGCTCACCTCGCTGCTCACCCGCGGCGACCTCGTGCCCGGCTCCCGCCTCCCGCCGGAACGCCAGCTCGCCGAGAGCCTCGGCGTCGGCCGCTCGGCGGTGCGGGAGGCGCTCGCGGCGCTGGAGATCCTCGGCATCGTCACGGTGCGGCCCGGCTCCGGCACCTACCTCCGCGACAGCACCTCCGAGCTGCTGCCGACGACGCTGAGCTGGGGCCTGATGCTCTCGGCCGGCCGCACCGCCGAGCTGATCGAGGTGCGCAGTGGGCTCGAGGTGCAGGCGGCGATGCTGGCGGCGCTCCGGATCGACGACGAGGGACTCGCCAGGCTGCACGCGCACCTCGAGGCGATGGAGTCGCACCTCGACGACATCGCGGCCTTCGTCGAGGCCGACGTGCGCTTCCACCTCCAGATCGCCCTCAGTGCGGAGAACGTCGTGCTGCGCGATCTGCTGCAGACCATCCGCTCCCTGCTGCGGCTCTGGGTCGAGCGCGCGCTGAGCAGCCCGGAGCAGGCTCGCGACGCCTTCACCGAGCACCGTGCCGTGCTCGAGGCGATCGAGGCGCGCGATCCCGCCGCCGCTGCGAGGGCGATGGAGGCGCACATGAGCACCGCGTCGCGGCGGCTGGCGGACACCGGGAGCTGATCCGCGGGCCATCGATCCGGGTCCGTCGATGTGGGGCTGCCGATCCGGGTCCGTCGATCCGGGCTGCCGATCGCGCCCCGCGGTGGCAGACTCGGCCCATGAGCCACCTCCTGCGCCGCGGTGCCGCGGCGGCCCTGACCCTCGCCGCGGTCGGCCTCCTCGTCACCGGCTGCGCGGGGCGCGCCGGCATCGCCTCCACGACCTCGCCGCTGCCGCGGCCGAGCGCGACGGCCACCATCACGCCCACCCCCTCCGTCACGCCCACCGCGACGGCGACGGCCGCAGCGTCGCTCGCTCCGTCCGCGGAGCCGGCGCCGACGACCGCCCCGGAGACCCCCGCCCCGGCGCCGACCGCGTCCCAGCCGCCCGCGCCGGCGCCCGAGCCCGAGACCGTCCGCTGCGTCGGGAGCGACCTCTCGCTCGAGTACCGCCCCGATCCCGACGCGTCCGGCGCGGGCAGCAGCGCCTTCGACCTGGTCTTCACGAACACGACGGACCGCGCCTGCACCCTCGCCGGCATCCCCGGGGTCTACGCCGCCGGGGCCGACGGCAGCCGCCTCGGCGCGGTCGCCTCCGCCGACGGCCCGAACCCGTCCGGCCTGCTCGCCCTCGCTCCGGCGGCGCAGGCGGACGTCCGGGTCGCCTGGCACTCCCCCGGCGCCTTCGGCTGCCCGACCGCGACGTCGACGTTCCTGGTCGCCGAGGTGATCGACGCGGCCGATGCCGCCGTCCGCGCGCCCGCCGCGATCGAGGTCTGCACCGACAGCACGGTGTACCTGGACGCGTCCACGTACACGCTGCTCGGCTGAACCGACGCACACGCTGCTCGGCCGAACCGCAGCCCCGGTTCGTCGGGGCCGGGGCTCAGGTCCCGCGAAGGGCCGCGATCGGCTCGATACGGGAGGCGCGTCGGGCCGGCACGCTGCCCGCCAGCAGCCCGATCAGCGCGCCGAGGAGCGCCCCGCCGAACGCCACACCGGGGTCGAGCACCGGGGTCCACTGCTGCGCGAGTGAGACCGAGAGCACGGCGAGGACGCCGGTCGCCGCTCCGACCAGACCGCCGAGGAGGCCGATCACGGCCGATTCGACGATGAACTGCTGGGCGATCCGGCGCCGTGTGGCGCCGAGCGCACGGCGGAGGCCGATCTCGCCGACGCGCTCCATCACCGACAGCGTGGTGACGTTGGCGATGCCGACCCCGCCCGCGAGCAGCACAACCACCGAGAGGATCAGGAACACCAGGTCGACGTCGGCGCGGACGTCGCCCGCGAGCTCCGATCGGCCGCCGGGTGCCGCGACGGAGACGGAGTCGGGAGAGTCGGGGGCCAGGGTCAGCGGTGCCTGCGCCGCGACCTGCGGCCCGGCGCCGATGTCGATGCGCGCCTGGAGGTCGCCCGGCGTCGCGAGCGCGAAGTCGGCGCGCGCGGTGCCCGTGGGGAGGACGACCGCGTCGAGCAGCTCGGCGCGCGCCTGGACGTCGGCGAAGAGCCCGAGGACCGAGTAGGCGACGCCGTCGATCAGGATCGAGGGCCGGGAGTCGACGCGCTCCACCCCGAGCCGCTCCGCCGCACGGGCGCCGAGCACGACCACCCGGTCGGCGCGGGCGTCGTGTCCGGAGTCGAACATCCGCCCGGCGGTCACGTCGCCCTCCAGCGTGTCGAGGAGATCGGCGGAGGCGGCGAACAGCCGCGGCGGCGCGGCGGCGGGCGCGGACGGGTCGTTGACGGGGACCGCGGTGATGCTCGCCCCCTCGCGCAGGGACACCTCGCCCACGACGGCCGCCTGCTCGACGCCGGCGAGGCGGCGGACGCGGTCGACGGCGTCCCAGGGCAGCCGCCCGGTGGCGACGCTGTCGCCGGAGGAGTTCTCCGCCTCGGCCGGCTGCACGACGACCTGGGTCGCGGCGAAGGCGTCGAACCGGCGGGCGAGCTGACCGGCGGTCGTCTGCGCGAAGCCGATCGTGGCGACGAGGGCGCCGATGCCGAGCACCGTGCCGAGCAGGGTCATCACCAGCCGGGCGGGCCGGGTGCCGATGTCGGAGGTGGCCTCGGCGAGGAGGTCCGCGGCGGTGAAGCGGTCGGCGCGGCGGACGGGCCGCAGCAGCGGGGACGCGGCGGCCGAGCGCGGTCGCCGGCGCCGGAACCGGCGGCGGAGCGCCGCGAGCACGGGGCTCACGCCGTCACCTCCTGCATCCGTCCGTCGGCGATGCGGAGGCAGCGGCGCGCCCGCCGCGCGACGGCGAGATCGTGCGTGATCACGACGAGGGTGAGCCCGGTGTCCGTGAGGTCCTCGAAGAGCCGCATGACGTCCTCGGTGGTCGAGCCGTCCAGGTTCCCGGTGGGCTCGTCGGCCAGGAGGAGACTCGGACGCGCGACGACCGCCCGCGCCACGGCGACCCGCTGACGCTCGCCGCCGGAGAGCGTCGTCGGCAGGAAGCCGAGCCGGTGCCCGAGTCCGACCCGGAGCAGGGCGTCGCGGGCGCGCGCCTCGCGGGCGGCCCGCGGGGTCCCGCTGTAGAGCATCGGCAGCATCACGTTCTCGAGCACGGTGCGCCGCGGCAGCAGGTGGAAGGACTGGAAGACGAAGCCGATGCGCTGCGCGCGGACGGCCGCCCGGGTGTCCTCGTCGAGCGCTCCGGTGAGGGCGCCGTCGAGGCGGTACTCGCCGACGCTCGGCCGGTCGAGCAGGCCGAGGATGTTCAGCATCGTCGACTTGCCGGAGCCGCTGGGGCCGACGATCGAGACGTAGTCGCCCTCCTCGATGCGGAGGCTCACGCCCTTCAGCGCCTGTACCTCGGGCGGACCGGGGAAGGAGCGCGTGACGTCCCGCAGCTCGACCAGCGGAGCGGTCACCGGCCGACCACGACCAGGTCGCCCTCGTCGAGCGCCCCGTCCACGGCCGTGACCTCGACCGCCCCCTTCGCGGCGAGACCGGTGCTGACGACGACGAGTCGGCTGGCGGCGCCGGGATCGCGCGGGTCACCCTCGACGACCTCGACCCGGCTCTCGCCGCCGGAGCCCGCGGACAGCGCGGCGACCGGGACCGAGAGCACGGCGCCCTCCGTCGCTCCGACGGCGACCGAGACCTTGACGTTGGTGTCGCGCAACTGCTCGATCTGCTCCGGCGAGAGCGGGTCGGGGGTCAGCGTCACCGTCCAGCGGCCCTTGCCGTCCTTCGCGGGGTCCACTCCCGAGACGACGGCGCCGTGCGAGGCGCGATCCGGCAGCTCGAACGTCGCCTTCTGACCGACCGAGAGCAGGCGCGCATCGGCCTCGGCGGCGGACCCGGAGAGCTCGAGCTGTGCGCCCGAGACGGTCATCGCCGCGCCGGACAGGACGCTACCGCGCTTGGCGGTGACCGCGTCGACCCGCCGCGGGAGCGAGGTCAGGAAGAGGACCTCGCCGGCGGGGAGGGCCGGCAGGACCGACTGACGAGCCCGGGTGAGGTCCTCCTGCGCCTGCGCCACCTGGGACTGCGCGGACTCGACGGCGCCGCGCTGCGCACCGGTGTCGGTGCTCGCGCCCAGCTGGGACCGCTTGAGCTCGGCCAGGCCGAGCGCGTCGTCGAGGTCCGCGATGCGGAGTCCGTCCGGCGGCTCGGCCGAGCGGGCGGCCTCCAGCTCGCGGCGTGCGCCGGCGACCGCGATGTCGGCCTCGCGGACCTCGACCGGCGAGGAGCCCGCCAGGGCGTCGTCGAGGTCCTTCTGCGCGGCGACGAATCCCTGCTCGGCCGACCGCAGCGCCTCCTGGGCGGCACGGACGACGTCCTCGCCGTCCTCCTGCGTCGCGGGCGGCGCGTAGCCGGCCTGGGCGTAGAGCTCGGTGACCGCGTTCGCGGCCGTCTCGTCGAAGACGTCGTCGGCGGGGTCGCCGGCGTCGATCCCGAGGCCGCGCAGCGCGGTCTTGAACTGAACGACGTCCGGCCCGGACACCCCGAAGCGCAGGGTCCGGTAGGCCGGGAGCTCGCCGGGGAGGACGATGACGGGGCGGCCCGCGATCTCCAGGGCGATCGACAGCGGCGAGAGCTCTGCGCCGGCCGCGGGGACCTGACCGGTCACGACCGCCGCGCCCTGGATCGACGTCGTGTCGACGGTCACCTCGACCGCGTCCGCGTAGCGCACCTCGCCGCGGAGGGTGACGTCGTTGCTCAGCGCGCCGAACTCGACGGGCGCGGTGATCAGGCCGGGGGCGGAGGGTTCCGCATTCGCGGCGGCCTCCGCGGGCGACACCACGAATCTTCCGACGAGCAGGCCCGCGACGAGGCTCAGCAGCGCGGCGGCGGCCACGATCCAGAGGACGCGGTTGCGCGAGACGACCGCGGCCAGGGCGGCGAAGCGGCCCCGGCGAGGGTGCGTATCGGTGTCGCCGCTGTCGGTGCCGTCGTTGTCGTCACCGTCCGTGGGCTCGGCGACCGCGAGGAGGTCGAGCGGATCGGTCGGCGTCGGAGCGGTCGACGACGGATCGATCGACGACGGATCGGACGGATCGCCCGAGCCCGGGCGACGGGGGACGCGCATCTACTCGCCCTGCTCGGCCGCGGCCTTCAGCGCGTCCAGCTCGGCCCGGTGGTCGTCGATGAACTGCTGCTCCAGCGCGTCCTGGACCTTCTTGTGCACCGCCGCGTAGTCGGTCTTCTCCCGGCAGTCGAGGTCGGCGAGCGCGAGCTCGATCTCCTCGTCCTTCACGGCGACGAGCTTCGGGTCCGTCGGGTCGACGGGCTGGTCGCCGGCCGCCGCGTAGACCGCCGACATCTTGTCGTCGATCGAGTGCACGGCGTCGAACTGGGTCGCGAAGCCCGGATAGCCCGCGTCGCTCAGGCAGGAGGACCAGGCCGCATCGAGATCCGCCAGCTCGGGGACCGACGGCAGCTCCGTGTAGAAGTCGGTCAGCGCGTCGAGCACCGGCTCGTGCTCCTTCCCGGAGGTCGGGTCGTCCTCCTCCAGCTCGTGCGAGGCGGCGCCGTAGCAGCCCGCCGTCGTCCAGTCGAACTCGTAGGACCCGTCGTCCGAGGCGGCGACGTCCTCCGGCTCCGGCGGGCCGTGCAGCGCCTCGGACCAGGCCGCCTGCTCGGACTCCGAGAGGCTGTCGTAGTAGTCGGCGTTGGCGTCGACGTACTCGTCCTCCGCGTCGGCCGAGTCGTAGCGTCCGGGCGAATCGACGACACCGTAGCCGTACTGCGCGACCCACCCGCGGTCGTCCGGCTTGTAGGCGTCGTCGTCGGAGGAGAACGACGCCGACTGCACGCTCGGGGTGTACTCGAAGCCCGCCTCCTGCATGCACTTCGCGACGAGCTCCTCGCGCGCTCGGTCCTGCTCCTTGTACTTCTCCTCCTGCTCCTCCGGCGAGAGGTCGCCGCCGTAGAGCGAGCCGAGGTACTCCGTCAGCGGCGAGGTCGTCTCGTCGGTCTTCGTCTCGTCCGCCGGGGCGGAGCAGCCGGAGAGCGCCAGCAGTCCGGACAGTGCCAGAGCAGACAGTGCTGCGCTCAGATGGGCGCGGCGTCGTTGCTTCGGGCGGCGCTGCTTCACGCGTCGTTGCTTCACGGAGGACCCTCTCGATCAGGGGCGCGCGGCGCGGGCGGGGGTCCCGCGCTCGCGCGCCGCCGACGACGCTACCGACGGATCCTCACCACCGTGTGGGCGGCACGGTCCTCTGTCGTCGCACGTCGGTCGAGGGCTGCAAGACGTCGCGCCGGGCGCCGCCACCGGCACGGAACCTCGGTCTCGCGGTGCCGCTACGCCGTCAGCAGCACCCGCGCAGCTGCACCGGGCTCGAGCACGAACAACTCGCTCTCGGCTCCCCCGTGCGCCTCCCAGCGCTCGATCCCGGCCGGATCGACCGTCACCGCGGTGCCGCCCGGATTGCCGAGCAGCAGCACGCGGCCGCCCGGTGCGGCCGCTCCGAGCACGACCAGCCCCGGCGCGTCCACCTCGAGTCGCGGCGAGCCGACGAGGTCCGCCGCCCACTGGAGCACGACGCCCGCGGGAGAGACGCCCGTCGCCGCGGCGATCCCGCGCGGGCCCCACTGCTCGAAGTAGGCGAGCGAGGCGACGGCCGGGACCGCGAGGGCGGCGAGACTGCCGACGACCCAGGCCGCCAGCTCGGGCGCCTGCTGGCGCTCGTCGGTCGCGCCCGGCACGGCCTCCGGGCCGTAGCCGGACCGGTCGATGTCGGCGGCGCCGGGGTCGAACGGCGACGTCGACACCGCGTTCATCCGCGCCCCGAGGGTGATCGGCCCGATGTGCAGCGGTCGGCCGTCCGCGATCGCCGCTGCGTCCCGGACCACCGTGCGCTGCACGGCGAGGGACTCGACGAGCTGGTGCCCCGACCGGTCGTGCATGAAGGGAGTGATGCTGAAGGCGAGTGGCCCGTCGACGTGCGCGAGCGCGTCGGCACCGCGGTTGAGCTCGGTGAAGTGCGAGCGGACGCCGCCGATCACCTCGATGCCGCGTTCGGCCGCGACGCATCGCGCCTCCTCGAACAGCTCGGGTGTGCTGCGGTGCCCCTTGGCGGCGAAGACGCCGAGGCGGGAGAGCCGCGCGTCGCCCAGCTCGTCGAGGACCGCGCGGACGTCGTCGGGAGTGGACGCGACGATCCGCAGGTCGACGGGCCGCTCGCCCGCGTCCTCGATCGCGCGGCGGAGGGCTCGGCGCCAGCCGGTCCAGCGCACGTCGCACTCGACCAGCAGATCGATCGTCGGCCGGACGCCGGGCCGGAGGTCCGTCGGCGCGCTCGCGGCGGAGGTGCGGATCTCGGGCAGCGGGTGCCCGATACTCCCCGTGCGGAGGATGCAGACGGACGCGGTCGCCGCGTCGTCATTCGTCGGCGGCGCGCCGGCGCAGTCGATCCGCAGGCTCTGCCGGACGACCTCGCCCGCGGCGACCGCGACCGGGAACGGCAGGCTCAGCGGCGTCGAATAGGTCTTGAACGATGCGTCGGTCCAGTTGCGCTGGTCCTCCGTCTCGAACACGTCGCCCGCCAGGGTCAGCTCGACCGGGACGCCATCGGCGGTCCAGGCGAGTCCGGCGAGGTCCTGCGCGGGCTGGTGCGGCGCGATCCGGCCGGGGAAGGCGGTGCGCTCGGAGCCGCCGTCCGGGTGGCGCACCTCGAGGGCCGCTCCGGCGCTCTCCATGCCGTGCAGCACGATCAGCCCCAGGCGGTTGCGGAGGAACGCCGTGCTCGCACGCGCCTCGAGCGCGACCGAGAGCGAGTCGTCGGAGAAGACGACCCTCAGGGTCCATCCGACGCGCGCCTCGCCCTGGGCACTCTCGCCCTCGACGACCAGGACGTCGTCCTCGACCTCCAGTGCCGCGCGGACGGTCGCGAAGGTGCCCCAGTCCTCGTCCCGGACGACGACGCGGACCCCGCGGAGGATCCGCGCCGCGCCGAAGCGGACGTCGTCCAGCCGCCCGTCGGAGTACCGCAGCGACCACGGGCCGCAGCGCACCGTCCGCTCGTCGCGCTCCGCCGCCTGGAGGAGCCCGAGCGGGACCGTCGGCGCGGCCGGCCGGATCTCGATCGCGGGCACGATCAGAGGGTGGTCATGCCGCCGTCGACGCGGAAGAGCGCGCCGGTGGCGTAGCTCGACTCGTCGCTGGCGAGGTAGACCATGATGCCCTCGACGTCCGCGGCGGAGCCAGGCCGGCCGAGCGGGATGCGCGAGGTGATCGCCGCACGGGCCTCGGCGTCGCCGGAGATCGCGGTGACGAGCGGAGTCTCGGTGTAGCCGGGGACGACCGTGTTGACGCGGATCCCCTCCCCCGCGTACGCGGCGGCGACGGTCCGGGCGAGGCCGTGCATGCCGGCCTTCGAGCTGCTGTAGGCGGTGAAGTCCTGGCCCTCGCCGTTCAGCCCGGTCGGGCTACCGGTGAGGACGATCGAGCCGCCGCGGCCGAGAAGCGCCCGCACCGCGTGCTTGACGGTGAGGAACGTGCCGGTGAGGTTGATGTCGATCGTGCGGCGCCAGACGTCGAGGTCGAGGTCGGCGATCTTGGCGTCCTGCCCGAACAGCTGCACCCCCGCGTTCGCGACGACCACGTCGACCGCGAAGCCGTCGGCGGCCAGACGGGCGAAGGCCTGCTCCACGCTGCTCTCGTCCGAGATGTCGAGCTGCACGGCCACGGCGTCCGGGAAGGCGGCCGCTGCGTCCTCCGCGGCGGCGAGGTCGCGGTCGGTGAAGGCGACCCGGGCGCCCTCCCGCGCGAAGCGCTCGGCCACGGCTCGGCCGATGCCGGAGCCGGCTCCGGTGACGAGGGCGGTCTTGCCAGTGAGGCGTCCGGTCATGCGTGCTCTCCTTCGAGTCGATCTGCTCCGATCATATGAGGCGAACCGGTTGACCGCCTAGGTCACTCCTGCTCGATCCTCGACACTCGCGCGACCCCTTGACCCGGCCCGGTCGAGCCGCGACGCTCGCTCTACACGTCCCGCACCACCCCATCCCTCCCGGAGGTCCCCATGAAGGTCGGCTCGCTCATTCTCCGTCTCGCCGTCGGCGGTCTGTTCGTCGGACACGGACTGCAGAAGCTCCGCGGCTCGTTCGACGGGCCGGGTCTCGACGGCACCGAGCAGATGATGACGAGCCTCGAGCTGCACCCCGCGCGCCGCAACGCGGTCGCGGCCGCGGTCACCGAGACCGCCGGCGGCGCCGCGCTCGCCCTGGGCCTCGCCACGCCGATCGCGGCGGCCGGGCTCATCGCGACCATGGTGACCGCCGTGCGCAAGGTGCACTGGTCGAACGGGCTCTGGAACAGCGGCGGCGGCTGGGAGTACAACGGGCTGCTCGCGGCCGCCGCGACCGCGATCGTCGCGGACGGACCGGGCGCTCTCTCCTTCGACGGCCTCGTCGGGAAGCGGAAGTGGGGAGCCGGCTGGGCGCTCTTCGCCCTGGTCGCCGGCGCCGCCGCCTCCACCGCCGTGATCGAGGCCGGACGCCGCGCTGCACCCACCGAGGTCGAGGACACCGGCAGCGAGACCCCCGCCGCGTCGGACGAGACCGCCACCGCATGAGCGCACCCCTGCTGATCGACGCTTCCGCATGAGCGCAGCCGTGCTGATCGAGTAGACCGCGAAGCGGGCGTAACGAGATCCGCCGTCGTCCGAAGGAGGGTCTGCAGACCCGCCCTTTGGCGGAGCCGGGTCTCGATACGCCCCTGCGAGGCTACTCGACCAGCATGTGGGGGGCCGACGTGCCGCGGGGAGCCGCACCCGATCCGCAAGGAGCGGACGGGGACCCCCTGCTGCTCGAGCAGCCGTCCGCGGGACTGCCTATCGAGACCCGGTAGCGTCGGCACGTGACCGCCGCCACTCCTCCCACCGTCCGTCAGCTCCGCCTCGTCGTCCAGGTCGACGACATCGATGCGGCGCTCCGCTTCTACCGAGACACCCTCGGGCTGTCCGAGCGCGCGGCCTTCGAGGGCGGGGGCGACGCCCGCGTCGCGATCCTCGACGCGGGCGGCGCCACGCTCGAGCTGGCGAACGCTGCGCAGGTCCGGATGATCGACGGCATCGAGGCGGAGGGCGACCCGAGCGATCCCCTCCGCGTCGCCTTCGAGGTCGATGACGCCTCCGCCGTCACCTCAGCCCTCGCCGCCGCGGGCGCCGAGCTCGTCGCCTCCCCCCGCGAGACGCCGTGGCGCTCGCTCAACTCCCGCCTGCGCTCGCCCGACGGCCTCCAGCTCACCCTGTTCGAGGAGCTCGGATCCGCGCCCGACGACGAAACGGTCGACGACCTCGTCCTCTGGCAGCGCGCCGTCGACCGGCTCGACGGCCTCGACGATCCGGACGGGGTCGTCGAGCGGATGCGCGTCCTCGCCGCGCGCTACCCCGGCACCGACGGCGTCGCGCACTTCGAGCTCGGCGGAGCCCTCGACAGCGCGGGGCACGAGGCGGAGGCGGCCGAGGAGTACGAGCGCGCCGTCGCCGCCGGCCTCGACGGCGAGCGCCTCGCCCGGCTGAGCATCCAGTACGCCTCGACGCTCCGGAACCTCGGCCGGACCGACGAGGCGATCGCTCTCCTCGCCTCGACCGAGCCGCATCCGTCGATCGGAGCGGCGCGCGAGGTCTTCCTCGCGCTCGCCCTGCACAGCGCCGGTCGCACCGATGAGGCGCTGCGCACCGCCCTCGAGGCGCTCGCCCCGACGTTGCCGCGCTATCGCCGATCCGTCGCCGCGTACGCCGCCGATCTCACCGACTCGGCGCCGCAGATCTGAGACGGCCGGTCGCCGGTCGGCGCGCCCACCGCTGTGCGCCCTCGGCTCTGCTCACTCCGCCAGCAGCGCGTCGATCTGACCCATCGCCTGGTTCATCCCCTCCTCCATGCCCATCCGCACCATCTGCTCGAGCTGCTCGAGGGTCTCGAACGAGGAGCGGACGGTCATCGTGGTGCGTCCGTCCGCCTCGGCGAGGGTGACGACCGCGTGAGTGACCCCCATCGAGTCGTCCGGGCGCCCCTCCTCGTCGGCGAAGCCGTCGTCGAACTCGAACCGCGTCGGCTCCTCGACCTTCGTCACCACCCAGTAGCCGCGGGCCTTCTCCCCGTCCGGCCCCGTCATGAAGTACCGGCTTCGCGAGCCCTCGACCGCCTCGTGCGTCTCGAAGGTCGCCGGCCAGGTCGGCGGGCCCCACCAGCGCTCGAGTTGCCGCGGATCCGCCCAGATCCGCCACACCCGCTCGACGGGCGCCTCGAACTCGGCGGTGATGGTCATGGTCAGGTTCTCGATGTCCTTGACGGACTCCACGACGGTCATCCTGCACGTCCCTTTCTTCGTTCCTCCGGTGGTCGAACGTCGTCCTCGGCGAGGACGTCGGCGATGCGGTCGGCGCGATCGCGCCAGAGCAGCTCGTAGGCCTCGAGCAGTCGCGCCGCCCTCCTGAGCGAGGCGACCTCGCCGCTCACGAGCTGCTCCCTCCCGCTGCGGCGCTTGCGGACGAGCTCCGCCCGCTCCAGGACCGCGACGTGCTTCTGCACCGCGGCGAACGACATCTCGTAGCGCGCCGCCAGCGCCGTCACCGACTGCTCCGCTTCGAGCACCCGACTGACGATGTCGCGCCGCGTCCTGTCCGCCAGCGCCTGGAACAGCCGGTCGACCTCGATCTCGTGTCTCATATCTGAAACCATTTGGTTGCACGTTAGCCCTCTGACGAGCCGGGCGGAAGACCCCCGTCCCGACCGACCGACCCCGTGCGCCGACCACCGAGCTCACGGGCGAGCCGCCGCGCGATCCAGCGACCGGGCGGCCGCCTCGATCACCCAGTCGGGAACGGCGCGGATCTCGAACACCGACCAGTAGAGCTTCGCCATCGAGTAGTGCGGATCGATCCGGAGCGCCTCCTCGAGGTGGCGGGCGGCGACCGAGGAGACGCCGAGTGCCCACCAGCACCAGGCGAGGACGGTCAGCACCGGAGGGCGCGCCTCGAGAGGTGCGAGCGCGGCCGCCCGGGCGAGCCGAGCTGCCGCGCGCTCGGTCCGCTCGGGGTCCGGTCCGGGGCCCGTCCCCATCATCAGCGACGCGGAGACCAGGTCGTGCGCGTCCTCGAGCCCCGCGTCGACATCGCTCTCGACGATCTCGTCGATCGGCCGGCCGGTGCGCGCCTGCTCCTCGTCGAGCCGCTTCTGACGCCGCCGCTCCTCGAACGCCGCCTCACTGCCGAGGGCGATCTGCAGGGTCGTCCGATCGCGGAGCGGCGGGGACTGCAGCACCCGGATGAGCGTCGCCTCCTGGCGGGGTGCGGGAGGACCGTGCAGCCAGCGCTCGACCAGCCCGATCACGTCGCGCGCCCCAGACGCGGGATGGCGCAGGATCGCGGCGACGGTCGCGCGATCGCCGGCCGAGACCGTCGGCAGCGCGGCGAGCGCCGACACGTCCAGGGGCTCGGGAGCCGCCGCGCGAGCGAGGACACCGGCCTCGCTCCCCTCGATCTCGGCGAGCGGCCGCGGTTCACGCGTCTCCTCGGTCGAGGTGTACCGTCCCCACCCGTCGGCGGCGACGCAGGCCACGTCGACGATCCCGAGGTCGGTCCGCTCCAGCCTCCGGAGGACGGCGCGACCGAGGTCGAGCAGCGGGATCCCGCGCGCACTCTCGTAGCTCTGCCGCGTGTAGACGATGGCGAGCACCGCGGTGGCCCGTGGGATCGACGCCGTGAAGCGCACGCACCTTCCCGCCAGCTGGTCGATCTCGGCCCGGCGCAGTCGCTCGGGGATCGGGAAGCGGAAGCCGCCGCCGCTCCGGTTCCCGAGGAACGGGACGACGACGAGGGCCTCCTCCGGATGGAGGCCGATCATCGAGGGGACGGCGGCGAGGAGGTCGGGAAGGCCGTTCACGCAGAGGAGCTCCGGCTCCCGGGAGGGGCTGTGGCGGGCGGTGGCGAGGCGATCGGTGCGAGTCATGACGGTCACTGTCGTCCCCGCCGAGCCGGCCGTGGCAGCGGGGCGACGGATCCGTGGAGAGCCGCGGCATCTCCTCCGCTGTGGAGGGGACCGAGTCAGCGCGAGGCCGCGGCGTGCATCCGCTCGAGAGCCGCGCGCACCGCCGCGAGCGTGCCCGGATCCCCTTCCATCCGGTGCTCCACACTCTCCGGGATCCACACCAGCGCCGAGAGCAGACCGGCGACCGTCTCCGCCTCCACCGGCCACCGCGTCCACCGACTGTCGAGCGCCACCGCTCCGGCCGACCACCGCCCGAAGACCCGCACCACCTCCTCGAGCGGCAGCGCCAGATCGACCATCAGCTCGAACCGCGTCGTCCGCCCGGTCGACGCCACGAAGGCAGCGGCGTCGTCCCCGGGGAGCCGCCGGGGCTCGAAGTGCACCCGCGTCTCGAGGAGCCGGCTCACCCGGTCGAGCCGGAACGTGCGCCAGGCCTCGCGCTGCCGGTCCCAGCCGACCAGCACCCAGGTGCGGTGCGTCGACACGACCGCGTGCGGTTCGACGACGCGGTCGCTCTCCGCTCCGTCCGCGGCGACGTAGTGGAAGCGGAGCCGCTCGTGGTCGCGGCAGGCCAGCGCGATCCGCCCGAGGATCTCCGGCGGGATCGACGCGCTGCGCGGCCTCGCGGAGCGGAGCACGCCACCGACCGCGTTGACCCGCTCGCGCAGAGCCCCGGGCAGCACCTGCTCGAACTTCGCCAGGGCGCTGAGCGTCGTGTGCTCGCCGTCGGCGAGCCCTTCGTCCGCCGCGAGCCGGAGCCCGACCGCGACGGCCACGGCCTCGTCGTCGCTGAGGAGCAGCGGCGGGACACGGCTGCCCGCCTCGAGTCGGTAGCCGCCGAGGGCGCCGCGGACCGCCGCCACCGTGTAGCCCAGCTCGCCCAGCCGCTCGACGTCGCGGCGCAGCGTCCGCTCCGTCACGCCCAGCCGCGCGGCGAGGACCGGCCCCGACCACTGCCGGTGGGTCTGCAGCAGGTCGAGCAGGGCGAGTGCGCGGGAGGTGGTCGCGGCCATGACGCCATCCTGCTCCCGAATCAGGACGGGAACCGACCTGATTCCGCTCTAGCGTCGTCCCCGAGAGCCCGATCGGGCGCCCCTAAGACCCGAAGAAGGAGAGACACCATGGACATGAAGCTCGAGCTCGTCGCCGTTCCGGTGACCGACGTCGATCGCGCGAAGCAGTTCTACGTCGAGCGGATCGGCTTCGTCGCCGACCACGACCACACGGTGCACGAGGGCCTGCGGTTCGTGCAGCTGACGCCTCCGGGGTCGGCCTGCTCCATCGTCCTCGGCATCGGCATCACCGAGATGGCGCCCGGCTCGCAGAAGGGCCTGCAGATGGTCGTCGCGGACGCGGCGAAGGCCCGCGAGGAGCTGCTCGCCCGGGGTGCGGAGGTGTCCGAGGTCGACTCGCAGCCCTGGGGCGAGTTCGTGTACTTCGCCGACCCCGACGGCAACACCTGGGCGCTGCAGCAGATCGTGATCCCCGATCTGTCCTGAGGGCGGTGCTCTCCACTGCGGCCCGGTCGGATTCTGAGACGATCCGTGCCCGCCCGACACTGTCAGAGTGAGAGGGAGAGGAGGTCCGCGGATGACGCCCTCGCAGGAGAGCGCGCCCTACGGCGGAACAACGGCACCTTCCGGGGCGGGGTCGCCGGCGGAGGAGACCGATGCGGCGCTCGTACGCCGTGCGGCCGCGGGCAGCGAGCTCGCCTTCCGCACCCTCTACCGCGCCTACGTCCGCCCGGTCTACTGGCTCGCCCACGGGATCCTCCGCGACAGCCGCGATGCGGAGGACGTCACGCAGGAGACCTTCGTCCTCGCCTGGAGCCGGCTCGGCGGGCTCGAGCTGGTGAGCGACTCCCTGCTCCCGTGGCTCGCGACGATCTGCCGCTTCCAGGCGGCGAACCGCCTGCGCTCCCGCCGCCGCGACCGGGAGCGGACCGTCGAGGCCGACGACGAGACGCCCTCGCCGCACGACCTCGAGCAGCAGATCGTCACCGCCGCGCTCGCCGAGGCGGTCCTCCGCGAGACGGCCGGGCTCGCTGAGCTCGATCGCGCGATCTTCCGCCTCTGCGCCACCGAGGGCCGCGGGTACGAGGAGGCCGCGCTCACCCTGGGCGTCTCGCACGCCACCGTCCGCAACCGCCTGTCCCGCGTCCGTCGGCGCCTCCGCCTGGTGGTCGACGACTTCCGAGGAGCCGAGACGTCATGACCGAATCCACCGATGTGCGGGGCCGCGAGTTCCAGGTCCCCGATCCTCAAAGCTCCGATCTTCAGGGCCCCGATCGTCCGGCGCCCGAGCTCGAGGCCCTCGACGACGACCGCGTCTCGGCACTCGAGACGCGCGTCTTCCGCGCCATCGGCACCGCGCGCCGCGAGCGGGGAGCCCGTCGCCGACGCGTCGTCACGATCGGGAGCGTCGCCGCGGGTCTGCTCGTGCTGGCCGTCGTCATCGGCCCGCTGGTCGGAGGCGGCGCCGGAGTGGGGTCCGCCTCGAGCGCGGCAGGGGCCTCGAGCGAGGAGGGAGGTGCCGACTTCGGGCAGTCGGGTGGGGAATCCGCGCCGCAGTTCGCCGACGGCTCTGCGGAGGGCGCCGCCGCGGCACCCGGCGACCGGTCCGCGGAGGGGACCGGACGGGAGGTCGTGTCCACGGCGAGCGCGACACTCGAGGCCGACTCCGTCGCCGACGCGATCGCCGCGCTCAGCGCGACCGCCACCGAGCTCGGCGGCTACGTCGAGAGCTCCAGCACCGGCTCCAGCAGCTCCGGGTCGGCGGTCGGCGTCGATCCGGCGATCGACCCGTACCTCCCGGCGCCCCTCCCCGAGGGCGCGGGAACCGTCTCGATCCGCATCCCCGCCGACCGGCTCGCCGAAGCGCGCGACTCGCTGGCCGCCCTCGGCTCGGTGACCGGATCGTCGATCGACCGGCGCGACGTCACCACCCAGGCGATCGACCTCCGCGCGCAGGTCGACGCCGCGCAGGCCTCCGTCGACCGGCTGACCGAGCTGATCGCCCAGGCCGGCAGCCTCGCCGACCTCCTCGCGGCGGAATCCGCCCTCGCCGAGCGCCAGGCGTCGCTCGAGTCCTCCGAGCAGCAGCTCGCCGCCCTCGAGGGCCAGGTGTCGCTGGCGACCCTCACGGTGACGGTCCTCCCGGAGTCGTCCCCCGTCACCGCCCAGCCCACCGGCTTCCTGGACGGCCTGCTCGCGGGCTGGAACGGACTGGTCGCCGCCACGAACGGTGCCCTGGTCGGCATCGGCTTCCTCCTCCCCTGGCTCGTCGTCGTCGCCGTGATCGCCCTCATCGTGGTGGCCGTCCGCCGTCGCCGCGGACCGCCCGCCGGCACACCTACACCGGGTCGTCCGGACTCCGGCAGGACGGAAGGCGCCGACAGGAGCAGCGGCGAGAGCTCACGCACCGTCGGGAGCGAGGGCACCGGCAGGAGCACGACCGTCGAAGAGTGATCGTGCAGCGAGCGATGGGGTCGGCCTCAGCCGCGCAGCACCTTCGTCATCGCCTTGCCCTTCGCCAGCTCGTCGACCAGCTTGTCCAGCCAGCGGATCCTCTGCATCAGCGGATCCTCGACGCTCTCCACCCGCACGCCGCAGACCACGCCCGTGATCAGCTCCGCGCTCGGGTTCATCGGCGCCGCCGCGAAGAAGTCCTCGAAGGTCGTCCCGGCGTCGAGGTGGCGGCGCAGCTCGTCGTCCGAGAAGCCGGTCAGCCAGGCGATCACCTCGTCGACCTCCGCCCTCGTCCGCCCCTTCCGCTCGGCCTTCGCCACGTAGTGCGGGTACACGGAGGCGACGCTCGTCGTGAAGATCCGGTGCATGCGTCGAAGGCTAGCCCCGCACCCCCGAGCGCCGCGAGGGCGCACCCCGAAGAACTCGCAGACCCCGCCGGTTACCCCCGCGCCCGAGCGGCGTAGACCGCGGGCGTCGATCCCAGCCGAGCACGGAAGGCCACGATGAAGCTGCTCACCGAGTCGTACCCGACCGCGGGCGCGACCGTCTGCACGGCGTCCCCCCGCATGAGCATCCCGATCGCCGTGTGCAGGCGCGCCCGTACGCGCCACTCGCGGAAGGTGCTGCCCGTCTCGGCGGCGAAGGCGCGCGCGATGGTCTTGGTGCTCACCCCGAGCTGTGCCGCCCACTCGGCGAGCTCTCGCGGATCGGCCGGGTCCTCGAGCAGAGCCGTCGCCACCGCGCGGGCTCGCGGATCGCGTGGGAGCGCCACCGCCGCAGCATCATCGGGCGCCTCGTCGAGCAACTCCCCGAGCAGCAGCCAGCAGCGCCGACGACGCAGCGCCGACGGGGCGGAGTCCGCCAGGTGCAGCACCAGCGACCCGGCGAGGTCCTCGAGCCGCAGGGTCCGCGCGCCGCCCCACCGGTCGCCGCGCGGTCGCAGCGCCGGAGCCACGTAGACGCTGATCAGCTCGCCCGGCTCGACGAACGCCATCTCGTGCGGCACGCCGGCCGGGATCCACGCCATGTGCTCGCGCCGCAGGTGCCAGTGATCGCCGAGCACGCCGAGCTCCATCGACCCCGATGCCATCCAGGCGAGCTGGTCCTCCTGGTGCACGTGCGCGTCGAAGCCGGTGCCGCGGACGACCCGGGATCGCGAGGCCGAGAGAGCGGCGGATGTCCACTCGAAGGGATCCGCATCGAGAGGAGCCGCGCCACCGGGTCGGAGATGTTCGCTGACGGACACGACGGTGTCCCCCCTCCTTGATCGGCGTCCGCTCGAGGCGATGGCGGACCGAGTAAGGCAAGGCTAACCTGACGTCCGCCTCCCCTGCCCCACGATCCCGGAAGAGCCATGACCCCTCGCGCCCTGCCCGCCCGCCTCCTCGCCGCCTCCGCGGCACTCGCCCTGAGCGTCGCCGCGCTGTCCGGCTGCAGCAGCACCGCCGCGGCGAGCGCCGAGAACCCGGACTACACGACCGAGCCGTCCGACTCCTTCCCGGTCACCGTCGAGCACCAGTACGGCGAGACCGTCATCGAGGCCGAGCCGCAGCGCGTCGTCGTGGTGGGTCTGACCGAGCAGGACATCCTGCTCGAGCTCGGCGTCACTCCGATCGCCACCACCGAGTGGTACGGCGAGCAGCCGTTCGCCGTCTGGCCCTGGGCGACCGACCTACTCGGCGACGCGGAGCCGACCGTGCTCGACCAGACCGACGGCCCCGAGTACGAGCGGATCGCCGCCCTCGAGCCCGACCTGATCGTCGGCACCAACGCGGGGATGACGGAGGAGATCTACGACAGGCTCGCCGGGATCGCCCCGACCGTCACGAGCGTCGAGGGCTCCGGTCTCTACTTCTCCAGCTGGCAGGACCAGACCCGCCAGGTCGCCCGCGCCGTCGGCCGCTCCGCCGAGGGCGAGGCGCTGATCACCGGGGTCGAGGACGCCTACGCCGAGGCCGCCGCCGCGCACCCCGAGTTCGCCGGGCTCACCGCCACCTTCTCGCAGGGCGTGCCCTACGACGGCAGCATGTACGTCTACCCCGACGGCCTCAACACCGATTTCCTCACCGACCTCGGCTTCACCATCACGCCCGGGCTGGAGCAGTACGCTCCCGGCGCCGACCAGCAGGCACTGATCTCGCCGGAGAACATGGGCCTCATCGACGCCGACGTGATCGTCTTCGCGACCGAGTCGGCCGACGGCGTGCAGGAGGTCCTCGACTTCGGCACCACGTCGAGCCTCTCCGCGGTCACCGGCGGTCACGCCGTCTTCACCGACCCCGAGCTCTCGGGCGCGATCTACTTCCTCACCCCGCTCAGCCAGAAGTTCGTCCTCGAGAAGCTCCTTCCGCGACTCGTCGACGCCGTCGCCGGCGAGGCCCCGCAGAGCATCGAGGGCTGACGACTCCATGACGACACTCCTCGAGACCGAGGCGGCGGTGCCGACCGTCCGCCGGAACCGCCGCCTCGGTCTCGCGGCCGCGCTCGCCGCCCTCCTCGTGGCCGTGCTGCTGAGCGTCCTCGTCGGCTCGAACCACCTCGGTCCGGCCGAGCTCTGGCACGCGCTGACCGCCTACGACGGCTCGATCGCCGACCAGGTCGTCGTCGATCTCCGCCTCCCCCGGACGCTCGCCGGCCTCGTCGTCGGCGTCGCGCTCGGAGTGTCGGGCGCCGTGATCCAGGCGCTCACCCGCAATCCGCTGGGCGACCCCGGCATCCTCGGCGTCGACGCCGGGGCAGCGCTGTTCGTCGCGGTCGGAGTCGCCCTCGGCGCGAGCTCGCCCGCGCAGTACCTGCCGTTCGCGTTCCTCGGCGCGCTCGTCGTCACGGCCGTGGTCGCCCTGATCGGCTCGGTCGGCCGCGGCGGCCCGGACCCGGTGCGCCTCACCCTCGCCGGCGTCGCCGTCGCCGCCGTGCTGAGCGGGGTCACCACCGCGATGATGCTGCTCGACCCGGTCACCTTCACCGCCCTGCGCGGCTGGAACGCCGGGTCGTTCGTCGAGCGCGGCCTCGACGTCGTGCTCCCCGCCACCCCCTTCGTCCTCGTGGGAGTCGTGATCGCCCTCGCCGCCGCCCGGTCGCTCACCGCGCTCGGCCTCGGCGACGACCTCGCCGCCTCCCTCGGCACGCGGCTCGGCCGGACCCGGCTGCTCTCGGTCCTCGCGATCACGCTGCTCGCCGGGTCGGCGACGGCGATCGTCGGGCCGGTCGGGTTCGTCGGGCTCGCGGTGCCGCACATCGCCCGCTGGATCGCCGGCCCCGACCAGCGCTGGATCCTCGCGCTCTCCGTCCTGCTCGCACCGACCCTCCTGCTCCTCGCCGACGTGCTCGGCCGGGTCGCACTCTGGCCGGGCGAGGTCCCGGTCGGAGTGGTGACCGCGTTCGTCGGCGCCCCGGTGCTCATCCACCTGGTGCGGCGCTCGAAGGCGAGCACGCTGTGACCCTCGTCCTCCGCGGCGGCCCGCTCTCGCTGCGCGTCCGCCGGCGCACCCTCCTCGTCGGGGCAGCGCTCGCCGCCGCGGTCCTCGCGCTGGCCGTCGTCGCGCTCGGGCTCGGCGAGCTGCCGCTCTCAGCCCCCGACGTCGTCGCGGCCCTGCTCGGGCAGCGCTCCGGCATCGCCCGCACCGTCGTCGTCGAGTGGCGGCTCCCGCGCGTACTCGGCGCGGTCCTCTTCGGCGCGGCACTCGGCGTCTCGGGCGCCGTCTTCCAGTCGCTCACCCGCAACCCGCTCGCCAGCCCCGACATCATCGGCCTCACCGCCGGCTCCTACTCCGGCGGCCTCCTCGCGATCATCGTGCTCGGCGCCGGCGCGGGCTCGCTCCCCGTCGCGGCCGGCTCCGTCGCCGGCGGCCTCCTCGCCGCGACAGCCGTCTATCTGCTCGCCCACCGCCGCGGCGTCCAGGGCTTCCGGCTGATCGTCGTCGGCATCGGCGTCTCGGCGATGCTCGAGGCGCTCAGCACCTACCTCGTCCTGCGGGCGAAGCTGGAGATCGCGATGGTCGCCTCCGTCTGGGGGGCCGGCTCGCTCAACCCGGTCGGCTGGGACCAGCTGCTGCCCGCTGCGGTCGTGATCACGGTGGCGCTCGCCGGTCTCGGCCTCCTCGGCCGCCCGATGCGGCAGCTCGAGCTCGGCGACGACGCCGCCCGCGCGCTCGGCACCCCCGCGGAGCGCACCCGCGTCCTGCTCGTGATCGGCGCGGTCGCCCTGACCGCCGCGGTGACCGCCGCCTGCGGCCCGATCGCCTTCGTGGCCCTCGCCGCCCCGCAGATCGCCCGCCGTCTCGCCCGCACCGCCGGGATCGCGCTGATCCCCTCCGCGCTCGTCGGCGCCCTGGTGCTGCTCGGCGCCGACACGGCCGCCCAGCACGTCCTGCCCGGCTCGCTCCCCGTCGGCGTCGTGACCGTCGTCGTCGGCGGCCTCTACCTCGTCGGCCTCCTGATCCACGAAGCACGGAGACGCTCATGACCGCCCGCCTCGCCGCCGTCGACCTGACCCTCGGCTACGACCGCCGCGAGATCTCGCGCGCTCTCTCGCTCGAGATCCCCGACGGCTCCTTCACCGTGATCGTCGGTCCTAACGCCTGCGGCAAGTCGACCCTCCTGCGCGCCCTCTCCCGTCTGCTTCCCCCGAGCGCCGGGCAGGTCCTGCTCGACGGCCGCGCGATCGCCGCCGCGAAGCCCCGGGAGGTGGCGCGCGTGCTCGGGCTGCTGCCGCAGACCTCGCTCGCTCCCGACGGCATCACCGTCGCCGACCTCGTGGCCCGCGGCCGCTACCCGCACCAGGGGTTCCTCCGGCAGTGGTCCCCCGCCGACGAGGAGGCCGTGACCGCGGCGATGACCGCGACCGGCGTCACCGCGCTGGCCGACCGCCTCGTCGACGAGCTCTCGGGCGGACAGCGTCAGCGGGTCTGGGTCGCGATGGCGCTCGCCCAGCAGACCCCGCTGCTGCTGCTCGACGAGCCGACGACCTTCCTCGACATCGCACACCAGATCGAGCTGATGGAGCTGTTCACCGACCTGCACGAGCAGGGGCGGACCCTCGTCGCAGTGCTGCACGACCTCAATCAGGCGGCGCGCTACGCCAGCCACCTCGTCGCGATGAAGGACGGCGCCGTCGTCGCCCAGGGTGCTCCGCGCGAGATCGTCACCGCGGACCTGGTCGAGCACGTCTTCGGCCTGCGCTGCGTCGTGATCCCCGATCCGGTCACCGGTGCTCCACTCGTCGCACCGGTCGGCCGCGAGCGCGCCGGGCAGCGCCGATGACGAGGCGCCGGCCGGAGCGCCCCGGGAGACCGCGGACGAGGAACCCGCGCGGCCCGCTGCTCCAGGCACCGGCCGAGCCGATCGACGCCCGGCCGATCCGCCTCGACGACGCCACCACGCCCGCCCGCCTGACCCTCCGCGTCCTCAGCGGCGCCCGCCGCTACTCCGTGCCGGCACTGGTCCTCGTGATCAGCCATCAGATCGGCGAGGCGCTGGTCCCGGTGCTGATCGGGCTGGCGATCGACCGGGCCGTCGCGACGGGCGATCCGCTGCAGCTGCTGCTCCACCTCGCGCTGCTGGCGGCCGACTTCGCCCTGCTCTCCTTCTCCTGGCGCTTCGGCTCGCGGTTCGCCGAGCTGGGGATGCTGGTCGTCCAGCACCGCCTGCGCGGCCTCGTCGCCGAGCATCTGCTTTTGCGGCCCGCGCGGGGCGGCCGCGCCTCCGATCAGCCGGGCGTCGCGCTCTCGCTCGCCACGTCCGACGTCAACCGCCTCTCGGCCGCGGTCGAGATCGGCGTCCATCCCGTCGGGCAGCTCGCCGCGGTGCTCTTCGGCGGAGCGGTGCTGCTCGGGATCTCCTGGCCACTGGGTCTGGCCGTGCTGCTCGGGGCCCCGCTGCTGCTCGGGGCCGCGGAGCTCGCCGGCCGCGGACTGCGCCGCCGCAGCGAGGACGAGCAGGGGGCGGCCGCCGACGCCGCAGGGCGTGCCGCCGATCTGCTGGCCGGTTACCGCGTCCTCCGCGGCATCGGCGCCGAGCAGGAGGCGTCGCGCCGCTACTGCAGCGCCAGCCGCCTCGCCCTGCGCAGCACCGTCCGCGCGCGGCGGGCGGAGGGCGTCCTCGGCGGGGTGATGGACCTGGCAACCGGTCTCCTCCTCACCGCCGTCGCCGTCGGCGCCGCCCTCCTCGCCGTGGCCGGCGAGCTCGGCGTCGGCGGCTTCATCACCGTGGTCGGTCTCGCGCAGTTCCTGATCGACCCGCTGCAGAACGCGGCGCGCGAGGCGGGCTCGTGGTGGGCGACCGCGACCGCGTCGGCCGCCCGCCTGCTCGCCCTGCTGCGCGAGAGCGACGGCGCCGATCCGCCCGAACGTGCCCTGCACCTCGACGACCTGCGCGACGGAGAGCTCGTCGTCGTCGCCGTCGACGGCGACACGGCGGACACGGTGCTGGCCGGCCTGCGCTCGGCGCATCCGGGGGCCCTCGTCGCCCCGCACGCGGCGCGGCTGTTCTCAGGCAGCGTGCGCGAGAACGTGCAGCTCCCCGGTGTGGACGCGGCGAGCGCCGACCGCGCCCTGGCGGCGTCCGGCTGCACCGAGCTGGCCGGCGTCCTCGCCGGCGGGCTGGACGGCGACGTCGGCGAGGGCGGCTCCGCGCTGTCCGGCGGTCAGCGCCAGCGCGTCGCGCTCGCCCGCGCACTCGCCCAGGACGCGCCGCTGCTCGTGCTGCACGATCCGACCACCGCGGTCGACGCCGTGACGGAGGCGGCGATCGCCTCCCGGCTGCGCGCCGTCCGCGGCGAGCGCCGCACCGTCGTCCTCTCGCGCTCCCCCGCCTTCCTCGCCGTCGCGGATCGCGTCGTCGAGGTCCACGCCGACGACGGAGCCGACCGGAAGTCCGAGGCCGTGCGGTGACCGCCGATCGCCTCCCGATCGCCTCCGGGCGAGTCGTCCTCCGCGCCTCGTGGAGCGCCCTCGGCCGCGGCCGCCTCCTGCTCCCGCCGCTGGTCGTCGTGCTCGTCGCCGCGGCCGCCGCCGGCATCGTCCCGCCCCTCGCCCTGGGCGCCGTCGTCGACGCGGTCACCGCCGCCGAGCGCGACTCCGCCACCGTGTGGCTGCTCGGCCTGGTGGTGGCCGCCGCGGTCGCCGCCGGTGCCGTGCTCACCGCCGTCGGCGTCGTCGCCGCCTCGCGGCTGTTCGAGCGGATGCTCGCCGAGCTGCGCGAGCGGATGGTCGATGCAGCCTTCCGCCTCCCCCCTGCTCGCGTCGAGCGCGCCGGCACCGGCGACCTGATCGCCCGCGCCGGTGACGACGTCGCCGAGGTGTCGGACGCGATCCCGAGCGTCGTCCCCGCCGTCACCGGAGCGCTCACCACCATCCTCGTCACCGTCGCCGGAATGGCCGTGATCGACCTCCGCTACGCCGCGGCGATGCTCGTCGTCGTCCCCGTGCACGTGCTCGCCGTCCGCTGGTATCTCCGGACCGCGCCCGACGTCTACGCCGCCGAGCGCTCCGCGATGTCCGACCGCGCCCAGCGCCTCCTCGACTCCCTGCGCGGCCTCGAGACCGTGCGCGCCTACGGCCTCGGCCGGCAGCACCTGGCGCGGATCGCCGCGGCGTCCTGGTCGGTGGTGCGGGTGACGATGCGGGCCCGCGCGATCCAGAACGGCTTCTTCGCCCGGCTCAACCTCGCCGAGCTCCTCGGCATGAGCGCCCTGCTCGTCGTCGGCTTCCTCCTGGTCGCGAGCGGATCCGGCACCCTCGGCGGCACGACCGCCGCGATGCTGCTCTTCCTCCGCCTGTTCGGCCCGATCAACCAGCTGCTGTTCGTCGTCGACGAGCTCCAGTCGGCCCTCGCCTCCCTCGGCCGGATCGTCGGAGTGATCACGGTGACGACGCCGACCGAGCGGCCGGCCGCGTCCTCCGACGACCTCCGGCTCATCTCGATCCACCACACGCACGTCCCCGGCCACCCCGTCCTCGTCGACGTCTCGCTGCAGGTGCCGGCCGGCACGACCGTCGCCGTCGTCGGCGCCTCCGGGGCCGGCAAGAGCACCCTCGCGGCCCTCGCCGCCGGTCTGATCGTCCCCGACATCGGCACCGTCGCCCGGCCGCGCGCGACCGTGCTCGTGACCCAGGAGGTGCACGTCTTCGACGCGACCCTCCGCGACAACCTGACCCTCGCCGCCCCCGATTCCTCCGACCCCGCCCTCGCCGACGCCCTCCGTCGCGTCGGCGCCGAGCGGATGCTGGAACGGCTCGGCCTCGACGCCCCGCTGGGATCCTCCGGCGCCGCTCTCACTCCCGCCGAGGCGCAGCAGCTCGCCCTCGCCCGGGTGCTGCTCACCGATCCGGCCGGCGTGATCCTCGACGAGGCCACCGCCGAGGCCGGCTCGACCGACGCCGGCCGCCTCGAGCGCGCCGCAGCCGAGGTCCTTCGCGGCCGCACCGCCCTGGTCGTCGCGCACCGCCTCAGCCAGGCCGCGTCCGCCGACCACGTCGTCGTGCTGGACACCGGCCGCATCGCCGAGCAGGGCACGCACGCCGAGCTGCTCGCCGCCGATGGGCCGTACGCGCGCCTGTGGGCGGCGTGGAGCGGATCCGCGCGCGACTGAGGGGCGCCAGCGCTCCGCGAACCCGCATGTGCTTTCACCGAGCGCCAGAGCACCCGTCGACCGTCACTTCTTCGCTGCGCCGCGGGGTGCTATCGGACACTCTCAGCGATCCCGCGCCGATCCTCCGACTCCCCCGCAGGACGGCTCTGGAACCATCACTCACCGACGAGAGGTCGCAGAATGCCGTTCGAGGAGCACGCCGGAGATCAGCACGATCCCGACTCCACTCAGACGCCGGGAGTCGCTCGGCGATCCACTCTCGCCGCCGCCTGGTCGACGCCCGTGATCGCCGCCTGCGCGGCGGCGCCCGGTGCCGCGGCATCCATCGCCCCCTCTCCCGTCCTCCCCGAGACCTTCCTGGGGGTGCGCGTCATCGACGCCGGACTCGTGGCCACCGACCTCGGTCCCCGCCGGCGCTTCGAGATCTCGGTGTTCGTGAACGGAGACGGGGTCAGCGGAACGCCGATCGTGCTGCGCCAGGACGGCCGGGTGGACTTCAGGACGGATCAGGACGTCATCATCGCGTCGCGCCAGGTCGTCCGCGTCAGTCGTCGCGGCGGCTACATCCTCATCCCCGCGGGCTCCTACGCGGGTTCGATCCCGTACAGCATCGGCGGTGTCGCGAAGGTCGCAGCGCTCGTGAGCGGAGAGCCCTACCCCTTCGTCTACTCCGACCCCCCGCAGCGCGCCCACGTCGAGGTGATGGTCACCGGCGGCCCCGCCCGTCCCGGGACGCCCGCCCCGGGAACGATCAGCACTCGGGAGAAGGACGAGCTCACGACGGACTGACGCCGGCCCCGCCGCAGGAGCGCACGAAGGCCCCGCCTCCCCCCATCGGCGCGAGGGCTGCCGCGCGGGCCCGCCGCGCCGCTAGTCTCCCGGAGTGCCGTCGCATCGCGACCCGCCGCACACCGCGTCACCTCACCAGAGAGAACCACCGTGAGCCTCCTCCGCACCAAGTCCGTCGAGCAGTCCATCGCGGACACCGACGAGCCCGAGACCCGCCTCAAGAAGTCGCTGAGCGCCCTCGACCTCACCGTCTTCGGCGTCGGAGTCGTGATCGGCGCCGGCATCTTCACACTCACCGGGCGCGCCGCGCACGACATCGCCGGCCCCGCCATCGTGCTGAGCTTCGTCGTCGCCGCCTTCGCCTGCGCCCTCGCGGCCATGTGCTACGCCGAGTTCGCCTCCACGGTGCCGGTCTCCGGCTCCGCCTACACGTTCTCCTACGCCTCGCTCGGCGAGCTCTTCGCCTGGATCATCGGCTGGGACCTCATCCTCGAGCTGTTCCTCGGCGCGAGTGTGGTCGCCCAGGGCTGGAGCGCCTATCTGGGCTCCTTCCTCGGTCAGCTCGGCATCGTCCTGCCGGAGGCGATCTCGTACGGCGGCGTGGTCGACGTCCCCGCGATCCTGCTGGTGCTCGTGCTCGGCGCCCTGATGACCTTCGGCATCAAGGAGTCGCTGCGCGTCAACCTGGTGCTGGTCGCCGTGAAGCTCTTCATCGTGCTGTTCGTCATCATCGCCGGGCTGCAGTTCATCAACGCGAGCAACTACTCGCCGTTCATCCCGCCCGCGGAGGCGTCCCAGGCCGCGTCCGGCCTCGCCCAGCCGCTGCTGCAGTTCCTCTCCGGCATCGAGCCGGCGACCTTCGGAGTCGGCGGCATCATCGCCGGCGCCTCGCTGGTGTTCTTCGCCTACATCGGCTTCGACGTCGTCGCGACCACCGCCGAGGAGACCCGCAACCCGCAGCGCGACATGCCCATCGGCATCATCGCCTCGCTGATCATCTGCACCGTGCTCTACTGCGCTGTCGCCCTCGTCGTCACCGGCATGGTCCCCTACCGCGAGCTCGACCCCTCCGCCGCCCTCGCCAACGCCTTCGCGTACCACGGCCAGACCTGGATGGCCACGGTCATCTCGGCCGGCGCCGTCGCCGGCCTCACCACCGTCGTGCTGACCCTGCTCATCGGAGCGACCCGCATCATCTTCGCGATGTCGCGCGACGGCCTGCTCCCCCAGCGCCTCGCGAAGGTGCACCCCCGCCTGCGCACCCCGTGGGTCACCTCCGTCGTCGTCACGGTCATCGTCGCCCTGCTGGCCGGCCTGACCCCGATCGGCGTCCTCGAGGAGATGGTGAACATCGGCACCCTCTCCGCCTTCGTCCTGGTCTCCGTCGGCGTCATCGTCCTCCGCCGCAAGCGCCCCGAGCTCAAGCGCGGCTTCCGCGTCCCGCTCAACCCCTGGCTCCCCGGCCTCTCCGCCCTGATCTGCACCTACCTGATGCTCAACCTCTCCATCGAGACCTGGCTGCGCTTCCTGATCTGGCTGGCCATCGGCTTCGCGATCTACTTCGCCTACTCCCGCTCCCACGCGAAGCTCGGACAACTCGCGAAGTAGACCATGGCGCGAGGCCGGCAATCGGTCAGATCATGTGCAACGCGCCACTTCGAGAATTCCTCTTGTCTTGTAGTGGGCACGAACCTACGCTCCTCGATGACGTCGAGGAGGTGGAGCGTGAAACGCGCAGCAGATTTCCGCAGGGTGATGACCATCGCCGGACAGGTGGCCTATCAGCGGAGTGAGCCCGTGTCGGCGCTGCACGTCGCATTCGCCTACGCCGCATGCCTCGCGCCGGGTGACAGCACCGCCCGCATGATCCAGGCATTCGGCGACGAGCGCGGCTGGGATGCGAGCACCGACGCACGACCCGTCCTTCGACGGCTCCTTCGTCACCGACGTCCGGTGCAGTACGACCCCGCAGTCCGTCGGGCAGTCGAGAGGGCCGCCGCGGGCGGCTCTCCCGATATCCGGACGATGCTCGCAGCGCTCCTGAACGAGGGCGGCCTCGATCCGTTGCGGGAGGCGATCGAGCGAGCCGGCGGCGATCTCTCCCGCTGGCTGACCACCGATGCTTGACAACGACGCTCCTCGCCGGCTCCTCGACGTCCGAAGCCTCGGCAAGACGATGGGCGCGGTGGACGTGCTCCGCGACGTCTCCTTCACGATCGACGCCGGCGAGGTGGTCGGACTGGTCGGGCCCAACGGCGCCGGGAAAACGACACTGATGCGCACCCTCGCCGGACTCTACGAGCCCTCGCGCGGCAGTGCGCTCGTCCTCGGTCACGCGATCGGCACGACGGAGGCTCGACGAGCCCTCAGCCTCATGCCGGAGGAACCGGACCTGTACCCGGGTCTGAGCGTCGTGGAGCACGTCCGGCTGATCGAGCGGCTGAGCGGCTCATCCCGGAACGAGTCGCTCGGACCGTCGCTCCTGGAGCGCTACGGGCTGAGCGACAAGCAGGACCTCCTCCCCCATCAGCTCTCGCAGGGGATGCGCCGCAAGCTCGCTCTCGTCCTTGCGCTGCTGAAGGGCGCCGGGCTCCTTCTGCTGGACGAGCCGTTCAACGGCCTCGATGCCGTCTCTGTGCGCGAGCTCCGGAACGAGGTGCGGAGGCTGGCCGAGGAAGGCTGCAGCGTGCTGCTCTCCATGCACGGGCTGACCGAGCTGGAGCGCATCGCCGATCGAGCGGTGATCCTGCACGCCGGGAGGATCGCGCACATCGCGCGTCTCGGGCGCGACGATCTCGAGGGGCAGCCGCCTCTGGAGGACGTCTATCTCCGTGTCGTGGGGGCTCTTCGCGATGACGACGACTGAACGAACGCGGCGTCTTCCCCTTGCAGGAGCGCTGGCTCTCTCCCGGGCCTACCTGCGCATCCGTCTCCGCAGCACCACGGCCCTCGTGACGAATCCCCTCGCGATCGTCGTCCTCGTGATCGCTGCGTCGAGCGGCGTCTGGCTCCTGGTTCAGGGTGGAGCCGGCGGGTCTCCGACGGAGGCGCCCTCGACGCGGATCGCGGGATTCGTCCTCGGTCTCGCTCTGATCCTGGTGTCACTGACAGCGCAGCGGGGTTCGCCGCTGCGGTTGCAGCCCGCGGACGTCTCCTGGGTGCTGCAGAGCCCGAGTGGTCCGCGCATCGTCGTGGTGGTGCATGCGGTCGGGACCGCGGCGATCGCGTTCGTCAGTACCTCCGCGGCGTCGGCGACGGCGCTGCTTCTCCGTGGAGAGCCGGTCGCGTGGGGCGTGCTCTCGGGGTGCGCGATGACGGCCGTCCTCCTCCTGGTCCGGGCGACGTCCCTGACCAGCCATCTCCTCGGAAGGATCGCCCGGCCGGACCGGCGCCGGATCGGGCTGACCTGCGTCCTCGCCGCAGGCGCGGTCTGGATCGTCCTCTGGGTGCAGTCGCTGCTCGTGGGCGAGGACTCCATCGGGTCGGCCTCAATGAGTGCCGCCGGGCTCCTCTTCGAGGTGATCCTCGCGCCAGAGGCGAGCGGGCTCGCGCACGCCTTCGCCACCGTCGGCGTTCTCCTGCTGTCGAGCATCGCCGTCGGCCTGCTCGTCCGGCGAGCCGGCATCTTCGTCGAACCCGCGGTCGAGGAGAGCATCCTCGCGAATCAGCTCACCCGGGTCCTCTCCGGCGAGTCGAGCCGAGCTCTTTCCGGCCGGGGCTACGCCGTCGGCCGTCCCTCATGGACGCGATGGCCCGACTCCGCGGTCGGCGCGGTCCTAGCGAGTCACCTGGCGCAGACCCGGCGACGGCGCTGGCAGGAGCCCCGCACTGCGCTCGCCCTCCTCGCCGTGGCGGTGCTCTCCAGCCTGGTGCGGGACAGCGTGCCGATGCCGTTGGGCGGACTTCTCCTCGTGCTGATTCTCGCGCTGCCGGGTCCGTCTCAGGCGACCGCGCAGGACCTCGACCACCAGCACCTTCCGCTCGCGGACGTCTCGATCGCCCGAGCTGGATTCGCCGGTGTCGGCCTTCACGCCCTCATCTCGCTGGCCGTGTCGCTGCCCGCCGTCGTTCTCTGGGCCTCGGTGTACTTGCGCGGGATCGGCTGGGGTCTGCTCGCAGTCCTTCCTCTCGCACTCCTCTGCACGAGCGCTGCGCTCGCCGGAGTCGGATCACGCGCCTTCTCGGATCTGCTTCTCGGCCGGGTGGTCGCGGCGGTCGCGCTCACCATGCTGCCGGTGGCCGGCGCCGCCTCCAGCCTTGCGCTCCATAGCCAGGGGAACGATGCGCTCCGTGTCCTGGTGGCCCTCTCCGGCGCCGTGCTGATCTCCTGCCTGCTCTCCTCCGGTCTCGCCTGGGCCGTCCTCGAGTCCGCCAGGCCGGCCCGATCGTCGCGTGCACCCGAGGTCTAGGGTGCAGTCATGCCCCGCTCCATGGCCGACCTCGACTTCCGCCGACGGCAGTGGGAGCAGCGCTACGCACCCCACGTCGCGCCGATCAACCGCTGGATCGACGAGCTGCGGAACCCGTACGACCGCGGCTGGCTGCCCGACGTCGCGCCCCTGCACGGCGGCACCGAGGCGCGGGTGCTCAGCATCCTGCGCGATCCCGGCCCCGGCACTCGGGACGGCGCCGGCAGCGGCTTCCTCTGCACCGAGAACGACGACGGCTCGGCCGAGCTGATGTCGCGACTCCTCACCGACGTCGGGCTGTCGCCCTTCGACCTCCTGCCCTGGAACGCCTACCCCTGGTACATCAACAGGGCGCCGACCGCCGAGCAGCTCGATGCGGGGATCCCGACGGTGCTGCACCTGCTCGACCTCGCGCCGAGCATCCAGGTCGTCCTGCTGCAGGGGGCCGATGCCGACCACGGCTGGCGCCGCCTGCTCCGCCTGCACCCCGGCATCGAGCGCGAGCGCGGTCTGGCCGTTGTGCGCACGTTCCACCCCTCGCCGCAGGCCCTCTTCACGAAGGACCCGGTCGAGCGGGCGGCGCGGGTGGCGCGGCGCGAGGCGGCCTTCGCAGAGGTCGCGGAGCTGCTGCGCTGAGCGGCTCGGCACGCGCGCACGGCGGCGCCAGAAACGACGAAGCCCTGACGAGTGCTGTCCGCGATCGGACATCCCATCAGGGCTTTCTGTCGGGCTGACAGGATTTGAACCTGCGACCCCTTGACCCCCAGTCAAGTGCGCTACCAAGCTGCGCCACAGCCCGTGGCAGTCCGGACCGAGGCCCGGGCAACTCGACTACCTTAGCGGATCACGGGGCCGAGAGTGAAAACGGGCGTCGCCGCACGCACGTAGAATCGCGGGGGCGGTGCGCGCCGGGCGGGCCGGTGCATGCGCCCTACAGGAGGCAGCAGCAGTGGACGCGCGGCAGAAGCGATCGCAGGTGGCCCTGCACCGAGCCATCATCGATCTGGCGACTGCCAGGGACGTCTCCAGCCTCACGGTCTCCGAGATCACCGACCGCGCCGGCGTCAACCGCTCCACTTTCTACGCGCACGCCGCCTCGGCCGCCGAGCTGCTCTGCGCGGCTCTCGCCGACGAGCTCGACGCGATCCGCGACGAGTACCTCGACACCCTCCGCACCGGAGCGGCGACCGACGCGACCATCCGCCAGGGCACCGCGCGGATCCTGGGTCACCTCGAGGACCGTCGCGACCTCTACCTGCGTGCTTTCGACGCTCCGGGCGGCGACTCCGGCGTCCGCGCGATGCTCGCGCTGCACTTCCGCGCCGCCGTGCTCGCCACCCTCGAGACCGGGACGCTGCAGCTGCCCGACGGCGACGGCATCGGCACGTTCCTCGCAGACGGCACCGCCTCGTTCCTTGCCGCCGGCTCGACCGGGCTGATGGAGGCGTGGCTGCGACTCCCCGCCCCGCGCACGCCGGAGACGTACCTCACGGCGTACCGCCGCCTGCTGCCGTCCTGGTGGCCGTTCGCGACCCAGGACTGACGCCCACCGGTCTCCATCCGTCACGAGTGGTCGGGTCGACGCGCGGAGCACGACCGTCCGTGACCGATCGATCGCCGGACGCTCTGACACCGGTGGATCTCGATACGCCCGCTGCGCGGGCTACTCGATCAGCATGGTGCGCCCCACCATCCGCACACCCGGCAGCCGCCGGCTCCCATGCTGGTCGAGTAGCCCCGCAGGGGCGTATCGAGACCACCCACCCTCCGCAGGCCCCGCCTGCCGGCCCCCTCTTGCTGGTCGAGTAGCCCCGGAGGGGCGTATCGAGACCCACCCACCCTCCGCAGACCCCGCCTGTGGGCCCCCCTTTGCTGGTCGAGTAGCCCCGGAGGGGCGTATCGAGACCCACCCACCGTCAGCAGCCCCGGCGGCGGACCTCCGGCACGCAGAAACCCGTCCGGCACACCGGATCCGGCGCATCCCGCGAGCCCGAACGCGAATCCCGCGCCGAAGCTCGCCCGGCCGCACCTCCGGCACGTCGAAACACGTCCGGCTCGCCGAATCCGGCGCATCCCGCGAGCCTGAGTCCGAATCACGAGCCGAACCCCCGACCCCCGCCCACACCTCCGGCACGCAGAAACACGTCCGGCTCGCGGGATCCGAGGATTCCCGCGAGCCGGACGCAGAACGACGAGCCGAAGCCGCGCGCAGCAGAAGGCGTCAGCGCGCGCGCTTCTCCCGCACGCGCATGTTGACGTTCACCGGCGAGCCCTGGAAGCCGTAGATCTCACGCAGGCGGCGCGCGATGTAGCGGCGGTAGCCCGGGTCGAGGAAGCCGGTGGTGAACAGCACGAATGTCGGCGGGCGCGAGGACGCCTGCGTGCCGAACAGCACGCGCGGCTGCTTGCCGCCGCGCAGGGGGTGCGGGTGCGCCGCGGTGAGCTCAGCGAGGAACGCGTTGAACTTGCCGGTCGGGATGCGGGTGTCCCAGGACTCGAGGGCGAGCTCGAGCGCGGGCACGAGCTTCTCGAGGTGACGACCGGTCTTGGCCGAGATGTTCACGCGCGGCGCCCACGCCACGTGGGCGAGGTCCTTCTCGATCTCGCGCTCGAGGTAGCGGCGGCGCTCGTCGTCGAGGAGGTCCCACTTGTTGAAAGCGAGCACGAGCGCGCGGCCCGACTCGAGCACCAGGTCGATGATGCGGACGTCCTGCTCCGAGATCGGCTCGGAGACGTCGATCACGACGACCGCGACCTCCGCCTTCTCGAGCGCGGTCGAGGTGCGCAGCGACGCGTAGAAGTCGGCGCCCTGCTGCAGGTGCACGCGCCGGCGGATGCCGGCGGTGTCGACGAAGCGCCAGATCTTGCCGGCGATCTCGACCTGCTCGTCGACCGGGTCGCGGGTGGTGCCGGCCAGCTCGTTGACGACGACCCGCTCCTCCCCCGCGGCCTTGTTCAGCAGGCTGGACTTGCCGACGTTCGGGCGGCCGAGGATCGCGACGCGGCGCGGGCCGCCGACCTCGCGCTTGGCGACGAGCGACTCGAGCGGCAGCTTCTCCAGAACCGTGTCGAGCAGGTCGGCGACGCCGCGGCCGTGCACGGCCGAGACCGGGTACGGCTCGCCGAGGCCGAGCGACCACAGCGAGGCGGCGTTCGGCTCCTGGCGCACGTCGTCGACCTTGTTGGCCGCGAGGAAGACGGGCTTCTTGGTCTTGCGGAGCAGCTTCACGACGTGCTCGTCGGTCGCGGTCGCGCCGACGTTCGCGTCGACGACGAAGATGACGGCGTCGGCGAGGTCGATCGCGATCTCGGCCTGCATCGCGACGGAGGCGTCGATGCCGCGGGCGTCGGGCTCCCAGCCGCCGGTGTCCACGATCGTGAACTGGCGGTCGATCCACTCGGCCTTGTACGAGACGCGGTCGCGGGTGACGCCGGGAGTGTCCTCGACGACGGCCTCGCGGCGGCCGAGGATGCGGTTGACCAGCGCCGACTTGCCGACGTTGGGGCGGCCGACGATCGCCACGACCGGCAGCGCCGGGAGGTAGCGCACCTCGTCGGGGTCCTCGCTGGCGTACTCGAGGAGGTCGCGGTCCTCCTCGTCGAGGTCGTAGTCCTCGAGTCCGCTGCGCAGCGCCTGGGCGCGCGAGGAGGCGAGCTGCTCGTCGAGGTCGCCGAGGCGCTCGACGAGGTCGTCGTCTCCGAAGTTCAGCTCGTCGTCACCGACGTGCGTGTCCTGTGCCATGATCGGCCCTTGCTCTCGAAGTTCGGACCTCGGCGATGACCGCATCGACGGTCTGCTCGAAGTCGAGGTGAGTGGAGTCGAGAAGAGTGACTCCGTCTGCGGCGTTCATGAAGTCCACCACCTGGGAGTCGGCGCGGTCCCTGGACCGCAGTGCCTGACCCGTCGCTTCAGCGGATTGCGTGGTGACTTCGCGCGAACGCCTCGCCATCCTAGCCTCTTCGCTCGCCGTCAGGAGGATCCGCACCCCGGCGGTGGGCGCCACGACCGTCGTGATGTCGCGCCCCTCGACGATGATCCCGGCCTTCCGGGTCTCGCCGATGATGCGGCGGAACAGCAGCGTGATCCGCCGGCGCACCTCCGGGACCTTCGCCACGGCCGAGACCTGACCGGTCACGCGGGGCTCGCGGATCGCCGCGGTCACCTCGGTCCGGCCGACCCAGACCGAGTACGACTCGGGGTCGGTGCCGATGGAGTAGTCGAAGCCGTCGAGCGCGTCGACGATCGCGTTCTCGTCGGCGAAGTCGAGCCCGGTGTCGAGGCCGTGCCAGGCCAGCGCGCGATACGCGGCGCCGGTGTCGAGGAACTCGAAGTCGAGTCGGCGGGCCGCCTCGCGCGAGACGCTCGACTTGCCGCTGCCGGCCGGTCCGTCGATCGCGACGACGACGGCGTCGCCGAAGTCGGGCACGTCGTCGGTGTGCGAGCCGCTCGCGCGCTCGGGCGCCGCTCCCCCGTCCTCCGGGATGCTCTGCTGGGCGCGGCGGGCGGGCGTCATCCGGTTCAGGCCGCCCTCCTGCCTGTTCTGCTCCGTGCTCATCCGGCGATCCTCCAGCCGCGTGCGGTCAGTTCCTCGGTCAGCGGGCCGACGGCCTCCGGCACCACCGAGATCTCGGCGAGGCCCACGCGGCGCCCCTCCGCATGCTCGAGGCGCACGTCCTCCAGGTTGACCCCGGCCTCGCCGATCTCGACGAACAGCCGGGCGAGAGTGCCCGGGGTGTCGTCGACGAGGACGATCAGGGTGGAGAAGCGCTGGTCCTGGCCGTGCTTGCCGGGCAGCCGGGCGACGCCGGCGTTGCCCGCGGCGAGGTGCTCGGCGAGCAGGCGGCGGGCACCCGGGGCGTCGAGGTCGCGCAGAGCGTCGGCGACCGCGGCGACGTCGTCGCGGAAGGCGTCGAGCACGGCGACCACGTGCTCGCGGTTCGCGCCGAGGATCTGCACCCACAGCTCCGGAGCGGAGGCGGCGAGCCGCGAGACGTCGCGCACGCCCTGGCCCGCGAGCCGCAGGGCGTCGTTCGGCGCGTCGACGAGCCGCTGCCCGAGCAGGGACGAGATCACCTGCGGCGCGTGCGAGACGAGGCCGACCGAGCGGTCGTGCTCCTCCGGGCCCATCTCGATGATCGAGCCGCCGAGGTCGAGCGCGAGCGCCTCGACCCGGGCGAGCGCCTCGGGCGGCGTCTCGCCGTCGCGGCAGATCACCCAGGGGCGCCCGACGAAGAGGTCGCCGCGGGCCGCGACCGGGCCGCCGCGCTCGCGACCGGCCATCGGGTGCGAGCCGATGTAGCGGCTGAGATCGAGGCCCCGGGCGCGCAGCTCGCGCAGCGGCTGCATCTTCACACTGGCCACGTCGGTGACGACCGCCTCGGGGAACGCGGCCAGCTCGCGCTCGACGACGCCGGCGACGACGTCCGGCGGCACGCAGACCACGATCAGCACGGGCCGGTCGTCGGCGGAGGCTGCGCGGCCGGCCCCGTAGTCGATGGCGAGCGAGAGGCTGGCCGGAGACGCGTCGTCCAGGACGACGTCGACTCCGCGAGAGGCGAGGCCCAGGCCGATCGACGCGCCGAGCAGACCCGAGCCGACCACCCGCACCGTCCCCGTCGTCCGCATCGCGGGCGGGGCGGGGTGCAGGAGCTCGTTCACCCCGACAGCCTACCGATCAGGCCGACGCCGCTTGTCCTGACCGCTGCGGCGCACACCGGAGTCGGGCCGCTCGGCGCCGTTCGCGGAGGGACGTCGCCGGTCCTGCAGCGGTGTCGCGCGGTCGTCGGAACGCAGCGCATCGGAGGGACGCTCGCGCGGCCGCTCGTCGCGGCGACGCTCGTCGGAGCGACGGTCACCGCGGTCGTCGGTGCGGCGCTCAGACCGCTCCTCGGAGCGGCGCACCGGGCGATCGTCCGAACGGCGCTCGGGGCGCTCCTCGTAACGACGCACCGGACGATCGTCCGAACGGCGCTCAGGCCGGTCGTCCGACCGGCGCACGGGCCGGTCCTCCGACCGATGCTCGGGCCGGTCCTCGGATCGCCTGACGGGCCGGTCCTCGGATCGCCTGACGGGCCGGTCGTCCGATCGACGGACGGGCCGGTCGTCGGAGCGACGCTCAGGCCGTTCCTCCGACCGACGCACCGGACGGTCGTCCGACCGACGCTCAGGCCGCTCCTCGGTCCGCCGTACGGGCCGCTCCTCCGAGCGCCGCACCGAGCGCTCCTCGGTCCGCCGCTCCCCGCGCCCCTCGGTCCCCCGGTCGTCCGCGGTCTGCGGCCGCGGCCGCCGCGCGCCCGCACTCGCCTGGCGCGTCGGCTCCGGCTTCTCCACCGGCGCCTCGCCGCCCTGGCGCGAGATCGTCAGCAGCGCGCCGAGCTCGTCGCGGGTCAGGTCGCGCAGGTCGCCCGAGCGCAGCGAGCCCAGGTGCAGCGGGCCGAACTGCCGGCGCACCAGCTCGAGCACGGGGTGCCCGACGGCGGCCATCATCCGCCGGACGACGCGGTTGCGCCCGGAGTGCAGCGTGATCTCGACGAGCGACGCGTTCGAGCGCCCCTCCGGCCGGCCGAGCAGCCGCGCCTTGTCGGCCGCGACCGTGCCGTCCTCCAGCTCGACGCCGGCGGTCAGCGCCGCGATCGTCTGCGGCAGCACCTGCCCGTGCACCTTCGCGATGTAGGTCTTCGTCACGCCGAACGACGGGTGCGCGAGCACGTGCGCCAACTCGCCGTCGTTGGTCAGCACCAGGAGCCCCGAGGTCTCGGAGTCGAGGCGGCCGACGTTGAACAGCCGCTCCTCGAAGTTCTGGGTGTAGGTCCGCAGGTCGGGCCGGCCGTTCTCGTCCGACAGCGAGCTGACCACGCCGACCGGCTTGTTCAGCATCACGTAGCGGCGCGAGGTGTCCAGCTGCACGGCGACGCCGTCGACCTCGATCCGGTCGTTCTCCGGGTCGATGCGGCGGCCGAGCTCGCTCGCGACCTCGCCGTTCACGCGGATCCGCCGCGCGACGATCATCTCCTCGACGACACGGCGGGAGGCGACTCCCGCGGCCGCGAGGACCTTCTGCAGTCGTTCGCCCTCGGGCAATTCAGGCGCGCTCATCGAATCCGTTCCGTCCGTCGCTCAATAGGGGGGAGATCTTCGGCAGCTCGTCGAGCGAGGCGAGGCCGAGATGGACGAGCAGCTGCTCGGTGGTGCCGTAGAGGACCGCGCCGGTCTCGGGGTCGCTGCCGACCTCCGCGATCAGGCCGCGGCCGAGGAGGGTGCGCGCGACGGAGTCGACGTTGACCGCGCGGATCTGTGCGACCTGACCGCGCGAGATCGGCTGCTTGTAGGCGATGACCGCGAGCGTCTCGAGGGCGGCCTGCGACAGCTTCGTCGGATTCTGGGTCAGCACGAAGTCGGAGACGACGGAGTCGTACTCGCGGCGGACGTAGACCCGCCAGCCGCCGCCGACCTCGCGCAGCTCGAAGCCGCGGCGGATACCGCCGTCCGCGCCGTCGAAGTCCGCGGCGAGCCGCTCGACCGACTGCCGGACGACCGGGATCGGCCGGGAGAGCGCCGTGGCGAGCGCGGCGAGCGACTGCGGCTCGTCCGCGACCATCAGGATCGCCTCGACGGCGCGGTCGATCTCGAACGCGACGGTGCCGGGACCGGCGACGGTCATGGAGCTGGTGCTCGTGGGCTCACTGGTCATAGTCGGCCCCCAGGTGCGCGAGGCTCGCGTCGGACCAGTTCTCCGCCACCCACTGCAGGGTCAACTCGCCGAGCGGCTCCGGCTGCTCGAACGCGATCGCCGCGTGCCGGTAGAGCTCGAGCACGGCGATGAAGCGCGCCACGACCACGCCCTTCTCGTCCGCATCGGCGACGAGCTCGCGGAAGGTCGCCGTGGTCCGCTCGCGCAGCACGGCCACGATGTACGCGGCCTGCTCGCGGATGCTGATGAGCGGCGCGTGCAGGTGGTCGAGCCCGACCGTCGGGATCTCGCGCGGGGCGAGCGCGAAGGCGGCCAGCGCCGCGAAGTCCTCGGGCGAGAGCGTCCAGACCAGCTCCGGCTTCTTCGCGCGGAACTCCTCCTCGAGCGGCACCTGGCGCACGTGCCGGCCGGTCTCGGCGTCGATCCGCTCGGCGAACCACGCCGACACCTGCTTGAAGGCGCGGTACTGCAGGAGCCGGGCGAAGAGCAGGTCGCGCGCCTCGAGCATCGCCGCGTCCTCCGCGTCGACCAGCTCGCCCTGCGGCAGGAGCCCGGCGATCTTGAGGTCGAGCAGGGTCGCCGCGACGACCAGGAACTCCGAGGCTCGGTCGAGCCCCTCCGCCGTGTCGATGCCGTGCAGGTAGGAGAGGAACTCGTCCGTCACCGCGCTCAGCGCGATCTCGGTGATGTCGACCTGCTGCTTCGCGATCAGGCTCAGCAGGAGGTCGAAGGGGCCCTCGAAGTTCGACAGCGCAACGGTGAAGCCGCGGGAGACGGGGGCGGTGTCTGCCTCCTGGTCGAGCAGGAGCGCCTCAGGCGACCGCGCCACGCGAGATCAGCTCCCTGGCGAGCTTGCGATACGCCTTCGCCGCGTTGTGCTCCGGCGCGAACGTGGTGATCGGCACCCCCGACACGCTCGCGTCGGGGAACTTCACCGTGCGTCCGATCACCGTCTCGAGCACGCTGTCGCCGAAGGCGTCGACCACCCGGTCGAGCACCTCGCGCGAGTGCAGCGTGCGCGAGTCGTACATGGTGGGCAGGATGCCGTCGAGCTCGATCACCGGGTTGAGCCGGTCGCGGACCTTGTCGATCGTCTCGATCAGCAGCGCGACGCCGCGCAGGGCGAAGAACTCGCACTCGAGCGGGATGAGCACGCCGTGACTCGCGGTGAGCGCGTTCACGGTGAGCAGGCCCAGCGACGGCTGGCAGTCGATCAGGATCACGTCGTAGTCGGCGCTGACCTTGCGCAGCACGCGGGCCAGGATCGTCTCGCGGGCGACCTCGTTGACGAGGTGCACCTCCGCGGCCGACAGGTCGATGTTCGCGGGGATGATGTCGAGGCCGGGGACGCGGGTCGGGCGGATGGCCTCGCTCGGGTCCTTGACGGTGCCGAGCAGCAGGTCGTAGATCGTGATCGCGTCGTAGGTGGCGACACCGAGACCCGCGGACAGCGCGCCCTGCGGGTCGAAGTCGATGGCCAGCACGCGGCGGCCGTACTCGGCGAGCGTCGCGCCCAGGTTGATGGTCGTCGTCGTCTTGCCGACGCCGCCCTTCTGGTTGCAGAGCGAGATGATGCGCGCGGGCCCGTGCCCGGTCAGCTCCACCGGGAGCGGGAAGTCGCGCAGGGGCCGGCCGGTCGGGCCGAGCGTCGGGGCTTCGAGACCGGTGAGCTCGGCCTTGTCGTCCGTCTTGCGTGTCACCTGCGTCGCCTCGCTTCCCGTGTCGGCGTGCGCTCCCGCGCGGCCTCCGTCGAGTGTACCGGCGGCCGTGCCCCTCCCCGCGGCGCCCCGCCCATGCTGGTCGAGCAACCGCGCAGCGGCGTATCGAGACCCGAGCACGCCGACCGTGCAGCGGCCCCCTCCATGCTGGTCGAGTAGCCCCGCAGGGGCGTATCGAGACCCGCCGTCCTCAACAGGGCGGGTCTGCCGACTCCACTTCTGACGCTGGCGGATCTCGATACGCCCGCTCCGCGGGCTACTCGATCAGCATGAAGCGCCCCTGCTGGTCGAGTAGCGGCGCAGCAGCCCCTCCATGCTGGTCGAGTAGCCGCGAAGCGGCGTATCGAGACCCCCCTCAGCGCCGCGCCCGCGGGTGCGCCGTCGTGTACACGTCGCGGAGCGTGTCCGCCGTCACCAGCGTATAGATCTGCGTCGTCGCCACCGAGGCGTGCCCCAGCAGCTCCTGCACTACCCGCACGTCCGCCCCGCCGGCGAGCAGGTGCGTCGCGAAGGAGTGCCGGAACGTGTGCGGCGAGATCTCCCGATCCAGCCCCGCCTTCTCCGCGACCGCGCGGATCACCAGCCACGCGCTCTGCCGCGACAGCCGGCTCCCGCGCACCCCGAGGAACAGCGCCGGCGTCGCCCGCCCGCGTCGCGACAGCTCGGGCCGCGCCCGCACCAGGTAGTCCTGCACCGCCTCGCGCGCGAAGCTCCCCAGCGGCACCATCCGCTGCTTCGAGCCCTTGCCGGTCAACCGCACCACCTCCGAGTCGAAGACGTCGTCGACGCTCAGGTCCACCGCCTCCGAGATGCGCGCCCCGGTGGCGTAGAGCAGCTCCAGCAGCGCCCGGTCGCGCAGCTCCGACAGCTCCTCGCCGCGGGCCGCCTCGAGCAGCGAGGCCATCTGCTCGACCGTGATCGCCTTGGGCAGCGTCATCGGCAGCTTGGGCGGCAGCACGTCGTGGGCGACGTCGTCGGCGACGTGCCCCTCCTCCAGCGCGAAGCGGTGCAGCCCGCGCACGCTCGAGAGGATCCGCGCCCGCGAGCTCGCCGCCAGCGGCCGCTCGGCCCGCGCCGCGAGCCAGGACGCGAAGTCCCCCACGTCCGAGCGCCGCAGCACCGCGAGATCCGTGACCCCGCGCTCCTCGAGCCAGCCGAGGTACATCCCCAGATCGCGCCGGTACGCGGCGATCGTGTGCGCCGAGAGCCCGCGCTCGACGCTCGCCTGCCGGAGGAAGGCGTCGGCGATCGCGGGCGGAGTCACCCCCGGCGGACCCGCGGGTGCCGCGTCCACGGCGAGGAGGCGTCGCCGAGCCCGGCCCAGCCGCGCGCGCGGAAAGCGTGCGCCGCGAGCACCGCGAGGCAGAGCGACGGGTTCTGCACCCGCCGCGCGAGCACGGCGTCGACGGCCTCGTCGAGCGCGACCCAGCGCAGCTCCATGTCGGCCTCCTCCGCCTCGCGCTCGAAGGCGGCGTCGGTGGCGGAGAGATCGCGCGCCAGGTAGATGCGGATCACCTCGTCGCTGCCGCCCGGCGAGGTCGCGAACTCGGAGAGCAGGTCCCAGCGGCCGGCCCGCAGGTCGGTCTCCTCCCCCAGCTCGCGCTGCGCGGCGACGAGGGCGTCCTCCCCCTCGATGTCGAGGAGGCCGGCCGGGATCTCCCACTCGCGGGTGCGCACGGGGTGGCGGTACTGCTTGATCAGCGCGACGCGGTCCTCGTCGTCCAGCGCGAGCACCGCGACGGCGCCCGTGTGGTCGAGGAACTCGCGGCGCAGCTCGCCGTCGCCGTAGCGGAAGGTCTCGGCGCGGACGCCCCAGACCATGCCGTCGAAGACGCGCTCGCTGGTGAGGATCTCGGGCTCGACCGGCTCGTCCGAGAGCAGGACGTCAGAGGCCGGCGCGTCCGAGAGCACGGAGTCGGTCGCGTCAGTCATCGGAGCCGGCCTCCGAGGCCGGGAACAGCCGCGACGCCTCCTGGCGCTCGAGCGCCGCGGTCACGAGCCCCTTGAACAGCGGGTGCGCGTTGTTCGGCCGCGAGCGCAGCTCGGGGTGCGCCTGCGTGCCGACGTAGAACGGGTGCTTGTCGCGCGGAAGCTCGACGTACTCGACGAGGCTGCCGTCCGGCGACGTCCCCGAGAACCACAGACCGGCCTCGGCGATGCGGTCGCGGTAGCCGTTGTTGACCTCGTAGCGGTGGCGGTGGCGCTCCGCCGCCTGCGGCGCTCCGTAGACCTCCGCGACGATCGAGCCCTCGGCGAGGTCCGCCGTGTACAGGCCCAGTCGCATCGTGCCGCCCATGTCGCCGGCGGCGAGGATCTCGACCTGCTCGGCCATCGTCGCGATGACGGGGAACTCCGTCTCCGGGTCGAACTCCGACGAGGATGCGCCAGCGAGTCCGGCCTCGTTCCGCGCGTACTCGATCACCATGCACTGCAGCCCCAGGCAGAGGCCCAGCGTCGGGATGCCGTTCTCGCGAGCGAAGCGCAGCGCGCCGAGCTTGCCCTCGATGCCGCGGATGCCGAAGCCGCCCGGGACGCAGATGCCGTCGAGCTCCGAGAGCGCCTTCGAGGCCGCCTCCGGGTCCTCGAGTCCGTCAGAGGCGATCCAGCGCAGGACGACCTTGGTCTGCTGCGCGAAGCCGCCGGCCCGCAGCGCCTCGGTGACCGAGAGGTACGCGTCCGGCAGGTCGATGTACTTCCCGACCAGGCCGATGGTCACCTCGTGCTTGGGCTCGTGCACCGCCTCGAGCAGCTGCGACCAGCCGTCCCAGACGACCTCGCCGGCCGTCAGGTCGAGCTGGTCGATGATGTAGGAGTCGAGCCCCTGCTCGTTGAGCATCGACGGGATCTCGTAGATCGAGGCGACGTCCTTGGCGTTGACCACGGCCTGCTCGTCGACGTCGCACATCAGCGCGATCTTGCGCTTGTTCGACTCCGACACCGGCCGGTCGCTGCGCAGCACGAGCGCGTCCGGCTGGATGCCGATCGAGCGCAGCGCGGCGACGGAGTGCTGGGTCGGCTTGGTCTTCTGCTCGCCGGAGGCGCCCATGAACGGCACGAGCGACACGTGCACGAAGAAGACGTTGCGGCGGCCGAGCTCGTGGCGCACCTGGCGGGCCGACTCGATGAAGGGCTGCGACTCGATGTCGCCGACGGTGCCGCCGATCTCGGTGATGATCACATCGGGCTGCGGGTCGTCCTCGGACTGCAGGCGCATGCGGCGCTTGATCTCGTCGGTGATGTGCGGGATGACCTGGACCGTGTCGCCGAGGTACTCGCCGGCCCGCTCGCGGGCGATCACCCGGGAGTAGATCTGACCGGTGGTGACGTTCGCCGCCTGGTTGAGGTTGATGTCGAGGAAGCGCTCGTAGTGCCCGATGTCGAGGTCGGTCTCCGCGCCGTCGTCGGTCACGAAGACCTCGCCGTGCTGGAACGGGTTCATCGTCCCGGGATCAACGTTCAGGTACGGGTCGAGCTTCTGCATCACGACGCGCAGTCCGCGCGCGGTGAGCAGGTTGCCGAGGCTGGCGGCCGTCAGGCCCTTGCCGAGCGAGGAGACGACCCCGCCCGTGACGAAGATGTGCTTCGTGACCTTCGCGGGGGCGGTGTCGCGCCCGGCCGCAGAAGTGTCGGAAGAAGAAGAGGAAAGGCCCGAGTTCGAATTGTCCACCACGGGGTTCCACCGTAACAGCAGAACGGGGTCCGGGCGCCGCCCCCGCCGATTTCGCACCGGTCGGGGGGCGGCGCACCGCGCGACGTCAGCGCCGGCGGCTCGACTCGAGCAGCTCCCGCGCGTGCGCCAGGGCGTTCTCGGAGTCCGTCAGGCCGGAGAGCAGGCGCGCCATCTCGGACACCCGCTCCTCGGCGTCCAGCTGGGTCACCGCGCTCGAGGTGACCGAGCCGTCCGAGCCCTTCTCGACCCGGAGGTGGTTGGTCGCGAAGGCCGCGACCTGGGCCAGGTGGGTCACGACGATGACCTGCGACGTCTCGGCGAGCCGGGCGAGCCGGCGCCCGATCTCGATCGCGGCCGCGCCGCCCACGCCGGCATCGACCTCGTCGAAGACGAAGGTCGGCACCGGATCGTTCGCCGCCACGACCACCTCGATCGCGAGCATCACCCGCGAGAGCTCTCCCCCGGAGGCGCCCTTCGCCAGCGCACGCGGAGTGGCGCCGGTGTGCGGCTGGAGCAGCATCTCGACCGTGTCGCGCCCGTGCACCGTCGGCTCGCCCGTCGTACCGACCTGCACGTGCAGGCGCGCGTCCGCCATCGCCAGCGCGGTCAGCTCCTCGCTGACCCGCGCGCCGAGCTCGGCAGCCGCGGCGGTCCGCAGCACGGTCAGCCGGTCGGCGAGCCGCTCGACGAGATCGGCGTCGGCGGCCGTGTCCGCCTCGAGGGCCGCGATCCGCTCGTCGTCACCGTCGAGCTCGAGCAGGCGCAGGCCGGAGGAGTCGACGAGGTCGAGCACGTCGTCGAGGGTCGGTCCGTAGGTGCGGGCCAGGGCGGAGAGCTCCGCGCGGCGGTTCTCGATCAGCTCCAGATCGTGCGCGCCGTCGAGGTCGAGCTCGGCGAGGTAGGAGGAGAGGCCGGCCGCGACGTCGCCGAGCAGCACCGACGCCTCGCCGAGGGTCTGCGTCAGCGGCTCCAGCGCCGCATCGTGCTCCGCGGCGCGCTCGAGCACCCGCCGGGCGATCTCCACCAGACCGAGGGCGTCGCGGCCGTCGAGCTCCTCCGAGGAGACGGCCTCCCGGGCCTCACCCGCGGCGATGCGCAGCTGCTCGATGCTGCCGAGCCGCTCCGACTGCGTCGACAGCTCGACGTCCTCGCCGCGCTGCGGGGCGACCACCTCGATCTCGGCGAGAGCGCTGCGGAGCCGCTCGGCTTCGCGCGCCCGGGCCTCCCGCGCCGTGGTCAGCCCGTCGAGCTCCTCGCGGTTGGCCCGCCAGCGCTCGAAGGCACTCGCGTAGTCGCGCAGGGCCTCCCCCAGCTCGGGCCCGCCGAAGCGGTCGAGCGCGTCGCGCTGAGCGGCCGCCGAGCGGAGCCGGATCTGATCCGACTGCCCGTGCACCACGACGAGCTGGTCGGCGAGCTCGCTGAGCACGCTGACGGGGGCGCTGCGCCCGCCGACGACGGCGCGCCCGCGCCCCTCGGCCGAGACCGAGCGGGCGAGCAGCAGCTCGGGTCCGTCGAGGTCACCGCCCGCGTCGTGGACGCGATCCGCGACCGCGCCCTCCTCGGGCACGAGCCAGCGGCCGGACACCCAGGCCTGCTTGCTGCCGGAGCGGACGGCGGACGCGTCCGAGCGCGCGCCGAGCACGAGGCCCAGGGCGGTCACGACCATGGTCTTTCCGGCACCGGTCTCGCCGGTGACGGCGGTGAATCCCGGTCCGAGCGGGAGGGTCGCCTCGGCGATCACACCGAGGTCGCGGATCTGCAGCTCTTCGAGCATGCGGCTACTCCGTCTCCGCCGACCCCCGCCATCCGCGGATGGGGAGACCGAACTTCTGCACGAGGCGATCGGTGAACGGGGCGTCGTGCAGGCGCGCGAAGCGCACCGGCACGGGAGAGCGCCGGAAGACGACCCGGGCGCCGGGCGGCAGCTCGTAGGTGCGCCGGCCGTCGGCCCAGAGCACGCCGACGCCGTCGGTCCGCTCCTTCACCTCGACCGCGAGGCTGGAGTCCGGCCCTACGACGAGCGGGCGGGCGAACAGGGCGTGCGCACTGAGCGGCACGAGCAGCATCGCCTCGAGCGTGGGCCAGACGACGGGACCGCCGCCGGAGAAGGCGTAGGCGGTCGAGCCGGTGGGAGTCGAGACGACGATCCCGTCGCAGCCGAAGCTGGAGAGCGGGCGGCCGTCGACGCCGACCATCACCTCGAGCATCCGCTCGCGGCTGCCTTTCTCGACGGTCGCCTCGTTGAGCGCCCAGGTCTCGTAGACGACGGCGTCGTCGATCTTGACGCGCACCTGCAGCGTCATCCGCTCCTCGACCGCGTAGTCGCCGTCCAGTGCGCGCGCGACCGCGTCGTCGAGGTCGTCGCGCTCGCTCTCGGCGAGGAAGCCGACATGGCCGAGGTTCACGCCGAGCAGCGGCGCCGTCCCGGTCCGGACGATCTCGGCCGCGCGCAGGATGGTGCCGTCCCCGCCCAGGACGAAGACCAGCTCGATCTCCTGCAGCGGGACGTCGACGCCGAGCACTGCGACATCACTCAGCTCGGAAGCGTTCCGGACGATGTCGCCCTTGTCGTCGGCACAGAGCACGGGCCGGGCACCGGACCCGCGAAGGCGTCCGACCACGAGGATCGCCGCTTCGAGGGAGTCCGCCCGTCCGGTGTGGGCGATGACGAGGATGTTGCGCTCGCCAGGAGGGGACTGCATCGAGTGGGTGTCCTTCGGGTCGATCGACGGCGGCGGACACGATCGCGTCACCCGAGGGTGAGCGCGGTGACCGCGTCCCTCCATTCTGTCGGAATCGTTCCGCGGTCGCGGTGGAGGTGCACCAGATACTCCTGATTCCCAGCGCCACCGGGCAGCGGCGAGGCGATCAGGCCGGCCACTCCGAGCCCTGCGTCCCAGGCGGACCAGAGCACGTCCGAGAGCGCTTCGCGCCGCAGCTCGGGATCGCGGACGATCCCCTCCTTGATGCCGAGGCGCCCCACCTCGAACTGCGGCTTGACCAGCACGACGAAGTCGGCACTCGGCGCGACGGAGGCGGCGACGGCCGGCAGCACCATCGACAGGGAGATGAAGGAGACGTCGGCGACGACCAGATCCGGAACGACGCCCGTTCCCGATGCGGCCGCGAGCGACGTCGCCGTCATCTCCCGCGCGTTGAAGCCCTCGACGACACGGACCCGGTCGTCGGAGCGGATCCGGGGAGCGAGCTGCCCGTGCCCCACGTCGAGTGCGATCACCGAGGCGACTCCGCGTTCCAGCAGCACCTGGGAGAAACCGCCGGTGGAGGCGCCGACATCCAGGGCGTCCGCGCCGTCGACTCGCACGGAGGGGAAGGCGTCCAGCGCGGCGATCAGCTTGTGGGCCGCCCGGCTGACGTAGTGGTCCAGGGAGGCGACAGCGACCTCCTGCTCGGGCCGCACTCGGATCGACGGCTTGAGCGCCGGCGCCCCGTCCACGGTGACGACGCCGTCGGCGATCATGCGCGCCGCATGCACTCGGGAGCGGGCGATGCCCCTCGTCGCGAGTGCGGTGTCGAGACGCTGGTCCTCGCCCTCGGTCATCAGCGCGCGTCCCCGCCCTCGAGCCGGACGCGGAGCTGCTCCTGCACCTCCGCATAAGCGGCGGCGCGAGTCGCCAGGGGCGACTGCTCGATGTCGTCGAGACGATCGCCGAGATCGACGCTCTCGCCTCCGGATGCGCGGTCCTCGGACATCGTCACTCCTCACGGCGCCGCGTCGAGCGGCTGGCGGTTCCGGCTGGGGAACCTCTGGTTAAACAGCGATGGCCACCCATTTCTGGGTGGCCATCGTGAATTGGTGTCCGGCGGTGTCCT
>NZ_JABMLE010000003.1:589331-731249 GCF_013205025.1 Rathayibacter sp. VKM Ac-2857 | reverse complement strand
GAGGTCGCCCCGGAGGTGACTCCGACGCAGCTGAGGAGGATCGTCGGCCGTCTGCGTGATCAGCTGCACGAGGAGCCTCTCGCCCAGCGGCACCTCCGCGCCCGGCAGGACCGTGCCGTCTGGATCTCGCCGGAGGTCGACGGCATGGCGACGCTCTGCGCGCTGCTGCCCGCGCCGGACGCGATGGGGATCGCTGATCGCGTCGACCGCATCGCCCGGTCCCTCCGCGAGGGCGGCGACGAGCGCACGCTGGCGCAGCTGAAGGCGGACGTGCTCACGGATCTGCTGCGCGACGGCGACATCGCCGGCACCACGCCCGCAGGTGACGGTCCTCAGATGTCGTCGTCGTTCGTGCCCGGGATCCGCGCCGAGGTGCGGCTCACGCTCGCCGCGTCGACCGCCGCCGGCCTCGACGACGCGCCCGCGGACCTCGACGGCTACGGCCTCGTCCCCGCCGACCTCGCCCGCGCGCTGGTCGCGACCGGCGCGTCGTTCACCCGCGTCCTGACCGATCCGGATACCCGCGCGGTCGTCTCCGTCGGCCGCACGTACCGTGTCCCGCCGCCCCAGATGCGCCTGCACCTCCAGCTCCGAGACCAGACCTGCCGCTTCCCGGGCTGCACCCGCACCGCCTCCCGGGCGGAGGCGGACCACACCCTCGAGTGGCGTAACGGCGGCGAGACCTCGCTCGAGAACCTCGTCTGCCTCTGCACGTCCCACCACCACGTCCGCCACGGCGACCGCTGGACCTACGTCCCCCGCCCGGACGGCAGCATCGTCTGGACCACACCGACCGGCCGCCTCGTCACCGTCCGCCGACCGGCCCTCGCCGGCGCCCCGCCGGGCCCCCGCTTCGAGGACGCACCGCCCCCGTCCTGACGAACGCCGGTCCTGACACATGCTCCGCGCTCTTCGACCAACATGCGCCGCTCATGCTGATCGAGTAGCCCTCGCAGAGGGCGTATCGAGATCCACCGTCGCCCGGTGAGTGGGTCTCGATACGCGCTTCGCGCTACTCGACCAACATGTTCTGTGAGCGCTGCGCGCTACTCGACCAGCATGGGCGCACGCCTGCTCAGCACGCCGGCCTTGATTCATGCTGATCGAGTAGCCCTCGCAGAGGGCGTATCGAGATCCACCGTCACCCGGTGGGTAGGTCTCGATACGCGCTCCGCGCTACTCGACCAGCATGTTCGGTGAGCGTTGCGCGCTGCTCGACCAGCATGTGGGCCGCGTCAGCTGCAGGTGCGGGCCGCGTACGGGGACTGCAGCGTGGCGCCGCCCGCCATCGCGGTCAGGGTGCCGGCCGGGACGGACGTGGCGCGCGTGGTGAAGGCGTGCGTCGCGTTCGCGCCGGGGGCCGCGGTCAGCGTGGGCGAGGCGCCCCAGGCCGAGCGGATCACGACGGACAGCGGCGCGGTGCCGGTGTTCTTCACGACTCCGGTCACGACGACCTTGCCGGCCACGCAGCGCGTGGACGCGGTGAGCGTCGCCGTGGACGCCGCCACGACCACCGTCGCGGTCACCCGCACGGCCGTCGAGCTGGAGAGCACGCGGCCGGGCGCGTTGTAGGCCGTCGATCCGCTCGCGCCGACCCACTGGTTGTCGTTCGCGCCGATGGTGCGGACGACTCCGGTCACGGGGTAGCGGCCGGGAGCGGTGCCGACGGAGGAGGTGTCCCAGGTGACCGGCTGCGAGGCGGTGCCGCGGCCGTAGGCGAGGACGACGTCGGTGCGGGCGGGCAGCGCGGCGACGGAGCCGACCTCGCCGAGGTCGGAGCGCACGGCGGTCGCCGCGTCGGCCGCGCGGACCTCGGCGTACTGGCCGGCGGTGAGCGAGACGATGCCGCCGTGCTTGGTCGACGGCGCCAGCAAGAAGCCGGGGTCGTTGAGCTGGGTCCAGCCGGCGTCGAGGTCGGTGGTCACCATCGGCCGGTAGCCGGTCGAGGGGATCACGTCGACGTAGAGGTACCAGCGATCCGCATCATGCTCCTTGAAGACGGCGGGCCCCTCCACTCCCCCGGCGTTGCCGCCGGCCCAGACGGCGCCGATGCGGTCCTGCAGCTGCGTCCACGCGGTGGACGGGAGCCACCACTGCTTCGCGGTCGTCGACTCCATGTAGATGCCGCGGCCGGTGCCGTTGTCCTTCGAGATCCGGTAGGTCGTGCCGCCGTCCTGGATCATCGTCGTGTCGATGACGTCGGCGCCGGTGTCGATGAAGGTGCCGCCGTAGGAGTAGGTCGCCTGGGTGAAGTCGGTGGTCGCTCCCCAGAGCACCCGCGAGGCGCCGGTGCCGGGCGTGTGCGCGGCGTTCGGGTAGACGGTCGAGGACCAGTAGACGACGAACGCGCCCTTGCCCGCGCCGTTGTAGTCGGCGACCCAGGTGGCCTCGGGCGCCCACATCATCCCTGCCTCGAGCTGCTTGGTGCCGGCCGCGTCGAGCGCGACGTCGAACTGGCGCAGGTCGCTCCAGGAGACGAGGTCGGTCGACTCCCAGACGTTCATCTTCGTGCTGCCCTGCGTGGTCCAGTAGCACCAGGTGGTGCACGAGCCCGAGCCCTGGTCGCCGCCGAAGACGCGGAGGTCGGTGGCGATGATGTAGTACTTCTTCGTCTCGGGGTTGTAGGTGAGGTACGGGTCGCGGACGCCGGTGGTGCCGAGATCCGAGGCGAGGATCGGCTTCCCGCCGTTCAGCGGGTCCCACTTCTCCGGGTCGTCGCCGCGCGAGACGTCGAGGTAGATCTTCTCGGCGTAGCCCTGCGCGTCCTCGACGAAGTGCACCATCAGGTAGCCGTAGGGGGTGTCGACGCCGACCTGCGGCTCGACGGTGACGGCGACGGCGCGGGACTGCGCGACGCCGCGGATCGAGGCGGTCGCGGTCAGCGTCGAGGTGCGGGCGGCCTGGTCGGCGGCGGGGCGGTCGGCGGCGAGCGTGCGGCCGTCGCTGGAGACGCGCAGGGTCGGGTCGCTCGAGGCCCAGGTCACAGTGCCGCCGTAGTCGGGCAGGTTCGTGGTCGAGTCGTCGATCGTGAGCGGCTGGACCGAGTCCAGCACTCCCGACACGAGCGGCGCGAAGCTCGCCGCGTGCGCCTGCGCATCCACCGTCGACACGGCCACCACCTCCTGGGCACTCAGCGCCCGATCGTAGACGCGGAAGCTCGACACCTCGCCCTTGTAGAAGGGATCAGGGTAGGGCGCGCGGCCGATGGTGTTGAGCGACTGGTCGGCCACCGAGGCGGGCCGCAGCGCGGTGGGCGCGGAGGCGACGCGGGTCCCGTCGACGTAGAACGAGATCGTGCCGGCGGCGCCGTCGATCACCGAGCTGAGGCTGTACCAGCGGTCGGCCGCGATGCCGGACGTACCGCGGGCGTTGTTCTCGCCGCCGCCGCCGGAGGTCGTGATCGCCGTGCGCACCTTGTCGCGCACGGACGCGAACCAGTACTGCGAGGTGCTGTCGCTGCCGATGTTCCAGAGGAAGTGGAAGGTCGAGAGCATCGACGCGTCGGCGCGGGTCTCGATCGTGACCGTCCCGGAGCTCTTGCCCGCCAGCAGGTCGTCGGGCAGCTCGACCCAGGGGGCCGCGCTGGTCTTCGCGCCGCCGGTGAGCCGGAGTGACGTGCCGGTCCAGAGCGCGTCGGTCCCGTTCACGACGCGTGCGGCTCCCACGGCTCCGCCGGCGGAGTTGGGGACGGTCGCGCCGGTGGTCTGGCTGAAGCGGTAGTCGGCGAGGAGGCCTGCGGTGGGGACGGTCGCGTCGGCCGCGGTGGCGGCGGGGGCCACGAGGCCGGCGGCGAGCAGCGCCCCGAGGCCGAGGGCGGCGAGGGCCGCGCGGAAGGGCGCGCGGCGGGTGGGGGTGGGCATGGTGCTCCTTTGCACGGGGGCGGGGGTCTGGGGTGGGTGGGTCTCGATACGCCCTCTGCGAGGGCTACTCGACCAGCAAAAATGGGGGCGCCTCATGTTGGTCGAGTAGCCCCGCAGGGGCGTATCGAGACCCGGCGTCACCAGCAGGGCGGGTCTGCAGACTCAGGTTCTGACGGTGGTGGATCTCGATACGCCCGCTCCGCGGGCTACTCGATCAGCAAGAAGTTCATGCTGGTCGAGTAGCCGCGCAGCGGCGTATCGAGACCCCGGTCGTCAGCAGGTGATGGCGGGGTAGGCGGCCGACTGCGTCGCCGCGCGGCCGGCGTCGTCGACTCCCGCGCCCGTCACCGCCGCCGAGCCCGCGGCCAGCGTCGGCTGGCGCACCGTGAAGCTCGCCGTGGCGTTCTTCCCACCGGCGACCGCCGGGAAGGTCTTGGTGCCGGAGGCGGTCGTGACGGTGATGTCCGCGGGCAGGTCGTCCGTGTTCTTCACCGTCGTGGTGAGCACCGGCTTGCCCGCGACGCAGCGCACGCTCGAGGTGGCGGCGAGCTGGAGCGCGACCGGCGCGGCGGGGGCACCGAGCGAGACGCGGAAGCGCTGGCAGTCGTTGTTGAGCACGCTCCACTGGCCGATCCGGGTGCCGTTCTGGTCCGAGCAGTTCGACAGGTCGAGCGCCTTGCCGCTGTGCACGGCGCGCAGCTCGACGGTGCCGTCGTTGCCCGGGCGGAGCCGCCAGCTGCTGCCGGTCACTCCGCACGCGCCCTGCGTGACGGTCGCGCCGTCGGCGGTCGAGCCTCCGGTGACCGTGACGCACTTGGCCGAGGCCGAGACGGGGTGCAGCTCGACGGCGCCGTCCGCCGCGGCGGTGAAGGTGACGCGCTGGCACGGCGAGCCGAGCCACTCCTGCTGCTGCAGCAGGGCGCCGTCGGCGGTGGAGCAGTTCGGCAGGTCGAAGGACTTGCCGGTGACGAGCGAGGTGACGGCCACCGCGCCGGCCGGGCGCAGCGCCCACTCCTGCGAGGCGGCGGCGCTCGGCGTCGACTGGCGGATCGCTCCGGACACCGCGTCGAGCGCCTTGCCGCTCGTCCGATTCGTCAGCGTCGAGTAGCCGCCGGTGCCGGGGGCGACCGTCCACTGCTGGCAGGAGGTCGTCAGCCACGCGGACTGCTGCAGCGCCGCACCCGAGGCGGTCGCGCAGCCGACCGGCCCGAGCGACTTCCCGCTGCTCGCGTTCACGATGCGGAGGAAGCCGTCGCCGGTGCTGTCGAGCGTCCAGCTCGCGCGGGGCGTGGAGCAGGGCGCCTGCACGACGCCGGCGCCGTCACCGCTCTGCGCGGAGGACACCGTGGCGCAGAGTCCGGTGCTGCGGCTGACCAGCTGCCAGGGCGCACCCTCGACGCGGGCCGTGATCGGCGCGTTCTCGCCGCTGGGCACGGGGATCCGCGCGGCGGTGCCGAGCGGGACGCCGAAGTCGGGCTCGCCGCCCTCGGTCCAGTCGACGAGGTGCGCGCGGGCCGAGCGCTGCCGGCTGCAGCCGTCGTTCGGGCCGGGGTTCGCGTGGTACAGGTTCCAGGTCTCGGTGCCGTCGGGCGAGTCGAAGAAGTCGTTGTGGCCGGTGCCGTACTCGCCGTTCGCCTTCGAGAAGACCGGTCCGTCGCTCTTGGTCCAGGAGGAGGCGAGCACGGGGTCGCCGGTGCCGTCGTACTCGAGGGTGCCGAGCTGGTAGTCCTCGGTGCCGCAGAAGCTCGCCGAGTAGACGATCCAGGTGCGGCCGTCCTTCTGCAGCGGGACCGGGCCCTCGTTGACCGGCGCGCCGATGGTCTCCCACGGCTCGAGCGGCTGCGAGAGCACGTTCTGCGGACCCGACACGGTCCACGGGTCGGACATCCGCGCGATGTAGTTGTTCTGCAGGCGGTTCGGCCCGGCCGAGAACGCCGACCAGGTGACGAAGAGCTCGCCGTTCAGCTCGAGGTAGGCGCCGTCGATGTTCCAGTCGTCGGTCGGGATCGGGCGGCCCTTGTAGCTGTAGGGGCCCATCGGGTCGTCGCCCGCGCTCTCGATCACCTGGAGGTGCTGGCGGTCGAAGTTCCCCGCGGTGCCCATCGTGTACATCAGGTACCAGCGCCAGCCGTTCGGGCCCTCGAGCCGCTGCAGCTCGGGCGCCCACATGTTCGCGTTCCGGCCCGGGTTCGTGTCGCTGTAGACGGTCACCGGAGTCGCGGTGCCCAGCGCCGCGAGCGTCGGCGCCTTGCGCATCACCACGCGGTTGTCCCAGGTGGTGGCGACCAGGTAGTAGTTCCCGTCGTGGAACTCGATCGTCGGGTCGGCCGTGTCCGGCTCGAGCGGGTTCGTGAAGGTCGACTCGCCGATGGCCGCCGCGGGGCTCGCGGCGGCCAGCGGCAGCGCCACGATCGCCGCGAGCAGGATCAGGAGGCCGGCGGTCAGCCGGCGGCGCAGGCCCGGTGCGGGCGCGGTCAGGTGCATGGATGACTCCGTCGTCGATCGTGATGCGGGCGCCTCCGGCGGGCCGCGAGAAGGCGGTTCCGAGAGCCGGGGCGAGAATTTGTTCACGGTAACAGCGGCAGTTGCGCAAGGTCAAACCCCTCCTGCCGATCGGGTTCGGCGTCGATTCCCACCTGGAGCGCCGTGCCGCACAGGGGCGGCTGACTATGCTGAACGGACCCGCGATGCCGAGCCCTCGTCATCCCGCCGCACCGAGGGTGCCCGGCTCTCCCCTCAGGGGAGCGGAGGAGGTCCGCGCCATGGCCGATCGGCCCAACCTCCGGCATGTCGCCGCGGTCGCCGGCGTCTCGCACATGACGGTCTCCCGCGTGCTCAGCGGGCATCCGAACATCAAGGAGTCGACCCGGCAGAAGGTCCTCGAGGCCGTCTCCGAGCTCGACTACCGGCCCAACATCGCGGCCCGCTCGCTCGTCACCCAGCGCACCGACCGCATCGGCGTGATGATCGAGAGCGGCGCCGAGTTCGGCCCGTCCAGCACCCTCCGTGCCATCGAGCGGGCCGCGCGCGAGAAGGGCTACTCCGTCACCTCCGTCGCGCTGCGCGACGACCAGGACATGAGCCCCGTCGACGCGATCCGGCACCTCTCCGGTCTCGGGATCGACGCGCTCTGCGTGATCGCGCCGCGCTCCTCCTCCGTCGCCACGCTGCGCACCGTCGAGATCGGCGTGCCGACGCTCGTCGTGAAGTCCGACAAGGACGCGAACTTCCTCACCGTCTCCGTCGACCAGCAGGGCGGGATGAGCCAGGCCGTCGACCACCTCGCCTCGCTCGGCCACCGCGACGTGCTGCACATGTCCGGTCCGCTCGACTGGCTCGACGCGCGCGCCCGCGAGCGCGCCTTCCACAGCCGCGCGAAGGCCTGGGGGATGCGCGAGCGCCCGATCGTCATCGGCGACTGGACCCCGGACTCCGGCTACGAGTTCGCGCGCAGCCTGCAGTCGGTGCCGGAGTTCACCGCGATGGTCGTCGCGAACGACGAGATGGCGCTCGGCGTCATCCACGGCCTGGTGGAGCGCGGCATCCGCGTGCCGCAGGACGTCAGCGTCGTCGGCTTCGACGACCTGCCGACCGCCCGGCACTTCCTGCCGCCGCTGACCACGGTGCGGCAGGACTTCGACAAGCTCGGCACCACCGTCGCCGAGGTGATCCACGCGCGGATCCGCGGCCAGGAGATCCCGCAGCGCACCCGCATCCCCACCGAGCTCGTGGTGCGCGAGTCGACGGCACCGCCACGCGGCTGACGCTCGCGACCGGCGCTCGCGTATCATCGGCGGCACCCCTGGCGCGACGCTCCCCCGGCGCCGCCCCGCACACGAACCGAGGACGGCACGTGTCAGTTCAGTCGACGACGACTCCCGCACGCCCCGGTCCCGCACGCCCGGACGCCGTGGTCGAGATGACGGGCATCCACGTCTCCTTCTCCTCCGGGCCCGCGCTGGCCGGCGCCCGGCTGCGCCTCGTGCCGGGCGAGATCCACGGGCTGATGGGAGAGAACGGCGCCGGCAAGTCCACGCTGATCAAGACGCTCACCGGGATCCACCAGCCCGACGCCGGCGAGATCGTCGTCGACGGCGTCGCCCGGCGCTTCAGCGGACCGGCCGATGCGAAGGCCGCCGGCATCACCGCGGTCTTCCAGGACGAGCGGCTGACCGACAACCTCAGCATCGGCGAGAACGTGATGATCGGGCACGAGATCCGCGGACGCCTCGGCATCTCCTGGTCGCGCACCCACGCGCGGGCGGCCGAGATGCTGGCCGAGCTGGGTCTCGAGGACCTCGACCCGCGCCTCCCGCTGCGCTCGCTCTCGCCCGCGATCCGCCAGCTGGTCGCGATCGGCCGCGCGATGGTCGACCGGCCGCGCGTGCTGATCCTCGACGAGCCGACCTCGAGCCTCGACCTCGGCGACGTCGCCCGTCTCTTCACGGTGCTGCGGAGGCTGCGCGGCCAGGGCGTCGCCATCGTCTTCGTCTCGCACTTCCTCGAGCAGGTGCTCACCCTCAGCGACCGCATCACGGTGCTCCGCGACGGCCGCACCGAGGGCGAGTACCCCGCGCGGCGGATGGACCGGGCCGAGCTGATCGCGAAGATGATCGGCAAGGACATCGACGCACTGCGGCAGATCGGCTCCGACCGCCGCGAGCACCGCCGGCAGCCCACCGGACCGGCGATCTACCGCGCCGTCGGGATCGGCAGGAAGGGCGCCGTCTCCCCCACCGACCTCGAGCTGCACCGCGGCGAGATTGTCGGCTTCGCGGGCCTCCGCGGCTCCGGGCGCACCGAGCTCGCGTCGCTGCTCAGCGGCGTGGAGCGGCCGGACAGCGGCGAGGTGCTGATCGACGGCGAGCACGCGGACATCGTCGATCCGGTGTCGGGGCTGCGGCACCGCATCGCGCACTCGAGCGAGAACCGCCGCGAGGACGGCATCATCGGCGACCTGTCGCTGCGCGAGAACCTCGTGCTGGGGGTGCAGGCGCTGCGCGGCTGGGCGCACCCGCTCTCGGCCGCGGAGACCGACACGCTCGTCGCCACCTACGTCGAGGCGCTGAACATCACGCCGGCCGACCCGGACATGCCCGTGAAGTACCTCTCCGGCGGCAACCAGCAGAAGGTCGTCCTGGCGCGCTGGCTCGCCACCCGGCCGCGCCTGCTGGTGCTCGACGAGCCGGCCCGCGGCATCGACGTCGCCTCGAAGGTCGAGATCCAGGCGCACATCGCCCAGCTCGCCAAGGAGGGCGTCTCCATCGTCTACATCTCCTCCGAGCTGGAGGAGGTGGTGCGCCTGAGCGACCGCATCGTCGTCTTCAAGGACCGCGAGAAGATCGGCGAGGTCAGCAACGGCCCCTGGCTCACCGTCGACACCATCGTCGAGATGATCGCCGCCGACACCACGGACGACGACGCCGCCGACGACGGCTGGTGACGCGCGTCCCGCGCCATGATCGGCATGAGCCGCTGGCACGGACAACGCCGACTGCTACGCTCGGGGCAACAGATCCCCCCAGGGCTAGTGCGCGAGCATCCTCAATACCGGGGGGCCTTTTCTTTTTCCCGGGGCCATCCGCACGATGTCAAAACCGTCACTCAGCATCGCTCAGCAGATCGAGCTCCTCCGCGAGCGCGGCTTCGACGGCGCAGTCTCCGACTCGGCCCTCGCCCGGTTCCTATACGACCACTCGTACTATCGGGCTTCGGGCTACTGGCGCTACTTCCAGGTCGCCCCTCACGACGGAGACAATCGCTTCGAGCCCGGTGTCACCCTCGACAGGATTCGCGATCTCTATCGCTTCGACGCCGTCATCCGCAGCATCGTCATGGACGGCCTGTCCGATCTGGAGATCGCTGTCCGCGCGCGCTTGGGTCACCATCTGTCCGAAGGCGAGGACGGCGTGGGCCGCTACCTCCGCCCGCACACCTATGCCACCCCACGCTCCCGCAACGGCGCCGCAATGCGAGTCGATCTCCTGAGAACGATCGGCGCCGAGGTCGCTCGCACCAAGGAGCACTGCGTGGCGAAGTATCGGGATACCGGCGACGTCGTGCCGGTCTGGGTCGCGATGGAGGTCCTCTCGTTCGGCACCGTCTCCAAGATGTACCGGCTCCTCGACGATGAACCCCTTCGGGAGACGATCGCGAAAGGCTTCGGCCTCAACGAATCGCGGCGACTGGATTCCACCCTCCATTCCCTCAGCGTCCTGCGGAACGTCTGCGCGCACCACGGTCGGATCTGGAACAGAGTCGTCGCCGTGAAGCCCTTCGTGCTGAACCGGCTGCGGACGGAGGCCGACCCGAGCATCTATCTCGGTACCCCTTGGGGTTGGTTCGTCGTTCTCGCCGATCTCGTCGACGGCGTCCGCGGAGGAAGCGATTTCAGCACGAAGCTCTTCGACTTCATAGCCGGTCATCCCGAATGGGAGGACGGTCTGAAGCATCCGCATCGGCGGTGAAGGAAGCCGCAAGACGCGGTTGACCCCTGTGAAACGTCTCACGTAGGGTGGCGCGGGACCGGGGAAAGCGCATTCCTGCATCCCGGACCATCGATGCCGAGGGATTCAATGCCGAATTCACGTCCGTTCCGCCCATCCACCTCCGCCGGGGCGCTCCGCTCCGGCCTCGGCCTCGCTCTCGCGGCGGGGCTCGCACTGACCGGCGCGTCCACCGCCGCGGCGCAGACCACCGCGCCGCCCGCCGCCCCCGCCAACCCCGTCCTCACCGCGCAGCTGGAGGACCTCGACCGCGGGGTCGTGGCGCTCGCCTCGCCCGACGGCGGCGTCTTCGTCAGCTGGCGCCTGCTCGCGACGGAGGTGACCGGCTCGTCCGCGACCGGGATGGTCGGCGCCGACTTCGCCGTCTACCGCGGCGCGGAGCGGATCGGGGTCGTCACCGACAGCACCAACCTGCACGACCCGGCGGGCGCGCCCGGTGACGAGTACCGCGTCGTCCCGCTCGTCGACGGCGAGCCCGGCGAGCCGAGCGCGCCGACCACCGCCTCGGCAGACGCCTTCGAGACGCTGCCGCTGCAGAAGCCGGCCGACGGCGTCACTCCCGCCGGCGAGGCCTACACCTATAGCGCCAACGACATGAGCGTCGGCGACATGGACGGCGACGGCGACTACGAGTACGTCGTGAAGTGGTACCCCTCGAACGCGAAGGACGTCTCGCAGAAGGGCTACACCGGCAGCACCTACCTCGACACCTACGAGGCCGACGGCGCGCTGCTGCACCGCATCGACCTGGGCGTGAACATCCGCTCCGGGGCGCACTACACGCAGTTCCTGGTCTCGGACTTCGACGGCGACGGCCGCTCCGAGATCATGACCAAGACCGCGCCGGGCACGACGATCCTGCCCGGCGGCGACCCCGCCCGCGCCGAGTCGATCACCCTCCTCCCCGAGGACGTCGCCGCGGGCGTCACCCCGCAGGATGACTACCGCCTCTCGGCCGCCGGCTACCGCGAGCACCTCATCGAGGTCTTCGAGGGCTGGGGCACCCGCGAGGAGGTGACGAGCGGCCAGTGGCCAGCGACCCTCGAGGAGGCGTTCGGCATCGAGCCGACGCACGCCTACCCGCTCGACCGCGCCGGGGCGACCGAGCTCGCCGACTACTTCATCGACGTCTACGCGCCGAGCCGGAGCGACCGCAACGACCTCACGACCTTCGAGGGCTTCGTCCTGAGCGGCCCCGAGTACCTCACGGTCTTCGACGGCGAGTCCGGCGAGGAGCTGCAGACCGTCGCCTACGAACCGGCCCGTGGTGACGACGGCCTGCTCTGGGGCGACTACGCCTACTCCCGGATCGAGCCGGGCAACCGCAGCGACCGCTTCCTCGCGGGCGTCGCCTCCTTCGACGGCGAGACGCAGTCCGCCGTCTTCGCCCGCGGCTACTACACCCGCGCGGTCGTCGTCGCCTACGACTGGGACGGCAGCGAGCTGTCGCAGCGCTGGGTCGCCGACAGCGGCCACGTCCCGCTGACCAACCCCTTCAACGACACCCCGCACGGCCGCGAGGGCACCAGCCCGGAGTGGGCGACGCTCACCACCCAGGGCTTCCACTCGCTCAGCGCGGCGGACGTCGACGGCGACGGGCGCCAGGAGATCGTCTACGGCTCCGCCACCCTCGACGACGACGGCAGCCTGCTCTACAGCTCGTACGACACCCTGCCCGAGGGCAGCAGCGCGCCCGGCACCGAGGCCAAGCTCGGCCACGGCGACGCGATGCACGTGACCGACATCGACCCGGCGAACCCCGGGCTCGAGATCTTCTCCGTGCACGAGGGCGGCGTCGGCGCGCCCTACGGCTACGCCCTGCGCGACGCCGCCACCGGCGAGGTGCTCTTCGGCGCCTACTCCGGCAAGGACACCGGCCGCGGGATGATCGGCGACATCGATCCGGCGATCCCCGGCCAGGAGGTCTGGGCGATCGGGAAGCTCTCGGCGAGCGGCGGGCTGCTCGACGGCGGGGATCCCGCCGAGCAGCCCGGCACCAACCAGAGCATCCGCTGGGCCGCGGACATGACCACGCAGATCGTCGCCAGCACGACGATGCAGGACGCGACGCCCGTCACTCCGACGATCGTCACCGGTGACGGCACGGTGCTGCTCTCGGCCGAGGGCACGGTGACGAACAACGGCACGAAGGGCAACCCGTCGCTGGTGGCGGACGTGCTGGGCGACTGGCGCGAGGAGCTGCTGCTGCCGACCGCGGACTCGACCGCGATCCGGATCTACTCGAGCACCGAGGTCACCGACCGCAAGCTGACCACGCTGATGCACGACCCGCAGTACCGGGTCGAGGTCGCGCGCCAGCAGACCGCCTACAACCAGCCGTCGTACACCTCGTACGGCCTGGCGAGCGACATCGACTGGTCGACGGTGCCGGTGCTGGCGCAGGAGGGTGCGCCCCAGCCGACGCCGGAGCCCACGCCTCAGCCCACCGGCACGCCCGTGCCGATGCCGACCGAGACCGCGCCGCCCGTGGTTCCGGCGCCGGGTGAGCCGGCGCCGGGTGAGCCCGCGCCGCACGCCCCCGCGCCCGTCGCCGGGCCCGACGGCGATCTCGCCGCCACCGGCACCGACCTGTCGCTGCTGCCGATCGGAGCGCTCGCGCTCCTGCTCGGCGGCGGGGCGCTGCTCCTGCGCCGTCGCCTGCAGCACGGCGAGTAGCACCCGCCACCGCATGCTGGTCGAGTAGCCGGCCAGCGGCGATCCATGCTGGTCGAGTAGCCGCACAGCGGCGTATCGAGACCCCACCCTCTGCACACGGTGGATCTCGATACGCCCTCTGCGAGGGCTACTCGATCAGCATGAAGCGGGCACCTCAGCGAGTTGCGCGGCGGGCTAGCTGCCGAGCAGCTGCAGCGAGGGGGCGCGGCCCTTCTCGATGTGGGTGAAGGCGATCGACTCGGCGAGGCGGTCGTTGCCGGAGAGGATCGCCTCCAGCAGGCCCTGGTGCTCGTCGGACTGCTGGTGCTGGTCGCGGGCGGAGGTCAGGTAGAACAGCCACGTCATCCGCCCGCTGACCGCCCGCATCAGCGAGCCGAGCAGCGCGCTGCCGGCGATGTCGACGATCGCCTCGTGCACGATCGTGCTGGTCTCGGCGACGAGCAGCCAGTCCTCGCTGTCGAGGGCGCGGTGCTCGGCCGCGATCGCCTCGTGCAGCGGCGCGGGGGACACCCCCTCCGCCACGCGCCGGGCGGCCAGGCGAGCGGCGAGCGTCTCGAGGCTGAGGCGCACGTCGAACAGCTCCGTGACATCGGCGGCGGTCCACTCCGAGACGCGCGAGCTGCGCCGCGGCAGGGTGCGCACGAAGCCCTCGTTCTCGAGCTGCGGCACCGCCTCGCGGATCGGCAGCCGCGACACCTTCAGCTCGCTCGCCAGCGTCGACTCGACCAGCCGCGACCCCTGCGGATACCGGCCCAGGATGATCTCGCGGCGGAGCGTGCGGTAGGTCTGCGCCGTCAGCGACTCCTCGGGGGCGATGCCGGTCACGCGGGCCTCCTTCGCTCGGCTCCCCCTATTCAACCGGGTCGGCGGCGCGACCGTCACCGGACGGCCCGCGTCTCGACCTCGACACCGAGGGCCGCGCGCTCGGCCCGGGCGAGCACGTAGGCGCCCGCCGCCAGGTCCTGCAGGCCGATGCCGACGGAGTTGAACACCGTCACGTCGTCGCGCGACGAGCGCCCCGCGGTCCGGCCGGTCAGCACCTCGCCGAGCTCCGCCACGTCGGCGGGCCGGAGCCCGGAGCGGCGCACGTTGTCCGACTCCGAGAAGGCGATGCCGCGGGTGTCGACCACGACCCGGTCCGCGCGTGCGAAGGCGTCGGCGCCGAGCTCGCGGTAGCCGTGGCGCGGCGGCGAGCCGACCGCATTGACGTGCACGCCGCCGGCGAGCCAGGCCGGGTCGAGCAGCGGCTCGACCGACGGCGTCAGGGTGCAGACGACGTCGGAGCCGCGCACCGCGTCCGCCAGGCCCTCCGGCGCCGTGGCCGGGACGCCGTTCGCGACGAGCTCCGCGGCGAGCGCCGTGGCGCTGGAGCCGGACGGCGACCAGACCCGTACCTCGTCGAGCTCGAGCACCGAGCCGAGGGCGAGCGCGTGCTCGCGGGCGAGCGGGCCGGCGCCGACCAGGGTGAGGATCCGGGAGTCGGGCCGAGCGAGGGCCGACGTCGCGAGCGCCGAGACCGCCGCCGTCCGCAGCCGCGTCAGCGCGCGGCCGTCGATCAGCGCCAGGCACTCCGCGGTGTCGGCCGAGTAGAGCGACACCGTCGAGCGCTGCGGCGGCAGCCCGCTCGCGCGGTTGCGCGGGGCGTCGATCAGCAGCTTCACCGAGGCGAGACCGAGGTACGGCGCGAAGGCGGCCATCGGGACGGCGGCGGGCCCGTCGGCGCTGGCGTCGCCCGGGATCCGCAGAGCCTCGGGCACCGGCTGCACCGCGCCGCCGTCGGCGAGCGCCCGATGGGCGTCGGCGAGCGCGGCGATCAGACCGGGCCACTCGGTGAGCGCCTCGCACTCCTCCGACGTGATGATGCGTGTCGACATGTGATCCTCCTGCGCTCATTCTGTATGCACTGCCGGGACGAGCGCATCCCGAGATTGACGAGCGGGGCATGGCAGTTCGGTATCCAGAAAGAGGTCTTCAGCGCGAAATATGCCGCTCTTTCCGGCAATCTGCGGGATTTGCGGATACAGATCCTCGGCGAAGTGTTTACACGTCCGAAACCTCCCGAGACGCGCACGAAACAGAGATCGCGCAATTCTGTATACCGACAGCACGACGGACACTCACTCGAACGGAGGCGGCGCGATGGGCCCCTACCTCGTCAGACGACTCGCCCAGGGTCTCGCGACGATCTTCGCCGTCGTCACGATCGCCTTCGGGCTGGGCCGCCTCAGCGGCAGCCCCGCGGCGCTCCTGCTCACCGAGAACGCGTCGCCCGAGCAGATCGCCGACCTGAACCAGCGCCTCGGCTTCGACCTGCCGCTCTGGCAGCAGTACCTCCGCTACCTCGGCGGGCTCCTCACCGGCGACTTCGGCGACTCCTACCGCCAGGCGGGCGTCTCCTCGATGCAGCTGGTGCTCGAGCGGCTCCCCGCGTCGCTCTCGCTCGGCGCGGTCGGCCTGGTGCTCGGCCTGGCGCTCGCACTGATCGCCGGAGTCGTCATCCAGCTCACCCGCTCCCGCGGGCTCCGCGCCCTCTCGCTCGGCCTCGGCTCGACCCGCCAGGCGATCCCCGACTTCTTCTTCGGCCTGCTGCTGGTGCTGGTCCTGTCGGTCTGGCTGGGCCTGCTGCCCTCGCTCGGCAACCGGGATCCGCTGGCGATCATCATGCCGGCGCTCACCATCGCGACGGGTCAGTTCGTGCTCTACACCCGCCTGCTCGACAACGCACTGACCGAGCAGTCGACGCAGGACTACGCCCGCACCGCCTTCGCCCGCGGCGAGAACCGGTTCCGCGTGGTCGTCGGCGAGCTGCTGCCGAACGCCTTCCTGCCCGTGCTCACCGTCGCGGGCATCAGCCTCGGCTCGTTCCTCGGCGGCCTGGTCATCGTCGAGAACGTCTTCGCCTGGCCCGGGATGGGGCAGCTGATGCTCGGCGCGGTCTACTCGCGCGACTTCCCGGTCGTCCAGTCGGGACTGATCGTCGTCGCCCTGCTGTTCATCCTCGCCAACCTGCTCGTCGACCTCGTGTCCGGGCTCATCGATCCCCGAGTGAGGCTCGCATGACCACCACCGAGATCATCCGCACCGGCGCCCTGCGCGCCGGCATCACCACCGCCTTCGCCCGCGGTCGCCGGGTGCCAGCGCTGCAGGTCCTCGGCGCCGCCATGGTCGCCTCGATCGTCCTCTTCTCCCTCGTCTACCCGCTCCTGCCCGGCTACGACCCCTTCGCGCAGGACCTCTCGAAGGTGCTCGCCGCACCCGGCGCCTTCGCGGAGCACTGGCTGGGCACGGACGCGCTCGGCCGCGACGAGGCCAGCCGGCTCGCGCTCGCCGGCCGGGTCACGCTCGGGATCGTCCTGCTGATCGTGGTCGTCAACAGCCTCGTCGGCATGGCGGTCGGCACCTGGTCGGGCTACGTCGGCGGCAGGACCGACAACGTGCTGATGGGGCTGGCCGACATCCAGCTCGCGATGCCCGTGATCCTGGTGCTGATCGCCCTGGCGGCCTCGCTCGGCCCGAGCGTCTGGCTGATGATCACCGTGCTCGCCGCGACCTACTGGGTCGGCTACGCTCGCGTCGCCCGCAGCACCGCGATGGCGCTGCGCGACCGCGACTTCGTCCTCGCCCCGCGGATCCAGGGCGCGGGCGGGCTGTGGACCGTGCGGCGGCACATCGTGCCGAACGTGGCGGTGCAGATGATGATCCTCGCCTCCAGCGACATCGGCGCGGTCATGCTGCTCACCTCCTCCTTCGACTTCCTCGGCCTCGGCGTGCAGGCGCCGACGCCCAGCTGGGGACTGATGATCAGCGAGGGCCAGGACTACGTCCGCCAGGCGCCCCACCTCGCGATCATCCCCGGCGTCGCGATCTTCCTCACGGTCGCCGGCACCAACCTGCTGAGCCAGCGCTTCACCGCCGAGGGCTCGGCCACCACTGTCCGACGCACGTCACGACGATCCGTGAAGCGGAGCCTCCGATGACCACCACCGCCTCCCCCGAGGACCGCGCGGTCCTCCTCGACGTCCGGAGCCTCAGCGTCGGCTACACCGACGAGCACGGCGACACCGTCGTCCTCGTCGACCGCGTCTCGTTCACCCTGCACGAGCGCGAGGTCCTCTGCCTCGTCGGCGAGTCCGGCTCGGGCAAGAGCGTCACGATGCTCGCCGTGCTCGGCCTGCTCCCCGCGGGGCTCGAGGTGCTCGGCGGCACCGTGCACTACCGCGGCCGCGACGTGCTCGGGATGCCGGAGCAGGAGCTGCGGGGCCTGCGCGGCAGCGAGCTCGCGATGATCTTCCAGGACCCGATGACGGCCCTCAACCCGGTCAAGCGGGTCGGCGGCCAGATCGGGCGGGCGCTGAAGGTGCACGACCGCTCGCTCGGCCGCGCCGAGGTGCGGCGCCGGGTCACGGGCCTGCTCACCGACGTCGGGGTCCCCGACCCGGAGCAGCGCGCCAAGGCCTACCCGCACCAGTGGTCGGGAGGCATGCGGCAGCGCGCCGTCATCGCGATGGCGATGGCGAACGAGCCGTCGGTCCTGATCGCCGACGAGCCGACGACCGCGCTCGACGTCACCATCCAGGCGCAGATCATGACCGTCCTCGGCACCGTGCGGGCGAAGACCGACGCGGCGATGGTGCTCATCACGCACGATCTCGGCCTCGTGGCCGAGGTCGCCGATGTGGTCTGCATCCTCTACTCCGGCCGCGTGGTCGAGCGGGGCTCGGTCTGGGACGTCTTCGCGCACCCCACGCACCCGTACACGGCGGGGCTGCTCGGCAGCCTGCTCTCGGCCGAGCACAGTGGCGACCGGGTCTACGCGATCCCCGGGTCGCCGCCGTCGCCGCAGAACCGCCCGCGCGGCTGCCCGTTCGCGCCGCGCTGCGAGCTGCCCGCCAAGTCGGAGCTCTGCACGCAGCTCGAGCCGCTGCTCGAGGACGTCGGAGGCGACCAGTGGGCCGCCTGCCACTTCGCACGGCAGACCCCGCGGTTCGCCGCCGAGGTGACGGCGTGAGCGCGGCGGTGCCGAAGGACGCGGTGCTCAAGGACGCGGTGCTGAAGGTCGACGACCTGCACGTGCGGTTCCGCCAGCGCACGGGCCTCCGCTCGCGTCGCGTCATCGACGCCGTCAAGGGCGTCTCGTTCGAGCTCGGCCGCGGCGAGACCCTCGGGCTCGTCGGCGAGTCCGGCTGCGGCAAGTCGACCCTCGTCCGCACGATCTTCGGCCTCAACCCCGTCGCGAGCGGCTCGATCGAGGTGCTCGGGCGCCGGCTCGACACCCTCTCCAGCCGCGAGCGCCGGAGCGTGCAGAACCGGATGCAGCTGGTGTTCCAGGATCCGTACTCGGCCCTGAATCCGAGGCTGACGGCGCACGAGATCGTGGCGGAGCCGCTGCGCATCGCCGGCCGCTACTCCCGCGACCGCGTGGTCTCGCTCCTCGACGACGTCGGTCTCGGCACGGATGCGCTCGAGCGGCGCCCCGGCCAGTTCTCGGGCGGGCAGCGCCAGCGGATCGGCATCGCCCGCGCCCTGGCCCTCGAGCCCGACGTGCTGGTGCTCGACGAGCCGGTCTCGGCCCTCGACGTGTCGGTGCAGGCGCAGGTCATCAACCTGCTGAAGGACCTGCAGGCCGCACGCGGACTCTCCTACCTCTTCATCGCCCACGACCTGGCCGTGGTGCGCTACCTCTCCGATCGCGTCGCGGTGATGAACCGCGGCGAGTTCGTCGAGGTCGGCACCCGCGACCAGGTGTTCGACGCCCCCGCGCACCCCTACACGCGCTCGCTCCTGGACTCGATCCCCCTCTCCGACCCCCGGCAGCGCCCCGACGCGCCGGCCGCCTCCCCCCTCGCACCCGCCGCATCTCCGACCGAAGGAATCAGCCGCTCATGACCAGGAACCGGGCCACGCCCGTCATCGCCCTCACGACCCTCGCGCTCACGATCGCGGCCCTCACCGGCTGCTCGGGCGCCTCGAGCGGAGCCTCGGCCGACCGCGACATCGTCATCGGCCAGGTGGCGGAGCCGGAGAGCGCGCCGGACCCGATCATGGACGGGTCGCTCGCGGGCTACAACTACTACTACAACGTCTTCGACCAGCTGACGAAGCTCGACGCCGACGGGGCGATCGAGCCCTCGCTCGCCACCGAGTGGACGCCGAGCGAGGACCTCACGACGTGGACCTTCACCCTCCGCGACGACGCGACGTTCTCGAACGGCGACCCGGTCACGGCCGGCGACGTCGCGTTCACCTACAGCACGATCCTGGCCTCGCCCGACTCCGACAACCTCGGCTACCTGGGCGTGCTGCAGTCGGTCGAGGCGACCGACGACTCCACCGTCGTCTTCACCCTGAACGCGCCCTTCTCGCCGTGGCCGTCGATCACGACCGCGATCTCGATCGTGCCCGAGAAGGTCTACACCGAGCTCGGCTCGGAGGGCTTCGCCGCCGCCCCCGTCGGCAGCGGCCCGTTCCGCTTCGTCAGCTACACCCGCGGCGTCGAGTACGTCATCGAGAGGAACCCCGACTACTGGGGCGAGGAGCCCGAGGTCGAGAAGGTCACCTTCCAGACCGTCGGCGACTCCGACGCACGGCTGAACGGAGTCTCGTCCGGCAGCCTCGACATCGCGCTCATCTCGCCCAACCAGGTCGACTCGCTCAGCGGGAGCGGCGTCGACGTCGCCTCGCGCACCGCGAACGGCGTGACCTTCCTCGGGATGAACTCGAGCACCGGAGTGCTCGCGGACGCGCGCATCCGCCAGGCGGTCTGGCTCGCCATCGACAAGCAGTCGCTGGTCGACGGCGTGCTCAGCGGCCGTGCGGTCGCGAACGACCAGATCGTCGCTCCGGACGTGACCGGCCACGCCGACATCGACGCCACCGAGTACGACCCCGACGCCGCGGAGGCGCTCCTCGCCGAGGCCGGCTACAGCGGCGAGACCATCCCGCTGCAGTACGCGACGGAGGGGCGCATCCCGCTCTCGTCCGAGATCGCGCAGGCGATCGGCGGCTACCTCGAGGCGGCGGGCATGACGGTCGAGCTCAAGGGCACCGACCAGGCGAGCCTCTCGAACATCATCTACGGCACCGTCTCGGTCGAGGGCCTGTACCTCAACACCTGGGCGCCGTCGACGATGGACGGCGACATGCCCGCCACGAACCTCTTCGCGGGCGGCCAGAACGACTACGCGAAGGCGCCCGAGCTCGCGGCCCTCGTCGAGAAGCAGCGCACCGTGACCGGCGACGAGCGCACCGCGGTGTTCGCCGAGATCGCGCAGACCAACATCGACAACGCGTACATCGACCCGCTGTTCACCCCGGACGCCGACTACGCGGTCGCTCCCGGCCTCGACTGGACGCCCCGCGCCGACGGCGAGTACGTCCTGAGCGACGTGACGTTCACGGACTGACCGCGACGGGTCTCGAGACGCCCCTGCGGGGCTGCTCGACCAGCCCGCGCCGCGGCGGCTCACGCAGATCGACCAGCCCGCGCCGCGACGGCTCACGCAGATCGAGCAGCCCGCGCTGCGGCGATCCATGCTGATCGAGCAGCCCGCGCAGCGGCGATCCATGCTGATCGAGTAGCCCGCGCAGCGGGCGTATCGAGATCCCCTTCCTCCACCCCCTCACCCGAAAGGCCCTGCACATGCCGCACTCCACGCTCCTCCGCGACGTCCGCCCCTGGGGAGGCGAGGCGCGCGACGTCGTCGTCGACGAGACCGGGATCGTCGCGATCAGCGCGGTCGGCGAGGGCTCGACCGGCGAGGGAACGGCCGCGGTGGTCGACGGCCACGGCGGGATCCTGGTCCCCTCCTTCTCGGACGTGCACGTGCACCTCGACTCGACGCGGCTCGGCCTGCCCTTCCGGCCGCGGACCGGCGAGGAGGGGCGCTGGGGCCGGATCATGAACGACCGCGCGCACTGGCGCAGCGCCGAGGCGCCGGTCGCCGAGCGGGCCACCACGACCCTCCGGACGATGATCGAGAAGGGCGCGACCCGGGTCCGCAGCCATGCGCAGGTGGACGCCGACTCCGGACTCGAGAAGTTCGAGGGCGTGCTCGCCGCCCGCGAGGCGCACCGCGACCGCAGCGATGTCGAGATCGTCGTCTTCCCCCAGGTCGGCGTCTTCGTGGAGCCCGGAGTGGTCGAGCTGCTCGACGAGGCCCTCTCGCTCGGCGGCGACCTGATCGGCGGCATCGACCCCTGCGAGATCGACCGCGACCCGGTCCGCCACCTCGACGCCGTCTTCGCCCTCGCCGAGAAGCACGACGTCGGACTCGACATCCACCTGCACGAGCGCGGCTCGCTCGGCCTCTTCTCGATGGACCTGATCGCCGAGCGGATCCGCGCGCACGGACTCCGGGGCCGCGTCTCGATCTCGCACGCGTTCGCCCTGTCCTCGCCCGCGCGCGGAGTCGCCGCCGCCATCGAGACCCTCGCCGAGCTCGACGTGGCGCTGACCACGATCGCGCCCGGGCACGGCGCCGAGCTGCCGCTGCTCGATCTCCTCGCCGCCGGTGTGCGCGTCGGCCTCGGCATGGACGGCCAGCGCGACTACTGGTCCCCGTGGGGAAACGGCGACATGCTCGAGCGGGCGTTCCTGCTCTCGCACGGTCAGGGTTTCGACAACGACGTCGACATCGAGCACGCGCTCGCCGTCGCGACCTGGGGCGGTGCCTCCGTCATCGACGGCGGGCTGCGCCGGCTCTCCTCCGCCGCCGATCGCCCCGGCCTCGCCGTGGGCGACCCCTCCGAGCTCGTCGTCCTGCGGGGCGACACCCCGACGGCCGCCGTGATGGACCGCGACCCGGACCGCCTGGTCCTGCACCGCGGCCGGGTCGTCGCCTCGGGCGGCGCCCTCGTCTGACCTCTGCGGGGGCGCACCCCTGCCGGTCGAGCAGCCGCGGAGCGGTCCCCTTCATGCTGGTCAAGTAGCCGCGGAGCGGTCCCCTTCATGCTGGTCGAGTAGCCGCGGAGCGGTCCCCTTCATGCTGGTCGAGTAGCCGCGGAGCGGCGTATCGAGACCCATGTCTCTTCGACGGTGGATCTCGATACGCCCTCTGCGAGGGCTACTCGATCAGCATGAAGCGGGCACCCTCTGCGAGGGCTACTCGATCAGCATGAAGCGGGCACCCTCTGCGAGGGCTGCTCGATCGGCATGAAGCGAGCACCGCGTGCGGACCCGCCCCTCCCCCGGGAGGCGGCGGGTCTTCGGCGTTAATGCACGATCGTTACCGAAGCGGCCGGAACGCTGTTGCGTCACAAGAATTGTTCACGGTAACATTTTGCCCAGGACGCACCCGGACGTGTCATCGCGCAACGGGCGTCCACCGCACATCCTGCACTCACTGCACCTCGGGCGCCAGGCCCGCACTGCACTCATCACATCCGGGCCCCTGGGCCCGCACCCCACGGGCGCTCCCGCGCGTCCGTGATCTCAAGGAGGAGATCCATGTACAACACGAGGCGTTTCGGCCAGTTCCTCGGATTCGCAGCAGTCGGCGCACTCGCGCTCGGCCTCGCCGGCTGCTCCGGCGGCTCGGACACCGCCGCCGGCGGCGGAGGCGACGACGTCACCACCATCGGCTTCGTGGCCGTCGGCCCCGAGGGCGCGTGGCGTCAGGCGAACGAGACCAACATCGAGGAGACCTTCACCGCCGACGCGGGCTACGACCTCAAGTACGCCCCCGCCACCAACGGCGACCAGAAGTCGCAGATCGACTCCTTCACGTCCTTCGTGGACGAGGGCGTCGACATCATCCTGCTGTCGGCCACCGAGGGCTCCGGCTGGGAGGACTCGCTCGAGCGCGCTCAGGAGGCCGAGATCCCGGTCATCCTGATCGACCGCGGCATCGAGCCGGACAACACCGACCTCTACGTCACCCGCATCGCGCCGGACAACATCGCGGTCAGCACCTCGGTCGCCGACTGGGCCAAGAGCAGCTTCCCCGACGGCGCCAAGTACTTCACCCTCGAGGGCCCCGCCGGTGTCTCGGTCGTCAACGAGCGCAACGAGGGCTGGGACGAGGTCATCGGCGCCGACTCCGCCTTCACCAAGGTCGGCGCGCAGACCGCCAACTGGTCCACCGAGGAGGCCAAGAGCGTCTTCGAGACCGTCCTGAAGTCGAACAACAACGACGTCCAGATGGTCTTCGCCCAGAACGACGAGATGGGTCTCGGCGCGGTCCAGGCCGTCCAGGAGGCCGGCCTCACCCCGGGCGTCGACGTCAAGATCGCCACGATCGACGGCACCAAGAACGCCCTGCAGGCCCTCGCCGACGGTGAGCTCAGCTTCGTCGCCGAGTACAACCCGCTCTTCGGCGACACCGCCCTCGACGCCGTCGAGAAGACCCTCGCCGGCGAGACCGTCGAGTCCTCGATCGTCGTCCCGAGCGAGACCTTCGACTCGCCCGAGGCCGCGGCGACCGCCCTGCCCGACCGCAAGTTCTAAGCAGCACACCCCACCAGGGGCGACCGGGGCCCCACGCGGGTCCCGGTCGCTCCGTCCTCCGGCGCAGAGCAGCGCCACTCGAGAACGGAACGACGCGACATGGCGGATTCGCCTCCGATCGTCGAGATGAAGAACATCTCGATCAGCTTCCCCGGCGTCAAAGCCCTCGACGGTGTCGACTTCCGCCTGTTCCCGGGCGAGGTCCACACCCTCATGGGCGAGAACGGCGCCGGCAAGTCCACCCTCATCAAGGCGCTGACCGGCGTCTACAAGATCGACAGCGGCGAGATCGTCGTCGGAGGGACCCCGCGGCGCCTCGCCGGCACCGCGGACGCGCAGGCGGCCGGCATCTCGACCGTCTACCAGGAGGTCAACCTCTGCACCAACCTCAGCATCGGCGAGAACGTCATGCTGGGCTACGAGGTCCGCGGCCCCTTCGGCATCAACTGGCGCGCGACCCACGACGCCGCCAAGCGCGCCCTCGAGCGCCTCGGCCTCGGCCACCTCGACCCGCGCCGCCCGCTCTCCTCGCTCTCGATCGCGATGCAGCAGCTGGTCGCGATCAGCCGCTCCACGGTCAGCGAGTCGCGCGTGCTCATCCTCGACGAGCCGACCTCGAGCCTGGACGCGAACGAGGTCGAGAACCTCTTCGTCGTCATCCGGCGCCTCCGCGAGGAGGGCGTCGCGATCCTGTTCGTCTCGCACTTCCTCGACCAGGTCTACGCGATCAGCGACCGCCTCACCGTGCTGCGCAACGGCACCTACGTGGGCGAGTACCTCACCCACGAGCTCGACCGCACCTCGCTGATCTCCAAGATGATCGGCAAGGACATCGCCGCCCTGCGCTCCCTCGACTCCGAGCGCGCGAACAGCGACCACCTCTACCGCGAGGCCCCGCTCTACTCCGCGAAGGGCCTCTCCAAGAAGGGCTCGATCGAGGCGACCGACCTCACGCTGCACCGCGGTGAGGTCGTCGGCTTCGCCGGTCTCCTCGGCTCCGGCCGCACCGAGCTCGCCCGCCTGATCTACGGCGTCGACAAGCCCGACACCGGCGAGATCACGCTGCACGGCAAGAAGATCGACGTCGCGACGCCGACCGCCGGACTCGCGCACAAGATCGCGTTCTCGAGCGAGAACCGCCGCGACGAGGGCATCATCCGCGACCTCTCGGTCCGGGAGAACCTGATCCTCGCCGTCCAGGCGAAGCGCGGCTGGGCCCGCCCCCTCTCCAAGAAGGAGAAGGACGAGATCGTCGCGAAGTACCTGGTCGAGCTCAACGTGCGCCCCGCAGACCCGGACCGCCCGATCAGCAAGCTGTCCGGCGGAAACCAGCAGAAGGTGCTCCTCGGGCGCTGGCTGGCCACCGCCCCGGAGATCCTCATCCTCGACGAGCCGACCCGCGGCATCGACGTCGGAGCGAAGGCCGAGATCCAGGAGAAGGTCGTCGCCCTGGCCGGCGAGGGCGTCGCCGTGGTCTTCATCTCGTCCGAGCTCGACGAGGTCGTCCGCCTCAGCGACCGCATCATCGTCCTCAAGGATCACCGCGTGATCGCGGAGATCCTCAACGGTCCCGCTGTCACTGCGGAGTCGATCGTCACTACCATCGCCGCAGAGGGAGTCGTCGACGAGGACGTCGTCGTTCTCGAAGGCGCCACGCAGGAGGCCGCATCATGAGCAGCGACACGCGACCGGACCGGGGCTCGCTCCTCGCGGGTCTGATCCGCCGTCAGTACTTCTGGGGAGCCGTGGCCATCGTGCTGCTGCTGCTCGTCAACGTCGTCAAGGACCCGAGCTACCTCGGCGTCACCGTCAGCCCGACCACGGGCTACCTCGTCGGCAACGTGATCGACATCGCCCGCGCCGCCGCCCCGATCCTGATGATCGCGGTCGGCATGTGCCTGGTGGTCGCGACGGGCGGCATCGACCTCTCGGTCGGCTCGATCATGGTCGTCGCCGGCGCCGTCTCGATGGAGTTCCTCAACGCCCAGGGCGCGCCGGACTCGCTCGGCGCCGCCGCGGCCGCCTTCGCGCTCGCGCTGCTGGTCGCCGGAGTGCTCGGTGCCGTGAACGGCATCCTGGTCTCGGTGGTGGGGCTGCAGCCCTTCATCAGCACGCTCGTCGTGATGCTCGCCGGCCGCGGCCTGGCGAAGGTCATCACGGGCGGCCAGAACACCGCCGCGACGAACGAGCCGTTCCGCTGGCTCGCCAACGGCTACGTCTTCGGACTCCCCGTCGTCTTCCTGCTCGCCATCGCGATCGTCGTGGTCGTCGGAGTCCTGGTGCGCCGCAGCGCGCTCGGCCTGATGATCGAGGCCATCGGCATGGACCCGAAGGCGGCCCGCCTCGCCGGCATCAACCGCCGCGGCCTGCTGATGACCGCCTACATCGGCTCCGGCGTCCTCGCCGGCGTCGCGGGCGTCTTCGCCACCGCGAGCGTGATGACGGTCGACGTCTCGCGCACCGGCTACCAGCTCGAGCTCGACGCGATCCTCGCGGTCGTGGTCGGCGGCACCTCCCTCGCGGGCGGCAAGTTCAACATCACGGGCGCGGCCGTCGGAGCGATCCTGATCGCCACCCTCGACAAGACCGTCGTCTTCCTCGGCGTCTCGTCCTCCGCGACGCCCGCCTTCAAGGCGATCGTCATCGTCGCCCTCTGCCTGCTGCAGTCGGAGCGGGTCCGCTCCGCCTTCAAGAACCGTCGCGAGGCGCGCCGAAGCGTCCCGCAGAAAGAGGCGATCCCCGCATGAGCGCCGTGCTGACCCGACCCGCCCCTCCGGCGAAGTCGAACCGCTCCTCCGCCACCTCGTGGCTCAGCCAGCACCTCGACAAGCTGCCCACCCTCGCCGCCCTGGTGATCTTCCTGGGCATGATCGTCTACGGCGAGATCGCCTACGGGCGCATCCTCCAGGCGAGCACGATCTCGAACCTGCTGATCAACAACGCGCACCTGATCATCCTCGCCGTGGGCCTCACCTTCGTGATCCTCACCGGCGGCATCGACCTCTCGGTCGGCGCGGTGATCGCCTTCACCAGCGTCAGCGGCGTGCTGCTGATCAACAGCGGCTGGAACCCGTGGCTCGTGATGCTGCTGATGGTGCTGATCGGCTCCGCGTTCGGGCTGATCTCGGGCGTGCTGATCCAGTACTTCAACGTCCAGCCGTTCATCGCGACCCTCGCGATGATGTTCCTGGCCCGCGGTCTCGCCTCGATGCTGAGCACGGTCCCCGAGCGCCTCCCCGAGGACTCGGCCGTGCTGTCGCTCGCGACGCCGATGAAGCTGATCGACGGACCGAAGGTCAACGACTTCGTGATCAGCCCCGGCGTGATCATCGCCGTCATCGTCGTCGCCGCTGCGTTCTTCGTGCTGCACCGCACCCGCCTCGGCCGGACGGTGTACGCGATGGGCGGCTCGGAGCCGTCGGCCGCGCTGATGGGCCTGCCCGTCGTCCGGACCAAGCTGCTCATCTACGTGATCAGCGGCACCCTCGCGGGCCTCGCCGGCGTGGTCTACACCGCCCGCCTCGGCAGCGCGCAGAACATCACCGGCACCGGCTGGGAGCTCGACGCCATCGCGGCGACCGTCATCGGCGGCACGCTGCTCACCGGCGGCGTCGGCTTCGTCCTCGGCTCCGTGATCGGCGCCCTCGTCCTCGGCCTGATGAACGTCCTGATCACCCGCGACGGCGGCATCCCGCCCGAGGCGACCACCATCATCACCGGCGGCATCCTGCTCGTCTTCGTGCTCCTGCAGCGCGCGGTGATGGCCCGCAACCGGACCTGACGCCCGGCCGCAGCCCACTCGATCCGTCACGAACGGTCGCCTCGGAACGCTCGGGGCGACCGTTCTCGACGTCTCGCGCGGGTCGAGCGCGGGTCGAGCGCGGGTCCGAGAATTCGTGACAGACTGCCGTCGCGTTGACGTCAACATCGTGTTACCGTGAACATCGCCGGTGCGTGCCGGAGCCTTTCCCTTCAGCAATGGTGCCGAACTAGGAGCAAGTGCGATGAAGCCCTTCCTGCGACCGGTCGTCCTCGTGACGGCACTCGCACTCACCGTCCCGCTGCTGACGGCGCAGTCCGCCGCAGCCGCCCCGGCCGACGATCTGATCCTCCGCTACGCGCTCGACGAGACGAGCGGCACGGTCGCCGTCGACAGCTCGGGCAAGGGGCGCAACGGCATCCTCTCCGGCGGCGCGGTCGCCTCGGGCGCCGCGGGCGTGACGCTCGACGGCGTCGACGACTTCGTCAAGCTGCCGAACGACGTGCTCGCCGGCCTCAGCTCGATCACCGTCAGCACCGAGGTCCTGGTCAAGCCGAGCCAGGGCACCCCGTACTTCATCTGGGGCCTCGGCAACACGACGAGCAACGCCGGCAACGGCTACCTGTACACGACGGGCAACAGCTACAAGGCCTCGATCGCGACCGGCAACTGGACCACCGAGCAGACCGTGAACTCGGGCGCCGACCTCGCCCGCGGCGTCTGGAAGACGCTCACCTACACGCTCGACGACGCCTCCGACACCGCGCGGCTCTACCTCGACGGCACCCAGGTCGCGCAGCAGACCGGCGTGACGATCACCCCCGGCGCCATCGGCGGCGGCAGCACCACCGCGAACGCGATCGGCCGCTCGGTCTACACCGGCGACAAGTTCCTGGCCGGCTCGGTGCGCGACTTCCGCCTCTACAGCAGCGCGCTCAGCGCCGCCGACGTCGCCACCCTCCAGGCGAGCGACGCCACGCGCACCACCCGCGACGCCGCCGCGCTGACCCTCGGCGACCTCTCCGCGGTGACCGCGAACCTCACCCTGCCGACCACGGGCGCCAACGGATCGGCGATCGCCTGGTCCTCCAGCAACACCGCCGTCGTCTCCTCGAGCGGAGTCGTCACCCGGCCGGCCACGGGCAGCGCCCAGGCCGTGCTCACCGCCACCGTCACCCGCGGCTCCGCGACGCAGACGCGCACCTTCACCGCGACCGTGCCCGCGCAGAACACGAACGCCGATGCGCAGAAGGCGCTCGACGCCCTGAGCATCGTCAACGCCGGCGACGTCCGCGGCAACGTGACGCTGCCCGCGAAGGCCGGCGCCTACGACGTCTCCTGGGCCTCCTCGAACGCCGTCGTCGTCAGCACCACCGGCGTCGTGAAGCGCCAGGCCGCGGCCACCGCCGTCACCCTCACCGCGACGATCGCCGGCACCACCGCCACCCGGCAGCTCCCGGTCACCGTGACCGCCGCGCCCGCGAACCTCGACACCGAGTACGACGCGGGCTACCTTTGGACCCACTTCGCGTCGACCGACTACGAGAAGATCTACTTCGGCTCCAGCACCGACGGCCTGCACTGGTCGAAGCTCAACAACGACAAGGCCGTGCTCGCCAACCTCGCCGGCACGCTCGGCGTCCGCGACCCGCACCTGGTCCGCTCCCCCACGGGTGACGAGTACTGGATCCTCGGCACCGACCTGCACGCCGAGGGCACCGCCGGCGGCGGCTCCTGGGACCAGGTGAACGCCAGCCAGAAGCTCGTCGTCTGGCGCTCCACCGACCTCGTGACCTGGGGTCAGCAGAACCTCGTCTTCGCCGGCGCGCCGAACGCGGGCAACGTCTGGGCGCCCGAGGCGATCTGGGACGAGGCCACCGGCCAGTACTACGTCTACTGGTCCGGCCGCGACAAGACGCAGGTGAACACGGACGACTGGGCGCTGCGCGTCTACGTCAGCACCACCCGCGACTTCCAGACCTTCTCCGCCCCGACGGTCTGGCTCGACGAGAACTCGCCGACCAACAACGCCGACGGCCCGAACATCATCGACACCACCATCGCGGTCGAGAACGGCGTCTACTACCGCTTCTCCACCTCCGACTGGCGCACCGTCGTCGACAAGGCGACCAGCCTGGCCGGCCCCTGGACCCGCGTGATCGCCCGCGGCGAGGAGACCTCCCGCGGCCTCGCCGACCACCTCGAGGGCCTCACCGTCTACCAGCTGCCCGACGGCCGCTGGGTCGTGATGGGCGACTCGTTCGGCTACTCCGCCTACGTCACCGACACCCTCGCGGACATGCGGTTCACGGCGCTGCCGGTGGGCACGACCGGAGCGAACACCTACTCCTTCTCGAAGCCCTTCCGTCACGGCTCGGTGCTGCGGCTCTCCAGCGCCGAGGAGGCCCGCCTGAACGCGGCCTACGGCGGCACGACCGCCGGACCGACCCCGAAGCCGGTGAACGCGAAGGGCGAGATCCTCCGCTACTCCTTCGACGGCGGCTCCGGCACCACGGTGCAGGACGTCTCGGGCAACGGCCAGAACGCGACGATCGTCTCGGGCGGCGCCTGGCAGACCGGCTCGGTGAAGCTCGACGGCACCGACGACTACATCAAGCTGCCGGACAACCTGCTCGCCGGCGTCACCGACGTCACCGTGCAGACCGAGGTCTGGATCGACCCCGCGCAGAGCGGCGCCTACTTCCTCTACGGCCTCGGCAACACGACGAGCGGCGCGGGCGACGGCTACCTGTTCACCTCGGGGAACAACTACCGCACCAGCCTCGCGACCGGCAACTGGACCACCGAGCAGACCGTCTCCTCCGGCTCGGCCCTGCCCCGCGGCCAGTGGGCGCAGCTGACCTACACGCTCTCCGGCACCACCGCGACGCTCTACCTCGACGGCGTCCGCGTCGGCGGCGGCACCGTCACGGCCGACCCGAAGGACATCGGCGGCGGCACGACCACGGCCAACTCCATCGGCCGCTCGAACTACGACGCCGACAACCGCTTCCGCGGCCAAGTCCGCGAGTTCGCCCTCTACAACCGGGCGCTGAGCTCGGCCGAGGTGCTCGCCTCCTCCGGCAACACCACCGTGCTGGCCGACGTGACGCTGACCGGCGACGTGCTGAAGACCGCACCGATCGTCGACCAGGCGACCCGCACCGTCACCCTCCCGGTGAAGCCCGGCACGGATCGCTCGAAGCTGACCGCCACCTACTCCACCGCCGCGGGCGTCACCGCGAGCCCCGCCTCGGGCACCGTCCGCGACCTGCGCACCCCGCAGACCGTCGTGCTGACCCCGGCCGGCGGCGGCGCGACCACCACCTGGACGCTCAAGGCCGTCGAGATGAAGAGCCCCGTCCTCCCGGGTCTCTACGCCGACCCGAACATCGCGGTCTTCGGCGACACCTACTACCTCTACGCGACCTCGGACGGCTTCCCCGGCTGGGGCGGCAAGACCTTCTACGCCTGGTCGTCGAAGAACCTCGTCGACTGGACCCGCTCCGCGCAGCCGATCCTCACCCTGGACGGCGCGAACGGGAACGTCCCGTGGGCGACCGGCAACGCCTGGGCGCCGACGATCATCGAGAAGGGCGGGAAGTACTACTTCTACTTCTCCGGCCACAACGCGGCGCTCGACCGCAAGACCATCGGCGTCGCCGTGGCGTCGAGCCCGATGGGCCCGTTCACCGCGCAGCCGACCGCGATGATCACCAACGGCGAGTCCGTGAAGTCCGGCCAGGCCATCGACCCGGCCGCGTTCACCGACCCGGCCACCGGCAAGAGCTACCTCTTCTGGGGCAACGGCGCACCCGTGTACGCCGAGCTCTCGGACGACATGCTCTCGGTCAAGGCCGGCACCATCAAGACGATCTCGGGCCTCACGGACTTCCGCGAGGGCGCGTTCATGAACTACCGCAACGGGCTCTACCACCTGACCTACTCGATCGACGACACCGGCTCCGAGAACTACAAGGTCGGCTACGCGACCTCGACGAGCATCGACGGACCGTGGACCTACCGCGGCGTGATCCTGGAGAAGGACCCCTCGCAGGGCATCCTCGCCACCGGCCACAGCTCGATCGTCAACGTCCCCGGCACCGACGACTGGTACATCGCCTACCACCGCTTCGCCATCCCCGGCGGAGACGGCCAGCACCGCGAGACGACCATCGACAAGGTGACCTTCGACCCGGCGACCGGCCTGATGCAGAAGGTCGTCCCGACCCTCACGAGCGTCAGCCCGCAGACGGTGCCGACCGCGGCCCCCGCGATCACGGCGACCGCCACCGCCTCGACTCGCTGCGTGCAGGGCAAGGTCGTCCTCTCGGTCGTCGCGACGAACCCGAACGCCTTCCCGGTGAAGATGGTCGTCACCTCGACCTCGGGCTCCAAGACGTTCGAGGAGGTCGCCGCCGGCAAGAGCGTGACCCACTCCTTCACGACCCGCACCGCCGCGCTGCCCGCCGGCTCCGCGACCGCGACGGCCACCGCGTTCGTCGCAGGCAAGCCGGCCACCGCCACGGCCACGGCGCCGTACGCGGCGGCGAGCTGCGGCTGACGCGCGGTCGCCCCTCCTTCCACCACCCGACACCACTGACCCCACACCACTGAACCGGACGGCGACGACGCCGTCTCGAGAACGGAGAACACCCGCTATGAACACCCGATCCCTCCTCACCCGTGGCGCTGCCGGCATCGCCGGAGGCCTGCTCCTGCTCGGCGTCGCCGGGACCGCGTTCGCCGCCGAAGTCGAGCTCGGCAACGACGACGTCGACGTCAACGTGCAGATCGCGCCACTCACCACGCCCGGCTCGCTCTCGATGACCGTCGCGAGCGACTCCACCGCCCTGACCGAGAACGGCTCGACCAGCGTGGTCCGCCAGTTCACGGGCACCCTGCCCACGGTCACCGTCACCGACACCCGCGACGCCGCCGACATCCCCGACGGCGCCGGCTGGTACGTGCTCGGCACCGCGAGCGACTTCGTCTCGTCGACCGGTGACACCATCGGCGCCGAGAACCTGGGCTGGGCGCCGAACCTGATCGACGGCGGCGACTCGGGCCTGGTCGCCGAGGGCGACGTCGTCGACACCGCCATCGACGGCGGCCCCGACGGCGTCGGCCTCGTCGACCAGGAGCTGCTCGCCATCACCAACGACAGCGCCGGAGTCGCCGAGGAGGGCTCCTGGACCGCCAACGCGGCCCTGACCCTCAAGACCCCGACCACCGTCGACGCCGGCGACTACAGCTCGACGCTCACCCTCTCCCTCTTCGAGTGAGCCCAGCGGCCGAGAACCGCACCCTCATGCTGGTCGAGCAGCCGCCGCAGGCGGCGCCCATGCTGGTCGAGTAGCCGCCTCCGGCGGCGCCCATGCTGGTCGAGTAGTCGCCGCAGGCGGCGTATCGAGACCCACCCTCCTGAACACGGTGGATCTCGATACGCCCGCTGCGCGGCCTACTCGATCAGCATGAAGCGGCCCCGCCCGCGGGCTGCTCCTGCAGCGGTTCTAAGCGACGGCCTGCGCTGTGCATGCTGGTCGAGTAGCCGCCGCAGGCGGCGTATCGAGACCCACCCCGTGAGAACCTGGACTCCCCATGACCTCCGTGCTCCGCGCCCTCCTCGCCGTCCTCGTCGGCGCGCTCGCGCTCTCCGCCGCTCCCCCGGCCCTCGCCGCCGCGACCGACCAGATCACCTGGGCGGTCAGCCCCGCGACCGACGGCGCCGTCGACAAGCGCTCCTGGGTCGAGCTCGACCTCGACCCCGGAGCCACCGCCGACGAGCAGGCCGCCGTCCGCAACCTCAGCGACCAGACCGTCACCTTCCGCATCGACACCGCCGACGGCTACTTCACCGACAAGGGCCGCTTCAACATGCTCCCCTCCGACCAGGAGTCCGTCGACGCCGGCACCTGGATCACCGCCCCCGAGACCGTCACCGTCGAGCCCGGCGGCACCGGCATCGTCCCCTTCACCGTCACCGTCCCCGACGACGCCGAGCCCGGCGACCACGCCGCCGGCATCGCCGCCTCCCTCGTCTCCGTCGGCACCGACGTCGGCGGCTCCTCCGTCGGCGTCGAGAGCCGCATCGGCTTCCGCGTGATGACCCGCGTCACCGGCGACGTCGCCCCCGCCGTCGCCGTCGAGAACCTCACCGGCGACTACCGCCTGTCCTGGAACCCCTTCCAGCCCGGCTCGCTCACCGTCACCGCCGACATCGTCAACACCGGCAACGTCCGCCTCCTCCTCGACGGCAGCGCCACCGCCCAGAGCGCCACCGCCCCGCTCGTCGCCGCCGACGCCGCCCAGCAGGAGCTCCTCCCCGGAGACCGCCGCGCCGTCACCCTCCAACTCGACGACGTCTGGCCCCTCTTCGCCGTCGGCACCGACCTCACCGTCGCCCCCACCGTCGTCACCCCCGACGGCCTCGACCCCGTCGACATCGCCCCGCTCACCGAGTCGACCACCACCGCCGCCGTCCCCCTGCCCCAGCTCGCCGTCCTCCTCGGCCTCGCCCTGATCCTCGCCGCGCTCCTCGCCGGCCGCACCCGCTCCCGCCGCCGCGTCGCCACCCTCGTCGAGCAGGCCAAGGAGGAGGGCCGCCGCGAGGCCGCCCACCAGCCCTCCTGACGTGTCTCCTCCCCTCCGCGAGATGCCACTTGTGCGCGCTCTCCTCGGCGTGTCGCGCTCATAAGTGGCATCTCGCGGCGGCGGGAGGGTGTTGCGCGGGCCACCCGGAGGTCTACTGTCGGGCGTGCTGCCGCTCGATGACGCGCGCTTGACCGGATCCCCGCAGATGCAGCCTCTGACTCCGGGCGTGAACTCCCCCCTCGGGACCTCTCCCCCGAGCTCCCCCCTGAGCGCGGCCCTACCCCGTCGCGCACGATCCGGAGCGATCATGTCGGCTCTGCGGGCGGCACTCGCCCTCGTCCTCGTCCCCCTGCTGACCGCCGGTGTCGTGCAGGCGGCGGATCCACCCGCGTCGGCACTGCCCTCCGCCTCGGCGATCCTCGAGAAGACGTCGCTCGCGGCTGACTACTACCGCCCGATCCTCCGCCTCGCCCCGGTGTCGACCCTCGCCGGCTGGTCGTGGGCGACCTTCGCGCAGGGCGAGAACGCGATGTACTCGGCGTCCGGGAATCCCGCCTACCTCGCGGACGGGATGACCTGGGGCGGCCTCACCTCCTGGAAGGTCGCGACGACCGGGCTGGACCCGGACGACCTCAAGGCCGGGCAGGTCTACCACGCGCTGAACGACTCCGACCCGCGCGCCTCGCTGACCTCGATGGACGCCCGGATGGCGCAGGGGCTGGCGACCCTCCCGCTCGACCAGTACGACTGGTCGGACGCCCTCTTCATGGGGCTGCCGAACTGGGCCTCCTGGTCGAAGCGGAAGAACGACCCCGCCTACCTCGCCAAGATGGACGCCCTCTACGAGTGGTCCCGCGACCAGGGCGCGACGAGCGACCGCTGCGCAGGGCGGGCGGTGCCGCAGTCCGGGCTCTTCGACGCCGCCGAGGGGCTCTGGTACCGCGACTGCCGCTACGTCGGCGTGCCTGACGTCGGCGGGAACAAGGTCTTCTGGGGCCGCGGAAACGGCTGGGCGATGGCCGCGATGGCCGACGTGATCGATGCGCTCCCCGCGGGCGACGCGCGCGCCGTCCCGTACCGGGCCATGCTGCGGACGATGGCCGCCCGCGTCATCGGACTGCAGGGCTCCGACGGGCTCTGGCGATCGAGCCTGCTCAACAGCAGCGCTTTCCCCGCGCCCGAGACGAGCGCGACCGCGCTGTTCGCCTACGCGCTGGCCTCCGGGATCTCCTCCGGCACCCTAGACCGGGCGGTCTACCTGCCCGCCGTCACGCGTGCGTGGCAGGGATTGACGACCGTCTCGCTGAAGCCGAGCGGCTTCGTGAGCGGCTGCCAGTCGGTCGGCTTCCAGCCCGCCGGGAGCTACACCGCGGCCGCGCCGCGCACGGCCGCGACGGCGACCTCGGCCGGCACCCTGATCGCCGACTCGCCGCCCTTCTGCGTCGGCGCCCTCCTGCTCGCGGGCAGCGCCATCGCGGCGCTGGGCGGCGGATCGACGCCGACGCCGACCGTGACGCCGACAGCCACCGCCATTCCGACACCGACACCGACACCGACACCGACGGCCACCGCGACTCCGACCCGCACGCCCACCCCCACTCCCACCCCGACGCCCGGCGTCTCCGGACCGGGTCGCTACCAGGAGTCCTCGCCCGCCCTCACCCGCTCCGGCACCTGGACGACCCTCAAGGCCGCGTCCGACGACGGCGGCGGCTCGGCCTACAGCACGGGCGCCACCGCGACCGCGACGATGACGTTCACCGGCACCGGCGTGCAGTGGATCAGCCGGCTCTCGCCCTCCGGCGGCATCAACGAGGTCTACCTCGACGGCGTCCGCGTCGCCCGGATCGACCGCTACAGCAGCACGACGCAGTACCGGCGGACCGTCTGGACCAGCGCCGTGCTCCCCGCCGGCGTGCACACCGTCTCGTTCCGCGCCACCGCCGACCGCAACCCCGCCGCGAAGGGCAGGACCCTCCTCCTCGACGCCGTCCTCATCACGGGCTGACCCTCCCTCCCTCCCGCGAGATGCCACTTGTGCACGCCTTTCACGGCGTGTCGCGTGCACAAGTGGCATCTCGCGGAGAGGGGGGGGCTACTGGTACGTCACGAGGTCGGGGAGGGGGGCGACCTGGGACATGGTCTGGGCGGGGGTCAGCATCGGGAGGTCCTCGTCGTAGAAGTTCTTCCAGCCCCAGGCGATGCCGTCGGGGGCGCCCTCGTGCAGGGCGTTCCAGGTGGCCTGCTTGTCGGGCTGGCCGCCCTGGCCGTCGACGTGGATGAGGAACTCGAGCTCGGGGCGGTCGCGGCGGATGCTGCCGCGGTCCTGCAGCATCGACAGCCGGAACTGGTGCAGCACGAACATCTTCGGCGGCAGGCCCTCGCGCTGCACGAGATCGGCGAGCCAGCTCGAGACGCTGTCGACCTCGGCGGCCTGGACGCGGCCGATCTGCGCGAGCGGCACCTCGTCGGGGGCGAGGCGCCACTCCGGGTCGAGCGCGAGGCCGACGTTCGGCAGCCGCAGCAGCTCCTCGTAGGCCTGCGCCTGGCTGAGGAAGTCGGAGCGGCCCGGCTGCAGGTCGAGCACGACGTACATCCCCGCCGCGGCGGCCGCGTCGATGTAGGGGCGGATGCCCGACGGGTCGAGCTCGTTGGAGTAGTCGCCGTCGCCGCCGGCGCTGCCCGCCGCGACCGTGGTGATGATCTCGAGGCTCGGCACCACCTGCAGATCGGTGAGCGAGCGGTACGGCTCGGCCACCGCCTCCGCCCGCGCGATGGTCGCGTCGAGGCCCTGCTCGCCGAGCACGCCGAGGACGGGCGCGCCGGGCGTGCCGTAGATCGCGACGAAGAGGTGCCCGCCGAAGAGGCGCTGGCCCCCGCCGGGCAGCTGCCAGCCGCTCGCGGCGGCGCGCACGGACCACTCCGGCAGCGACTGGGCGGCGAGCACCGGGCCGAGCAGAAGGGTGCAGGACGCGCCAGCGTCGGCGATCGCGGTGACGGCCGGACCCGAGGCGAGCAGGTCGGTCACGCTGTCGGCGACGAGGGTCACCGGGACGCCCGCGGCGCGCGCGTTCGCGACGGCGGCGACGTCGGCCGTCTGGGCGAGGGCGGTCACGCCGGTCAGCGAGTCGGCCCGTGGGGGCAGCGCGCCGAACGGCGGCTCCGCGGGGGTACCGGGCGCGAGGGCGACGAGGGCCGCGACGTCGAGCGCGCCCACCGCGACTCCGGTCGCCTCCTCGATCGCGGCGGCCTCGGCGGCGGCGGACACGGTCTCGACGCCCGCGTGCTCGACGACGGTCCCCACGGCGAGGATCCGGGTGGTGCCGAGGCGGGAGAGCTCGGCGTCGACCGGCGAGTCCGACGGCGCGGGCGAGGCCGTCGCGGTCGCCGTCGACGCGGCACCCTCCACCAGCAGCGGCACGCCCCAGGCGATGCTCACCTGCGCGGCGAGCAGCACCGACGCGGGCACGTCCTCCACCACGACGACGAGCGGCGCCGCGGTGAACAGCAGAGCGCTCGCGCTCGCGGCGTCCGCGGCGAGCGCCACCGGACCGGCGGGCGCGGCGGCCTGCGTGCGCGGCGCCTCCTGCGGCTCGGAGTCCGAGGGGGACGCGGAGTCGAAGGTGCAGGCGCTCAGCAGCGGCAGGACGGCGAGCCCGCCGAGCACGACGCCGCGGCGGGTCAGGCCGCGGCGGGACAGCCGATCGAGGGCGGGGGAACCAGGGGTCTCGGGGGGCATGCGCGGACCTCTCCTCTCGGAGCCGGCGGGCTCACTGGTGCGCGGTGGGTCTCGCTCCAGTGTCGCAGGCGCCGCCCCCCTCCCGTGGGACCGGGGCGCCGGTCAGACCGTGCGCGGCGCCTTCGCCAGGTTGGCCTCGAGCTCCTCGCGGTTCTGCCGCACCACGTAGGCGGGGCGGTCGCGCTCGACGCGCCACGACTCGCTCAGCGGGGTGATCGCGACGGTGTCGAAGCCGAGGCGGTCGTAGAGGTCGGTGACGAAGTGCACGGCCTCCGGGTAGTCGCTCGATGTGGCGAGAGCGCGGCGGTCGTCGCTGCCGGCGGGCGTGCCCGTCGTCGTGATGTCGGCGGCCATGATGTGGTTGAACGCCTTGACGACCTTCGAAGTCGGGAGGTGCTTCTGCAGCATCTCGCTGACCGTCGTCTCGCCCTTGTCGAGCGCCTCGATGCGGCCGTCGCGCTCGAAGTAGTAGTTGTTCGTGTCGAGCACGATCTTGCCGGCGAGCGGCTCGACCGGCACCTGCTCGAGGTTCTTCAGCGGCACGGTCACGACCGCGATCTCCGCGGCCTCGGCCGCCTCCTGCGCCGTGGCGGCGCGCGCCTTCGGGCCGAGCTCCGCGATGAGGTCGGCGAGGGTCTCGGGACCGCGCGAGTTCGCGATCACGACCTCGTCGCCCTGGGCGAGGACCGCGCGCGCGACCTGGCTGCCGATGTTGCCTGCTCCGATGATTCCGTAAGTGGTCATGGGGAAGGGAACGCCCGCGGAGGGGAGGAATTCCGTCCCACGGCGCACTCCCACGCCGCGTCCAGGCACCACCGGGGTGCGCCGCCGCGATAGGTTCGAGCGTCCGCTGACGAACGACCCCGGAGACCGCGATGCCGCAGTTCGACCTCCCGCTCGAGCTCCTCGAGCAGTACCAGCCCGACCTTCCGGAGCCCGAGGGCTTCGCGGACTTCTGGCGCGAGACGATCGCCGAGGCCCGCGGCCTCGCGACCGAACCCGTCTTCGAGCCCGTCGACGCCGGCTTCCCGCTCCTGGAGATGTTCGACGTCACCTTCTCCGGTTTCGGCGGCCACCCGATCCGCGGCTGGCTGATCCTCCCCCGCGGCGTCGAGGGCCCGCTCCCCGCCCTGGTCACCTACATCGGCTACGGCGGCGGCCGCGGCCTCGTCGACGAGTGGACCGCGATGAGCGCCGCCGGCTACGCGCACTTCGTGATGGACACCCGCGGGCAGGGCTCCGGCCACCGCGGCGGCGTCACCCCCGACCCGGTCGGCAGCGGTCCGCACGTCAGCGGCTTCATGACCCAGGGCATCGAGTCGCCCGCCGACCACTTCTACCGCCGCGTCTTCACCGACGCGGTCCGCGCACTCGACGTGCTGCGAGCCCACCCCGCCGTCGATCCCGCGCGCGTCGCGATCTCGGGCGGCAGCCAGGGCGGCGGCATCTGCCTCGCCGTCGCCGGCATCGTGGGCCTGCTCGGCGAGTCGGAGTCGGCGCGCGCCGCGATCATCGACGTCCCGTTCCTCAGCCACATCGGCCACGCCGTCCGGATCGTGGAGACCATGCCCTACGGCGAGGTCGTGCGCTACCTGCGCACCCACCGCGGCTCGGAGTCGTTCGTCTTCGACACGCTGTCCTACTTCGACGGCACCTCGTTCGCCCCGCACGCCGAGGTCCCGGCGATGTTCTCCGTCGCCCTGCTCGACGAGATCTGCCCGCCCTCCACCGTCTACGCCTCCTACAACCGCTACGCCGGCCCGCGCGAGATCCGCGTCTACCCGTTCAACGGCCACGAGGGCGGCGAGGTGTTCCAGATCCGCGAGCACGTGCGCTTCCTGGCCCGCGAGCTGGCGTAGGCGCGGCCCGGCCCTGCCGACGCCGCTCAGCCCGACTGCGCGTCGAGCATCGCCGTGCCGATGCGGTCCTCCAGATCGGCCAGCTCGTCGAGGACGTCGACCGCGACCCAGGCCTGGTCCCGCTTCCGGTCGGTCAGCGGAGTCAGCACACCGACGGCGACGAGCTGCCCGATCGCCGCGCCGACGCTCGAGGGCGCCCGTCCGGTCAGCTCGATCGCGCGAGCGGTCGTGACGATCGGGTGGTCGAGGAGCCCGTCGAGGAGGAGCGCCGCCGCACTCCCCGCGCGCGGCCGGACGGCGGCCCGCCACGACGCCGGGAGCGCCTCGAGGACGGCGGCCGTCCGGGCCGATTCCGGAGCCGCGACCGCGCAGGCCCGCGCGAGCTCGTCGACGAAGGGCGCGAGCGCGCCGTCCCGGTAGTCGTTCACCAGCTCGAAGTAGCGCTCGCGATCCGCGACGAGCGCCGACGCCACGGGGACGACCGTGGTCCTCGTCAGCCCGCGACGGCGGAGGATCGCGGTGATCAGCGCTCGGCCGATGCGCCCGTTGCCGTCGGTGAAGGGGTGGATCGACTCGAACTGCGCGTGCGCGATCGAGGCCTGCACGATCGGATCGAGGTCGCTCCGATTCGAGAACCGGATCAGATCGGCCATCAGCGCCGGGACCGCCTCGGGCGGCGGCGGGACGTGCACCGCACCGCGCGGGGAGTGGTCGCTGCCGCCGATCCAGTTCTGCATCGGCCGGTAGGCCCCGGCGTACCGCGCGTCCACCAGGTCGTCGGCCATCAGGACCCGGTGCGCCGCGAGGATCGCCGCCTCGTCGATCACGCCGGTCCGGCCGGCGGCGTCGACCATGCCCGTCATCGCCTCGGCCGCGGCCACCATCGACGTCGCACTGGAGTTCGCCCGGATACCGATCGTGGCGCGGGCGTAGTCCTCGAGGCTCGCGTTCTCGTCTTCGATCTTGGAGGAGGAGACCGCCTCGGTCCGGAGCAGGAGCCTGCCGAGCACGCCGAGCCGGTTCCCGTACTCGGCGTCCAAGGCGACGACCGCGTGCCGCGCGTCGTCGAGGGCCGGCCGGGAGGCGGACGGCGGCTCCCAGGACGACTCCGCGATCAGCGGCGGCAGGGCGACCACGACCTCGCTGAGCATCCGGTCCGCGCGTGTGCCGGCTCGGACGGTCTGCCGCCAAGGGCGTGTCTCGTACTCGTGCGCCGGCCACTCGGACGTCATCGGGCTCCCTTCGACAACCCGAATCAGCGGGCGCGTTGTTTCGGCTTAACCGTACAACCCGAATCAGCGCCGTAGCTGTTTCGGGTTGCGGCGCGCAGACCGACGGCCATCGGTTTGTGACGTCGCGCGTCGGCCGCGGAGCGCACTCCCGGGCACACTCGGCACGATCGAGGAATGACTCGCCAGATCCGCTTTAACGCCTTCGACATGAACTGCGTCGCCCACCAGAGCTCGGGCATGTGGCGCCACCCGCAGGACCAGTCCTGGCGCTACAAGGATCTCTCCTACTGGACCGATCTGGCGAAGCTGCTCGAGCGGGGCACCTTCGACGGCATCTTCATCGCCGACGTGCTCGGCACCTACGACGTCTACGGCGGCTCGAACGAGGCCGCGATCCGGCACGGCGCGCAGGTCCCGGTGAACGACCCGATCCTGCTCGTCTCGGCGATGGCCGCGGCGACCGAGCACCTCGGCTTCGGCATCACGGCCGGCACCGCCTACGAGCACCCGTACCCGTTCGCGCGGCGCATGTCGACGCTCGACCACCTGACCAAGGGCCGGGTCGGCTGGAACGTCGTCACCGGCTACCTGCCCAGCGCCGCCCGCAACATGGGCCACGAGGACCAGCTCGAGCACGACGACCGCTACGACGTCGCCGACGAGTACCTCGAGGTCCTCTACAAGCTGTGGGAGGGGTCGTGGGAGGACGACGCCGTGATCCGCGACCGCGAGTCCGGCGTGTTCACCGACCCGGCGAAGGTGCACGAGATCGGCCACCGCGGCAAGAACTTCACGGTGCCCGGCATCCACCTCTCGGAGCCGTCGCTGCAGCGCACCCCCGTCATCTACCAGGCCGGCGCCTCGCCGCGCGGGATCCGCTTCGCGGCGGGCAACGCGGAGGCGATCTTCGTCGCGTCCTCGACCAAGGCCGGCCTGAAGGCCACGGTCTCGCGGATCCGCGACGCACTCGAGGCGGCCGGCCGCGACCGCTACTCCGCGAAGATCTACACGCTGCTGACGATCATCACCGACGAGACCAGCGAGAAGGCGCACGCGAAGCACCGCGACTACCTCTCCTACGCGAGCGAGGAGGGCGCGCTGGTCTTCATGTCCGGCTGGATGGGCATCGATCTGTCGCAGTACGACCTCGACGAGCCGATCGGCAACGTGAAGAGCAACGCGATCCAGTCGACCGTCGCCAACTTCCAGGAGGCGAACGAGGACGGCAGCGAGTGGAAGGTCCGCGACATCGCCAAGCTCGGAGCGATCGGCGGGCTCGGCCCGTTCATCGTCGGCTCGCCCTCCGAGGTGGCCGACCACCTGCAGGAGTGGGTCGAGGACACCGACGTCGACGGCTTCAACCTCGCCTACGCGATCACCCCGGGCACCTTCGAGGACGTCGTCGAGTTCATCGTGCCGGAGCTGCGCCGCCGCGGCGCCTACCCCGACGAGTACGTCGAGGGCAGCCTCCGCCAGAAGCTGCACGGCCGCGGCGACCGCCTGCCCGAGGAGCACCTCGGCGCCGGCTTCCGCTACCGCGCGGACGCCTGACGCCCGGGTCTCGATACGCCGCGTGCCGCGGCTACTCGACCAGCATGGGGGGCATCGGGCGTCTCGAGATCCGCCCACCGCACGCAGAGAAGCACCCCGCCGCAGTGCGCGACGGGGTGCTTCTGTGCGTGGGCGAGGAGCGTCAGCCCTCGAAGGTGGCGTCGAGGGTGATCTCGACTCCGGTGAGCGCCTTGCTGACGGGACAGGTGTTCTTCGCGTCCTCGGCGGCCTTGAGGAACGCGGCCTCGTCGATGCCGGAGACCTCGCCGCTGACGACGAGGGCGATCTTGGTCAGCTTGAAGCCGCCGGCCGAGTCCGGGCCGAGCGAGACGTCGGCGCGGACGTCGAGGGCCTCGACGGTGCCGCCGGCCTGGCCCAGGACGGCCGAGAACTGCATGGCGTAGCAGGCGGAGTGCGCGGCGCCGAGGAGCTCCTCGGGGCTGGTCGAGCCGTTGGCGTCGTCGGCCGCGCGCTTGGGGAACGAGACGTCGTAGGTGCCGAGCTTCGAGCTCGAGAGCTCGACCTGGCCCTCGCCGGTCTCGAGCGAGCCGTTCCAGGCGGTGCGTGCAGAACGAGTGGGCATGGTTCCTCCTTCGGGACGGGGAGCACCTGCCGTACCGGCGCTCTCCCTTGGGGTCCCGAGCCTAGGGGAACGATCGTTCTCCTGCAATGCGCTGGCGCGGAACGTCGCCTGGGAAGGCGCCGGCTCAGTGCAGCAGCTTCAGCCCGATCACGCAGCCGACGATCCCCAGGACCAGCAGCGTGCGCACGAGCGAGAAGCCCTCGCCGCCGAAGAACATGCCGTAGAGCACGGTCAGCGAGGCGCCGATCCCGACCCAGACGGCGTAGGCCGTTCCGGTGGGCAGGTCGCGCATCGCGTAGGCCAGCCCGGACAGGCTGGCGACGACGCCGACTCCGAAGATCACGGTCGGCCAGAGGCGGGTGAACCCCTCCGACTTGCCGAGGGCGGTGGCCCACACGGCCTCGAGGACACCGGAGACGATCAGGACGATCCAGGACACGACGACTCACTCCTTCGAGTCAGTCTTGTCGTGCTGCCGGGTACTGCTCCCTCGTCCGGATCGCCGTCATCGGCTCCCGCCAGCCTGTCACCGCGCCCTGGGCAGGCCCTGGGCAGCGATCCGGTCGCGTCAGCGGTCCTCCTGGCGCGCCGCGTCCAGGCCGTGCGGCGCCGGATCCGAGGGCGTCGCCGCCGTCTGCGGGGCGACCCGCGAGCCGGACGACGACTGTGAGACCTCGGGCAGCTCCTCGGCGACGGTTCCCGCAGGCTCCGCTCCGCCGCGCAGCTGCTCGAGGCGGGACCGGACGATCACGGTGATCGGCAGGCGGTCGCCGTGCGCCTCCTCGTAGGCGAGCAGCGTCGTGAGCGCCTCCTCGTCGAGCGGGCGGATCCGCTCGGCGAGCGTGCCCAGCGGGATGTCGTTCCAGTCGGGCAGCGGCAGGTCCTCGCGAGAGGGGGTGTTCGACATGGTGTCTCCTTCCGTTCCCTCCATCCCACGCGATCCGGCGCGAGGAACGAAGGGGTTGACCGCGTCCGGTCACGCGTCCGTGCGGGCGCCCCGGCGACGGGTGATCAGGTGCAGCAGCACGCCGACGACGAGCAGGGCCCCGGCGGAGAGCCAGACCGTCGGCTCCTGCTGGCTGAGCAGGAGGACGCAGGAGGCGACCCCCAGCACCGGTATCGCGGTCCAGACCCGGAAGTGCTCGTGCTCGACGCGGTCGCGCCGCAGCACCAGCACCGACACGTTCGTGCTGATGAACACCAGCAGCAGGAGCAGCACCACGGTCTGCGCGAGCGTCGCGAGATCGCCGACGAGCGTCAGCAGCGCGGCGGCGACGGTCGTGACGGCGATGGCGACCCACGGCGTCCGCCGCTTCGGCAGCACCCGGCCGAGGACGCCCGGCAGCAGCCCCTCCTTCGCCATGCCGTAGGTGACACGGCTGGCCATGATCATCGTCAGCAGGGCGCCGTTCGCCACCGCGATCAGCGCGATGACGCTGAACAGCCAGGCCGGGACGCCCGCGCCGCTCGCGGTCACGACGTCGAGCAGCGGGGCCGAGGAGCCGGCCAGATCGTCGGCGGGCACGGCGATCGAGCTGGCCAGGCCGACCAGCAGATAGACGCCGCCCGCGGTGATCAGCGCGCCGAACAGCGCGCGCGGGTAGATCCGGCTCGGGTCGCGCAGCTCCTCGGCGATGTTGGCCGAGGTCTCGAAGCCGACGAAGGAGTAGTAGGCGATGATCGCGGCGCCGAGCACGGCCAGCACGGGCGCCTGCTCGGAGCTCAGCTCGACGGTCCGGCCGAGGTCGCCGCCGCCGGCCGCGACCATCACTGCGACGCAGACGATGACGATCAGTAGCCCGCCGACCTCGATCACGGTCATCACCGTGTTGCTGAGCAGCGACTCCGCCACCCCGCGAGCGTTGAGGCAGGCCACGAGCACCAGGAAGACGATCGCCGTCGGCACGGCCGGCACGTCGAGGAAGGTCCCGAGGTAGTCGCCCGCGAAGGCGAGCGAGAGGCCCGCGGCGCTGGTGACACCGGCCGCGAGCATCGCGAAGCCCACCAGGAACGAGACGATGGGGCGGCGGAAGGCCCGCTGGGCGAAGACGGCCGCGCCGCCCGCCTTCGGGTACTTGGTGACCAGCTCGGCGTAGGAGCCGGCGGTCAGCAGCGCCAGGCCGAGGGCGACCAGCAGCGGCAGCCAGACCGCGCCGCCGACCTCCGCCGACAGGGTGCCCATCAGCGCGTAGATCCCGGCGCCGAGGACGTCGCCGAGGATGAAGAAGTAGAGCAGCGGACCGGTGATGCGGCGCCGGAGCGACGTGCGCTTCTCGCCGGTGGAGTTCTGCCGGTCGGTCGCGCTCACGCGAGCACCCGGTGCCCGCTGCCGCGCTGCTGCGCGATCTCGGCGCCGACGCTCTCGGCCTCCTCGCGGGAGTCGTGGCGGGTGAGCGGGACGGCGGCACCCGCGATGCGGTTGTGCCAGCCGGCGTCGTCGGCGTAGGTCTCGATGGCGGCGATGCGGTCGCTGGTGGTCCCGGTGGTGTGCGCAGTCAAGGCGCCTCCGTCTCTCCCTGCCTCGCGGAGAGGCCGGGCCCACCAGACAACCCCGCGCCGCGGCATAGGCCACAGGGGGTTGACGGCCTCGAGCCTCGAGGAGGAGGGCTCAGCCCGCGACGGTGGCGGCCGGATCGAGGTGGTCGGCCAGCGCGTCGATCGCCTGATCCCAGCCGTCGTAGAACGAGTCGTCGCCCTTCTCGCCGTCGACGCCGGCCAGCTCGAAGGTCAGCCGGGTCAGCTCGCCGGCCGAGCGGATCGACACGGTCACGACGGGCGCGTCCGCGTCGCCGGGCTCACCCCAGGTGAAGACGAGCTTCTCGGGGGCCTTGATCTCGCGGTAGACACCGCCGGTCGGGTAGGTCTCCTCGCTCGCGGTGGAGACCATCGTGTAGGCGTACGTGCCACCGACCTTGAGGTCCACCTCGACCGTCTCGCGCGGAGTGGTCAGCCCGCGCGGGTGCCACCACTGGGCGAGCTCGTCGGGGTCGGTCCACGCGCTCCAGATCTCCTGGGGCGTCACGTCGAACAGTCGGGTGAGGGTGAAGCCAGCGTCGTCGGTCATGGTCGTGCTCCTTGCTGAGCGTCGGAAGAGGTGCGCGCGAGCGTACTCCGGGGGCCTCCGAGGCTCCTCCACTCGGTTCCCGGCGCGCAACCCGGGCCATGCTGGTCGAGGGAGAGGATGCGCGGCGCCCCCTTCATGCTGGTCGAGTAGCCCCGCAGGGGCGTATCGAGACCTGCCATCGTCAGCAGGGCGGGGCTGCAGACTCGCGTTCTGACGGTGGTGGATCTCGATACGCCCGCTCCGCGGGCTACTCGATCAACATGGGGGAGCTCGCTCCGCGGGCTACTCGATCAACATGGGGGAGCTCGCTGCGCGGGCTAATCGATCAACATGATCGATCAGCATGGGGCGTCCCGGGTCAGCTGCCGAGGCGGCCTGTCAGGCGGCGGTGGAAGCCGGTGCTGCGCTCGTCGAGGCCCTCGATGGTGACGGTGGCGCCGTGGTCGCGGTACTTCGTCTCGATGGAGTCGAGGGCGGCGACGGTGGAGGCGTCCCAGATCTGGGCGCGGCCGAGGTCGATCACGACGGCGGACGGGTCGTCGGAGTAGGCGAAGCGGTCGACGAGGTCATTGCTGCTGCCGAAGAAGAGCGGGCCGGTCACCGTGTAACGGACGGACGCGCCGTCGTCGGCGACGGCGCGCTCGACCGCGATGACGTGGGCGACGCGGCGGGCGAAGAGGATCATCGCCAGGATCACGCCGACCAGCACGCCGAGCGCGAGGTTGTCGGTCGCGACGACGACCACGACGGTGACGACCATCACGAGCGTCTCGGGCACGGGCATCCGGCGCAGGGTCGAGGGGCGGAGGCTGTGCCAGTCGACGGTGCTGATCGCGACGATCATCATCACCGCGGCCAGCGCCACCATCGGGATGCGGCCCATCACCGAGCTGAGCCCGGTGACCAGCGCGAGCAGGAAGACGCCGGCGACGATCGTCGAGATCCGGGTGCGCGCGCCGCCGGTCTTCACGTTGAGGACGGTCTGGCCGATCATCGCGCAGCCGGCGATGCCGCCGTAGAAGCCGGCGAGCAGGTTCGAGACGCCGAGCGCCCAGGACTCGCGGCCCTTGTGCGAGGGGGTGCCGGTCATCTCGTCGACGAGCTTGGCGGTGAGCAGCGTCTCCATCAGGCCGACGAAGGCGACGCTGAGCGCGGTCGGCAGGATCAGCTGCAGCGTCGCGAGGTCCAGCGGCACCAGGAACGGGGTGATGCCGGGCAGCTGCCCGGTCAGCGGTCCCTCGTCGGCGACGTCGGGGACGGCCAGGTTCGCGAGGATGACGACGGCCGTCACGACGACGATCGCGACGAGCGGGGCCGGCACCGCGGTGGTGAAGCGGGGCAGCACGAAGATGATCAGCAGGGTCGCGGCGAAGAGCGCGTAAGCGATCCACGGCACATCGATCACGTGCGGCACCTGCGCGAGGAAGATCAGGATCCCGAGCGCGTTGACGAAGCCGATCATCACCGAGCGCGGGATGAACCGCATCAGCCTCGCGAGACCGGCGAAGCCGAAGACGATCTGGATGACCGCGGCGAGGATCACCGTCGCAGCACGTACTCGACGCCGTGCTCCGAGACGAGCGGCGCGATGACCAGCGCGACGGAGCCGGCGGCCGCGGTGATCACGCCGGGGCGTCCGCCGAGGATCGACATGGTCAGGGCGAGGACGATCGAGGCGACGAGGCTCACCATCGGGTCCACTCCCGCGACGACCGAGAAGGAGATCACCTCGGGCACCAGCGCGAGCGTCGTCACCATGCCGGCGAGCACCTCGCGGGAGAGCTGGCGCGGCGAGCGGAGGGCGTCGAGGACGGTGATCGCGCGGCGCGGGGCGGCGGGCCCGGCGGGCAGGCCTGCGGCGGGGGAGGTGGGGACGGACACGACGGCCCAACCTACCCCGGCCGTCCCGGCCGCCCGACCCGCCCCGGCCGCTCTAGAGGATGAAGAGCATCTCCTGGTAGGTCGGCAGCGGCCACAGGTCGTCGGCGATGAGCCCCTCGATGGTGTCGGCCGCCTCGCGGACCGCCGCCATCGCCGGGATCAGCGCGGCGCGGGCGTGCTCCGCCTCGTCGAGGGCCGTGTGGCCCGGCTCCGCGGCGAGCGCGTCCTTCAGAGTGGCGAGCGCCGCGCGCAGGTCGGCGATCGGCGCACTCACCTCGTGCAGCGGCGCGAGATCCGGCTCCACCCCCGCAGCCTTCAGCGCGCCGACGTTCAGCGCGACCTCGGTCTGGTGCCGCACGGCGGCCGGCAGGATCGAGGTCGTGCCCATCTCGAGCGTGAGCCGCGCCTCGACGCCGACCGAGAGCGCGTACTGCTCGAGGCCGATCTCGTAGCGGCTGTGCATCTCGCGGTGGTTGAAGACCTTGTACTTCTCGAAGAGCTCGAGGGCGGAGTCGGTGATCAGCTCGGGCAGGGCGTCGAGCGTCGTGCGCAGGTTCGCGAGGCCGCGCTTCTCGGCCTCGATCGGCCAGGCGTCCGCGTAGCCGTCGCCGTTGAAGACGACCGCGCCGTGCTCGGTGATGATCGCGGTCAGGAGGTCCTGCACCGCGGTGTCGAAGTCGGTGCCGGCGGCGACCGCGGTCTCGAGCTCGGTCGCGGCGAAGTCGAGCGATTCCGCCATGATCGTGGCGATCGTCACCATCGGGCCGGCGACCGACTGCATCGAGCCCGGCGCGCGGAACTCGAAGCGGTTGCCGGTGAAGGCGAACGGGCTGGTGCGGTTGCGGTCGCCCGGGTCGGTCGGGAGGATCGGCAGGGTGTCGACGCCGATCTGCATCGCGCCGCGCCCCTTCGACGAGGTCGCCGGGCCCTTCGCGAGCTGCTCGAAGACGTCGGCGAGCTGGTCGCCGAGGAAGATCGAGATGATCGCGGGCGGGGCCTCGTTGGCGCCGAGGCGGTGGTCGTTCGAGGCGGAGGCGACGGAGGCGCGCAGCAGCCCGCCGTAGCGGTGCACCGCGCGGATGACCGCGGCGCAGAAGACCAGGAACTGGGCGTTCTCGTGCGGGGTGTCGCCGGGGACGAGGAGCGAGCCGAGCTCGCTGTTGCCGAGCGAGAAGTTCACGTGCTTGCCCGAGCCGTTGACTCCGAGGAAGGGCTTCTCGTGGAAGAGGCACTCCATCCCGTGCTTCTTGGCGACCGACTTGAAGGTGGTCATCAGGAGCTGCTGGTGGTCGGCGGCGATGTTGCCGCGCTCGAACATCGGGGCGATCTCGAACTGACCGGGAGCGACCTCGTTGTGCCGGGTCTTCGCGGGGATGCCGAGCTTGAACAGCTCGCGCTCGGTGTCCATCATGAAGCCGAGCACGCGCTCCGGGATGGCGCCGAAGTAGTGGTCGTCGAACTCCTGGCCCTTGGGCGGCTTGGTGCCGAAGAGGGTGCGGCCGGCGTTCAGCAGGTCGGGGCGCGCGAGGAAGAAGTGCCGGTCGATCAGGAAGTACTCCTGCTCCGGTCCGCAGAACGAGACGACGGGCTTGGGCGCGACGTGCCCGAAGAGCTTCAGGATGCGGACCGCGTGCTCGCCCATCGCCTGCTGCGAGCGCAGCAGCGGCGTCTTGTGGTCGAGGGCCTCGCCGGTCATCGAGACGAAGACGGTCGGGATGCAGAGGGTGTTGCCGTTGGGGTTCTCGAGCACGTAGGCCGGGCTGGTGACGTCCCAGCCGGTGTAGCCGCGGGCCTCGAAGGTGTTGCGGAGCCCGCCGTTGGGGAAGCTCGAGGCGTCGGGCTCGCCCTGGACCAGCGTCTTGCCGGCGAACTCGGCCAGCGCGGAGCCGTCGCCGACCGGCTCGAAGAAGCTGTCGTGCTTCTCGGCGGTGAGGCCGGTCAGCGGGTAGAAGACGTGCGCGTAGTGGGTGGCGCCCTTCTCGAGGGCCCAGTCCTTCATCGCCGAGGCGACGGCGTCGGCGACCAGCGGGTCGAGCACGGCGCCGTGCTCGATGGTGGCCATGACCGACTTGAAGACCGACTTCGGCAGGCGCTGCCGCATCACGATCGTGCTGAAGACGTTCGAGCCGAAGATCTCGCCCGGAGCCTCGGTCTGGTCGAAGACGACCGCGGGCGGGACGTAGGCTTCGACGTCCTTGATCGCGTCGCGGCGGACCGTGTTCCCACTCATGTGTGCCCCGTTCAGCGGCGTCGTGCTCCGCGCCGACCGCGGAGACCGTGGCCAGGCTAGGGAGCGCAGATGCCGGGGCTGTTTCGGGGCCGTGACGTTCTGCTCCGGCCTGTCGCTCCCGCGCGTCTGCTTGCATGGGGGGATGAGCCTGCAGCGGACCGACGTGCTGGTCGTCGGCGGCGGACCGGTCGGCGTGCTGCTCGGCGCGCTGCTCGCCCGCCGCGGGGTCGACGTGCAGGTCTGGGAGCGGCGGACCGCGGTGCCCGCCGGCTCGCGGGCGATCGGCATCCATCCGCCCTCGCTCGACGCGATGGCCGAGGTCGGCGCGACCGAGCGGATCCTCGCCGAGGGCGTCCGGGTCGCCGAGGGCGTCGCGGTGAGCCGGCGCCGGGTGCTCGGGGCGCTGTCGTTCGCGCGGGCCTCGCGGACGCATCCGTACGTGGTCACCCTCGATCAGCACCGCACCGAGTCGATCCTGCGCGAGCGGCTTCGCGAGGTCGCGCCGGACGCACTGCGCTCGGGCGTCACGCTGACCGGGCTAGCCCGCGGGCGCGACCACGTCGACGCGACCGGGGCGGATGAGCACGGTGCGCCGGTGACGGTCCGCGCCGCCTTCGTCGTCGGCGCGGACGGGGCGCGCAGCGCGGTGCGCGAGCTGCTCGGGATCCGCAGCACGGGCCGCGACTACCCGGACTCCTACGTGATGGGCGACTTCGCCGACCCGGAGCCGGCCGCGCGGGCGTCGTCGGCGCTCGTCGACGTCGGGCCGGAGGGCGTGGTGGAGTCGTTCCCGCTGCCGGGCGGGCGGCGGCGCTACGTGGCGCTCGCCGGTGACGATCTGGTGGCGCCCGCGTGGCGGCCGGATGCGGCGCCCGATCCGGTCGCCGCCCTGGCGCTCAGCACCGTGGTGCGGGCGCGGACCGGCGCGGAGCCCGACCCGGCGACCTGCACGATGCTCAGCGGCTTCCAGGTGCGGCGGCGGGCGGCGGAGCGGATCGGCGTCGGGCGGGTGGTCCTGATCGGGGATGCGGCGCACGAAATCAGCCCGATCGGCGGGCAGGGGATGAACCTGGGCTGGCTGGACGCGGCCGAACTCGCGCCGCTGCTCGCGGACGCGGTGCGGAGCGGTTCGGCAGGGCCGTTCCCCGCGTTCGCCCGGCGGCGGATGCGGGTGGCCCGGCGGGCGGCGCGGCAGGCCGAGCTGAACATGGCGGCGGGGCGGCCGGCCGGCGGCGCGGGGCTGCTCGGGCGCGAGGGACTGCTGCGGGCGCTGCTGGCGCTGCCGACCTCGGACCTGCTGGCGCGGGTGTACTCGATGCGGTGGTCGTAGGGCTGCTGGTCGGGCTGCCGGGGCTGCTCAGGCGACCAGCCGCGCGCCCGCCAGGCCGAGCTCGACGACGAGGACGAGCGAGGAGGCGATCACCAGGCGGAACAGCGTGCGGGTCGGCGGGCCGGTGAGCACCAGGCGGATGCCGGCGGCCGCGAGGACGAGGACCGCGACGGTCGCGACGACGGCGAGGACGACTCCCGCGCCGCCGACCGGATCGTCGCCGACGACCTGGCCGAGCAGCACGAGCACCGCGCCGAGCATCAGCGAGCCGAAGGCGACGACGCCGGAGAGCCGCAGGCCGAGGCGGTGCGGGAAGCCGCGGACGCCGGTCGCCGCGTCGTCGACGAGGTCGGGGAGCACGTTGGTGCAGTGGATCGCGAAGCCGAAGACCGCGCCCGTGGCGATCGCCCACCAGGCCGGCAGCTGCCCGCCGCCCGCCGCGACGGAGACGACGGGGAGCAGCCCGAAGGCGACGAGGAACGGCACGACCGAGAACGCGGTGCGCTTGAGCCCGGCGTCGTAGGCCCAGCCCGCGGCGACGAGCACGAGGTGCGCGACGGCGGCGACCGGCCCGAGCAGGAGCGAGAGCACGACGGCGACGGCGGCGGTGCCGAGTGCGGCGGCGCGGACCTCGCCGACGCTGATCCGGCCGAGCGCGACGGGCTTGTCGGTGCGGCCGACGGCGCGGTCGCGGTCGGCGTCGATCCAGTCGTTCGCCAGCCCGATCGAGAGCTGCCCGGCGAACACGGCGAGCGCCACGAGGACGACGATCCCTGCTGCGTGCCCGGACGCGGCGGCGAGCACGGTCGCCAGCACGGTGACGGTGACGGTCGGCCCGGGATGCGACGAGGCCAGCAGGAGGCGCACCCGGGACGTCATCCGGCCAGCCTACGGCGGGCGTGCGCGCGGCAGCACGGGGCGACAGGGCGGGCAGAGGAAAACCCCGGGTCAGTAGCCTGATACCGGGGTTCCCGTGTCGTGGCCAGAGGGACGTGTCGCCGCGGCGATATCGGTCATCAAAGGCTCTCGATGGATCGATTGTACGCCGGGAGGGCGGAGGATGCCGAGCAGCGCTGGACCATGGGTCGTCGAATGGCTCACTGTCGAGCGCTTCGCGAAATATGTGCGGGCTGCAGGGGGTGACCACGCTCGCGCTCTCGCCTTCTACGAGTGGAACGCGCGCCTGTCGGCGGAGCTGCTCCACGACCTCGGTCACCTCGAGGTAGGACTGCGGAACGCCTACGACCGAGCGCTGCTCGCCCACCCTGCCATTCACGGCCGCGACTGGATCGAGCAAGCGACGTATGAGCAACTACTGCCCGTGCACCTGGCTCTCGACTCTCACGGTGTGCCTCAGGACAAGAACGCGACCCCGCGCTCCGCGATCAAGACCGCCCGCAGGTACGCGAGGTACACCGCCGGCGGGCGGACGCCCCGCGGCAAGGTCATCGCGGAACTGATGTTCGGCTTCTGGACGTACCTCTCGGACGGGCTCCACGAGAAGACGCTCTGGGTACCGGCCCTGAATCGGGCGTACCGGCCCGGCACCGATCGTGTGAAGATCCATGCCGCCCTTACGGACCTACGAGATGTCAGGAACCGTCTCGCTCACAACGAGTCCGTGTTCGACCGCCGTCCCGAGAACATCCGTCGCTCGCTCGTCTTCGTCGCCCGCTCGCTCTCCCCGGACCTCGGAGATCAGATCGTCAGTACGAGCCGAGCGTCGGACACGATCTCCGCACGTCCGTGACCGGGGCCTCCGTGCTGCCGAACCAGAAGGCGCACAGGGGAACCCCAGAAAGGTGCCAGGCGGCGCATCGGGTCGGAGCCGTAGGCTCGGAGCGTTCTGAAACCGCTCCCACACCCCGGGGCGGCGACCGCCACGACGCCAAGGACGACGCCGATGAACCGCATGCCCAGCAACCGCACGACCGTGATCACCGCACTGGCCTGCGGCCTGCTGCTCTCGACCGGAGCAGTCGCCCAGGGCGCCGCCGCCGACACGGCCGCCGCGTCGCTCGAGGACCACATCGGGCCGGACAGCGCCGCGGGCGACACCCTGCTGGTGAACGGGCGCGCGTATCCGCTCGAGTAGTGGCCGGCGCCGAGCAGTGCGCCACTGAGTAGTTCTCTCCAGGCCGCCCCGAACGGGTGGTATCCGCTCCCTGTGAATCTCATCACACTGAGGAGCCTTCTCGACGGACGTCGTTCAGCCGCGCTCGTGTCCCGCAGGCACCGCACTGCCACCCGCTCGCCGCTCGCCCTGGAGTCGTCATGCCCGAACACCGTCCCGCCCGCGCGCGGGTCCTCGCCCTCGCCACCGCCCTCGCGGTCGGCTTCGGGCTGCTGGTCGCTCCGGCGGCGGCTGCCGCGGAAGCCGCACCGTCGGCCGCGCCGGTCTCGGAGACCTCCGGGGAGTGGCACACGAAGGAACCGGCCGCCCGCCAGGCCGCGCCGCAGGCCGCCGAGCCGCGTGCGCTGGTCGCCGCGACGCCGCCCGCGAACGACCTGCGCGAGAACGCGACCGTCGTCACGAGCCTGCCGTACTCCGCGTACGGCGTTCCTTACGAGGGCGCGACGCTGTCTGAGGGCGAGATTTCAACATGCCGCACCACTGATCCGGACTACAGCGAGTACTTCGAGGGCGGAGACAGCTCGATCTGGTTCAAGTACGTCTCGACCAAGCGGCAGACGCTGACCTTCAACGGGAAGTCGCCGGGGTACACACAGATCACCAGCGCCTTCGTCGAGGGCCCGATCACGGACGCGACACGGATCAGCTGCGCCGAGATCGGCTACCGCGATCAGAACTTCGTGCAGGCGGAGGCCGGCCGCACCTACTACTTCCAGGTCAGCTCCGACATCTCCTCGTTGGACGTGCCGACTGGAACTGCGCAGTTCTCCCTCTCTGCCAGCGCTGCAGTCCCGAACACGACTTATTCCTCGGCCTCCTCGATCTCCACCCTCCCGGCGACCATCGAGGGGTCGACCCTCAAGGTCGACAGCAACTGGTATCAGCCGTACGCGGGATGCGACTACAACCCGTTCATGGGGTCGGTTTGGTACAAGTACCGGGCGACCTCCACGGGAAGCTTGCGGGCGGACGTCGGCGACAGCTACTCGCCGATGAACGTCGCCGTTTTCGAATCCGATGGCGTGACGCCGGGTCGTGAGCTCGGTTGCGGAGACGCGGATGCGGAGCCCGGGTACAACGAGCACTCCGCTGACCGCGCCAATGTCGAGTTCCCCGCGACAGCCGGTAGGACGTATTTCATCCAGGTGGGCAACTACTCCTTCCACGAGGGCGACTTCGTTCTGACGCTCGCGAACGTCGGCACTCTCACCGCGCCGACGCCGACCATCAGCGGGTCCGCGACCGCGGGTGACACGCTGACCGCGGTTCCCGGCACCTGGGGCCCCTCGCCGGTGGCGCTCAGCTACCAGTGGCTGAGCAACGGCTCTCCGATCAGCGACGCGACCGGTCCTCAGTACGTCGTCTCGCAGTGGGATCTCGGCAACGCGATCACCGTGCAGGTCACCGGTACCAAGGCCGGCTACGCGACGGCCTCGCGCACCAGTGCCGCCGTCACCGTCACCGCGGGGTCGCTCACGAACTCCGTGCCGACCGTCACCGGGTCCTCCGCGATCGGCGGGACGCTCACCGCGAACCCGGGCAACTGGGGTCCCGCGCCCGTCGAGCTGGCGTACCAGTGGAAGCGCAACGGGACCGCGATCGCGGGGGCCACGGGGAGCAGCTACGCCGTCACGTCGGCCGACTCCGGGACCGCGCTCACCGTCAGTGTCACCGGCACGAAGTACGGCTACACGACCGCGACCCGCACGAGCTCGGCCACCCAGATCGGGCTGCCGCTGCAGACGCTGATGCCGACGCCGACCATCACCGGCAGCACCACCGTCGGGTCGACGCTCACCGCGAACCCGGGCACCTGGGACTCGGGCGTGACGCTGAGCTACCAGTGGAAGAAGAACGGCGGCACCTACATCTCCGGCGCCACCGCGAAGACGTACGTGCTCAAGTCCTCCGACGCCGGAGCGACGCTGACCGTGAGCGTCACCGGCACCAAGACCGGCTACTCCCCCGCCACCAAGACCAGCGCGACGACCGCGGCCGTCACCAACGGCGCCGTCATCACCGGAGCGACGCCGACCATCACCGGCACCGCGACCGTCGGCCAGAAGCTGACCGCCGTCCCCGGGACCTGGACGCCCGCGCCCGTCACGCTCGCGTACCAGTGGCAGCGCAACGGCACCGCGATCAGCGGGGCGACCGCGAGCACCTACACGCTCGTCGCGGCCGACGCCGGCGCGGCGATCACCGTCGCCGTCACCGGCACCAAGTCCGGCTACACCGCGGTCACCAAGACCAGCGCCGCGGTCACGGCGAAGGCAGCACTGCAGACGCTCATGCCGACGCCGACGATCACCGGCACGACGAAGGTCGGCTCGACCCTCACCGCGAACCCGGGCACCTGGGACTCCGGCACGACGCTGAGCTACCAGTGGAAGAAGAACGGCGGCACGTACATCACCGGCGCCACCGCGAAGACCTACGTGCTCAAGGCCTCGGACGCCGGCGCCACGATCACCGTGAGCGTCACCTCCACCAGGACCGGCTACTCCCCCGCCACCAAGACCAGCGCCACCACGGCGGTCGTCACCGGCGGCGTGCTGACCGGCGCGACCCCGACGATCACCGGCACGGCGAAGGTCGGCCAGACCCTCACCGCGGTGCCGGGCACCTGGTCGCCGGCGCCCGTCGCGCTGAGCTACCAGTGGAAGCGCGGCGGCACGGCGATCTCGGGCGCGACGTCCGCGACCTACAAGACGGTGTCGGCGGACGCGGGCAAGGCGATCACGGTGACGGTCACCGGCACGAAGGCGGGCTACACGACGCTGAGCAAGACCAGCGCGGCCAAGACGGTCGTCAAGTGAGCACCGTCGCGAAGTAACCCGCCGGACACCTGAGGGGGGCCGGGGCGTGCGAGGCTTGATGGTCGCCGCCCGCCCCACCTCCCTCAGGACACCGTGAACACCCCTCCGCGCACCAGCTCCAGCACCCGCACGACCTCCCCCGCCGCCTTCCCCTGGATCGGCCTGCTCACGCTCGCCGGCGCCGTCTTCGTGTCGGTCACCAGCGAGTTCCTGCCGACCGGCCTCATCCCGGACATGTCGCGGGAACTCGGCGTGAGCATCCCGCTGACCGGTCAGCTGGTGACGATCTTCGCGGCGACCGTCGTGATCGCGACGACGCCGCTGACGCTCGTGACGCAGCGGTTCTCGCGGAAGAGCCTGCTCCTCATCGCGCTGTGCACGATCGCGGTCGCGAACGTGCTGGCCGCGCTCGCGCCGACGTTCGCGCTGCTGGTCGGCGCGCGCATCCTCGGCGGACTCGCGCACGGGCTGTTCTGGGCGATCGTCGCCGCCTACTCGGCGCACCTCGTCGCTCCGGAGCACCTCGGCCGGGCGACCGCGATCACGGCCGGCGGCGGCTCGGCGGCGTTCGTGCTCGGCGTGCCGGTGGGCACCGCGCTCGGCCACGCGTTCGGCTGGCGGCCGACCTTCGCGATCCTCGGCGCGATCGTGCTGCTGCTGGCGCTGCTGGTCGTGAAGTTCCTGCCGGCGGTCGACCACAGCATCCCGCTGCGCACTGGCGAGATCCGGCTGCCCGCCCGCAAGGACCGCAGCCTGCCGCGCATCATCGGCGTCTGCGTGGTCATCCTGCTGGTGCTGATCGGCCAGAACACGCTCTCGACCTACATCACGCCGTGGCTCGAGAACGCGTCGTTCTCCTCCGACAGCGTGCCCCTGCTCCTCTTCGCGTTCGGCGGCGCGGGGGCGGTGGGCCTCGTGCTCGCCGGCTTCGCGACCGACCGCTTCCCGCGCTCCGGCTTCGTGGTCGCGGCGATCGCCGTCGTGATCGCACTGGTCGCCCTCGGGCTGGCCGCCGGCTCGCAGGCCACGGTCGCGATCGTCGTCGCCGCGATCGTCTGGAACATCGCCTTCGGCGGCATCCCGGCGATGCTGCAGACGCGGATGCTGCGCACCTCGTCGTTCCAGCTGCGCAGCCTCGCCGCCGCGCTGCAGACGACGGCGTTCAACATCGGCATCGGCGGCGGCGCGATCGTCGGCGGGCTGACCATCGACCTGAGCGGACTCGACCTGCTGCCGTGGGTGGCGATCGTGATGATCGCGGTCGGGCTCGTGGTGAGCCTGGTCGTGGAGGCGCGCGCGACGAGCGCCGTGCGGCGGGAGCAGGGCGCGGCGGTCCGCTAGGGCGAGGCGCCTCCTCCCGGCGGGCGATGACCTGCCCGATGACTGCCGGATAGCGTGGAGGGCATGGATCTGAGCACGCCTCCCGCCCTCGGCCAGCCGTACTACGGCGCTCCTCCGCTCGCCGCGGTGCGCCGCTTCTTCGCGCAGTACGCGCGCTTCCGGGGCAGGGCGAGCCGCGCGGAGTACTGGTGGATCATCCTGGCGGCGACCCTGCTGAACCTCGCGCTGCAGTTGCTCGACGGCTCGGAGCCGGGGCTGCAGCTGTCGTTCACGCCGTTCCGCTCGGGCGAGCTGGACTTCGCGACGCCGTGGGTCGCCGTGCTCGCGGGGGCGATCGCGCTCGGCACGCTGGTGCCCTCGCTCGCGCTGATCTGGCGGCGGCTGCACGACGTGAACCGCAGCGGGATGTGGATCTTCGCGCTGTTCATCCCGATCGCGGGCGCGGTGTTCCTGCTGATCCTGTTCGTGCTGCCGCCGCGGCCGGAGGGGATGCGCTTCGACTGAGGCTCGCGGTGTCGCTCGCGCCCCCTACGGTGAGGGCGTGACTGCGCGCGGCAACGACTTCGACGCCCTGCGGCTGGTCGCCGCGCTGATGGTGATCGTCGGGCACGGCGCCGTGCTGCTCGGCGAGCCGGCGCCGCGGCTGCTCGGGCTGCCCGTGCACTCGCTCGGGGTCTCGGTGTTCTTCTGCGTCAGCGGGTTCCTGATCGCGGGGAGCATGGAGCGCGCGCCGAGCGCGGGGCGGTTCCTCTGGCACCGGGTGCTGCGGATCTTCCCGGCGCTGATCGTCGTGGTCGCGGTGAGCATGCTCCTGCTCGGGCCGCTGGTGTCGTCGCTGCCGGTCGGGGCGTACTTCTCCTCGCCGCAGACCTGGGCCTACGCGCTCAACGTGCCGCTGCTGGCGCAGTACGAGCTGCCGGGCGTCTTCGACTCGGCGGTGCACGCGCGGCCGGCGGTGAACGGCTCGCTGTGGACGCTCGGGGTGGAGTTCTGCTGCTACCTCGGGGTGCTGGCGCTGCGCTGGGTGCCGGGGCGGGCTCGCGGGGTGCTCGCGGTGGTGGCGCTCGTGGGGCTCGGGGTGGTGACGGGGCTGGGCGGAGCGCTCGGGTCCTCCGCGGAGCTGTGCGCGTTCTTCGCGGCGGCCGCGGCGGTGCGGCTGCTGGTGCCGGCCCGGTGGCTGCGCTGGCCGGCCGGCGTCGTGGCGCTCGCGGTGCTGCTCCTCGCGGCCGGGACTCCGCTGCAGCAGGTGGCGCTGTGGATCGCGCTGCCGGTGCTCGTGATCGTCGTCGGCACCGGATCGCTGCCGGTGCTGCGGCGGGCGGCGCGGTTCGGCGACTTCTCGTACGGGCTGTACCTGTGGAGCTATCCGGTGCAGCAGCTCGTGCTCGAGGTGCTGGGGCGGCTGCCGATGGCGGCGGACCTGGCGCTCGTCGTGGTGGTGACGCTCCTGCTCGCGGTGGCGTCGTGGTGGCTGGTGGAGCGGCCGGCGCTGCGGTTGAAGGACGCGCGGCAGCCGGGCAAAGATCGCTCAAACGGATTGTCCTGAGCTCCGCAAGTATCACCTGCATCCCTCCCACGGGGCCGCAACTCGCCCTCTGCGCATAATTCGTAACTTCGATCGCTCGTTGGCCGAACGTCCCGCGCGAAAGGATATGAGCTTCATTCAGGTAATCGATTCCATGCTCCCCCTCCCCAAGTCGAACTTGTGCTCGACTCGGTACGCAATCGGAGGCGCATACGACTGGCCACAACGAAGCTTGCAGCACTAGGCTCCTAAGCAACATCAAGATCGATCTATGCGGGGGTAGCGTGAAATATATCGTTCAACGCTCGTCTTCGAACCCTCATGAACTCGAGCGCGATGCTGTCTACTTGACGCTCTCCTACTGGGACGATTGGTTCAAATACCAGACTCTATATACGGTCTCTTACGTCGATGCCGACGGTACCCGCCACTCAATCGGCAGCACAAAAATTGGTATGAATGGCCTTCTGCCTCGGTCATCAAAAGACGAAAAGATACTAGGTCATCGAACTCCGCCGTTGCCGCCGGAGTTCGAATCATTGGACACTTCCTTTTTCTCAATTGGACAGGATGCCGACTTCTATGAAGAATTATCCAAGCTTGGGGATCAGAAAAGAAATTCGATTCTTCACGATCTAAGGGATCTGGCATTCGACTTAGACTCTTTGGAGCGTGCGCTGGAAGAAGACGTTACCAAAGTTTCTCTACTGCGCGATGTCTCCCTGCAAACCGTAAGAGATCAATTTGCGCGAATGGCTCACGGAGGCGTGAAGCTAACACCCTTCCGTTTCAGCTACCAACTGCTTTGGACACACCCGGAACCCAGCACTCTGGTCTTTGAGGTCGAACCAAACTCACTGCCCCCTTCGAACATCCATGTCTTGATTGGCCGGAACGGCGTTGGAAAGAGCACTCTTCTGAACACGCTTACGAACCACATGGTGAAACAGGGCACGAACGATCAGGTCAGTAACATTGTCTCCGTATCATTTTCAGCCTTCGACGCATTCGAGCCGATCGATGTGCCGGAGGACCGCGCAACAGGGCCTACCTACCATTACGTCGGACTGAAAAAGCTCTCGCAGGACACAAACAATGTTTATCTGACAAGGTCGACGAGCGACCTAGCAGCGGAACTTTTAGCATCGGCAAGGTCTTGCCTTCTCCCGGCGAAAAAGAGTCGATGGTTACGGGCGCTCGATCTTCTTGAGGGCGACCCTGTCTTTCGACGGATAGACATTTCAAACATCATCACGAATGGCGCCACGGACAAAGACGTCCTTTTCAATCTGGAGCGAATATTCGGGCTACTCAGCTCTGGTCACAAGATCGTTCTTCTAACTATCACAAAGCTGATTGAGACAGTCGAGGAAAAGAGTCTTGTGCTTCTCGACGAGCCCGAAGCCCACCTGCATCCGCCTCTTCTCTCTGCTTTTATTAGGGCGCTTAGCGACCTCCTAACCAACCGCAATGGCGTCGCCATTGTCGCGACACATTCCCCTGTCGTTCTGCAAGAGGTTCCTCGATCCTGCGTCTGGAGGATCAATAGGTGGGGAAATAAATCATCGATTGACCGGCTGAATAAAGAAACTTTCGGTGAGAATGTTGGCACTTTGACAAGTGAGGTGTTCGGACTCGAAGTAACTGCATCTGGGTTTCACCGCATGCTCAGCACCGCGGCAGGGACGCACGATTCGTACGATTCAGCGCTTGCCTCTTTTGGAGGACAACTGGGCGAAGAGGGGCGAGCAATATTGCGTGCCATGATGTACAACCTCCGCAATACTTCCGATGTGGCCCGTTAGATCACCTGCCGCAACTGCGACTCAAGTCGCAGAAGCGTGCGTAGAGGTGATGAATGATCGAGATCTCGCCGATCGAGTGCGCCTGGAGCTTGACCAGTTTGAGACAAACAGCGTTCGCCTGCAAGAAGCGGCTGAAAATCACCTCATCTATCTTATCTCGAAAGAATCCTTCGCAATCTCACGCTTGACGGAGGGTGAACTCAAGAAGCTTTACTCCAATCAAGTCGCGTCTATCGGTAGGCCTGCACGAGAATTTTACGATGAGATCTTACTCGGCGCGAGACAGAACCGGTGCAGCTACTGTCAATATGGGGCGGCTTCTACTCTCGATCATTTCATTCCAAAAGATAAAGTTCCTGGTTTGGCGATCGATCCCTGGAACCTAATTCCTTGTTGCTGGGATTGTAATCACCGAATGTTGTCAGTCTTCAGGACAACGCCTGACACTCAGGCCCTGCACCCCTATGCACTTCCGAATATGGGAAGGTGGCTCAGGGCTGTTCTAAACTCAGACGCGGGAACTGTCAGCTTTTTCGTTGAGACAGACTCTTCGGTCGATTCGACCGTGTCGCGCAGGATCTCCCAAAGCTTCGACGACTTGGGGCTTGCTGCTTTATATTCAAAGGTTTCTGGGGCCGATCTAGCAAAGCTAAATCAGCAACTGGGAAGATATTTCCCATCCGCTCATGAACAACTGATTAGAGAGCACCTCAGCGAGTCTGCGCGGCAGGAATTTAGTTTCGATTCGAACTCTCGCGAAGGCGCAATGCTCGAAGCGCTTGCAGGGGATGATTGGTATTGCGCAGGTGGGTTCGCCATTCTCTAGGGTGCGCAACTCTTGATATTCGCATCTATTCAATCAGGTCTTGGAACTGGCGGCTTGACCTTGGCGCCGAATAAACTCTGAGGCGCGGCGGGCCCACATGGGGCGTGCCTGGCGAGTACGTGACTTCTCCTTCGGTCTGTACCTATGGAGGTGCGGTAGCTGGTGCTTAGGCTTGGGCTTGGTGGCTGGCGGAGCGGCCGACGCTGCGGCTCAAGGACGCATGACTGCCGGGCGACCCGCCTGCGGCCCGTCGGACCGCGTTCGGCTCAGGCCATTAGGGCATCCGGCGGCGGGAGTCCATGCTGATCGAGAGTCCACGCAGCGGGGGAATCGGGATTCACCCGCGCCAGAATAGGAGTCTGCAGACCTGCCGTGCTGGTGACGGCGGGTCTCGATACGCCCCTTGGGGCTACTCGACCAGCATGAAGGGCAGCCCTGCGGGGCTGGTCGACCAGCATGGAGGGCAGCCCTGCGGGGCTAGGCGCACCAGTCGCGGGAGACGCCGTTGACACTGCGGGAGGTGTCGCCGGTGCCGAGGTCGACGAGGACGGTGGAGGTGGCGCTGAAGCCGGGGACGTCTGGGTAGTCGTCGGGGACGCCCTCCGCCGAGACGGCCTCGACGGCGGCGAACTGGCCGTTGGGCGAGAGGCAGACGCCGCGGATCCGGCCGGTCGGCGAGGTGCGGAAGATCTCGGTCGTGCCGCTCGCGTCGACGCGGACGACGGAGTACTGGGCGGTGCCGGTCTCGGGCGAGTAGTCGGCCTCGAGCTCGAGGTAGCTGGAGGAGTCCAGGAGCAGCAGCTGCACGGGTGAGGTGGCCGGGCCGACGTCGGCGGGCGGCAGGTCGAGCGTCTCGACGGAGCCGTCGGCGAGGTCGATCACGGAGCCGGAGTCGGGGTCGGCGACGACCAGCCGGTTCGCGCCGGGGACGAAGCCGCGCAGCTCGGCGTGCTGGCCGAGCGGGCTGATCGTGCCGGGGGTCAGCAGGTCGACGAGCAGCACGGTGTCGTCGAGCGAGTGCGTGACGACGGAGGTGGTGCCGGGGACGAACATCCAGTCGGTCGCGCGCAGCGGGCCGCCGTCGATGCCGGTGATCGGCACGGCCTCGGCCTTCTGGTCGGTGAGGTCGTAGGCGTAGAGCGCGCGGTCGAGCGGGCCGGTGGGCGCGGAGCCGGTGAAGGTCCAGCCGAGCACGCCCTTCTCGGGCGAGGCGTGCAGCTCGCGGACGACGCCGGGACCGGGCAGCGGGATGACGCCCTCCGAGCCGGTGTCGAGGGTCAGCGTGCGGATCAGGGTCGTGTCGTCGGGCTCGAGCGTCACGACGACGAGCACCGGGCCGACGACGGCGTAGTCCTGGATCCGGTCCGCCGTGTAGAGGACGCGGGTGTCGCCGCCGGAGAGCGGGCGGACGCGGATGGCGTCGGGCTGCGCGGGGTCCTCGGCGGTGCGGTCGAGGGTGAAGAGGTCGGGGTCCTTCGTGGTGAAGGCGGCGGAGAGGTCGGACTCGGCGCCGGTCGCGGTGCCCTGCGCGTCGTCGATCGCGATCTCGTACTCGGTGGCGTAGCGGAGGGTGTCGTCGAAGGTGACGGTGAGCACGCCGCCCTCGAGCTCGGCGGTGTGCGGGGTCTCCGGAGTGACGCGCACCCGGTCGAGGGCGTCGGGCTCGATCGTCTGGTCGAGGTGCACGCGGGCGCGGCCGCCGTCGCGCTCGACGACGCCCGAGGTGCTGACCTCGAGGGACGCGACGCGCGGGCCCTTGCCGATCGTGGCGGCGGTCAGGCCGCCGACGGCGAGGACGAGAACGGCGGTGGCGGTCCAAAAGACCCTCGAGAAGCTGCGCTCCCCGCCGCGGCGCTCATGAGAAGCACGGCGCTCAGTAGACATACGGCATCGCCGGCTCGTCGATCGGCGTCACGACGTCGGGCTCGAGGACGACCGCCTCGGCGCTGGTGACGCTCGGGTTGGCGCCGAAGCCGCCGGTCACCTCGAGCCACTCGCCCTCGGTGTACGTCTCGGCCCAGCCCGGCTGGTGGATCGGCACGCCGACCGGCTGGGCGTCGACCGCGCAGCAGGTGACGATGAAGCGGGCGACGTAGAAGACGTTCTCGGGGTCGCTCGCGTCGGGGGTGACGAAGCCGCTGACCGTCGCGGTGCGGCCGGCCAGGAACTGCTCGCTCGCGCCCTGGCGCAGGAGCGTCGCCCAGTCGCGCACGGTGAAGGACGCGGTGTCGCCGGTGGGCGCCTGCGCGGTGACGGAGGCGTCGACGGCGCTGGTGTTGACCTCGCGCTGGGTCGCGGTCGAGGCGGTCAGCGCGGCCGGCGGCACGACGAGCAGCGCCACGGCGGCGCAGGCGATCACCGCGAGGCTCCCGAGCGCGGCGAGCCCGGCCCGCCAGCGGCGGCGCGGGGCGTGCTCGTGCAGGTGGTCCTCCGCGTGCCCGTCGTCCTCCTCCGCCCCCGGCACGATCGCGAAGGCGCAGATCAGCAGCACCGCCGCGACCGCCGCGAGGATCACCGAGAACTCGAAGTAGCGCGGGTGGATGTAGAGGCCGAGGCGGCCGGTCGCCGCGAGCCAGAGCGTCGAGACGACGCCGATCAGGCTGAGGACGACGCCCTTCCAGTGGGCGAGCAGGCGCTCAGAGCGCATGGTTCACCGCCAGGCCGAGGACCGCGGCGCAGAGGCCGACCAGCGCGGTGATCCGCACGAGGGTGCGCGCGGAGAAAGTGGTGCGCAGCAGCGCGAGCATCTTGATGTCGATCATCGGGCCGAAGACGAGGAAAGCGATGATGCCGCCGGGCAGGAACGTCGAGCCGAAGGAGAGCACGAAGAACGCGTCGACGTTGGAGCAGATCGAGATCACGAAGGCGAGGACCATCAGCGCGAGCACCGACCAGAGCGGGTCGCCGCCGAGGGTGGTCAGCACGTCGCGGGAGACGCCGACCTGGATGAGGCCGGCGATCGCCGCGCCGACGAAGAGGGCCGGAAGCATCGCGCCGGTCTCCTCCGCGAAGAGCAGCACGCTGCGACGGGCCTTGGCGCGCACGGTGCGGGAGGGCCGCTCGCCCGCCTCGCAGGCCGCGCGGAACCGCGGGGTCAGCAGCGCCATCGGGTCGGTGTGCCGGCTGAAGATCCAGCCGACCAGGTTCGCGATGACGAAGCCGCCGACGATGCGCCAGACCAGGATCCCGTCGGCCCAGCCGAAGGCCTGGTAGGTCGTGATGATCGTGATCGGATTCACGATCGGCGCCGCGAGCAGGAACGTCATCGACTCCGAGACGGACAGCCCCTTCACGATCAGCCCGCGCGCGAGCGGCACGTTGCCGCACTCGCAGACCGGCAGCAGCACGCCGAGCAGCGAGATCACCAGGCGGCGCGGCAGGGCGCGCTTGGGGAGGATCTTGAGCAGCACCGCCTCCGGCACCCAGAGCTGCACGGCGATCGAGAGCACGATGCCGAGGAAGACGAACGGCAGCGACTCGATGACGACGCTGATCGACAGGGTGAGGAAGTCGCGGACGGCGTCGGAGAGGACGTCGCCGGCGGCGTCGGGCGAGAGGACGCGGAGGAGCGCGGCGGCCGCGACGAGCGCGAGGCCGAGGGCGAGGCGGCGGGCGAGGACGACGCGGGTGCTTCCGGGCGGAGTCGTTCCGCGCTCGGAGGTGGCGGTCGCCCTGTCGATCGTCATCCGGACCATCGTAGGCGGGGGGCACTCAGCGCGCGCCGGGCACCGGACGCCCCGGCAGCCAGCAGCGCACGGCGTCGCGGTAGCGCCGGAACTCGGCGCCGAACCGCGCCTCGAGGTCCGCCTCCTCGAGCGGGCGCACCGCGAGGTTCCAGACCAGCGCGCCCAGCAGCGCGTAGACGACGACCAGCCAGGAGGACAGCAGCAGCCCCACCGCGACGCCCTGGCCGATCCCCGCGACCGCCATCGGGTTGCGCACCCAGCGGTAGGGGCCGGCGATCACGAGGCGGTTCGTCATCGCGACCGGCAGCGGGGTGCCGTCGCCGAGCAGCGACATCGTCGCTCCCGACCACAGCCCGAGCGCGCTCGCGAGCACGAGCAGCGCGAGCCCGACCACGCGCAGCGGCTCCGGGAACGCCACGGCGAGCCCCCAGCGCGACTCCAGCGCCGCGACGACCAGCGGGATCACGACGAGCGCGCCGCCCCAGAACACCGCGATCTGCCCGAGCGTCGCCGCGAGGTGCGCGAGCGGCGTCCGGCCGCGGGCGTCCGGCCGCGGGCGGCCAGCCGGAAGGCGAACGGCCCGGAGGCGAGCCAGCGCGTCGGGATCCGCCCGAGCGTCAGCAGGCAGAGCGCCGCGACGGAGCCCCCCGATGCCGCGAGCATCAGGAGGACGCCCCAGCCTGCCTCGCCGGTGACGGTCGCGACCACGGCGAGCGCGACGGTGACGAGCAGGGTCCAGACGGTCGCGGTCCACGCCGCCCCGCGCAGGCCGAGCGCCGCGAGGGCGGAGGCGCCGACGAACAGCGGCAGGTCGAGCACGGCGGTCGGCACCGGATCGAGCGGACCGAGCGTCGCCTGCCGCACCTCCGGCACGAGCGCGACCGCCAGCCACCAGGCCGCCCCGCCGAGCGCCTGCACGGCGAAGTAGGCGCGCGCCCACCGCGCGGCCTCCCCTCGATGCATGGCAGCAGAGTACGGCAGCGCGGGCGCGGCGCCCCGGGTGCAGGATGAGCGCATGACCCTCCTCCACGTCCGGATGCGCCCGCGCGCCGTCGACGAGCCGCACCGGGTGTCGTCGCCGCTCGAGCTGCTCGTGGACCTGACCTTCGTCGTCGCCATCGCGCAGATCGCCGCGCAGCTCGCGCACGCGACGGAGGAGGGGCACCTCGGCGAGACGGTCCTGCCGTTCGCGATGGTGTTCTTCGCGATCTGGTGGGCCTGGATGAACTTCACCTGGTTCGCCTCCGGCTACGACACCGACGACGTGCCCTACCGACTGCTCACGCTCGCGCAGATGGGCGGGGTGCTGGTGCTCGCGGCCGGCGTGCCGACGGCGTTCGAGGAGGGCGACTTCACGGCGATCACCGTCGGCTACGCGATCATGCGGTTCGCGCTGGTGAGCCAGTGGCTGCGGGTCGCGGTGTCGAATCCGGAGCAGCGGGTCTCGGCGCTGCGCAGCGCGGGCGGGTTCTCGCTCGTGCAGGTCGGCTGGCTGCTGCGGCTCCTGCTGCCGGAGCAGTTCGGGGTGTCGAGCTTCGTGGTGCTGGCGGCGCTCGAACTGGCCGTGCCGCTCTGGGCGCTGCGAGCGGGCGAGTCGAGCTGGCATCCGCACCACATCGCCGAGCGCTACGGGCTGTTCACGATCATCCTGCTCGGCGAGGGCGTGCTCGCGGCCGTGACCGGGGTGCAGCAGGCGGTGACGGAGTCGGGGGTGAGCCTCTCGCTCGTGGTCGTCGCGGCGTGCGCCCTGGTGATCGTCTTCGCGCTGTGGTGGCTGTCGTTCCTGCACCCCTCGGGCGAGCTGCTCGAGCGGCGGCGCGGCCTCTCCTTCGCGTGGGGGTACGCGCACTTCGTGATCTTCGCGGCGCTCGGGGGGCTGGGCGCCGGGCTCGAGGTGGCGGTCGCGGCGACGGCCGGGCACCTGGAGGCGAGCGACACGGTGGTCGGCGCGGCGGTGGCCGTGCCGGTGGCCGCGTTCCTGGTGATGCTGTGGGCGGTGCACCTGCCGCTCGGCGAGGGCCGCCCGCTCCGCGCCGCCCTCGTGCTGCCCGCCGCCCTCGCGGTGCTGGCGACCCCCCTCCTCGCCGCGCCCCTCGGCGTCGGCGCCGCCCTCATCGCCGTCGCCCTCCTCTGCGCGACCCTGGTGGCCACCGCACTGACGCTCCCCCGCGTCTGACCCCCGCCGCGAGATGCCACTTGTGCACGCGACACGCCGTGAAAAGCGTGCACAAGTGGCATCTCGATGGCCGGAGAACGACGTCGACCCCGGATGTTCATCCACCCCCTCTAGGGTGACGTCACTCAGGACCGGTCCGCCGGCGCTGGACCGGATCCGGTTGCCGCGATCCCGCGAGGGGTGCCGGCCGGCAGTCGCCTCGCCCGTTGGCGGTCGCTCCCTCGAGGCCGCACGACCGCGGCTGGAGTCAGCATGGCGCACCCCCTCTCCCCCACGCAGCACCTCCCCTTCCCGCACGGCAGCGGCACGACGGTCGGGATGCTCTCGACCTTCCCGCCCACCCGCTGCGGCCTCGCGACCTTCGCGCAGTCGCTCGGCGACGCCCTGACGGCGGAGCACGGCGCGACGATCCGCACCGTCCGCGTGATGGACGAGCTCGCCGTCCCCGGCTCGGCCGTCGGCCGGACCGTCGCCGCCGAGCTCGTGGCGGGCGACCCGGCGAGCATCGCGTACGCCGCGGCCGAGCTCAGCCGGACGGACGTCGCCGTGATCCAGCACGAGTACGGCATCTACGGCGGCCCGGACGGCGACGAGGTCCTCGCGCTGATGGAGCAGCTCACGGTCCCGGCGATCGTCGTCCTGCACACCGTCCTCGAGACGCCGAGCGACACGCAGCGCTCGGTGCTGGAGCGGGTCGCCGCCCTCGCCGACGCGGTCGTCGTGATGACGGCCGTCGCCGCCGAGATCCTCGAGCGCCGCTACGCCGTCGACACCCGCAAGGTCGGCGTCATCGCCCACGGCGTGCCGGTCTGGACGGGCAGTGCCGAGCGCACCGCCGCTGCCGCCGACTCGAGCGCCACCGCGCAGATCATCACCTGGGGCCTGATCGGCCCCGGCAAGGGCATCGAGTGGGGGATCCGCGCCACGGCACTCCTGCGCGACGCGGGGGTCGACGCCCGCTACACGGTGTTCGGGCAGACGCACCCGAAGGTCGTCGCCTCGCACGGGGAGGCGTACCGCGAGTCGCTCGCCGCGCTCGTGGCCGAGCTCGGGCTGGAGCAGCAGGTCGTCCTCGACGGCCGCTACCTCGACCCGGCCCAGCTCGCCGCCGCGGTCGCGCAGGCCGACGCGGTGCTGCTCCCCTACGACTCCCGCAATCAGGTCACCTCGGGCGTGCTGGTGGAGGCGCTCGCCGCCGGCCGCCCGGTCGTCGCGACCGCGTTCCCGCACGCGCTCGAGCTGCTGACCGCGCACCGCGGCCGCACCGTCGCGCACGAGGACCCGGCCGCGATGGCCGACGCCCTGCAGCAGGTGCTCGCCGACACCACGGTCGCCGTGCCCGATCTCGACGTGCTGTCCGGCAGCACCCTGTCCTGGCCCGCCGCGGCCGGCCGCTACCTGGACCTGGTCGAGCGGCTCCGGGTGGAGCGGGCGGCGTGATCTTTCGAGCGGAGGGCGCTGCGCAGGTCCTCTCGCCCGCGCTCCCCTACTCCCACCTCGACGCGCTCACCGATGCCGGCGGGCTCTTCGAGCACGCGCTGCTCGACGCGCCGCGGCGCGAGCACGGCTATTGCGTCGACGACGTGGCGCGCGCGCTGATCGTGGTGGCGCAGGAGCCGGAGCAGTCCGAGGTGACGCGGAGGCTGACCGAGCAGTACCTGCGCTTCCTCGAGCGCGCGACCGCCGCCGACGGCACGGTGCGCAACCGGGTCTCGGCCGACGGCGACTCCCCGGAGGAGCCGTCGCTCGGCGACTGGTGGGGCCGCGCCGTCTGGGCCGCCGGCGTCGTCGCGGCGCGGGCGGAGCTGCCGCTCACCCGGCACCGCGGGTCGCGGCTGTTCCAGCGCCTCGCCGCGCGGCGCTCGCCGCACCTGCGCGCGATGACCTCCGCCGTGCTCGGCGCGGTCGAGGTGCTCGAGGCGCATCCGGAGAGCGCCGCGGCCGCGCAGCTCGTCGCGGACGGCTCGGCGCTGCTGCACGACGCCCCGCCCCTTCGGATCACAGCGGCCGACTGGCCCTGGCCCGAGCCGCGGCTGCGCTACGCGAACGGCTGCGTCCCGGAGGCGCTGCTCGCGGCCGGCGCGGCGCTCGGCGACCCCGTGCTGCTCGCCCGCGGCTTCCAGCAGCTGGCGTTCCTGCTCGCGCTCGAGTCCGGCGAGAACGGCCTGTCGGTCTGCGGAGTCGCGGGCCGCGGCCCCGGCGAGACCGGCGCGCTCTTCGACCAGCAGCCGATCGAGGTCGCGGCGCTCGCGGCCGCCTGCGCCCGCGCGCTGACGATCGAGGAGGACCCGCTCTGGCGCGACGGCCTCGCCGCGTGCTGGGCCTGGTTCGGGGGCGTCAACGACTCCGGGACCGTGATGATCGACCCGGTCACCGGCGCCGGCTACGACGGCTTGACGCCGACCGGCCGCAACGAGAACCGCGGCGCGGAGTCGACCATCGCGGCCCTGCACACCTCGCTCGTCGTCCGCCGCGCGGAGCTCGCGCAGGCGGCCGCGGCGTGACCGCTGTTCTGAGCGGCCTGCGCGTCGGGATGCTCGCGCCCGTCGCCTGGCGCACCCCGCCGCGGCACTACGGGCCGTGGGAGCGGGTCGCGAGCCTGCTCACCGAGGGCCTGGTGCGCCGCGGAGTCGACGTGACGCTGTTCGCGACCGGCGACTCCGTGACCGCGGCGCGCCTCTCGAGTGTCGTGCCGGAGGGCTACGCCGAGTCCGGCGCGGACGGCCGCGTCCAGGAGTCGCTGCACATCGCGCACGCGCTCGCCCGCTCGCGCGAGTTCGACCTCGTGCACAACCACCTCGACTGGCTGCCGCTCGCGCTCGCGGCGCAGTGGCCGGTGCCGCTGGTGACGACGGTGCACGGCTTCTCCGGCCCGGGCATCCTGCCCGCCTACCGCGAGGCGCTGCGGCACCCGCTGACGGCGACCCTGGTCTCGATCTCGGAGAACGACCGCTCGCCCGAGCTCGACTACGTCGCGACGGTGCACCACGGGATCGACCTGTCGGAGCTGCCGTATTCAGGTGTTTCGGGTGAGGACCTGGTGATCCTCGGCCGCATCCACCCGGACAAGGGCACGGCGGAGGCGGTGCGCATCGCCGCCGCCGCGGGCCTGCGCCTCGTGATCGCGGGCATCGTGCAGGACGAGCGCTACTGGCGCGAGGAGGTCGAACCGCACGTCGACGGCGACCGGGTGGTCTACGCCGGCTCGGTCGGGCCGGCCGAGCGCGCGGCGCTGCTCGGCTCGGCGGTCGCGCTGCTGCACCCGATCGGCTTCGACGAGCCGTTCGGCCTCTCGGTGGTCGAGGCGATGGCCTGCGGCACCCCCGTGATCGCGTACCGGCGCGGCTCGATGCCCGAGATCGTCGACGAGGGCGTGAGCGGCTTCGTCGTCGAGTCCGCGGCGGAGGCGGTCGCCGCGGTGCCGCGCGCCCGCCTGCTCGACCGCGCGCTGGTCCGCGAGACGGCCGTCCGCCGCTTCGCCGTCGAGCGCATGGTCGACGACTACCTCCGCGTGTACGCCCGGGTGCTGGGGCGCTGACCCCCCTCGCGAGATGCCACTTATGACGCGATTCCTCGGCGTGTCGGGCTCATAAGTGGCATCTCGCGCGGAGGGTGTCGGGGTGCCTCCGATCGCGATCCGCCCCTACGCCGAGTCCGACGCCGCCGGCACCCTGGCCGTCTTCCTCGCCGCCGTCACCGAGACGGCCGCCGCCGACTACTCCCCCGAGCAGATCCGCGCCTGGGCCGGCGAGCGCGACGTCCCGACGTGGCATCTCGCGATGCAGGCGCGGAACGCCTTCGTCGCCACCGTCGACGGCGAGCTCGCCGGCTTCTCGGACGTCAGCGTCACCGGGTACATCGACATGATGTTCGTCGCCCCGCGCTTCCTCCGCCGCGGCGTCGCGACCCGCCTGCTCGCCGAGGCGGAATCGCAGGCGCCCACCGCACCGGAGCTGTCGGCCGACGTGAGCATCACCGCGCGCCCCTTCTTCGAGCGCCACGGCTTCGTCGCGGTCGCCGAGCAGCACCCGGTGCGCGCGGGCGTCGAGCTGGTGAACTGGCGGATGGTGAAGCGCCGCGGGTGAGCGCGGCGCGGATCAGGCGCCACCGGCCACCGGTCGGACATCGACACGTCTATCGTCCGTCCATGCGAGTGGGCGTCTACATCGATGGGTTCAACCTCTACTACGGAGCACGCCGGATCTGCGGCCGCGGCACGACGGGGTGGCGCTGGCTCGACCTTCGCGCGCTCGCCGCTGGCCTCCTCACCGGTCCCGGCGCGGGATGGGGTGCGGTATCGAGCACGCGCATCGTCTTCTGCACCGCTCGCGTCAGCGGGGCCTATCATCCGCAGGGGCAACGCGATCAGGACACCTACCTCCGCGCACTGCAGCGGCACGGATCCATCGACGTCCTTGCTCTCGGAACCTATGTCTCGCGGGTGGCGACCGCTCCACTCGCGACACCGGACAGACGCGGCCGCCCAGTCCTCAGCACACCCTCCTGGCCGCTGATGATCAGGGGCCAGGACGGTGCCGACGCCCCGGGCGCCACCTTCATGGCTTCGATCGCCCGACGAGAGGAGAAGGGATCCGACGTCAACGTCGCCTCGCACCTTCTGATCGATGTGCTGGAACGCTCGGTCGACGCCGCGGTCGTTATCAGCAATGACAGCGATCTCGAGTTCCCGATCCGCGAAGCGCGTCGTCGGGTACCGGTCGGGGTGGTCAACCCCACTCCCGCCTACCGCGCGGGCGCGCTCGCGGGAGAACCTGACGAGGGTGCGGGCGGCCACTGGTGGTACGAGCTGACCGACCACGATCTTCGGAGTTCGCAGCTCCCCGAGCGGATCGACAGGCTCTCCCGACCGGACGATTGGTGACAGTCCGGCGCCACGTCACCGCCCGCAGGCGGCGTTCGGCTATGATTTTCGAATACCACCCGGCCCCTCTGGGGCCGGGTTTTCTCTTTGTCCCGATGGGACGGCGTCAGGCCGTCTCCGGCGCCCGCAGCGTCTGCGGCACCAGGCCCTCGGCCGCCAGCAGTCGGGCCGCGCCGAGGGTCGCCAGGTCGTCGCCGTGCGCGCCGATCAGCTGCGCGGCGAGCGGCAGGCCCGAGGTCGCGCCGAGGCCGATCGGGAGCACCGTCGACGGGCCCATCGCCAGGTTCGCCAGGCAGCTCCAGCGGCCGATCGCCCGGCAGTCGGCCTCGGCGAGCGGGAACGCGGGCGGCGCGAACGGCACCACCGGCGCGAGCACGACGTCCACCGCGGCGATGGCCCGCTCCCACTCCGCGCGCAGCCGCAGCTGCTCGTCCCAGTCGGCCCAGACCTGCGCGATCGGAGCACCGGAGCCGCCGGGGTAGGCGATCTCGTGCAGGACCAGCCGGTCGAACAGGGCCTCGGCCTCCGCGGTGCCGAGCACCGACGGCCCGAGATCCACCACCGTCACCCCGGAATCGCGCAGCCGGTCGGCGAGGCCGGCGAGCGCCGCTTCCGTCTCGTCGTCGACCGGCGCGCTCTCCTCCGCGAGCCACAGGCCCACGGTCAGCTCGCTCAGCCGCGAGAACCGCGGCTCGGGCAGGGCGAGCCGCCACGGGCCGGAGGAGACCGACCCGGCGAGCACGGCGAAGAGCGCCGCGGTGTCGTCGGCGCTGCGGGCGATCGGCCCGGCGGCGGAGGCGGACGGCTCGAGCCGGGTGCCGACCGGCCAGGGCAGGTGCCCGCGCTTGGAGATCACTCCGCTGCTCGGCCGGTGCCCGCAGACGCCGTTCCACGCGGCCGGCACGCGGATCGAGCCGGTCAGATCGCTGCCGAGGTCGCCCCAGGACAGCCCCGAGGCGACCGCCGCCGCGGACCCGCCGGAGGAGCCGCCCGCCGTGAGCTGCGCGCCCCACGGGTTCACCGCCCGGCCGTGAAGTGCGCTCGCGGTATCGAACGAATCGAGGAACGGCGGCACGGCCGTCTTGCCGAGGATCACGGCGTCGGCGGCCCGCAGCGCGGCGACCGCCGGGGCGTCCGCGACGGAGCGGTGCACGCTCTCGGCCGTGCCGACGCTGCCGTCGAACCCGGCGACGTCGAACGAGTCCTTCACCGTGATCGGGACGCCCGCGAGCGCCCCGAGCGGCTCCCCCCGCCGGCGGCGCTCGTCGACCGAGGCGGCGGCGCGGAGGACCGCCTCCTCGTCCCACGCCACGACCGTGCCGGACTGCGCCGCGACGGCGGCGAGCCGGTCCGCGGCGACCTCGACGGCCGACACCGCCCCGACGGCGAGCGCGGCGCGCAGCTCGGCGATGCTCCCGACGCTCACGCCCCGGTGCTCACGGTGCTCGTCGGGCCGCTGCTCGCGCCGGGGCTGGTCATGGGGCTGGTCATGCGGGCGCCTCTTCCGTGATCACGACGGCAGGCTCGGCTCCCGTGTCCGACGACACTATCCGGCAGCGCGTCACCGTCCCGCTCGGCCGGGTTCCGGGCTCGTGGACGCTCGGCCAGCAGTCCGTCGAGGCAGGCACGCCGAACGCCCCCCGACAGGGGGACCCTCTGCCGCTGCCCATTGCCGAGGCGGCGGCCGTCTCGCTAGCTTTCGAGCACCGATCCGTTCCCCTGTCGACCCCGACACCCCCGCCCGCGATGCCGCGGCCGCGAGGGAGGAGGGATCGCGCCGAGGGACCGGAGCGGCCCGATCCGCCCTCTCGAGAAAGGCGACACGATGTCGTCATCGCTCCACCTCTCCTGCACGCCGACCGCCGCGGTGGTGGCACTGTGAGGGCCCCGCGCCGCTCACGGGTCGCCCTGATCGCCGCCGCGGTGATCGCCGGCACGGTCGGCCTCACGCCCGCCCTCAGCGCGGCCGCCGCTCCGACCGCCTCGACGGACGTCACCTGCACCGACGGCGCCCCGGTCAGCGCCGTCGTCGCCGGCGACACCGGCGGCCCGGTCGCCGGCACGGGGGCCACGACCCTCGGACTGGCCGTCAACGGCACGACCGCCGACCAGACGACCGTTCCGGCGACCGGCGGCCCGTTCGCCTTCGACCCGGTGCCCGTCAAGACGGGCGACAGGCTCGTCGTCTGGGCCGGCAGCTCGGCCAACGTCCAGTACAGCTACGACGTCACCGCCGCGTCCTGCGACGACGGATCGACGCCCACGCCGACCCCGACCGCCACCGGCACGCCGACCGCGACGCCCACGGCCACGCCGACCGCGACTCCTACCGCGACGCCCACGGCCACGCCCACCGCCACTCCCACGGCGACCCCCACCGCCACGCCGACCGCGACCCCCACGCCCGGTGGCCCCGTGGTCGTCACCCGCATCGCGGGCGTCGACCGCCAGGACACCGCTGCGAAGGTCTCGGCCGCGACGTTCAAGGCGAACGTGCCGGTCGTCTTCATCGCCACCGGCGGCAACTTCCCCGACGCCCTCGCCGCGGCACCCGCCGCCGCGAAGCAGAACGGCCCGCTGCTGCTGGTCGACCAGGACTCGATGACGCAGCCGGTCCGCGACGAGCTGCGCCGCCTCAAGCCGAGCAAGATCGTCGTCGTCGGCTCGAACCTGAGCGTCAGCGACCGCCTCGTGACCGAGCTCGCCGCCTACGCGAAGACCGGCGAGGTTCAGCGCATCGGCGGCGTCGACCGCTACGACACCGCGGCGAAGCTCGTCGAAGCCGCCTTCCCGAAGGGCTCCTCGCAGGCGTGGCTCGCCACCGGTGAGAAGTTCCCCGACGCCCTCGCCGCCGCAGCCGCAGCCGGCTCGGTCCGGGCGCCCGTCCTCCTGGTGAACGGCGGACTCAGCGCCGTCGACGACACCACCCGCTCCCTGGTGCAGGGCCTCGGCGTCAAGAAGCTGACGATCGCGGGCGACCCCCTCTCGGTCAGCACCGGCATCGAGAACTCGTTCCGCATCACGCCGATCCGCATCGGCGGCGTCGACCGCTACGACACCTCGGTCCAGCTCAACCGCGCCGCCTTCACGGCCGCGTCGACGGTCTACCTCGCCACCGGCGAGAAGTTCCCCGACGCCCTCTCCGGAGCGGCCGCCGCCGGCTTCACCCGCAACCCGCTCTACACGGTGAAGCCCGACTGCGTCCCCCAGCCCGTCCTCGACGACATCAAGAGCCTCGGCGCCACCAGCGTCGTGCTCCTGGGCGGCACCGGCACCCTCTCCGACGGAGTGGCGAGCCTGACGGCCTGCCGCTAGCCGCCCGCCTCCACTCGGCCGCTCACCCGGCCGCTCACTCGCCCGAGAAGGCTCGTTCTCCACCCCGAGAACGAGCCTTCTCGGGCGATTCAGTTACACAGCGGCGTGGAGGCGGACCTCGTCCTGGTAGTCGAAGTGCGTCTTGACGACGTCCGAGACGTCGATGTTCTGCAGCTTGCTCGATGCCGGACTCATGCCGACGAGACCTGCCGCCGTCTCGCCGCCCTGTGCGGTCCGGTAGACGTACTTCAGGACGGCGTCGTTGAGCGAGTGGTAGCAGTAGACCGCCTCGTCGACCGCGGCGGTCAGCGAGTCCCAGTTGTTCTTCGCTCCGATGGCGGCGCCGAGCAGGTGCGCGGCTTCGATCCGCGGCCGGCCGGGCTTGGTGCCGAGCGCCTGAGCGGCGACGACCATCAGCCGTGCTCCGAGACTGTGCCCGATGAGCACGTAGGACTCGGCGTCGGTCCGGGCCAGGAGATCCCCGACGATGACGCCGGTCTTGTCCGCCCGGCTCTTCGCGACATGCCAGGGGTTCTTGAGGAGATCAGCGGCGATGAACGCCGGACCGACGATGTTCCCCAGGAATCTTGCGCCGGCCTTAGTGCCGATTGCTGCGGCCGCCTTGACGAGCCCGAGCCCGCTGACCTTGCCGGCGACTCCCGCAAGGAGGTCGCTGAGGTCGTCGAGCTCCTTGGAGCCCCAGTGAACCCGGTAGACAGGCGAATCCGGGTAGCGCGCGTCGACGATCGCCTTCCACCCTCCCCACTTCTCGCTCTTGCCGTCGGTGAGGAAACCGTTGGCGACGATCACCGGAACTCCGCCCTTGCCGGGCCGGAGCAGCTCGATCCGGAACGACTTGTCCTCTCGGAGGTAGGCGTTCGACACCGATGCGCCCAGCGCTCCTCCGACCGCCGCACCGACCGCAGTGACGACCGCAGTGCCACCGGCCATTCCGAGCCCGCCGGCGGCGAGGGTGCCCCCACCCAGCAGGGCGAGGCCATGGGAGCTCGCGGCGGCGCCGGACAGGCCGCCGAACACTCCGAGCGAGCCCAGCGCTCCGCCGATCGCGGGCGCGGCGACGAGAGCGAGCGGCGCAGCGACTCCGAGAGCGACGACGCTTCCGACCGCGATCTTCGAGATCGCGTCGAGGTCGGGCTTCTCGTACTTCAAGAACTCCTCGTAGTCGTGAAGCTCCCCGAAGGAGCCCTGGGCCTTCTCGAAGCCCGGGATCTCGCGCTTGTGCTCCGCGCAGAACTGCGGGACGCGGAGGGCACCACGATCCCGGACCGCCATGTTGTCGCAGCCCGGAGCCATGCACGGGAGGGTCGGAGAGCCGCAGCCCTGGCAGACGTAGACCGGGAGCTGGCCCGCGGGTCGATTCGACTTCCGGTGCTCCGTGTGGAAGAAGCAGGACGAGCACCAGCCGCGCTCCACCGTCAGGAGCGAGACGTCGTCGGCGACGTCGGCGATCCACTGGGCCGTCCTGGCGTACTCGTCCGCGCGCTTCTCCGCGGTCTTGCGCTCGATCTCCAGCACCTTCAAGGCGGCCTTCTGCTCCGCAGGATCAGCGATGCCGAGTGCCTCCAGATTCGATGCCGTCCGGGCGGCGTGCCGGGTCTTCGCAAAGGCCCACATGTTGCTGCGGAGTGCGGGATTGCTCTCCAGCACTCCGCCGCTCTCAACACTCGGCTCGAGATCGGTGTAGTCGCCGATCAGAGAGAGCGTCGCTCCCTGATCCGACCACATCCACTCGGAGACGCGATCCTTCGACGATGTGGGAATGCAGTGAGCCGGGCATGATCCGATAGTCGCACAAGCATCGGACAAACAGTTCCGCTCCCCTTACGCTCAGACCTATGACTGCCGCCGCCAGCTGGTATCCCGACCCCTCCGACCCTTCGCTCCTCCGCTATTGGGACGGCACTGCCTGGACGGAGCACACCCATCCCGTCGCACCCGCCGAAACGACGGCGAATCAGCAGTCCGCCTCTCGCCGCGAGATCCGGCAGGCCGAGCAGAACGCCGTGGAGAGCCGGCGCGCGCCGGCCGCGGAGGCGACGTCGGAGAGCACCCCGGACATCCCGTTCTTCGGAGCGAGAAAAGCGGCGAAGGAGCTCGCAGCGCGTGTCGCCGAACTGGAGCGCGCTCAGCAGCGCTACGGACTGCTCGAGTTGACGGAGCTCGACGCGGAGAAGAGCCGCCGGCGTGCCGAGATCGCCGAGGAGCAGGCTCGGTGGCAGAACGACGTCGCGACCCGCGCCGCCCAGGACGAGGCGCGCGCGGCCGCGTCACGCGCGGTCCTCGAAGAGATAGAAACGCATGTCGCTCGCCGGCGCCGAGAGTTCGAGGAGCTCGCGGACCAGATCATCGGCGTCCGTCAGACGGTCGACATCCAGGAGCTCGGCCTCTACGACTACGAGCATCCCGCCGAGGCATCGGCAGACCTCGCGACGCGACTGGAGGTCGTCCGCTCCCGCATCAAAGCGGCGATCCGGGACAAGAGAGCCGCGCGGGCGTCGAGCGCCTTCACCTTCAACAACTCCCAGGCCCAGGGAAAGCGGTTCGTCAGCGACATGACGAAGATCCTCCTGCGGGCGTACAACGCCGAGGCGGAGAACTGCGTGAAGACGGTCCGTGCGGGCAATCTCGCGGTCGCGCAGGCGAGGCTGAGCAAGGCCGCGGAGATGATCGAGCGTCAAGGATCGATGATCGCGCTCACCATCGATCCCGAGTACCACCACCTGAGGCTGACCGAGATCCAGCTCGCGAATCAGCATCTTCAGGCTCTGCAGCGGGAGAAGGAGATGGAGCGCGCTCGTCGGGAAGAGCTGCGCGAGCAGCGCAAGGCGGAGCAGGAACTGGCGCGCGAGCACGAGCGGCTCGATAAGGAGAAGGCGCACTACACGGCCACTCTCACCGCCCTGGAGGCCAACGGCGATCTGGAAGGCGCTGAGAGACTCCGCGCGAGGATCGCGGATGTCGATCGAGCGCTCCACGATGTGGACTACCGCGCTGCGAACATCCGGGCGGGATACGTCTACGTCATCTCGAACAGGGGCGCGTTCGGCGATCGGATGGTGAAGATCGGCATGACGAGACGCCTCGAGCCGATGGACCGGGTGAACGAGCTCGGTGACGCCTCGGTACCGTTCCGGTTCGATGTCCACGCGCTGTTCTTCGCGGACGACGCGGTCGGAATCGAGACGATGCTCCACCAGACGTTCTCGGACAAGCGCGTCAACCGCGTCAATCTCCGGCGCGAATTCTTCTACGTCACTCCCGAAGACGTCCTCGGCGTTCTCAAGGCACACTCCGTCGAGATCCTCGAATTCCGGACCGACGTCGCCTCGGAGGAGTATCTCGCCAGCGTCCCGGCCGTGACCACCGCCTGATCCGCCCCTGACCCCCCTGTCCGCTTCCGGACACGTCCGCAAGCGGCTCTTCCGCCGACGCCCGCGCGGCGCCAGACTCGACCGACCCCTCTTCGCCCGCGGCAGCGCCACTCCCGCACCCACCTCAGGAGCCCGCCCGTGAGCACGAGCGCACCCCAGGCCTCCGCCCCGGCCGAGGCCGACGAGGCCGAGACCGCAGACGGCCGGACCGCCGCCGCCGCGTCCCGGCGCCCCCTCCGCGCCTGGCTCAGCGAGGGCTCCTACGGCCCCACCGACCTCACGCGGCGCGGCGTCCTGCTGGTCGTCGTGTCGTTCCTCGCGGTGCTCGTGCCGGTGGTGACCCTCACCCTGCTCGACGTCGACTCGCACGTGTCGCTCAAGGTCTGGATACTGGCCGTCACCGTGATCGCGCTGCTCGGGGCGCTGCTGCGCGTCGTCGCCGACATGCGGCCCGGACCGCGCAGCGACCTCGACCGGGCCGGAAAAGCGGTCGGGGCGGTCGCGGCACTGTTCACCGCGCTCGCGGTCATCATCGACTGGAGCCTGCTGCACCTCTGAGCAGGCCCGGCGGCTCAGCTCTCGGGCAGGAACCGCACCGGCAGCTCCGCGACGGACAGGCCCGACTCGCTCAGCACCCGCTCGATCGCGGCGTGCTCGCTCGCGGGGGCGGTGACCTGCACTTTGTCGACGCCGTCGCTCTGCGTGCCGTCGCTGCTGTCGTAGTAGGCCGTCACCCCGTGCCGCTCCAGGAGCTCCGCGAGCACGGCGGCGTAGCGCTCCTGCTCCCCCGGCCCGACCATCGCGCTGAGCCGGGAGCCGCTGATCTCGACCGGGCGATCGGCGGCGACCCCGGCGGCGGCGCGGAGGTCCTCGGCGTGCGCGACGAGCGGCAGGAGGGCGTCGACCTCCGCGGGCTCCTCGATCGCCAGGAGCGAGAAGCGGCCCGCCTCGCCGTCGGCTCCGTCCCAGACGGCGGCCTGCAGGTCGAGACCGGCGACGACGTCGTCGAGGGGGCCGAGGAGACCGGCGGGATCGAAGCCGAACTCGGGGCAGCTGCCCGCGCCACCGGGGTCCTCCCACGAGCCGTGCACGGAGACCGCGTTGCCGCCGTCGGTCCGCACGCGGAACGACCAGGCGACGTGGTCGGCGTACTCGGTGGAGCAGGCGGTGTCGAGCACGGCGGGGAGGCTCGCCTCGTCCACGTCGAGAGCGATCAGAGACGTCGGGTCGAGGAAGACCGGCGCCTCGACCCAGCGCGCGGACTCCTGCACACCGACTCCGGGGACGCTCGCGACCTCCGCCGTCAGCCGGTCGAAGCCCGGATCCGCACGGGGGAACTGCGTCTCGCTGACCGTCCAGGAGAAGAGCGTGACGCCGCCGACGACGACCGCGACCGATCCCAGCGCCGCGAGGGCGGGCCCCCACCACTTCGTCATGCGACCAGGCTCGCTCGTCGCGGGCCGGGACACCAGAGCGGAGGGCGACGGTCTCGCGAACGCCGGACGAACGGGCGCCGGACGAATGCATGCCGCCGGGCAGAATGGGACGGTGCCGCCCACACCTTCCGACCCGCGCGACGACCTGCCCGGCGACGGCCGCGACGAGACCGAGAACGAGCGGCTCGACCGCAACTGGAGCGAGATCCTGCAGGAGCTGCGGGTCATCCAGACCGGCACGCAGATCCTGACCGGGTTCCTGCTCGCGATCGCGTTCCAGCAGCGCTTCGAGGACCTCGACCGCTTCCAGACCGACGTCTACCTGGTGCTGATCAGCGGCTCGGTGCTCGCGACCCTGCTCGGGCTCGCGCCGGTCAGCCTGCACCGCGAGCTGTTCCGCCGCCGGGCGAAGCGGACGCTGGTGCGCGCGGCGGACGTCCTGCTGCGGCTGACGCTGATGGCGGTGGCGCTCGTCCTCGTGGGGACGGTGCTGCTGATCTTCGACGTGGTGACGACGCGACCGCTCGCGATCACGATGGCATCGGTCACGGCGGTGCTGATCGTCGGCATCTGGCTGGCGCTGCCGTGGCGGATCCGTCGGCGCAGCTAGGCGCACGGCGATCGCCGCTGGGTGGATCTCCTAGGAAAGATCACCTAGTACGTATGGGAGAACCATGCTGATCGAGTAGCCCGCGGAGCGGGCGTATCGAGATCCACCACCCTCAGAACGCAAGTCTGCAGACCCGCTCTGCTGGTGGTGGCGGGTCTCGATACGCCCCTGCGGGGCTACTCGACCAACATGACGCGGCGCAGCCGCGTCCTTTCCCTCACCACCGAGACGCGAAGCGGCTCCGCCGCTCGATACGCCCGCTCCGCGGGCTACTCGATCAGCAGGAGGCGTGGCGAGCAGGGCGGCCGCTCGCCGGCGACGGCTCAGCGGTAGACGCTCCACTCCTTCTTCATCACGCGGGTCTCCTCGCCGTTGACGGCGACGATCCAGGCGCCGTCGGTCTTCGCCAGCACGCGGCCGCGGAGGTACTGCGGCTCCCAGCCGTCGGCCCGGTGCACCCACTTCACGAAGCGCGCGAACCGCCCCGGCATCACGTCGTCCCTGGACATCTCGTCTCCCCGTCGTCGGAGGCCGCGGCGGAGTCGTCTTCAGCCTCCGGATGCGGCCGGATGATCAGGACTCTAGGACGCGCTCAGCGGCCAGGAGGAGACCCTTGACGGATGCGCCGGCGTCGGCAACAGCTGTCGGAGAGCGCCGGATCTCAGCGCCCGAGCAGCGCCAGGACCCGCCGCTTGAGCGGGTGCAGCCGGTACGCCGCGTACCGCACCGCCGGGTGCGCCAGCCCCCGCAGGCGCCGCGGCAGCGTCGTCCGCGCGGCCACCGCCTCCGTGTAGATCGCGGCCTGGGTGCGCGCGGCCGCCGCGAGGCTGAAGCGCTCGACGACGACCTCGCGGCCGAGCGCGCCGAGCCGCTCCCGCAGCTCCGCATCGCCCGCGAGCGGCGCCAGGATCCCGGCGAGCCGCCCCGGCCCGTCGACGCCGTCGCCGAGCGAGTACCAGCCGCCCTCGAGGAAGAACGGCAGCGACTCCGGAGTCAGCAGCCGCCAGAACGCGCGCTCGCCCTGCACCACGAGCGGCTTGGCGAACGCCATCCCCCGCAGCGCGGAGCTGCCCATCCCGAGCACGATGTCGGCCACCGCGTAGGCGTCGCGCGGGTCGAGCATCTGCCCGGTCAGCGTGACCAGCTCGCGCGAGCGCCCCGCGTTCACCCGGTCGGCCGCGGCCTGCAGCTCGCCGCGCACCGGCCCGTCGCCGACGACGATCAGGCGGAGGCGGAGGTCGTCCCCGCCGTCCTGGTCACTCAGCGCACCGACCGCCTCGATCGCCGCGAGGATCCCCTCGCGCTTGAGATCGACGACGAGCCGCGCCACCGTGACGATCGCGATCTCGCCCTCCGCCACGTCGAAGCGCGCCCGCAGCTCCGCCACCCGCGCCGCGTCCGCGACCGGCGCGTTCAGCTCGGTGTCCACCGGCGGCTCGATCAGGTGCAGCGTCGGCCGGCGCCGCGACTCCTCCGCGAGCAGCTCGACGACGCCGACGATCATCGGGAACGCGGCCGGCACGAAGTCCGGCACCTCCGGCGAGAGCACGGTGGTCACCACGGGCACGCCGTCGACCAGGTGCGGTCCGAAGGCGGCGTCCATCGTCGGCGCCCACTCGTAGGCGTGGATCAGGTCGATCCGCCGCTCGCGGACGATGCGCCGCAGCCGCGCCATGCTGCGGACGGACAGGCGGGGCCCCTTCTCGGGCGCCTCCTCCCAGTCCAGCCCGAGCTCGGCGACGAGCGGCCGCAGATCGCCGTCCGGGCCGTAGACCACCGCCTCGTGACCGAGCGCGGCCATCCGCCCCGCGAGCTCGATCCCGTTGATCTGGCTCCCGCCGACCTCCATCGTGTGCAGGCAGGTGAGGATGCGCATCAGCCGGCCGACAAGGCGAGCGAGACGGCCTGCGCCGCGACCTGCCGCCGCGCCTCGTCGATCGTCGCCAGCACCGAGACGACCTCGTGGTGCGGGTGCACCGGCGACTCCACGAGCCCCGCGGCGACGTACGAGGCGAACGCCGTCGCCTGGAAGGACAGCGCGCCGTACGGCCACGGGCCCTCGTCGGTCCAGACCTCCGAGTCCTGCCCCGAGCTCATGCTGCCCAGCGTCAGCGTCACGCCGCTCGGGCCGAAGAACGGGCTGTGCACCGCGAGCCGCCCCTCCGAGCCGAGGACCATCGCCTCGACCGGCAGCGACGTCTGGAGCGAGGTCGACAGCAGCGCGCGAGCCCCGGAGCCCATGGTCAGCAGCAGGTCGGCGCTCGCGTCGACGCCCGTGGACGGGTCGACGGTGCCGGAGGCGACGACCGAGACGGGCGCCCCGAGCACCGAGGACGCGAACGAGATCGGGTACACGCCGGCGTCCAGCAGCGCGCCGCCGCCGAGCTCCTTCGCCCAGAGCCGCCCGGTCGGGTCGACGGGGACGGAGAAGCCGAAGTCGGCGGTGACCAGGCGGAGCTCGCCGAGCACCCCGCTCTCGACGACCTGGCGGATCACGTCGGCCTGCGGCAGGTAGCGCGCCCACATCGCCTCCATCACCAGCAGGCCGGCGGCGCGGCCCGCGTCGGTGATCTCGCGCGCCTCGTCCGCGGACATCGCGATCGGCTTCTCGATCAGCACGTGCTTGCCGGCCGCGAGCGCGGCGAGCGCCTGCGCGCGGTGCAGCGGGTGCGGGGTCGCGATGTAGACGGCGTCGATCCCGGAGTCGGCGACCAGCTCCTCGACCGTCGCGTGCACCGTCGCGATGCCGTGCTTGTCCGCGAAGGCCTGGGTCTTCTCGGCGTCCCGCGCGGTGACGGCGACGGCGCGCTGCACCGAGCGGGAGTGGATCGCCGCGACGAACGCGTCGGCGATGCCCGTGCCGATCACACCCCAGCGCAGGGCGGGGACGGAGGCGGGGTCGATCGTTCGCGGAGCGGGGAGGGTGACGGGCACCGCTGAATCCTACGGGCGCGGCCCCGCGGCCCCTAAGGGCTCCAGCCACGGGATCCGCTCGAACAAGGCCCGCAGCTTCGCCCCGCGGCCGGGGTGCACCGCGCTCACCCAGGCGATCCGGCCGAGCAGGTGCGCCCGGAGGTCGGGCACGCCCGCGCGGTTCTGCCCGGCCGGTCCGTGCACGGCGCAGTTGTGCAGGATGGCGTGCAGCCGGTCGACGTCGGCCCGCCGGACCGCCGGTCGCTCGTTGACCACGATCCCGGTCACGCTCTGCCGGGTGGACGCGGGGCGCAGCCGCGTCTTCCGCGGGTTCACGGCGTAGCCCGCGTCCTCGACGATCCGGGCGGCTCCGCGCGCGAACGCCTCCGCCCGCCGGGCGAACACCGCGTCGCCGCTGAAGGCGAGGTCGTCGGCGTAGCGGGTGTAGCGGGCGCCGGCCGCCTCGGCGTAGCCGGTCAGCCGCGCGTCGAGGCGGCGCAGCGCCAGGTTGGCCAGCGCGGGCGAGGTCGGCGCGCCCTGCGGCAGGTGCGCGAGCGCGAGGGAGCGGCGCAGCGCGGCCCGCTCCTCCGGGTCGCCGCCGGCGGGCATCCGATGGATCGCGGCGACCGGCACCGCGTGGGTGCACAGCCCGGTCAGCGCGTAGGCGACCGCCTCGGGCAGCCCCTCGCCGCGCAGCAGCCGGAAGACCCGCGCCGCCGTCACCTGCGCGAAGAAGCGCTGCAGGTCGAGGGTGATCAGCATCGCCGAGCCCGCGTGCACGGCCGCCCCGGTGATCGCGCTGCGCCCGGGGACGAAGCCGTGCGCGGCCGGGTGCACGGGAGCCAGGCCGACGATCTCGTCGAGGACGCTCCGCTGCACCGCGCGCAGCCGCGAGCGCGGCACCTCGAGCAGCCGCGGCGCCCGGCCCGGCCGCGAGCGCCAGACGTGGTCGTAGTTCTGCAGGGCACCGGGCTGCGCGGCACCGACAGGCGTGCGGCGGTTCCACTGCCCGAGGTCCGCGAAGCCGTCCAGCTGCGCGGGGGTGAGCCCGAGCAGCCGGGCGAGGTCGTCCCGGCCGTCGATCGCCGGCACCGGGGAGGAGGAGGGCACCGCCCGCGCGGCGACCGGTGCGAGGTGCGCGACCACCGGCTGCGCGCGCTCCGGGAGCAGCCCCGCGATCACCAGCGCGAGCTCGCGCGGCGCGTCGAGCGGCGGATGCGGGAAGGCGACGAGCACGGCGGTGATCAGCGGCCCGAGCCAGCGGCGGCGGGCGCCGAGCGAGTCGGCCGCGGCGGCGCGCAGTCCGGCCGGTGTCCACTCCGCCCCGAGGAACGCGTGCACGAGCGCCTCGACGACCGCGTCCCGTCCGTGCACGACGACCCCCCGCCTCGTTCGCCCCAGCCTAGGCTGGGGCGCGCCGCCCCTCCGGGCGAGGCGGACGGGGCACGCGCTGCACCGTCCTCTCCGGGGTCACCCCGGGGCACGTGGATCGACCAGGCATCACGCCGCAGGCACCCACCCGCGCTCCGCGCGGCACAGCGCCCGCACAGCTCGACAGGTCGCCCGGAGGGACGGTCCCGCCGCGCCGCCGCGCCGAACGGGTAGCCGTCTGATCCGCAAAGCGCACTCCCTCGATTCGGGGGTCGACCCGCGCGGGAGCCGGTCTTAGCCTTCTGGGAGTCGAACGGCGCGACGGCGCCGTGAACGATCACGGCCGCGAACACGGACGCGATCACGGAGGAGGCGCGGATGGACACCTGGCGGCACCGCCTGCCCACCGAGGACTGGACCCCGCTGTTCTCCGGCCCCGTCGACTCCGTGCCCGCCGAGGCGCTCGACGCCGCCGCGCGCATCCTCCGCCTCCTCCCCGACATCGAGCAGCTCACCATCGGCACCCCCGACGGGCCGATCATCGCCGAGCGCGGCTCCTCCGCCTCCGCCTGGCAGGCGGCCGACCGTGTCGCGATGGCCCTGCTCGCCTCCTCCCCCGCGGTGACCGGCGTCACGGCGCGCGCCTTCGACTCCCGCGACGGCGTCCGGCACGCCACCCCCGAGGACCCGTTCCTCACCCGCGAGGGCGGCCGGGCCGCGGCCCTGCGCGCCTCCGCCGACCTCGGCGAGATCTCGGCCGAGGAGGCCGAGCGCCGGCAGGCCGAGCTCCTCGCGGGCGAGGACGCCGACGACCCGCTCGAGGCCCTCTGGGACGCGGACGCCGCCTCCCGCCGCTGAGGTGCCGGGCCGAGGAGCCCACGGGCCGCTCAGGACCCCCGGCGGTCCAGCCGGTCCAGCCGCGCGTTGTAGGCGCTGAGCTCGGCCTCGCCGTCGCGGTCGGCGCGGCGGTCGTAGCGCTTGGCGGTCCGCTCCTCCGAGCGCATCCACTGCGCGACGACGACCAGCGCGATCAGCACCATCGGGATCTCGCCCGCCGACCAGGCGATCCCGCCGCCGACGCCCTGGTCCGCGAGCAGTGCCTCCGTGTCGGTGTAGCCGAGCGCCGTCCACCAGGAGGCGGCGAGGACGGTGGTCTGCGACATGATCGCCAGGCCGAAGAAGGCGTGGAAGGCCAGCGTCGCCAGCATCACCAGCAGCCGCAGCACGTGGCCGGGCCGGTCGGGGCCGGGGTCGACGCCGATCAGGACCCAGAAGAAGAGGTACCCGGTCGCGAGGAAGTGCAGGGTCATCAGCACGTGGCCCTGGTGGCTGAACATCGCCCACTCGAACCAGCCCGTGTAGTAGAACGCGACGAGGCTGCCCGCGAAGAGCACCGCGGCGACCGGCGCCTTCGACAGCACGGCCAGATAGCGCGAGTGCACGACCGCGAGGATCCACTCGCGCAGCCCCCGCCCGCCGTCGCGGCGCACCGGCAGCACCCGCAGCGCGAGCAGCACCGGCCCGCCGAGCACCAGCAGCGGCGGCACGACCATCATCAGCAGCATGTGCTGGATCATGTGCGTGCTGAAGTGCACCTGCCCGTACACGCCCGGCCCGCCGCTGGTCGTGTAGGCGAGGGCGGCGCAGCCGGCCACCCAGGCCACGGTCCGGCCGAGCGGCCACGCGTCACCGCGGCGCCGGAGCTTCAGCACCGCGTGCACGTAGAGGGCGGCGCCGACGACGGCGATCCCGAGCCAGACGGCGTCGAGATGCCACTGGTCGAGCATCCGCTCCGGCGTCACCTCGGGCGGGTAGCGGAAGCCGAGCAGGCTGCGCCGCGCATCGCCGCTGACCGGGTCCTGGGACACCGGCGGCGCGCTGTTCGAGAGGGCGACCGAGACGCCGATGGTCAGCGCCATCACCAGCACCTCGCCGACCGCGACCGCGACGAACGCGCGGCGGTCGCCCGGGTCCGCGCGCAGCCGCGGGATCAGCCGCAGCCGATGCCAGGCCCCCGCGCCGCCGAGCGCGAGCAGCGCGACGGCCTTCACGATCAGCAGCTGCCCGTAGGGCGTGCCCAGGTCCTCGAGCCCCTCGATCCGGAGCGACGCGTTGACCAGCCCGGAGAAGGCGACGGCGCCGAACGCCCAGCCCGCGAGCACCGAGTAGCGCGCGACGACCGCGCCGATCTGGTCGCCGACCGTGCGCCGCAGCAGGATCACCGCGACGAGCCCGCCCGCCCAGGCCGTCACTCCGATCAGGTGCACCGCGAGGCTGTTCACCGCGTTCGCGTGCTCGTCCGCGCCGGCCGCGTGCCCCGAGAGCGAGAGCGGCAGGAGCGCCAGCACCGCGATCGCAGTCGCCGCCGCCACCCCGCCGAGCCGCCGGGAGAAGAGGGTGAGCAGCAGCACCGCCAGCGCGCAGGCCGTCGACGCGACGAGGGTCTGCCCCAGCTCGAGCTGCGTGGCGTAGAAGACCAGCTGCGTCCGGAAGCCCGGTGCGTCCAGCGGCTGCCCGATCGCGTTCGCCGCGGTGAAGACCAGCACGGCGAGCGCCGACGCCACCCAGACCGCGGACGACCAGGTCGCCCAGCGCAGCGCCCGGTTCTGCGAGTAGGAGACGATCCCGGGCGCGATCCGCTGGCCGGGCAGGAGGAACGTCGCCGCGGTGAGCAGGCCGATCGTCAGCGACGCGGCGCTGTCGTGCACGACCCGCGCGATCGGCAGGCCGCGGGTCACCAGCTCGCCGGGGTCGATCAGGCGCGTCTCGGTCGAGAACGCGCCGGTGTACGTCAGCCCGGCGAGCGCGACCGCGACCGCCGCGGGCACGGCGAGCAGCAGGGTCGCCTCCGCCGCGCGCAACGGCGGGGCCGGTAGCCGCTCGGGCGGGCGGAGGTCGTCGTCCGGGTCGAGGTCGTCAGGGTCGAGAGAGGTCGATGGATGCGCCACAGCCGTGGCTCCCTTCACGCGGCCCGCCCGCGGGGACGGGGCGTCGCGCACAGCCCCCGCCGCCGCGCAGGCGGTGCGCAGGCGCGGGCAGGGGTCGTCGAAGACGCGCAACGCGCGTCGAGGATCAGGAGGCGGGGACGGCGGGCGGCCCGCGGCGGGGCACGGCCTGGGCGAGCACGGCCGTGGCGACCGGCAGGATCTCGCGCAGCGCGTACGAGGAGCGGCGCACGGGCGGTGCGGCGAGGACCGGGGTGACCGGCACCCGCACGAGCCGCACGATCGCGTGCGCGGTCGTCGCCGCGATCGCGAGCAGCAGCGCCTCGCCCCGGTGCAGCGCCGCGATGGTGACGACGGCGGCGAGGAGGTGTGAGGCGGTCATCGAGCCGGCCATGCCGGCGTGCGCCGTCGCACCGCTGACGTCGATCGTCCCGCCGTGATGCGCGTGCGCCGTGCCCATCGCCCCGGCCGGCCCCTCGGCGCTGCCGATCACGAACAGCGTGTGGAAGAGGACCTGGCTGAGCGTCACCGAGACCGCCAGGCGCACGAGCGACAGCCCGCGGCCGGCGAGGGCGACGCAGACCAGCACCGAGAGCACGAGCGGCACCGCGAGACCGAGCAGGCCCGGCAGCTCACCGCCGCCCGCGACGTGCGAGAACAGGGCCGTGGTCGTCGTCGTCGTCGCCGCCACGACACCGCGGAGGGTGCGCAGGGAGCGGGAGGACGACATCCACTCAGTCTCGCAGCCCCTCGCGGCCCTTCGCATCCGGCCCGATACGTGCAAGAGTGTGCATACGACAATACGTCCGCGGTCCTCGCGGCGAGCGGAGCACGGCGAGCGGAGCACAGGGAGTCGCATGGGACACGACCACGGGCACGCCGGTTCCGCCGCGTCCCGCCACCGCCGTCCGCTCGTCCTCGCCTTCGCCCTCACCGCCGCGTTCGCGGTCGTGGAGTTCGTCGTCGGGATCGCCACCGGCTCGCTCGCGCTGATCTCGGACGCCGCGCACATGGGCACCGACGTGATCGCGCTCGGGATGTCGATCGCCGCGATCTCGCTCGCCGCCCGCCCCGCCGCGAAGGCGCGCACCTACGGCTCCTACCGGCTCGAGGTGCTCGCCGCGCTGGCCAACGGCGTGCTGCTCTTCGGCGTCGCCGGCTTCGTGATCGTGGAGGCGGTCCGCCGCTTCGCCGAGCCGCCCGCGGTGCCCGGCGCGCCGCTCCTGATCACCGCGATCGTCGGCCTGGCGGTCAACCTGGTCAGCCTGCGCCTGCTCTCGGCCGGCGCGAAGGAGAGCATCACCCTGCGCGGGGCGTCGCTCGAGGTGCTCGGCGACGCGCTCGGCTCGGTCGGCGTGATCGTGGCCGCGATCGTGCTGCTGACCACCGGCTGGGCCTGGGCCGACCCGATCGTCGGCGTGCTGATCGGCCTGCTGATCCTGCCGCGCACCTGGTCGCTGACCCGCCAGGCCCTCGGGATCCTGATGGAGTCGGCCCCCGCGCACGTCGACCTCGCCGCGGTCGAGCGCGACGTCTGCGCGGTGCCCGGCGTGCTCGCGCTGCACGACCTGCACGTCTGGACCATCACCTCCGGCATGGAGAGCGCGACCGGCCACATCGTCGTCGCCCCGGACGCCGACTACCGCGAGGCCCTCTCCGGCGTGCTCGCCGTCCTGCACGACGACCACGGCATCGACCACGCCACCATCCAGTGCGAGCCCGAGGAGTTCCGCGAGCGCCCGCGCTCGGTCTAGCGCCGAGCCACTGAGCCGCTGAGCCGCCGAACGCCCTTCCACCTGTTGACGTCAACATGTACAGTCGGAGGCCACGGGCGTGTTCACGTGAACAGCTCCCCTTTCAGAGTTGAAAGAGAGACGCATCGATGTCGATGTCCACTGCCAGACGCACTCGCCGGAAGGCGGGCCGGATCGCCGCGCTCGCCACGAGCGCCGCCCTCGCCGCCGGAGCGCTGCTCGCGCTCCCCGCGGCCGCCGCCCCCGCGCAGGCCGCCGACGCCTTCCGCATCACCCCCAACCCCGCCGCGGCGGGCGAGTCGTTCGAGGGCTGGGGCACCAGCCTCGTCTGGTTCGCCAACGCCACCGGGAACTACCCCGAGGCGCTCCGCGAGGAGCTGTACCAGAAGGTCTTCGGCGACGACGGCCTCGACCTCAACATCGCCCGCTACAACATCGGCGGCGGCAACGCCTCCGACGTGAAGGACTACCTCCGCCCCGGCGGCGCCGTCGAGGGCTGGTGGAAGCAGAACCCGGCCGGCGACGCCGCGACCTACGGCGGCACGAGCACGAACTACGCCGACCGCGACGCGCTCCTGGCCAAGTGGAACGCGGGCGACGCCTCCTCCTACGACTGGACGAGCGACGGGACGCAGCGCTGGTGGGTCGAGAAGCTCGCCGAGGAGAAGCAGATCTCGCACTGGGAGGCGTTCGCCAACTCCGCCCCCTACTTCATGACCGAGAGCGGCTACGTCTCCGGCGGCTTCAACGCCTCGAGCGAGCAGCTGAAGCCCGCCGCGGAGGCGAAGTTCGCCCAGTACCTCGCGACCGTCACCGCGCACATGGAGGACGAGTACGGCATCGAGTTCGACACCCTCGACCCCTTCAACGAGCCGAACACCAACTACTGGGGCACGCAGCTCACCAACGGCGTGCCCACCGGCGGACGGCAGGAGGGCATGCACATGGGCCCGACCCGCCAGGCCGACCTGATCCCGGACGTCGCCGCCGCCCTCGCCGCCTCGTCGAGCGACGCCGGCATCGCCGCGATGGACGAGACCAACCCCAGCATCTTCAAGACCAACTGGGCCGCCTACTCCGCCGCCGTCCGCGCCGAAGTGGACCGGATGAACGTGCACACCTACGGCACCTCGGACCGCCTCGCGGTCCGCGACCTCGCCAAGCAGGCCGACAAGGACCTCTGGATGAGCGAGATCGAGGGCAACTGGGTCGCGGGCTACGACCCGGTCAACATCGAGAACGGCCTCGGCATCGCCGGCCGCATCAACGACGACCTGCGCGAGCTCGAGCCGAAGGCCTGGGTGCTCTGGCAGCCGGTCGAGGACCTCTACAACATGAGCCCGAAGGGCGAGAACCTCAACTGGGGCTCGATCTTCATCGACCTCGACTGCAAGCCGTACCAGGAGGCCGGCGCCGAGGTCTGGAAGTCCGCGCGCCGCGTCGCGGACGCCGGCGGCGACTCCACCAAGGCCCCGGTCTGCGGCGTCGAGACGAACTCGAAGTTCAACACGATCCGCAACTTCACCAAGTTCGTCCACGAGGGCGACCACCTGATGCCCACCAACGACACCTCCTCCACCGCCGCCGTCCGCGGCGACGGCAGCGGTGCGACCGTGGTGCACACCAACACCGGCGCGACCGCGAAGACCGTCGTGCTCGACCTCTCCCGCTTCGGCAGCATCGCCGACGGCGCGACGGTCACCCCCTACGTCACGACGCAGGCCGCCTCGGCCGCCGCGCCCACCGGCAACGCGCTCGTCGCGAAGCCCGCGGTCGCCGTCGACCGGGAGTCGCGCACCGCGACCGTCACGGTGCCCGCCAAGTCGGTCACCTCCTTCTCCATCGACGGCGTCTCCGGCGTCGCCGACTCCGCCCCCGCCCTCCGCGACGGCCACCGCTACCAGCTGGTCGGCACGCAGAGCGGCAAGGCGCTGACCGGCAACCCCACCGGCGCCGCGACCACGATCACCACCCTCGCCACCGACTCCACCGCCGCCGCGAAGCAGAGCTGGACCGTCCGCGAGGTCGCCCCCGGCGAGCGCGAGGCCACCCGCCGCGTCGTGCTGCAGAGCAGCGACGGCCGCGTGCTCGGCGCCACGAGCGCCGGCACCGACCTGCGCACGCTCTCGGTCGACGCCGCGAAGGCCGACGCCGCCACCCGCTGGATCGTCAGCACCACCGACGGCACCGCGTACACGCTGGTCAACGAGTCGATCGGCCTCTCGCTCGACGTCAACGGCCAGTCCAGCACCGAGAACACCACCGTCGGCGTCTACGGCTCGAACGGCGGAGCGAACCAGTCCTGGACGCTGCGCGACCTCGCCCCGTCCGCCGCGCAGATGGTCGCCGTCCGCACCACCGTCGGCGTCGCGCCGACCCTGCCCGCCTCGATCGCCCCGCAGTACGCCTGGGGCACCGGCGCACCGATCGCCGTCACCTGGCAGCGCCCGGCCGACTCGGCCTACGCCGCCGCCGGCCGCGTCGAGGTGACCGGCACCGCGACCGACCTCTTCGGCCAGTCGATCCCCGTCACCGCGCTCGTCGACGTCGGCGGCCTCACCGCCACCGACCCGGCGTCGCTCACCGTCGCGGCCGGAGCCTCCGTCGCCGCGGTGCAGGCCGCCGCCCCGACCACCGTGTCGGCCCGCGTCGGCGCCTCGACCAGCACCTTCGCGGTGCCGGTCGTCTGGGACTGGACGCCGCTGACCACCGCGTCGCTCGCCGCGCCCGGATCGGTGACGATCTCCGGCACCGCGACGGCCGACGGCCAGACCCTCCCTGCGACGCTCACGGTGCTGGTCACCGCGGGCACGCTCCGCAACTTCAACCCCGATGCGGGCATCGTCGCCACCGCGACCTCGTCCGAGTCGGGCTTCGGACCGGAGCGCACCCGCAACGGCATCGACGGCGACAAGGGCTGGTCCAACTGGACGAGCGGCACCAAGGCCGCGCAGAGCAGCCTGACCTACACCTTCCCCGCCACCCGCCAGGTGCAGCAGGTGTCGGTGCAGTTCCAGCGCGACGGCGGCACCAGCTGGGCGCAGAGCTACCAGCTGCAGTACCAGGGCGCCGGCAGCACGACCTGGACCGCGGTCCCCGGCTACGAGTCCGCGGTCGCGCTGGCCGCGCCCGCCGACGGCACCGCGCCGACGCTGAACGCGACCTTCGCGCCGGTGACGGCCAAGGCCTTCCGCGTCGTGATGAACGCCTACGCCAACACGCACCTCATCGTCTCGGAGACGAAGCTGTACGAGTCGGTGGCCTCGCCCGCCGCGGTCGCCACCCTCGGCGCCCTGCGCGTGAACGGAGTCGGCGTCGCCGGCTTCGAGCCGGCCCGCGGCTCCTACGCCGTGACCGTCGACGGCACGACGATGCCGGTGCTCACCGCGGTGGCCACCGACTCGGCGGCCCGCGTGCGCGTGACGCAGCCGACCACCGCGAACGGCGGAGTGGGCACGATCGCGGTCACCTCGGCCGACGGCACCGTCTCGCAGACGACGACCGTGACCGTGACACTGAAGGCGCCCGCCGCCCTCGCCGTCGCGGTGACGGCCACGACCCGCTGCATCGCCGGCAAGGTCACCCTGACGGTGACGGCGCAGAACAACGCGTCGGTCCCCGTCTCGATGACCGTCGCCTCCGCCTACGGCTCGAAGGAGTTCACCGGGATCCTCCCCGGCAAGAACGCCTCCGCCGCCTTCTCGACGCGCGCCGCCTCGGTGCCCGCCGGCGAGGCCACCGTCACCGCGACGGCCACCGTCGACGGCAAGCCCGTCACCACGGTGATCCCGGCCGCCTACGGAGCCCGCACCTGCTGACGCTCATGCCGACCGACTAGCCGCGCACTGCATGCTGGTCGAGTAGCCGCGCAGCGGCGTATCGAGACCCGCCCGCCGAACACGTGGATCTCGATACGCCCGCTCCGCGGCCTACTCGATCAGCATGAATCGTCCGCCCTTGCATGTTGGTCGAGTAGCCGCGCAGCGGCGTATCGAGACCCACCACCCCCAGCACGGCGGGTCTGCAGACTCCTGTTCTGATGCTTCGGATCTCGATACGCCCGCTCCGCGCGCTACTCGATCAGCATGCTTCCGCGAGTGGACGCGGAACGGGCCGCACGCCCCCAGCAGACCCCCGCACGCGTCCACTCGTCCACCCCACCTCCCGCCAACGGACCCGCATCGGGCCCCGCAGCTCCGCCAGACCCCATCCCACGTCCACTCCATGGTGGTCGACTAGCCGCGCAGCGGCGTATCGAGACCCACCGTCCTCAGCACGTCAGGTCTGCAGACTCGGCCTTCTGGCGCTGGTGGGTCTCGATACGCGCGCTCCGCGCGCTACTCGATCAGCATGAAGACACGGACCCACGCGAACGGGGCCGCGTCCATTCCATGCTGGTCGAGTAGCCGCGCAGCGGCGTATCGAGACCCGCCCGGGTCAGTCCGTCGCCGCGTCGTAGACCGCGAGCAGGCGGTCGAGGAAGGCCTGCACCGTCGCGCGCTCGGCCGCGTCGAGGTCGGCGACCGCCGCTTCGACGCCCGCGATCAGCGGCGCGACCCGCTCCTGCGCGCGCCGCGCCGACTCCTCCGAGGCCGTGACGATCAGCTTGCGCCCGTCCGTGGGGTGCCGCTCGCGACGGACGTGCCCGGCCGCCTCGAGGCGGTTCAGCACGAGGGTCGTCGCCGCGGTCGAGACGCCGAGGCGCCCGGCCAGCTCGGTCGGCGTCAGCGGCCCGGCCGACATCAGATGCGTCATCGCGTCGAGCCCGACGGCGTCGACGGCGAGCGCGCGGGTCAGCGACTGCTCGAAGAGCTTCTGCCGCTCCGTCACCTGGCGCACGCGGGTCCGGATGCCGAGATCGGGCGCTTCGGAGATCATCACCCCAGGGTACTCGTGTACATTGCCAATCTCATTGATTATCAACGAAGGCGGCAACCGTGACCCGTGTCCTGATCTCCGGCGCCAGCATCGCCGGCCCCGCCCTCGCCTTCTGGCTGCACCGCTACGGCGTCGAGACGATGATCGTCGAGCGCGCGCCCGCACTCCGGCTCGGCGGCCAGAACGTCGACGTCCGCGGCGCCGGCCGCGAGGTCGCCCGCCGCATGGGCCTCGAGGACGACATCCGCGCCGCGACCACCGGCGAGGTCGGCACCCGCTTCGTCGGCCGCGGCGGACGCACCCTCGCCGAGTTCCCGGCCGGCACCACCGACAGCGGCGGCGCGACCGCCGAGCTGGAGATCCTGCGCGGCGACCTCGCGCGACTGCTGGTCGACCGCACCGCCGAGCACGCCGAGTACCGCTACGGCGACCGCATCACCGGAATCGACGACAACGGGAGCGGCGTCACCGTCTCCTTCGAGCACGCCCCCGACGAGCGCTTCGACCTCGTCGTCGCCGCCGACGGCATCGGCTCGAGCACGCGCCGCCTCGTCTTCGGCACCGAGCCGGAGATCCGCTCGCTCGGCCTCGAGACCTCCTACGCCACCATCCCCCGCACCGCCGCGGACGACGACTGGTGGCGCTGGTACAGCGCGGCCGGCGGGCGCAGCATCACCCTCCGCCCGGACCCGCACGGCACGCTCCGCGTCGCGCTCTCGCAGGTGATCGACCGCCGCCTCGACCGCGCGAGCACCGAGCGCCGCTCGCTCGACGAGCAGCGCGCCCACCTCCGCGCGGTCTTCGGCGACGCCGGCTGGGAGGCGCAGCGCGTCCTCCGCGGGCTCGACGAGGCCGACGACCTCTACTACGAGCAGATCGGCCAGGTGCACGCGCCGCGCTGGTCGAGCGGACGGGTCGCGCTGGTCGGCGACGCCGCCTACTGCGCCTCGCCGGTCAGCGGCATGGGGACGAGCCTGTCGTTCGCGGGCGCGTACGTGCTCGCGGGGGAGCTCGCCGCGCATGTGGATCCGCGCGACGGCTTCGCGGGGTACGAGCGGATCATGCGGCCGTACGTGACGCAGGCGCAGCAGCTGCCGCCGGGGGTGCCGCGGGTGGCGAACCCCGTGTCGCGGCTGGGAGTGGCGGCGTTCGGGCTCGCGGTGAAGATCGCGGCGACGCCGGTGATCGGGCGGACGATGGGGCGGTTCTTCACGCCGCCTGCGGATGCGATCGCGCTGCCGGAGTACTCGCACCTGGAGGGCTGAGGACGGCGGATCTCGATACGCCCCTGCGGGGCTACTCGATCACCATGAAGCGGCCGCGGCTACTCGATGAGCGGCCGACCCATGTTGGTCGAGTAGCCGCGGAGCGGCGTATCGAGACCCGACGCGTCAGTGGGACGCGGTCGGCTCGCCGCGCTTCAGCACGCGCCGGACGCCCGTCAGCACGGCGACCACGATCAGGCCGAGCACGAGGCCGAAGATCATCGAGACGAAGGTGTCGGCGAGCCAGACGACGACCGGGCCGGCGCCCTCGACCGCGTGGGTGACGACGTGCACGAGGTCGTACGGGCCGTGCCAGAACGTCTCGGCCAGGTTCGCCGTGACGAGGTGCCCGCCGACCCAGAGCATCGCGAGCGTGCCGATGATGCTGATGGTGCGGAAGACGGCCGGCATCGACGCGACGATGCGCACGCCGAAGCGCCGGACGCCGCGCGCCGCGTTCTTCATCAGCCGCAGCCCGACGTCGTCGATCTTCACCAGCAGCGCGACCGCGCCGTAGACGAGCAGCGTCATGCCGAGGCCGACCACGGCGAGCGCCCCGAGCGTCCCGCCGAAGCCGAGGTCGGTGTCGAGTCCGTCGAGCGCGATCAGCATGATCTCGGTGCTGAGGATGAGGTCGGTGCGCACGGCGCCGAAGACGAGCTTCTTCTCGTCGCGCGCCTCCGTCTCGCCGGCCGCGTGGTGCACGCCGAACCACTCGAGCACCTTCTCCGCGCCCTCGAAGCAGAGGAAGGCGCCACCGACGATCAGCAGGTACGGCAGCACCCAGGGCGCGAACGACGAGAGCAGCAGCGCGATCGGGATGATGATCACGAACTTGTTGACGAGGCTGCCCAGCGCGATCTTCCAGACCACCGGCAGCTCGCGCGCCGGGGTCAGCCCCTGGACGTACTGCGGAGTGACGGCCGCGTCGTCGATGACGACACCGGCCGTCTTCGCGCTCGCCTTCAGGGCGGCGGTGAGGATGTCATCGACGACGGCGAGCAGGCCGACCGACATGGTTGCTCCTTAGCGAGGACGGGTGAGAGGCCTCACAGTATCGCCCGCGCTCCAGGTCTCGGCAGCACGCCTCAGCGCGGCGCCGGCCCCGTGCTCTCCCGCACGACGAGCTCCGTCGGCGTCAGCGTCACGCCCGAGCGCTCCCCCGACTCCAGCTCGCGCAGCAGGATGTCGACCGAGCGCCGCCCGGTGTCGCCGAACGACTGGTGCACGGTGGTCAGCGGCGGCCAGAAGCTCGCCGACTCCTCCATGTCGTCGAAGCCGACGACGCTGACGTCCCCGGGCACCGCGCGGCCCGCGTCGTGCAGCGCGCGGAGCACCCCGAGCGCCATCTGGTCGTTGGCGGCGAAGACCGCCGTCACCGACGGGTCCGCGGCCAGCACCTCCCCGATGCGGTGCCCGGACGCGCTCGACCAGTCGCCGACGAGCGCCTCGGGCACCGGGGCGCCCTGCGCGCGCAGCGTCGACTCCCAGGCCTCGCGGCGCCGCTCCGCGGAGTACGAGCGCTCGGGCCCGGCGACGTGGTGCACGGTCCGGTGGCCGAGCCCGAGCAGGTGCTCGACGGCCTGGCGCGCGCCCGAGACCTGGTCGGTGTCGACGACCGGGTAGCGATCGCCGCCCGCGGAGTCGACGACCACGACGGGCAGGTCGGGCGGCAGCACGATGTCGGCCTCGTCGAGCAGGTGCGCCTCCATGACGATGATGACGCCGTCGACCGCCTCCTCGCTCAGGCGGTGGAAGGCGACGGACACCTCGCCCTGCGTCGGGTGCGGGACGGGGATGAGGGTGATCGAGTAGCCGGCGTCGGCCGCCGCGACGGCGATGGCGTCGAGGGTGCGCATGTTGCCGAAGGAGGACAGCGTGAACATGATCACGCCGATGCTGTGGAAGCGGCCGGTGCGCAGGGCCCGCGCGGCGCTGTTGGGCCGGTAGCCGAGGTCGCGCATCGCCTCGAGCACGCGCTCGCGGGTCTCGGTGTCGACGTTCTGCTTGCCGTTGGACACCCGCGACACGGTCTGCCCGGACACGTTCGCGCGTCGCGCCACGTCGGCCATCGACACGCCCCGTCGGCGCGGGACGGCGGTCGCCGCGTTCGTCTCGATCGCCATGCCGTCCCTCCACGTGTCCCGCGCCGGCGGCGGAACATCGTTTCCCCATCGAAACCTAACGGATCGTGCGCGTGTTGACGTGGCCATGCTACGGTGGCGTTCTGCCATGTTGACGTGAACATGTCGGAACCGACCCCGAACGGAATCCCGCCGATGACGACGACGTCTCCCCCTGTCCCTCTGCGCGAGGTCACTCCGCCGGCCGCACCGCTCGCCGTCCCGCGCAGCCGGGCGAAGAGCGAGTGGAAGGGCCTGGCCTTCGTGGCCCCCTTCCTCGTGGTCTTCCTGCTGGTCTTCATCGCGCCGGTGATCTACTCGATCTACCTCAGCCTGTTCCGCGAGCAGCTCATCGGCGGCAACGCCTTCGTGGGCTTCGAGAACTACCTCGCGATCTTCCGCGACCCGAACTTCTGGGAGGGCTTCGGCCGCGTCCTGCTGTTCCTGGTCGTCCAGGTCCCGGTGATGCTGGTGCTCGCGCTCGTCGCGGCCCTCGCCATCGACAGCGGCCGCCTGCACGGCACCGGCTTCTTCCGCATCGTCGTCTTCCTCCCCTACGCGGTCCCCGCGGTCGTCGCGGTCCTGATGTGGGGCTTCATCTACGGCGACAACTTCGGCCTCACCGCCAACGTCAACGACCTGCTCGGCTCCGACCTGATCGCGCCGTTCTCGCGCGACTGGATCCTGGTCTCGATCGGCAACATCGTCACGTGGGAGTTCGTCGGCTACAACATGCTGATCTTCTACTCCGCGCTGAAGACGATCCCCGGCGAGCTCTACGAGGCGGCCGAGATCGACGGCGCCGGCCCGCTGCGGGTCATCCGCTCGATCAAGCTGCCCGCCCTTCGCGGCGCGATCGTCATCGCCTCGATCTTCTCGATCATCGGCAGCTTCCAGCTGTTCAACGAGCCGAACATCCTCCGGACGCTCGCGCCGAACATCATCACCACCTACTTCACGCCGAACATGTACGCCTACAACCTGTCCTTCGCGGGTCAGCAGTACAACGCGTCGGCCACGGTCGCCATCGTCATGGGCGTGATCACCGCGGTGATCGCCTACGTCGTGCAGCTCCGCGGCGCGCGCAAGGAGAACTGATGGCCATCGCAACCGCACCCCGCCCCACGCAGAGCAAGCCCGCCCCGGCGAAGCGCCCCGCCCGCCGCGGCTCCTCGGTCGCCCCGAAGAAGTCGATCGCCTTCACCCTGCTGATGTCGGCGTTCATCCTCTACAGCCTCGTGCCGCTCGCCTGGCTCGTGATCAACGCGACCAAGACTCAGGCCGGCCTGTTCTCGAGCTTCGGCCTCTGGTTCGACGGCGACTTCGTCCTCTTCCAGAACATCGCCGAGACGCTCACCTACCGCGACGGCATCTTCCTCCGCTGGCTCGGCAACACGCTGCTCTACGTGGTGGTCGGCGCGGGCGGAGCGACCCTGCTCGCCACGCTCGCCGGCTACGGCCTCGCGAAGTTCCGCTTCGCCGGGCGCAAGGCGGTCTTCGCGGTCGTCCTCGGCGCGATCGCCGTCCCCGGCACCGCGCTCGCCGTCCCGACCTTCCTGATGTTCAGCCAGCTCGGCCTCACCAACACCCCGTGGGCGATCATCATCCCCTCGCTGATCAGCCCCTTCGGCCTCTACCTGGTCTGGGTCTACGCGGTGGAGTCGGTGCCCACGGAGCTGCTCGAGGCGGCGCGGATGGACGGCGCGGGCGAGTTCCGCACCTTCTTCACCATCTCGATCCGCCTGCTCGCGCCCGGCATCGTCACCGTGCTGCTGTTCTCGGTCGTCGCGACCTGGAACAACTACTTCCTCCCGCTGATCATGCTGAGCGACCCGCAGTGGTACCCGCTCACGGTCGGCCTCAACCAGTGGAACGCGCAGGCCACCGGCGTCAGCGCCCAGCCGATCTACAACCTGGTGATCACCGGCTCGCTGCTGACGATCATCCCGATCGTCGTCGCGTTCCTCGGCCTGCAGCGCTTCTGGCAGTCCGGCCTCAGCGCCGGCAGCGTCAAGGGCTAGGCCCTCCGGCGTCACAGCCCCCCCACGAACCCCCACCCACCCCACAGCACGAAGAAGTGAAGGGAATCACCATGAAGATCGCCCACTCCGCCCTCCGGCGGACCTTGACGGTCGTCGCGGCCGCAGCACTCGCCGCGGGCTCGCTCGCCGCCTGCTCGTCCGGCGGCACCACCGGCGGCGGCACGACCGCCTCCGGCACCGCGGCCGACCTCGACGCCGCGCTCGAGACCGGCGGCAAGATCACCTACTGGAGCTGGACCCCCAGCGCCGAGGCCCAGGTCGCCGCGTTCGAGAAGGCGTACCCGAAGGTCGACGTCGAGCTGGTCAACGCCGGCACGAACAAGGACGAGTACACCAAGCTCGAGAACGCGATCAAGGCCGGCTCGGGCGCCCCCGACGTCGTCCAGATCGAGTACTACGCCATGCCGCAGTTCGCGCTGTCGGACTCGCTGCTCGACCTCTCGCAGTTCGGGATGAGCGACCTCGAGGACGAGTTCTCGGCGTCCACCTGGGGCAGCGTCAACATCGACGGCAAGCTCGTCGGCCTCCCGCAGGACTCGGGCCCCATGGCGATGTTCTACAACAAGAAGGTCTTCGACCAGTACGGCATCGCCGTCCCCACCACCTGGGACGAGTACATCGCCGCGGCCAAGGCCCTGCAGGCGGCCGACCCGTCGAAGTTCATCACCGCCGACACCGGCGACGCCGGCTTCGCGACCAGCATGATCTGGCAGGCGGGCGGCGAGCCCTTCACGACCGACGGCACGAACGTCACCGTGAACCTCGCCGACGAGGGCACCGAGAAGTGGACCGGCGTCTGGAACCAGCTCGTCGAGGGCGGCCTCCTCTCCGACACCCCCGCGTGGGGCGACGAGTGGTACAAGGGTCTCGGCGACGGCTCGATCGCCTCGCTGATCACCGGCGCCTGGATGCCCGGCGTGCTCGAGTCCAGCGTCCCCGACGCCTCCGGTGACTGGGCCGTCGCGCCCATCCCGACCTACGACGGCACCGCCGTCAGCGCCGAGAACGGCGGTGGCGGCCAGTCCGTCACCAAGCAGAGCGAGAACCCGGCGCTGGCCGCCGCGTTCCTGCGCTGGCTGAACAGCGACGAGGCCTCGGTCGACGTCTTCCTCGAGAGCGGCGGATTCCCGTCGACCTCGGCCGACCTCAGCAGCCCGGACTTCACCGGCGCCGAGTCCGAGTACTTCGGCGGCCAGAAGATCAACGAGGTGCTGACCCAGGCCTCGACGGACGTCCGTCCGGGCTGGTCGTACCTGCCCTTCCAGGTCTACGCGAACAGCGTCTTCGGCGACACCGTCGGCCAGGCCTACGCCAACAAGACGAGCCTCGACGACGGCATCGCCGCCTGGCAGAGCAAGCTCGTCGAGTACGGCAACGCTCAGGGCTTCACCGTCTCCGAGTAGCACTGTTCTCGAGTAGCACTGGCGGCGTTCGAGGCCGGTCGGATCCCTCCGGCCGGCCTCGACCCGTCCCACGATCCTGAGGGGGATCCCGCATGACCACCGCTCCCGACTCCACTGCGCCGACTGTTGCGCCCGAGAGCCGCTTCGCCATCGGCGCGACCGACTTCGAGCTCGACGGCAGGCCGCACCGCATCCTGTCGGGGGCGCTGCACTACTTCCGCATCCACCCGGACCTCTGGGCCGACCGGATCCGCAAGGCCCGCCTGATGGGCCTGAACACCATCGAGACCTACGTCGCCTGGAACGCGCACGAGCCCCAGCGCGGCGCGTGGCGCGAGGACGCCGGGCTCGACCTCGGCCGCTTCCTCGACCTGATCGCCGCCGAGGGCCTGCACGCGATCGTGCGCCCCGGCCCCTACATCTGCGCGGAGTGGAGCAACGGCGGCCTGCCCGCCTGGCTCCTCCGCGACCCCGAGGTGGGCGTGCGCCGCTCCGAGCCGCACTACCTCGCGGCGGTGAGCGAGTACCTCCGCCGGATCTCCGCGATCGTGGCGCCGCGCCAGATCGACGACGGCGGGCCCGTCGTGCTCGTGCAGATCGAGAACGAGTACGGCGCGTACGGCTCCGACAAGGAGTACCTCGCCGAGCTGGTCCGCGTCACCCGCGACAGCGGCATCACCGTGCCGCTCACCACGATCGACCAGCCGACCCCGCAGATGCTCGCCGACGGCAGCCTGCCCGGACTGCATCTGACCGGCTCGTTCGGCTCGCGCACGGCCGAGCGCCTCGCGACGCTGCGCGAATTCCAGCCCACCGGCCCGCTGATGTGCATGGAGTTCTGGTGCGGCTGGTTCGACGACTGGGGCACCCAGCACCACACCACGGACGCGGCGGCGTCGGCGAGCGAGCTCGACGCGCTGCTCGCGGTCGGCGGCTCGGTCAACATCTACATGTTCCACGGCGGCACCAACTTCGGCCTGACCAGCGGCGCGAACGACAAGGGCCGCTACGCCGCGATCACCACGAGCTACGACTACGACGCCCCGCTGAACGAGAGCGGCGACCCGACGGCGAAGTACTGGGCCTTCCGCGAGGTCATCGCGCGCTACGCGCCGGTGCCGGAGGAGGTGCCCGCGGTCTCCCCGCCGGCGCCGGTGCTCACCGCGCCGCTCGTGCCGGGCCCCGCGCTGCTCGGGCTCGACGCGGTCTTCGGGCCGGCGACGCGACTCGAGGCGATGGCGAGCTTCGACGACCTCGGGCAGGGCGACGGTTTCGTGCTGTTCACGACGACGCTCGACGCCGGTGCGGCTCCCGCCCGGCTGGTCGTCGGCGAGGAGGTGCGCGACCGCGCCTGGGTCCTGCTCGACGGCGTCCCGGTCGGCGTGCTCGCGCGCGACGACCACGAGCGGGCGATCACCCTGCCCCGCGGCATCGGCGAGCTGGCGGTCCTGGTCGAGGACCAGGGCCGGGTGAACTACGGCGAGCGGATCGGCGAGCACAAGGGGCTGATCGGCGGCGTGCGGCTGGACGGGGTCGAGCTCCGCGGCTGGGTCGCTCGGCCGCTGGCGCTCGAGTGCCTGCCCGAGTGCGGCAAGGTGCCCGGCAGCGGGTCGTTCGCGGCCGGACCGGGGCTCGCCTCCGGCTCCTTCGAGCTCGACGCGCCGGCCGACCTGCACCTCGACACGCTGCACTGGGGCAAGGGCCTGGTCTGGGTGAACGGCTTCCTGCTCGGCCGCTACTGGCGGCGCGGGCCGCAGCGCACGCTGATCGTGCCGTCGCCGGTCACCCGGGCGGGGCGCAACGAGGTGGTCGTGCTGGAGTTCGAGTCGATCGCGGAGCCGGAGATCCGGCTGCTCGCGCACGCGGACCTGGGGCACACGGAGATCTAGCGGGCTGCGGCGGGAGTGTCCGAGGCCTCTGCTAGCCTCGGGCCGCCTCCGCCCCGACGCACGGCGGAGCAGAGGGGGAACCACCATGACGCACACCACCGCCGCCCGAGCCGGAGTCGCCCGAGCCGGACTCGCCCTCACGGGCGCTCTGCTGCTCGCGCTGACCGGCTGCACCGCCGCCGCCGAGCCCGAGCCGACCGCCGAGGAGCTGCCGCAGCACACCGACGCCGAGCTGGCGACGATCTTCGACGACATCCAGTTCGTGCCCGCGGAGTTCACCAGCACCGAGGAGATGCTCGGGTCGGTCTACCCGGGGCTCACCGCGACGGACGCCTCCTGCCTCGCGCCGTTCGGCGTCGGCTGGGACGCGGACGACACGCTCACCGACGCGGGTCTCGCCTACGGCACGAGCGCCGACCGCTCGATGACCTCGGTCGTCACCAGCACCGGCGACGCGGACACCGCCTCCGCCCTCGTGGCCTCCGCCGAGGACGCGCTCGAGCGCTGCGCCGACGGCTCCGAGCTGTTCGCCCTGCAGGGCACCCCCGTGCAGACCACCGTCGAGCAGACCGAGCCCACCATCACGGGCACCGACGAGGCCGTCGGCTGGACCGTCACCGGCGACGTCGGCGGCGCCCCCTTCACCCTCGTCGGCATCACCACCCGCGTCGGCGGCGACGTCGTCGCCCTCGTCGGCTGGGACCCGTCGACGAACACCTCCTACGTCCCGCAGGCCACCCAGCTCTTCGTCGACGCCCTGTAGCGGCGCGCGAGTCGCCCACCGAGCGCTGCAGCCGGCCGAGCAGCCCGCAGAGCGATGGATACCGGCCCCATGCTGGTCGAGTAGCCCCGCAGGGGCGTATCGAGCGGCGAAGCCGCTTCGCGTCTCGGTGGTGAGGGAAAGGACGCGGCTCCGCCGCGTCCTGCTGGTCGAGTAGCCCCGCAGGGGCGTATCGAGACCCGCCACCACCAGCAGGGCGGGTCTGCAAGCCCGCATCCCCGCTCCGATGTCGGTGGTCCTTGCTTCAATACTCGTATGCCAGATGATGAGGATGCAGCAGCACTCGCGGAGGTGCGCGACTGCTTCGACGACTCCGCCGCCGCCGAGCGCGCCGCGTCCCCGACGCGCCTTCGGGCGGCGGAGCTGATGCACCGCGGCTACCGAAAAGCGCTCACCGTCCCGGAGGCGTTCGCCCGCGGTGCGACCCGCAGCGAGACTCGCGACCTGGTCGAGCGCTCCATTCGGGCCGAGCTGGCGGTGGCGTACGGCGAGTCGGAGCAGGAGGTCTCCCGCCGCCTCGAGACCGCGCAGCTCCTGATGGAGCACCTCCCGCTCACCCGCGCCCTGCTCCGCGACGGCCGGATCCTCTGGAAGGTCGGCGAGGCCATCTGCCGAACCGCCAGCAGCCTCCCGGAGACCTCCCGCGCGGCGCTCGACGAGCGCGCCGCCGACGCCGCCCTCACGATGACCACCACGCAGCTGCGCCGAGCACTCGGCCGCTGGCGCGAGGAACTGCACGAGCAACCCCTCGCCCAGCGCCACGCCCGCGCGAAGGAGGACCGCGCCGTCTGGGTCACGCCCGACATCGACGGGATGGCCACGCTCTGCCTCTACGGCCCGGCGCCCACCGTGATGGGCGCACACGACCGGCTCCGCCGCATCGCCCGCACCCTCCGCGACGAAGGCGACCCCCGCACTCTGCAGCAGCTCAGCGCAGACGCCGCGATCGATCTGCTCTGCGACGGCGACATCGCGGGGACCACGTCGAACGCCGACCACCGGCCCGACCCGACCTTCGTCCCCGGCATCCGCGCCGAGGTGCGACTCACCCTCGCCGCGTCCACCGCCGTCGGTCTCGACGACGCCCCCGCGGAGCTCGACGGCTACGGCCCCGTGCCCGCGGAGATCGCCCGCGAGCTCATCCGGACAGCTGCGTCTTTCACCCGCGTCCTGACCGATCCGGACACCGGCGCCGTCGTGTCCGTCGGACGCACCTGGCGCGTCCCACCACCTCAGATGCGCCTGCACCTGCAACTGCGCGACCAGACCTGCCGCTTCCCCGACTGCACCCGCAGCGCCAGCACGAGCGAGGCCGACCACACCCTCGAGTGGCGCAACGGCGGCGAGACCTCTCTCGAGAACCTCGTGAGTCTCTGCACGTCGCACCATCACGTCCGGCACGGGGACCAGTGGAGCTACAAGCGAATCGACGACCACGGCACGCTCGAATGGACGAGCCCAACCGGACGGCGCATCAGCAACCGGCCGCCACCCCTGCCCGGGCGCCCACCGGACCCGCCGCCGGGACCGCGCTTCAACGACGCCACCGCACCGTTCTGACGGTGGTGGATCTACTTGGAAGAGACGCCCGCAGACATGTTGGTCGAGTAGCCCCGCAGGGGCGTATCGAGACCCACCACCCCAAGGACGTCGGTCTCTTCCCCGCCCTGCGCTGGCGCCGAAGGCGCCCCCTCCGCTCGATACGCCCGCTGCGCGAGCTACTCGATCAGCATGCAGCGCTCGCTGCGCCGGCTACTGGACCAGCAGGCAGCGCTCGCTGCGCCGGCTACTGCATCAGCAGGCAGCGCCAAACGTCTGCGCGCCGATCAGCATGCTGCGCCCGCGGTACACGGCTACTCGATCGGCATGCTGCGCCGCTCGCGCTCGGCAGCGCGCCTTCCCTGCTGGTCGAGCAGCCCGAAGGGCGCCTTTCATGCTGGTCGAGCAGCCCGAAGGGCGCTTTTCCTGCTGGTCGAGCAACCCGAAGGACGCTTTTCCTGCTGGTCGAGCAACCCGAAGGACGCTTTTCCTGCTGGTCGAGCAACCCGAAGGACGCTTTTCCTGCTGGTCGAGCAGCCGGGAGGGCGCCTTTCATGCTGGTCGAGTAGCGCGCAGTGCGTATCGAGACCCGGCGTGAGCAGGCGCGCCTCCGCCGAGGTCCCGGCTCAGGTGGATCTCGATACGCCCGCTTCGCCGGCTACTCGATCAGCATGGGAGCGCAGCAGCTTCTCTCGTGTCCCTGTCCCTCCCTGCCGGTCGGGCAGCGCGCAGCGCGCATCGAGACCGCCGGCATCAGCTCAGCCAGGAGAGACGGCCGCCGTGCGGCGCGGCGAACGCGAGCGGCACCCCGTCCGCCGCCAGCAGGAACGGCGTGCGCTCGGGCGCCGTCAGCGCGGCGGCCCGCTCCCGGAGCGACGGCAGCAGCGCCTCCGCCTCGAGGGTCACCAGGCTCGCGCCCGCAGCGTCGACCGCGGCCAGCACCCGCTCGCGCGCGGCCCAGGGCAGGTACACCAGCGTCCCGAGCGACACCACGACCGCGCGCAACCCGCGCGGCACACCGGCGAGCACGCCCGGCAGCGCCTCCGCCGCATCGCCCGCGACGATCTCCGGCGGGTCCTCCCGCAGTGTCGCCACGGCGGCCCGGAGCCGCTCGGTGCGCTCCGGCCGGTCCGGCGGCAGCAGCGCCTCCAGCCAGGCGCGGTCCTCCGCCGAGCGAACATCGAGCGGACGCAGGTCCAGCCCGCGCCGCCAGGCGACGACCGGCAACCGGGACGGCGCCGCTCCTCCGGTCACCGCGCACTCGAGCACCGGCCCGCCCCGGCTCGGCTCACCCCGCCCCAGTCGAGTCGTGCCCTCCGTCCCCGCGAACGCGGACGAGTAGGAGTACGAGTACCGCTCCGGAGCCAGGCACAGCCCGGCCGAGGCGCCGATCTCGATCAGCGCGACCGGCTCCTCCGGCTCCGTGATCCGCTCCAGCGCCGCGACCAGCGGGGCGCAGCGCAACGCCTCGTTGGTCTGGGTGAGCCGCTCCGCCGCCACCGGCGCGACCCGCGGCCACTCCCGCCGCAGCCACTCCGCGAAGCCCGGGCCGTCCACCGCCGGCGCCCCGAGCAGCCGCGCTACCGAAAACAGCAGCGACGGCTGCCGATGCGCGGGCGGGAGCCCGTCGATCAGCGCGAGCAGTGCGTCATCGTCGGCGACGGCGAGCGCCCACTCGACCTGCAGCTCGGAGGTCTGCGCCAGCTCGACGGCGGCGCGGCGGTAGCGATCGGCAGTCGGCTCCATGCCCCCATCCTCCGCGATGTCCCATCCGCCGCGACGACCCGCTCAGCGCTCGAGGCGCGGCGGGTGGTCGCCGTGCCGGTGCACGATCCGCCAGCCCTGGCCGTCGAACCGGCGGTAGACGTGGGTGACGCGGATGACGAGCGGAGTCGCCTCCCGCCCGTCGATCCGCGTCGCGCCGATCTCGCGGCCCACCGTGTAGGCCAGATCACCCTCGACGTGGATCAGGTCGTAGTGCGGCGTCAGCCCGCCGCCGGCGAACCGGCTCGCGACCCAGCCGAGCGTCTCGTCGATCGCCGCGCGTCCCCGCTCGATCGTGCCGAACGCGCCGTACAGCGTGGAGTCGGCGGTGTCGGCCCAGCAGCGGCGGTAGGGCTCCGGGTCGCCCGCGGCCATCGCGGCGAGCGCCTCGCCCACGGCCTCGAGGGCGAGCACGAAGTCGGTCGGCAGCTCGGCGGCGTCCATGCGCGGACTCTACTCGCGCGGGCGCCTGCACTGTCGGTGACCTGCACTGTCGGTGGTCGCCGGTAGAACGGACGCATGTCCGGCACCCGTCAGCGCACACTCCATCAGCGCACCCTCCTCGACGTCCGCCGCATCTACGCCGAGCCCGCCGCGCTGGAGCTGCCCCGCGGGCGGGAGATCGTGGAGCGCTGGCCGGCGGCCGAGATCGTGCCGGTCGACTCGCACTGGAACATCCCGGAGGTGCACGGCGACGAGGCGAACGTCGCGCGCTGGGTGCGGATCAAGACGGAGGCGCTCGTCGTGGGCGTCAAGAAGTCGCTGGTCACCCGGCCCAACGGCCGCTCCGCCGACTTCATCGCCCCCTCCTCCGCGAACGGCTGCGCGATGGCCTGCGTCTACTGCTACGTGCCGCGGCGGAAGGGCTACAGCAACCCGATCACGGTCTTCGCGAACATCGAGCAGATCCAGCGCCACCTCGCCCGCCACATCGCGAAGCAGGGCGCGAAGACCGAGGCGAACCAGTGCGACCCCGAGGCCTGGGTCTACGACATCGGCGAGAACAGCGACTGCTCGGTCGACGCCCTGCTCAGCGACAACGTCCGCGACCTCTGCGAGCTGTTCCGGATGTCGCCGACCGCCAAGGCGTCGTTCGCCACCAAGTACGTCAACCGCGAGCTGCTCGAGTGGGACCCGCTCGGCCGCACCCGCATCCGCTTCTCGCTGATGCCCGCCGAGACGGCGAAGGTCACCGACGTCCGCACTTCGCCGATGGCCGAGCGGATCGCCGCGATCAACGACTTCGTCGACGCCGGCTACGAGGTGCACGTCAACTTCTCGCCGGTGATCCTCACCGAGACCTGGCAGCGCGACTGGACCGAGCTCTTCGAGCAGCTCGACGCGGCCCTGCACCCCCGAGCGAAGGCGCAGCTCGCCGCCGAGGTGATCCTGCTCACCCACAACGCGGGCCTGCACGAGGTGAACCTCGGCTGGCACCCGAAGGCCGAGGACCTGCTCTGGGCCCCGCGGATGCAGGAGTCGAAGGTCTCCGAGAACGGCGCCGTGAACATCCGCTACCGCCGCGACCTCAAGCGCGCCGCCCTCGACCGCTTCCTCGCCCTGCTCGCCGAGCGCCTGCCGTACTGCCGCGTCCGCTACGCGTTCTGAGCACCCGGCGCCGCGTTCCTGGGAGTCCGCCCGCCGGGCTCCGGGAGCGCTTCGCAAAGCGGATAGCTCCCCCCGTTCCAGGGTGGGTCCGCGTAGTTTCGGGGCACGGCCGTTCCGACGGCCACCAGCTCGACTCCCCCCTCCGCCCGGCACCCGGCAGAGGGAGTCACCGCCAGGGCCCTCGAGTCCGGCGGTGGGTCGGCCCGTCCGACCCGCACGACGTCCCGGCGCTCAGCCGGTTCCTCTTCAGCACGAGTCGCGGCCGACACCGCGACGCCTCACACAGAACGGCGGCTCCGCACATGGGCGCTCTCCTCTACGGCACTCCTGCCACCTCCCACGACATCGACGACCGCGCCCTGGCGCACCTGCAGATCGTGATGATCAACAAGTTCCGCCGCAACGAGGCCTTCGCCTTCCAGCTGGACGCGTCGAGCGCGCACGGCACCGGCCGGCAGACGCTCTGGCTGCACCCGACCATCCCGCTGCAGTTCTCCTTCCACGGCAGCCGCGTGCCCGCCATCAACGCCGCCTGGGTGCGCGCGCTGATGGAGGAGGCCAACAGCGGCCGCGGGCTGCGCATCGTCCCCGAGCCGGCCCAGCAGCCGGAATCGGCCCTCGCCACCGCCGCAGCCTGATCCGCCGCGGGGTCCGGGGGAGGGGAGCAGGCGCATGACGACGACGACGCACGACCGCGACCTCTGGGCCCCGGACTTCCTCCAGCTGGCCGGGCAGGTCGACCGGAACGCGGTCTTCACCTGCTCCACCACGGTCGGCGGCGTCACCGGCTCGCTCTGCGTCACCGAGGGCGTCCTGACCCTCGTCGGCTCGCAGCCGACCGTGCAGCTGCGCGCGGCCGACATCCGCTCCTGGTGGGACACTCCGGCGAGCGGAACCTTCTCGCTCGACGTCGAATCGCGCGCGCGGCACTCGGTCGTGCTGCTCTCGCAGTTCCGCGGCGCCACGGTGCACGCCATGACGCAGGCCTTCGGGCCGCGCAGGCGGCGCAGCGCTGCCTAGAGCCGTGTCCGCCTAGCGAACTTCTGCGCGGCGGCACTCGACGTCGATGCGGACGCATGCGACGCTGGTCGCGATGGACGACTCGAGCGACGAGGTGATCCGCTCCGACATCGGCGGGCGGGACTTCGAACAGGCGCGCGCGCTGCTCGAATCGGTGTACAACGGCCACCGCTTCTCGGTCGAGCCGGGCGCGGACTTCTCCTACCGCTACACCTCGGTCGGCGACGGCGACGTCACCCTGCGCGGCAGCCAGTTCGCCGGCTCGATCGAGGGCCGGATCCAGACCGAGGGCGAGTACGTCGTCTCCTGGCTCACGGCCGGCGAGGGCGTCACCGACCTCGACGGCGAGCCGATGCGTCAGATCTACGGCAAGCCCTCGATCTTCGTCACCGGCCGCCCGAACGCCTTCGAGTTCCACGACTACCGGCAGAACCTCATCCACTTCGACGGCCACTACCTCGAGAGCGTCGCCGAGGAGGTCGAGGGCACCGCGGGCGGACCGCTGCTGTTCGACACCACCGCGCGTCCCGAGGGGGAGGCGCTGCGCCGCTGGTCGGCCACTGTCGCCGCGGTCGCCCGGGTGATCTACGACGTGGACAGCTCCGCCCTGCTGCGCCGCGAGGCCGACCGCGCGGTCGCCGTGGCACTGCTCGAGACCTTCCCGCACGAGTCGCTCACCGCGCCGACCGACCTCGCCGTCCCGCGCAGCGGGCGCCTGCGCACCGCGATCGAGTTCATGTACGCGCACGCGCACGAGCCGATCCGCACGGAGACGATCGCCGAGGCCTGCGGGGTGGGGCTGCGCACCCTGCAGTCCGAGTTCCGCCGCGAGTTCGGCTTCACCGCGGTCGACTACCTGCGCCGCATCCGGCTCGACGCCGTCCGCAAGGAGCTGCGCGCCAAGGAGTCGGGCCAGGTCAGCGTGACCGAGGTGGCGCGCCGCTGGGGCTTCGCGCACCTCGGCCGCTTCTCGGCCTCCTACGCGCACCGCTTCGGCGAGCGGCCGAGCACGACACTCGAGTCGTAGCCGGACCCGCGCGGCGCTGCCTAGAAGAAGTCCCCGCCGGTGTCGTGATCCTCGGTCGCCCGCGCCTCGGTGGTGGGCCGGGCCGGCAGCAGCCGCCGCGTCTTGTCGCGCATCGACTCGACCGCCTCGTCGTCGTCGAGGTCGATGCCGCGGTCGAGCGCCGGGCTGGTGAAGAGCTGGCTGGCGGGCCCGAGCAGCAGGCGCGTCTCGCCGCGCAGCCCCTCGTCGGACAGTCCCGGCACGACGACGAGGTCGGACTTCCCGACGTTCGCCAGGGCCTGGGCGTACTCGACGACCGCGGTGCACACCGCGTCCCCCAGCAGCACGAATCCGCTCGCGTAGTACAGCTTCTGCATCGTGTTCCCCTCTCGCGCGCGCACGACCGCGCCGAGATCCGACGCTAGAACGCGGGGCTGGACGCTCCCACCCCCTTGACGAGCGGCGCTACTCCGCCTCGCGCGCCACCGTCTCGAGCCGGGCCACGTGCTCCGGCCACCACTCGGCGGGGACCGGCGGCAGGTTGTCGCCCGGTGTGCGCAGCCCGACCCGGCCGTCGATCAGCTCGCGGACGATGTCGGCGTGCCCCGCGTGCCGGTGGGTCTCGGCGGTGAGGTGCACGAGGATCCGGTGCAGCGTCACGTCGCGGTTCGTCCACCAGGGTACGAACCCCGGAGCGTCGAGGTCGAGCGCGGCCACCGTCGCGTCCGAGTGCGCCCAGACCCGGCGGTACCGCTCCACCACCTGCTCCCGCGACTCCTCGGCCGTCGCCCACATGTCGGCGTTCGGCTCGGCGTCCTCCGCCATCCACGGCAGCGGCTCGGGGAACGGCCGGCCGAAGACGTCGCCGAGGTAGCCCGCCTCCGTCCCCGAGACGTGCTTCACCAGGCCGAGCAGATTGGTGCCGGTGGGCACCAGCGGGCGGCGGAGGTCGTACTCCCCCAGACCGTCGAGCTTCTGCAGGAGGGCGTCGCGGCCCTCCTGCAGATAGCGGAGGAGAGTCTGCTTCTGATGGGCGCTGCTCGGATCGGTGCTGCTCATGCCCCCAGCCTGGCCCGACCCTCAGAGCACCGCCACCCGCGCGTCCTCGCGGACGACCTCGGTCAGCACGGTCCGCCGCGACTCGGCGCCGATCGGCGACACCTCGCCGACCAGCACGACCTCTGCGGTCGTCTCCTTCGAGGCGCAGTCCGGCCCGACCCAGAGCTCGACGAGCCCCGGCTCGACGGAGCGCACCCCGCGGCGGTCGGTGAAGGCCAGCCGCGCGGCGGGGACGTCGAAGCTCACGAGCGCCTCCTCCCCCGCGGCGAGTGCGACCCGCGCGTAGCCGAGCAGCTGCGCGACGGGGCGGGTGACGGAGGCGACCACGTCGCGCGCGTAGAGCTGCACGACGTCGACGCCGTCGCGGTCGCCGGTGTTGCGCACCCGAACGGAGGCGGTGAAGGCGCCGTCGGTCGCCGCCTCGCCCGATTCCAGCGCGAGCCCGGACCGGGTGAACGCTGTGTACGTCAGCCCGTGCCCGAACGGCAGCACCGGCGTGCTGTCGGCGCTGGTCACGTCCGAGGGCCCGCCGAGGATCGGGTGCAGGTAGGAGAACGGCTGCGCCCCGGCCGAGCGCGGCAGCGAGACCGGCAGCCGCCCGGACGGCGCGACCCGGCCGGAGAGGACGCCCGCGATCGCGCCGGCCCCCTCCTCCCCGGGGAAGAACGCCTGGAGCACCGCCGCGGGGGCGGAGGCACCGCGGATCGCCCAGTCGATCGCGTAGGGGCGGCCCGTGAGCAGCACCAGGGCGACCGGCGTGCCGGTGGCCACGACCGCCTCGACCAGCTCGCGCTGACGGCCGGGCAGCTCGAGGCTCTCGACGTCGTTGCCCTCGCCGACGGTGCCGCGGCCGAAGAGCCCGGCCCGGTCGCCGACGACGAGCACGGCGATCTCCGCGTCGCGGGCGGCCTCGACGGCCTCGGCGATTCCGGCGGTGTCGGCGGAGGAGTCGTCGCCCTCCACCGAGCAGCCCTCGGCGAGGAGCAGCTCGCTCCCCGGGAACTCGGCGACGAGCGCCTCCCGGACCGTCGGGATCTCGAAGCCGAGCGGCACGCCCTCGTGGTGGGCGAGCACGTGGTTGGCGAAGGAGTAGCAGCCCATCAGGGCCGGCGCGCTGTCGGCGTTCGGACCGATCAGGGCGATCCGACGCGGCGGTGCCGTCTCACCGGGCCGGGCGAGCGGCAGCACGCCGTCGTTCGTCAGCAGCACGAGCGACTCCTCGGCCAGGCGGCGCGCGAGGTCGCGGTGCGCGGGCGAGTCGAGGTCGATCGACTCGGGCGGGTCGTCGAAGCGGGCGTCGAGCAGGCCGAGCCGCTCCTTCTGCGCGAGCACCCGCAGCAGCGCGCGGTCGACGATCGCCTCGTCGGCGCCGCCGGAGCGGATCCGCTCGGCGAGCGGCGCGAGGAACGCGTCGCCGGTCGGCAGCTCCACGTCGATGCCCGCCTCCAGCGCGAGCTGCGCGGCCTCGCCGAGGTCGGCGGCGACGGCGTGCATCAGGTGCAGGAAGGCGACCGAGAAGTAGTCGGCCACCACCACGCCGTCGAAGCCCCAGCGCTCGCGGAGGACGCCGGTGAGGTAGGCCGGCGTCGCGCCGACCGGGTCGCCGTCGATCTCCGCGTAGGAGTTCATCACCGAGCGGGCGCCGCCATCGCGGATCGCCATCTCGAACGGCGGGAGCAGCACGTCCGCGATCTCGCGCGGTCCGGCGTGCACCGGCGCGTGGTTGCGGCCGCCGCGCGAGGCGGAGTAGCCGATGAAGTGCTTGAGCGTCGCGTCGACGCCCGCCGACTGCAGCCCGCGCACATAGGCGGTGCCGATCGTGCCGACCACGTACGGGTCCTCGGCGATGCACTCGTCCACCCGGCCCCAGCGCGGGTCGCGGATCACGTCGAGCACGGGGGCCAAGCCCTGGTGGATGCCGAGCTCGCGCATCGAGCCGCCGATGGCCGCCGCCATCTGCTCGACGAGCTCGGGGTCGAACGAGGCGCCCCAGGCCAGCGGAGTCGGGAAGGTCGCCGCCTTCCAGGCCGCCAGCCCGGTCAGGCACTCCTCGTGCACGATCGCCGGGATGCCCAGCCGGGTCTCCTCGACCAGCCGGCACTGCTCGGCCCACAGCCACTGCGCGCGCTCGACCGGATCGACCGGGCGGGTGCCGTAGACGCGGGTGAGCTGGCCGATGCCCTCGCGGGTCGCGTCGGCGTAGCCGGTGGAGGTGGCCATCTCGCCGGCCAGCGGCGCGACGACCTCGCCGCCCTGATCGACCCAGTAGCCGACGAGCTGGGTGAGCTTCTCCTCCAGCGTCATCCGGCCGATCAGGTCGGCGACGCGCGCGGAGGGGGCCGGCGTCTCGGTGGTCGGGCTCTCGTTCTTGTCGGTCCTGTGGGTCATGGAGGTCATCCCTTCACCGCTCCGGTGAGTCCGCCGACGATGCGGCGCTCGAAGACGCTGAAGAAGATCAGCGCCGGGATCATCGACAGCGACACGAAGGCGAGCACCTTCGCCGTGTCGACGGAGTACTGCGACGAGAAGGCCTGCACACCCAGTGGCAGGGTGAAGCTCGACTCGTCGTTGAGGATGAACAGCGGCAGCAGGTAGCTGTTCCAGCTCGCGATGAAGGCGAGGATGCCCGTCGTGATCACGCCCGGCATCGCCAGGCGGACGACCATCCGCCAGAAGAAGCCGATCCGGCTGCAGCCGTCGATGAAGGCGGCCTCCTGGATCTCGTCGGGGATCGCCCGCAGGAACGGCACCAGGATGATGATCGTCGTCGGCAGGCCGAACGCGATCTGCGGGAGCACGACGCCGGCGAGCGAGTTCATCAGGCCGAGGCTCTTGATCACCAGGTAGAGCGGGGTGATCGCGACGGTCATCGGGAACATCAGGCCGGCGGCGAAGAGCGCGTAGAACACGCCCCGGCCGCTGAAGCTGTAGCGGGCGAGCACGTAGCTCGCCATCAGCCCCAGCACGACGACGCCGAGGGTGGTCGCCCCGGCCGCGATCGCCGAGTTGCCGACCTCCTGCCAGAAGATGCCGCCGGTGATCACGTCGAGGTAGTTCTGCACGTTCCACGGCGCGGGGAAGCCGGACGGGTCGGTGGTGATCTGCGCGTTCGTGCGGAACCCGCCGATGATGATGTACGCGACCGGCGCGAGCATCAGCGCGATCACGACGATCGCGACGACGTAGGCGATGATCGTGCCGCGGCCCAGCGGGCGGCGGCGCGGCTTCGGCGGCCGCGGCGCGAGCGGAGTGGTCGCGGTGGGGGGCTTGGTGCCCGGGGGCACGGCGGTCAGGGTGCTCATCGCACGGCTCCCATCAGGATCGATCCGGTCACTTCTTGTCTCCGGTCAGTGCGCCTTCGGTGTCCCGCCGGAGCACGAAGCGCTGGTAGAGCAGCGCGACGATCAGCGAGACGAGGAACAGGACCACGGCGACCGCGTTGCCGTAGCCGTAGTTGCCGGCGTTGCGGCCGTTGGTGACGAGGTAGGTCGCCATGGTCGAGGTGCCGGCGGTGGAGGACACGTACTGCCCCCAGATGATGTAGACGAGGTCGAACAGCTGCAGCGCGCCGATGATCGACAGGAACGCCCAGATCCGCAGGGTCGGAGCGAGCAGCGGCAGGGTGATCCGCCGCTGCACCTGCCAATAGGAGGCGCCGTCGATCGACGCGGCCTCGGACAGCTCCTCCGGGATGCCCTGGAGGCCGGCGAGGAAGAGGATCACGGCGAAGCCGATGTACTTCCACGTGATGATCAGCATCAGGGTCCAGATGGCGATCGCCGGGTCCGAGAGCCAGTCCTGCTTCAGCGCGCCGAGCCCGACCTTCTCCAGGAAGCCGTTGACGGCGCCGCTGGTCTGGAGCATCAGGCTCCAGCCGGTGCCGACGACGACCTCGGAGATCACGTAGGGCACGAAGATCAGGACGCGGATGATCGACTGCCCGCGCAGCTTGCGGTTGAGCAGCAGCGCGATCAGGATCGCGGCCGGCCCCTGCAGCACGAGCGAGAGCACCACGATCGTGCCGTTGTGGGTGAGCGCCTCGTGGAAGGTCGGGTCCTGCAGGATCGTCAGGTAGTTCTTGAACCCGACGAAGTCGGTGGGGACGCCGTAGCCCTGCCAGCTGAAGAAGCCGTAGTACGCCGCCATCACCACCGGGAAGATGACGAAGGCGAGGAAGACGATCAGCGCCGGGCCGACGAGGATCGCGACCTCGAGGCGGCCGGACCAGCCGAGGCCCCGCCTTCGCCGCAAGGCGGGGCCGGCAGTGGTCGTCACGGTCAGGCCTTGGCCGCGGCCGCGTTGACAGCCTCGACGAGCTGCTCCGGGTCGCTCTTGCCGGCGAGCAGGTCGACGACGGCGACGTTCAGCGCGTTGCCGACGTTCTGGCCGTAGACGGTGTCGAGCCACTGCGAGACGTAGGGCGCCGAGTTGTACGCGGCGAGGATGTCCTGCAGGTACGGCTCGGTGACGGCCTCCTGCGCGACGGTGTTCACCGGCGGCGCGTTGAAGGCGGCATAGTACTCCTTCTGCACGTCGGAGGTGGCGAGGTAGTTCAGGAAGTCGACGCACTCGTCGGGTGCCGCGGCGGAGCAGGAGTAGCCGTCGACGCCGCCCATGATCGAGCCGGGTGCGCCGTCGCCGCCGTCCACCTCGGGGAAGGGGAACCAGCCGAGGTCCGGCAGCGGCTTCTCGTCGGGAGTGAGCGAGGCGATGACGCCGGGGTTCCAGGCGCCCATCAGCTCCATGCCGGCCTGGTGGTTGGCCAGGAGTCCGGCCGAGGAGCCGGCGCCCTGCTGGGCGGCGGTGGTGAGGAAGCCCTCGTTGAACGGCTCGGTGCCGGCGAAGGACTGCAGGTCCTCGCCCGCCTTCAGCCAGCAGTCGTCCGAGAAGTCCTTGGAGTCGGCCGCCTCGGCCAGGGTGTCGGCGCTGCACTCGCGCAGCGCGAAGAAGTAGAACCAGTGCGCGGCGGGCCAGGCGTCCTTGGCGCCGAGCGCGATCGCCTGGGTGCCGCTGCCCTTGAGCGCGGTCACCGCGGAGTCGAGCTCGTCGAGCGTCTTCGGGGTTTCGGCGATGCCGGCCGCGGTGAAGAGGTCCTGGCTGTAGAAGACGCCGCCGGGGAGCACGGCCACGGGCATCGCCCAGACCTTGTCGTCGAGCGTGTTCGCCAGGAACGAGCCCTCGGGGATCTCGCTGCGCGCCTGGTCGGAGACGCCGTCGGTGATGTCCTTGACGAGGCCGCCCGCGACCATCGCCGCGAGCTTGCCGCCGCCGCGCTGGAGGAAGATGTCTGGGGCGTCGCCCGAGTTGAGCGCCGTCTGCAGCTTGCCGTCCAGGTCCTCGTTCTGGATGGCCTGCGACTCGATGGTGACGCCCGGGTTGGCGGCCTCGAAGTCGGCGATCGTCTTCTCCCAGAACTCCTGGCCGGGGCCGGTGGTGGAGTTCTGCCACAGGGTCATCGCGACGGTGCCGTCGGAGGATCCCGCGTCCTGGGCGGAGCAGCCGCTGAGGGCCGCCGCCGCGCCGAGCAGGGCCACAGTGGCCACCGCCGTCTTCCTGAATGCTGATCTCGTGAACTTCATCGTTCGAACCGTTCTCTTCGCTGAGAGGCGCCGCCAGGGAGAGCGGCGCCGGGGTGCACCCGTCCGGGGGCGGGCAGGCCCAGTCTCAGATCGGGCGACGCGAACGGCAAACGTTTTCGAAACCATTTTCCATTTTCGAGAACGCGCTCTCTTCGCCGCCGTCCCGTCGCCTCGCAGCGGGGTCTATGGTCGAGCCCATGAGCCTCCGCCCGACCATCCACGACGTCGCCGCCGCCGCCGGCGTCTCGGTCGCGACCGTGTCGAAAGCGGTGAACGGCCGCTACGGCATCGCGCCGGCGACGGCGAACCGGGTGCTCGAGATCGTCCGCGAGCTCGGCTACGAGTCGAGCCTCGTCGCGAGCAGCATGCGCTCGCGGCACACCGGCGTGATCGGCGTGCTCGTCGCGGGCTTCGAGCCGTTCAGCGCCGAGATCCTCAAGGGCGTCGGCTCGGTGCTGCGCCGGTCGCGCTTCGACCTGCTCGCCTACAGCGGCTCACACGAGGGCGAGCAGGAGGGCTGGGAGCGGCGCTCGCTCAGCCGGCTCAGCGGCACCCTGATCGACGGCGCGATCATGGTCACCCCGTCGGTGGTCAGCGCCCCGTCCGACATCCCGCTCGTCGCGGTCGACCCGCACACCGGCCGGGCCGACCTGCCGACCGTCGAGTCCGACAGCTTCGGCGGCGCGCTCCAGGCGGTGCGGCATCTCGTCGCACTCGGTCACCGGCGGATCGGCTTCGTCGCCGGCCGCGTCGACCTCCGCTCCGCCCGGCTGCGCGAGGCCGGCTACTGCGCGGGGCTGTCGGAGGCGGGGATCGCGTTCGACGAGCGGCTGCTCCGGGTGGGCAGCTACCACCACGACGCGGCGCGGCTGCCGGCGTCGTCGATGCTCTCGCTGGCCGACCGGCCGACCGCCGTCTTCGCCGCGAACGACGTCTCGGCGCTGGCGATCATCGAGACCGCGGCGCACCTGGGGCTCGCCGTGCCGCACGACCTCTCGGTGGTCGGCTTCGACGACGTGCCGGAGGCGGCCCGCTTCGACCCGCCGCTCACGACGATCCGCCAGCCGATGCAGACCCTCGGCGCGACGGCGGCCGAGATGCTGATCGCGCTGATGGCGGGCGGCACTCCCCCGTCGCTGCACGTGCAGCTGCCGACCCAGCTGGTGCGCCGCGCGACGACCGCGCCGCCGTCGATGCGGAGGACGCCGTGACGCCGGACGACGTGACGCCGGTCGAGGGCCGGGCCGAGCCCCGCGAAGCGCACGACGAGCTCTTCGACGCGCTGGTGTTCGTCGACCTCCCCGTGCTCGACGCACTGCTCGACACCCGCTTCGTGATCGAGCACCCGACCGGGCTCGTGCAGTCGAAGCTCGACTGGATGGACGACATCGCCGAGGGCCTGAAGGAGTACCACGCCATCGACCACGTCGAGAGCGCGGTCTCCGGCACGGCAGCGCATCCGGTGCTCGTCTCACGCACGCTGACCGAGGCGACGATCGGCTCGCTGCATGCCACCTGGCGGCTGCAGCTGACGAGTCGCCTCGTGCCCGTGGGCGACGAGTGGGTGATCACCCGCACGACCGTCACCACCTGGTGACGCGACCCGGGCCTCAGGCCTGCAGGATCACCGCGCCGTAGTGCGTGCCCGCGCCGGTGCCGACCAGCAGCACCGACTCGCCCTCCCGGACGCGGGCGCGGTGCAGCGCGAGCGGGATCGCGGCGCCGATGGTGTTGCCGACCTCGGGGAGGGTGATCACCATCCGCTCGCGGCCCCAGAGCCGGGCCATGCCCTCGAGACCCGCCTTGCTGGTCTGGTGCGGCACGACCCGGTCGATGCCGGGCAGCCCCGTGCCGAGGCCGGGCCGCACCCGCTCGAGGAAGGCCGGGAAGTGCCGGAGCGCGTCCACGAGCAGCGCGCCGCCGTGCATGTCGAAGCGGAAGTCGTCGAGCCGCCCCGGGGCGTCCTCGATCCGGATGCGCGAGCCGAAGCCGCGGATCTCGGCGTGCCGGACCCCGCTCGGCCGGGTCTCGAAGCGCGAGGTGACGATGCCCTGGTCCGGCCGCTCGGCGCGGCCGAGGACCACGGCGGCCGCCGCGTCGCCGAAGAGCAGCGCGCTCTCGGGCTGCCGGACGTCGATGCCGCGGCTGCCGCCCTCCGTCGAGACGACGAGCACCCGCTCGGCGCGGCCGGTCGCGAGCAGGAAGCCGGCCTCCTGCAGCGCGAAGAGGAACGAGAGGCAGGTCGCGTTCAGGCTGTAGGCCGAGACGTCCTCGAGACCGAGGCCTGCGGCGATCAGCGCCCCGCCGTCGGGGATCGCCTGCAGCTGGGTCCCGGAGGCGTTCAGCACGACGTCGACGTCGGCCGCGTCGATCCCCGCCGCGGCCAGCGCCCGCCGGGCGGCGAGCAGGCCGAGCTCGAGCGGGTCCTCGTCGTCGGCGAGCCAGTGCCGGGTGAGCACTCCGGAGCGGCGGGCCGCCTCCTCCGCGTCGATGCCGCAGAGCGCGGCGACCTCGGCGGTCGGGACCACGCGCGACGGCAGGGCCTCGCCGGTGCCGAGGACACGGACGGGCAGCAGGAGCGGGAGCGCATCGGCCACGGTCCTGTATAGCGCTGATCGACCCGCCGACGCTCGCGCTAGGCTCCGGCGGGACGGAAGGGGGGTCTGGCGTGGATCGTGGCGCGTTCTGGGTGGTCGTGCCCTTCTACGACGAGGAGAAGCTGCTCGGCGGCGCCCTCGACGCCCTCGCCGACCAGACCGACCCCGGCTTCACCCTGCTGCTCGTCGACAACGGCAGCACCGACCGCTCCCGCGCGGTGATCGAGGCCTTCCAGGCCCGGCGGCCCGACCGCCCGGTCCTCGTGATCGACGAGCCGAAGAAGGGCACCGGAGCCGCTTCGGACACCGGTTTCCGCCACGCGATCGCGCACGGCCCCACGACCGTCGCGCGCACCGACGCCGACTGCCTGCCCGCCCCGGACTGGGTGGCGCGGCTGAAGGCGGACGTCGCCGACGGCGCCCGCTTCGTCGGCGGCCGGCTCTCGCCGCGCACCGACGAGCCGGTCTACCGCTGGTACGACGGCGTGATCGGCACCGCGATGATCCGCCTGATGGAGCACGCCCCCGGGATCTTCTACCGGCGGCCCGGCCAGCGCTACCGGATGTTCATGGCGGCCGGCTCGAACCTGGCGATCGACGCCGCGCTCTACCTCGAGGTCGGCGGCTTCCCGCGCTCGAGCATCGACGACACCGACGAGGACCTGGAGCTGCACCTGAAGGTCTGCCGGGTGATCCCGCGGGCGCAGGCGCGGCTCGACCGGAAGGCGGTCGTGCGGATGTCGATCCGGAAGGGCAAGGCGCTGGGCTACCTCGGGATCCTGCTCTGGTACTGGGGCCGCAAGCGCTGGGGCCGCGCGGGCGTCGCGGAGGTCGTCGATGTCCGCTGATGCGCGGGAGTCCGCTGAGCAGCGCGGGCCCCGCCGCGTCCTGATCACCGGCGCGACCGGCTTCCTCGGCGGCCACGCGGTCGCCGAGTTCCTGGCCGCCGGCGACGAGGTCGTCGCGACCGGCCGCAACGCCGACGCGCTCGCCCGCCTGCGCGCGACGGGCGCCGAGACGATCGAGGCCGACCTCGCCGAGCTGGGGACGCGCGACGTCCGCGCCGACGTGCTCGTGCACGCCGCCGCCCTCTCCAGCCCGTGGGGCCGCTGGCGCGAGTTCCACGCCGCGAACGTCGCGGGCACCGCGGCGATGATCGACCTCGCCGAGCGCTGCGGGATCCGCCGGATCGTCTTCGTCTCCTCGCCCAGCATCTACTCCGCCCGGCGCCACCGGCTCGGCATCCGCGAGGAGGACGTCGACACCGGCAGCCGGATGAGCCTCTACATCCGCAGCAAGATCGCCGCCGAGCGGCTGCTGCAGGAGGCGCACGCCGCCGGCCGGATCCCGGAGCTGGTGATCCTGCGGCCGCGCGGGCTGATCGGCGTCGGCGACCCGAGCCTGATCCCGCGGTTCGTCGCGGCGAGCCGGCGCCGCGGCGTCCCGCTCTTCGACGGCGGCCGGAACCCGGTCGACATCACCTGCGTCGAGAACGCGGCCCTCGCGCTCCGCCTCGCCGCGGACGCCCCGGTCGCGACCGGCGGCGTCTACAACATCACCAACGGCGAGCCGGCCCCGCTCGGCGACCTGCTCGACCGCTTCTTCGCCTCGATGGGCGAGGAGCCGCGCTACCTCACGGTGGACCTGCGGGTGCTCAGCGCGCTCGCGGTCGTCCTCGAGCGCGTGTACGCGGCGCTCCCGGGCGGCGCGGAGCCGCCGTTCACCCGCTACACCGTGGCGACGCTCGCCTACGCGCAGACGCTCGACATCTCGCGGGCGCGGGCCGAGCTCGGCTACGCGCCGCGCGTGCCGCTCGCGGAGGGCCTGCGGAGGGTCGGCGAGCACTACCGGAGCGCGCATGAGTGAGCCGCGCCTCCAGGTCTTCGCCTGCGGCGAGACGAGCTTCCCGCTCTCCCGCGTCTTCCGCGGCGGGAGCCCTACCCGCCGCACCTTCCCCTCCGCCGCCTTCCTCTACACGCACCCGAGCGGCCGGCGCGTGCTCTTCGACACCGGCTACCCGCCGACGCTGCGCGGCACCGGCGCCGTCGGCGCGCTCTACCGGCGGATCCTCCCGGCCCGCGTGGGCGCCGAGGAGACGATCGACCGGCGGCTCGCGGCCATCGGCCTCGCGCCGTCCGACATCGACACCGTCGTGCTCTCGCACCTGCACCCCGACCACGTCGGCGGCCTCCGCTGGTTCCCGGACGCGACGCTCGTGCTCTCGCGCGGGCAGCTGGCGACGATCGAGAACAACCGGATCACCGACGGCGTCTTCCCGGCGCTGATCCCGCCGCGGGAGGACACGGCGACGCTGGTCGACGACCAGCCGATCGCGACCACGCCGAGCGGCGTCTCCGGCTACGACCTCTTCGGCGACGGCCGATTCGTCGTCACCCCGCTGCCCGGCCACGCGAGCGGCCACCTCGGCGCGCTGGTCGAGGACCGCGTGCTGCTGGCGGGCGACGCGGCCTGGGGACGGGAGTTCCTGACCTGGTCGGACCGCCTGCGGCCCCTCCCCCGGCTGATCAGCCACGACGAGGAGGCGCACCACCGCACCTCGCTCGAGCTGGAGCGCCTCGAGGCCGCCGGGCTGACGCTGTGCTTCAGCCACGACCCGTATCCGGAGCGCGTGCTGCTGGCCTGAACGACCGGGGCGGTCCGCTCAGCCGGCGAACTCCTCCGGCCGGCCGTGCTCGGCCAGCGACAGCCGGACCCGCTCGATGTCGGCGTCGGAGGGCAGCTCGGAGGTGACCCCGGCGATCGCGGTGCCGACGTCGATGCGGCTCGCCGGCAGCCCGCCCTCGGCGGCCAGGCGCGTCGCGACCTCGGCGACCTCCTCGTCGGACAGCCGGCGCCGCAGCAGCGCGATCAGCGGCACGAAGTCCTGCTCGGGCAGCCCCGCGGGGTAGCCGGCACGGAGCCAGCGGACGACGCGCGTGACGAGACCGGCGCGCTGCTCCTCCGGCGCCGCGAGCTCCTCCGGGCGGGCCAGCGGCCAGCCCGCGCTCGCGAGCCGCGCCGAGACCCGGACGAGGTCCTCCGGCAGCGCGGGGCCGAGGAGCGTCTCCTCGATCCGCTGGCGCATCCGCGCGGCCGAGAACTCCTGGCCGTCCGCGTCGGCGCGCACCGCGTCGGCGAGCAGCTGGCGGACGACCTGCTCCAGCTCGTCCGGGGTCAGGCTGCGCTGGAGGATGCCGAGCAGCGGCAGGTAGTCGGTCTCGGGCACCCCGGCGGGATAGCCGGCGCGCAGCCAGCTGACCACCCGCGCGACCACGCCGTCCGCGGGAGCGGGCTCAGGCGCTGCCGGGTCGGTCGCCGCCATGCTCAGCCCTTGGGGACGAAGGTCGGGAAGACGTGCTCGAAGCTGACGGCCTGGCCGAGACCGGTCGCGATAATGATGCTCAGGCCCACCGCCACGGCGGCGACCACGATCACGAAGCAGAGCACGCCGAGCGCGCGCAGCAGCGGCGCGGGGAGGCCGGGGGCCTGCGCGGTCGAGGCCGCGGTTCCACTGGCTCCGTCACCGCCGGCGAGGGCGAACGAGCGGACGCCGACCGCGAAGAGCACGGGCAGGCCGGCCCCGAGGATCACGGCGATGAGCGCCACCTGGCCGGCGGCACCGAGGAAGAGGGAGAGCACGGAGAGATCCTTTCGAGTCGGGGGCTAGACGCCGGCGGTCTGCTTGGCCGCGGAGCCCGCGTCCGACCACTCGTCGTTGACGTTGTGCGCGCCGATGCTGTCGCGGCGCGAGCGGACGTAGATGAGGATCGCGACGGCGACGAGGACGGCGGTCATCAGGATGCCGCCGGCGGCCCCGCCGACCAGGTGGCCGATCCACCACATCACGGCGCCCATCAGGGCGGCGGCGGGGAGCGTGATCACCCAGGCGATCACCATCCGGAGCGCGACGCGCCAGCGGACCTGCGCGCCGGGCCGGCCGACGCCGGAGCCGAGGATCGAGCCGGTCGCGACGTGCGTGGTCGAGAGGGCGAAGCCGAGGTGGCTGGAGGCGAGGATGACCGCGGCGGAGGCGCTCTCGGCGGCCATGCCCTGCGGGGTGTCGATCTCGACGAGGCCCTTGCCGACGGTGCGGATGATGCGCCAGCCGCCGATGTAGGTGCCGAGCGAGATGGCGAGCGCGCAGCTGAGCTTGACCCAGAACGGCACCGACTCGGTGTCGCTCCAGCCGCCCGCCGCGATCAGCGCCAGCGTGATGACGCCCATGGTCTTCTGCGCGTCGTTGGTGCCGTGCGCGAGCGAGACGAGCGAGGCGCTGCCGATCTGGCCGATCCGGAAGCCGCGGTGGATGCGCCGATCGGCGAGGTTGCCGATCACGCGGAAGACGAGCCAGGTGCCGATCGCGGCGACCGCGCCGGCGAGCACCGGCGACATCAGCGCGGGCAGGATCACCTTGCCGACGACGCCGTCGAGCTTCGAGCCGTCGCCCGCCCAGTTGACGCCGTTGAGGCCGAGGCCCGCGAGCGCCGAGCCGATCAGGCCGCCGAAGAGCGCGTGCGACGAGCTCGAGGGCAGACCGAGCAGCCAGGTGAGGAGGTTCCAGACGATGCCGCCGATCAGGCCGGCGAGCACGATCAGCAGGAGCGCCGAGCCGCCGCCCTCGAGCAGCGCCGGGTCGGGCGCCCCGCTGGAGTCCTGGATCTTGACGACCGCGTTCGTGACGGTGAGCGCGACCTCGATGCTGAGGAACGCGCCGACCAGGTTCAGCACGGCGGAGAGGGTGACGGCCACCTTCGGCTTCAACGCGCCGGTCGCGATGGACGTGGCCATCGCGTTCGCCGTGTCGTGGAAGCCGTTGGTGAAGTCGAACGCCAGCGCGGTGACGACGACCAGCGCGAGAAGGATGAAGGGATCCACGGAGGAGATCCTGCCGCCCGCGCGGGCCGCTCGGAAGGGTTCGCCGGGGCGTTCACCGGCTGTTCACCTCTCCGAGCGGCGCGCCGGGCTACCCTGTGCAGATTTTCAGGCTAGGGCTCTGCTTGCTCGAGATCAGGGCGTCCCGCCGGATCAGTTCGAGGAGTGCGGCAGCGGCAGCGTGAGGTCCGGCACGTGCTCGGGGTCGACGTCGGGAGCGGGCTGCTCCTCGGGCTGCTCCTCGGCCTGCTCCGGCTCCGCGTCCCGCTCGTCGTGCGCCGCGCTCGGCAGCGGCGGCGTGAAGTCGGGCGTGACCGACGGGTCCGCCGCACCGACGGCGACGTTCTCGCGCTCGACCACGTGCTTCGGCGCGGAGGGGGCGCTGCGCTTCTCGGCCTGGGCCGCCTTCTTCGCGGCCTTCTCCTGCCGGCGCTTGAGCGTGTCGGTCTGCTCGGCGAGCTTGCGGGCCTTCTTGCGCAGCTTCTTGCTGGAGTCGCGGACGGCGTCGTGCGCCGCGCGCACCGACTTCTCGGCCTTCGCCAGGGCCTTCTTCGCGCGCTTCTGCGCCGCCTTGTCGTCCTTCTTCTGAGACGACTTCTTCGAATCCGACTTCTTCTGCTGCGCCATGCTGGCTCCTCACACTCGTCGACCGAATCGGTCGTGGGTCCACCGTAGCGAGCGGGCACGGGCAGGGCCTGGGCAGCAGTACCGCTCAGGGAGTACAACTGCCGCATGACCGATGCGATCTCCCCGCGCGACTTCCGCGCCGCCCCCGGCACCGCCGACTGGCGGGTCGTCGGCGACGGCGCCCGCGCCTACTTCCGGACCGGCGATCGCGGGGCCGGCTCCTTCGCCGTCGGGGCCGCCTTCGTCGCCGCGATCGCCGCCCTCGCCGAGGAGGCCGGCCACCACCCCGACGTCGATCTGCGCTACGGGGGCGTCGGCGTGCGCCTGATCAGCCACGACGTCGGCGACATCAGCGAGCGCGACCTCGCCCTGGCCCGCGGGATCTCCGCCGCCGCCCGCGAGCTCGGCCTCGCCGCGGAGCCGGCCGCGGTGCAGAGCCTGCAGATCGCGATCGACGCCGTCGACGTCGCCGCGGTCCACGCCTTCTGGCAGGCCGTGCTCGGCTACTCCCCCGTCGAGGACGCCGACCTCGCCGACCCGCGCGCCCTCGGCCCGAACGTCTGGATCCAGCGGATCGAGGAGCCGCGGGCCGAGCGCAACTCGATCCACCTCGACCTCTACCTCCCCCGCGACGCGATCGACGCCCGCCTCGCCGCGGCCCTCGCCGCGGGCGGCCGCATCGTGAACGAGGAGAACGCGCCGGAGTGGTGGACCCTCGCCGACCCGGAGGGCAACGAGGTCGACCTCGCCCCATGGCGGGACGACAGCGAGTGGAGCGCCTGAGGCAGCGCCTCTTCGAAGGGGTGGTGCAGGCTGGTCCCCATGGTCTTCACTCCGAACCACGGCGGCTACTCCGGCAGGCACGGGCTGCGCCGCCCGATGCGCGGCCCCAAGCGCGACCGCTGGATGTGGTGGCGCCTCGGCTCCGGCGTCGCGGCGACGCTCGCGGGCCTGATCGCCCTGCTGGTGTTCACGAGCGGCCGGTACTGATCGTGTCCCGCGAGAGGGTCACGGGCATCGGCGGCTTCTTCTTCGCCGCGCGCGATCCGGAGGCGCTGGCCCACTGGTACGCCGAGCACCTCGGCATCGACGAGGTGCCGACCGAGTACGGCGCCCCCTCGTGGCGCCAGGACGCCGGCACCACCGTCCTCGCCCCGATGCCGGCCGGCTCAGAGCCCCTCGGCCCCGCCGGCTGGACCCTGAACCTCCGCGTCCGCTCGCTCGACGCGCTCGTCGCCCAGCTCCGCGACGCGGGCATCCCCGTCGAGATCGACCCCGAGACCTACCCGAACGGCCGCTTTGCCGACCTGCACGACCCCGAGGGCAACCGCCTGCAGCTCTGGCAGCCGGCCGGCGCCGACGCCTAGCCGCAAGCGCTCCGATCCGCGCTCGCGTCCCCGCTACGCCGCGACGAAGGAGCGAGCGGCGGCCAGGATCCGCGGGCCCGCTTCACCGAGTTCCGCCTCGCGGACAAGCCGGGCCGGCGAGACGTCGTCGAGTTGTGGGTTCAACCCTTGGAACCAGGCCTGCACCACCCGGGGCTGCTCGCGCTCCGAGATCAGGCCTGCCACCTGATAGGCCAGCCGGAGACGACTGACGACCTCGTTCGACGGAGTGCGCTCGCCCTCCGCCCACTGACGCACCGCCCGCGTCTCGTTGACCGAGCCGAGATACGCCACGAGCTTCGCCCCCAGCAGCTCCCGCAACGCCGTCACGACGTCCGCGGTCGAGGATCGGACGGACTGCTCGTAGGCACCGAGACCCGGAGTGATGAGTGACATGCTTCGAGAATACCGTCGGACACAGGCTGGCGCGCTCCGTGAATCCCGCCCCGAATCACAGAATGTGCGCGAAGTCGCCAGGACACCTCAGGCGCGGTCGTGGAGGGTGATCAGGTAGCCGTCGGGGTCGGCGAAGGTGAAGGTCAGGCCGAAGGGGCCCTCAGCGGGGGCCGACGTGATCGGGACGCCGGCGGCGGCGAGATCGTCGTGCAGGGCGGCGACCTCGGTGGCGTGCAGCCAGAGGGCGATGCCGCGGCCGGGCTCGGCGGGGAGCTCGGTGCCGGGGACGATGTCCCTGATGGCGAACGGGATCGGCGCGGTGTCGAAGACGACGGCGTGCGGCGGGCCCGGGCGGCGGGAGAGGCCGAGGCGGGTCTCGTAGAACTCGGCGGAGCGCTCGAGGTCGCGGACCTGGAGGGAGAGGAAGTCGGGGCCGGTGATCGCCATGAGAGCGCCTTTCGTCGGTGGTGCGTGTCAGTTTCCTTACATGGAGGGTATGTCAGACTACTGACATGAGTCAAGACGGCGAGAGCATCGCGCGGATCGAGCTGGACACCTCCGTCGGCTACGTGCTGAAGGAGGCGTCGAGCGCCCTGCGCGTCGCGATGGAGGCGGCGCTGCGGCCGCTCGGGATCACGGTCACCGCCTACTCCTGCCTGGAGCTGCTGGCGCACCGGCCGGGGCTGTCCAGCTCCGAGCTGGCGCGCGGCGCGTTCGTGACCCGGCAGTCGATGCACGTGCTGCTGCAGGCGATGGAGCGCGACGGCCACCTGATCCGGGCCGAGACCGCGCCGAGCGGGCGGGCCCTGCCGATCCGGCTGACGACGTCCGGCGAGGAGCTCCTGGGCGAGGCGAGCGCGGCCGTCCGGGGCGTCGAGGAGCGCATGCTGACGGGGCTGGACGGGGCGCGGATCCGCGACCTGCACGCCCTGCTCCGCCACTGCGCGGAGGCGCTCGACTGACCTCGTCGCGTGAATACCGCGCGCTGTTCGGCATTCTCCCAGTGGCGTTCCGGAGCACCGCAGGTACTCTGGAGGGTCGCCGCGCGGCCCCCTGAACCCCGGCTGACACCCCCCTGTGTACTGAAACCCCGAGCACCCCCCCCCCCGAGCTCCGCCGAGCATCCTGTTCCCCCGCCCCGCCCTGCCGCGCCCCTGTTCCCCCGCGGCGAACGACCCGGAAACACCGACTGCATGCACCACTCCGACCACGCCCCGGCCCCCGTCCCCGCAGGGACCGCGCACACTCCCCCGACCCGTCGGCAGCTGCGCGAGCAGCGCGAGGCCGAGCAGGCCGGAGCCCGTCGCGTCGCTCGCAGCACCGCCCCTCGCCGCACCGCCGCCCGCCCCTCGAAGCGCCGCGTCTCCGCCTTCGCCGCGATGACCTTCGTGGTCGGTCTGGCCGTCACCTCGACGATGCCGGCCTTCGCCGTCGGCGACACCCCGGAGTCCGTGGCCGCGACCGACACGGCGAACGCCGTCGCCGCCGCCCGTCCGCAGAGCTTCGTGGCCGCGGGCGTCGTGCAGCAGAACGTCACCCGCGACGCCTTCGCCGCCGAGGCCAAGCCCGAGGTCCTCGTGCCGACCGCCTCGCTCGACGCGATCACCGCCGGAGCCGGCGAGTCCACGGCCGCGGCCGCCGGAGTCTCGGGCACCTGGGTGCTCCCGATCGCCGGGCACATCAGCAGCAGCTACGGCCCCCGCCCCGACCAGCCGGTCGCCGGCGTGAACCTCTTCCACAAGGGCACCGACCTCGCGGGCGCCTGCGGGACCCCGGTCCTCGCGGCCGCGAGCGGCACCGTCGAAGAGGCGGCCTACTCCGGCAGCTACGGCAACTGGATCCTGCTCGACAACGGCGGCGGCATCGAGACCGGCTACGCCCACAACACCGATCTGCTCGTCGACGTCGGAGACACCGTCACGGTGGGCCAGGTCATCGCGACCCGCGGCTCGACCGGCGCCTCCACCGGCTGCCACCTGCACTTCGAGACGCGCGTCGACGGCGAGGCGGTCGACGCCGTCCCGTTCATGGCCGCGCTCGGCGTGGCCCTGGGCTGACCCGCGCGAGCGGACCGGCTCGCGCGAGTGGACGCTTGACGGTGCCTACAGCGGTCGCAGGCCCCGGTTCGCGTCTGGTCGGACGGGGCTCAGGACGCGGAACGGGGGCCGACGGGCGCTAGCCCAGCGGCACCGTGAGCGGCCCGGTCGAGACCGCGCCGGACCAGTGCGCGTCGGCCGGATCGGTGGTCACGGTGATGCGCGCGTCCTGGTCGACGGCGACGTGCATCGTGCCGGTGTTGCCGCCGCCGTCGTTCGGCGTGCGGGTGATGTTCGGGCTGTAGACGCAGGACGAGCCGGTCGTCGTCAGGCCCTCGACCTCGACGGTGACCTCGGCGTCGGCGGAGTCGCAGACGACCGAGACGGTCACGTACAGCGGCTCGCCGGCGAGGCGCACGGTCTGCGGCTCGACGGCGCCGATCTCGTCGATCCACTCGACGGCGGCGGTCGCGCCCTCCGGCAGCCGGACCGGGCCGATCGGAGGGTCGGTCGGCGGGTCGGTCGGCTCGGCGAAGGCCGAGGCGGTCGGCGCGACCGTCGGCGTCGGTGTCGCCGCGTCGCTTCCGGACGGTGCCGTGCAGGCGGCCAGCGCCAGCCCGGTCAGCGCCAGTGCGGCGCCGGACAGCAGTCTTCTCGAGTTGGTCTTCACGGCTCCCCCTGCTCGTGTCGGTCTGCTCGTTTCGATCACTCCGGTCTACCCGAGGCGGCCACCGGGCGGGCGGGTCTCTGCGGCGGTTGCCAGGGTCGCGCGGTCGCGATGAACAGGCATTACCGAGCATCACTAGGTATATAGTGGACCTATGGATATCAGCAGCACCCGCTTCACCGACCGCGTCGTCCTCATCACCGGCGGCGGCTCCGGCCTCGGCCGCGCCACCGCCGTCCGCCTCGCCGCGGAGGGCGCGAAGCTCGCCCTCGTCGACGTCTCCGAGCAGGGCCTGGCCGCCACCGTCGAGGCGCTCCCCGAGGGCACCGAGGCGCTCACCGTGATCGCGGACGTGTCGAAGGCGTCCGACGTCGACGACTACGTCGCGCAGACCCTGGCCCGCTTCGGCCGGATCGACGGTTTCTTCAACAACGCCGGCATCGAGGGCCGTCAGAACCGCACCGAGGACTTCACCGCCGACGAGTTCGACAAGGTCGTCGCGATCAACCTCCGCGGCGTGTTCCTCGGCCTCGAGAAGGTGCTGAAGGTGATGCGCGAGCAGGGCTCGGGCATGGTCGTCAACACCGCGAGCGTCGGCGGCATCACGGGCATCGGCAACCAGTCCGGCTACGCGGCCGCGAAGCACGGCGTCGTCGGCCTCACCCGCAACTCCGGCATCGAGTACGGGCAGTACGGCATCCGCATCAACGCGATCGCCCCCGGCGCCATCTGGACGCCGATGGTCGAGAACTCGATGAAGCAGCTCGACGCCGAGAACCCGCGCAAGGCCGCGGAGGAGTTCATCCAGGTGAACCCGACCAAGCGCTACGGAGAGGCCGCCGAGATCGCCTCGGTCGTCGCCTTCCTGCTCTCCGACGACGCCTCCTACATCAACGCGGTCGTGCTGCCGATCGACGGCGGGCAGTCGATCAAGTACTAGTCGATCAAGTACCGAGCCCTCACGTCGAAGCCGCCGCGGCGCGAGAGGATGGTCGGATGAACCCCACCGGGCGCTTCCGCGCCGCGCGCGACACCCTGCTCGAGCACCGCACCGACGCGGCGGCCGCCACGGACGCCTTCCGCTGGCCGGACGTCGGCCCGCACTTCAACTGGGCCGTCGACTGGTTCGACGAGATCGCGATCGGCAACGAGAAGACCGCCCTCTGGATCGTCGAGGAGGACGGCTCGGAGACGAAGGTCTCGTTCGACGAGATGCGCTGGCGCTCCGACGAGGTCGCCGCCTGGCTGCACTCCGTCGGCGTCGAGCAGGGCGACCACGTGATGCTGATGCTGGGCAATCGGCTCGAGCTGTGGGAGTCGATGCTCGCGATCATGAAGCTCGGCGCGGTCATCCTGCCCACCACGACGCTCCTCTCCCCCGCCGACCTGGCCGACCGCCTCGAGCGCGGCGAGGTCGCGCACGTGATCGCGGACGCCTCGGAGACCGGCAAGTTCGAGGGCGTCGCGGACGACGTCGGCCTGATCGCGGTCGGCGGCGCCGGCGGCGCAGTGCCCGACGGCTGGCTCGACTACACCGACTCGATCGAGGCCCCCGGCATCGCCCCGAGCGTCGTCGTCGACAGCACCGACGCCTGCCTGATCTACTTCACCTCGGGGACCACCTCGAAGCCGAAGATGGTCGTGCACACCCACGAGTCGTACCCGGTCGGGCACCTCAGCACGATGTACTGGCTCGGCGTGCAGCCGGGCGACGTGCACTCGGCGATCAGCTCGCCCGGCTGGGGCAAGCACGCCTGGAGCTGCTTCTTCGCTCCGTGGAACGCCGAGGCGACGGTGTTCGTCTACAACTACTCCCGCTTCTCGCCGGTGGCGCTGCGCGAGCAGCTGGACCGCGCCGGGGTCACCACCTTCTGCGCGCCGCCGACGGTCTGGCGGATGCTGATCCAGTCCGACCTCGGCGGCCGGCCGCGCGCGCTCAGCGAGATCCTCTCGGCCGGCGAGCCGCTGAACCCCGAGGTGATCGCGACCGTCGAGCGCGACTGGGGCCTGACCATCCGGGACGGCTACGGCCAGACCGAGACCACGGCGATCATCGCCAACCCGCCCGGCGCCGAGGTCGTCTCCGGAGCGATGGGCCGGCCGCTGCCGGGCGTCGCGATCGCGCTGATCGACCCGGTCACCGGCGAGCCCGCCTCCACCGGCGAGATCTGCCTCGACCTCGCCACCGAGCCGGTCAACCTGATGTCCGGCTACCTCGGCGACGACGAGCGCACCTCGCGCGCGCGGGCCGACGGCTACTTCCACACCGGCGACGTCGCCGTCCGCGCGGTCGACGGCACCATCACCTTCCTCGGCCGCACCGACGACATCTTCAAGTCCTCCGACTTCAAGATCTCGCCCTTCGAGGTCGAGAGCGTGCTGCTGCAGCACCCGGCCGTCGCCGAGTCCGCTGTCGTCCCCGCGCCCGACCCGACCCGGCACAGCGTGGTCAAGGCCTACGTCGCGCTGGCGGACGGCTGGGAGCCGACCGCCGAGACCGCCGCGGCGATCTTCCGGCACACCGACGAGCTGCTCTCCTCCTTCGAGCGGGTGCGCCGGATCGAGTTCCACGCGCTGCCCAAGACGATCTCGGGCAAGATCCGCCGCGTTGAGCTGCGCGAGCGCGAGGAGCAGGCCTTCGCGCGCGGCGAGGAGCTCGCGGCGGAGTGGCGGAGCGACCGGGTCTAGCCGCGGTCCTGCCCTCCCGTCGGTCCTGGCGCCCTCAGTCCGCGGTCGGGCGGCGGCGCTGCTGCTTGGTGGCGGAGCGCTGCTGCTTGCTCGCGAGGTGGCGGCGGCTGGAGCCGCGGGTGGGGCGGGTCGGGCGGCGCGGAGCGGCGGGCGGGGCGAGCGCGGCGATCACGAGGTCGCGGAGGGCGTCCAGGGCGATCTCGCGGTTGCGCAGCTGCGAGCGCTCCCGCGAGACGGTCACGGTGATCGCGCCCGCGACCAGACGCTGAGCGAGCTGCTGCAGGAGGCGCATCCGCTGCTCGTCGGTCAGCACGGCGGACTCCGCGACGCTCCAGGTGAGCTGCACGCGGCTGTCGGAGGTGTTGACGTGCTGCCCGCCGGGGCCGGAGGAGCGCGAGAACCGCCACTGCAGCTCGGACGCGGGGATCGTCAGCCGCCGGTTCACCTCGAGATCCACGCGGCGATCCTCGCCTTGAGCCGCTCGACCTGGCGGTCGGTCCACGCGTTCGACAGCGCGAAGGCGGCGGCGGCGGGGTCACCGCCGCTGCTGATCCGCTGGATCGCCTCGAGCGCCTGCTGGGCGGGGTCGCGGTCGTCGGGCGCGTGGGGGTCCGGCGCATGGGGGTCCGGCGCGTGGAGGTCAGGAGGCGACCCGGTCACGATGCGCTCTCCGGGTACGGCGTGCTCGCCGCCGGCCAGTCCGAGGCCAGCAGCTCCCCGCGCAGCCGGTGGTACTGCTGGACGGCGCTGAGCGAGTCGGTGCGGAACGCGATCGCGACGGCGGCGTCGCGCCAGTAGTCGTCCCAGCCGCCGTACTGCGCGAAGACGCGCGCGCCGATGCCCTCGAGCAGCTGCCAGGCCCGGTCGGCGGTGAGGTAGCCGGCCACGTAGGCGTAGCGGATCGCTCCGATCGTGCGCTCGGCGTCGCCCGCGAGCAGCAGCACCGGCGGGCGGCCGCCGATCGGCTGCGCGCGCTCGAGGAGGTGGAACTCGCTCTCGCCGGTCAGGGCGGCGATCCGGGAGCGCATCCGCTCGGCGTCCTCCGAGGCGGAGACCTCGGCGAAGCGCGTCGACAGCGGACCGCCGGCGAGGACGTCCGCGACGAAGAGCTCGACGTCCTCGGCCGAGGCGATGCGGAAGTCGCGGTCGAGCGCGCCCCGCTGCTCGGTGAGGGCGGGCATCGGCAGCTCGGGCCAGGGCGAGCCCTTGGCGCCGTCGGCGAAGCGGGCGCGGAGTGTGGCGGGCAGCTCGGCCCAGGTGGGCTGGAAGGCGAGCGAGGAGTTCCAGCCGCCGAAGGAGAAGTCGCTGACGGCGTCGAGGGCGAGCAGCTGCTGCTGGCGCAGGGTCGGCGGCGGGGTGCGCGCCTCGGCCCGGTAGGCGAGCTGCTGCCGGCGGGGCGCGCCGGAGTCGCGGATCTGGAAGGCGATCGACGCGAGGGCCAGCCCGAAGACGAGGCCGATGCCGAAGGTGAAGACGGGCAGTCCGGTGCTGCCGTCGGCGTTCGCCAGGCCGAGCACGAAGCCGACGATCCCGAGCGGAGCGGCGCACGCAGTGACCAGCAGTGCGCGGCGGCCGATCCCCCCGCCGGGCGAGCGCCGGTGGGCGTCCGCGGCGCGGGCGTAGCGCAGCCGCGAGCGCACGGGGAACTCGACGTCTCCGGGGTGATTCTGCAGCGGCACGATCGGCAGCCTAGACGGGCTGCGGGCGAGTGGTGTGGAGTCGTGCGCAGTGTGGTTGCCTGGGGGCATGAAGCTTGCCGAAGCACTCCTCGAGCGGGCCGATCTGCAGAAGCGGATCGAGGCCCTCCAGTCGCGGATCGTCGCGAACGCCTCCTACCAGGAGGGCGAGGAGCCGACGGAGGACCCGTCCGAGCTGCTCGCGGAGTGCCTGCGCGCGCTGGACGCGCTGGAGCGCCTGGTCACCGTGGTGAACCTGACCAACACGGCGGCGACCACGCCCGACGGCACGCGGCTGACCGCGGCGCTCGCTCGGCGCGAATCGCTCCGGACGCAGCACAGCATCGTCGTGCGCGCGGCCGACGCGGCGGCGGGCGACCGCGGCTACCGCCAGCTGCGCAGCGAGCTGCGGCGGCTGCCGGCGCTGCCGGTGCGCGAGCTGCGCGGCCGGGCCGATGTGCTCGCCCGCGAGCTGCGCGACCTCGATGCGGCGATCCAGCGCACGAACTGGGAGGTCGATCTGCTGCAGGAGTGAGACGCAGCGCCCCGCGAGGCGCAGTCGGGCGGTGAGTCGGTAGGCGCACCGGAGCGAGCACACACCGTCGGGCCGGCGGTCGATCCGGCCCACTGTCACGCGGTGGGCAGCGTACGGCTCCGGCCATCACTCACAGCCCAGCACCGACGACCGGTGACCGCGCAGACAGGACATCTCATCACCACGTGCTGGCCGGTGCACCGAGGGCGGGTTCGGGGACCTCACCGCCCGAGTGTCCGCAGCTGGGCCGCGAAGAAGGCGAGCGAGCGGTCGACCTCGGGCAGCGCGGGCGTGCGGTTGAGGTGACCGTGCGGCATTCCCTGCGCGAGGTAGCCGGTCGCCGCGACACCCGCCTCCGCGAGCTGGCGCAGCAGGAGCTCGGCCGAGCCGCGGAGCTCGTCGAACTCGTTGACGAGCACCGAGGTCGGCGGCAGGCCGTGCAGCGGCGCCGCGCCGGGTAGGGCGTGCGGGGGCAGGTCGGAGAGACGGCCGACGTAGGTGCGGACCATGCCCTCGATGCCGGCGGTCGGGAAGCGCAGCAGCGACGGGAGCGGCAGCAGCTCGCGGATCACGGCGTCGTCGAGCGCCGGGTTGGGGAAGTGCGCGAACGGGTAGGCGAGCAGCACGTGGTCCGGCAGTCGGGTGCCGGCGTCGCGCTCGCGGAGCGTCGCGGCGAGGGCCAGGGCGGCGCCGGCGCTGGCCCCGCCGATCGCGACCGGCAGCGCCTCCGGAGTCTCAGCGCGGAGGTGGCGCCAGGCAGCCTGCACGTCGTCGAGCGGCACGGGGAAGCGGACGTCGGCACTCGCCAGGCGGTAGCCGACCGAGACGACGCGGCTGCCCGCTCGGGCGGCGAGCTCGGCGGAGACGACGTGCGACTCGCGCATGTCGAGGTCGCCGGCCTGGAAGCCGCCGCCGTGCACCCAGAGGAGCGCGGAGACGGGAGCGGCGGGCGCGTAGACGCGGACGGGGATCGGGCCGTGCGGGCCGTCGAGCGAGTCGTCGGAGACCGTGACGCCCTCGGGGAGCGACCACGGGCCGGGGTCCTGCTCGAACTCGGCGACCTTCGCCGCCTGTGTCGCGTCGAGCGGGTAGGCGACGCCGTCGAGCAGCGGCAGGCGAGCGGCGAGGTAGGGATCGAGCGGCAACGGTGCCTCCAGAAGGGGTGCGGGGTACGGGGAACACGGTAGTCAGCGTTCTGCGGGACGGTGGATCTCGATACGCCCTCTGCGAGGGCTACTCGATCAGCATGAAGCGGCGGTTGCCTTCCATGTTGGTCGAGTAGCGCGCAGCGCGTATCGAGACCCGCGCACCGGACACGTCGGATCTCGATACGCCCTCTGCGAGGGCTACTCGATCAGCATGGACGCGCGCCGGCGCGGGCGGGCTGCACGAGACCGCCTGGGCGGCGAACCCCTGCTGGTCGAGTAGCGCGGAGCGCGTATCGAGACCCGCGTCCGTCAGAACGGCGGGACGTCCACGAAGCGGGGACCCGGCGGCGCCCCGGCCAGCGCCGGCGGACGGACGACGACGACGCGGCCCGTCGGGGTGGTCCAGACGATGCTGCCGTCCGGGCGGGGGCCGTAGGTCCAGCGGTCGCCGTGGCGGACGTGGTGGTGGCCGGTGCAGAGGGAGACGAGGTTCTCGAGCGAGGTCTCGCCGCCGTTGCGCCACTCGAGGGTGTGGTCCGCCTCCGCCCGAGATGCGGTGCGGGTGCAGCCGGGGAAGCGGCAGGTCTGGTCGCGGAGCTGGAGGTGCAGTCGCATCTGCGGCGGCGGGAGACGGTGGGTGCGGCCGACGGAGACGACCGCACGGGTGTCCGGATCGGTGAGGACCCGGGTGAACGACGCGCCGGTCTCGACCAGCGCACGAGCGAGGTCGGCCGGGATCAGGCCGTAGCCGTCGAGGTCCGCCGGAGCGTCATCGAGACCGACGGCGGTCGATGCGGCGAGGGTGAGCCGCACCTCGGCGCGGATCCCGGGCACGTACGACGCGGACAGCTGAGGTCCGTCGCTCGCGGGGGTGGTGCCGGCGATGTCGCCGTCGCGCAGAAGGTCGGTGAGGACGTCGGCCTTCAGCTGGGCCAGGGTGCGCTCGTCGCCGCCGTCGCGGAGAGAGCGGGCGATGCGGTCGACGCGGTCGCCGATGCCCATCGCGTCCGGCGCGGGGAGGAGTGCGCAGAGGGTGGCCATCCCGTCGACGTCGGGCGTGATCCAGACGGCACGGTCCTGACGGGCCCGGGCATGGCGCTGGACGAGCGAGTCCTCGTGCAGCTCGTCACGCAGACGGCCGACGATCCTCCTCAGCTGCGTCGGCGTCACCTCCGGAGCGACCTCCGCCGCACGCTCGTCGAACACGGCGCGCGAGGTCGCGGGGAGGGTCGCGGCGGTCGCGCCGATGATCTCGCCCGACTCCCACAGCAGCCGGCCCTCCGCCAGCAGAGCGCGCGTGCAGGGCAGCTCCTCGACGAGCAGGATCGCGTGATCGAGCACCTTCGACGCCTCCCGCTCCGACAGGCGCAGCGCGACCGCGAACTCCGCACGGATCGACCGCTCGACCAGACCGGTCACCTCGCTCGGGGACAGTCTGCGGGCGAACTCCTGCGGAGCGGTGAGCGCCGTCCGATACGCGAGATGCAGCGCCTCCGCCCGCGTGAGGAGGAATCGCGCCGACGTGAGGCCGAGATCGGCGGCGACGCCGAGCACCGCGCCGACGGCGGCGGCCGGCCCGGGCCGTTCCTCCGCCGCATCCGCGTCGCTGATCTCATCCATACGCGTATTGAAGCAGGAACCACCGACACCCGAGCGGCCGCTCCGGCTCACCCGAAGACAACTCCTGAAAACCCGTCCTGTGGAGGAGCGACAGCGACTCGCGGACGGCTCAGCGCGTCGAGACAGCGCGCCGCTCGAGGAGCAGGACCCCGTCGAGCAGGACGACCTCCTCGCCGTCCCGACCGGTCGCCGTCCGCTCGCGCGTCTCGACGAGCCGCGGCGTCCACTCGGCCGGATCGAGGGCGAGGGCGTCGAGCTCCTCCTCGGGCGAGGCGAGGGTCGGCCCACCCTCGTGCCGGTGCGAGTGCGCGGACCACGGAGGCGCGGCGGCGTGGGAGACGATCGCGAGGACGCCGCCCGGCGCGACGAGGTCGGCGGCGCGACGGAGGATCGGGAGGCGCGGCAGCTCGACCATCGAGTGCAGGAAGCTCGAGGCGACCAGGTCGAAGAGGCCCTCGACCGGCCAGTCGGCGCTGAGGTCCGCCTGGCGGACGTCGATCACCAGGCCCCGGGCGAGCGCCTCGGCGCGAGCCCGCTCGAGCGCGGTCTCGGAGAGGTCGAGGCCCGTGACGGCCCAGCCCTGCGCCGCGAGCCAGAGGACGTCGCCGCCCTCGCCGCAGCCCAGGTCGAGTGCTCGACCGGGGGTCAGGTCGCCGACGAGCTCGACGAGCGTCGCGTTCGGTCGGCCCGACCAGACGCGGTCGGAGTCGGAGTAGCGCGCCTCCCAGTGCTCGCGCGCGCTGCCGCCCTCGGTGCCGTGCTGCTCGTGCTGCTCGTGCTCGGTGCTCACGTCGCCCCCTCCGGGCGAGCTCGGATCGTCCGTCCGGCTCGGATCGAGGATGCCGGACCACGCGGCGGGGAGCCAGCGGTCGTGCCGGTTCGGCATGCACTCCTCCCCAGCCGCCTCGCGCCGGGATCCGTCCACCGATCTCCGCGACCCCTTCCGCGACACCGCGGACGCCGATTAGCGTCGGCGGCATGAGCCTGAGCTTCGAAGAGATCATCGTCGACTGCACCGACTTCCGCGCCCTCGGGCACTGGTGGCAGGAGGCCCTCGGCTGGGACGTCGTGGACGAGGACGACGAGGGGATCGAGCTGCTGCCCGCCTCCGGTCGCGGGCCGAGCCTGCTCTTCCTGGACGTGCCGGAGAAGAAGACCGTGAAGAACCGCCTGCATCTCGACTTCGTCCCCGATGATCAGGCGGCCGAGGTCGACCGGCTGATCGCGCTGGGCGCCACCCGGATCGACATCGGCCAGGGCGAGCAGTCGTGGGTGGTGCTCGCCGATCCGGAGGGGAACGAGTTCTGCATCCTCTCCGCGCGCGAGTGACGGAGGGCGAGTGACGAAGGATGAAGATGCGTATGTATCGATAGTCGTCTGAGAATGTCAAGGGTAGAACGATCGTTCTCCGCCCCTCTACCATCGGCTTCGACGCGAGCCGCCCCCGGCCGCGTTGAGACGAGGAGAGACCCGTGAGCGCGAACGCCCTGCCCTCGACGGCCCAGCCCGCGACGATGCAGCCCGCGACGGCCCAGCCCGCGAAGGCGGAGAAGGCGCAGTCCCCCGCGCTGAACCGCACGGCCGGGCTGCACGCCTACGCCTACCGGCTGACGCTCTCGGAGTCGATGGCCACCGCCGCCCTGCACCAGGCCGCGGTCACCCTCCGCTCGGGGTCGCCGCGGGTCGTCGACGAGCAGTCCGCCCTCGAGATCGCGCGGACCGAGATCGGCCGCCACAGCGTCGGGCGGTCGGCGGCTCTGCTCCCGGCGATCGCGACGATCGGGCTCCGCGAGGACGACCTGGTGCGCAGCGGCTTCCACCGGCGCCTGCACGGACTGGCCGCCCTCGAGCGCCAGTGCTGGCTGCTGCGCCACACCGGCGGGCACGACGTCGACGCGATCGCCGGCCTCCTCGAGATCAGCGTCGGGCAGGTGCGCACGGCCCTGAGCGCGGCTGCGGCGATCCTGGTCGCGGGCGAGCTCGCCGAGTCCGGCGCGGAGGACGGCGAGAGCACGGCCTCCTGAGCCGCGCCTCGCAGCGGCGGGCGCGAGAGAAGAAGGAGCCCGAGGGACGCCGGGTCGAGCCGGCGGCGCCCCTCAGGCGTCTGGCACCGCGCGGGCGACACTCATCAGGGAGCGCATCCGAACGGAAGTCCGGGTCAGTCGAGGTAGTCGATGTCATCCCACGGCTCCTGCAGGTCGCCGGTGTCACGGACGTCGTCGGGGACCTGGACCTCTTCGAAGATCACCGGCACGCCGGACGAGATCAGCACGCTGACCTGGCGGTTGCCGACCACGACGAAGTCGATCAGTCCACCGCCGGCCTGGGTCGCGCGGGTCGCCGAGTCCTTGAGGTCGGCGACGTCCGTGCCCTGGGACAGGCCGTAGGTCTTGCCCTCGATGGTGACGGTGGTTCGGATCATCTGGCGCGCCTGCTCCTCGACTCGGTGCCCTCACCCTACGAATCGCGCCGAAGTGCAGCCAGGCCTTGCGGAGGAGGCGGCGGACTGCCACGTGCGCTCGGCACGCGCACCCTTCCGTCGGCAGCGCACGCGCTCGCCGCTCGCGTCAACGGGGGTCACGGCGGGCCGAGCGGACCGTAGCGTGGCCGACGCACGATCCGAAGAACCGCACAGCACTGAGGAGGATCACATGACGGACAAGAGCACTCCCGACACCCAGCCGGCCGACCCGGACGAGGTCGACCCCGAGACGGCGACCGACCCCGAGGGCGACCCGGTCGAGAACCCGTCCGGCTGAGCCGCGCCTGCGCGACTGCCGCGCGGAACGACGAAGGCTGAGAGCGCCGGAACCCTGGAAGATCGGGGATCCGGCGCTCTCAGCCTTCGTCGTGTGCGGGCTTCGTCGTGCGGGCTGCCGCGATGCTGTCACCGCGGCACCCGCCGGCCGGGAGAGGGAGGCTCAGAGCCCCCCTCCCTCAGCGGCGGTGCCGCGTCGCGGTGATCAGCCGCGGTGGCGGCGTCGTGCTCGTCGCTGCTGGAGCAGCAGCAGTGCGCCGCCGCCCAGAGCGAGGAACGCGAGCGACAGACCCGCTCCGGTCTCGACTCCGGTCGAGGCCAGTCCGGCGGTCGGAGGCGTGCCCGACTTCGCCGGGATCACCGGCGGCGTCGACGCCCGCGGCGTGGGGTGCACCGTCGGGGACGGCGTCGGGGTCGTCGGCGGCGTGGTCGGCGGCGTGGTCGGCGGGGTCGTGGGCGGCGTGGTCGGCGGCGTCGTCGGCGGCGTCGTCGGCGGCGGCGTCGTCGGAGGCGTGGTGGGCGGCGTCGTCGGAGGGGTCGTCGGCGGCGCCGTCGGCGGCGTGGTCGGAGGAGTCGTCGGCGGCGTCGTCGGCGGCGTCGTCGGAGGGGTCGTCGGAGGGGTGGTCGGCGGCGTCGTCGGAGGCGTCGTCGGAGGCGTCGTCGGAGGCGTCGTCGGAGGCGTCGTCGGAGGCGTCGTCGGAGGCGTCGTCGGAGGCGT
>NZ_JABMLE010000003.1:0-589231 GCF_013205025.1 Rathayibacter sp. VKM Ac-2857 | reverse complement strand
CGTCGGCGGAGTCGTCGGAGGCGTCGTCGGCGGCGTCGTGGTCGGAGGCGTCGTGGGCGAGGTCGTCGGAGGCGTCGTCGGCGGGGTCGTCGGCGGGGTCGTCGGCGGCGTTGTCGGCGGAGTCGTCGGAGGCGTCGTGGGCGGCGTCGTGGGCGGGGTCGTCGGCGGCGTCGTCGGCGGCGTCGTCGGCGGCGTGGTCGGCGGCGTGGTCGGCGGTGCCGTGGTGGGCGCAGTGGTCGGCGGGGCCGTGGTCGGCGGAGCGCAGGAGGACGAGACGAAGGTGTCGTCGTCCAGGGTCACCGCGCCGTTGCGGGCGAGAGCGCGGCCGTCGACGGTGACGGCGTTGGTCACGGTGATCGAGGTCAGCGCGAGGATCGAGCCGGCGAAGTCGGAGCCGGTGCCGAGGGTCGCCGAGCTGCCGACCTGCCAGAAGACGTTGCACGCCTGAGCGCCGTTGATCAGCTCGATCCTGCTCCCGGAGCCCGTGATGAGCGTCGAGGCGGCCTTGAAGACGAAGACGGCGCCGTTCGCGCCCTCGGCGTCGAGTCTCACGGTGCCCGTGACTCCGATCGGGCCGGAGGCGGTGTAGACGCCGGGGGTGAAGGTGCGGCCGACGAGGTCGCCGGCGACGGACTCGGTGGTCGCCTGCGAGGAGAGCTGGTCGTACGCCTTGACCAGGTCGGACTGGGCGCCGATGGCGTCCGCGTCCGCGGCGTGCGTCTCGCCGAGGACCTCGCCGGGCGGGAAGCCGGTGATCGCGGTGCCGGGGCTGACGCCGAGGTCGAGCGGCAGGAGGGTGTCGCCCGTGTTGGTGACGGTCGAGCCGCCGAGGACCGAGAAGTTCCCGGCCCTCCCGAGCGTGGGGGCCGTGGCCGCCTCTGCGGCGGTGGCGGAGAGGAGCCCCGCGGACAGGAGCAGGAGCCCGGTCGACGCCGCGATCCCCACCTTCCATCGGGCCCGGTCTCGTCGAACGTGGGAAGGGGTTCCGTGCGGCATCGTTGCGCAGCGATCCGCCCACGACAGCGTGGGCTCGTGACACCCGAGGTGAGTGGAGTCGAACCGTAGCCCTCGGCCCGAGCACGAGTACAGAGCGCGATCGCCGCTCCGGCGCGGATCTCCCGGGGATCCGGGCGCGGATCGACGGATTGCCACCCTAACGGGGGACTACGCGCCGCTGTGCCGGTGTCCCCGGACACGTGACGCGGACGAGGCCGCGACGACGACGCGGCCTCTTGCCCTGCCTCCCGTCGAGTGGGAGCGTGGCCGCAGCCGCCGACGCAGAGGAGCGCACCGTGGGAACCCTCGACATCGATCTGTTCAGCACCGTCGACGGGGTCGCGCAGGCGCCCGGTGGACCGGAGGAGGACCCGAGCGACGGCTTCGCGTTCGGCGGCTGGCAGGCGCCGCTGGTCGACGAGACGGTCGGCGAGCAGGTCCTGGACGGGATGGCCGGCATGGACGCCCTGCTGCTCGGCCGGCGCACCTACGAGATCTTCGCGGGCTACTGGCCGCAGCAGCAGGGGCCGATCGCGGAGCTGTTCAACCGGATCCCGAAGTACGTCGCCTCGCACGGGACGCCGGCGCTCCCCTGGTCCGGCTCGGTGCAGCTCGGCGCCGACCTGCCGGCCGCCGTCCGCGCGGTCCGCGAGCGCCACTCCGCCGTGCACGTGATCGGCAGCCTCGACCTGGTGCAGACGCTGTTCGCCGAGCAGCTCTTCGACCGGCTCACGCTGTGGCTGCACCCGATCCTGCTCGGCTCCGGCAAGCCGGTCTTCGGCGGCGGTGCCGTGCCGACGAACCTGCGGCTCGACGGGCCGGCCGTCACCTCGCCGCGCGGAGTCGTCCGGCTGCAGTACCTGCGGGTGGACGGGACGCCCGGCACCGGGACGATGGGGCCCTGACCCGCCGAGCGACCCGCCGGCCGAGCGACGCTCCGGCATACTGACGGCGTGCAGGACGAGGACGACGAGCGCCAGGATCTCGAGCGCGCGCTCTACGCCCGCCCGACCGGGGACGACCGCGACGAGGCGCTGCGGTCCGAGGCGCTGCGGGTCGAGGCGCAGCGGCGGCTCCTGGCCGAGGCGCCCCCGGAGGCGCAGCCCGGCCCGCCGTCCGCGGATCGCGTCCCGACGCCTCCCGTGCCGACCCCGCCCGTCCCGACCCCGCCCGCTGCGCCTCCCGCGCGCCCCCGCCTCGCCCTCCTCGGCGCCGCGCTGCTCGTCGGCGGGCTCGTGGTCGGCGCAGCCACCGCCTCCGTCCTCGGCGCGGTCGTCTCGCAGCCGCCCGCGAGCGCGCCCGCAACGGCGACCGGGACCCCGACCCCGCGCGCGACCGACCGCTTCGCCGCGATCGTCGAGGGCTGGGCCGTCACCACCGACATCCCCACCGGCCTCTCGCTGATCTCGGGCGACGCCGACGTCTACAGCCCGACCTTCGAGACCACCCAGAACGACCGGCTGCTGCTCACCGCGCCCGACGACTCCCGGATCTGCCTCGCCCTCGAGCGCCCCGACGGCTCGCTCTCGGCCGGCTGCACCGGCCTCGAGGCCTTCTTCGCCGGCGACGCGCTCGACGTGGTCGGCACCGCGACCGGCGACGGCACCCCCGTCTACACCCGCGTCACCCTCCGCCCCGACGGCAGCATCGAGGGCGGCTTCCAGCTGGTCACGACGCCGGGGCCCGAGGCGTAGATCGCGCCATCACGACGCTCGAGCACACTGCTCGGCCCTCGATCGAGGCGTATTATTGTCGGCGATCACCCACTTTTCTGAGCGAGGAGCGCCGCATGCGGACGCAACGACCTCTCGCCGTCGTGACGCCGACCGTCGACGGCGACGTGCTGACCGTTCTCGCGCGCGCCGACGACTGGTTCACTGTCGGTGAGCTGCGCACCCGGATCGGCAGCCGCTCGCTCGAGGGAATCCGGCGCACGCTCACCCGCCTGGTCGAGGAGGGCATCGTCACGAGCCGGAGTGCCGGCAGGACGACGATCTACCGGCTCAACCGCTCCCACCTCGCCGCCAGCGCGATCATGGAGCTCGCGCGCCTCGACGAGACCCTGCACGAGCGCCTCGTCTCGACTCTCGAGGGCTGGGAGCACCAGCCGGGCTACGCGGCGATGTTCGGCTCCGCCGCTCGCGGTGAGATGAGGTCGGGAAGCGACCTCGACCTCTTCCTCCAGCAGCCCGAGGCGCCGACCGACGCCTGGCACGAGCAGGTGTCCGCCCTCGTGCGCGACGCGAAGGCCTGGACCGGGAACGACCCCCGCGTCCTCGAGATGTCCGAGGGCGAGCTGCGCGACGCCGCCGCGGACGAGCCGGTGCTGCGCTCCATCGCCGACGAGGGCATCCCTCTGATCGGCTCCCCGCTCGCCTTCCGCCGACTCGTGGGGACGCGATGACCGCGGACCGCGACGCCGACCTGGCCGTCGCCGCGGGTCGGCTCTCGAAGGCGGAGGAGTTCGCCGACGCCGCCGCGGTCTTCGTCGGCTCGGACGGCACGATCGAAAGCACCGATGCTTTCGCCACGCTGGCGGTCCATGCGGGGATCGCCGCGTGCGATGCGATTTGCATCCGACGCCTGGGGCGCTACTCCCCTACCGGCTCGCACTCCGAGGCCGTCGCTCTCCTCCGTCGCGCCGACCCGGACGCGGCGAAGCACCTGGAGCGGCTCCTCTCACTGAAGACCAAGGCCGGCTACTCGGCGCGGCCGATCTCGGCGACGGAGGCTCAGGGCGCCCTTCGCGCCTACCGGGAACTCCTGACCCGGGCTCGGCGGTCCTGACGGCGCGAGCGGACCGAGCCGCTGTCAAGCCTGCGTGGGCGCTCAGAGAAACCGAGGGCGCGGGCGCCAGGATGCGGGGACATCCGCTCCGCCGAGCACCGACCCGAGAGGCCCCGCCGTGCCCGCCAGCACCCAGAACGCCACCGACAGCACCGCCGCCGCCACCGGCGCGCCCCAGGAGTACGACGTCGCCGTGATCGGCGCGGGGCCGGCCGGCACCGCCGCCGCCCTGCGCGCCGCGGAGCTCGGCGCGAGCGTGGTCGTGCTCGAGGCCGGCCGCGTCGGCGGCACCTGCGTCAACACCGGCTGCGTGCCCACCCGCGTGCTCGCGAAGACCGCGCGCATCGTCCGCGAGGCCCGCACGGCCGGCGACTACGGCGTCGACGTCGGCACGCCCGTCGTCGACTGGGCCGCGACCGTCCGCCACGTGCACGCGCGGGTCGACAAGGTCCGCTCGATCAAGCGCGAGGCGCAGCGCTTCGAGGAGGCGGGGGTCGAGCTGATCCACGAGGGCCGCGCGCGCTTCGTCGACGAGAGCACCCTCGTCCTGGACAGCGGCCGGCGGATCCGCGCCCGCTCGATCCTGATCTGCGTCGGCGGCCACTCGCGCCGCCTGCCGATCCCGGGCGCCGAGCTCGCGACCGTGCCCGAGGACGTGCTGGCGCTGCCGACACTCCCCCGACGGGTCGCGGTGATCGGCGGCGGCAACACCGGCGCGCAGCTCGTGACGGTGTTCAACGCCTTCGGCTCGGAGGTGACGCTGCTCGACCTCGCGCCGCGTATCCTCACCACCTCGGACGCGAGCATCTCGGAGCACGTCGCCGGCGCCTTCGAGCGCCAGGGCGTGCGCGTGCACCTGGGCATCGAGACCGTCGAGCGGCTCGACCGCGCGGAGGACGGCTCGATCGACATCACCTGGCGCGAGGGCGGCGACTCCCGCACCGAGGGCGTGGACGCCGTGATCATGGCGACCGGCTGGCCCGCCGACGTCGAGGACCTGGGCCTCGAGAACGCGGGCATCGAGGTCGTCCGCTCGGCGATCCCGGCCGATCAGTACTTCCGGACGGTCGTGCCGCACGTCTTCGCGGTCGGCGACGCGAACGGGCGCGACATGCTCGTGCAGGCGGCGCAGTTCGAGGCGGAGGCGGCGGCCGAGAACGCGGTGCTGGGCGCCAACCGGCGCACTCCGCAGTTCCTGCTGCCGGCCGGCGGCTTCACGGATCCGGACTACGCCGGCGTCGGCTTCACGCAAGAGCAGGCGCGCGAGCGCGACCCGCAGTGCATCGTCGCGTCGGTGCCGTTCTCGAGCGTGGACCGCGCCGTGATCGACGACCGGGAGAGCGGATTCCTCACGCTGATCGCGGACCGGCGCCGCGAGCTGCTGCTCGGCGCGCACGCCGTCGGCGAGAACGCGATCGAGGTCGTGCAGTCGGTGACGACCGCGATGGCGGCCGGCGTCGACGTCGCGACGCTCGCGAACGTGCGGTTCGCGTACCCGACGTACAGCGCGGTGATCGGGATGGCGGCGCGCGCGCTGCTGGCCGAGCCGGCGCGGCCCGCCGAGCTGGACTGAGCGGCGATAGCCGATCCCGGAGCGCGGCGCCAGCCCTCTCCGGGTGCGGCGCCCGCTCCGAATGATGAAGGGAGGGCGACTCCGCCCTTCCGCTCCCGAGAGGAACCACCGTGCCGATCCCCGCTGTCGACTACGCCCACATCCGCCTGACGGTCCGCGACATCGCCGTCTCGCGCGCCTTCTACGACTCCGTCTTCGGCTTCGACGTCGCCTTCGAGGCGCCGCCCGCGGACGCCCCCGAGGAGCAGAAGGAGCAGCTCGCGTTCCTCTTCGGCGGCCTGATCTACAAGTTCCCCGGCGGGCTCCTGGGCCTGCGCCCCGTCGCCGGCGCGGGCGACCGCTTCGACGAGGACCGCGTCGGACTCGACCACCTCAGCTTCGCCGTCGCCGACATCGACGCCCTGAAGTCGGCCGCCGCCGCGCTCGACGAGCTCGGCATCGCGCACGAGCCGATCAAGGACGCCGGCGGCGAGAGCATCCTCGAGTTCCGCGACCCCGACAACATCGCGCTGGAGATCAGCTCGCCGAGCTGAGCACGCCCACATGCTGGTCGAGCAGCCCCGCAGGGGCGTATCGAGACCGACGCTCTGCATGACGGTGGATCTCGATACGCCCGCTGCGCGGGCTACTCGATCAGCATGGAAGGCACGCCCTCTCCGTCGATTGCACGACCAGCAGGGAACGTGCCCTGCGCGGGTCGCGCGTCCATGCTGGTCGAGTAGCCCCGCAGGGGCTATCGAGACCGGGCGTCTTCAGGACGGTGGATCTCGATACGCCCGCTCCGCGGGCTACTCGATCAGCATGAAGGGCGCGCCCTCTCCGTCGATTGCACGACCAGCAGGGAACGTGCCCTGCGCGGGTCGCGCGTCCATGTTGGTCGAGTAGCCCCGCAGGGGCGTATCGAGACTCGGCGTCTTCAGGACGGTGGATCTCGATACGCCCGCTCCGCGGGCTACTCGATCAGCATGGAAGGCACGCCCTCTCCGTCGATTGCACGACCAGCAGGGAACGTGCCCTGCGCGGGTCGCGCGTCCATGTTGGTCGAGTAGCCCCGCAGGGGCGTATCGAGACCCGGCGTCTTCAGGACGGTGGATCTCGATACGCCCGCTCCGCGGGCTACTCGATCAGCATGGGAGGGCGGCGCCAGAGGTACGGGGTCGTCGTCGAGACCTTCACGAGGCCCGAGCGCTCGAGGATGGGGCGTGAGTACTCCGTCGAGTCGCTGTGCACGAGCGTGCGGCCCGCCGCGAGCGCGGAGGTGGCGCGCGCGGCCGTGAGCGCGCGGTAGATGCCGCGACCGCGGTACTCCTCGAGCACGGCGCCGCCCCAGATGCCGGCGACGTCGGAGTCCGCGACGGGCTCGAGCCGGCCGCCGCCGACCATGCGGCCGTCGACCTCGGCGACCCACAGCTCCATGCCGTCGCCGCGGGCGAGCCGCGCGACCAGCGCGTCGGCGATGTCCGTGTCGACGTCCTCGCCGAACGCGGCGTCGATCATCGCGCTGAACGCGCGGACGTCCGGCTCGTCGACGACGCGGCGCAGGGTCGCGCCGTCGGGCACCGGGGCGTCGCGGGTCAGCGCCTCGAGCGGGCCGATCATGATCGACTCGGTCTCCTCGGCGACGAAGCCGTGCCGCAGCAGCGCCTCGTGCAGACCGGGCGCCCGGTCGTGGCCGCGGGTCTTCCACTCGACCTTGCGGATCTCCGGGTCGGCGTCGAAGTGCGCGCGGGCCGCGGCGACGAGGGCGTCGATCGCCGCCTCGTCCGCCCCGCCGAGGTCGCGATAGGTGACGAAGCCGCGCCCGCCGGCGAAGGTCACCAGGCGGAGCGGCCCGGCGAGCGTCACCGCCACGGCGCTCGGCGTCTCGGCGTCGGTGCGGAGCTGCTCGTCGTAGACGCGCAGGTACTGCGCGCGGAGGTCGTCGGGGTCGGCGCTGGTAGTCATCCCGCCACGCTACGGGCGATGGTGGGTGGATCGCCTCGGGGTGCCCATGTTGATCGAGTAGGCCGCGGAGCGGACGTATCGAGATCCACCACCGTCGGAACACGAGTCTGCAGACCCACCGCTCTGAGGACGGCGGGTCTCGATACGCCCCTGCGGGGCTACTCGACCAGCATGTTCGCGGGCGTCTCTTCCCGGTGATCCTCCGATGTCAGAACACGAGTCTGCAGACCCGCCCTGCTGGTGACGGCGAGTCTCGAGACGCCCCTGTGGGGCTCCTCGACCAGCAGGGGGTGCGCACAACATCAGCTGAGAGCAGGGGCCCTCGCCTGACAGCGGAGGCCACCCCTTCTCAGCTGATGTTCTGCAGTGCTCGAGCGCTCCACACCTTTCGAGCGGCCTCTCTGCTGATCGCACAGCAGGCGCAACGGGAGTGTCGAGATCCGCTCGCGTCAGAACGCGAGTCAGCAGACCCGCCACGCTGATGACGGTGGGTCTCGATACGCCCCTTCGGGGCTACTCGACCAGCATGAAGCGGCGCCGGGGGTCAGCCGGTGACGCGGGCGATCAGGTCCTGGAGGAAGGGGATGACGTCGCCGGCCTGGTCGACGCTCGCGAAGGCGGTGGCGAGCAGCGGCCAGAGCGAGCCGACGAGGGTCGCGACGACGGCGGCGACCGCGGCGACCCAGGCGAGGGCGGCGTTGCGGGAGACGAAGGCCAGCGCGAGGAACGCCAGGGCGACCAGGTAGCTGAGCACGATCGAGAGGGTGATCGCGCCGACCGGGACGTCGAGGACGCCCGCGGTCGTCGCGTCGGCTGCACCGATCAGGCCGAGCACCGGGAGCAGCACGCCGACGACGATCAGGAAGCTGACGACGACGCCGGTCGCGAGAGCGGCCCAGGCGGCCCGGGGCTTCCGGCGCGAGCCGTAGGAGCGGGTGCGCACGGCCTACTCCGACCCGCGGCGCTCGGTGACGGTGACGTCGGAGTCGTCGGCAGAGGCGGAGTCGTCCACCGGCTCCACCTCGACGCGGACGACGAACTCGGCGGCGGGAGCATCGGCGGTGACGACGACGGTCTCGACGGAGTCGTGAGCGGAGTCGTGCTCGGAGTCGTCGGCGCGCTCGGCCACAGGAGCGTCGGTCACGGGCGCAGCCGGCCGCGTCGCGACCTCGTCGGACAGCGAGTCCGCGGTGGCGTCCGACGCGGTGGCGCGGTCGGCGGCCTCGTCGAGGCGGTCCGAGGCGTCGTCGAGTGCGTCGGCGGTCCGCTCGCGGGCGGTGTCGAGCGCTGCCGCGCCCTTCTCGCGGGCGGAGTCGAGGGCGGCGCCGCCCTTCTCGCGAGCGGAGTCCAGCGCGTCGCCGGCCTTCTCGACCAGCGAGGGGCCGTCCTCGCGCTCGGAGTCGGGCACCTCGATCGGGTCGAAGGGGCCGTGCACGTCGGTGACGTTGACGTTGACGACGACGTGCTCGCGGGTCAGCTGCGCGGCGGCCTTGCCGACCTGCTCGCGGACGGCGGCGATGACCTCCTGGACGGGGCGCGGGTACTCCGACACCAGGTCGAGGTCGAGGACCAGCACGCCGTCGACGCGGGCGATGCTCACGCCGGGGCTCGTGGTGGTGCCCAGGACGGCGCGGGTCGCGCGGTCGAGGGTGCGGGCGGCGGCGCCGCCGAGGTGGTGCACGCCGGTCACGCCGGCGGCGGTCTCCGCGGCGGCGGTCGCGAGCAGGCGCTCGATCGACTCGTCCTCCGGGTGCGCGCCGTCGATGGCGCGGAGGTCGTTCGTTCCGACGGTGTCGGTCATGGGGTACTCCTCAGTGGTCTTCCGGCCCTCCCGAGCGGGAGGGCCGGATCGTCCGGTGCGGCGGGTGCGCGGCACGGGGCGGCGCGGACGCCGCTACTGCACGCGGGCGCTGCCGCTCATCCTGGTGCGGATCCCGCTGACGATCTGGATGACCACGGGGGTCTCCTCGCCCAGCACGGCGTCCCAGCTCTTCACCGCGTCGTCGATCGCGCGGCGGGTCCGCATCGGCGAGACGCCGCGGCGGGTGTGCGCGGTGACGCGGAGGACGGTGCGGTGCTTGACCTCGAAGGCGGTGACGTCGAGCGCGACGATCGAGGGATCGTGCGACAGCGCCTCCTCGAGGACGTGCTCGGCGACCTTCGCGTCGATGGTGACGGAGCCGCCGGTCGGCGTGCCCGAGCCGGAGCCCGAGCCGACGCGCAGCAGCGTCGAGGTGCGTCCCCGGCCCTGTCGCACGATGAAGCGCACCAGCAGCAGGATCAGCACGAGGGCGACCACGGCCGTGCCCCAGAGGATCCACGGCTGCCCGCCGGAGAGGGCGTCGCTGGTGGGCTGCGTCGCGTCCTCCGCGCCGGTCGAGACCGTCTGCTGGACGTCGGGGAACAGGGCTCCCGCGGCCACGGCACCGCCGGCGAGCAGGAGCACGAGACCCACGACGAACAGGAGGAGGCGGTTGAGGAACCGGTTGGTGGTGGTCATCGGACCGTCCCCTTCTCGGACAGGCGCACGCGCGCCGTGAGCTTCGGGCTGACGTCGTAGCCCGCGAGCTCGGCGTCGACCGCCTCGCGGATGGTGCCGACGTCGAGGCTGCGCCCGGAGGTGCGGCCGACGGTGACACCGGCCGTGCGTCCGCCGATCGAGACCGACACCTGGTCGGGGTCGACGTCGCCGGCGTAGGCGGCGGTGCGGGCGAGGCTCTGCGCGATCACGCGGTCGTCGATGACGGCCGCGGTGCGATCGGCGGCCGCACGGCGGCGGCCGCGACGGCCCGGGGAGAAGGACACGACGATCAGGACGAGCCCGATCAGCGCGGCGACCGCTCCGCCGGCCACGATCAGCGGGACGGGAGCGCTCGCGGCGCCGAGCACCGCGGCCGCGCCGTCCTGCGGGGCGACGAGCAGCGCGGGCTGCCCGAGGGCGGCGAGCACCGCCTCCGTGCCGATCCACGCGAAGACGAGGACGAGCAGGACCGCGAGGACGATCGCCGAGGTGGAGCGGGACGAGGTGATCTCGCGCCGGACGAGCCTGGGGTACAGCGCGCCCGTGGAGCGGGTCCCTGATGCTGCGGGGGTCGTCACGAGACTCTCCTTCGCTCGCGCAGGTCGGCCCCGGTGATCCGGAGGTCGACGCGCCCGATGGTGGACCCGGTCAGCTCGAGGCAGCGGGTGCGGATGGTGGACTGGGCCGTGCTGAGACGGCTGAGGACCGTGCCGGAGCGGCGGTCCCCCTCGCCGAGCGGACGGATGCGCAGGGGGGCCTGCGCGGTGACGTGCAGCTTCCCCCCGTCGTCGTCCAGCTCGACCGAGACGTCCGACGCGTCGACGTCGAGCGCCTCCGCGGTGACGGCCGACACGACCCTGCGCACGGCGCGCGAGGTGATCGTCGTGCGGCCGTGGCGGGCCTGGTCGGCCATCACCGCCGCGGTCACGAGGACCGCCGCCCGCGGAGGGTGTCGGCGAGCGAGCTCAGGTCGAGCTTGCCCTCGACGACGCGGCCGACGCCGTAGCCGACGGCCATGGCGAGGGCGACCCAGAGGAGAGCCCAGAAGCCGAAGACCAGGCCGGTGAGGGCGAGGACGGCGCCGAGGATCAGGCCGAGGTGGGACGGAGTCACTTGACGCGGCTCTCGGTGTCCTCGTCCTTGTCGTCCGAGGGGATGTAGACGTCGGCGACGGTCACGTTGACCTCGGTGACCTCCATGCCGACGACCGAGGAGATGGCCTCGGAGACGGCGGAGCGGATGCTGTCGGCGAGCTTCTGCAGCGCGACGGGGTACTCGGCGACGACGGTGATGTCCGCGGCGACCTGCTTCTCGCCGACCTCGACGGAGATGCCCTGGCCGCGGTCCTGCGCGTTGATCGCGTTGCGGATGGCGCCGATGGCGCGGGCGGCTCCGCCACCGAGGTCGTGGACGCCGGCGACCTGGCGGGCGGCGATGCCGGCGACCTTCTCGACGACGCCGTCGGCGATCGTGTTCTTGCCGGTGGAGGTCTCGGTGCCGTGCTTGGCCGAGGTGGTGGCGAGGGTGCTGGGGGTGACGTTGGTCATGATGCTCTCCCTGGTAGAAGGTGATGCGCGACTCGGTCGCGGTGACGACGATCCGTCGCACATGAATCAGACGTGCGGTGCTCCGGGATCGTCCCGCCGGATCAGCCAGTGCGCAGGAATCCTGGAGCGACGACGCGCTCTGCGGCCAGCGCCGTCCACAGGCCGCGGAGTTGCGCGGCAGCTGTCGGCGAGAGGGCCGGTGCGGGTGGCGACGCCGGTGCAAGACCCGCAGGGGTGGGGTGCAGAGAGCGCCGGGCCGGCGCACTGAGACTTCCTCCGCCTACGATGGAGGCCGCACAGCTGAGATTCGGGAGGGTCGATGAGCGTCCGGATCCCCGTCAGCCCCGAGGTCCTGCTGTGGGCCGCGGAGCGCGTCGGCTGGTCCGAGACCGTCGTGCGCGAGCGCTTCCCCCGCTTCGACCGGTGGCTCGTCTCGGACCCGGCGCCGACGCTCACGCAGCTTCGCAGCTTCGCCCGCGCGGCTCGTCTCCCCTTCGGCTACCTCCTCCTTCCGACTCCGCCCGAGGAGACGGCACCGATCCCCGACCGGCGGACGCGCGGGAGCGGGCAGCGGCGGGAGCTCTCGCCGGATCTGCGAGACGTCCTCTCCACCTGCCAGCGTCGCCAGGCGTGGTACCGCGACTTCGCCCTCGCTCACGGCTTCGACGAGGTCGCACTCGTCGGGTCCGCCTCCCTCGACGAGCCGGTCGAGGTCGTCGCCGACCGCCTCAGCACGATGGTCGGATTCGACCGGGAGCGACGCGGCCGCTCCCCGAGTAGGGAGGCGGCACTCCGGCGGCTTATCGACCTCGTCGAGGCCGCCGGTGTCCTCGTGTCCGTCAGCGGAGTGGTCGGGTCAGACACCCATCGGGTACTCGACCCGGACGAGTTCGGCGGGTTCGCGCTCGTCGACGACCACGCGCCGCTCGTCTTCGTGAACGGCGCCGACACCAAGGCGGCCCAGATCTTCACCCTCGTGCACGAGCTCGCGCACATCATGGCCGGGGAGTCCGCGCTCTCCGAGCTCGGGGTGAGCGGATCCGCTCGCGACGAGCACGAGCGCTGGTGCGATCGGGTCGCCGCGGAGGTGCTGGTCCCCCGGGCGACCCTGCCCGAGGCGTTCCAGGGCACGACCGACGCCGAGGAGCTCGATCGCCTGGCGGCGCTCTACCGGGTGAGCACGCTGGTCGTCCTCCGCCGCCTCCTCGACATCGGGCTGATCGGAAGGGACGAGTACTGGTCCCGGTACGGCGACGAGTCGGCCCGCGTGCGGGAAGCGGCCCGCGGGGCCCGCCGCAGCGGCGGCAACTTCTACGCGACCCAGCCCCTCCGTCTCGGACGACGCTTCGCCCGAGCGGTGGTCTCGGACGCCCGGAGCGGCGGGACGACCTACGGCGACGCCTACCGGCTCCTCGGCACCGCGAAGGCGGAGACCTTCCGGAGACTGGCCGACGAGCTGGGTGTGGCCTGATGTACCTGCTCGACACGAACGTGTTCATCGAGGCCAAGAACCGCTACTACGCCTTCGATCTCGCTCCCGGGTTCTGGGAATGGCTCGAGAGGGACGCGGCCTCCGGCGTCATCGGGAGCATCGAGCAGGTGCGGGAGGAGATCGTCGCGGCCGAGGACGAGCTCGCACTCTGGGCGCACGATCATCGCGATCTGTTCGCACAGCCGGATGCCCGGACCGTCGGCGCACTCGTGGAGCTCGCCGGCTGGGCCGCCGCCGGTCGCTTCACCCGGGCGGCGGTCGACGAGTTCCTGAACGTCGCGGACTGCTTCCTCGTCGCCCACGCCGCTGCGCACGGGCACATCGTCGTCACTCATGAGGGGTTCCAGGCGGACGCGCGGCGCCGGATCCTGATCCCGAACGCCTGCCGGGCGCTCGGGGTGCCGTACTGCGACACCTTCGCCGTGCTGCGCGACCGGAAGGTCCGCCTCGATCTCGCAGCCTGACCGGCAGGATCAGCGGCGCAGCGTGTGGCTCGGCAGCTCCTCGAAGCGGGCCTGGTAGGCGCTGGCGAAGCGGCCGAGGTTGCCGAAGCCCCAGTCGCGGGCCACGGCGGCGACGGTCGTCGAGCAGGGGTCGCCCTCGGTGAGATCGTGGCGGGCGCGGTCGAGGCGGACGTCGCGGAGGTAGACCGACGGCGAGACGCCGAGGTGGCGCTGGGTGGCCTGCTGCAGGGTGCGGGTGTGCAGGCCGGCGGCGCGGGCGGCGTCGGCCGGGGTGATCGGCTCGTGCGCGTGGTGCTGCAGGAAGTCGAGGGCGACGCGGGTCCGGGAGGCGGAGGGGCGGCGGAGCACGGCGGGGACGTCCCAGGCGCGCCAGGGGAAGAGCAGCAGCAGTGCCCGGGCGAGGTTGAGCTCGGCGGTGAAGCGGACGAGCGGGGCGATCGCGGCGCTCGCGAGCGCGGCGGTCGCGTCGGTCACGGCGGTGCGCCAGCGGGCGAGCACGCCGGGGTCGGCGTCGGCCTCGTGGTCGAAGGAGACGGGCTGGCGGGGGCCGGAGTGCGACTCGGTCGCGACGTCCTCGAGGAAGCCGGGCGCGAAGTGCACGAGGTTCTGCCGGTGCGGCTGGTAGGCCAGGCCGAACTGGCGCTCGGCGGGCAGCAGGAACGGCGCGGACGCGGCGCCGGTGCGGGTGAACGGGCGCAGGTTCAGCTGGCCGCCGCCGGCGCGGAACCAGCCGACGACGTACTCGCGCAGGTGGGAGATCTCGCCGGTCAGCGCGCCCGCGCAGTCGGAGGTGCGCAGGGTGACGCGCTCGCTGCCCCGGTAGGCGTAGCGGAAGGAGAAGCCGCGCGAGCCGGGCTGCACGCGGAACGATCCGCCGCCGTAGGCCTCGGCGTAGACCGCGGACGCCTCGGCGGGATCGGCGCCGGCCGCCTCGAAGCGCCGCTCGGCGCCGCCGGATCCGCTCGCCGGGGCGAAGGGGCTGCCCATCGTGAAGGTCGAGCCGGTCGGGGCCTGGCTGGTCGGGGCTGATGCGGGCGGAACGGCCGGGTGCGCTGTCGATGGCGGGGAGGTGTGCATGGTCGGGCTTCTCTCGGGTCTGGGAGATCAGGGGCGGACGGGGGTGGGGTCGCTCCGGTGCTCTACAGATACAGACGGGTCGACGGCCGGAAACGTCACGGATGCGGAGCGTGCTCGCAATCCGGCCAGCGGATTCGGCGGCGAGGGTGGAGGCTGATAGGCATTCGGAGCGGCGGCTGCGGATCACGCGCGTAGACGCGGAACGACGGCGGAACGGCGGGAGGTGGCGATCGTGGCGGAGGCGCTGCCAGAGGACGCTCGCTCAGACGAGGCCCGCTCCGACGAGGCGCTGCCCGACGACCCGCTGCTGCGTGCCTCCGACGCCACGCTGGCCTCGCGGGCCGTGGACGGCGACGTCGCCGCCTTCGAGCAGCTCGCCCGACGCCACGGCGCGCTGATGCGGGTGTATGCGGCCAAGCTGCTGGGCTCCGAGGCGGAGTCCGACGACATCGTGCAGGAGGCGTTCCTCACCGGCTGGCGGCGCCTCGGCGACCTCGACAGCCCCGCGCACATCCGGAACTGGCTGATGCGGATCGTCTCGCACAAGGCGATCGACCGGATCCGCGTGCGCCGCCGCCACGACGACATCGACGACTGGGACCCGCCCGCGCCCGCCGAGCACTCGCCCGAGCGGATCGTCGAGGCGCGACTCCAGCTGGACGCCGTCTGGGAAGCACTGGACCGATTGCCCCCCGATCAGCGACGCTGTTGGCTGCTCCGCGAGACCGCCGGCTACAGCTACCAGGAGATCGCCGACGCTCTCGAACTCCCCGTCTCGACGGTCCGCGGCCTGCTCGCCCGAGCCCGCCGCTTCCTGCTCCACGAACTGGAGGCATGGCGATGACCACCGACGACATGCCCGACGAGATGCCGGACGACGCCGTGCCCGACGACGACCTCGACGGCCACACGCTGGAGGAGCTCGGCGAGTACCTCGACCGCGGACGCACTCCCGTCGATCCCTCCATCGAGGGCTCGGCCGCCTGCCGGCTCGCGCTCGCGAACCTCACCCGCCTGAACGAGCTGTCCGCGAGCGCGCTGCGCCGACGCGCCGACGCGGAGCCCGACCGCGACGAGGTCTGGATCGCCGGGCTGCTCGACGCGATCCGCTCCGAGGTGCGCTCCGGGCGCGACGTGCCGATTCGCCACCCCGACCCGACGCTGCGGCTCGCGCTGACCGAGGCGGCCGTGCGCGGAATGATCCGGCGCGCGGGCGACACGATGGGCGGCGTCATCATGGGCCGCTGCACGCTCGACGGCGACGTGGCGACCCCGGGCGCGGTGATCCGCATCGAGGTGACCTTCGCGCTCGAGTTCGGGATCCCCGTCGCGACCGTCGCCGACCGCCTGCGCGAGCGGATCCGCTACGCCCTCGAGCGGCACACCGAGCTCGTCGTCGGCGCGATCGACGTCACCGTCGACGACGTGTACCCGAGCAGGGAGGACCAGCCGTGACCGACAGCACTGCGACCGACGACACTCTCGACGACACCGCTCTCGACGACACCGCGCTCTCACAGCGCCTCACCGCCGCGATCCGCGACACCGAGGGCGTCGCCGGGGTCTACCCCGCGCAGCCGCTGCTCGAGGCGGCCGCCGACGCTCTCGCGGTGAAGCTCGCCCTGCGGCAGCCGGACGTGCTCGTCGACATCGACCGCTCGGACGGCTTCACCACGGTGACCGCGCACATCGCGGCGACCGCGGCGCTGCCGGCCCCCGAGACGCTCCGCGCGGTCGGCGAGGAGCTGCGGCGCCTGCTGGACGCGGAGCCGTCGGTGACCGGCCCGCTCGCCGTGAACGTGAAGGTGCGGCTGATCGAGGACTCGGGGCGCGCCGCGGAGTAGCGCCGGTCAGGCGTCGATCGTGCGCTGCGCGCCGGGGCCGGAGCTCGCCCCCGTATCGGCCGCCCCTGTGTCGCCGTGCCCCGTGTCGGCGTGCCCCGTGTCGGCCACCGTCACGTCGGTCGCTCCCACGTCGCTCGAGGCGAGGCTGATCCGGCGCGGCTTCGCCTTGGCGGCGATCGGGATGCGCAGCGTCAGCACGCCCGCCGTGTAGTCGGCGTGCACGCTCTCGGTGTCGAGGGAGTCGCCGAGGACGAGCTGGCGGCTGAAGACGCCCCACTGCCGCTCGGCGGCGACGGGGTCGGCGCCCTCGGGGAGGTGGCCGGCGCGCTCGGCGCGCACGGTCAGCACGTTCCGCTCGACATCGATGTCGATCCGCTCGGGCCGGACGCCGGGCAGGTCGAGCTCGACGACGAAGTCGTCGCCCTCGCGCCAGGCGTCCAGGGGCATCACGGTCGGTCGGGCGGCCGTGCCGAAGACCTGTCGGCTGAAGCGGTCGAGGTCGCGGAACGGGTCCTGCTGCAGAAGCATGATGGTCTCCTCACGTGGTCTGAAATGCCTCGCCACCGGGCCTTTCGCCGGTGACACACAAGTATTTACAACGGCGGAAGCGCTCGTGCAAGAGGGTCTCAGCGAACCTCGAGGAAGTCCCGCCGGGCGGGCTGACCGGGGTCGCGACCGGGCCGCTCGCCGTGAACGTGAGAGTGCGGCGGTTCCGCCGGAGACGCGCGATTCAGCGCCGCCAGGCGGGCCAGCCGGGGTCGTGACCGGGCCAGACCTCGACGCCGGGCTGCGCCGCGAGGTCGGCGAGGCGCTCAACGGCGCGCCGAGCCGCCTCGGCGTCGCCGGGGCGCGCCGTCCAGCCGCAGGCGGTGCGCTCGTCGAGGTTGCGGCGGAGGTCCGCCGCGTCGCAGGCGAGCACGATCGAGCGGTCGGCGAGGTCGATCCGGAACGACTGATGGCCCGGGGTGTGCCCGCGGGTGTCGAGTGCGGCCACGCCGGGGGCGAGCTCGGTGTCGCCGTCGAGGAGCAGCACCCGGACGTCGGCGTCGAGCAGGTCCTGCGGGACGACGGTCTCGCGGCGGCCGAGGCCCTCGCCGAGCCACTCCCACTCCCGCCGCTGCAGGGCGACCGGGGTGCCGGCGGGAGCGAGGCGCAGCCCGCCCGTGTGGTCGAGGTGCAGGTGTGAGAGGGCGACGAGGGCGAGGTCCTCCCAGCGCAGGCCGGCCGCGGCGATCCCCTCGGCGAGCGCGTCGCCGGGCGGGACGACGGCGGTGTAGCTCTCGTAGTCGTAGTGCGCGGCGCGCTGGGCGGGATCGCGGACCCGGTCGAGGTGGAACCCGCCGTCGATCAGGATCCAGGAGTCGCCGAGGTCGATCGCGGCGCCGGTGACCGGCTCGAGGAGGAAGCGCGCCGGGTCGCCGCCGCGGAGCGAGATCGACTCGGCGATCGGCTCGTGGCCGAGCACGAGCGGGACGAGGCGGCGGGGGCGGGACAGCGGGAAGGCGCCCGGCCAGTCGTCGGCGATCATGCGGGCCTCCTGGAGCACTTCGGATTGGATCCAATATAGTCGTGAATGAATCCACAGATCCACTCCCGCACGAGAAGAGGGCTCGCATGACCGGCGCCATCCCGATCAACATCCCGATCACCACCGAGATGCTCCACTGGGGCCGGCGGCCGACCTACGAGATGGTCGAGCAGATCGTGGACGGCTACCCCTCCGACGTCTCGCGCTGGCTGATCGGCGCGCACACCGGCACGCACGTCGACGCGCCGTCGCACTTCGTGCCGGGCGGCGCGACCGTCGACGAGATCGCGCTGGAGAGCGTGGTCGGGCCGGTCCGGGTGCTCGACCTGCGGCAGGTGGCGGAGGAGATCACCGACGCGGACCTCGTCGCGGCCGGCGCCGAGGGGGCGGTGCGCGTGCTGTTCCGCACGCGCAACTCGACCGACGCGCTGACCCGCGCGGTGAAGTCGGAGACCTGGGTCGGCCTCGCCCCGAGCGGGGCGCGCTGGCTGGTCGAGCACGGCGTGCTCTTCGCGGGCCTGGACTACATGACGATGGAGGCGCCCGCGCACACCGAGGAGTGGCCGACCCACGTGATTCTCTGCGGCGCCGGCGTCGTGATCCTCGAGAACGCGGACCTCGCGCAGGTCGAGCCCGGCGACTACCTGATGGTCTGCCAGCCGGTGGCCTTCGAAGGCCGCGAGGCCGCTCCCGCCCCGACGGTCCTGCTCCCCCTCCCGTGAGCCGCCCGCCGCGAGATGCCACTTGTGCACGCTTTTCACGGCGTGTCGCGCGCACAAGTGGCATCTCGCGGCGGGGATCAGACGCCTGCGGGCTCCAGGGCGCCGCGCTGCTCGCGGTCGAGCTCGGTGCGGACGGAGCGCTCGCCCTCGAGCTCGCGCGGGGTGCGCGGGGCGAGGAGGCCGACCACGACGAAGGTGCCGAAGCCGATCGCGGCGGCGACGAGGGTGGCATAGCCGTCGAAACCGGCTCCGATCAGGTCGTTCGGGACGTAGAGGATGTCGTTCGGCACGCCGTAGAGGGTCGGGGTGAGCGCCAGGCAGACCAGGCGGACGACCAGGCCGACGCCGGCCGCGGTGAGCGCGGCGACGACTCCGGGGCGCTTCCAGAAGACGCCGAGCAGGAACGGCGCGGCGAGGCAGGCGAGCATGATGTCGAACGCGAGCGTCAGCAGGATGCCGGTCTGGCTCACCCGGATCGCGAGGAACGAGCCGAGGATCACGATCGGCACCATGGCGACGCGGGTCCAGCGCAGCAGCGGGTCCGCGTCGACGCCGGAGTGGCGGCGGACCGAGAGCACGTTGCGGACGACGATCGCCGAGGTGGCGAGGATGGCGCCGGACGCGGTCGAGAACGACGCGGCGACGACTCCGGAGAGCACCAGGATCGCGATGACCGGCGGCGCGTAGTCGTCGAGCAGCGTGAACAGCACCGGGCCGTCGGCGGCCGAGAGGCCCAGGACGGCGGTGGCGCTGAGGGCGACGATCGCGAAGATCGAGCCGATCGCCGCGGTGCCGACGGCGGCCGCGTAACAGGCGCGGCGGGCGACCTCGGGCGACTTGGCGCCGAAGATCCGCTGCATGAAGTCGATCGCGACGAGGTCGCCGATGCCGAGGGCGACGAGGGTGGCCCAGTTGACGGGGGCGCCCATCGCCGGGTCGGTGAGCTGCTCGAAGTCGAACGGCCCCATGCCCTCGGGGATGACGATGCCGTAGGCGAGCGCGACCCAGACCAGCAGCGAGATCGCCGCGACGACCGTGATCACGGTCTGGATGGCCGCGGTGTACGCGTCCGAGAAGAGGCCGCCGGCGATCGTGTAGCTGAGCACGAGGGCGACCGAGAGGATGACGCCCCAGGCGTACGGGATGCCGGCGAAGCGCTCGAGCAGGAAGCCGCAGGCCACCAGGTTGCCGGCCAGCAGGATCGTGAAGGAGAAGACCATGATCACCGAGGCGACGACCTCGGTGGTGCGGTCGTAGCGCATCCGGAAGAAGTCGGCGAGCGTGAAGAGCTTCATCGCGTTCATCGGCTTGGCGAGGAAGAGGCCCGTGATCAGGAGGCAGATCGCCAGGCCGATCGCGAGCGAGGCGCCCGCCCAGAAGCCGAACTGCGAGGTGAGGTCGGTGTTGCCGACGGTGGCGTTCGAGTCGACCGCGGCGGCGGTGAGGCTGACGGCGACGAGCGGGATGCCGAGGCGGCGTCCGGCGACGAGGTAGTTGGCGCTGTCGCCGTCGATCTTGCGGGCGACCGCGATGCCGACGGCGAGGATCACCACGACGGTGATCCCCACTCCGAGGATGATCATGCGTGCTCCGAGCTGCTGAGTGGTGCGGCGGGGTGTTTCTATCGGTTGATAGACACGGATCCTGCCGCGCGCTCGGGCGCCGTTCTTTTCGGGCGTGGGTCGATCCTGTTAACTCCGGCGCGCGGGCCGCTCGGCCAGAACGCGAAAGTTGCGGTAGTCGGCCGCGACTACCGCAACTTTTGGAGGATGAGCGGGTCAGACTCGGGCGAGCAGGGCCGGGCCCTCGGCGAGCGCCTCGGCGACGGCGGGGCGCGGGAGGTCGAGGACGCGCAGGGCGGCGAGGGCGACCGCCTCGGCGGACGGGCCGGGCTCGGCGGGCTGGCGGCGGCGCTGGAGGATGACGTTCTCGACGAGGGCGAGGACGAGGGAGGCTCCGGTCGCGGGGTCGGCGGCGCCGCAGGCCGCGACGAGGGTGCGGTAGGCGGTCTCCAGCTCGGAGCGGCGGTCGCGGAACTCGGCGAAGCGCTCGTCGCCGAGCTCGGGCAGCAGGTAGAGCGCGCCGACGTTGTGCTCGCCGGCCGCGAGCAGCCGCGCGTCGGAGACGCAGAGCGCCCAGAGGCGCGCGGCCGGCGGCTCGTCGCGGGTGAGGAGCACGGCGGCGGCGTCGAGCGAGGGCTGCACCGTGCCGAGCAGCAGCTCGAGCAGGACCGCGTGCTTGCCGCCGAAGTGGTGGTAGAGCGAGGCCTGGCGGATGCCGGCCGCCGCTGCGATGGCGTGCGTGCTGGTGCCGCCGAAGCCCTCCGTGCAGAACAGCGCCGCACTCGCCGCGAGGATGTCGGCCCGCGTCCCCAGCCCGGTGAGCGACGCCCCGGAGGCGCGCGGCCGTCCGGGGGGTGCGCTCGACATGCGCTCGACCGTAGCAGCGCTCCCGAGCCGCGCCGACTCTCCAAAAGTTGCGGTAGTGGCGCGCGACTACCGCAACTTTTGAGGGATGGAGGGGTGGGTGCGCGCGAAACACGATCGCAACGTCGGGGTCACAGCGGCGACACGGGGGCGCGGTTGACTTCCTGTCGAGTGATAGAAACCCCGGCAGCGACCGGACCAGCAGACGGAGCAGGCGCAGCATGACGACATCAGGCACCTCGACCACGGCGGGTGCGCGCGAGCACGCCCGCGCCCAGGAGGCGGCGGCGGCGAGCACGCGCCCCGCGCCGCCGGCGGACGTCTCCCCCGACGACCTGCGCTGGTCCGAGCGGATCGAGGGCGGCGGCTACGGCCACCGCGTCCTCGCCCGCGGGACGCGCCTCCGCCTGACCGACGTCACGGGCGACGCCTGCGTCTCGCTCCTGGTCTACAACGCGCTGGAGCCGCACGAGCGGCTGAACGTCGCGGACACCGTCAAGGTGCAGTGGCAGGTCTACGCCGGCGCCGGCCAGCTGCTCCTCAGCGACCAGGGCCGCGTGCTCGCGAGCATCGTCGCCGACGACTCCGGCCGCCACGACACGATCTACGGGACGACCGCGCTGGCGCGGAACGTCGAGCGCTACGGCGACGGCTCGCCGCAGGGTCCGTCGCCGGCCGGGCGCGAGCTGCTGCTGCTCGGCGCGGCCAAGCACGGACTGGGGCGGCGCGATCTGCCGCCGAGCGTCTCGTACTTCCAGGGGGTGCGGATCCGCGAGGACGGCAGCCCGGAGTGGCTCGGCGGCGCCGGGCCCGGCCGCTCGGTGACGCTGCGCCTCGAGATGCCGGCGATCGTCCTGCTGGCGAACACCGCGCATCCGCTCGACCCGCGGCCGGAGTTCACGGTCGGCGCGGTCGACGTGCACGCCTGGGCGGGCGAGTCGGCGAGCGCCGACGAGCGCGACGCCACCCCGGAGGGCCGCCGCGCCTTCCTGCAGACCGACGAGTACCTGAGCGCGAGGGGCATCGCATGAGCACCGACACGAGCACGAGCACGAGCACGAGCACGAGCAGCACCGGCACGACCACCGCCTACGGCACCGAGACGCACCGCGAGACGGTCGCCGCCCGCGCCCCCTGGTCGCGCCTCCTGAAGCGCGGCGAGTACCTCACGATCGTCGACGTCGACGGCAACCAGGCCGTCGACTTCCTCGCCTACGACGCGGAGGACCGCACCGCCTACTCCGCCGCCGCGACGCTGCAGGCGCAGGAGACGGTGTACCTCGTCACCGGCTCGGTGCTCCGCGACGCCGAGCACCGCCCGCTGCTGACCGTCGTGGCGACCGACGTCGAGCGCCACGACACGCTCGGCGGCGCCTGCTCGAAGGAGAGCAACGCGCTCCGCTACGGCTTCCACACCACGGCGCAGCACGCCTGCGCCGAGAACTTCGTCGCCGAGCTCTCCCGGCACGGGATGGGCAAGCGCGACCAGGTCTCGAACGTGAACTGGTTCATGAACGTGCCGGTCGACCCGGACGGCGCGCTCGGGATCGTCGACGGGATCTCCTCCCCCGGCCTCAGCGTCACTCTGCGGGCCGAGCGGGACACCCTCGTCGTCGTCTCGAACTGCCCGCAGATCAACAACCCGTGCAACGGCTTCGACCCGTCGCGCGCGGAGATGATCGTGCACAGCGGGGCGGGCGCGACCGCCGCGGGAGAGGGCAGCGCATGACCTTCGACACCCTCCTCGTCGCCAACCGCGGCGAGATCGCGGTCCGCATCCTCCGCACCGCGAAGGCGATGGGCCTGCGCACGGTCGCGGTCTACTCCGACGCGGACCTCGGCGCCGCGCACGTCGCGCTCGCCGACGAGGCGGTCAGGCTCGGGCCGGCTCCTGCGGCCGACAGCTACCTGCGGATCGATCGGATCCTCGACGCCGCCGCGCAGACCGGCGCCGGCGCGATCCACCCGGGCTACGGCTTCCTCAGCGAGAACGCCGAGTTCGCGCGCGCCTGCGCGGCCGCCGGGATCGTCTTCGTCGGCCCGACGCCCGAGCAGCTCGAGGTGTTCGGCGCCAAGCACACGGCGCGCGACGCCGCCGAGCGCGCGGGCGTGCCGCTGCTGGCCGGCACCGGGCTGCTCGACGACGCCGACCACGCGGCCCGCGAGGCCGACCGCATCGGCTACCCGGTGATGCTCAAGGCGACGGCGGGCGGCGGCGGCATCGGCATGCGCGCCTGCCGCGACGAGGCCGAGCTGCGCGCCGCCTGGCGCGAGGTGCGGCGCCTGGCCGAGGCCGGCTTCTCCTCCGCCGGCGTGTTCCTCGAGCGGCTGGTCGAGCGCGCCCGGCACGTCGAGGTGCAGGTCTTCGGCGACGGTGCGGGCCGGGTCGTCTCGCTCGGCGACCGCGACTGCTCGCTGCAGCGCCGCAACCAGAAGGTCGTCGAGGAGAGCCCCGCGCCCGATCTGCCGGACGCCGTGCGCGAGCGCATCGCGGAGGCGTCGCGCCGGCTCTGCGCCGAGGCCGGCTACCGCAGCGCGGGCACGGTCGAGTACATCTACGACCCGGTGCGGCAGGAGGCGGCGTTCCTCGAGGTGAACACCCGCCTGCAGGTCGAGCACCCGGTGACGGAGTCGCGCTACGGCATCGACCTGGTCGAGTGGATGCTGCGGCTCGCGCAGGGCGAGACCGGCTTCCTCGACGCGATCCCGGAGCCGAGCGGCGCGGCCGTCGAGGCGCGGGTCTACGCCGAGAACCCGGACCTGGGCAACGCGCCGAGCTCCGGCACCATCACGGGGCTGTCCTTCCCCGACGACGTCCGCGTCGACGGCTGGATCCGCCCGGGCAGCGAGGTCTCCACCTCCTACGACCCCCTGCTCGCGAAGGTGATCGTCAGCGGCGCGACCCGCGAGGAGGCCTGGGCCGCGCTCGGCCGGGCGCTCGCCACCACCCGCGTCGACGGCATCGCGACCAACGTCGGACTGCTGCGGGCGATCGCGGCCGAGCCGTCGGTGCTCGCGGCCGAGCACTCCACCGCGACCCTCGACGGGCTGCGCGACGCGAGCCCGCGCGTCGAGGTGCTGAAGGGCGGGATGCTGACGACCGTGCAGGACGCGACCGGGCGCCTGGGCTACTGGCCGGTCGGCGTGCCGCCGTCGGGGCCGATGGACGGGCTCTCCTTCCGGCTCGGCAACACCGCGCTCGGCAATTCCGAGGACGCGCCGGGGCTCGAGATCACGATGAGCGGGCCGACCCTCCGCTTCCACACCGCCACCCGCGTGGTGCTGACCGGGGCGCCCGCGCCGGCGACCCTCGACGGCGCGCCGATCGCGCAGTGGGAGCCGGTCGCGGTGCCGGCCGGCGGCGTGCTCGCGATCGGCACGGCCGAGAGCGGCATGCGGCTGTACCTGCTGGTCGAGGGCGGGCTCGACATCCCGCTGGTGCTCGGCTCGGCCAGCACCTTCGACCTCGGCGCGATCGGCGGGCACGCGGGGCGCGCGCTCGCCCCGGGCGACGTGCTCGGGCTGCGGACGCCGAGCGTCCCGAACACGGTCGCGATCGTGCCGGAGGAGGAGCGCCCCGCGTTCCCGCACGCCTGGACGCTCGCCGCGCTCGAGGGCCCGCACGCCGCTCCGGAGTTCTTCACCGAGGACGACATGGCGGTCTTCTACGCCACCGACTGGGAGGTGCACTTCAACTCGGCGCGCACCGGCGTCCGCCTGCTCGGCCCGAAGCCGCACTGGGCGCGCGAGGACGGCGGCGAGGCCGGGCTGCACCCCTCCAACATCCACGACACCCCGTACGCGGTCGGCGCCGTCGACTACACCGGCGACCTGCCGATCCTGCTCGGCCCCGACGGCCCGAGCCTCGGCGGCTTCACCTGCCCGGCGAGCGTCGCGACCGGCCACCTCTGGCGGCTCGGCCAGCTCCGTCCCGGCGACACGGTGCGCTTCGTGCCGGTCACCGCGGCGCAGGCGACGGCGCTGCTCGACGCTCCGCTCGACGAGCCCGCGGCCGGCCGCGCGGCGGTCGACGACCACGGCGTGCTGCACCGCCGGCCCGCGCACGACGGCGATCCGTCGCTGGTGCTGCGCCGCAGCGGCGACGCGAACCTGCTGGTCGAGATCGGCGAGATGAGTCTCGACCTCGCCTCGCGGATGCGCGTGCACGCGATCGCCGAGACGCTGGAGCAGGCGGCGCTGCCGGGCGTGATCGAGCTGACCCCGGGCATCCGCTCGCTGCAGGTGCACTTCGACCCGCGGACGACCTCGACCGACGCCGTCGCCGAGGCCGTGCTCGCGGCCGAGGCGCTGCTGCCCGCGACGGCCGACCTGCGCGTGCCGAGCCGCACCGTGCACCTGCCGCTGGCCTGGGACGACCCGTCGACGCGCGAGGCGATCCGGCGCTACATGGCGGGCGTCCGCGACGACGCGCCCTGGTGCCCGTGGAACATCGAGTTCATCCGCCGGATCAACGGCCTGGACAGCGTCGACGAGGTCTACCGCACGGTGTTCGAGGCCGAGTACCTGGTGCTCGGACTCGGCGACGTCTACCTCGGCGCGCCGGTCGCGACTCCGCTCGACCCGCGGCACCGGCTGGTGACCACCAAGTACAACCCGGCGCGCACCTGGACGCCGCAGAACGCCGTCGGCATCGGCGGCGCCTACCTCTGCATCTACGGGATGGAGGGGCCGGGCGGCTACCAGTTCGTCGGCCGCACGGTGCCGATCTGGTCGACGCACCACCAGGCCGGGGCCTTCGAGACCGGCGTGCCGTGGCTGCTGCGGTTCTTCGACCGCATCCGCTGGTACCCGGTGGAGCCGGAGGAACTGCTCGAGCTGCGCTCCGAGATGGCCGCGGGGCGGCTGCCGCTGCGGATCGAGGAGGGCGAGTTCGGGCTCGCGGAGTACCAGGAGTTCCTCGCGGAGAACGCGGAGTCGATCGCGGACTTCCGTGCGGTGCAGGCCGGGGCCTTCGGCGCCGAGCGCGCCGCCTGGGAGGCGTCCGGCGAGTTCGACCGCGTGGAGGCGGTGCCCGCGCCGCCCGCGTCCTCCGCCGTGGAGATCCCGGACGGCTGCGAGGGCGTCGAGGCGCCGTTCGTGGCGACCGTGTTCCGGATCGACGTCGCCGTCGGCGAGACGGTCGCGGCCGGGCAGACGCTGGTCGCCCTCGAGGCGATGAAGATGGAGGCGCCCGTGACGGCTCCGGCGGCCGGGCGCGTGGTCGCCGTGGTCGCCGAGGTCGGGGCGCACGTGGCCGCGGGCACGGTGCTCGTGGTGCTGGAGACGAGGGCCGAGCAGGCCGAGGAAGAGGACGCAGCATGATGGACGACCCCGCGCTGGACCCCGCGCTTCAGGACCCCGCGGCGCGCATCGCCGAGCGCTACCGGCGGCTGGCCGCCCGGCCCGAGGCGTTCATCGCCCTGCGGCCCGAGGCCGAGGTGGCGGCCGAGCTGGCCGCCGTCGATCCGGCGCTCCCGCTCGCCGGGCTGCTGTTCGCGGTGAAGGGCAACATCGACGTCGCGGGGCTGGAGACGACGGCGGCCTGCCCGGCGTTCGCGTGCGCCCCTGCCGAGGACGCGACCGTGGTGGCGCGGCTGCGCGCGGCCGGCGCGGTGGTGCTCGGCTCGGCCAACCTCGACCAGTTCGCGACCGGCCTGGTCGGCACCCGCTCCCCCTACGGCGCGGTGCGGCACGCGGTGGATCCGTCGCGCATCTCGGGCGGCTCGTCGTCCGGCTCCGCCGTCGCGGTGGCGCTCGGCGGCGCGGACTTCGCGCTCGGGACGGACACCGCGGGCTCCGGGCGGGTGCCGGCCGCGTTCCACGGGCTGGTCGGGCTCAAGCCGACCAAGGGCTGGGTCAGCGCCGCCGGCGTAGTGCCGGCCTGCCGGAGCCTCGACGTGGTGACGGTGATGGCGGCGGATCCGGCGATCGCCCGGCGCGCGCTCGACGTGATGGCGGGACCGGACTCGCGCGATCCGCTCAGCCGCAGCGGAGTCGCCGAGCCGTTCGCCGCCACCGCGCGGATCGGCGTCCCGCGGCCCGGGCAGCTCGGCGAGCTCGCGCCCGGCTGGGCCGAGGCGTTCGACGCCGAGGTGGCCCGCTGGAGCGAGGCGGGGGCGACGCTGGTCGAGCTCGACATCGAGGTGTTCCTCGAGACCGCGCGGATGCTCTACGACGGTGCCTTCGTGGCCGAGCGCTACGCGGCGGTCGGCGAGTTCGTCGACGCGCATCCGGACGAGGTGGATCCGGTGGTCGGCGGCATCGTCTCGCGGTCGCGGGAGCTGCCGGCCTGGAGGCTCTTCCAGGACCAGGAGCGGCTCGACCGGGCGCGGGTCGCCTCCGACGCCGTGTTCGAGCGGATCGACGCGCTGCTGCTGCCGACGACGACCGAGCACCCGACGCTCGCCGCCGTCGCGGCCGACCCGATCGGCGTCAACTCGCGGCTCGGGCGCTTCACCAACTTCGCGAACCTGCTCGACCTGGCGGCCGTCGCCTACCCCGCGGGAGTCGTCGACGGGCTGCCGTTCGGCGTGCAGCTGATCGGCCCCGCCTTCTCCGACCACCAGCTCGCCGATCTCGTCTGGAGCCGTTCATGAGCACTGCCGACCGCACCGTCCTCCTCGCCGTCGCCGGCGCGCACCTGCGCGACCAGCCCCTGCACCACCAGCTCGCCGATCGCGACGCGGAGTTCGTCGAGGCGACGACCACCAGCGCCGACTACCGGCTGTACGCGCTGTCGACCGTGCCGCCGAAGCCCGGCGTCGTGCGGGTCGCCGAGGGCGGCGCGGCGCTCGACGTGGAGGTCTACCGGCTGACGGAGGCGGCCTTCGGCTCCTTCGTCGCGGCGCTCCCCCAGCCGATGGCCATCGGCTCCGTCTCCCTCGCCGACGGCTCGCTCGTCAGCGGCTTCCTCGTCGAGCCGATCGCCCTCGCCGGCGCGGACGACATCACCGCCTTCGGCGGCTGGCGCGCCCACCTCGCCCGCTGACCGGCGCCGGATCTCGATACGCCCTCTCCGAGGGCTACTCGATCAGCATGGACGACAGCATGCGGGCCGAGAAGCGGATCGCATTCCCCATGCTGGTCGAGTAGCCCCGCAGGGGCGTATCGAGACCCGCCGTCGTCAGCAGGGCGGGTCTGCAGACTCGGCTTCCGACGCCGGTGGATCTCGATACGCCCTCTCCGAGGGCTACTCGATCAGCATGGAATGCGCCCGCTCCGCGGGCTCCTCTTTCCGCCTGGCTTTCCGCGCATCGAGACCCGCGCCTCCCGCGGGCGCTAGATCGTCGGGAGGAGGATCTCGCGGACGAGGGCGTCGAGGCGGGCGTCGGCGTCGAGGAACTGGCGGAGGGTGCGGCGGGTGGCGCCGAACGAGCCGAACTCGTCGACGGTCATGCCGTCCTCGAGGTAGGCGCGGCGGAACTCGGGGAGCTCCAGCAGCGCGGCCAGGATCTCGGCGGGGACCGGGACGTCGATCTGCGCCGGGTCGACCTCGATGCGGTTCTCGTGGATCAGCAGCTGCCACTCGAACGGCGGCGAGACGACGAGGTCGCCGCCCACCAGCTCCGACCACTGCAGGTGGTTGCGGAAGGCGGCCGAGAGGATGCGGGAGCGGTAGCCGCGCTCGCGGAAGATCCGGTACGCCTCCTTGAGCGCCGCGACGCCCGCCCAGTCGAGGTACCCGGGCTGCACGAGGCGGCGGTCGGCCGCCACCGACGCCTTGATCCAGTCGTCGAGGCGCCCGCCCATGATGGTGACGACGGAGCCGAACTCGTGGTCGGGCAGCCCCTCGGCCGCGCGGCGGTCGAAGCCGCGCTCGATCGCCTCGGCGACGGCCACGGCCTGCGCGACGGTGAACGACACCGTCGCGTTGATGCTGACGCCGCGGTAGGTCGCCTCCTCGATCGCGCGGATGCCGATCGCGGTGGCGGGGATCTTCACGATGATGTTCTCGGCGAGCTCCGAGAAGTGCACCGCCTGAGCGACGAGTGCGTCGGCGTCGCGGTGCAGCCGCGGGTCGGTCTGCACCGAGAGGCGCCCGTCCCGTCCGCCGCTCGCGCGGAACGCGGGGAGCAGCAGCTCGGCCGCCTCGATCGACATCTGCTCGATGGCCAGCCAGCCGAGCTCGCTCTCGCCCGCGGTGGGGTGCTGCTCGGCGAGCGCCGCGATCCGCGGACCCCAGACGTCGAGGTGCTTCTCGATCGTGGTGAGCGCGATAACCGGGTTGCAGGTCGCGCCGACCGCGCCGAAGGCGATCGACCGGCCGAGCTCCTCGAGGTCCGCGGAGTCGTTCCAGAGGCTGGTCGCCGTCGCGGCGCCGGCCCGCAGCGGCTCGTACGGGGCGGTCGCTGCGTCGGCGGTCACGGTGGCGCTCATGGTTCTCTCCAGGGGGTGGGGCGCGTCGGCGCCGATTGCGGTGATGCTCATTCTAGGTCGATTCTGTGCAAATGTCCTGACATTAGGGCAGCACTTGCCCGCCGAGCAACTAGCCCAGCAGCGGCTTCTGCGCCGCCCGCTGCTCCGTGTACTCCGCATACGCGCGCTGCGTGCTCGGCAGCTCCGACACCTCGGCGACGGGAACGTCCCACCAGCCCTCACCGCTCGGCGCGTAGAGCAGCGGATCGCTGTTGATGTGGATGAGCGTCGTGCGGTCCGACGCCTTGGCGGCCGCCATCGCGGTGCGCAGATCGTCGATCGAGGACTCCCCCGGCTCCACCTCGATCACATCGACGCCGTAGCTGCGCGCGTTCGCGGCGAGATCGACGGGGATCACGCTCTCGTCGAGCCCGCGGTACTGCGTGCCGTAGCGGCCGGAGCCGACCGTCTCGGACAGGTGCCCGATCGAGGCGTAGCCGTGGTTCTGGATCAGCACCACGATGATCTTCAGCCCCTCGGCCACCGCGGTCACGAGCTCGGTGTGCAGCATCAGGTAGGAGCCGTCGCCGACCATCACGACGACGTCGCGGTCCGACCCCGACGCCTCCGCCCCGCGCTTGACGCCGAGGCCGCCGGCGATCTCGTAGCCCATGCAGGAGAAGGCGTACTCGACGTGGTACCCGAGGCTGTCGCGCACCCGCCACAGCTTGTGCAGATCTCCGGGCAGCGAGCCGGCCGCCTGCACGACGACGTCCTCGGGCGCGGTCGAGGACTGCACGGCGCCGATGATCTCGGCCTGGCCGGGCAGCGCGAGGCCGGAGGGGGCGAACGCGGCGTCGACGGTCGCGTCCCACTCCGCCTTCTCGCGGCGGATCCGCTCCGCGAGCTCCTCGGACACGTGGAACCGGCTCAGCTGCTCGCGCAGCGCCTCCAGCGACTCGCGCGCGTCGGCGACGACGGGCAGCTGCGAGCCGTGCTTGTAGGCGTCGAACGCGGCGATGTTGACGTTCACGAACACCACGTCGTCGTTCTGGAACACGGTGCGGCTCGCGGTGGTGAAGTCGCTGTAGCGGGTGCCGATGCCGATGACGACGTCGGCGTCGGCCGCGAGGCGGTTCGCGGCGGTGGAGCCGGTGGCGCCGATCCCGCCGAGGTACTGCGGGTGGTCCCAGGCGAGGGCGCCGCCGCCTGCCTGGGTGGTGGCGACGGGGACGCCGGTGGCCTCGGCGAACGCGCGCAGGGCCTCCTCCGCGCCGGAGTAGATCACGCCGCCGCCCGCGACGACGATCGGGTTCCTCGCGCCGGCGATCGCGGCGACGGCGCGCTCGAGCGCACCGCGCTCCGGGACCGGGCGGCGCAGGTGCCACTCGCGCTCCCGGAGGAACGCGACGGGCACGTCGAGCACCTCGGCCTGGACGTCCTCGGGCAGCGCGATAGTGACCGCGCCGGTCTCGGCCGGGTCGGTGAGTACGCGCAGCGCGGCGAGGGCGACGGAGTAGAGCTGCTCGGGCCGCTGCACGCGGTCGAAGAAGCGCGAGAGCGGCCGGAACGCGTCGTTCACGGTGATGCCGATGTCGTGCGGCAGCTCCAGCTGCTGCAGCACCGGGTCGGCGACGCGGGTCGCGAAGGTGTCGCTGGGCAGCAGCAGCGCCGGGAGCCGGTTGGCGGTCGCGAGGGCGGCGCCGGTGAGCATGTTGGCGGCGCCCGGGCCGACGGAGGCGGCGCTCGCGTAGGTGCCGAGCCGGCGGTGCATCCGCGCGTAGCCGACGGCCTGGTGCACCATCGCCTGCTCGTTGCGCGCCTGGTGGTACGGCATCAGGGTCGGGTCGAGGGCGTTCGACTGCGCGAGCGCCTGGCCGATGCCGGCGACGTTGCCGTGGCCGAAGATGCCGAACATCCCCGGGATCGTGCGCTCGCGGTGGTCGCCGTCCACGGTCCACTGCCGGGCGAGGAACTCGACGAGCGCCTGGCTCACGGTCATCCGCTGGGTCTTGTCGGCCATCAGTGCTGTCCTCCGGTGGTGCTGGGTGTGCTGTCGGTCGTGTCTGTGCTGATCGTGCTGTCGGGCGTGTACGGGAGTCGGGGGTCGATGTCCTGGTCGTCCCAGGTGCTGCGGATCCAGCCGTGCGCCGGATGGTCGCTGATCAGCCAGGCCCGCTCCTCGCCCGGGCCGGCCATCACGTTGAGGTAGTAGAGGTCGTAGCCGGGCGCCGCGACCGCGGGGCCGTGGTAGCCGAACGGGACGAGCGCGATGTCGCCGGTGCGCACGGTCGCGTCGATCGCGATCTCGCCGGCGGGCGAGGTGGAGGTGCTGAACATCCCGAACGGCTCGGCGCCCGCGGGCGCGTCGACGCCGCGGCTGACGGCGGTCTCGAAGTAGTAGATCTCCTCGAGCCGCGACTCGTGGCCGGGGACGTCCTCGTCGTGCTTGTGCGCGGGGTAGCTCGACCAGTTCTCGGCCGGAGTGATGACCTCGCAGACGATGAAGCGGTCGGCCTCGAGCGCGCTCGGGGTGCCGAAGTTGTGCACCTGCCGGCTGGAGCGGCCGGCGCCGCGGAGCTCGACGGGGACCTCCGCGCGCGGGATGTAGCGGCTCGGGTGCGCGGTCGCGGCGGGGGCCTCCGCGATCGCGACGCGGCCCTCCCCCGACACCGTCGCGGAGGACAGCGTCGAGAGGTAAAGGACGTCGCTCGGGCCGTCGAAGACCGAGGCTCGACCCGCGAGGACGGTGGTCTCGGCGGGGCCGTCTGCCGCGTGCCGGACGGTGAAGGAGCCGGCGAGCGGGACGACGAGGCGCTCGACGCCCGCCGCGGGGAGAGCGAGCTCGTCGCCGAGGCCGAGGTCCGCGACGCGGAGGCCCGTGTGCCGCCAGCCGGGCAGGCCGACGTCGACGACGGACTCCCAGCCGTCGCGGGCGAGCGCGCCCCGCGGGAACAGCCACTCGTTGTGCGTGGTCATCTCGGGCCTTCCGTCGTGTCTCGGTGCGGGGGGGTGCTGGTGGGGCGGGTCTCGATGCGCCGCTGCGCGGCTACTCGACCAGCATGTGGCGCCTCATGCTGATCGAGTAGGGCGCGGAGCGGCCGTATCGAGATCCACCGTCCTGCAGGGGGCGGGTCTCGATACGCCGCCTGCGGCGGCTACTCGACCAGCATGTGGCTGGCGGGCGGTCGCCCGGCCGGCATGCTCGGGCGGCTGCACGGCCGGCGGTGGGTGGGTCTCGATACGCCGCCTGCGGCGGCTACTCGACCAACATGTGGCGCTTCATGCTGATCGGGTAGGCCGCGCAGCGTCCGCATTCATGCTGATCGAGTAGGGCGCGGAGCGGCCGTATCGAGATCCGCCCCTCCTGGTGGCGTGCCTCAGTTCTGGGGGAAGCCCAGGTTGATGCCGCCGTGCGACGGGTCGAGCCAGCGGCTCGTGATCGCCTTCTGCTGCGTGAAGAAGCGGACACCCTCCGCGCCGTGGGCCTTCGTGTCGCCGAACAGCGACGACTTCCAGCCGCCGAACGAGAACGTCGCGACCGGCACCGGGATCGGCACGTTGATGCCGATCATCCCGACCTCGACCTCGTTCTGGAAGCGGCGGGCCGCTCCGCCGTCGTTGGTGAAGATCGCGGTTCCGTTGCCGAAGGCGCCGGTGTTGATCAGCTCGACGCCCTCCTCGTAGGAGGCGACGCGGACGATCGAGAGCACCGGTCCGAAGATCTCCTCGGTGTAGGCGCGCGAGGTGGTCGGCACCTTGTCGAGCAGCGTCGGGCCGAGCCAGAAGCCGTTCTCGTCGCCGTCGACCTCGATCCCGCGGCCGTCGATGACGACCTCGGCGCCGTCCTGCTCGGCGATGCCGATGTAGGAGGCGACCTTGTCGCGATGCGCCTCGGTGACCAGGGGCCCCATGTCGCAGCCGCGGCGGCCGTCGCCGATGCGCAGCTTCGACGCGCGCTCCTGGATCTTGCCGATCAGCTCGTCCGCGACGGGCTCGACCGCGACGACGACCGAGATCGCCATGCAGCGCTCCCCCGCCGAGCCGAAGCCGGCGTTGATCGCCGAGTCGGCGACCAGATCGAGGTCCGCGTCCGGCAGCACCAGCATGTGGTTCTTCGCGCCGCCGAGGGCCTGGACGCGCTTGCCGTGCTTCGTCCCGGTCTCGTAGACGTACTGCGCGATCGGCGTGGATCCCACGAACGAGATCGAGCGGACGTCGGGCGAGGTCAGCAGCCCGTCGACGGCCTGCTTGTCGCCGTTCAGCACCGTGAAGACGCCGTCGGGCAGGCCGGCCTCCTTCCACAGCTTCGCGAGCCAGATCGCGGCGGTCGGGTCCTTCTCGGACGGCTTCAGGATCACGGTGTTGCCGGCCGCGATCGCGATCGGGAAGAACCACATCGGCACCATCGCCGGGAAGTTGAACGGCGAGATGATCCCGACCACGCCGAGCGGCTGCTTCGTCGAGTAGACGTCGACGCCGGTCGAGACCTGCTCGGAGTACTCGCCCTTGAGGTGGTGCGCGAGCCCGGTCGCGAACTCCACGACCTCCTGCCCGCGGGTGATCTCGCCGAGCGCATCGGAGACGACCTTGCCGTGCTCGGACGTGATGATCTCGGCCAGCTCGCCCTTCTTCGCCTCCAGCAGCTCGCGGAACGTGAAGAGGATCTGCTGGCGCTTGGCGAGCGACAGGTCGCGCCAGGCCGGGAACGCGGCCTTCGCCGAGGCGATCGCGGCGGCGATCTCGGCCTCGTCGGCCAGCGCGACCTCCTTGGTCGCGACGCCCAGCGCGGGGTCGAAGACCGGGGCGGTGCGGCCCGAGGTCGACGGCGACTCGCGCCCGTCGATCCAGTGCGGGACGACGGCGAGCTGGTGGAGCGGGGTGGTTCCGATGGTCTCGGACATGGTTCCTGTTCTTTTCTCGAAGGGGAGGGATGGAGTCAGCCGTGCACGAGCGCGGCAGCGGTGTCGACCGCCGCCGCGACGTCGCCGTCGGCCGGATAGAGGAGGGTGCGCCCGACGACGAGGCCGCGGACGCCGGGCAGTGCGAGAGCCGCACCCCACGACGCGTAGGTCTCGTCCGGGCTGCCGGTCGGATCGCCGCCGAGTAGCAGGGTCGGCAGCGTGGTCGCGGCCATCACCCGCTCCATCTCGGGGACGACGGGCAGCTTCAGCCAGGTGCAGGCCGAGGAGGAGCCGAGCCCGGAGGCGATCGCGATCGAGGTGATCACGGCGTCGGCCGAGAGGTCGTTGACGACGGCGCCGTCGATCCACTCGCTGAGGAACGGCTCGAGCATGATCGGCACGCGAGCGGCGGCAGCCGCGGTCACGGCGGCCGCGTTCGCCTCCAGCGTTGCGACCGAGCCGGCGTCGGCGAGGTTGATCCGCAGCAGCGTCTTCGCGAAGTCGAGGCCGTCGCGGACGATCCCGTCGATGTCGTAGCCGGTGAAGCGGTCGTCCATCTCGAAGGAGGCGCCGCGCAGGCCGCCCCGGTTCATCGATCCGACCACGACCTTGTCGTCGAGCAGCCCGAGGAGCGCGAGGTCGTCGATGATGTCCGGCGTGCCGAGCACCCCGTCGACACCGGGCCGCGAGAGCGCGGTGGCGAGCCGGTCGAGCAGGTCGTAGCGGTCGGCCATCGCCATGGCGTCGCCGCGCACGCCGAGAGCGCCGCGGGCGGGGTGGTCGGCGGCGACGAGGAGCAGCCGCCCGTCGCCGCCGAGCAGCGGACGGCGCCGGCGCCCGGCGAGCGCCCGCGCGACGGCGGCCGGGTCCTCGGCGCGGAGCCGGCGCAGCTCCGCGAAGTCGCGATCAGAGCGTGACATCGGTGCGCTCCTTCAGGAAGGTCTCGACCTCGGCCGTGGTGGGCATCGCCGTCGAGCACTCGCGCCGCGAGGCGACGATCGCGCCGGCGACGTTCGCGAAGCGGAGGATGCGCTCGAGGTCCCAGCCCTCGACGAGCCCGTGGATGAGCGCCCCGCCGAAGCTGTCCCCGGCGCCGAGGCCGTTGACGACCTCGACCGGGAACGGCTCGACCTCGACCGTCTCGGAGCGGGTCTTCGCGAGGACTCCGCGGGGGCCCTGCTTGACGATCGCGAGCTCGACGCCGCGGTCGAGCAGCGCGTCGGCCGCGCGCGACGGGTCGGTCTCGCCGACGGCGATCTCGCACTCCTCGCGGTTGCCGACCGCGACGGTGACCCACTCCAGCGCCTTCGCGACCTCCTGCGACGCCCGCTCCGGCGAGCGCCAGAACATCGGCCGGTAGTCGAGGTCGAGCACGGTGAACGGCCGGCGGTCGCGCGCCTGCCAGGCGACGAAGTGCGCCGAGCGGCTGGGCTCCTCCGTGAGCCCCGTGACGGTCGACCAGTAGACCGTCGCCCGGACGATCGCGTCGAGGTCGAGCGACTGCGCGGTGATCGCCAGGTCGGGCGCCTTGGGCTTGCGGTAGAAGTACAGCGGGAAGTCGTCCGGCGGGAAGATCTCGCAGAACGTCACCGGCGTGGCCAGGTCCGGCTCGGTGCCGACGAACTCGTCCGAGACGCCGAGCCGGACCAGCTCGCGCTTCACGTAGCGGCCGAACGGGTCCTCACCGGCCCGCGAGATCAGCGCGGCGGAGTGCCCGTGCCGGGCGGCCGCGATGGCGACGTTCGCGGCGCTCCCGCCGAGGTACTTGCCGAAGGTCTCGACGTCCTCGAGCCCGAGGCCGTCCTGCAACGGGTAGATGTCGACCCCGACCCGGCCGATGGTCAGCACGTCGTAGGGCGTGGTGGAGGTGCTCATACGACCCTGTCCACCTCTCTGTCGGCCGTGGCTCCGGCGGTGACGACGATCGGGGATCGAGGCCGGGACTCCGGCCGGCTCAGGAAGGCCTCCTCGAAGGCGTCGAGCGCCGCCTCGGAGTCGGTCGACGGCCACGCCTCGAGCCCGACGACCCCGTCGTAGCCGAGGACGCACAGCTCCTGCGCGACGGCCGGGTAGCGGATCTCGCCGGTCCCGGGCTCGCAGCGGCCGGGCACGTCGGCGACCTGGATCTCGCCGATCCAGGGCAGGCAGCGGCGCACGAGCTCGAGCAGGTTCCCCTCGCCGATCTGCGCGTGGTAGAGGTCGAGGTTCAGCCGCAGACCCGGGCGGTCGACCGCGCTGACCAGCGCGAGGGTGTCCTCGGCGCGGGCGAACGGGGTGCCCGGGTGGTCGACCGCCGTGTTGAGGTTCTCGAGGGTGAAGACCCGGCCGCGCTCCTCGCCGAGCGCGGCGAGCCGGCGGAGGGTGTCCTCGGCGCGATCGCGGTCGTCGGGCGTCACCTCGGTGCCGGGCCGGACGGGCAGGCCGCCCGGCGCGAGGCCGGTGCCGTGCAGGTTCAGCCGCGGGCTGTCGATGATCTCGGCGGCCGCGAGCGAGATCTCGGCCGTGCGGAGCGTCTCGGCGATGCCGTCGGGCGTGATCAGATCGCCGGTGAGGTAGCCGGTCATCGACGAGAAGGTCGCTCCGATCGCCGCAAGCGCGGGCAGGTCCTTGGTGGACCAGTCCCAGATCTCGACCTCGAAGCCGCGCTCGTGCAGGCGGCGGACGCGGTCGACGAACTCGAGCTCCGGGAAGAGCATCTCCGCGGAGGCGGCGAGGCGGACGGTCACGGCCGGCGCCCTACAGCTCGACGCTCACCGAGACGCGCTCGACCGCGGAGCGGGCGGCGGCGTCGGCGAGGACGAGGGCGGCGCGGCCGTCGGCGAACGTGGGGCTCGTCGACTCCTCGCCGCGGGCGAGCTTGATGAACTCGGTGAGCTCGGCCCGGTAGGCCACGGAGTACCGCTCGAGGAAGAAGTCCTGGTACGGCGGCTTCGCCTGCACGCTCGTGCCGTTCGAGACGCTGACCAGGCTGGTGAGGGCGTTGGCGACCTCGATCGAGCCGTCGGCGCCGAAGGCCTCGATGCGCTGGTCGTAGCCGACCGAGCTGTGCCGCGAGTTGGTGATCGAGACGAGCGCACCGGAGGCGGAGCGGAGCGTGACGACCGCGGTGTCGAAGTCGCCGTGCTCGCGCGCGCCGGGGTCGAAGGTCGTCGCGCCGGTCGCGGTGACCTCGACGATGTCGGGGAGGAAGAAGCGCGCCATGTCGAAGTCGTGGATCGTCATGTCGCGGAAGATGCCGCCGGAGACGCCGATGTAGGCCGCGGGCGGGGCGGCGGGGTCGCGGCTGATGATCGAGAGCTGCTCCAGCGCGCCGATCTCGCCGGCGGCGACGCGGGCGCGCGCCTCGGCGAAGGCCGGGTCGAAGCGGCGGTTGAAGCCGAGCGCGATCGGCACTCCCGATGACGTGACGCGCGGCAGGAGCGCGTCGACCCGCGCGATGTCGAGGTCGATCGGCTTCTCGCAGAGCGCGGGGATCCCGGCCGAGATCGCGGCCTCGAGCAGGTCGACGTGCGTCGCGGTCGGCGAGGCGATCAGCACCGCGTCGATCCCGCCGGAGGCGAACATCTCGGCGGCGTCGGTCGTCACCGTTCCGCCGTAGCGGGCCGAGACGGCGTTCGCGCCGTCGACGAACGGGTCGCAGACCCAGGCGAGCGTCGCCTCGGGGTCGGCGGCGATGTTCGCGGCGTGCACCTGGCCGATGCGGCCGGTGCCGACGAGTCCGAAGCGGAGAGGGGTGTCGGTCACGGCGGTGTCCTTGCTGCCCGGGGGCGGTCTGGGGGGTCGGGGTTCGAGAGGGGCGCGGTCAGGCCCAGGCGCGCAGGGCCTCGCGGTTGACGGCCTGGTCGTCGCGGCGCTCGTCGCGGAACGCGGCGAGGTCGGCGTCGGGGGCGTTGAGGACGTCCTGCTCGACGACCACCCAGCCGTCGTAGCCCTGGGCGTCGATCGCGGTCATCACCGCGTCGAGGTCGATGTCGCCGCGGCCGAAGGCGACGAACGACCCGGAGGACCAGACCTCGCGCATCCCGCCGCCGGCCGCGAGGACCCGGCGCAGCTCGGCGACGTCGACGTCCTTGAGGTGCAGGTGGTTGATCCGGGAGCCCCAGCGCTCGACGGCCGCGACCGGGTCGCCGCCGCCGATCAGCAGGTGACCGGTGTCGAGGGTGAGGCCGATGTCGACGGCGCCGAGGAAGCGGTCGATCTCCTCCGGCGACTCGATGTACGTGCCCGCGTGGTGGTGGAACGTCGGCTCGAAGCCGGCCGCGCGGACGGTGGCGGTCGCGCGCTCGACGTTGGCGGCGAGCCGCGACCAGCGCGCGTCGTCGAGCGGATCGGCGCCGGCGCCGCGCCCGGGCGAGGAGCGCCGGACCGCGGAGCCGTCGTCGGCGAGGGTCGGCAGCGGGAGCCGCGCGGGGCCGTGCTCGGACGCCTCGGCGAAGAGGCGGAGCGCGGCGTCGAGCTCGGGCAGCGACGCCGCGAAGGCCTCGTCGTCCGAGAAGGGCAGCTGGATCCAGCCGCCGGCGACGTCGAGTCCCGACCGTTCGAGGCGCTGGCGCAGCTCTCGTCCGCGGCCGAGGTAGCCGGCCGGTCCCAGGTCGACGCCGGTGTAGCCCGCCTCGGCGAGCACGTCGACGAGGTCGTCGGGCGAGACCGTGTCGGCGCCCTCCGGGGTGAGCTCGAAGACGCCGAAGCTGACGGGGGCGCCGGCGACCGCGGCCTTCACCGGGACGCTCCGGGGACGACGAACGCAGGGGCGGCGTGCACGAGGGCGCGGCGGATCATCTGGACCATACGGCGGTGTACAACTCCTCGACGGGGCGGTCTTTAATGTCCTTACAATAACACAATGGGACGGACTGCTGAGCTGCCGACGTGCGCTGCATAATGTAGTGACGCCGACGGGTGTCGAGGACGACGGGTGACCGGCGGAGGGGGACGACATGGCGCTGCAGGAGGAGCACGCCCTGCCGATGGACCTCTTCATGGACCTCGACCGCTCCGGGCCCATCCCGCTCTACCACCAGATCGCGACCCGCCTCGAGCGGGCCATCCTCGACGAGACGCTCCCGGCCGGCTCCCGGCTCGAGAACGAGGTGTCGCTCGGCAACCGGCTGGGCATGTCGCGGCCGACCATCCGCCGCGCGATCCAGGACCTCGTCGACAAGGGCCTCCTCGTCCGCCGCCGCGGCATCGGCACGCAGGTCGTGCACGGCAGGGTCACCCGCAACGTCGAGCTCACCAGCCTGTTCGAGGACCTCCAGCGCTCCGGCCAGAGCCCCACGACGAGCACCCTCTCCTCCACCGTCGGCACGGCCGACGAGAAGACCGCCGAGGCGCTCGGCGTCGAGGTCGGCTCGCCCGTCCTGCACCTCGTGCGGCTGCGGTCCGCGGACGGGGTCCCGCTCGCCGTCCTCGACAACACCCTGCCGGCCGACTTCGTCGACCTCGACCTCGGCGCCCTCGAGTCGCACGGCCTCTACCAGCTGCTCCGCGCCCGCGGAGTGGCGATGCGCGTCGCCAAGCAGCGGATCGGCGCCCGCGCCACGACCCCCCGTGAGGCGCAGCTCCTCGACCTTCGCAAGGGCGCCGCGGTCCTGACGATGACCCGCACCGCCTTCGACAACTCGGGCCGCGCCGTCGAGTACGGCCAGCACTGCTACCGCCCCGACCTCTACTCCTTCGAGATCACCCTCGTCGACCGCTGACCCGCGGCGGGGTCGCCGCATGCTGGTCGAGTAGCGCGCAGCGCGTATCGAGACCCCCGTGCCGGCGGTGGGCGGATCTCGATACGCCCGCTGCGCGGGCTACTCGATCAACATGAATCGCCGCATGCTGGTCGAGTAGCGCGCAGCGCGTGTCGAGACCCCCGTGCCGGCGGTGGGCGGATCTCGATACGCCCGCTCCGAGGGCTACTCGATCAGCATGAATCGGCTCAGCGGCGGAACCCTGATGGACGGGCGCGAGCATGCTGCACAGCACGGGCGGGCACGCCCGTCCCATGCTGGTCGAGTAGCGCGCAGCGCGTATCGAGACCCCCGTGCCAGCGGTGGGCGGATCTCGATACGCCCTCTCCGAGGGCTACTCGATCAGCATGAAGGCGTCAGTTCCCGTCGCGGCGCAGCCGGGCCTCGCGGCCGGCGATGTGCACGCCGAGACCGGTGATGCCTGCGGTGAACGCGACGATCACGCCGAGCATCCCGTAGACGCTCCCCGCGCCCGCGGCGAACGCGCCGATCAGGAGCGCGATCGAAGCCAGCACGATCAGGACGGCGCCGGCGATCTCGCCGCCGCTGGATCTCCTCAGCACGTCTCGCATGCCTCCAGACTGCGGCGCGCGGCACGCCCGCCGCAAGGTCGCCGAGGTGAACGGAGATCCACAGCCGGCCCCGTTAGACGCCCACCCGCCCCCGCCGCAAGCCCGAGAGCCGCCGCGCCGCGCCGACCAGACTGGAATCATGCAGCAGCTGACCTACGCCTCCAAGAGCATCGTCACCACCGACGCCGTCACCGAGGCCCTCCTCGACCTCGTGACCGCGATCGACCGGCAGGAGCACTCGGAGGCCGTCAGCGTCCCCGCCTTCACCGACGAGGGCGTGCTCATCGAGGCCAAGATGACACTCGACGCGAGCAGCGAGCTCGTCGCCGTGCCCGTGGAGCGGGCCGTGGACGACGAGGCCGCGACCGAGGACGCCGTCGCGAAGGCCGTCGAGGACATCCGCTCGCGGATCAAGAACAACAAGCGCACCGTCGCGCGCCCCGTCGTCGAGCCGGACCCGGAGCCCTACAACTACGAGGAGTTCTGAGCGTTCCGCTTCTTCAGCTCTGCACGCAGAGCGCGACGGATGGTCGATCGGAACGCAGGAACGTCCAACCGTGACTGCCGAGTGCCTCCTCCTTCCTCCTCCCTGATCCACCTGTCGAACTCGAGCGCCGCCTCCTCAGGCGCAGTCCGTCGGCCCTCGACCCACTCCGCGTGCAGGTCCGCTTCTTCGAACGGGCCGCTCGTCACCTCGTCGAGCCGGTCGATCGGCACGATCACCCTCGAGGAGTGGTGGACGAATCGTTGGAGAAGAAGATCGACGCCCGTCGGCGCGAGTGTGGCCACCCGAGGGAGCGCGACGAGCACGGACGACTCGACCACCGACGGCTCGGCGAAAAGTCCCTCATGGTGCCCCGCCGGTCCGAGCAGCGCCGGCAACGGCATGGTCTTGTAGTCGGCCTTCGCCCAGTCGGACCGCGGCCGCGAACAGGGGCGGACAGGGACGACGAGGAGACGCGGCAAGAGCTCCGGCCCGCGTCTGAGCGCGCACGGGTGCTGGACGACCTGCACCAGCTCGTCCGCCGAGTCGAACACGTCTCCGGTGAAGAGCGGACGGTGGGTCTCCACCTCTTCGCCGCATGCCGCGTAGAGGTCGAGCAGCGATGTCGGTGTCTGAAGCTGGAGCACTAGGACGAGGACTTCGGTGCGATCGAGAGCTTCCCGTCTGCTCCGACGACCGTCTCGAACGAGTCGTCGACGCGGGTCGTCCTCCATTCGGGGTCGAAGGCGTCCAAGACGGCCTCCTTCGGGACGGATTCGTAGTCGACCGCGTGCTGGATCAGGAGATCTCTCCTGTCGGCGATGAGGAGATCGAGACCGGTCACGAAGACGTCGCGGACGATCGGCATCTCGAGCCAGGAAGCCGGGTCCGAGATCATCCGGTCGTGCAGTTTGTCCAGCACGGCCGCGAAACCCGCAAGACGGAGCCGATTCTCCCCCGTCATGGTTTCGCCCTGACGCCACTTCTTCACGGCAGCGACACTGACGCCGACCACACTCGCGATGTCGCGCCAGGCGATCCCCTGGTCGCTCAGGTACTCGAGCACCTCGACAGGACTCTCGGCCGCACGCTTGTTCGTCAGAGCGTCCAACTCCGCGTCACTCGCCTGCCGGTGCAGGACATGGACGCGCTTGGTCAGAGTCCAGGACTCGCGGCGCAGGACATCCGCCTGACCGACCATGGCGCGAGCCGCCTCGCCACTCGATCGCTGCGTCGCCGTCTCGTACAACCGTCCGCCGGTGAGACGGTCCGAACGTGTTCTCTCCGCCATCAGAGCAGCACTTCCTTCCTCAAGCGATCGGTGATGAGTTTCTCGAAGATCGTGCCGATCGGAGCATGAAGTCGATCGCACGTCGCGAGGGTGCTCTCGACATCGAAGGTCTCGAGCCGGGCACTGTCAGCCCTCGTCCACGACGCATCCGTGTCGAGGAGGAAGAACGGGCCGCCCGGGCTGGGACTGCGGCGGACGAGGGTGGGTGTCGATTCGATCGCCTCCTCCCGCGCGGCCGAGTACCGCACTGCGACGACATCTCCCTCCTCGTCGAGCGAGAACGCTGCGAGACCTCGGTGGACCTGGAGATGAAGGCTGTCGCCGTCCAGATCGAACGCCGGAGCGGTCACGCTCGGCACGAGCCACTCCGACCAGTCCACATCACCGTCGCCGTCGCCGTCGCGGTCGGGAGGCTGCGGGACGCGGATCTCGTTGATGTACCGAAGACCGACGCGCTCGGAGGCATCGATGGGGCTGATCCCGTGACGCGCTCGGATCGCGGCTTCGATCGTGGTCCGGAAGCCGGGCCAGCCCTCGTACGACGTCGTGCTGATCGTCAGCGCCTCCGGCCCGAAGGAGATGTTCAGATGCCGACCCCGGGACATGAGCAGGGGACCCCCTTCGACCTCCAGCCGAGCGATCGGAGCAAGGTCGCCCAGGACCGCTTTGACGGCGTAGACCTCTTCCTGACGCAACGGGCTCGGTGGGTGCGCGAGTTCGAAGACGACGAGTTCGAGCGGCGCGTTCACGTATCCGGATCTGAGCGTCATCCCTCAACGATACTGAAACGGCAACCAGAACAGTGACTTACTCAGTTCCGCTCCTGCTCATGGCGTGGAACGACCGGTCGAAGGAGAGACCGCCACCTCGCTCGCAGGCGAGGAGAAGCGGGCTCGTGCTTCAGAGCCGCCCGTCGAGGTCCTTGACCACGCGGCCCGACTGCAGCACGGCTCGCACCGCCGAGGGGTCGCCCAGCGCGGCGATGTCGGCCAGCGGGTCCGCGTCGGTCAGCACCAGGTCGGCGAGCTTGCCCGGCTCGACCGAGCCGAGCTGCGCGTCGAGCCCCAGCAGGCGGGCGCCGCCGAGCGTGCCGGCACTCAAGGCCTGGAGCGGAGTGAGCCCGACGGCGACCAGCTGCGCCAGCTCGGCGAGGTTCCGGCCGTGCGGGTGCACTCCGGCGTCCGTGCCGAGGGCGAGCGGGACGCCCGCCGCGACGGCTCGGTGCACCGAGTCCAGCCCCCGCTCGCGCAGCAGCTCGCGCTGTCGCAGCCGCTCGGCGGTGGTCGTCGCGGGGTCGAACTCGCGGACCAGGATGCTCAGGGTCGGCACGAGGGTCGTCCCCCGCTCGCGCATCAGCGCGATGGTCTCGTCGGAGAGATCGTAGCCGTGCTCGATGCTCGTCGCGCCGCCCAGCACGGCGTCCCGCGCGGCGTCGTCGGAGAGGGCATGCGCGGTGATCGGCCGGCCGCCGCGCTCGGCGAGCAGCTCCGCGATCAGGGCGACCTGCTTCTGCGTGATCCCCACGTCCCGCGCGTCGTCGTTCGGGGAGCCGAGCCCGCCCGAAGTCGCGACCTTGATCACGTCGGCACCGGTGCGCACGAGCGTCCGGACCATCCGGACCACGTCCTCGTCCGTGTCCACGAGGCCGGGCGCGGGCATGCCCGGGCGCACGGCCCAGGCCGGCAGGCTGCCGTTGCGGTGGTGCGGATCGGCGTGGCCGCCGGTCGGCGAGAGCATCGCGATCGCGAGGTGCAGTCGCGGGCCGTCGACGGCTCCGCGCGCGACGGCCTCGCGGTAGCCCGGGGAGAGCCCGTCGAGGTCGCGCGCGGTGGTGACCCCCGCGTCGAGCGTGCGGCGGAGCAGCCCGGCGATCTCGAGGACGTCCTCCTCCGGGAAGCGCTCGCGCGCCGTCTCCGGGGCGACGGGCACCATCGCGAGGTGCACGTGCACGTCGACGAAGCCCGGCAGCAGGAACGCGCCGGAGACGTCGACCGTGCGACCGTCAGGCCCGGGATCCGCACGGCGCGGCCCCGCGTAGGCGGTCACGCCGTCGCGGATCTCGACCTCGGAGTCCTCGAGTGGAGCGGCGCCCGTGCCGTCGACGAGCGTCGCGCCGACGAGCCGGAGCACGCCCTCGGCCACGGGGGTGAGGGGCAGTCGGGCGGTCATGCGCTCTCCTTCGCGGGGATCGACGCCGCTCCGGTGAGGCTGAAGCCGGGCGAGCCCGGGTCGGCGTCGAGCAGGCGGCGGGTGTACCAGTGCTGGGGGTCGGCGTAGATCCGCTCGACCGGGCCTGCCTCGACGACCTCGCCGCGGTAGAGCACCACGACCTCGTCGCTGACCCGCTGGACGACGGCGAGGTTGTGCGAGATGAACATCATCGTCAGGCCGAGCGACTCCTTGATCCCGGCCAGCAGGTCGAGGATCTGCCCCTGCACCGAGACGTCGAGGGCGGAGGTGATCTCGTCGGCGATCACGAAGGTCGGGTCGATGATCAGCCCGCGGGCGATCGCGACGCGCTGGCGCTGGCCGCCGGAGAACTCGTGCGGGAACCGGTGCCGCATGTCGGCGCTGAGGCCGACGCGCTCCAGCCAGGCGACGATCAGCTCCTCGTTCCGGCCGACGCGGGCGCGGACCGGGTCGATCGCCTCGGCGAGGGTCTGCGCGATGGTGCGCCGCGGCGAGAGCGAGGAGTAGGGGTCCTGCGGGATCATCTGCGTGCGCCGGCGGTAGGCGTGCATCGCCGCCCGGTTCGCGGCCACGACGTCGACGCCGTCCACGGTCGCCGTGCCGGCGGCCGCGCGGACCGAGCCGACGAGCACCTTGGCGAGGGTCGACTTGCCGGAGCCGGACTCGCCGACCACGCCGACGGTGCGGCCGCGCTCGACCCGCAGGTCGACGCCGTGCAGGACCTTCGCGTGGCCGAAGACCACGTCGAGACCGCGGACGTCGACCATCGCGGAGGACGCGGCGGCTCCGGTGGCCGCGGCGGCGCTCACGAGCGCACCTCCGGCGGCGTCGGCACGGTCACGACCGGCGTCGCGGCGAGCAGCTGCCTCGTGTACGGATGCATCACGGTCTCCTCCGAGAGGTGGGCGATGTCGTCGATCCGCTCGACGATGCGGCCGTCCTTCATCACGAGGACGCGGTCGCAGAGCGCCCGGACGACGCCGAGGTCGTGCGAGATGAAGAGCACGGCGGTGCCGGAGTCCTCGTTCATGCGCTTGAGCACGCTCAGCACCTCGCGCTGCACCGTCACGTCGAGCGCGGTGGTCGGCTCGTCCGCGATCAGCAGGTCGGGCTTCGCGCTCATCGCCGAGGCGATCATCGCGCGCTGCTTCATGCCGCCGGAGAGCTGGTGCGGGTACTGCCGCAGGCGCCCCTCCGGATCGGAGAGCATCACCGAGCGGAAGCCGCGCAGCAGCAGGTCGAGCGCGTCGCGACGGGAGTGGCGCAGGCGGATCCGCAGCACGTCCGAGAGCTGGGTGCCGAGGACCATGGCGGGGTTCAGCGCGGTGCCCGGGTCCTGGTAGATCAGGCCGATCTTCGCGGCGAGCACCCGGTCCGGGACGGGGCCGAGCAGGTCGGTGCCGCCGAGCTCGAGCCGGCGCGCGGACGCCTCCAGGCCCTCGCCGAGCAGCTTCGCGACCACGGACGCCGTCAGCGACTTGCCCGAGCCGGACTCGCCGACGATGCCGAGCACCTCGCCGCGGCGGATGGCGAAGGAGAGGTCGGAGACGAGCTCGCGGCCGGTCGCGCCGTGGCGGACGGTGATGCCGTCGGCGACGAGCACGGCGTCGGCGGGGGCGGGTGCGGCGGTCGAGGAGTCGGCGGTCGCGGAGCCGGTGGCCCTCGTCATCCGGGCCCGCGTCGTGTTCGAGCGCGGGTTCGCCGCCGCCGCCAGGCCGTCGCCGACCAGCAGCGCCGCGAAGGAGGCGACAGTAAGGGCAAGCGCCGGGCCGAGGATGACGACCGGGTTCACCGAGATCCGGCTCAGCCCGTCGTTGAGCAGCGTGCCCCAGTCGAAGGCGGGCGTCTGCGCGCCGAGGCCGATGAAGGAGAGACCCGAGATCTCGACGAGGGCGCCGGAGAAGGCACCGGCGACGAGGATCAGCGTCGGCTCGGCCATGTTCGGCAGCACGTGCCGCAGCGCGACGAGGTGCGTCGGCACTCCGGTCAGCCGGGCCGTGGTGACGTACTCGCTCGCCGCGATCTTGGAGGCGAGGTTGGCGGTCAGCCGCGCGAAGCCGGCGATGTTGGCGACCGCGATGGCGACCACCACCTGGACGACGCCCTGGCCGAGGATCGCGGCGACGATGATCGCGACGAGCATCGTCGGGTAGCTGACGGCCAGCTCGATCGCGCGCAGCCCGAGCTCGCGGACCCGGCGCGGGGCGAGCCAGACGCCGATGCCGACCGCGATGCCGACGATCGCCGAGAGCACGGTCGCGGCGAGCGCCATCAGCACGGTCGAGCGGGTGGCGACGAGGGTGCGGGCGAGCATGTCGCGGCCGAGGGTGTCGGTGCCGAGCGGGTGCTCGGCGGTCGAGCCGAGGCTGGGGCTGCCGCCGAGGCCGGTGGCCTGGCCCTCGAGCGCGATCGGGGCGATCAGCGCGGTGAGGGCGATCACGCCGAGCAGGCCGAGCCCGATCACGAGCCCGGGATTCCAGGCGAAGGTGCGCGCGCCGGCGGGCTTCAGGCCGCGGACGGCGGGGAGGGACTCAGCCACGCTGCTCTCCGAGGGTGCGCGGGTCGATCAGACCCAGGATGACGTCGATCACGAGGGTGATCACGAGGGAGATGAGCCCGATGACGAAGACGGCCGCGCGGATCACCGGGTAGTCCTTGTCGATCGCGATCGCCTGGACGATCACGCCGCCGAGGCCGGGCCAGGCGAAGACCGCCTCGGTGATCAGCGCCGAGCCGAGCAGCGCGGTGAGGATGATGCCCGAGAGCGTCAGCGCCGTGGTGAGCAGGTTGGGCAGCATGTGCTTGGCGTAGAGGGTGAGCGCGGGCAGCCGCCAGCCGCGGGCCGTGCGCATGTAGTCCTGCTCGAGGATCACCGCGGTCTCGCGGCGGACGATCCTCGCGACGGAGCAGGTGCCGCCGACGGTGAGCGAGGCGATCGGCAGGATCGCGGCGGTGCCGAAGTCGTAGGCCGGCGAGTACGCGGGCGGCAGCACCTTCAGCAGCACCGCGAAGACGACGACGAAGCCGGTCGCCAGCACATAGGTGGGCACCGAGGAGATCAGCCCGGTGACGGTGCTGAACACCGCGTCGAGCCAGCGGCGGCGGTCGCCGCGGGTCGCGACGCCGACCGCCATGCCCAGCGCGATGCCGAGCACGAGCAGGAGCAGCACCGCGGAGATCGTGATGGTCAGCGTGTACGGCACGGCCGTCATCACGAGGTCCATCGCCGGGATCGTGTAGCGGTAGGAGGCGCCGAAGTCGCCCTGCAGCACGCCGAGCAGATAGGTCCAGAGCTGCGCGGGCAGCGGCTGGTCGAGGCCGAGCTGGGTGCGGACCAGCTCGACCTGGTCGAGCGAGGCCGACTCCCCCGCGATGGCGATCGCCGGGTCGCCGGGGATGAGCTGCACGATCAGGAAGGTGACCAGCACGAGCAGCGCGAGGTTGACGAGCAGGCCGAGGGCCCGACGGAGGAGGAATCTCCGCCAGGCCCCGCCGAGGGTGCCGGCGCGGACGGCGGCCGGGGTCGGGCCCGCACCTCCCGCGCCGGACGACCCGAGGCCCAACGATGCAGCGGTGGTGGCGGTCGTGGTGCTCATCGCGTCGTCTCCTCGTGTCGTCCGGCTCGGGTGGGCTGCTCGGGTGTTCAGGGCGTCAGCGGATCAGGACAGGATCCGCATGGCCGAGATGTCCCAGTAGCCCGAGAACACCGAGGTCGCGAAGCCGGAGCGGGCCACGTAGCGGTGCGTGTCGGTGATCAGCGGCGTCATGTCGACGCGCTCGAGGATCGTCTTCTGGGCGGCGAGCAGGTTCTCGCACTGCGTCTCGGTGTCCGAGGCGGCCATCGCGGCCTCGTAGTACGCGACGCCCTCGGGGTTGTCGCTGGAGGCGACGTTGGTGCCGCCCTCGGCGTAGGTCGGGCCGAGGTAGCGGGCGATCGTGGTGTGGATGAGGCCGGGGCCGGCGTTCTCCGCCGCGATCGCGACGTCCCAGGTGGCGGGCTCGGTGCGCATGGCCTTCGACCAGTCGGCCGGGTCGAGCGCCGAGACGGTGACGGTGGCGCCCGCGGCGCGGAGCGACTCGGCCAGGTAGTCGGCGGCCGGGTCCCAGTTCGACATCATCAGCAGGCGGATCGACTGACCGGTGAGCTCGGGCGTCGCGGCGGCCGGGTCGTACTTCTGGACGAGCGACTCGTCGTCCAGCGCGCAGCGGTAGCTCGCCGCGTTGACGGTGTACTGCGGCACGCCGAGGCCGTCGAGACCGGCGGAGTTGAAGCCCTGGGTGTCGATCGCCTGGGCGACCGCGGCGCGGAGGTCCTCCTTGCCCTCGAAGATCGAGCCGGAGCCGGGGGCCTCGTTGAAGACGAGGTTGTAGGCCGAGCTGGCGAAGGTGACGGTCGTGTAGGCCGGGTCGTCCTCGAAGCGCAGCGCGTTGGAGTCGTAGAAGCGGGCCAGGTCGACGCCGCCGGACTCGAGCAGGTTGGCGCTCGTGTTGGAGTCGGACTGCACGGTCAGGTTGATCGTCTTGGCGGGCTCGCCCTCGACGTCCTGCCAGTCGGGCCAGGCGTCGTAGTCGTCGCGGAGCGTGTAGGCGGCGCTGACGCCGGCCGACAGGTTCGACAGCATGTACGGGCCGGACCAGGCGCCGTCGACGGTGCCCGCGGCGAGGCCCTCGGGGTCGGCCAGACCGGCGGGGCAGATGATGCCGGTGCCGGGGCGGGTGACGCCGCCGAGCAGCTGCGAGTAGGGCTCGCTGAGCGAGATGGTCAGCGTGCCGGCCGCGTCGTCGGGGGTGAAGGTCGCGTCGCCGGAGCCGAAGGCCTGGTTCTTCCAGGTCTGCGCGCCCGAGTCCTCGAGACCGGTGAGGTACGTGAAGGAGTCGGCGACGACGGTCGGCGTGATCGCGGTGCCGTCGGCGCAGGTGGCACCGTCGCGGAGGGTGAACGTGTACTCGGAGGCCGAGACGGCGTTCCACTCGGTGGCGAGGCCGCCGATGTAGCCCTCGGTCTCGCCCTGGCGGAGCAGGGTGTCGAAGCCGAGGCGCGCGACGGTCACGTCGGCGTCGGCGGAGGCCTTCGCGGGGTCGAAGGTGGACGGCGCGTACCAGAGCTCCGCGTTGATGGTGTCGGTGGTGCCGGCGGTGCCGGTGGCGCTCTGCGGGGCGCTGGTGGTCCCGCAGGCGGTGAGCGCGAGGCTCGCGACGGCCGCCAGTGCGACGCCGGCGAGCAAGCTCTTCCTGACCATGGTGCTGTCCTCCAAGGGGTACGGGTGGTGCATCGGGGGCGGGGCGGAGTTGCTCGGGGGGCCGCTCAACTTGGATCCAATCTAAGGCAATACGGATCCCATTGTGTTTCGTCGGGATTACATCTGCTCGGCGTCCCCCGCCGCGTGCCCGTGCACCGTCCGCCCGCCGACCACCGTGCGCAGCACGCGCGCCCCGGCGAACTCCTCCGCCGAGCACTCCCCCGGGTCGACCGAGAGCAGCACCAGGTCGGCGAGGAAGCCGGCGCGGAGCATCCCGCGGCGGTCCTCCGCGAACGCCGCGTGCGCCGCGCCCCGCGTGTAGCCCTCGACGGCCTCGAGCACCGTGAGCGCCTGCTCCGGACCGAGCGGGTCGGGCAGGCGGCGCATCCGGCGGCTCACCGCGGTCGCGACCACCCGCCGCGGATCGAACGGGAAGTAGGGGGCGTCGGAGCCGAGCGCGATCACGGCGCCGGAGTCGCGCCAGTCGCGCATCGGGTTCACCGGGTCGGCCCGCGCGCCGAGCCGCTGCGCCAGTCCGGCCGCGTTGCTCCAGGCGATCGAGGGCTGCAGCGAGGCGACGACGCCGAGTCGGGCCGCGCGCTCGCGGCTCTCGGCGCTGGGCTCGAGGTAGGCGTGGATCAGCTGGCAGCGCAGGGCGGCGATCCACTCGGGCGGGCCCGCCGCCTCGAGGGCGTCGAGCACCTCGGCGACCGCGCGGCTGCCGACCGCGTGCACGCCCAGGCCCCAGCCGCGGGCGACGCACTCCGCGGCGAGCCGCGCGAACTCGGGCGTCTCGATCCGCTGCACGCCGTGGCCGCCGCCGCCGGGCCAGGGCTGCTCGAGGAGGGCCTGGCCCTTCATCCCCTCGCCGTCGTAGTAGACCTTGATCGGGCCGAGGCGGAGCAGCTCGTCGCCGTCGCCGGTCGTGCCGTCGACGGTGTCGAGGAGGGCCAGCGCCTCGTCGACGCCCGGGACTCTGGCGGTGCCGAGCTCGGGGTAGGGCATCGCGACGACGCGCAGTGACAGCTCGCCGCGGGCGTGCGCCGCGCGGTAGGCGGCGAGCTCGTCGAGCGTGACGGCCGGGTCGATGACGCCGGTGAAGCCCAGCTCGTGCAGCAGCGGCTGGATGCGGAGGAGGGCCGCGCGGCGGTCCTCGGGGGTGGGCGGGGTGTCGCCGAGCCAGTCCGGGGCGTCCGGATCGGCGTCCGCGTCGGCGAGCATCGCGGCCGAGAAGGCGTCGGCTCCGGCGCCCGCGTCGAGCAGCTGCAGGGCCTTGAGGCCCGCGCGCTGGGCGTGCGAGTGCGCGTCGATGAAGCCGGGGAGGAGGGTGCCGTCGAGGTGCTCCTCGGGGGTGCCGGCGGGGGCTGCGGCACGGACCTCCTGCAGGGTGCCGACCGCGGTGATCCGGTCGCCCTCGATCAGGAGGGCCTCGGCGAGCGGGTGGTCGGGGTCCATCGTGCGGATGCGGGTGACGAGGAGGCGGGGCGCGGTGCCGTTCTGCGACTCAGGCATCGATCGTCTCGCGGCGGTCGAGCCAGTCGTGCACGTCGGCCGCGGTGACGAGGGCGTCGCGCTGGAGGTACTCGATCGCCTCGAGGGTGGCGGCGTGCGCGCGCTCGCTCGAGCCGGCGACGCAGTCGGTGAGCACCCGGACGGCGTAGTCGTGCTGGTGCGCGTCAGCCGCCGTGTAGTGGATGCAGACGTCGGTGAGGCCGCCGACCAGCAGCAGCGTGCCCGCGCGGTACGCCTTCAGCACGATCTCGAGCTCGGTGCCGAAGAAGGCGGAGTAGCGGCGCTTGCGGATCACGAACTCCTCCGGCCGCGGCTCGAGCCAGGACGCCAGCTCGGTGCCCGGGTCGCCCTCGAGGCAGTGCGGGCCCTCGGCGCCGTCGAGCTCGCGGCCGATGTCGATCAGGTCGCGCTTGTGCACCTCCTGCACGAAGACGACCGGCACGCCGGCACTACGGCAGTGCGCGATCAGGTCGCGCACCCGGGGCGTGCGCTCCGCTCGGCCGCTCATCACGGGGATGCCCGGCGTCGGCAGGCCCGAGGCGGCACCCCCCTGGATGTCGACGACGAGCAGGACGGGAGTGCCGGAGACGGCGAGCATGCGGGTGGATCCTTCCGGGTGGTGCGCGGGTCGGGTGAGGTGCCCCCACGTCCCCGGCGGAGCGAGGGGCGAGGCCCGTCGTCCGCCCGGCAAGTCTGGCCAGGCGATCGTTCGGGCGGGGGTCGGCCGTGTTTCCCCGGGGTAAAACCTCGGATCGCTCGGCATGTGGAGGAGAGTCGGCTCCTCCGGTGCGCAGAAGTTGTCGTACTCGCGCACCCAGTACGACAACTTCCGGAGAGGGGCGTGAGCAGCGCAGGGCTCGGCGGATCCGCTGCGCAGAAGTTGTCGTAGCGGGTGGGCGAGTACGACAACTTCTGCGGGGCGGTGCGGCCGTCAGACCGGGCGGGCTGCGCGGCGGCGGCGGTGCGGGAGCAGGGTGGCGACGGGGACCGGGGCGAAGGCGTCGGCGACGGCGACCCAGACGGTCGCGTCGGGGGCGTGGTCGCCGAGGAGCTCGGCGCAGACGCCGCACGGCTCGATCAGGTGCCGCGAGCCGCCGGGGCGCTGCAGCACTCCGACGATCGAGACGACCGGGGAGCCGGCGACGACCGCGGCGCTCAGTGCGGCCGACTCGGCGCAGACGGAGGCCCGGCCGGCGCTCGCCTCGACGTGCAGGCCGGTCACGATCCGCCCGTCCACGAGCCGCAGCGCCGCCGCGACCTCGTGCACGCCGGTCCGGTAGCGCGCATCGAGGATCACCGAGGCGGTCTCGAGCAGCTCGCGGTCCGGTGCGGACATCCCGGCGGGAGGCCCGTCGAGCACCGGCCGATCGAGCACCGGGCTCTCCGGCACGGCTCGCTCCGGCACCGACGGCACCGGCACCACCCGCTCCGACGCCGCCCCCTCGGTCACGACCAGCCCAGGATCCGCGCCATGTTGCCGCCCTCGACCAGCGCGCGGTCGGCCTCGTCCGGGATCGCCTTGGCGATCTTCATCCGCTCGAGGTCGAAGTCGCTGCCCGGCCACTCCGAGCCGAGCAGGATCTTCTCGGCGCCGAGCCGGGCGTAGGCGCGCTTGACGTCGGACATCAGCGTCGCCGAGGTCTCGAGGTAGATGTGCGGATTGCGCTCGGCGACGATGATCGCCTCGGGCACGTTCCAGACCGCGCCCATGTGGGCGATGATCGTCGGCACTCCGGGGAAGCCCTTGGCGATCTCCTCGATGGCGAACGGCGCGCAGAACGCGTCGTCGAGGGCGTTGATCAGCACGGGCAGGCCGAGCTCGTCGCAGACCTCGAACAGCGGGTCGAGCAGCCCGTGGTCGGCCACGTGGTAGCCGTGCAGGCTGGGGTGCAGCTTGAGCCCGACCAGGCCGCCGTCGGCGAAGCGGCGGATCTCGTCGGTCGCGTTCTCCCACTGCGGCATGACCTGGCCGAAGCCGAACAGGCGGTCGGGGTGGGCCTTGACGAGGTCGATCAGGAAGTCGTTCTCGATGCCCTGCGCGAGGGAGCAGACCATCGCGCGGTCGACGCCGGCGGCGTCCATCCGGTCGAGGATGCGCTGGGGGTCGAACGGGGTGTAGGCGGGGGGCTTCTCGCCGGGGCGGACCCCGCTGAGGTAGTCGCTGCGGCCTCGGCGGTCCTGCGTGGTGTTGTACGCGTCGATGATCATGCGGCGTCTCCTTCTTCCATGGTCGTGCGGGGGGCGTGCTGGGTGTCGTGCGGCGGGTGGGGTGTCGTCCGGGGGCGCAGCGGGATGCTCAGCCGACCGCGGCCATCGCGCCCATGGCGACGAGCGCGGCGAGGGAGGCGAGTCTCCGGGCGGTGTCGAGGCGGCCGGGGCGACCGGCGAGGGCGACGCGGAGCGTGCACGCCGCGTAGACGGCGACGGCGGCGCCGAGCGGCAGGGCGAGTCCGCCGCCGTGCGTGTGCCCCGCGCTCGCGAGGGCACCGGCGGTGGGCGCGGCCTCGGCGACGAGCACGAGGACGGCGGCGAGCAGCATCCCGACGGCGTGCAGGGCGTCGGCGCCGTGCCGCCGGACGCCTCGGCCGCGGCGCACCCGGTCGACGAGGGCGGCGACGAGCGCGCAGCCCGCGAGCAGTGCGGACCAGAGCGGCGCGGGCAGGAGGTGCAGCGCGGGCAGGTGCACGTCGAGCATCGCGGCGAGCATGGCCGCCTCGGCGACGAGCCAGCCGCGGCCGACGCCGCGCCAGCCGGCCAGGCCGAGCGCGAGGGAGGCGGCGGCGCCCACGAGCATCACGACCAGCAGCACGTCCATGCCGGCCTCCTGACCTCGATCGGTCGCCACGGCGGGCAACATTGGATCCAATCTAAGGCTGTGCGGATCCATGGGTCAAGCCGGACGCAGGAGCGGGCTCGCCGCTCGACGACACCGACCCTCGCGTGGGATCCAATACCTGCCATGATTGGATCCCGGCCGACCTGGCCGCTGATCGGAGGGGATCATCGCGTGACGACCCAGGGCGACAACGCACTCGTGGACGATCTGGCCGCCCGGATCCGGGCGAAGATCATGTCCGGCGAGATCCCGATCGGCGCCCCGCTGCGCCAGGCCGAGCTCGCGACGCAGTTCGGCATCAGCCGCACCCCGGTCCGCGAGGCGCTGCGGCAACTGCAGACGGGCGGGCTGATCGAGGTCGTCCCCAACCGCGGCGCCGTCGTCCGCGTGCCGGTGCCGTGGGAGGTGCGCGAGGCCTACGAGGTCCGCGCCGAGCTGGAGTCGCTCGCCGCCCGCCGCGCGGTCGACCGCCTGGACGATGCGACGATCGCCGAGCTCCGCTCCGTCAACACGGCGATGTACGAGCGCTCGCTCGCCGTCGCTGCCGGCACCGCGGCCGAGCGCGACGGCAGCGCCAACGACCAGTTCCACGGGCTTATCTACCAGGCCTCGGGCAACACCCGCCTCAGCCGGATGCTGATCGAGATCAACGACGCCTTCCCGCGCAACGTCTCGGGCCTGGTCCTCCGCGAGAACTCGCGCCACCGCGAGGAGAACTTCCGCGAGCACGAGCAGATCGTCGAGGCCTTCGTCGCCGGCGACCGCGAGCGCGCCGCCGCGATCATGCGCGAGCACGTCCTCCGCGCCGGGGAGCACCTCGCGCACTGGTACGAGCGGCGCTCCTCGACGGTGTTCACGGGCTGACGGGCGCTCGCTCGCGCATAACGTCAGCCAGGAGTCGCCGTCATCGCCCATCGGCGATGGACACGCTTCTCAGCTGATGTTGTGCGCCGGAGTCAACTCCGCGGCACCGTCGACCCGCGGATCAGCAGCTCCGTCGGCAGCAGCGTCGCCCGGGGGACGTCGTCGCCGGCCAGCAGCCGCACCAGGACCTCGGCCATCGCGTCGCCGAGGCCGGCGGCCGGCTGGCGGACGGTCGTGATCGGCGGCTCGGCCGCCTCGGAGGAGTAGTCGCCGTCGAAGCCGGCCAGCGCCACGTCGCCCGGCACGCTCAGCCCGCGCTCGCGCAGCACCGCCAGGGCACCGGACGCCATCTGGTCGTTGGAGGCGAAGACCGCGTCGACCGGGCGGCCGGAGTCGAGCAGGCGCCGCATCGCCTCGGCGCCGTCCCGCGGGGAGTAGTCGCCGATCTCGACGAGCGAGGCGTCCAGGCCCGCCGACTCGACGGTCGCGCGCCAGCCGGCCAGCCGGTCGATCGCGCCGGGCATGTCCTGGCGGCTCGCGATCATCGCGGGGGCGCGGCGCCCGAGGCCCAGCAGGTGCTCGGTGACCTGGCGCGCCGCTCCGACGTTGTCGACGTCGACGAAGTGGCTGTCGTGGTCGTCGAGGCTGAGCGGGCGTCCGCCGAAGACGAGGGGGACGCTCGCGCCGATGCGCGCGTAGGAGTGGTCGCCGCTGTGGTGCGACACGACGAGCGCGCCGTCGACGTTGCCGCCGAGGAGGTAGCGGCGGGTCTTGTCGGGCGTGGCCTCGGAGGCGATCACGATGTTGAGCATGTAGTCGGTCGCGGCGAGCCGGGTCGCCGCGCCCTGCACGACGGCGGCGAGGAACGGGTCGCCGAAGACCTTGCCGATCGACTCGGGCACGAGGAGGGCGAGGACCTGGGTCCGGCGGCTGGCGAGCGAGCGCGCCGCGCGGTTGGGCACGTAGCCGAGCTGCTCGATCGCGAGGCGGACGGCGGCCTGCGCCTCGGCCTTCACCTTCGGCGAGTCGTTGACGACCCGGCTGACCGTCGCCCGGGACACTCCGGCGAGCGCGGCGACGGCCTCGAGCGTGGGTGCGGCCGGTGCGGTGTCGTGACTCATGCGTGCCTCTCGAGCGGTGGTCCCCCGGGCCCGAGAGTAGCCGAGGGGGCGGGCGGGGCTCGAGACGCCCCTGGCGACTGCTCGCTCACCGTCCATGCCGACCGCCGGCGCCGGGAGGCGGGTCTGCAGCTCCTCCCTGCTGAGGACGGCGGGTCTCGATACGCCCCTCCGGGGCTACTCGACCAGCATGATGGCGGCCGGTCCCTGCTGATCGAGCAGGCCGCACAGCGGGCACCTCATGTTGATCGAGTAGGCCGCACAGCGGGCACCACCCATGTTGATCGAGTAGACCGCGCAGCGGGCGTATCGAGATCCACCATCATCCGCAGGCCGGCCCGAAGACCCGATCTGCTGACCAACGTGGGTCTCGATACGCCCCTCCGGGGCTACTCGACCAGCATGATCGCCGCGACCGCCGACGACGCTCGACCAGGGCGAGTGCCGGTCAGCCCTTGACCGCGCCGCCCATGATGCCGGCGATCAGCTGCTTGCCCGCCAGCGCGAACAGCACGAGCAGCGGGACGATCGACAGCACCGCGCCGGCCAGCACGATCGAGTAGTCGACGTAGTAGCCGGACTGCAGCTGCGACAGGGCGGTCTGCAGGGTCGGGTTGGTCGGGCTCAGCACGATCAGCGGCCAGAGGAAGTCGGTCCACGCCATCATGAACGTGAACAGCGCGAGGATCGCCATCGCGGGCCGCGCGGCCGGCACCGCGACGGTCAGGAAGGTCCGGAACTGATTCGCTCCGTCGACCCGCGCCGCCTCGATCAGCTCGTCCGGGATCACGTCGACGAGGTACTGCCGCATGAAGAACACGCCGAACGCGGTGACCAGCGTCGGCACGATGACGGCGCCGAGGGTGCCGGTCCAGCCGAGCTGCCGCATCAGGATGAACAGCGGGATGATGCCCAGCTGGGTCGGGATCGCCATCGTCGCGATCACGGTGATCATCAGCCCGTCCCGCCCGCGGAAGCGCAGCTTCGCGAAGGCGTAGCCGGCCAGCGTCGAGAACGAGACGACCGAGAGCGTGATGATCCCCGAGACGACCACGCTGTTCAGCAGCGCCGTCCAGAACGGGATCGCCGTGAAGACCTGCGCCGCGTTGGCGAGGAAGTTGCCGCCCGGGATCAGCGGCAGCGTCTCGCCGCGGGTCGCGTTGCTCCCGCTGGCCACCACGAACGACCACCACAGCGGGTAGGTCGAGCCGAGGATGAAGGCGCTGAGCAGTCCGTAGGTGAGGAAGCCGGGGCGGTCGACGCGGCCGGCGCCGGAGGAGCGCGGGCGCCGGATGCGTCGCTCGGGCTCGGCCGCGACAGCGGCAGGAACGGTAGGAATCGTCGCGGTCATCGGTCGCTCACCTTCTGCGCCGGTCGGCGCGTGCGCGTTCTCACGCGGTTCTCGACGGACGCGATCCGCCGCGAGATCGCGAAGTTCACCAGTCCGATCAGCACGATCAGCAGGAACAGCAGCCAGGCGACCGCCGCCGCCTCGCCGAAGTTCTGCCGGAAGAACGCCATCTCCCAGAGGTAGAGGACGGTCGTCTGGAACTGGCGGTCCGAGCCGCCGATGCCGCCCGCGTTCGAGACGTCGAAGAGGCGCGGCTCGGCGAAGATCTGCAGCCCGCCGATGGTGGCCGTGATGATCACGAAGATCAGGGTCGGCCGGATGCTCGGGATCGTGACCGAGGTGAAGCGGCGGAACGAGCCCGCCCCGTCGAGCGCGGCCGACTCGTGCAGGTCGCGCGGCACGGCCTGCATCGCGGCGAGCAGGATGAGCGCGTTGTAGCCGGTCCAGCGCCAGTTGACCATCGAGGCGATCGCGATGTGGCTGGCGAGGCGGTCGTTGGTCCAGTCGATCGGGGCGATGCCGACCAGGCCGAGCAGGTTGTTCGCCAGGCCCTCCTGGTCGCCGAAGATGCTCGAGAAGATCAGCGCCACGGCGACGGGCGAGACGACGTAGGGCAGCAGCACGCTCATCCGCCAGAAGGTGCGGGCGCGCAGCGACTGGTCGAGCACCGCCGCGAGCACCAGGGCGACGGCGAGCTGCGGGATCGTGGAGAGCAGGAAGATGCTCAGCGTGTTGCCGATCGAGTTCCAGAAGAAGCGGTCGCCGAGCACCGCGGCGAAGTTGCCGAGGCCGACGAAGTCGCCCTGGCCCTGCAGCAGCTGCCAGTCGTAGAGCGAGACCACCAGCGTGTAGACGAGCGGGAAGGCTCCCGTGATCGCGAACAGCAGGAAGAACGGCGAGATGTAGAGGTAGGGCGACGCCTTGACGTCGAAGCGGCTCATCCGCTGCCGCGCGGTGAGCGGCAGGCGGGGCGCGGGGCGGCGGCCGGGAGGCGGCGCGGCCGACGCGGTCGGCGGGGTCAGGGTGCTCGTCATGGGTCGCTCTCGTCGGTCGCTCTCGTGGGGGGACTCGTTCGTGGACGCGTCGTGGGACGCGTCATGGGACGCCTCGTCGGACGCGTCATCGGAAGGAGGGAGGGAGGGCCCCCGCCCGGCCTGCTACCGGACGGGGGCCCTGTCAGCGGGAGCGGGTCAGTCGACCAGCTCGTCGAGGAGCGAGAGCGCCTCGTTCCAGCCCTTGTCGCCGTCGAGCTCGCCGCGGTCGACCTTCTGCAGGACCGGGCCGAAGACGTTCTCCTGGATCAGCGAGTCGTCCGGTCCCTTGTACTGGGCGACGACGCCCTGGGCGCGCTCGGCGAGGATCGCGCCGGTCGGCGAGCCGTTCAGCGCCGGGTCGGGCGCGGCGGCGGAGGCGAGCTGCTCCTGGGCGGAGACGGTGCTCGGGAACGGGCCGGTCGCGTCGAACGCGGCGATCTGCTGCTCCGGCTCGCTCAGCCAGGAGGCGAGCTCCGCGGCCTCGGCGGGGTGCTTCGACTGCGTCGGGACGGAGAGGAACGAGCCGCCCCAGTTGGCCGCGCCGCCGGGGAAGACGTCGGCGAAGTCCCAGCCGGTGGCCTCGGGGTCGCCGCCGCCGGCCTCGACCTGCGCCTTCACCTGGCCGAGCATCCAGCCCGGGCAGACGAAGGTCGCGAAGGTGCTGTCGGTGAAGGACTTGCCCTTGTTCCAGTCCCAGGCCTTCTGCGCGGCCGAGAGTCCGGAGGCGGCGCCGTCGGTGATCCAGCCCCAGCGCTCCTGCAGCTCGGCGTTGCCGTCGATGTTCAGCTCGCCGTCGGCGGTGTAGTAGCCCTCGGGGAGCTGATTGACCATGGCGTTCCAGACGAAGCCGGACTGGTCGTACCAGGCCTTGCCGGTCGCGTCGTGGTACTGCTTCCCGGCCGCGAAGTAGTCCTCCCAGGTCGCGTCCGCGCCGCCGAGCAGCTCCGCGACGGCGGCGCGATCGGTGGGCAGGCCCGCGGCCTCGAAGGCGGCGGTGCTGTAGCAGAGACCCTCGGGGCCGATGTCGGTGCCGTAGCCGATGACGCGGCCGTCGGGGTCGACGGCCTGCTCGTACTTCCAGTCGACCCAGTCGGCCTTGCGGTCCTCGATGCCGTGGTCGCGCAGGTCGACGAACTGGTCGGAGACCTCCATGATCGAGCCGAGCCAGCCCTCCTCGATCGCGACGACGTCGGCGAGGCCGGAGCCCGCGGCGAGCTTGGTGAACGCGTCGGTCCGGGCGTTGCCGCCGGTGTCGATGTTGTTCGGGACGATCGTGACGCCCGGGTGGGCGGCCTCGTACTCGGCGTAGAGGTCGTCGAACCCCATGGCGCCGAACGTGGTCACGGTCAGTTCGATGTCCCCGCCCTCGGCCGCGCCGGATCCGGACGAGCATCCGGAGACGAGCAGGGCCAGGGTGGCGGCGCCGGCGATCGCCGTGGCGATCCTGGCGCGTCGTGATTCGAGCACGGTCACTCCTTCGTGATGGGTGTCAGGGCACCCCTGGGGGCGCTCTCACGGTGCTGTGCTGCCGTGTGTGAGAGCGCTCTCACGAGGTATGAGGCGAGCATACGGAGCGGGTCGCGGGGAGGTCAAGCGTTTTGTGAGAGCGCTCTCTTTCGATACCCGGGGTGAGTCCTGGAGCAGGTTCGGCTCGCGGAATCGCCCTCGGCACGCGAAGTCGGGCCGGAACCGCGAGCCGGGGGTGCTTCCGCGAGCCGGAGGCAGCGCCGGGCGACGTCCGGCACGCGGAACGGCCTCGGGCACGTGGAAACCGGACGAAACAACGTGCCGGAGCTGGTTCAGCGAGCCGGAGGCGTGCGAGCCCGAGATCCCCCGGGACCGCGGGCGGCTCCGGACGGTTCCGGCGCACATCCGGCACGGTTCCGGCACGCGGAACGGCCCTCGGCACGCGGAAATCCAGCAGATCTGCGACCCGGAGGCGATCCGACGCGCCGGAGTCGGCTCGGGATACCTCCGACACGCGGAATCACCCTCGGCACGGGGAAACCCGCGGAAACGACGAGCCGGTGCTGACCTGGCGAGCCGCAGGTGACGCCGAAGCAACTCCGGCACGCGGAACCGGGCGGAACAGCGAGCCGGAGGTCGCCTCACAGGCCGGAGGCGGTTCCCGGATCGAAGGCGTCTCGAGACCGCCTCTTGACGTGGCACTTGTTTTTCACAAGCATGGGCGCAGACGCCGCGGCTCGCGGCTCCCGCCGAGAAGGAGAGACCGCCATGACCTCGATGTTCGTCAACCTGCCCGTCACCGACCTCGAGCGCGCGAAGGCGTTCTACGTCGCGCTCGGCTTCTCGATCAACCCCGCCTTCTCCGACCACAACGCGGCCTGCGTCGTGGTGGAGGAGGACCACAATTACTTCATGATCCTGGTGCGCGAGTACTTCCAGACCTTCAGCGACCTGCCGATCGGCGACCCGGCCGTGAACCCCTCCGTGTCGACCGCGATCTTCCTCGACACCCGCGAGGCGGTCGACGCCACCGTGACCGCGGGGCTCGCCGCGGGCGGCTCCGAGTCGCGGCCCGCCTCCGACTACGGCTTCATGTACCAGCGCCAGGTCTCCGACCCCGACGGCAACCTGCTCGAGTTCGGCTGGATGGACCCGGTCGCCGCGGCGCAGGGGCCGGAGGCGTACACCGGCGAGCAGGCCTGAGGGCGATGGCCGCACGCGACTACGGGCAGTACTCGGCGCTCACCCGCGCGGTCGAGCTGGTCGGCGAGCGCTGGGCGCTGCTGATCGTCCGGGATCTGCTGGTCGGGCCGCGCAGGTACAGTGAGCTCGCGCAGGGACTCGCGCGCATCCCGAGCAACGTGCTGGCCGGCCGGCTGAAGGAGCTGCAGGCGGCCGGGATCATCCGGCGGGCGCCGCGCTCGCGCATCATCGTCTACGAGCTGACGCCCTACGGCCGCGAGCTCGAGCCGATCGTGCTCGCGCTCGGCGCCTGGGGCTTCAAGGCGCTGGGCGATCCGCGCGAGGAGCAGGTGATCACCCCGGACTCGATGACGGTGGACCTGCGCACCGCGTTCCGGCCGCAGGTCGCGGCCGAGCTGCCGGCGACGGTGTACGCGGCGCAGGTCGGACCGGCCGGGCTGCTGATCCGCGTCGACGGCGCGGCGCTGGACGTCACGCGCGGGGAGGTGCCGGGCGGGGAAGTGCCGGTGGATCTCGCGTTCTCGACCGGCGCGGACATCCGGCTGCTGCTGTCGGGCGAGCTCGCGCCGGAGCGGGCGATCGCGACCGGCGCGGTCACGGTGCTCCGAGGACGCGACGCGCTGCTCGGGCGCTTCGCGAGCACGTTCCACCTCGCGGCGTGACGCGCTGCACTGCGGTCGCGCACCGCGGAGCGGGCCCCCTGCATGCTGATCGAGTAGCCCACGCAGCGGACCCCCTGCATGCTGATCGAGTAGTCCGCGCAGCGGACGTATCGAGATCCACCGTCGCTCGGAGGGCGGGTCTCGATACGCCCCTCCGGGGCTACTCGACCAGCATGCAAGGGACCCTCCGGGCTACGCGACCAGCATGGAAGGGTGACGCCCCGCTCAGCGCGGGCCCCCTGCATGCTGATCGAGTAGGCCGCGCAGCGGACGTATCGAGATCCACGCCGGTTCGGAGGGTGGGGTCTCGATACGCCCCTCCGGGGCTACTCGACCAGCATGCTGGGGGCCCTCCGGGCTTGCTCGACCAGCATGGAGGGGCTACTCGGCCGGCATGCGGGCGGAAGGGCTGGCCGCTGAGCGAGGGGCGGCTGGCCGCGCAAGGGGCCTCCGGGGCCGCGCGGCCGGGAGCCGACTGGGCGCGCGGCTCCCCCGGCGCCCGCGGGTGCTGGAGTGGCGGTTGCCCTCGCGCGCCGCGGGGCCGTCCACGACCCGCGGAGGAACCCCCATGCCGTCATCGAAGCCCGCCAGCCGCACCACGAGTGAGCAGCGGAAGGAGCACGCCGAGCAGTACTCCGCCGCGGCGCGCTACGCCTCCGAGGCGTTCGGCACGTTCCTCCTCGTCGCGGGCGGCGTCGGCACGGCGATCTTCGCCTCCGCCTTCCCCGACGACGGCAACGCGCTCGGCGTCGGCTTCCTCGGCGTCGCGCTCGCCTTCGGGCTCACGCTGGTCGCCGGGATCTACGCCGTCGGTCACATCTCGGGCGGTCACTTCAACCCGGCCGTCTCGATCGGGTTCGCCCTCGCGGGGCGGACGGAGTGGCGGCACATCCCCGGCTACATCGTCGCCCAGATCGTCGGCGGTGTCGTGGGCGCCGGAGTCGTCGCGCTGATCGCGGCCGACGGGCCGGCCGGCTACTTCGACGCCGCCCGCGACTCGGGCTTCGCCTCGAACGGCTACGGCGCCGCCTCCCCCGGCGGCTTCGGGCTCGGCGCGGTGATCCTGGCCGAGGTCGTGCTGACGGCCGTCTTCGTCGGCGTGATCCTCTCCGTCACCGCGAAGAGCGAGTACAAGGCCGTCGCCCCGCTCGCGATCGGCCTCACGCTGACCCTCGTCCACCTGATCAGCATCCCGATCAGCAACACCTCGGTGAACCCGGCCCGCTCGATCGCGGCCGCCGTCTTCGCCGGGCCCGATGCGCTCGGGCAGGTGTGGGTGTTCCTGCTGGCGCCGGTGCTCGGCGCGGCGATCGCCGGCCTCGCCTCGAAGACGCTGCACCGCAGCCGCTGACGCACGGGTCCCGCCGACAGCCGCGTCGACAACGCAGAAGTTGCGGTAGTCGAGCGCGACTACCGCAACTTTCGAGGAGTGGGGGCGCCCGGCGGGCGGGATCTCGATACGCCCGCACGCGGGCTACTCGATCAGCATGCTGCGGCGGCCTGCATGAGGGGCGGACTGCTCGGTCAGCATGCAGTGGGAGCGGTCGCGGACCCTTTGCTGGTCGAGTAGCCCCGGAGGGGCGTATCGAGACCCCACGTGGTCAGGACGGGGGATCTCGATACGCCCGCAAGCGGGCTACTCGATCAACATGTCGGGGGCGGACGCCGGAACCATGCCGCTCAGCCGACGAGCATCGCGAAGCCCTGGGCGGGGAGGGTGACCGGGGTCGCACCCGTGGCGGGCGACTCGCTCACCAGGGCGCCGTCCTGCGCGTAGACGCGGAGGGTGCCGGTGCCGTCGACCGTGGTCGGCTGGGGCGACGCGGTCGAGTTGCGGACGAGCTCGGTGCGGCCGGTGTCGCCGACGAGGACCAGGCGCGAGACGACGGGGCGCACGAGCAGGGCGTCGAGCTTCGTCTCGCCGGACAGGGCGCGGACCTCGACGGTGGTCGCGCTCGCGGGGAGCGTGCGCCGCAGCTTCTGGGGCAGCAGGATCCCGGACGCCTCGGTGACGCCCTGCGCGCCGACGGTGCTGGTGAGCACGTCGAGCGGGCGGCGGCCCGAGTTCCAGAGGCTGATCGGGGTCTTCTCGGTGCCGCGCTCGGCGGCGAAGATCACGGCCTCGACCAGGCGGTCCTGGGTCGCGGAGCCGACGGAGATGGTCGCCGAGCGGCGCCAGTTCGTGAGCGACAGGTAGGAGCCGCTCCAGCCGGACTCGCCGGTCCACGCCGACTCCGGGGTGACGACCGTGCCGCCGCGGGCCGACTCGGCCTCGACGAGGCGGAGGCCGTCGCGGCTCGCCTGGGTCGTGACCGCGGTCGCGCGGGCGGCGACCGACGGGTGCGCGTCGAGCGCGAGCATCGACAGCAGGCCGTGGATGGTGCTCTCGGCGCCGCTGTTGCGGTTGACGCTGCCGTCGGCCTGGACACCGTCGTAGGTGACTCCGGTCGCCGGGTCGTAGACGGGGGCGCCGCTGAGGTTGAGGCCGAAGAACCAGGCGCCCTGCACGCCCGCGAGGTCGAGGTAGGCGGTGGGACCAGTGGCGCTGGATCCGGTCGCGTCGGCGAGGGCGAGCGAGTTCTGCAGCCGGGAGTCGGCGCCGTAGGCGATCTGCACGCGGTCGGTCGGCGTCGGGTTCCAGCCGTTGTCCGGGCCGCCGGCAGTCAACAGCTCGGGGGCGAACCGGGCGGCGTCGACGACGGCCGGCTCGAGGAGCGACGGGTCGCCGAGCGCGATGGACGAGGCGGCCAGGCCGCCCGCCATCTGCGACGACCAGGAGTGCCAGAGCGAGCGGGACTTCGTCCAGGGCAGGATCGCGCCGTAGGGCCAGGAGGTGGTGTCGCCTTGAGTCGTGGTGCGGGCGTAGGCGGCGACGCCCTCGGCGAGCTTCGCGGTGCTGGCGCGCACGGCGGCGTCGTCGGGCGCGGCCGCGACGTAGGCGGAGAGGCCGAGCAGCGCCTCCGCGGTGGCGTCGGCGCCGTCGACGATCAGCCAGGCGGGCACGTCGACGCCGTCGGCGACCGCGTACTCGCCGTAGCGGGTGAGCACCTCGCGGTCGACGGCGGAGACGCCGAGGCGCAGGCGATCCTGCAGGAAGGCGGCGAAGTCGGGGTTCTCGTCCTGGAACGCCGCGTAGCCCTCGCCGAGCGCCCAGAGGGTGCGGGCGAGCCAGTAGCTGTCCTCGGAGTCGCTCGGGTCGGGCAGCTCGACGGGTTCGGCGCTGGGGTTCAGGTCGCCGTCGGGCTGCATCCAGAGGACGACGTTGCCGGCGTCGGCGCCGTCAGTGGTCTGGAAGTAGGCGAGGGAGCGGAGGGTCTCGTAGGCCTTGTCGCGGCTCGCCGTCGAGCCGGTCTGCTGCCAGTGCCGGAGGTAGACGACGGCGGCGCGGGAGACGTCGTCGGTGTTGTAGGCGCCCTGCGCCCAGTCGCCGGTCGCCGGGTCGAGGGGGCCGCCGCCGACGCGCTCGAAGGTGCCGCCGTCGCGGGCGTCGGCGTAGGTCCACGGGAGCACGAGGTCCGGCTCCTCGGCGAGGCGGTAGGTGCTGTGGCCGGCCTGCGGCTGCGGCGTGGCGGTGTCGAGCAGGAAGTCGAGGTGCGCGGTGTTGGTCAGCGGCTCGGCGGCCTGCGCCGGGGCCGCGCCGACGGCGAGGCCTCCGGCGGCGAGGGCGGTCGCGACCAGGACGGCGGCGGCGCGGGGTCTGAAGTTCGTCATTGAACTCTCTCCTTGAGGGGGGTGGTGGCTGGGGGTGGGGGATCTCGATACGCCCGCGGAGCGGGCTACTCGATCAGCATGAAAAGGCGCCCACGGCGCGGAATCGGAGGCAAGGCGCCCGCTCTGCGGGCTCGGTGGGGCGATTGCATGCTGGTCGAGTAGCCCCGGAGGGGCGTATCGAGACCACACGTGCTCAGGACGGTGGATCTCGATACGCCCGCGGAGCGGGCTACTCGATCAGCATGAGAAGGAGGGCGGGCTGGATCGGCGGGCGCCGCCTCATGCTGGTCGAGTAGCCCCGGAGGGGCGTATCGAGACCCGGCGCCTGCAGAACGGCGGATCTCGATACGCCCGCAAGCGGGCTACTCGATCAGCATGAGACGGCGCCCGCTCTGCGGGCTCGGCGGGTGGGCGCCCGCTCTGCGGGCTCGGTGGGCGCCCGCAGCGCGGGCTCCGCCGCGCCTACTCGTCCGTGCGGAGCAGGCGGGCCGCGCCGATCTTGGAGTCGGCCATGCCGTAGAAGACGAAGTGGCGGCCGTCGATCTCCTCGATGGCGGTGGGGAAGACGACGTTGGGGACGATGCCGCTGCGCTCCTCCTCCGTCTCGGCCTCGAGCAGGGGCTCGGAGGTGCGGGCGATCACGCGGGAGGGGTCGTCGGCGTCGAGGAGGATGGCGCCGGCCGCGTAGTTGACGTGCTGCTGCTGCGAGAAGGCGCTGTCGATCGTGCCGGTGACGCCGTGGTGCAGCAGCAGCCAGCCCTCGGGCACCCGCAGCGGCACGGGGCCGCCGCCGATCTTCAGCTCCTCGTAGGCGAACTCGGGGCCCGCGACGAAGCGGTGCCGGGTCCAGCGGGTCAGGTTCGCCAGGTCGCGGTCCACCTCGTCGACCGGCACGTAGCTGATCCAGATGCTCTGCCGCGGGTCGTCGACGCCGGCGGGCAGCCGCACGCCCTCCCCCGGCCGGGTCTCGCCGAGGTCCCACATCGGCCGGTGCAGCACCGCGAAGCAGCGCGTGCCGTCCGGCGCCGCCACGATCTCGGGGAAGAACACCGTGTCCTTGTTGTGGAAGAGCCCGAGGTCGATGTCGAGGGCGTCGTCGTAGGCGAAGGTCACCGGGCCGAGACGCCGCCAGTCGCGCAGGTCCTCCGAGACGGCGAGCGCCGTCCGCGGCCCGAGCGGCCCGTAGGCGACGTAGGTCATCACGTGCAGCCCGAGCGCCTCGATGAAGGTGACCCGCGGATCCTCGACGCCCGAATGCGTCGCCCCGCGCTCGAAGCCGCGGTCGGGCGCAAGCACGACGCCCTGGCGCTCGACGCCGACGGGCACGCCGCCCTCGACGAGCACGCGGGCCAGACCGATCCGGGAGACGTTGCCGGCGGCGACCATCCGGGGCAGCAGGTACAGCTCGCCGTCCGGGCCGCGTCCGCTGCCGGGGTTGAGCACCCCCTCGGCCTCGAGCGGCTCGCCGGCGAGCGGCTCCATCACGACGCCGACGCGCTCGAGGCGGTAGGGGACGGCGGTGCGAGTAGTGGCGGTGGTACCGGGGGTGGGAGTCATGGTCATCCTTTCACTCCGGATCCGAGATCCGTCGAGACGAAGTAGCGCTGGAACACGATGAAGAGCACGACGACGGGGGCGGCCAGCACGACGGCGCCCGCGAGGATCGCGCCGAACGGGTTGTCGGTCGACGACGCGACGTTGGAGATGTAGTTGGCGAGGGACACGGCGAGCGGCTGCAGCGACGCGTCCTTCGTGATCAGGAACGGCCAGAGGAACTCGTTCCAGGGGCCGATGAAGGTGAGCAGCACGGCCGTCACGAGCGCGGGGCGCACGAGCGGCAGCGCGATGTTCCAGAGCAGCTTGATCTCGCCGGCCCCGTCGATCCGCGCGGCCTCGAACAGCTCCTTGGGCAGCTGCAGGAAGTACTGGCGGAAGATGATCACCGCCGTCGAGTTGATCGCGAACGGCAGGATCATGCCCAGGTGGCTGTCCGCGAGTCCGTAGTCGCGGGCGATCAGCACGTAGAGCGGGATCTGCAGCAGCTGGAACGGGATGACCTGCACCAGCAGCGCGAGCGCGAACACGGCGTTGCGGCCGCGCCACTCGAGCATCGCGAGCGCGTAGCCCGCCAGCACCCCGAAGACGATCGTGCAGAGCAGGACGCCGCCGGTGAAGATCCCCGAGTTGATCAGGCCGGTGAGCAGGTTGATCCGCTCATTGACGTTGACGTAGTTGTCGAGGGTGAGGTTGCCCGCCTCCGGGATCGCCCCGGCCAGGGTGGGGTCGGGGTCGGTCTGCAGCGAGCCGATCACCATGTAGTAGAAGGGGAACAGGAAGACGATCGCGCCGAGCGCGAGCACGACACCGCGCAGGATCACGGCCGATCGACTCGAGGCCGGGCGCTTCCGCCGGGTCGGCGGGGCGGCGGCGGCGGGGACCGCGGAGGTCGCGCCTCCGGCACTGGCGAGCGTGCTCATGAGTTCCTCTCCCCGGCGAAGCGGTTCTGCAGGTAGGCGATGACGAGCACGAGCAGCACCAGCACGACGCCGATGGCCGAGGCCACGTCGGGCTGCCCCTGCTGGATGCCGAGCTGGTACATCAGCAGCACGGGCGAGGCGGAGGCGCCGTTGGGGCCGCCGCCGCCGGTGAGCAGGTAGGGCTCGGTGAAGAGGTTCGCGCCGGTCACGGTGGAGACGAGCAGCACCAGCAGCGTCGCCGGCCGCACGCTCGGCACGGTCACCGACCAGAACTGCCGGATGCGGCCCGCGCCGTCGGTCGACGCCGACTCGTAGAGCTCCTTCGGCACGTTCTGCAGCGCCGCGAGGTACAGCAGGATGTAGAAGCCGAGCTGCTTCCAGGTGACGTAGAGCGCGATGATCGGCATCGCCAGCTTGTCGTTGATCAGCCAGGACGGGTCCGGCGCGAGCGGCCCGAGCAGGCTGTTCACGAGTCCGTTGCCGTTGAAGAGGAACAGCCAGACGCCGACGACCGCGACACTCGCGGTGACGTAGGGCACGTAGAAGCTGACCCGGAGGAACGTGCGCAGGTGCACGACCTTGTCCAGCGCCGAGGCGAGCAGCAGCGAGAGCACCACCGTCAGCGGCACGTTGATCACCAGGAAGATCCCGATGTTGCCGAAGGAGCGGATGACCTGCGGGCTCGAGAACGCGGTGACGAAGTTGTCGAAGCCGACGAACGGGCGCTCGACCTGCACGCTGGGAGCCGCGAAGAAGAAGTCGTGGAAGGCGATGTAGACGGAGTAGCCGACCGGGAACGCGAAGACCGCGAGCACGAACAGCAGGTAGGGGCTGCCGAGCAGCAGCCCGAACGGCTGCGGACCGAGGACGCGGCGGAGCAGGCTCCGCTTGTCCTGGGGCCGCGCGGCTCCGGCGCCCTGCGACGCCGGAGCCTTCGGGGCGAGAGTCGTCATCTCACTGCCGTCCGGCGTCTCACTGCTGGCCGGCGAGCCCGGTGACGGTCTCCGCCGCCCCGTCGAGCGCCGACTGCACGTCGCCGTCGCCGAAGATCACGGTCTTGCCCCAGGCGTCGCGGATCGCCTGCAGCATCTGCACGGTGTTCGGGCCGGAGGGCACCTCGATGGTGCGGCTCGCCTGGTCGCCGAAGCGCTGATAGGCGGGGTTGGCCTCGAAGTAGTCGGCGTAGGTGGTCTGCAGGTCGGTGCGCAGCGGCATCTGGCCGGTGGTCTCCAGCAGCGAGCGGTCCTGCTCCTCGCTGGTGGCGAACTTCAGGACGTCCCAGGCGGTGCCCTTGTTCTCGCAGGCGGAGTAGAGGCCGACGTTCTTCGCGTCGCTGAAGGTCCAGGTGTCCTCGGCGGGCGTGCCGTCGGGGGTGGGCACGGAGACGGAGCCCCAGTTGAGGTCCTCGTAGACCGAGACCGCCCACGGGCCGACGATCGACATCGCGGCCTGGCCGTCGGCGAACGCGTCGCCCTGGTACTGCTCGCGGCCGGCGAGGCCCTGGTCGTAGAGGCTCTTCCAGAAGTCGGCGACCTGGTAGCCGGCGTCGTCGGCGAAGGTGGCCTTCCCGTCCTCGACCAGCCCCGTCCCTCCGGTCGCCGCGGCGTAGAGCGGCATGAAGTCGAACTGGGTCTGGAAGAACTCGCTGGTCGGCGCGGGCTGGATCGCTGCCGGCGCGGCTCCGGACTCGACGAGGGTCTTCGCGGTGGCGGTGAACTCGTCGTAGGTGGCGAGCGAGGGGTTCTCCGGGTCGAGGCCGGCCGCGGTGAAGATGTCCTTGTTGTAGAAGATGACTACCGGGTTGCTCTTCCACGGCATCTGGAAGTAGTCGCCGTCGGCGTTCTGGTACTGCTCGGCGAGGTCGCCGCTGCGGGTCTCGATGTAGTCGACGCCGTCCTCGAAGGTCGAGAGGTCGACGAGTCCGCCCTGGCGCTCGAACTGACCGACCGCGCTGGGTGCCGTGTTGAAGACGAGGCAGGGCGCGTTCCCCGCGGTGATCGCGGCGCCGATGACCTCCTCGCTGCTCTTGCCGGCCGGGATCTCCTGGCCGGTGATCTGCTCGTCGGGGTGGTCGGCGTTCCAGGCGTCGACCATCGTCTTGCCCCACTGCACCTCCTGCTCGTTGTTCGAGTACCAGATGGTGATCGGGCCGGTCGCGGTCAGATCGGTGGAGGCGCCCCCTCCGCCACCACTGCAGGCGGTCAGTCCGAGGGTCGCGAGCGAGGCGATGCCCACTCCGGTCAGCCAGCGTCTCTTCATCGAGGCCATGGTGTTCTCCTTGTTCTGCGCGTGCGCGGCGGTGCGCAGGCGCGTCAGTGGATCGGGTTCAGGGGGTCGGGTTCAGGATTTGGGACCGCGGTGCGGCGGTCGAGTGGCGGACCACGAGTCCTGCGGGCTCGAGGTCGACGTCGGGGGCGGTGCCGTTCTCGATCAGGTCGAGGAGGGTTCGCGCGGCCGCCTCGCCCCAGCGCGCGGGGCGCGTGCGGGCCGAGGTCAGCGACGGGTAGACGTGCGCGGCGATCTCGGAGTCGTCGAAGCCGGTGATCGAGAGGTCGTAGGGCAGGCGCAGCCCGCGGGTGTGCGCGACGCCGAGGCCGGCGATGGCCATCGGGTCGTTCGCGAAGACGATCGCGGTGGGCGGCACGGCGGAGTCGAGCAGGGTCTCCGTGGCGCTCGCGCCCTGGCCGGCGCTGAAGTCGGTGACGACGACCGGGCCGGGCTCGAGGCCGGCGTCGGCGCAGGCACGCTCGAACGCCTCGCGCCGGCGGAGGGAGTGCAGCAGGTGCCCGGAGCCGGCGACGTGCGCGATGCGGCGGTGGCCGAGTGCGGCGAGGTGCTGCACCGCGCCGGTGATGCCGGCGGTGTCGTCCATCACGACCGCGGGCGAGGTCGAGCCGTCGAGGCGGCCGAGCGTGACCGCGGGCAGGCCGAGCTCGGCGAGCAGCGCGGGGCGCGCGTCGGCCTCGCGCAGATCGCTGAGGAAGACGCCGTCCACGCGGCGGTCGGCGGCGAGCGTGCGGTAGACCGCCTCCTCCGAGGCGCCCGGGTCGACGACGCTGAGCACCAGCACCCGGCCGTGCTCGGCGAGCACCCGCTCGACCCCGGAGATGAAGGCGGGGAAGAACGGGTCGGCCGCGATGACCTCGGGGTCACGGGCGACGACGAGCCCGACGGCGAAGGAGACGCTCGTCGACAGCGAGCGGGCGGTGAGGCTCGGCCGGTAGCCGAGGTCGGCGGCGACGCGGAGGATCCGCTCGCGCGACTCGGGCGAGACGCCCGGCCGGTCGTTCAGCGCGAAGGAGACGAGCGCCTTGCTGACGCCGGCCGCGCGGGCGACGTCGAGGATCGTCGGTCGTGCCGCCATGGCCGCGCCTCCTGCTCGTCGTCGAGTCCGGGTCTGAACCGGTTTACTTAACCGGTTCAGGCACCGTAGCATCCATGCGCGGACGGGGGGAAGTGCCGGCGCCGCGCTGACCCCCGGATCGAGACCTGCGCCCACCCCATGCTGGTCGAGTAGCCCCGCAGGGGCGTATCGAGACCCGACGTCGCCAGCAGGGCGGGACTGCAGACTCGACTTCGGGCGGTGGTGGATCTCGATAGGCCCGCTGCGCGGGCTGCTCGATCGGCATGGAGGCCTGCGATGCGGGCTGCTCGATCGGCATGCAGACCGCCCTAGCCGCCGGCACGTCGAAACCCGACGATTGCCGGAGAAGGTCTATGCATACGCATTGAGGGTGTGAGACAGTCGGTTGTCGCGACAGGCAACCCGAAACTGCCGTCGTGACGAAGACCTGAGCGGCACGGGCATCCCGAGCGGCGCACCTCGCGTGCGGCGCTGCCCCGCCGCTCTCACGCCCGCCGCCGGCCCGTCTCCTTCCGGAGCGCCCGGGCCCGGGCTCCTCACCCCCAAGGACACCCTGATGAACGACACCCGCCTGCGCTCCACCCTGCCCACCTCGCCCACCCTGCCCCGACGCAGCGTCCTCTCCGGCGCCGCCTGGTCGGTCCCCGTGATCGCCGTCGCGATCGCCACGCCGGCCGCCGCCGCCTCGACCGCCCCCGAGGCCGACAAGGGCCCGATCACCGGCACCATCGCCTTCACGCCGGTCCAGTACCACGGCACGCGCGCCGGCGACCGGGTCGACTTCCCGGTCCTGACCGGCGTCGTCACGATCTCCCGCGGACCGCTGCCGACGAAGGTCTTCCTCAACTTCTCCGAGGTCAGCGAAGGACGCGTCGACCTCCGCCGCGACGCCGGCCGGTACGTCGCGGTCGACCCGGCGACGGGCCGCTTCGAGGTCCACGGCGTCTACAACGCGATCGTCGGCGGCGACAACCCGTTCGGCTTCGTCTACGCGGGCGTCGAAGCGGAGGACGCGGACGGCGCCGTCTTCGGCTACACGGTGGCCGAGCTGATCGGCTGATCGGCTGATCGGCTGATCGGCTGATCGGCCGGGCCCGTCGCCGACCCGCGGGCCCGCCTGGACTACTTTGAACCGACGGTGCTCCCGAGGCACGCGTCGAGGAGGAGCAGCCCATGCCGCCCGAGGGCCAAGGATTCTCGCCCGAGCCGCTCCAGAACATCGTCGAGCGCCTCGCCGGCGTGCTGGGACGCTCGGTCGCCGTCGACGACGCGGAGCTCCAGCTCCTCGCGCACAGCGCGCACTTCGGCGACGAGGACCAGGGCCGGGTCGAGTCCCTGGTCGGCCGCTCCGTCTCGCCGGAGCGCGCCGAGTGGGCGCGGCGGGCCGGGGTGCTCCGCGCGACCACCGCGTTCTTCACCGATGCGGCGCCGGAGCTGGGGCTTCGGCGCCGCTACGTCGCCCCTGTGCGCGTGGACCGCGAGCTCGCCGCGGTGATCTGGATCATCGACGACGAGACGCTCACCGAGGCCGACTTCGCCGCGGTCGACCGGGCCGTCGACGACATGCGCACCGTGCTCGTCCGCCGCGCGATGACCTTCGACGACGGCCTCCAGCAGGTCGAGGCGCAGGTGCTCGCCCTGCTCTCCGATCGCTCCGACGACCGGATCGACGCGGCCGAGGAGATCGCCGCGGGCGGCCTCTTCCGCGGCTGCGTCGCCTATCAGGTGCTCGGCCTCGTGCTCGGGACGGGCGAGGGCGACCGCCCGATCGGCGCCCCGGTCCGGGTGATCGCGCGAGCCGTCGCCCCGCACAGCTCCGGGGTCGCCGTCGCCCGCACCGATCAGGGGGTCGTCGTCCTGGTCGGCTACTCGGTCGCCCCCGCCGACGACCGGATCGACGCGCTCGTCGACGCGCTGCGGCGCGGGCTCGAGAGCGCCGGGATCGCCGCCACGCTCGGCGTCGGCGCGCTCGTCTCGGAGCTGGGCGACGTGCTGCTCTCGCACGAGCAGGCCGAGTGCGCGGCCCGCGTCGCCGGGGTGACCGGTGTCGGCGGGACCCGCTGGGACCGATCGGGCCTGGACGGCATGCTCGCGGCGCTGCTGCCGGCCGGGCTGCCCGCGCACCTGGTGCCGCCCGAGCTCGGGCGCGCGATGCAGGACCAGTCCGAGGACAACATCCTCGCCGTGCGCACCTTCCTGGCGAACGCGGGCAACGTCGTGCAGACCGGCGCGGACCTGCATCTGCACCGCACCACCGTCTACTACCGCCTCAGCCGCTTCGCCGAGACGACCGGGCTCGACCTCGCCGACGGCGACACCCGGCTGATGCTGCAGCTCTGGTTCCGGATGGCGCCGTACGTCCGGATCGACGAGGCCTGACTCGCCGAGGGGGCTGACGGGCCGAGGGCTGACTGGCCGCGGGAGGCAGGCGACACCGGCGCTCCGACAGCCGTCGAGCCGGATCCGCCGACCCTTCGACAGCAGCACGTGACCCCGCGGCGCGCCCTCTGCCTACCATCGGGCATGCCTTCGAATCCTGGACCCGTCTGCGTCGTCGGCGCGGGCATCATCGGCGCCTCCGCCGCCCTGCACCTGATCGAGCTCGGCGCCCGCGACGTCACCGTGATCGACGCCGGCTCGCCGCTCAGCGGCACCACACCGGCCGGTGCCGGCTTCGTCGCCCGCTACGGCGCCGACAGCAACCGCCGCATCGGCACGCACGCGATCCCGCTCGAGGAGTACGGCCTCTCCTTCTACCGGGGCCTGCACGACGACGGCGTCGAGATCGAGTACTCGGCCAACGGCAACATCGCGATCGCCCGCACCGAGCGCACCCTGACCACCCTCGTCGAGGGCATCGTCCGCCACCCGCTGGCGTCCCCGGGCACCCGCGCGCTGAGCGCGGACGAGGTCGCGGCGATGACCTTCGGCGCGGTCGACCCGGCGAGCGTCGTCGGCGGCGTGCTGCTGCCCGACGCGATCCAGGTCACCACCGGCCTCGCGCTGCAGGAGGTCCTCCGCCGGGCCGAGGCGCTGGGCGTCCGCTTCTCCTGGGGGACCGAGGCGACCGGGATCCGGCGCGACGGCGACCGGGTGACCGGCGTCGAGACGACGGCGGGCGTCGTCGACGCCGCGACCGTCGTGCTCGCCGCAGGAGCCTGGACCCCCTCGCTCCTGGGCACCGTCGGCCGGGCGCTGCCGCTCATCCCCACAGTCGCCACCCGCTTCGTCTCCGAGCAGGCCGGCCTCTCGCCGTTGATGCCGACCGTGCAGAGCCTCGACCTGGGCCTCTGGCTGCGCGAGCTGCGCGGCGCCTTCTCCTGGGGCGGCGGCTTCGCCTACCGCCGCGTCTCGGTGCTCGAGCGCGAGGAGGGCCTGGAGCGCGCCTTCGCCCGCCCCGTCTCGCCGCAGCTGATCGAGGCGCAGCGCGAGTACCAGGCGGCCGTCGCCGAGGTGTTCCCCGCGCTCGCGGGGCTCGGCACCGCCGAGATCATCCAGGGCGTCCCGGTCTACTCCGTCGACGGCGGCCTCTACATCGGCCCCGTGCCCGAGTGCGACGGCCTCTGGGTGCTCGCGGGCGACAACGAGTCCGGAGTCACGCACGGGCCCGGCATGGGCCGCCTCGCTGCCGAGATGATCACCGGGACGGAGCCGTTCGCCGATCCCGAGCCGTTCCGCCTCGACCGCGTCGACCCCGCGCTCTACCCGGACGAGGCGTCGATGATCGCGGCGATGGCCGGCGACCGCGTGCTGAAGGCGATGCGCTGACACGCGGTCCGCGCTGACCGGCCGCCCGGCCGCCCTCCCGCTCCGCGGCGGGGGCGGCCGTTCGTCGTCAGTCCCGCGGCAGAGCGAGGGCGGTGAGGATCGCCGTCTCGGCCGCGACCGCGCGGTCGAGCTCCCGCAGGTCGACGTTCTCGTCCGGTCCGTGCACGCGCGAGTCGGCGTCGGCGATCGCGGTGATGCAGACGACCGACTCCGGGAATGCTGCGGCGAGCGCGCTGACGACGGGGATCCCGCCGCCGCCGCCGAGCAGGTCGGGCGCCCGGCCCCACGCCTCGCGCAGAGCGTCGACCACCACGGCCGAGATCCGCGCGTCGCTCCACGGCTCGCTCCGGCTCACCTCGTCGACGCGGACCTGCGCGCCGAAGGGCCGGTGCGCGAGCAGGTGCGCTCGGAGCGCGGCCGCCGCGTCGGCGGTCGCGAGGCCGGGCGGCACCCGCAGCGACAGGCGCGCGCGCACCCAAGGGAGGAGCACGTTCGCCGAGTCCGCGACGGCGGGCGCGTCCACTCCGAGCACGGACAGGGCCGGCGACGCCCACAGTGCGGTCGCCAGGTCGTCCGCGACGTGCACGCCGTCGAGCAGCCCGAGGCGGGCCCGGAACGCGGCGGGATCGACGCGGGCGGTCGCGGGTCCCGCGATGCGCAGGCCCGGCACGGCCACCTCGCCGTGCTCGTCGTGCAGGGAGGCGGCGAGCCGGCAGAACGCCGTCAGGGCGTCGAGCACCCCGCCGCCGTTGATGCCGCTGTGCGCGGGCTCGGTCATCACGGCGACCTCGACGTCGACCGCGAGCAGCCCCCGCAGCGACGTGGTCAGGGAGGGGGTGCCCCGGGTCGCGTTCACGCCGTCGTTCACGAGGACGAGCGCGGGCGGCTCCGGGAGCGCGAGGCCGGCGAGCAGCGCCGGGGCGCCGGGCGAGCCCACCTCCTCGCCGCCGTCGAGGAGCACGATCAGACCGAGCCCGCGACCGGAGCCGGAGCCGGAGTCGGCGTCGGCGTCGAGCGCGTCGATCGCCGCGAGGTGCGCGACCACGCCCGCCTTGTTGTCGGCGCTGCCCCGGCCGACGAGGACGTCGCCGCGGCGGACCGGGACGAACGGGTCCGTCGTCCAGCCGGCGCCCGCGGGCTGCACGTCGTGGTGCGCGTAGAGCAGTGCGGACGGGACGCCCTGGCGCAGACCCCGCGTCGCCGCGACGGACGGGCGGCCGGCGCCGTCCTCGACGAGCCGGACGTCGAAGCCGCGCTCCCGCAGCGCCCCCGCCAGCAGCGCGGCGCTGCGGTGCAGGTCGGGCAGGCGCGCGGGGTCGGCCGAGACGGTCGGCAGCGCGACGAGCTCGCCGAGCAGCCGGGCGCGCTCCTCGCGGTCGACGAGACCCCGGCGCGCCGGGTCGTGGGCCGCCGGGTCGCCGGCCATCAGGCCACCGCCCGGACGACGGCGTCCTCGGCCGCGACCTCGGCCAGGGCCGCGGCGAGCCGGTCGACCGCCGTCCGCGGCACGCCGGCGAGGTTGATCCGCCCCGAGGGGAGGCCGTAGGCGCCGAACTCGCGCTGGAGCCGGTGCATCGCCGCCGGCGACAGCGGGAGCGACAGGAACAGGCCCCGCTGCTCGCGCAGAGCGGCGAACCGCGAGGGCGCGCCCGCCGCGAGCGCGCCGGCGACCAGGCCGTCGCGGAGCCGGGTGACGCGGTGGCGCATCCGCTCCAGCTCGTCCCGCCACGACCGCTCGAGCTCCTCGTCACCGAGGATCGTCGCGACGATCGCCGCCCCGTGGTGCGGGGGCTGGGAGTACGCGGCGCGCGCGATGCCCTCGAGAGTGCTCATCGCCCCCGGTGTCCCGCTCGGGTCCAGGAGCAGGAGGGCGCAGCCGACCCGCTCGCTGTAGAGGCTGAACGCCTTCGAGCAGCTGACCGAGACCACGGCCTCGGGGACGCGGGCGAGCAGGCGGCGCATCCCGGCGAGGTCCTCCTCGAGGCCGTCGCCGAGGCCGTAGTAGGCCTGGTCGACGAAGGGGATCACGCCGGCGCGGACGATCTCGTCGGTCAGCCGGTCCCACATCGCCGTGGTCAGCGACGCTCCGGTCGGGTTGTGGCAGTTGCCCTGCAGCAGCACCGCGTCGCCCGGGCGGGCCGAGCGGAGCGCGTCGATCGTGGGCTCGAGCCAGGGCAGCCCGGCCTCGTCCACGAACGGCACGGACTGGACGGCGAGCCCCGCGGCGCGGAGCACGGGCGCGTGGTTCACGTAGGAGGGCGCGCCCAGGATCACCCGGCGCCCCGGATCGAAGTGCGCGAGGAACTCGGCCAGCAGCCGCAGCGCACCGGTGCCCGCGACGGTCTGCACGCCGATCGCCCGCTGCGCCAGCTCGTCGCCGAGCAGGAGGGTGCTCATCCGCGCGGTGAACTCGGGGTGGCCGCTCGGGCCGCGGTACTGCTTCGACTCGCGGCGCTCGAGCAGCCGGCGCTCGGCGGCGTGCACGGCGTCCATCACCGGGGCCTGCAGGCTCTCGTCGCGGTAGACGCCGAGGGTGAGATCGAGGCGATCGGGCCGCGGGTCGGCGGCGTAGCGGCGGGTGAGCTCCCAGACGGGGTCCGGAGCGAGGCTGTGCGCGGTGACGATCATCGGGGACTCCTGGTCGGGGACGGGGTGCGGGACGGGGCCGGGCGGATCGGGGACGGGCGGCGACGAGGAGGGGCGGCGCCCGCGGGCACTGCGCGGGGCGCCGCGTTCGCGACCACCACGCCGAGCACGATCACGGCGAGCCCGACGAGCTCGCTCACCGGCGGCACCTCGCCGAGCAGCGGCAGGGCGAGCAGGGCGGTGACCACCGGGCTCAGCGAGCCGAAGGCCGCCGCGCGCCCCGCGCCGAGCGAGCGGACGGCGACCGTGTAGGCGAGCGCCGCGACGACGCCGACTCCGATGCCCTGCACGAGGCCGAAGACGGCCACGGCGCCCGGATCCGCCGAGCCGGAGAGCAGGGTGGTCGGCAGGGCGCCCGTGACGGCGGCGAGGAGGCTCAGCACGAAGGACGGCGCGCAGACCGCGACCACCACGGAGACCGGCGTCAGCCGCGTCCGCCGCAGCCCGAGCGTGTACACGGCCCAGAGGACGCCCGCGCCGAGCAGGATCGCGATCCCCGCGGTGACCGTGGCCGCCGAGGTGAGCAGCACGATGAGGACGACGCCGACCACGATCGCACCGAGCCCCGCGAGCCGGGTGCGGCTCGGGCGCTCCCGCAGCAGCGGCAGGGCGAGCACGGCGACGAACACCGGCACCGAGCCCGGGATCACCAGGCCGACGAGGGCGGCGCTCGTGAGGCTCCCGCCCGCGGCCGCCGTCAGGAAGTAGGGCAGCCCCGCGCCGAGCGCGAGGCAGGCGAGGGTGAGCGGCGACTCGCGCCGGATCGCCCGCAGGGCGCCGGGGACCGCGGGCGCCAGCACCAGCAGCGGCACGCCGAAGCGCAGCAGGGCGACGTCGCCCGTGCCGAGTCCCGATCCGCCGATGCCGCGGATGCTCAGCGCGAAGCCGGCCCAGGTGGCCACGGTCGTGATCATCGCGAGGCTCCCGACGAGCGCGGAGCGCGGGGGCGGTGTCATGACGGTCCTCTCGGCGGGCCGGCGGATCCCGGCTCCTCCGAGGCTAGGTGGCGGGCCCCGGCGCACGATTGCGGATTCGAGCGCGGAAGTGGCCCGCGGGAGCAGGATCTGCCACAGTCGGCGACATGGACGACATCGACGTGCGCATTCTCGAGGAGCTCCAGCGGGACGGGCGCCTCAGCAACCAGGATCTCGCCGACCGGGTGGGCCTCTCGCCCTCGCCGTGCCTGCGCCGGGTCCGCCGACTGGAGGAGGACGGCGTGCTGATCGGCTACCGCGCCGTCGTCGACCCCCGCGCGGTGGGCCTGGCGATCACCGCCTTCGTGCGGCTGCGCCTCGAGAGCCACAGCCCCGAGATCGTCGAGCAGGTCGAGGCCGCCATCCGCGGGATCCCGCACGTGACCGAGGCGTACCTGATGGCAGGCGACAGCGATTTCCTGCTCAAGATCGCCGTCGAGGACCTCGAGGGCTACGAGACGCTGGTACGCACGAGGATCCGGATGATCCCCGCACTGGCGTCGATCGAGACCTCCTTCGCCTACGGAGTGACCAAGCCGCAGTCCCCTCTTCCCGCGCGCCGGTGAGCGCGCGAGGCGCCGTCCGGCCGTTCAGACAGCTGTCGGAACGGCCGCCCCGAGAACGCGAATCCTGACGGGGAGGGGCGCGGGACGCACTGCCTAGCGTGAGACGGGCCGGATCGACCGGCGCTGCCGGAAGGAGCCCCGTGTCCGTCTCCCTGCCCCTCGTCCTCCCCGGGCGTCGCGGCGTGAAGAGCGCCTCGAACCCCCTCCTGCGCTATCTCTTCCTCCGATTCCTGCTGATCGTCCCGACGGTGCTCATCCTCGTCACGATGGTCTTCTTCCTGATGCGCCTGACCGGCGACCCGATCACGGCCGCCCTCGGCGGTCGCCTCTCGGCCGCCGAGCTGGCCACCCGGGTGGCGGCGGCCGGCTACGACCGCCCCGTGATCGTCCAGTACGTCGAGTACCTCGGCGGCGTCCTGCGCGGCGACTTCGGCACCACCCTCAGCGACAACCGCCCGGTCACCGAGGTCCTCGCCGTCTACGGCGCCGCGACCTTCGAGCTCGCCGGCTACGCGCTCCTGGTGGCCCTGATCGTCGGGGTGCCGCTCGGCGCCCTCGCCGCCCGCCGGCGCGACCGGATGCCGGACATCGTCCTGCGCGTCCTCGCGATCCTCAGCTACGCGACCCCGGTCTTCTTCGCCGGGCTGCTGCTCAAGCTGATCTTCGGCGTCGTCCTCGACCTGGTGCCCACCGCGGGCCGCTCGAGCACCGGGACGGAGCTCCTGCTCTCGACGATGCCGCAGCCGACCGGGCTCTTCCTGGTCGACGCGCTGCGCACCGGCGACACCTCCGCGGTGACGGACGTCCTCGCCCATGCCGTCCTGCCGGGGCTGACGCTCGGCCTGCTCACCGCCGGCACCTTCCTCCGCCTCGTGCGCACCAACATGATCGGCACCCTGCAGGCCGGCTACGTCGAGGCGGGCCGCTCCCGCGGCGTCTCCGAGGGGCGGCTCGTCTCCCGGCACGCCTTCCGGCCCGCCCTGATCCCCATCATCACCGTCATCGGGATGCAGATCGCGATGCTCCTGGGCGGCGCGGTCCTCACCGAGACGACCTTCGAGTGGCGCGGCCTGGGCTTCATGCTCGGCCAGTACCTCGCCGCCCGCGACTTCGTCGCCGTGCAGGGCATCGTCGCCGTGCTCGCGATCATCGTCGCCGTCACGAACTTCGTGGTCGACGTCCTCGCCGCCCTGATCGACCCCCGAGTGAGGTTCTGAGATGACCACCGCCGTCGCCCCGCCGCGCCTTCTGCGCGACCGCCTCCCCCTCGTCGCGCAGGTGCGCAGCAGCGCCGGGTCCCAGCGCGCGATGCTCCTGATCGGGCTCGCGCTGGTCGCCGCCCTCGTGATCGTCGCCGCGTGCGCGCCGCTCCTGGCGCCGTTCGGCTACGACCAGCTGTCCGAAGGCGGCCGCAACTTCGGCGCGCAGCAGCCGCCCGGTGGTCAGCACCTGCTGGGCACCACGGTCGGCGGCTACGACGTCCTCTCCCGTACCCTGTGGGGCGCGCGGACGGCGGTCCAGGTGATCGCCCTGTCGCTGCTGACCTCGGTCGCGGCGGGCGTGCTGCTCGGCGCCGTCTCGGGCTACGTCGGCGGCTGGCTCGACAAGATCCTCGTGGTGCTCGCCGACGCCGTCTACGCGTTCCCGAGCCTGCTGCTCGCGATCGTCCTGTCGATCGTGATCTCCGGCGGCCAGTCGAGTCTCTGGGGCGGAGTCGTCGCCGCGGCGATGTCCATCACCGTGGTGTTCGTCCCGCAGTACTTCCGGGTGGTCCGGGCCGAGGTGCTCCGGGTGGTCTCGGAGTCGTTCGTGGAGTCGGCCCGGGTGATGGGCGCGCGCGACCGGCGGATCCTGCTGCGGCACGTGCTCCGCAACTCCACCCGCACGCTGCCCGTCATCATCACGCTCAACGCCTCCGAGGCGATCATGACCCTCGCCGGGCTCGGCTTCCTCGGCTTCGGCATCGAGCCGACCTCGGCCGCCGAGTGGGGCTACGACCTCAACCGCTCGGTGCAGGACGTCACGAGCGGGGTCTGGTGGACCTGCGTCGCTCCCGGCGTCGCGATCATGATCGTCGTGCTCGGGATCACCCTCGTCGGCGAGAGCCTCAACGACCTGTCCGACCCCCGCCTGCGCGTCCGCCGCCGCAGCCAGAGAAAGGCCCGGCGATGACCGCCGTACTGAGCATCCGCGACCTCCGCGTCGTCTTCGACACCGATCACGGCCCCGTCGCGGCGCTCGAGGGCGTCGATCTCGACGTCGCGCCCGGGGAGATCGTCGCGCTCGTGGGCGAGTCGGGCTCGGGCAAGACCGTGACCGGCAAGGCGGTCCTCGGGCTGCTGCCGGAGTCGGCGATCGTCTCGGGCAGCATCCGGCTGCGGGACGGCGACGGCGACGTCGAGATCGTCGGCGCCCCCGAGAGGACGATGCGGCGGCTGCGAGGCGCGGCGGCCGCGATGGTGTTCCAGGAGCCGTCGACCGCCCTGAACCCCGTCTTCACCGTGGGCTGGCAGATCGTCGAGGGGATCCGCGCGCACACCTCGCTCGGCCGGCGGGCGGCGCGGGCCGAGGCGGTCCGCGTGCTCCGGACGGTCGGCATCCCCGACCCCGAGAAGCGGATCGACGACTACCCGCACCAGTTCTCCGGCGGCCAGAAGCAGCGCATCGTGATCGCGATGGCGCTGATCCAGGGCGCGCCGCTGATCGTCGCCGACGAGCCGACGACCGCGCTCGACGTGACCGTGCAGGCCGAGATCCTCCAGCTGCTGCGCACGCTGCGGCACGACCTCGGCGGCTCGATGCTGCTGATCACGCACAACATGGGCGTGGTGGCCGATCTCGCCGACCGGGTGATCGTCATGAACGGCGGCCGGATCGTCGAGAGCGCCGACGTGCAGTCGCTGTTCGCGGACCCGCAGCACGAGTACACCCGCTCGCTCCTGGCCGCGGTGCCGCGCATCGGGGCGGGCGACGCCGGGGAGCCGGCGGCCGTGCCGGAGCCCTCGGCCGAGGCGCCGCTCGTCGCCGCGGAGCAGCTCGAGATCGTCTACCCCGGGCGGATGGGCCGCCCCTCCTTCACCGCGATCGCGGACCTGTCGCTGTCCCTCGCGCCCGGCGAGGTGCTGGGCCTGGTCGGCGAGTCCGGCTCGGGCAAGACGACGCTCGCCCGGGCCATCGCCGGGCTGGTCCCCGCCACCGGAGGATCGCTGTCGGTCCTCGGCGCGGAGCTCGTCGGCCGCCGCGCGGGTCTCGGCGCCGCGGCGCGCGCGGACCTCGGCTTCGTCTTCCAGGACCCGGCGACCAGCTTCAACCCGTTCCTGACCATCGGCGAGTGCATCGCCGAGCCGTTCGTCATCCACAGGCGCGCCGAGTCGACCGCCGCCGTGCGAGCCGAGGTGCACGAGCTGCTCGACGCCGTGCGTCTGCCCCGCGGCTTCGCCGACCGGTTCCCGCACGAGCTCTCGGGCGGGCAGCGGCAGCGGGCCTCGCTCGCCCGGGCGATCGCCCTCCGCCCGCGACTGCTCATCGCCGACGAGCCCACCAGCGCGCTCGACGTCTCGGTGCAGGCGACCGTGCTCGATCTGTTCGCCGAGCTGCAGAGCGCCCTCGGCTTCGGCTGCCTCTTCGTCAGCCACGACCTCGCCGTCGTCGATCGGATCGCCGGCCGGGTCGTCGTGCTGCGGCAGGGCGCGATCGTCGAGCAGGGCCCGACCCGCGAGGTGCTGCGCGCGCCACGCGAGGCGTACACGCGGAAGCTGCTCGCGTCGCTCCCCGTGCCGGACCCGGTGCTGCAGCGGGCCGCCCGCGAGGCGCTGGCGGCCGCGGGCTGAGTCCGCGCGCGGCGGGCCGACTCCGCTGGCCGACTCCGCGCGCTGCGGCGCCGGGCCGCGCCCGCGGGCGGTGCGGCTCGGCGCGGCGCGGCGCGGCTCGGCTCAGGCCGCCGCGAACCGCCGCGGGGCCGCGATGCCCGCCGTCAGATCCGCGAGCACCCGGCCGATCGCCGGGGTGAACTTGAAGCCGTGGCCGGAGAAGCCGGCTCCCACGACGACCGGTCCGCTGCGGTCCAGGACGAAGTCCTCGTTCTCGGTCATCGTGTAGGTGCAGCTGATGACGTCGCAGACCTCGGCGTCCGCGCCGGGGATCCACTCCGCGACGTAGCGGCGCAGGGCGGCGAGCTGCTCGGGCACCGGCCGCCGGGTGCGGCGGTCCGGGTCGACGCTCGCGCCCACGCCGTGCCAGCCGACCTTGAGGCCCTCGCCGGGCGTGAGCATGCCGTAGACGGGGCTGAGGAAGAAGGAGTGGTCGGAGCGGTCCGGGTCCGGCGTGTGGTTGAAGCTCGGCCAGACCGCATCGGGGGTCCGCAGGCGGAAGTGCGCGGGGTGCTCCTCGGAGACCCGGAGCGGGCGCAGCGGCACGGTGCCGGCGAGCAGGGGCCGCGTCCAGGCGCCGGCCGTGACGACGACGCGGCGCGCGTGGTACTCGGTGTCGTCGGTGGTGACGACCACGGAGTCCGGGCCGACGACGTCCAGCCCGCGCACCGGCGAGTCGTAGCGGAACCGCGCACCGCGGCGCTCGGCGCCGGAGCGCAGCGCGGTCAGCGCATCGGCCGCGCGGATGCGCCCGCTGCTGGGGACGTGCAGCACCTCGCTCTCGAAGCGGAGCGCGGGCCAGCGGTCGCGGGCCTCGGCGGCGGAGAGGAAGTCGCTCGCGACGCCGTGGGCCTCGTGCGCACGGCGGACCGCACGGAGCGGCTCGACGGCCCCGTGGTTCACGAGGCCCACCCGGTCCAGCAGCGTCACGCCCTCCTCCGCGCTCAGGCGCTCCCAGAGCTCGGACGCCTCGTCGAGCAGCGCGAGGTAGTCGTCGGAGGCGTAGGCCTGATTGAAGTTGCGGGTGCGACCGTGCGACGCCCCGTGGGAGTGCCCGGGGGCGAACTGCTCGAGCAGGACCACGTCCGTGCCGCGCTGAGCCAGCTGCCAGGCGGTGGCCGAGCCCATCGCGCCTCCTCCGATGACGACCGTGTCGACGTTCTCGCGCACCGTGACCTCTCTCTCCCGGACCGACCCGCGCGGAACGAGGAGACCTCCACTCTGGCGGCCGGCGCCGACCGCGGCCATGGACAGCTGGCGAGCCCGGGGGCCCCGCGACTCAGCAGACGTCGAACCCGGCCGGACGCGAGCGGGCGCCGGGCGCGAGCGCGGTCCGACAGATGTCGCAACTCGGCCCCGCAGTCCCCGACGACTACTCGACGCCGGACGCACGCTCCCTCGCCACCATGGAGCCAGCGCCCCGACGCGCTCCTCCCTCCCCCGCCTCCCCGGCCGACCCGCAAGGAGTTCCCATGAGACCTCGACCACTGGCTCCCCTCGTCGTCGCCGGCGCGGCGGTGGCCCTCGCCCTCTCCGCCTGCTCCCCCGGCACGAGCAGCCCGCAGGCCGCCCCCGGGATCCTGCTCGGCACCACCGACAAGGTGACCGCCCTGGACCCGGCCGCCTCCTGGGACCTCGGCTCGGCGACGCTGCAGAACCAGGTCTTCTCCTGGCTGCTGACCTCCGCCCCCGGCTCCACGGACCCCGTGCCGGACCTCGCGGCCTCCGCCGAGTTCACCGACTCCACCCACTACCGCGTGGTGCTGCGCCCGGACGCGACCTTCGCGAACGGCAACGCGATCACCGCCTCCGACGCCGTCTTCTCCTTCCAGCGCCAGCAGGCGATCGCCGCTCCGAACGGGCCCTCCTCGCTGCTCTCGGACCTGGTCTCGGTCGAGGCGGAGGACGACTCCACCGTCGTGTTCACGCTGGCCACGCCGGATAACGCGCTCTGGCCGCAGATCCTCACCAGCCCGGCCGGAGCGATCGTCGACGAGGACGTCTTCTCCGCCGACGCGGTCACCACCGACGACGACATCGTCGCCGGCGACGCCTTCAGCGGGCCCTACTCGATCACCAGCTACTCGCTGAACTCGCTCGTGCAGCTGACCCGCAACGACTCCTACGACGGCCTCCTCGGCGCCCCCGCCAACGAGTCGGTGATCGTCCGCTACTACGCCGACGAGAGCAACCTCAAGCTCGACATCCAGCGCGGCGAGATCGCGGTCGCCTACCGCACGCTCAACGCGACCGACATCGAGGACCTCCGCGGCGAGGACTCCCTGACGGTGCACTCCGGCCCCGGTGCCGAGATGCGCTTCCTGGTCTTCAACCCCGAGACCATGCCCTACGGCGCCGCGACCCCCGAGGCCGACGCCGACAAGGCGCTCGCCGTCCGCACCGCCGTCGCCGATCTGATCGACCGCGACGAGCTGTCCGAGCAGGTCTACCGCGGCACCTACGCGCCGGTCTACTCGATCGTCCCGAGCGCGCTGACCGGCTCGACCCCCGCCTACGAGCAGGCCTTCGGCGACGGGAGCGGCGGTCCCAGCCCCGACGAGGCGGCGTCCGTGCTGCAGGCGGCCGGCATCACCGGGCCCGTCGACCTCAAGCTGCAGTACAACACCGACCACTACGGCTCCAGCACCTCGGACGAGTACGCGCTGATCAAGAACCAGCTCGAGCGCACCGGGCTGTTCACGGTCGACCTGCAGTCGACGGAGTGGACGCAGTACGTGAAGGAGAAGGCGACGTCGTACCCGCTGTACCAGCAGGGCTGGTTCGCCGACTACCCGGACTCGGACAACTACCTCAACCTGCTCTACGGGACGGACGAGGCGCCCTCGATCCTCGGCGCGGCCGTCCAGGACGACGCGTACAACGAGGTCGTCCTGCGCGAGCGCAGCCTCGCCGCCGGCGACGAGCGCACCGCTGCCATCGAGGAGGCGCAGCGCCTGGCCGCCGAGAAGGCGATCACCGTGCCGCTGCTCGAGGGCACGGAGACGGTCATCGCCTCGAAGGAGATCTCGGGGATCGACGAGACGCTCGACGGCTCCGGGCGCTTCCGCTTCGGACTGCTGAAGAGCGAGTAGGCGCGCCGGTCCGCGGATCCTCGTCGAGCCGGCCGCCCTCGCCCGTGACCACCGTCACCGGGCCAGGGCGGCCAGCTCGGCCCGGTTGCGCGCGCCGGCCTTGCGCAGCAGGTTCGACACGTGGAACTTCGCCGTGTTGCCGCTGATGCCGAGGTCGTCCGCGATCCGCTGATTCGAGGCGCCGAGCGTGATGAGGTTCAGCACCTCGCGCTCGCGAGCGCTCAGCTCGGCGACGTCGAGTCCGTCCGGCTGAGCCGGCGGGTCGAGCGGCAGGCGGATCGACAGGGTCGAGCCCCAGCCCGCGGTCGACGCGATCGACAGCTCGCCGTCGAGACCGCGCACGCGCTCCGCGATCGGGCGCAGCGCCTCGTCGCGGGTGGTCAGCTCGCCGCGGCCGTCGTCGCGGATCTCGACCAGCAGGTTCAGCCCGTCGCAGTCCCACTGGATCCGCACCCGCCGCGTCTGCTCCGACTCCACGAAGGCCAGCACCGCGCTGCGGACGATCGCACGGGCCGCGTGCGCGACCTCGCCGGGCAGCGCGCGACCGGTCGCCGGCGGCTCGACGAACTGCACGTCGAGGTCGCCGAACCGCACGAGCGGGCGCAGATCGCGCCGCAGCCGGGCGAAGGCGCCGACGACGGGCTCGAGCATCGCACTGCGCTGCTCGTCGGAGGCGGTGCGCAGCTCGACCAGCGCGTTCGCGGCGATGTCGATCGCGACGGTGCGGGCCGCCCGATCGTCCAGGCGCTCGGCGCGCAGGGCGGCGAGCACCGACTCCAGCGCCACCGCGTGCCGGTCGGCCTGCTCGGCGACGGTCCGCGCGTGCTGCTGCAGCAGCGAGCGGGAGGCGGGGGTCTCGGCGGCGGTATCAGCGGGCTCCATCCCTCGAACCTACCCGGCCTACCCGCGCACGGCGCCACCCACCCGATCGGGTAGGCGCAACCGTCCCATCGGGTGGTGGGAGCCGCCGTCCTCCGCGCGCAGGCTGGCCACATGCCCGCATCCACCGACGACACCACCGACCCCGCCCAGGCCCTCGCCGCGATCGTCGCCGAGGTCTCGACAGCGACCGCCGCACTCACGACCGACCGCCTCGAGCCCGTCGCCGAGCTGCTCGCGGGCGCCGAGCGCGTCTACGTGCACGGCGCGGGCCGCTCGGGCCTCGCGCTGCGGATGACCGCCATGCGCCTGATGCACCTCGGTCTCGTCGTGCACGTGGTCGGCGACGTCACCACCCCCGCGATCCGCGAGGGTGACGTGCTGCTCACCGCGAGCGGCTCCGGCACCACCGGCGGCATCGTGCGCGCTGCGCAGTCCGCCGTCGACGCCGGCGCGCGGGTCGCCGCAATCACCACCGCCGCCGGATCCCCGCTGGCCGGGCTGGCCTCCGCCGTCGTGATCGTGCCGGCCGCCGACAAGCTCGACCGGTCGGGCGCCGCGTCGGCGCAGTACTCGGGCGGGCTCTTCGAGCAGGTGGTCGTGCTCACCGGCGACGCCCTGTTCCACGCGCTCTGGAAGCGCGGCGGCGCGAGCGCGGACGAGCTCTGGCCGCGCCACGCGAACCTCGAATGACGACCGGCCCCACCCTCCTCACCACCCCCACCTCGACAGGAAGAAGCACCCCGTGAAGCTCCAGTTCGCCATGGACACCCTCAGCACCGACGCCGCCCTCGAGCTCGCCGCCGCGGCCGCCCCGCACGTCGACATCCTCGAGCTCGGCACCCCGCTGATCAAGAGCGCCGGCCTCTCGGCCATCACCGCCATCAAGGAGGCGCACCCCGACAAGACGGTCTTCGCCGACCTCAAGACCATGGACGCCGGCGAGCTCGAGGCCGACATGGCCTTCAAGGCCGGCGCCGACCTGGTGACCGTCCTCGGCGTCGCCGGCGACAGCACCATCGCCGGCGCGATCGCCGCCGGCAAGAAGCACGGCAAGGGCGTGGTCGTCGACCTGATCGGCGTCCCCGACAAGGCCGCCCGCGCCCGCGAGGTCGTCGCCCTCGGCGCCGAGTTCGTCGAGATGCACGCCGGCCTCGACGAGCAGGCCGAAAAGGGCTTCACCTTCGAGACGCTCCTGCGCGACGGCGAGGCCTCGGGCGTCCCGTTCTCGGTCGCGGGCGGCGTGAGCACCGCCACCATCGAGTCCGTGCAGCGCGCCGGCGCCGTGGTCGCCGTCGCGGGCGGCGCGATCTACGGCGCGCCCGACGTGGGTGCGGCCGCCGCCGCGCTGCGCGCCGCGATCGCCTGATCGCCGCCATCGCCTGATCCCCCCGGGGCGGCGCCGCGCGCAGGTGCGGCGCCGTCCTCCGTCGGTGCCACCGCCCTGCTCCGGCGCGGACGCGGGCTCCGTCCGGCTACTGCTCGCCGGAGGAGGCGAGGCCGGGAAGGAACTCCTCCGGGAGGGTCTCGACAGGGACGAGCACGAGGTCCTGGATCTTCCAGTCGAGTCGGCTGCAGGCCAGCCGGGTCTCCTCGAGCCGTTTCGTGCTCAGGTGATCCGGTTCGCGCGGAACGATGAACGCTTCGACGTGGAAGACGTGGCCCTGGTCGCGGAGGCGGGAGCGGGCGTCGCTGATCCAGTCCTGCTGGCGCAGGAAGTGGTCGATGTCGTCGGCCAGCGGGTGGACGGCGGAGTCGTCGTAGGTGCGGGCTCGGGTGTCGATGAGACCGGAGACGGCGGAGCGGAGATTGCGGATGCCGTCCCAGGTGATGCTGGCCGCGATGAGGATCGCGGCGACGGAGTCCGCCCACCACCAGCCGATGCCGATCCCGAGGATGCCGAGGATCGCGGCCGCCGCGGTCTGCCAGTCGGCCTTGTTCATGTCGGCGTCGGCGTACAGCACTTTGTCGTGCAGGATCTCTGCGCGCGTGAGCTTCGCCCGGCCGAAGAGAACCGGGGGGACGACGGTGAGCGCGAGGACCGCGATCATCAGCCAGCCGAGCCAGATCGTGGTTCCGAACAGCTGAACGCCACCGATGGTGGGGTGCTCGGCGGTCACGAGGGTGAGGGCGGAGTCGACGAGCAGGTAGCCGCCGGTGACCAGGAGGGACACGGCGGCGACGAGGTGGGCGATCGCCGTGGCACGGTGCAGCCCGTACGGGTGCTTCTGGGACGGGGGGCGACGGATCACCTGAGTGGCGATGAGGAAGGCGATCGGCGGGAGGAAGGAGAGGAGGTCCTCGATCCAGGCCGTGCGCATCGCCTGCGAGCTGCCCAGGACGAGGAACACGAGCGTGGTGGTGACGGCGAGGAACGCGAGGGTGCCCCACTCCAGCCGGGTCGCGTCCCGGAGGGCTCGACGCTGCTCGTCCGGGAGCTCGGTGCGACCGAAGCGCGGAGGGTGACCGGCACGTCGCTGACTCATCGTGCGTTCTCCTGGTCGGTGAGGAAGCGGTCGAGTGCGAGCAGCAGCGCGTTCTCGCCCAGAGGCACGAGCAGGACATGCCGGTCCGTGCTGCCGATGGGGCTCCGAGTCTCGGCGTAGGGAAGGGTCGTTCCGGCGTGATCGGTCCAGGGGGTGTCCTCGAGGAACCCGCCGACCGCGATGTCGATGGCGTCGCGGTCGAGGAGATCGACCAGTTCCGCCTCGCTGCCCTCGACGAAGACGACGTCGGCGTCGAGCGTGTCCGCGAACGCCCGCACGAGATCCGGCTCGATCCCGGTCGGCTCCTCGCCTGCGCTGAGCGAGACGCGGTCCCGGGCCGCCGTCGCACCGACCGTCAGCACCTGGCCGCGCACACTCTCCAGAGTCCCGTCCGGATCCGAGGGGATCCCGCAGCCGCTCAGCAGCGCCACCGCGAGCACGACACCCGCACCCTTCCTGCTGCGATCCGCGATGGTCATTCGCGCCCCTCCTCCTGCCGGGCGTCCCGTCGAACGCCTCTTCGCGCTGGAGCGGCACACGCGCCCTGCGCCCTCCAACTGTCGGCCGCGTGTGCCGGACGGACTGTCACCCGGACGCACTGCGGCTCCGGAGACATGCGAGCACGATTCCGGCGCGAGCGGCACCCCCTTGGACGAGAGACGGCCTGGCGGTGACCCTGGGTGGCATGACGTCTCAGAGGAACCTCCGCTCGTCCGGCCGCGCCGACTGCGAAGGAGGACGATGATGACCGTCCTCCGCGACGACTCCCTGTCACTGCTGACGCGCGGCTACGGCTTCGGTGCCCGGATCTGGCGTCGCGCCCGCGCCGACGCTCGAGCGGTGCCCCTTCGTCTGCTGGGACGCGATGCGCTCCTGGTCCGCGGCGCTGAGGCCGTCGACCTGTTCTACGACGACGCCCGCATCGCTCGACACGGCGCGATGCCTGCGATCGTGCAGCAGACCCTGTTCGGGAACGGCTCGGTGCACAGCCTCGATGGTGACGAGCACCGGCACCGCAAGGCCGCCTTCGTCGACGTCGCCTACGAGGACGCGCAGGTCCAGCGGCTGATCCCCCTGCTCGAACGGGAGTGGCGGATCGAGCAGGAGGCGTGGCTGGCGGGCGGAACGCGGAGCGCCTACGACGCGGCGGTCGGCGCGTTCGGCCGGGCGAGCATGAGCTGGGCCGGTCTTCCCGGGACTCGGCGCGCGAAGACCCGGTGGGCCGCACGTCTCGCGCAGATCGTCGACGGGTTCGGTGCGCCCTACTCGCCCGAGTACCTCCTTGCCGCCGCGAACCGGCTGTGGTCCGACCGGCACGCGGAGCGGCTCATCGGAGCGGTGAGAGGCGGCGCCCTGTCCGCCCCACCCGGCACCGCGCTGCACGAGTGGGCGTGGCATCGCGATCTGTTGGGGGAGCTGCTGCCGGACCGCCTCGCGGGCATCGAGCTGCAGAACAGCATCCGGCCGATGATCGCCGTCGCCCGGTTCGTCGCCTTCGCCGCGAAGGAGCTCCACGACCGGCCTGAGTGGCGGCAGAGGATCGCCGGCGAGTCGGAGGAGTCCGGCGCGCCGAGGGCGGGCCGGCTCGCGACCGCTTTCGCGCAGGAGATCCGGCGAACGGCGCCCTTCGTGCCGATGCTGCCCGGCTGGGCGATCACGGACGTCGAACTCGACGGCGCCCGACTGCCCGCCGGAGGACGAGTGCTGCTGGACATCCTGGGCACCGACACGGACGAGCAGTCCTGGCCCCGCGCCGACGTCTTCGACCCCGAGCGCTTCGTCGGTATCGACGACTACGAGTCCGTCTCCGTCTTCATTCCGCACGGCGGAGCGGACGTCGCCACCGGTCATCGCTGCCCCGGGGAGAAGCCGGCCATCGCCGGCCTCGCGACGGCGATCGCCGCGCTCAGCGACCCACGGCTTCGGATCCTGGGCAGCGGGCTGAGCGTGAACCGACGTCGACTGCCGACCAAGCCGGCCTCAGGAGGCGACGTACGAGCCGCCGAAGCTCCCGCACGCTGCCCGTTCCACTGACGAGATCTCGCAGCTAGGGTCAGCCAGCAGTGACAGGCGAGCCGAGGGCGACTTTCCTCCATCGGAACCAGGGGCGACACTTCATGCGATGCGGTTGCGCCCAGGAGATCTCGACGGTCAAGGCCCCTTCGAAGCAACCGCCCGGTCGGCTCGCTTGTGCGTGCAGTTCTCGGCACCTTCGCCCCTCCTCACAGCTGAGGAAAATCCGATAATTGATATTATGTCAGTTTTGGTGAAGGTGCTCCTGGTCCGATCTCGTCGAGGGTGGCGGTGCAAGCTCGTCGAGCTGGGCGAGGAAGCGGTTGCGCTCCGCTTGTGCGGGGTAGCCTGCGACGTCGCGGATACAGACCGGGCACCAGTGCCCGGCGATGAGGACGAGACGGGCGCTTCCGGAGAACTCGTGGCCGAAGGCGCACTGCCAGTGCAGCGGAGTGGCCGCGTCCAAGGGCCGCACGGTGTCCGAGAGGAGTACTCCTCCGCGGAACTCCGCCGCACCCGCGAGCACTCTCTTGTCCCATCGGTCGGCCGGGAGGCTCTCGTCGTAGCCGTGGGCGAGCTGCACCGGGACGCGGCTGGGGCGTGGCGGCCAGAAGGTGCTCCAGTCGCCGATCGCGTCGTGGTCCGCCCGCGATCCGAAGTAGGCGGCGATCGCCTGCTCGTCGCCGTCGCGCAGATAGCCCATGGTGCCCCGGTGCTTCAGGGTGAGCGGCTTCATCACCAGGTTCTTCACGATCCAGGGCGGCACTCGACCAGCGGCTCTGAGGCGGGGGTTCGCGGCGACGGCACGTGCCAGCGCCGCGTCGGGAGTGTCCCGGCGGAAGGGGACGAGCTCGTTCAGACGGTCGGAGTCGGTGTACCACTGGCCGTGGAAGTTGCGGGTGGCGAACCAGTCGCGGTCGTACCAGGCCCGCGGATCGGCGACGCCGAGGGCGGCAGCGATGCGGGTCTGCAGCTGCCAGTTCGTCAGCCGCCACTGCTCGCCGCCGCCGATGTCGAAGATCCCGCCCCACAGCTCGTCGGGGACGTCGGCCTCAGAGACTCCCACCATCAGCCGGGCGGCGTCCTCGGCGGTCACCCACTCCATCACTCCCCCGAGGGTCGAGTGGGTCATGATCGGGTCGCGGATCTCGAGCATCCCGGCGTGGAGGATCCCGGTCTGCCGCAGCCATGTCCAGCGCGGCAGGCCCGAGTCGACGAGCTCCTTCTCGGCGATGACCTTGCTCTGCCCGTACTCGTCGTACCGGGAGACGCGCAGCGGGTCGCCGACTCTGCCCCAGTGCTGCGGAGGAGTGCGGTCACCCGTCTCGGCGACGGTGCCGATACCGACCACCGCGATCGCCGACGGATCCGGCTGCGCCTTCACTGCGCGGATGATGTTCCGGATGCTCCCCACGTTCACCCGGTGAGCGAGCTCCGGGTGGTCGTCGGCGAAGGGCGAGACGATCGCTCCGATGTGCAGCACGACGTCGGCGCCTCGCACGCATCGCCCGACCGCGGAGTAGTCGGTGAGGTCGCCGAACACGACCTCGAGGTTCTCCATGTCCTCGAAGCGCCGGATCGCTGCGGTGTCCTTCGGCGTCGGGAGGACCAGGGCGACGACCTCGAACTCGTCCTCCCGCTCGCGGAACGCCTCCAGCACCGCGCGCCCCCAGTTGCCGGCCGCGCCGGTCAGGAACACGCGGCGCCGTCCGATCATGCGGCCGCCTCCTCCGCGCTCAGGGCCATGAGCTGCTCGAGGGTCTCCATCGGGATGGCGCCGCCGATGAACGCGAGGAACTGCTGCATCGGCATCGACTCGACCATGCGCAGCGCGTCGGTGTTCTCCTCCGCATGAGCCGACTGCTCGGCGCTCATGCCGGCGGCGAGGCCTTGCTGCACGGCGGGCCCGACGGTCGGGTGGGCGAACCAGTCGCCGACGGTGGAGTCCAGCGTCAGCACTCGTCGGATGACGTCGCCCGTGAGCGTGATCGACTCCTCGGCGACGATGTCGGAGGAGTTCTCCCCGATCTGGATCGCGTACTCGCCGCCGGGGACGACCCACGTCGAGAGCTCGATGTCCCAGTACGCGAAGGCACGTCGGTCGAGGTCGAGCTCGACGGTGCGCGACTCGCCGGGCTCGAGCGCGACCTTCGAGAACGCACGTAGCTCGCGCACGGGCCGGCGGACCGGTCCGGTCTGCGTGGCCACGTACACCTGGACGACGTGCTTGCCGGCGACCGTTCCGGTGTTCTCGACCGTGACCGACACTCGGACGGAGTCGTCGCTGGTCGGGACCGCACTCAGCTGCGTCGTGCGGAAGGCGGTGTAGCTGAGGCCGTGCCCGAACGGGTAGCGCACCGCGACCTCGGCGGTCTCGAAGTGGCGGTAGCCGACCATGACGCCTTCGCCGTAGCGGACGTGTCCCTGCTCGCCGGGGAAGTTGCTCCAGCTCGACGTGTCCTGCAGTCGCAGCGGGATCGTCTCGGCGAGGTGGCCGGAGGGGTTCACTGCTCCGAAGAGCACGTCGGCGATCGCTGCTCCGCCGGCCTGGCCGAGCAGCCAGCCCTCGAGGATCGCGTCGACGTCGTCGTGCCAGCCCTCGAGCGAGACCACGCCTCCGTTCGAGAGCACGACGACGCTGCGGGCCGAGGTCGCTGCGACCGCCCGGATGACGTCGATCTGCGCCTGGGGCAGGTCGAGATGGCTGCGGTCGAAGCCCTCCGACTCCTCGCTGTCGCCGAGGCCGGCGAAGACGATCGCGACGTCGGCGCGGGAGGCGGTCTCGACCGCTTCGGCACGGCGCGCGTCCGCTTCCGCGTCGTCGCCGAGCACGAAGCCGGCGGCGTGCTCGATGGCGATGCCCCGTTCGACCGCGAGGTCCCGGATCGCTTCGAGCGGCACGTCGACGCGAGTGGGGTTGAGGTGGGAGCTGCCGCCGCCCTGGAAGCGCGGCTCGACGGCGAAGGCGCCGATCACCGCGATCCGACCCGTCGGAGTGATGGGCAGCACGCCGTCGTCGTTCTTGAGCAGCACGACCGAGTCGCCGGCGAGCGTCCGCGCGAGGGCATGGTGCGCGTCGACGTCGAACTCCCCCGTCGCCTCGCGGACCAGGTCGGTCAGCGCGAGGACGCGGCGGACCGCGGTGTCGACGGCGTCCTCGGAGAGCCGGCCGGAGCGGACGGCGTCGACGATCTGCTGGTCGGTGGCACCGCCACTGCCCGGCATCTCGAGGTCCATCCCCGCGGCGACGCCGGCGACGCGGTCGCTCACCGCCCCCCAGTCGGACACGACGGCGCCCTCGAAGCCCCAGTCCTCGCGCAGCACCTCGGTGAGCAGCCACGGGTTGTGGGAGGCGTAGACGCCGTTGACCTTGTTGTAGGAGACCATCACGGTGGCGGGCGCCGATTCCTTCACCACGCGCTCGAAGGCGGGGAGGTAGATCTCTCGCAGGGTGCGCTCGTCGACGTCGGCGCTGATGCGCATCCGCTCGTGCTCCTGGTTGTTCGCGGCGAAGTGCTTCACCGATGCGCCCGGGCCGACCTCCTGCATCGCGGTGACGTGGGCGGCGCCGAGTACTCCCGAGAGGAGCGGGTCCTCGGAGTAGTACTCGAAGTTCCGGCCGCACAGCGGTGAGCGCTTGATGTTCACGCCCGGGCCGAGCACGACCGAGACGCCGAGCGCGAGGGCCTCGCGGCCGACCGCGGCGCCGAGCTGCGCAGCGACCTCCGGGTCCCAGCTCGAGCCGACGGCGACGGCGGGCGGGAAGCAGGTCGAGGGCAGCGCGTCGTTGATGCCGAGGTGGTCGGCGGCGCCGTCCTGCTTGCGCACGCCGTGCGGTCCGTCGGTGAGCGTGACCGCGGGGATGCCCGCCTCGTCGATCGCCTTCGTCGTCCAGAAGTCGTGGCCTGACAGCAGCGAGGCCTTCTGCTCGAGGGTGAGGGTGCTGATGTCGTGCGTCATGCGGAGGCTCCGGTCGAAGTGAGAGAGGTGGTCAGGTCGGCGCGGAACTCGTCGGAGACGCCGGGGAGGTAGTCGAGCAGGGTGCGGACAGGCATGCCCGCCGCCTCCGGAGCGCGCCCGTCGAGCGGGACGCCCGGGAAGGAGCGCGTGAAGACCTCGGTGAACCGACGCCAGGCCTCGGCGTCTCCGGCGATCTGGCCGAGGGTCGAGTCGAGATCGAACGAGCCGCGGACCTCCGCCGGATCGACGTCGTAGCTCCAGTGGTGCTCCCCTGCCGGGACGTCGATGCTCTGGCGATCAGTGCTCAGCGGGAGCAGCACTTCGGCGGTGGTGCCGTCGGGGACGGTCACGTCGAAGGTGACGGTTCCGCCCTCGAGGCGCCAGGCGACGCGGACCTCTCCCTGCGCGGTCGTGTGCAGCAGGGTGGCCGAGGTGAGTCCTCCCCCGGGCAGCGGAGCGATGCGCATCCGGCGGTACCCGGGCTCGATGGCGGTCACGCCGCCGATGGTGCGGTGCATCCAGTCGACGACGGCGCCGAGCGCGTAGTGGTTGAGCGAGGTCATGCCCGAGGGATTGATCGTGCCGTCGGGGCGGACGGAGTCCCAGCGCTCCCAGATCGTGGTCGCGCCCATCGTCACCGGGTAGAGGAAGGAGGGGCAGCCGGTCTCGAGCAGCAGCAGGTACGCCTCGTCGAGATGGCCGGTGGCGGAGAGTGCGTCCGTGACGAGCGGCGTCCCGGCGAAGCCGGTCGAGATCCGGTAGCCGGCGCGGGCGACGATGTCGGCGAGCCGATCGCCGGCGTGCGCCTTCTGGGCGTCGTCGAGGAGGTCGAAGGTGATCGCGAGGGCGTACGCGGTCGCGGTCTCGTTCACCACGCGCCCGGTCTTCGACACGAACTCGTCGAGGAAGGCCGCGTGCACCCGCTGCGCGAGAGCGCGGAACTCCTCGGCTTCGGCGGTGCGGCCGAGCACGGAGGCGGTGTCCGTCATCTCGCGGGTCGTGCGGCAGAGGTAGGCGGCCGCGACGAGGTAGCGGTCGGTCTTGCCACCGGCGGGATTGTCGTTCGGCGCGTCCGGGTCGAGCCAGTCCCCGTACTGGAAGCCCCTGCTCCACAGCCCGTTCTCGTCGAGGAGACCGGCGACCTGCCGGATGAACGCCGTCATCGAGTCGTAGGCGTCGACCAGGATCCGCTCGTCGCCGTACTCGCGGTACAGCGCCCAGGGCAGGCTCACCGCGACATCGCTCCAGAGCGCCGTCGGCGAGGACGGCATGGAGAGGACGTCCGGGACGACCCACGGCACGAAGCCCTTCTCCTCCTGCTCGACGGCGAGGTCGCGCAGCCACGAGCCGAGCACTCCGCGCACGTCGTAGAGGAACGCGGCCGTCGGCGCGAAGGCGTTGATGTCGCCCGTCCAGCCCAGGCGCTCGTCCCGCTGCGGGCAGTCGGTGGGGACTCCGACGAAGTTGTCGCGCATCGACCAGACGGCGTTGGAGTGCAGCTGGTTCAGCAGCGGCTCCGACGTCTCGAGCCAGCCCGTGCGGGTCATGTCGGAGTGGACCACGACGGCGCGCAGGGCGGACGCGTCGAGCTCCCCCAGCCAGCCGTCGATCTCGACGTAGCGGAAGCCGTGGAACGTGAAGCGCGGCTCCCATGTCTCGGTACCCTCGCCGCGCAGCGTGAACCGGTCGGTCGCGGCGGCGGTGCGGATGGTCTCGAAGTCGGCCTCGCCGCCGATCAGCACCTCGGAGTGGCGGAGGGTGATCGTCGTGCCCTCGGGTCCGCTGACGGACAGGCGGACCCAGCCGGAGATGTTCTGGCCGAAGTCGACGACGGTGCGGCCGGCGGGGGTGGTCAGGATCTCGACCGGGGCCAGTTCCTCGATCCGGCGGATCGGAGGTGCGATCGGCTCGACAAGCGCGTCGAGGGGCCAGTCGACGCGCTCGACGTCGCCCCACGCGGAGTCGTCGAAGCCGGCGCTGTCCCAGCCGATCGGTTCGAGACGGGCGTCGTACTCCTCGCCGTCGTAGATGCTGTTCGCCCGCACGCCGCCGGTCGCCGCGCGGAAGTCCGTCCCGCTGCCGATGATCTCGGTGCGGCCGTCGGAGTACTCGAGCTCGAGCTGCAGCCAGGCGGCCGGCTTGTCCGAGTAATGGCGCCGCTTCTCCTCCCAGCCCAGGCGGCCCACCGCCCAGCCCTCGCCGAGGACGGCGCCGACGGCGTTCCCGCCGATCACGACGAGGGAGGTGACGTCGTGACTGCTGACCACGAGGCGGTGCCGGTACGAGGTCCACCCCGGTGCGAGGACCTCGTCGCCGACGATGTCGCCGTTCAGATGCGGCTCGATCAGCCCGACTGCGGTGCTGCGCAGCGTCGCTCGAACGGGCAGCTCGGCGACGTCGAACTCCTGTCGCAGATACGACGCGGGTTCGTCGGCGTCGCCGGTGGTCGAGAGGGGTGCGATGAAGACGGCGGACGAGGGAACGAGCATCAGAGGAGGACTCCATTGTCGGCAGCAGACGGCGCTAGCGCGGGCTAGTTGTCGAGAGGCTACTTCGGTTCGCTAGCACGCGCAACCGGGGCCGCTCCCCGACAGCTGCCGACGCCGGAGCAGCTCGGGTGGACAGGCCGTAGGCTGCTCATCGACTGGGGACGGAACGGCATGACGAACACGACGGCGACGGAGAAGCGGGTGACCGCGGCCGACATCGCGCGTGCTGTCGGCGTCTCGCGGGCGACCGTCGGCTTCGTCCTGAACGACACCCCCGGTCAGACGATCTCCGAGGCGACCAAGACCCGGGTCCTCGATGCCGCCCGTCGCCTGGGCTACCGCCCGCACCTCGCCGCGCAAGCGCTGGCTCGCGGCCGGAGCCGCATCATCCTCCTGGTGCTGCCCGACTGGCCGATGGAGTACAGCATGCGCCGGCACGTCGACGAGGCGTCGATCGCGCTCGACGAGGCCGGCTACTCCCTGGTCACGATGACACCGCATGCCGGCGGCAAGGCGCGGCCGCTCTGGGAGACGCTGCAGCCGGACGTCGTGATGGGGATGATGCCGTTCACGTCCGAGCGGGTCGAGGAGATCCGCGCAGCCGGGGTGCCCGTCGTGATCCCCGCACCGGAGGACCGCACCGAGCGAGGCGAGCTCTCCTTCACGGGAGGGCCTCGGCTGCAGGTCGAGCACCTTCTTGCGAGGGGGCATCGCCGGATCGTCTTCGCGGCCTCTTCCGACCCGCGCCTCGGCGAGCTCGTCGCGTCGCGGTTCGCGGTCGCGGCGGCGGCGGCGCTTGCGAGCGGGATCCTCGGCCTCGAGCGGGTCGACGTCGACGGTGATCACGTGAAGGAGCTGGTTGCCCAGTGGCACCGTGCCGGGATCACCGGCGTCGTGGCCTACAACGACGACATCGCCGCGCTGGTGGTCGGCGCCGCCGTTCGACTCGGGCTCGCCGTCCCGGCAGACCTCGCCGTCGTCGGTCACGACGACTCGCCGCTGGCGCGCGTGTTCCTGCCGGCGCTCACCTCTGTGCACGTCGATGACGCCGGCTTGGGACGCTACTTCGCACAGCTCGCCCTCGCCGCCGCGAAGGGCGAGTCCGCACCCGCGACGGTCCCCGACCAGCAGGTGTCCCTGATCGAGCGCGAATCCTCCTGACCGGCCGCACCCCGATGGCCGCCGCCTCGCGTCGTTGAGCGAGGCGGAGCGGTCCTGATCGACGCCTGAGAGCTCGCGGGTGTCGGCGACCGAGGTTTCCGCGGCAGATCAGTTGCGCGCGCTAGTCCTCCGCGATACTGTCCTCAGGTAGCGCGCGCTAGCGCTGTCGAATCGACGATGGAGTCTCATGACCAACAGCTTCGAGGGACCCGAGTCCCAGACGCCCCCCGTGCCGTACCCGATCCCGCAGGCGGCGGTCGCGGACGACTTCTCCCTGAAGACAGCGCCGCTGCTCTCTCAGAAGCCCGTCGGCACGAAGTACATCTGGTTCGTCGTGCTCGCTCAGTTCGGCATCTTCGTCGCCTTCATCACGCCGATCGCTATCTCGCTCGCGATCAAGGTGTCCCAGATCGCGCCGGGGCAGGAGGAGGTGCTCGGCTACATCACGGGTCTGGGAGCGCTGGCCGCGGTGATCACCACGCCTCTCTTCGGCATGCTGAGCGACCGGACCCGCTCCCGCTTCGGACGCCGACGGCCGTTCATCCTCGGCGGTGTCGTGGTCGGAACGATCGCCCTGTTCATCATGGCGACGGCGACGTCCATCCCGGTTCTGGCGCTGGGCTGGATCCTGTCCCAGATCGGGTGGGGTGCAGGCGCCCTCTCCGGTGTCACGACGAGCACCGCCGACAGGCTCTCCCCGGCACAGCGGGGCAAGGTCGCGGGCCTGGGTGGATTCGCGACCCAGGTCGCGCCGGCACTGGGTGTGGGCATCGCGGGAGCTCTCGCATACGACAACCTCCTTTTGTTCCTGGTCCCCGGCGCCATCGGCATCGTCCTGACGCTCGCGTTCGTCGGTTTCATCAAGGAGGCCGACAGTCGGGAGATGCCCCTCAACGGACGCCTCAGCCTCCCCGTGATCCTGACCAAGTTCGTCTTCAACCCCCGCAAGCACAAGGACTACGCCTGGAACTGGCTCGGACGCTTCCTCTTCTACTTCGGTCTCGCACTGAGCACGACCTACACGGCGTACTTCTTCGCTCAGCGACTCGGCGTGACCTTGCAGGAGGTCGCCGGCGTGCTCGTGCCCCTGTCCCTCATCGGCCTCGTGGCGACGACCCTCGGCGCGATCGGTGGCGGATTCCTCTCCGACAAGCTCAAGCGCCGACGAGTCTTCGTCCTCGTCTCGGCTCTGATCTACGCGGGAGGCGCGATCGTGACCGGACTCGCCCCCGGCATCGAGATGCTCTACATCGGAGGCGCTCTCACCGCGCTCGGCATCGGCACCTTCTCCGCCGTCGACCAGGCGCTCCTGCTGGACGTGCTCCCCGAGCGCGAGACGGACGCTGGCCGGTACATGGGCATCATCGGATTCGCTGCGACCATCCCCCAGTCCGTCGCCCCCCTCATCGCCCCGATCTTCGTCGGGATCGGAGTCGCCGCCAATGGCGACAAGAACTACTCGATCCTGTTCTTCCTCGCCGCCGCAGTGGTCATCGCGGGTGGCCTCGTCATCCTCCGGATCCGCTCGGTGCGCTGACCGAGCCGACCGCTCGGTCGATACTCCACGGTCGACATCGCTCCCGCTCTCATCGACGGTGAGAATCTCATCGAGATCAACGTCCAGCCGGTGAAAACCAACCGGCGTGCCGGATCGGCCGGGCTGTACATCAGCGATCCGACGGCGTACACGCAGTACCAGGCGTACGTCATTCACGAGGACGGCAAGGTCCTGCAGCCTGCAGGCCTCGTCGGACCCGTCACCCTCAGGAGCGTCACCCAGAGCAGTGCTGACCGTGCCCGCTTCGACACCCGCTGGCAACAGCGCCGCCGCCGCCGTGCGCGCCGACGGCGCTGAGGTCGCTGTCGCCCTCACAGTCACGCCGGCTCCCCCTGCGACGCGAAGCCCGACTCCGAACCCTGGAGCAGCGCCCCAGCCTTCGAGCAGCGCCAGCGCGCCGACGACCGGCGCGCACGGCTCGAATGGCGGGGGTCTCGCGTCGACCGGCTCCGATGGAGGCTGGCTATGGGCAGCCGCAGCGCTCCTCCTCGGCCTGGGTGGGCTGCTGACGCTGGCGCGCCGTGACTCGAGGACGGAGCGCCGTCCTTCGGACCCGCTAGCGGTGCCTGGAGACAGATCAATGTGTACGATCGTACACTTATCGTCATGATGGACATCGACTGGGCCTCCGGCTCCTGGACCACCGCACCCGCCCGCTCCGACATCGCGGAGGACGGGCTGCGGGTCACGGCGAAGCAGGAGAGCGACGCCTGGCGCATCACCTCCTACGGGTTCGTTCACGACACCGAGCACGCCCTCCTCGCGCCGCTCGAGCAGGACACGGCCGTCGAGGTGTCCTTCCGCCTCGACTTCTCCGCCCAGTTCGACCAGGCCGGGATCTTCGTGAAGGTCGACGACGCGACCTGGATCAAGACCGGTGTCGAGCGGAGCGACGGCCAGGACAGCCTCGGTGCGGTCGTCACCCGCGGCGTCTCGGACTGGTCGCTCTCGCCCGTCCCGGACTGGCACGGACGGCTCGTCACGGTGCGCGCCAGCCGGTCCGGCGACGCCCTGACCGTCCGGGCCCGCGCGGACGACGAGCCGTGGCGACTGGTACGAGTCGCGCCCCTCGACCCCGAGGCGGCGGTGTCCGCGGGGCCGTTCTGCTGCGCGCCGTCCAGCGACGACCTCACGGTCCATTTCGCCGCCTGGCGGACCGGGCCTGCCGACACGAGCCTCCACCCTGAGGGCTGACTCGTCGTCGACGGGGGCGGTGAGCCCGATGGGTTGAAGCACGTGGGCATGCCGGTCGTCGTGGAGGGGGCTCGCGGAACAGCCCAGGGGCGAGGTGAGTGACGTCGCCCGCGGACCGGCGCTCGATCGGCCCGTCAGTGCGCAGTCACCCGATCGACCCACGTCGCGCTGACCTTGGCGCTGTCCGTGGGCGGCATGCTCGCCCGGTCGACCTCGACGATGATCCATCCGCCGAATTCCCCGGGCAGGGCGGCCAGCACTCCGTCGAGATCGATGCCGCCGAGGCCGGGCTCGAGGAAGATCCCGCTGTCGGTGGCGCGGTCGTAGGCGGTCGGCGTCGCCCGGCTGGCCTCCGCGATGCCGAGATCGAGGTCCTTGATGTGCAGATCCACGAGCCGGTCGGAGTAGCGCCGCAGGATCGCGATCGGGTCGATCCCCGCCCAGACCAGGTGGCCGACGTCGAACGAGGCGCCGAGCAGGTCGGCGTCGATCGCGCCGAGCACGCGGTCGATCTCGTGCTCCGTCTCGACCCAGGTCCCGACGTGGTTGTGCAGTCCGGCGCGGACGCCCTCAGCGCGCAGCACCTCCGCCGCATCGCCCAGGAGCTCGATCACGCGGTCGAGCCGCGCCTCGTCGAACAGGGCACCGACCGCCACGGCCTCGCGCGTGCGGACCACTCCCGGCTCGAAGCTCACCTCCGGTGCGAGGAACACCGTGTCGAGACCGACGTAGTTCGATTCCTCCGCTTTGCGGCGCACGCCGTCGAACCAGTGGATCCACTCGGCCGAGCCGCGCTGGAAGCTGCGGCCGTGGTCCTCGGGGAGGGCGATCGAGGCGTAGCCGGGGGCGAGCGCGAGGCCGGAGTCCTCGATCATCCGGGCGTAGTCCTGCAGGGTCTGCGTCGCGAGGACTTCCAGCATCGTGGCGCCGAAGCCGGACTCGCGGATCTCGCGGAGCACGTCCGGGTAGTCGTCCCGGAAGTCCGGGTCGGCGAAGCGCCAGAGCGATTCGCTCGTCGGGTCGGCGGGGTCGGCCTTCACGTTGATCCACTGGATGGCGTTGAGGGCGAACTGGGAGCGGCGGAGCATGGCGGGCCTTTCGAGTCGAGTGGAGCGGAGACGGGAGCGGCGACGGCTCAGTCGGCGGCGCGGGCGTTGTAGACGAGCACCTCGCCCGCGTCCACGTGCGCGCGGTAGGCGCGGAAGACCTCCAGCGCCTCGTCGCGGAGCACGCCGTCGACGACCTCGATGCCGCGCGCCTCGAACTGCGCGGCCCAGTCCTCGCGCATCGGACCCTCGTCGAACGTGGAGATCTCCTCCAGCTCCGGACCCGACCCCGCGACCACCAGGCGCCGCACACCCGACCACAGCGTCGCTCCGTAGCACTGCACGCACGGCCGCCAGTTCACGACCAGCTCGTGCGCCGGCAGCCCCTCGCCGCCCAGGTCCCACGAGCCGAGGGCGGTCTGCGCGAGACCCAGCGCGGTGACCTCCGCGTGCCCGGAGGAGACCCCGCTGCCCAGCACCACGTTCACGCCCACCGAGACCACGCGGCCGGAGTCGCGCTCCACGACGATCGCGGCGAACGGACCGCCGTTGCCCTCGCGGAAGTTGCGGTCGGCGAGCGCGTGCACGAGGGCCATGCGGTCCTCGCGCTCGGGCAGGACCTCCGGGACGTCGCGCACGGCGTCCTCGATCCAGGCGGGCAGGGCGATCTCGTAGCGGGTGGCGAGGCGGTCGATGTTCACGGGGTCCTCCTGGGGAGCAGCGGATGGAAGAGGGTCAGACTCGCGCGGCCGCGAGTTCGGCTAGCACGGCTCGGGTCGCCCGGACGGCGGTGATCGTGCCGGTCAGCGTCGCGTTGCAGACGATCGGCGTCGGGATCACGCCGTTGCCGGCGAGATAGAGGCCCTCGACGCCCCAGACCCGGCCGGTCGGGTCGCAGACGCTCGCACCGTCATCGGTGTCTCCGGACCGGACGGTCCCGGTCAGGTGCAGGGAGGATCCCGGCGCGAGGACGGCGCATTCGGTCGACGGGTCGAAGGCGCCGAAGCGTTCGGCGATCTCGCGGACGCGCTCCTGGGCCGCCGCGATCAGCTCGCGGTCGCGATCGCTGTACTCGAAGTCGACCCGGAGCCGGGGCAGGCCGGTGACGTCCACCTCGTCCTCGGAGAACACAAGCCGGTTCTCCGGCCGCGACTCGACGGGGGTGTAGAAGGAGAGACCGACGGAGTAGGCGAACGGCTCGTGCTGCTCGTCGATGAAGACGGTGTTCATGATCTGACCGTGGAAGGGCTGAGCGCCGCCGTTCTGAGGCAGCCAGAGCGAGTCGGTCGCGAACTCGCCCTCGCGCAGACGCGGCAGCGACCCCCCGGCGAGGGCGAAGCGCTCGAGGTCCATCACCACGCGAGCGGTGACGAAGGCGTGCTCGTTCAGGTACTGGCCGAGCGCGGCCGGGCGGATGCCCGAGGCGAAGAGGAGCTGCGGCGTCCGGACCGCATCGGCGCAGACCACGGTCGTGCGCGCGTCGATGTCGTACTCGCGACCGGTGGCGATCTCGCGCGCCCGGACCCCGACGGCGCGGTCGCCGTCGCGGCGGATCGCGACCGCGAGGGTCCCCGGCCGCAGCTCGAACGCGTCGTCGCCGCCGTGCGCGATCGGCGGGAAGATCCGGCTCGGCCCGGTGCGCAGGAGCGGCCCAGTGGGGTTGCCCGCGACGGCCATCGGCATCGGCTGCGGGCCCCGTCCCGGCGCGCTCACCTCGCCGAAGGCGTCCTCGAGGACGTCGAGGACGACCTGTCCCGGGGCGGTGGGTCCGAGCGGGGACGGGTGGACGTCGAGCAGCCGGCGCGCCCGATCGAGGTCCTGCTCCCACTGCGCGGCGTCGCCGCCGTCGAAGACCTCGTCGCCCGCCGGCCAGGGGGTCGCTGCGGTCCAGTGCACGCCCATCCCGCCGACGTTCCAAGAAACCGCGCCTGCGGGCATCGCCGCGGCGTCCTCGCCCAGTGCCGAGAGGTTGTACATCCCGGGCGCGACCGAGCGCAGCTCGTCGGTGATGTCGGGGGTCACATCCGCCCCGGTGTACATGCCCTGCACGCCGGTGGCCACCCGCTGGTTGTAGCGGCTCCAGATCGCGGGCTCCTCGCTGTCGTGCAGATGGAGGCCGGCGACCGAGCCGACGGCGGGGCCTCCGTCGATCATCAGGATCCGGAGTGCGGGGTCGGCGTCGCGGAGTCCGCGGGCGAGCGCGGCCCCCATGATCCCGCTCCCGATGAGCAGGACGTCGACGGGCGTGGTGGTCTCAGGCATGGTGCTCCTGTCGAACCGCGCGAGGAACGCGCGGGGTGGGGAAGAGGACGAGGTCAGACCGCGCGCTCGGCGGCGGCGGTGAGGGTGGGGCCGTAGAAGGCGCCGTCCATGCGGTCGAGGGCGAACTTCACCGCGCCCAGTAGGGGTGCGTCGGTGCCGAGCGCTGTGGAGCGGATGGGAACGTCGAGCGTGCGCAGCGTTGCAAGCGCGTCGACGAGCCGCGGGAGGAGGATGTCGGCCGCGTCCTCGAGCCCGCCGCCGAGGACGAACAGGTCGGGCGAGACCGTCCACGCCAGAGCCGAGAGCAGGCCGGCGAGGTGCTCGACGAAGGCGTCGAGCTCGCGCAGTGCCTCCGGGTCGCCCGCGCGCGCGGCCTCGACGGCCAGGAGGGCACTCGCACGATGCTCGCGGCGCGGGGAGCTCAGCCGGCCGAACGGGGTGTTCTCCATCCGGCTCGCACCGAGCGCACCGGCCTCGACGACCTCGCCGGCCGCTCCGCGGAAGCCGCGGTGCACGGACCCGTCGATGACGAGGCCGATACCGGTTCGGTCGCCGAAGATGCACCAGGCGGAGGTCCTGGAGTGCGCGCCCACGCCGCGCCACCGCTCGGCGAGGGCGGCCAGGTTGGCGTCGTTGTCGGCGAAGACCGGCACTCCGAGCCGAGCGGAGACGACCTCCGCGACCGCGAAGCCGCTCCAGCGCGGGGAGTTGACGAGCCGCGTGACGACGCCGTCCTCGTCGATCGCGCCACCGGCCGCGATGGCACCGGCGCGGATCAGATCGCTCGACCGGCCGGAGTCGGCGACCGCCGCCTCGATCGCGAGGACCGCGTCCTCGACCGTGGCCTCGGGCGCGTGGTAGTCCCGCAGGGGGCGCAGGTCGCGGCCGAGGATCCGCCCGCGGATGTCGCAGACGACCGCCGACGCATAGTCGGTGTCGATGCGGACGGCCGCGACGAGGGCACGGTCAGCACGGAAGCGGAACGTGCGCGGCGGCCGGCCGACGTCGGAACGGGCTGGATCGGGTGCGGTCTCCTCGACCCAGCCCTCCTCGCTGAGGCGCACCAGGATGAGCTCGACCGTGCGGCGGGAGAGCTGCACCTCATTGACCAGGACGGCCATGGTCACCGGGTCCTCGTGCTCGGCGAGGGCGCGCAGCACGACTCCCGAGTTGAGTCGACGGAGGGTGCTCGGCGCCACTCCTGCGCTCATGCGCTCCTCCCCCACGTCCGCGGTGCCGGGCCCCGGCACGCCCTGTCCGTCGGTGAGCAGATCCTGCGTGACACGGGCACCACCCCCGATCGATCCGCTCATTTCAGGCCCGTCGCGACGATACCCTGCACGAAGTAGCGCTGCAGGAGCAGGAAGAGCACCAGCACCGGCAGCATCACGACCACCGCGCCGGCCAGCACGAGCCCGTAGTCGGTGACGTTCTGCGCCGCCTGCCGCGTGGCCGCCAGGCCCACCGGGAGCGTGTAGGTCGAGGCGTCCTGCGCGACCAGCAGCGGCCAGATGAAGTTGTTCCACGCGGCGAGGAACGACATGATCGTCACCGTCGCGAGCGCGGGCCCCGCGAGCGGCAGGAACACCTGGGCGAAGATCCGCAGCTCGCTCGCTCCGTCGATCCGCGCGGCCTCGAGGAGCTCCTCCGGGACGCTCTCCGCGAACTGGCGGACGATGAAGATCGAGATCGGCAGCACGAGCGAGGGCAGCGCGATGCCGGCCAGCGTGTTCACCAGTCCCAGGCGCACCGTGACCACGAACTGCGGCACGAAGACCGCCGAGAACGGCATCATCAGCGAGATCAGCACCGCGGCCATGGCGAACCGCTTGCCCGCGAAGTCGAGCTTGGCGAGCGCGTAGCCGGCGGCGGCCGCGGCGACCGCGTTCCCGGCCACGACGACTCCGGCGACGATCAGGCTGTTGGCGAGGTAGCCGGTGAAGCCCGCCTGCGAGAAGAGCCGGGCGAAGTTGTCGAGCGTCACCGCCGACGGGAGCCACGCACCGGGGTCGGCGCTGATGTCGGCCGTCGTGCGCAGCGACCCGGAGATCACCCAGACGAAGGGCAGCAGGGTGATCGCCGCGAGCAGCGCGAGCAGCGGGTAGAGCACGAGGTGGCGCCGGCGCTCGGCCGAGGCGCGCGTGCCGGTCTCCCGGGCGGGCGGACGCGGCGGCGCGGGAGCCGTCGCGGTGGGCCGGGGGGCGGTGGTGACGGTCATGAGCGGGACCTCAGCAGACGGAACTGCAGCGCGCTGACGAGCACGACGATGAGCAGGAGGAGGAAGGAGGCGGCCGAGGACAGGCCGATGTTGCCGAAGCCGAACTGGCGATAGGTGTACAGCGCCATCGACTCGGTCGAGCCGACCGGACCGCCGCCCGTGAGCAGGTACGGCTCATCGAAGACCTGGAGGAAGAAGACCGACAGCAGCACCGAGATCAGCAGCGTGGTGGGCATCAGCAGCGGCACGGTGATCGAGACCAGGCGACGCCACGGACTCGCCCCGTCGAGCGAGGCGGCCTCGTGCACGTCCTCCGGCACCGACTGCAGTCCGGCGAGGAACAGGAGCATCGCCGTGCCGAAGTTGCGCCAGATGCCGAGGAGGATCACCACGGGCATGGCGAGCTGCTCGTCGCCGAGCCAGTTGGGTCCGGCGAAGCCGATCGCGCCGAGCACCTCGTTGACGGTTCCGTTCTGGTTGAACGCGTACTGCCAGATCAGTGCCACGGAGACGATGTTGGTCACCACGGGGGCGTAGAAGAGGGCGCGGAAGACACCGCGCAGGCGCCGGATGCCCGAGTCGAGCGCGAGCGCGAGCACGAAGCCCACGAGCATCGTGACGGGCACGCCGATGACGACGAAGTACAGGGTGTTGAGCAGCGCGCGGAGGAACGCGGCGTCGCTCAGGAGGGTCGCGTAGTTCGCGAGCCCGGTGAACTCGACGCCGAACGGCTGCTGCAGATCGGCACCGCGGATGTCGGTGACGCTCATGCCGATCGAGGCGAGCACGGGGATGGCCGTGAACACCACGAAGATCACGGCGAAGGGGGCGAGGAAGAGCCAGGCGATGCCGGAGTGGCGCCCGTGGCGGGAGCGGCGCTCGCGCACCGCTCCCGCCGCGGACCGGCCGGCGAGGGCGGTCAGAGCCACGTCGTCACTCCGTGCCGATCGAGTCGGCCTGCTTCTGCACGGCGGCGAGGGCGTCGGCGGCCGACTCCTTGCCCCGGGCGACCTTCTCCATCTCCTGGCCGAGCAGCGTCGACACCTGCGTCCACGTGCTGACGGCGGGCAGCGGCTCGACGTTCTGGAGCTGCTCGAAGAACGCGTCGAGCAGGGGCTGGTCGGCGATCACCGGGTCCTGCCACGCGTCGACCACGGCGGGCATGCTGCCGGCCGCCTCGTACTGCGCGATCTGGGTGTCCTGCTCCGCCGTGGCACGGACGACCTTCCACGCCGACGCGGCGTTGTCGGAGCCGGCGGTCACTCCCCAGCTGCCTCCGGCGAGCTGCCCGGAGCCGCTGTCGGGGCCGGCGGGGAGGACGGCGGTCGCGATGTGCGAGTCGGTCCAGCCCTCCTCCCCGGCGGTCGTGTCGAGAGTCGCGACGACCCAGGGGCCGCTGATCATCGAGCCCGTCCGCCCGGACACGAGGTACGGCTGGGCGTCGAGGAACTGCGGGGTGTCGGGCGAGGAGACGCCGTCGGTGAAGACGGACGCGTTGTACTCGGCCGCCGCGAGCATCTCGGGGGTGTCCAGGGTCCACTCCGAGCCGTCCTCGCTCAGCAGATCGGCACCCGCCTGGTGCGCGTAGGTCACGAGGGCCTGGCCGTTGTAGGTGTCCCAGCCGACCTCCGCGCCGTAACCGCTCTCGGCCCCGCCCGCTTCAAGTCCCTCGAAGAACGGGATGGTCTCGTCCCACGTCGTCGGGGCGCTCACCCCGCCCGCGTCCGCGAAGTCGGAGCGGTAGATCAGCACCCGCGTGTAGGCGTACCAGGGCACGGAGTAGGTCGCGCCGTCGCGCTCGCCGGCCTCCCAGGAGCCCTCGAAGAAGCTGCTCGAATCGACCAGACCGTCGGGCACCGGCGCGAAGGCGTCGGAGGCGAGGAACTGCGCCTGCGCCTCCGTGTAGAGGAAGGCGATGTCGGGCGCGGTGCCCGCGGCGACGGCGGTCTGCAGCTTGGTGTTGTACTCATCGGAGGGGACCAGAGTGATCTCGAGATCGAGGTCCGGATTCTCGGCCCGGTAGTCGGCGAGGACCGCGTCGAGCTGCGTGGCGTCCCCGTCCGGCGCCCAGAGGGTGACGGTGCCGGTAGCCGCGGAGTCGTCGACCGTGGTGACGGCGGCGGCGGTGCCGACGTCGGCCGAGCGGCCGCAACCGGTGAGGACGAGGGCCGTCACGGCGACGGCACCGCCGACTAGGGCGAGGCGGGAGGTGCGCTTCATGGGGGCTCCTGGGGTCCGGGCTAATTTCGCTACTTTGTAGCAGAAATGGGCGCGAGGCGAGGGGATGGAGGGGGTGCGTAAGTCGCGGGCTCCGGGTTGACCGAATCATGCGACGTTGTAGCGGAAGTGCGGCGGGAAAGTCCCGGTCGAAGCCGGGTCGTGAACGAACCTAGGCCCCGGGTGTTTCAAGCGCATTACCTCCTCAGCACGCTCTCATTACAGTCCGGCCCGAGGTCCGCGCTCGGGGGTCTCGACGGCTCCGGCCGACCACGATGCGCTGGACGCTCGCGGGTACCGTCGTAGGGGCGCCGAGGCTGTCAGGCAGGGGGATCTTCAGGAGGAGGGCGGTGTGAGCGCGGTGAACGCCGACCGCGACGGAACGCCGACGGGTTAGCGGAGCTCGCCCCCGGTGCCGAGCAGCATTCGGAGCCCGTGTGCGAAGAGAACGTGGGAGGAGAAGTAGTCGTGGCCGAGCGGGCCGGTGAGGAGCGTGACGTCGAAGCCGAGCTGTCGGAGGAGGCCGGTGAACTCGTGGGCGGCCGTGTAGAGCGACGGGATATCGAGGACACGGTCGACCTCCAGCTCGCCGACGGTGAGCACGAAGCGCGTGCCGGGGGCCGGCGGCGCGGCGCGGAAACGGGCGTACGAGCTGCAGCGGATGAAGGAGGGCGCTCCGCATCAGGTGTTCGAGCCCGACGATCTCAGGTTGATCGCCCACAACTACGCGGGCCGACGAGCCGTTCTCAGCGACCCCTATGCGTTCCCGGCGAATGGTGACCTAAGTGGCCAGCCTCCGATCCTGATCGTCACTTCCGAGTACGACAGCATCAGACCGTCAGGCGAGGCATATGCAAGGGCCGTCGAGGAGGCCGGGGGCGATGTGTCGCTCATCATCGTGCAAGCCGCCCCGCACGCCGCCCTCGTCGACCTCGACAGTGCGCCTGGTGCCCAGACACTCTCCACGATCATCGGCTGGTTGCTCGACACGGCACGATCTGGAGGCTGAGCTCACGGTTGGCCGTCCTCCTCGCGGTGTCGAGGGCCTTCCGGGTGCTTGTCGGGACGGTCGTTCTCGAAGGGTCGCCACGAGACCCGCTTCCCGGGAAACGAGGCTGCGCATCCAAAAATCGAGATTTTGTCAGTTTGTAAGCGGAGCGGCGTTTGGAAGCTGCGACCGAGCCAACCCTCGGAGGGACGCCACTGCGGCGCCTCCGAGGGTTGGTGTTACGGAGTGGTCGGAAGGGTCAGCGACTGTCCGGCGCCGGCCGACACGGTCACTGGAGTGGGAAGCACGCCGCCGCGGTAGTTGAGGGATCCGCCCGAGACGACGAGTCGGATCTGGTGTCCCGGGGCGAACCGGTGCACGATTCCGGGCAGGCTGACCTCGACCGGCTTGGACACGTCGGCGATGCGGACCGGGCTGACCAGGCCGTTGATCACGGTCGCTGTCCCGTCGGGTGCGACGTCGAGGAGCTTCACGAAGACGACCAGCTGTCCGGAGGGGCCCATTCCCTGCGTCAGCTGCGCCGTCGGAGCGTCGACCTCGAGTGTCGCTTTGGGGATACCGACGACGTCGACGGGCTGGCTCAGCGTGGCCGACGACCAGGCGACTGCGGTTCCCGGGAGATCGAGCTCGGGCAGTGGCGTGAAGGGCACGAGCGAGCTGACCGCGTGGGCGGGCTCGATCGAGGTCGGCGCGCCCGCTCCGACCGTCACGAACGCCTGGCTGCCCGGCAGGATCGACGAGGTCGAGTCCACCAGGCCTCCGGCTCCCGAGAGGTACATCTTCTTGGCGGTGTTCGTCGAGGGATACGACGGTGCCTTGACGTACGCGGGCTGGGCCGGACCGGAGTAGTTGACCCAGTCGCGGAAGTACTCGAATCCGGCGCCGGTATCGACCTTCTTGCCCTTGAGGTAGAAGTCGAACCAGTTGAGGTAGCGCTGGGGCAGGTATTCGGTGGTGAAGTCGGGGTTCTCGTAGGTGAGCTCGCCGGCGACGGGTCCGGAGTCGTGGCCCCATTCGTGCCAGATCATCTTCACGGGAGTGCTCTGTTGCTTGAGTGCCTTGTAGGTCGCGACAGCCTGGTTGACCGGGAAGACGGTGTCCCTCAGACCGTGGCTGAGCAGCACGGGAACCTTGATGATGGTGATGTAGCTCGCGACGGAGTCCTCGCGGAGCTCGCTGATCTGGTCGAGAGTGAGCGAACCGGTAGTCAGTCCGGACAGGACCGCTTGGCAGAAGTAGTCCTCAAGGCCAGGGCAGCCCTGAATGGTCTGGGGGTCGGTCGGCTGGGTGAGCCAGCTCTTGGCCTGCAGAGCGAGGAGTGCGCTGAGCCAGACGGTCTTGGCGACGCCGGGTGTGTCTCCGGGGACGGAGGTCTGGACGCCGTCGTTCGGGGCGAGGGCCTGGCTGAAGTCGTTCCAGGTGATCATGGGGATGATGGTGTCGATGCGGTGGTCGACACTGGCGGCCGAGAACTGTGCGCCGCCGCCGTAGGACATGCCGAACATGCCGACTCGTGGGTCGTTCGGGCGGGCGACGCCGTCGTGGTCCTTCTGGTCTTTCTGGATCACGTTCAGTGGAGTGATCGCGTTCGTGTGCGCGGCGTCCGTGTAGGCGATACCGGCGGCTCCACCGAGGAAGCTCACCAACTGGCTGGCGGCTTTGCCGTCGTAGTCGCGGTCGTCGATCGTGACGTTGCACGATGATCCGCCGAATCCGAGGCCGGAGTAGCTGAGAACGGCGTAGCCGCGCTCAGCGAAGCCGCGAGCCAGGCCGGCTGATTCGTCCTTCGAGGCGCCCCACCCGTTCGTGGTCAGCAGCGCGGGGACGCGGTTGGTCGAGGTGGTGTCAGCGGGGAGGTACAGATCGCCGATGATGTCGCATTTCGTCGAGTCGTCGGGTCCGACCGCGACGGCGAAGTGGAGCGCCTGGGTCGTGTACCCGGAGGCGGCGTTCGCCGGCGTGGCAGTGAGGCTCACTCCCCCGCCGATCAGTGCCACTGTGGCCGCGAGTGCGACCCCTCTGCGGGTCGTTGAGGGGTGTCGTCGCCGGGGCTGTCCCTTGATTGGCACTGACGAACTTCTCTGCACGGTATCTCCTTTGATCCTGCGGGTTGCCTAGCGTGGTGAGACCGGAAGGCCCCGCTCGAGGGGGCGAGACGGGGCCTTGCGGTACTAGTGGGTGTCGCATGCTTTCGGCGCGGAGGGCCGCGAAGCTGGCGAGGGTGCTCGTGCGTCAGTGGTCGTGCAACGTGAGCGGCGTCAGTTCACGAGCGGGACGGTGCTCACCTTCTCCTCGACGGGGCTCTCGACGGCCTCGAACTCAGCGGAGCGGCGATTCCGGAAGGTGAACCAGAGGGCGATGGTGGATCCGAGGGTGACGATGCTCAGCACGCCGTAGAACAGCTGGCCGTTCGCGAGCAGGAGACCGGGGGTGACGGCCTGCACGAAGACGGGGACGAAGCGGCCCACGGCCATGATCGTGCCCTGCGCGGTGCCGCGCAGCAGGGTCGGGAACGCCTCCTGCATCCAGACCTTGAGGATCGTCTCGAAGGCGAAGCACATGCCGAGATTGCTGAGGGCGATGCCCGCGATCAGAGTGGGGAGGCTGAAGCCGAAGAGAGCGATGATCGCGTAGCCCGAGACCATCATCACGGAGCCGATCGCGAAGTAGGTCATCCGCCACTTGGTGTCGACGATGCGGGCGAACCAGAGCGTTGCGCCGATGGCGAGGACGGAGATCACGAGGACGATGAGCGAGAAGGTCTGCACGTCGACGTCGGCGAGGTTGACGGCGATGAACGCTCCGAAGCCGGCGATGGTGCCCGCTCCGATGGCCAGCAGCGAGTAGGTCACTGCGAGGACGAGGAGGGGGACGAGGTAGGGCGCGCGGGCGAGGTCGCGGACTCGGGTGCCGCCGGAGGTGGCGGCGACGGTGCTGATGCCGCGGGTCTGCAGCCAGAGCTGCGACTCGGGGATCGTCAGACGCAGGGCGAGGACGATGAGCGCGATGACGCCGACCTGGCCGAAGAGAATCTGTCCGGCGATCAGTCCCAGGTTCCCGATGGCGGCCGAGACGGCGAGGGTCACGAGGATGCCGGCGGTCCAGAGGACGTGGGAGAAGACGATGGCGCTGCCGCGGTTCGCGTTGGTGGCCGCCTCGGAGATCGTGGCGAGCGAGACCGGCAGGTCGGCTCCGATTCCGGCGCCCATGAGGATGATGCCCGCGACGATGATCGGGAAGGAGCCGCCGATGGTGAGCAGTGTCGCCCCTACGGCGATGAAGACCATCGTGATCGTGAAGATGCGGCGCCGGCCGAACCGGTCGCCGAGTCGGCCGCCGACGACGGAGCCGAGACCGACGAACAGGGTCAGGAGGGCGGTCAGGATGCCGAGCTGATCCGCGGTGATGCCGATGGCCTGCTGGTAGATGACCAGCGCGAGACCGGTCGAGACGAGCGCGGCGGCGTCGAGGTAGGACGCGAGTCCGCACACGACGGTGACGAACCGGAAGCCGGGTTCTCTGCGGGTCTTCGGTGCGGACACGGGATCTCCTTTGATCGGGATAGCAATACTGATTCGAATCAGTGGATCGAGTCAGTACGGTACTGCGCGCCCGCGGCGAACGCAAGGACCGAGAAGAATCCGCTCGACGAACGACTTCAGGCCTGCTGATCGGACCCCGCCTACCGAACGCCTCGACGCGGTGCTAGGTTGCTGAATCGAATCAGTGGTGATGCTCGCATCGACGCGGTTCAGCGTTCGATCTCATCCCCCGCGTCGCCTCTGCCTCACTTTCGAAGGAACCGTCCGATGACCCATCCCCTCGTCTCGCGTCTGACCCTGGCCGAGAAAGCTGCTCTCGTCTCCGGTGCCACGTTCTGGACCACCACGGCGATCGAGCGCCTCGGCATCGAGGCCCTGACTCTGTCGGACGGTCCCCACGGAGTCCGGTTCCAGCCCGCCGGCACCGACCACCTCGGGCTGAACGCGAGCGTGCCGGCGACCGCATTCCCCACGGCGTCCTCGCTCGGATCCTCCTGGGACAGGGAGCTCGCGACGCGGGTCGGCGAGGCGCTGGGCCGGGAGGCCCGCGCGCTCGGAGTCGACATCCTTCTCGGGCCGGGCGTCAACATCAAGCGCTCCCCCCTGTGCGGCCGGAACTTCGAGTACCTCTCCGAGGACCCCTTCCTCTCGGGCGCCCTCGGCGCGGCGTGGACGGACGGTGTCCAGTCGCGCGGTGTCGGCGTCTCGGTGAAGCACTTCGCCGCCAACAACCAGGAGTCCGACCGGATGCGCATCAGCGCGGACGTGGACGAGCGCACCCTCCGCGAGATCTACCTTCCGGCCTTCGAGACCGTCGTCACCCGCTCCCGGCCGGCCACGGTGATGAGCTCCTACAACCGCATCAACGGCGTGCACGCGTCGCAGAACACCCGGCTGCTCACCGACCTGCTCCGCGAGGAGTGGGGCTTCGAGGGCTTCGTCGTGTCCGACTGGGGTGGAGTCGTCGACCCCGTCGCTGCAGTCGCTGCCGGGAACGACCTCGAAATGCCCTCCACAGGGGACCGCGGCCCGACCGCGATCGCGGCCGCCGTCGACGGCGGAGAGCTCGACGAGGCCCTCCTCGATGCCGCCGTGTCGCGCATCCTCACCGTCAACGACGCACTGCGCGCCCGCCGCGAGACGCAAACCGCCCTCGACCTGGACGCGCACCACCAGCTCGCGCGCCGCGCCGCGGCCGCAGGGGCCGTGCTGCTCGCGAACGACACCGGCCTCCTCCCCCTGGACGCAGCCGGTACCGGGAGCATCGCGGTCATCGGTGAGTTCGCGCGCACGCCCCGGTACCAGGGCGCCGGCAGCTCCCACATCAACCCCACCCGGCTCGACGACGCGCTGACCGCGATCCGGGCCCGCACCCAGCGGGAGGTCGCCTTCGAGGCCGGCTTCACGCTTGAGAAGACCACTTCCGAGCAGACGGAGGAGCTCGCATCGGCCGCCGTTGCGGCGGCGGAGAAGGCGGACGTCGTCGTCCTGTTCCTCGGTCTGCCCGACTCCGCCGAGTCCGAAGGGTTCGACCGCACCCACCTCCGCCTTCCTGCGGATCAGCTCGCGCTGCTCGAGCGGATCCGCGGCGTGAACGCGTCGACCGTCGTCGTTCTCAGCAACGGTTCCGTCGTGTCGCTCGAGGGCATCGCCGGCAGCGTCCCGGCGGTCCTCGAGATGTGGCTGGGCGGTCAGGCCTCCGGATCCGCTGCCTGCGACGTCCTCTTCGGAGACTCCGAGCCGGGAGGCCGGCTCGCCGAGACAATCCCCCACCGCCTCACCGACACCCCCGCGATCGGCAATTGGCCGGGCGCGAACGGCCACGTGCTCTACGGCGAGCGGATCTACGTGGGGTACCGCTGGTACGACCTCACCGACCGCGACGTCGCCTTCCCCTTCGGACACGGACTCGGCTACACCTCCTACAGCTACACCGACCTCGCCGTGCACATCGCCGATGCGAGCGTCGCCGCAGCCGAGGTGGAGATCACGGTGACCAATACCGGTGCGAGGACAGGCTCCGAGGTCGTGCAGCTCTACGTCGGTGATCCCGACGCGAGCGTCGACCGCCCCGGCCGCGAGTTGCGCGCGTTCGAGAAGATACAGCTCGCACCCGGGGAGTCCCAGCGCGTGCGCTTCGCGCTCGGCGAGCGCGCATTCGCCTTCTGGAGCGAGGAGGGCTGGCTGGTGGAGCCGGGCGCCTTCACGATCGAGGTCGGAGCGTCCTCCCGCGACCTCCGCGCACGCGAGCAGATCGTCCTCGAGGTGCCGGTCCCCGTGCGGGAGCTCACCCTGTCCTCCTCGTTGAAGGAGTGGATGACGCACCCCACCGGTTCCGCCGCCTTCGCCGAGCTGCTCGGGACACTGGGCCCGGGCGCCGCGCTGCTGGATGACCCGGAGACACTCCGGATCGCGGAGTCGATGCCGCTCCCGACCGTCGTCTCGATCGCCGGCACCGCGGACGGCGCCGACATCGTCCAGCAGCTGCTCACGTCCCTCGAGACCACCCCGACCCGCTGACGAGCGAACACGATCCTCCGGTCGGTGGCGCCTGTCGCCGACCGGGGATCAGGCCGACTCGCGGACGACGAGGCTGATCGCCTCCGACCCGAGAGGCCTGGTCGGTCTGCCGGCGATGCCCTCGACGATCCCGTGCGCGAGATGCGCGGCGATCATGACCTCGTCCTGCTTGACGGTGCTCAGGGGCGGGCAGGCGAACCGCGCGAGAGGCTCGTCGTCGACGCCGATCACCGCAAGATCCGTCGGCGCGCTCAGGTCGAGGGCGCGCATCGCCGCTAGCACCGCGGCCGCCAGCTCATCGTTGTAGGCCGCGATGCCGGTCACCGGCTTCGCGGAGCCCCGCCACATCCGGACGGCGTCGATCGCCGGATCGAGCTCCGCGTCTAGATCGATCACCACCGGCTCCTCCAAGCCCAGCTCCGCGCATGCGCGCCGGACTCCCCGAAGACGCAGATCCCGGAACGTTCTTACCCGAGGATCCCGCACGGAGGCGTAGCCGATGATGTCGTGGCCGTTCGCGGCCAGGTGCCGCACCTGCAGCACTCCGATCGTTTCCTGCGGTAGGTCGACGGCCTCGTCGGTGGACTCCTCTTCCGCGAGGATCGCCGTAGCCGCGTAGACGCCGGCGTCGCTCAAAGCCTGACGATCCTCCTCCGCGATCACATGGAAAGCGACGACTGCGGCGGGAGCGGTCTCCTGCCAGAGCGCGGCGAGAGGCTCCCCTTCCCGCTCCCGGCGGGTCATCAACGAGAGCCCGCTCTTATCGAGCTCCGCCGTCATCGCATCGATGATGCGGGACACGACACGACCGAGAGGCCAATCAGGCAGCACCAGCAGCACGACATCGCTGCGCCCCTTCCTCAGCGCCCGCGCCAACGAGGACGGCGTGTAGTTCAAAGTGCGCACCGCGGCCAGAACGCGATCGCGCGTCTCGGCCGGAATCGTCTGATGAGGAGTGTCGTTCAGGACATAACTGACCGTTGTCTTCGAGACCCCCGCTTCACGAGCGACGTCCAACGCCGTTACTCGCCGCCGCCGCTGAGTCATGGTCGCTCTCTTCCCGCCGCCAGCGCGACATCCCTTGCCACCTTAACCAGGCCCCGCCACGCCACTTCCTCGGCAGCACGCGATCCAGTGACGCAGCCGCGCAGCGATCAGGAGCTCCCGGGCCCTTCGAAGCTGCGGCTCTCTTGACTCAATTCTGACCGACTGATTCACTGAACCGATCCACTGAATCGAATCAGTTGGAGGTGTGCCGACATCGTCGCGGAGCGACCTCACTGCGATGCACCTCGACCATCAGCAAGGACAGGGAACGACCATGACCCGCTCATCCGCCCAGCTCATCAGCGCGGGAGCGCCCTCTGCGAAGGGTGACGCCGCACCGTACTTCCGACGAGAGTTCGCTGTCGCACGCGGAATCGTCCGGGCCGAACTGACGGTGACCGCCCTCGGCGTGGTCACTCCGTATCTCAACGGCGAACGGCTCAGCGACGAAGCTCTCGCGCCGGGCTGGACGTCCTACCGGCACCGCTTGCTCACGAGCACTGTCGACGTCACCGCGCAGATCAGCGAAGGCGACAACGTCCTCGCCGGCGTTGTCGGCGAGGGATGGGCTGTCGGCGAGCTGAGCTGGGACAACCTCCGCCACGTCTACAGCGACCGGCCCGCCTTCTACGCCCTGCTGACCCTCGAGTACTCCGATCACGTCGAGACCGTCGGAACGGACTGTCAGTTCCGGGTCTCGACCGGTGGGCTGCGAGGCAACGGGATCTACTACGGCGAGGACTTCGACGCCCGCCTCGAGCCGCACGGCTGGCTGCTTCCCGGCTTCGATGACAGCGCGTGGATGACGGCTCTTCCGCTCGAATGGGACCTCAGCTCGCTCGCTCCCCGCACCGCGCCGCCGATTCGCCCCATCGAGGAGCTCTCGCCTCGGGAGATCCACGCGGATGACGAGGACCGATTCGTCATCGACTTCGGCCAGAACATCTCCGGGTGGGTGCGCCTGCGGGTGACCGGGCCCACCGGACGAAAGATCACTCTGCGATTCGCCGAGCTCCAGCGTCCCGACGGAGGAATCGAAGTCGAGAGCAACCGCACCGCCCGCGCGACCGACACCTACACGCTCCGGGGTGATGGCGAGGAGACCTGGGAGCCTCGCACCACCTTCCACGGCTTCCGTTACGTCGAAATCAGTGGTTGGCCCGGCCGGCTCGACATCGACGCCATCCGCGCCGTGGTCGTGCACAGCGACATGACGCGCACCGGATGGTTCCAATCCTCCGACCCGCGCGTCACGAAGCTGCACGAGAACGTGGTCTGGTCGATGCGCGACAACTTCGTCGGACTGCCCACGGACTGTCCCCAACGCGACGAGCGACTCGGCTGGACCGGCGACATCAACGCCTTCGCCCCCACCGCCACGTTCCTCTACAACGCGCAGCCGGTCCTCGAATCCTGGCTCGAGGACGTCTGGGCTGAGCAGCGAGCCTTCGGCGACGTCCCCTGGTACGTCCCCATGGTCGGCAGCACGCCGATGACCCCCACCGCTCTCTGGAGCGATGTCGTCGTGAGCCTGCCCTGGCAGCTCTACCTCGAATCCGGCAACGTCGACATCCTCCGCCGCGCCTACCCCGGCATGACCACTCTGATGCGAAGGATCGAAGCGGACCTCGACCCGCGCGGCCTCTGGAACCGCGGATTCCAGTTCGGCGACTGGCTGGACCCGGATGCCCCCGCCTCCAGCCCCTCGGCTGGCAAGACCGACGCGCACCTCGTCGCCTGCGCATTCCTCTGCAAGACCACGCGGGAGCTCGCCGAGACCGCTGCGCTGCTCGGAGAGAACGCCGACGCCCAGCACTTCTTCGAGCTCGCTACCCGCGTGCGCGAAGCGTTCCGCCACGAGTACGTCACCGGCTCCGGCCGCGTCGTCAACGAGAGCGCCACGGCCTATGCGCTCGTGATCGTGTTCGACCTGCTCGACGGCGACCAGCGAACCACTGCCGGCCGTCGCCTGTCCGACATCGTCACCGGCGTCGGGCATCGCATCTCCACCGGCTTCGCGGGCACTCCCCTCGTCACCGACGCCCTCTCCTCGACGGGCTACCTCGACGACGCCTACGAGATGCTGCTGCAAGAGCAGGCGCCCTCCTACCTCTACCCCGTTCTCAAGGGCGCGACGACCATCTGGGAGCGGTGGGACTCCGTCCTTCCCGACGGGACACTGAACTCCACGGGAATGACGTCGCTGAACCACTATGCGCTCGGCGCGGTCGCCGACTGGCTGCACCGTGTCGTCGCCGGACTCGCCCGTACCGAGCCGGGCTGGGCCGCGCTCGCCATCGCACCGCGACCCGGCGGAGGCCTCACGTCCGCCTCCGCTGTGCACGACAGTCCTCGAGGCAAGGCCGCGGTCTCCTGGTATCTCCACGACGGCACCATCACCGTCGACGCCGTCATTCCGGAGGGAACGCGCGCGAGCGTCGAGCTGCCTTTCGCCACCGCCCCTGAGCCTTTCAGCGTGGGCGCCGGCACCCACTCCTGGACGTACGACCTGCCGACCGGATACGGCCAGCGAGCGCACCTGCACCTTGGCTCGTCGCTGCGGGAGATTCAGTCGGACCCGAGAGGCCGCAAGACCGTGAGCACCCTTGTGCAGGCGCAGTTCCCCGGCATCGAACTGGACCAGGTCGCCACTTCGCCCGAACAGACGCTCGAGGAGATCCTCAAGAGCATCCCCGGCGACACGACCGACATCGCCGAGAAGCTGCGCGCAGCGCTCTCTCGCTGACCGCCTCCTCACCGCAAAGGACATCGCCATGACATCCGACGACATCACCTCTTCCGCCACCCTCACGGAGGACCTTCTCATCCCAGGACCACACGGAGACATCCCGGTCCGCATCTACCACCCGGCCCACCAGCGGACGTCCAACCCTCGTGGTCTCGTCTGGTGCCATGGCGGCGCTTACGCCTACGGAACCCTCGACGAGCCCGAAAGCGACTGGGTCGCACGCAGCCTCGCCGAAGTCGGGATCGCTGTCGTTGCCGTCGACTACCGTCTCACCCCCGTCCCCGCTTGGGCTCTGGAAATCGGTGCGCCCGAGGGGCGTGGAACCTCCTTCTACCCCGTCGCTCGCACGGAAGCGGAGACCGTTCTCGCCTGGGCCGACACGGAGCTGCGCGCTCTCAGCCCCGTCGGCTGGGCGCTCGGCGGAGCCAGCGCGGGCGGCACCATCGCCGCGTCGGCGACGAAAAGGCTCCTCGACTCCGGGCGAGCACTCCCTCCTCGACTCGTTCTCGTCTACCCGCTGCTGCACCCCGAACTTCCTCCGTACACCCCCGAACTGGCGGCGAAGCTCGACGCCCAGACAGAGCAGACCGGCATCCCGCTGACTCGCGAGACCGTTCGGTTGATCACTCTGAACTACGTCGACGGCGACCAGGACGCCCTCGACGATCCCTACGCCTTCCCAGCTGGTCACGATGTGACCGGGTTCCCGCCCACGCTCGTCATCCACTCCGACACCGACACGCTCCGCGCCTCCAGCGCCGCCTTCGCCGGCGAGCTGGCCGCCGCTGGTGTCGACGTCGTATCGCTGCTGGAGCGGGGCACAGTTCACGGGCACCTGAGCACCCCGGAGACGATCGGCGCTCAGCGCAGCATCCGTCGGATGGCCTCCTGGCTGGGCTCCGAGTGGATCACGCCCGCTCCCGACGTCGTCGAGCCGATGGGCTGGAATCCGGACCTGCCTGAATGAGCGGCCCCCACGTCGCGGCCGGCCGCTCTCAGCGCAACAGCCCGCACCGAGGGGCCGCCGGCCTGGCGCTGACGGCGCTGGCGCTCGGCACCTTCGGACTCGGGACCACCGAATTCGCCGTCGTCGGCCTGCTGCCGAACATTGCAGAGGCGTTCGGATCCTCCGACCAGGCAGTCGGCGTAGCCATCGGCGGGTACGCCTTCGGCGCGCTGCTCGGAGCACCGCTCCTCACCCTGTTCCTGCGTCGGCTCTCCCTCAAGCGCGTACTGATCGTGGAGGCCGCGCTACTCGCCGTGGCGACGCTGCTCACCGCGTCCAGCCCGACCCTCGAGGTGTTCGTCCTCGCCCGATTCCTCTCCGGACTCCCCCACGGCGCGTTCTTCGGCGCCGCTGCAGCGACCGCGATGACGCTGCTGGCTCCGGAGCACAGAGGACGCGCCGCCTCCGCCGTCGTGCTCGGGCAGACGATCGCGAACATTGCCGGCGTCCCGCTCGCGACTGCCATCGGCGAAACCGCGGGCTGGAGTGCGGTGTTCCTCGCCATCACCGTCGTCTTCACCGCCGCCGCCCTTGCCATCGTCGTTCTGATCCCGCGAACGTCCTCGCGTGTCGTCGGGCCCGTGTCGGAGGACCTGCGCGCGCTCAGGCTGCCCCAGATCTAGCTCGGGATCATGATCGGTGCGATCGGATTCGCGTCCATCAACTCGGTCTACGGTTACATCTCCGTCATCGCGTCGGACGCAAGGCTCGCCTCGAGTGCCACTCCGTGGATTCTCATGCTCTTCGGAATCGGGATGACGATCGGAGCGGTCGCCGGCGGTCGTATCGCGGACCGCTCCGTGAAGGGCGCGCTCGTCATCGCTTTCTCGGTGACCGGCGTCGTGATGGTCCTCTTCGCGCTGACCATGAGCAGCCCCGCTTCCGTCTTCATCGCAGCGTTCGGCATCGGCGTCTCAGCGCAGCTGATCATCTTGCCGTTGCAGATCCGGCTCATGGACGCAGCTCCCTTCGCGCCGGCCTTCGCGGCCGCCCTCACTCAGAGCGCGATCGGACTCGCGAACCTTCTCGGGTCCAGCATCGGAGGCGTGCTTCTGAGCTCCGGTCCTCCGTACACGCTGAATGCCTGGCTCGGCGCCGGCTTCGCTGCCTCCGCGCTCGTCGTCATCCTCATCGCTCAGCCCATCCGAGCCGACGATCGCGCCTACCGTGTCTCCGTCGTGACGGGATCGATCGCCATCATCCCCCGCCGAGACAAGTAGAGCCGCTCGGATTGCCAGATCTCCGTCGCCAAAGACCCAACGACGTTTCCGCTATAGGTCACGAGGGGGGGGGGTGGTGCGACTGTCACCTCGTCACCCACGAAGTCATGCCCGGTCACGAACGAGGGTGGGGCTCCTCGTCACTTCTGCTGCGAGCTGGACGACATTGAGGGCCCGGCGCTGCGCAGGTGACGCAGCAGGTGCTGACCGATGAGATCGAGGCTGGCCTGGACGACCCCGATCGGCGTCTTCGTGTTGGCGATCCAGTCATGATCGCACTTCGCGAAGTCCTGGTGAAGAATGGGGGCGCCGCCGTCCAGGAGTTTCGTGACGAGGGCCCGTCCCTGCACGCCGACGGTGTCGTACTGTCCCGTGAGAATGACCGTGGGAGGCATCGCGGCCGCGAGGTCAGGGTCAAGTCCTGGCGAGCAGAGCGGGTCGGGGCGTCGTGCGACGTCAGCGAAGTACGCGCCGAGAATCAGCCTCATCGCGAAGGGTGAGATGACGGGCTTCTCGAGGGGAGACGTATAGCTCTCCGGCGGCAGCGTCGCGTCGACGAAGGGGACGATCAGAGCCGCGGCCTTGATCGTCGGGCCGCCGTTGCGGCGCACGAGCTGGAGAGTGTTGAGCGTGAGTTTGGCGCCGGCGCTTCCTCCACCGACGCTGATGCGGCGGCTGTCCCACCCGTGATCGGCGGCTCCGCGGTCGGCAGCCCACTAAGGACGTCGAAGCACTGCTCCTCGGCGACGGGGAACAGCACGTTGGGGGCGGTGCTGTAGTCGATGCTCACCACGAACGCCCCGACCTCAGCGGCGATATACCGGGCGATGTGGTCGTCCTGGAGGGCGTTGGTGAAGATGAACCCTCCGCCGTGAATATTGATGTGGACCGGCGGGGTGAGCTTGATCGTCGCGAGCGGCGCATCCGGGTGCGGAGAGTAGATGAAGCAACGCACCTCTCCATGACGGGTCGGCACCATCACTTCGACGGGTTCCGCGATACTTCGCGGGCTGAAGCGGTGCTTCAGGGGTTTGAGCGTCGGCGACAGAACGACTTTCGCCGTGTACGTGAGCAGCCAGCGTCCGAACGGGATGCGAGTCCGGCTGTCGAGCGAGGTCACCGGAACAGCCCGCTGAAACGGTGGGGTGGCATCGGCATGAAAGTCCGTTCGTAGAGGAGAGGCGCCTGCTCAGGAGGAGCTGCGGACGACGAGGGAGAGGAGATCCTGGCTGGGTCCCGCATCTCCCTGTCGGCCAGCGATCCCGGCCAGGATCAGAGCGGACAGGTGACGAGCGACGACATTTGAGTGCTGGTCGATGGTGGTCAACGGCGGAGAAGTGAATTCCGAGAGGTGGTCGTTGTCGACCCCGATCACCGAGAGGTCGCCCGGCACGTCGATCCGGAGATCACGAGCGGCGGCGAGCAGCGCAGCTGCGAAGTGATCGTTGTACGCAGCAATCCCTGTCACCTTCGTCGCAGAAGCGGTCCACCTGCGCAGGAGCGCAGTGGCCTCATCGCGGCTCGGATCGATGTGCTCCACGAGCAGATCCTCAACGCCGAGCTCCGCCGCCGTCTCTCGTGCGCCGTCCACTCGAAGACCCGAGAAGGTCGCAACCCGTGCGTCCCGTGGAGCGACATAGCCGAGTCGCCGGCGCCCCCGGGAAACCAGGTGCTGCACCTGGAGACCGCCGATTCGTTCCTGCGGGAACGTAGCCGACTGCCCCGAGCCTTGCGGGGCGGCGAGAAGGGCGTGAGCGACGAGGATGCCGTCCCCGCGCAGACGCCGCTCCTGATCCGGATCGAGCTCGTGCAGGGCGACAACAGCTTGCGGAGCGATGTGCACCCAGTCGTTCCGGAACGGCGAGGACGAGGTCTCCCGGCGGGTCTTCAGTGCAAGACCATGCTTTTCGAGTTCATCCAGGAGCCCTTCGATCACGGCGGACACCGCTCCGGAGAGCGGCCAGTCCGGCAACACCAGCAGCACGCTGTTGTCTCGCCCGGTCCGCAGTGCCCGCGCGGTGGATGACGGCACATACCCCAGGTCACGAACGGCTTGGAGGACCCTCGAGCGAGTGGTCATCGGGATGGTCTGCCCCGGGGAATCGTTGAGGACATAACTGACCGTGGTCTTCGACACACCCGCCGCGACCGCGACGTCGTAAGCCGTCACTCGCCGTGACCTTGTTACCAACGCGTGTCCTCCGCACTCGAGTCGACTAGTGGATCGGATCACTGAATCGTATCAGTCGAGTCGCTTCGAGTGAGGGGTCTGCCCGATCAGCGCGCCGAGCCCCTTCTGCGCATGGCGCGATCAGGCGCTGCTTCCGGGCTCCGTGCAGTGCGGGAGTGGGTGGAGTACGCCGGCCTGATTGGCGACCGAGGGGTGCGGGCCTACTCTGGGCGGATGCCGTCGAACGTGTCCGATACTCCTGCGGCCGTAGACGAAGCCGCAGTGCTGATGGCGCTCGGCAACTCGGTGCGCGCCGCTCGCGTGGCTCGTCAATTGCCCATGCGAACGGTCGCCCTGGAAGCTGGAATAAGCCAGCCGTTCCTCAGCCAGATCGAGAACGGCCGCACCCTTCCCTCGCTCCTGACCCTCTATCGGCTTGCTCGAGCGCTCGATGTGCCGGTCTCCGAGCTGGTGCCGAGCGCTGTCGCCCAACCGCGCATCCATGTCGTGCGGAGAGACGAGGGTCCGCAGGTGCCGGTCTCCGAGGCGGCGAACGCAGCGGTCGGCCGCATGCTGTCCTCGGGTGATGGCAGATCGACGACGGTCACGGAGTACCGCGTGCATTCCCACGAGGATCTCGGTGAGCACTTCCAGTCGGACGGCGAACTCCTCGTCTACGTCGCCGAGGGCTCGATCCAGGTCGTCATCGAGGACCACGGTGAGTGGACCGTCGGCGCCGGCGAATCGATCAGCTACCCCGGCGGGCTACTGAACAGCTGGCGAGTCGTTGACGAGAACGCCACGATCCTGCTGGTGCACAGCAGCGAGACGCCCGCGAAACACGATCGTCATCCGATAGACACAGATTAACTTTTATTGCTGCTTATTATCGTCGTGGCCCCCGTCCCCGACCCAGGAGCAGCCATGACCGAGCCTTTCACCGTGCCCACCGTCGATATCTCGTCGTACGTTTCCGGCGGGACTCCTGCCGACAGGGCGTCCGTCGCGGCCGCTCTCGACCACGCTTGCAGAACCGTCGGCTTCATTCAGATCGTCGGGCACGGAGTTCCCGACGACGTGCTCACCGGACTGACGCAGGCGATGGACGGCTTTTTCGCTCTGTCTCTGGCGGAGAAGAAGCAGTACGTCCGCCCCTCGCACGAGAACCGCGGCTACAGCCCACCCAAGAGCGAGTCCCTGAGCTACAGCCTCGGCATCGATCCAGTGACGCGCATGAACGACTTCTTCGAAGCGTTCAACGTCGGCACCTCCGCCGCCGAGTACCCGCACGCCGCAGTCGACGAAAGGCTCTATGCGGCGTCGGTCTGGCCGGAGGTGCCGGCCGGATTCCGCGCCAGGATCGACGCGTACTTCTCGGAGTCCCGACGCGTGGCGCATGCCTTGACCGCGGTGTTCGCCGACGCGCTCGGGATCGACCGCGCCTTCTTCGACGCGTTCACCGACCACTCGATCGACGTGCTTCGAATGAACAACTACGCGCTGCCGCCTGGCGACATCGAGCTCGGTGCCGAGCTGACTGGAATGGGTGAGCACACCGACTTCGGGCTCGTGACCGTCCTCTGGGCCGATCAAGTCGCCGGCCTTCAAGTGCTCGGGACTGACGGGGGCTGGCACGACGTTCAGCCCGCCGACGGAGCCTTACTGATCAACCTCGGTGACATCGCCGCCCGGCTGACCAACGACGAGTGGATGTCGACGCTCCACCGTGTGAAGCCGCCGATCGTGAACGGCACGATCGAACGCCGCCGTTCTGCCGCGTTCTTCCACGATGGCAACGCAGATTCCGTGATCCCGACTCTTCCTTCGTTCCTCGCGAACGGACGCACGCCTCTCTACGAGCCGGTCACCGTCGAAGAGCACATCAAGGCGAAGCTCAACGGCTCTCGCGCTGGCAAGAAGAACACCCGCGCTGAGCGCGAAGCATCCCGGGTCACCAGCGCGGCACGCTGAAACAACTGCTGATCGCCGGAAGTCGGTGAGCGCCTCCTCACGCCAGTGTGACGAGGCGCTCACCGTGGAGTGGCGACGATGTGCGGGTGGGTCTAGGCGAGTCGTTCGGCGAGGTAGGACTCGGCGATGCTGAGGTGCCCCTGGCTACCGAGGGAGTTCTTCGCGAACTGCGGGTAAGCATGATTCGCCAGTGGGATCGGGACGGTCTCGACCTCGACTCCAAGATCACGCGCGGCGTCGGCCCACGCGAACTGGTCGGCCGGAGCGATCAGGTCATCACGCATCGGAGTCATCACGAGCGTCTGCGGAATCGCAGCGTTGAGGTAGGTGGCAGCGTTCACTGCCGCGTAGCGTTCGGGGAACTCCTCCGGCGATCCGCCGGTGTAGCTGGTCGCGAAGTTCCGGGTGCTGATGCCGGCGGTATCGAAGGTGTTCTCGTAGACGCTCGTCACGTCGACGGCTGGGAAGTCGGCGACGACTGCCGTCGGGATGGGAACCGTGCCTCCACAGGACGACACGGCCGTGCCCTCGGCGGCAGCGCTAGCGGTGTTGATGACGAGATTTCCGCCGGCGCTCTCACCCCAGAACGCGAGACGATTGAGATCCGCCCCGAGGTCAGCGGCGTTCGCCTGGATCCAGGTGGCGGCACAGGCGACCTGAGCGGGGGCGCTCTGCCATGTCGCGATCTCCGCAGTGGCGAGCTCGTACTCGACCGAGACCACGAGATAGCCGTTGTCGGCGAGAGTACGCAGCTCGGAGCTGAGGGTGTCCGGCTCTCCCGAAATCCAGCCGCCGCCGTGGACGAACATGATCGTCGCCGCCGTACCCGTTGACGCCGCCGGTTCGTAGATGGACACGGACAGGTCTTCCCCTGTGCTCGAGGCGCCGTACACCTCTTCCCGATCGGGAGCAGAGGATCCCATCGCTGAGAGGCCGAAGGTGGCGGTGAAGAGGTTCACTGAACCGCCGGCCGAGACCACCGCGCCGACGATGACCGCGACGACGAAGATGTTCGTGACAGCAGCGATCCCGCCGAGAATCGACGTGACACCGCCGCTGCGCCGAAGACCTCGGCGGACAGCGATGAGGCCGATAGCGAGAGTGACCAGCCCCAGCACTGCGACCAGCGGCGCGACGGTCGGAGCTAGCAGTGCCCCCGCCATGCTCAGAAGACCCAGCCCCGGAATCAGCGACACGATTCCGATCAGCGTGGCGACAGCACCGAGCGCCAGCGCGACAGTGAGCCCGATCAGCCAGAGAACCTTTGCAGCGGTACTGCGGGCGGAGTCATCCCCCGCTGTCGTCTTCTCGGTCGCCTCGACCATTCGCTGTCGCCCTCTCCATGCCAGCCGCACGCCAACCTCTCGAGTCGAGAGCTGACCGTTTCGGTCAATGCTAGACCAGAGCGGTCATTTCTGTAAACTGCTGCCATGGCCCGCATCCGAATGTCGAAGGAAGAGATCGATCGCGAGATCCTCGACGTCGCGGCCGGGCTCCTCGCCAGCCATGGAATCAAGGGCACGTCGATGCAGACCCTCGCGGCCACGACCGGCTACTCCAAAGCTGCGATGTTCGCGCGCTTCGAGACGAAGGAACTCCTCGTCACTCGCGTCATTGACCAGTGCATCGACCTCGGGCGGCAGGCCCTGGCAGACGTTGAAGGGATCGCTGAGGGGCCTGCGCGCGATCATCGCGCGATCGAGGAGCTCACTCGCGTTGGACTCGAGCGTCCCGGATTCATAGCGCTTGTGATCGCTTCCGTCACCACTATCAATGACGACACCCTCAACACGATGCTGCTTCCGATCGGCGACTCTCTGTTCCGGATGTTCGGACTCCCGACTCCACCGGCGCCGATGGACGTCGATCGAGGACTCACGGTCACTGCCGCCCTCGGCGCCCTCTCAGTGCTCGTGCTCAACTTTCGAGCCTTCACTGATGAATCAACAGCTCGTACCCGGATCGCACGCATCGCCAGCGCGTCCTTCAGTGCGCTTGCGCCGTCCCGAGAACCCGACTGAGCCGGAGGGCAGGCCGGTGCGCAGCGACGCCACGTGCGCGTTGGCGACGTTTCATGCCTGCTTGTCGGGCGGAAACATCCCGTTGGGCGGTGCGGTGTAGGGCAGCAGGTCGCCTGGCCGGTTCTCGTCAGTCGATGTCGCGAACGGGCCGCTGGGTGAGAGCAGGACTCGCATGTGGGGGTCGAGGTGGTTGATCCAGTACGCGCTGAGTGACCCGGCGCTGGTACGGATCTCTTCCCACATCCGCCAGAGGGCTTCGATGCGGGTCAGCGCCTCGACGCTGCTCCACCACTCAGCCGCCCACCGATCGCCCGCCGCCTGGCCCTTCGCCGTCACCCGGCGCCGATAGGAGGGCCGGAGGAACTTGCGCACCCACTCGTCGGCGGACCCGAAGTACGTCGCCGGAACCTCCTCCTCATCCACGTCATCCACCTCGACGGGGTGCAGGCTGACGGGTCGAACCGGAGCCGAGAACGCATCAGTGTCGACGTCGAACAGGTCCTCGTCGCTCATCGCTCACCCCAGAGAGTCGCGTTCTGGTCCGCGTCGACGTCCGCCGCAGGCTGAGCCTCGAGCGGAGGCATGACCGTCACGACGGGTGAGACGTTTGCGGTGTTCGCTGGTCCGCTGCTGGCGTCGTGGGCGGCGATGGAGGCGTTGATCGCGGCGACCTGCTCCTTCGGCCCGTTGTACCAGGGAACCGTGTCGACCAGGGCGGCGCGGGCGCCGGAGGAGAGCATGATCGCCGGTCCGCGGCCCATGCTGGTGAGGTCCGCGACTTCGAGGATCTTCTCTCGGCGCAGCGCCGAGGTGGTCCACCGGACGCCCTTGTTGTAGCTGGCGGAGGTCGTCTTCTTGTTCCAGGAGCCCGGCTCTTCCCGTCGAAGGAGGCGTCGGTCTTCGCGTTCATCGCCCGGGTGCCGGAGGCGAAGTGCGCCATCCCTCCGACTTGACCCCTCCCGCTCCCGCCCTCCATACTCGTCAAAACGAACTTTGAGTTCACCTAGTGAACTTCGCATCCCTCAACGACGAGCGGAAGGAACACCCCATGGGGTTGGCTGTCTGGGCCCTCATCGCGTACATCGCGGTCATCGTGATCTGGAGCGTCGCGCTCAAGCGCGGCATCGGCGAGGCCATGGTGGTCGGCTTCCTGGTCGTCTGCGCCTTCGGCGGCGGCGACTTCCTCCGCCTGGTGCTGGTCGGCATGCAGGCCGCCTTCGATCAGGAGATCGTGTTCGCCGCGCTGGCCTTCACCTTCATCGGCTTCCTGCTCGCCTCCACCGGCGTGATCGACCGGCAGGTCGACCTGCTGAACTCGCTGCTCGGCCGCCTCCGCGGCGGCGCGGGCTACGTCGCCACCGTCGGCTCGGCGCTGTTCGGCGCGGTCGCGCACTCCGGATCCGCGAACGCGGCGACCATGGGCTCGGTCGCGATCCCGTGGATGAAGCGCTCGAACTGGCCGCCGCACGTGGCCGCGACGCTGATCGCCGGCAATGCGGGCAACGGCACCGTGATCCCGCCGAGCGCCTCGTTCTTCATCCTGATCGGCACCGCCACCGTCGCGCCGTACATCTCGATCGACCAGCTGCTGCTCGCGATGTTCGCCGCCGCCGGCTGGTGCATCCTCTGGCGCCTGATCGTCGTCTTCTACTTCGTGCGGAAGTACAAGATCGGCCGGGTCGCCGCCGCCGACATCCTGCCGTTCGCGAAGTCGTTCCGCCGCGGCTGGACCTCGCTGCTCGTCTTCCTCGGCATCATCATCCCCGTCGTCGTCACCCTCGGCCCCACCGGCGAGGCGCTGACCGGCGTGCTCGGCGCGGACGTGATGGACGCGATCAGCATCATCGTCTGGATCCCCGTGCTGCTCGGCCTCTTCGCCGGCGCGCTGGGCTGGCGCGGCCTGCCGAAGTCGGGCCGGGAGTGGTACGGCTTCGTCGCGAAGACGGCGCCCCGCTACCGCGACATCGGCGCGACCCTGGTCTTCGCCTTCGCCGGCGGCGCGGTGCTCACCGAGCTCGGGCTCGCGGAGCAGCTCTCCAGCGTGCTCAACGGCCTGAACGCCTCGCCCGTCGTGATGTCGGTGATCGTCGCCGTGATGGTCGTCCTGGTCGCCGGTCCGCTGAGCTCGACCGCGACCATCGCGACGATCGGCGGCATCGGCTTCAGCGTCCTCGTCGCCTCAGGCGTCGACCCCGTGCTCGCGGCGTGCGTCGTCCTCGTCGCCGCCTCCACCGAGGGCGCCTCGCCACCCGGCGCCGCCGCGATCTACATCGCGACCGGCATCGCACAGGTGAACCCGGTGAAGACGTTCGTCCCGCTGATCGTGCTCTACGTCCTCCCGATCCTGCTCATCGCCGCCCTCATCGGGCCGGGCTGGCTGCCGGTGCCGCACTGATGCGCACCCGCCCCCGCGTCCGCCCCGCCGCCGTTTTCCCGCCCTCGTCCTGGAGACACTGATGTCCGAAGAAACCGCCCCCCGCGACACCCCGCACGGCCCCGGCCGTCAGCGCGTCATCTCGCTGATGACCACGGTCTTCGTGGTCCTCCTCGTCACGATGCTCGTGCTCGGCACGATCCTCGTCCTGCTGCAGATCGCCGGCCTGATCGTCGTGAACGGCACCCTCATCGCCGACGCCTCCGCCGCGCTCAGCCCGTGGACGTTCGGCGTCGCCGGCGTGCTCGGCATCTGGACGCTCCTCCTCTCCTACGCCCACGGCTGGAAGCCCGCCGACTAGGCGGCGCCCCCTCGACACGGAACGAGAACGACATGACCGAGAACGAGAGAACACCGAGATCCCTCCTCGAGCGCTTCGCCGCTCTCCCCGTCGCCAACGTCGGCGACTCGATGGACCGCCTCGGCGTCGTCGACGCCGCGATCCGCCCCGTCTGGCGCGGCGCCCGCCTGGCCGGCCCCGCCTTCACGGTGGAGGTCGCCGGCGGCGACAACGCCGGCATCCACGAGGCGATCGGCCGGCTCAGCCCCGGTGACGTCCTCGTCGTCAACGGCCACGGCGTGCAGGACCGCGCCCTCGTCGGCGAGCTGATCGGCGAGCGGCTGCGCAAGGTCGGCTGCGTCGGCATCGTGATCGACGGCGCCCTGCGCGACGTCGACGACCTGGAGGAGATGGGCTTCCCCGCCTTCGCCCGCGCGGTCAGCCCGGCCGGCCCCTACAAGAACGGGCCGTTCCGGCTGGGCGTGCCCGTCGCGATCGGCTCGGTCGTGGTCTCCCCCGGCGACCTCGTGCTCGGCGACTCCGACGGCCTCGCGGTCGTCCCGCGCGGCGAGGCGGAGGCCGTACTGGAGCGGGCGGAGGCCAAGCACGCCACGGAGACCGCGACCCGGAAGAGCATCCTGGCGGGGCCGTGACGAGCACTCACGCCGGTGCCGCTCATGACGGCACGGCCCGGGACAATGGGCTCCATGGCCCAGACTCCCGCGGACGCGTCCGCCTCGACCGTGCGCAGCGTCGACCGCGCGCTCGACCTGCTCGAGCTCCTCGAGCGCAGCGACTCCCCGCTGCGGCTGGTCGAGCTGAGCCGCGGCTCCGGACTGCAGAACGCGACCGTGCTGCGGATCCTCGGCTCGCTGCAGCACCGCGGACTCGTCGCCACCGAGAACGGGCTCTACCGCCTGGGCCCGGCGGCGCTGGGGATGGGGCACAGCTACCTGGCCGCGGATCCGCTGGGCACCCGGGCCCGCCCGGTGCTGCAGCAGCTGGCCGGGAGCACGGGGCTGACCGCCTCGCTCTACGTGCGGATCGGCGACTCCCGGATCCTCACGGTCCGCGTCGACGGGCAGGACCCGCTGCGCTACCAGCTCCCGCTCGGCCGCCGGCTCCCGCTGCACGTCGGCGCCGGGAAGAACATCCTGGCCGCCCTGCCCGAGGACGAGCGCGACCGGATCCTCGACGGGCTCGGCGACACCGACACCGCGGCCGGCGAGCGGATCACGACCCGGGAGCTGCGCGAGCAGCTCGAGCAGGTCCGCCGAGACGGCTTCCACATCTCCATCAACGAACGCGAGACCGGCGTCGCCGCCGTGAGCGTCCCTCTGCAGGACGCTGCCGGTGACGTGATCGCCGCGATCTCGGCCTCGGGTCCCCTCGAGACCACCCCCCGCGCCCACCTCGAGGCGCAGGTGCCAGAACTGCGCCGAGCGGCGAACGCCCTCCAGCGCTGATCAGCCGGAGCGCGAGCGTCCGGCGAAGGAAGGACGCGCGATGCGCATCGGATTCATCGGACTCGGAGAGGCCGGAGCCCTCTACGCGGCGGCCGCTGCCGCCCACGGCGACACGGTATCGGGCTACGACCCGGCCGCCGCGACCACGCCCGAGGGGGTGGAGCGGACGGCTGACCTGGCGGGCGCCGTCTCCTCCGCCGACCTCGTCGTCGTGCTGACGGCGGCGTCGCTGAGCGAGCGGATCGCGGACGACGCCGCCCCGCACCTGCGCGCGGGCGCCGTCTACGCCGACTTCACCACCGCCTCCCCCGCCACGATGGAGGCGGTCGAGCGGGTGATCGACGCCGCGGGCGCCCGCTTCGCCGACGTCGCGATCCTCGGCCCGGTGCCCGCGAAGGGCGCGCGGACCGAGACCATCGTCAGCGGCGCCGCAGCGGCGGACGTGGAGGCGTGGCTGTCGGCGCTCGGCGCCGAGGTCGAGCGGATCGACGGCCCGGCCGGCGTCGCGACCTCGCGCAAGCTGCTCCGGAGCGTGCTGATGAAGAGCCTCGCCGCGGTCGTCGTCGAGGCTGTCACCGCCGGCCGCGCCGCCGGCTGCGAGCCGTGGATCCGCGAGCAGATCGCCGCCCAGCTCTCCGGCGACGTCGAGGCGAAGATCGACCGCTACGAGACCGGCAGCCGCAAGCACGCCGTCCGCCGCAGCCACGAGATGACCTCCGTCGTCGAGTACCTCACCGCCCTCGACGTCCCGTCCGAGATGTCGTCGGCGTCGGAGCGCGTGCTGCAGCGCCTCGCGGAGGAGGCGGCGGGCGGCGGCTCGCGGGCGTGAGGTAGGCGCCGGTGGATCTCGATACGCCCGCTCCGCGGGCTACTCGATCAGCATGGATTCCCCAGGACGGAAAGGGCGCAGCCGCTGCCCCTCCATGCTGGTCGAGTAGCCCCGCAGGGGCGTATCGAGACCAACCCCGTTCAGGAGGGCAGGCCGGCGGACCCGCCGTCAGGCGTCGCGATGAGCCGTCAAACGGCAGAGGACTCGCACGTGGGCAGGCGCTTCCGGGCTGACCTTCTCGGCGATCGCCTCGAAGCGCCATCCGGCGTCCGCCAGCTCGGCGACCTCTCCGCAGAGCCAGTCCGGTACCCAGCCGATCTGCACGCCTCGCAGCGACACGACGCGATGCGCATCCGCGTTGACGACGTTGTCGCCCTCCTGCTCGAGGAGCACGTGATCGCCGGTTCTGAGCGCTTCATCGAGGCCCGTAGGAGCCGGCAGGTGGCCGATGCCGGAGACGAAGAAGCGGCTGACGAAGCTCCGCGCTCCCCGAGTCGGCTTCTCGACGACGTGGAAGGTATCGGTCGCTCGCGAGGCACCTGTCCGAACGAGGATCTCGACGGGGAGATCGGGCGACTCGGCCTCGAGGGCCAGCCACCGGAGGTAGTCGTCGTAGGAGGTCCTCGCCGAGGACATCACTCGGTTGGCGAAGAACGGCGGCATGGACGACGACCGGTATTCGCCGTCCAGCTGCGGGAATTCGCCCAGCGGGAAGAACTCCGGATCCGCTCTCGCCTCCTCCGCATAGCGGAAGCGATACCCCTCGGCCGCGATCGACAAGAGCCCTGCCTTCACGAAGCGGCGCGTTCCCGGGTTCTGCCAGATGAGGAGCAGTTCGCGACCTGAGCGCTCGACGTCGGCCGACGGTCGATCAGTGAGCAAGGTCATCGAGCAGCCTCCTCCGATTCGCCGCGAGCAACTCTGACGGGAAGTCAGCACGTGCCGCTGACCTCACCTCTGCGGGCACCGCCGCTCCTGACAGAAGCGCCGTCGTCACTCGAGCAACGTCTCCAGCGATCGCAGCACGAAGACCGACGCGATGAAGATGTAGCCGAGGGCCACGAAGACCAGCGTGCGGGGCTGCGACGATCGGGACACCGGTGCGGCGAGTGAGCCCCACATCCGCGTGATGCTCTTCGCATTCCACCGGGCGACGGCGTCGCGCTTCACGATCATCACGATCGAGGCGATGATGACGGCGATTCCGCCGAGCAGCCCGATCCAGGGGAACGTCATCGAACGACCGGCTTCGAGAGCGGTCGATCACTGCGGGAGAGGGTGCTCGACACCGCGGCAGCGGCCGAGAACGGCGACCCGACACCTCGACTCATTTAGCACCCTCTCCTCTTGGGCGTCGCCTCGGCAGGGCGAGGGGGCGCCTTCGACAGACCGGCCCCTGACCACGGTCCTCAAGCCCTTAAACAGCGAGGCCCCCTGATCCACGTGTGCGGAGGGGCCTGCGGAGTAGACGATAGATCGCCTCGAAGCAGTTGTCGAGACGTCCGCCTGCCTGGCGCGTCATCCGCCCGGGCGCAGTACGCCTCGTTCCCGTACGAGGGACTTCGGGAGTCGTCGTCATGTCATCCGTTCCGATGGACGGCGCCGCAGTCAACGCCCTGATGCCGGCGGGGTGGGGCGGCCTACCGTCGTCGGATCCGGGTGAGCGCCCGGGTGCGGACGAGCAGGAGGCGGCATGAGCGCGTACACGGGCGGGCGGCGGCGCGGGGGCCCGAGCCTCCACCGGCACGAGGTCGAGGGGGTGCACCGGATCGAGCACGCGTTCACCAACGTGTTCCTGCTGGAGGAGGGCGGGCGGCTGACCGTCGTCGACGCGGGACTGCCCGGGACCTGGCCGCACCTCCTCCGGACGCTGAACGTCCTCGGCCGCGGGCTCAGCGACATCGACGCGCTGGTGCTCACGCACGCGCACTTCGACCACCTCGGCTTCGCGCGGCGGCTGCGCGAGCGCGGCGTGCCGGTGTGGCTGCACGACGCGGACGCCCGGCTCGCCGCGCACCCCTACTCCTACCGCCGGCAGCGCACGCCGCTGCTGTACCCGCTGCGCCACCCGTCGGCCGTTCCGGTGCTCGGCGCGATGGCGCGGGCGGGGGCGCTGCGGGTCCCTCCGCTCACCGGCACGACGCCGCTGGAGCCGGGTGCCGTGCTCGACGTGCCCGGCTCGCCCGTCGTGCTGGCGACTCCCGGGCACACCGACGGGCACGTCTCGCTGCACCTGCCTGAGCGCGGGGCGGTGATCGGCGGCGACGCCCTGGTGACGCTCGATCCGTACTCGGCTCGGACCGGTCCGCACCTCGTGGCCCGGGCGGCGACCGCGGACACGGCGGTCTCGCTCGCGTCGCTCGAGGTGCTGGCGGCGACCGGGGCGGACGTGCTGCTGCCCGGGCACGGGGTGCCGTGGCGGTCCGGAGTCGCGCAGGCCGCGGACGTCGCCGCGCGCCGGCCGATCGCCTGAGCGCGAAGACCCGCGCGATCGGCCGTGATGCTCGGATCCTAGCGAGGTCGACCGACGATCGCCGACGGGAGACGACGTGGCCGCAGGCCGTCGAGCAGCACGTCGAGCAGCACCGCCCGGTCGGCGGGAGAGCCGAGGCGGACGGCGTGCTCGATACCGCAGACGAGGTGCTCGAGGTGGTCGATCGTGAGGTCGGGGCGGACGGCGCCCGCGGCGCGCGCCGCCGCGAGCACGGCCGCGAAGGACTCGAAGATCTCGCGCTTGGCCGCGCGGACGGACTCGGCCTCGTCCTCCGGCGAGAGCAGCACCGCCTGGAGTCCGCCGTCGGACAGCTGGAGGTCGAGCGCCTCGCGGAGATAGACGGCGAGGGCCGCGCCGGGGTCGGGCAGCGCGGCGGCGCGACGCGAGACGGCGAGCATCGCGTCGAGGGTGTCGGCGGAGAGGGCCTCGACGAGCGCGTGCACGGTCGGGAAGTGCCGGTAGACGGTGGCGACGCCGACCCCGGCCTCGCGGGCGACCTCGTTCAGCCGCAGCGTTCCGCGGTCGTGGGTCCGCGCGACCTCGAGGATGCGCGCGCGGCTCCGCGCCGCATCGGATCGGAGGACTGCCATGCGCCCCATCCTACGCAAGCGGATCACCCATCCGTTTCGTGCTAGCGTCCGATGCGGATAGATCATCCGCTTTCGAGAGACGAGGACCGCATGACGAGCGAGCAGCCGACCTGGGACACCGCACGACTCCCCGACCGGACCGGGCGCACCGTCGTCGTGACCGGCGCGACCGCGGGCATCGGCTACTTCGCCGCCGAGCAGCTGGCCGGCGCAGGCGCGGACGTCGTCCTGGCGTCGCGCTCGGAGGGCAAGCTCCGGCGAGCGGCGGACACCCTCCGCGGCGCGGTCCCCGGCGCTCGGGTGCGGACCGTCGTGCTCGAGCTCGGCTCCTCCGCCTCCGTCGACCGGGCCGCCGCGGAGCTCGCCGCGCTGCCGCGCCTGGACGGCGTCCTGCTCAACGGCGGCGCGATGAGCATGGACCCGCGCGCGGTCACCGAGGACGGGCTGCCGCTCCTGCTCGGCACGCACGTCGCCGCCAACGCGCGACTGGTCGCGCGGCTGCTGCCCGCGCTGGCGGGCACCGCGGCCGAGCACGGCGGCCGGAGCCGGATCGTGCACACCTCGACGGGGTTCGTGCAGCAGTTCCCGATGCGCGTCGACGACCTGCGCCGGGTCCCCCGAGTGGGCATCAGCGCCTACACGAAGGCCAAGACGGCGACCGAGGTCTGGGCCTTCGAGCTCGACCGCCGGCTGCGGGCCGCGGGCGTCCCGGTCGCCTCGATCGTCACGCGGCCGGGGGTGGGCGTCGACGCGAAGACCCCGGAGCGGCAGGGGATCCGCGACGCCACGACGCCCTACCAGCGCAATCCGTACACGCCGTGGGCGCAGGGCAAGGACACCGCCGCGTGGTCCGCCGTCCGGGCGCTCACCGATCCGCAGCTGCAGGGCGGCGAGTACGTCTCCCCGCGGGGCCGCCTGCGGGGCGCGCCCGTGCTCGTCGCGCCGCCGGCGCGGACCGCCGCTCCCCCGGCGGACGCGGCGGACCGGCTCTGGCGCCAGGTCGAGCAGCTCGCGGGGGTCGGCGTCGATCTCTGAAGCGTGACCCGCGGTCAGCCCTCGAGCCAGTCGAGGGCCGCCGCGAGCAGCCGCACGTGCCCGGCCGAGGAGTACGACGCGGCATCGTGGCCGAGCGCGTCGTAGACGGTGCGGCCGCCGCCCTCGCGCTCGAGCGCCCAGGCGATCGGGTGCCGCTCGCCGTCGTGCTCGTGCGTCGCGAGGATCCGGGCGGCGGGCGCGACCTCGAGCCAGGAGTAGCGCTCGTCCTGCACGTCGAAGTCGCCGAGACCCGCGGTGATCGGATGCGCGCCGGCCGCGATCGCGATGCGGGCCGGCCCGTAGTCCGGGTGCATGGTCGTGCCGCGGATCCAGCGGCCGCCGAGGAGCGCCGCCCACTCCGGCGAGTCCCCGAAGCTCGTGGAGCTGACGTGGATCCCGAGCACCGGGACCGCCGACCGGTCGAGCAGGGCGAGCGCCGCCGCGCCCTCGGGGAGCGGGCTCGCGCCGCCGTCGCGCGGCTGGCCGACGTCGACGACGAGCAGGTCCGGGAGCGGCGTTCGCCCGGCCGCGAGGTCGGCGAGCGCCTGGTCGACGTCGCCGCGGACCTCGACCTCGTGCCCGCGCGCCGAGAGCAGCGCAGCAAGGGCCGCCGCGGTCTCCGCGAAGGGGTGCCAGGGATCGGAGTAGCGGCCGTCGCCGCGGAGGAGCAGGGCGGTCAGGGGAGCTCCCTCTCCGAGGTCAGCCGTCGAGGTGTGCGATGACGTGACAGAGCACTTGGACATGAGCAGGAGCTCCGGGGCTCACCTTCTCGGCGATCGCGTCGAAGCGCCAACCGGACGAGGCGAGCTCGTCTATCTCACCGCACAGCCAATCAGGCACCCAGCCGATCGGAACTCCTCGACGCGAGACGACCCGGTACGCCTCGGGATTGACCGCGTTGCCGCCGTCGGGATCGAGCATCAGGCGCTCGCCGGTCGTCAGCGCATCGACCGAGACCGGGTGCTCGGGCTGGTGACGGACGCCCGAGACGAAGAAGCGACTGACGAAGGTGCGCGCGCCGCGTGACGGCTTCTCAACGATGTGGAACGTGTCGGTCACCCGCGATGCTCCGGTCCGCACCAGGATCTCGACGGGAAGGTCGGGCGACTCCAGCTCGAGGGCGAGCCAGCCGAGGTAGTCGTCGTAAGAGGTGCGAGCGGGAGACATGATCCGGTTGGCGAAGAACGGCGGCATCGACGACGAGGAGTAGTCGTCCTCGAGTCGAGGGAACTCGTCGAGAGGAAAGAAGTCGGGATCCGACCTCGCCTGGTCGGCGTAACGGAAGCGGAAGCCGTCTGTCGAGACGGAGAGGACACCGACCTTCGAGAACCGTCGAGTGGACGGATTGCGCCAGATGAGCAGGAGCTCGCGTCCGGCGCGCTCGACCGCGACCCCGCGGTGCTCAGTGAGCAAGGTCATCGAGCAACCTCCTTCGATTCGTCACGAGCAACTCTTCTGTGAAGCTAGCGCACGTGACCGACATGAGCGCGGGAGGCACAGCTGCGATCACCGCGCTGACATGATCCGCACGTACCGAGGCAAGTCGTTCGACCCAGAACTCCCTCGCCGAGGGAGATGCCGAAGCGAGCCCCTGTCGCGCCAGATCCGTGAGACGAGGGCGTCCTGCGAAGTGAGGGCTGCGTCCGCGCCGAAGCCAAGTCTCGAACACCGCGCGCTCGGCGAGGCAGGAGAGCCGCTTCACCTCCGATTCCTGGAACCCGAGCGAATTGCCGTGGTCGTAGGACGGGGAGAGACGCCGGTGCGGCCTGCCGCTGATGACGTGGTGACGGTCCTGCCCGGCGATCCAGGCGTCGAAGAGCAGGTAGCCCGCCCACACGTCGAACCCGGAGAGCGCGGCCGGTCCGGTGAAGCCGGGCGGAGCGGCCACCCCGTCGAGTGCTCTCCGCACTGCCTCGACGGTGTACCGCTCGTTCTCGCGGGTCCCGGACGAGACGTAGTGCCGGTCGGATTCTCTGAGAAGGCTGTTGCCGTGCTCGAGCCGCTGACTGAGATCGGTCTCCACGACCGAGCGGGACATGATGCCCCTGCGTCCGGCTACCCGCGCAGGGCGCACCTCCGCGCAGGGGATCGACAGCTCTCTTCCGAGGTGGAAGGACACCCACTCGGCCCAATCCTCGCCGCGCGTGACACCGCCACTGTCCCGCGCGAACTTGAACAGCCAGAGCTCTCCGTCGGAGACCAGCCAGAACTTCTCCTTCGTCCCCAGCGGTTCATCGTCGGATCGCCCGTCCACGGACCGCTCGATGTCGATCGACTCCCACTCAACAGCCACCCCGCGAAGGTAGCGCTGCCGGACGGCTCCGACTGAGCTGGCGCGAGAGAAGCACTCGCGGGCGAGGCGCCCCGGCGTCAGAACGAAGGGACGCGGGCGATCCAGCCCGTCTTTTCCTCGAGGGCGCGGGTCACCGCCAGCAGCTGGGCCTCGCGGCCGTGGCGCCCCACGACCTGGACGCCGACGGGGAGGCCGTCGGGGGTGAAGCCGGCGGAGGTGACGACGACGGGGTGGGCGGTCAGCGTCAGGCGGTTGGCGAGCATCTGCCAGGTGAAGTAGCGGTCGAAGTCGTGGCCGTCCACGGACGGCACCCACTCGAGCTCCGCGGGTGGCGCGACGACGGGGGTCGCCGGCAGGATCAGCACGTCGTGCGTCTCGAGGACGCGGGCGGTGTCGCGGAAGAGGCGGGTGCGGCGCTCGTAGGCGTCGGCGAGCTGCGTCGCCGACATCGCTCGGCCCTGCTCGACGTTGCGGACGTAGTCGGGGCGGAAGCCGGTGGCGCCCGCGTCGACGGCGTGCCGGCCGCCGAGGAAGAACTCGAAGGTCTCGATGGTCTCCCAGGCCTCGTCGGCGCCCGCGAAGTCGGGCTCGTCGGCCTCGACGACGGCACCGAGTCCGGACAGCTGCGCGGCGAACGCGGCGTGCACGGCGCGCACGTCGGGGTCGATCGGCAGCCCGCCGGCGTCGGCGCTCCAGGCGATCCGCAGGCCGTCGACCGCGACCGGGCGCGCCGCGTGCACGGGCAGCGACGACAGCGGCCAGACGCTCTTCTCGACCGAGAGCGCGTCGAGGAAGAGGGCGGCGTCGGCGGAGTCGCGGGCCATCGGGCCGGTGACGCCGTGCGGGGTCCAGGCGTTGCCGGTCCGTCCGCTCGCCACGCGGCCGGGGCTCGGCCGCACGCCGACGACGTTGCAGAACGCGGCCGGGTAGCGCAGGCTGCCGCCGCTGTCGGAGCCGTCGGCGATCGGCAGCATCCGCGCGGCGAGGGCGGCGGCCGCGCCTCCGCTCGACCCGCCGGCGTGCCGCGAGAGGTCCCACGGGTTCACGGTGGTGCCGAAGACCGGGTTGAAGGTGAGCACCCCCTGGCCCATCTCGGGGGTGTTGGTCTTGCCGATGATCAGGGCGCCGGACTCGCGGAGCAGCGTGGCGAGCACGCTGTCGTGCGCGGCGGGCGCGGCGTCGGCGAAGGCGGCGGAGCCGTTCGTCGTCGGGAAGCCGGCGACGTCCATCAGGTCCTTCACCGCGGTCGGCAGGCCGTGCAGCGGAGGCAGCGCCTCGCCGGCCGCGAGCGCCTCGGCGGTGCGCCGGTCGGCGGCCTCGGCGGCGGCGAGCGAGACCGAGTCGGGCTGCTGCGAGACGACGGCGCGGATCGCGGGGTTCCGCTCCTCGATCCGCTCCAGGTGCGCGCGCATCACCTCGACGGCCGAGACCTCGCGGGAGGCGACGGCCGCGGCGAGCGCGACGGCCGAGCTGTCGGCGAGGTGCGGAGCCAGCCCTGCGCTCGTCAGCCCCGCCATCAGCGGCCGCCCTCGTGCCCGTGCTGCTGCTCGGCGTGCTCGTGCCCCGCGTGGGCGTCGGACGCGCTGTCCGTGTGGCACGCGTGCGCATCACCGGAGCCCCCCGGCGCGCAGTGCGCCGACTCCGACGCCGGCACGTCGAGCGACGGATTCCGGTCGAAGAAGCCGTCCGGCTCGAGCCGCAGGCTGATCCGGTCGACGGGCATGATCGGCCACTGCTCCGGCCGCGGGAAGTGGTGCACGCCGAGGACCGGCCAGAGCACGAGGCGCTCGTTCTCGAGCGAGCGGTCGGCCTGCTGCCAGACGTGCACGCCGTCGTCGCCGAGCTCGCCCTGGTTGGGGTACTCGCCGGCGATGAACCGCTGCTCCGGGTCGAAGGCGCTCGCCCAGAGGTGCTGCCCGACGAAGGGAGCCTTCCGCTCGACGACGCTGCCCGGGCGGGCGTAGAGCTGCGCGGTGTTCTGCAGCGCGAGGCGGTAGGCGGTCGCCTCGCCGTAGCGGTTCTGCGCCGACTCGCTCTCGATCCGCCAGTGCAGCGCGCGCGACGGGTCGGCGCGGCGGGCGGCCACCGCCTCCGAGGCGAGCGGCGTCTCGACGGCGAGGCAGGCGTTGCCGTAGGGGTTGGTCGTCTCGTCGGGGTCGGCCTCGGCGTGCACCTCGACCAGGCGGTTGAGCGGGCCGTCGATCGCGGTGTCGAGGCGGACGGCGAAGTAGTGCTGGTGGATCGGCGCCTGCACGTTCGGCGCGACCATCCGCCCCGAGCGCGGCGACTCGCCGTCGGCGATGCCGCTCACCGACATCAATCCGGTCAGCTTCACCTCGAGCTCGACTGAGCCGTCCTGGTACAGCGACCAGTAGAAGCCGTAGTCGTAGTTCGCGACGGTCGCGAAGCTGGAGATCACCAGGCGGCGGCTGCGGCGCACCTCGGCGCTGCCGGTGCGGGTGTTGACGTGCTTCCAGAGGATCGAGTCGTCCTCCTCGTGCAGGCAGATGCCGTTGACGATGGTCTGCGGCTCGCCGTGGCCGTCGAGGTAGTCGACGTCGAAGTAGCGGATCTCGCCGAGGCAGTCGCAGCCCAGCTCGAGGCTCGCGGTGAGCGGGCCGGCGCCGTACTCGCCCCAGTCGAAGAAGTTCTTGCGGTAGGCGGTCGGGTCGCTGTCGAGGTACGGCACATACATCTCGTTGACGGCGGCGCGCGCCAGCACCGGTCGCTCGACGTCGCCGTCGCGGTAGGTCAGCTCGTGCAGCACGAGGCCCTCGCGGTGACTGAAGCCGACCCGGAACGACCAGTTCTGCCACTCGACCCGGTGCCCCTCGATCGCGAAGCCCGGGCCGTCGGCCTGGACGATGTCAAGCTTCGACACCTCGCGGTCGGGGCCCCAGGTACCGGCGGTGTAGACGCCGGTCTCGCTCGCCATCGGGATCACGCCGTGGTCCTCGATCCGGATCACCTCGAGCGTGTCGAGGTCGAGGATCGGCACCAGGCCGGCGACCGGGCGGGCGTAGCCGTTGTCCTCGGGGAACTCGCGGTACCAGACCGTGCCCCAGCTGAGCCGGCGGTCGGCGAGGTCGTCGGGGACGAAGCCGGTGATCGACTCCGGGTCGACCCAGACCAGCGAGGTGTCGGTGATGCCGCGGAGGGCGAGCGCCTCCGTGAGCAGGGGCGAGTTGCGGGCCGCCTGGGCGATCAGGCGCGCCTCGTCGCTGGAGACGCCGGGGCGGCGGTGGTCGACGTCGGTCCAGACCTCGACGATCGCGGGGCTGTCGGGGCCGGCGGTCCAGCCGCGCACCTCCCAGGCGGCGCGGGCGTCCGGGTCGAGCACGACCAGGCGGACCGGGCGCGCTCCGCCGGGCGCGATGCCGCGGGCCTTCTCCTCGTCGAGGCTGATGCCCCAGAAGCGCGGGCGGGCGCCGATGCGGTCGCTCGCGCGGACGGCGGCGACGAAGGACGCGATCTCGGCGGCGGCGAGCGGGTCGAGCACGTGCGAGTGAGTGGTGAGGGTGCTGGTGGAGCTCATGGCGGTCCTTCGGTTGGAAGCGTCAGGGGTGCAGAAGAAGGGGGGCGTTCAGCGGGAGGAGAAGAGGAGCGGAGTGACGGGGCCGGTCCGTCGAGGCGGGCGCGGTTCCCGGCCGCGACGGTCGACAGCGGTCAGCCCGCCCCCGCGACGATCGCGCGGCCGTCGGCCCGCGGATCGCTGGCGGCATCCAGCCACCCGTCGCGGTGCAACCGCACGAGCTGCACGTGCCCGGCCTCGTCGATCGGTCCGGCGGCTTCAGCGACCGGCAGCCCCAGATCACGCGCCGCTGCGACGGCCTCGGGGACCCCCGGCTCCGCCACGAGCGTCAGCTCCTCGTGCCCGAGATCCCGCGCCCCGACGACGAAGCGCGGCCGCTCGAGCACGGCTTCCGGATCCGTGGCGGGATCGAGCAGCTCGCGGACGAGCTGCGCGAGGATCCACGGCTGGGCGCTGCCGCCCTGGCAGCCGAGGCCGAGCACGAGGTCCCCGCTCTCGGCGATGACCGGCAGCAGGGTGTGCGGCGGGCGCAGGCCCGGGCCGACCCGGCCGGGGTGGGCGGGGTCGGTGCTGAAGGCGGAGCCGCGGTTGTGCAGGACGATGCCGGTGCCGGGGTCGAGGATCCCCGAGCCGAAGAGCTGGTAGACGCTCTGGATCAGGGTGACGACGGTGCCGTCGGTGTCGGCCGCGGTGACCGCGACCGTGTCGCCGAGCGCGCGGCCGGCCCGCGGCAGGGAGCCGCGGGAGAGGGAGCGGGGGTCGAGCATGGCGGCGACGTCGATCGCTCCACCGCGCGGGTCACCGAGCGCGGACTGCCGCACGAGCGCCGCGTCGCGGACCGCCTCGACGAACTGCGCCGTGTCGCCGGAGAGCGCCTCGGGCAGGACGCCGAGCAGCACCACGCCCTGGCTCGGCGGCGGAGCCACCCACCAGCGCACGCCGCCCTCGCGGGAGGCGGCCGGCTCGACCAGCTCGGCCTCGTGCGCCGCGAAGTCGGCGGGGGTGTGCGCGCCGCCGAGGGCGGCCAGGCGCGCGGCGAGGGAGTCGGCGATCCGGCCGCGGTAGAACGCTCCGGGGTCATCGACGAGCTCGGTCAGCGAGGCGGCGAGCGCGGGCTGCACCAGCAGGTCGCCCTCGCCGAGGAGCCCGCCGTCGCCGTCGCCGAAGACGCCGCGCATGCCCTCGTCGGCGAGCAGCTCGTCGCGGCGCAGGGCGATCGCGCGGCCGAGCCCCGCGGAGATCGGGAAGCCCTCGGCGGCGAGCGTCGCGGCCCGGCGGAGCGGGGTGTCGAGGCCGAGGCGACCGCCGAGACCGGCGATCGCCTGCCAGCCGGCGACGGCTCCGGGGATGGTGACGGTCTGCGGGCCCTGCCGCGGCATCCGCTCCGCGCGGGCGAGCGCCGCGACGTCGATGCCGGCGGGCGCCGCTCCGGCGGAGACCACCGCGACGACGTCCTCGCCGGGGCGGCGGACCAGCGCGATCAGGTCGCCGCCGAGCCCGCACTGGTGCGGGTAGACAACCGTGAGCGCGGTCGCGGCGGCGAGGGCGGCGTCGATCGCGTCGCCGCCGTCGGCGATCGCGCGGGCGGCGGCGTCGAGCGCGGCGGGGTGCGGCGCCGCGACGGCGACGCGGGCGGGAGGAGGGGAGGAGGTCATGCGGTCACCGTCCGGTCCGGGCTGAGGAATGCGAGGTCGGGGCGGGCGACGCCGTCGACGAGGTCGGCGAGCGCCTCGCCGATCGCGGGGCCGAACTTGAAGCCGTGGCCGGAGCAGGCCGCGGCGACCAGCACCTCGGGCCGGCCGGGCAGCGCGCCGACGACGAAGCGCTTGTCGGGGGTCATCGTGTAGAGGCAGGCGACGGCCTCGCCGCCGGCCGTGTCGATCCCGGGCACGAAGCGCTGCAGCAGGCTCTCGAGGTGCGCGACCTCGGCCTCGGTCGGCGGGGTGACGGGCACGGCCGGATCCCACACGGGCCCCGCGTCGACGCCGATCTTGGCGCCGGAACCGGCCGCCTCGGGCAGGCCGAAGACGAGCCCGTCCGGCAGATCGACGGAGAAGCAGCCGAGCGCCGGCGGCTGCGCGACGCTCTGCCCGGCCGGGACGGTGAGGGTGAGGATCCGCTGCACCTCGAAGAAGCCGGCGGTCTCGGGCAGCAGCCGCTCGACCCAGGCGCCACCGGAGACGACGAGCCGGCGCGCGCGCAGCTCTCCGGCGGAGGTGCGGACGGTGACGACGCCGGCGCTGTCGTCGACGCTCCAGTCGAGCACCTCCTCGTCGAAGCGCAGCTCCGCGCCTGCGGCGGTCGCGGCGGACTGCGCGAAGGCGAGCGCACGGGCGGCCTCGACGACGCCGGCGTCCGGATCGTGGACGACCCCGTAGTCGGCGGGCGGACTGAAGGACGTGTCGGGCCGCTGGACCGGCCGACTGCGCCCGCCCTGCAGCGCCGCCTCGCCGCGGTGCGCGTAGAGGCCGCTGGTGGGGTGAACGAACGGCGTGCCGGCGGCGGCGGACCAGCGGTCCCAGCCGCGGAAGGCGCGGTCGACCAGGTCGTTCCAGACCGGGCTCGGGTACGCGCGGCGGATCATCCGAGTGGCGCCGTGCGAGGAGCCGCGCACGTGGCCGGGGCCGAACTGCTCGATCCCGACGACGTCGCGCCCGCGCACGGCGAGCTCGTAGGCGGTGGCGGAGCCGTGGATGCCGAGGCCGACGACGATCGCGTCGTGAACGGTGTCGTCGGAGACCGTCACGAGGTCACTCCGGCGACCGCCGTCAGCAGCGCCTCGACGTCCGACTCGTCCGTGTACACGTGCGGCGACACCCGGACGACGCTGGCGAGGCCGCGCGCACCGAGGTCCCACTGCGCGTGCGAGGCGGGCACCGCGAGCGAGTCGACGGCCGCCTCGCGCAGCCGTGCCGAGACGGTCTTGCCGGGGACGCCGTCGACGGTGAACGTGACGATCCCGGAGGGCGACGCGGGCGGATCCGCCACGGTGACGCCGTCGATCGCGGACAGCTCGGTGCGCAGCCGGGCGCCGAGCGCCACCAGGTGCGCCTCGGTCGCCGCCGTGCCGCGCTCGTGCGCCTCGCGCAGGGCCTCGCCGAGTCCGAGCCGGAGGGCCACCGACGACTCCCAGGTCTCGAGGGCTCGCGCCGTTCCGTCCATCGTCCACTCCTGCTCGCTCGTCCACAGCGAGCCTCGCACGTCGGGCGCCCAGGCCCCGATGCCGTCGAGCAGGCCGCGGCGGAGGTAGACCAGCCCGGTCCCGCGCGGCCCGCGGAGGAACTTGCGCCCGGTCGTGACGAGGGCGTCGCAGCCGATCGCGCGCACGTCGATGTCGAGCTGCCCGACCGACTGGGTCGCGTCGAGCACCGTGATCGCGCCGTAGCGGCGGGCCAGCGCGCCGATCGCGGCGACCGGCTCGACGAGTCCGGAGGAGGTGGGGACGTGCACGGCGCTGATCACGGTGCGGCCGCTCGCGGTGGCGAGGGCGCTCTCGAGCGCCTCGACGTCGAGGCCGCCGCTGGAGTCGTTGGGAAGGAGGGTCAGCCGGACGCCGTCGTAGCGCTCGAGCGCGAGCAGCCGCAGCGCCTGGCTGACGTAGCTCGAGCGCGGGGCGAGCACGGTGTCGCCGGGGCCGAGGCGGAGGGCGTCGAAGATCGCGCGGAGGCCGCTGGTCGCGCTGTCGAAGAAGGCGATCTCGTCGGCGTCGGCGCCGAGCAGCGCGGCGGCGGTGGCGTAGGCGGCGTCGACCCGCTCGACGACGGCGTTCGCGGCCTCGTAGCCGCCGATCCGCTGCTCGAGTCGGAGGTGCGCGATGACGGTCTCGAGGACGGAGTCGCTCATCAGGCCCGCGCCGGCCGCGTTGAAGTAGTGCCGGCCGGCGGTTCCGGCCGTGCGAGCGCGCTCGGCGGCCACATCGATGGACGTCCGGGCGGGGGCGCCACCGGTGAGGCCGATCGTCATCTGCAGGTCCCTTCTCGCGGTCGCCGTACCGCCGACCCCTTAATGGATCCCATCGTACGCAGGTTGTATCCATTCTGGCTACCGCCGGATACGCTGGCGGCATGAGCCACCCCGCCGTTGAGCACTCCGCCGAGCAGCACTCCCCCGAGCAGCGCTCCCGCGAGCTCGGCCTCGCGATCCCCGACTACCTCGACCCGCCCTACGGCGGCCGCTACGGCGGCAGCACCCTGCGGGCGTTCCACCGCACCGGCGACCTGCTCGAACTCAGCGGCATCACCCCCGAGTCCCGCGACGGCGCCCTGCTGCACCCCGGCGCGGTCGGCGTCGACATCACCCTCGAGCAGGCACGGGAGGCGGCCCGCTACACCGCCGTCAACGCGCTCGGCATGATCCGCGCGGCCCTCGGCTCGCTCGACGAGGTCGTCGCCCTCTCGCGCGGCCTCTGCTTCGTGCTCTGCCCGCCCGGCTTCGAGCGCCTCAACGAGGTCTCGAACGCCGCGAGCGACCTCCTCCTCGACGTCTTCGGCCCCGACGCCGGCCGCATGGGCCGCGCCTCCATCGGCGCCACCGCCCTCTCCCGCAGCGCCTGCTTCGAGCTCTGGCTCAGCCTGGAGTGCCGGCCCCGCTGACGCCCGCCTCCGGCCGAGGCGTCCTCGAACGGTCGAGACGTCCAGGAGCAGCGGGACGCCTCGACCGTTCGAGGACGCCTCGGCGGCGCACTCCAGGTCCATGCTGATCGAGTAGGCCGCGCAGCGGACTGCTCGACCAGCATGGGGCGGCCACCTCCGGTTGCTCGATCAGCATGCGGGGCCCCAGGCCCGCTCGCCGAACCGCCTGCGACCCCGCCCGCCGGGGGCCGCAGGCGGCCGCCCTAAGCTCGAGGCGTCGGTGGTCGGTGCAGCCCAGCAGGAGGACGAGACGTGGACGTTGTTCTCGGAGTCGACGTCGGCACGTCCAGCACGAAGGCGATCCTCGTCGGCCTCGACGGCCGGGTGGTCGCCGAGGCGGCCCGCGCGCACGTCGTCGACCGGCCGCGGCAGGGCTGGGTCGAGATGGACTCGGGCGTCTGGTGGTCCGAGTTCCGCAGCCTCGCCGCCGAGCTCATCGCCGCCGCGCCGCACGGGGTCGTCGTCGCGGTCGGCGTCAGCGGCATGGGCCCGTGCGTGCTCCTCACCGACGCGGCCGGCGACGAGCTCCGCCCCGCGATCCTCTACGGCGTCGACACCCGCAGCGTCGGCATGCTCGACGAGGTGACCGCGCTGCTCGGCGGCGAGGAGGCGATGCGCGCCCGCACCGGCTCCGGGCTCTCGGCGCAGGCCGCGGGCGTCAAGCTCGCCTGGGTCGCCCGCCACGAGCCGGAGCTCTGGCGCCGCGCCGTCCGCTTCACCATGCCCTCCTCGCGGATCGTCGAGCTGCTCACCGGCGAGTACGTGCTCGACCACCACTCCGCCAGCCAGTGCACCCCGCTCTACGACGTCGCCCGCGAGGAGTGGATCGACGAGTGGGCCGCCCTCCTCGCCCCCGGCCTCGCGCTCCCCCGCCTCGGCTGGCCCGGCGAGACCGCCGGCCGCATCACTCCCGAGGCCGCCGCCGCGACCGGGCTGCCGGCCGGCGTGCCGGTGGTCTTCGGCACCATCGACGCCTGGGCCGAGAGCCTCAGCGCCGGGCGCCGCCGACCCGGCCGGGTGTTCCTCCAGTACGGCACGACCATGTTCCTGGTCGCGCCGATGGCCGCCCCGACCCCGCTCGGCGGGATGTGGACGACCGTCGGCGCCGCCCCGGGCGAGCCGACCGCGGCCGGCGGCATGGCCACCTCGGGCGCCGTGACCGACTGGCTGCGCCGGCTGACCGGCGCCACCTGGACCGAGCTGCTCGACGAGGCCGCGCGGTCCGGACCGGGCGCCGGAGGACTGCTCGTGCTGCCCTACTTCGCCGGCGAGCGCTCGCCGTTCGCCGACTCCGACGCCCGCGGCGTGATCGCCGGGCTCGGCGTCGGCTCCACCCGCGGCGACCTCTACCGCGCGGTCCTCGAGGCGACGGCCTTCGCCGTCCGGCACCACCTCGAGGTGCTCCGCGAGCACGGCGTGCGGGTCGAGGCGCTGGTCGGCGCGGGCGGCGGGGTCGCCGCCGAGCTCTGGCCGCAGATCGTCAGCGACGTCTGCGGCCTGGAGCAGGTGATCCCGACGGTCTCGGTCGGCGCGGCGTACGGCTCGGCCGTGCTCGCGGCGGGCCTGGTCACCGAGGTCGACATCGAGGAGTGGAACCCCGCGGCGACGACCCTCGTGCCCGACCCGGCCGTCGCCGCGCTCTACGACGAGCTGTACGCCGACTTCCGCCGGCTCTACCCCGAGACCCGCGCCACCGTGCACCGCCTGGCGCAGCGGAGCCGCGGAACCGACCGCTAAGCCTGAGCGTCCACGCCCTTCGGCGCGCTCCCGTCGTACCCGCAGATCGCCGCGACCTTGCCCGCCGACGCACTCGACGGATCGAACTCGTAGCCGAGCCACTCCCGCGCCATCCGCCGCGCCACCTCCAGCCCGACCACGCGCTGCCCCAGGCAGAGGACCTGCGCGTTGTTCGACAGCACCGACCGCTCCACCGAGTAGGAGTCGTGCGCCGTTACCGCGCGCACCCCCGGCACCTTGTTCGCCGCGATCGCGACGCCCAGGCCCGTGCCGCAGACCAGGATCGCGCGGTCCGCGGACCCGTCGGCGATCATCCGCGCGGCCGTGACCGCGATGTCCGGATAGTCGGTGTGACTCTCGGAGTCGACGCCGACGTCGGTCACCAGCGAGACGCGGTCGTCCTTCATCAGGTCGGACTTCAGCGCCTCCTTGTAGTCGTAGCCCGCGTCGTCCGATCCGACGACGACCCGATAGGTGGTGGTCATGCTGCTCCTCCTTCTATGGTGGCGTGCGCTTCTGTGGTGGCCCCCGCACCGGCGCGCTCCGCGAGGACGTCGCCGACCGCGGTCAGGATCATCCCCATCGACGTCGCGCCCGCGTCCGGTGTGCCCAGGCTCTTCTCGGCCAGGGGGCGTGCGCGGCCGACCTTCGGCCGCAGGTCCGCGGTCGCCGCGGCGCACTCGACGGCGACGCCCGCCGCCTCCCGCCACGCCTCGACGAGCGACGAGCCGCCCGCCACCCGCTCGCGCAGCACGCGCGCGAACGGCACCAGCGCGTCGAGCATCGTCTTGTCGCCCTCGCTCGCGCGCCCGAGATCGACGATCGACTCCGCGAAGGCGTCGACGCCGGCCACGACGTCCGCCGCCCGGTACTCCTCTCGCCCGTCGGTGAGCGATGCGCCGAGCGCCTCGAGCGCCGCGCCCCAGAGCACCCCGGAGGTGCCGCCGGCCTGCTCCGCCCAGGACTGCCCCGCGCGGGACAGCAGCCAGGCGCCGCCCGCGCGCTCCTCGATCCGGTCGAGGCGCCGGGTCGCCGCGCCGATGCCCTTGAGCATCCCGCGGCCGTGGTCGCCGTCGCCCGCGACCGCGTCGATCCGCCCGAGGGTCTCCTCCTCGCGCTGCAGCAGCTCGTGCATCCGGGCGAGGGCCGCGCGCACGATCTCGCCGAGCGCCACGGCCGCATCGGTGGCGGAAGGAGCGGACTCCTCCTCGCCCGCCGCCGCGTCCTCGCCCGAGGGCGCCAGCAGCGCCGCCACCGGCGCCGCGACCCGGCGGTAGGCCGGCGTGTAGGCGTCGGCCCGCCAGTAGCGCTCGAGCTCGTCGTCGAGCCACTGCAGCGTCAGCGAGACGCCGCCCATGTCGAGGCTGGTGACCAGCTCGCCGACCTCGGGCTCGACGGTCCGCAGACCTGCCTCCTCCAGCCGGCGCGCGACGTGGCGCCAGAGCAGGAAGAGCTCCTCGTACTTCGTGGTGCCGAGCCCGTTGAGGATCGGGGCGACGCGCGTCGTGCCGCCCTCCGCCCCGGCACCCTCGGGGAGGTCCGCCAGCAGCCGGTCGACGAACAGGTCGGCCAGCTCCGCCGCGCGCAGCAGCTCGATGTCCTGGATGCCGGGCTCGCCGTGGATCCCGAGCCCGAGACCCAGGTGCCCCTCGGGCACGCTGAACAGCGGCTCGGCGGCACCGGGCATCGTGCAGCCCGAGAACGCGACGCCGAGCGTGCGGGTCGCCGCGTTGCTCGCGTTCCCGACCCGCTCGACCTCGTCGAGGGACAGCCCCTCGGCCGCGGCCGCTCCCATCGCCTTGAACACCGGGAAGTCGCCCGCGATCCCGCGGCGCTTCCCGATCTCCTCCGCCGAGGCGATGTCGTCCGTGACGACGACGATCCGGGTGTCGATCCCCTCCTTGCGCAGCCGCTCGGCCGCGATGCCGAAGTTCATCGTGTCGCCGGCGTAGTTGCCGAAGCTGAACACCACTCCGCGACCCTGATCGGCCGCCTTCGCCACCGAGTACGCCTGCGCCGCCGAGGGCGAGGTGAAGATGTTGCCCACCACGGCCCCGGTCGCGAGGCCCGGCCCGACCGTGCCGCTGAACGCCGGGTAGTGCCCGGAGCCGCCGCCGATGACGACCGCCACCTGCGGCTCGGCGCCCGCGGTGCGGTGCGCGACCACTCCGCCGGGCACGCCGCGCAGGCGGTCCGCGTAGAGGGAGAGGAAGCCGGCGAGCTGGTCCTCGGCGAACTCGTCGGGGTCGTCGTAGATCGTCGTCATGCCGTCAGCTCCGGGCGTCGGCCGCGACGACCGCCTCGGTCAGCGACGGGACGATCGAGACCTTGACCGAGCCGCCCTGGCTGTCGGCGACGAGGTCGAGCGCCTCCTGGAACTGCTCGAGCGGGAACTGGTGCGTGCAGATCTCGTCCATCGGCAGGATCCCGCTCTCGAGCAGCTTGATCGCGGCGGGCCAGCAGTTCGGGCCGAGGTGGGCGCCGAGGACGTTGAGCTCCTTGTCGTCGCTGATGATCGACCAGTCGACCGACGCGTTCGAGCCGAAGACGGAGTACTCGACGTAGGTGCCGAGCTTGCGCAGGATGTTGAGGCCCTGCGAGACCGCGGACGGATGCCCGGTGGCCTCGATGTAGACGTCGGCGCCGTAGCCGCCGGTGAGCTCCTTGACGACGGCGACCGCGTCCTGCTTCGTGATGTTGATGACCAGGTCGGCGCCGGCCTTGGTGGCGAGCGCGAGCTTCTCGTCGCTCATGTCGAGCGCGATGACCATCTTCGGGTTCTTCTGGCGGGTGCCCGCGATCGCGCCGAGGCCGATCGGGCCGGCGCCCGCGATGACGACGACGTCGTCGAACTGGATGCTGCCGCGCTCGACCGCGTGCATGGCGCAGGACAGCGGCTCGCTGAACGCGGCGACCTGCGGGGCGAGGTCGCGGCTGACGGGGTGGGTGAGCGCGCGGGTCGGGACCAGCACGTACTCGGCCATCGCGCCGTCGAAGCCCTTGAAGCCGAACATGTCGTGCGGTCCGCACATCCAGTACGCGCCCATCAGGCAGTAGCGGCACTCCCAGCACGGCACGATCTGCTCGCAGGCGATGCGGTCGCCCAGCGCGACGCCGCGCTTGGCGAGCGCCGCGTCGTCGCCGGCCACGACGGTGCCGACGAACTCGTGGCCCGCGATCCGGTCGCGCTCGGCCCAGGCGGGGCGGTTCTCGTCGCCCCAGAACTTGGCGGCGCCGTGGTAGCACTTCAGGTCGCTCGCGCAGACACCGACCGCGTCGACGCGCAGCAGCAGCTCGCCGGCGGCGGGGACCGGCACGGGCACGGTCTCGAGGCGGTAGTCCTCCGGGCCGTGCACGACGACGGCGCGCATGGACTCGGGCACGTCGGAGCCGCCGGACTGCCGCGACTGCGGGGCCGTCTGCGGGGAAGGAGTGGTGATGGTCATGGGGAGCCTCCGAGGGGTTCGCGGGGCCGCTTCGTCGCGGCCTTCCCGAACCTACCCCGTCCGGAACACTTGTCAAGAACAGAATTTCTGTTCTCCGCGGGGCGTGGCCGATCCGCCGCCAATTCCGTCGCAGCCCTTGCGGAAATTCTGTGTTGAACATAATTTCTTCTCCGGAGGCGGTTCGCCCACCTCCCGCAGCGACGGAGCCGCCCCCGGGGGACGCCGTCGCCACGACCACCACCGGCACTCCCCGACCAGCGAACGGACACCGCGATGACGCGTGCACTCCCTCCCACCACGAGCAGGCCCCCGATCGGCGCCTCCCGGAAGCGCCTGATCCTCGCCGCGGTCGTCGTGGTCGTCCTCGCCGCGATGGCGTTCAGCACCAAGGTCGTCGGCGCCGACTCCGACCTGGGCGCCGGACCCGCCGAGTTCTCGGCCGAGTCCTGGGCCGCCGAGAACTTCCCCGTGATACAGGAGGGCATCGCCGACCGCGCGGTCGACGCCGCCACCCTCGCCACCGCGATCGCCGCCGACAGCGCGGGCGCCGCGACCGAGTACGGCCTCCCCGGCGGCACCGGCCCCGAGTTCTCCACCACCTTCACCGGCACGGTCGGCGCCGGCCAGAACGGCATCTACCCCGTGACCGTCGAGGGTGTCCCCGGCGACGTCCTGATCCGCGTGCAGACCGGCCCCGCGATCAACGGCACCGACCTCCGCGACGCCACCGGCACCGTCGAGTTCGGCCAGTTCACCAACCAGATCGACTACCAGGACGCGGCGAGCGCCCTCAACGAGCAGCTGAAGACGACCGTGCTCGGCGCGGTCGACACCACCGCGCTCGAGGGGAAGACGATCCAGGTCACCGGCGCGTTCCAGCTGATCAACCCGGCCGGCTGGCTCGTCACGCCGTCCGAGCTGGTGGTCCAGTGAGCACCGCCGCGCCCCCGGTCGCCGGCATCGGCGAGGTCGTCCTCGAGGCCGTCGACGTGGTCAAGACCTACGGCGCCACCCGCGCGCTCAAGGGCGTCGGCTTCTCGGTGCACCGCGGGCAGGTCACCACGCTCTTCGGCGAGAACGGCGCCGGCAAGTCGACGCTGATGAAGATCCTGTCCGGCGTCGAGCAGCCCACCTCGGGCGAGATCGTGCTGAACGGCACCGCGGTCGCCTTCGAGGACACCGTCGACGCCCGCGAGCACGGCGTCTCGATCATCCACCAGGAGCTGAGCCTCGCCCCGAACCTCTCGGTGCGCGACAACATCTTCCTCGGCCGCGAGATCACCGGCCCCTCCGGCGTCGACTACGCCGAGGAGGCGCGCCAGGCCCGAGCGGTGCTGGAGGAGCTCGGCGAGGACATCGATCCGCTGACCCTCGTCGCCGACCTGCGGCTCGGTCAGCAGCAGCTGATCGAGATCGCCCGCGCCCTCTCCGTCGACGCGCGGATCCTGATCATGGACGAGCCGACCAGCGCCCTCAGCGCCGCCGAGGTCGAGGTGCTCTTCACCGTCATCCACGACCTCACCGCCCGCGGCGTCTCCATCGTCTACATCTCGCACCACCTGGAGGAGGCGCTGGAGATCACCGACCACGCCGTCGTCCTCCGCGACGGCTCGGTCACCGCGACCGCCGTCGCCGCCGACATCGACCTCGCCTGGGTCGTCCGCGCGATGGTCGGCGAGGGCTTCGACCTCGGCTCGCCGCCCACCGGCTACCCGTTCGGCGACGTCGCCCTCTCGGTGCGCGGCGTGAGCGTCGCGGATCCGTCGATCCCCGGCCGCGACGTGGTCGACCGCATCGACCTCGACGTCCGCGAGGGCGAGATCGTCTGCCTCTACGGGCTGATGGGCGCCGGCCGCACCGAGCTGCTCGAGGCGATCGCCGGCCGCACCGCCGTCACCGCCGGCACGATCTCGAAGAGCGGCCGCGACCTGGCCGGGATGTCGATCGCCGAGCGGATCGGCGCAGGCCTCGGCCTCGTCCCCGAGGACCGCCAGCGCGACGGCCTGGTGCAGACCATGACCGTCGGCCGGAACCTCTCGCTCGCGAGCATCGGCTCCTTCGTGAAGGGGCTGTTCCTCTCCCCCCGCCGCGAGGTCGACCTCGTCACCGACTCGATCCGCACGGTGCACGTGAAGACGGCGGGCGGCGAGGCGATGATCGGCTCGCTCTCCGGCGGCAACCAGCAGAAGGTCGTCATCGGCAAGATGCTGGCCACGCAGCCGGACGTGATCCTGCTCGACGAGCCCAGCCGCGGCATCGACATCGGCGCCAAGGCCGAGGTCTTCCGGCTGCTCTCCGAGCGCGCCCGCGACGGCCTGGCCGTCGTCTACACGACCTCCGAGGTCGGCGAGTGCCTCAGCATCGCCCACCGCATCATCGTGCTGAGCCGAGGCCGGATCGCGGCCGAGTTCGGCTCGGACGTCTCCAAAGAAGACATCATGGCCGCCTCCGGTGAGGCCGTGATCTCGTGACCACTACGGAACGGAAGCCCTCAATGACCTCCACCGCGACCGGGCAGCGACGCCCCGCGCTCTTCAAGGACGGTTTCGACCTCGGCCGCCTGCTGCTGCAGGGGCGCGCGTTCTTCGCGCTGATCGCGATCATCGTCGTGTTCTCGATCCTCTCGCCCAACTACTTCACCGTCGGCAACATCCTCACGATGTCCTCGCACGTGGCGGTCTACGCGATCCTCGCGATCGGCATGCTGCTGGTCATCCTCAACGGCGGCATCGACCTCTCGGTCGGCTCGACGCTGGGCTTCTCGGGAGTGATCGCCGGCTTCCTGATGCAGGGCGTGCCGATCGGCGGGAGCACCCTCTACCCCGCGCTCTGGGTCGTGGTCGTGCTCTCCTGCGGGGCCGGCGCGCTGATCGGCCTGATCAACGGGATCCTGGTCGCCCGGTTCAAGGTCGCCCCGTTCGTCGCGACCCTCGGCATGCTCTACGTCGTCCGCGGCGTCGGGCTGCTGATGACCGACGGCCTCACCTACAACGACCTCGCGGGGCAGCCCGAGCTCGGCAACACCGGTTTCGACTGGCTCGGCTTCAACCGCCTGCTCGGCCTGCCGATCGGCGTCGTGATCATGATCGTCGTCGCGATCGTGGTCAGCCTCCTGCTCAACCGCACGGTCTTCGGCCGCTGGCTCTACGCCTCGGGCGGCAACGAGCGCGCCTCGGAGCTCTCCGGCGTGCCGGTGAAGCGGGTCAAGGTCCGCGTCTACGTGCTCTCGGGGCTGTTCGCCTCGATCGCCGGCCTCATCCTCTCCTCCGAGCTCACCAGCGCCAGCCCCACCGCCGGCAGCTCCTACGAGCTCACCGCGATCGCCGCCGTCGTCATCGGCGGCGCGGCGCTCACCGGCGGAGTCGGCACCGTCCGCGGCACGCTGCTCGGCGCGTTCGTCATCGGCTTCCTCTCCGACGGCCTCGTCATCATCGGCGTCTCGTCGTACTGGCAGACCGTCTTCACCGGCGCGGTGATCGTCTTCGCGGTCCTGCTGAACGCGGTGCAGTACCGCGGGAAGCCGCGCAAGGGCGGCGGCTCCGGCCCGCGGCCCGCTGTTGACACGGGCGCTCCGGCGCCCGTCCCCCAGACATCGGGCGCCCCGGCCGCCTAGGCCGGCCTCCCGAGAGAAGACCTCGGTCGGCCACCGCCGATCGGACCACAGTGAAAGGAACAGACCAATGAACCGCAAGCTGGCAACGGTGCTCGCCGCGGGCGCGGGGCTCACCCTCGTCCTGTCCGGATGCTCCTCCGACGCGGGGACCGCGGGAGAGGCCGCCGACACCCCCGGCGCCTCCGAGGGCGGCCTCATCTCGATCATCGTCAACGACCCGGCCAACCCCTACTGGCAGACCGAGGGCGACGTCGCGTCGGCCGAGGCCGAGGCGCTCGGCTACACGGCCAACGTGGGCGCCTCGAAGGGCGACACGAACACCGAGAGCACCCTGATCGACACCGCGATCACCAACAAGTCGGTCGCGATCATCCTCGACCCGGCCAACGCCTCCGGCTCGGTCGGCGCGGTCAAGAAGGCCGACGCGGCGGGCATCCCGGTGATCCTGGTGAACGCCGAGATCAACGAGACCGGCCTCGCGAAGGCCCAGCTCGTCTCCAACAACGCCCAGGGCGCGGCCCTCGGCGCGCAGCAGTGGGTCGCCGACGTCGGCGACACCGCGAATTACGCGGAGCTGTTCGGATCCCCCTCGGACAACAACGCGCAGACCCGCTCCAACGGCTACGCGACCGTGATCTCGCAGTACCCCGGCCTTGTCGAGGTCGCGAACCAGGTCGGCAACTGGAACCGGACCGAGGGCCACGACAAGATGCAGTCGATCCTGCAGGCCAACCCGGACGTCACCGGTGTCATCTCCGGCAACGACGAGATGGCGCTCGGCGCGATCGCGGCGCTCAAGGAGGCCGGCAAGCTCGAGCAGGTCAAGGTCGGCGGCTTCGACGGCTCGCCCGACGCGGTCGACGCCATCAAGGCCGGCGAGCTGCAGTACACCGTGCTCCAGCCCGTCGCGACCTTCGCCAAGGAGGCCGTCCAGCAGGCCGACTCCTACCTCCGCACCGGCGAGACCGGCGCCTCGGAGGAGAAGCAGGCCTTCGACTGCATCCTCATCACGAAGGACAACGTCGACAAGATGACCGCCCCCTTCACCCTCTCCGAGTAGCCCGCCCCGCCCCTCTCCCCTCTCCGCGAGATGCCACTTGTGAGCGCCTTCCACGGCGTGTCGCGCTCACAAGTGGCATCTCGCGGAGGGGGAGGGGACCTGCACGACGCCGAGGAAGAGGGCACAATGACGCACGTGACTCCGCCGCCCAGCGCCCCCCGGCGCGCCGAGACCGTCAGGTTCCCCCTCGACGTCGTCTACCAGGCGGCGCGGATGTACTACCTCGAGGACGCGACGCAGGTCGAGATCGCCGCGCGACTCGACGTCTCGCGTCCCACGGTCAGCCGCCTCATCGCCGAGGCCCGGCGCCTGGGCCTCGTGCAGATCAGCGTGATCGACCCCTTCGTCGACGAGAACACCGGCCTCGCCGACGCCCTCCGCGAGGCACTGGGCCTGAACGCCGTGCACCTCGCCCCGGTGACGCACGCCTCCACCCTCGGCCGCGACCTGGCTGTCCCGGTCGCCGCCGCCCTCGCGGACATGCAGCTCGGCGTCGGCGACGCCCTGCTGATGTCCCTCGGCCGCACCGTGCACGACCTGGTGAGCTCGCGCCTGCTGCCCCCGCTGCCCGGCGTGACGATCGTCCCCGCCGTCGGCGGCCAGGCCGAGCCGCAGTCCTGGTTCCAGACCAACGAGATCACCCGGATGGCCGCCGCGGCCACCGGCGCCCGCTCCAGCTTCCTCTTCGCGCAGGCCCTGCCCAGCCCCGCGATGCGCTCCGGCCTCGAGGCCGACCCCGAGTTCCTCCAGGTGATGGACCTGTGGAGCAGCGCCAAGGGCGCCCTGCTCGGCATCGGCGCCCCGACCGCCACCCGCCACGAGCTCTCCGCCGGCCTGCCCAGCGACCGGCACCTCTTCGACGAGGCCGCCGGCGACGTCTGCCTCAACTTCTTCCGCGCCGACGGCTCGGCCGTCGAGTTCCCCGGCAGCGAGCGCATGGTCCGCGTCTCCCGCGCGGACCTCGCCGCCCTCCCCCACGCCGTCGGGGTCGCCGTCGGCGTCGACAAGGCCCCGAGCATCCTCGGCGCGGTGCGCGGCTCGCTGATCAACGCCCTCGTGACGGACGCGGTGACGGCCCGCGCGGTCCTCGCGGCGGTCTGACGCGGGGCGGCACCGGGGCGTCCGCCGCGCTGACGACGGCGGGTCTCGAGACGCCGCTCCGCGGCTCCTCGACCAGCATGCTCGCCGCGGGCGAGTGGACGCAGGACGGGCTCCGGCGGAACCGCAGAGCCCCGTCCGGGTCCACTCGTGCGGACCCGCACCTTCGACTGGACGCGGAAAGGGCTCTGCTCAGGGCGCAAGGCCCGTAGCGGGTCCGTTCGCGGAATCATGCTGATCGAGTAGCGCGCACAGCGCGCGTATCGAGCGGAGGGGGCGCCTCCGGCGCCAGCGCAGGGCGGGGAAGAGGCCATGCGGTGGTGGGTCTCGATACGCCCCTGCGGGGCTACTCGACCAGCATGATCGCCACCGCCCGCACACGTGCGGCAGCACCGCGTCCATGCTGATCGAGTAGCGCGCGCAGCGCGCGTATCGAGATCCACCACCGCATGGAGACGTCGGTCTCGATATGCCGCTCCGCGGCTACTCGACCAGCATGACGGCGCGCCCGCTCGACCACCGCGACCGGACGATCAGAGCGCCTCGCTCCGCGCGCTCCCCGGCGCCGCCGCCGCGAGGACGGCCGGCTCGGCCGGTTGCGCCGGCTCGATCGACAGCACCATGTCGCGGCCGAGGGTGGGGGCGAGCAGCGGCACCCCGCGCTCCGCCGGGTGCCCTGCTGGGGAACCCCTGACGTCGCGCGCCCGTCCTAGCGTGGTGGACATGGAGCACCCCCGGCCCGCCGCCCCGGAACAGCGCGACAAGGACCAGCACGCGTCCCCCCGGCGCACCCTGTTCCTCGCGTCGCTCGGCTTCTTCCTGATCACCCTCGACATCCTCATCGTCAACGTCGCCCTCACCCGCATCAGCGACGACCTCGGCGGCGGCACCACCGGGCAGCAGTGGATCATCGACGGCTACACGCTCCTGTTCGCCTCGCTGCTGCTCTTCGCCGGCAACCTCGCCGACCGCATCGGCGCGAAGCGCGCCCTCGGCACCGGGATCGCCCTGTTCCTGCTGTCGTCGATCGCCTGCGCCCTCGCCCCCACCGTCGGAGCGCTGATCGCCGCCCGGTTCGTGCAGGGCGCCGCGGCCGCCGCGATGCTGCCCTCCTCGATGGCGCTGATCCGCGAGGCGTTCCCCGACGCCCGCGAGCGCGGCCGCGCCCTCGGGATCTGGGCCGTCGGCGGCGCGGTCGCCGGCGCCGTCGGCCCGCTCCTCGGCGGCCTGCTGACCACGATCGACTGGCGGCTCGTCTTCCTCATCAACATCCCGGTCTGCGCGGTCATGCTCGTCCTGCTCCGCTGGGTGGCCCCCTCGCCCACCACCTCGCCACCGTTCGACCGGGCCGGCCAGGCCCTCTCCCTCGCCGGTCTCGGGGCACTGATGTACGGGCTGATCGAGGGCGGCGCGATCGGCTTCGACGACCCGCTCGTCCTCGGCTGCCTCGCCCTCGCCGTCGCCGCGCTGTCCGGCTTCCTGCTCGTGCAGCAGCGCGTGCGCCACCCGATGATGCCGCCCGACCTGTTCCGCGGCCGGAACATGCGCCTCGCCCTCCTCGTCGGCTTCGCCTTCATGGTCGGCAACTTCGGCTCCGTGTTCGTCGTCAGCCTCTACCTCCAGCAGCACCTCGGCCTCACCCCGCTGCTCGCCGGTCTCGCCTTCCTGCCCTCCGCCGCCTTCGCCGTCGTCGGCAACATCGTCAGCGGCCGTCTCGCCAACCGCTTCGGACCGCGCCTGCCGATCGTCGGCGGGCTCGCCGTGATGGCGGCCGGGCTCCTCGGACTCCTCGCCGCCGCACCGCTCGGCTCGCCGCTCCTCGTCAGCGGGTTGCTCGTGCTCACCGGCGCCGGCGGCTCCGTCGCCATGCCGCCGGCGACCGCCGTCGTCCTCGCCAGCGTCCCGCCGCACCGCGCGAGCACCGCCAGCGCCGTCTTCAACACCTTCCGCCAGGTCGGCGGCGCCGTCGCCATCGCCGTCTTCGGCGCCCTCCTCGCCGGGAGCGACTTCGTCGACGGCATGCGGACCAGCATGCTGATCGCCGCCGCCGTCCTGCTCGTCGCGGCGACGGCGGCGGCCTTCCTCAGAACGGGCGAACGGAGCGCCTAGCCCGCCCGCCCGCCTCCGGTCACCGTCCTCAGCAGGGCGGGTCTGCAGACCCCTGTCCTGACGCCGGTCGATCTCGATACGCCCGCTCCGCGGGCTACTCGATCAGCATGAAGGGGCCCGCCGCATGGGCTCCGCATCCCATGCCGCTCGAGGCCACCCGCAGGAAGGAGCGCGCCGCGCGTCAGTGCGCCGCGTCGTACGCGGCCTGCACGTCCGAGGGCACCCGGCCGGAGCGCGGGACCTCGTAGCCGTGCCGCCGCGCCCAGTGCCGGATCGCGGCGAGCATCTCGGGGCTCTTCCGCCCGGCGCTCGCGGCGATCGGCGTCACGCGGGAGCGGGCCGGCGCCTCGGAGAGCGGCCGGGCGGCGTCCACGAACGGCGCGAGCGCGCGGTGCAGGTGCCCGATGTTCGCCGCCGACAGGTCGATCTCGTACGCGTCGTCCCCGACCGAGAAGGACACCGTCCCGCCGCGACCGGCGGCGATGGGCGCACCGGTGAGATCGTCCACGAGCACAACCTGGGAGACCACGGGATCCGACGACCTTTCCTCGAGCGACAGCGCGCCGCCGATCGGAGGCACGCGCACGTCCATCGAACCAGATGCGGCGGGGCAGGGCGGTGCGGTCCTCTCCGGATCAGGTCGAGCTGCCGCCGATCCGGGTCCACGTCGCGGTGCGGCCGGCCCCGTCGGACCGGACGACGCCCGCAATGCGGAGTTGGTCGAGGGCGAGGCGGATGGTCTGATCGCTGACGCCGGGTAGGGCGGTGCGGACGTCGGCGATGCGGAACGTCGGGGCGGCGTGATTCGTGACGTAGTCGCGGACGCGGTCCTGCTTGTTCCCGGAGGAGCGGTTCGCGGCAGTGACCGCGGCGAACCGCTCGTAGGAGTCGTTCAGGACGGCGACGAAGTAGCGCAGCCACGGCCAGGGGTCGTGCCGACCGGAGTGCCAATCGTGTGTGGAGGCGAGAAGTCCGGCGTAGTAGGCATCGGCGGTTCGGGCGATGCGGTCCTCGAACGAGACGTACCGGGTGACGTCGTAGCCGACGTCCTGCAGGAGGGCGTTCGTGACGGCCCTGCTGATCCGGCCGTTGCCGTCGAGGAAGGGGTGGATGGTGAGCACGTCGAGGACGAACAAGCCGATCAGCAGGACCGGGTGGTGCCGACCAGCAGCGATCGCTCCGCTATAGCGGGCGATGAGCTCATCGAGGTAGTACGGCGCCTCGGACGGTGCGACGGGCGTGAAGCGTGTCGTGGTGCTCCCGTCCGGGTGGCGATCGACGACGAGGTTCGCGGTGGCCTTGAACCCACCGCCTGGCACGTCCGTGTAGCGGAACAGCAGGCGGTGCAGGTGCAGCAGCAGGCCGATGTTCAGTGGGCGCCACGACTCCTGGTACAGGTAGTCGAGCGCTTCGCGGTATCCGGCTAGCTCCTGCTCGCTGCGGTCCCGCAGACCGTGGACGTCTCCGGAGAGGATGGCGGCGGCTCGAGCCTTGTCCGCCACGACGACGCCTTCGATCGCGGACGAGGCTTCGATGCTGGCTACCCGGGCTCGCTCGGCCAGCGACGTGAGCAATGCGGGAAGCTTGTCGCGGAACAGCGCCTCACTCCCCCGACCCGTGTCGACGACCCGTAGCGATGCGACGATGTCGAAGGGCACCGATCCGATGAAGACGTCGAGGTCCTCGAACGATCTCATCATGCTCCAAAAATCCGCTAAACCTACTAATACGTGCCACAGATTAGGTCCTTTAGCCGTTTCCTGTGCGATTCGCGCCGCGCGCTGGCGCACAGCCCAGCGCGAGAGTCGGGCCGTCCTGCGCCCGCTGACGGACACGGCCGCTTCCGGCATACGCCGATTCCGCGGCGACGCCGACACCGCAGCGACGACCGTGCGCTGAGCCTCGGCAGGTGACGGAGGCGAGCGCGTTCACTCGCCACTGGTGTGGACGGTCGCCTCGTCGTCGCAGGTCGCCGTCATCGCCGCGACCACCGCGGGGTCGTCCTGCGCGAGGGAGTCGCCGCTGCTCGTGACGGCGCCGTTGGTCGCGGTGCGCCCGTCGGGGGAGAGCTCCACCGCCGTCGAGGTGATCGAGTAGCGGCCGTCCGCGTCCCGCGCGGCGAGGACGCCCGAGATCGAGTGGTACCCGTCGGCATCCGCCGTGCCGCAGGTGACGCCCGTGCCGGCGTCGCCGAACCCGGCGAGGGCGAACCGGTACGGCTCACCGTCGACGCCGAGCGGCGTCACGAAGGCGCAGTCCGTGAAGGCGAAGAGCGCGGCGGTCCTGCCGTCGCTGAGCACGGTCGCCGCGAGCGTCGGGCTCACTCCGACCGTCCAGCCGCGGTGCATCGCCGGGCCCGCCAGCGTGTCCTGCTGCAGGAAGGTCGCGCCCGAGGCGGTGCGGATCCCGTAGGAGAATCCGCCGGCCTCGTCGTAGAACTCCTGGTCCGCACGTCCGTCGCCGTCGACGTCGCCGATCTCCGCCGTCGCGACGCCCGCCGGCACGGGGATGTCGTTCGGGGTGCAGCCGGCAGAGGACACCGGCGGCGCGGACGACGGTGCCGACGACGGCGCCGACGCGGTGGGACTCGCCGGGGCGGACGTCTCCGGCGCGGCGGACGGCGAGGGCGCCGTCGAGGCCTGCGTCTCCTGAGCCGTCCCCGTCGAGCAGCCCGTCAGGCCGGCGAGTCCGCCGATCACCGCGACGGAGAGCACGAGCAGACGGGGCCTGAACCGACCGATCTTCCTGCTTGCCGAGTGGACCACGATGACCTCCTCGATCACGATAGAACAGCCGCGCCGCAGGCGCCTCCCCCGCGGTTCCCCCGGGCTCCCGGCGCCGGCTCACCGTCCCGGCAGGGCGTCGAGCGCCTGGGACCGCGCGGCGAGGAGCTCGGCGTAGGTGCCGTCCCGCTCCGCCCAGCGCAGCCGCTGGGCGGCCCGGACGACGATCTCGTCCGGGGCCGGCTCCCGCGTGAGGAGCTCGACGACCTCGTCGAGGTAGTCGTCGAGGGGCAGGGCCGCCGGGTTGACCCGCTCCTGGCCCGCCGTCGCGACGGCCGGCGGGACGAGCTCGGTCACGCGGACGCCCGTGCCGGCGAGCTGCGCCCGCAGCGCCTCCGTGTACGCGTGGACGCCCGCCTTCGACGCGCCGTAGGAGGGCATCAACGGGAAGGGGAGGAAGGCGATGCCCGAGGAGACGGTGACGATGTCGCCGCCGCCCCGGCCGAGGATGTGCGGCGTGAACGCGTCGACGGCGCGGATCGTGCCGAGCAGGTTCACGGCGATGGTCGTCTCCGCGGCGGCGAAGTGGGCGGGGTCGCGGAGGTCCTCCTGCAGCAGCACCCCCGACATGGTGATCACCACGTCGAGGTCGGGGTGCGCCTGCAGGACCTCGTCCCTGGCCCGGGTCACGGAGTCGGCGTCGGTGACGTCGATCCGGACGGTCTCGAGGTCGTGCACCCGGCCGGTGTCGCGTCCGCCGACCATGACGGTGCTGCCGGCGGCGGCGAAGCGGCGGGCGAGGGCGAGGCCGATGCCCGAGGTGCCGCCGATGACGAGGACGGTGCGGTCGGTGATGTCCATGGGTCTCCTCCTGGTGGGAACGGGGTCGACTCGATGGTGAGCGCCGCCGTCGGAGGCAGCCAGGTCCCCGCGGATCCGGGGAGTGACAGGGCCCCTGTCCCGGCGCGGACGGATGGGTATCGTCGGCCGCATGGATCCCGACGCACCGGCGAACGCCCTCGGCGAGTACCTGCAGGCCCGGCGCGCCCTCGTCGCTCCGGAGCGGGTCGGCCTGCCCTCGGGGACGCGTCGGCGGGTGCCGGGCCTGCGCCGGGAGGAGGTCGCCCTCCTCGCCGGCATCAGCGCCGACTACTACGTGCGGCTCGAGCGAGGCCGCGACGACAACCCCTCCGCGCAGGTGCTCGAGGCCCTCGCCCGCGTCCTGCAGCTGGACGACGTCGAGACCGCCTGGCTGCGCGACCTCGCCACCCCGACGCCGCGCGTGCGGCGCGCGCGGCCGGCCGAGCGAGTCCCCGACCGGCTGCACCACCTCCTCGCCGCTCTCGACGTCCCCGCGTTCGTCGAGGGCCGGTACTTCGACGTCCTCGCCTCGAACAGGGCGGCTGTGTCTCTGTCGCCGCGACTCGGGCCCGGCCACAACCGCCTGCGGTCGCTGCTGCTCGACCCGGAGGAGCGCCGGTTCCACCGCGACTGGGAGGAGGCGGTCGAGTCGTTCGTCGGCGTGGCCCGGCAGACCCTCGGCCATGACGCGAGCGACCCCCGCGCGGTCGAGCTCGTCGGCGAGCTCTCCCTGGCCAGCGCCCGCTTCCGCACCCTCTGGGCCCGGCACGACGTCCGCGTCCTCACCGGCGGCACCGCGACGATCGACCACCCCCGGGTCGGACCCCTCGACCTGCACCGCGAGAAGCTGCCGGTCGACGGGCTCGTCCTGGTGATCTACTACCCCGACGAGCACGGCGACAGCGCGGAGAGGCTCCGGCTGCTCTCGGCGTGGGACGGGACCGCGCCGGAGTCGGCGGTCGAGGAGCGGGGGTGACGAGCCGGCCGACGGTCAGGAGGGCGGCGTCGGCAGGAGGCCCGCCTGCTGCTGGAAGGTGAGGTCGTCCTCGAGGTGCCAGTCCTCGACGATCCGTCCGCTCGCGCCGACGTGCTGGATGTCGATCGCGCCGAACTCGATCGGCTGGCCCTCGCCTTGGACTCCGCCGGAGACGCCGGTGAAGTGGCCCGTGAAGGTCAGGCGTGCGGTGAAGGTGTCACCCGTGACGTAGAGGTCGTCGAGCGAGCACGCGAGGTCGGGCACCGCTGCGCGGAACTGCTCCGAGGCGGCGAGCGGGCCGTCGGGTCCCTGGGGTCGCCCCTCGGGGAGAGTGCGGTCGAGGAAGGAGTCGTCGACGGCGAGCTCCAGCCAGGTCGCGTCGCCCGTGTTCCAGAAGGCGTAGAGCTGCTGTGCGCGGAGGACGACGGGCCGGCTCGCCTCCACGCTCGAGCCTCCCAGATGCACGGTGCCGGGTTGCGCGAGCCCGTCGTCGTGGCTGACCGCCGCCGCCGGATCCGCCGGACCGCCCGTCGCCGTGCAGCCGGCGGTGGCGAGGACGACGGCCAGGCCCACGGCGAACAGGGGTGCGCGGCGGTTCACGCGAGCCGCCCGCCGCCGTCGACGTGCAGCGTCGTCCCGGTGACGAAGGTGTTGTCCATCGCGAAGCGCACCGCCGAGACGATGTCGTCGACCGAGCCGATCCTGCGAGCGGGGTTGGCCGCCGCCGTGTCGGCGAACATCGCCGACTTCGCGTCGTCACCCAGGGCGTCCCAGGCGCCGGAGTCGATGATCCCCGGCGAGATCGCGACGGCGCGGACCGGGGCGAGCTCGACCGCGAGCGCTTCGACGAGGAAGGACACGGCGCCGTTGGTCGTCGCCATCACCGCGAGCCCCGCCGACGGCTTCCAGGCCGCGACACCGGAGAAGAAGAGGAAGCCGCCACCCGGTCGGATCGAGGAGGCGAGGTGCTTGGCGAGCAGGATCGGCCCGATGACCTTCGCGTCGAACGCCGTCGCGACGGCGTCCCGCTCCAGCCCGCGAATCGGGCCGTTGGCGTGCGCCGCCGCGAAGGACACCACGAAGTCGAGCGGTCCGAGATCGGCGGCTGCCGCGATGCTCGCCTCGTCCGCGAGGTCGATCCGGATCGAGCGGAGCCGATCGCCGTCCTCCCTCGCACCGGCGCCGAGGGTCTCCGGACGGCGGGCGCCGACGATCACCTCGTCGCCGTGGTCGAGCAGCGCGCGCACGAGAGCGCGGGCGATGCCCGACCCCCCACCGACGACGAGCACGCGGTTCTTCTTCTCATTCATGACGGACTCCCTACCGGGAGCCGGTGTGGCTCCCTCCCTCGAGACAACCGGAGAGCGGAGGCGCGCAGTCCATAACCGCCACTCGAAACACAGGGGGCAGGCATAGGATCCGTCTATGCCCAGTCTCCGAGCCCTCGAGGTGCTCGTGGTGCTGGCGCGGGCCGGCTCCATCGGTGCGACGGCCCGAGCACTCCACCTCTCGCAGCCCGCGGTGTCGCACCAGGTGGCGTCCCTCGAGCGCGAGGTCGGCGTGCCCCTCGTGGACCGGAGCGCCGCCGGCGCGACACTCACCCGGTACGGACGCGCGTTCGTCGAGCACGCACGGGTCGCCGTCGACGCCGCCGAGCGCGCGGTATCGGCCGCTCGCTCGGCCGACGCGGCGCAGCCGATCCGGCTCGCCGTCGCCGAGAGCTTCACGCTGCCCTTCCTCGTCCCCGTGGTCACTCGCTGGAACGCCGACGGTCGCACGCCACTGCAGCTGGTCGAGACGACCAGCGCCTCCGCGTCGATCGAGGACCTGCGCACCGGCCTGCTCGATCTCGTCGTCGTCCCCGGGCCGGCGACGCTCGACGGCCTGCACGTCGAACGGCTGGGAATCGAGGAGATCGTCGTCGTCGGACGCACCGCCGGGGACACGCACGGACGCCGGCTCCCGATCGCCGAGCTCGGCGACGAGGCCGGCCTGATCGGGGTGGACGCGTCGAACGGCTACAGCGCGTGGCTGACCGAGCGGCTCGCCGGTGCCGGCGTCGTCGTGTCGCATCGGCTGCGGACCCGGTCCGTGCAGCAGGCCGCCGCCCTCGCCTCCGCGGGCTTCGGCGTCGCCGCCGTGCCGCGCAGCGCCCTCGCGCCCGGCACCCAAGCCGTCGGACTGCACCCTCCGCTCGAGCGCACCGTCCTCGCGATCACCCGGACCTCCCCCGACGCGTCCGTCGGCGCCCTCGTCGCCGCCCTGCGCGGCAGAGTCGCCTCCGCCACCCTCGCGCGGAGCTGACTCCCCCTCGGGGGCGTCCTCCCACTGCTGGGCGGCTGACGCGACGGGGCGGATCGACGGAGTGCGACGCGGCCTCGCGCGTGTCCCGAGAGCCGCCCCTTCAGCGGGCATCTCATCGGGCGGGTCTTACGGGACAGCGGCACCCGCGCGGCGCGCAGTGCTGTCAGTTCTCGAGGTCCTCTGCACAAGCCCGCAAGGTCCTCTGCACGACGCTTCGGGCGGCCCGTCGTCAAGGGCGGCACACGGCGGCGCGTGACGGCGTTCTCATGCCGCTGCACTCTGGAGGGCGAGAGATCTGATGTCAGCTGGCGAACGTGCGCCCGTAGACCGCCACGTCCAGTCGTTCGTCTCCTAGCGGCAACGCAGAGGCGAGGACGCCTTCACAAGTGAACCCGAGCCGCTCAGCAACGCGCGAGCTGCGCGCGTTCTCCACCGCCGTCCGAATCTCAACTCGACGGATCCCTCGGCGTGGGACCTCTGTCAGCAATGCAACGCAGGCACGAGTCACGGCGCCGCGTCCCTCGGCCGCCGCGTCGATCCAGTACCCGAGTTCCGCTGTCTGCGTGTAGGCGCTCGTCGAGGGCCGCAGACCTCCCGCCTTCGCCGCTCGCGAGAGCGGGCCGACAGTGACCTCGAACGCGATCGGCCACCGAATGATGATCGGGACGGCCGGCGCGGACGATCGACCTCCTGATTCACCTTGGAGTCGGGGCAGCCTGGACGTACCGTGGAAGCGCCGCGCCCCGGTCCCTGGCGTCGGAACACCACTGTTCCGCGACCATTGGGGACTCCGACGTGAAGACTGTTCTCTGGACCGGAGGATCCGTCGTCCTCGACGACGACACGGCCGAAGCTGTTCTCGAGTACTCCTCCGCGCTCGCTCGTCTTCGACTGGTGGGCACTGTGATGATCGCGGATCCGGCGCCGGAGAAGAGCGTCGGGCTGGTCATGCTCCCGGTGGGAATGGACACCCCTCTGACGGTTCGGGACGACCCGACGATCTGAGAGCGCGTCGCCGCATCCCCTGCGGTCTGGCTGACCGAGCGTCGCGAGAGTGTCAACCGACCAGGCGTAATCCGACACCGATCGGATAATCGAGATGTGTCTCGAAGTACCCCGGCATCGTTGGTCAAAGGTCAGCACGTCCGCCTCGTCCGCTATCTGAACACGCCAGACGGCTGGACCTATGAAGTCGTGCATGGTCAGCTCGAGCAGCGCACGACGTCGGGCTGGCACGTCTGGGTGGTCGACGAGTTGCGCGAACTCCCCGAGACGGAGTGGTCCCTCTACCGCCCCTGACGGCGTCTCCGCGAAGTGCCGGCTGAGGACCTCGCGGTGGGGCGACCGCCTGACACGCGCCACTGCGCTCCGCCATCGGTCCGACGTCCGTCAACCCTCCTGCGGCGCTCGCCCGACGCGCGGTGTCATGACGCATGAGCAGAACCGCCCTCGATCCCGACGCCCTCGCCCAGGTCCTTCGCGATGAGCGCGCCGACTACCGGGCGCTGCTGACGGAGTGGGTGTCGATCCCGTCGGTCGCGGGCATGCCCGAGCACGCGGGCGATCTGCGGCGGTCGGCCCAGTGGCTGGTGCGCGCGTGCCGAGAGGTGGGCTTCCCGGAGGCGGAGATCCTGCCGACCGGGGAGTCGTTCGCGGTGCGGGCGCGGTGGGCTGCCGCGGATCCCGAGGCGCCGACCGTCCTCGTCTACAGCCATCACGACGTGCGGGCGGCGAAGGCCGAGCAGTGGAGCGTCACCTCCCCGTTCCAGCCGGTCCTGCGCGACGGCCGCCTCTACGGCCGCGGCGCGTCGGATGCGAAGGGGCAGGCGCTCGCGCACGTGCGGTCGGTGGCGGCACTGCTGGCCGCGACGGGCCTCGAGGCGCCCGCGGTGACCCTGGTGCTGCTCTTCGAGGGCGAGGAGGAGCTCGGCTCACCGGGCCTGAGCGCCCTTCTGACCGAGCACTACACGGACGTGCGGCCCGATGTGGTCGTCTTCTCCGACACTCTGCAGTGGCGGGCCGGGGAGCCGGCGATGTGCACGAGTGTCCGCGGCATGCTGCCGGTGCACGTCGAGGTGCGGGGAACGCTGCACGACGTGCACAGCGGCGCCGTCTCCGGCGCGGCACCGAACGCCGCACTCGCCCTGGCCGACGTCCTCGCGCGGCTCCACGACGCCGAGGGGCGCATCGCCCTGCCCGGGTTCTCCGACACGATCCCGGAGATCACCGAGCAGCGGCGGGCCGAGCTCGCCGCCCTGACCTACTCCGAGGCGGACTGGCTGCGCCGGTCGCACACCCGGGTCGTCGGCGGCGAGCCGGGCTACTCCGTCCTCGAACGGCTCTGGGAGCGGCCCGCTCTCGAGGTCGTCGGCCTGCTCGCCGGCGACCCGACCGGCATGCCGCGGGCCGTCATCCCGTCCGGCGCGACCGCGGACATCAGCATCCGCACGGTGCCGGGGCAGTCGGTGCACGAGGCGGGCGAGCAGCTGCGCGCCTTCGTCCGCGACGCCCTCGCTTCGGGACTGGACGTCGAGGTGAGCGTCTCGGACAGCACCGCCCAGGAGGGGTACCGCACGCCGTGGACCTGGTGCAGCGACGCCCTCGAGCGGGCCATGCGCCGCGGCTACGGCGTGACGGAGGTGAAGCGGATGGGGAACGCGGGCGGCGGCCCCGCAGAGCTGCTCGCCCGCCGATTCGAGGCACCCGTCCTCTTCTTCGGCACCGGCCTGCCCGAGGACAACTGGCACGACAGCGACGAGAGCGCCGACCTCGACGAGCTCCTGCTCGCCGTCGGCGTCCTCGCCCACCTCTGGGTCGAGCTCGCCGACCGACCCGCCGCCGAGGAGACACCGTGACCACCCGCGCCCGGACCTTCGGCGTCGAGGAGGAGTACCTCCTCGTCGACTCCACGACGTTCCTTCCCGCACCGATCGCTCCCGCACTGCTGCGCGCCGCGCGCGTCTCGTGGAGCGGAACGCTCACGGCGGAGCTGAAGGCCGAGCAGATCGAGGCGGTCGGCCGGCCGCAGCGCTCGCACGCCGATCTCCTCGCCGGCGTGCTCGAGGGACGCTGCGCCGCCGACGACGCGGCACGGTCCGCCGGAGGCCGCGCCGTCGCGCTGGCGACCAGTCCGGCCGCCTTCACCCCGCACCTCTCCGAGGACGAGCGCTACGGCCGCATCGCGGAGCACTTCGGCCTCACCGCCCGGCAGCAGTTCACCTGCGGGCTCCACGTGCACGTCGGCATCGACTCCCCCGAGGAGGGCATCGCCGTCCTCAATCGCATCCGCGGCTGGCTGCCGGCGCTCCTGGCGCTCAGCGCGAACTCCCCGCTCGACCGCGGAGCCGACACCGGCTACCAGAGCTGGCGCTACCAGTCCTGGGGACGCTGGCCCACCGCCGGACCCGCGGACCTCTGGCAGGACGTGGCGCACTACCGGCGCGTCGTCACCGCGCTCACCTCCTCCGGCGCCCTCCTGGACGAGGGGATGCTCTACTTCGACGCGCGGCTCTCCCGCACCCACCCGACCGTCGAGGTGCGGATCTCCGACGTCCCGCTCCACGCGCAGGACGCGGCGCTCGTCGCCGTCCTCGTTCGAGCGCTCGTCGAGACCGCCGCCCGCGACGCCCGCGCAGGAGTTCCGCCGCTGCCGATCCCCACCCCGGTCCTCGCCGCGTCGTCCTGGCTCGCGAGCCGTTTCGGCATGACCGGAGACCTGATCGACCCGGTCAGCGGCTGCCCCGTCCCCGCACGCATGATGCTGGCCCGCCTGCTCCATCACGTCCGGGACGCCCTCGAGGAGGCCGGCGACAGCGATACGGCGTCCTCGGCCGTCGAGCGGATCCTCCACCGAGGTACCGGGGCCCAGCGGCAGCGGGAGATCTGGCGCAGCAGCGGCGACCCAGGCGCCGTGATCGCCGACGCCGCGCGACTCACCCGTGGCGACAGCATCGTGGCGTCGGCCAGAAGCAGGTCGTGAAGCAGTGATCGCCCCGTCGTGGTCTGCCCGAGACGAGCGCACTTCGCAACCCTCTTGAGGACCTCGTGACGGTCGAGGAAATCTGGTGGCATGAGGAAGCTGCACTACTCAAGCGGAAATCTGCTCGTCGGGGATCTCACCTGCAAGGCGGTCCTGCGCTACGCCAGAGCCCTCGCCGACGTCGGGAAATCGGACGTCATCTCCGTCCCGGTCCTCACCGAGGGTGGTGGCCGCGCCTACGCGCATCTGCTGATCGGTCCGGCGAGCCAGCTGTGGTCCGTGCCGATCGACAGCAGCGAGGTCGAGGAACCCGACGACGCGGAGGCGATCGCGCACATCGAGCAGGAGACGCGCCGCATGCAGCCCGCGCGGCCCTCCTGGAACGACGAGATGACCGACATCCCGCCCCTCGACTTCCTGGACTACGCCGACACCGCGGACCTGGAAGCGGCTCAGCAGGACCCCCTCGGCTGAGCTGCCGAGTGAGTGACGGCCCGAGGGCGCTCAAGAGCGGAGTGAGACTCGTCGATCGGCGTTGAGCTCCGGTCATGGCATTCCCCTGATTGTCGCATGTCAGGGTCGGTCCTACTCGACGGCGGGGCGGTCCAGGTTCTGGTCATCGAAATCGTTGGTGATGATCGTCAGCGCCGTGAACGGTGTGATCAGGATGAGCGCGGTGTTCGCGCGGCCCTCGCCGTAATTGACTGTCAGCCATTGCGGTGCGGGAGCCGCGAGCGCAGCGTCCACCTCAGCCTGGAACTCCTCCACAGTGCGGTTGCTCACCGTGAAGACGGTGCCGTCGTAGAGGATGTCGACGCGCTTCACAGGAGCGCCTCCCCGCCAGCGCTACGGACGGACTCGTCCGGCTCCGGGACGATGTAGAGACCGCCTGCGGAGTTCGCGAGAGTGGTCAGCTCGCCGATCCAGGTGGGATTGATGCGGGGCATGCGTCCGCCGAAGTACTTGTAGCGCAGCGCGTGGGAAGGATGGAGCCAGATCGCGCTGCGGCCATCGCCCATGCTGTGATCATCGCGCCAGCTCAGCAGGAACGACTCGTTGCGCCGCAGCTTCGCGGTGATCACGATCTGCAGATGAGCGAGAATGCGATCCTCGAAGTCGATCTCGACCGTTCCGTCGTAGTGCAGCTTCCCCATCGGCGTCTCCAGCCCAGTCATCAGGCTGGCAGGCGCGCCACCCCACCGCATTCTCTCTCCCCGTCCAGTCACCATTTCGGGGGAAAGAAACTGACTCGAACTGCTGATATGCGCCCGCGCGCTATCAGAGGTGATGTCGCGCAGACCATCGGCGAGCAACAGTAGATCATCGAGCGCTCCCGTCACCCGGCCAGAGTCGAACGTCCGAAAGGACCGTGGAGGAGACAGGCGGAGCGGCTAGGGCCTCATCGGGGTGATGAAGCAGCGCGGGCTGACGATGAGGAGCGACCGGTCTCGCTCCGCGCCAGCACCATCGGGGACGCTATCGGCGGCGACCCCAAGTGCTGCGTCGCAACGCGACACCTCTGGAGCCAGAACCCATCAGTCGCACCCGACGCTCCGAAGATCGACCGCATGTCCTGATGCCGACAGGGCGGTGTTCGACCCGATCGCACGCCGCCCTGCATGCAGAGATCGGCATCGCCCTGGTCATGCCCTCCCTCAGGCATGGCGCCGGCCCGCACCGGCAGCTAGGAGAACTCGCCGACGTCCCGATGACCGTCCGTGAGGGATCCCCATACGGACGCAGGCCGCGCAACGAGCAGAGATACTCTTCCCGCATGTCGTCCCCGTCCATGCCCCACGAAAGCGTCGATGCTGCCGAGGATCGATTGCTGGAGGCGATGCGCGCAAGTGACGTCGATGCGCTTGGTCGACTGCTCGCACCCGAGCTGATCTTCACGACACCCGAAGGCTCGACCATCAGCCGGGACGAAGATCTCGGAGCACATTCGTCGGGCACGACGAAGTTCGAGTCGATTGCTGAAATCAGTCGCAGCACGCTGGCCGTTGCCGGCGGCGCCCAGACCAGGTCCGTCGTGGACGTCGTTGTGATCGACCACGGCACACGGATTGAGGCTCGGCTCCACTACGTCCGCGAATGGCAACGAATCGCCGGGCGCTGGATGGTCGTCTCCGGAAGCGCAACACTCGCACCGGCACCGAACGCCTGATCGTTCCGCTGAAGGATTCCCTTACGGAACGCCGGCACCACGGTCCGACCGTGGCGCCTTCTCAGACGATCGACTGCTCCCATGATGACTGCGTGGAAGTGGTGTACCTTCATCGCCTGACCGATTCTCATCGGAGTGGTCGACCCGTCTCACCGGCGGCGTCGATCCGGGGCTGAAAACCTCCGGCGTCCTCGAAGCCCGGAGGTCCTCCCCTGTCAGTGTCCCCACGAAGCGCCACCGTCGACGTCGACGCGTCCCCCTTCGTCGTCGTGGTCAGCGCAGAAGCGCACCCGAGCGACGCCGGGTCGGAACGGTTCGGCCCGGTCACCTCGCCGGAAGCACTAGCGCGTCCGAGGACGGGGTACGGCGGAGCGATCCGGCTGGCGCAGGGCCGCGTGCTCGGCCCGCCCCCCTCCCCCGGCACCGAGCTCCTCCTGGGGCTGCTCTTCTGGCGCAGCCGCCGCGACGCCGAGGAGTTCGCCGCGGAGCTGAGCCGCACGCGATCGACGTGGGTCGTGGACGAGGGGATCTACCGGTTCACCCTCTCGGTGACGGCGAGCCCGGACGACCCGACCCCCGTCGATCCTGTGCGCAGTGAGTCGACGCCGGCCCACGAGATCATCCGACTGGCGCCCGTCAGGGGCAAGCAGGCGTGGATGGCCGAGTACAACGAGAGCGAGACGCGGGACCACATCAGGAACCTCGACGGCTTCGTCTCGACGAGCTTCCTCCGCGATCTCCGGAGCGATCGGATCATCGAGTACGTGCAGTGGCGCTCGGCCGACGATCTGACAGCGGCGTTCGGGGACGAGCGATTCACCGAGCACATGAGCGTGAACAGCCACTACTCCGACGGCGAGGCCTTCCTCTTCGGAGAACGGTCGACCGATGCGGCACCCGCCGACGGACCGTCCGACGGCTCGTCCATCCCCTCCGAAACCGACGGCCCTGCCGTCGCTCGGAGCGACGAGGCCCGACCGTGACTCGACTCGAGACCGTGCACGAGATCGTCGGGCCCTGGTCGCTCGCCACCACCCAGCGGTTCTGGGAGGGCTTCACTCCCAACCGGCTCGCGTCGCAGCCGCAGGCCACGGGCATCCGCACCGCCCTCCTCTGCGATGCCGACTGGCAGCGGGTGGACGTCGTAGTCACCCAGGACGGCTCGTCCGCCCGCATCGAGGTCGAGGGCCCGGGCGATCTGGACGCCGCGACCGAGCAGGTCCGTCGGCTGCTGTCCATCGACATCGATGGGCGAGGCTGGCCCGACGTTGCGGCGCGCGACCAGGTCATCGCGGACGCGCAGGCTCGGCTCCCCGGGTTCCGGCCGTGCGGCTTCTTCTCGCCCTACGAAGCGGCCGTCTGGACGGTCCTGTCGCGCCGGCTGCAGATCCGGCAGGCGGCGGCGGTCAGGACACGTCTCGCGCAGCAGCTCGGCGACGACGGAGCCTTCCCGTCTCCGGCCGTCCTGCGTGCGGCGTCCCTCGACCTGCCCGACCGCAAGGCGGAGTACCTGCACGCGATCGCCGAGGCCGCCCTCGACGGACAGCTCTCCGGCTCCCACCTGCGCTCACTCCAGCCGGCCGAGGCGTTCGTCCAGGTGCAGAGCATCCTGGGGATGGGGCCGTTCTCGGCCGAGCTCGTCGTGATCCGCGGCGCGAACTTCCCCGACGTGCTTCCGCGCAACGAGGGCAAGCTGAGCGACGAAGTCGCGAAGCGCTACGGCGACGACCGCTCGATCGACGAGATCTCCGAGACGTGGAAGCCGTTCCGCTCCTGGGCAGCGGTGCACCTGCGCGCACTGCGGGCACTCGCGGAATAGACGAGCGACTCCCGTCACTCATACCACGACGCCGTAGACGGCAGCACATGCCGATTCAGCGTCCCGCTGATCGATCCACTTACGGGACGCGCTCAACACCGGCGGAAAGCTGAGTGCTGCCCGTGTCGGACCATCGCTCTGGATTCGGATCAAGAGATGGAGGGGCCGATCTCGTCAGATGCATTCCCGTTTCCGGTCGCGCTCTCGCGATTGGGCGACGGTGAGAGTCGCGAGTCTCAGAACACTCGCGCGATCAGGTGGCTGCTGGCTCAGGACGCTGATCCGATCGTTCTCGTGACACCGCGTCGCGACTTCACCGGAGAAACTTTGAGCGCCCTCGTCGCTCGCGCTGACGTGTCGCACCTCACCTGGCGCGACTTCTCGCCTTCGTCACTCCGGGACCGGAGAGTCGTGTACGCATCGCGATCGCGCCCACGCTCACTCCCGCGACCCGGTAGACGATCCCCCTACGGGACGTCGTCCCGCTCAGTACCGACAGGCTTGGCCCGTCGAAAGCGGATGTCATGCTCAGCACATGACGGAGCCTGCTGACATGGTGCGCGAGGACTGGGGCCAGGATGGGACCGCGATGGTCCCGCAGAGCGCGGTCATCAGGAGATGGCTCGGCGACGCGCCCTACCTCTTCGCGGTCGAGCGCGCTGAAGCCCTCCAAAAGGGTCGGAGAACGGGGCACCAGGAGGTGGTCAGCTTCACTGCGCCTGAGGAGCCCCATCCCGTCGTCGTCTCGATCGACAGCATCCGAGGGTCCCTCGGAGAGGACTCTGTGCTCGCGCATCCGATCACGGTGGTGCATCGGCGTCCTCCTGTCGGAGTCCTCTGACCGTCCTCCACGGACCGAAGACTGAGGTGCGCTGCCGCATTCGTCCGGGCGGCCCGAGCTAGGCTCCTCGCCGTGCTCATCGATCTGGAACCCGGCGATTCGCGGTGGGCTGCCGCTCTCCCTGTCCTCCGCGAGCTGCGCCCGCACCTCACCGAAGAGCTGCTCGAGCAGGTGCAGCGGGAGGGTGCTCCGCAGGGCCTGCGCTTCTCCGCTCTGTTCGAGGACGGCGACTGCGTGGCGGTCGCCGGCTGGCGGGTCGTGGTGAACACCAGCGCGATCAGGAAGCTCTTCGTCGACGACCTCTCAACCGCTGCGGGGGGACGCTCGCGCGGCCACGGTGCTGCCCTCCTCGCGGCTCTGACCGAGCGCGGCCGCGAGCTGGGCTGCACGAGCATCGAGCTCGACTCCGGTGTGCAGCGGCACGCGGCCCACCGCTTCTACCTCCGCGAGCGGATGGACATCACCGCGCACCACTTCTCGCGGCGTCTCGACTAGCCCGGCGCATCAGGTCGGTCGGTCTCCGTTCGGCGGGCAGCCCCTCAGCCTGCTCCCTCGACGGTCAGGGCCGGAAGACCGCCCGCACGCACCCGTCGGTCTTCTCCTTGAACATGGCGTAGCCGGCGGGGCCGTCCTTGAGCGGCATCACGTGCGTGGCGAGGTGCTCGGTGACGATCTCGTCCCGCGCCATCCTCTCGAGGAGCATCGGGATGTACCGGTGCCCGTGCTGCTGAGCGGATCGGAGCGTGAGGCCCTTGTTCATCACCGCTCCCAGGGGGAACTTGTCGACGAAACCGCCGAAGACGCCCAGCACGAAGAGGCTTCCGCCCTTGCGCGCAGCGAAGATCGCCTCGCGGACGGCGGTGGGCCTGTCCGTCTGCAGCCGCAGCTGCTGCTTCAGCTGGTCGTAGGCGAAGTCGGGTCCGTCGCGGTGCGCCTCCATGCCGACCGCCTCGATGCACACGTCGGGGCCGCGTCCGCCCGTCAGCTCGCGGAGCTCGGCCGTCACCTCGCTGGTCTCGTAGTTCATGGTCTCCGCGCCGATGACCTGCTCGACCTGGGCCAGCCGCTCCTGGAAGCGGTCGATCACGATGACGCGCTCGGCGCCGAGCAGCAGCGACGCGCGCGCCGCCATCTGCCCGACACCGCCGGCGCCCCAGACCGCGACGGTGTCTCCGGGCCGGACCCCGCCGAGGTCCGCTCCCATCCATCCGGTCGGAGCGGCGTCGGAGGCGAAGAGCGCCCGCTCGTCGCTGATCCCCTCGGGAACGGCGAAGGCGCCCTGGTCGGCGTACGGCACGCGGATGTACTCGGCGTGGCTGCCGGCCCACCCGCCCAGCGCGTGGGAGTAGCCGTAGCAGCCGCCGGGCGCCTGGCCCCAGAGCATCTCGGGGATCCCCGCGTTGGGGTTGCCGTTGTCGCACAGGGAGTAGAGCTCGTTGCGGCAGTACCAGCACCTCCCGCAGCTGATGAACGAGCAGACCACGACGCGGTCGCCGACCCGGTGCTTCTTCACGGCCGATCCGACCTCGACGATCTCGCCGATGAACTCGTGCCCGAGCACGTCGCCCGCTCGCATGGTCGGGACGTACCCGCCGAGGAGGTGGAGATCCGAGCCGCAGCTCGTGCTCAGGGTCACTTTGACGATCGCGTCCTGAGCATTGAGGATCCCGGGATCCTCGACGGTCTCGACCGAGAGCTCGTTCACTCCGGTCCAGCACAGAGCCTTCACAGCACACCTCCGCCTTTCGCCTCGTCCTCTGCCTTGTCGACCGCGCCACCGAGCAGCGTGCGCGGTCGTTCTCCGTGCGGTCTCGGGGTCGCCCGCAGGACCTCGCCCGTCTCGAAGATCTGCTTGGCGTCGCGCAGAGCCTCACGCAGCGCCTTCTCCAGATCGTCGTCCGCCCCGGCATCGGCGCCCTCGCGGACCCGGGCGTGCACCTCGAAGCCCTTGTCGCCGGGGGCCGGATCGATCCGGATCTCGAGCGACTCCGCCAGACGCGCCAGCGGCTCGGGATACCCGCCGCTCTCGAAGTCCCGGGCCTCGCCCAGGACGGTGACCGCCTTCCACCCTTCCGGGTGCGCCCCGTCCCCGTCGGACTCCCGTTCCTTCTTCACGAGGGAGCGGGCGACGAGGCCCACCGCGACCCCTGCGATGCCGACTCCGACAGCCGCAGCCGCTCTTCCAGCCATGATCACGCCGCCTTTCCCGGCTTGAGGACGATTTTGGTCCACCCGTCGTCGCGGTTGTCGAAGTGCTCGTAGGCGTCCGGTGCCTGCTCGAGCGGCAGCTCGTGACTGACGAGGAACGACGGCGTCGCCTTTCCAGCGGCGATCAGGTCGCGGAGCCGGCGGTTGTACTTCTTGACGGGCGCCTGCCCGGTCCCCATGGTCTGGCCCTTGAACCAGTGCAAGCCGATGTCGAAGGCGATCCGCCCCTCCTTCGCGAGCTCGTCGGAACCACCGGGGTCCTGCGGCACGAAGACGCCGACGGTGCCGATCCGCCCGGTGAAGCGCACCGACTGGACCAGGCGCTTCAGCGTGAGGTTCGGCTGCTCGTCGCCGCCGGGGTCGTGCGCCTGATAGCCGACGCACTCGCAGCCGTTGTCGGCGCCGAGCCCCATCGTGTGCTCGAGCACGGCCTCCACGGGATCGACCTTCGAGTCGTCGATGGCGATCGCGCCGAGGGACTCCGCCAGTCGGAGTCGATCCGGATGCCGATCCACGACCATGACCTTGCTCGCACCCTTGACGGTGGCGGACAGCGCGGCCATCAGGCCGACGGGGCCGGCACCGTAGATCACGGTCTGGTCCCCGGCTTCACCCCCGCCATCTCCGTCGCGTGATAGCCGGTCGGGAAGATGTCGGCGAGCATCACGTAGTCGGCGGCCTTCTCCTCCGCGTCCTCTCCCAGGCGGAGGCAGTTGAAGTCGCCCCAGGGCACCCGCAGCAGCTCGGCCTGGCCGCCGGCCCACGGTCCCATGTCGGCGAATCCGTAGGCCGCACCGGCCCACTCGGGGACGGGCTGAGCGGTGAGGCAGTAGTTGGTCAGCCCGCGCTCGCAGTTCTTGCAGTGCCCGCACGCCACGTTGAACGGCAGGACGACGTGATCCCCCACCGCGACCTTGTCGACGCCGTCGCCGACCTCGATCACCTCGCCCATGTTCTCGTGACCGAACCACCGCCCGGTCTCGAAGCTGGTGCGCCCCTCGTACATGTGCAGGTCGGACCCGCAGATGTTCGTGGTCGTGATGCGCACCAGCACGTCGGTGGAGCGCTCGATCCACGCATCCGGGACGTCTCTCACCGCGACTGTGCGCGGCCCCTCGTAGACGACTGCTCTCATGCTCGTTCCTCCCGTGCGCGACGTGCTCTCGAACGTTCCGCGGCCCGGTCGACCGCGCGACACGCCCATGTCACGCCCTGCGGAGAGGGAGCGCCATCGGCAGACCTGCCGATGCGGTCTGCCGTCGAGGGGGTCCCCGTGAAGGGGCTCCTGGTGGTACCCCAGTAGCAACGGTCTTCGGACAATCCCTTCGCTTCCCCTGCCCCCGGTCCTGAGGTGGTCGAGTCCCGTGTCACGCACTGCTGCGCTCCAGCTCGCCGAGACGGCCGCGCGCCCCGGCCCGGTCCGCGAGCGGGCGCAGGCGATGCTGGACGAGCTGCACCAGCACATCCCCTTCGACGGCGCGTGGCTGGCACTGGCCGAGCCGAACGGCACGGGGTACCGCTCGGTCGCGAGCACCGACCTCGACGAGTCCTGCGTCCGCTACCTCAGCGGCCCGCAGATGGCGCACGACATCGAGAGGACCGGCGCCGATCGCGAACGGCCTCCCCTCAGCCTGTCGGACGTGCCCTACTCGCCGAGGGACCTGCAGACCTGGGCGGAGTGCCTGCTCCCCGCGGGATTCCACGAGACCCTGTCCGTCGCCCTGTTCGAGGACGGGGGCCGGCACGTGGGCTTCATGACGGTGCTGTTCCGGAGCGCGGAACCGCCGTCGCCGGCGGTCCGCCGACGCCTCGCTCGACTCGTGCCGACGCTCACCTCGGGCATCGACCCCGTCCGCTCGCTCGCCGCGTCGGCCTCGGTCGTCGGCGGAGCCGGAGCAGGCGTGGTCCTCCTCGCTGACCACGGCGTCGCCTCGCTTCCGGGTCTCTCCGCGGACGAGCTGCTCACCGCCGATTCGGCTCTGATCGACGCCGCGAGGGACGCCCTCGCCGAGGGGCGGAACTACGCCTCGTTCCTCTGGCCCCGCGGACGCCGGAAGTCGCCGGACGGCTATGTGCGGGTGACGGTGCTGGCCTGCGAGAGAGAACTGGCCGCAGTGACCCGCGGAGTCGTCGTGCTCTCCCCCGCGACACGCCTGCGGGGCCTGACACCTCGGGAGCTCGAGGTGCTGGGCCACGTGATCGAGGGGTGCTCCAATCTCGAGATCGCCCGGGCGCTGAGAGTCGCTCCCCGCACGGTCGCCGCTCACCTCGAGCACATCCTGGTCAAGCTGGACGCCACGTCGCGCACGCTCGCGGCCGTCCGCGCCGAGCGCGCCGGCCTCTACGTCCCCCTCTCGCGAGCCCGGGCCGGCTGAGTCCGGACCGGGTGAGTCCGGACCGGGTGAGCTCCGCGCGGGGCATCACCGCGCTGCGCGACCGGACGACGAACCTCCGTTCGGAAAGGAACCGTCATGTCCCACCTGTCCGTCAAGGCCGGTGTCGCCGCACTCGTCGGCGCAGTCGTCGCGGCGCTCGCCGCGCTCCTCGGTGTCCCCGATCTGTCGCCCCTGCTCGGCTGGGCGATCGCCGCGGCGGTGTTCCTCGTCTGGGCCTGGTCGACGGCGTGGCCGGCCGGCCCCGAGCGCAACCGCGACCTCGCCCGCCACGAGGACCGGTCCCGGAAGCTGGTCGACTCGCTCATCATCGCCGCCACCTTCCTCAGCCTCGTCCTCGTGGTCGTCGCGCTCCTCCGCAGCCAGCAGAAGGACCCCGTCGGATCCGCGGCCGCGATCCTCGCGGTCGTCGGGGTCGTCGCGGCCTGGGCGCTCATCAACACCGTCTACGCCTTCAAATACGCGCGCATGTACTACCTCGACGACCGCCACCGCTTCGACTTCGACCAGGACGAGGACCCGTCCTACAGCGACTTCGCCTACACAGCCTTCTCGATCGGCATGGCGTACAGCGCGAGCAACATCACCCAGTCCTCCACCCCCTCACGGCGCATCGCCCTGGCCCACGCTCTGCTGTCCTACTTCTTCGGCACCTTCGTCGTCGCCGTCGCCATCAACCTGATCACCGGCCTCAGCCAGGGAGGGTGAGGAGCGCGGCAGTGCTTTTCGGGGGGACGACCCGCGGTGCGGGGGGGGGGGGGGCACGTCCTCGACCCGGTGATCGGAAGGCCCGGGTGGTACCACGACCGCGTCAGCCGGTCTCCGCGGGTCCGCCCCGACCGGGCGCCGCGTCGGCCGCGAGGGGGCGGCCCGCCCGCTCCTCGAGCAGCGCGGCGGCGAGGAGCTCGCCGTCCACGTCGCCGAAGGAGGCGAGGGCCTCCCGGTGCAGGCGGGTGACGAGCGCGATCGTCTCGTGCGGCGTCCCCGCCTCCTCCGCGAGGCGCAGCACCGTCTCCAGCTCCTCGACCACGCGGCCGAGCGGGAAGTCGGGCATGCGGTCGCCGGCGAGGAGCGCCGGCCCGTGCCGCTCGAGGAAGGCGCTCGCGCCGGGACTCTCCAGCAGCGCGCCACGCAGAGCGGACGGCTCCCAGCCCAGCGCTCGGCCCAGCAGGAGCACCTCGGTGACGGCGATCACCTGGCCGAACCAGAGGGTGTTGGCGACCAGTTTCGCGACGTGCGCGAGCGCGGGTTCCGACTGCGCGACGGGCGTCGCAGCGTCGTGCCCCAGCGCTACGAGCACGTCCGTCACCTCGTGCACCGCGGCGGTGTCCCCGCCGAGATAGAAGCCGAGCGTCCCCGCCGCGGCGTCCGCCGGCCCGCCCCGCAGCGGAGCCGCGACCGCGCCGATCCCCCGCCGCTCAGCCTCCGCCACCAGCGTCGCGACGCTCCGCGGGTCGTTGCTGGTGAAGTCGAGCCAGACGCCGCCCGGAGCCAGCCCGCCGAGCGCGCCGCCCGCGCCGAGCAGGGCCTCCCGGCACTCGATCGGCCCCGGCAGCACGGTGATCAGCGTGTCCGAGCGGGCGGCCAGCGCGGCACCGTCCGGCGCCGTCGGCAGCCGATCGGCCCGCGCCCGCTGCAGCGCCTCCTCGTCGACGTCCGACACCGTCACGTCGAAGCCGTGTTCCCGCAGGCGCCGCGCGACGGGCGCTCCCATCCGGCCGTACCCGAGGATGCCGATGCGTCTGCTCATGGCCCCAGCATGGCCGGACCCTCCTCCGCGGCGGTGGAACGACGGCAGCCCGGGCGGTCAATCCCCTTCTGGCGGCCGGAGGGCACTGCCTAGCGTCGAAGAGCGGGCGTCGGACGAGGCTCGCACCGACTGCTCCTGGAAAGGTACGACCCGCATGTTCTTCCACCGTCAAGAACTCCAGTTCAAGTCCACTCCCTCCAAGCCCGACGCCGTCTTCGCCCGCCGGTTCCAGGAGGTGCTCGGCGGCCAGTACGGCGAGATCACCGTCGCCATGCAGTACGGCTTCCAGGCCTGGAACGCCCATGAGCCGGGCAAGTACCGCGACCTGCTCTTCGGCATCGGCGCGGAGGAGTTCGGCCACGTCGAGATGATCGCGGTCATGATCGCCCAGCTGCTCGAGAAGGCCCCCGTCGAGCAGTCCGAGGACGCCATCCGCAAGGACCCGGTCCTCGGCGCGGTCATCGGCGGCACCGACGTCCAGGCTGCGATCGTCGCCGGCGCGGGCGTGCGCCCGGTCGACAGCAACGGCAACCCGTGGCAGGGCTCGTACATCACGGCGAGCGGCAACCTCCTCGCCGACTTCACCGCGAACGCGAACGCCGAGATGCAGGGCCGCCTGCAGGTGGCGCGGCTGTACCACATGACCGACGACCACGGCGTGCGGGACCTGCTCTCGTTCCTCCTGGCGCGCGACACCATGCACCAGAACCAGTGGATCGCCGCGGCCGCCGAGCTGCGCGCCGAGGGCGTGGAGGACCTGCCGGTGCCCTCGAACTTCCCGCTGTCGAAGGAGGAGCGCTCGGTGTCGTACGAGTACATCAACTTCTCGGACGGCGCCGCCGCCGCCGAGGGCAGCTGGGCCTCCGGACCCACGCCCGACGGCAAGGGCGAGTTCAGCTACCGCACGGCGAGCCCCGACGACGGCGTGCCGATGCCCCCGCCCACCCAGCCGGACGAGCGCTTCTACGGCACCACGCCGAAGCCGAACATCGTCGAGAAGGCCGTCGGAGCCGTCAAGGACGCCGTGACCGGCAAGTAGCTCCCCGCCTCGCCGACCTCCGGGCGCGGTACCGACCCGCGGTGCCGCGCCCGCCAGGGCGCCAGGGTGCTCCCGGCTCGGAGGAGGCTCGACCCCCGGGCGGGAGCCGTCTCTTTGGGCCGCTGCTCAGGCGGGCGGAGTCCGGTCGAGCTCGGCCTCGGCCAGGACGACCAGGCCCCGGTCGCTGTGCGAGGTCTCCAGCATCGCGAGGACCCAGGCCTTGTCGACGGCGGGCGGCCTGCTATCACGCGGTCTGGGACGGGTCGGCAGTGACCCGCCCGGACGCGTGCCGCCGCGTCCGAGCATCGCCTCCGCCGCGGAGGCCGTGATGTCCCCCTGCTGATCGAGTAGCCCGCGCAGCGGGCGTATCGAGATCCACCACCGTCAGCACATCAGTCTGCAGACCCGCCCCGCTGATGACGGCGGGTCTCGATACGCCGCCGCAAGCGGCTACTCGACCAGCATGATGCGGCGCCACCGCGTCCTCTCCCTCACCACCCGGATGCGAAGCAGCTGCGCCTGACGGTCTCGGGAGGGGTCGCGACAGTCAGCTGGAACTGATGACCGCGGCTCAGCGAGCCTGCACCATGGCATCGTGCGCCCGTCGTGATCTCACGTAGCGGGCGCACAGTCGTGTTCCCAGGATCAGACTCACCACCCCGCCGACGAACGTCGCTGCGACCAGGGCCGTCCAGGTCGTCATGCTGGAGCTCGGAGTGAGAGTGAACCAGTAGAAGAGCCCGGTGCCACCGCCGACGACTGCAGCAGCGGCCAGCGGTGCGAGGACAGCGACCTTCTTCTCCGCGAGAGTCCACGACGAGCAGAGCAGCAGTGCTACGACTCCGATCAGCCACCCCGCGCCGGGGATCAGCAGCCAGCCGAACGCGTACAACAACGAGCTCGCAACAGCGAACCACGGGCGATCGAAGACGAGTCCACTGCTGCTGGACGACCCGCCGGCCGCCGAAGCGATGCGCGCAGGGGTCCCGAGCTCGGCGATGCGCTCTCGCGCAGCGTCGTCATCGAGGCCTTCGAGCTCCTCCGCGATCCCCCCGTAGATCTCCTCGCGGAGGTCGGCGCGCACACCCGAGAGCGCGACCTTCAACTCTTCGAGGTAGCGATCGGCCACGCGCGAGGTGGATGCAGTCATGGGGTTCCCCTTCCGATCGTCTGGTTCACCTGACTGACGAACGACGGCCACTCCGCTCTGAAACGGCCGAGTTCGATCTTTCCCACGTCAGTCAGTGAGTAGTACTTCCGCGCGGGGCCTTGATCGCTCGGCACGACGACCGCGGCGATGGACCCCCGGTCCCGCAACCGCCCCAGAAGCGGATACAGCGTCCCGATGCTCCCGATGACCCCCACCTCCTGCAGCCGTGTCGACAGCTCCCACCCGTACATCGGCACGGTGTCCAGGAGCCCGAGGATGCAGAACTCAGCAACGCCCTTCCGAAGCTGCGCCCCGACACCTTCTATCATGCGTCACAGGCTACTCGCTCCGTCGGCCCGAGTCGCCGGATGCCGCGTCGACCGCCTCACTGGAAAGCACCGTCCGCCGACTCCCCCGCCGGCGACGGGCCAGGCGATCGCGGCGATGGCCCCTCAGCCCTCAGTCCGCAGCGGAACCCGGAGGAGTGGTCACGAGCAGGTAGCGCGCCGGGCTCTCGGCGTCCGCCGGCACCGACCAGCGGTGCGGGCGCGTCGTCTCGATCGTGATCGACTCGCCGGCCGACACTGCGTGAGACGCTCCGTCGGCGTAGGTCAGCACGGCGGTGCCCTCGGTGACGAAGACGAACTCCTCGCCCCGGTGCACGAAGTCGACGTCGTCGGACTGCCCCGGCTGCGCGGTGAAGAGGTACGCCTCCGTCCGCCGGCCCGGGCCGCCCGCCACCAGCCGAGCACGCGGGGCGTGCGGCGCGTCGCTCGCGCGCAGGTGCGCCTCCGGTGTCGTGTCGTCGGAGGAGGCGATCACCGGCACCAGCTCGGCCGGCGGCACGTCGAACGCCGCGGCCAGCGCGTAGAGGGTGGAGAGACTCGGCAGCAGGCGGCCGTTCTCGAGCTTCGAGAGGAACGGCTGCGAGACCCCGGCCTCGGCCGCGAGCGCGCGCATCGAGAGTCCGCGCGCGGTGCGCAGGGCGCGGACGAGCAGGCCGATCTCGGAGGCGAGGGCCGGTGCCTCCACGGCGTCGTCGCTCATCGGTCCTCCGGGTGGCGCGGTGGTGCGGTCTTGCCGAGCGTGATAACTCCTGGTTATCATCAGCTCGTTGATAACGCCAGGTTATCAGCCCTCCGATCGGGAGCATCCGATCGCCATCGAAGGGCCGCACCGTGACCAAGCAGATCTTCCTCGGCGCGTTCGAGGAGTTCACGCCGAACTTCATCAGCAACGCCTGGCACCACCCGCGCGGCGACACCCGCGACTTCGCCACTCTCGAGTACTGGCAGGACCTCGCCCGGAAGCTCGAGGACGCCGGCTTCGACTTCCTCTTCCTCGCCGAGGCGCTGGGCTACCCGATGAGCGGCGACGACGTTCCGGAGGTGGTGATCCGCGAGGCCGTGCAGGTCCCCGTGCACGATCCGCTCGTCCTCGTCAGCGGTCTCGCGGCGACCGTCGACCGCCTCGGCTTCGTGGTCACCGCCTCCACCACGGCGCAGCGGCCCTACCTCAACGCCCGCACCTTCACGACGCTCGATCATCTGACGAAGGGCCGCATCGCCTGGAACATCGTCACCTCCGACAACCAGGTCGCGCTCACCAAGCTCCTGGGGCACGACGGAGTCACGCCCCACGACGAGCGCTACCGCCGCGCCACCGAGTTCGTCGAGCTGTGCCTGAAGCTCTGGGAGGGCGCCTGGGAGGACGACGCGGTCGTCTACGACAAGGCCACCCGGACCTACGCCGACCCCGCCAAGGTGCACCGCATCACCCACGAGGGCGAGTACTTCCGCTACGACGGCTACTTCCCGGCGATCCCGTCCGTGCAGCGCACCCCGCTGCTGCTGCAGGCGGGCACCTCCTCCGCCGGTCGCGCCTTCGCCGGCCGGTACGGCGAGTGCGTCTTCATCCAGGACCGCGACCTCGGCAAGGTCGCCGCCACGGTCGCCGACCTGCGGGCGAGGGCCGAGGCCAACGGCCGCGACCCGCGGCACATCACGGTCATCCCCTCCGTCTCGATCATCGTCGGAGACACGGAGGAGGAGGCGTCGCGGCTGCGCGCCGAGCTCGACGCGACCCCCTCGCGCGAGGCGGCCGCCGCGCTCTTCATGGGGTGGAGCGGAGTGGACCTGATGTCGTTCCCGCTCGACGCGACCCTCGCCGAGGTGACGACCGAGGTCGGGCAGACCATGCTGGCGATGTTCCAGCAGCCCGAGTACAGCCCGACCGTCGCCGAGATCCTCGACGTGATCACGTCCTCGATCGGAGGGATGCGCGTCACCGGCACCGCGGAGTCCGTCGCCGACCAGCTGCAGGAGATCGTCGATCGGACCGACGTCGACGGCTTCCTGATCGAGTACACCTACGGCTCGTGGGAGACCTACCGCGACTTCGCCGAGCAGGTGATGCCGCTGCTGCGCGAGCGCGGCATGCTGCCCGAGACGCCCCGCTCCGGATCGATGCGCGAGCGGATCCTCGGACGCGGCGTGCCGACGCTGCCCGCCGGGCACCCCGGCTCCGCCTTCCGGGCGGGCGCGGCGCGCTGACCCGCCGTTCATGCCGATCGAGCAGCCCGCGGTGCGGGCGTAGGCGGCTACTCGACCAGCATGGGGCGCAGCGCGATCGCGCGCATCGGACGAGGGCCGTCCATGCTGATCGAGTAGCCCGCGCAGCGGGCGTATCGAGATCCACCACCGTCAGAACCTGAGCCTGCAGACCCGCCCCGCTGGTGACGGCGGGTCTCGATACGCCGCCGCAGGCGGCTACTCGACCAGCATGCTCGCGGCGCTGCTGCGAACTCGACCGCACCGCAGCCATGCCGATCGAGTAGCGCTACGGAGCAGGTGGTGCTGTGGCAGCTGTTCAGTGCTCCGGTTCGTAGGGTCGAGCGCATGGAACCGTCTCGACAGCTCCCCGCCATCGGCGCTCCGGCCGCCCGTGCGCTCGCGGAAGCGGGCGTGCAGGACGTGGACGACCTGCGGCGGGTGGGCCTCGACCACCTCGCGACCCTCCACGGAGTGGGGCCCAGGGCCCTCCGACTCCTCCGGCAGACCCTCGACGCCGCCGACGACGACGTCCGGTGAGGGGTGCTCCCCCGCCCCGCCCACTCCCGCGGTCAGCCGCCGGTGAGCTGCGACACGCGGCCGCGGGAGACGCCGAGGATCGCCGCGGAGTCCGTCACGGAGAATCCCGCTTCCCGCAGCCGACGTGCCGCGACACGCGCACGAGCGGCGGCGGCGATGGACGCCTGCGCCGCCTGCTCGGTCGCTCGTCGCGCCTCGACGATCTCGGCGCCGAGAGGGCCGATCTCCGGGACGACCGTCACGCCCCACTCGCCGTGGTCGACGCTCGGATCGACGGTGTCGAGGTAGTCGCGCACCTGCCGGACGGCCTTGTCGAGCGTGGCGACCTGGGTCGCGGCCTCGCCGTCGATCCACAGCTCCCAGCCGTGCTCCCAGTGATGCGCGGTGACCGTGATGCTCATCGCTCGTCCTCCTTCGCCGCCTCGATGGCGTTCAACGCCTTGCGCACGAGCCCCGGCGAGACGTCCCGGGTCTCGATAATTTACCCCGTCTAAATCGGCAATGTCTAGCCCGGGTAGACACGAATGAAGATGCGGATCACTCGCGGTCGAGCCACTCCGTGATCGCGCCGACGACGCTGTCGAGATCGGACTCGAGCAGGAAGTGGCCGCCGTCGACGAGCTCGACGCGGGCGTGAGGGGCGTCGCGCACGAAGGCCTGGGCGCCGGCCGCGGCGAAGATCTCGTCGTTCCGTCCCCAGACGGCGAGGACCGGGACCCGCGACGTGCGGAGCCAGGCCTGCACGGCGGGGTACAGCTCGCGGTTGGTGGCGTAGTCGCGGAAGAGGGCCAGCTGCACGTCGTCCTGCCCGGGGCGGGCGAGGAGCGCGAGATCGTGCTCCCAGGCGTCCGGGTCGACGGTGCTGGGGTCCGGGACCCCGTGGGTGTACTGCCACTCGACGGCCTCGCGGCCGAGGGCAGGACGGAGGGCGTCGCGCGTCGCGTCGGTCCGCTCGGCGGCGTCGGCCCAGATCGGGTCCCAGAAGCCGGGGACGAAGCCCTCCTCGTAGGCGTTGCCGTTCTGCGAGATCACGCCGGCGACCGCGGCGGGGTCGGCGAGGGCGAGGCGCCAGCCGACGGGTGCGCCGTAGTCCTGGACGTAGATCGTGTACCGGGACACCCCGATGGTCTCGAGGAAGCGGCGGGTCACCTCGGTGAGGGACGCGAAGGTGTAGTCGAAGTCGTCGACGGAGGGCGCGGACGAGCGTCCGAACCCGATGTGGTCCGGCGCGATGACGCGGTAGCGCCCCGCGACGGCCGGAATCAGGTGGCGGAACATGTGCGAGCTGCTCGGGTAGCCGTGCAGCAGCAGGAGGACCGGGGCGTCGACGGGTCCGGCCTCCCGCCAGAACACGTCGAGCCCTCCGACGGAGACGGTGCGGTGGTGGACAGTGACCATGACTAACCCTTTCAAGTGGTTTTACTGGTTAGCAGGACGCTAGCATGGGCCGGACGAGCCGCACGGCGCGGGAGAGCGGGGAGCGATGGACCGGGACGAGGAGCTGCTCCTGGCGGTGCTGAACAGCGCGCCGGTGGTCGACGGCCAGCCGACGGACGACCTGGGTGATGCCTCCGGGCGGGAGCTCGCGCGACGATGGGGCGGGGCCGGCACCGGGCCCGAGCTCGAGCGGCTGCGGCGTGCCCGCGATGCGCTCCAGGCGGTCGTGCGCTCGGGCGCGCACGCCGCCGTGGCGGAGCTTTCGGGCCTGGTCGCGGACGCCGTGAGCACTCCGCGCGTCACCGGCGAGGGCGTCGTGTGGGAGCTGAGCGCGCCCGAGGCGGACCGCCTCGCGGTGGAGGCGGTCCTCGCGTGGTCGACCGTGAGCGCCCGGTTCCCGGGGCGGCTCCGCGCCTGCGCGAACGACGAGTGCAACCTCTTCCTCCTCGACCGCAGCCGGCCCGGCACCGCGAGGTGGTGCTCGATGGCGACGTGCGGCAACCGGATGAAGGCCCGCGCGCACGCGAACCGGTCGAGGGACTGACGGCGCCCGTCCGCGGAGGATCTCCGATCCGCATGTCGCCGACCGGAGAGTGGTGCCACCACCTCGTCTCGCGTTCCTCGGATCCTGCGCCCGGGCCCCGCTTCGCTCTACCCTTCGACGATGACACCTCCGACTCCGCCGGCCCGCCCTCGCAACACCGTCGGACTGGTCGCCTTCGTTCTCGCGATCGTGCAGACCCTGACGCAGATCCTGCTCGCGGGGCTCACCACCGCGGTGCCGGTGCTCGCCTTCGAGAAAGGGATCGACGCGACGAGCATCGCGGCCCTGTTCGTCGGCATCGGCCTCGGCCAGCTGCTCCTCGCCGCCGCCACCACCGTGCTCGCCGTCGTCGGCGTGCTGCGGACGGGCCTCCCCCGCGCTCTCGCCTGGGTCGCTCTGGGCGTCGGTGCGCACGGCGTCCTCGTCGGTCTGGCGACCCTGGTCCTCCCCCCGCTGGTCGGCCTCGTCCTGCAGTGATCTCGGCGCGGTCGACGCGCGGCGAGGATCCAGGAGCAGGAGCGGGCCGCCCGCCGGCCGTCCGGCCGTCCGCTTCCGGACATGGCCGCAAGAGGGCATTGCCCCCGCGGCCGGCACCTGCCACGGTCGCAGAGCGACCGACGACGGTCCACCGCCTCGAACGACCGGAGTGCACTGATGAGCGAATCCCTCTCGACCGACGACAGCACGAGCGAGATGACGCCCGAGGTGCTGGCCGCGTTCAGCGACGCCTGGAGCCGTCACGACCTCGAGGAGCTGATGAGCCACGTCACCGACGACTGCGTCTACGGCGCGTCCGTCGGTCCCGAGCCCGGCCGCACCTGGTCCGGCAAGGAGCAGGTCCGCGAGGGCTTCGCGCTCATGCTCGCCTTCGACACCGGGCAGGAGCGGCACGAGGAGGGCGAGCCCCTCATCTCCGGGACCCGCGGTGCCGCGACCTGGTCCTTCACCGGAACCGCTCCGGACGGCACGCCCTTGGTCACGCGCGGCTGCGACATCTACGAGTTCCGCGGCGGCAAGATCGCCCGCAAGGACGCGTTCCGGAAGGTCTACCAGGCCGAGTGACGACTGCGGGACGGAGCCGGGAGCCGGCTGAGGAACCGGGTGAGCGGGCGCCCGGCGCTCGGCTGCGCGCCGCCTCGATCCGGGCGCTCCTCGGCTCGTTCCTCGCGGTGCTGCCGTTCTCGATCGGCAGGCTGATCGACGCGGCGGGCGGGACGGGTGCGACACCGCTGGCCGCCGACCTGGGCTTCTCGCTGATCGCCGTCGGCGGGCTCGTCGTCGTCGCCGCCCTCGCGAGCATCCCGGTCGCCGTGCTCAGCTACCTCCTCGAGCGCGTGGTCGAGCGGGTGTGGCTCAGCCGGGGCGGCCGACTCGCCGCCGGTGCCGTCGCCGCCGCGCTGGTCGGCGGTGGGGCGGGGCTGGCGCTCGGCGGACTGATCGCCCCGATGTGGCGGCCGGTGGGGCGGGCGCTGGTGTTCACCGGACCCTGGGCCGCGGCGGCAGCGCTGCTGTTCCTGATCGCGTCGACCGTGCGACGCCCACGGCGCGGGACCCGCAGCAGCTGACAGGTTCTGCTGCTCCCCCTGGTCTTGACTCTGACGCAGCGTCAACCCGTACCGTCGCTCTCATCGCCGCCGGACATCTCCGGAGGGGCGGGGACGGAGGACGCGGTGGCGCAGGAGTGGTCGGCACAGGAGTGGTCGGTGCACGAGTGGTCGGTGCACGAGGTGGCGCGGCTGGCCGGGACGACCAGCCGGACGCTGCGGCACTACGGAGCCGTGGGGCTGCTGCCGCCGAGCCGGCTGGGCGCGAACGGGTACCGCTACTACGACGCCGCCGCGCTCGTGACGCTGCAGCGGATCCTGCTGCTGCGCGACCTCGGTCTCGGGCTGGCCGAGATCGGGCGGATCCTCCGCCGCGACACCGAGCCGGTGACCGCTCTCGAGCGGCACCTCGACGTGCTGCGGGAGGAGCGCGAGCGGCTCGACCGCCGCATCCGGGCGGTCACCGGGACGATCACGACGCTGAGGGAAGGGAACGGGCCGATGGCCGAGGAGATGTTCGACGGGTTCGACCACGCGGAGCACCGCGAGGAGGTGGAGCGCCGCTGGGGCGCGCCGGCCTACGCCGACGGCGACCGCTGGTGGCGCTCGATGGGCACCGAGGAGCGGGAGGCGTGGCGCCGCAGGCAGGCGGACCTCGCCGGCGCCTGGACCGCCGCGGCGGCGAGCGGGACGGACCCGGAGAGCGAGGACGCGCTCGCGCTCGCCGAGCGGCACCGCGCCTGGCTGGCCGAGGTGCCGGGCACGCCCCGCGACGCGACCGGCGGGCCGAGTGACGAGTACCTGCTCGGGCTCGGCGAGATGTACGTCGCCGACGAGCGCTTCGCCGCGCACTACGGCGGAGTCGCCGGCGCCCGGTTCGTGCGCGACGCGCTGCGGGCGCTGGTCGAGCGGAGGAGCTGACCCGACGGCGCGTCCGGCGCCGCACCTCCGGCTCGCGGAATCCCCTCCGGCTCGCCGTTCGGCGCGCATCCCACGGGCCCAGGCCCGTTCCGCCTCCACGACGGGTCCTCGATGCGCGCCACGGCCTTGGCAGGACGACGGCCTCCGAGTTGGATGGGGGGATGCTGACCCTCCTCCCGCCGGCCTCGGAGCCCTGGACGATCACGGGCCTGGGCCGCACCGACGACGGTCCGCTCGACGAGGTGCTGATCGCTGTCGACCGGGGAACGCCGGAGCACCGCTTCACGATCCGCACGATGCGGCGCACCGGCACCCGGCTGGGACCTCAGGGCTCCGTCCACGGGACGGTGACGGACTCGATCGCGACCGCGAGCCTGGCCGTCGGCTGCCTGCTCCTGGACGTGCTGCCCACCGACCTGCCGACCCACGAGGCGCGCGCCGCGATGAGGGAGACGGAGGAACGAGCCCAGGCTCTCGCCCGCGATCGTGCCCGCTGGGACGTCACCGCGCTCCTCCTCGACGGCATCGACTACGCACTGTTCACCCGCAGCATCCCCGAGGGGAGCGTCGCCCACGCCGACCTCGGCTGGGCCACCGTCGCGATGTGGAGCCGCGGACCTCTCCACGAGGGCCCCTTCCGGCTGGCGGACGTCGAGCCGAGTGACGACCTCGGCGTCCACTGACCGATCCTCCGCGCAGGAGGACGGGCGACTCGCGATGGGGGATGATCGCCAGGAGCCGCCGCAGAGCTGAACGCACGACGAGAGCACTGGTGTCCCGCCACTCCGAAGTCCCTTTCACGACTGGCCGCCCACAGGAACCGCAGAGCTGTAACCTCCTGGCAGCCCGGGACGTTGAGTCTCGGGAAGTGAACCCGAGACCCGTCCGGAACGGACGTGGCGCTCGGGTTTCGCGCGTTCAGGGCGCGATGTCGACCACCGCGCTGATCATCGGCTGGGCGCGCCGCCGCCAGTCACCGCCGGCCGCTGCCACCACCTCGGGCACGTGGTTCGCCCTCCGGCACGTTCAGAAGAATCTCGCGGCCCCGATGAACGCCGGCGCCCCTCCGCCAGTACACCTCTGCGAGTCGCCGATCGCCGGCGACCGAGAGTCTCAAGGAGTACCCGATGAACAGGACGTTCAAGGTCGGCATCACCGCTGTCGCCGTCGCGAGTGTGATGGCCGTGGCCCCCGTGCTGGCCGGTGCGAGCAGTGTCGCTCCCGCGGTCGCGACCAGCGATTCCAGCAGCGCGCTCGTCAGCGCCGCCCGCTCGGTGGCGGCCAAGCTGCGCGTCGTCGGTCTCGCCGACGGCGGCACTTCGCTCGTGCAGTTCAACCCCACCAAGCCCGGAACGGTCACCGGCGAGGTCGCCGTCACCGGTCTCACCGGCGGCGACACCTCGCTCGTCGGCATCGACTACCGCGTCCAAGACGGCAACCTCTACGGCGTCGGCAACACCGCGGCGAGCGCCGGCGTCTACTCCATCGACGCGAAAACGGGCGTGGCCACCCCGGTCACCCGCCTCACCGTGGCGCTCAGCGGCACCACCTTCGGCGTCGACTTCAACCCCGCCGCCAACGCCCTCCGCGTGGTCAGCGACACCGGCCAGAACCTGCGCCAGCCGTTCGCCACCCCGGGTGCCGCGACGGTCGCCGACGGCTCGCTGAGCTACGCCGCACCGGCCGTGGCCACCGGCGTCAACGGGGCCGCGTACACGAACAACGACCTCGACCCGAACACGGCGACCACCCTCTTCGTCCTCGACACGGCGCTCGATCAGATCGCCATCCAGTCCCCCGCCAACGCCGGCACGCTGGCACCGACCGGCAAGCTCGGCGTCGACGCGGCCGGCATCACCGGCTTCGACATCTACTCCGTCCTCCGCAACGGCAGCTCCATCGCCTCGATCGGCCTCGCCGCCGTCAACGGGTCGCTCTACGAGGTCGGCGTGCTCAACGGCACGGCCACCCGCCTCGGCACCATCGGCGCGGACGTCACCGACATCGCGATCCCGCTCGTCCAGCGCTGACCCGGACCTACCGCGCACCACGCACGACCGCCGGCCGATGCTCCCCCGAGGGGCATCGGCCGGCGCTCTCGTCGAAGTCCCGCGGCACGGCAGGACGGGTGCCGGTCCGTCCTCTCTCGAGACCGCCGGACGCTAGCGTCGTGGAGCGGCCGAGCAGACCGCGTCCGGGCGAGGCGAGGAGCGAGCGCATGCTCATCAGACATCGGGACCGCGAGCCCGTGATCCACCCCACCGCGTCCGTCGCGTCGTCCGCCGTGGTGAGCGGGGCCGTCCGCATCGGAGCGGGGGCCCGCATCCTGCACGGGGCGGTCGTCACGGCGGAGGACGGCGAGGTCGCCATCGGCGAGGACACCGTCGTGATGGAGCACGCGCTGATCCGCGGCCGAGCGGGTCACCCGGTGAGCATCGGCGCGGCGGTCATGATCGGCCCGCACGCCCACGTGAACGGCAGCATCGTCGAGGACGAGTCGTTCATCGCCACCGGCGCGTCCCTCTTCCCCGGCAGCCGCATCGGCACCGGTGCCGAGGTCCGGATCAACGCTGTCGTGCAGGTGAACACCGTCCTCGAGCCCGGTTCCGTGGTCCCGATCGGCTGGGTGGCTGTCGGGACGCCGGCGTCGATCCTCCCGCCGGAGCGCCACGAGGAGATCTGGGCGATCCAGCGGCGGCTCGACTTCCCCGGGACCGTCTACGGCGTCGGACCCGGAGTGTCGATGCGCGAGCTGATGCGGCGGCAGTCCGAGTTCTACGGCGCCCACCTGGACGATCGAGTGATCGAGCAGTGACCTGATCGCTCCCCGCTCAGGGCGGCGCGGCGCTACTGTTCGGGCATGATCTCCCCCGAGCACTTCCTGGCGTTCGCTCTCGCGTCGGTGGCCCTGATCGTGATCCCCGGGCCGAGCGTCCTCTTCACCATCAGCCGGTCGATCGCCTACGGCCGCCGGGCCGGGATGCTGAGCCTCCTCGGGAACGCCCTCGGGATCATGCCCGCGATCCTCGCCGTCGCCTTCGGGGTGGGCGCCGTCGTCGCCGCCTCGGTCGTCGCGTTCACCGTGCTCAAGCTCGCGGGAGCCGTCTACCTCGTGTGGCTCGGCGTGCAGGCGATCCGCCACCGCCACGCGCACTCCGGCACGACGGCCGGCGCTCCGGCGTCGTCCTGGACGCTGCTGCGCCAGGGCTTCGTCGTCGGCCTCACGAACCCGAAGACGGTCGCCTTCTTCGTCGCCGTCCTCCCCCAGTTCGTGGATCCGGCGGCCGGCCCCGTCTGGGCGCAGCTGCTGATCCTCGGCTTCACCTTCCAGGGCCTGGCGCTGCTCTGCGACAGCGTGTGGGCGCCCTCGCTGCGGGGACCGCGCGCACCTGGTTCGCCTCGTCGCCGAAGCGGATGTCGACCCTCACCGGCACCGGCGGCGTCATGATGATCGGCCTCGGCGGCACCCTCGCGCTCACCGGCTCCAAGAGCTGACCGGGCCACGAGCTGACCGGCTCGGAGGGCGCCCGGGCGCAGCCGGTCAGCTCCGGCTGAGGCGGGGAGCCCTCGGCATTCGCTGGCGACGCGCCTCGTAGGCCCCCTGATACGGTCGCCCCGGTGCGCACCGCACCACGCGGGGGCGGCGGAGGGGGAGCGCGATGGCGCACACGAGGACCGGCACGGACGCGGGGCCGGCCGCGCTGACGGCCGCCGTGCTCTGGCTCGGCACCGGGGCGATCGCGGCGGCGGTGCAGTGGAACGGGCTCACGATCGGCGGCCAGGAGGCGGTCCTGCCGCTCACGATCCCCGGCTACGTCTGGGCTCGGCCGCTGCCCTGGTCGCTGCTCGTCGGGGTGATCGGCGCGGTCGTCGTCGCCGTCGTGCACCTGCTGGTGAGCCGGCTCGCCGGCGGATCGGGGCGGGCCGCCTTCGTCACCGTCTGGTTCGCCGCCGTGGTCGCGGGAGGAGTCGCGGGCCTCGCGCAGGACGCGGCGGCCGTCGCGGGGGCGCTCCCGCCGATGCGGCTCCGGATGCTGTTCTCGGGGCTGGGCGCGCAGGCCGCGGTCGGCGCCTACTGGGGACTCGTGCAGGGCTGGCTGCCCGCCCTGATGGTCGTGCTGCTGAGCCGTCGCGCGGGCCGGGACTCCGCGAGGCCGACGCGCCTCCGGCCCGTCCTGCTGGCGGGTGTCTCCGTGCTCGCGGTGACCGCCCTCGTCGTGGCGGGCGTCGTCGGGCAGCGCGAGGCCGACCGCAGCGCCGTCGCCGCGGACGCGATCGCGAACGGCTACGACGAGGACTCCGGGGCACTCCCCGATCCGTACGCGGAGGGCACGCCTCCGCCGACCAGCGCCCCCGCCGAGGGCCCGCTCGCCGCGGACGCCTGCACACCGGACGTCGCCACGCCCCTGTTCAGCGGCACGGACGCGGCCACCGGGCACCGGATGCTCACGATCGAGCTGCTCAACTTCTCCGAGGCGCCGTGCGTGATCGAGGGCTACCCCGACCTGGCCTTCGCCGACCAGAACGGCAACGCCCTCGACGTCGACCTCGTCCGCGGAGGCTCGTTCATGACCGAGGACGCCGGCCCCGTGCGCGTCGAGATCCCGGCCGGCGGCACCGCGGTCACGCGCCTCGGCTGGGACGCCGGAGCCACCCCGGGCGCCCTCGTCGCGACCACCCTCTACTGCGCGCAGATCCCCGGTGGCGTGCGCGGCTCCTGGCCGGTGCAGACCGACATCGTGGCGGGCGCGGAGGTGGCGGTGACCGCCTGGGCGCTGCGGCCGGCGGACGAGAGCGCCACGCCCTGATCAGCCGTGACTCGTCGGCTGCGAGCGGCGGCACCGCTCCATGCTGGTCCAGTAGCCCGCAGGGGCGTACCCATGCTGGTCGAGTAGCCCCGCAGGGGCGTATCGAGACCCGCCGTCACCAGCAAGACCAGGTCTGCAGACTCGTCTTCCGACGACGGTGGATCTCGATACGCCCGCTCCGCGGGCTACTCGATCAGCATGGCTTTCCTCCTGCGCAGAGGTGATCTTTCCTAGAGACCCCGCCGTCATCAGCAGAGCACGTCGCCTCAGTCGTGCAGCGTCGCCCGCGGGTACTCGCCGAAGCGGCGCGCGTAGGACGCGGAGAAGCGGCCCAGGTGCGCGAAGCCCCACCGGTGCGCGACCTCCGCGACGGAGAGGGCTCCCGCCTGGCCGGCCCGGAGCTCCTCCCGGACGCGGTCGAGGCGGATGCGGCGCAGGTAGTCGAGCGGGCTGAGCTCCAGCTCGCGGCGGAAGAGGGCCTGCAGGCCGCGCAGGCTCAGACCCGCGGCCGCGGCGACGTCCTCGACGGGGACGGGCTCGTGGGCGTGGGCGTGCAGGTACTCGATGGCGGCGCGGAGCCTGGCGGTCGACGGGAGCGAGAGCTCGGCGGGGACGGCGAGAGCGACGTGGGGGAAGGTGTCCAGCAGCGCGATCGCGGCGGTGCGGTTCGCCTCGCGGCGCAGCAGCTCCGGGCTGTCGGTGCTGTAGACGACGCGGGCGACGGTCGCGACGGTCGCTCCCCACTTCCGCAGGGCCTCGCCGGTGGGGCGAGCGCGGGTGTCGAAGAGGAGCGGGCCGGTGGCGCCCTCGTGCTCGGCGGCGACGCGCTCGAGGAAGGCGCCGTCGAAGTGCATCAGGTTCTGGCGGTAGTCGGTGAAGTCGAACTCCGCGGGCCGGTTGTTCACCAGCACGGCCGGCTGCCCGTGCGCCAGGACGACCGCGTCGCGGCCGAGGTCGGTCGCGCCGGAGCCGGCGGTGAGCCAGGAGACGATGTACTCGCCCTCGGTCAGGATCGAGCCGTGGACCGAGCCGGCGAAGAGGCTCCCGCGCAGGGTCAGCTCGTCGTCGCCGACGGAGGAGTAGCGGTAGGAGAAGCTCGGCACCGTCGGCTCGACGGTGAATCCGGCGCCGTTGTACTCGCCCTGCAGCAGCGTGCGCGCCTGGTCGAAGTCGGTGCCGCTCACCTCGGAGCGCCGCACGCGCGCGTGGTCCTCGTTCATCGGGGTCAGTTTTCCACTCCGGTCGGCGCCGCTCGCCGCCAGTGCGTTTCGTGGACAGTCGGGCCGTCAGCGCTGCAGCGTGCGGCTCGGATACTCGCCGAAACGGGCGGCGTAGGCGCCGGAGAAGCGGCCGAGGTGGGTGAAGCCCCAGTCGCGGGCGATGTCGGCGACGGTGCTGCGGGCGGGGTCGGCGAGCAGCAGGTCGGTGCGCGCGCGGTCGAGGCGCACGTCGCGGAGGTACTGCAGCGGCGTCGTGCCGAGGACCCGCTGGAAGGCGACCTGCAGACCGCGCACGCTGAGGCGCGCTGCGGCCGCGATCTCGAGCGGACCGAGCGCGAGGTGCGCGTTCTCCTGGACGAACTCCGCGGCAGTGCGCACGCTCGCGTTCCGCGGGGCGAGCAGCACCTCGGGCAGCACCGCGGCCTCCGGCGGGTACAGCTCGAGGAACGCCGCGGCCCCCCGGCGGGAGAGCCGGTCCCAGAGCAGCGGTGTCACGCGCCCGGAGCGGACCGCCGTCGAGATCTCCGTGATCGCGGCGTGCCAGCGGTCCGCGGCCGCTGTGTCGACCGGGCGGAGGTGGTCGAAGCGGAGCGGTCCGCGCAGGCCCCGCTCGCGGGCGATCCGGTCGACGTGGTCGCGGCCCAGGTGCACGAGCTTCTGGTCGTAGTCGGTGAAGGTGAACTCGAACGAGCGATAGGCGGGGAACAGCAGGGGGACGCCGCGCCGCTGCGGGATCGCGTCGCGCTGGAGGTCGATCGTCGAGCTGCCTGCGACGAGCCACTGCACGATGTAGTCTTCGCCGACGGGGATGTCGCCGGAGTTGGTGCCGCGCATCTGCGAGGTCCGCAGGGTCATCGCGGCGTCGCCGAGAGCGGCGTAGCGGAACGAGAACGGGGCGTCCGACGGGGTCACCGTCCAGTCGGTCCCCGCGTAGAAGCCGCCGAGGACGACGGGCGCCTGCTCGACGTCATCGCCGACGGCCTCGATGCGGATGCCGCCCTGGTCGGCGGGCGCGGGCACGGGAGCGGCCACTGGTGTCGGCTCGGACTCGCGACGCTGCGCCATCCGGCCTCCCCTGCACTCTCCCGCCGGCGAGCCGAACCCGGCCCGCGGGCCTGCCGGACGGCTGCGCCCGGCGGGCGGCCGACCCGAGCAGGGAAGTGAGCGACGATTTTACCGCGTCCGCCCGGGAGGAGGGCCTCCGGGCCGGGAGGAGGGGGGCGAGGCCGGGCCCGACCCCACCCCCGTGGAATCGGGCGACGCGTCCGGTTCGTGGCGGGCGTCGAGACCGGAGGGCTGATTCCACCCCTCGAGCGGCGCGTGCGCGCGTGCGCTCGAGAGTCGAAGGAGACGGGGGCCGGGTCTCGCGATCGCCCCCAGCCTCCCGCACGGCCGCGATCGTGTCCAGGGGACCGGCTCTCCGGCGTCGCGGCCGATCCGCCCGGCGCCTAGGCTCGCGGAATGGCGAGGCGGAGGGTGTCGGAGCGCGCGCAGGCGTTCCTCCTCTCCCGGCCGTGGACGCTGGCCGTGCTCAGCGCGGCGTTCGTGGCGATGATCGTCGTCCTCGGCTCGGACGTCGACTGGGATCCGACCGCGGTCGTCGGCGGCGGCCGCCGGCACGCCCCGCTCTGGCTGGTGGCGGGCGTCGGGCTGCCGTTCTTCGGCACCGGAGTCGTGGTCGGCGTCGTGAAGCAGATCGGTCTCGCGCGGCGGCGGCGCGCGGCACCCCGCACGCCGAGCCCCGACGCCGAGCAGCTGCGCCGGGACGGACCCGGCTGGCTGAGCCGCCGCGAAGACGAGGCGCGCGAGCGAGCGGAGGCCGCCCCCGCGCTCAGCCGGCGCGAAGGGCGAGCGGCCCGGCGCAGGGAGCCATGGAGAGCAGGCAGCAGCCGGCGCTGATCGGCAGGGCGGGGAAGAGGCCGACGTTCATGCGGTGGTGGGTCTCGATACGCCCCTTCGGGGCTACTCGACCAGCATGTGTGCGAGCGTCTCTTCCCAGTAAACGCGCCCTCCGTCAGAACGGCGCGGGTGCATCGTCGAAGTGCGGCCCCGGCAGTGGGTCCGGCGGCCGCCCTGGCAGTGGCGGCGGCCGGTTGCTGACGCGCCGTCCGGTCGGCGTCGTCCACACGATCTCGCCGCCGTCGCCCTTCGCGTACGTCCACCGGTCGCCGTGCCGGAGGTGGTGGTGACTGGTGCAGAGCGACACGAGGTTCTCGAGCGACGTCTCCCCTCCGTTGCGCCACTCGACCGTGTGATCGGCCTCACTGGTGCTGGCGGGACGGGTGCAGCCCGCGAACCGGCAGGTCTGATCCCTCAGCTGCAGGTGCAGGCGCATCTGCGACGGCGGGACGCGCCACGTCCGCCCGACGGAGACGACGGCGCCGGTGTCCGGATCGGTGAGCACTCGCGTGAACGAGGCGGCGGTCCGGATCAGCTCGCGAGCGATGACCGCGGGGACGGGCCCGTAGCCGTCGAGCTCCCCGGGAGCGTCGTCGAGACCGACGGCGGTGGACGCGGCGAGCGTCAGCCGCACCTCGGCGCGGACACCGGGGACGAAGGTCGGGTCGGGGCGGTCCTCGGCGTCGGGAGTGGTGCCGAGGATGTCGCCGTCGCAGAGCAGGTCGACCGCCGCGTCGGCGCTCAGCTGCTGCAGAGTGCGCGGGTCGCCGTCGTCCCGGAGGGCGCGGGCGATGCGCCGCAGCCGGTCGTACGCACCCGTCACTGACGGTGCGGGAGCGTGGAGGCTGAGCGTCGCCATCCCGTCCACATCCGGGGTGACCCAGACCGCGCGATCCTCCCGGGCACGCGCGTACCGCTCGGCGAGCGGCTGCTCGTGCAGCTCCTCCCTCCAGCGGCGCAGGGCCCGGCGCAGCTGCGTGAGCGTCATCGTCGGCGCCGCCTCGGCGGCGTACTCGTCGAGTGCGGCGCGGGAGGCTTCGGGAAGGCTGCTGGCGGTGGCGCAGATCGCCTCTCCTTCCTCCCAGTGCAGACGCGCCTGCGCGAGCAGCGCCCGCGTGAGCGGCAGGTGCTCCATCAGCAGCTGCGCTGTCTCGAGGCGCCGGGAGATCACCTGCTCGGGCAGGCCCTCCGCGACCGCGAACTCGGCACGGATCGAGCGCTCGACGAGATCGCGGGTCTCGCTGCGGGTCGCCCCCCGGGCGTACGCGTCCGAGTCGGCGAGGGCCTCGAGGTGGCCGGCGTACAGCTCTTCCGCCTCGGCCAGGCGCAGCGGCGCGGCGGCACGCGCGAACGCGGCCGCGCGGTCGCCTCGCCCGCGCACGCCGGCGGGTACCGCGCCGTCCGATCCGTTGTCCGTCATACGAGTATTGAATCAGGGACCACCGACACCGGGGTCGGCGAGCTACTCCGGCGGGACGATCGGGGCCTGAAGTCGGCGTGTGGAGGAGCCCTGTGCTCGCGGTCGGGTCTCGAGACGCCCTTCGGGCTGCTCGGCCAGCGTGTTCCGACGCCGCTCCCCCTCGCCCGAGAGAGGCTCGCCCGATGGACGGGGCCGACCAGCGCGACGGCGCGGAGCCGAGCCTCACCGTGACGACCGACGCCGACCGCCCGCTCCCGGCGGAGCGGATCGGCCGGCTGACGCGCTGACGCGTCCTGTGGTTGGGTTACCGCACCGACGAGACCTGGAGGACGACGTGCCCGACCACGACGAGACCTGCGCAGCCGAACTTCGGAGCCGATCAGCGAAGGCCGCGGCATGAACGGCGTCGGCCCGATCGACGTGGCCTTCACCGCGCCGATCGGCGTCACCGTGAGGGGCGACCTCTGGTCGTGCGTGGAGGTGCCCGACTCCGTCGCGCTGTTCGGCACCGGCAAATCCGTGAAGGTCGTCGCGACCGTCGACGGCGAGCCGCTCACCGCGGGCCTGATGCCCACGGGCGCCGGCGGCCACATGCTCTCCATCAGCGCCAAGCTCCGCACGAAGCTCCGCAAGGACCTCGGCGACGAGGTCGCCGTCCACCTGACGGAGCGCCTGACCTGACGGCCGGACCGCCGGAGAACGGCGGATCTCCTTGGAAGAGTCGCCCGCAGAACATGCTGGTCGAGTAGCCCCGAAGGGGCATATCGAGACCACACCCGCAGAGACATCTGTCGCTCTCGCGACTCTCGCCTACGCGTCACGGGCGAGAGTCGAGGACAATCATTCTGCGATCGACGTCTTCAACGTGATCAACGAAGCGATGGCGCCCGAGCAGAGGTGGTGGCGGAAGTGAGTGGCTACAGCGAGCAATCGCAACGCCTCGCGCGAGAGCTCGCGGAGAAGGCCGCGAGGAACCTGCGGCGGTCGGGGCGCTCCGTCGTGCAGGATGCGGTGACGGGTCGGTACATCGTCGGTCCGCGTGCGGGCGGCAACGCGGCCGTCCCTCGGGGCGAGGAGTCCGGTGGGCCGAGTGAGGAGCTCCGCTCGAGAGCCACGCGCCGAGCGAGCTGACGCCCTCTCCTTGCTGGTCGAGTAGCCCCGCAGGGTCGTATCGAGCGGCGAAGCCGCTTCGCGTCTCGGTGACGGGGGAAGGACGCGGTTGCGCCGCAACATGGTGGTCGAGTAGCCCCGCAGGGGGCGCATCGAGACCCGTCGTCATCAGCAGGGCGCGTCTGCGGACTCGACTTCTGACGCTGGTGGATCTCGATACGCCCGCGACGCGGGCTACTCGATCAGCATGGAACGACGACCGCACTCCATGCTGTCCGCAGCGCCCCGCCCCATGCTGGTCGAGTAGCCCCGCAGGGGCGTATCGAGACCACACCTCCGGCAGAACGGGGGATCTCCTTGGAAGAGACGCCCGCAGACATGCTGGTCGAGTAGCCCCGCAGGGGCGTATCGAGACCCACCACCGCATGAACGTCGGACTCTTCCCCGCTCCGCTCGATACGCCCGCGCGGCGGGCTACTCGATCAGCAGGAGACGGCGAGGCGGGCTACTCGACCGGAACTCACGGCAGGACGCCGTCCGGGCTGCGCCACTCCGGGTGGCGGGCCTCGACGGCGTCGGTGGTCACGTACTGGGTGTCCGTCGTCAGGGCGAACGGGCTCTGGACGTCGAGCTGCACGTAGTCGAGGCGGCCCCAGACGGAGACGTGCCAGTCGCCCGGGGAGTCGCCGTCCCAGGTCGCGGTGCCCTCGGCGCCCGGCCGGGTGAACCACAACTCGGCGCCCTCGCCGGTCTCCGCGGCGTCCCGCGTCAGCTCGTCCGCGACCCAGCCGTCGTCGAGCAGCTCGCGCTCGATCGCCTCCTGCACCTCCCCGCTCGCTCCGGGTCCCGCCCCCTGCGGCACCAGGCGGAGGAACAGCTCGACCCAGCGCTCGTCCTCGCGGCTCACCGAGGGCTTGCCGCCGCGCACCGACACCCGGAGGTCCGCACCGATCAGCACCGGATGCAACGACTCCGCGGCATCCACCGCGCTGTCGCCGAGCTCCTCCGCCGCGAGGATCTGCTCGTCGACGCCCGCCGTCGGCCCCGTCGCGCAGCCGGTCAGCAACCCGAGCAGCACGACGCCCACGACCGCCGCACGCCTCCTGCCCATCCGCCCACCGTATCGACAGGTGCAGTCGGGCCCCGCGAGGGCTAAGGTTCGCGAGACGCGACCCGACGCGGATGGACGGATCCTGGCCGACCACGATCGTCGGTGCGCCCGCATGCGGAGACCCCATGGACGCTCGACGACGCCTGCTGGTGGTGGCCGGGGCGATCGCGCTGGTGCTGGTCGCGGGGGCCTTCGTGCTCGACGCGACCGCCGGCCGCCCCGGCGACGGCAGCCCGATCGGCGCGGGCGCGACCGGATCCGCGGGCAGCTCCTCCCCCGGCGCTACCGCCTCCCCGAACAGCACCTCCCCCGCCACCCCGGGCGCGACCCCCGACGGCACCACCGTCACCCCACCCGACCCCACGGACCCCGCCGCCGTCGCCGACCCCTCCGCCCCGCTCGAGGTCTCCGGCCCCGCCCCCGTCGACACCGGCCTGCCCGACTCCACCCCGCGCGCCGCCCTCGTCTCCCTGCCGCTGCCCGCCGCCGCGAGCGCCACCCGCGCGCTGGTCGCCGGCTACCCCTCCGCCGTCGTCGCCCCGCTGCCCGACTCGATCGTCGCCTCGAGCTCGGTCGAGCCCGCCGGCGACGCCCTGCGCTCAGGCCTCACCGCGACCGTCGCCCTCGACGCCGAGCAGATCACCGAGAGCTACCGCCGCTCGCTCGCCGCGCTGGGCTTCACCTCCGCCGCCGTCGACGCCCCCGCCGGCGGCGCCGCGATGGTCTTCACCGCCGGCGAGGACACCGTGAGCCTCTCCGTCACCCCCACCGGCACCCCGCGGATGAGCTACTCGCTGATCGCCGTCCTGCACCCGAGCGGCGGCTAGACGTGTACATCTCCCTGTCCGACCGGCCCGAGGGCGCCGCGGAGCAGCCGGCGCGCGGCACCGGCCCGTCGCGCATCGCCCCCGCCGTCATCGCACTCGGCATCGTCAGCCTCTTCACCGACATCTCCTCGGAGTCGACCGCCGCGATCCTCCCCTTCTACATCACCGCCGCGCTGGGCATGTCGACGCTCGCGTACGGCTTCCTCGACGGGCTGTATCAGGGCGTCAGCGCCTTCGTCCGGATCGGCGCCGGCTGGACCGCCGACCGCACCGACCGCCCCAAGCTCGTCGCCCTCGCCGGCTACGGCCTGTCGATGCTCGCGCGCCTGGGCCTGCTGGCCGGCAGCGGCCCGGCCGCGCTCACGGCCGTCGTCACCGTCGACCGTCTCGGCAAGGGGATCCGCACCGCACCCCGCGACGCGATGATCTCCGCCTCGTCCGACCCGGCGTCGCTCGCCCGCTCGTTCGGCGTGCACCGGATGCTCGACACCGTCGGCGCGACTATCGGGCCGCTCCTGGCGTTCGTCGTGCTGCTGCTCGTGCCAGACGGCTACTCGACGGTCTTCGTGCTGTCGGCGGCGTTCGCGACGCTCGGCGTGGTCGTGCTGCTGCTGTTCGTGCCGGACGTGCGGACCCGCGTCGCCGGCGGCACGGCGCGAACGAAGCTGCCGTGGCGCCGCCTCTGGGACCGGCGCCCCCGCCGCCTCCTGCTCGCCGCCGGCCTGCTCGGGCTGCTCACGGTCGGCGACGGCTTCGTCTACCTGGTGCTGCAGAGCCGCAGCGGCTTCGCGGCGCAGTGGTTCCCGCTGCTGTACGTCGGGACGAACGCCGCCTACCTCGCCCTCGCGATCCCGTTCGGCCGCCTCGCCGACCGCTGGGGCCGCGCGCGGATGTTCGCCGCCGGCCACGTGCTGCTGCTCGCCGTCTACGTGCTCGCGGCGTCGCCCGCCTCCGGGCTCGCGGTGACCATCGCCTGCCTGCTGCTGCTCGGCGCCTTCTACGCCGCGACCGACGGCGTGCTCGCGGCCGTCGCCGGGGCGAGCGTGCCCGCCGAGATCCGGGCGAGCGGGATCGCGGCGGCCCAGACGGTCGTCGCGGTCGCGCGGCTGTTCGCGTCGGTCGGATTCGGTGCGCTGTGGCTGTGGCTCGGCCGGGAAGGCGCAATGATGGCGATCGCCGTGGGTCTTGCGGCGGCGCTCCCCCTGGCGGTGCTGCTGCTGCGCGAGCGCTTCGCGGAGAAGAAGGCATGACGGCCGGTCAGGCGGGCCGCCTCTCGGACCGCGCGCGGTGGATCATCGCCGTGGTGGCCGCCGTCGCCCTGCTCGGCGGCGCGGCTGTGTATGGGGCGGGCGCCTGGGCGCGGTACCAGGCGCGCGCCTCCGCCGACTCGGCCGTGGCCGTCTCGACCGGCGCCCCCGCGGACGGCGACCGGATCGTCTTCCGCAACACCGCGAGCGGCCAGGGCTACGGGCTGGTCGCCTCCGTCCCGCTGGCCGACCCGGGCGCCGCGCGCACCCTCACCGACCGCGCCTGCGACCGCGTCGCCGCGACCGAGTCGATGGAGCTCTGCCTGCGCACCGACCGCGGCGTGCTGACCACCTTCGAGGCCGTGCTGACCGGTGCCGACGGCAAGACCCTGCAGACGTGGCCGCTGCCGGGCATCCCCAGCCGCGCTCGCATCGGCGACGGGATGCTGAGCACCACCGCGTTCGTCACCGGCCACTCGTATGCGCCGACCACCTTCTCCACGCAGACGGTCATCCGCTCACTCGACCCGGCCGTGCCGGACCCGGGCGACCTGGAGTCCTTCGCGCTGAGCGTGGCCGGGGCGCCGCTGACGGCCGCGGACCGGAATCTGTGGGGCGTCACCTTCGCCGACGACGGGGACACCTTCTACGCGACCGCGGCGTCGGGGTCGCGGACGTGGCTGGTGCGCGGGAGCATTTCGGCGCGGACGATGACGGCGATCCACGACACGGCGGAGTGCCCATCGCTCTCGCCGGACGAGACGCGGGTGGCGTACAAGAAGGACGTCGGCGACGGAGTGCCGGACTGGCGGATCGCGGTGCTGGATCTGGCGTCGGGGGTCGAGACGGTGCTGCCGGAGGAGCGGAGCGTGGACGATCAAGTGGTGTGGCTGGATGACGGGACGCTGCTGTATGGGCTCCCCCGCGAGGGCGCGGCCGGCGACACCGACGTCTGGTCGCTCTCGGCCGACGGCGAGGGCGACCCCGCGCTGTATCTCGAGCACGCGTGGTCGCCGTCGGTTGTCCGCCCCTGACATCGCACTCCCACCGGCGAGCCGCCCCGTTCCGCCGACGAGTCCGCCCGGCGGCGGCTCGACTCGCATAGGCCGACCCGAACGGACTGACAAAAGCACGGTTCTCGGGTATCGACACGACAGCTACCGAACGACCGCCAGGGGTACTCGCTTCTCCAGGCAGCCTCATCCGGTCACGCGAACCCAAAACGCCAGGAACGATTCAACTCCCAACCGACGCCGGACGCCACGCATCACGCGAGCGATCTGACCCCGCCCCACGGCGATAGGCAAAGAAAAACCCCCGGTGCTGGTCAGCTGGACTGAGGAGCGTTGAACCCGGGGGACTTCTGGCATGTAGCCTACACCGCGTGACCATGGCAGGACAACCAGCAGCTGGCCCTCACTCAGACCTGCAACGCGGCATCTCGGGACCTCGGTTCCAGACGTTCCTCGCAGCAGCCAGCGGTGATGCGGAACTGGCGCGAGAACTGTACGTGTGGAACCGCGATGTTTCGGTTGCGATCCTCGGTGACATCGCGATCCTCGAGGTTGCCCTGCGCAACGCTATGCACGACGCCGCTACTAGGGCTTGGGGTCCGCACTGGTACGCGGACCCGTCGGTTCTGCTCGACGAGCGCAGCAGCGGCCAGCTCGCTAGCGCCTGGCAATTCCTGCACGAGTCGGTCAAGAAACGCGCTCAGGACGTAGACGTTCCCGGCCGCGTCGTCGCTCAGTGCATGTTCGGATTCTGGACAAACCTCCTTGACGCGGGAGGACACATCGGCAGGCCTCCACGACGGGTTTCTGCTGATTACGACAAGCTCTGGGACCAAGCGTTCCGTTCCGCATTTCCAGGTGGAAGGATCGAGGCCCGAACACAACGCAATGCCTTGATCCAGGCAATCCCTCCAGGCCCTTCCCAGCAGAAGGAGGTCATTAGAATGCGACAGGAAGTCGCATTCAATCGCAACTGGATCCACGGCGTCTGCAAGACCGTGAACGAGTTGCGGAATCGGGTTGCGCATCACGAGCCGATTCTCAACGGCTTCCCACTGAAAGGCCAACAAAATCGAATGACGACGGAGGCCGGCCACGAGCAAATACGCATGCTCGCCCGCATGCTAGACGCTCCACTCGCGACATGGCTTGACGGCAACTCACCGGTTCCCGCACTACTCGCGCGACGTCCCCAGTAAACGCTGCGCCTCCAGATCCCCGAACCCGCCTCGGTCGCCATCACCGACGGTGCCGCCTTGGCCGAATGATTGACGGCGGACTCTGCGCCCAGCCAGTTGGTGCATTTGCGGCGCCCGTCACCAGCAGCGAAACCGCACAGGTACCCGGGTGCCAAGAGTAAACTACGGCACTTGATTCAAACGGCCCGAAGTATCAAGCGCGTGCTTGGCGTTGCGCCTGCGCGACCTGCGCCGAGGAAATGCCACTAGGGAGCCGGTTGGGAATAGTGAGATCTTTCGAGAAAAACATGATCTCAGAACCCATAGGCCGCTCCTGGTTTGCCGAATACGCTAATCCATATCGGATCTGAATGGCGTGAGGGTATAAACGAGTGATTTCGGGGCGCGCATCGTAGGACACAATCCACGGATGCGCAAGAGAGTCGACTGCATCGGCAATCATCGCATGGTCAGCGGCATCGTAGAAATTATCGTAGAGACCCTCCCCTTTTTCAAAGTACGGAGGATCCAGGTAGAGGAATGCCGCATCTTCGGCTGGATCGCTCCACCGCTGAACGTATTGCACCGCATCCTCGTTAGAAACTATGATACTACTCCGATGACGGCCAATTTTTCGGATGCGCTGGATTAGCGACTCTTTATTATATCGAGCATCAATTTTCCATTGACCCGTCTGGTCCAACCCGCCAATAACGCCGCCACTAATTATGCCAGATCGGTTAGTGCGATTGAGGAAAAAGGTGGCGAACCCCAACTCAAGCCCCTCGGCCGCTGCTGAGGCTGCAATTGCGCGTTGCTCATACCAAGTGGACATGGTCACAGGAGTGCTGTCGATGAGTGCGCAAAGCTCCTCTGTTTGCGATACAGCGCTTTTCCAAAACGCGTGCACGCCTGGATTTAGATCGTTGATGAAAGCGCGATCGGCGTAGCCCTCGTAGAGCAAGGAGAGAGCGACGGAAGCGCCACCAGCGTAGGGCTCCACATAGTCGTTGCCCGCTAAATTGTTTTCAATCATGAGCAACTTGACGTAGTTCGCAATTTTCCCCTTGCCGCCCGGGTAACGCAACGGCGAGGGAAAACGAGAAAGTTGATTCACTTCCAGACGGCTTCCAGGAAGGGCTGCATTTCGTCCCAGGAGGTGCGTAGCTCGCTCGGCTTGGGGAAAGAGTACGAGTTGTGGACGTACTGATTAAAAGTAACCATACTCGCCGCAAGACCATGCTTGTTGTTCGCAATTTGCTGAATTACAAGATGCAGCTGCTTAGGAATCGCGGAATTGGACAGCAAGTGATTATTCACATCTTTAAGTCGCTTTGCAAGATTTGGATTATTTTCGTCTGAAATCAACTTATGCCTTACAATGTAGTCATCGACTGATAACTCGACAAAGACGCGAAAGAGAACTGATGCCGCATTGGGATGCTTATCGGCGTTGATAGTCACCAGCTCTTGGTAGACATCGTTGGTCCGCGGAGCACTCGGGTTGATCTTGGCTTCGCTTGCGGCGACGGCAACTCGCTGAGGTTTCGGTTTAGGCTTCGACTTAGCACTCTTGGTCGTAGTCGGCGTTTTTAAGGTCGGAGCGGCGTCACCCTTTGGCAGGTCAGTCAACTTGACTGGTGCCGTCAGCTCAGTCGCCGGGTCCGGAAGCTCGTCTTCGGCAAAAGTAGCAATATAGGCTTGGCGCTTTTTGTCGTCGTAGATGTCCGGAACGGTGACAGTTTGGCTACGAAGGTCGTTCGCAATTTTACGGAGAGCCTTAGCAATCTGCTCGGTGGGATACTTGAGATCAATTGCTTGTCGACCACAGTCAGGCCAAGTGCATCCCTGACTTTCGGCGAATTGACGAGCCGCTGGACGTTTGTGGCGATTTTAGACTTCGATTCAGGCGGTCCATCAATCTCCGCAAGAAAATCAATGACTTGTCCAGAATAGGATCGGACCGCATCGCCACCATGCCGGGCACGGAAGCGATCTTTCTCGTCCGAGTCCCACTCCACGAGTCCAATGCCATCCTGAGCACCGCCATGGCGACCCATAACAAAGTCATTTGCAATCGGTTCTTCATCGGGCTCGTAGAGCACGCAGTGAACCAAATCGATAGGATCCTTCTGAAACCTTTCGGACAGAGAAATCAACTTCTTGAACTCGGAAGGCATCAAAGCGGCTTGGACAATCGTGGGGGTCTCTAGAGCCTTCAGCGCGAGAGTTCGCCGATTCCCTTCAAGCACCGTATAACGCGGTTTTTTATCTGGTGTGCGCACGACGGTGAATAGCTGAGCGGGGTCAAGTCCGTCTGACACGATGCTCTCGGCAAGTTTCACAAGACGCTTCCCTTGGTGCGTCGCGAGAGCATGAATCGTGGCTTGCTGTGTTTCTTGCTCTTGTCCTAAGCGGGCGTTTTTTCGGTCTAGGAGCAGTTCGCTGACGGGTATGTCGGTCCGTTGTGCCACTGTGCGCCCCCAAAAATGTGAAACCTGTCCTGTCAAATGTAGCGCTAGCGACACTGCGGATGCCGCCCCCGAGACCGGTAGTCGGACGCCGCGTGGCGTCGAGGCGCGCAGGGGGTCGACGTTGCGAGCGCTTACTTGACACGGTGCGGCGGAGACCTCGGGCATCAGTCGATCGCTCGGCGACTGCGTTCACCGCGTTGACGTTGCCGGCTGATGCTGGAAGTGTCGGAGAATTCCCTCGGTGCGGTGCGGTGCGGTGCGGTGAGGTGAGCACATCGTGGGCGGGTCGGGCCTAGTCGACGTCGGCGCGCAAGCGCGCCATGACGTGCTCTACATTGATGCCCTTCTTGTTCAGGCTCGCCGCGAATGTCTCCCACGGCTCCGAGCTGTCGCAGCTGTTGCCGGCGTCGGCGCGAGCAGAAATCGCTCTGCCCGACCGTCTGGCCTCGGGCGCATCGGTCGCAGCGTCTTTGCGAAGCTGCGCCTGTCCGCGCGCGTCGCTGGCGAGGCCGCGCAGCTCGTTCGAGGTCTTGCCATCCTCGCCACCGCGACTGGCGGCCGTGTCATACGCAAGCGCTTGGGCTTCAACTTGCGCGACGACATTGATCGCCGTCTCGCCAGAGCGGGAGCGTCCTGCGCGCGGTAAGCGAGCCTGTCGGCTTCCATGACGAGCTGTGAGGCCTCGGTGCGCTCCTCGACGCTCTTTCGATCGCTCTTCGGCCACAAGAGCGCCGAGGTCACACGCCGTAGCGGCCCTGAACCTTACGGCCAATCGTGTCAGCCGTGGCCACAGCACGGTCGTCAAACCCGTGTCACATCTGGGCTATCTCCGCAACGCGGGCGATGTCCGAGACGGTTACGTTCTCCCACCACTGGCAGCGATCGACCACGGCGACCTCCGCGACGGCTACGCTGCGCGTCAAATCTGGTGGACATCGCGCGTACCGCGACGGCATCCTTGCGCTCAGCGCCTCAGAGCATCTGCTCGCGCAAGCGGAAGAACTTCTCCGCGATCTATATGGCCGCAGTCAGCGCGGTCTGGAGGGCGGCGTTGGTCGATTCCTCTACACCGCCGTCTGCGTCGTTATCGCTCATGGTCGATCCCCTCGTTCGGTGGTGATGGTCTCAGCGGCCGCGGTCATCGTCCCGGCAACGCTGCGGGGCTGACGCGTCACCCGCCCAGTTCATGGTGCGCTTCTCCAGCGGCTTCTGCACCGGCGTACCGTCGGCCCAGCCGCGCTCCGCGGACATCCGCGTCTGGACCCTGCTGCTTCTCCACGGTGAGCGTCGGCTGGGTCGGCATCGCCCCGCCGGCGTCGGGCAAGGAGGGCCTCTGCTGTGACACAACCTGCAGACGCTGCCGCATCATCATGCGCACGTCTTGAGTACGGCAGGTATCACCCCGCGGCACGGTGGATGTCGTGCACCGCGCGAGAGCTTCTCGAGCTCGCGCAACCCGAGCGCCAACGCGACGGTCGGCTTGCCGGACTGCGCGACGTTCTCAGTACCGTCGCGTTGCGCGACAGAGGGCCACGACATCGACCGCGCCTTCGTCACGTACGCGCGAAGTTGAGCGGATCGCGCCAACGATCTCGACGCTCCCGCGAGCGGTCCCTGGGTCGGCTCGACCCGCCGCGACCAGGCCGCGAACGCGCCGACTGTCTCCCTGGCGACGCGCGCCCATATTCCGCGATCCTCGAAGGAGACGCTGCTGAACCTTTCCCGCAATGCTCCGAGATCCCAGGCGCACTGCGACCACAGCTCCGGCGACGGTTCGCGCATCTCGGGGCCCGGATTTGCCGGCTTGTATCGCTACGGTCTCTTCGACGTCACCCACCACTCCTTCGCCCTTCCCGCGTTAGCTAGGTAGGACATCAGCCCGGACATCTGCGCGCGGAGCGCGGTGTTCATCCTCGCCGCCCCGCCAGCCGATCAATCGTCGCCTCAAGCTTGGGCACCAGGCGCCGGCACTCCGGCGTACGCATCCTCCGCCTGGTCGAGCTTGACGCGCTCTTCCTCGGACTCGTCCCGCATCTCGTCGGGTCCGTGGGCAGCGGCTCAGCAGGACCGAGATGCTGCAGCGTCACCCAAACAGGCACCTTCCTAGCCCAGCGAATGGTGTGCGAGGCTCATCCCAGACGAGAGCGGGCCCAACGGAAATTTTCTCGCAGCCGAGGTCCTACTGCACTAAGGTGACACGAAAGTAGCCGATCTTGGGGGCCAGATGCGTGAACGTCCATACTCCGACTCCGTTGACCACCCCCCGTACTACGGCGGTGCCGACGCACCTATCGAGTGCATCGACGTGGTTGAAAGCATGAACTTCTGCAGGGGTAACGCCATTAAGTATCTCTGGCGTGCTGGCGGCAAGCAGAATGAAATTGAAGACCTCTATAAGGCCAAATGGTACGTCGAACGGGAGATCGCGCGGTTGGAGCGGGCGGCCGAAGCCGAATCAGCGGGCGGCCCGGAAGTGAATTCGCAGGAAGAGTCTTGACGCTTACGGTGCTCGCCATCAACGTCAACTCCCCCTCTGCTGAGCGCGCGGAACGTCAGCGGCTTGCGCTGATCTCCGCTGGTGCCGACGTGTTGGTTCTGACGGAGGTCAAGAAATCGGCAGGCGGTGAGGCGTTGGTCAACGGTCTGCGCGCGGACGGCTTCCGCGTCCACGGTTGGGAGCTTTCGTTCAACGGGTTCACAACTCTGGTCGCAACAAAAGTGCCCGCCACATATGTGCGCACGGGTGCGGGCCGCATCCAAAGTGTTGCGCTCGAGGCGACGCCACGAATGTCAATCCTTGCCGCGTATGGCATCTCCTCCGATCCGTTCGGCCGCAACTCACAGGACAAAATTGCGGAGAAGCGGAAGTGGTTGCGCCAGTTCGCTGATCAGGTGCGGCGGGAAGCGAGCGCTACGGCCAACTTGCTGGTCATCGGGGATCTGAATTTCGTCGACGACAGAAGCCTCCCGCAGTACAGAACTATGTATGACTTCGAGAGGCAAGCATACTCTGACATGCTCTCCACGCCCCTCACAGATCTGCTTGCCGACTCTGACCAAGTCTCCTGGGCTTCATACAAAGGCGAAGGCTTTCGATACGACCATGCCTTCTCCACCCACACTCTTCGTGCCCACGTGGTCAAGACGGAACTGGAACATCAATGGCGGACTGGAGATGAGCGCGTCACAGATCACTCAGCTGTACGCGTGGAGACAGACCTAGAATTTACCCCGGACCACGGCGAACAAATCGTGGGCGTCGAACCCCCAACGCTCTTCTAACAGCATGTTCATCGGATTCATGGGAGTTCCCGGATGCGGAAAATCTGCGACGGCTCACGCTTTAGCGATGATGCTTGGCGGCTCGGCGTTCCTCGAGCCGGAAGAGCCCGAATGGAGTCCACTCGTCACCGATCGACAGGCGAACGGCCAATTCGGGCCGTACCTTGCATTACAGTGGTTTAGGAACACTCGTGTGCCCGGTTACCTCGAAGCTGCGAAGATCCACGCCTCCGGCGGTGACGCAGTCGTCGACAGCATGTACGACAAGCTCATCGCGCGCTATATGGCAGACGAGAGCATGCGCTGGCTGATCTCACCCGAAAACCCCTACTTCGACGCAGCTCAAAGCGCCGCGGAAGTGGACTACGCGTCGTTGCCTGACCCCACCCATCTAGTGTTCGTACAGGTTGACGAGCCCACCTGGAATACCATGCTGACTAAGCGAGGTCGAGAGTTCGATGCAGGGGTGGACATTGGCGAGAATCTCGCGATGCAGGAACTGATGTCTGACGTAGCACGCGCTTACACAGCCGAGAAGGGCGTGGAGTTCATCGTCCACCGACAGCAGGTCGGATCGCCTGAGGAGACTGCGGAGGACGTGCGGCTCCTCCTTGAGAGTATTCAACGCTATGCGATCTAACGCGCTTAGGCTCGAGGTCGCCTTTCAACGCCAGGGCGATCCCATTCTGTTCAGCGACGTCCCAACGCCGGCGCAGTTCGGTGCACTTCTTTGCCATGCGGCATTTGGCCGCGCCACGAACGCGTCAGACTGGCGCAGCATGAGCGGGTCGCGTCCAGACGTGCTTGCGGACGCTTGGTTCACAGAGTCTGCGGACCTCTGGAAACTACTCGCCTCGGCCATCGAGGCGTGGGCGACATCCGCTGAGCGGGATGCGGGGGTCGCCCTAGGGTACTGGCTAACGTCGATGAGACTGCGTGGCGTCTCCACCCAGCAGGTTGCGCTGCTAACTCGGTTTCTTGCCGAACCTCTCTTTCGCAAGCGGCCGCAGAAGACGAAGAGTGTCCGACGCTACCCAACGGGGGGCATTTCAGAAAAGCAGGCAATCCTCCTTCCGGCGGTCCTCCGGTTGTTGAGCGAGCGGGCCGGCCTGAACTCAAGCTTTCTTGTCGCCCGCAGATTAGGGCACACAGGGGGGACGAGCGACAAGCTTCGCATTCTTCCCGGCTTCCGCCCGATGTCCGCGGCGGCGGTGAGCGGCTGGAGCGGCGAGCCCCCGGCGGTGAGGTACTTCACTGCCGGACCCGACTTCTGCCCTCGCGACGAGGTGCTGTATTTCCTCCGAGGTGAGACCGGTACCGTCCGGCAGGTCGGACTCATCGTCGCTAGCATCATCGCCAAGCAGTACGCCCTGCAAACCGATCTGACGCTCCTCGACGTCCTATACGGCCCTGGCGCGTTCTTCTACACACGGGGTGAAGCGGATGCATTCGTCGCACTCGCATCCAAAGTGTGTGCCGGGCTACCACTGTTTATTGATTTCAGAGTCCGCTCAACATCGCGGGTAACTTGGCGGAGCATTGGTAATGCTACCGAGATCAGTGAAGTCCTCGACCTCCTCGACGCTCCCGCCGACCTATCAATTCCCGAAGGAAGTGAACTCGCGCTCTCGGCGTCTTTCGCTTCACATCTCGCTCAATGCCCTTCGCTGACCGAGAAAGACATCCATTCCACGGTCGTGGACGCATGGCGTGATGGGACTCTGAAAGAAAACCTACTGTCCCTATGGCAAGATCATGGTGTCGAAGCGCCCTTTCTCGCAAGAGTAAGGGACACGGGGGCCGAAGCGATCCTTCAAGGGTTGCCGTTCACGGACATTACTGCGTCTTCTACCGGAACCCTGACATCGAAGGACACAGTCGAGCTCGCTGACATGGTGAACAATCGGCTGAACGTCTACACACCAGGATCTGGTGGACTCCCCCTCGCACCTGGAGCCGGGGGTATCATGCTTGGGGCCGCGCTCGGCACACTTGTGGAACGCGGTCAGCCGCTAGTGCGAGTGTATGCGCCACACAAAGCCGACGCTGAACTCCTGCAAGACTTGGTCGACAATTTTGAGATATCGGAGCCCAAGAGATGAGCGTTCGATACGGACGTCGATATCGCGATCCTGTGCACGGCTATGTCTACGTGCCGCAGGAGCTTGTCGAGCTCGTGGACTCGCCATTCATCGCACGACTGCGACGCATTCACCAAAACGGCTGCGGTCACGTGGTCTACCCCTCGCTAACTGGAAACCGGTTCGAGCACGCTCTCGGCGTTATGCATCTCGGTATGAAAGCCTGGGATAGCGCCTGGCACAACGCCGGATTTACAACACAATCCGCGTTAGCAGGGGACGTTTATAAAGACTTGGTGGCAGATGGCAGAGATCCATACTTCTCGCATCTCCAAAAGCGCGACCGCCTCGAAGATCGCGAGCGAGTGTGGGTCGACGCCTTCGGCAAGATCATGCGGATAGCACTGGGGGCCGCGGCGCTACTTCACGACGTCGGTCATGGACCGTACTCACACACCCTCGAACCGGAGTTTTCGCGGTTCCGTGAGCGCATCTTTCAAGAGGAAACGCTAGTGGAACTCGCGCGCATCGAAGAAGAGTCACCAAGGCTTCAGTTCCACGAAGTGTGTGGGCAGCTCCTTGCGGAGCGTGCGCTCGCCTCTTTGAAGGATGAATTTTGCACCTGGATCACGATGCAGATTCTGACAGGCGACCGTGCGACCACCCCTCAGTGGGCTCGCGCTATCCACCACATTATCTCTGCTCCAATTGATACGGATCGACTGGACTACCTGTTACGCGATTCCTCCCGCGCAGGAACAGAGTTCGGAGCAATCGATGTCGAGCGGATCCTCGAGTCGATAACAATCGAGGCGCGCAGCGACCCGAAGCCCGAATGGTTCATCGGCTACGGTTCGCGTGCTATCTCGGCCATTGAAACCCTCCTCACCAACCGCGAGCGCGCCTACCGGTGGGTTTACTTCCACGCGAATGCACTCGCCTCGGACACTGCGCTGCGACGTCTCGTCCACGAAGCGTTCACCCGCGAGGAAGACGACCTCTCACAGTTCGACTTTCTATCGAAGTGGGGAGATGAGCACGCTTACGACGGTTCAGCCTGGGTCGATGACGCGATGATCATCAGCTACCTGAACTCCGTGCTCCAGCGGACGCCAAGCAGTGACACCAAGGTCGAGCGGCTGCGTGCCCTTCATCGTCTCGCCTTTGACGGGGACCGTGGGGTGCTGTTCGCGTGGCGCAGCTACGAAGAGTTACTTGCCGGGCTCCGGGCGATGAAGCTTGATTGGTGCGAGAATCTCGTCGAACAAGCGAAGCGCGCTGAGGAAACGGTCGCCGACCGCAGTGGCGCAGCCCGCACTTGGCGAGCCAATGAGGAGAACTTCGCGGCCGCTCTGAACGCGGTAGCGAAGCTACGACTCGAGGGTGACGAGAATCTGGAGCACACCGTCGAGTCGCTTCTGAATGGGCGGCACGGGCAAGTAGCCTCAGTCAGAGGAACATGGATCGTTACTCAGCGCCTTCGTTTCTCGATGCGGACCGCGAAAATTCAACTATGGCACGACTCCGTGCCCATCAGCTTCGAGCGGCTATCGCCCATTGCGAAGGGACTCGAACAGGCCGACGACATGCGCCTGAAACTTTGGGCGTGCTTCGTGCCATTTGAGCGAACAAGCTACGACCGCGGAGACCGCGCGCATAGCGGGTCTGAGGTCGCGCGCATATTCCTATCCGAGTTCATCGGCCCCACAAAGTCAGCTTCACAGAAGCAAACCAAGGAGTGATTTATGGAGAAGCTCGCACCTCTCGAACAGCTCATCAAGATACGACAGGAACGACTGAACGCGCTGATTTCAGCTCTTGACCGCTGTCAGGCAGACCGCGTTTCATTTGTGCGCCTATACCGAGCTGTAAACGACCTGACGGACAGCTACAGAACGCGTGGCTGGGACCTTTTTGAAGCCGACCTGGACCTTCTTGCAGATCTCGACTGTCTCGCGCTGTACGACGGCGACGTCATCGTGAAACCTGCTCCCGCGCTCACCGGGGGTTAGCTTATCCTGATAGATCTGAGGCACCGGCTGCTTCTGCTGCTACCGAACCGCCACAGCACAAAGCGCTGAGACCACCTTGTCAACACCCGGTCCGGTACCCGTCTCATCCGTCGCCGCCTGACTGCGCCGATGGCAGCCGGAAGCGAGAAGCAATGACCGGGATAGCGGGCCGCGCTTCTACAACCCGGCGGCCACCGCGACCTTCGGCTGCACGGGCTTCGTCTTGATCGGAGGCGAAGCCGCAGGCGTCACGATGAGCCGGCTGTCGACTCGAACGGTGCGCCTCCAAGTAGCACCGCCCGTGAACAACGGTGCGGACGCAGCACTCGCAATCGCCACGCCCTGCAACTCCTCACCCTGCGCCTAGCTCGCGACGGGGACAACTTCACCACCGGCGCGCGGCCGCCTGCGGCAAGCGCAGCAGCCGGGCAGTGTGGCGGAGATTGCGGAGGCTCGGGTTGCGGTTTGGGGCGCTCATCGCGGGTCCGCCTCGAACGCTGCGGGGATACCGAGGAGGTCACACATGCGCGCTTCCCGCTCCGGAGTTAGGGCTGCGGTGTGTGTTGTGTCGGCGTTCCCGACGAGGATTACGGCGCTTCCGTAAACGTGGCTGGGGTCGCGAAGGGGGTTGGCGACGAGTTTGGCGGGGCGGTTGATGATGCTCACGTTGATCATGCCCTCGTCGTCTTCCCGCAGGTCGATCGCGTGCTCGGAGCGGATCACGTCGAACCAGTGGCAGCCGATCGTGGGGCAAAAGCGGTCAGGGCTTGCTGTTTTCGCTGCCCGGCCAGCGCTCAAAACTTGCCGGCCGAATATTCTTCAGCGCTTGCTGACGGCGCGGTCCAGGTCGGCTTCGGATGGCAGTGCGGCCTGGTCCTCGAAGGCGGAGGTTGTAGCTGGCGATTGCGATGGGGGATGCGTGCTACTCGCCAGCGCGTACCGCACGACGCGATCGATTTTGTCGGTGCAGAGCAGCAGGCCGACGGTGGGCGCATGCGCCGCACGGCGGAGATGGTTCTCCACGACTCCGACGTAGAACCCGAGCTGGCCGACGTACTCCGGCCTGAACTTCCCCACCTTCAGCTCCACGACGACGTAGCGCAATTGCTCGATGTGGAAGAAGAGGAGGTCGACGGAGAATTCGTCGGCGTCGACGTCGAACTCCACTTGCCGGCCGACGAAGCTGACGCCGCGTCCGAGTTCTCCCAGAGTTTCGATGATTCGATCGACGAGGGCCTGCTTGATCTCGTCACACGTGGCCGGGCTCGACGGTGAGGAAGTCGAAGATGCATGGGTCCTTCGTTATCTGTTGGACGATATCTGAGGTTGTCGGCTCGAGAATGTGATCGAAGTTCGTGGAGGCTGCGCCGAAGCGCTGGTGCGCGTGCGTCTTGATGTGGTGCTCGAGAGTGCTTCTCGTCCAGCCGTTGGTGACCGCGTGTTCGGCGGACCACTCTCGATCCTCTCGGTCGGTGAGATTGTCGAGCAGCACGGTGATGTGGCCCCACGGCAATTGGGCAACAGCGTGTTGCCCGATCTCCTCTAACGACGGCCAGGCTCGCGCGAAGAGCGCGTCTACTTCAGATTGCGCAGCAAGAACCCGGTGACGCCGACGAACTCGGCGCGGAGGTCAGCCGAGAGGCGCTGGATGTCCTTGTCGCCCCACGCCGCGCGTTCCGTCTGCTCCACGAGGACCCACCCGATCCACCGATTGAGGTGGATCAGCTCCGTGTTGGCCGACGCTGCACCCGAAACCGGGCCGTGCGCACCTGCTCCTCAAAGCCGATGAGCAATCCGGCGTAGTCATCGGGAAGAGCCGGCTCGGTCATGTACTGAGCCCATGATCCGCAGAGGACGCCACTGCGCGAGGGGCAGCAGGCGCACAGTGCGGCCCGCCGGGTGAGCAGGAAATCAGGGTGCTCGGCGTTCACCACTGTCTTGGCGAATCGATGCAGCTTCCAGTGCCGCGTGCAGAAGATGCCGGTCGCGATCTTCACCCGCACCCACACGCGCGCCCTCGTCAGCCAGCTCAACAACGAGATGATCGGCGCTTAACAGGCCTTCAGCGGCACGCACGGTAGCTGGCTCGAGTCGTGTGGCGGATCACGACCGCGGCCTCGGCCTCTGCCCTTCCGTGGTGGCTGCGCCTCAGCGGGCTCTCCGTCCTAGGCGCGTTGCCCTTTATCGCGACGCAGATACTCGCCGGACAAACAGTCGGCACCATCATCGTCCGGGTCGAGACCCCCTGTCGCGCTCAAGCGGACGGCGCCTCCTATGCTCAAGCGGGTGCACGAGCGATGACTTCATCGGCGGCACCTGAGGAGTAGACAATGCCCGACGGTGAGATTCGTTACGAGACCAAGACGGTCACCACCATCCGAGGTCTTGAAGGCCGTTCGATCACCAAGTGGGAGAAGGCGGGCTGGGAGCTCCTCTCCCAGCAGGAGCAGACGATGCTGCGGACGAGCCTCAGCTTCCGACGCGTGAAGCCGAAGCCGCCGTGGCTCCTCATCGGAGGAGTCGGAGGCGTCCTCGTGATCCTCGCGGCCGTCATCACCGTCATGAGCCTGATCACGGGGGACGACGAGGAGCTTGCAGCTCCTTCCACGTCGCCTACGTCGGCCGCGCCCGCACAGACCCCGACTTCAGTTCCGACGCAGGCGCCAGCGGCAGTACCGTCCGAGGCGCCCGCCGACGTCTCCACCTACAGCGGCGTGCCCTACGAGATCGTGTCGACGGACCGCGGTCAGAGCAGTGCCGGTCTCACCCAGTACTGGGTATTCACGGAAGGAGTCGAAGCGTCCACCACAGCCGGCCGCGATCAGATCAAAGAGATCGTCGACGACGTCGCGCGTGCCGACGGATCCAGCTCGCTCTTCGTCGAGGTCGTCAGCGACAGGGACATCGCACTCGCGGAGTCGCCTTCGACGTACGAGACCTTCATCGCGGAGCGCGGCCTGGACTACGCGCAGAAGACGATCCCGGAGATTGACAAGACCGGATGGCTCGCCTCCTACGCCGGAGGCTTCAACTACGACACGGGTGAGGCGAGCGACTCCGCGTTCGAGATCACCTGGCTGATCGCGTCGGACAACCCTGACGTCGAGACATGGCAGGCAACAGCGACGCGGTGACCAAGTCACCTCAGAACACTTGCGCGTCGAAGCCTGCTGGCGCGGTGCGAAGTGGTGTCATGCGTTGAGGGCTCGTGGCTAGAACCTAAGCGAATAGACGAGGGGGTTCCCCTTGGTTCGCCCAGCTCAGTCCGGGTCCGCTGGCAGTGCACTCAAGCGGAGCGCATGGCCGATCCGGCGAAGCCTTCCCCGCGGAGGGATGACACCGTTCCGCACAGGAGCGGGGCGTAACGTGCCCGTAGGTCTTCAGGCTGCCGCCCGCTGCACCCCCTCGGTCCGCCGCCAGCGGTCGCGTGGATCGCTCACCGATAGTGACCGCCTCGCGCGCTGCACAGCGCGCGACGCGGCCGCCTGCCGCTGCTCCCCGCCGGGATCACCACGACGCCCCGATCAGCTCACCCAACCTCGGCATCCCGTAGCGAGACCACCGTCCTTCGCCAGCCAAGCCACCCAGTAGCGCGCCTTTGCTCGCCGGCCGGGTACCGCCCCAGCACATCAAAGTAAGGACCCCACACCATGAGCATGGAAGGCGTCGCCTGGAGCTCCCTCTACCGGATCTCCTCCGCCCAGGGCGGCAAGCACGGCATCTCGCGCGAGTCCGTGCGCCGCATCATGACCTTCGCGGTCCCCTACCGCGCCCGCCTCCTCCTCTTCATCGGCCTGTCCGTCGTCGGCGCGTTCCTCGCAGTCGCGACGCCGGTGCTCGCCGGACGGGTGGTCGACACCATCGTCGCCCGTGGGGCGGTCGGCACGATCGTCCAGCTCGCCGTGGTCATCGCCCTCGTGGCCGTGGCCGACGCCGGCGTCTCGCTCGTCACGCGCTGGTACTCGGCGCGGATCGGCGAGGGCGTCATCCTCGACCTGCGCACCGCCGTCTTCAACCATGTGCAGAAGATGCCGATCGCGTTCTTCACCCGCACCCGCACGGGCGCGCTCGTCAGCCGGCTCAACAACGACGTTATTGGCGCGCAGCAGGCCTTCAGCGGCACGCTCTCCGGCGTGGTCACGAACGTCGTGGCGCTGGTCCTCACCCTGATCGTCATGCTCAGCACGTCCTGGCTGGTCACCGTCCTCGCGGTGATCATGCTGCCGATCTTCCTCATCCCCGCGCGCCGGATGGGCAGCCGCCTCGCCGCGCTCCGCCGCGAGGCCGCCGACCACAACTCCGCGATGAGCACGCAGATGACCGAGCGCTTCTCGGCGCCCGGTGCCACCCTGGTCAAGCTGTTCGGCCGGCCCGACGAGGAGGCCGAGGAGTTCCGCGTCCGCGCGGCCCGCGTCCGCGACATCGGGGTCCGGACGGCGATGCTGCAGCTGGTCTTCGTCACCGCGCTGACCCTCGTCTCCGCGCTCGCCCTCGCGCTCGTCTACGGGCTCGGCGGCGTCCTCGCGCTCGGCGGGCAGCTCGACACCGGCGCGGTCGTCACCCTGGCCCTCCTCCTCACCCGCCTCTACGCGCCGCTGACCAGCCTCGCGAACGCGCGCGTTGAGATCATGAGCGCGGTCGTCAGCTTCGAGCGCGTCTTCGAGGTGCTCGACCTCCAGCCGCTCATCCAGGAGAAGCCCGACGCGGGCACGGTCCCCGAGGGCCCGGTGTCCGTCGAGTTCGACGACGTCCGCTTCGCCTACCCGTCCGCGGACAAGGTGTCCCTCGCCTCCCTCGAGGAGGTCGCCGTCCTCGACACCCGCGGCGGCGAGGAGGTGCTGCACGGCCTCTCCTTCCGGATCGAGCCGGGGCAGACCGTCGCGCTCGTCGGCACGTCGGGGGCCGGCAAGTCGACGATCGCGCAGCTGCTCTCGCGCCTCTACGACGTCGACAGCGGCGCGGTGCGCCTGGCCGGCACCGACGTCCGCGACGTCACCTTCGCCTCGATGCGGCACACCCTGGGCATGGTGACGCAGGACGGCCACCTCTTCCACGAGACGATCCTGTCCAACCTGCGCCTCGCCCGGCCGGAGTCGACCGACGACGAGGTGTGGGACGCCCTCCGCCGCGCGCGGCTCGAGCCGCTCATCCGCTCCCTGCCCGACCAGCTGGACACCCTCGTCGGCGAGCGCGGCTACCGCCTCTCCGGCGGCGAGCGCCAGCGGCTGACCATCGCGCGACTCCTGCTCGCCCAGCCGCGCGTCGTCATCCTCGACGAGGCGACCGCGGCGCTCGACTCCACCTCGGAGGCCGCGGTGCAGGCGGCGCTCAGCGAGGCGCTCGAGGGCCGGACCGCGATGGTGATCGCCCACCGCCTCTCCACCATCCGCAGCGCCGACCTGATCCTCGTGATCGAGGACGGCATGATCGTCGAGCGCGGCACGCACGAGGAGCTGCTCGCCGCGGCCGGCCGCTACGAGGAGCTGCACCGCACGCAGTTCGCGGTGCAGAAGGACGTGGCGGCGGAGGAGGAGGCGCTCAGCGAGGCGTGAGCGCGGTCAGCGCCCACCTCCGGGGGACCCGGAGCTCTCCTGCAGGGGCTCGGTCGGAGGTGCGACGCGGACGTCGCACCTCCGTGAACGTCACTTCACCTGCGGGTTGTCGATGGCCCAGTACCAGTTGTTGTCGCCGTTGGCGAGCTTGTAGGCGACGCGCATGCCGCTCGCCCCGGCCGGGACGGCGATGGAGCGTGACTCGATCTTCGCGATCGTGTCGCCGGAGTAGGTGAACAGGTTCGTCCACGCACCCCCGTCGAAGGACACCTGCACGGAGGCCGTTTCACTGCCCTCCTTGCGGTAGTGCGACCCGAACGTGAGGGTGACACTGCTCTTGCCCGTGACGGTGTAGTTCTGCGAGATCAGGGAGCTGGTGAACAGGCCGCTGCGAGTCTTGTCCGACCATTCGTCGGAGTCGGCGACGGCGAAGACGCCGCGCTCGCGGACGTTGCTCTCGCGCTGCTGCCCCGGGTCCGTCCTCGTCCAGAAGGCGTCGGTGGCGAGCGACCAGCCCCGCCACTCGGTCACGCCTCCGCTGCCCATGCTGCTGTTGTCGACGCTCCATCCCGTGGGCATGCTCTTGGTCCAGCCGAGGACGGCGGCGGGGACAGCGGTCTCATCGACCCGCGCCTGCAGTGCGCCGACTCTCGTGTCGAACGGATCGGTGGAGACGGTCGCGAGAGGCTGACCGTCCAGCACGGCGGGGATCGCGACGCCGAACGCGGCGAGGACGTCGGCGGCGATGTCGACGTTCTTCGGCTGGATCGCCGGCGTCGTGGCGGTGACCCCGTATCCGCTCTTCACGATGAACGAGGCGCGCTCGGGCTCGGTGCTGCCGCCGTGACCGCCGGTGGGGGTGTGACCGTGGTCGGAGGTGACGATGTACGTCCACTTCTCGGAGGCGTAGCCGGGGCGAGCCTTGACAGCAGTGGTGAGCCGGCCGATGTAGCCGTCGATCTCCTCGAGCTCGGCGGTGTAGTCGGCGCAGCTGGATCCGCAGTCGTGGCCCGCGTGATCGACGTCGTCGAACTGCAGGAAGGTGGCGTTCGGACCGGTGCTCTTCAGGTAGGCGGCCGCGGCGGCGGCGGTGTCGGCGTCGCCGGTGGAGGCGTAGCGGCTGTCGACGGCGGAGGTGATCAGGGCGGGACCTTCGGAGTCGTCGACGATCGGTCCCCAGGTCGATGCGGCGTAGGTCTTGTGGGCGGAGTCGTTCTGCTCGAGTCGAGTGAGGAAGTCGGGGTAGCTGGTGATGCTGCTGCCGCTCCAGGTGTTGCCGAGCACCCGGTGCTTGTCGGGCCAGACGCCGGTGAGGTTCGTCGCCCAGCCCGGCCCGGAGAACGTGGGGGCCATCGGGTCGGCGTAGAGGGTGGTCCTGCTGGAGTAGCCGGAGGAGATCATGGCGTCCAGGTTCGGCGTGTTCGCGGGGGCGATCTTGTCGAACAGCAAGCCGTCGATGCCGATCACGACGACGTGGCGGGAGGTGTCGACGGCGGCCTGCGCGGCGGGCGCGAGGACGGCACCGCCGGCCAGGGCGGTGGCGAGGACGAGTGGAACGACGAGCGGTGTCTTCTTGCGCACGATGGGACCTTCTTCTCTCGAGGGCGGGGCGGATGCCCGCGCACCAGTAGAGCCGAGTTAGGTACACAACAGCAAGGGTCGAACGCGATGAAGGCGTTAACGGCGGATTAAATATCTACACAAGTCGGCTCACGACAGGGGTTCGGCACCCGGTGTCGAGACAAGAGAGCCGCCTACTTGGGCTGGATGAGGTGCGATCCATCGGCCTGCCGTCCGGAGGCGTCGACCGTGAAACGGACGATGTCGCTGCGGTAGCGGTCGTCGGAGTACTCGAACGGCGTGCCGTCGGCGTCGATCGAGGTGCGACGCAGCCGCAGGATCGGAGAGGCGGGTTCGACCTCGAGCATCCGTGCATCGGTCTCATCGGCGGCGACCGCATCGATCTCGTGCGTGACGCCGCTGAAGCGGTGGCCGCGGGAGGCGAGGTACTCGGTGATGGAGACGGTGTCGAGGTCGACATCGAACAGCAGCCGGCCGACGTGCTCGATGAAGCTCGTGCGCTCGAGCATGGTCGGCACGCCGTCCAGAAGGCGCAGGCGGGTGAGTTCCACGATCAACGAACCCGGTTCGACACCGAGCGCCTGCGCGGTGTCGGGAGCGGCGCGGCGCAGGCCGAGCGCCTCGGTGTGCGCCCCTGGAGTGCGGCCGAAGCTCTCCGCCCACCGGGTGAAGGGCACGTAGACGTCCGCCGCCTGTCGCGCTTTGCGCGAGAGCACTCGACTGGGACGTCCGCGGGTGGTCTCGATGAGCCCCTCCGCACGGAGCGTGGCGAGGGCGTTGCGGACCGGGCCGCGAGAGGACTCCCACTGCGCCGCGAGTTCGCCCTCCGGGGGGACCTCGTCGCCGGGCGCGAGGACGCCCGTGACGATCTGCTGCCGCAGCGCGTCGGCGATCCGGTTGTACATCATCCCTGCCACCTGTGCATATTACCGAGCCCCCACCTCGGATCCGAGCGAGTCGCGGCAGCCTGCAGGCGCTGAGTTATGTATACAGCATGTTAAGAAGAGATTAAATGGCACGACATATCTACCTACGTAGCCGCGAGCGGTGGCACTGTGATCGGCATGAGCACACCCCACGATCTCTCCCGCCACTACGACGTCGTCGTCGTCGGCGCCGGCATTGTCGGACTCGCCCACGCCTACGAGGGGCTGCGCCAGGGAGCGCGCGTGCTCGTCCTCGACCAGGCGGCCGGCGTCACGGGCGCCTCGGTGCGCAACTTCGGCCACGCCTGCCTCACGCCGCAGAGCGGTATCGCCGCCGAGTTCGCTCGCGAGGCACGGGAACGCTGGCTGAGCCTCGCGGCGGAGATCGGCTTCTTCGCGGGAGAGACCGGCACGACGATCGTCGCCCGCCGTGAGGAGGAGCTCGCCGTCCTCCGCGAATTCGCCGAGACGGCAGGCCCCGCACAGGTGCGGATCCTCGACACGAACGCGGTCGTCAGCACGGTTCCCGTCGCCGCCGAGAGCGTCGTCGGTGGCGCGTGGCTGCCGAACGATCTGCAGGTCGACCCGAGGGAGGCCGCGCCCGCGATCGCCGAGTGGCTGGCCACGCAGGGCGTCGACTTCGCCTGGCGGACCCGCGCCGCGGGCATCGCCTCCGGCCGCGTGGAGACGACTCGCGGCGTCGTCACCGGTGACCTCGTGATCGTCGCGACCAACCATGATCTCGACCGGCTCTACCCGGAGATCGCCGAGCGGATCGGCATCGTCCGCTGCCGGCTGCACATGCTGAAGGCGATGCCGCGGCTGCGGATGCCCCTGACGACGCCGCTGCTCACCGGGTGGTCGCTGCTGCGCTACTCCGGGTTCGCCGCGCAGCCCTCCGCGCCGGCCCTGAGGAAGCGCCTCGCACGAGAGCTTCCGGACGGCATCCGCTTCGACCTGAACCAGATGTACACCTCCCCGCCCGACGGGAGCCTCATCGTCGGGGACACCCACGAGCGCTCGGTGGACGCCGCGCCCTTCCAATCCGAAGCGGGCTTCGACCTGCTCGTCACCGAGACGAAAGCCCTGTTCGGCCTGGCCGAGCTGCCTGTTCTCGAGCGGTGGCAGGGCGTCTACGCCTCCGCGCCGACCCAGGAGTTCGTCCTCGAAGAACCCGTCCCCGGCGTGCACGTCGTCACCGTCGCCACCGGCATCGGCATGACCACCGCGCTGGGCATCGCCCCGCACACCTTCGCCCGCTCGACCACCGCAGCCGCGGTCGGCACCCTCGTCTAGGAGACCCGCACATGACCAGCACCCTCACCGCCCCCGGGCGCCTCAGCGCCGACCCCGACTCCGCGCCGATCACCCTGGCCGTGCTCGACATGGCCGGCACCACCATCACCGACGACGGCCTCGTGGAACGCGCCTTCCTCGCCGCGAACGACGCCGAGCAGCTCGCCACCGACGACTCCGCCCTCGCGCAGATGCTGCAGTACGTCCGCGACACCATGGGCTACTCGAAGATCGTCGTCTTCCGCCACCTCACCGACGGCGACGAGGAGCGAGCGCAGCGCGCCAACGCCGCCTTCGAGACGGCCTACCAGCAGATCGTCGCCGACGGCGCCGCCGCCGAGATCCCCGGCGCGCGCGCCACGATGGAGGCGCTGCGCAGAGCCGGCGTGAAGATCGCGATGACCACGGGCTTCGCCGTCGACACGCAGACCGCACTCCTGGACGCGCTGGGCTGGACGGACATCGCTGACGTCACCCTCACCCCCGCCGAGGCCGGCCGGGGGCGTCCGTTCCCGGACATGGCCCTCGCCGCGCTGATCGCGACGCAGACGGAGTCGGTGGCGAACATGATCGTCGTCGGCGACACCGCCAACGACATCCTCACCGGCGTCCGCTCCGGGGCCGCCGCGGCGATCGGTGTGCTCACCGGCGCCCACGACGAGCAGCAGCTGCGCGCCGCCGGCGCCACCCACGTGCTCTCCTCGATCGCCGAGCTGCCCCTGCTGCTCGGCATCCCCCTCGACTGATCCGCACCGCTACCGAACCGAGAGGGACCATCTCGTGATCACCAGCACCACCGCATCCGACCCCGGCATCGAGTTCCGCGACGTCACCGTGCGCGGCACCGGCGGCGTCGTCATCCTCGAGGACCTCACCCTCTCTGTCGCGCGTGGCGAGGTCGTCGCTCTTCTCGGCCCCTCCGGCGCGGGGAAGACCACCGCTCTGCGCGCCGTCGCGGGCTTCGCCGAGCCGTCCGCAGGCAGCATCCTGCTCTCCGGCGTCGACGTCACGCACACCGACCCGCGCTCGCGCGGGATCGGGATGGTCGTGCAGAACTACGCCCTCTTCCCCCACATGAGCGTCGCCGAGAACGTCGCCTTCGGCCTGAGGACCCGCAGAGTGCCACGCCGCGAGATCCGCACGCGGGTCGCCGAGGCGCTCGAGATGGTGGGCATGGCCGACAAGGCGAACCGCCAGCCGCGCACCCTCTCCGGCGGGCAGCAGCAGCGCATCGCCATCGCCCGAGCCCTCGCCCCCCGGCCCGAGGTGCTGCTGTTCGACGAACCGCTCTCCGCGCTCGACGCGCAGCTGCGTCAGGGCATGCTCGCCGAGCTCGGCCGGCTGCACCGCGAGCTGCCCGACGTGACCATGCTCTACGTCACGCACGGGCAGAACGAAGCACTCACCCTCGCCGACCGGATCGCCGTCATGGCGAACTCCCGACTGGTCGAGTTCGGCACCGCCGCCAAGCTGTACCGCGACCCGGAATTCGAGTTCACCGCCCGCTTCCTCGGCTCCTCCAACGTGCTCCCCGTCACGATCACCGCCCCGGAATCCGCCGCCCTCGCCGGCCACGATCGCGAGTTGCGCATCGCGCGAACCGTCCAGGCCGCCGGCCTCTCGGCGAAGCTGTCCATCCGCCCGCACCGAGTCCGTCTGCTCGCAGCCGACGAGAGCGCCGACAACGAACTCGACATGACCGTCGACGACATCCAGTGGCGCGGCTCCACTCACCTCGTCGCCGGCACGGTCGCGGGAGGATCCTTCTGCGTCGAGGCTCTCGAGCTCACCGACCTGCCCCGCCCCGGCAGCACGGTGCGCATCGGTTTCGCCGCATCGGACGCGATCATGCTTCGCGCGGAGACCCGCGACGCCGAGGGGACGGTCGTCGACCTGCCGGTCGCACCGTCAGCGCACGACGCGGGCGCGGCAGCGAGTCGCGGTGACGCGATGCAGCGGGTGGCGGTCGCCTCATGACCACCCTCGGCACCCCCACCCCCATCGCACCACCGCCGACGCCTCCCGCGCGCAAGCGCCGCCGCCCGGGCCTTCTCATCGCGCTGATCCCGCTGACGCTGATGCTGGTCTTCACCGTCCACCCGGTGCTGCTCCTCCTGAGCGAGTCCGTCCAGGACGAGGACGGCACCCTGACCCTCGCCACCTGGGATCGCCTGTTCACGAACCCGGTGTTCCTCGACACCGTCGGGAACACCGTCCGCATCGCGACGATCGTCGCCGTGCTCTGCGTCGTGCTCGGCACCTTCCTCGCGATCGTGATGGTGTTCATCCCGTTCCGCGGAACCGACCTCGTCACCAACGCTCTCAACGTCTACCTCTCCTTCCCCTCCTTCCTGATCACCCTCGCGCTCGTCTTCATCTGGGGGAACGTCGGCATCGTCAACGGCGCCCTCGACTCCGTCGCACTGCCGCCGGTGAGCCTGCTCAGCACCCAGTGGGGCGTCATCCTCGCAGAAGTCATCTACTTCACCCCCTTCGCTCTGCGCCCCGCCCTCGCCGCACTCCAGGTGATGGACACCGGCCAGGTCGAGGTCGCCGAGGCCCTCGGCGCCACGCCGTGGCGGATCGTGCGGCAGGTGATCATCCCCGAGATCCTGCCCTCCGTCCTCGCCGGCGGCTCGCTCGTGCTGCTGCGGGCCCTGAACGAGTTCGGCATCGTGCTCTTCACCGGCGCCAAGGGCGTCTCCACCCTGCCCACCCTCGTCTACGGCCAGGCCATCGGCCGCGGCAACTACGACGTCGCCGCCGTCGCCGCCGTGGTGAACATCGTGCTCTCCCTCGGCCTGTACGTGCTCTACCGCCAGGTCACCAGCCGCGCTCTCGGAGGCTCCCGTGCTCGTTAGGAACCGCACCCCCCGCCTCGTCATCCAGGCCATCGCCATCACCGTCCTGCTCGCGCTCTTCGCGCTCCCGTTCCTCGTCATCGTCCTCGGCGCCTTCGCGACCAGCTGGTCCGGCGTCCTCCCCAGCGGCGGCACCCTCGGCAACTTCACGACCGTGTTCACCGAGTCCGCGACCGCCCACACCGTCACCGCCTCCCTCATCACCGCCGTCGTCGCCACCGTGCTCGCCCTGGCGATCGCGACGACAGCGGCGCTGTCCACCCGACGCAGCCCGGCGCTCAAGCGGATCGTCGACACCGTGTTCCTGCTTCCGGTCGCGATCCCGTCCGTCGCCGTCGGGTTGGCTCTGCTGATGGCGTTCTCCTCCGGGCCGCTGCCCCTGAACGGCACCGTCTGGATCGTCGTCGTGGCGCACACCGTGCTGGTCGTCGCCCTCGCCTACCAGCCCATCTCCGCCGCCGTCACGCGACTCGATCCTGCCTTCGAAGAGGCCGCGTCCGCTCTCGGCGCCGGACGAGCTCGCATCATCGCCACCATCGTGCTCCCCCTGCTGCGACCGGCGATGGCCGGCGCGGCAGCGATGTGCATCGCGATGTCGATGGGTGAGCTCACCGCGATGATGATGGTCGCCCCGCCGACCTGGCGCACCATGCCGCTCCAGATCTTCTCCTTCACCAGCCGCGGCATCCGCCTCTACGAAGGTGCCGCCCTGGCCGTGCTCCTCCTCGCGATCACCCTCACCGCGCTGCTCGTCCTGCAACGCGTCGCCGGCCGACGCACCGGCATCGCCTCCGGTCGCTGAAGCGCCCACCCCTGCTCCGCACCGCTCCTCTCACCCACGAAGGACCTGCCACCATGACCAGCTCTCGCGCCCGCCTCGCACTCACCTTCGCCGCCGGCGTCACCGCCCTCGCCCTCACCGGCTGCGCCGGCACCGCGACCGCCGACAGCGGCGCCTCGGCCGGCAGCGCCGACACCGTCACCGTCTACACCGCCGACGGCCTCAACGACGGCGACGGCTCGTACTACGCCCAGGTGTTCGCCGCGTTCACCGCCGAGACCGGGATCGACGTCCAGGTCGTCGAGGGCGGCTCCGGAGAGGTCCTGCAGCGCGTCGACCAGGAATCCGGCAACACCCAGGCCGACCTCCTCGTCACCCTGCCGCCGTTCATCCAGCTCGCCGACGCAGACGGCCTGCTCACCCCCTATGCGCCCGCCGGATCCGAGAGCGTCCCCGCGGACGACAAGGCCGCCGACGGCGCCTACACGACCCTCGTCAACAACTACATCGGCTTCATCCGCAACACCGCCGAAGTCACCGACGCCCCGACCAGCTGGGACGACCTCCTCGATCCCGCCTACCAGGGCAAGCTGCAGTACTCCACACCCGGGATCGCCGGCGACGGCACCGCGTTCCTCATGCTCGCCCGCGAGGTCCTCGGCGCCGACGCCGCCTACGACTTCATCGGCGAACTGCAGACCAACAACGTCGGCCCCTCCGACTCCACCGGCCAGCTCGCCGCGAAGGTCGACAAGGGCGAACTGCTCATCGCCAACGGCGACGTGCAGATGAACTACGCCCAGTCCTCCACGATGCCCAACCTCGGCATCTTCTTCCTCGACGGCGAAGACGGCACCCCCACCACCCTCTCCGTCCCGTACACCGTCGGCCTCGTGAAGGATGCTCCGCACGAAGACGCGGCGAAGCAGCTCCTCGACCACCTCTACACCGAGGACGCCCAGGCGCTCGTCACGACCGCCGGCGGAGGCTTCCCTGCGCGCACCGACGTCACCCCCACCGGAGACGTGGCGGACGAGCTCGCCGGCATCATGAACGGCGTCACTGTCGTCCACCCCGACTGGAAGGACATCGCGGGCAACCTCGACGACTACATCGACGAGTGGAACACCGTCACCGGAACGCTCTGACGTCGATCAGAACGGCGGAGCCGGGCGCCTGACGGGGCGCCCGGCTCCGCCGTGTGCGCTCACCCGCCTGAGATCGTCACGACGAACAGCCCCAGCAGGATCTCGGCCTCGTGATGCTGGTCGAGTAGCCGCGCAGCGGCGTATCGAGACCCACCGTCGTCCGTGGGGTGGTCTGCACACTCGACCTCTGATGCTGGTGGATCTCGATACGCCCGCTTCGCGGGCTACTCGATCAGCATGAACTTCTCGTACGCACAAGTTGATCCTTGCTAAGAGGCCTGCACCAGCGGCTGCCGGCTCGCCTTCGACTCCTACCTCGGCGTCACCGCGCGGGACCGTGAACATCGACCTCGCCGTCGGGTACGACCCCACCGCGCCTGCGGAACGCGTCGCCCCGTCGAACCGGCTCACGCAGCTCCGCTTCCTCAGCCACGACTATCTGCTGTACCCTCTCGCCGATCAGGTCAGCGACAAGGTCTGCGCCACGCTCCAGCTGTACGGAGAACGACAACGCCCGTCCTCCCGAGAGAAGGACCTCGTCGACCTCGCCCTGATCGCGTCCTCCCAGCCTCTCGACGCCGCGCAACTGCGAGTCGCGCTGGCCACCGAATTCCGGCGCCGCGGTCTCGAACCGATCGACGCGTTCACCGTCCCCTCGCACTGGGGCGCTGCCTACCGTCGCTTGGCCGGGGCGACCGCGCTGTCGACGATCGCACCCACCGTCGTCGAGGCCGTCGCGGTCATGAGTCGTCTCCTCGACCCGATCCTGGGCGGAACCGTGACCTCCGGGACCTGGGATCCCGCCCGGCGGATCTGGGACTGATGTCGCGTCGAGGCCGATCGACCGTCCGGTGACGAGGCCTCCCACCGCGGCTCAGAACAGCCGGACCGCGTCCTCCGGTTCGTCCAGCCCGCGCACCAGCGTCGGGATGCGCTTCTTGAAGGCGAAGAACCCGCGCGAGGCCGAGGGCCACGCGGTGCCGTCCCAGCGGCGGCGCACCGTGACGAGCGCGATCCCCTCCTGAGCGAGGGCCGAGCGGAGCGTGTCCAGCCGCTCCTGCACGGGGCCGACCGGCGCGTACGGGACCACGACGGTGTCGAGCCGCTCGGACGCCGCCCAGTCGACGACCGTCGCGGGCAGCGCATCGGCCAGCACCCGCGCCGGCCGGCCGCCCTTGTCCGGCGTGTGCTCCGCGGCGTCGGCGATCGCCGCGGCCGTGAAGTCCTGCACCGCCTCGGAGACCGCGAACGGCGAGCGCTCCCCCGGGTCGGCGAACACCGCGGTCGCGATGAGCCGCTCCGCCAGCCCGGGCTGCTCGGCGAGGAGGCTCGCCGCGTCGAGGTCCTCCTCGTGCAGCAGGAGGCCGGGGCGGGTGCCGAGGGTGCCGGCGACGTCGTCCGGCTCGATCGGCGTGCGGGGCGGGAAGTGCTCCTCGCTGAGCGCGGGCGCCGAGGCGGCGAGCCCCTGCGGCGAGAAGCGGCCCTCGGTGTACTTGGCGATGTTGGATGCGGTCGCGAGGTACGTCTTGCCCGGGGTCTGCAGGCCGACGACCCAGCGCCAGGACAGGGTGTTGGAGGCGGCGTCGCCGTCGAGGAGGTGCCGGTAGAAGAAGTCGGCGCCGAGCTGCCAGGGCAGGCCGAGGGTGAAGATCCAGATGCTCGCGAACCACATGCGCGTGTGATTGTGCAGGTACCCGGTCTCGACGAGCTCCTGCACCCAGGCGTCCATCGCGTCGATGCCGCTCCGGCCCTCGATCGCGTCGCGGTAGCCGGTCGGGAGGTGCCCCTCGACCTCGCTCACCTCGCGGCGGTAGCGGCGCCGGACCTCCGGGTTCTGCTCGAGCCAGCCCTTCCAGTAGGTGCGCCAGAACACCTCCTGGACGAACTTCTCCGCGGCGGTGAGCTTGTGGCGGGCGAGGACGGCGGCGACGACCTCCCGCTCGGTGACGAGCCGGTGGCGGAGGTACGGGGAGAGCCCGGAGACGTTGCTCCGGGACGGTCCGTGGTCGTGATTGCGCTCGCGCGTGTAGGCGGAGCCGGCGCGCGCGACGAAGTCGTCGAGCGCCTCGAGACCGGCGGCTCGGGTCGGGATGAACATCCCGCCATCATCCGTCGCGCTCCGGGGCGGGGGCTGACAGCGGCAGGGCGATCGAGTCGCCGCTCCATCGGTCGCGCGCCGAACCTTGCTGCTCTGCGCGACTAAGCCCGATATGTATCTCTCTAGTGCAACAGTCGCCACGTGACGACTGTAGGAGCACTGAGCGAGCCTGGTGATGTGTCCGTCAGGCTCGTGAAGCACGCTGACCCCCACCCAGACAGCCTCGGTCGGCGCAAGCCGCATGCAGTTCACCCGTTTCACCAAGCAAGGTCGCCTCGAGCGGTCCATCCACTGCGTGTAGCGAAACGCGGGGGCGCCCAGCGGCGTTGACTCCATCCGCCCCGAATGGCTCAGCACCGACCCAACGCGCAACGCTGCCGGGCGGGTCGCGTCCACGACCCCGGAGTGGTCGTCAAGGGGCGCACCGCGGCGATCCTCCACGAGTTCGGGGACCTCCAGCCCGACCCGCACAAGTTCGCGACGCCCAACCACAGACAGCCGAAGCGCCTCGACATCCATCACCCGCGTTGCCGCTGACTTCTTAGAAGGTGACCGTGCGTGCTGGGATCCGGCGACAACCGCACTTTAGCCGATCTTCTCAGCGACCACGAGGACCTGACCCTGGTCGCGGGCGTTCTGGCCGTTATACGACACGCCGCTACCGGCATCAAGCGACGTTTACAATTGAGGAGCAGGTGAATCAGTAAGAAGGAAAACGCATATGCGCCTTCCCCCTTACCAATCCGCCGTCGTTTCGACCGAGCAAGTTCAATATAACCTACGACCGTTACTCACTCCGTGAGATTCGAGAGTAAATGCTTTAGTTATAGACCAGCTCGCCTTCCCCGCCACAGGAAGTGCATGTGACGCGGTCTCCCGGCCTTACTGGACTCGGCAAGTGACCGGAGCCATCGCACCCCGGACACGTCTTGACCGTCATTGAATGACCTCGACTTGTGTCCGAACGATTGTCCCAGGCGGGTCTCGTCGAGCTTGCGTTCTTCGCCAGGAACCTTCTAATCAGCTCTTCATCGCTCATGGCCAGCGCCCTGGTCCGACCTAGTGACCCGGGCCGGTGTACTGGCCGCGATTCGTGCCGTTGTTGTTCGGCCCGGATCCCTTGCCGTAGTGGTCGTGATTCTCACTCTTGTGGAACTCACCCTTCGGCTCGCTGCGATCCCCGTCTCCGAGCAGCGTCTCGCCATCACGCTTTCCCTGCCCGAATGCCACGGTGATCGGGTTGCCGTCCGAGTCTGCGCCACCCATTGCCTCGCCCCAGTTGCTCATTGCTGCTCCCGTCGTTGGTACTGCAGCGGCCGATCGGCCTGTTTCTCAGCGCAACGGCTGAGACGTAGTACGACCGTAGACCACGCGGGAGGACGTGTCAAGTGTCAAGTTGGAACCTCAAGTCCCGTGTTGGCTTTCGAACGTGCGCGCGGCGCTCACGAACACGGCGCATACTTACTGTATGGAGTACCGGATATGAGCGTGTCGTGGACCGGAAGCTCGGCCCGGCCTACGAGGCTGGCGCAGGCGGAAATCGAACATAGGCTGCTGGAAACGGCTAAGCGACTTGTGGAGCAACACGGCCTGACTGTGAGTCTGGAGCATCTACGCATGGATGAGCTCATGGAGCTTGCGGGGGTTCCAAAAACCTCGTTCTACAGGGTCTGGGCGAGTAAGGAAGAATTTTTCACTCGCTTGCTGGAAGAACTTGTTTTACCGGACGAATTTTCTGGCGCCGCATACGACCCGGAGACGCTTGTCATAGGCAAGCGAGTAGTCGAAGAAAATCTAACTCGTCTCGCCGAAGCACCGGGGCGTAGAGCGGTTCTCGTTGAAGCCGTTCGATTAGCGGCAGAGCGGAATTACTGGTCGACAGTCAACTCACCGAAGTGGGCCACCTACAACGCTGTCGTTGCCACTCTCCCCGGCCTTGCCGAAGAGGAGAAGCGATCGAGAATTCTCGCCGCTCTTCGGGAAACTGAGCGGATCTTCATCAACCGCATGGCGGAATTCTACGACGAGCTATTGCCTGTCTTGAAGATGCGCTTTAAGCCTGGTTTTGATTCACATCGTCTGGCTGCGGCCGGAGCTGCAGTTGTCGAAGGCCTAGCGCAACGACATCTTGTGAACGACGACGTGGTGGATTCTTCACTCAAGGGCCCTGGGCTAGATGGAAAATCAGTCGATTGGCATTTGTCGGCACATTCGTTTCTAGGTATTCTCGACTCAATGGTTGAGCCTGATGACGAAGAGCCAGAACTCGCGCACTAAGTGTCTCATAAGAGGTATCTGCGACGGGACTGAATTTACGCTATTGACTTGGCCAGCGCGCATGCCGCATTTGCACAGCATCTGTCCGTAATCCTTCGCATCACTCGTCACCGCTTCGCGGGTGATGGTCGATGCCTTAGGTTCTCCGGGACACTTTCCACTGCAGACCGCCACCGGAGCCCTACGCCGTATCTCAGTGCCATTAGACGCCGACAAGTCGCTTGTCTATGGACTCATCCGTCGGATCGAAGTGCGTCGTCGGCTCCACCTCCGCCTCGACGTCGACGTCGACGTCCACTGCCTCAGTGGCGGGCTCGTCGGCGCCGAACGAGTCGATCGTCGTAGCCGCTAATCGAAAAGTCATCGGGGTGAGGTCATGTCCGTGATCGACGGCGAGTAGGACGCCGCGCGCCTGTGGTGGGGTACATCGATCCGTGCCACCTAGGCTCAACGCGACTCGGGTCCTGCACGCTGTACATGGACTGGGTTTACTCACGGGCGGCGAGGATGTCGCCGGCCGCATGATTGTTCATGGTCATCGGCCTGCCTTAGAGACCGTGACCGAGCGGCCGTCGACCGCCGCGGCGAGCAAGAGCGCTGCCAGCAGCAAGCGGCGGAGCGGCTCTGCGTGCTCAGGATGCCCTGATCACCCACGTCATGCCCCTACGTCGCTCGAACCTTGAGCTAGCGAGTCATCGAGGAACGGAGGAACCCGCCATGAGTAGCACCCCACAGACGGACCCGCTGATCGGCGGACCGGTCAGCGACGACGAGCAGCGCGCCTACTCCGCCTGGGCCGAGCGGATCGAAGCCGGTCGGTACGAGCCCGCCGCCGACGGCGAAGTCTTCGAGGGAGCGGCAGCGGCCGAGAACGCGACCGAGCTGCTGGAGTCCCTCATCGGCGCCGACGCTCTCAGCGAGGCGATCGGACGGGGACGGCCCGGACTCGAAGGACGGGCCGGCGGCGGGCCCTCCGTCAAGCGCCAGGTGCGGCTGCCTCAAAATCTCGACGCACGGCTCGCCGCCCGTGCCGCGCTGGAGGACGTCGAGCTCAGCGTCATCATGCGCCGCGCACTCGACGACTACCTCCTCCCGACGGCCTGACGCCGTCAGCTCGCCGCGCCCCCTACCCCTTCGCCTGGAAGTACACGTCCACGAAGTAGTTCGTGGAGTTGTACGACGACGCGGGCATGACCCCGCCGGATCCGTAGCGGTACACCCCGTTCCCCCCGGAGGCCGAGGTCAGCGCCCCGTTGGTGACCGGCGACGCGAGCCCGCCTCCCGTCGCCGCGTAGTAGCCCGCGGGCGCGAGGTACGACACCGTGTAGCGCGCGCCCGGCACGAGCTCGACCGGTGTCGCGAAGGCGGCGCTCTGCCAGCCGGTCGCGGTCTCGCCGGTGAAGGTCACCTGCGCGATCCGCGTGCCGGAGGCGTCCCACAGCGAGCCGACGTGGGTGCCGGTGTTGCGGGAGCCCTTGTAGAAGGCGAGGCCGGTGGCGCTGCCCGCCGTCGACGCAGTGAAGGCCACCCCGACCTCGACCGAGGAGGAGTCCTCGGCGGAGGCCGTCGCGGGCGTCGCGTCGGCGAACAGGCGGGTGCCCGTCGGTGCGACCGGCGTCGGCGTCGGCGTCGGGGTCGGCGTGGGCGTCGCCGACGGCGTGAAGGAGACGTCGACCAGGTAGTTCGTGGTCGAGCGCTGCCCCGCGAAGCCGCCGGTGTACGTGTAGGCGCCGGAGTCGCTCGCGGTGACGAGCGGGCCGCGCGTCGATCCCGAACCGAAGCCGTTGATCGTGGCGGAGTAGTTGCCCGTGGTCGTCGTGTAGGCGGCGATGTAGTCGGTGCCGCCGGTCACGGCCACCGGGGTGGCGAACGTCACCTGCTGCCAGCCGGCCGTGCTCTCGGCGGTGAAGGTCGCCCGGCCGATCTCGGCGCCGGTGTCGGCGTTCGAGAGCGTGCCGACGTGGGTGCCGGTGTTGCCGGGGCCCTTGTAGAAGCGGAGCGACGTGACGGTGCCGTTCACGAGCGGTGCGAAGCGCACGCCCAGGGTGACGGGCGTGCCCTCGGCGACCTGTGCGATCCCGGGGGTCGTCGAGTCGTCGAAGAGCCGGCACGGGCAGGCTCCCACGACGGCGTCGGGCGCCCGGGTGGTGAAGGTCCAGCTGCCGCCGGCCGTGACGGTGCCGCCGCCGGTCGCGGTGCCCGCGAGGGTGGCGGTGTAGCCGGTCGAGGCGGCGAGCGGGGCGGTGGGCGTGAACACGGCGGTGCGGGTGGTGGCGCTGTAGGAGGTGCTGCCCGCGACGCTCGCGCCGGCGGCGGTCTTCAGGGTCATCACGACCGTGCTCGCCGTCACCGCCTTCGAGAAGACGGCCGACACGCTCGTCGACGGTGCGACGCTCGAGGAGCCGGCCAGCGGGGTCTGCGACCCGACGCTCAGCGGCGTGGCGTCGACCGTGCTGTAGACGGCGTCGACGTAGTAGTTGTTCGCGCGGTAGCTGTCGGTCGGGAAGCCGCCGGTCGTGCTGTAGACCCCGGCGGGCGTCGCTCCGAAGCCGCCGGCGACCTTCAGCGGGGCGGCGTCGTAGCCGGCGCTCGACCAGAACCAGTCCGCGGCCGTGTAGTGGCCGGTCGCGGTCGTGTACGAGACGACGTAGGTGGTGCCGGCGGTGACGGCGACGGGCGCGCCGAACGTGGCGGTCTGCCAGCCGCTCGCCGTCTCGTTCGCGAAGGCGACGGTGGCCAGCTGCCGGCCGTCGACGCTCCAGAGCGTGCCGGTGTGCGCGCCGGTGTTGGCCGCGCTCTTGAAGAAGCGCACGCCCTGGAGGAAGCCGTCCGCGGTGGGTGTGAAGCGCAGGCCGAGCGTGACCGGATCGACGTCGCCGGAGTCCGCGGTCTTCGGCACCTCGGCGCCGAACACGGTGCCGGTGCCGGTGATGGTGACGGCGCGGCTCGTAACGGCGCCGACGTTCGCGCTGTCGTCGACGGCGCGCACGCGGATCGTGCCGGTGCCGGTCCCGTGCTGGACGTAGCTGTAGGTCCACGAGGTGGTGCCGGAGGCGGGGTGCCAGGTGGCGCCGTCGGTCGAGACCTCGACGCCGGCGACCTTGCCCGCGGCGTCGGAGGCGGTGCCGGAGACCGTCACCGCGGCGCCGTTGGCCTTGCTCGTGGCGCCCGACGGGTTCGTGACCGAGACGGTCGGACCCGCGGTGTCGGTGCTCTTGGTCGCGGCGACCAGGCCGCTCATCAGCGTGGTCGGCTGCACGCCCATGTCGGCGAAGAGGTTCACCTGCGCCTGCTGCATCCGGACGTCCGCGGCTGCGCCGTTGCCGTCGTGCTCCTGATCGAGGCCCCAGGTCCACTGGACGGAGCCGGCGGAGAACACCAGCGCGCCGCTCGCGGCCTTGTAGAGAGTGAGGTTGTGCCGGGTGGTGCCGGCCGCGACGGTGGTGCCGAAGTCCTGCAGGTACTCGGGGACGGCGCCGGTCGTCGTCGAGAGGCGGATCAGGCCGGGCGGCCGGGCGCCGTTGTCGACGTCCTCGTTGGACTCGTAGCCGATGGTGTGCGGGGCCAGCGCGGCGCTGCTCCCGGTGGCGAGGCCGGTGAGCGAGGTGTTGCGCCAGAGCCGCAGCTTCCCCTCCGCGGCGCTGACGGTCACCGGCAGGTCGGAGTAGTTCACCATGTAGAGCGTGCCGGCGAGGGAGTTCTCGGGGCGGCCGCCGCCGTTCGCCACCGAGGCGAAGCGCGGGTCGCGCCAGGTGCCGGTGGACTCGGTCGACGGGTCGGTCTTGGCGTTCGCCCAGGTCTCCTTGTAGGTGACGACGGTGCGGTAGTCCTGGCCGCCGGTGGTCGGCGAGGGCTCGTAGCGGGTGCGCCAGTAGTTCTCGTTGCCGGAGAGGAACTGGAGGTTCACGCCGGCGTCGCGCGCGGCGGTGACGTTCGCGCGCTGGGCGCCGGACCAGTACTCGTCGTGGCCGACCGAGAGGAAGGAGCGGTGCTGCTTGAGCGCCGAGCCGAAGCGGTCGGCGTCGACGCCGCTGAAGTAGCTGACGTCGTAGCCGTTGCGCTCGAGGAAGCGCACCAGCGGGAACTCGTTGGCGAAGTAGAAGTCGCGGCCCTGGTTGTCGCCGCGGGTGGTGACGGGGCGGTTGTAGCTGAGCTTGTAGGCGCGGCCGTTCGCGCCGCCGCTGTAGAAGTTCGAGCCGCCGTAGGTGTTGTAGGCCTGCCAGGTGGGGTCGGAGGTCTGGAAGAGCACGGCCGAGGTGCTGGCGGTGTCGCGCACGACGAAGGTGATCTGGCTTCGGCCGCCGGTGTCGGCGCGGGTGAGCAGGGCGACGTAGACGCCGGAGACGGCGGTGCTCGGGACGTCCCAGCCGGCCGAGACGGCCCAGGTGCCGCAGTCGTAGAGCTCGGTGGTGACGTCGGAGAGGCACTCGGGCTGAGTCTGCGGGAGGGCCGCGGTCGGGGTCACCGAGGTGATCAGGCGGGCGCCCCTCCCGGAGTACCAGCCGGTGCGGTAGACGTCGATGGAGTAGGCCGCGGCGTCGGTGTCGATCTTGAAGTCGATCCGCTGGCCGACGTTCACGCTGATGTCGGTGGAGTAGCCCTGGATCGACGGGTCGCCGGCTCCGGTGATGTCCCAGACGGAGGGGTCGGTGCCCGGCTTCGCGTTCTCGCAGACGATCGCGTTCTGCCCGGGCGCGCAGGCGGTGTCGGCGCTCGCGGTGGGGACGACGAGGCCGACGACGACGAGGGCTGCGGCGGCGGCGATCGCGAGGAACGAGGCGCGGAGGCGGCTGCGGCGGGTGGGCGGCGTTCGCAGAAGGGTGCGCGGAGCGGGGGCGGGGTCCATCGGGGACGCCTTTCGGGGGGTCGTTCCCGCGCCGGGTACGCGGGAGCCGGCGACGGGGCGGCGCCCGAGGACGCGCCGAGCCCGGGCCTGCGAGGGTCCTTCTGCCGCCCCGCCAGGATCGGGGAGGAAGGGGACGCCGGGCGGGTGGACCGGGATGCCGAGCGACTCGAAGCTACCGGAAGCGGAGGGTGCGGGGGCGGGCAATCCGCTCCGGCGTGACCGCGGCAGGGACGCCCGCCCGCGTCTTCGCCGATCCGACGCCGGATCGTTACCGAGAGAGCGCTCTCTCACGACGTACTCTGGGTAGACGCAGCTGGGGGGCTACTCCCCCTCGTCGCTTCATCACTCAACGAGGAGGAACCATGCGGTCATCCCTGCACCGTCGTCTCACCCTTCCGGTCGCCGTTCTCGCGGCCGCCGGAATCGCGCTCGCGGGCTGCTCCAGCAGCAGCGACCCCAACGACCCGAACGCCGGGGGCGGCGCGAGCGGCGCTGCCGCGGCGGGCGACGGCTCCGTCACCGTCTACGGCACGATCAACGGCGACGAGGCCACCCTGCTCGAGCAGTCCTGGGCGGACTGGGAGGAGGAGTCGGGCATCGACATCAAGTACACCGGCGACAAGGGCTTCGAGCAGCAGATCGGCATCAAGGTGCAGGGCGGCGACGTCCCCGACCTCGCGATCTTCCCGCAGCCGGGACTGCTCGCCGACACGGTCGCGTCGGGCAAGGTCGTCGCGCTGCCCGAGGGCGCGCTGGCCAACGTGAAGCAGAACTGGTCGGAGGACTGGCAGAAGTACGGCCAGGTCGACGGCACCCAGTACGGCGCGCCGCTGATGGCGAGCGTGAAGGGCTACGTCTGGTACTCGCCGGCGAAGTTCGCCGAGTGGGGCGTCTCGGTCCCGACGACCTGGGACGAGATGGAGGCGCTGGGGAAGACCATCGCCGAGAAGTCCGGCGGACCGTCCTGGTGCGCGGGCTTCGCCTCCGACGCCGCCTCGGGCTGGCCGGGAACGGACTGGATCGAGGACGCCGTGCTCCGCGAGTCGGGTCCGGACGTCTACGACTCGTGGGTCGCGGGCGACACCCCGTTCACCGACCCTTCGATCAAGACCGCGTTCGACAAGGTCGGCTCGATCCTGCTCGACCCGACGCTCGTGAACGCGGGCTACGGCGACGTGTCGTCGATCAACTCCACGGCCTTCGGTGACGTCGCGCAGAACATCGCGAACGGGTCCTGCGCGCTGACCCACCAGGCGTCCTTCTTCGAGGGCTTCCTCACCGGAGCGGACGCGACCGTGGCGGAGGACGGCGACGTGTGGGCGTTCCTCACCCCGCCGATCTCCGCGGACGACGACCAGGCCGTGACGGGTGGTGGCGAGTTCGTCGCCGCGTTCTCGAACGACGAGGACACCGCGAAGGTGCAGGAGTACCTGGCCAGCGCCGACTGGGCGAACAGCCGTGTCTCGCTCGGCGGAGTCATCTCGGCCAACACCGGCCTCGACCCGGCGAACGCGAGCAGCGACCTGCTGCGCAGCTCGATCTCGATCCTCCAGGACCCGGGCACCACGTTCCGCTTCGACGCCTCCGACCTGATGCCCAAGGCCGTCGGCTCCGACAGCTTCTTCAAGGGCATCGTCGACTGGATCGACGGCTCGAGCACCGACCAGGTCCTCGACACCATCCAGGCGGGTTACACCTCGTAGCGGCCGCACGCTGATCGGGCGGACCGCTCCGCGGGCCTACCTTTCATGCTGATCGAGTAGCCCGCTCCGCGGGCGTATCGAGATCCACCGTCGCCGGACACGTGGGTCTCGATACGCCGCGTCCCGCGGCTACTCGACCAGCATGGAACGGCGCTGATCGAGCAGCCCGCGGAGAACATGCTGATCGAGTAGCCCGCGCAGCGGCCCTCCGCTTGCAGCCCGCGCAGCGAAGCCTCAGCAGGTGAACGCCGGGTACGGGGCTCTCGTCGTGGTCGTCGCGGGGGTGCCGCCGACCGTGGCGGTGCTGGTCACCGTCGCCGTTCCGGTCGGCATGCTCGTCGCGCGGACGGTGAAGGCGGCGCTGGCACTCGAGCCGGGCGCGACCTTCGGGAACGACTTCGTGCCGTGGCTGGTCGCGACCTGCAGGTCGGCCGGAACCGTCGCGTCGTTGCGGGCGCTGACGGTCAGCACGACCTTGCCGGCGACGCAGCGGCTCGACGCGGTGACGGTCGTCGGCAGCGCCGGCGCGAGCGACACCGTGGTGGGTGTGCCGACGGCGACGGGCGCGATGGTGACCTTGTCGATGTTCGGGGCGTACGCCGTGGCGTTGCCCAGGACGATCGGCGCGGTGCCCGTGGTCAGCGTCAGGGGAACGGTGCGCTCCCAGAAGCTGTTCCACGAGATCGTGTAGCGGAAGTAGGCGCTGCCGACGGTGCCGGCGACCCCCTTCTCCGTCACGTCGATCCGGCGGTCGACGACCTGCGGGTTGTAGTCGTGGCGGCCGCTGAGCTCGGCGTTGGAGTAGGTCACCGAGAGGTCGTAGGCGCCGGCGGTGTCGAAGCCCGCGGCCCGCGCGATCTCGAGGGTGTTCGCCGCGCCGTTGCCGACGAAGCCCACGTACTGCCCACCCGACACGTTGGAGCCGGTGCTCGCGGCGAGCGAGGCGTTCGCCGCCGCACCCGTCTTCGTCGCGTTCTCGGCCTCGATCGTCGTCGCGGCGGAGTCGGAGTCGGCGGCGCGGGTCGTCGTCACGGTGCTGAGCAGCACGCCGGCAGCGGAGCGCAGCTCGATCTCGTTGATGCCCTCGACGAGGTTCAGTCGGGTGGTCGAGGACCACAGCCCGGCCGATCCGGCGCTGACGGTGCTGACCGTGCGGCCGTTGACGGACACGTCGATGCTCGACGCTCCGCTCGTGCGGTAGTCGAGCGCGACGTCGTAGTAGCCGGTCTTCCAGGCGTTGGCGTAGACGTCGGCGCGCTGCTGGCCGGCGATGCTCGCGAAGCCGCGCGCACCCGCCGTGTCGTAGACGACCTTCGCGCCTCCCGCGTAGCGCAGGGTCGAGGCCGGGTAGACGGTCCTCTCTCCGTCGGTGACGTCGGTGAGGAGGAATTTGTCGAGCGTGATGTCGGCGTTCGGGAGGACGGTCGTGCCGTTCTCGCTGGCGCGCAGCGAGAGGGTGTGCTGGCCGGCGGTCAGCTCGACGGTCACTTCGGCGCTGCCGCGGTACTGCCACTTCTGCGTGGTCGTCAGGGCGAGGTCGGCGGTGTACTGCACGAGCTGGTTCTTCGCGCCGTCGACGAAGAGGGCGTGCCGGCCGGGGACGCCGGGCGTCGCTCCGATCACCTGGAAGCGGTAGCTGCCGGTGCGCGGGACGGTGACGGTCCAGTCGGCCTTCGAGGAGGCGTTGTTGAACGCTCCGACGTCGCGCCCGCCGGAGGCGAGGAACTTCCAGCCGCCGCCGTCGGTCGGGTTCTGCGTGAAGGCCTGGGCGCCGGTGAGCGCCGTGTTCTCGGCCTCGATGCTCGACTGCCAGCTCGCGGTGGTGCTGACAACGCGGTCCTGGGCGGGAGTGATGACCACCTGGTAGGCGGCGTAGCGGTCGTAGCTCGGGATCGCCAGGTCGAGCGAGCCGGCGGCGAGGGCCGCTCCGTCGACGGCGGCGATCACGCGCGGCGTGCCGTGCACGCCCTGGGCGCCGGAGAGAGTCGCCTCGCGGACCTCGACATCCACGGTCGAGCCGAAGACGGCCGGGTCGAGCCCGTCGAGGTCGAGGGCGACGTTCTGCGCGCCCGAGCCGCCGTAGAGGACGGTCGCGCGCTTGTTCACCGCGTCGACCGCGCCGATGCCCTGCAGGGTGTCGGCGGTGTTCAGCTTCGGGGGCGTGACCGCGACGGTCTTCGAGCCGTCGAGGTCGCCGTACCACTTGAACATCCACCAGCCGGCGTTCGCCGCATTCGGGCGGGCGCTGTTGTCGGAGAGGTTGCCGGCGTAGTTCCAGTAGGCGACCTGCGCGTCGACCTTCTCGTCCTCGAACATCGCGAGCCACTGGATCAGCTGACCGGGCGTGCCCATGTCGCGCAGCATCCCGTACTCGGTGATGTTGATCGGGATGTCGGCGATCCCGCGGGCGTCCTCGAGGGCGCGGTAGTCCTGCAGGTGCGAGCGGAAGGTGGCGAGGTTGTCGATGCCGAGCTCGTGCCAGATCATCACCTGCGGGAGGGTGCCGGTGGACTTCGCGTAGTCGAGGAAGTCCGCGGTGCGATCGGCGTGATAGGAGGCGTCGCCGGGGCCGCCGACGCGCGCGGTGCCCAGGCCGTGGCGGGCGTAGACCTTCTGGATGACGTCGTACGAGGCCTTCCAGTCGGCGAGGAAGGTGTCCTTCAGCGCGCCCCAGTCGTTGTACCAGTTGCCGCCGTCCGGCTCGTTGAACGGGATGTGCACGTAGTCCTGCGGGCGATCCGACTTCGTCGCGACCGCCTCGGTGACGAACTCGACGATCTCGAGGTAGTCCCACACTCCGTTCGGCGTGCTCGTGTACGTGCCGGTCGCCTGGTCATAGGTGCGGGTGTCGCCCGGGCGCTGACCGCCGTTGTAGGCCCAGTCGGGGTAGTAGTCCTGCGTGTAGATGTACATGTCCTCGCCGTGCTCGGCGAAGAAGCCGTCCTCGACCTTGAGGGCGTCACCGCTCGGGTGCTGGGTGCCGAACGGCGCCTTCTGCGACGTGTTGGTGATGTGCGCTCCGTCGATGAGCGCCTGCGTGGGCGCTCCTTCGTCGCCGAAGCCGTAGAGGGTGCCGGTCGCACCGCCGCGGAAATCGCCGGTGGGCCGTGAGAAGTCCACGGCGAGGGTCTCGGAGCTGCCCGCCGCGCTCGCGGGGGCGGCGACCGCGACGAGGCCGAATCCGCTGAGGGCGACGCCGATCGCGGCGACGCAGGCCAGTGCTCTGGAGGCTTTCATCATCGAATGCTCTTCCTATGGGAGGGGACGGCGAGGCGCCGCTGCCAGCACGATAGCGATTTCAGACTCGGCGGGCCAGGAAATCGTGAAATCGGTATCGCGTCCTCGTCCCCCTCGGCAATAACGCTTTCATCTCGGCCTTGCGCTTTCGTGAAATCGGTATCAGTATCTGTCCAGTCCCGAATCCGGGGCAGCGCCCTTCCCCCTCCACGACGACGAGGAGCCCCTGTGCCGAACGACCTGACCTGGGGAGACCCCGAGGCCCTCCAGCTGACGTTCGCCTGCGACGCCGACGCTCCGTTCCGGCTGGTGGCGCTGACGGCCCGCGGTGTCGCGCTCCGGGCGACGCACGCCGCTCCGTTCTTCGAGATCACCACCGTCGCCGCCGGTCACGCCCCGGCGAGCAGCCGGCTGACCCACTCGCAGCTCGGCGCCGCGCTGCGCTACATCTCGCACCGCGAGAGCGTCGTCGACGGCGTCGACGTGCTGGAGGTCACGGCCGAGGCGCCGGGACTGGTCGCGACCGCCGTGCTCCGGAGTGTGCCCGGCGTCGCCGCCGTCACCTCCGAGGTCGTCGTCCGCGCGGTCGAGCGGCAGGTGCTGCGCTCGGTCGCCTCATGGAGCTGCGACCCGGGTGCCACCGCGAGCGACGCAGCGGATACGGGCAAGGAGTCCTTCGCCCGCTGGTCGCTGCTGCGCGGCCGGAACGACTGGCTCGGCGAGGGCCGCTGGAGCAGCACGCCGCTGCGCGAGGCCGGCCTGGTCGCCCTCCGCGAGGACATCACCGGGCACGACCCGCGCGGCGCGGTCGGCGCGGTCTCGACCGGCAGCTGGTCGACGGGCGAGCAGCTCCCGGTCGCCGGCCTCCACGCCCCCGACGCCGCCCTCCTCTGGCAGATCGAGCACAACGGCGCCTGGCGCTGGGAGGTCGGCGAGGACATCGACGGCGGCTCGATCGCCCTCTCCGGCCCCACCGATCTCGACCACGGCTGGCTCTGCGTGCTCGAGCCGGGCGAGGAGTTCCGCTCCGTCCCCGTCACGGTCGCCGTCGGCGCCGACACCACGGCCGCCGCGGACGCGCTCACCCTCAGCCGCCGGGCCCGGCGCCGCGCGCACCCGGACAACACGGCGATGCCCGTGGTCTTCAACGACTACATGAACACCCTCGACGGCGATCCGACCACAGAGAAGCTGCTGCCGCTCATCGACGCGGCGGCCGCGGCGGGCGCCGAGATCTTCTGCATCGACGCCGGCTGGTACGACGACAGCGGGGTCGCCGGCGGCTGGTGGAGCAGCGTCGGCGCCTGGCAGCCGTCCACGGTCCGCTTCCCGGACGGCCTCTGCGAGGTGATCGAGCGGATCCGCGCCCGCGGCCTGGTCCCGGGGCTGTGGCTCGAGCCCGAGGTCATCGGCGTGGACAGCCCCCTCGCCGGCGAGCTGCCGGACGACGCGTTCCTGCAGCGGGCCGGCGCGCGGATCGAGGAGCACGAGCGGTTCCACCTCGACCTGCGCCACCCCGCGGCGCGCGCGCACCTCGACGCGACGGTCGACCGCCTGATCGCCGACTTCGGCATCGGCTTCTTCAAGCTCGACTACAACATCGACGCCGGCCCCGGCACCGACCGCGACGCCGACTCGATCGGCGCGGGCCTGCTCGGCCACAACCGCGCCTACCTCGCCTGGCTCGACGGCGTGCTCGACCGGCACCCGACCCTGGTGATCGAGAGCTGCTCCTCGGGCGCGATGCGGCAGGACTGGGCCGTGATGTCCCGCCTGCAGATGCAGTCGACCTCCGACCAGCAGGACTTCCGCCGCTACCCGCCGATCGCGGCCGCCGCGCCGATGATGCTCCTCCCGGAGCAGGCCGCCAGCTGGGCGTACCCGCAGGCCGACATGGACGACGAGGAGATCGCGTTCTGCCTGGTCACCGGGCTCCTCGGCCGGTTCTACCTCTCGGGCTACCTCAACCGGATGTCCGACCCGCAGCTCGCCCTGGTGCACGAGGCCGTCGCCGCGGCGAAGCGGCTCCGCGGGCCGATCGCCTCCTCCTCGCCGCGCTGGCCGCTCGGGCTGCCGGGCTGGACGGACGACGCGGTCGCCCTGGCGCTGCGGACCGAGGACGAGCACCTGGTCTCGGTCTGGCGCCGCAGCGGCAGCGACGACGTCGTGCTGCACGTCCCGGAGCTGCGCGGGCAGGACGTCGACGTCTCGGTCGTGTTCCCGGTCGCACTGACGGCGTGGCCCGTCGAGTGGGAGCCCAGCACTGCCCGCCTCACCGTCCGGCCCACCGGCTCCGGTCCCTCCGCCCGCACCTTCCGCCTGTCCCTCCGCACCACCTGACCCCTGCCGGATCCACCCGTCCCGGCACACCCTCTCCCCTCACAGAAAGCTCGAGTATTTCGATGAAGAAGTCACTCCTCAGCGCGGCCGTCCTCACGGCGGCCTCCGCCCTGCTCCTCGCCGGTTGCAGCGACCCCGGGGCCGGCGGCGGCACCGCGGGCGGCGACGCCGCACCCGCCTCCTGGCCCGCTCAGGACGCCGACCTGTCCGGCACCGACCTCACCATCTGGGCCGCGCAGAACTCCAACACCGTCCCGGAGTCGGTGATCGAGGGCTTCGAGGAGCTCACCGGCGCCAGCGTCGACGTCGAAACGATCCCGGACCCCTACGAGCAGGGCGTGCAGACCAAGGTCGCGACCGGCGACAAGCCCGATCTCGCCTTCTGGCAGCCCACCGCCTCGCAGCTCACCGCGCTCAACGCCTCGACGAACCTGCAGAGCCTCGACGGAGCGCCCTGGCTCGAGGACGTCGATCCCTCGCTGAAGGACATCACCGGCCTGCTCGACGACACCCGCTACGCCGCGCTGGTCACCACCCCCGCGGTCGAGGGCGTCTACTACAACAAGAAGGTCTTCGAGGCGAACGGGATCACCGAGACGCCGACCGACTGGGACTCGTTCGTCGAGCTCGGCCGGCAGCTGAAGGACAAGGGCGTCACCCCGTTCTTCGAGATGGGCGCCGACCGCTGGGCCACCCAGTGGTGGGTGCAGGTGCAGCTCGCCGACGCCGCGAAGGACGGCCTCTGGGACCGCGTGAACTCGGGCGAGGAGAAGTTCACCGACCCGACGATCCAGGGCACGATCGACACCTACAAGGGACTGATCGACGAGGGCCTGTTCAACGAGGACATCAAGACCGCCACCTTCGAGGACCAGGGCGCGGCCCTCCTCGCCGGCGACGCGGCGATGGTCGTCCAGGTCAACTCGTTCTTCGGCCAGCTGCAGTCGCTGTCCGACACCGCGACGCTGAACGACACCATCGGCTTCTTCCCGATCTCGCCCTCGGGCAACGTCGGCACCTTCATCCCCGACCAGTCGAACGCGCTCGTCGCCTTCAAGACGGGCGACGCCGAGAAGGAGGCGGCCTCGCGCCAGTTCCTCTCCTACTGGCTCGGCGACGGCTACTCGGACTTCGTCACCGCGCAGGACACCATCTCGCTCCAGCCCTCGGTCACCACGCCCGACACCGTGCCCACCGCGCTCGTCTCGGTCAGCGACTCCGTCGGCGACTCGGTCGGCTCGATGCAGGCCCAGGCGATCGCGAACCCCGACCTCTACATCTACCTCGCCGACATGATCCAGGGCACCAAGACCCCGGAGCAGGTCGCGCAAGCCACGCAGGACCAGTTCGCGCAGCTCGCGAAGGCGCAGGGCGCCACCGGCTTCTAGCCGCTCGACACCGGGGCCCGGCCACGACGGCGGGCCCCGGACCCTCCCGCGCACGACCCCCTCTCTCGAAAGGCAGTGCCCCGCGTGTCCACCACCCGAGCAGCCGCGCCACCCCGGGTCCTCGCCCGCGCCGTGAAGACCGGCGGCATGCCGAGCGGACGCCGCTCCGACCACCCGCTGGTCTTCCTCGTGCCGGCCCTCCTGGTCCTGATCGTCTTCTTCTTCGTGCCGACGGTGTTCAACTTCGTCTACGCGTTCACCGACTGGTCCAGCTTCAAGGCCGCCATCGGGTTCGTCGGATTCTCGAACTTCGTCGACCTCTTCCAGAGCGGCACGCTGATTCAGGCGCTGCGGGTGACGCTGGTCTACGCGGTGCTCGTCGCGGTGTTCCAGAACGTCTTCGGCCTGATCCTCGCGCTGCTGCTGGAGAAGGACACCCGGGTCAACCGCTTCGCCCGGGTGATGTTCTTCATCCCGGTGATCATGTCCGCCCTCGCGGTCGGCTACGTCTTCCAGGCGCTGCTCAAGCCCGACGGCGCGCTGAACGGGATCCTCTCCTTCGTCTCCGGGCAGCCGGTCTCGATCGCCTGGCTCGGGGACACCACCTGGACGATCGTCGTCGTCGCGCTGATCCACTCCTGGAAGTGGATGGGCCTGTCGATGCTGATCTACCTGGCGGGGCTCAAGACGATCTCGGGCGACGTGCTCGAGGCCGCGCGCCTGGACGGCTCGTCCTGGTGGCAGACCTTCCGTGACATCCGCTTCCCGCTGATCGCGCCGGCGCTGACCTTCAACGTCGCCACCGCGCTGCTCGGCTCGATGAACGGCTTCGACATCGTCCAGGCCACCACCGAGGGCGGACCCGGCGGCACGACCGAGCTGCTCAACATCTTCATCTTCCGCACCTTCGGCCAGGGCCTGTTCGCCCAGGCGACGACGATGAGCCTGATCCTCTTCGTCACCGTCGCCGTCCTCGCCTTCCCCGTCATCCGCACCCTGCGCCGTCGAGAGGACGTCCTGTGAGCACCATGATCGAGAAACTGGCTCCAGCGCGCACGTCCGCACCGCGCTCGAATACCGGCCCCACACCGAAGAAGCGGGCTGAAGTAGCCCGAATGCTCGCTCGCTTCGCCCAGCCCGCCGCTGCCCTCGCCGCCGTCGCCCTGCTGCTCGGCGTGCCGTTCTGGCTGATCATCAGCACCGCGGGCAAGACCCAGGCGGAGGCGCTGAACCCCAACCTCGCCGCCCCCTCGCAGTGGCAGCTCCTCGAGAACTTCGCGACCGTCTTCACCGACGGGCGGATGGTCCCCGCGTTCCTCGGCAGCGTCCTCGTGATGGTGCCGTCCGTGCTCGGCGTGCTCGTGCTCGGCTCGATGGCCGCCTGGATCCTCGGCCGCCGCACCGGCCGCGGGATGGCCGTCGTCTACGCGCTCGCCATCAGCGGCATCGTCCTGCCGCCCGCGGTCGTCACCGTGGTGCTGCTGCTGCGCCAGCTCGGCCTCGCCGGCACCGCCGTCGGCATGGTCGGCGTGTACATGGGGATGTACCTCTCGACCGTGATCTTCTTCGTCACCGGCTTCGTCCGCACCATCCCCGCGGAGCTGGAGGAGGCGGCCCGCGTCGACGGCGCGCGGCCGATCCGGGTGTTCTTCACGATCATCCTGCCGCTGCTGATGCCAGTGCTCGCGACCGCGACGATCCTGATCTGCCTCTACATCTGGAACGACGTCTTCTACGCGCTGTTCGTGGTCGGCGGCCGGCTCGACACCCTGCCGCTGAACCTCTACCAGGTGGCCAGCGCCGGGCTCTACCTGCAGAACTGGCACCTGATCTTCTCCTATATCATCCTGATGAGCCTGCCCCTGCTCCTGGTGTTCGTCTTCGCGCAGCGCAAGATCATCTCCGGCATCACGAGCGGCGCGGTGAAGTGACCACCGCCGGAGCCCGCGGCACCGAGCCGGTCGCCCTCGCTCCGTCGTGGCTCGCCGGGCACTTGCAGGACGGTCGAGGACGGAAGCGGGACGGCGTGACGCGCGACAAGGCGACGAGGGCCCCGGTCATCGCCGACGTCGCCCGCCTCGCCGGCGTCTCGGTGCCGACCGTGTCGCGGGTGCTGACCGGCGCCGCGCGAGTCGCCCCCGACAAGCGCGAGCGGGTGCTCGCGGCCATCGCGGAGCTCAACTACCGGCCCAGCGCCGTCGCCCGGAACCTCGTGACCCGGCGCTCGCGCACCATCGCCGTCGTCGCCGGCAACACCTCGCAGTACGGCTACGCCGAGGCGATCCGCGGCATCGAGGAGGAGGCGCGCGCCGGCGGCTGGACCGTCACCATCACCGTCGTCGAGTCAGCCGACCCGGAGCACGTCCAGCGGGCGCTCTCCTCGGTGCTCGACCAGAGCCCCGACGGGATCGTGGTCCTCAAGTTCGACCCGCCGGGCGTGGCCGTGCTCGCGGCGATCCCGGAGACCGTGCCGGTCGTCGCGCTCTCGGGGGTCCGCGGGCGGCGGCCGCAGGCGGTGCTCGACGAGCTCCGCGCGGCGCAGTCGCTGACCGAGCACCTGCTCGAGCTGGGGCACTCGACGGTGCACCACATCCGCATCCCGCCGTCGCGGCGCGAGGACGGCCGGACGACCGGCTGGCGCCGCGCGCTGAAGGCCGCGGGAGTGGCGACCGCGCCGACCCCGCTCGAGGCGACCTGGGAGCCGGAGTCCGGGCGACTGCTCGCCGCGCGGCTGGTCGAGGACCCGAGCGTCACCGCCGTCTTCTGCGGCAACGACGAGATCGCGATGGGCGTGATCAAGGGCATCACCGAGGCCGGGCTGCGCGTCCCCGAGGACATCAGCGTCGTCGGCTTCGACGACCACCCGCTCGCCCGGATGTGGACGCCCGCCCTGACGACCGTCCGCCAGGACTTCGCCGGCCTCGGCCGCCGCGGCTTCGGCCTGCTCCTCCCCGCGATGGAGGGCCGCACGGGCGCCGCCTTCTCCTCCGAGCTCCCGGAGCTCGTCCTCCGCGAGAGCGCCGCGGCCCCGCGCCCGCGCGCCTGACCCCAGCCTGCTCGAGGAGAGGCACGCCTCCCGGAGGGGTGGGTCTCGATACGCCGCCTGCGGCGGCTACTCGACCAGCATGCATGGCGGCGCAGACCGTCCCCTCCCCCGTGGATCGGGCAGCCCGAGTCCATGCTGATCGAGCAGCCCGCTCTGCGGGCCCCTGCATGCTGATCGAGTAGCCCGCCCTGCGGGCGTATCGAGATCCACCACCGCCGGAGACGTCGAGCGGCTTGCTCCTGCCGCAGCGTCATGTGGTCTGCTCGAAGCACGTCCCGACCCGACCCGGAAGGCCAACCATGCACCCGTTCCCGACTCCGCCCCGCGAGGTCCTGATCGGCGACGCCGCGGCGTTCGTCGGCGTCACGCCCCGGGCGATCCGCCACTACCACCAGGTCGGCCTGCTCCCCGAGCGCGAGCGGGGCGGCGACGGGCGCCGCCGATACGGCTACGAGGAGATCATCCGGCTGCTCTGGATCCGCCGGACGGCCGAGGTGGGCATCGCCCTCGACGACGTGCGCGACGCCTTCGCCGGCGCCGCGCCGGACAGTGCGGACGGCGCGGACGAGGTCGCCGCCGTCCTCGCCCGGCTGGAGGAGACCCTCGCCGCGCAGGAGGCCGAGCTGCAGCGGCAGCGGGCCTCGGTGGAGCGCATGCGCACGCTCGGCAGCCGGCTGGGCCTGCTCGACGACCTCGTGTCCGGCCGCCTCGAGAGCGCGCCCGAGGGCTCGCTGCGCCAGGACGACCTGGACACCCTGCTGGTGACCGAGCGCGTGTTCGGCCCGCTCGGCGCCGCAATACAGGCCGGCCGCTTCGCCGCTCTCGCCGCGCACCCCGACCTGCGCGCCGCGTCCGACCGCGTCGACGCCGCCGAGGAGGCCCTGGACGATTCCGTCGCCGTCGACGATCCCCGGGTGGCGCAGGTGGCGGCCGAGCGGCACGCCTTCGAGACGGAGCTGCTGCGCGTCTGCATGGAGTCCGGTCAGCTGGAGGAGGACGACGCTCTCTTCGACGCCTGGGACGAGCGGCACGCGCCCGAGGACGCCGAGACGCCCGCCCCCGCGGCCGATCCGCGCGCCAGGAGCGCGGCGGACGTCATCCGGAGCCTGCCCTACGACTTCTCGCCGGCCCGGGTGCGCTGCATGGAGCTGGCCGTGCAGCTCGGCGTGGAGGAGCCGCCGGCGTCCTGACCGCTCGGGTCAGCCCGATGCGGTCGGCGAGGTCCTGCGCGTCCTCGTCGCCCGGGAGGATCTGCACCGAGTCGCCCTCGATCGCCTGCATCACCGCCACGGCCGAGACGACCACGTCGCCGGCCCGCAGCAGCAGCCGCGCGTCCGGGCCGGCGCCGGCCGCCTCCGCCGTCGCGTCCTGGAAGAGCTCGGCGCCGTCCTCGTCGAAGCGCACGTCGACGGTCTGGGCGTCGCCGGTGCCGGACACCTCGACGGACGCGACGCCCGCCCGGGTGAAGGCCGCCGGATCGACGAGCACGTCCTGGCCGCCGACCGCGGTGCACTGCGGATCGGCTCCCACCTCGCAGACCGAGGAGACGGCGATGTCGAGCCCGCCGCCGGCCGCCTCCGGCTCCGGATCCGCGGGCGAGGCGCAGCCGGCGAGCGCGAGCACAAGAATCCCCACGGCTCCTGCGATGGTGTGCTGACGGCCCACGATGCCCCCCTCGGGTCTCGGAGCGCGCCACGATACCGAACACCCGCGGACCCCGCACCCGCCGGCCTCATCGACCCCCTGCCGATCGAGCAGCCCCTTTCCTGCTGATCGAGCAGGCCGCGCAGCGGGCGTATCGAGCGGAGGGGGCGCCTCCGGCACCACCGCAGGCGGGGAAGAAACCGACGTTCATGCGGTGGTGGGTCTCGATACGCCCCTTCGGGGCTACTCGACCAGCATGTCTGCGGGCGTCTCTTCCCAGTAGATCCACCGTCCCCCCTCACGCCGGGTCTCGATACGCCGCCTGCGTCGGCTACTCGACCAGCATGAGGCGGGCAGGCGAGTCGACCCGGAACGGGCTCCGTCCCAGGTGCAGGGCCCGACGCGGGTCTACTCGCGCGAGCCGGCCCCGCCGAGTGGACGCGCGCGGGGGCCCGCTCGGGACTCGAGGCCCGTCGCGGGTCCACTCGAGGATTCCTGCTGATCGAGGAGGCCGCGCAGCGCGGCGCATCGAGATCCGCCCGTCCCCAGCCCGCGGGTCTCGATACGCCGCCGGAGGCGGCTACTCGACCAGCATGTGCCGGGCGCGGGACCTCCCGCGCGGCGGGTCCGGAGCATGCTGATCGGCCAGCCCACGCGGCGGGTCCGCTCCATGCTGATCGAGTAGGCCGCGCAGCGGGCGTATCGAGCGGAGGGGGCGCCTTCGGCGCCAGCGCAGGGCGGGGAAGAGACCGACGTCCTTGGGGTGGTGGGTCTCGATACGCCCCTGCGGGGCTACTCGACCAACATGTCTGCGGGCGTCTCTTGCAAGTAGATCCACCGGAAGACGAGTCTGCAGACCCGCCTTCTGGTGACGGCGGGTCTCGATACGCCCCTGCGGGGCTACTCGACCAGCATGGAGGGTGCACGCCGCCCGAGGCGGCTACTCGACCGACATATTCACTCGAAGAGGGAGAGGGTGAGGGTCGAGGTGTAGTCGCCGGCGTCGACGGTGGTGGGGGTCTTGAGGGTCAGGGCCGCGTTCGCGGTCCAGGAGCCCTCCTCGGCCACTCCGGCGCTGTCGTTGGTGAGGGCGAGCAGCTCCTGGTCGACGAGGCCGACGCCGTCGGGGCCGCCGTCGATGATCGGGTCGACGACGTCGCCCTCGGCGACGAGGCCGGAGTCGCCGCCGTCGATGAGGTTCGGCGCCCAGCCGAGGTTCTCGGCGCCGATGGTGTCGCCCGCCGACGAGACGAAGTCGCTCGCGGTGCCGAGCACGTACCAGCCGGCCTCGGCGGGGATGTCGGCGGCGTCGCGGGTGTCGGTCACGGTGACGGTGGGCAGCGTGCCGGTGAACTGGCGGATCACGCCGGTCGAGCCCGCCTCGGTCAGCGCGGTGGAGTCGCTCGCGACGGTCATCGAGAGGAAGCCCGGCGTCGTGAGCGGCGCGATCTGCACGTTCACGTCGACGTCGTCGTTGCCGAGCTCGACCTCGTCGGCGAACGCGGTGCCGGCGACGCCGAGCAGCAGCAGGCCACCGGCGAGACCGGCGGCGCCGCGGGTGAGAAGGGGGTGGATCCGTGTGGAGCGGGTGGTCATGGCGGGGGTTCTCCATTCTCCGGTCGGCCTCGTCGCCGACTCGTCGTCGCGCGTCCCGTCCCTCCCATTCGATCATTATCGATCATCAAGGAAGAGCGTTCCGCGCTGGCGAGCAGACTATCCCGTGGTCGCTCCAAGAGGAAAGACCCTGCTCGCGAGCCGCTTCGAGCCGTTGCGCCCGGGAAACCGCTCGGATACGGTGACCACAGCGATCGCTCTCCTCATGTTCTGAAATGATCGGAGTTGGCGGATCGCTCATCCCATTCGACTCGACGACGAGGCGCACTCATGCTCAACCGCTCTCCCCGGCACGCTCGAGGCTCGCAGCCCGAGCCCCCCTCGCACAGCAGGCCGCACCGCAGGAAGGAGGGGAGGGGACGGACCCTCGTCGCGGCGACCGCGCTCGGCGCCCTGCTCGCCGCGGGGCTCACCCAGGTGCCGGCCGCCCAGGCCGCGCCCTCCGACGTCCAGGCCGTGACCATCACTGCGGCCGACGTCGCCGCCGCGGCGGAGAGCGTCAACGCGCTGACCTTCAAGGGCTTCGGCATCCTCTCCGCCAACTCCACCAGCGCGCTGCTGCTCGACTACAAGTCCCAGCACCCCGAGAAGTACTGGGAGCTGATCGAGACGCTCTTCGGCGGCGAGCACCCGATCATGACCACCATCAAGATCGAGATGGGCAACGACCGCAACACCTCGACCGGGCCGAACGTCGCGACGATGCGCTCGCGCGACGAGTACCCGAACGTGCAGCGCGAGCCCGGCTTCCAGCTGGCCGCGGACGCGCAGTCGGTCGCCGAGGGCGACGTGCACGTCAGCATCCTGCGCTGGAGCCGCCCGACCTGGGTCACCAGCGACGAGGACCAGTACATCTGGTTCAAGAACACCGTCCTGGCGGCGGAGCGCGAGTACGGGATCATGGTCGACTCGATCAACCCGGACACCAACGAGACCACGAGCCCGAACGCCGCGCTCTACAAGAAGTTCTCGACCTGGCTCCGCACCGACACCAAGGGCTACGAGGGCGCGAGCGCGCAGGACCCGAACAACGGCTTCGCCTCGGCGGACGAGGGGGAGCGCTACCGCGCGATCCGCACGGTCGCGGCGGACACGGTCGGCACTCCCCCGACCTCCTTCGGCGACCAGTTGAACTCGGCCACCGACTCCTCGCTCCGCGACGCCGTCGACGTCGTCGGCTTCCACTACTCCACGGCGGACGACGCGAACGGCAACCTCAAGAAGTTCGCGCAGACCTACGACAAGGAGATCTGGAACTCCGAGGGCCAGGCGACCTTCTCCAACTCCGCCGACCGCCCGAACAACACGAACCCCGACGGCCAGGGCGGCACCGGGACCGAGTTCGGCGGCACCAACAGTGCCCTCGAGATGAGCAACTGGGTCACCTCCGGCTTCGCGAAGTCGCTGCGCACCCTGAACATCTTCCAGCCCGCGATCGGCTCCTTCTACGACGGCTTCCAGTACTCCTCGAAGGAGCTGGTCAGCGCCCGCGACCCGTGGTCGGGCTGGCTGTACTACGACGGCGGCCTGGCCGCGGTCGAGCAGTACACGCAGTTCGCGCAGCTCGGCTGGGAGAACGAGGACAACACCGCGGGCGTCTGGCGCGGCATCCCACAGGCCTCCGGCAGCGCGCTCGGCGGCGGCAACCCGCCCAGCGGCGCGTCGACCGGCGCGGTGTCGTACACGACGCTCGCCGCGCCCGACGGCTCGGACTTCTCCACCGTGATCGTCAACGACAGCCCGTTCGAGAAGACCTACGCGCTCTCGGCGAAGGACCTCGACCTGGGCGCCGACCGCACGATGGAGGTCTGGGAGACCCGCGCGGCCGACGCCGGCGAGGCCTACGACGCGAACTACGTCGCGCCCGTGTCGGAGCTGTCCGCTGTGGACGGCGTCTACACGGTGACGGTGAAGCCCTGGTCGACGGCGACCGCGACCACGCTCGACCACGCGGCGAGCGCCGGCGGTGTCCTCACTCCGCGCGAGGGCTACGGCTCGACCCTGCCGACCTCGCCCGAGTACACCGACGCCGACGGCGGCCGCGACGTGCTCGACACCGACGCGAGCGGCGACGTCAACGGCGTCACCACCGACTCCTTCCTGTACGCGGACGACTTCGACTACGCCGAGGCCGCGGACATCCGCTCCTACGACCCGGCGACCGGCGCGCTGAGCGACTCGGGCGAGTCGTTCCTCGACAGCCGCGGCGCGAAGGCGAAGCCCGCCGGCACCCCCGCGGTGCAGCCGGAGGACGACGGCGCGATCCCGCGCTACACGAACGACACCAACGGCGCCTTCGAGTCGGTGGCCACCGGCGACGCCGCGCGCGACCGCGTGCTGCGCCAGCAGGTCGGCCCGGGCATGAACGGCTCGGCCTGGAACAGCGGCGACCCGAAGACGACGATCGGCGACTACCGCTGGGCGAATTACCGCGCCTCGGTCGACGTGCTCTTCGAGAACGGCGGCACCCCGTACGCGACGATCGGCGCCCGGGAGCAGGGCGGGACGGCCAACGGCCAGAACGTCTCCGCGGCCGAGCTGCGGGTCGACGCGACGGGCGCCTGGAGTCTGCTGCGCTACGGCACCTCCGTCGCGTCCGGCACCGCCTCGGCCACCCCCGGCACGGCGTTCCGCACCGGCACCGGAGTGTGGAACCGGATCGCCGTGCAGGTGGCGGGCGACCGCTACACCGCGTACCTCAACGGCGTGCAGGTCGCCGCGTACACCGACCCGGCGCCGCAGGCCGCGGGGCGCGTGCAGCTCGGCTCGGCGTTCACCTTCACGCAGTTCGACGACCTCGTCGTCGAGCAGGTGCCCGGCTTCACTCCCTACTACTCCACCGTCGTCGACGGCATGCACCAGACCAGCTGGAGCGACAGCTCGACGCCGATCCTCGAGTTCGACGAGCAGTGGACGCACGTCAACGGCCAGGGCATGTTCGAGTGGCAGCGCACGGCGTCGAAGAGCACCGGCAAGGGCGCGGCACTGACCTACTCCTTCACCGGGACCGGACTCGACGTCCTCGGCAGCAACACCGGGGCGGCGACCCTGAACGTCACCGTGGACGGCGTCCGGGTGGCGACGAACGCGCCGACCTGGGCGGCGGGCAGCGAGCGCACGGCGTTCCAGCTCCGCGGACTCGCGGACGGCGCGCACACCGTGGTGCTGGAGACGGCGAACGACGGCGTGCTCAACGTCGACGCGGTCGGCCTGGTCGTCGCGAACGCGGACTCGTCGGCGGTCGACACGACCGCCCTCGCGGCGGCGCTGGCGACGGCCGAGTCCTTCGTCGAGGCGGAGTGGAGCGCCTCCTCCTGGGCCCCGTTCGCGAGCGTCGTGGCTTCCGCGCGATCGGCGCTGGCCGACCCGGCCGGCTACGGCCTCGACGCGGAGGGGACCGCCGCTCTGGTGGCACGCCTCAGCCGGACCGCCGCGGAGCTCGTGCCCGAGGGCGTGAGCACCGACGTCCGCGACCTCGGCCTGATCGCCGGGACCGCCTCCGCCGGACTGCCGAAGACCGTGACCCTCGAGGGCGCCGAGCGCGCCGTGACCTGGGACGCGGGAGCCGCGCAGGCCCTCGCCGGGACGGCCGAGCTCGGCACGGTGCGGCTGACCGGCCGGACTTCCGAGAAGGTCGCCGGCGTCTTCCAGCGCTTCTCGGTGCCGCTGCTCGTGACTCCCGCCGACCTGCGCTACTTCGTCGACTCGGGGTCGAGCGGAGCCGCCGCCGGATCCGCCTACGCGGCCGTGAAGGCGAGCCAGCCGGGCGTCCTCAACGACGCCGCCGACCGGAAGTGGGACGGGGTCACCGCGGGGAGCACCTGGGGCTACTCGACCACGTCGACCGGCGCCGTCGTCCCGGGCAACCCCGCGGACTGGAGCTCCTCGTACGTGCCGGCCGACTTCGGCAAGCCCGTCGTGACGCACCTCACCCTGCCCGCCGGCACCTACGACGTCGTCGCCGTGCAGGCGCCGCGAGCCGGACTGACCACCAACGTCGTCTCGACCGTCACCGCGGCCGGCACGACGAAGCGCGCCACCGCGGTCTCGACCGGGGCGGCCACGCCGGTGCGCCAGCAGGTGACCCTCGCGGCGCCGGGCGTCGTGGACGTGTCCTTCGGGACCGACGGGACGAGCGGCTACAACGCGCGGCTCGCGCTGGTCTACGTCCAGAGCGTCACCCGCGACCTCGGCTACCAGGGCGCGCTCACCGCGAGCGCCGCGCTGCCGACCGCGCTCACGGTCGACGGCGCCTCCGTCGGCGTCACCTGGGACGCGGACTCCGCAGCCCAGACCCGCACCGACTACGCGCCGGTGACCCTGCGCGGGACGCTCGCGAACGGCGCGAAGGTGACCGCGCGCTACGAGATCGTGCCGGAGGGACTTGCCTACTACATCGACTCCGGCACCGCGGCGACCTCCTCGCCGCAGTACGGCGCGGTGCAAGCGGCCGTCCCGTCGCTGCTCAACGCCGTGTCGGACCGGGCCTCGACCGCCGCCGACCAGTGGGGCTTCGCGCCCGAGGGGATGAAGGTGAAGACCGGGACGGACGTCAACGACAAGTTCTCGACCGGTCTCTACCAGGACACGACGCAGCTGATCTACCGACTGCCGCTGGCCGCCGGGACGTACACGCTGACGGGCGGGTTCACCGAGTGGTGGGGCCTCAGCCGGACGATGAACCACACGGTCTCGGCCGGGGGTGCGGAGCTGGCCAAGGGCAACATCCCGCTGTCGGGCACGAACACGCCGCTGACCGGGGCGCTGACCTTCACGCTCGATGCGGCGACCACGGTGGAGTACCGGGTGACGAACGAGGGCGCGGGCGGCGAGAAGCCGGTGATCTCGTGGCTCGGAGTGGCCGCGGTCGCCCCCGCCGCCCCGGCGCTGCCGGACCTGGACGTGACGGTGCAGAGCCGGTGCGTCGCGGGCAAGGTGCAGCTGGGCGTCACCGCGGTCAACACGGCCGACGTGCCGGTGGGGATCACGATGACGACGCCCTACGGCGAGAAGGCGTTCACCGCCGTGGCTCCCGGCAAGAGCGCGTTCCACTCCTTCACCACCCGGGCGAAGGCGGTGCCGGCCGATGCGGTCGACCTGACCGTGACGGGGACCGTCGACGGCGAGGACGTGACGCGGGAGCAGAGCGAGGAGTACCCGGCCGCGAGCTGCTGAGGATCGGTGCGGGAGCCGGCGTCGCCTTCGTGAGGAGGGCGGCGCCGGCTCCGGCGTGTGCGGGGCCTTGCCGCCTGGGGTGCGCCTGTGTGAGTTCTCAGTGTCCACTCCACGGCGCTCGTGCGGGCGACGGTCGCGCCTACGGTCGAGCACGAGCACGACGGCGTGCGGCACTCCCCCTCGAGATCCGCTCCGACCGGAAGGCACGCCATGACCACCACGCTCGACCGCCCGACCACCTCGTCCACGGCCCGCCGCGGCGCGCTGCCGGGGGCCTCCGCCGGACTGCTCGTCCTCCGCCTCGCGCTGGGCGCCGTGTTCCTCGCGCACGGCTGGCAGAAGATCGCCGTCGACGGCCTCGCCGCGACGATCGAGGGCTTCGGAGCGATGGGGATCCCGTTCGCCGCCGTCCTCGCCCCGGTCGCCGCCTTCACCGAGCTGCTCGGAGGCGCCGCGATCATCGTCGGCCTGCTGACCCGGATCGCCGCCGCCGGCCTCGCAGTCACGGCGCTGGTCGCGCTCGTCGTCGTCCACCTGCCGGGCGGCTTCTTCGCGGCCACCGGCGGCATCGAGTTCGTCCTCGTCCTGGCCGCCGGCGCGGTGGCGCTCGCGCTGACCGGCCCCAGCCGCCTCTCGGTCGACGCGCTGCTGCGCCGCCGCCGCTGACCCCGGACCCTGCTGGTCGAGTAGCCCGAAGAGCAGCCCATGCTGGTCGAGTAGCCCGAAGGGCGTATCGAGACCCACCACCGCCGGCACAGTGGTCTGCAGGCTTTCGTCCCGACACTGGTGGATCTCGATACGCCCGCTGCGCGGGCTACTCGATCAGCATGGAGGGGCACAGTCCGCGACCACTGTGCATGACCAACCGCCTCATGCTGGTCGCGCATCCCGCAGGGCGACCCCTGCTGGCCGCACAAGCCGCAGGCGATTCATGCTGGTCGCACAAGCCGCAGGCGATTCATGCTGGTCGAGTAGCCGCCTCCGGCGGCGTATCGAGACCCACCACCGCAGAGACATCCGGGAGCGAGCCTCCTCCACAGCCGTCCACCTGACGGCGCTCTCCCCGACCGACCTGCATCCCCGCTCCGGTGTCGGTGGTCCCTGCTTGAATACGCGTATGACAGAGGACGAGACGGCAGCGGCACTCGCGGAGGTGCGCGACTGCTTCGACGGCGCCGCAGCCGACGAGCGCGCCACCTCCCCGACACGCCTCCGAGCAGCGGAACGCCTGCACCGCGGCTATCGCGTCGCGCTCACCGTTCCGGAGGCCTTCGCCCGCGGCGCGACCCGCAGCGAGACCCGCGACCTCGTCGAGCGCTCCCTCCGCGCCGAACTCGCAGTGGCGTTCGGCCTGTCCGAGCGGGACGTCTCCCGCCGCCTCGAGACCGCGCAGATGCTGATGGAGCACCTCCCCCTCACCCGCGCACTGCTGAGGGACGCGCGGATCCTCTGGGAGGTCGGCGAGGCGATCTGCAAGACCGCGAGCAGCCTCCCCGAGACCTCCCGCTCCGCACTCGACGAGCGCGCCGCCGACGCCGCCCTCACGATGACGACGACGCAGCTGCGCCGAGCCCTCAGCCGCTGGCGGGAGGAGCTGCACGAGCAGCCCCTCGCCCAGCGGCACGCCCGTGCCCGCGAGGACCGGGCCGTCTGGGTCACGCCCGACATCGACGGGATGGCCACGCTCTGCGTCTACGGCCCGGCGCCTGCCGTGATGGGCGCGCACGACCGGCTGCGCCGCATCGCCCGCACCCTTCGCGACGAGGGCGACCCGCGCACCCTGCAGCAGCTCAGCGCCGATGCGGCGGTCGATCTGCTCTGCGACGGCGACATCGTCGGCACGTCGCCGAACGCCGAGCACCGGCCCGACCCGACGTTCGTCCCCGGCATCCGCGCCGAGGTGCGGCTCGCGCTCGCGGCGTCCACGGCCGTCGGCCTCGACGACGCGCCGGCCGACCTCGACGGCTATGGGCCGGTGCCCGCGGAGATCGCGCGCGAGCTGATCCGCACAGCTGCGTCCTTCACACGGGTGCTCACCGACTCCGACACCGGGGCAGTCGTCTCGGTCGGCCGCACCTGGCGCGTCCCACCGCCACAGATGCGCCTGCACCTGCAGCTGCGGGACAGACCTGCCGGTTCCCCGGCTGCACACGCAGTGCATCGAGGGCCGAGGCGGACCACACCCTCGAGTGGCGCAACGGCGGAGAGACCTCCCTCGACAATCTCGTCTCGCTCTGCACGTCCCACCACCACGTGCGGCACGGAGAGCAGTGGAGCTACGACCGGGTCGACGACCACGGGACCCTCGTCTGGACGAGCCCGACCGGCCGGCGGATCAGCAACCGCCCGCCACCCCTGCCCGGGCGGCCGCCCGACCCGCCGCCGGGGCCTCGGTTCGACGATGCTCCCGCACCGTTCTGACGGTGGGTGGATCTCGATACGCCCGCTCCGCGGGCTACTCGATCAACATGGAGTGGGTGCACGGCGCGTCAGCGTGCCCCGACGCATGCTGGTCGAGTAGCGCGCAGCGCGTATCGAGACCCACCGTGACCAGGCATGCCCCCCGAGGCTCTGACGCGGGTGGATCTACAGGGAAGAGACGCCCGCAGAACATGCTGGTCGAGTACCCCCGCAGGGGCGTATCGAGACCCCACCACCGCATGAACGTCGGTCTCTTCCCCGCCCTGCAGCAGTGCGCGCAGACACATCGGCGTGCGCCACGGGCGTGCTGGTCGAGTAGCGCGCAGCGCGTATCGAGCGGCGAAGCCGCTTCGCGTCTCGGTGGTGAGGGAAAGGACGCGGCTGCGCCGCGTCATGGTGGTCGAGTAGCCCCGCAGGGGCGTATCGAGACCCGCCGTCGCCAGCAGGACGGGTCTGCAGACTCAGCGTCCTGACGGTGGTGGATCTCGATACGCCCGCTGCGCGGGCTACTCGATCAGCATGACGGGGCCGCTCTGCGGGCTACTCGATCAGCACGGAGGGCCCGCTCCGCCGCCTGGCCGAACAGCAGGGAGCCGACCGTGGGCAGCGCCCGTGCTGGTCGAGGAGCACGCAGCGCGTATCGAGACCCGGGGGGTCAGGCGCGGGCGGCGGCGAGGAGGGCGCCGAGGCGGGTGAGCTGGGCCGGGTCCTCGAGGGCGGAGCCGACGGCGGCGACGCGGACGCCGGCGTCGAGGAAGTCGGAGACGTTGGCGGCGTCGAGGCCGCCGGTGGCGACGAAGCGGATGCCGGGGAAGGGGCCGCGGATGTGCTTGAACCAGCCCGCACCGAGCCAGGTCGCGGGGAAGGCCTTCAGCCAGGTGAGGCCGAGCGAGGCGGCGAGCTGCACCTCCGAGGGGGTCGCGACTCCGGGCAGCAGCGGGAGGTCGACGGCGCCGGCCGCGGCGAGGATGCGCTGGTCGAGTCCCGGAGAGACGAGGTAGCCGGCGCCGGCCTCGCGGGCGAGGGCGACCTGCTCGGGGCGGACGATCGTGCCCGCTCCGACGGTCTTGCCGCGCTCGGCGCCGAGGCGCGCGACCTCGCGGAGGGCGACCTCGTCCTCCGCGGTCTGCAGCGGCACCTCGACCGAGTCGATGCCGAGGTCCCAGGCGGTGGTCGCTAGGGCGATCGAGCGCTCCACGCCCATTCCGCGCAGGATCGCCATCAGCGGGGCGCCCGCGAAGACCTCGTCGAACGGGCTCGCGGTCGGGGTGGTGGTGGTGGTCGTCGCGGTGGTGAACACAGTCATCGTCGTGCCGTTCTCTCGTCGAGGGAGTCGCCCGCCACGGCGAGGGTGAGGGCGGCGCGGTCGTGGCCGCGGCGCAGGCGCGCTCCGGGGTCCGCGCCCTGGAGCAGGGCGGCCAGGTAGCCACCGGCGAAGGCGTCGCCCGCGCCGACGGCGTCGAGCACCTCGACCTCGTGCGAGGGCTCGAAGACCGGAGCACCGACGTCCGCCGAGAACACCGTCGCGCCGATGTGGCCGTCCTTGACGACGAGCTCGGCGACGTCCGGGAACAGCGCGCGGACGTCCTCGGCGGTGCGGGTGCCCCACAGGGTCTCCGCCTCGTCGCGGCCGACGAAGACCACGTCGGCCAGCCGCACCAGCTCGGCGAGCACCGGCGCGGCATCGGCAATGCTCCAGAGCGCGGCGCGGTAGTTGACGTCGAGACTCACCGGGACGCCGAGCTCGCGGGCGCGCAGGGCGGCGCGACGGAGGAAGCGATCGGCACTCGAGGAGAGCGCCGCGGTGATCCCGGACAAATGCAGCAGCGCCACGTCGTCGAACGGCGCGGTGTCGGCGTCGGCGGTGTCGAGGTACGCGGCGGCCGAGCCCGCCCGGTAGTACGAGACTCCGCGGCCGGGGTCCTTCACGTAGACGCCGGTGGGATGCCCGGGGTCGCGGACGACGCGCGCGACGTCGATCCGCCGCGCCGCGAGCTGCCGGAGCACCCGCTCGCCCAGCGCGTCGGCACCGAGCCGGCTGTGCCAGCGCACCGGGACGCCGAGCGCCGCCGCGTGCGCGAGCACGTTCGACTCCGCACCGCCCGCATCGACGAGGAAGTCGTCCGCGTCGGCGACCGAGCCGCCGCAGGGCACCAGCACGGCCATGGTCTCCCCCATGGCCAGCAGCACCCCCGGACCGCCGGACGTCGGAGGCACCGATCCGGACGTCACGCCAGGTCCTTCACCGGCGCCGCATCCATGTCGTCGAACGCCTGGTTCTCGCCCGCCATCGCCCAGACGAAGGAGTACGCGGCGGTGCCGACGCCGGAGTGCAGCGACCAGCTCGGCGAGAGGATCGCCTGGCGGTCGGCCACGACGAGGTGCCGGGTCTCCTGGCGCTCCCCGAGCAGGTGGATGACTCGCGCGTCCTCGGGCAGGTCGAAGTAGAGGTAGCACTCGGTGCGGCGGTCGTGGGTGTGCGCGGGCATGGTGTTCCACATCGAGCCCTCGTGCAGGGTCGTCACGCCCATCACGATCTGGCAGCTGCGCACGCCGTTCTCGTGGATGTACTGGTTGAGCGTGCGGCGGTTGCTCGTCGCCTGCTCGCCGAGCTCGCGGACGGTGCCCTCGCCGGGCGCGACGAGAACGGAGGGGTAGCTCGTGTGCGCGGGGGCCGAGAAGAGGTAGAACTGCGCGCCGGTCCCGTCCGATCCGTCCTCGAACGCCACCGCCTCGATCCCGCGGCCCAGGTAGAGGCAGGCGCCCGACACCAGCGTGTACGTCTCGCCGTCCGCGGTCACCGTTCCGGTGCCGCCGACGTTGACGATCCCGAGCTCGCGGTGCTCGAGGAAGGTGTCGCTGCGGATCTCCTCGTAGCCGGTCAGCTCGAGGCGCTGCCCCGCGGGGACGGCGCCGCCGAGCACGATGCGGTCGTGGTGCGTGTAGACGAGCGTGATCTCGCCGGCGACGAACACCTCGGGGACGAGGTACTCCCGGCGCAGGTCCTCGGTGCTCATGCCGGGGATCTGCGAGGGGTTGGTGGCGTAGCGCTGCTCCATGTCGGATGCTCCTGTGTCGTCGTGCCGTGTCGTCGGGCGGTGTGAGAAGGGATGGGGGGCGCGGGTCAGCGCACGAGCCAGCCGCCGTCGACGGGGAGGATCGTCCCCGTGACGTAGGCGGCGGCGTCCGAGGCGAGGAACACGAAGGCCCCCTGCAGGTCCGCAGGGGTGCCCCAGCGGCCGGCGGGGATGCGCCCGCGGATGGCGGCCTCGCGGGCCGCGTCGGCGCGGATCGCGGTGGTGTTGTCGGTGGCGAGGTAGCCCGGGGCGATCGCGTTGACCGTCACTCCCGAGGCGGCCCACTCGCTGGCGAGCGCCTTGGTGAGCCCCGCGACAGCGTGCTTCGACGCGGTGTAGCCGGGGACGAGCACGCCGCCCTGGAAGGACAGCATCGACGCGACGGTGATGATGCGGCCCGAGCCCTGCTCGAGCATCCGCCGGCCGGCCGCCTGGCTGAGGTGGAAGACCGAGTCGAGGTTCACCTTCAGCACCTCGTCCCAGTCCGCGGTGCTGTGCTCGGCCGCGGCGGTGCGCTTGATCGTGCCGGCGTTGTTGACCAGCACGTCGATCCGGCCGAACTCGCCGACGACCTCGTCGATCGCGGAGTGCAGCTCGGCGGCGGTCGCGGTGGCGAAGTCGCGGCGGATCAGGAAGGCGCGGCGACCCAGCCCGCGGATCAGCTCGGCCGTCTCGCTCGCATCGCCGCGGTCGATCAGCGCGATGTCGGCGCCGACCTCGGCGAGCGCCAGCGCGGCGCCCCGGCCGATGCCCCGGCTGGTGCCGGTGACGGCGGCGACCCGTCCGTCGAGGCGGAAGGCGTCGAGGGTGAAGGCGTCGGCGGTCATGGTCGTCCCTTTCGGAAGGTCGTGGTGAGGGAGCCGATCCCGTCGACGCGGATCGTCACCGCGTCGCCGTCGGCCAGCGGGCGGTGCGCCGCGAGCGCCTCCGGCAGCTTCTGCGGGCTGCCCGTGGCGATCACGTCGCCCGGCTCGAGGGTCATCCCCTCGCTGAGGTGGTGGACGAGCGCCGCCATGCTGAAGACCAGGTCGGCGGTGCTCTGCGAGACGGTGACGACGCCGTCGCGGACGACCTCGACGCGGAGGTCGCCGGTGTCCGCGATCTCGTCGGGCGTCACGAGCCACGGCCCGAGCGGGGCGAAGCCGTCGGAGCACTTGCCGAGCGTCCACTGGCTGGAGCGGCCCTGCCAGGTGCGCTCGGAGACGTCGTTGATCACGGTGTAGCCGGCGATGTGGCCGGCCGCCTCCTCGAGCGGGATGTCCCGCCCCCCGCGGCCGATGACGAGCGCGATCTCGCCCTCGTAGTCGACGTCGGTCGCCGTCAGCGGCAGCGTCACCGGGTCGCCGGGGGCGCCGAGGGTGTTCGGCGTCTTGACGAACACGTCGGGCGTCGTCGGCACCGGCCGGTCCTCGCCGCCGGCGGGCACGTGCCCGCGGTAGTTGTAGCCGATGCAGAGGATCTTGCCCGGCACGACCGGCGGCAGGAGGCGGAGGGAGTCGAGCGGCACCGTCGCAGTGCCGACCGCCCGGGCCGCGGTCAGCAGCGCGCGGTCGGCGAGCAGCTCCGTGACGGTCGCGGTGCCCAGGTCCAGGACGCGGTCACCGTCGCCGTCGCCGTCGAGCACGACCCCGGTCCGAGCGCCCTCAGCACTCTCGAATCTGACGAGTCTCACCAGTAGGGCCGCCATTCCGGTCGCGAGACGCGCATGAGCGCCTCCAGGTAGAAGTAGTCGCCCCAGAGCGTGCCCTCGTCGACGCCGACGTTCTTCGGCAGGTCGTAGACGCTGTGCAGCAGGACGGTGTCGGCGGCCTCGGGGCTCTCGGGAGCGCACTCCCGGATCAGCGCCGCGAGGATCCGGTGCGCGGCGTCGCGCCAGCGCGCGGCGCACTCGGCGTCGGTCTCGACCAGAGCCAGCTCGAGCAGTCCGCAGACCGCGATCGCCGCCGCCGAGCTGTCGCGCGGAGCGTCGCTGCCCTCGGTGTAGACGAGGTCCCAGTAGGGGACGAGGTCGCGCGGCAGGTGCGCGAGGAAGTACTCGGCGCAGGCCCGCGACGCCTCCAGCAGCGCCTCGTCGCCGAGCACGCGGAAGCCCATCGCGAAGCCGTAGACGCCCCAGGCCTGCCCGCGCGCCCAGCAGGAGTCGTCGAACGCGCCCTGCTCGGTGCCGCCGCGCAGCGGCTCGCCGGTCTCGGCGTCCCAGTAGAAGGTGTGGAAGGTCGACGAGTCGGGGCGGAGGATGTTCACCCGCAGCGCCTCGACGTGCCGCGCGACGGCCTCGGCGTAGCGCGGGTCGCCGGTCTGCTCGCCGGCCCAGGTCAGCAGCGGCATGTTCATCAGCGAGTCGATGATCGTGCGGCCGCGCTGCTTCGGATCGCGCAGATCACCCCAGGCCTGCACGATGCCGGCCGTCGGCAGGAACCGCGTCATCAGGTGCTCGGCGGCCTCGAGCGCCGCGGTGCGGCCGAGCTCGTCGCCGAGCAGCCGGAAGGGCGCGACGCAGGAGAGCGTGTAGAGGAAGCCGAGGTCGTGGGTCTCCAGGTCCTCGCCCTCCCGCACGCGGCGGGCGAAGTCCTGCAGGTGGCCGCGCGCGGCGTCGAGGAAGACGTCCTCGCCGGTCGCCTCCCAGGCGATCCACTGCATCCCCGGCCAGAAGCTCGTCGTCCAGCCGCGGTTGGCGCCGGCGGCGAAGCCCTGCGCCGCGGGGCGGATCGGGTAGCGGCCGTCCGTGGTCGTGTCGTCGGGATACGCGGAGCCGAAGGCCCCGATCATCCGGCGGACGACCTCGAGGGCGTCCGCCACGGCCTGCTCGGTGGTCGTCCTCCCCGTGGTGGGTGGAGTGGTCGTCATGGGGAGAGTCCTTCGTGGGAGGTCAGGCCGCGACCGGCTGGTCGGCGGCGAGCGCGGGGCGGAGGGTGAACCGGGCGTTCGCCCAGACCAGGTAGAGGGCGGGAGCGGCCGAGACGCCGAGGGCGAGCGCGGGCGAGGCGGTGAAGAGGTACGCCTGGAACGCGAGGACCAGCAGCGAGACCACCGACAGGTGCCAGCGGCGGGCGGCGAGGAACACCGCCGCCTTCACGGCCTGGCGCAACGTCGATCCGCCCGCCTCCGCGAGGGCGACGAGCGCCACCGGGACGCAGCCGACCACGAGGAGGGCGATGACCGCGAGGAACGGGATGACGACCACGCCGATCTGCGTCGGCGCGAGGAAGCGCACGTCGACGAGCACCAGCACGACGACCGCGGTGGCGGCGGCCAGCAGCCAGACGGGGCGGCGCCAGCTCGCGCGCCACGCCCGCCAGAACGTCCGCACGACCGCGGTCTCGCCGCGCGAGTGCGCCGCGAAGACCGCGGCGGCGCCCATCAGGGCCGGCGCGCAGAGCGGCAGCGCCACCGCGAGCAGCGGCCAGGAGAGCACCGGATCCGTCGTCACCAGCAGCAGCACGAGCGGCAGGCAGGCGACCAGGAGCAGCACGTTCGTCACCAGGATCAGGTAGGCGACGCCGAAGAGCGAGGCGTAGAGGCCGTTCGGGATGCGGCGCACGATCAGCCCTTCAGTCCGCTGGTCGCGATGCCCTCGACGAAGTACTTCTGGCCGAGGAGGAAGATCACGGCGATCGGGACCACCGAGATGACCAGGCCCGCGAACAGCAGCGCGTAGTTGGCGTCGTAGAGCGTGCTGACGAAGCTCTGCAGCCCCAGCTGGATCGTCCAGAGGTCCGGGTTCCGCAGGTAGATGAGCGGTCCGAGGTAGTCGTTCCAGGTGGCGACGAAGGTGAGCAGGGTGAGGCTCGCGATCGCGGGGATCGACAGCGGCACCATGATCCGCGCCCAGATGCCGTACTCGCTCAGCCCGTCGATCCGCGCGGCCTCGGAGAGCTCCTCGGGGATCGTCTCGTAGAACTGCTTCATCAGGAACACGCCGAAGGCGCCGAAGGCCTGGATCAGGATGATCGCCCAGAGGGTGTTCGAGACCTTGAGGTTCGACAGCAGGATGAACTGCGGGATCATGTACGACTGCCACGGCACCGCGATCGTGCCGATGTAGACCAGGAACAGCACGTCGCGGCCCGGGAAGCGCATCCGCGAGAAGCCGTAGGCCGCGAACGAGCCGGTGACCACCTGCAGGATCGTGACGACGACCGCGAGCAGCAGCGTGTTCCGGATCCAGGTGAGCATGCCCGACTGGGTCCAGATCTGGACGTAGTTGCTCCAGACCCAGGTCTCCGGGAACCACTTCACCGGCACCGAGAAGACCTCGTTCGGCGTCTTCACCGAGCTCGTGATCATCCAGAAGAACGGCAGCAGCAGCGCGGCCGCGGCGATGATCATCACGGCGTAGCCGAGGAGGCGGCCGGCCTTGCGCGCCGGGGAGCGGCCGGCCTCCGTGCGGCGCGGCGGCAGCGGCTCGTTCACGCCGACGACGGTGGGAGCGCCGTCGGGGATGAGAAGTCCGGTCATCGGGACTCGCTCCTTCGGTTGAGGAAGAACTGGGCCAGCGTCACGAGGATGCAGAGCAGGAAGAGCACGACCGAGACCGCCGACGCGTAGCCGAACTGGTTCTCCTGGAAGCCCTTCTGGTAGATGAACTGCGAGAGCACGAGGGTCGCCTGACCCGGGCCGCCCTGCGTCATCACGAGGATCAGGTCGAAGATCTTGAACGAGTTGATGGTGAGCATCACCGTCACGAAGAAGGTGGTCGGCCGCAGGCACGGGATCGTCACGTTGACGAAGCGCTGCCAGACCGAGGCGCCGTCGACGCGGGCGGCCTCGTGCAGCTCCCGCGGCACGGTCTGCAGCCCGGCGAGGAACAGGATCATGTAGTAGCCCATGTCCCGCCAGGTGCTGATGATCACGACGGCGGGCATCGCCCACTCGGACGAGGTCAGCCAGCCGGGCGGGTCGGAGACGCCGATCAGGCCGAGCAGCTGGTTGATCGGGCCGTACTCCGGGCTGAAGAGCAGGTTCCAGACCACGGCGATCGCGACGATCGAGGTGATGTAGGGGAAGAACGCGGCGGTGCGGAAGAACGCGACGCCGCGGAGCTTGTTGTTGAGCAGCAGCGCGAGCCCGAGCGAGACGACGAGCGTCAACGGGATGTGCAGCGCCGCGTAGTAGAGCGTGTTCAGCAGCGCGATGCGGAAGCTCGCGTCGCCGATCAGGCGCTGGAAGTTCGCGATGCCGACCCAGTTCGCCTGACCGAAGACGTTCCAGTCGGTCATCGACATGTAGAAGAGGGTGATCACCGGCACGAGCGTGAGCGCGGCGAAGCCCAGGAAGTTCGGGAGGATGAAGGTCCAGCCGATCAGCATGTTCCGGACGGCGTACGCGGAGCGTCGTCGTCGGGGCGGCAGGGGCGACGGCGTCGGCGGAGTCGACGGGCCGGCGTCCGCGGCGGCGAGGGTCGTCATGAGACCTCCAGGGTCCGAGGGGGGAAGAAGAGGGGGCGGTGGCCGGCCCGCTCGGGGCCGGCCACCGCGGGGAGTCAGTTCGTGCCGACTTCGTTCTTCACGCGGTCCTCGGCGGTCTTCACGGCGTCATCGAGGCTCGTCGAGCCCGACATGACGGCGGTGTGCAGGTCGAGGAGCACGTTCTGGACGGCGGCCGTCTTGGCCGAGGTCGGGTTCTCCGGCTTGGTGTCGTGCGTGGACCAGGCGAACTTCGAGACCTCGTCGGTCGGCGCGCTGTCGACCGCGAAGTAGGTCTCGGCGACCGCGTCGCTGGTCAGCGCGGGCGTGATGCCGAGGGAGGCGACGACCTCCGCGCCCTCCTCGCTCGACGCGAACTCGAGGAACTCCTTGGCCGCGGCCTGCTTGCCCGAGTCGATGCCGGCGTTGATGCCGAAGCCGGTCGGGTCGCCGAAGGTCACGGGGGTCTGGTCCAGGCCGGTGGTCGACTCGTCGAACTGCGGGATCGGCGCGAAGCCCCAGTCGAAGGTGTCGGAGTCGCCGGACGCCTGCTGGGCGATCAGCGACGCGACGAACCAGGTGCCCATCGGCATCATCGCGGCGTTCTGCTTGCCGAACTCGGCCTGGTAGGTGAGCTTGTTCGCGACGATCGTGTTGTACTCCGCCTGCGCACCCGCGTCCTGGAGCGCGAGAACGCGCTCGTAGTAGGGCTCGAGGTAGCCGTAGTCGGCGTCGAGGATGTCGATGTCCGGGGTCTGCGCGCTCGCGAAGCCCTGCACCGTCGACTGCCAGCTGTGCTCGTAGGTACCGGCGGCGCTGCTGCCGGCCGCGGCGAGCGCCGTGGTCAGCTCCTCGGCGGTGGCCTCGTAGTCGTCCCAGGTCCAGGTGCCGTCGGGGTAGGCGACGCCGGCCTGGTCGAAGAGGGCCTTGTTGTAGAAGAGGACCCAGGAGTCCTGGCGGTAGGGCGCGGCCCACTGCTTGTCGTCGACCTGGTAGGCCTCCACGCCGCCGAGGTCGTCGGGCAGCTCGATGTCCGAGACGTCGAGGAGCTGGCCGCCGGCCTGGTAGGTGACGACGTTCTTGACGTTCTTCTGCGTGACGATGTCCGGACCGCTGCCGGCCGCGAGGTCCGCGGTCATCAGGGTGTCGTAGTTGGTCGCGTCGTACTCCTTGACCTCGATCGTGACGTCGGGGTCCTTCTCGTGGAACGCGTCGGCGAGCGCCTGGAACTCCGGCGTCGTGCTCAGGCTCCAGCCGGAGAGGCTGAGCGTGATCGGGCCGTCGGCCGCGGGGGCGTCAGCGCCACCGCCGCCCGAGCAGGCGGTGAGGGACAGGGCGGCGACCAGGGCCACTCCGGCTGCGGTCAGTCTTCTCTTCATGCGTGCTGCTCCTTTGCATCTGCGTCCGGGACTCCACCTCGGGTCCTCGGGTACCGGAGCTGCCGAGCGGCGCGTCCGGAATCTGGGAGTCGGTGCTCGGTGACGAGGCCGTCGGGCCAGGTCGCCGTCACGGACAGGGCGTCGCCGTCAGTGGCGACGTCGACCGACGCGGGGCCCGCGGAGAGGGGCTCCGCTCCGGCCGTCTCTTCGGCGGTGAGGCCGACCAGCGCGACGACGAGGGCGTCGACCTCCGCCGGGAGGGTGAGCGTCGGCACGCCGACCGCGGGGCCGAGCGGGCTCGCGCCGTCGCGGGCGACGACCTCGGGGAGGGCGCGGGGGGTGAGGGCGCTGGGGGTGAGGAGGGTCAGGGTGCTGGTGAGGACCCCCGCGGTTGCTCGGGCCGTCGTGCCGTCCGCGGTCGCGTCGATCCGCTCGCCGGCCGTCGCCCAGCCCCCGATGCGCAGCCGCAGCTGCTCCGGGCGCACTCCCTCAGCGAGCTCATCGACCCGCACGAGGCGCAGCTCCCACGGGCCGCGGACCAGCGAGTGCACGCTGATCCGGCCGGCGACGCGGACGGCGCCGCGCAGGCCCTCGCCGTGGCGGTGGCTGCTGCGCTCCGGAGAGATCCAGTGCGCGTCCCAGCTCGAGCCGGCCACACCGACCCGGCCGTCCGCGTCGAGGCGGACCTCGGTCAGCGTCATGCCGGTGCGGTGGGTCGCGTCGTCCGCGGCGTCGATCAGCGCGACGCTCTGCTCGAGCGCCTCCGCCCAGCCGCGCTCGTCGAGCAGCGGCGCGGTGGCAGTGGAGTAGCCCAGGCGGGCGTAGAGCGGGGAGTCGCCGGTCGTCGCGCCGGGCAGGGCCTTGTCGGTGCCGTGGTTGACGACGCGGACGATGCCGTCGGCGTGCGTGCCGGAGACGATCCAGCCGGGCGAGACGATCGCGCGGAGGTCGTCGCCCTGCTCGATCGGGAGCAGGGCGGCCGGGAGCGGCTCCGTCGGCGCGGACCAGACCGGGTGCTCGGCCGGGAGCAGGATGCCGAGCATGCCCTTGACCGCCCAGTACGGCGAGCCGGGGCCGGAGTAGGACTGCGCGAGCTCGCGCCACGGGTCGTGCCAGCCCATCGAGAGCAGGCCGTCCTCGCCGGGCGCGCCGTTCTCGGCGAAGTGCCCGACGATCGCGCTCGCAGCGCGGCGCAGCCGACCCGGGGAGTGCGAGGGCACCTCGGCGATCACGCCGGCCCAGAACGGCGCGGCGGCGGCGAAGCGGTAGATCAGGCTGCGGCCCTGCAGCAGCGGCGAGCCGTCGCCGCCGACGAGCGCGAGGGCGTCGGAGAGGTAGCGGTCGAGCCGGGCGACGTCGGCGGCCGCGCGTGGGGCGGCCAGCTCGGCCGCGCCGGACATCCGCGCCCAGAGCACCGGGTACACGTGCAGGGCCCAGCCGACGTAGTGGTCGAAGGCGCGCTCGGCGCCGTCGGCGAGCCAGCCGTCCTCGCGGACGAAGGAGTCGTGCCGGGCGAGATCGGCGGTCATGTCCTGCATCGACCACGGGCCGCCGACCGAGCGGAGGAAGGTCTCGACGACCAGGCGGAACCAGACCCAGTTGGTCTGCGGGTACGTGTCGTCGCCGACGACGGGGGCGAGGTAGTCGACGACGCGCTGCTGAGTGCGGGCGTCGAGGCGGTCCCAGATCCAGGGCCGCGTGAGGTCGAGCACCAGCGCGATCGACGCCGCCTCGACCTTGGCCTGGGCGTGCTCGTCGATCCGCACCCAGCGGTCCTCCGCGTCGGGGTCGACGCCGGTCTCGACGCCGCGGCGGTAGAAGTCGATCAGCTCGTCGACGCCCTCGCCGCGCGCTCCGGCGATGCGGAAGCCGGCGAGCAGGAAGGTGCGGGCGAAGCCCTCGAGGCCGTCGACCGCGCGGCCGTAGCCGCCCTCGGCGCCGGGAAGCGTGATCCGGCCGTGGCCGGCGCTGGCGTAGGGAGCCACGGCGGCGAGGAGCGCGTCCGCGACGGCGAGCCAGTGCTCGCGCGTCCAGTCGGCGCGGAGGTTCCCCTCGTCCACGGTGGTTCTCCTTTGAATCGTGACGTCCGCCCCGCCTGAGCGGTGCTGAACAGAACAGGACTATACATACGTAAATCGATCACCTCAAGGATTTGGTTGAAGCAAAATGATTGATTATGATCAGTTGCATGCCCCTGCACCCCGCCCCGGCATCGTCGCCGGGCGTGATCGAGTCCTTCCGCGGCCCGCTCGCGGCCGCGTTCTCGCCCGACCGTCCGCTCTCGGCGCGCGGGCTCCTCCTCTCTCCCGAGCAGTCGCTGCCGGTGCCGACCGCCGCCGACCGGGACGCCTGGGCCGCGGCCGACGCGCCGACCCTGGCCGCGCTCGCCGAGCGCGCCACCGCCGACCTGCTCGTGCCGTGGCCGCAGCCGCTCGCGAGCCAGGCCGTGCGCGTGCACCGCGACGGGAACCGGGACGGCTGGGAGCAGCGCGCGTTCGAGCGGCAGCGTCGCCTGAGCCGCGCAGTGCTGCTGGCTGCGAGCACCGGCGGCGGCACTGCAGACGCCGACTTCTGGCTCGACGAGGTCGCCGACGGCGTGCAGCTGCTCTGCGAGCAGAGCTCCTGGTGCTGGCCGGCCCACGACGACGCGCTCCGCCGGCACGGCTCGGTGCTCGCCGACGTCGCCGACCCCTTCCTCGATCTCGGCGCGGGCGAGGTCGCCGGCCAGCTCGCCTGGCTCGACCACGTCCTCGGCGAGCGCCTCGACGACCGCTACCCGGGGCTGCGCCGCAGGATCCGCCGCGAGACCCGCGAGCGCGTGCTCGCCCCGTTCCTCGCCCGCGACGACTGGCACTGGCTGGGCCTGGACGGCGACGTGCACAACTGGAACCCCTGGATCACCGGCAACGTGCTGGTCGCCGCGCTGCGCCTGCTCGACGCGCCGGGCGAGGAGGAGGAGCGCGCCGCCGTCGTCACCCGCGCCGTCGCCGCACTGGACCGCTACGTCGCGGTGCTCCCGGAGGACGGCGCGATCGACGAGGGCTACGCCTACTGGTGGAACGGCGCCTGCCGCGCCCTCGAGGCGCTCGACGTCCTCGCGCACGCGACCGGCGGCGCCTGGGACGCCTCGGCCGTGCCGGCGCTGCGCGCGACCGTCGCCTTCCCGCACCGCTCGCACCTCGGCGGCGACTGGTACGTCGCGCACGCCGACGGCCAGGCCCTGCAGTCGCGCGACCAGCCCTGGCACGCGGTGCACCGGGCCGGCCGCCGGGTCGGCGACACCGCGGCGATGGCGCACGCCGCCGCGCAGCGCTCCCCCGGCGCACCCGCCGCCTTCGAGAAGGAGGGACTCGGCCGCCTGCTGCGCGGAGCGACCGACCCGCTCTGGACCGCGGCGCCCACGGCGCACCCGCCGCTCCCGCGCGAGGTCTGGCTCGAGTCCGTCCAGGTGCTCCTCGCCCGCACGACCGCAGGGTCGGCGGAAGGTCTGACCCTCGTCGCCAAGGGCGGCCACAACGCCGAGCACCACAACCACAACGACGTCGGCGCGTTCCAGGTGGCGAGCGACGGCGTGCCCGTCGTCGTCGACGCCGGCCGCCCCACCTACACCGCCGCCACCTTCGGCCCGGAGAGGTACGGCATCTGGACGATGCGCAGCGAGTGGCACAACCTGCCCGTCGTCCGCGGCCTCGGTCAGCCGCCCGGGCGGGAGGCGGCCGCGGTGGACGTCTCCGTCGCGCTGAGCGAGTCGTCCGCCGCCTTCTCCGCCGAGCTCGCCGCCGCCTACCCCGGGACGGGCCTGCGCTCCTGGCGCCGCACCGTCTCTCTCGACCGCCCCTCCGCAAGGGTCGTGCTCGAGGACCGCTGGGACCTCGCCCCGTGGGACGATCAGGACGATGAGCCCGGCACCGCGATCCGCCTGCTCCTCGCGGGAGACGTCGTGACCGAGCGCGGAGCCGCCCGGGTCCGCCCGCTCGGTGGCGCGCGGCCGCTCCGGATCGCCTGGGACGCGGCCTGCGAGCACCAGACCGTCGTCCGCGAGCTGGACGATCCGATGCTCTCGAGCGTCTGGGGCGAGCGGCTGACGCTGCTGGAGATCGACGCCACCGCGCGCAGGGAGCTGCGGATCGCGATAGACCTGGACCCACCGATCGGAGACCCACGATGAGCGACCAGACCCAGTCCCCTCCCCTCGCCGCCGAGCGACGGGCGCACATCCTCGCGGCGCTGGGCGTCGACGGCGCCGTCCGCATCTCCCAGCTGACCGAGGCGCTCGGCGTGGCGACGGTCACGCTCCGCCGCGACCTCGTGCAGATGGAGCGCGAGGGCCTGCTCAGCCGCGTGCACGGCGGCGCGGTCGTCGTGTCCGGGTCGGCCGGCCATACGGCACCCGCTCCGGAGGCGGAGGAGGTCAAGCTCGGCTCGATCGCCGTCCTGGTCCCCTCGCTCAACTACTACTGGCCCGGCGTGCTGCACGCGATGGAGGCGACCGGCCGCAGCCTCGGCTACGACGTCGTCCTGCGCGGCGCATCCTACGAGCTGCAGGACGAGCGCCCGGTGCTCGAGCGCCTGCTGCGCTCCGGCGACGTGCGCGGGCTGATCGTCGCTCCCAACACCGACACCGAGCACTCGGGCGACGTCCTCCGCTGGCTCGCCGACTGCGGCGTCCCGTCCGTCCTCGTCGAGCGCGACGCCGTGCTCGAGCCCGAGGGCACGCCCGCCGAGTCGGTCACCACCGACCACGCGCTCGGCGCCGTGCTGGCCGCCCGCCACCTCGCCGAGCTCGGTCACCGCAAGGTCGGCCTGATCCTGTCGCGGAACTCGCCGACCTCGCGCAAGATCGCCGCGGGCTGGCTCTCGGCCTGCGAGGCGCTCGGCCTCACCCCCGCCGACCACTTCGAGGAGACCCTGCCCGACCGCGGCAGCGCCGACTTCTCCGAGGTGGTCAATGCGGCCCTCGAGACGGCGCTCGAGACCGGCGTCACCGCGCTGCTCGTGCACTCCGACCCCGAGGCGATGGCGTTCGTCGATCTGGCGCTCAACCGCGGCATCTCGGTGCCCGGCGACCTCTCGGTGATCGCCTACGACGACGAGGTCGCCCAGCTGTTCACGCCCGCGCTGACCGCGGTGAGCCCGCCGCGCGCCGGCGTCGGCGAGGCCGCGGTCCGGCTGCTCGTGCAGCGGATCGAGGACCCGGAGCGGCCGGTGCACCGCGTGCAGCTCAACCCGAGCCTGATCGTGCGCGCCTCGACGGCGGCGCCCGGCCGACCGGCGGACGGGCAGCCGGACGGCGCGCGGTGATCGATCGCCACGAGCACTCGCCGTGGGCGTTCTGGGCCGAGGCCTCGCCGGAGCAGCGGGCGCGCCAGCTCGCCCTGCAGCGCGAGCTGCTTTCCGCGCACGACGGCTGGACGATCGGCGCGGACTGCTTCGTCGCGGAGTCGGCCGCGGTCGACCCCGAGCGCCTCGTGCTGGGCGACCGCTCGTACCTCGCCGCCGGCGCGTACCTCACGGGTGACGTCGAGATCGGCTCCGACTGCTCGCTGAACGCCTACACGGTGGTGCGTGGGAGCGTCGTGCTCGGCTCGGCCGTGCGGATCGGCGCGCACACCTCGATCCTCGGCTTCAACCACTCGATGGAGCCCGGCACCGAGGTGTTCCGCCAGCCGCTGAGCTCGCGCGGCATCCGCATCGGCGACGACGTCTGGATCGGCTCGCACGTGGTCGTGCTCGACGGCGTGACGGTGGGCGATCACGCGGTGCTCGCCGCAGGCGCGGTCGTGACGAAGGACGTGGCGGCCGGTGCGGTCGTCGGCGGCAACCCGGCGCGGCGGCTGCGCTGGCGGGTGCCGCCCGTCGCCGCGGAGGTCTCGGACGCCGCGCGGCTGGCGGATCGGGCGCGCGAGGAGATCGAGGGGATCCTCCGCGGGGCGCTCGTCGACGACGGGCCGGCACTCGGCGACGGACCCGCGTTCCGCGACGGATCCGCCTTCCTCGACGGACCTGCACTCCACGACGGACCTGTACTCAGCGACGGGCCCGCACTTTACGACGGGCCCGCCTTCCGCGACCGGCCGGGCGCCGCCCCGACCGACCGCGCGCTCGGTGACGCGGTCGAGCTCGCCGACCTCCTGCTCGGCACGCCGCCTCCCGGAATCGATCCCGCCGCGGTCGTCGCGCGGCTCCGCAGGCTGCCGGTCCCGGGGAGGGACCTCTGGACCGATCCGGAGGCCGCGTACCGTGTGCTCAGCGCGGGCTACGCGCTCGACCTGCTGGGGTCGGGGTTCGCGGAGCCGCTCCGTGCCGTGACCGAGGAGACCCCCGAGGGCCTGATCGCGCGGCTCGACGGGCTGCGCTGGCGCGACGACCCGTGGAACGCCGGCCACCACGTCGACGCCCTCGGCACCGCCCTGCACTGGACGCGCCGCCGCGGCGACCCGATCCCGGTCGGCCTCGAGGAGGCGCTCTACGGCTGGCTGCTCACCCGCGCCGATCCCCGCAGCGGCATGTGGGGCGAGGCCTCGGCCGACCGCGGGCTGCTCCTGCTCGTGAACGGCTCGTACCGTGCGACCCGCGGCACCTTCGTGCAGGACGGCCGCCCGCTCCCCTACCCCGAGGCGGTCCGCGACACCGTCCTCCGGCACGCCCGCGACGACCGCTGGTTCCGGCCCGAGCGCGTCGACGCCTGCGCCGCCCTCGACCTCGTCCACCCGCTCTGGCTCACCCGCGGCACCGGCTACCGCGCCGCCGAGGTCGAGCCCCTGGCGCGGACCCTGCTCGCGCAGATCCTCGGCCAGTGGCGCCCCGGCCGCGGCTTCGCCTTCCGCCTGCACGCCGCCGACGCCGGCCTCCAGGGCACCGAGATGTGGCTCGCCGTCCTCTGGTACCTCACCGACCTCCTCGGCGCCTCCGACGCCCTCGGCTACCGCCCCCGCGGCGTCCACCGCCCTGAGCCGGCCCCGCCCCGCTGACCCGCGGCCCGCGCAGCGGCCTGCTGATCGAGCGGCCCGCGCAGCTTCATGCTGATCGAGTAGCCCGCGCAGCGGGCATATCGAGATCCACGCGTCCGGCAGGGTAGGTCTCGATACGCCGCCGCCGGCGCCTACTCGACCAGCAGGTGTCGGCCCACGAGTGGACTCGAATCGGGGCCCGACAGAGGGCCAGACCCCGATACGCGTCCCCTCGCGCACATCACCGCCTCCGACTGGACGCGCACCGGGGCCTGCTCGGGCCGCGAGGCCCCTCACGGGTCCGTTCGAGGATTCATGCTGATCGCGCAGCCCGCAAAGCGGGCCCCACCCCTGCTGATCGCGTAGCCCGCGCAGCGGGCCCCACCCCTGCTGATCGAGTAGCCCGCAGAGCGGGCGTATCGAGATCCACCACCGTCAGGACGCTGAGTCTGCAGACCCGCCCTGCTGACGACGGCGGGTCTCGATACGCCCCTGCGGGGCTACTCGACCAGCATGACGCGGCGCAGCCGCGTCCTCTCCCTCACCACCGAGACGCGAAGCGGGTTCCCCGCTCGACGCGTGGCCGGAGGCGCCTACTCGACCACCATGCGGGGGCCGCTACCCAGCAGGCGTCGCTGGCAGCAGCTCCGCCACCAGCGCCTGCACGCGGGCGCGGATGTCGTCGCGGATCGGGCGGACCTCCTCGAGGGGGCGGCCCTTCGGGTCGGCGAGGTCCCAGTCCTCGTAGCGCTTGCCGGGGAAGACCGGGCAGACGTCGCCGCAGCCCATCGTGATCACGACGTCGGAGGCCTGCACCTGCTCGGTCGTCATCAGCTGCGGGACCGCCTGCGAGATGTCGATGCCCTCCTCCGCCATCGCCGCGACCGCGACCGGGTTGATGCTCTCGCCCGGCTCGGAGCCGCCGGAGCGCACCTGCACCGCACCGCCCGAGAGCTCACGCAGGTAGCCGGCGGCCATCTGCGACCGGCCGGCGTTGTGGATGCAGACGAAGAGGACGGTGGGGGCGGTCATCCCGGGCTCCTGAGGGTGAGGGGCTACCCATGTCGATCGACACGGGCGCGACCGAATCTACCGACAGCGCCCGCCGCCTCCGCGTTCACCAGACCCCCGGCGGTGCGGCGCCGGCGGGTGACGGCGGACTCCGCCTCCCCGCCCCCGCGGAGCCGCGGGATTCCGAAACCATATTCATATTATTCATTTGCTCTCGATCAGCAGGCGGCATGAGGGGCACGGGATGACGCTCGGGCGCCGCCGTGGACCAGCGCCCGCTCGCGCTTCTGGAGTCGCGGGCACCCGCCCGCTCGACGCACACTGGCCGGGCCCCCTCCCGCGACGACCCCTCGGACGGATCACCGTGCTCACCGGACTCAGCGCCTTCCCGCTCACCCCGCTCCGCGACGACACCGTGGACGAAGCGGCGTTCGCCGCCCTCGTCGAGCGCCTCGCCGCGGCCGGCGTCGACTCGATCGGGGCGCTCGGCTCGACCGGCTCCGCCGCCTACCTCGACCGAGGCGAGCGCCGCCGGGTCGCCTCCCTCGCGGTGCGGCACGCGGGCGCGGTGCCCGTCGTCGTCGGGATCAGCGCGCTGCGCACCTCGCAGGTGCTCGCCCTCGCGGAGGACGCACAGGAGGCCGGCGCGGCGGCGGTCCTGCTCGCCCCCGTGAGCTACCAGCCGCTGACCGACGACGACGTCCTCGGGCTGTACGAGGACGTCACCGCGCAGCTGTCCGTGCCGCTCGTCGTCTACGACAACCCCGGCACCACGCACGTCACGATGACCGACGAGCTGTACGGCGCGATCGCGCGGCTGCCCCGCGTCGCCTCGATCAAGATCCCCGGGGTCCCCGCCGATCCGGCCGCCGCGGCCGAGCGAGTGGCCGCGATCCGAGCGCAGGTCCCGGCGGGCGTCACGATCGGCGTCTCCGGCGACGCGTCGGCCGCCCGCGGCCTGGTCGCCGGCTGCGACGCCTGGTACTCGGTGATCGGCGGCACGCTCCCCGGCCCCGCGCTGACGATCGCGCGCGCCGCGCAGTCCGGCGACAGCTCCACCGCCGAGGCCGAGTCCGCCCGGCTGCAGCCGCTCTGGGACCTCTTCGCCGAGCACGGCGGCAGCTACCGGGTGATCGCCGCGATCGCCGAGCAGCTCGACCTCGCCGCCCCCGTCTGCCTGCCCCGCCCGATTCGCGGCCTCGACGCGCCGGCCCGCGCCCGGGTCGCCGAGGTCGTCGCGGCGCTCGACCTCGGCACCCCGGCCGGCTGAGCTCACGGCGCGTCCAGCACCACCCGCCCGTCCAGCTCCAGCCGGTCGAGGAACGCGTCGTCGTGGCTCACGACGAGGAGCCCGCCGCGCCAGGCCCGCAGCACCTCGACCAGGTGATCGACCGTCGCGACATCGAGGTCGTTCGTCGGCTCGTCGAGCACGAGCAGCTGCGGCACCGGGCGCGCGAGGATCACGCCGGCGAGCGCCACCCGGAAGCGCTCCCCGCCCGAGAGCGTCGACGCGGGCCGGTCGACGATCGCGCCGCGCAGCAGCAGCCGCGCGAGCGCGTCGCGCAGGGCCGGGATCGGCAGGTCCGGCGCGGCCCGGGCGACGTGCTCGAGCACGGTGCGGTCGTCGTCGAGCATGTCCTCGCGGTGCTGAGCGAGGTAGCCGATGCGGTCGGTGAGCGCCCGCGCCTCCGTGCCGGGCACGGGATGCGGGCGGTCCGGCTCCGCGCCGACGAGCCGCTCGAGCAGCAGGGTCTTCCCGGTGCCGTTGGCGCCGATCAGGCCGAGGCGCTCCGGGCCCTGGAGCACCGTGGTCCGGCCGCGGACGGTCAGCTCGGCGAGCCGCCGGGTCGCGGGCACGCCCGGGTCGGGCAGGTCGAGCCGCACCGCGTCGTCGTCGCGGCGCCGCCCGGACGCCTCGTCGACCCGGTCCTTCGCGCGCGCCTCGGCCTCGGCATGACCGGAGCGGAGTCGGCCCGCGGTCCCCTCGGCGCGGCCGCGGCGGAAGTCGGCGGCGCCCTTCGGCATCGACCTCCCCGACTTCTCCCCCGCCTTCGCACGGCGGGCGATCGTGGTCTGCGCCTCGATCCGCTGGCGCTTCTCGGCCCGCAGCACCTGCTCGGCCGCCCGGACGTCGCGCTCGACGGCCGCGCGCTCGACGGCGAGCCGCTCCTCGAAGTCGGAGAAAGTCCCCGCCGAGGTGCGCAGGTCGCCGTCGCGCAGCTCCGCGATCTCGTCGACGTGCTCGAGCAGCTCCCGGTCGTGGCTGACGACGACGAGGGTGCCGCGCCAGCCGTCGACCAGCGCGAGCAGCAGCTGCCGGGAGCGGCGGTCGAGGTCGTTCGTCGGCTCGTCGAGCACCGCGATCGGCCGGCCGCGCAGCGCCACTCCCGTCACGGCCGCGAGGACCGCCTGCCCGCCGGAGAGCATCGAGACGGGCCGGAGCAGGTCGGCGGCGTCGAGATCGAGGCCGGCCGTGCTCAACGCGGCGACGGCCCGGGCCTCGACGTCCCAGTCGTCGGCGAGCGCCTCGAAGCGGTCGGCCCCGGCGTCGCCGGCCAGGATCGCGTGCAGGGCGTCGAGCCTGCCGCGGACGCCGAGCAGATCGGCGACGGTGTCGTCGGCGCCGCGCGGGAGGCGCTGCGGCAGCAGGTCGACCGCGCCGGTCGCGGTGACGGTCCCACCCGTCGGCACGAGGTCGCCGGCGACGAGCCGCACGAGCGTGGACTTGCCGGCGCCGTTGGCTCCGACGAGCGCGGTGCGACCGCGGCCGAAGGCGGCGGTCACGTGGTCGAGGACGACCGAGCCGTCCGGCCAGGCGAACGAGCAGTCGGTGAGGACGAGGGACGGAGGGGTCGGTGAAGAGAAGGGCATGGTGCTCCCGGTGGTCGCGTCGGCGCACGACGACCACCGCTCTCCGCCGAGGCGGGAGCGCGCGTCCGCCCGGTTCAGCGGGCGGGAGCAGGGGTCGTCAGTGCGAGGGCAGCTGCTGCGTCGTGGACGCAGTACCGGTGCTGATGCGCACGAGACCGTCTTTCCTGCGGGGAGCCCCCGTGTCCGCGAGCCGATCGGCCGGCCGGTGAGGTGGCCGCCCCGACGTCGCGGCTCGCGACGAGGTACCCGTCGACGCTACGCGCGGAGCGGGGGCGGCCGCAAGAGAGGGGCGTCTCTTCGCTACTGCACCAGCGCCAGCAGCGCCCGGATGTCGGCGGCGAGCAGGTCCGGCTCCTCGTGCGGCGCGAAATGGCCGCCGCGGGGCATGCGGGTGTACCGGACCACGTCGTAGCTGCGCTCGGCCCAGCTGCGCGGCGGGTGCGTGAGGTCGAAGGGGAAGACGGCGAGCGCGGTGGGCACCGGGACCCGGCCGACCCGCGCCGTCCGCCCGGTCGCGTACTCCCAGTAGGGCCGGAGCGACGTGGAGATCGAGTCGGTGAACCAGTAGAGCGACGCGAGGGTGAGCAGGTAGTCGTCATCGAAGCGGGTCGAGAGATCACCGCCGCAGTCGCTCCAGGCCCGGTGCTTCTCCAGGATCCAGGCGAGCAGTCCGACCGGCGAGTCCGACAGCGCGGGCGCCAGGGTGAGCGGCCGGGTCTGCTGCTGGTGCTCGTAGGCGCCCTCGTCCGCGAACCAGGTGCGCTGCTCCTCGACGTGCTCGCGCTCCGCGGCGGTGAGGGAGTCCTCCTCGACGTGCTGCGGCGAGGCGACCGCGAGCAGGTGGATCCCCGCGACCGCCTCCGGGTGGCTCTCGGCCAGCCGCGAGGTGATGCCGGCCCCCAGGTCGCCGCCGTGAGCGGCGTAGCGGGCGAAGCCGAGCTCCTCGGTCATCAGCCGGTGCCAGAGCTCGTGGGTCTGCTCGTCCAGCCCCGGCCGCTGCGGCGAGAACGGGAAGCCCGGCAGGGCGGGCACGACGACGGTGGCCGCCTCGGCCGGGTCGCCGCCGAACCGAGACGGCGAGGCGAGCCGCTCGGCGAGCGCCACCAGCTCGAGCGCGGTGCTGGGCCAGCCGTTGGTCAGGACGATCGGAAGGCGGCCGGGCGTCTCGGCCTCGAAGCGGAGGTAGGCCACCGGCGTCCCGTCGAGATCGGCCTGCGCCCACGGCAGCTCGCGCATCCGCCGCTCCTGTGCCGGCCAGTCGAACTCCTCGGCCCAGCGCCGGGCCAGCCGCCGCAGCTCGGCCTGGTCGGTCCCCGCCGACCAGCCCTCGACCGGCCACTCGGGCGACCAGCGGGTCCGGCGGACGCGCTCGCGGAGCTCGGCCCACTCCTCGGCGGAGACAGCGGGGACAGGAGAGGCGGGGCGGTGCGGGGTCATCGCTCGACCGTAGCGGCGGGGGCGGCCGTCGCGCGGACGACCCCCAAAGACCCGTTTGACGGTCCGCGGGGCCGGGCGTGACGATGGCCGCATGTCCACTCTCGAGGAGCTGCGCGCCACCGCCCACCCGATCCGGCTCCGGCTGCTGTCCCTGGTGACCGGCGCCGCGGCGAGCGCCGCCGAGGCCGCGCGCGAACTGGGCCTCTCGCAGGCGACAGCGAGCTACCACTTCCGCGTGCTCGAGCGGGCCGGTCTGGTGCGGGTGGTCGAGACGGTGCGGCTGCGCGGCGGCGAGGCCAAGCGCTACCGGCACGAGTCGTCCGGGCGGCCGTTCGACGTGACCGCGACCGTCGAGGCCGGGCCGGCGGAGGAGCGTCAGCTGTACCTGGAGGCGCTGATCGAGGAGCTGCGGCGGCGGTCCACGGCGCGCGCCGACGGACCGCAGCTCTCGACGGACGCCGAGCTCTGGGTCGATCCGGAGACCTGGCGGCGGGTCGTCCGGCACGTCGGCGAGGCGTCCGCGCTGCTGCACGCCGCGGCCCGGCCGCGGCGGACCCCGGGCACGGCGCCGGTGTCGATGACGACCGCGCTGTTCCCGCTGCGGCGGCCGTGACTCCGCGCGTGACTCCCCGGCCCGGCCCCCTCGCGCACCGCCCGTTCCGGTGGCTCCTCGCTGCGCGGACGACCGCCGTGCTCGGCAACGCCGTCGCCCCGATCGCCCTGGCCTTCGCCGTCCTCGACCTGACCGGCTCGGCGACCGACCTCGGCCTGGTCGTCGCCGCGCGCTCGCTCGCCAACGTCGCCGTGCTGCTGCTCGGCGGGGTCCTCGCCGATCGGCTGCCGCGCTCCGTGATCCTCGTCGGCACCTCGCTCGCCGCCGCCGGCACCCAGGCGGTCGTCGCCGCGCTGGTGATCAGCGGGACCGCGAGCATCCCCGCCCTCGTCGTGCTCGGCGTGCTGAACGGCGCCGTCGCGGCCGTGAGCCTGCCCGCCGCGTCGGCCCTCGTCCCGGAGACGGTCCCCGTGGGCGAGCTGCGCCCCGCGAACGCGCTGCTCCGCCTCGGCCTCACCGCCGGGACGATCATGGGTGCGTCGGGCGGGGCGGGCGTCGTCGCGCTCGTCGGGCCGGGCTGGGGCTTGGCGATCGATGCGGCCGGGTTCGCGCTCGCCGCTCTCCTCTACTCCGGGCTGCGGCTGCCCGTCGCGGCACGGGTGAGCGCGCCCGGCTCGGTGCTCGCGGACCTCCGCGAGGGCTGGCGGGAGTTCTCCGGGCGGCGCTGGGTCTGGATCGTCGTGGCCCAGTTCACGGTGCTGAACGCGGCCTTCGTCGGGGCGACCACGGTGCTCGGTCTGGTGATCGCCGACGAGTCCTTCGGCCGAGCGGCCTGGGGGCTGGTCGTCGCCGCGCAGACCGTCGGCCTCGCGATCGGCGCCGTCATCGCCCTGCGCTGGCGGCCGCGGCGGGCGCTGGCCATCGGCGTCGGGCTGATGGCGGTCACCGCCGTGCCGGTCGCGGCCCTCGGAGTCGTGCCCGCGCTTCCCGCCCTGATCGTCGCGTTCGCACTCGGCGGCGTCGCGCTCGAGGTGTTCGCCATCGCCTGGGACCAGTCCCTGCAGACCCACGTCCCGCGCGAGGCGCTCGCCCGGGTCTACTCCTACGACATGGTCGGCTCGTTCCTCGCGGTTCCGCTCGGCGAGGCGCTCGTCGGGCCGCTCGCGGACCTCGTCGGCACGCGGGCCGTCCTGCTCGGCTGCGCGGCGGTGATCGTGGTGGCGTCGCTGTTCGCGTTCTCCAGCAGGAGCGTCCGCGGCGTGGGCAGCGCGTCGGCGGGCACAATGGCGGGCATGGAACCCGAGAACCGCCCGACCGACGCACCCGCCGCCGCGACCGGCCGCTACGCGCACGGCCACCACGAGAGCGTCCTCCGCTCGCACCGCTGGCGCACCGTCGAGAACTCCGCGGCCTACCTGCTGCCGCATCTCGCGCCCGGCGTCTCGATCCTCGACGTGGGCTGCGGCCCGGGGACGATCACCGTCGACCTCGCCGAGCGGGTCGCCCCCGGCCGGGTGCTCGGCGTGGACGCCTCGGCCGAGGTGATCGCGCAGGCCGCGGCCCTCGACTCCCCCGCGGAGTTCGCGGTTGCCGACGCCTACGCGCTGCCGTTCGCCGACGACTCCTTCGATGTCGTGCACGCGCACCAGGTCCTGCAGCACCTCACCCGCCCGGTCGACGCGCTGCGCGAGTGGGGCCGGGTCGGCCGCCTCGTCGCCGCGCGCGACGTCGACTACGCCGGCGTGCTGATCCACCCCTTCACGGAGGGCCTGCAGGCCTGGGCCGCGCTCTACCAGCGGGTGCACCGCGCCTCCGCGGGCGAGCCCGACGCGGGCCGGCGCCTCAAGGCCTGGGCGCGGGAGGCCGGCTTCGAGAGCGTCGAGGTCACCGCGTCGCTCTGGGTCTTCGAGAACGCGGAGGACCGCGCCTGGTGGGGCGGCATGTGGGCGGACCGGGCGGTCTCCTCCTCCTTCGCCACCGTCGCCCTCGAGCGCGGCCTCGCCACCCAGGCCGAGCTCGAGGCGATCAGCGACGCCTGGCGCGCCTGGGCCGCCGACGAGGACGGCTGGCTCTCGATGCCCCACGGCGAGCTGCTCGCGCGCTGAGCCCGGCGGTCGGCCGTTGCGCTCGCGGCGGACAGCGCTGCGGGGCGGAGCGGTGATCCGGTTCAGTGGAGGCATGCGCAGAGTCCTGATCCTGGGTGGCAGCGGATGGCTGGGGCGCCGTCTCGCGGAGCGGGCGGTCGCGGCGGGGGACGAGGTCACCTGCGTGGCCCGCGGCGAGGCGGGAGCGGTCCCCGACGGTGCAGATCACCTCCGCGTCGACCGGCGCGACCCGGGCGCCTACGACCGCCTGCGCGGCGAGTGGGACGAGGTCGTCGAGCTCGCTCACGCGCCCGAGCTCGTCGGGCCGGCCCTCGACCGCCTCGCGTCGGCCGCCGCGCACTGGACGCTCGTCTCCTCCGTCTCGGTCTACGCCGACGTGCAGCAGCCCGACGCCGACGAGTCCGCCGCGCTGGTCGAGCCGGCCGACCCCGGGCAGTACGCCGACGCGAAGGTCCTGGCCGAGCGCGCCGCCGCCGACGCCCTCGGCGGCCGGCTGCTGATCGCGCGGCCCGGGCTGATCGCCGGGCCCGGCGACCCGAGCGACCGGCTCGGCTACTGGCCGGCCCGCTTCGCCCGGGGCGGGACGGTCCTGGCTCCCGAGACGGACGGCCGGTTCGCGCAGGCGATCGACGTCGACGACCTCGCGGGCTGGCTGCACGCGGCGGGCTCGGCGGGAGTGACCGGAGCGGTCGACGCGGTCGGGCCGGCCGTGCCCCTGGGCGACCTCCTCGCGACCGCCGCCGAGCTCGCCGGCTTCCGCGGCGACGTCGTGCACGCCGACGACGCGGCCCTGCTCGCGCACGGGGTCCGCTACTGGGCCGGTCCGCGCTCGCTCCCGCTGTGGCTGCCCGCCGAGGCCGTCGGCTTCAGCCGGCGCAGCACCGCCTCGTACTTCCGCGCCGACGGCCGCCACCGGCCGCCCGTGGAGACGCTGCGCCGCGTCCTCGACGACGAGCGCGCCCGCGGACTGGACCGGCCCCGCCGGTCCGGCCTGGAGCCTCGGGACGAGCGGGCCGTCCTCGACGCACTGGGCTGAGCGGCGCCCTCGGCGAGCCGGGTCGCTCGCCGCCCGCGCACAACATCAGCTGAGACGGGTGGGCCTCGCCCCACAGGGGAGGCTTCCCCTTCTCAGCTGATGTTGTGCGCGAACCCGCCGCCATCGCGGCGGTGCGACCGCCCACCACCCGCTTCCAGCGGTCCCCGTGTGCGAGCGCGGCCGGCGATCGTATGGCCGAAGCATCGTGCACAACATCAGCTGAGAGACCCGCCCATCGCCGAGGGGCGATGAGACCCGCTCTCAGCTGATGTCGTGCGCGAACCCGCCCCCCTCCGCCCCCACGTTCGCCGACACTCGTCGGTGAAGTCCGGCGATTCAGCGCCGATCTGGCGCCGCGAGCACCTTCTGTTACGGCGAGCGTCGGTGGCCGTCGCGCCCGCCCACCGCACCGCGCATCATCATCAGCACACCGCCGCGGACGCCTCCCCCGAGCACCTCCGCGCCTCTCTCCCCCTCGCACCGGGCGCTGTCCGGCGCGCCCGCGCACCCTCCCGGAAGGACCGACGCCATGATCCGCCTCGAGCAGCTCACCAAGGCCTACGGGCAGGGCGCCGACGCCGTGACCGTGCTCGACCGCCTCGACTTCTCGGTCGGCACCGGCGAGATCTTCGCCGTCGTCGGGCCGAGCGGCGCCGGCAAGAGCACCCTCGCCGCCTGCGTCAACCTGCTCGAGCGGCCCACCTCCGGCTCCGTCGTCGTCAACGGCGACGCCCTCTCGCAGCTGTCCGAGCGGGAGCTGCGGGTCGCCCGCCGCCGCATCGGCACCGTCTTCCAGTCCGACGGCCTCTTCAGCCGCCGCACCGCGGAGCAGAACGTCGCCCTCCCGCTCGAGTACCTGGGCGCGACCGCGGCCGAGACGAAGCGCCGCGTCGCCGAGCTGCTCGAGCGCGTGGGCCTCGGCGACCGCGCCCGCTACTACCCGCACCAGCTCTCCGGCGGCCAGCGCCAGCGCGTCGGGATCGCCCGCGCGCTCGCGCTGCGCCCCTCCGTCCTGCTGTCGGACGAGGCGACATCCGGCCTCGACCCCGCCTCGACCACCGCGATCACCACCCTCCTCAAGGAGCTGCGCGACGACCTCGGCCTGTCGATCCTCTTCATCACGCACGAGATGGAGACGGTCCGCCAGGTCGCCGACTCCGTCGCGCGCCTCGATCACGGCCGCATCGTGGAGTCGGGGCGCCTCGTCGACCTGCTGCGCGACGCGTCCTCGCCGCTCGGCCTCGCGCTGAACCCCGTGCGCGCCTCGGTGCTGCCCGACGCCGGGCTCGACGAGTGGATCGTCGGCTACGCCCGCGACGGAGTGCCCGCCGACTGGGTGACCCGGCTGTCCGACGCGGTCGGTCCGGTCGCGCTGCTCGGCGCGGCCATCGAGACGGTCGACGGACGCGCCGTCGGGCACGCGACGATCGGCCTCGGCCCGGTCGAGGAGCGCAGGCTCGCGCAGGCCGCTGACGCTCTCGGGCTGTCGGTGCGGCGGGGCGCGGTCCGGTCGGACGCGCTCGTCGAGGAGGCGGCGGCATGAGCGCGGTGCTGGCGCTCGGCCCGCTGCACCTCGACACTGCGCTGCACCTCGGTGCGCTGCACCTCGACAACAAGGTCCCGCTCGCCGACATCCCCGCGCTCGTGCTCCCCGCGCTCGGCGAGACGCTGATCATGGTCGGCATCGTGATGCTGATCGTCGTGCTCGTCGGCGTCCCGCTCGGCGCCGCCGTGCACAACCTCGCTCCGGGCGGCCTGTTCGAGAACCGCGCCGCGCACCAGAGCCTCAGCTGGATCATCAGCATCGGCCGGTCGTTGCCGTTCCTCATCCTGATGGCCTCGATCATGCCGTTCACCCGGCTGATCACCGGCACCAACATCGGCATCGCGGCGGCCGTCGTGCCGATGTCGATCGCCGGCATCGCCTTCTTCACCCGCATCGTCGAGAACGCGCTGCGCAGCGTGCCCCTCGCGCTGACCCGGGTGGCCCGCGCCTCCGGAGCGTCGCGGCTGCAGGTGATCCGCTCGGCGCAGCTCAGTGAGGCGGTGCCGCAGATCCTCGGCGGCCTCACGATCAACACGATCGCGATGATCGAGTACTCCGCCATCGCCGGCACGATCGGCGCGGGCGGCATCGGCTACGTCGCCGTCACCTACGGCTACCAGCGCTTCGACACCACCGTGATGCTCGCGACGATCGTCATCCTCGTCGCGACCGTCGCCGTCGTGCAGGTCACCGGCGACGCCCTGGTCCGCGCGACCACGCCGAGCGCCTCCCGGTCCCGGCGCGCCCCGCGCGTCGCGGTCACCGTCTAGCCGCACCTCCCCCTGATCCCGCCCCGGGCCCTCCGCCCGGGCGTCCCTCCCGCGCGCCGCCGTCCGGCCGCGACCGCTCGAAAGGCACTGCCATGTCCACTGAGAACCACGGCCCCGAGAAGTCCGGCCCTGCGAAGTCCGGCCTCGCGAAGTCCGGCCCTGAGAAGTCCGGCACCGAGGACCTCGGCTTCGAGCTGAAGAAGAAGCGCCGCTGGCCCTGGATCGCCGGAGCCGCCGTCGTCGTGGTCGGCGTCGGCGCGGTCGTCGCCGTGCCGCTGCTCTCGCCCGCCGTCTCGGCGAACGAGCAGGAGGGCGCGACCCTCTACGTCGCGACGGCCGAGGGCAACGCGTCGGAGCAGGCGCTCGTGAACTTCGTGGCGGAGGAGGTGGCGCCGCGCTACGGCATCACCGTCGCCTTCAAGGGCCTGTCGGACAGCAACACGATCAACCGCGCCGTCAGCGAGGGCGAGGTCGCCGCGACGGTCTACCAGCACAAGCTCTGGCTCGGCCAGGTGCTCGAGGCCAACCCCGACTTCGAGGAGGAGGCGGCCACGCCCGTCTTCCGCTGGGGCTTCGGCCTCTGGAGCGACAAGTACGGCGACGTCTCCGAGATCCCCGACGGCGGCACGATCTCGCTCTACTCCGACCCGGCGAACGAGGCCCAGGGCCTCTGGCTGCTGCAGTCGGCCGGCCTGATCACGCTGAAGGAGGGCACGGAGCCCGGCACCGCGACCCAGGACGACATCGCCTCGAACCCGAAGAACCTGCAGTTCACGCTGCTCGACTTCGCCGCCCAGTCCCGAGCCCTGCCCGACCTCGACGCGGCGGTCGGCTACACCGAGTACTACCTCGCCGCCGACATCCCGATCGAGAAGCAGATCTTCGCGCCCCAGGCCCCCGACGACTTCGCCGGCCAGCTCACCATCGGCTCGAAGTACAGGGACACCGCCAACATCGAGAAGCTCGTCGCCGCCTTCCAGGACCCGGCCGTGCAGGAGTTCCTCGCCACCGACGAGACGGTGAAGGGCATCCTGCTGCCGATCGAGGGCTGATCGCGCGGGTGCGGCCAGGGTGCGGCCGCGTCCTCCGCACGACATCAGCTGAGAGCCGGTCTCATCGCTGAGGGGAGATGAGACCGTCGCCCAGCTGATGTTCTGCGCGAGCCCCGCGCCGCCGCCCCTGCCGCCTCCGCACCTCCGGCAGGCCCGCACACGCCCGATCCCGCCGCCGCGGGAACACGGAGGCCGCCGCCCGCGTTGGCTCTCTCATGACCGTTCCCCTCTCGATCCTCGACCTCGCCCCCATCGCCCCCGGAGAGACCGCGCGCGACAGCTTCGCCGCCTCCGTCGCTCTGGCGCAGCAGGCCGAGCGGAGCGGGTACCGGCGGGTCTGGTACGCCGAGCACCACAACATGGCCTCGATCGCGTCGAGCGCCACCTCGGTGCTGATCGCGCACGTCGCCTCGCAGACCTCGACCATCCGCCTCGGCTCCGGCGGCGTCATGCTCCCGAACCACTCCCCGCTGACCATCGCGGAGCAGTTCGGCACCCTCGAGACCCTGCACCCGGGCCGCATCGACCTCGGCCTCGGCCGCGCCCCCGGCAGCGACCAGGCCACCTTCCGCGCCCTGCGCCGCGAGCACGACTCGTCCGAGCGCTTCCCGCAGGACGTCCTCGAGCTGCAGGGCTTCCTCGCCGGCGAGTCCCGAATCCCCGGCGTCAGCGCGACGCCCGGCGCCGGCACCCGCGTCCCCCTCTACATCCTCGGCTCGTCGCTCTTCGGTGCCCAGCTGGCCGCCGCACTCGGCCTGCCGTACGCCTTCGCCTCGCACTTCGCACCGGATGCGCTGCACCAGGCCGTCGCCGAGTACCGCCGCGGCTTCCGCCCCTCGGAGCAGCTCGACGCCCCCTACGTGATCGCCGGAGTGAACGCCATCGCCGCCGACAGCGAGGAGGACGCCCAGGAGCAGTTCGCGCAGATGAAGCGCGCCCGCCTGATGATGCTGCTGCGCCAGAGCGGCCAGATCCCCGTCGACCAGCAGTTCTCCGAGGAGGAGCTCGACCACCTGCTGACCGCCCCCGTCGGCGCGCACGTCGCGAGCATGACCCACTACACCGGCGTCGGCACCGGCGAGCAGGTCGCGGACTACGTGGCCGAGTTCGCCCGCTCGGCGGAGGCCGACGAGGTCATCGTCGCCCACGCCTCGCTCGCGACGCCCGCCCGCCTGCGCTCGGTCGCGCTGCTGGCGGAGGCGCACTCGCTCGTCGCCGCGTAACCCGCGAACCGACACCGCGCGCCACGAACCCACCGTCCGGCGTCGCTGAGGAATGGCGGCGCCCCGGCCGCGGTTGCACGGGTGGGCTCCGAGACGCCCGATGGAGGCTTCCCGTGCAGATCGTGGACTGGCTGTTCGACGCGCAGATCGTGATCGGCGACCAGACGGTGCTCTGGCGCGAGGTCATCGGCAACGTCTTCGGGCTGCTCAGCGCCCTCGGCGGCATGCGGCGCAAGGTCTGGGCGTGGCCGGTCGGCATCTTCGGCAACGCGCTGCTCTTCACCGTCTTCATGGGCGCGCTGTTCGAGACTCCGAACCCGGTGAACCTGCTCGGCCAGGCCGGCCGCCAGATCATGTTCATCATCGTGAGCATCTACGGCTGGTACCGCTGGACGCACCGCCCCAGCGACGCGACCACGCTGATCTCGCCGCGCTGGGCCTCCTGGCGCACCCGCGGACTGCTGGTGCTCGGCATGGTCGGCGGCACCGCGATCCTCACCCCGGTGTTCCGCGCGCTCGGCTCCTACGAGCCCGTGTGGAGCGACGCCTGGATCTTCGTCGGCTCGCTGCTCGCCACCTACGGCATGGCCAAGGGCTGGGTGGAGTTCTGGCTGATCTGGGTCGCCGTCGACATCGTCGGCGTCCCGCTGCTCTTCTCGGCCGGCTACTACGCCTCGGGCCTGATGTACGTCTTCTACGGCGCGTTCACCCTGCTCGGCTTCTTCGTCTGGATGAAGGAGGGGCGCCGCCCGTCGGCCGCCCCGGTCACCGTCGGCTGACCCGCCGTCGCGCCGCGTCGATCCGTCACGAACGGTCGCCCGAGCCGCCGCCGCGCCCCGCGATCCGTCACGAACGGCCGCCCGAATCCTGCGGATACCGCCCTTCCCGACGGATCGATGGCGCCGGACGCCGCGGATCGGGGACGGAGGGAGTTGGATCGACGGATGAGGACGACGATGACTCCCCCGACCGCCTTCGTCCTCGCCGCGCTGTGGGCGGCCCTCGCCGCCTGGGGCGCGGCGAGCGGCAGCACCCCCTTCCTGATCGGCGGCCTCGTCATGGCCGCCGCCTTCGCCGCGCTCGGCGTCGTGCTGCGCCGCCGGGCGCGCCGCTGAGCGCGGAAGCACATGCTGGTCGAGTAGCCGCGGGACGCGGCGTATCGAGACCCACCGTTCTCAACAGGGCGAGTCTGCAGACTCACCTGCTGACGGCGTCGGATCTCGATACGCCCGCTCCGCGGGCTACTCGATCAGCATGAGAGGGCCACTCGATCAGCATGCGGGGGGCCCGCTCGGCCGGCTGCTCCATCGGCAGGAGAAAGCGCGACCGCGCGCAGCCATGCTGGTCGAGTAGCCGCGGAACGCGGCGTATCGAGACCCGCGCCGTTCGGACGGCGGATCTCGATACGCCCGCTCCGCGGGCTACTCGATCAGCATGCGGGGACCCGCTCCGCGGGCTCCTCGATCAGCGTGAAGGCGCCCGCTCCGCCGAAAGCCGCGAGCGCCGCGTCAGTGCCCGCGGGCGATCCAGGCCTCGCGGTCGGGCTTCTCCGTGCCGATCGTGGTCGTCGGGCCGTGGCCGGTGCGGACGACCGTGTCGTCCGGCAGGGTCAGCACGCGGTCCGTGATCGAGTCGATGATCGTCGGGAAGGAGCTGTAGGAGCGGCCGGTCGCGCCCGGCCCGCCCTGGAACAGCGTGTCCCCGGTGAAGACCGTCCCCAGCTCGGCCGCCACGAAGCAGACGGCGCCGGGCGTGTGGCCGGGCGTGTGCCGCACCTCCAGCTCGGTGCCGCCGACGCTGATCCGCTGGCCGTCCTCGAGCACGCCGCTCGGCGCGGAGTCGGGGTAGAACGCGTCCCAGAGCACGCGGTCGCCCTCGTGCAGCAGCACCGGCACGTCGACGGCGGACAGCAGCGCGGCGACGGCGTCGATGTGGTCGGTGTGCGCATGCGTGAGCAGCACCGCGCGCAGCGTGCGGTCGCCGACGGCCGCGAGGATCGCCTCCGCGTCGTGCGCCGCGTCGATGACGACGCACTCGGAGTCGTCGCCGACGATCCAGACGTTGTTGTCCACGTCCCAGGTCCCGCCGTCGAGGGCGAAGGTGCCGCTGGTGACGAGGTGGTCGATGCGGGCGGCCATCAGAGCACCACCACCGAGCGGAGCACGTCGCCGCCGGCCATCGTGGTGAAGGCCTGCTCGATGTCGCGGATGCCGATCCGCTCGGTCACGAACTCGTCGAGCGGCAGGCGGCCCTGCAGATACAGGTCGGTCAGCATCGGGAAGTCGCGCTCGGGCAGGCAGTCGCCGTACCAGCTCGACTTCAGCGAGCCGCCGCGGCCGAAGACGTCGAGCAGCGGGATCTCGAGGGTCATCTCGGGCGTCGGAACGCCGACGAGGACGACGGTGCCGGCCAGGTCGCGGGCGTAGAACGCCTGGCGCCACGTCTCGGGGCGGCCGACCGCGTCGATCACGACGTCCGCGCCGAAGCCGTCGGTCAGCGCCTGCACGGCGGCGACCACGCCGGCCTCGTCGAGTCCGCTGGAGTCGATCGCGTGGGTGGCGCCGAGCTCCTCGGCCTTGATGAGCTTCTTCGGGTCGCGGTCGATCGCGATGATCGTGCTCGCGCCGGCCAGCTTCGCGCCGACGACGGCCGCGGTGCCGACTCCGCCGCAGCCGATGACAGCCACGGAGTCGCCGCGGGTGACGTTGCCGGTGTTCATCGCGGCGCCGAGGCCCGCCATGATGCCGCAGCCGAGCAGGCCGACGGCGGCGGGGTCGGCGGCCGGGTCGACCTTCGTGCACTGCTTGGCGTGCACGAGCGTCTTCTCGGCGAAGGCGCCGATGCCCAGCGCGGGGCTGAGCTCGGTGCCGTCCGTGAGGGTCATCTTCTGCGTCGCGTTGAAGGTGTTGAAGCAGTACCAGGGCTCCGCGCGGACGCAGGCGCGGCACTCGCCGCAGACGGCGCGCCAGTTGAGCACGACGAAGTCGCCGACCGCGACGTGGGTGACGCCCTCGCCGATCGCACTGACCCGGCCCGCGGCCTCGTGGCCGAGCAGGAACGGGAAGTCGTCGCTGATCCCGCCCTCGCGGTAGTGGTAGTCGGTGTGGCAGACACCGCAGGTCTCGATGTCGACGACGGCCTCGCCGGGCCCCGGATCGGGGACGACGATGTCGACGAGCTCGACGGGAGCCCCCTTCGACCGGGCGATGACGCCGCTCACAGTGGTGGGCATGGGGGCTCCTTCGGGCGGGGGCGGGTGGTGCGGAGAACCGTTCCACAGTACCGAGCGGCGCCTGCGCGGGGGCCGTCGTCGGGGTGCGGGCGGACGCGCGGATCCGGTGCCGGCATCCCCTGTCCAGAAGTCGTCGTACTCGATCGCCGAGTACGACAACTCCTGCGCAGTGGATCGCGCGGATATCATTAGTAATCGATGTAAGGGTTGACGAGTCCGCGCGGAGGGCTCAGGGTGACCGTGCGGGCGCTCACCGACGAGGGCCCGCGGAGAGGACCACCATGACTCGACGAGGAGTCACCACCCGCGCATCCCGCGCCCGCCGCAGCCCGCTGCGCCGCACCCTCCTGGCCGCCGCCCTCGGGGCCGCGCTGCTCGCTCCGCTGGTCACGCCGTCGCCCGACGCGGCGCAGGCGTTCCCGGCGACGTCGAAGGCCGCCGTACTGCAGTACCTGCAGTCGATCACCGGGACGAGCATCGTCTCGGGCCAGCACAACAAGGAGCCGGCGAGCGCCCCCGCGCAGTACACGCAGCAGGTGAAGGACATCACCGGGCAGTACCCGGGCCTGTGGGGCGGCGACCTGTTCTTCACCGCCGCCGACGCCGCGAACCGCCAGCGCGTCGTCGACCAGGCGAAGACGGAGTGGGCCAACGGCTCGCTGGTCACCCTCGCCTGGCACGCGTGCCCGCCGACCGGGCCGAGCACCTGCGCGTTCGACGGCGGCGTGAAGAGCAGCATCACGGACGCGCAGTTCCAGCAGATCGTGACCGGCGGCACGGCGCTCAATGCGACGTGGAAGCAGCGCATGGCCGAGGTCGTGCCGTACCTCCGGCAGCTGAAGGACGCGGGTGTGCCCGTGCTGTTCCGGCCGTTCCACGAGATGAACGAGACCTGGAACTGGTGGGGCGGCCGCTCCGGCGCGAACGGCGGCGCGAAGATCTACCAGCAGATGCGCGACTACTTCGACTCCCAGGGCATGACCAACCTGATCTGGGTCTGGAACGTGCAGGACAACCCCGCGGGCGGCTGGGCGGGCTACTACCCGGGCGCGAACTACGTCGACGTCGTGTCGCTGGACGTCTGGTACAAGGGTTTCCCGAGCTCCGGCGACTACCAGCAGCTGCAGTCGATCGCCGGCTCGAAGCCGATCGCGATCGCCGAGATGGGGAAGGTGCCGGACGCGGCGCTGCTGCAGAGCCAGACCCGCTGGTCGTACTTCATGATCTGGTCGGAGCAGCTGCGCGGCAGCAACACGAACGCCGCCATCCAGAGCGCCTACTTCCACCCCCGCGTCCTCAACCAGGGCGAGCTCACTCTCCCCTGACCCTGCGGCTTCGGCGATCCGTCACGAACGGCTGCCTCCCGCGCGGAGAGGGAGCCGTCCGCGACGGATCGCCGGCGTCCGGCCCGGGAGTAGGGTCCTGCGCATGAGTGCTGCGGACGAGAGCGGGCCGTTCTTCCACGGGACGAAGGCGGATCTGCGGGTCGGCGATCTGCTGGTGGCGGGGCGGCGGTCCAACTACCGGCCCGAGGTCGTGATGAACCACGTGTACTTCACGGCGCTGCCGGACGGCGCGGGGCTCGCGGCCGAGCTCGCGCCCGGGGAGGCGGAGCCGCGGGTCTACGAGGTGGAGCCGACCGGGCCGTTCGAGGACGACCCGAACGTGACGGACAAGAAGTTCCCGGGGAATCCGACGCGCTCGTACCGCAGCGTCGAGCCGCTCCGCGTCGTCCGCGAGGTGCACGACTGGACCCGGCTGACCCCGGAGGCGCTGCGCACGTGGCGCACGCGCCTCGCCGAGCTCCGCGACGACCCGCGCGGCGAGATCCTGAACTGAGCGGCGCGTGCTCCGCGGTCGCCAGGGATCGCGGCGCGGGCCGACCGGTCGGGGCGTTCGTGCTGGTCGAGTAGCCGGCCGGAGGCCGGCGTATCGAGACCCACCCCCGTCAGCAGATGGGTCTGCAGACCGAGGTCCTGACGACGGTGGATCTCGATACGCCCGCTCCGCGGGCTACTCGATCAGCATGTGGGGCCCGCGGCGCGGGCTGCTCGATCAGCATGAGGGGCCTGCGACGCGGGCTCCGCAGTCAGGAAGCACCCCGGCGCGGGCCGACCGATCGGGCGGGCGTCCATGCTGGTCGAGTAGCCGGCCGGAGGCCGGCGTATCGAGACCCACCCCGTCAGCAGGTGGGTCTGCAGGCGCTGGTCCTGACGCCGTTGGATCTCGATACGCCCGCTCCGCGGGCTACTCGATCAGCATGAGAGGCCCGCGGCGCGGGCTCCGCAGTCAGCAAGCACCCCGGCGCGGGCCGACTGATCGGGCGGGCGTCCATGCTGGTCGAGTAGCTGGCCGGAGGCCGGCGTATCGAGACCCACCCCGTCAGCAGGTGGGTCTGCAGGCGCTGGTCCTGACGCCCGTGGATCTCGATACGCCCGCTCCGCGGGCTACTCGATCAGCATGGAGGGCCCCGCTCCGCGTGCTGCTCGATCAGCATGAGGGGCCCGCGGCGCGGGCTGCTCGGTCAGCAGGTCGGCGGCAGCTCCGCGGCTGCTCGATCAGCAGGGGCGCGGGCCGTCAGGACGCCGCCGTCATGCGGGCGTACCGGCCGCCGGCGGCCAGCAGCTCCTCGTGAGTGCCCTGCTCGAGGACGCGGCCGGCGTCGAGGACGACGATGCGGTCGGCCGAGCGGACGGTGCTCAGGCGGTGCGCGACGATCAGCGTCGTGCGGCCGGCGCGCAGCCGCTCGAGGGCGCCGCGCACCTCGGCCTCGGCGCGCGGGTCGAGGGCGGCGGTCGCCTCGTCGAGGATCAGCAGCCGCGGGTCGCGGATCAGCGCACGGGCGATGGCGAGCCGCTGGCGCTGGCCGCCGGAGAGCTGCGCGCCGCGCTCACCGACGGTCGTGTCCCAGCCGTCGGGGAGCTCCAGGACGAAGCCGGCGTTCGCCGCCCGCAGCGCCGCCTCGAGCCGGTCGTCGCCCGACTCCCCGGGGGCGGGCTCCGCGGCGCCGTAGAGGATGTTGTCGCGGATGCTCCCGCGGAACAGCACCGACTCCTGCGGCACCACCGAGACGAAGCGCCGCACCGTGCGCATGTCGAGGGTCGCGATGTCGCGGCCGTCGAGCAGGACCCGGCCCGCCGAGGGGCGCAGGAAGCCCAGCGCGAGCCGGGTCAGCGTCGACTTCCCCGAACCGGAGGCGCCGACGAGCGCCACCGTCTCGCCGGCGGCGACGCGCAGGCTCACGTCCGACAGCACCGGCCGCTCGCCGTAGGAGAAGGAGACGCCCTCGAAGGCGAGGCTCCCCTCCAGCGCGTCGACGACGGCGCGGCCCTCGTTCCACTCCACGTCGGGGTCGGTGAGGACGCCGGCGATCGAGCGCTGCGAGGCGAGGCCGCGGGTGATCAGGGGCGCGGTCTGGAAGGCGCCGGTGATCGCCCCGGTCAGCAGGGCGAAGTACGAGCTGAGCAGCACCACCTCGCCGACGGTGATCGGGAGGGCGCCGGTCGCGCTCGCCCACGCCGCAGCGAAGAGCGAGCCCAGGGTGATCACCTGGTAGCTGCTCCAGGACAGCGCGCCGAAGCGCCCGTTCAGCCGGTCGAGCCGGGTGCCCGCCCGCTCGACCCGGTGCGCGGCCTCGACGACCCGCCGCACGGAGACCTGCTCCAGTCCGTGCGCGCGGGTGACCTCCTGGAGCGAGGACATCTCGCCGACCGCCGAGGACATGGTCTCGACGTCGAGGCGGAAGGTCTCGTTGCTCGCGGCGGTGCGCGAGCGCAGCCAGAGGATCAGCCCGGCGGCGAGCGGCAGGGTCAGCGCCAGCACGGGCAGGAACTGGGGCACCCGCACCGCCGTCGCGACGCCGGCGCCGACGAGGATCACCAGCGCGTTGAGCAGCGGGCCGAACGCCTGCTGCAGCATCAGCTCCAGGTTCTCCACGTCGCGCACGATCTTGGTCTGGACCACCGACGCGCTGCCGCGGGAGTGGTAGCCGAACGACAGCAGCTGCAGCCGCACCGCCAGCGCCTCGCGCAGCCGGGCGCCCATCGAGCGCACGGAGGAGGAGAACTGCCGCACGAAGACGCCGTTCGCGGCGATGTTGATCGCGATGGTGGCGGCGCCCGCGGCGGCGGGGGCCAGGAGCGCCTCGGGCGGATCGCCGGCGACGAGGGCGTCGACGACGGCCGCGGTGACGAGCGGGAGGATCCAGAGCGGGCTGTCCTTGACCGCGAACGCGAGCGCGGCGACGACCAGGCGGCCGCGCGAGGGGCGGAGGGCCGAGCGGAGCGGGTGCTCGGGGTCGATGGCGGGTGCGGCGGTCACCGGGAGCCGGGCCGGGAGTGCGTGCGGGTGGATCTCGAGACGCCGGCTGCGCCGGCTACTCGATCAGCATGGGGTGGGCGCTCATCGGCGGCATGGAGCGGGCGCTCGGCGGCAGCCGTCTCTGCGGGGGTGGATCTCGATACGCCGGCTGCGCCGGCTACTCGATCAGCATGGAGCTCGCCGGCGGGCCCTGAATGCTGGTCGAGTAGCCCGCCGGAGGCGGGCGTATCGAGACCCTCGCGCCCGCCCGGCGCCGACCCGTCGTGACCCGCCCGCTCAGCGGGGCCGCCGAGCAGGCCCGGCAGGTGCACGAGGGCCGCCGCGCCGATCAGCGGGCCGCCGCCGCCGAGGCCGGAGGCGCGGATCGACAGCCCGCGGGCGTAGTCGAAGACCGCGCGCTCGCAGGCCGCCTCGCGCACCAGGTCGAGGTACGACGCCGTCACCGCCGAGAAGCCGCCGCCGACGGCGAAGTCGCGGACGTCGAGCAGCGTCGCCACGTCGGCGATCGCCGTGCCGACCGCCGCCGCCGAGCGCGCCACCGCGGCGAGCGCCACCGGGTCGCCGGCCGCGGCCGCCCGCGCCAGGTCCTCGCCGGTCGTCCCCGCGAAGCCGCGGCGCCGCGCCCAGGCCACGCTGCTGGGTCCGGAGGCGATGCTCTCCAGCGTGCCGTCGCTCCCCTCCTCCGGGTCCGCGTCGCCGACGTGGATCTGCCCGATGTGCCCGGCGTTGCCGGAGCGGCCCGCGACCGCGCGGCCGTCGAGCACGATCCCGCCGCCGACCCCCGTCGACACCACCAGGCTCACCGAGGACGCGGCGCCGCGGTTGGCGCCCACCCAGTGCTCGGCGAGCGCGATGCAGGTGCCGTCGAGCCGCAGGCCTACCGGCCGGCCGGGCAGCAGCCGCTCGACGACCGCGCGCAGGGCGAACCCGTGCAGCAGCGGCAGGTTCTTCGGCCGGATGCGCCCCTCGGCGAGGTCGAGCGGGCCGGCGGAGCCGATCCCCGCGCCGACGAGCGAGCCCGCACCCGCAGCGGCGAGCGCCTCCACGACGCACCCCTCCACGGCCGCGCCGAACTCCGCCGGGGTCAGCGCCGGCCCGGTCGGCCGCCGGCTGCGCGAGCCCGGCACGAGCACTCCGTCGGCGCGCACGAGCGCCGCCTCGATCTTGGTGCCGCCGACATCGACGGCGAGCGCGAGCTGCGGGGTCATCTCTTCCTCCGGAAGGGTGTGGGCGACGCGGGTCGTGGGCGACGCGGGTAATGGGCGATGCGGGTCGCGAGCAGCGCGGAGGAGCCGACCGGGAGGCGTGCGCCGGTCCCGGTCGGCTCCGTCGATCACCGCCGCGGGCGGCTCGTCAGCCCCAGTCGGCGACGAGCTGGTTGGCGGTGCGCAGCACGCTCGGCGAGACGAGCGCGGCGTGATCGGACGCGTCGAGCCCGGCCCCGCTCACCCGGAACGTCACCGACTCCCCCGGCAGCAGCGTGACCAGCTGGTCGTCGACGACGGCCGCCGGGTCGACCTTGTCGACGAGCAGCGTCAGGTCGCGCACGAGGTTCTCCGCGGTGACCGTCACCTCCGCCCCGCCGTCGACGGCGCGCACCGAGGTCGTCAGCCGCGCCGCCTCGAGCGCCGACTCCCGGTACTCCGCGAAGAACCAGAACGCGCGCTCCCCCGCGAGCTCGGCGACGAGCAGCTCGCCCGCGACATCGTCCGCGGCACCCACTCCGACGGGCACGGTGACGACGGACCGCGCGTCGAGCGACACCGCCTGCCGCTCCTCCGCGAGCACCGTGCCGTCGAAGCGCAGCCGGCGCACGACGAGTTCGCCCGCCCACGCGACGGCACTGTCGTTCACCGCGACGACCGCGAGCCCCTCGCCGCGCGGCTGCACGGTCAGCAGCCGGTCCGCGTAGACGTGCTTGAGCGCGTAGAGCAGCGGCTTCGCCGTCCCGTCGCCGTCGACCGCGGCCCAGGAGGTGACGGGCCAGCAGTCGTTCAGCTGCCAGACCACCGAGCCCATGCAGCGCGGGCTCTCGGAGCGCTGGTGCTCGATCGCCAGGGTGACGGCGAGCGCCTGGTTGAGCGACATCGCCCAGTGCCAGTCCTCGGTGTCGTCGGGCAGCGGGAGGTGCGCGACGAGTCCGTCGGTCAGCTTGTCGTTGCCGTCGGTCGCCTTCTGGTGGTGGATCATGCCGGGCGACTCGGGGGTCAGCGGCGAGTCCGAGATCGAGCGCTGGATCGTCGACCAGGAGGCCGGGCCCTGCCAGCCGAACTCGGCGACGAAGCGGGCGTGCACGTCGCGGTAGGCGGGGTAGTCGACCCGGTTCCACAGCTCCCAGAGGTGCACGGAGCCGTGGTCGACGTCGTTCGCGAAGATCGCGGTGTCGCCGGACCAGGGGCTGCCCGGCGTGTACGAGCGCTCGGGGTCGAGCTCGGCGACCAGGCGCGGCAGCAGGTCGAGGTAGTAGCCGAGGCCCCAGGTGCGGCCCTGCAGGCGCTTCTCCCAGCCCCACTCCTCGTAGCCCCAGATGTTCTCGTTGTTGCCGTTCCAGAGCGCGAGGCTCGGGTGCGGCATGATCCGCGTCACGTTGTCGCGCACCTCCGCCTCGACCTCGCTCCAGAGCGGCTCCTCCTCGGCGTAGGAGGCGCAGGCGAAGAGGAAGTCCTGCCAGACGAGGATGCCGCGCTCGTCGCAGAGCTCGTAGAAGTCGTCCGACTCGAAGTAGCCGCCGCCCCAGATCCGCAGCAGGTTCATGTTCGCGAACTCGGCCTGGTCCATCCGGCGGGCGAGGCGCGCGCGGTCCACCCGGGTGATGAAGGCGTCGTCGGGGATCCAGTTGGCGCCGCGGATCCAGACGGGCTCGCCGTTGACGACGAAGCGGAACGACGTGCCCTCCTCGTCGCGGTCCAGCTGCACCTCGATCGTGCGGAAGCCGATCCGCAGCGTCCGGCCGTCGACGACGGCGCCGCCGACGCGCGCCTCGACGTCCAGCAACGACAGCGGCTGCTCGCCGAAGCCGCGCGGCCACCACAGGGCCGCATCCTCCACGGAGAGCTCGAGCACCGCCGAGCGCTCCCCTACCGGCACGGTGACGGAGGCGGTCACGCCGTCGACGCTCGCCGTCAGCTCCACCTCGTCCTCCGTCGTCCGCTCGAGATCGACGTGCACGGCGACGCGGCCGGTCGTCCCGTCCACCGTCACGACCGGGCGGACCGCGGCGAGCCGCACCTCGCTCCAGGCGTGCAGCGAGACCGGCTTCCACATCCCGACCGAGGCCGCGTCGAGCCCCCAGTCCCAGCCGAAGTTGCAGGCGGCCTTCCGCAGCGCGTTGAAGGGGTGCGAGTAGGTGTGCGGGCGATAGCCGATCTCGAGGCTCGCCCGGTCGGCCTCCGCGATCGGCGAGGCGAAGCGGACGACGAGGTCGTTGTCGCCCTCCACCAGCAGGCCGTCGACGGCGAAGCGGTAGCTGCGGTGCTGGTTGCGGGTGCTCGCGACGACACTCCCGTTCAGCACGATCGTCGCGACCGTGTCCAGGCCCTCGAAGACCAGCTCGTGCCGGTCGTGCCCGTCGGGCGACCAGGCGAAGACGGAGGAGTACTCCCAGTCGGTCTCGCCGATCCAGGTGACCTTCTTCTCGTTCTGGTCGAGGTACGGGTCGGGGATGAGGCCCGCCGCGAGCAGGTCGGTGTGCACGAGTCCGGGGACGGTCGCCGGGACCGTCGCGCCCGCGATCTCCGCGGGGATCGGGCCGCGGAGCGCGCGCACGCTCCAGCCGTCGTGCAGGGGGCGGAGGGTGGCCGAGAGTCGCTCGGTGCTGGTGTGGGTCACTTGGTGGCTCCTGAGGTCAGTCCGTTGTAGATGAAGCGCTGGAGGAAGAGGAAGGCGATGAGCGTCGGGACGATGACGAGGATCGTGCCGGCGGCGATGACCTCCCACTGTGCTCCGAAGGGGCCCATGAAGCGGAAGAGCGAGGTCGAGATGACCCCGAGATCCTGCGAGGGCATGTAGAGGAAGGGGATGTAGAACTCGTTGTAGACCGCGATCCCCTTGATGATCACGACCGTGGCGATCGCCGGCTTCAGCAGCGGCAGCACGATCCGCCAGTAGACGGTGAAGCGGCTGGCGCCGTCGAGCATCGCCGCCTCGTCGAGCGAGACCGGGATCGACTGCATGAACTGCAGGAAGATGTAGATCGCGACGATGTCGGTGCCGGTGAAGAGCAGGATCGCCGACCAGCGGGTGTTGAAGAGGTCGAGGGCGTTGATCACCTGGAAGGTCGCGACCTGGGTCGTCACCGACGGCACGAGGGTCGCGAGCAGGAAGAGGCCCGTCACGAGCCGGCGCCCGCGGAAGCGGAAGCGGTCGATCGCGTAGGCGGCCATGGTGCCGATCAGGATCGTGCCCGCCACCGACACCAGCAGGATGATCCCGGTGTTGAGGAACCCGGTCACCATCCCGCCCTGACTGAAGGCGATCGCGAAGTTCTCGAGGTTGAACCAGTTGCTCGGCGGGACGAGCGGACCGGTGCTGCGGTACTCCGTCGACGTCTTGAAGGCGAGCATGAAGATCGTGACGATCGGCACCAGCGCGAACAGGCAGGCGACGATCAGCGACGTGTACTTGCCGATCGCGCCGAGCATCGAGCCGCGCCGGGGCCGGCGGGAGCCGCGCGGGGCGGGGGTCACGGGCAGGCCGGTGACGGCCTCCGCCCGGGGCTGCGTGGTGGTCATTCCTGGCCCGCCTTCTCGTCGGGGAACACGCGGCGCTGCACCGCGGTGATGATCAGCACGATCGCCAGCAGGACGACGGCCATCGCCGAGGCGAGGCCGACCTTCGAGTAGCGGAAGGCGGTGTCGACGGTCTGGATCACGAAGGTCTCCGACCCGTTGGCGCCGCCGGTCATGATGTACGGCATCTCGAACGCCGACAGGGCGCCCGCGATCGCGAGGATGAAGGACAGCCCGAGGATCCGCCGGATGCTCGGCACGATGATGTAGCGGAACTTGTCGAACGACGTCGCGCCGTCGATGTCCGCGGCCTCGTACTGCTCCTCCGGCACCGACTGGATCGCGCCGAGGAACAGCACGAAGTTCAGCCCCATGTAGCGCCAGACCGAGGTCGCCGCGAGCGAGACGTTGACGACGGACGGGTCGCCGAGCCACTGCGGGGTGTCCTGCACGCCGAAGGCGCCGAGCACCGCGTCCAAGGTGCCGTCGGGGCGGAAGAAGTAGAGGAACATCAGCCCGATCGCGACGCCGTTGATCAGGTACGGGAAGAAGATGACGCCCTTGAAGAAGTTGCGGAACCGGGTCTGGAAGCTGAGCAGCGTCGCGAAGAACAGCGCGAGCCCGAGCTGCGCGACGGCGCCCGCCAGGTAGAAGAGGCTGACGAAGAAGACCTGGAAGATCTCGGGCCGGGTGAAGATCTCGACGTAGTTCTCCAGGCCGACGAACGTCTTGTCCGGATCGAGGCCGTCCCAGTCGGTGACGCTGTACCAGAACATGTTCGCGACCGGGATGTAGGTCAGGACGACGAGGAACGCCAACGGCACGGCGAGGAACAGCCAGGGCGTGCTGCGGCGCCCGGTCAGCCGCTGGCGGCGGCCGGAGGGCCTGTCGCCGCGACGGCCGCCGCCGGCCCGCTTGCTCGCTCCGACCTCGAGGGGCGGAGCGTCGGTGATCGCCATGTCGATCCTTTCGGCATCCCGGGGAATGCGGTCGTGAGGGGGTGGGGAGGGGCGACCCGCGGGGTGGCGGGTCGCCCCCGGAGCGGAGGACCAGGCGGTCGCTACTCCGCGACGTCCGCGCGGGCCGCGGCCCAGCGCGAGTTCAGGTCGTCGAAGAGCGACTGCTTGTCGCCGTCGCCGGCGCCGCGGGCCGCGTCGATCAGCTTCTGGCGGTAGGAGTTGCCGAAGAGGTCGATCTCGGCCTCGTTGGCGATGTCGTTGATGACGGCCTCCTTGCCCACCGGGTCCGGAGCGAGCTCGAGGTAGGTCACGCCGAGCGCGTCGAAGTCGGCGAGGGTGTCGGGCGCCGGGTCCGAGATCACCGGGCTGATCGCGCCCTGGCTGGCGGCGAAGCCGGAGTCCTCGGTGAACCAGTCGATCCAGGCCCGGGCGGTCGCCTTGTTGTCGGAGTTCTTGTTGATCGCGAGGAACTTGTCCGAGGCGGTCACCGAGGTGAACGCGCCGTCCTGCGCCCACGGCATCGGCCAGAAGCCGATCGTGTCGCGCGGCTTCCCGGCCTTCTCGGCGGCGTCCTGCATCTGCGAGACGGCCCAGGAGCCGAGGACCATCGAGCCGATCTCGCCCTGGGCGAGGAGGTCCTTCGACTCCTCCCAGTTCGTGGTGGTCGGGTCGTCCTCGCTGAGGCCGGCGGCCACCGTGTCGTAGAGCAGACCGTCGATGTTGTACTGGTCGTTGCCCTCGGTCCAGGGCGCGTCGTCGGCGATCATCTCGGTGCGGACGTCCTCGCCCTGCACCGTGCCGAGGTTGCCCTCGATGGTCGCGAGCGGCCAGCCGTCCTTGTAGTTCGTGTAATAGGGAGTGACGCCGGTCGCCTTGATCGCCTCGAGGTCGGCCAGGTACTCCTCCTCCGTCTGCGGCGGGTCGGTGACACCGGCCGCGCTCCAGACGTCGCGGTTGAAGACGTAGCCCATCGCGGAGCCGAAGGTCGAGATGCCGTAGGCGGTGCCGTCGAACGAGCCCTCGTTCGTGAAGCGGTACTTCTCGGAGAGCTCGTCGGTCGAGCCGAGCGGCTCGAAGTAGTCCGCGTAGTCGTCCTTGGTGACGTTCGAGCTCGGGATGAGCAGCACGTCGCCGTAGTCCTTCGAGTTCAGGCGGATCTTGGTGTCGCCCTCGTAGTCGGTGAGCGCCTCGAACTTCACGGTGGTGCCGGGGTACTGCTCCTCGAAGGTCGAGGCGTAGTCGGCGAACGTGGTGTCGACGAGGTCGGTGCGGTTGGTCAGCACGGTGATCTCGCCGGCGGGCTCGCCGGAGTCATTGCTCGCGCCGGCGGAGCAGCCGGACAGCACGAGCGAGGCCGAGGCGGCGACGGCGGCGAGGCCGATCAGCGTGCTGCGGCGGGCGGGCGCCGGGCGGCGGGTGGTGGGTCGGTGCACAGGAGTTCTCCTCGGTGGGCCGTCGCCGCCTTCGGCGACGGGAGGTGGTGGTGGGAACGGAGGGGTGGTGCGGGGGTGGTGCGGGCTGCGGCTCGCGGCTAGTGGCGGCCGAGCCACCACTGCCAGAGGCTCGGCAGGTACTTCTTCACCAGCGACTCGAGCCACGAGGGCACGGAGGGCGCGGGGGCCGGAGTGGGCGACGGGGTCGCGGTGGGCGGGGTGGTGGGGGTGGCCGTGGGCGTCGCGGTCGGCGTCGCGGTGGGCGTGGCCGTCGGAGTCGCGGTGGGCGTCGGCGTCGCGGTGGGCGGAGCGGTCGGAGTGGGCGTCGGCGTCGGCGTGGTCCCCTCCGCCACCACGGTCTCCACGTCGTCGAGCACCAGCGAGCCCGCGCCCGAGCCGTTCACGTACAGCGCGTACTGCGTGACCGAGGTGAGGTCGAGGTCGGCCTGCGGCGCCCAGGCGGGCGGCGCGAAGTCCTCGAACGGGATCTCGATCCGCTGCACGCCGTCGGCGGACGGGGTGACCGTCGCCTCCCAGTACGCGCCGTTCGCGACGAACTGCACCGCGAGCGGCACCGCCCGGTCAGCGTCGACCGTGAGCGACAGTCCGGAGTAGCCCCACCAGTTCTGCGCGGCGTCGAAGGTCCGCACCGTTCCGGCGTAACCGGCCGTGCCGGTGTCGTAGTCGAAGCGGGCGGCGTTCGTGTCGTTCGCGGGGCTCGGCACCAGCGTCGGCGTGATGGTGCCGCCGCCGGTGTTCCGGACGTAGGCGGCCTGCAAAGCGGCGTCGGCGGCGTAGCCGTCGAAGTCCTCGACCACGACCGGCTCGGTCGGCAGCGCCGCCGTGCTGAAGGTCCGCGTCGCCGACGCCGTGGCGCCGAGCCCGTTCACCGCGGAGACCTGCCAGTAGTACGTCGTCTCCGGGTCGAGCTCGACCGGGGGCCGGTAGCTCGTGGCCGAGAGCCCGGTGGCGGAGACCAGCGGATCCGCGAGGTCGCTCGAGGTGGAGAGGACGAAGCGGTAGTACGCGGCGTCCGCGGCCGGCTCCCAGGAGAAGGTCGGCGTCGCGGTGACGTCCGCCGTGCCGTCGGCGGGCGCCCCGAGCGCGGGGGCCGCGGGCAGACCGAACGGCGCGGCGTTCGGGGAGGAGAGGCTCACCGATCCGATCTGCGGCGTCCACACCTCGCCCGCGCCCTGCGGCCAGGAGATCCGGAGCCGGTTCACGCCGGTCAGGTCGCGGACCGAGTAGGTGTACTCGCGCCAGTTCCCGGTGCCGCCGCGCGTCTCGACGGCGAGCGGCGTCCAGGTGGTGCCGTCCGCCGATCCCTCGACCGTGAGCGGGACGACCGGCTGGTCGGGCCAGTACCAGGCGGTGATGTCGGCGCCGCTGATGTCGTCGAAGGCGTACTCGAGGCTCGCCGGGTCGGCGCTGTCGCGCTTGACCCGGGAGGCGTCGCCGCCGAAGAGCGCCGGGTTGCCGGTGTCGAAGGAGAGGCTGCCGGTGTGGGCCGCCGTCCGGGAGAAGTCGTCCAGCGGGTCGACGAGCGCGACCTGCGCTGCGGCGCTCGTGATCGTCGCCCGCTGCAGCACGCCGGTGCTCCAGCTGACGCGCACCCGGTCGCCGGAGAGGCCGGTCGCGGCGACGACGCTCGCGCCGTCGCGCTCGGTGGTCGTGGTGGCGGCCTCGGTCCAGGTCGCGCCGTCGCTGCTCGTCGCCACGGTGACCGCGGACGGGTCCGAGACGACGAACTCCGCCGCGCCGATCCCGTCGCGCTGCCAGGTGACGCTCGCGGCGCCGGTCGCGGTGACGACACCGCCGGCGGGAGTCGGGGTGATCTCCGCGTTCTCGTGGCCGGCGGTCAGCAGCCAGCTCTGCAGCGGGTCGACCAGCACGGCACCGCCGGCAGCGGCGGCGACCGCGTCGGAGGCGGGACCGCGCTGGTCGTCGTCGCCCACCGGCACGACGCGGTAGCGCGCGCCGGCCGGGGAGTCGTAGTCGGTGACGGGCGAGGCCGACGCCGAGACGGCTCCGTCCGTGACGTCGCTCCACTCGCCGCCGGTCGAGCGCTGCACCAGGTAGCCGGTGGCGCCCGCGGTGCCGCGCCAGGAGACCTCGTTGATCCCGTAGTCCTGCTCGATCGCGGTGATCAGCGGGGCGCCGAGCTCGAGCTCGCCGGGCGTGCTGCCCGTCGCGGTGCCGTACTGCTCGATCGCGTCGACGCTCTCCTGCTCGCGCGGGGTCTCGCCCGGGTAGTGCAGGGTGAAGCCGTCGTCGTGCGGCACGAAGCCGCCGCGGTCGTTGTTGCCGAAGAGCGACCAGAAGAAGGTGCCCGAGACGTTCGGGTCGGCCGCGGCCGCGCCGAGGAGGTCCTCGCTCGCGGCCGTCGAGGCGTACTCGCCGGCGATGTAGACCTTGTCCGCGCCGGCGACCGTCGCGGCGTCGGCCGAGACGCGCTCGGCGGTCGGCGGGTAGTAGTGCACGTCGACGATGTCGAGGTCGGGCGCCGCGAGGGTGTCCGGGTCGATGTCGAAGCGGCGGCCGGCGGCGACGAGCTGCTCGGGCGCCTGCTCCTTGATGTGGGCGACCTGCGCGTTGATCCAGTCGAGGGTCATCCCCTCGAGCTCGTTGCCCAGCTCCCAGGCCATGATCGTCGGGTCGTCGACGAAGCGCGTCCCGGTGATCGTGTTCGTATGGCCGAGGATCACGTCGACGTAGTCCTGGTACGCGGCGATCGCGGCCGGGTCGGAGTAGAAGTCGGCCGACTCCAGCCCGAGCGGGGTCGTGAAGTCGCGGTGACCGCCGTGGTAGTACGCCCACTCGTCGGTGAGGGGCAGCACCAGGCGGATGCCGAGGGTGCCCGCGTAGGCGACGGCGAAGTCGATGGTGCGGAACGCCTCCTCGTTGTACTCGCCGAGGCGCGGCATCAGGGCCAGCGGGTCCTCGTCGTTCTGGCCGGTCGAGGTCATCATGTGCGAGCGGACGACGGTGACGCCCAGCTGCGCCGCGGTGTCGAGGGCGTCCTTGATCCGGAAGTAGGTGGGGTAGTCGACGCCGCCGACGTTCTCGTCGAGGCCGAGCCAGTAGATGTTGGTGCCGCTCGCGCGGAACCGCTCGCCGTCGAGGGTCAGGGCGCTGCCGTCGCGCTGCACGAACGCGGTGTTCTCACTCGTCCAGTCGGCGGCGGTCGCCGCTGCCGAGGCAGTCGGTACCGCGGCCGGCGCGAGGACGACCAGCGAGCCGGCCGTGACGGCCAGCAGGGCGGCTCCGGCGAGTGAGCGGCGCAGGGGGACCCGCGAGAACGCGGAGGGGGTGCGGTGGGCACGTGTCATGGGTTAGCCAGGCTCCTTCGACCGGTGACGTGTCTCGGCGCCGCAGCTGATCGGGAGTCGATCACCGCGGCGACGTGCCCAGAGTCGCTGATGCTCCTGCCCCGCGTCAAGTACAAAGATTAATAATTTATGTAAAGATCGGGCATGGCGAAACAGCGTCGACGCGACCGTCCCCGAGACTCAGGCTCCGTGGGACCCGGGCTGCGCCGGTGCGCTCGTCGTGCCGCGCGCCACCACCACGACCGGCGGGCTGGCGATCGATCCGCTCGCCGACTCGGCGATCTCGCTCAGCAGCTCCTGGCCGGTCAGCATGCCGATCACCTGCACGTCGTGCGAGACCGCCGAGAGCGGCGGCTCGCTCAGCTGGCACTGCGCGGAGTCGTCCCAGGCCAGCAGCGACGTCGCGCCCGGCACGTCGAGGCCGAGCTGCCGAGCCGCGTCGAGCGCGCCGATCGCCATCAGGTCGCTGTCCAGGATCACCGCGGTCGCCGGCTGCGACTCCTCCGCCAGCGAGCGCAACGCCCGCCCGCCGGATTCGCGCGAGTAGTCGCCCGAGCGCTCGACCGCCTCGAGGCCCCGCTCCGCGCACTCCCGGAGGAAGCACTCGCGCCGGATCCGGGTGTGCAGCAGCTCCTCCGGCCCGCCGACGTGCGCGATCCGCTCGTGGCCGAGGTCGGCGAGGAACTGCACCGCGTCGCGCATCGCGTCGTCGTCGTTCGTCCAGACTGCGCGCAGCTCGCGCGCCGCGGAGGGCGGGCCGACGATCACCGCGGGCAGCCCGAGCTCGCGCACCAGCGCCGGCCGCGGGTCGTCCACCTCGAGGTCGACGAGCACCACGCCGTCGACCTCGCCGTCGCGGGCCCAGCGCCGGTAGGTCTCGATCTCCGCGTCGCGGTCGGGCAGCACGTTGAGCAGCACCGAGTGCCCGGCCGGGCGGACCGCGTGCTCCACCCCCGCGATGAACTCGTGGAAGTACGGCTCGGCGCCCATGATCTCGGTGGCGCGGACGAGGGCGAGCCCGAGGGGCCGCGGCGGTCTCGGATCGGTCATGGCGGCTCTCTCTCGGACGGGCGGTACCAGCGTAGGCGCGGGCGCGGGCCGCGGCGCCCGGTCCCGTACGCTGGCGGTCGAGCGGTGAGGAGCAGGCATGGCGCGTCGTGAGGCGACCCCCGCGGCCCCGGGCAGCCGCGCCCTCGTCGTCGACCTGATCCGCTCCTCCGGGCCGATCAGCCGCGTCGAGCTCACCTCGGCGACCGGCCTGACCCAGCCGTCGATCTCGCTGATCGTGCGGAAGCTGCTGACCGACGGCATCGTCCGCGAGACCGGATCCACGGCCAGCGGCGGCAAGCCGCGGCAGATGCTCGAGATCAACACCCGGGCGCGGATCGGCGTCGGCGTCCAGCTCGGCTTCGAGTCGATCACCTTCGTGGCGACCGACGCCGGCGGCGGCGTGCTCGCGCGCCAGCAGATCCGCGGCGCGGCGCTCGCGGCCCCGGAGGAGGTCACCCGGCGGATCGTCGACGGCTACGCCGCGTTCGTCCGCGGCACCGGACTCGACCGCCGCACCATCGCCGGCGTCGCGGTCGTCGCCCCCGGCCCGATCGACCAGGCCGCCGGCCGCATCCTCGGCCCGCCCACCCTGCAGGGCTGGCGCGACTTCCCGCTGCGCGAGGAGCTCGGCGCCGGCTTCGGCATCCCGATCCTGCTCGACAACGACGCGGCCGCCGCCGCCATCGGCGAGTTCTGGAGCCGCGGCGTCTCGCGCCACGAGACCTTCGGCAGCATCTACATCGGCACCGGGATCGGCGCCGGCATCGTCCTCGACGGCGCGCTCTTCCGCGGCGCGAGCTCCAACGCCGCAGAGATCGGCCACATCACCATCGCGCCGGGCGGCCGCGAGTGCTTCTGCGGCAACATCGGCTGCCTCGAGCGCTACGCGGCGCCCTCCGTCGTGGTCGAGGACGCGGGAGCGCACCGCGGCTCGTTCGCCGACCTCGACCTCACCTTCGAGGTCGAGCAGAACGCCCGCGACTTCGACGTGCTGAGCCTCGCCGCGATCAACGGCCACCCCGCCGCGGAGGCGCTGCTGCAGCGATCCGCCGGGCACCTCGCCGACGGCGCCGTCACCCTCGCCAACCTCTTCGACCTCGACGCGCTCGTCCTCACCGGTCCCGGTGTCGCGATCGCCGGCTCGATCTACACACGGGCGCTGCGCTCCCGGCTGGAGGCCCGTCGCTTCGCCCGCCGCGCGCACCCGATCAGCGTCGAGCTGTCGGCGAACCCGCGCGACGCCGCGGCGATCGGCGCCTCCTCGCTCGTGCTGCAGAGCACGCTCTCGCCCGGCCACGGGCCCGTGCTGCACCAGCCGGCATGACCGAGGTCGTCACTCCGGGCGGTTCGGTGCGCGGCCGGGTGATCGAGACGCCGGACGGCGCGGCGCACTCCTTCCTCGGCGTGCCGTACCTGCGGGTGGCCGAGCGCTTCCGGCCCGGGGTGGCGGTGGAGCCGTGGGCGGGGATGCGTCCGGCTGTCTCGCGCGGGCCGATCGCGCCGCAGCCGTTCACCGACGCGCCCGTCTCCGAGCGGGACTCCCTGCACCTGAACATCTGGACGCCCGATCCCGCCGCCCGCGACCTGCCGGTCTTCGTCTGGGTGCACGGCGGCCTGCACATCGTCGGGTCGAACGCGGAGCCGCTCTCCGACGGCGCGCGCCTCGCCGCCGCAGGCCGGATGGTCGTCGTCTCCGTCAACCACCGCCTCGGCGCCCTCGGCTTCCTGACCCTGGAGCACCTGCTCGGCGCGGAGTACGCCGACTCCGCGAACCTCGCCCTGCTGGATGTCATCGGCGCGCTCCGCTGGGTGCGCTCGGGCATCGCGGCGTTCGGCGGGGACGCGTCGCGGGTGACGCTCGCGGGCCAGTCCGCGGGCGCGGTGCTCGTCTCGGCGCTGCTCGCCGCGCCCGCTGCCGCCGGGCTCTTCCAGCGGGCCGTGCTGCAGAGCGGGAACCCGGAGCGGATCGGCTCGCGGGACTTCGGCGAGGGCGTCACCGCCGAGCTGCTCGCGCTCCTGGGTCTGTCGCACGATCCGTCGCGGCTCCTCACGCTGCCGTGGGAGGACGTGGTCGGCGCCCAGCAGCGGCTGATCGAGCGGCGCTCGGCCGGCCATCCGAACCCGACGCCCGCCTTCCGCCCGAGCCTCGACGGCCGCGTGCTGCCCGCAGCGCCGGTGGATGCGGTCGCCGCCGGAGCCTCCTCGACGGTGGATCTGATCGTCGGCACGAACGTGAACGAGGGCTCCGGCTTCGTCGATCCCGGCGGTCCGGATCCGTCGCCGGACCTCCTCGAGCGCGAACTGACGCTGCTCCTGCCGCACTGGCCCGCGTCCCGCGGCCGCCGGACGGAGGCGTTCGCCGCCGCCCTCCGCGCCGACCTCGGCCGCGAGGTGTCCGGCGCCGAGCTGCTCGAGGCCTGCCTCGCCGAGACGATCTACCGGCAGCCCTGCCAGCGCCTCCTCGACGCCCGCGCCGGCGCGACCGGCTCCACCCGCGCCTACCTCTTCACCTGGGAGCAGCCCGCCGCCGTCGGAACCCGTCGCGCCGGCCACTCCCTCGAGCTGCCGTTCCTCTTCCGCACCCTCGACTCCGAGCCGGCCCGCACCGAGGTCGGCGACGCCGCCCCCGCGTCCCTCCGCGACACCCTCACCCGCTACTGGTCCGCCTTCGCCGCCACCGGCGCACCCGGCCCCGACTGGCCCGAGTACGGCGCCGCCCGCACGACCCTCCTCCTCGCGGAGTCCCCCCGCGTCGCCCACGCCCCCCGCGACGCCGTCCGCCGCCTGGCCGCGTCGTCCCGCCCGCCGACCCCCTGACCCCGCCCCTCCCCGCGCCCACCCTCCAGAAGTCGTCGTACCGGAGCACCCGCCACGACAACTCCTGCGGAGTTGAAGCGCCGCTACTCCACCGTGTCGATCACGTCGATCCGCCAGCGGCCGTCGAAGACGAGGCCGATCCGCACGCGGTGGATCAGATCCTTCTCCTCGGTGCTGCGGAACGTCTCCTTGCCGTTGGCGAGGATGCGGATGCCCGTCGTGTCCAGGAGCGCCCCGACGACGGCGTCGGAGCTCGAGTACGACAGCAGTTCCACCTCGGAGACGACCATGCTCCCGACCTGCCTGACCTTGCCCCGCGAGTACCAGCGCGCATCCGAGTCGAGACCCGGAAGCCCCTTCTCGGTCATCGCGCTCGCCAGCTCCTCCGGAATGCTCCGCGTGTAGCCCCGCTGGGCCCATTCGTCGTAGGCGTTCACGAAGGCCCACACGGCCTCGACCGGTCCGACGTCCTCGGCGCACACAGCTCCGTCCCTCCTCTTCCCCTCCTCGGCGAGGAGACGTGACGAGGGTGCCGCACTCCCAGAACGAGCCGCCGACGCAGGCGCGGAATCCTCGCTGAGGGCTCGGAGCAGAGATCACCTCGTGAGCGGGAAACTCCATGCTGACCAGGAGAGGTCACCTCGTCAGTGCGGGGAACTCCATGTCGACCAGGAAAGGCCACCTCGTCAGAGCGGGGAACTCCATGCTGATCGAGTAGCCCGCACAGCGGGCGTATCGAGATCCACCACCGTCAGAACAGGAGTCTGCAGACCCGCCCTCCTGGCGGCGCCGGGTCTCGATACGCCGCTGAGCGGCTACTCGACCAGCATGCGGCGGGCGGCTGACGGAAGGGCGACGCAGCCTCCGGCTGCTCCCCTCTCCTGCTGATCGAGTAGCCCGCGCAGCGGGCGTATCGAGATCCACGTGCATCAGAACAGGAGTCTGCAGACCCGCCCTGCGGACGACGGCGGGTCTCGATACGCCGCTGCGCGGCTACTCGACCAGCATGAACGGAACGCCGCCGCGCCCCTTGCCTCACATCCATGCTGATCGAGTAGCCCGCGCAGCGGGCGTATCGAGATCCCCGTGCACGAACATGAAGGGGACGCCGCCCCGCGCCTCACGCCAGCCCCGCGCCGCCGATCGCCAGCGACACGATCACCGTGAGCACCGTCGTCCACAGCACGATCGCGACCGCCTGCCAGAGCAGGACGCGGCCCTTCGCGACGCCGGCGCCGGCGAGCATCACCGCGGTGAAGTGGGTCGGCAGCAGCAGCGGGCCGAGCAGGCTCACCCCGGGGACGCCGTAGCGGGTGAACGCGCGCTGGAACTTCTCGCGGCGGGCGGTGGCGCGCTTCCGCGGCTTCCGACCGGTGATCGCCGAGCGGACGCCCGCGCCGAGCAGCACGAGCAGCGCCACGCAGAGGAAGTTGCCCGCGGCGGCCGACACCGCGGCGACGACCGGGTGGATCCCGCCGATGATGCCGATCGTCGCGGCCCCTTCGCCCTCGATGAACGGCACGGCTCCGGCGAGCGCCACCACGAGCGGCTGGACGAGGTCGGGGACGTCCTGGATGAGGCCCTGGAATCCGAGGATCGCGTCGCTGACGATGGTCGACATGGCGGTGTCTCCTTCTAGCTGAGCGGCGAGGCCGCTGCCCCGTCGATCGGGACGAGTCCATCCCAGCCCGCCGCAGGGGGTGCCCGGCAGTGCCCTCCCGTCACCGCCGGTCGGGAGGAACGGCCGCCGGAGGGGTGACAACTGTCATGGTCGTAGCCTGGGCCGCATGCCGACCGCGCTGCTCCCTTCCGCCGAGACGACCGCCGCTCCGCCCTCGGGCAAGGGCGTCGCCGCGACCTGGTGGTACACGCTGCTCTCGGCCGGCTCGTTCGTGCTCGCGGTGCTGTTCGTCTGGCTGGTGCCGCTCCTGGTCGGCGACCCGTCGCCGTGGCGGGTGGTCGGCTACCTCCTCGGCGCCGCGGTCTGGGCGGCGGTCTTCACCGTCTCCGCACAGCGCTACCGCCGGGCCGACCGGGACGCCCCGGCGCGCGTCGGCCCCCGCGCCCTCGGACTCCAGGCCCTCGGCCTGGCCGGCGCCGCGGCGACCGGGCTGGCGGCGGGCAGCACCACCCTGCCGCTCTCGCTCGCCTTCGTGCTCGTCGTGCTGCTGCCGTGGCCGCGCGGGATCCGCTGGCGGGTCACCACGTTCCTCACCGTGCTGCTCGCCGTCAGCGCATGGCTCGAGCACGACCAGGCGATCGGCACCACGCCGCTCTCGCTCGCACCGGGTGCCGCGCCGGTCCTGTTCGCGTTCGCGGCCGCGCTGCCCCTCGCGATCGTCAGCATGCTCTGGTGGTGGGACATCGTCCGCGAGCTCGACCGCGCGCGGGTGGCGGAGGGCCGCCTCGCGGCCGCGCAGGAGCGGCTGATCCTCGCCGGCGACGTGCACGATCTGCAGGGGCACCATCTGCAGGTGATCGCCCTGCAGCTCGAGCTCGCCGAGCGGCTGCTCCGCGACGATCCGGACGGCGCCCTGGAGCAGCTCCGCGCCGCTCAGCGCTCGGTCGACGGCGCCCGCACCGGCACTCGCGAGCTGGCGACCCGCTTCCGCAGCGTCTCGCTCGCCGACGAGCTCGCCAACGCCGCCGACCTGCTCCGCTCGGCGGGTCTGCGGGTCGAGCTGGCCGTCGATCCCGACGCCGACCGCGCCCCTGCCGACGTTCTGGGGCCGGTCGTCCGCGAGAGCACGACCAACATCCTCAAGCACGGCGGCGGCGAGTCGGCCCGGCTGCGGCTGGCGCGCGAGGCGGAGTCGTGGCGGTTCCAGGCCGTGAACGACGTGCCGGAGGGGGCCGAGGCGGAGGGCATCGAGGCCGGCACCGGCTCCGGCGTCCTCGGCATGACCGAGCGGATCGAGCGGGCCGGCGGCACCCTCAGCACCCGCACCGCGCGCCGCTCCTTCGAGCTCGACGCGCGCCTGCCCGGCGGTGCCGCGTGATCCGGGTGCTCCTCGCCGACGACGAGGACATGATCCGCACCGCCCTCGCCGCTCTGCTCCGGCTGGAGCCCGACCTCGAGATCGTCGGCGAGTGCCGCGACGGAGCGGAGGCGGTCGCCGAGGCCGTGCGCCTCGAGCCCGACGTCTGCCTCTTCGACGTCGAGATGCCCGGCATGGACGGCATCGAGGCGGCGGAGCGACTGCGCCGCGTCTCGGCCACCCGCGTCATCGTGGTCACCCGGCACGCCCGGCCCGGCGTGCTGCGCCGCGCGCTGGCCGTCGGGGTCAGCGGCTTCCTGCCCAAGTCGCGGCGGGTCGAGGACGTGGCGGAGGTGATCCGCCAGGTCGCCGCCGGCCGCCGCTACGTGGATCCCGAGATCGCCGCGGACGCCCTCGCGACCACGCGCAGCCCGCTCACCGACCGCGAGCTGGACGTGCTGAGCGCCGGCTCCCGCGGCGAGACCACGGGTGAGATCGGCAGGGCCCTGCACCTGTCCGCCGGCACGGTGCGCAACCACGTCTCGTCGATCCTGCGCAAGCTCGACGTCGACACCCGCCAGCGCGCCGTCATCGAGGCCCGCGAGAACGGCTGGATCTAGTGGGGAGTCCCTGGTGATCGAGCAGCCCGCGAAGCGGTCGTATCGAGCGGAGGGTGCGCCTTCGGCGCCAGCGCAGGGCGGGGAAGAGACCGACGTTCCTGCGGTGGTGGGTCTCGATACGCCCCTGCGGGGCTACTCGACCAGCATGTTCTGCGGGCGTCTCTTCCCAGTAGATCCACCAGCGTCAGAACAAGAGCCTGCAAACCCGCCCTTCTGGTGACGGCGGGTCTCGATACGCCCCTGCGGGCTACTCGACCAGCATGTGTGCGGGCATCCCTTCCCAGTAGACCCACCGGCGTCCAGAGCTGAATCGTCATACCCGCCCTGCTGATGACGGCGGTTCTCCTAGGACGCCTGACCCTGCGGCGGTGAGGAGTCCATGGTGATCGAGTAGCCCTCGCGGAGGGCGTATCGAGATCCCCCAGCGTCAGCAGAGCGAGTCTGCAGACCCGCCCCTCTGGTGGCACCGGGTCTCGATACGCCCCTGCGGGGCTACTCGACCAGCATGAAGGGGCGCGGCGCTACCTCACCCACTCCTCACGAGTTGTCGTACTCGAGCCCCCGCTACGACAACTCCTGCGCACCCGAGGCCGCTCTAGAGCGCGATCACCACGCTCTTCAGCTCGCAGAACGAGCGCAGCGCCTCCTCGCCCAGATCGCGCCCCATCCCGGACTCCCCCACGCCGCCGAACGACAGCGCCGGGTCGAACAGGTTGTAGGTGTTGACCCACACCGTCCCCGCGCGCAGCCGCCGCCCCATCCGGTGCGCCCGCGCCAGGTCGTTCGTCCACACCCCGGCGGCGAGGCCGTAGGTCTGGTCGTTGGCGAGGGCCACCGCCTCGTCCTCGTCCTCGAACGGGATGATGCCGACGACCGGGCCGAAGATCTCCTCGCGCGCGATGGTCATCGTGTTCGTGACGCCGGTGAACAGCGTCGGCTCCACGTAGTAGCCCGGCCGGTCCGGCACGCCGCCGCCCACCGCGACGACCGCGCCCTCCGCCTCGCCCTGCGCGATGTAGCCGAGCACCTGCTGCCGCTGCTCCTCGGACACGAGCGGACCCACGGTCACCCCGCCGGCCAGCCCGTCGCCGAGCGCGACCTTCCGCACCGCCGCGGTCAGCCGCTCCGTCGTCTCCTCGAGGATCGAGCGCTGCACCAGCAGCCGGCTGCCCGCCGTGCACATCTGGCCGGAGTGGCCGAACGACGCGCGCATCGCGGTCAGCACGACGGCGTCCAGGTCCGCGTCCTCGAACACGATGTTCGGGCTCTTGCCGCCCAGTTCCAGAGTCAAGCGGGTGAAGTCCTCGCTCGCGGCGCGCATCACCTTCCGGCCGACCTCGGTGCTGCCGGTGAAGGACACCTTGCTGACCAGCGGGTGCTCGGTGAGCGCCGCGCCGACCCGGCCGTCGCCGGTGAGCACGTTGACGACTCCCGCGGGGACGCCCGCCTCCTCGCAGATCGCCGCGAGGCGCAGCATCGTCAGCGGAGTCTGCTCCGCCGGCTTCACGACCACGGTGCAGCCCGCGGCGAGCGCCGGCGCCAGCTTGAAGCTCGCCGTCATGATCGGGAAGTTCCACGGCAGGATCAGCGCCGCGACTCCGACCGGCTCGAGCGTCGTGTAGACGTGGTGCTGCGCGTCGACGGGCACGACCGTGCCGGTCAGCCGCGAGGGGGCGCCGGCGTAGTAGCGGAAGACGCGGGCCGAGGTCGCGGTGTCGGCGCGCGAGCGCTCGATCGGCTTGCCGTTGTCACGGGTCTCGAGCACCGCGAGCTCCTCGAGGCGCTCCTCGATCAGGTCGGCGATGCGGTTCAGGATGCGACTGCGGTCGTGCGGGCTCATCCCGCTCCAGCGCGCGTCGTCGTGCGCGCGGCGGGCGGCGGTGACGGCCGCCTCGATCTCGGCGGGGCCGGCCTGCGGGACGCGGGTGAGCAGCTCCTCCGTGGCGGGGTCGACGACGTCGAGCAGCTCCGCCCCCTCGGGCGCGAGCCAGGCGCCGTCGACGAGGAAGGGCTCGATCGGCGCGAGGGGGGCGAGCGTGTCTCTCATGGGGTGTGCGTCTCTCTCATCGGGGGCCGGGTCGGGGCCGGAGTCGTCGGGGCCGGAGTGGTCGGTGAGGGCCGGTCGGATCAGGGCCGGGCGGATCAGTGCCGGTCGAGCAGCCGCGCCGGCTCCTCGACGCTCATCCGCCGCAGCACGTCGTCCGCGACGCCGAGCGCGCGGAGCCCCGGCAGGACGCGCGCACCGAGGTGGTCGAAGCCGTGCCCGCCGAAGCGGCGCAGCTGGCCCTTCGTCCAGGTGCTGTGGCCGAGGACCCAGCGGATGGCGGGGTCCGTGCCGAGCAGCTCCAGCAGCGCGTCCAGGCGCTGCGGATCGCTCGCGTTGCGGATCCGGCCGACGTGCGCGCCCTCGTTGCCGAAGCAGAGCTCCAGCACGGCGCCGGCCTCACCGAGGTCGCGGAGGTAGGGCAGGTCGAGGAACTCGTCGACCGTGCTGAACACGACGCGAGAGGGATCCACTCCCTCGGCGACGACGTGCGCGAGCACCTCGAGTCCGTTGCGGGCGTCGGCGGCGAGTCGGACGGTGATCGCCGAGCCGGTCGCGGCGGCCGCGCGGGCCGCGGCGGTGAGGCTGATCCGCTCCTGCTCCCCGTCGGGCGTCCCGAAGGCGCCGGTCGTGCCCATCAGCCCGAGCAGGCCCGCGCGGTAGGTCGTGCCCGGGATCGCCTCCGTCAGCGCCCGGGTGAAGAGCGCGGTGCGGCCGTCGAGGTCGAGCGCGAGGTACCACTCGGGCAGCAGCCGCGGGAGGTAGGCGCCGTAGCCGGCCACGATCGCCACTCCCGCTAGCTCGGACAGGGCGGGAAGGCGCGCGTGGTCGGGACCGAAGCCCAGCGAGCTGAGGTCGACGGCGGCGGTGAGCCCCGCGGACGCTCCCGCGCGCAGCTCGTCGGCGAGCAGCTCGACGTCGTCGAGGCGGAGGTTGTCGGCGAGCGCGAGCTGGCTCCAGCGCAGGGCGGCCGCGAGCTCGGCGGTGACCGGGGCGTCCGGATCGAGCGCCTCGACGCCGGGCCGCTGCAGCGCGCTCGCGTCGGTCAGCAGGTGCTCGTGCATCGACACGACGCCGAGGTCCGCCGCCTCGATCGGGCCGAGGACCGTCTGGATGGCCATGCGCCGCCTCTCGCGCGGCACGCTGCCGCTGGATCCAATATAGAGCCGGATGGATCCAGAAGCGACGTGTCGGTACTCTCCCAGCCTGGCGTGGGCGGTCCCTGAGTAGAATCGCAGACAGCAAGGGGAGTACTCCCGACTGCGGTGAGCCCGTCATTACGGATGCGAGAGCGTGTCCCGGGCCATCGGCTCCGCCACCACCTCCGAGAGGTCGTGGTCGGAGTGGAGGAGACCTTGGTCCGTCATCGACCACCCCTTGGAGCACCCCCGTGCAGATCACACCCGTCATCTGGCTGATCACCATCGCCGTGACGATCGCCTTCTTCGTCTACGAGTTCTTCGCCCACGTGCGGAAGCCGCACGAGCCGACCATCGGCGAGTCCGCCCGCTGGTCCGCCTTCTACATCGGCCTCGCGCTGCTCTTCGGCGTCGGGATCGGCTTCGTCGCCGACTGGCGCTACGGCGGCGAGTACTTCGCCGGCTATCTCACCGAGAAGGCGCTGTCGCTCGACAACCTCTTCCTCTTCCTGATCATCATGACCGGCTTCGCGGTGCCGAAGATCTACCAGCAGAAGGTGCTGATGATCGGCATCGTCATCGCGCTGATCATGCGCGGCGGATTCATCGCGGTCGGCGCGGCCCTGATCGAGAACTTCTCCTGGGTCTTCTACCTCTTCGGCGCCCTGCTCTTCGTGCTGGCCTACCAGCAGATCAAGGGCGACCACGGCGACCCCTCGAACAACGCCTTCATGCGCCTGGTGCGCCGCATCCTCCCCGTCACCGACGAGTACCACGGCGACAAGCTGACCGTGAAGAAGGACGGCCGCCGCTTCGTCACCCCGATGCTGCTGACCATCGTCGCCATCGGCTTCATCGACCTCGTCTTCGCGCTCGACTCGATCCCCGCCATCTACGGACTGACCAACGAGGCCTACATCGTCTTCACCGCGAACGCCTTCGCGCTGATGGGCCTGCGCCAGCTGTTCTTCCTGATCGGCGGCCTGCTCGAGCGCCTCGTCTACCTCAGCCAGGGCCTGGCCGTCATCCTCGGCTTCATCGCCGTGAAGCTCGTCTTCCACGCCCTCCACGTCAACGAGGTCCCGTTCATCAACGGCGGCGAGCCCCTGCTCTGGGTCCCCGAGATCCCGATCTGGTTCTCGCTCACCTTCATCGGCTCGACGATCGCCGTCGCCACGATCGCCAGCCTCCTGAAGACCCGCGGCGACCGCTCCACGTCCGACCGCGCCACCGTCCAGGACGCCCCCCTGGAGACCCCGGCCGACGTCCCCTCCCGCCGCGAGCACTGACCCCCTCCGCGAGATGCCACTTGTGCACCCGACACGCCGCAAAAGGCGCGCACAAGTGGCATCTCGCGGCAGCGCGCCGCGCCGATCGAGCAGCGCCCCTCCTTGCTGATCGAGCAGCCCGCGGAGCGGGCCCTCCTTGCTGATCGAGTAGCCCGCGGAGCGGGCGTATCGAGATCCACCACTGTCAGCACGCAGGTCTGCAGACCCGCTCCGCTGAGGGCGCCGGGTCTCGATACGCCCCTCCGGGGCTACTCGACCAACATGTGCGTCGACGGGCGACGCGAGTGCGCCGCGAGATGCCACTTGTGCGCGCGACACGCCGCGAAAGGCGCGCACAAGTGGCATCTCGCGGCAGGCGCGTCAGAGGGTGGGCGTCCAGATGCGCATCGTGGAGGGGCCACGGTTGGCCCAGCGGTAGTAGGGGCGGAACTCCGCGGTGAAGCGCTCGCCGAGCTCCGGAGGGACGGAGTACGGCCACGCGGACGCCGGGGCGTCGCGGCGCACGAGCGCCACCCGGGCGCCGTCGCCGACAGCGACCGGCGAGACCTCGGCGTCCACCGCGACGTGCTCCGTGTCGAGCCCGTCCGGCAGCTCCAGCGACTCCAGCGCCAGCACGAACGGCCCGCGCTCCACCGCGACCTGGCCGCGCACCGCGTCGATCCGCGGGTGCGGCGTCACGAAGCGCGCCGGCATCGGCAGCGACAGCCGCACCACGTCCCCCGCCGCGAACGCCCGCCGCACCGTCACCGTCGACAGCCCCGCGTCCACCGCCTGCCCGTCCAGCAGCGCCGTCCCGCGCGCGAACGGCGGGACCCGCAGCGTCAGCGCGAACTCCGCGTCCGCCAGGATCCGCACCGCGATCTCGCCGTCCTCCGGATACGCGGTCTCCACCTCGAGCGACACGTCGCCCGTCGTCACCCGGTACGCCCCGTACTGGTGCAGCTGCACCCCGTCGTCCGTCGCCGTCGCGAAGCTCAGCTCCACGCTCGCGAGGGTCCGCGCGGTGTTCGTCGGACAGCAGGACACCCAGAACCACGGCGCCCGCAGGCTCGACTGCGCCCGGTCGGTCTCGACGCTCTCGTCCGGCGCCACGCCGTCGACCCGCTGCTGCAGCGTGTTCGTGTAGAAGAAGGCGCGCCCGTCCTCCCGGGTCGCGGGCAGCACCGCGTTCAGCAGCGTCCGCTCCATCAGATCCGCGTAGGCCGCGTCGTCCGAGCGGAGCAGCAGCCGCCACGACAGCATGTTCGACGCGATCGCCGCGCAGGTCTCGGCGTAGGCGCGGTCCGGCGGCAGCTCGTAGTCGGCGCCGAACGCCTCGTCCTGGTGGTGCGAGCCCATCCCGCCCGTCAGGTATGTGCGGCGCGCGACCGTCGCCGCCCACTGCCGCCCCACGGCGGCCTCGAGCTCCGCGTCGCCCGTCTCCACCGCGACGTCGAGCGCCCCCGCGGAGAGGTACAGCGCCCGCACCGCGTGCCCGCGCAGCACCTCCGCCGAGCGCACCGGCACGTCGTCCTGGAAGTACTCGGGCCCGAAGGCGATCGCCCCGAGCGTCCCCGTGCCGCGCCGCTCGACGAACAGCCGCGCCTGCTCCAGGTACCGCCCGTCGCCGGTGGCCCGCGCGAGCTCGGCGAGCGCCGGCTCGATCTCGGGGTGCCCGCAGACCGCGACGCGTCCCTCCGCCCCGAAGACCTCGGTCACGTGGTCGGCCAGCCGCCGCGCCACGGCCGGCAGCAGGTCGTCGTGCCCGGTGCGCAGCCGCGCCACGGCGGCCTGGATCAGGTGCCCGAAGCAGTACAGCTCGTGCCCCCACTCCAGGTCGGAGTAGCGCGCCCGCTGCCCCGGCCGGCCGAAGCTCGTGTGCAGGTAGCCGTCCTCCTCCTGGGCCCCCGCGACCCGCAGCACCAGCGCCTCGTACTGCGCGGCGAGCTCCGGATCGTCGGAGCGGCCCAGCTCCCAGGCCATCGCCTCGAGCAGCTTGTAGACCTCCGAGTCGACGAACTCGATGCCCGCGTGCTCGTCGCCGCCGACCGCTGAGGAGATCGTCCCCGCCGCCGCGCGGTCGAAGTTGCCGGCCCAGCCGACCCGCTCGATCCAGCTCAGGCAGTGGCCGATCACGGCGTCCGCGCCGAGCCGCTGGTAGTGCTGCCAGAAGCCGCCGGTCAGCCGGATCTCGTCCTGGCGCAGCGGCCGGAGCGCGCCGGCGGTCGGGGCGACGGGGCCGCCGAGGGCGACCGTGGTGGTCAGGGTCACGAGGATCTCCTAGGAGGAAGAGGGTCAGTCCTTGACGGCACCGGCGGTGACACCCGCCGAGACGTACCGCTGGGCGACGACGAGGAGGAGGGCGGCCGGGAGCGAGGCGACCACGGCGGTCGCCATGATCGAGTTCCACTCCTGGTTGTTGTTGCCGATGTACTTGTAGATGCCGAGCGTGATCGGCTGGAGCTTCCCGCCGCTGTCGAGGGTCGACGCGAAGATGAAGTCCGACCAGGCCCAGAGGAACGCGAAGAGCGACACCGTGACGACGGAGTTGCGGCTGATCGGCATGATCACCGAGGTGAAGGTGCGCCAGGCGCTCGCGCCGTCCATCCGCGCGGCCTGGGTCAGCTCGTCCGGGATGCCGGACATGAACGCGGTGAAGATCAGCACGCCGAACGGCACCGCGATGGTCGAGTCGGCCACGATCAGCCCGGGGATCGAGTTCAGCAGCCCCAGGTTGAGGTAGATGGCGTAGAAGCCCATCGCCATGATGATCGCCGGGATCATCTGCGCGATCAGGAGGACGAACGAGAGCCCCTGCCCGCCGCGCGGCCGCAGCTTCGCGAGCGAGTACGCGGCCGGAGCGGCGATCGCCACGGTCAGCAGCACCGTGCCGAGTCCGACGATGAGGCTGGTACCGAGGTACGGCAGCTGCTCGCTCAGCACGGCCTGGTAGCCCGAGAAGGTGGGCGCGAACGGGAACCAGTCCGGCGGATCCTTCCGCATCGATCCGGTCTGCGTGAGCGAGACGTTGATCATCCAGTAGACCGGGAACAGCATGATCGCGGTGAGCAGGACGCCCACGAGGGTCAGCCACCAGGGGCGCCGGGCGCTCATGCGTCGGCCTGCTTCCGCTGGACGCGGATGTAGATCAGGCCGAAGACCAGGGCGAGGATGATCAGCAGGTTGCCGACCGCCGCCGCCGGACCGAAGTCGGGCAGCATCGAGCCGAAGCCGAGCTGATAGGTCCAGGTCGCCAGGGTCGTCGACGAGTCGGCCGGACCGCCCTTCGTCATGATCCAGATGATGTCGAACACCTTCAGCGTGTAGACGAGGCCGAGCAGGATCGTGATCGCCGACACCGGGCGCAGCAGCGGCAGCGTGATCCGCCAGAACTGCTGGGCGCCGGTCGCGCCGTCGAGCGAGGCCGCCTCGTAGAGGTCCTGCGAGATGTTCTGCAGCCCGGAGTAGAGGATCACCAGGTTGAACGGGATGCCGATCCAGATGTTGGCGATCAGCACCGCGATCAGCGAGGTCGACGGCGAGGTCAGCCAGTTGATCTGCCCGATCCCGAACGACTCGAGGAACGCGTTGACGATCCCGGAGTCGCTGTTCAGCATCCACGACCAGGTCGACGCCGAGACGATCAGCGGCAGCAGCCACGGCACCAGGAACAGCGCCCGGAGCGTGCTCGCGAGCGGGAAGCGCCGGTAGAAGAAGACCGCCAGCGCGAGCCCCAGCGTGAACTGGAAGATCAGCGAGACTCCCGTGAACACCGCGGTGTGCAGCAGCGCCGGGCCGAAGGTCGGGTCCTGGAAGACCTGCACGTAGTTGTCGAACCAGACGAACGGGGCGTTGCCCTGGACGAAGGAGCGGACCGTGTAGTCCTTCAGGCTCAGCTCGAGGTTGCGATAGAGCGGGAAGGCGTAGAACACGAGCAGGTAGACGACGAGCGGGGCGAGGAACGCCCACGCCGCGAGCTGCCCGCCCGGCCGCCGCCGCCTGGGCGCCGGGGCCGCGACGGCCGCGACCCCCGGCTCCGCCTCGCGGCGCAGCAGCCGCCCCGTCTCAGTGGCCGTCGTCATGATCCCTCCCGAGTCTGGAGCGCCCCGGCGGGGCCCTGCCTGCTGGTCGAGTAGCCCCGCAGGGGCGTATCGAGACCCACCACCGCAAGAACCTCGGTTCTGCAGACCACCTCTCCGACGCCGGCGGATCTCGATACGCCCGCAGAGCGGGCTACTCGATCAGCAAGGGGCTCCACACCACTCATCACTGCGTCGCGGACGCGGCCGCCGACTGCGCCGCTTTCAGCGCATCCGCCGGCGACTGCGAGCCGCTCAGCGCGGTCTGCACCGCGGACCAGAGCTGCTCGGAGATCTTCGGGTACTTCGTCCCGAGGTCGTCCGAGGTGCGGCCCTTCGCGGCCTGGACGGCCTCGACCCAGGGCTCGAGGTCGGCGTTCCCGGCGACCTGCGCCTCCTGCGCCGCGGCCGTCGGCGCGATGTACGACAGCGTGTCATCGGTCGTCACGAGGTTGTCCGTCGAGGTGAGGCACTCGGCGATCGCGGTCGACGTCTCGTAGCGCGCCTCGTCCTTCTGCACGGGCAGGGTGAGGAACTCGCCGCCGGTCGGTGCGGGGGCCGAGCCGCCGTCCTTCGCCGGGATGGTGAGGATGCCGTAGTCGATGCCCGAGGCCTTCGCGTTGGCGAGCTGCCAGGTGCCGTTCTCGCCGAACGCGTACTCGCCGGTCTCGAACTCCTGCCAGCTGGTGGTCTGCGTGTTGCCGATCACCGAGTTGGGTGCGTAGCCCTTCTCCAGCCAGTCGGTCCAGAGCGAGACCGCGTCCACGGCGTCGGCCGAGTCGAGCTCGGTCAGCTCGGCGCCGGAGCCCCAGAACCAGGGCAGGAACTGGAACGTGCCCTCCTCGGTGCCGATGCCCGAGAACGTGATGCCCTTGCCGCCCGACGCGGTGACCTTCTCGAGCGCGGCGGTGAGGCTCGCCCAGTCGGTGATCGAGGCGACGTCGACGCCGGCCGTGGCCAGCACGGTCTTGTTGTAGTACAGCGCGAGCGTGTTCGCGCCGATCGGGACGCCGAAGGTGTCGCCGCCGACCTCGCCCGCGGCCAGGATGTTCGCGTCGATGTCGCCGGTCTCGAGGCCGTTCTCGGCGGTGGTGGTCAGGATCCCCGACTCGGCGAGCGTGGAGACGACCGGGTTGTCGACGAGCAGGATGTCGGGCGAGCTGCCCTGCTGACCGGCGAGGAGCGCCTTGTTGGTCAGGTCGGTGGTGTCGTAACCCGTGCGCTCGACGGTGACGCCGGCCTCGGTGCCGCAGGAGTCGATGAGCTTCGCCCAGTCGGACGACTCGTCGAACTGGGGGTACGGGTCCCAGAACGTGTAGGTGCCGCCGGCGGCGGAGGAGTCGCCTCCCGAGCCTCCCGCGCAGCCGGTCAGTGCTGCGGCTGCGGTCCCGAGCAGGACGGCGGCGGCGAGGCCCCGAGTGTGCTTCCTCTTCATCGCGGATGTTCCCTTCGTCGTTGACGGGTGATGCTGATCGGACCTCGGCGGTGCGCCGGACCGAAACTACTTTCTGCGGGTTCAAGGTAGACACGGGGGGAAGACCGCGTCAAGAGTTGTCGTGTTTTCGGTGTTTTCGGGGCGCGCGATCCTGTGCGAGGATCGTCCAGGGCGCACCGGGCGTCCCGCGGAAGGAGGACGTCATCGCGCCGCGCAAGCCCACGGGCACCATCACGCTGACCGACGTCGCCCGCGAGGCCGGCGTCTCGATCGCCACCGCCTCCAAGGCACTGAACGGCCGCGACCAGGTCCGCGCCGAGACGCGCCAGAAGGTGCTCGACGCCGCCGCCGCGCTCTCCTTCACCCCGAACCCGTTCGCGCAGGCCCTCAACTCGCGCCGCACCGGCACGATCGGGATGCTCACCAACGACCTCGACAACCGCTTCGTGCTGCCCGTGCTGCTGGGCGCCGAGGACGCGTTCGGCGCCGGCTCGACCTCGGTGTTCCTCTGCGACGCCCGCGGCGACTCGATCCGCGAGCAGCACCACATCAAGAACCTGCTGGCCAAGCGCGTCGACGGGATCGTCGTGCTCGGCCGGACGACCAACCCCCGCCCGTCGATCACCGCGACGATCCCCGTCCCCGTCGTCTACGCCTACGCGCCCTCCGAGGACGAGCGCGACTCCTCGTTCACGCCCGACAACACACTCGCCGGCGTGCTCGCCGCCCGCCACCTGATCGAGCGCGGTCGCACCCGCATCGCGCTGATCAACGGAGAGCCCAGCTACACCGCCGCGCACGACCGGGCCCGCGGCGTCGAGCGGGCGCTGACGGAGGCGGGCCTCCCGCTGGTCGGCGGCGACGTGCTCTACGGGCAGTGGTCGGAGAGCTGGGGCCGCCAGTGCGCCGAGTCGCTGCTGGCCGCGCACCCGGACCTCGACGCGATCCTCTGCGCGAGCGACCAGATCGCCCGCGGCGCCCTCGACCACCTGCGCGAGAGCGGCCATCCGGTGCCCCGCGACGTCGCCGTCGTCGGCTTCGACAACTGGGACCTCCTCGTCGAGGCCGCCCGCCCCCCGCTCACCAGCATCGACATGCAGCTCGAGGCCCTCGGCCGCGCGGCCGCCGAGGAGCTCTCCCACGCGATCCACGGCCGCCCGACGCCGGGCGTCCGCTCCATGCCCGTGCGCCTGGTCCCCCGCGAGTCCTCCGGCTGACCCGGCGTCTCGATACGCCTCTCATGCTGGTCGAACAGGCCCGCCGATGAAGGACGAACAGGTCCTTTCATGCTGGTCGAGTAGCCCCGCAGGGGCGTATCGAGACCCACCGTCATCAGCACGGTGGGTCTGCAGACTCCGCCTTCGACGCTGGTGGATCTCGATACGCCCGCGTCGCGGGCTACTCGATCAGCAGGGACGCCGTCAGCGCTGCGAGACCGGCGAGATCACCAGCTCGTCGATGCGGACGTGGGCCGGGGACTCGATGACGAACTCGACCGCGCGGGCGACGTCGTCCGGCGCGAGCATCCGGGCGCGAGCCTGATCGTCCGGGACCTGGGGCCGGTGGCGGAGGAAGTCCGTCGCGACGTCGCCGGGGCAGAGGTGGCAGGCGCGGATCCCGGCGGCGGCCTCCTGGGCGTTCAGCGTGCGGGCGACCTCGGCCAGCGCCTTCTTGCTCGCGCTGTAGCCGACCCCCGCGATCGGCGCGAACGCCCAGGCCGAGTACGAGGAGACCAGCACGACCGCGCCGGCGTGCTCCCTCAGCTCGGGCAGGGCCGCGTCGATGACGCCCACCGGCCCCAGCAGATTGGTGCGCACGATCTCCTCGAGCTCGCCCATCCGCTGGTCCCCCCAGGTCCGCCGCGGGGAGTTGAGCCCGGCCGACAGGACGAGCGCGTCGATGCGGCCGGTCGCCGCCAGCACCGCGTCGCGAGCGGCACCCACTGCCCGCTGGTCGCCCACGTCCAGGGGGACGACGAGGGCGTCCCCGCCGGCGCTCCCGATCCGCTCGGCGACCGCGTCGAGGCGCTCGCGCGACCTGCCGCTGAGCACCACCGTCCAGCCCGACGCCGCCAGGCGCTCGGCCGACGCGGCTCCGATTCCGGAACCGGCTCCCGTGATCCAGGCGACTCTGCGAGCGACTTCGGTGTCCATCTGGCGTCCCTTCGATGCTACGGTGACGATCGATTAATCATACTAATAGGAGGCTGCCGTGCTCATCGATCTCACCGGTCTGGTCGTCGTGGTCACCGGAGGCGGGCGCGGCATCGGCCGGGCGATCGTCGACCGCTTCACGGCGGAGGGCGCGCGGGTCGCCGCCCTCGACCTGGCCTTCCCGTCCCCTGCCGCGGACGACGTGGAGCAGCTGGTCTGCGACGTCACGGATCCGACCTCGGTGCGGGCCGCGATCGACGCCGTCGTCGAGCGCTTCGGCCACGTCGACGTGCTGGTCAACAACGCCGGCATCAACGTCGAGGGCACCGTCGAGTCCCTCGACCCCGCGCGCTGGGACGCCGCGTTCGACGTGAACGTCCGCGGCACCTTCCTCGTGTCGCAGGCCGTCATCCCCGTCATGAAGGCGCGCGGCCGCGGCCGCATCATCAACGCCGCCTCGTTCGCGGCGATCGTCCCGAGCATCGGCGCCGCCGCCTACGGAGCGTCGAAGGCGGCGGTCGTGCAGTTCACCCGGGTCCTCGCCGGCGAGCTCGGGCCGTGGGGCATCACCGTCAACGCCTACGCGCCGGGGATGATCCCCACCGCGATGAACGGCTTCGCGGACATGCCGGACGCGGCGAAGGCGCGCCTCCTCGACACGCTGAGCCTGCGCCGCTGGGGCACTCCCGACGACATCGCCGACCTGCTCTGCTTCCTCTCCAGTGACGCGGCGGGCTACATCACCGGCACGCTCGTCGACATCAGCGGCGGCAAGCTCGCCACGCAGATCCCCAGCCGCGCGTACGAGGGCCTCGCGAGCCCGGAGTGATCGTCGCCGGACGACGGCATCGCCGATCGTTCCGACTCAGACCGATCCGGCGCTGACCGACGTCGCCCGGATCTCCGCGGCGGAGGCCTGGACGAGCGCGCGCGCCTCGTGCTCCGCGGCATCGGCGTCGCCGGTCGCGATCGCCGCCGCGAGCCGCCGATGCTGGTCGACCGCTCGATCGGTGGCGGCGGTGAAGGTCGGAACGCCGCTGCCGTACCTGCTGTCCAGCGCCGCGGCGATGGTGCCGAGCAGCTGGGTGAGCACCGCGGTGCCCGATCCCTCGACCAGGATCCGGTGGAAGCTCTGGTCGGCAGCCGTGAACCGCGGCAGCGATCGCGCCTCGGCCGCCAGAGCGAGCTCCGCCGCCGCGGCCGACAACTCCTCCCGCTGAGCCGTCCCGCCGCGCGACGCGAAGAGCCGGGCCGCGGCCGGCTCGACGGCCTCGCGCAGCACGAGGAGTTCCTGCAGCTGCGTCTCCGCGGCCGGCCCGGTGGCCCGCCACTGGATGACGTCGGGATCGAGGAGGTTCCAGGAGCTCACCGGCTGGACCTGCGTCCCCGCGCGCGGGCGGGCCCGGATCATCCCTCGCGCCTCGAGAGCGCGGAAGGCCTCGCGCACCACGGTCCGCGACACGTCGTACCGGCGGCCGATCTCCTCGGGCACGATCTGCGAGTCCGCCGGTCGGATCCCCGAGGCGATCTCGCGCCCGAGCCCCTCGGCCACGCGGCGCTGGAGACGGGTCCCGGAGCCGGCGGCCTCGAGCGCGGAGTCGACGGGCATGATGCGGCTCACGATACCGGCGGCACGAGTCCTCGTGACGGCGGATCCATTGCGAGGAGCTCCACAGACCGGACCGGTCCCGCTATGAGCAGGTGATGACCGGCATCGTGACGCGGATGTCGTCGAACCCCAGCCTTTGCGAGCTCCGTTTTCCGGGCACGGTGAAGTGCCAGCGGACGTTGACCGCTCCCGTGGTCTTCGCCACCCACTCGAAGGAGTAGTCGCCCCAGGAGAATTCCTTGCTCAGCTGCACGCCGCCGATCTGGCTCGTATCGGTGCTGTACACGGGTGAGACGACAGCCCCCTCGATTTCGAAGCGAACGGACTGCGGCCCGCGAGCCTCGGGAGGGATACCCCTCGCTTTGTTTCCACCGGCCCGGAACGCGAAGGTGTACGTGGTACCCGTGGTGACCGCCATGTAGGCCCCCAGTGTGACGTCCAAGTCGACTCCCAAGAACCACTTCGCATTGTCCGACCCCTGGCGGAAGAAGACGACGCCGTCCTCCTCCTCGAAGCCGGACGGCCCCTGATTGCCGTTGCCGTTGTCCAGACGTCCCCACTGGTAGGCCTCGGCGACGCTCGGGCACACCGCACGAGAGAGAGATGCTGCTGCGGACGGCGCCGCCGTCGCCATAGCGACGACGGGCAGCGTCCAGACCCCGGTGGCGACGAGCGAGCGCCGTCTGACCGCGCGGTCGTCCGCCGAGGTCGTTGCGGGGATTTCGTCGTGCGTCATGAAGGTGTCTCCTGAGGGTCGAGGTGCGTCCGCCGCCGCGGCTCATATCGGCGCCCGACCGGGTCGAGATCGGATCCGCATCGGCACGCCTGTCGACGAGCGTGGGGCCCTAGCGCCGCACCAGGCGAATTCCGGGCGGCCGAAGCACACCAATGGCGCATTCACGTCACTGTCCGTCCCGATGACCACCGATCGCGGCTTCGCTCCTGACAGCACCTCGCCGGCACCGGATCCGCCGCCCGCCCGCGGGAAGCCGAACGCGATCCGCTCGGACCGGCGCTCCTACGAGCAGGCGATCAGCGGCGACCATGCTGGTCGAGTAGCCCCGCCGCGGCGTATCGAGCGGCGAAGCCGCTTCGCGTCTCGATGGTGAGGGAAAGGACGCGGCGCCGCCGCGCCATGGTGGTCGAGTAGCCCCGCAGGGGCGTATCGCGACCCGCCGTCGCCAGCAGGACGGGTCTGCAGACTCGTGTTCTGACGGTGGTGGATCTACTTGGAAGAGACACCCGCAGACATGCTGGTCGAGTAGCCCCGCAGGGGCGTATCGAGACCCGCCGTCACCATCAGGGCGGGTCTGCAGACTCGTCGTCTGACGACGGTGGATCTCGATACGCCCGCTCCGCGGCCTACTCGATCAGCATGCGGCAGACCCGTCCATGCCGGTCGAGCGGCCCGCGCAGCGGGCCCTTCCACGCGGGCGAGCAGCCCCCTCCGCGGGCCGTTCCCTGCTGGTCGAGTAGACGCCTCCGGCGGCGTATCGAGACCCGCCGCGCCCCTACTCCGGCATCGAGAAGTCGGCGAAGTCGAAGCCCGGCGAGACCAGGCAGCTCACCACCGCGTCCTCCGCCGACGGCAGCGTCCGCTGCCACACGTCCGCCGGCACCAGCGCCTGCACCGGCAGCCCCTCGAACGCCGAGCCGAGCACCACCGTCTCGCCGTCCTCCGGCTCCTCGCTGAGGCCGCCGTACTGCAGCGCCACCCGCCCGGGCCCGTTCCAGATCCACGTCTCCGCCGACGACACCCGGTGCCACGCCGACGCCTCGCCCGCCGGCAGCAGGAACACGATCAGCGTCGCCGCCGGCCGCTCCCGCACCGAGCCGTCGACGCCGACGAGCGTCAGCCGCTCCGGCGACTCCCACGTCCGCCGGTACCAGCCGCCCTCGGGATGCGGCTCGAGCCCCAGCGACTCGGCGAGCGCCGGCCGCCGCACCCGCTCGAGCACCCGCCCGTCGACGCTCAGCCGGTCGACGAACCCGCTCAGATCTGCGCCTGCCATCGGACCTCCCCGGAGATGATCGTGGCGAGAGCGGTCCCCTCGCCGGCCTCGACGACCGCGGCGAGCACGTCGTCGGAAGAAGAGCCGGACACCGCCAGTACAGCGAGATCGGCGAGCGCTCCGGGCACCAGCGTGCCGAACGACTCCGCCGCCCCCATCGCCACCGCGCCGCCGAGCGTCGCCGCCGCGAGCAGCCGCGCGTGCAGATCCCGGCCCGCGTACCCCTGCGCCCGCGCGATCCGGCACAGCTCGGCCACGTCCCCGAGCAGGTCGAGCGACGGCGTCGACGACAGCGAGTCCGTCCCCACCGCGATCGCGTTCCCCTCGCGGAGGTAGTCGGCGACCGGCGCCTCGTCGAGCCCGATCACCGCGTTCGAGCGCGGACACAGCGCGACGGAGGTGCCCGTGCGTCGGAGCGTCGCCCGATCGTCCGCGTCCACGTAGATCCCGTGCGCGATGTGCACGTCGTCGCCGAGCGCGCCGATCGTCTCCGCGTATGCCACCGGCCGCAGCGCGCTGCCGCCGTTGCGCAGCAGGTGGAAGCCGTCGTAGCCCCAGCGGCGCCACTGCTCCGCCAGATCGCCGCGGCCGTGCATCGTGTACTCCGCCTCCCAGGCCGACTCGGCCAGGTGCAGGTGCCGGCGCACGCCGAGCTCCTGCGAGAGCCCGGTCAGGTCGCTCAGCACCGGGGTGTCCAGCGAGTACGGCGCGTGCGGCGAGAGCCCGATCCGCGTGACGCCGGAGGTGCGCACCAGCTCCGCCGTGATCGCGCGCCCGCTGCCGCGCCAGTCGTCCTCGAGGAGGCTCATCAGCTCCCAGTAGGCGATCCCGTGCACGCGGCCGTCCTCGAGCACGCGCAGTGCATCGAGGTCGGTGACGATGTCGGCGATCGCCGTCGTGCCGGTCGAGACCGCGATCTCGAGCCCGGCGGCGGCGGACGCACCCCAGTCGTGCGGCTGCTCGTACACCTCCTGGAACGCGCGCGACCAATCCTCGAAGCCGGTGTACCGACCCCGGCCGACCGCGGACATGCAGGTGTACTGCAGGTGCGAGTGCGCGTTGACGAGCCCCGGCACGATCACACCCGGCCACTCCCGCACCGCGGGCGACTCGTCACGGAGCGAGGCGAGCACGGCATCCCGCGGACCGACCGCGACGATCCGCTCACCGCGCACGGCGACCGCCCCGTCGCGCACCGGCTCGCCCGCGACGGGCAGCACCCACGCGGCACTGTGCACGGTGAGCAGCGACGTGGCGCTCCCGGCGCCCTCCCGCCCGAGCGAGACGGCGCCGGCCACCGGATCCGCGGCGCTCACGGGATCCACGCCGACGGCATCAGCCCGCTGAGGCTCGCCGTGGTCGCGGCGACCGCCAGCAGCAGCGCCGCGCCCGTGACCGTCCAGTCGACCGGGGTGTAGCGGATCTCGCGCAGCCAGGTGCGCTTGCGCGTCCCGAAGCCGCGCAGATCGAGCGCGTCGACCGTGTCCTCCGCGTCGACGAACGACGAGATGGTGACCGGCACCATCAGCGGCGCGACCTCGCGCAGGCGCCGGATCGGATTCCGGGTCTGCGCGCGCTCGTAGCCGCGCAGGCGCTGGGCCGCGGCCGTCTCCTGCAGGTTCGACGCCGCGCTGGGCAGGAACTTGAAGGTCAGATCGATCCCGTAGGCGAAGCGCGCCGGCACGCCGAGCCGCGCGAAGGCGACGGCGAGGTCCCCCGGGCGGATCGCGAACGCGAGCGGGAACCCGACCGCGACCAGCGTAAGGAAGCGCAGCAGCAGATTGACCGCGTAGGAGACCGCCCCCTCCGTGATCGCCAGGCCCACGACCGGCACGGTGAACAGCGTCGCGCCGGCCTCGGGGTCGCCGTTGCCGGTCGCGCCGACGATGAGCCCGTTGATGCCCGCGAAGACCAGCACGAACACGGCCACGACGGCCCAGTTCGAGCGGACCTCGCGGAACGGGATCCGCGCGCTGAAGTAGTACGCGAACGCCACGACGGCGAGCGCCGCCATCCAGCGCAGGTCGCGGACCTGGCTGGCGGTGATGACGAACATCACCGGCACCAGGATGAGCACGCGCGGATCCCGACGGCCGAGGAAGGAGTCACCGCCGAGATACCGAGGTGATACCTCCATCTCGCGCGCCCGTCAGCGTCCGGCGAGGTTCTGGAGCGGCTTCCAGACCCGGTCGAGCACGGGCACCAGGATCACCGCGGTGATTCCGGTCGCGAGGATCGCCAGGAGGTAGGAGCCGAAGAACCAGTACTGGAAGGTCTGACCGAGGAACAGGAAGTCGGTGGCGGTGAAGAGCAGCCCGACGACGACCGCGGCGACCGCGATCGCGGCGGCCCAGACGAGCTGGCGGCCGGTGGTGCGCGGCTCCTTCGCGTAGTAGCCGATCAGTCCGGCGAGCAGGCCGACCAGGCCGTTCGCGATGCTCCAGTTCCAGTAGGTGAGGAAGCCGTAGCCCATGATCTGGTCGACGATCGCGTTGCCGACGGCGCCGGTGAAGAAGCCGGCGACCGGACCGAAGCGCAGGCCGACGAAGGGGATGATCGCGATCGCGGGGCGGATCGAGATCATCGTCCCGGGGATCACGAAGCTCAGGGCGCCGAGTGCGCCGTAGAGGGCGGCGCCGACGGCGCCGAAGACGATCGTGCGGGAGGAAACGGCCCAGGGGCCGGTCTTCGCGGCGGTGGAGGTGGTGGCGGTCACGGGTGTGTCCTTTCGAGGGGGGCGGAGGAGCGGGGGTCGGCGGTGCTGGCGTCGGGGGTGCTGCCGGGGCCTTGCTGCGCGCGGCGGAGGCGCCGGGCAAGGTCGAGCGGGCGCGGAAGGCGGCCGCTCGCGGGTCCGTGGCGCCGGGCGGCGCGCACGAAGTCGGTCTCGCGCAGCACCGCGCGGGAGGAGCCGGGGTCGACGCCCGGGCCGTGCCAGAGCGCCGTGTCGTGCACGACCTCGGCGGGGCTGGCGTCGGCGACGATCCCGCCGCCGTCGACGACGACCACGCGGTCGGCGCGGGCGAGCGCCATGTCGACGTCGTGGGTGATGAAGTACACGCTGTCGATCCCGTCGATCGCCCAGACCGCGTCGAGGAAGTGACGGGAGGAGCGCTCGTCCTGCCCCGCCGTCGGCTCATCGAGGATCAGCGTCCGCGGCCGCAGGGTCAGCGCGAGCGCAACCGCGAGCCGGCGCTGCTGCCCGAACGAGAGCGTGCGCGGCGGCCGCTGCAGGATCCCCGGGACGTCGTCGAGCGACACGGCGCGCAGCGCGGCATCGGCGATCGCGGGGATCTCCTCCGCCGGCACCCCGAGATTGCGCGGCCCGAAGGCCAGCTCCGCCTCGACCGTCTCGCTGAAGAGCGCCTGGCCCGGGTTCTGGAAGAGGTAGCCGCAGGTCGAGACGAGCTCGGCCGCGGTCAGCTCGTGCACCGGCCGGTCGTCCAGCAGGACGCGTCCGCGAGTCGGCGCGACCAGCCCGACCGCCGCGCGCATCAGCGTCGACTTGCCGGCGCCGTTCCGGCCGAGGATCGCGACCCGCTCGCCCGCGTGGAAGCGGCGGTCGACGGCGGCGACGATCGTCCGCGCGCCGTAGCCGAGCTCGGCGCCGTCGAAGTGCAGGCGGGCGGTACCGGCCGTCACCGGCCGCGCCTCCTCTTCAGGTGACTCCTCCCCCGCGGCGCCGGCGAGCAGCGCCTCGAACGGCAGCTTCACCGACTCCGGCGACGCGACCTCGAGGAATCCGGCGACGTCTCCGGAGAAGACGACCCGTCCCTCCTCCAGGTAGACCACGCGGTCCGGCTGCAGCGCGAGCACCTCGTCGACGCGGTGCTCGACGATCACGGCCGCCCCGCCGCCGTCGACGTAGGCGCGCACCGCCCGCAGCAGCACGTCCGCCGCGTCGGGATCGAGGTTGGCCAGCGGCTCGTCGATGACGATCACCCGCGGATCGAGCACGAGGATCCCGGCGAAGGCGACGAGCTGCAGCTGCCCGCCGGAGAGCTCGTGCGGCGGCGTCGCGAGCAGCGCGGTCAGCCCGAGCCGCTCGGCGACCCGGTGCGCGCGCTCGCGGATCTCGGCGGGAGGCGTCCCGCGGTTCTCCAGCCCGAACGCGATCTCGGCGAGCACGCTGTGCCCGACGACCTGCTTGCCCGGGTCCTGCAGCAGCGTGCCGACCACCTCCGAGATGTCGCGCAGCGCGAGCGGAACCGCGTCGCGGCCCTCGACCTCGATCCGCCCGGTCACCTCGGCGCGATACGAGCGCGGTACGAGCCCGTTCAGCACCCGCAGCAGCGTGCTCTTGCCGCAGCCGGACGGCCCCGCGACCAGCACGACCTCGCCGCTCGACACCGAGAAGCTCGCGTCGACCAGCGACGGCTGCTCCGCGTTGCGGTAGGTCACGGAGACGCCCTCGAGGCGCAGCAGCTCGGTCACGAGCGCGCCCCGTCCCGCTGCGGCGCGGCCCGACGACCGGTCGACGTCCAGCTGCCGAGGAAGTCGCGCTGGGCGCTGCTCGGCGCGTCGATCCGCAGCCCGAGCGCGTCGAGCTTGGCGCGCGCGACCCGGTCGTCGACCTCGGGCGGGAGCAGGTGCACGGCCGGTGCGAGGCTCCCCGCCTCCCGCGCGAGCAGGTCGACGGCGGCCACCTGGACGCCGAAGGACAGGTCCATGATCTCGATCGGGTTCCCCTCACCGGCGGTGCAGTTGATGCAGCCGCCGTCGTCGAGCACGACGATCGAGCGGCCGTTGGGCAGCGTGAAGCTCTCCAGCGCGTGGCCGATGCTCTGCCGGGTCGCGCCCGCGGCGAGCGCCGCGTCGATCGCGATCTCCTGCGCGACGCCGCCCGAGACGGCCACGGCCGCCCCCTCCGGCAGGGCGAGCAGGTGCTCCACGTCGATGGTGTGCGCGATGCCGGTCGCCGAGATCAGCAGGTCGGCGCTGGCCGCCGCCGACTGCAGCGCGTCGACGTCGTAGCCGGCGAAGACCGCCTCGAGCGCGCGGACCGGGTCGACCTCCGCGATCGTCACGCGGGCGCCGAGCGCCCGGGCGTGCTGGGCGACCCCGCGGCCGACCGGCCCGAAGCCCGCGACGACCACGTGCGCGCGGTCGAGCGGAGTCGCGAGCAGGTCGAGCATCGTCAGGAGCGTCGACTGCCCCGTGCCGTGCCGGTTGTCGAAGAGGGTCTTGCAGCGCGCGTCGTTGACGGCGAGCACCGGGATCCGCAGCGCGCCCTCGCGCTCCATCACCCTCAGCGGCCGCAGCCCACTGGTGGTCTCCTCCGTCGCGCCGCGCAGGGTCTCGAAGACCGCGGGCCGGTCGGTGTGCGCGAGCCGGGTGACCGACGAGCCGTCGTCGACCAGGATGTCCGGGCGCCGGTCGAGCAGCCCGAGCGCGAACGCCCGGTCGTCGGCGGCACTCGCGTCCGAGCGGGCGAAGACCGCGATCCCCGCGTGCTGCAGGGCGGCCGCGGTGTCGTCGTGGGTGTTGGAGGCGCCGCACATCACGCTGACGTCGGCGCCGGCCGCCGCCAGCTCGAGCGCGAGCGTCGCCGTCTTCGGCTCGAGGACGAGCACCAGCCCGATCCGCAGGCCCCGCACGGTGCCGCTCTCGCGCAGCTGCCCGGCGATCCCGCGGGTCACCGGCATGAAGCGCGCGGCCCAGTCGATCTTGTCCTGCCCCTGCCGCCAGAGCGAGGCGTCCCGGATCGGCGCGGTCATCGGAGCAGCTCCAGCGCGAGGGCCCGGTCGGCGTGGTCGTGCAGGTCGTCGGGAGAGGGATCCTGCTCCCGGGCGGCGTCGACCGCAGCCGCGAAGCGCGCGGACAGCTGCTCGCGGGTGCGGCGGGCCGAGCCGTCGGCGACGTCGCGCGCCACCAGGAGGAAGAGCTCGCGCTCGGCGTCCACGATCCGGTCGATCCCGGGGCGGCCGGAGGACGGGTCGGTGACCGCGGTGACGGCCGGGAGCTCCTCCGCCGCATCGACCAGGAGCAGCGGACCGCCGCCGCCGAGCAGCGCCGGCACGACCGGCTCCGGGCGCTCGCCCGTCGCGAACGCGATCGTCGCATCCCGCAATTCGGCAGACTCCGCCGTCTGCACCGTGACTCCGAGCTGAGCGATCTCGACCAACGCGACCGGGTCGTCGCCGACGACGACCACGCGTGCGCCCATCGCCGCAGTCCTGGTCGCCAGCTCGACGGCCAGCGGTCCGGTCCCGAGCACGGCGACCCGGGTGTGCGCGAAGGAGAGGTTGGAGGCCGCGGCGACCGCGCGGAGCACGGCCTGCGCCCAGGCGGTGCGGCTCAGCGCGCGGACGACCCGCGAGTCGCCGGTCGCATCGGCCGCCGTCGCGGGCGGCACCGCGCGACGCAGCGGAGTGAGGGTGGCGTGCATGACACTCCAGGGGAGTCGGCGGTTCTAAGCGGTTAGCGCGACCATAGTCGCGCCTCGTTTCCCCCACCCGCTCGTTTATTACGCCCATGTGAAACATTCGCCGGCTGGACCGATCATGCCGACCGGGCACCCCGCGCGGATCATGCTGATCGAGTAGCCCGCGCAGCGGGCGTATCGAGATCCCCCTGCTGCAAACCACGGTCTCGATACGCGCTCCTCGCTACTCGACCACCAAGGACGCTCCGCCCCCCAGGCCGACCGAGCCTCCAACCCCCTCATGCCGACCGAGCATCCCGCGCACATCATGCTCGAGCAGCCCGCCCCGTCATCCCGACGGAGCCTCGCGCGCACATCATGCTGATCGAGTAGCCCGCGGAGCGGGCGTATCGAGATCCCCGTCCCCACCCCCCTCCCTTAAGCTGACCGGATGCCAGCCCGCTCCCGGCGCCCCACCCTCGCCGATGTGGCGCGTTCGGCCGGCACCTCCGCGACGGTCGTCAGCTATGTCGTGAACAACGGCCCCCGCCCCGTCTCCCCCGAGCTCCGCGCCCGCGTCGAGACCGCCATCACCGAGCTCGGCTTCCGCCGCAACTCCCTCGCCGAGGCGCTCAGCGTCGGCCGCTCGAACCTCGTCGGCCTGCTCGTCCCCGACTCCTCGAACGCCTTCTTCGGCGAGCTGGCGCGCGAGATCGAGCACGAGGCCCGCCGCCGCTCGCTCCTGACCCTCCTCGGCAACACCGAGTACGACCCCGAGGTGGAGCGCGGCTACGAGCGCACCTTCGCCGACCTCCGCACCGCCGGCATCCTCCTCATCACCATCGACCCGGCCAGCACCGCCGACACCGCTCCCCGCGTCTTCCTGCACTCCGCGGCCCCCACCTACGCCGAGCCGAGCGTCGTCTTCGACGACGAGCAGGGCGTCCGGGCCGCCGTCGAGCACCTGCTCGCCCACGGCCACGACGACGTGCACTGCGTGACCGGCCCCGACGACTTCGGCCCCTCCGGCCTCCGCGCCCGCTTCTGGGCCGAGGCGATGGGAGGCGCCGCCGGCCGCCTGCACCGCGTGCCGATGGACCGCGTCTCGGCCGAGGCCGCCCTCCGCACCATCCTGCGCACCGAGCGCCCACGCGCCGTCTTCGCCACCACCGACGAGCACGCCCTCGCCCTCCTCCGCGCCGCCTCCCAGGAGGGGATCCGCGTCCCGGCCGAGCTCGCGATCGTCGGCTTCGACGGCATCCGCGAGGCCCTCCTCGGCGGCGTCCGCGTCACCACCGTCGCCGTCCCCGTCCGCGAGATGGCCCGCATCGCCTTCGAGCTCCTCGACGAGACCCTCGCCGACGCCCCCGTCCGCCACGTCCGCCTGCCGACCACCCTCGTCCTCGGCGAGACCTGCGGCTGCACCCCGACCCCCTGACGCCGGATGCCGAGTAGCCCTGCTGGGCTCCTCCATGCTGGTCCAGTAGCCCCGCAGCGCCTCATCATGCTGGTCCAGTAGACCCGCAGCGCCTCATCATGCTGGTCGAGTAGCCCCGCAGGGGCGTATCGAGACCCGCCACCACCAGCAGGGCGGGTCCGAAGACTCGCGTTCTGACGGTGGTGGATCTCGATACGCCCGCTCCGCGGGCTACTCGATCAGCATGCGGCGCCCCTCCATGCCGGTCGACCAGCCGCGAAGCGCCCCTTCCATGCTGGTCGAGTAGCCGCGCCAGCGGCGTATCGAGACCCGCCCGCCCTCAGCCGATCGCCGCCAGCCGCCCCACGACGCCCTCGCCCAACCGCGCCACGTACCCCTCCGGGTCCGGCCCCTGCGGCGCGAGCTCGACCAGCGAGATCCCCAGCGCCGCGTACTCCTCCATCGCCCGCACGAACCCGTCCGGGTCGCCGACCGGGTCCCCGCCGCCGATGATCGTCTTCGTGATCGCGTCGTAGTCGCGCCCCAGCTCGTCGCAGTGCCGGCGCAGCACGTCGAGCTTGTGCGCGACACCCTCCGCCCCGATCGCGAACAGATTGCAGGCGTCGCCGTACTCCGCGACGAGCCGCAGCGTCTTCTTCTCCCCGCTGCCCCCGATCAGGATCGGCGGCCCGGGCCGCTGAATCGGCTCCGGGTGGTTCAGCGTCTCGGCCAGCTGGAAGTGCTTCCCCGAGTACGGCCCGTCGTCCTCGCTCCACATCTGCTTGCAGATCTGCAGCGTCTCCTCGAGCCGCTCGAACCGCTCCTTCAGCGCCGGGTACGGCACGCCGAGCCCCAGGTGCTCCCGCTCGTACCAGGCCGCCCCGATGCCGAGCATCGCCCGCCCGCCCGACAGCACGTCGAGAGTCGTCACGATCTTCGCCAGCAGCCCCGGGTGCCGGTAGGTCACGCCCGTCACGAGCAGCCCCAGCCGCAGCCGCTCCGTCCGTCCCGCGACGAACCCGAGCGAGGTGTAGCCCTCGAGCATCGGATCCTCGCTCGTCGCGAACTGCTCCATCTGGAAGTAGTGGTCCATCAGCGTGAACCACTCGCAGCCGATGTCCTCCGCCGTCCGCGCCGTCGCCCCGAGGATCGGCGCGATCCCGGCACTGCCCCCCGGCAGCGTGAAGTTCATGAAATGAATGCCGACCTGCATGGTGCGCTCCTGACGTCAGTGTCCACCGAGCCTGACACGCAGCGCCGACCCGGTCACGCGCCCTGAGCGCTTTCACCGCTCACTGCGCTGCGTGCTTCAGGATGATGGCGTCCGCCACAGTCACGGATGCGTCACCGCGACGCGTACCGCATCAGCACCGCGCCCTCCGGCAGCTGCTCGCAGTCGAGGAACCGCAGCCTCGGCTGGAACCCCGCCGCGAAGTACGGCGTCCCGCTCCCCAGCACGAACGGCTGCACGTAGAGCCGGTACTCGTCGATCAGCCCGGCCGCCCCGAGCGACGCGGCCAGCGCCGGCCCGCTCACCTCGATCGCCCCGTCGGTCTCGGCCGTGATCCGGCGGAACGCGTCGACCGCATCGGAGGCGATCAGCGTCACACCCGCGGGCACCTCCGTCACCGTCGACGAGAAGACGACCTTCGGAGTCTCGACCCACGCCCGCGCGAAGTCCTCCGCGACCTCGTCCCACTCCGGATCCTGCCGGCCCCAGTACGCCATCATCCGCCACATCCGGCTGCCGTAGACCGACAGCGCGGCCGCCCGCTGCCCGTCGTTGAAGACCCGGTGCAGCTCGGGCCCGGGGGCGGGGAACCCGGAGATGTCCCCGTCCGCAGCCGCGACGAACCCGTCGATCGACACGAGCATCCCGTAGCTGACGAACCCCATCGGAGCCTCCTGATCGGCACGACTCCGGCGTCGCACGCCCTGATGCTAGCCACGCACCCGCGGCACCCGGAAGAGGAGACGTCCGAACGAGCCCTACGCCCCGACGCGGAACCGGCGCCCGCCGAACTCCACGACGTCGCCGACCGCCAGCTGCCGCCCGCGCCTCCGGTCCACCTCGCCGTTCACGCTGACGAAGCCGTCCGCGACGGCCTCCTTCACCTCGCCCCCGGAGTCGAGGATCCCCGCGAACTTCAGGAACTGCCCGAGCCGGATGCTCTCCCCGTCGAGCGGAACCTCCTCGACCGGATCCTGTGCAGCCACGAGCGTCAGACCGCCGGGATGTCCGCGAAGCGGGAGAAGTGGCCGTGGAAGCCCACGGTGACCGTGCGGGTCGGGCCGTTGCGGTGCTTGGCGACGATCAGGTCGGCCTCGCCCGCGCGCGGGTTGTCCTTCTCGTAGGCGCTCTCGCGGTGCAGCAGGATCACCATGTCGGCGTCCTGCTCGATCGAGCCGGACTCGCGGAGGTCGGAGATCGCGGGCAGCTTGTCGGCGCGCTGCTCCGGTCCACGGTTCAGCTGCGACAGCGCGATGACCGGCACCTGCAGCTCCTTCGCCAGCAGCTTCAACGCACGGGAGAACTCGGAGACCTCCTGCTGGCGGCTCTCGACCTTCTTGCCCGAGGTCATCAGCTGGAGGTAATCGATGACGACCATCTTCAGGCCGATGCGCTGCTTGAGCCGGCGGCACTTCGCGCGGATCTCGACGAGGGTGAGGTTCGGCGAGTCGTCGATGTAGAGCGGGGCGTCGTTGATGCGGCCGCGGGTGGAGGCGATGGTCGTCCAGTCGCGCTGGTCGACCGTGCCCTTGCGCATGTGCTGCAGCGGCACGGACGCCTCGGCCGAGAGCAGGCGCATCGCGATCTCGCTGCGCCCCATCTCGAGCGAGAAGAAGATCGTCGCCATGTTGTGCTTGATCGCGGCGGCCCGGGCGAAGTCGAGCGCGAGCGTCGACTTTCCGAGCGCGGGTCGCGCCGCGACGATGATCATCTGGCCGGGGTGGAACCCGTTGGTGAGGTCGTCGAGGTCGGCGAAGCCGGTGGGCACGCCGGTGAAGGCGCCGTCCTTGTGCGCGGCCGCCTCGATCTCGTCGATGGCGACGGTCACCGCGTCGGTCAGCGGGACGTAGTCCTCCGCCGTCTCGGACCCGGTGACGTTGTAGATCTCGGCCTGCGCCGTGTTGACGAGGTCGAGCACCTCGCCCTCGCCCTGGTAGCCCATCTGCGCGATGCGGGTGCCCGCCTCGACCAGCCGGCGCAGCAAGGCGCGCTCGGCGACGATCGACGCGTAGTAGCCCGCGTTCGCCGCCGTCGGCACCATCGCGGTGAGCGAGTGCAGGTAGTCGGCACCGCCGGCGCGCTGGAGCTCGCCCTGCTTGGTCAGCTCGTCGGTCACGGCGATGACGTCGGTCGGCTCGCCGTGCGAGTAGAGCGCCAGGATCGCTTCGAAGACGATCTCGTGCTTGGGGATGTAGAAGTCGGTCGCCTTGACGCTCTCGACGACGTCCGCGACGGCGTCCTTCGAGAGCAGCATGCCGCCGAGTGCCGACTGCTCCGCGAGCAGGTCGTGCGGGGGCGTGCGCTCGTTGCTGCGCGGGGAGTCCCCTCGGGAGTCCCGCCCGTCTCGTCCGTCCGAGCCGGGAACCGCCAGGTGCGCGATCGTCATGCCTTCGCCTCCTCCTGTCGGGTGCCTCGCGGAACGGGTGGCGACACGGTCGAGCCGTCTGTCGCGAGTGCCGGACACAGGTCTACGCCCGACCTCCGACAGCGGGCGCTCGGCGCCCACCCCACTCCCCTCGCGGGGCGCTGCGCCACACTACGGACCGGCCGCCGCCGGGGTCAAACCACCCTGTGGAGAGAACTGTGGAGAACGAGCGGGAAACGCCGCACCCACTGTGGGCAACATGTGGACAACCCTGTGGGAACTCGACTGTCGGACAAGTTTTTTCAACCGTCTGACCTGGCTTTTCCCTGTTTCCACAGCTGTGTGGGGAAAAGAGTCTCCAGACCACATTGAAGGTTGCCCTCCCGGGAGGGTGTATGTGGATGGAGCTGTGGACAACGGGAACGACGAAGGGCGGTGCGAGGGACCGTGAAGTCCCGTCGCACCGCCCTCCGCGGCGTTCTCGCGGCCTTACTTGGCCGCGACCACCTGCAGCTTCACGGTGGCCTGGATGTCGTCGCGCAGACGCACCACGGCCTCGTGCTCGCCGATGTTCTTGATCGCGTTCGAGATCACGATCTTGCGCTTGTCGAGCTCGCCGTAGCCGGCCGCCGCCACCGCAGTCGCGATGTCGGAGGTCTTGACGGAGCCGAAGAGGCGCCCGTCCTTGCCGGCCTTGACGGTCAGCTTCACGCGGTTGGCCTCGAGGACCTGCTTCGTGTGCTGAGCCTCTTCGATGGTCTTGTGCTCACGAGCGGCTCGCGCCGACTTGATCTGCTCGACCTGCTTCTCGCCACCGCGGGTCCACGCGACGCCGAAGCCCTGCGGGATGAGGTAGTTGCGGGCGTACCCGTTCTTGACGTCGACGACGTCACCGGCGGAGCCGAGACCGTCGACCTCGTGGGTCAGGATGACCTTGGACATCGTCTACCTACCTTCCGCTGCCGGCGTAGGGCAGGAGCGCCATCTCGCGGGCGTTCTTGACGGCACGGGCGATGAGGCGCTGCTCCTGGACGGAGACGCCGGTGATGCGACGGGCACGGATCTTCCCGCGCTCGGAGATGAACTTGCGAAGGGTCGGGACGTCCTTGTAGTCGATGACGCCCACGCGGACCGACTTCGCGGGGGCCGCGTTCTTCGCGCCCTTGCCGCGGATCGGCTTGCGGCGGTCGCCGCTGCTCTTTCCAGCCATAGTGGTTTCCTTAGATTCTGGTTCGCGTCCGTCGGCACCCCTCTCGGGGCGGGGACGCGTGATTCAGGTGAGGGCGCGCTCGAGCCGGAGGCTCAGAACGGCGTCTCGTCGTTGTAGCTGCCCGGCGTGCTCCACACGTCGCCACCGGCCGGAGCGCTGGGCGCCCACGGCTCCTCGGCCTGGCCGCCACCGCGGTTGCCGCCGCCGTTTCCGCCGGAGCCCCCCTGGTTGCCGCCGTTGCCGCCGCCGAAGCCGCCCTGGCTCGCGCCCTGGTTGCCACCGCCGCCGCCGCCGACCTGACCGCGTCCACCGCCGCCACCGGCAGCGCGCGTGACCTGAGCGGTCGCGTAGCGCAGCGAGGGGCCGATCTCGTCGATCTCGAGCTCGATGCTGGTGCGCTTCTCGCCTTCCTTCGTCTCGTAGGAGCGCTGCTTCAGGCGGCCGGTCGCGACGACACGGCTTCCCTTGGTCAGCGTCCCCGCGACGTTCTCGGCGAACTCGCGCCAGACGGAGGCCCGGAGGAACAGCGCTTCGCCGTCCTTCCAGTCGTTCGCCTGACGGTCGAAGGTGCGCGGCGTGGAGGCGATGGTGAAGTTCGCGACCGCGAGCCCGCCCTGCGTGTAGCGCAGCTCGGGGTCGGCGGTGAGGTTCCCCACCACGGTGATGATCGTCTCGCCGGCCATCAGCGTTACGCCTTGGGAGCGGCCGGAGCCTTGGCAGCCTTGCGGGCGGCCTTCTCGTCGGCGAGCTTCTTGGCGGCGGCGACCTGGGCGATGCCCTCTTCGGCGCGGAGCACCTTGGTGCGCATGACGGCCTCCGACAGCTTCAGCTGACGGTCGAGCTCGTTCGCGGCGGCCGAGGTCGACGTGAAGTCGACGATGGCGTAGATGCCCTCGGACTTCTTGTTGATCTCGTACGCCAGACGACGGCGGCCCCAGACGTCGACCTTGTCGATGGATCCACCATCGGTGCGGATGACGTTGAGGAACTTGTCGAGACTCGGAGCGACGGTGCGCTCATCGATCTCGGGATCCAGGATGACCATGAGTTCGTACTGATGCGTCACTAACCCACCTCCTTCGGACTGAACGGCCACGGTATTTCCGTGACAGGAGGGTATGTAGCATCTGCCCACTCCCGCGGACGCGAGTGCGTCTGGTCATGGACAACCTGACGATCCTACCATCCGCAGGCCTCCGCGCCCAGGGCCGATCTCAGTGCCGGCGCGACGGACGGCGCCTCAGCGCGCCGCCCACCACTCCTTCAGCCGCCGGGCGGCCTCCTCCTCGCCGAGCGGCCCCTCCTCGAGCCGGAGCTCGAGCAGGAACCTGTACGCCAGCCCCACCTCGCGCCCCGGCGGCAGCTCCAGGATCGCCATGATCTGCGTGCCGTCGAGGTCGGGCCGCTTCGAGGCGAGCTCCTCCTTCTCGGCGAGCTCCGCGATCCGCTGCTCCAGGTCGTCGTAGGCGTGCGCCAGGCGGTCGGCCTTGCGGGTGTTGCGGGTCGTGACGTCGGCGCGGGTGAGGATGTGCAGGCGCTCCAGCAGCGGACCGGCGTCGGTCACGTAGCGGCGGACGGCCGAGTCGGTCCAGGCGCCCTCGGTGTAGCCGAAGAAGCGCAGGTGCAGCTCGATCAGCCGGGCCACGTCGGTGATCGTCTGCTTGTCGAACTTCAGCGAGCGCAGCCGCTTGATCGCGAGTTTCGAGCCGACGAGGTCGTGGTGGTAGAAGCTGACCGCTCCACCCGGCTCCAGGCGCCGCGTGGCCGGCTTGCCGATGTCGTGCAGCAACGCGGCGATGCGGAGCGTGACGTCCGGCGCGGCACCGGGGTGCCGCTCCCCCTCGAGCGCGATCGCCTGCTCCAGCACCGTGAGGCTGTGCACGTAGACGTCCTTGTGGTGGTGGTGCTCGTCCTGCTCCAGGCGCAGGGCGGGCAGCTCGGGGAGGAAGTAACCGGCCAGACCGGTGTCGACCAGCAGCTCGAGCCCGGCCCGCGGCGAGGCCGTCGCCAGGAGCTTCCGCAGCTCCTCCTGCACGCGCTCCGCCGAGACGTCCTCGATGCGCGGAGCCAGCTCGGCCATCGCCCACTCGACCTCGTCGGTCGTGCGGAAGCCCAGCTGCGAGGTGAACCGCGCGGCGCGCAGCATCCGCAGCGGGTCGTCGCCGAAGGAGAGGTCGGCGGCGGCAGGCGTGCGCAGCCGGCCTGCGAGCAGGTCCTCCACGCCCCCGGCCGGGTCGACGAGCACGATCTCGGGCAGCCGCAGCGCCATCGCGTTGACGGTGAAGTCGCGGCGCACGAGGTCGCCCTCGAGGCTGTCGCCGAACTCGACCTCGGGCTTGCGGCTGACGCCGTCGTAGCTGTCGCTGCGGTAGGTCGTGATCTCGACCGTCTCGCCCGCGATCCGCGCACCGATCGTGCCGAACGCCCGGCCGATGTCCCAGTGCGCCTCGGCGATCGGAGCGACGATCCGCACGATGTCGTCCGGCCGCGCCGAGGTCGTGAAGTCGAGGTCGTGCACGCCGTGGCCCAGGAAGGCGTCGCGGACCGGGCCGCCGACCAGCGCGAGCTCGTGGCCCTGCGCCGCGAACGCCTCCGCGAGCCGGGCCACCGTCGGCGTCGCCGCGAGAGCGCGGAGGGTCTCGAGTGCGGTCTGGACGCTGTGCATCCGGCAGATCCTACCGGGGAGGTGTGGCCGCGACGGGGTGCGCGCCACGGTGAGCGCCGCCCCGCAACCGCCTCGACCGGTTACTGCGCCTGAGCGACTCCGCAGCCCGTCCCGCGGCCCGGCAGCCGGCCCCCGGGAGGCCTGCCCGTAGAATCACCCGCATGGAGGCCGAGTGAGTTCGATGCGTCGGCGCGACCTCACCCCCTTCGATCGTCCTCGCCCCCGGCGCGCGGTCCCGCAGCTGCTCCGCTCCGTCGGCGCCGCTGCGCTCTCGATCGCGCTCCTCGGCGGTGCGCTCCCCGCCGCCGCGCACGCCGCTGAGCGCACGGCCCTCGAGTCCGGGCAGGCCACTGTCACCGCGACGGTGGGCGCGGCGAACGACGGCGTCCTCCTCCCCGGCGAGGACCTCCAGCTCGCGATCTCCGTCCGCAACGGCACCACCGAGTCGATCGACGGCGCCCGCGTCGAGGTCGCGATCGACGAGGACACCCTCGACTCGCGGGCCGAGCTGGCCGAGTGGCTCGACGGCGAGTCCGACGACGAGGGCACGAGCACCGGCGACGGCGCCGACGTCCGCCTGCTCCCCTCCAGCTCGGCCCAGGTCGGCGTGACCGTGCCCTCGGCGGCCCTCCCCTTCTCCACCGACTTCGGCCGCGACCCCGAGGCCTTCGGCACGCACACCGTCTCGGTGACCGTCACCAGCGCCGGCGGCACCGTCGCGACCGCCAGGGGCGTCGTCGAGCTCTCGACCGGCCTCCCGAGCGAGCAGGAGACCGGCGTCAGCGTCCTCGTGCCGCTCACGGTCCCGGACACCGCCGAGGGCCTGCTCTCCGCGGACACGCTGCAGGACTACACCCAGACCACCGGCACGCTCTCCCGTCAACTCGACAGCGTCGACGGCCGCGCCGTCACCATCGGGGTGGATCCGCGCATCCTCGCGTCGATCCGGGTCCTCGGCGACGCGGCACCGGAGTCGGCGACCGCCTGGCTGGACCGGCTGGAGTCGGTGCCGAACGAGGTCTTCGCCCTGCCCTACGCCGACGCGGACGTGGCCGCACAGGCCCAGTCCGGTCTCTCCACGCTCCTGGCACCGACCTCGTTCGAGTACGCGCTCGATCCCACGCTCTTCGCGCCGACGAGCACGGCGACGCCGACCCCGACGGCCGTCCCCGACGACTCCACCGACCTGCCCGACCGTCCGACGGCCGAGTCGCTCCTCGCCTTCGACTGGTCGCCGACGGTCGGCAGCATCGCCTGGCCCGACGACGGCACCGTCCGCGCGGCCGATCTCGGCGTCTATGCCACGACCGGCATGAGCCGCACCGTCGTCTCCTCCGCCAACCTCGCGCTGCCCGACGGCGTCACGACCACCACCCGGGCCACCATCGACGACCGCGACGTCGTCGTCGCCGACAGCGCCCTCTCGACCGCCTTCGACCGGGCCGTCAGCGCGAGCACCGACTCGGAGTGGCGCGCGAGCATGGCCGACCTCACCGCCGACCTGGCGCAGGTCCAGCGCGAGGACGAGTCGCCCTCCGTCGTCCTGGCGCTCGACCGCGGCGCCGCGATCGACGGCGTCCGCCTCGCGCAGACCCTCCAGGCCGTCGACGCACTGCCCTGGGCGGAGGGGAGCTCGCTCGCCGCCGCGCTCACCTCGCCCCCGACCGAGGACGCGACCGTCGTCGACAGCCCGGAGTCGGAGCAGCGCCTCGAGGGCGTCTCGGACCTGCTCACCGCGGCCGCCCGCGTCGAGTCCTTCTCGGCCGTCCTCACCGACCCGGAGCTGCTCAGCGGCAAGCGCCGCAACGACCTCCTCGCTCTGCTCGCCGTGACCTGGCGCGAGGACGCGACGGGCTGGCAGGAGGCGGTCACCGCCAGCCGCGAGCAGGCCGACGCGACACTCTCCTCGGTCGCCATCGAGAGCTCCGACAGCGTCACGCAGCTCTCCCGCGACTCGAGCATCCCCGTCTACGTCCGCAACGACCTGCCCTGGCCCGTCACCGTCCGCATCCAGGCCTCGACCTCCAACGCCGTCCTCGACATCGACGAGTCCTCGGTCGAGCCGACCGCGATCGACGCCCGCTCGCAGGGCCGCGTCCTCATCCCGGTGAAGGCCCGCGTCGGCAACGGCGAGACCGAGCTGCGCCTGCAGCTGACGTCCCAGGACGGCACGCCCATCGGCGCTCCGACCGGGATCGTCACCAACGTCCGCGCCGACTGGGAGACCGTCGGCACCCTCGGCGTCGGCATCCTCCTCGTCCTCGTCTTCGGCGCGGGCATCCTCCGCAACATCCGCCGGCGCCGCCGCGGCGACACCCCCGAGGAGGACGAGGAGGACCCGAACGCCCCGCTCGCCGTCCAGCCGGGCCTCGACGACGACCGAACGGATCCCCGTGGCTAGCTTCTCCCTCGGTCGCGCGAGCGCCGTCCTCGCCTCCGGCACGATGGTCTCGCGGGTCCTCGGCTTCGTGATGTCGATCGTCCTGGCGCAGACGATCGGCGCCGCTGTCGCACCCGGCGCCGACGCCTTCACCGTCGCGAACCTGCTGCCCAACACGATCTACACGATCATCGCGGGCGGTGCGCTCAACGCGGTCCTCGTCCCGCAGATCGTCCGGGCGGGCCTCCACGCCGACGGTGGCCGCGGCTACATCAACAGTCTCCTCACCCTGACACTCGGGCTGCTGGTGGTGACGACCGTCATCGGCACCCTCCTGGCTCCCGTGCTCATCCGCTTGTACGCACCGGCCTACGGCCCGGAGCAGTACGACCTGGCGGTGTCGTTCGCCTACTGGTGCATTCCCCAGGTCTTCTTCTACGGGCTCTTCACGATCCTCGGCGAGGTCCTCAACGCGCGCGGATCGTTCGGCCCCTTCACCTGGGCTCCCGTGCTCAACAACATCGTGGCCCTGGGTGGCCTGGTCGCCTTCAACATCCTGTTCGGCTCGGATCCGAGCGGCGACCGCCCGGTCGACTCGTGGTCGCCCGGCATGGTCGCGCTCCTGGCGGGAAGCGCGACCCTGGGCATCGTCGCCCAGTCGACCTTCCTCATCTTCTTCTGGCGGAGGGTCGGTCTCAGCTACCGTCCCGCGCTGAATCTCCGTGGCCTCGGGCTCGGCACCGCGGGCCGGATGTCGCTCTGGTCTTTCGCGACCGTCCTGCTGACGATCGGAGCCGGGCTCGTGGAGAGCCGGGTCGCCTCCCCCGCCTCGGGAGAGGGCGCCTCCGCAGCAGCCCTGCAGAAGGGCTGGCTGATCTTCATGCTGCCGCACTCCGTCATCGCCATCTCGATCGCCGTGGCGTACTTCACCAAGATGAGCGGCCACTCCGCTCGAGGCGAGATGAAGGAGTTCCGCTCCGACATCTCGACCTCCCTGCGGCTCGTCCTGATGATGCTGGTCTTCTCGAGCGCGGCGATCGTCGTCGTGTCGGTCCCCTTCGGTTCGGTCTTCACCGACACCTTCGCGGACGCCCAGGCCATCGGAGCGATCGCCGTCGCCTACGTCGTCGCGCTCCCGCTCTTCTCCTCCATCGCGATCATGCAGCGGGCGTTCTACGCCCTGAGCGACGGAGCACGACCGTTCCTCTTCACCCTGGTCCAGGTCGTGATCGCCGTCATCGGCTACCAGCTCGTCCGGCAGCTGCCGCCGGAGCAGACGGCGATCGGCATCGCCGCCTCGACATCGGCCGGCATCATCGTCCAGGCCCTCGTAGCGGCCTTCCTCCTGCGCCGGAAGCTCGGCGGCACCGGCGGCGCGAGGATCCTCCGCCGACTCAGCCAGTACGCCCTGGCGGCCGTCCCCTCGGCCGCTGCGGGGTTCGGGGTCCTGGTTCTCCTCGGCGGCACGAGGCCCGGCGGATTCGCCGTCACGAACTTCGTCGAGCCGCTCGTCTCCATGGCTGCCATCGGCACCGTGATGGCACTCGTCTACTTCGGCGTCCTCTGGGTCCTCCGCGTCCCCGAGCTGCGCGCGATGGCCGCTCCGTTCCTCCGCCGCCTGGGGCGCTGACGCCGCACGCCGCACCGCGACGTTCCTGAGAGCCGCCGTCGCGACACTGGGACGTCACCGGACCGGTGGTGCGCCCTCGGGCGCGACGTGGAAGGGTGGGGGCGTCCTCCGGCAGAGCCGCCTCCCCACCACCCTCCCGCCGACCCGGAAGGCGCGATGCGCTCCACCTTCGTCCTCCTCCGCGTGCTCGTCGCGGCCGCCGTCCTCACCGCGACCACGGTGAGCTTCCTCGACTCCCACGCCTTCTGGGTCGAGGCCCGCTTCCGCGACCGCGCCACCCTCGCCGCCAACTTCTTCAGCTACATCACCGTCGAGGTCTGCCTGCTCGCGGTGGTCGTCCTGCTGATCGGCGCCGTCGTCCTCGCGCGCGGCGCGCTCCCGGAACCGCGCTGGTTCGCCTGGCTGCGGGCCGGAGTCGTCACCTACATGGTCGTGATCGGAGTGGTCTACAACCTGCTCCTGCGCGGCACGGTGGTCACCGGCGCCGGGGCCGGCCAGGACTGGACCAACGAGGTCATGCACGTCGTGGCGCCGCTCGCCCTGATCCTGGACTGGCTCTTCGCGCCCGGCCGGCGCCGCCTCTCCTGGGCTGTCGTCCCCGCGCTGCTCGCCTTCCCGGTCGCCTGGTTCGTCTACACGATCATCCGGGCGCCCCTCGTCTACGACCAGATGAAGCACGAGCAGGTCTGGTACCCGTACCCGTTCCTCGATCCGCGCCTGGCCGACCCGCCGATCGTCCCCGGCGGGATGATCGCGGTGGTCTTCTACGTCGCCGCGATGACCGCGGTCTTCGCCTCGGCCGGCTGGCTGACGGTCCTGATCTCGCGGCGGTCGATCGGGCAGCGCGGCGATCCGGCGACCTCCGTCGAGAAAGACCCGGTCAGCACTACTTTATCGACGCCTCCCCGTCGCTCCGCACCGCGACCCTGACCGCGGGCCGAGTGCCCCCGGCGCCGCGGAATAGGCCCCGCCTAGGATGTGTTGTAGCCCCTGGAGCCCGGAACGATCGAGCGAGCGGGTCCGGCTCCGCGGAACACCGCAGACCACAGAAACCACCCCCGCTCAGCACAGACCTCGAGGAGTTGCCGTGCGCGACATCGTCATCATCGGATCCGGCCCCGCAGGCTGGACGGCCGCCATCTACGCGGCGCGCGCCGATCTGCACCCCGTCGTCGTCGCCTCGTCCGTCGAGATCGGCGGCGACCTGATGAACACCACCGACGTCGAGAACTTCCCCGGCTTCCCCGACGGCGTCCTCGGCCCCGAGCTGATGACCGCCATGCAGAAGCAGGCCGAGAAGTTCGGCGCCGAGACCTTCTACGACGACGTCGTCTCCCTCGACCTCGAGGGCGAGACCAAGACGATCCACCTCGGCTCCGGCGAGAGCATCGAGGCGAAGACCGTCGTCGTCGCCACCGGCTCCGCCTACCGCAAGCTCGGTCTGCACGACGAGGAGCGCCTGTCGGGACACGGTGTCTCATGGTGCGCCACCTGCGACGGCTTCTTCTTCAAGGGCAAGACCATCGCCGTCGTCGGCGGCGGCGACTCCGCGATGGAGGAGGCGACCTTCCTCACCAAGTTCGCCGAGAAGGTCTACGTCATCCACCGCAAGGACTCGCTCCGCGCCTCCAAGGTGATGCAGAAGCGCGCGTACGACAACGAGAAGATCGAGTTCGTCTGGAACACCGAGGTCACCGGCATCACCGGTGAGAGCCACGTCAACGGTGTCAAGCTGCGCGACACGGTCGACGGCACCGAGTCGAAGCTCGAGCTCGACGGCCTGTTCATCGCGATCGGCAACGACCCGCGCACCCACATCGTGCACGGCAAGCTCGACCTGACGAGCGACGGCACCATCGCCGTGACCGGCCGCTCCTCGCAGACCTCCGTGGCGGGCGTCTTCGCCGCCGGCGACGTGATCGACCCGACCTACCGTCAGGCCGTCACCGCCGCCGCGTCGGGCACCGTCGCCGCCCTCGACGCCGAGCACTACCTCGCCGCCCTCACCGATGGCATCGCCAGCACCGAGGGCACCCCGGCCGCCGAGCTCCTCACCCTCTAGTCCTCCCACCACAATCGCAGTCGAGTCGGCGCCGCCGGCTCATGAAGGAGAAAATCGCATGTCCACCGCGAAGAGCGTCACCGACGCATCGTTCCAGGCCGACGTCCTCGATTCCGAGAAGACCGTCCTGGTCGACTTCTGGGCCGAGTGGTGCGGCCCCTGCCGCATGGTCGCCCCGATCCTCGACCAGATCTCGGCCGAGCACGGCGACAAGATCGAGATCGTCAAGCTGAACGTCGACGAGAACCCGCAGATCGCCGCGAAGTACCAGATCACCTCGATCCCGGCCCTGAAGGTCTACCAGAAGGGCGAGGTCGTCAAGACCGTCATCGGCGCCAAGCCGAAGCCCGCTCTCGAGGCCGACCTCGCCGCGTTCCTCTGAGTTCGACTCCCGGCGGTCCGACCGTCTGACGAAGCCCCTGCGCCCCTGTGGCGCGGGGGCTTCGTCGTTCCCGACCGCTCCACATGTTTCACGTGAAACGGCCGCAGGAGCCAGTCCACGGGCCGCGCAGTGGCGTCCCTCTCCCCCGGCTTCCGTGAGGGCCCCCGAGTAGTCTGGATCGATCCGGTCGAAAGCCGGAGATCCCCGTCCATCGAGCGAAGCGACACCATCGTGATCAACGCCGGCACCAATCTCGACCCCTGGTACGACTCCTACGCGGAGCGCACGGCAGGCCTCGCGGCCAGCGAGGTCCGTGCCCTGTTCGCCGTCGCCTCCCGCCCCGAGGTCGTCTCGCTCGCCGGCGGCATGCCGTTCGTCTCCGCCCTCCCCCAGGACCTGGTCACCGACGCGATGGCGACCGTGATGCGCGAGCAGGGACCGGTCGCGCTGCAGTACGGCTCCGGTCAGGGCGTGCCGGTGCTGCGCGAGCAGATCCTCGAGGTCATGGCGCTCGAGGGCATCTCGGCCAGCGCCGACGACGTCGTCGTCACCACCGGCTCGCAGCACGCTCTCGAGCTGGTGTCGAAGCTGTTCCTGGATCCGGGCGACGTCGTCCTGTCCGAGGGGCCGAGCTACGTCACCGCGATGGTGATCTTCCGCTCGTACCAGGCCGAGATCGAGCACGTCGCGATGGACGAGCACGGGCTGATCCCCGAGGCGCTGCGCGAGCACATCGCCCACGTCCGGGCCGCCGGGAAGCGGATCAAGTTCCTCTACACGATCCCCACCTTCCACAACCCGGCCGGCGTCACGCTGAGCTGGGAGCGACGGGTCGAGATCCTGGAGATCTGCAAGAGCGAGGGGATCCTCGTCCTCGAGGACAATCCGTACGGCCTGCTCTACTTCGAGGACGTGCCGCCGAAGGCGATGCGCTCGCTCGAGGAGGACGGCGTGATCTACCTCGGGACGTTCTCGAAGACCCTCGCCCCCGGTTTCCGGATCGGCTGGGCCCTCGCCCCGCACGCCATCCGCGAGCGCCTGATCCTGGCGAACGAGGCGGCCGTGCTCAGCCCGTCGTCCTTCAGCCAGCTCGTCATCTCCCAGTACCTCGCGACCGCGGACTGGCGGGCACAGATCGACACCTTTCGCGGCGTCTACCGCGAGCGCAAGGAGGCGATGATCCGCGGCCTGCAAACCCACCTCCCCGACCTGACCTGGACCAACCCGAACGGCGGCTTCTACATCTGGGTCACGCTGCCCGAGGAGCTCGACTCCAAGGCGATGCTCCCCCGCGCCGTCAAGGAGCTCGTCGCTTACACCCCGGGCACCGCCTTCTTCGGCAACGGCGACGGACGCCGGAACATCCGGTTGTCGTTCTGCTACCCGACTCCCGAGCGCATCGGCGACGGCATCCGCCGCCTCGCGACGGTGATCAACGGCGAGCTCGATCTGCTGTCCACCTTCGCGGGCACCGGAGTGCGCACGAGCGCCGCCGTCGATCAGCGCGACGCCGTCCTTCCGCCCCAGATCTCCTGACTCCGTGATCCTCGAACGACAGAAGGCCCGGTCATGACCGATTTCTCCACCCTCGACCACCCCCTCGACATCGTGGTGATCAGCGGAGGCATCAGCCACGAGCGGGATGTCTCGCTGCGCTCCGGCCGCCGCGTCGCCGACCGGCTCTCCGCGATGGGTCACCGCATCACCCACCGCGAGCCCGACGCCGGACTGCTGGCCGCACTGCTGGAGCAACGTCCCGACGTCATCTGGCCCGCCGTGCACGGTGCCAGCGGCGAGGACGGCGCTCTCCTCGGCCTGCTCGAGGCCGCGGGCTTCGCCTACGTGGGCTCCCGGACGGAGGCGGCCCGGCTCGCCTGGTTCAAGCCGACCGCGAAGACGCTGGTCTCCCGGGCGGGCTTCGCCACCCCGCGCTCGATCACCCTCCCCCGTGAGACGTTCCGTGAGCTCGGCGCAGCAGGCATCCTCGACCGGGTTCGCGCGCACCTCCCCGGACCGCTCGTCGTGAAGCCGGCGCAGGGCGGCTCCGCCCAGGGCGTCAGCATCGTCGGCGAGGCCGCCGAACTGCCGCGCGCCATGGTCGACGCCTACACCTACGGGGAGGTCGCGCTGATCGAGCAGCAGATCCAGGGCACGGAGGTGTCTGTAGGAGTGCTCGACCTCGGCGACGGTGCCTTCGCCCTCCCCCCGGTCGAGATCGCGCCGGTGGCCGGCCGCTACACCTTCGAGGCCCGCTACAACGCCGGCGAGACTCGCTTCTACACGCCGGCCCGACTCCCGGAGGAGACGCTCGCCGAGGTCTCCCGCGTCGCCGTCGCCGTCCATGAGCTGCTCGGCCTCCGCCACCTCTCCCGCATCGACTTCATCGTCGACCCCGACGGCCTCCCCTGGTTCTTCGACGCCAACGTCCTCCCCGGCATGACCGAGACCTCCCTCATCCCCCAGGCCATCGAGGCCTCCGGCCGCTACCTCGGCGACGTCTACTCCACCCTCGCCCGCCTGGCACTCCACCCCTGACCCCGTTTCACGTGAAACACTTCGGACGCGCCGACCGTTTCACGTGAAACACACCCGACCTCCCCGGATAGCCCCCCCCGGCGGAACGACGGCCGAGCCTCCCCCTCTCGGTGGTCGTGCAGCGCGCGTCGGCGCCTCCCGCGCATGCTGGTCGAGTAGCCCCGCAAGGGTGTATCGAGCGCGAAAGCGGCTTCGTGTCTCGGTGGTGAGGGAAGGACACGGCTGCGCCGGGTCATGCTGGTCGAGTAGCCCCGCAGGGGCGTATCGAGATCCGCCGTCACCAGCAGGACCGGTCTGCAGAGTCGACCTGCTTACGGTGGTGGATCTCGATACGCCCGCTCCGCGGGCTACTCGATCAGCATGACGACGCCCGCACTGCATGACGAGGCCCGCACTGCATGACGGCACCCGCACGGCGCCTCAACGCGTGCCACCACATGCTGGTCGAGTAGCGCGAAGCGCGTATCGAGACCCGCCGTCGCCAGCAGGGCGGGTCTGGAGCCTCAGGTTCTGACGCTGGCGGATCTCGATGCGCCCGCTCCGCGGGCTACTCGATCAGCATGCTGGCACTACAAGCCACGACGGAATCCGCCCGCAATGACGCCCCCGCCCAGCATCACGGGGCTCGCGGCGCCTCAGCGCATCCCACCGCATACTGCCCTCAGCGCATGCCACCGCATGCTGGTCGAGTAGCGCGAAGCGCGTATCGAGACCCCCGTGGCCAGACGCACCAGCGCTCAACTGGGAAAGCGCCATTGCCCCGCACTATCCAACGACACATGCTGGTCGAGTAGCCGCCCTCGGCGGCGTATCGAGACCCGCCGCATCCCCTCCGTTTCACGTGAAACGGAGCAGACTCTACGGCGCCAGCGTTACCTCGGTCGGCTCACCGATCTCCGCGAGGATGCGGTTCAGGTCGTGGATCGTCGCGAAGTCGATGACCACCTGGCCCTTCCGAGCCCCCAGCGTCACCTTCACCCGCGTGTTCAACCGATCGCCGAGGTGATCCGCCACCGTGCTGAGGTGCCCGGCGTGGCCGCCCTGCTCCTCCTCGGGCTCGCGCGCGGTGGTCTTCGGCGCCTTCATCTGCGCGGCAGCAGCCTCGGCCGCCCGCACGGACAGGTCCTCGTTCACGATCTTGTCCGCGAGCCGGCGCATCAGCTCCGGCGTCTCCACCGACAGCACCGCACGCGCGTGCCCGGCGCTGAGCACACCGGCCGCCACCCGCGCCTGCACATCGGCGGGCAGACGCAGCAGGCGCAGCGTGTTCGAGATCTGCGGACGCGAGCGTCCCAGCCGCGTCGCGAGCGCCTCCTGCGTGATGCCGAAGTCGCTCAGAAGCTGCTGGTATGCCGAGGCCTCCTCCAGAGGATTCAGCTCGGCCCGGTGCAGATTCTCCAGGAGCGCGTCCCGCAGCATGTTCTCGTCGGCCGTGTCCTTGACGACCGCGGGGATCGTCTTCAGCCCGGCAGCCTTCGACGCGCGGAACCGCCGCTCCCCCATGACGAGCTCGTACTTCGCGCCCTTGCGCCCGGTGACCGGCCGCACGACGATCGGCTGCAGCACGCCGAACTCGCGGATGCTGTGCACCAGCTCCGCCAGCTCATCCTGATCGAAGACCGAGCGCGGCTGAGCCGCGTTCGGCACGATCTCCGAGAGCGACAGCTGAGCGAGCCGAGCACCGGGAACCTGCAGCAGCTCGTCCTCGGCGTTCGCCGCACCGACCTGGTCCGGGAAGAAGACGTCGACGGGCCGCGAGCGGGTGTCATCGCTGACCGGGATCAGGGCACCGATGCCCCGGCCGAGTCCTGTGCGCTTGGTCGCCATCAGCGGTCCTCTCCATCAGTGGGTGCAGCAGGGGTCTTCGGCACGCCGCGGCGCGCGATCTCCGCCGCCGCCTCGAGGTACGCGAGCGAGCCGGAGGACTGCGGGTCATAGCTGATCACGCTCTGGCCATAGGACGGCGCCTCGGATATCCGCACGTTGCGCGGGATCACCGCGCGCAGCACTTCCTTCGGGAAGTGCTCGCGGACATCCGCCGCCACCTGGTTCGACAGATTGGTCCGTCCATCGAACATCGTCAGCAGGATGGTCGACACCGCCAGATTCGGGTTGAGATGCCGCTCGATGAGATCGATGTTCTTCAGCAGCTGGCTGAGGCCCTCGAGCGCGTAGTACTCGCACTGGATCGGGATCAGCACCTCGCGCGCCGCGACGAAAGCGTTGATCGTCAGCAGCCCGAGCGAGGGCGGGCAGTCGATGAAGACGTAGTCGAACGGCTCGTCCATCCCCTTCAGCATCCGGTCGAGTGCTCGACGCAGTCGCTGCTCCCGGGCGACGAGAGAGACCAGCTCGATCTCGGCGCCGGCGAGGTGGATCGTCGCCGGGACACCGTAGAGCGACTCGAACTCCGGACTCTTCTGCACGACGTCCGCCAGCGGGGTGTCGTTGACGATCACGTCGTAGACGCTCGCCGTCTCGGCCCGGTGCTCGATGCCGAGCGCCGTCGACGCATTGCCCTGCGGGTCGAGGTCGATGACCAGGACCTTCGCGTCGCCGCGGGCCAGGCCGGCTGCGAGGTTCACGGTGGTCGTCGTCTTGCCGACGCCACCCTTCTGGTTCGAGATGGTGATGACGCGCGTCGTCTCGGGTTTCGGCAGCGGCTGCGCGTTCAGCAGCGCGCGCCGTCGCGTCATGTCCGCGATCTCGCGGGCGAGCGGAGTCGAGGAGTCGAATCCTCCGGTCAGTCCGGCGGGGTCGGATCGTTTCACGTGAAACCTTCGCTCAGCGGGTGGAAGTGGGGCAGCACCGAGGAACCGACGGTCGGGGATTCAGGGGATCACACGCGACGTCGTGGCGATCATCCCACTGTAGCTCGGACGACCCTCGTCACCTCGGAGAGCACGCCGTCGCCGAGCACGACGACCTCGGGCGGGGAGAGTCGGAAACGGCGGATCTGCTTCGACGCCGCCTCGATCTCCTTCTCGGCATTGATGCCCTTGAGCAGCACGAGCTCGCCGCCGGACCGCAGCAACGGCGCCGTCAGCGGGATGAGCTTCGACAGCGCGCTGACCGCACGCGCCGTCACCTGGTCCAGCGGCTCGGCCAGCCGGACCTCTTCGGCGCGTGCCCGCAGAACTGAGACATTCTCGAGTCCAAGGGCGTCGACCTGCTCCTGCAGCCACAGCACCCGGCGCTCCATGGGCTCGATCAGCACGAACCGCACGTCCGGCCGCACGATGCCCAGCACGACGCCGGGAAGGCCGGCACCACTGCCGACATCACCCACGAGCCCCGGACGCAGCAGAGGGGCCACCAGGGCGCTGTTGAGCACGTGCCGCGTCCACAGGCGCGGGAGCTCGAGCGGTCCGATCAGACCGCGCTCCTCGCCCTCCCGAGCGAGCGCCTCGGTGAAGCGCCGCAGGAGCGGCAGCCGCTCCCCCGCGATCGCGACGGCGGCGGAGGGCTCCGGCTCGAGGGTCGGCTCCACGTCGCTCAGCCGCGGGTGATGACGGTGTGGCGCTCGCGGGCCTCGCCGCGCGACTCCGACACGAATCCGCGCTCGCCGACCATGTCGTGCACCAGCTTGCGCTCGTAGGACGACATCGGGGGCAGCGACGCGGACGTCGCGCCCTCCTCGATGCGCTCGATCGCGCGGTCCACCAGCTGCGCCAGCTCGGCCTCGCGGGCGTCGCGGGAGCCGCCGATGTCGAGGATGAGCCGCGAGAACGCACCCGTCTTCGTCTGCACCGCGAGGCGGGTCAGCTCCTGCAGCGCCTGTACGGCGTCCGGACGCGACAGCACACGCAGGTTGGTGTCGCCGGCGGCGGTCACGGACAGGTAGGCACGGCCGTTGCGGACCTCGATGTCGATGTCGCCGTCGAGGTCGCAGATGTCGAGGAACTCCTCGATGTAGTCCGCGGCGACGTCGCCCTCGTCCTCGAGCTGCGACAGGGTCGGCTCGGCTCCGTCGGCCGACGGAGCGCGCTGAGCGAGCTCCTCCTCGGCGGGGGCGACCCCGTCCGAGGTCGCCGGAGCACCGGTGAAGATCTGCGTCGAATCGGTCATGGCGGGGCCTACTTCTTTCCGGCTTGCTTCTTGGAGCGGTTCTTGCCGACGGGCTGCGCGCGCTGCACGACCTTCTTCTCGACGAGCGTGACGGTGCCGGCCTCGGTCGTCTCCTCCACGAGCTTGCCCTTGCGGCGCAGGCGCTCCTCGCGGGCCTTGGCGGCCTCGCTACCGGGGGTCGGCATGTTCCGGATGACGATGAACTGCTGGACCATCGTCCAGATGTTCGAGGTCAGCCAGTAGAACATCACGCCGAGCGGGAAGGCGAAGCCGGAGAACGCGAAGACGAGCGGGAGGATGTAGAGCAGGATCCGCTGCTGCTTGAACGTCGGCGAGGCCTTGGCCTCGGGCGACATGTTCTTCGAGACGATCTGCAGCTGGGTGATGAACTGCGAGGCGGTCATCAGGACCACCATGACGACGGCGATCACGACGACGAGCTCCTGGCCGCCCTCGGCGAGCGCACCCTGGATCGACTGGTGCAGCGGGGCGATGCCGAAGAGGTTTGCCTCGCCGAACTGGCGGGCGAGGACGTCGTCCAGCGGGCCGACGCCGCGCTGGCTGTGCTGCGCCGAGTTCAGCACCGAGAACAGGCTGAAGAAGATCGGCATCTGGATCAGCAGCGGCAGGCAGGAGGCCAGCGGGTTGGTGCCGGTCTTCTTGTAGAGCTCCATGGTCTCGCGGGACATCGCCTCGCGGGAGAGCTGGTCGCGCTTGCCCTTGTACTTGTCCTGGATCTTCTTGAGCTGCGGCGCCACCTCCATCATGCGGCGCTGGCTCTTGATCTGCTTGACGAAGATCGGGATGAGCGCGGCGCGGATGACGAGGACCAGGCCCACGATCGAGAGCACCCAGGTGATGCCGGCCGCCGCATCGAGGCCGGTGAAGGTCAGCAGCTGGTGGAAGGCCACGAGGAGCAGCTCGACCACCCACTTGAGGGGCCAGAGAATCGTGCCGAGGAGGTCCATGGGAGGGGGTCAGTCCTTTCGAGGGCCCGCGACGAACCCGAATCGCGTCACGGCGAAGCGGGTCCGGCCGGGAGCCGGTCGGTGCAGGGGGATCGAGGTCGGCACGTCGTCGACCCCGCCGGCCGCCCACGGGTGGCAGCGGAGGAGTCGGCGGGCGCCGAGGACGGACCCGAGGACGAGCCCGTGGAGCTGGACCGCCTGGAGTGCGTAGGAGGAGCACGACGGGTAGTAGCGGCAGACGTCGCCGTAGAGCGGCGAGATCACCGCCCGGTACACGACGAGCAGCAGGATGCCGAGATTGCGCGGCAGCAGGAGGAGGAACCAGCCCAGCCGGGCGGCCCAGGAGGCCGCCGGCGTCACGACCGGAGCGGTGGCGACCGGAGCGGCCGTCACCGGAGCGCCTCGCCCGCACGGACGACGCGCGCGCGGGTCACCGCCGCGACGACGTCCTGCCGTAGCGCGGCCCACGGAGCGTCGGCACTGCCGGGCAGAGCCCGGACGACCACGTCGGTCCCGGACTCGATCTGCGGCACGAGCTCGAAGGCGACGGCCTTGAGCCGGCGCCGCACGGTGTTCCGCTTCACGGCCGTCCCGACCGTCTTGGCCACGATGAAGCCGAACCGCACCGGAGCGTCGCCGGAGGACCTCCGGACATACGTGACGGTGTGCGGTCCCGTGGACCGCACACCGCGACGGACGACTGCCCGGTACTCGCCACCGAGGACGATGCGATGGGCTCTGGCCAGCACCGCTGGACGGAATCGCTTGGCGCTACGCCGAGAGCTCGGTGCGGCCCTTGGCGCGGCGAGCGCTCAGGATGCCGCGACCGGCGCGCGTGCGCATGCGCAGACGGAAGCCGTGCACCTTGGCGCGACGACGGTTGTTCGGCTGGAAGGTTCGCTTGCTCATAGTCAGATCTCCACGTACGTGTTCCGCGGTGCGAGCGGGGCGCCGCGCCGGTGGCGAGGGCTCCGGTTCGTCCGGGAAGAGGGGGTGCCCGGGTGCCGATCGGCCCGATCCGCGAGGACCGTGCTCCCGACGCCGGGCAGGCGTCAACTGACTTAAACTACGTCCTCCGCCGCCACCGGTCAAATGTGCGCCGGGCGAAACCTCGATTCTGCACACGGGACCGCGTGTTCCGCGCATTGACACGCGGGTGTCGCTGTGGTGGATTTGTCTCCCATCGGCTCCGTTCGTTACGGTGTTGAGCCGCAGTTATCCACAGGTGCGAACCGCCCCTTCCCGCGTCATCGCTGGGAACGGCCGAGGCCTGTGGAAGCGCCTGTGCAGGGATCGGGCCCCGGATCTCCGCTGGAACCGAGGGCCCGTCGTCACGGACGGCGGCCAGGATTTCGAGAGCGACCGAGGACCGGAGACAGATGCCTGACGACACGTCGATGATCGACGCGTGGAACGTGATCCGCGGCGAGCTGTCGCGGGACGAGCGCATCACCGCGCCGATGTACGGCTTCGTCTCGCTGGTGGAGCCCAAGGGCATCATGGCGGGCACCTTCTACCTCGAGGTCCCGAACGAGTTCACCCGCGGGATGCTCGAGCACCGGGTCCGCGTGCCGCTGCTGAGCGCGATCGGCGCCCTCGACGACTCCTTCGGCGTCTCGACCTTCGCCTTCGTGGTGAACCCCGACATCGAGCACGAGCCGATGAGCTCCCCGTCGTCCGACTCGCTGAACCCCTTCGAGCCGGTGACCGGCTCCTCCGCCACGGTCGCCCCGCCGGTGCGCGTCGTCGAGGAGCTGCGCACCGTGCCGGCCACCGACACCCGGCTGAACCCGAAGTACAGCTTCGACAACTTCGTCATCGGCGGCTCCAACCGCTTCGCGCACGCCGCCGCGGTCGCCGTGGCCGAGGCACCGGCGAAGGCGTACAACCCGCTCTTCGTCTACGGCGACTCGGGCCTCGGCAAGACCCACCTCCTGCACGCCATCGGCCACTACGCGATGAGCCTCTACCCGGGCATCCGCGTGCGGTACGTGTCGAGCGAGGAGTTCACCAACGACTTCATCAACTCGATCGCGAACAACCGCGGCAACGCGTTCCACGGCCGGTACCGCAACGTCGACATCCTCCTGATCGACGACATCCAGTTCCTGCAGGGGAAGGCGGAGACGCAGGAGGCGTTCTTCCACACCTTCAACCAGCTGCACGACCACAACAAGCAGGTCGTGATCACCTCCGACCTGCCGCCGAAGGCGCTGACCGGCTTCGAGGACCGCATGCGCTCGCGGTTCGAGTGGGGCCTGATCACCGACGTGCAGGCGCCCGACCTCGAGACCCGCATCGCGATCCTCCGCAAGAAGGCCGTCAGCGAGAAGCTGCTCGTCCCGGACGACATCCTCGAGTTCATGGCGTCGAAGGTGTCCAGCAACATCCGCGAGCTGGAGGGGACGCTGATCCGCGTCACCGCGTTCGCGAGCCTCAACCGCACCCCGGTGGACATGGCGCTGGTGCAGACGGTGCTGAAGGACCTGATCACGCTCGACGAGGACAACGTCATCTCGCCGGTCGACATCATCAATCACACCGCGGACTACTTCAAGCTCACGGTCGACGACCTCTACGGCTCGTCGCGCTCGCAGGCCGTGGCCACCGCGCGTCAGATCGCGATGTACCTCTGCCGCGAGCTGACCAACCTCTCGCTGCCCAAGATCGGCCAGCTGTTCGGCAACCGCGACCACACCACGGTCATGTACGCCAACAAGAAGATCTCGGAGCTCATGAAGGAGCGCCGCAGCATCTACAACCAGGTCACCGAGCTGACCACCCGCATCAAGACCAACCGCTGACGGCCCGCCGCCGGCTGCTCCCTCCTCCAGGTCGAGCAGCCGCGCGGCGGACCTCGCATGCCGCCGGAGCATCCACGCAGCGGCCCCTGCATGCCGGTCGAGTAGCCGCACAGCGGCGTATCGAGACCCACCCTCCCGGTGACACCGGATCTCGATACGCGACCTCCGGCCGCTACTCGATCAGCATGAGACGCCCACCGCTCCCTCTTGTCTGCCGCTTGCGCAGCGGCCCCCCACATGCTGGTCGAGTAGCCGCGCAGCGGCGTATCGAGACCCACCCCTCCCGGCGCCCCCGTCTCGCCACCCCGCCACGCCCACCCTCGTTCGACGCATCGAACGATTCCGGTCGATTTCCACACGTGTGAGCAACCTGTGGATAACTGTGGACAACCGCCCTCGAACTGTGCGCTCCGAGCCCCCGCCTGTGCACTCGCGACCACCCGGTCGAATCCCTCCACAGGCCGTCCACGACCGCGCTCACACTCCGTCCACAGCCCGACCCCCTCCGCATCGCAGTCGCGAGTAGGGCTCCCGGACGTTTTCCACAGTTTCCACACGTGTTAACACTGTTAACGCAGTTCTCTCTTTAATCAGGGGCGGACCGGCAACCTCTCCACAGGGGTCGGCTGCGCCGGGAGGACGTCGTGCTTCCGGGCACGTCGAAGCTGACGAGTACGATGGGCGTCGGTCTTCGTCCACGACTCGTCAGGGGTGTTCTCGTGAGGTTCCAAGCCAACCGCGATGTCTTCAGCGAGGCGGTGTCGTTCGCGGTCAAGCTGCTGCCGCAGCGCACGACCCTGCCGATCCTCTCGGGCATCCTCATCGAGGCGACCGCCGAGGGGCTCACGCTCTCCTCGTTCGACTACGAGGTCTCCGCGCAGACGCAGATCGCCGCCGACGTCGAGGAGATCGGCACGGTCCTCGTCTCCGGCCGGCTGCTCGCCGACATCGCGAACCGCCTGCCCAACGCCCCCGTGCGCGTGGCGACGGAGGAATCGCGCGTCTCGGTCTCGGCCGGCTCCGCGCACTTCACCCTCCTGCAGATGCCCGTGGAGGAGTACCCGAGCATCCCCGAGATCGACGCCTCCACCGGCCTCGTTCCCGCGGACGCCTTCTCCGCCGCGATCTCGCAGGTGGCCGTCGCCGCCTCCCGCGACGACGTCACCCCCGTCATCACCGGCGTCCAGCTCGAGATCACCGAGAACACCATCGGCCTCGTCGCCACCGACCGCTACCGCGTGGCCGTCCGCGAGATCGACTGGGACAACGGCGACAACGCCGCCCCCAGCCAGCCGCTGACCGCCCTGGTGCCCGCGCGCACCCTGCAGGAGGTCGGCAAGACCTTCAGCCACTCCGGCACCGTCTCGGTCGCCATCACCCAGCGCGACGAGCGCGAGCTGATCGCCTTCACCGCCGACCGCAAGACGGTCACCTCGCTCCTGATCAAGGGCAACTTCCCGCCCGTCAAGCGCCTCTTCCCCGCCTCCGTCGAGAACTACGCGGTGATGGCGACGAGCGACCTCATCGAGGCCACCCGCCGCGTCTCGCTCGTTCTCGAGCGCGAGGCCGCCCTGCGCTTCAGCTTCAGCAGCGACGGCCTCACCCTCGAGGCCATCGGCTCGGAGCAGGCGCAGGCGTCCGAGACCATCGACGCCATCGTCACCGGCGTCGACGTCGTCGTCTCGCTGAAGCCCCAGTTCCTGCTCGACGGCCTCGCCGCCGTGCACTCGGAGTTCGTGCGCATCGCGTTCACGAAGACCGAGAACCCCAACAAGCCCGGACCGGTCCTGATCACGGCGCAGACCTCGCGCGAGCAGCCGGGCAGCGACAGCTACCGCTACCTGCTGCAGCCGAACCTGCTCCTGCGCTGACCGCTCCTCCCCGATCGCAGCGCCGCGACCGCCCCGCTCCCGACGAGCGCCCGCCCGCCGGACATCGAATCCCAGGAAGGTTCACCATGCACATCGGACTCGTCGGACTCGGCAAGATGGGCGACAACATGCGCTCCCGCCTCCGGGAGAAGGGCGTCGAGGTCACCGGCTACGACCGCAACCCGGACGTCTCGGACGCCGCCTCGCTCGACGAGATGATCGCCGCCCTCCCGGCGCCGCGCATCGTCTGGGTCATGGTCCCGGCCGGCGCCATCACGGACGCGGTCGTCACCGACCTGTCCGAGAAGCTCAGCGAGGGCGACCTGGTCATCGACGGCGGCAACTCCCGCTTCACCGAGGACTTCAAGCACGACGCGCTGCTCAAGCCCAAGGGCATCCACTACATCGACGCCGGCGTCTCCGGCGGCGTCTGGGGCCTCGAGAACGGCTACGGCCTGATGGTCGGCGGTCCGAAGGAGCTCGTCGAGTACGCGATGCCCGTCTTCGACGCGCTGCGCCCCGAGGGCCCCCGCGAGGAGGGCTTCGTCCACGTCGGCGAGGTCGGCGCCGGCCACTACGCGAAGATGGTGCACAACGGCATCGAGTACGCGCTGATGCAGGCGTTCGCCGAGGGCTACGAGCTCCTCGACACCCGCAAGGACATCATCAAGGACGTCACCGGCACCTTCAAGGCGTGGCAGCGCGGCACGGTCGTCCGCTCCTGGCTCCTCGAGCTGCTCGTCCGCGCGCTCGAGCAGGACCCGGAGTTCGAGCACATCGAGGGCTACGTCCAGGACTCCGGCGAGGGCCGCTGGACCATCGAGGAGGCCATCAACAACGCCGTCCCCGTCCCCACGATCAGCGCCTCGATCTTCGCCCGCTTCGTCTCCCGCCAGGAGGACTCCCCCGCGATGAAGGCGGTCGCGGCGCTCCGCAACCAGTTCGGCGGGCACTCCGTCAAGGCGGTCGACTGAGTCGACCGGTTCGGACTGCCTGCGGCAGTCCTCACGGCGGTCGGCCTCTCGAAGCTGTGGCGTGATGCAGAGCCGGTCGCGGACGGCGACCTGCGGCCCGCCGCAGCCATGACGCAGGGATGCTGTCATGGCCGCGGCGGGCCTCCGGCCGCCTTCACCATGTGCGGAGAAGTTGGCCGCTTCTGTTGTGCTCGGTGGGAGAGGCGCGTCCTTCGGACGGCGCGGTGGCTTGCTCGCGATCAGAGGCGGTCCCCCGCATGCTGGTCGAGTAGCCCCGGAGGGGCGTATCGAGACCCACCGTCGTCACCACGGCGGATCTGCAGACTCGTCGTCCGACGCGGGTGGATCTCGATACGCCCGCTGGGCGGACTACTCGATCAACATGGTTCGGCAGCCGGCCCCCGTTCCATGCTGGTCGAGTAGCCGCGGAGCGGCGTATCGAGACCCCGCGTCGGGCATGTGCCGCGTCGGGCAGATTGGAGACGGAGGAGGTGAGCGCGTGCAGGTGACGCAGCTGGCGTTGAGCGACTTCCGCAACTACGCCTCCGTCGACGTCGCGCTCGCTCCGGGCCCGAACCTGTTCGTGGGCCGCAACGGCCAGGGCAAGACGAACCTGGTCGAGTCGCTCGGCTACCTGTCCACCCTCGGCTCGCACCGGGTGTCCACCGATCAGGCGCTGATCCGCGCGGGGCAGGACAGCGCGGTGATCCGCGCCCGGCTCCGCAACGGGGACCGCGATCTGCTGGCCGAGGTGCAGATCAACCGCTCCTCCGCCAACCGCGCGCAGATCAACCGTGGCGGGATCAAGCCGCGCGAGCTGCCCCGCTTCTTCTCGAGCGTGCTCTTCGCACCGGAGGACCTCCTCCTCATCCGCGGCGACCCGTCGGCGCGGCGCCGCTTCCTCGATCAGCTGGTCGTCCTCCGCTCCCCCCGGATGAGCGCCGTCCAGGCGGACTACGAGCGCGTGCTGCGTCAGCGCAACTCGCTGCTGAAGTCCGCGCGGGCGACCGGCGTCCGCGATCCCGCGAAGCTCGGCACGCTCGACATCTGGGACGAGCGCCTCGTCGCCCTCGGCACCGAGATCATGCAGTCGCGGCTCACCCTGGTCGACGAGCTGAGCGGACCGGTCCGCGCCGCCTACGAGGCGGTCGCCGGCGCGGATCAGCGCCCGGTGCTGCGCTCGCGGCTGAGTGTCCAGGGAGCGGTCGACGACGACGACGAGCCGGTCGCGACGTCCGAGGTCGCCGCCGCGCCGGCCGAGCTGGCCGAGACGTTCTCCGCCGCACTGCTCTCCGTGCGCCGCCGCGAGCTCGACCGCGGGATCTCGCTGGTCGGCCCGCACCGCGACGACGTCCAGTTCGAGCTCAACGACCTGCCGGCCAAGGGCTACGCGAGCCACGGCGAGAGCTGGTCGTTCGCTCTGGCGCTCAAGCTCGGCGCGGCCGAGCTGCTCCGGCGCGACTCCGCCATGGGCGACCCCGTCCTGATGCTCGACGACGTCTTCGCCGAGCTGGACGCCCGACGGCGTGAGCGCCTCGCCGCCGTGGTGGCGGACTACGAGCAGGTGCTGATCACCGCGGCCGTCTTCGACGACGTCCCCGCGGCGCTGGCGGCGCACACCGTCCGGATCGAGGCGGGCCGCATCGTCGAGTCCGACGCCGTCGTGGTCCCGGAGACACCCCTGACCGCCCCGGCCGAGACCGCGTCCGCTCCGGTGGAGCCCGCCGACACGGACGCGTTCCCCGAGCCGGACGACAGCGCGGACGACGCCCCGGAGCCCGCCCCGGTGCCCGCCCCGGAGCCCGACCGTGGCTGACTCCCCCCGCCGCAGCGCGCCCTCGCCCGCACCCGACTCCGAGGCGGCGCGCGTCTACCAGCACCTCAAGGAGGTCTTCGGAGGCGACACCCCGCGCCGGGTGCGCAAGACCGTCGACCGGGCCGAGCCGAAGGGCGACGCCGCCCCGTTCGGCGGCGGCCGCGATCCGCACGACCTCGGCGACGTGCTCTCCTCCCTCACCGTGAAGCTCGGCTGGACCGCTCCCCTCGCCCAGGGCGACCTGATGTCGTCCTGGACGGCGATCGCCGGAGAGGAGACGGCCAAGCACTCCACTCCGGTGGGCGTCGTGGACGGCGTGCTCACGGTGGCGTGCGAGTCGACCGCCTGGTCGACGCAGCTGCGCCTCATGCGGATCGAGATCATGAACCACATCGCGGTGAACCACCCGGACGCGGGGATCACCGCGATCCGTTTCCAGGGGCCCGACGTCCCGAACTGGAAAAAGGGCCCCAGGTCGATTCCAGGGCGTGGTCCGCGCGATACCTACGGCTGAGGACGCATTTTCGGTCGACCCTCCAGAATTCGTTCGTCAGATCGCCACTGAGCGCCGCGCGACCGGCCGCCGCGCGGTAGAATGGAGGGCCGCCGAACCGCAGCGTCGACCCCGTGCGCGAGATCTCCAGATCCGCCTGCGCGCCGCGACGGACCGTCAGAGGAGAACTCCACAGCTATGACACCCGAGCCGACCGATTCCACGTCAGCCCCCGCAGCGAACGACCTGGACGTGAACGGCTCCACCGGCCCCTCCGCTGCCTCCGCCCCGGCTGAGGCCGCCCCGACGGAGGCCGCGCACTCCGCGGGCATGTCGACGAAGTCCTCCGGCGACTACGGAGCGAACCAGATCCAGGTCCTCGAGGGCCTCGAGGCGGTCCGCAAGCGCCCCGGCATGTACATCGGCTCGACGGGCCCCCGCGGTCTGCACCACCTGGTCTACGAGATCGTCGACAACGCCGTCGACGAGGCGCTCGCGGGCTACTGCGACAACATCGAGGTCGTCGTGCGCGCCGACGGCGGCCTGACCGTCGTCGACAACGGCCGCGGCATCCCGGTCGACATGCACCCCACCGAGGGCATCTCCACCGTCGAGCTCGTGCTGACCGTGCTGCACGCCGGCGGCAAGTTCGGTGGCGGTGGCTACGCGGTCTCCGGCGGTCTGCACGGCGTCGGCTCCTCCGTCGTCAACGCCCTCTCCACCCGCCTCGAGGTCGAGGTGAAGCGCCAGGGCGCCTCGTACAGCATGACCTTCGCCGACGGAGTCCCGGAGGCGCCCCTCGCGAAGGGCGAGCCGAGCGACGAGACCGGCACGACCATCACCTTCTGGCCGAACGCGGAGATCTTCGAGACCGTCGAGTTCGACTACGAGACCCTCCGTGCCCGGTTCCAGCAGATGGCGTTCCTCAACAAGGGGCTCCGCATCGCGCTGACCGACGAGAAGGAGATCGAGTTCGACGGCGAGGGCGAGAACGAGACGTCCGGTGCGCGCAGCGACGTCTTCCTCTACGAGAAGGGCCTCGTCGACTACGTCGAGTACATCAACTCGCTCAAGAAGTCCGATCTCGTGCACTCCGAGATCATCGACTTCGAGTCCGAGGACACCGAGCGCCGCATCTCGCTCGAGGTCGCGATGCAGTGGACGACGGCGTACACCGAGAGCGTGCACACCTACGCGAACACGATCAACACCCACGAGGGCGGCACGCACGAGGAGGGGTTCCGTGCGGCGCTGACGACACTCGTCAACAAGTACGCGCGGGCGAACAACCTGCTCAAGGACAAGGACGAGAACCTCTCGGGCGACGACATCCGCGAGGGCCTCACCGCCGTGGTGTCGATCAAGCTCGGCGAGCCGCAGTTCGAGGGCCAGACCAAGACCAAGCTCGGCAACACCGAGGCGAAGGCGTTCGTGCAGCGCGTCGCCGGCGAGCAGCTCGCCGACTGGTTCGACCGCAACCCCAACCAGGCCAAGGACATCATCCGGAAGGCGATCCAGGCGGCCTCCGCGCGGATGGCCGCCCGCAAGGCCCGCGAGACCGCCCGCCGCAAGGGGCTCCTCGAGGGCGGCGGCATGCCGGGCAAGCTCAAGGACTGCCAGTCGAAGGACCCGTCGATCTCCGAGATCTTCATCGTCGAGGGCGACTCGGCCGGCGGCTCCGCCGTCCAGGGCCGCAACCCGGAGACGCAGGCGATCCTCCCCCTCCGCGGCAAGATCCTCAACGTCGAGAAGGCGCGCCTCGACCGCGCACTCGGCAACAACGAGGTCCAGGCGATGATCACGGCGTTCGGAGCCGGCATCGGCGAGGACTTCAATCCCGACAAGGCGCGGTACCACAAGATCATCCTGATGGCCGACGCCGACGTCGACGGCCAGCACATCACGACCCTGCTCCTGACCCTGCTGTTCCGCTACATGCGCCCGCTGATCGACCTCGGCTACGTCTACCTCGCGCAGCCGCCGCTCTACCGTCTCAAGTGGTCGAACTCGCCGCACGAGTACGTCTACAGCGACCGCGAGCGCGACGCTCTGCTCGCGCACGGCGCCGCCTCGAACAAGCGCATGCCCAAGGACAACGGGATCCAGCGCTACAAGGGCCTCGGCGAGATGGACTACAAGGAGCTGTGGGAGACCACGATGGACCCCGCCACGCGGACCCTCCTCCAGGTCACCCTCGACGACGCGGCCGCCGCCGACGAGATCTTCTCGACCCTGATGGGCGAGGACGTCGAGTCCCGCCGCTCCTTCATCCAGAAGAACGCGAAAGACGTGAGGTTCCTCGACATCTGATCGGTTATCGCAGAGCGATAACCGACAGATGTCGAGATCGAGTAGGCCGAAGGCCGTATCGAGATCCGGACGTTCCCCGGCACCACCCCGCACCACCGCACCTGACTGACACCCAGCGCGACCCGCCCCCGTCACGACCCGGGGCCCGGACCCACCTGAGAAGACAGAGATCATGGCAGACGAATCAGACACCCCCACCGGACCGGACGACGGCGAGGACATCGTCACCGAGACCGGTGTCGTGATCCACGGGCACGACAAGATCGAGCCGGTCGACCTGCAGCTCGAGATGCAGCGCTCCTACCTCGACTACGCGATGAGCGTCATCGTGGGCCGCGCGCTGCCCGAGGTGCGCGACGGCCTCAAGCCCGTGCACCGCCGCGTGATCTACGCGATGTACGACGGCGGCTACCGCCCCGACAAGGCGTTCTCGAAGTGCTCCCGCGTCGTCGGCGACGTGATGGGCCAGTTCCACCCGCACGGCGACTCCGCCATCTACGACGCCCTCGTGCGCCTCGTCCAGCCGTGGAGCCTCCGCTACCCGCTCGCGCTCGGCCAGGGCAACTTCGGCTCCCCCGGCAACGACGGCGCCGCGGCCCCCCGCTACACCGAGACCAAGATGGCCCCGCTGGCCCTCGAGATGGTCCGCGACATCGACAAGAACACCGTCGACTTCCAGGACAACTACGACGGCCGCACCCGCGAGCCGGCGATCCTGCCCGCGCGCTTCCCCAACCTGCTGGTCAACGGCTCGGTCGGCATCGCGGTGGGCATGGCCACCAACATCCCGCCGCACAACCTCCGCGAGGTCGCGTCGGGCGCCAAGTGGGCGCTGGAGCACCCGGAGGCCACCCGCGAGGAGCTGCTCGAGGCGCTCCTGCAGCGCATCAAGGGCCCCGACTTCCCCACCGGCGCGCAGATCCTCGGCGTCCGCGGCATCCAGGACGCCTACCGCACCGGCCGCGGCTCGATCACGATGCGCGCCGTCGTCTCCATCGAGGAGATCCAGGGCCGCACCTGCCTCGTCGTCACCGAGCTGCCGTACCAGGTGAACCCGGACAACCTCGCGATCAAGATCGCCGAGCTCGTCAAGGACGGCCGCGTCTCCGGCATCGCCGACATCCGCGACGAGACCTCGGGCCGCACCGGCCAGCGCCTCGTCGTCGTGCTCAAGCGCGACGCGGTCGCGAAGGTCGTGCTGAACAACCTCTACAAGCACACTCCGCTGCAGGAGAACTTCGGCGCGAACATGCTCGCGATCGTCGACGGCATCCCGCGCACGCTCTCGCTCGACGGCTTCATCCGCGCGTGGGTCGACCACCAGGTCGAGGTCATCGTCCGTCGCACGCAGTACCTGCTCGACGAGGCCGAGGCGCGGATCCACATCCTGCGGGGCTACCTCAAGGCGCTCGACGCGCTCGACGAGGTCATCGCCCTCATCCGCCGCTCCCCCACGGTGGAGGAGGCCCGCGACGGCCTGATGGAGCTCCTCGACATCGACGAGGTGCAGTCGCGCGCGATCCTCGACATGCAGCTGCGCCGGCTCGCCGCCCTCGAGCGCCAGAAGATCATCGACGAGCACGACAGGATCCAGGCCGAGATCGAGGACTACAAGTCGATCCTCGCGAGCCCGGAGCGCCAGCGGACGATCATCTCGGACGAGCTCGACGAGATCGTCGACCGGTTCGGCGACGACCGCCGCACCGAGATCCTCTTCGGCTTCGACGGCGACATGAGCGTCGAGGATCTGATCCCCGAGGAGGAGATGGTCGTCACCGTCACCCGCGGCGGCTACCTCAAGCGCACCCGCAGCGACTCCTACCGCGCCCAGCACCGCGGCGGCCGCGGCGTGCGCGGCGCTCAGCTCAAGGCCGACGACATCGTCGAGCACTTCTTCGTCACCACGACGCACCACTGGCTGCTGTTCTTCACTAACACCGGCCGCGTGTACCGCGCCAAGACCTACGAGCTGCAGGAGGTCAGTCGCGACGCGAAGGGCCAGCACATCGCGAACCTGCTCGCGCTCGAGCCGGGCGAGCAGATCGCTCAGATCCTCGACGTCCGCGACTACGAGGCGGCCCGCTACCTCGTCCTCGCCACCCGCGACGGCCTCGTCAAGAAGACGGCGCTGGCCGAGTACGACACCAACCGCTCCGGCGGCATCATCGCGATCAAGCTGCGCGAGGGCGACGAGCTCGTCTCCGCGCTCCTGGTCGACGAGGACAGCGACGTGCTGCTGGTCTCCCGCAAGGGCATGTCGATCCGCTTCACCGCCTCCGACGAGGCGCTGCGCCCCATGGGCCGCTCGACCTCGGGAGTGCGCGGCATGTCGTTCCGCGGCGACGACCGACTGCTGGATGCCAACGTCGTCAGCGACGAGGGCTACGTCTTCGTCGTCACCGAGGGCGGCTACGCGAAGCGCACCGCCGTCGACCAGTACCGGCTCCAGGGCCGCGGCGGACTGGGCATCAAGGTGGCCAAGCTCGAGGAGAAGCGCGGCGACCTGGTGGGCGCCATCATCACCGGGGAGGACGACGAGGTGCTCGTCGTGCTCGCCAGCGGCAAGGTGGTACGCTCTGCCGTGGCCGAGGTACCGGCCAAGGGTCGCGACACCATGGGAGTCGTCTTCGCACGATTCGCAGACGACGACCGCATCATCGCACTCGCCAAGAACACCGAACGCAATCTCGACGCCCAGGACGAGGATCCCGACGCCGCGGCGTCGGCCGAGTCCGACGCGGTGTCGGAGGAGGATGAGTCCGTCGATGAGTAGCACGGTCGCCGAGAAGCTCGCCAAGAAGTCCGCGAAGAGCCCGGCGGCGAAGCAGGTCAGACTCAAGCTGGTGTACGTCGACTTCTGGTCGGCCGTCAAGCTGTCGTTCCTGCTCGGTCTGACGCTGGCGATCATCACGATCGTCGTCGTCTACCTCGTCTACACGGTGCTCGCGCAGACCGGCGTCTTCGACGAGGTCAACGGCCTCGTCCAGGACATCGCCGGCGCGGAGGCGTTCGACCTCAACACGATCATCTCGCTGCCCCAGATCATGGGCTTCGCGGTCGTCGTCGCGGTGCTGAACACCATCGTCACCACCGCCCTCGGGGCGATCGTGGCGCTGCTGTACAACCTCAGCGTCAAGATCACCGGCGGCCTGCTGGTCGGCTTCACCAACCAGTAGGGTCCGCGGCGGAGCGGCCGATTGGGATTCTGACCCGCTGTCGGGTAGAGTCACATCTGGCCATTTCGGGGGTATAGCTCAGGCGGTTAGAGCGCTTCACTGATAATGAAGAGGTCCCAGGTTCAAGTCCTGGTACCCCCACGTGCCGAACGGCCCGTCACCGCGAGGTGACGGGCCGTTCCACTCTCGCCGGTGTTCCACCGCCGGCTCGGGGCCTTAGCTCAGTTGGTAGAGCGCCTGCTTTGCAAGCAGGATGTCAGGAGTTCGAATCTCCTAGGCTCCACACTCGAACCCCGCTCGGGGTCCTTCTCACGCGCTGTGCGTGCCGTGCCGCGGGCGGCGTGCTCTGGCAGCGAAGTCGTCGAGGGCCGCCAGGACCTCGACGGCCTCGAACGAGCGGTTCCTGCGTCCCGCTCGCGTCGGAGCGAGGATTCCGACCTCGACGAGCTTCTGCACCGAGGCCTCCGCGGTCGGGAAGCTCACCCCGAGCTCGGCGGCGACGAGAGCGATCGTGACCACGGGCTGACGGAGCAGCAGCTGCCGCAGTCCATGCACCGAGGAGTCGCTCCGCGCGCGGATGCCGGCGTCCCACCTCGCCCCGATCGCCGCGATGTCCGCGGCGAGTCGTCGTCCGTTCTGCACGGCGGCGAAGGCGGCGTCGGCGAGTGTCTCGATGATCGGGCGGACATCCCCGGAGCGGTAGGCGGTCAGCGCGTCGAAGTAGCGTTTCATGTCGCCTAGCAGCCCGGCGGAGACTGGGACGGTGACGTTCTCCGTGACTCCGGCAGCGCGGAGCATGCCCTGGACGAGCGCGCGACCCGTCCTGCCGTTGCCGTCAGGGAAGGGATGGACGGTCTCGAACTGCGCATGCGCGATCGCCACCTGCGCGAGGACGGGGACGTCGACCCGGCGCGCGAACTCCATGACATCGAGCATCAGCGCCGGGACGCGCTCGTGATGCGGAGGAACGAAGACGGCTCCGTGCGGGGACACCCCGCCTCCGCTGATCCACACCTGCTGGTCGCGCCAGTGCCCGACGATGTCGGGGGCCGTGCTCTCCAGCAGGACGCGATGCATGGTGAGCACGGCATCGGCGTCCAGCTCGTCGGACAGCGCGATCGCCGCCTCCATCGCGGCGACGTTGCGGACGACCAGCTGAGCGTTCGTCGACGTGGAATCGCCGAGCTCGGCGAGCGCGACCTGCTTGGCGCTCGCGGTGAGCTGCTCGACCTCGGAGCTCGATGCGCTCTCGGTCCGCAGCAGGATGGAGGCGAATGGCGCGGTGAGGGTGCCGACCTGAGCATCGAACCGCGTCAGCTCCCGGCTCGCATCCTCGCTGACGGCGAGCAGGTCGGAGGGCAGCGAGACGTCGAGGTCCGCGATGAAGGGCGGGACCGCAGCTCGATACGGGCCGGCCGCGGCTCGGAGGAGTCGTCGCGACGCCACCTCGTCCCCGCTCCGCTGCCAGGGTCGCTGCTCGAAGCCGACCGCTGGCCAGGATCTCTGGCTCTGGGGGCTCTGATCCTCGATCATCCTCGGAGTGTACTCAAGGAAAAGTAGATAAGCCTTAATAAGAGCTCTCCGGACTAGGAGCAACGCGTCCTCTAGCGGGTGGCGGCGGGGTCAGCGGGGCTGGCAGGCCAGGCCGAGGAAGTTCTCGACGGAGAGGGTCTCGGAGGTGCCGTCGCGGATGTCGCCGACGATGATCTCGCCGACGGACAGGGTGTCGAACTGCTCGGCGGTGAAGACCACGGGGCGCCCGATGACCGAGCCGCCGACGGCGTAGGCGCCGAGGGTGAGGTCGACGCCGAGGGGGAAGCGCTCGATCTCGCGGTCGGCGGGCCAGACCGTCCGGCCGGCGAGATCGGTGGCGCCGATGTCGTCGACCGGCTCCGGGGCGACCCAGCGGGTGATCCGCCGCGCGCGGTCGCCGATCAGCAGTGGGGCGGTGTCCTCGACGGCGAGATCGAGGCCGTCGACGGCTCCCGAGCAGACGACGACGACGCCGAGCACCTCGGCGCGCTGTCCGCCGCGGCCGATGCCGACGGTCGCCTCGGAGACGGGCTCCGCCGCGCAGCCGGACAACGTCAGCGAGGCCGTGGCCGCCAGCACGACCGCGACGCTGGCGACTCGACGACGATGCGGCACGAGGTCACCCTACGGCGAGTGCGAGCGCGGAGAGCGCCTGGGGGAGCGAGGGCGCTCCCTCCGCCCGGAACACCGCGCGCCCGTCGGCATCGCGGACCACCACGGTCGGCGTGGAGCGGATGTCCGCGGCCTCCGCTGCGTCGGGCGCGAAGGCGACGTCGAACTCTCGGATCTCCGCCGCGGGCACGAGCTCCGCAGCGCGTTCGAGCACGCTGCGGGCCGCATTGCAGGCGCCGCAGAACGCGGACGTGTAGAGCTCGACGATCACAGGGGAGACAACGCCGGGCTGCACCGCACGATTCCCGGGGGTGGATCTCGATACGCCCGCTGCGCGGGCTACTCGATCAGCATGACCGTCGCAGGTCGAGCGGGAAGCAGCTCGGCCTGCCGGTGGTGGGGGAGAGGACGCTGCGGCGGCCCTCCATGCTGGTCGAGTAGCCGCCGGAGGCGGCGTATCGAGACCCGCCGGGGTCAGCGCAGCGACCAGGCCTCGTTCATCGTGAGGGCGGCGTCAATCAGCTCGACGCGCTCGAGGCCCTCGACCTCGGCGAGGGGGAACCACGCCGCGGCGTCCGTCGACCCGTCGACCTCATGGGTGAGCTCGCCGCCGGTGACTCGGGCGCGGTAGACGACGCGGATCGCGTGCAGCGGGCCGGCGTCGGGGTCGCTGCGGCGGTGCGCGGGGATCACGTGCGAGTCCACGCCGATCAGCCCTTCGAGCTCCGCGTGGTAGCCGGTCTCCTCGAAGATCTCGCGGACGGCCGCGTCCGCGGGCGACTCGCCCTCGTCGATGCCGCCGCCGGGAAGCGTCCACGCCTCCCAGGGCCCCTGGCTCCAGTGCGCGAGGAGCATGCGCTCGCCGTCGATGATCACGCCGTACGCGGCGACCCGGATGTCCACCTCAGCAGCCTAACCGCGGACCGGCCGGCGCCGGACACGCGTGAGGCCCGGACCCGCAGAGCGGTGTCCGGGCCTCACGCGGCGACTCAGGAGGCGGTCGACGCCGGCGACTGCGCGGCGCTGGCCGGCTCGTCCTCGGCGACCCACAGCTCGTCGTCGGCACGGAACGTCTGCCAGACGGCGTAGCCGATGCCGCCCACGGCGACGAGGGCGGCGCCGATCGCGAAGACCGTGCCGACCTTGTTCTTCTTCTTCGGGGGAGTGGTGAGCTCCTCCCAGCGCGCCTTCGAGATCTCGGCGAGCTTGGCGCGGTTCTTGGAGTCCTTGGCGGCCTCGAACGCGGCCGCGGCCGTGCCGCCGACAGCGGCGAAGGTCGGGAGGACCTTGTGCTTGTAGGCGTCGCGCGCGGAGGAGTAGGTGCCCTCGACGGCGGAGACCCCGTTGTCGTAGACGGGCTTCACCCGGCTCGAGTAGGCGTCCTTGACGGCCGGCACGACCTCCTTCTTCGCGTACTTGGTCGCGTGGCGGCGGCTCTTCTCGAGAACGGAGGCGGCGTGCGCCAGCACCTCCTGCTGCTCACTCCAGACCGCCTCGGCGTTCTTGCGGAGGCGCTTGAGATCCTTCTTGTGCTTACGTGACAGACCCACTTGGTCCTCCATCGGCTACGAGCGGCGAACAACGGCTCAATACTGCCACTCATCCCGCGGCCCGCGCATCGCGCACCCAGCGCATTGACACCCGGCGTTGCGGAGCCCTACAGAGGCGCTGTGCGAGAATCCACCCATGCCTTTGCACACCGCAGTCGCGACGTTCCACACGACCAAGGGCGACATCGTCGTCAACCTCTACGGCAACCACGCGCCGAAGACGGTCCGCAACTTCGTCGGTCTCGCGACCGGCGACATCGAATGGACCCACCCGGCGACGGGCGCGAAGACGAAGGAGCCGCTCTACAACGGCACCGTCTTCCACCGCATCATCCCCGACTTCATGCTCCAGGGCGGCGACCCGCTCGGCCAGGGCATCGGCGGCCCGGGCTACCAGTTCGACGACGAGATCAACTCGGAGCTCGACTTCACCCAGCCCTACATCCTCGCGATGGCCAACGCCGGCAAGCAGGCGGGCCGCGGCACCAACGGCTCGCAGTTCTTCATCACCGTCGCGCCGACCACCTGGCTCCAGGGCAAGCACACCATCTTCGGCGCCGTCGCCGACGACGAGTCCAAGAAGGTCGTCGACTCCCTGTCGGCCGTGGCGACCGACGGTCGCGACAAGCCCCTCGAGGACGTCGTCATCGAGAGCGTCGAGATCACCGAGGTCTGATCGCCTCTCCACCACTCATCGAGGGTCGGGTCCGTCTGGGCCCGGCCCTCGTTCTCTCTCTCCCGGAGGAACGTCCGTGACCCAGGTCCCGCCGAGCAGCAGCACCTACACCTGCTACCGCCACCCCGATCGCCAGAGCTTCGTGCGCTGCCAGCGGTGCGGTCGCACGATCTGCGGCGAGTGCCAGACCCCGGCGCCGGTCGGCGTCATCTGCCCGGACGACATGGCGCAGCAGCGCAGCGAGGCGCCGCGCGTGCGCGGGCCCCTCGTGTCGCGGGTGCGGGCGATGACGCGGGCCGACCAGCCCACGGTCACCTACGCGATCATCGCGCTCTGCGTCCTGGTCTGGATCCTCGAGGTGCTGCCGTTCATCGGCGACACCGTGCTGAACGCGATCGCCTACTTCCCCGCCTACACGCTGCCCGGCTTCGGCGCCGGCTTCGAGCCGTGGCGGATGGTCACCTCGATCTTCGCGCACAGCACGTCCCTCTTCTTCGTGGTGCCGTTCCACCTGCTGCTGAACATGTACACGCTGTGGGTCTTCGGCATGGCGCTCGAGCGGATGCTCGGCCGCGGCCGCTACCTGACTCTGTTCCTCCTCAGCGGCTTCGCCGGCTCGGTCGGGGTCCTGCTGCTCTCCAGCCCGCTGACCCCGGTGATCGGCGCCTCGGGAGCGATCTTCGGCCTGATGGGCGCGTACCTGGTGATCCTCCGGCACCTCGGCGGTCAGGCCTCGCAGCTGCTGGTGCTGGTCGGTCTGAACCTGGTGATCGGCTTCCTGCCCGGGATGAACGTCGCCTGGCAGGCGCACGTCGGCGGCCTGGTCGCCGGTGCGCTCATCGGGCTCGTCTACACCCGCACGCGGCAGCGCTCGCAGCGGCGGACCCAGAACCTTCTCGTCGGGCTGATCGGCGTGGTTCTCGTCGCGATCACCGTCGGCGCGTACGTCCTGGCCTGAGCGCCGGAAGCGCGTCCAGCGGCCGTCCACAGGACGCCGCGCACTGTCCACAGCTGCTCTCCACAGCTGGGGAGGAAGTTATCCACAGAGTTGTTAACACTGGGGAGAACTACGCCGGTGTCATTCGCGGTGGCGCCCGGGATGCCGCTCCGATCGGCGATTCCGCCCCGTCCCGCCGCCGATGCGGGCTCGAACGGCCTCCGCATCCGCGGCCCGGCGCGGCCTGGGGAGTTCTCCACAGGAGTTTCAACACCTGGGGATAATTACACGCGTGTAGTTCGCCGGAGCAGGGCCGAGACGACGGTGGCGTCGCGGTCGTCGTCGAGGAGGATCGACGGGTCGAATCCCGCCTCGGCGAAGAGCGCCGCCGTCCGCTCCGCCTGCTCGCGGCTGGTCTCGATCACGACGGCTCCGTCGCTCCTGAGCCAGGGGAGGGACTCCGCCGCGATCCTGCGGTGCAGCCCGAGACCGTCGCTCCCGCCGTCGAGCGTCGACGCCGGCTCGTGCAGTCGCGCCTCGGGCGGCATCAGGGCGATCGCGGCGGTGGGCACGTAGGGCGCGTTGACGACGACGAGGTCGATCCGGCCCCGCAGCTCCTCGGGCAGGGCGCCGAAGAGGTCGCCCTGGTGGACGGAGGCGAGCCCCGCGAGCGTGCGCCGCGCGCAGGCGACGGCGGCGGGGGAGAGGTCGGCCGCGTGGAGGACGAGCCCTTCGCGCTCCTCGGCCAGCGCCCGGGCGATCGCTCCGGCACCGCAGCACAGGTCGAGGACGATCGCCGGGCCGCGCCCGTCGAGCAGCGCGAGGGCGGCGTCGACGACCGCCTCGGTGCGCCGCCGGGGCACGAAGACACCGGGGGCGACCGGGATGCGCAGTCCGCGGAAGGCGACCCAGCCGAGGATCTGCTCGAGCGGCTCGCCGCCCTCGCGCCGACGCAGCATCGACTCGAGGTGATCGGCGTCGGCGGCCGCCCCGTGCAGGAGCTCCGCCTCCTCCTCCGCGAAGACGCACCCTGCAGCCCGCAGGCGCGCCACGGACGGCGCCGGGCCCGCCGACGAGACGGGGCGCGCCGACGACGTGACGTCCACCGACGACGAACGCCCCGTCGGCGGACCGGACGGGGCGTCGTTCATGCGAGCGAGATCAGCGCCAGCGCGTGGTCATCAGGAAGCCGATGAAGGCGATGCCGAAGCCGATCAGGATGTTGGCGTTGCCGAGATCCGGCACCGGGAGCGTGCCCTGGCTGACGTAGAAGACGATGATCCAGGCGAGGCCCAGCAGCATGAACCCGAACATGACGGGCTTGAACCACACCGGGTTGGGTGCGTCCTCACCGGTCCGGGCCTCGTCGCGCTCGGGCTTCGGGCTCTTCGTCGCTCGTGCCATGCCTTCCACTGTACCGGGCGATGGCCGTCGACCGGGAGCGCGAGACCGGGGGGATGCCGTGGAGGCGCGCAGGAGCCGCTGTGGAGAACGCGCCAGCGGCCGCCGCCGCCCGTCTGCGGCGCTCGACCCGCGCCTAGACTCGTCGCATGAGTGTCCCGTCGCCCGCCGCCGCACCGCTGCGACCGCGCGAGCGACGACCGAGCACCCGCCGGCCGCGCCGTCGCCTGACCTTCTTCGGGGTCCTGGGCGAGCTGCTCATGACAGCGGGTGCGCTCGTCCTCCTCTATCTCGGCTGGCAGCTGTGGTGGAACGACGCGGTGATCGCCGGTCAGCAGACCTCCGAGGCCGCGGAGCTCCGGCAGGGCTGGGACGAGGCCGTTCCCGCTCCCGAGCCGTCGACGGCGCCGAGCGAGACGCCGGCCGGCTACGGAGACCCTGTCATCGCTCCGGTGTCGGCGCTCGACACCTCGTTCGGCAACCTCTACGTCCCGCGCTACGGCGAGGGCTGGGTCCGCACCATCGCCGAGGGGGTGGACGCCGAGAACGTCCTCGACGAGGGCAGCATCGGCCACTATCCGGGCACGCAGATGCCGGGCGAGGTGGGCAACTTCGCCCTCGCAGCGCATCGCAGCGCCTACGGAGGCGGCATGCACCTGATCGACGAGCTCCAGCTGGGGGACGCGATCTACATCGAGACGGCGGACGGCTGGTACACCTACCGGTTCCGGAACCTCGAGTACGTGCAGCCCTCGGAGATCCAGGTCATCGATCCCGTGCCGTGGACGACCGGCGTGACGCCGACCGACCGGCTGATCACGCTCACGAGCTGCAATCCCCTGCTGTCCACCGCCGAGCGGATCATCGCCTACGGCGTCTTCGAGTCGTGGCAGCCGCGCTCCGCCGGCGCGCCTGCCGAGATCGCGGCGTCGCTCGCGCAGGAGGGCTGACCGTGTACGCAGCGCTGTGGCGGATCCTGCCCGGGCCCTGGTGGCTCCGGCTGCTCCTCGTGATCGTCCTCGTGGTCGCCGTGCTCGCCGCACTGGCCGAATGGGTCTTCCCCTGGGTGCAGTCGCTCGTGCTCGACCAGAACGTCACCGTTGGGTCGTGACCCGGCTGCGCACGCGGCCGCCGCGATGACGCGCGTGCTGGTGGTCGACAACTACGACAGCTTCGTCTTCACTCTGGTCGCCTACCTCCGCGAGGCGGGGGCCGAGGTCGACGTCGTCGAGGGGGCGGAGCTGTCTCCGAGCGAAGCTCTCGAGAGGGCGTCGCGGAGCGAGGGGATCGTGCTGTCTCCCGGGCCGGGTCGACCGGAGGACGTGCCGACCTCCGTGGCGCTCGTGCGGCATGCGATCGCCGCGGCCCAGCCGCTCCTCGGGGTCTGCCTCGGCCACCAGGTCCTGGCCCACGCACTCGGCGCGCACGTGAGCGAGGCGCCGGAGCTGCTGCACGGCCGGACCTCCTCGGTCCTGCACGACGGCGACCCGCTGTTCTCCGGCATCCCGTCGGGATTCACGGCCATGCGCTACCACTCGCTCGCGGTCGAGCGCTCGACCCTGCCCCGGGAGCTCGCGGTCAGTGCGGTGACACCCGACGGGGTCGTGATGGCGGTGCGTCACCGCTCGGCACCGGCGGTCGGGGTCCAGTTCCATCCCGAGTCGGTGCTCACCGAGGGCGGTCGTCGGCTGCTGGCGAACTGGCTCACCGAGGTGGAGAGGACTCCCCGGACTCAGTAGGCGTGCCGGGCGGGTGCGGCGTGAAGGCTTCAATGCGAGGGGGACTTATCCGCGCAGTCCCTCCGCGAATTGATCGAGATATCGCCAGGCTATTCACGTCCGCTCATGCGAGCATTCCCTCGGTCCAGTGGCCCCGACAAGGGGGGTGTGCATCCCCGTCAGGGCAGATGCGATCCACGCCATCCACCCGCTATGAGAGCGCGTACTCCGCCTCGGATCGGCGCCAGGACGGGGAGGCATCTCCCGAGCGTTCCGAGGAGGCCCCCCGATCAGGTGGCGTGATTTGACGGAGCCGTGGCGGATGATGCGCGGGGCTCGCCGGGCATAATCGGAGGGCGCCGGTTAGGGGACCGGTGCTGTGGAAAAGAGAATTCCGAGGCATCACATGGTGGAATCGATTTCCTGGGCTTATTCCGGAATGAGGGAGCTCGAGACGCTCGGGCCGAGGATCGTGGTCAAGCCGGGCACGGTGCCGCGACTGGCCGGGTCGGGCTTCACCGCTGCCGGAATCAGCGTCGTCCTCCTGACGAGCTCGCCGCTGCGAGTCCTGCGGGGAACCTGGGGTGCGGACGACACGTCGCTCCTGAACTTCAGCTTCCTGATCGAGGGCGCGGTCCGGCTCGTCGGACCGGACCGGACGGCGCTGCTGCGCCCCGGCTCGATCGCCTACCAGCCGGGAACGACCAGCTTCACCACCGAGTCGACGATGCCCGTCACCTCGCTCCAGGTGGCGATCCCTGCGGACGAGATGCGCCGCTACGGCTTCGACCTCGGCGCGAACGTGCACGCGCTCGATCCGGACGCGCGCTCCACTCGCGCGGCGTTCGCCTTCACGACCGCGTTCGCTCTGGCGGCGGAGTCGGGCACCGGGCTTCCTTCGGACAGCGAGGTCGAGGGCTTCGGTCACGTGGTCAAGCAGCTCCTCGTGAGCGCGTTCCTCGCGTCGGCCGGATCTCAGCCCGGGACGACGAGCGTGCGTGCGGCGACGCTCGGCCGGGCGCGGACCGTGATCGACCGGACCCACCGGACGCCGCGCTGCACCCCGGAGGCGGTCGCAGACGCGGTCAACGTGTCGACGCGGTCACTCCAGCGTCTGTTCGAGGACGCGGGGACGACGGTGGCCAGCGAGATCGAGCGCGCGCGGGTCGCGAGCGCGGTGGAGCTGCTCCGACGGCGACCGCGCGAGGTGCCGCTGGAGGCGATCGCCGCGGCGTCGGGCTTCTCCTCGGCCGATCACCTCCGCCGAGCGCTGAAGCGCCGGGAGGGGCTCACGCCGAGCGACATCCGCGGCCGGGTCGGGACTCCGGTGGAGGCCGGCTCGCCGGACGACGGGCTCCTGCGGCTCGCGCTGCCGCTCGCGGACGCGGCGCGGCGGGCGTAGCTCCGGAGGGTGTCGCCCGTGCTGATCGAGCAGCCCGCGTAGCGGGCGTATCGAGATCGACCGACGCCAGGAGGACGAGTCTGCAGACCCCTCTTCTGAGGACGGTGGGTCTCGATACGCCCCTTCGGGTCTACTCGACCAGCATGAAGGGCCGACGCCGGGTCCTGTCCCTCACCGCCGATGGAGAGAGATCACCTCGTCGGTCTGGGGATGTCCATGCTGATCGAGTAGCCCGCGCAGCGGGCGTATCGAGATCCACCAGCGCCAGGAGGACCAGTCTGCAGACCCGTCTTCTGAGGACGGCGGGTCTCGATACGCCCCTCCGGGGCTACTCGACCAACAGGGAGGGGCGTCGCCCTGTCACGGGCGGGAGGAAGCCGGGAGTCCGGCGGCGCGCACGGGTCAGCCGGCGCAGAAGCCGAGCTCGATGGTGGAGCCCTGGGGGACGTCGCCCGGCGCGACCGACTGGGTGGTGATCGGCGGGTTGGCGCGCACGGACTCGCAGGTCTCGTCGGGGGCCTCCTCGCCGATCAGCTGGAGCTGCTCGGACGCGAGAGTGGCCAGCGCGGTGCTGAGCGTCTGGCCGACCAGGTCGGGCAGGGTGACCTGCCCGGAGGAGACGACGAGATCGACCTGCGCGCCGGGCTCGATCTGCTGGCCGCCGGCCGGTGAGCTCGAGAGCACGACGTCGGCGGGCACCGTGGGCGAGTTCTGCCGGGTCTGCGAGCCCTCCGCGAAGCCGGCGCCGGTGAGGGCGGCGATCGCGTCCGCGAGGGACGAGCCGGCCGTCTCCGGGACGGCCACTGGTTGAGCGCCCTGCGAGACGTAGACGCGGATGACGGTCTCGGGCGCGACGATGGTGCCCGATCCGGGGTCGGTGCGGATCACCTCGCCCGCCGGAACCGTGTCGTTGAACTCGGCGAGCTGACTCGCCACGAGGTCGAGCTCGGTGAGCGTCGACTGCGCGCTGTCGTAGCTGGTGCCCGTCAGCGCGGGGACCTCGCGCGACTGGGAGGGCAGCGTCGTCGACGGCTGCAGCGTGAGCACCCAGATGACCAGCGCCGCCACGATGACCGCGAGCACCACGATCGACGACCAGATCCAGAGCACCGGCGGGCGGCGCTGCGTGCGGACGATCGAGTTGTCCTCGGCGAGCTGGCGCAGGGCCAGCTCGGAGTCGTTCATGCCGCCGCCGGCGCGAGCGGCGAAGAGCGACGTGGTCAGCTCGTCGATCGGCCGGTGGTCGGGGAGGCGGCCGGCCGCGGCGTCGCGCAGGTCGTCGCGGAACTCGGCGGCGCCCTGGAAGCGCTCGTAGCGGTCCTTGGACAGCGCCCGGGCGACGACGCCGTCGAGCGCGGCGGAGACGGCGGAGTTGATCGAGCTGGGGGCCGGCGGCGTCTCGCTGACGTGCTGGTAGGCGACCGCCACCGGGGTGTCGCCGCGGAACGGGGCGCGGCCGGTGAGCAGCTCGAACAGGACTATGCCGGCGGAGTAGAGGTCGCTGCGCGCGTCGACCTGCTCGCCCTTCGCCTGCTCCGGTGAGAAGTAGGCGGCGGTGCCGAGGATCGCGGTCGTCTGCGCCACGGTCGCTGCGGAGTCGGAGACGGCGCGGGCGATCCCGAAGTCCATCACCTTCACCTGGCCCGACGGCGTCAGCATGATGTTGCCGGGCTTGATGTCGCGGTGGACCACTCCGGCGCGGTGCGAGTACTCGAGTGCGGTGAGGATGCCCTCGGTGATGCGGACGGCCTCGTCGACGTCGACGGGTCCCTCGGCGATGACGTCCTTCAGCAGGCGCCCCTCGATGTGCTCCATCACGATGAACGGACGGCGCGACTCCGCGCCGTTGTCGTCGAGCGAGACCTCCTCGCCGGCGTCGAAGACGCGGACGATGGTCGGGTGCGACATCCGCGACGCGGACTGCGCCTCCTGCCGGAAGCGCAGGCGGAAGGCGGAGTCGGACGACAGGGAGAGCTTGAGCTCCTTGATCGCGACAGTGCGCCCCAGGCGGGTGTCGGTGCCGAGGTAGACCTCGGACATCCCGCCGCGACCGAGCCGGGGCCCGACCTGATACCGTCCTGCGATCAGGCGTCCCTCATCCGTCACGCGCACGCTCCCGCCCTGTACTTCCGTGTGGCACGGCCCCCGGGGAGCCAGGGCAAGTGTACCCGGGCGCCTCCTGGCAGCCCGGCGCACGGCGCCGGGCGCTCATCGCGCCGCCCGCTGAGCTACGCGCGCGGATCCTTCCGAGACCGACGTGGCCTGACACTGCTTCGCGCCACATCCTGGATTCCCGTTGACGCCCGGCCTCGGGATGGCAGATGGTGATTTCTTCTCATCAACGCCGCCGGCCCGTCGGAACGTGCTCGTCGTCCGTCAAACCGGCCTCGATCGAAGGAACTCCATGTCCTCGTCCTCTCGATTCTCCGCGGATCGCCTCGCCGTCTTCGCGCTCCTGCTCGTGGTCCTCGCCGTCGCAGCGGGGCTCGCTCTGGGAACGGAGCTGCCCGCGCCGGCAAGGATCAGCATCGCTGCCGTCTCGGGGGTGGTCGCTGCGCTGGTCACTCGTGGCCTGGTCCGTCGGCGGAACGGCCGCGGCCGCTGAAAGCGAGGAGCCCGCCCTCCGGTGCCGCGGTCGCGGTCGGAGGGCGGGCCCGGTCGAGCGAGGAGGGTCAGCGCTCGTCGGGCACACCCGACGGGTCCGCCGACGGAGTCCCGGTGGACGTAGCCGTCGGGGTCTGCGTCGGGGCCGGGGCCGTGACGGGGACCGAGAGGGTGGGCGAGGCGGGGGACTCGGGCTCGCCGCAGAGCACCGTGTAGGTGATGTCGATCGTGCCGGCGGCGGAGCCGGCCTGGATCGTCGCGGTGGTCGAGGTCGACGGGTTGGTGCTCGTCACGGTCGCGCCCTCGCCGGCGACGGTCACGCGGTAACCGGTCACGGAGGTTCCGCTCGGGCACTGGTTGTAGTTGCTCCACGTCACGTTGAACGTCTCGCCCGGCTCGACGCTCGACGCGGCGGGGGTGACCGTCGGGACGGCGGTCGGAGCACCGGGGACGGCGACCTCGGTGTAGGTCGTGACGACGATCGTGGTGCCCTTGATCACGTTGGCGGTCGGGTTGACCTCCTCGACGGTGCCGACCTGGTCGGAGCTCGGGGCGCTCGAGCCCTCCTCGCGCTGGACGCCCATGCCGAGGTCGGTGAGCTCCGCCTCGACCTCGTCGAACGGGCGGCCGACGTAGTCGGAGGAGTTGATCACGACGATGTTCGAGCTCGGCGTGGCCGACGGGGTCTGCGAGGGGGACGGCGCCTGCGACGGGGTCTGGCTCACCGTCTGGGTCGGCGTCGGCTGGGCCTCGACGCCGCCGTTGCTGGTCAGCGCGAAGATCGTGCCGCCGATCACGACGGCGAGGATCACGATCAGGGCGACGAGCGGCCAGGTCCAGGGGCTGCGCTTGCGCGGCTCCTCGGCCTCGATCGGCGCGTCCACGGCGCCCGTCGGCGGGTTCGCCGCGAAGGCGGTGGTCGCTCCGGCGCCGAGGATCGTCGTCGCCTGGGTCGCGTTCCCCGCCGCGGAGGGCAGGACGGTGGTGGCCTGCGTGCTGGGCAGGTCGGCGGCGACGGCGGGCACCGCGAGCGCGGCTCCGCGGACGTCGCCGGAGCGCAGGGCCTGCGCGGCGCGGGCGAGGTGGGCGGCGGTCGCCGGGCGGTCGACGGGCTTCTTGGCGATGCAGGAGTAGACCAGGTTGCGCACCGGCTCGGCGACCGTGACCGGCAGCTCGGGCGGGGTGTCGTTGATCTGGGCCATCGCGATGGCGACCTGCGACTCGCCGGTGAACGGACGGCGCCCGGCCAGGCACTCGTACGCGACGATGCCCAGCGAGTAGATGTCCGTCGCGGGGGAGGCGGGCTGGCCGCTCGCCTGCTCCGGGGAGAGGTACTGCACCGTGCCCATGACCTGGCCGGTCGCGGTGAGCGGGACCTGGTCGGCGATGCGGGCGATGCCGAAGTCGGTGATCTTGACGCGGCCGTCGGGGGTGATCAGGAGATTGCCGGGCTTCACGTCGCGGTGCACCAGTCCGGCGGCGTGTGCTGCGTGCAGGGCCAGCGCGGTCTGCGCGACGATGTCGAGGACCTTGTCGGTCGACAGCACGCGCTCGCGCTCGAGGACGGTGGAGAGCGCCTCGCCGGGCACCAGCTCCATCACGAGGTAGGCGGAGCCGTCCTCCTCGCCGTAGTCGTAGACGTTGGCGATGCCCTCGTGGTTGACGAGAGCGGCGTGCCGGGCCTCGGCGCGGAAGCGCTCGAGGAACCCGGGGTCGCCGAGGTACTCGTCCTTGAGGATCTTGATCGCGATGGTGCGGCCGATGACGAGATCCGTCGCCTGCCACACCTCTCCCATGCCGCCGATGGCGATCCGGGACTGCAGTTCGTAGCGTCCCCCGAAGGTGAGGCCTGATGTGGGTCTCATTTGTTCAGCACCGCCTCTAGTACCTGTTGTGCGATGGGTGCGGCGATCAGGTTGCCGTACCCGGTCTGGCCGAGCCCCCCGCCGTCCTCCACGAGGACGGTGATGGCGTACTGCGGATCGTCCGCAGGAGCGAATCCGGTGAACCAGAGGGTGTACGGGTCGTCCCCGCCGTTCTCAGCGGTGCCGGTCTTACCGGCCACCGTGACGCCACCTATTGTTGCATTCGTCGCCGCGCCGTCCTGGACGCTGGCGACCATCATGGCCTTCACGGCGTCCGCCGTCTGCGTGCTCACGGCCCGCCCGAGCGACTTCTCCTCGAAGCGCTGGAGCACGCTGAGGTCCTGCGAGCGGATGACGTCGACGAGGTTCGGCTGCATCACCTCGCCGCCGTTCGCGATGGCCGCGGAGACCATCGCGATCTGCAGCGGGGTCGCCCGCACCTCGTACTGGCCGAAGGCGGTCAGCGCCGTCTGCGCGTCGTCCGTGGTCTGCGGGTAGGTGCTCGCCTCGACCGACATCGGGATCTCGAGCTCGGTGTCGAAGCCGAACTTCTCGGCCTGCGCGCGGATCGCGGCGGCACCGAGCTGGACGCCCATCTCGGCCATCGGCACGTTGCAGGAGAGCGAGACCGCGGTGGCGAGCGTCACCGTGTCTCCCGAGCCGCAGAGGCCGCCGCCGGAGTTGGTGACCTGCGAGCTCGAGCCCGGCAGGGTGTACGCCTGGACGTTGGGGAAGCTGGAGTCCGGCGTGAACCGGCCCGACTCGAGGGCGGCGGAGGCGACGACGAGCTTGAAGACCGAGCCGGGCGGGTTGAGCGAGCCGCCGATGGCGCGGTCGATGAGCGGATCGGTCGGGTCGTCGTTCAGCGCGCGGTATGCCGCGAGGACGTCGTCGGTGTCGTGCGACGCGAGGGCGGTCGGGTCGAAGGTCGGCTTGGAGACCATGGCGAGGATGCGGCCGGTCGCGGGCTCGGTGACGACGACCGCTCCGGTGTAGTCGCCGAGGGCGTCGAACGCGGCCTGCTGCGCGACCGGGTCGATCGAGAGCTCGACCGAGGCACCCTTCGGGTCCTGGCCGGTGACGAGGTTGTTGATCTCGTCGAAGAACTGGGAGTTCGAGGTGCCGGAGAGGTAGTCGTTCAGCGAGCGCTCGATGCCCGTCGTGCCCTGGTTGAGCGTGAAGTAGCCGGTCACGGCCGAGTAGAGCGGTCCGTTCGCGTACTGGCGCTGGAACTTGTAGAGGTCGTCCGAGGGCGTCGAGGAGGCGATCGGCTCGCCGCCGGCGAGGATCACGCCGCGCTCCGTCGAGAAGCTCTCGTACAGGGTCCGCGTGTTGCGGGAGTCCTCGGAGAGGGTGTCGGCCTGGAGGACCTGGATGGTGGAGGTGGACACGAAGAGCGCCACGAACATCGCCAGGACGACGAAGCTCACGCGCTTGAGTTCTCGGTTCATCGGGGAGTCACACCACCAGACGCGGCTGATTGCGCACTGTGTCGGACAGGCGGAGGAGGACGGCGACGATCATCCAGTTCGCGACGAGCGACGAGCCGCCCGCGGCGAGGAACGGCGTGGTGAGGCCGGTGAGCGGGATGACGCGGGTGACGCCGCCGATGACGATGAAGCACTGCAGGGCGATGACGAACGAGAGCCCGACGCCCAGGAGGCGGCCGAAGTCGTCCTGGCCGGCGAAGCCGATCCGGAAGCCGCGCGAGACGAGCAGGAGGTAGAGGCCGAAGATGGCGAACAGACCGGCGAGACCGAGCTCCTCGCCCAGGCTCGCGATGATGTAGTCCGACTGCGGGACCGGGGTGATGTCGGGCATGCCCTGGCCGAGGCCGGTGCCGAGCAGGCCGCCGTGCGCCAGGCCGAACAGGCCCTGCACGAGCTGGTAGCTGCCGCCGGGGTCGGCGCCGTAGCGGTCGGAGCTGAAGGCGTCGAGCCAGTTCGCGAAGCGGTTGCCGACGTAGCCGAGGGTCTGGCTGGCGAGGATCGCGCCGCCGAGGAAGAGCCCGACGCCGATCAGCACCCAGCTGGTGCGGCCGGTCGCCACGTAGAGCATGACGAGGAAGAGGCCGAAGTAGAGCAGCGCGGTGCCGAGGTCGCGCTGGAAGACGATGACGCCCATCGTGACGGCCCAGACCACGAGGATCGGGCCGAGGTCGCGCAGCCGCGGGAAGCGCACCCTGAGGAAGGTCTTGCCGACCATCGAGAGCGAGTCGCGGTTGCGGACGAGGTAGCCGGCGAAGAAGACCGCGAGCGCGATCTTGGCGATCTCGCCGGGCTGGAAGCTGAAGAAGTCGCCGATGCCGATCCAGACGCGCGCACCGCTGACCTCCTTGCCGATGAACGGCAGGAGGGGGAGCAGGAGCAGCACGATCGCTGCGAAGCCGGCGACGTAGGTGTAGCGGAAGAGGACGCGGTGATTGCGGATCACCAGCAGGACGACGATGGCGGCGACGATCGCGAGGCCGCTCCAGATGATCTGCCGGACGGCCACCGACTCCCAGCCGGTCGCGCCGTCGGCGATGTCGATGCGGTAGATCTCGGCGACGCCGAGCCCGTTGAGGACGGTGGCGATCGGCAGGAGGAAGGGATCGGCCTCGGGCGCCGCGAAGCGCAGCACGACGTGGACGACGAGCACGAGACCGGAGAGACCGGCGCCGAGCGAGACGAGGGTGGTGTCGACCGCGCCGAGGGCGCCGAGCTGGACCAGCACGATCGCCGACGCGTCGATGAGGCACGCGCCGAGCAGCAGGAGCAGCTCGAGGTTGCGCAGGCGCTGGCGGAGGAAGCGCGGGCGCTCGCGGGTCGCGGGAGGGGTGGCGGTGGCGGTCACGGTGCTCCGTTCGCGTCCGTCAGGCGCTCGACGATGTCGACGGCGCCGGCGTAGGAGTCGGCGCTGATCGTCTGCTCGAGCTGCTCGACGTCGTAGTCGCGGAGGGAGTCGAGGGGGATCCCCGTGTCCTCCTTCACTCCGGAGAGCGAGAGCGGCCCGACCGACTGCTGGATGCCCTGGTAGATGATCACGTTCTGGCCGTCGGTGCCGACGTAGAACCGCGACTGCGTCCAGTCGTAGGCGAGCAGGACGCCGAGGAAGCCGGCGATCAGCACGAGCGAGAGGCCGACCAGCCAGGTGATCCGGCGGCGCAGGTGCCGGCGGCGGTCCTCCTCGATCAGCTCGTCGAGGTAGTCCTCGGACGCGGGCTCGAAGTGGGTCGGGCCCTGGGCGGCCGGGGCGCGGGTGTGCAGGCGGAGGCCGGGGATGCGGATCCGGCTCTGCGAGTCGTCGGTGCTGAGCGGCGTCGGCGCGGCGGCGGAGCCGACGATCACGGGCTCGGCCGTCGGCGCGAGGATCTGCGCGGTGTCGCCGGCGCCCGGGACGTCGAGGATGACGACGGTCACGTTGTCGGGCGCACCGTGCGAGAGGCTGTCGCGGATCAGGCGGTCGGCGACCTGCTGCGCCGTCTCGTCGCGGGAGAGCTCCTTCTGGATCTCGTCGTGCGGGACGACGCCGGAGAGGCCGTCGGAGCAGATCAGCCAGCGGTCGTTCGGCTCGGTCTCGAGGGTGAGCGTGTCGATCTCGGGGTTCGTGTGCACGTCGCCGAGGACCCGCATGAGGACGGAGCGGCGCGGGTGCGTCATCGCCTCCTCCTCGGTGATGCGGCCGGAGTCGACGAGGCGCTGGACGAAGGTGTGGTCGGTGGTGACCTGCTCGAGCTTGCCGTCGCGCAGCACGTAGATCCGGGAGTCGCCGATGTGCGCGATGGCGACCGACTCGCCGACGCGCACGATCGCGCTGACGGTGGTGCCCATGCCGGTGAGCTCGGGGTGGTCGACGACGGCGTCGGCCAGCATCGTGTTCGCGGCGAGGAGGGTGCGCTTGAGCTCGTCCTCGGCCTCGTAGGTGGAGGCGTAGGTGCGGTCGGCCTGGGCGATGCGCTTGATCGCGATGGAGGAGGCGACGTCGCCGCCCGCGTGCCCGCCCATCCCGTCGGCGACGACGAAGAGCTGCCGGCCCGCGTAGCCGGAGTCCTGGTTGTTGGAGCGGATGCGGCCGACGTGCGAGACGGCGGCGCTCTCGCGCGTGACGCCCGTCTCCGCGGCGCTGTCGGGTGTGGCTGCCACGCGCTACGACCGCCGCAGCTCGAAGGTCGTCGTGCCGACCTTGACCGGGGTGTTCAGCGGCACCTTGGTGGGGGCGCCGACGCGGCGACCGTCGAGGAACGTGCCGTTGGTGGAGTCGAGGTCCTGGATCATCCACTCGTCGTTCCAGATCAGGAGCCGCGCGTGGTGCGTCGAGGTGTAGTCGTCCCGGATCACCAGCGCCGACTCCGAGGAGCGGCCGATCGTGAGCGGCTCGCCGGTGAGCTGGAGCTCGGTGCCGCGCTTGGGCCCCGAGGTGATGACGAGGCGCTGCGCGGTGTGCACCGTCGCGACGCCGCCGGAGTCGGTGCGCTCCTCGCGGGGGCGCCGTGCGGAGGGGGCGGACGGCTGGGGCGCGGGGGCGGCGGCCGCGGCGGCCACGACGGGCTGCGCCGCGGTGACGAACGGAGCGGCGTCCTGCCCGGCGGCGGGCTGCTGTCCGGCGGGCAGCTTGCGCACCCGCTGGCCGAACAGGTCGGAGCGCAGCGCGTAGACGATGCCGAACACGAAGAACCACAGCAGCGCGAGGAACGCGATGCGCAGGAGGAAGAGAGTGAGCTCGCTCATAGCCGGTCGTCCCAGAATCCCTCGGAGGAGCGCCCGGACGGACCGGACGGCGAGCGGTCGGCGCGCGCGGGTGCGGCGCCCTGGACGACGCGGAAGACGATCCGCGTGCGTCCGATCGAGATGGTCTGCCCGGGCGAGAGCGGCGCCTGGGTGACGGGCTTGCCGTCGAGCTTGGATCCGTTGGTGGAGCCGAGGTCGTGGACCTGGGCGCGGACGCCGTCCCAGAGGATCTCGACGTGCTTGCGCGAGGTGCCGGAGTCGTCGACCGTGATGTCGGCGTCGCTGCCGCGCCCGATGACCGTCCTGGACTTCGTGATCGGGTAGCGCTTGCCGTCGATCTCGAGCGCGGGGGTGGAGGCGACGACGCCCTTGACGCTCCGGGAGTCGACCTCGACCATCCCGGCACTGAGCGACTCGTCGGCCGCGAGCGAGATGTCGATCGGGCCGGAGAAGCGGAAGCCCTGCTTCTTCGCGTGCTCGGTGGCGACCGTGGTGAGCTCGTCGATGAGCGTCGGGCCCATCCGCTCCATCCGGTCGAGGTCTGCGGCGGACATGCGCAGGGTCAGCTGGTTGGGCACGAGGATGCGGTCGCGGGTGACCACGGCCGCCGTGGTGTCGAGCTCGCGGCGGAGAGCGGAGGCGAGCTCGACCGGCTGCAGACCCGACTTGAAGGTCCGAGCGAAAGCGCCGTTGACGACGCGCTCGAGTCCCTTCTCGAAGTTGTCCAGAATGCCCACAGTCTTCCGATCTTCCGTTTCTTCGCCTCTCGGCGGTCGCGTTGGGATCGAGGTGTCTGCGCGCCCGGTCCGCTTCCGATCTCGTGTCTGCGCCGCGCACGGCTACGGGCATGTTACTGGGATGCTCTGGATACGGCCTCCCCGAGCGCCATTCGGGCTGCGGAGCGCGCCGGTCCGGACGAGTGGGCTCCGGCTCGTGGAGCGGCGTCCGGCACGCTCGAATCCGCCTATCCCGCGTGCCGAGGACGGTCCCGCGAGCCCGTGGTGGCGGGCTCCGACCGTCCGTCACGGGTCGCGGTTTCTGCTCTCGGCCGCGGGGGTGCTAGTCTTTCTCGTCGGTGCTTCGGTGCCGTTGGTGAGCGCGAGTGGCGGAATAGGCAGACGCGCACGGTTCAGGTCCGTGTGCCCGAAAGGGCGTGGGGGTTCAACTCCCCCCTCGCGCACCAGAGACAGCCCCCGATCGGAATCCGGTCGGGGGCTTCGTCGTTTCACGGCCGTGTCGTTCCCGAGCCGTTCGCCGTCGCCGGGACACCGGGGGAGGGGCGGGTGTTCACCGGGCGGATGCCGCGGGCGGGCACTGTCGGCGCATGATCGCTCTCCGCGCCGACGTCGGCGCCCTCGACTCGCGGGCGCTGCCCGAGCTGCTCCGTCGACTCCGCCGGCACCGGCACGTGCAGGTGGGCGAGCGTCAGTGGATCGCGGTGCTGCCGGAGGTGGGCTCGGTGCTCGTCACGGACGGCGCCGAGCTCGTGCTCGACGTGCTGGTGGAGCGGCGTGCGCTGCTGCCGGTCGTCATCGCCGCGCTCGAGACGGAGCTGCGCCGCGACGGCTTCCGCGAGCGGCTCGCCCTTCGCTGGTCGACCCCCGACGCGGTCCCCGTCCCCTTCCGCTGACGTCCGGCGCCTCCCGCGAGATGCCACTTGTGCACGCTTTTCACGGCGTGTCGCGTGCACAAGTGGCATCTCGCGGAGGGGAGGGGGAGGGAAGGGACGGGGTCAGCGGCGGGTCAGCTCGACGACGGGGATCGTGCGGGTCGTCTTGGCCTCGTAGCCCTTGAAGCCGTCGGAGGCGTCGGTGAAGCGCTTCCAGCCGGCGTCGCGCTCGGCGCCCTCGAGGGTGCGGGCGCGGACGGGGACGGTGCCGTCGTCGGGGGTCTCGATCTCGGTGTCGGGGTTCGCCTCGAGGTTGTGGAACCAGGCCGGGTGCTTCGGTGCGCCGGCGGCGGAGGCGGCGATCAGCCAGACGTCGTCGGAGGGGTGCAGGCCCATCAGCGGGGCGATGCGCTCCTCGCCGGAGCGCGCGCCGGTGTGGTGCACCAGGACGAGGCTCCGGCCGAAGCCGGCGGTCGTCACCGTGCCGCCGTTCGCGCGGAACTCCGCGATGATCTGCTCGTTGAAGTCGGCCATGCTCGTGCTCCTCGACTCGGTGTCAGGCGCGGGCGCCGAGGGCGTCCGTCCGCGTGCCGGGGCCGGGCGCGGGGGGCGCGTCCGAGCCGCCGACCGCCGCCGCGGGATCCGCGAGCGCGCGACGCCAGGGTAGCTCCGCCGCGCCCACCAGCTCCAGTCTCGAGCGCAGGGCCGCGCGCTCGATCCGGACGCCGCGGGCGAGGTCGCTGAGGGCGCGGGCCGAGACGCGGGCCGCCAGGCGCTCGCGGTCGACCGTGAGCAGCGAGCCGAGGAAGCCGCCCAAGACGACCGCGGTCGGGTTGAAGAGGTTGATGTAGGTCGAGAGGCCCTCGGCGAGCAGGTCGACCTGGCGGGCGACCTCGGCGAGCACGGCGGGGTCGCGGGAGGTGCCCAGCGCGATGTCGAGCTCGTCCTGGTCGAGGACGCGGGCGCCGAGCACGTCGAGGAGGGAGCGCATCCGGACCTCGGCCTCGAGGCAGCCGTGCCGCCCGCAGCCGCAGAGGCGGCCGTTCGCGGCGACGAGGGTGTGACCGAGCTCGGCGGCGAACCCGGAGGAGCCCTGCAGCGGGACTCCGCCGATGATCACGCCGCCGCCGATGCCGCTGGCGCCGCCGGTGACGTAGACGACGTCGGCGACGCCCCGCGCCGCTCCGAAGAGCGACTCGCCGATCGCGCCGAGCGTGGCGTCGTTGCCGACCGAGACCGGGAGGTCGAGCGCGCGGCTGAGCTGCGACGCGAGGTCGACGTCGCGCCAGCCCAGGTGCGGCGCGCGGTGGACGAAGCCGGAGTCGGCCTGCACGAGGCCCGGCACGGCGACGCCGGCGCCGAGAAGGACGCGGTGGGTCTCGCGTTCCGCGCGGAAGCCGGCGACGATGCCGCTGACCACGCGGACCACGGTCGCGGGGCTCGCCGGCTTCGGGGTGTCGAAGCGGACGCGGCGGAGGAGCTCGCCGTGCAGGCCGACGAGCCCGACGATGATCGCGTCGGTGTCGAGATGGACGCCGACCACGGCGGACGTGCGGCCGGGGACGACGGTCGCGCTCGGGCGGCCGATGCGGCCGTCGGAGGCCGTGGTCTCCTCCTCGACCCAGCCGAGCTCGCTCAGCTCGCCGACGAGGTTGGCGACCGCCGACCGGTTCAGGCCGGTCAGGCGGCCCAGTTCGGCCCGGCTGATCGGTCCGGAGCGGTGCACCAGGGTCGCGATGGCGGCGAGGTTGTGCCGACGGAGCAGAGCGTTGCTCGACGCTCCGACCGCTCCTGCCATGCTGCTCAGCCTCTCGTCGGCGCGGTGGGGCACCGGTCCGGGGATGCGCTCGGGCGCGGGCCCTCCGCGGAGAGAGCACGCGCCCGAGCACGGTGCAGGGAGGAGAGAAGGCTAGCGCCCGCCCGCCCGCCTCTTGTTGAAGATGTCGAACGCGACGGCCAGCAGGAGCACGAAGCCCTTGATCGCCATCTGCCAGGCGGCGTCGACGGAGAGGATGGACAGGCCCATGTTGAGCACGCCCATCACGAGACCGCCGATGACCGCGCCGACCACGGTGCCGACGCCGCCCTGGACGGCCGCGCCGCCGATGAAGACCGCAGCGATCGCGTCGAGCTCGTAGTTCTGACCGGCGGAGGCGACGGCGCCGCCCGCGCGGGCCGTGCTCACGATGCCGGCGACTCCGGCCAGCGCACCCATGTTGACGAAGATGAAGAAGTTGACCCACTTCGTCTTCACGCCCGACATCATCGCGGCGAACAGGTTGCCGCCCATCGCGTAGATGTGGCGGCCGAAGACCGTCCGCCCGAGCACGAAGCTGTAGGCGAGGATCAGCACGGCGAGCACGATCAGGATGATCGGCGTGCCGCTGTAGCCGGCGAGCAGCCAGGCGAGGGCCATGATCGCGACGACCGCGACGACGGCCTTCACGTAGAAGGAGGCGATCGGCTCGCGCGGGAGCTCGAGACGGCGCAGCGTGGCGCGGGTGCGCACCTGCTGCACCACGAGGGCGACGCAGACGAGGAGCCCGAGCAGCAGGGTGAGGGCGTCGCGGCCGGCGATGCCGCCGAGGACTCCCGGCAGCCAGCCGGCGCCGATCGCGGTGAACTCGGTCGGGAGGCCGTTGATCGTGCCGCCGGTGAGCAGCACGAGGGTGAAGCCGCGGAAGATCAGCATGCCCGCGAGGGTCACGATGAACGCCGGTATGCCGACGAAGGCGACCCAGAACCCCTGCCAGGCGCCGACGGCGGCGCCGGTGACCAGGGCGACGATCACGGCGGCCCACCAGGGCAGGCCCCAGTTGTTCATCGCGATCGCGGAGATGGCGCCGACCATGGCGACGACCGAGCCGACCGAGAGGTCGATGTGGCCGGCGATGATCACCATCACCATGCCGATCGCGAGGATCAGCACGTAGGCGTTCTGCTGGATCAGGTTGTTGACGTTGCCCGGCAGCAGGAGGCGGCCGCCCGTCAGGGCCTGGAAGAGCAGGATGATGATCGCGAGCGCGGCGAGGATGCCGTACTGGCGGAGGTTGATGTTCAGTCGGCGTGCGCGCTTGGGCGGCGTCGACGGCGTGGTCGCCGGCGTGCCGCTCGGGGCTGTCGTGGTCGTGGCGCTCATCGGGCCTGTTCCTTTCCGGCGGTCATGTAGTGCATGAGGTGCTCCTGGGTGGCGTCGGCACGGTCGATCTCGCCCGTGATGCGCCCCTCGGAGATGGTGTAGATCCGGTCGGCCAGCCCGATCAGCTCGGGCAGCTCGGACGAGATGACGACGACCGCCTTGCCCTGGGCCGCGAGCTCGTTGATGATGCCGTAGATCTCGTACTTGGCTCCCACGTCGATGCCCCGGGTGGGCTCGTCGAGGATCAGCACGTCCGGGCCGGAGAAGATCCACTTCGAGAGGACGACCTTCTGCTGGTTGCCGCCCGAGAGCTTGCCGGTGACGGCCGAGACGCTCGGGGCCTTGATGTTCATCTTCGAGCGGTACGAGTCGGCGACCTTGTACTCGCGGTGCTTGTCGATCACGCCGAGCCGGGCGAGCCTCGAGAGCGCGGCGGCCGACACGTTGACCGTGATGTCGCCGATCAGGTTGAGGCCGTAGCGCTTGCGGTCCTCGGTCGCGTAGGCGAGGCCGTTGCGGATGGCCTCGTCGACGGTCCGGGTCTGGATCTCCTTGCCGTCCTTGAAGACGCGGCCCGAGATGCCGGTGCCGTAGCTGCGGCCGAAGATGCTCATCGCGAGCTCGGTGCGTCCAGCGCCCATCAGGCCCGCGAAGCCGACGATCTCGCCGGCGCGCACGGTGAAGGAGGCGTTCTCGACGACCACCCTGTTGATGTCCACCGGGTGGTGGACCGTCCAGTTCTCGACGCGGAGCTTCTCCTCGCCGATCTGCGGATCGCGCGGCGGGAACATGCTGTTGAGGTCGCGGCCGACCATCGCGCGGATGATGCGGCTCTCGGAGGCGTCCTCGCCGGCCATCGCGAAGCTCTCGATGGTGCGGCCGTCGCGGATGATCGTCACGGTGTCTGCGATGGCGCGGATCTCCTTCAGCTTGTGGCTGATGATGATGCAGGTGATGCCCTGGCGGCGCAGCTGGTCGATCAGGCCGAGCAGGTGGTCGCTGTCCTCGTCGTTGAGTGCGGCGGTGGGCTCGTCGAGGATGAGGAGCTTCACCTCCTTCGCGAGGGCCTTGGCGATCTCGACGAGCTGCTGCTTGCCGACGCCCAGCTCGAGGATCTTCGTGGCCGGGCTCTCGGCGAGGCCGACGCGGGCGAGCAGCTTGGCCGCCTCCGCGTTCGTGGCGTTCCAGTCGATGACGCCGCGGGTGGACTTCTCGTTGCCGAGGAAGATGTTCTCGGCGATCGAGAGGTAGGGGCTCAGCGCGAGCTCCTGGTGGATGATGACGACGCCGTCGGACTCGCTGTCGTTGATCGAGCGGTACTGCGCCTGGCGGCCCTCGAACTCGATCGAGCCCTCGAAGCTGCCGACGGGGTAGACGCCCGAGAGGACCTTCATGAGCGTCGACTTGCCGGCGCCGTTCTCGCCGCAGATGGCGTGGACCTCGCCCGGCTGGACCGAGAGCGAGACGCCGTCGAGGGCGCGGACGCCGCCGCCGAACTCCTTGACGATGTCGCGCATGATGAGGATGGGACTGGCCAACAGGGCCTCACTTCGTTGTGCAGAGGATGGGTGGGACGCGGGGAAGAAGGGGGAGAAGGGCGGGGTGGGGGAGGATCGCTCCTCCCCTGCCCCGCCCGACCGATCAGAGTCCGACGTCGCCGGCCTTGAGGAAGCCGGAGTCGACGAGGACCGACTGCACGTCGTCCTTCGTGACGACCTCGGGCTCGAGGAGGAAGGACGGGACGACCTTCTCGCCGTTGTCGTAGGTCTTGGTGTCGTTGACCTCGGGCTCCTCGCCCGCGACGATCGACTGCACCATCTGGAAGACGCGGTCACCGAGGGTGCGAGTGTCCTTCCAGACCGTCATCGACTGCTCGTCGGCGAGGATCGCCTTGACGTTGGCCTTGTCGGCGTCCTGCCCGGTGATGACCGGGTAGTCGGCGCCGGGCGCGTAGCCGGCCGACTTCAGCGAGGCCTCGATGCCGATGGCCAGGCTGTCGTTGGGCGAGAGCACCACGTCGACCTTCTGGTCGCCGGTGTAGAAGGAGGAGAGGCGGTTGTCCATCTCGGACTGCGCCTTGTCCGAGGCCCAGCCCTGGATGCCGATCGAGGCCCAGTCGTCGTCCGAGGCGGGCGACTTGCCGGACGGCACGACGAGCTTGCCGCTCTCGATGTAGGGCTGCAGGACGTCCCAGGCGCCGGAGAAGAAGAACTTGGCGTTGTTGTCGTCGGGGCTGCCGGCGAAGGGCTCGAGGGTGAAGGGACCCGCGGCGTTCGCGAGGTCGAGGGTCGACTCGATGTACTGGCCCTGGAGCTGGCCGACCTTGTAGTTGTCGAACGTCGCGTAGTAGTCGACGTCGGCGGTGCCGTTGATCAGGCGGTCGTAGGCGATGACGGTCGCGTTCTGCTTCTTCGCCTCGGCGAGGACGGGGGCGAGCGCCTCGCCGTCGATGGCCGCGACGACGAGGATCTTCGAGCCGCCGGCGATCTGGTTCTGGATCTGCGAGATCTGCTGGTCGGTCTTGTTGTCGGCGTACTGCAGGTCGACGGTGCAGCCCTCGTCCTCGAGCTGGGACTGGAGGCCCTCGCCGTCGTTGATCCAGCGCTCGAGGCTGCGGGTGGGCATCGAGATGCCGACGGTGCAGTCGCCTTCGGCGCCGGCGCCGGCAGCGGCGCCGCCCGAGTTGGCGGGGCTCGCGGAACAGGCGGCGAGGCCGAGGGAGATGATGCCGGCGGCGGCCAGCGTGGTGATGCTGCGGGAGAACTTCATGGAGTGCATTCCTCTCTGAAAGCAGTGTCCGAGGGTGAGGACGGCGCGAGAGCGTGCATGTGGGAGCACGTCGTCGTGTCGTCGCCCGGGAGGGCGGGGGAGCCCCGAGGGGCTTTGTCCACGGAGACAACATATTGCGCGGGCACCGGTCTGTAAAGCTCGGAGAGCGACGGATCGGCGGCGTTGCCGAACCGTGATCTTCCGGTCGGTGATCCGCGCCAGTGCTGGGTGAGAACGCTCTCACTCTCCTGTACTCCGGCGGCGGCGGACGGCGTCGGACCGCCTGGTCGCAGCCGAGGAGGGGCCGCTCGTGATCGTTCGGCGTGGCGCGGAAGGGGGGCTCCTCCGACCTGCCGGTGCACCCCTCCGGCTTCTAGGCTCGCGAGTGCGACCGAGCACTGACCACCACAGAAGAGGACCAGCCATGCCCATCGACTCCGAAAATGACAGCGCAACCACGAGGGGCTTCAGCCGCCGGGCCGGCCTCACCGCGGCCTGGTCGGCCCCCGTGGTCGCCGCCGCTCTGAGCGCCCCGGGCGCCTCCGCCTCGACCGTCACTCCGAGCGGCGCACCGTGGCTCGGCGTCTTCCTCGGACCGGATCGCGCGGTCCCCGCTGCGTTCACCCTCGTGGTGCGCCTCGGCGGGCCCGCGGCGGAGTTCGGGACGCCGCTGACACTGCCCGTCGACTCCCGCGTCGACATCGTCTCGGAGCACGACGTCGCGGCCTGGGGCGACGGCATCGTTCCCGACGGTCCGCGCAACGCCCATGTTCCGATCGCCGCCGGCGTCTACCGGACCAACGTGGCGACGAATCTCCTCGACGGCTCGACCTTCGTGGTCGGCGACCTGATCAGGCAGCCCGCGACTCCGAGCGTCTTCACCCCGCTGCCCTCCGGAACCTTCACCGTGACGGCCACCGTGACGCAGGGCCCCGTCTACCCGGGGGCGGAGGAAGCGGTCTTCGGAGCGCTGGGCAGAACCAGCAGCAGCGCCCCGATCACGGTGTGACGAGGAAGGCGGGGACCCCGGAACAGGAGCTGAGCTCGCTCCGGGGTCCCCGCCTCCGTCTGCGCCTCCCGCGCGGCTGTCAGAGCCAGCGGCGCACGGCCGGCCGCTCCAGGACTCCGGCGAGGGTGCCGTGCCGGTTTCGCAGGGCGCGGACCACGGCGCTCGTCGCGGAGATCCGCGAGCAGGTGGCGGAGAAGCCGAGGACGAGGCCCGAGAGCAGCGCCATCACCGGGTACTCCTCGATGAGCTGATCGGCCGACCAGTACATCAGCAGCGTCGCGAGCGAGGCGAGCGCGACGGGAGCGGTGAGGATCCCCGCGATCAGCGCGACGCCCATGCCGATCTCGACGAGCGGGGTGACGACACCGAAGAGACCGGCCGCGTCGTGCAGGATCGTCGACGCGAACAGCTGGAAGTACTCGGGCACTCGGCCGTTCTCCGCGGCGCCGTCGGCGACGAGCAGGATGTCGGAGGCGCCGAATCCGGACCGCAGCTTGATCGCGCCCTCGTTGATCCAGAGCAGGCCCAGGGCGACACGGACGGCGGTGCCCAGGGCCGCGGTCGCCCAGCGCCACCCGGGCCGCGTCACGAGAGCTTCGCCGCGCCGAACACGGCCTTCGCCTTGTCGCAGTGCACGACGACGTAGCTGTAGTCGGCGGCGTCGCCCACGTCGAAGCTCTGCGTCTTCGTGTCGTAGGACACCGCGCCCAGCTCGACACCGGCGCTCACGGCCTTCTCGTCCGTGCCGTTCGTGAGGTAGAGGTGCAGGTCCGGGCCCTCGTCGGAGGAGAAGCCGCTGAGGTCGACCGTCTTTCCCGACACGGTCGCGGTGCCGGCGACCTTCTTGCCGTTGAGACCCTCGAACGCGCCTTCGCGGCTCTCGCCGGCCGGCGCCATGGTCGACGGCGCGGTGGTCTTCGCCTCGGCGCTGGAGCTCGTGGACGACGTCTCGGCCTTGTCGGCCGCGGGGGCGCAGCCGGTGAGCACGCCGGCGACGAGGACGACTCCGACGATCGCCTTGGGGAGCAGGTGACGGGACATGGGGGTGTTCCTCTCGTTCTCGGGATCTCCGGGACAGGGCGTCACGGAGAAAGGGGAGAGCGACCGGAGGGGATCCGGTCGCGACCTCGGGCGGGCCGCGGCGGAGTGTGGGAACGGCGCGGCCCGCCCGAGGAGTGCGGAAGGGTCAGTCGACCTTCGAGATCGCGCAGGACTTGAAAGCCGAGTTCGCGTTGACCTGGACGTTGTAGGAGTGCCCGGCCTCGAAGGTGTAGCCCGATCCGACGGGGCAGGCGTACTGCTCACCCGGTGCGGCGACGTCGCTCTGCGAGGAGTAGCCGTTGATCAAGACCTGTGAGGCGGTGAAGGACTTCTTGCCGCCGCTGAAGATCGCGTCGAGGTTGCTGCTGTCGATCACGTACGGCGTCGCCGGGTTCTCGGCCGAGGCCGAGGTGCCGAACGACTCGTTCGTGCCCGGGCTGAGGGCCGAGCCCCACTTGTTCCCGAAGATCCAGTACTGGCCGTCGACCACGAGGGTGGCCGAGGCGTAGGCGCCGGAGTCCGGCGCGTCGGGGCCGGTGTTGCTCACCTGGAGGAGGAAGTACGGGGCCGGTGCCGGCGGAGTCGCCCCGAAGAGCGCGACGCTGAACGCGCCGGGGACGGCCGAGGTGTCGCCCCAGGCCGCGGGTGCGTAGTCGTTGTTGAGCGACCACTGCATCACGCCGGTCACGTGACCGTAGAGCTCCGGCTTCGCCGCCATCGCCTTCCACTGCGCGGCGAGGTCCGCGAGGACCGCGGCCTGGTCGTACGCGGCCGCGCCCGATCCGCCGAAGACGTTGTTCGCGGTGCCGCTGGCGCCGGCGTTGCTGACCTGGCCGATCACGATCTTCGTGCGCTCGGCGATGCACAGCGAGGTGGAGGCGGAGCAGTCCGGGCGGACGGCGCTGTCGAGCGCCCGGCTGATCGTGCTGAAGAAGCCGGGGTCCTTCTCGGCGGCACCGCCGACCGTCCAGCCGCCGGTGTTGTAGGTCTGCGCCAGCAGGTAGTCGACCGTGCCGCTCTTCACGAGCGGAGAGAACTGGTCGTTCGCGCCGTCGTGGACACCGGAGGTGAGGGTCAGGTTCGTGGGCGAGCCCGGGTCCACCCCGGTCCCGCTGCTCAGGTAGACCTGCGGCGCGACGGCGAGGGAGAGGCCGGCGCCCTTCACGGTCGCGCCGAGGGCGCTGATCGTCTCGGCGTCGATGCCGTTCTCGAGGTCGAGGTCGACGCCCGTGATGCTCCCGCCGGAGAGCCTCGCGTTGTAGTCCGTGATCTGCGCGAGCAGCCGGGAGCCGACGGCGCTCGCCGTGGCGGTGTTCACGGTGTCGCGGGTGACGGTCTGCCCGCCCAGGCTGAGCAGGTTCACCGTGCCCTTCGCCTCGTTGTCGATGACCTTCTGCATCGCCGCGAGGGTCGCGGGATCGGCCGTGTTGCTGGCCGGGTCGGCGAACGCGAAGACGATCACGTTCGAGGCGGCGATGCCGGCGGGATCGATCTGCGCCAGCGAGCCGGTGGCTCCGAGCTGGAGGTAGGAGACGCGGAGCTCGGGGACGGCGGTCGCGGTGTCGGCGACGGCGGCCGGTGCGGCACCGCCCACGGCGACGGCGCTCGGAGCGGCGACAGCGGCGGCGAGGGCGGCGGCGGCCAGGAGCCGGCGGCGGAGTCGTGGTCTCATTCTCGGATGTCCCTTTCGTGGGTGGGGAGGGCGAGCGATGGTCGCGGCGGACGACGATCCGAACCGGCCTCGTGGGCGGCGGCGGGGCTTCGCGGGGTCGACATCGATGGTGAGCCGACCGCGCGGCGTCCCGAAATCTCTGGCACGGATCATCGGAGATGGCGGGAACGGCTGATGATGCTAGGTGATCCATGTCCGGAACCTGAAAGTGCTCTTCGTTCATGAGGACGTATATAAAGGTCGATGCTTGCGTATAGAAAGACATCCATCCGCGGAAAGACGGGGAATCGAAGATGGCGGAGATCAGCTGATTCGGCGGGGAATCACTCAATTGGCGCCGGACTTGAATTCGGCACCCTCTCTCCTGTTACACTCACCGCTCGGTCACCCCGCAGCAGTCCCCGTTCACCGTGCGGATGAGCAGGTGGTGGCTTTGAGAATTCACATGTCCTGCCGTCGCGGACGTGTGGCGAGCAGATCCCGTTCCGGGCGCTCGTAGCCGATCCTCGAGATGGAACAGCAGTGATGAAAGAGACCCTCCCGTCCACGGACTCCCCCCTCAGGCCGAGCTCGCCCTGCCGCATCGATCGGCAGCGCTTCAGCGGTCCGGGCGCTGAGAAGGCGATCAGCGAGTGGATGGGAGTCGGTGAATTCCATCCGCGGAGTCGAGAGGCGTTCGAGGCGGAGTCGGAGCGGGTGGTCATCGATCAGGTGAGTGCTCAGCGGATGACGGCACGCGCCAATTACTTCACCTCTCCGGATTCGAGTTCCCTCGGATTCCCGAGAAGCAATCGCATCGAGATCGTGGCGCTGATCGAGGGCGAGTGCTTCATTTCCGTCGGCACCCAGCGCTATCGCCTCACGCGGGGCTCCGTCGCCATCGCGGGCGGCGGCGAGCCGGTGTCCTCGGAGACCTACGACGTGACCGAGTGCATCTTCATCAGCATTCCGGTCGACCAGCTGAGCGAGCGCTTCCGGGCCTCCGTCCCGCTCTACGGGCTGGAGGTGATCTCGCCGCCGCGACTGATGCGCCTGTTCCAGACCCTCTCGCACGAACTCGCCTCGCAGGACTCGATCTCACCGGACGCGTTCCGCGCGCAGCTCGCGCAGCTGACCGGGTTGATCGAGGCGTCGCTCGCGAACCGGTCGCACCTCGCCGTCGGCGACCTCGATCGCATCAGGCTCTCCCGGGAGCATGTCGAGGGCTACGTGCGCGACCACCTCGCCCAGCGCGATCTCACCGTCGGCACCCTGGCCGAGGTCTTCCACACCAGTCCCCGCACGATCCACCGGCTCTTCGCGAGCGACGGACCGACCCTCTCCGAGTACATCCGCACGAGCAGGCTGACGGCGCTCGCGGCCGAGATCAGCGCGGCGGACAGCCCCGAGGGGTTCGAGGTGCTGGCCGCCCGCTGCGGCCTGTACGAGTACGTCACCGCGGCTCGGCTGTTCCGCAAGGAGTACGGCCTGACGATGCGCCAGTTCTGGAAGGCGTACCGGCTCACGAGCTGAGCGGGGAGGCGGCTCCGGCGCCGCTCCCGTGAGGAGAGCGTGAGGGTCGCCGCCGCCGCCGTAGGGAAGTCGTGAGGACCGGCGTCGGGAGGCGTCGCCGGGTGTTGCATCGGGATCCGTGCCGGTACTGCGCTCGTCGCGGTGCCGGCCGGGCGCCTCCGCACTCGGGGTGCCCTCGGCCCCCGAATGGAGTTCCCGTGCTCGACCTTCTCTCCGTGATCGGCGTCCTCGCCGTCTTCGCGCTCATCGGCGTCGTCGCCAGGGGGGTCGAGGCCCTCGCGCCGCGCTCCGCCGGCTCCGGCCCCCGCGCCGCGACGGAGGACGGCACCGGCCCGCGCTCGGCCGGAGACGGGGCGGTCCGACGATGATCGTCTTCGACGTCCTCGCCGTGGTCCTCGCGATCGCCGCGATCGGCTACCTCGTCGTCGCCCTCGTGAAGCCGGAGCGGTTCTGATGAGCGCTCTGCCCGCGATCCTCCAGGTCGCCGCGGTCGCCCTCGTCCTGGTGCTGCTCCACCGCCCGCTGGGCGACTACATGGCGCACGTCTACTCCTCCTCCCGCGATCTCGCCGTCGAGCGAGGCTTCTACCGCCTCATCGGCGTCGACCCGCGCGGCGAGCAGAGCTGGCGGGCCTACCTCCGCGGCGTGCTCGCGTTCTCGCTGGTCGGGGTCCTGCTCGTCTACGCGCTGCAGCGGGCGCAGGCCCTGCTGCCGTACTCGCTCGGCTTCCCGGCGATCCCGGAGGGGCTGTCGTTCAACACGGCCGTCTCGTTCGTCACCAACACCAACTGGCAGTCGTACTCGCCGGACGTGACGATGGGCTACTCCGTGCAGCTGCTCGGCCTGGCCGTGCAGAACTTCGTCTCGGCCGGGGTCGGCATCGCGGTGGCCATCGCCCTGGTGCGCGGCTTCGCGCGCCGCGGCAGCGACTCGATCGGCAACTTCTGGGTCGACCTCACCCGCGGGACGCTCCGCCTGCTGCTCCCGCTGTCGGTGATCGCGGCGGTGCTGCTGCTGGCGGGCGGCGTGATCCAGAACGTCGCCGGCTTCACCGACGTGACGACGCTCACCGGCGGGACGCAGAGCATCCCCGGCGGGCCGGTCGCCTCGCAGGAGGCGATCAAGCTGCTCGGCACCAACGGCGGCGGCTTCTTCAACGCCAACTCGGCGCATCCGTTCGAGAACCCCTCGGCGGCGATCAGCGCGCTGCAGATCGTGCTGATGCTCGCGATCCCGTTCTCGCTCCCGCGCACCTTCGGCCGGATGGTCGGCAGCCCGAAGCAGGGGCTCGCGATCGTGGCGGCGATGGCGACGATCTTCGTCGTCTCGCTGACGGCGCTGACCCTGCTCGAGCTCGCGGGCGGCGGGCCCGCCCCGCAGGCCGCGGGCGGCGCGATGGAGGGCAAGGAGGTGCGCTTCGGCATCGCCGGCTCGACCCTCTTCGGGGCGACCAGCACGCTCACCTCGACCGGTGCCGTCAACTCGATGCACGACTCCTACACGGCGCTCGGCGGGATGCTGCCGATGCTGAACATGATGCTCGGCGAGGTCGCCCCGGGCGGCGTCGGCTCCGGGCTCTACGGCATGCTCGTGCTCGCTGTCCTCGCCGTGTTCATCGGCGGGCTGCTCGTCGGGCGGACGCCGGAGTACCTGGGCAAGAAGCTCGGCCGGTACGAGATCACCCTGGCGAGCCTGTTCATCCTGATCACGCCGACGCTGGTGCTCGCCGGGACGGCGCTGAGCTTCGCGATCCCCGCGGTGCGGGCCGACGTGGAGAGCACGTCGATCTGGAATCCGGGGCTGCACGGCCTCTCGGAGGTGCTCTACGCCTTCACCTCGGCGGCCAACAACAACGGCTCGGCGTTCGCGGGGCTCACGGCGAACACGCCGTGGTTCAACGCCGCGCTGGGAGTGGCGATGCTGCTCGGCCGGTTCCTGCCGATCGTGATGGTGCTCGCCCTGGCCGGCTCGCTGGCCAGGCAGGGCGTCACTCCGTCGACCGCGGGGACGCTGCCGACGCACCGGCCGCAGTTCGTCGGCCTGCTCGTGGGCGTCACCGTCATCGTGACCGCCCTCACCTACTTCCCCGTGCTCGCACTCGGACCCCTCGCAGAAGGACTCCAGTAACACCATGACCAGCACACTCGACACCTCCGCACGCCCCACCGCCGAGGCGGAGCGGCCACCGCGCGGCGCCTCGGGCTTCGGCCTCGAGCAGGTCGCCGCGGCACTCCCCGGCGCGCTCCGCAAGCTCGACCCGCGCCTGATGGTGCGGAACCCCGTGATGTTCCTCGTCGAGGTCGGCGCCGCGCTGACCACGGCGCTCGCCGTCGCCGAGCCGTTCCTCGGCGGGGCGCAGGAGTCGGGCGGCGCACCGGTGCCGCCCTCCTTCACCGCGGGGATCGCGGTCTGGCTCTGGCTGACCGTGCTCTTCGCCAACCTGGCCGAGTCGGTCGCCGAGGGGCGGGGCAAGGCGCAGGCCGACAGCCTGCGGCAGACCCGCACCAGCACCGCCGCCCGCCGCCTCGCCGAGTACCGCGCGGGCGACGGATCGGCCGCGCACAGCCGGATCGAGGAGATCTCCTCCGCCGATCTGCAGCTCGGCGACCACGTGGTGGTCGAGGCGGGCGAGCTCGTGCCCGGCGACGGCGACATCGTCTGGGGCATCGCCTCCGTCGACGAGTCGGCGATCACCGGGGAGTCGGCGCCCGTCGTCCGCGAGTCCGGCGGCGACCGCAGCGCCGTCACCGGCGGCACGCGCGTCCTCTCGGACCGCATCGTCGTGCGGATCACCTCGAAGCCCGGCGAGACCTTCGTCGACCGGATGATCGCGCTGGTCGAGGGGGCGTCGCGGCAGAAGACGCCGAACGAGATCGCGCTGAACATCCTGCTCGCGAGCCTCTCCATCGTCTTCCTCGTGGTGACGCTGACGCTGAACCCGATCGCCTCCTCCGTGGCGGCCCCGGTCAGCGTGCCGGTGCTGGTCGCGCTCCTGGTCTGCCTCATCCCCACCACGATCGGCGCGCTGCTCTCGGCGATCGGCATCGCGGGGATGGACCGGCTCGTGCAGCGCAACGTGCTCGCGATGTCCGGCCGCGCGGTCGAGGCCGCGGGCGACGTCACCACGCTGCTGCTCGACAAGACCGGCACGATCACCTACGGCAACCGCCGCGCCGTGGAGTTCGTCGCGATCGACGGCACCGCCGCCGACGAGCTGATCCGCGCCGCCGCGTCCTCCTCGCTCAGCGACCCGACGCCGGAGGGGAAGTCGATCGTCGACCTCGCCGCGGCCCGGGGAGTGCAGCCGGACGCCCTCGCGAGCGCGGCGCTCTCGGCCGAGATCGTGCCCTTCACCGCTCAGACGCGGATGAGCGGGCTCGACCTGGCCGACGGGTCGATGATCCGCAAGGGCGCCGGCTCGGCCGTGACCGCCTGGCTCGAGAGCGACGCGCGCCTCGCGAGCACGATCGCCGCCGAGCTCGACGAGCAGGTGCACCGCGTCTCCGAGAGCGGGGGGACGCCGCTGGTGGTCGCGGTGAAGGACGCCGGCGGGACCGGGCGGGTCCTGGGCGTCGTGCACCTCAAGGACGTGGTGAAGGAGGGACTGAAGGAGCGCTTCGCCGATCTGCGCGCGATGGGCATCCGCACCGTGATGATCACGGGCGACAACCCGCTCACCGCGAAGGCGATCGCGGCGGAGGCCGGCGTCGACGACTACCTCGCCGAGGCCACGCCCGAGCAGAAGCTCGCCTACATCCGCCGCGAGCAGGAGGGCGGGAACCTGGTCGCGATGACCGGCGACGGCACCAACGACGCTCCGGCGCTCGCGCAGGCCGACGTCGGGGTGGCGATGAACACCGGCACGTCGGCGGCCAAGGAGGCCGGCAACATGGTCGACCTCGACTCCGACCCGACCAAGCTGATCGACATCGTGCGGATCGGCAAGCAGCTGCTGATCACCCGCGGGGCGCTCACGACCTTCTCGATCGCGAACGACCTCGCGAAGTACTTCGCGATCATCCCGGCGATGTTCGCCGGGGCCTTCCCGGGGCTCGCGGTGCTGAACGTGATGCAGCTGCACTCGCCGGCCTCGGCGATCCTCTCGGCGATCGTCTTCAACGCGCTGGTGATCGTGGTGCTCATCCCGCTCGCCCTGCGCGGGGTCGCCTACCGCGCGCTCAGCGCCTCGCGGATCCTCAGCCGCAACCTCCTCGTCTACGGGCTCGGCGGTGTGATCGCGCCGTTCGTCGGGATCAAGCTCGTCGACCTCGTCGTCTCCCTCCTCCCCGGCTTCTAGAAAGCAGACACCGATGAACTCCCCCCGCTCCGGTCTCCGGCAGTACGCCGTCGCGCTGCGCGCGCTGATCGTGCTCACCCTCGCCCTCGGCGTCGTCTACCCGCTCGTGGTCACCGGGATCGGGCAGCTCGCCCTGCCCCGGCAGGCGAACGGCTCGATGCTCGCGGTCGACGGCCGCGACGTCGGCTCCAGCCTGATCGGCCAGTCCTTCACCGATGCCGACGGGCAGCCGCTCCCGGAGTGGTTCCAGTCGCGGCCGTCCGCCGCCGGCGACAGCTACGACGCGAGCGCCTCCAGCGGCTCGAACCTCGGGCCCTCGAACGAGGACCTGGTCGCCTCGATCCGGGAGCGCCGCGCCGCGATCGCGGCGTTCGACGGCGTGGACCCGGCCGCGGTGCCGGCCGACGCGCTCACCGCCTCCGCCTCGGGGCTCGACCCGCAGATCAGCCCGGCCTACGCCGAGCTGCAGGTCGCGCGGGTCGCTGCGGCCAGGGGCCTGCCGGAGGCGAGCGTGCGCGCGCTCGTCGACGGGGCGGTGCAGGGGCGCGACCTCGGCGTCCTCGGCGAGGAGACGGTGAACGTGCTCGAGCTCAACCTCGCGCTCGCGCGGCTGTGACCGGCGCGGCTCCGGGTGCACCTCGGGCTCGTAGAATCACCCTCGGCTCGCCGGAACGCCGCGATCGCGCGAGCCGGAGCGGATCTCGCGAGCCGAGGGTGGGGGCCGGAGCATGACGAAGGGCCGCCTGCGCGTGCTGCTCGGGGCCGCGCCCGGCGTCGGCAAGACCTACACGATGCTCGAGGAGGGCCGCCGGCTCGCCGCCGAGGGCCGTGACGTCGTCGTCGCCGTCGTCGAGACGCACGGCCGCGCCGCCACCGCCGCGATGGTCGAGGGGCTCGAGGTGGTGCCGCGGCGCGCGGTCGAGCACCGCGGCGTGCGGCTCGAGGAGATGGACCTGGAGGCGGTGCTCGCCCGCCGGCCCGACGTCGCGCTCGTCGACGAGCTCGCGCACACCAACGCGCCCGGCTCGCGGCACGAGAAGCGCTGGGAGGACGTGACGGCGCTCCTCGACGCCGGGATCACGGTCTTCTCGACGGTCAACATCCAGCACATCGCCTCGCTCAACGACGTCGTGCAGGCGATCACCGGGGCGCCGCAGCGCGAGACGATCCCCGACGCCGTGCTGCGCGCCGCCGACCAGATCGAGGTCGTCGACCTCGCCCCGCAGGCCCTGCGCGACCGTCTCGCCGACGGCCGGGTCTACCCGCCGGAGCGGATCGACGCCGCGCTCTCGAACTACTTCCGCCTCGGCAACCTCACCGCGCTGCGCGAGCTCGCTCTGCTGTGGCTCGCCGACGAGGTCGACAGCGCACTGCGCGACTACCGCGGCGAGCACGGGATCGACAGCACCTGGGAGGCCCGCGAGCGGGTCGTCGTGACGCTCACCGGCGGGTCGGAGGGGGAGACGCTGCTCCGCCGCGGTGCGCGGATCGCCGCACGCGCCTCCGCCGGTGACCTGCTGGCCGTGCACGTGGTGACGCCCGACGGGCTGCGCACGCCGCGGCCGCAGGTGCTCGAGGCGCAGCGCGCACTGGTCGAGTCGCTCGGCGGGAGCTATCACCAGGTGGTCGGCGAGGACGTGCCGCGGACGCTCGTCGAGTTCGCCCGCTCGGTGAACGCCACGCAGCTGGTGCTCGGCGTGAGCCGGCGCAGCCGCCTCGCCGCGGCGCTCACCCCGGGGATCGGGGCGACGGTGATCCGCGAGTCGGGCAACATCGACGTCCACATCGTCAACCACTCGGCGGCCGGGCGGACGGCGGTGCTGCCGCGGCTGGACGGCGCGCTGACCCTGCGGCGCCGGGTCCTCGGAACGGCGCTCGCGCTGGTGGGCGGGCCGCTGGTCACCTGGCTGCTCTCGAGCCTGCGCAGCGACGAGTCGATCACGAGCGACGTGCTCTCGTACCAGCTGCTCGTGGTGCTCGTCGCGCTGGTCGGCGGGCTCTGGCCGGCGCTGTTCGCGGCCGTGCTCTCGGGGCTGACCCTCGACTACTTCTTCGTCGATCCGCTCTACACGATCACCGTCGACGAGCCGCTGCACGCGCTGGCGCTCGTGCTCTACGTGCTGAACGCCGCGCTGGTGAGCGCGGTGGTGGACCGCGCGGCGCGGCGCTCGCGGGCGGCGAAGCGGTCGGGGGCGGAGGCGGAGCTGCTCGCGACCATCGCCGGCGGGGTGATCCGCGGGCAGGGGGCGCTGCAGGCGATCCTGGAGCGCTCGCGCGAGGCGTTCGGTCTGACCGGCGTGCGGCTGGTGCGCGACGGCGCTGTCGTCGCGGCCGACGGCGAGCCGCGGCCCGACGGGGAGCCGGTGCGGATCCCGGTCGGCGCCCACGCGGAGCTGGAGCTGCACGGCCGCGAGCTCGAGGGCAGCGAGCGGCGCCTGCTGCAGGTGGTGGCCGCGCAGCTGGACTCCGTCCTGGAGAACGCGGCGCTGAGCGAGACGGCGAGCTCGCTGGCTCCGCTGGCGGAGACCGACCGGGTGCGCAGCGCGCTGCTCTCGGCGGTCAGCCACGACCTGCGCCGGCCGCTGGCGGCCGCGACCGCCGCCGTCTCGGGGCTGCGCTCGCGCGACGTCGAGTGGAGCGACCGCGACCGGGCGGAGCTGCTCGCGACCGCGGACGAGAGCCTGACCACTCTGGGCGCGCTGGTCACCGATCTGCTCGACGTGACCCGGCTCGAGGCGGGGGCGCTCGCCGTGTCGCTGGCTCCGCTCGACGCGGCCGACGTCGTGCTGCCCGCGCTCGACGAGCTGGGGCTCGGGCCGGGCGAGGTCGACCTCGACCTGGACCTGGACGGCCCGGAGCTGCTCGCCGACGGAGTGCTGCTGCAGCGGGTCGTGGTGAACCTGCTGGCGAACGCGGTGCGCTACGCGCCGTCCGGGACCCGGGTGCGCGTCTCGACCAGCGTGTTCGGCGGGACGGCGCAGATCCGGATCGTCGACCACGGCCCCGGGGTCGCTCCCGAGCGCCGGGAGGAGATCTTCGTGCCGTTTCAGCGCCTCGGCGACGACGACAACACGACCGGGCTGGGGCTGGGCCTGGCGCTGTCGAAGGGGTTCACCGAGGGGATGGGCGGGACGCTGGAGACCGAGGACACCCCGGGCGGCGGGCTGACGATGGTGGTGACGCTGCCGGTGGTGGCGGCCGCCGGGACCGACGCCGCCGGGACCCGGGCCGCGCAGACCGACGCCTCCGGAGGAGCCGCATGAAGATCCTGATCGCCGACGACGACCCGCAGATCCTGCGCGCGCTGCGGATCACGCTGACCGCGCGCGGCTACGACGTGGTCACCGCGGGCGACGGGACCGAGGCGATCAACCGCGCGATCGACGAGCGGCCGGACCTCTACATGATCGACCTGGGCATGCCGCGGCTCGACGGGATCGAGGTGATCCACGCCCTGCGCGGCTGGACGAGCGCGCCGGTGCTCGTGGTGTCGGGGCGGACGGGCTCGGCGGACAAGGTGGGCGCCCTCGACGCCGGCGCGGACGACTACGTGACCAAGCCGTTCTCGATGGACGAGGTGCTCGCGCGGATCCGGGCGCTCTCGCGGCGCGTGCAGCCGGCCGAGGGCGAGCCGCTGGTGGTGATCGGCGACGTGACCGTGGATCTGGTCGCGAAGAGCGCGACGCGCGACGGCGCCTCGGTGCGGCTGACGCCGACGGAGTGGCAGGTGCTCGAGATCCTGGTGCGCAACGCGGGGAAGCTGGTCACCCGGCGCTCGCTGCTCGACGAGATCTGGGGACCGGCGCACGTGACCGACACCGGCTACCTCCGCCTCTACCTGGCGCAGCTGCGCAAGAAGCTCGAGCCCGACCCCGCGCACCCGCGCTTCCTGCTGACCGAGGCGGGCATGGGCTACCGCTTCGTGCCGGGCGAGGACGCGCCGGCGCGCTAGTGGTGCCGGCGGTGGCGGGGGCGGATCAGGACGCCTCGACGTAGGCCGCAGCGGCCTCGCGGAGGATCTGCGACTTGCTGACGCCGCGGCTCTTCGCGAGCCGGCTCACCTTCTGGTCCAGTCCTCTGGTCGAGCGGACCTTCCACACCGGGCCGGCGGGCTCCCCGCCGTCGAGCTGCGGGCGGCCCCTGGCGATGATGACGGCGTCGTACTCGATCAGCATGCGCTGCGGGGCTGCTCGATCAGCATGCAGCCGCTCGGGCGCTGGAGGACGGCAGCTGAGGGCGATTGCATGCTGGTCGAGTAGCCCGCAGGGGCGTATCGAGCGGAGAGGGCGCCTCCGGCACCACCGCGGGGCGGGGAAGAGGCCGACGTTCATGCGGTGGTGGGTCTCGATACGCCCCTACGGGGCTACTCGACCAGCATGTCTGCGAGCGTCTCTTCCAAGTAGACCCGCCCACCGTCAGCACGGCGGGGCTGCGGATCCCGACGCGCCTGCTGAGCGGGGGGACAATGGAGGGACCCCAGGAGAAGGAGACCACCGTGGATCAGCCGCGCATGAACGTCGAGTCGTTCAACCTCGATCACCGCACCGTCGCCGCGCCCTACGTGCGCCTGGCCGATGCGAAGACGCTCCCGGCCGGGGACCACCTCGTCAAGTACGACGTGCGCTTCACCCAGCCCAACCGCGGCCACCTCGAGATGCCGACCGTGCACTCGCTCGAGCACCTGTTCGCCGAGAAGTCGCGCAACCACTCCGACCGCGTCGTCGACTTCTCGCCGATGGGCTGCCAGACCGGCTTCTACCTGATCCTCCAGGGCGAGCCCGAGCTCGCCGAGGTGCTCGACCTGGTCGAGTCGACCCTCCGCGACATCACCGAGGCCACCGAGGTCCCCGCGGCGAACGAGACGCAGTGCGGCTGGGGGGCGAACCACTCGCTCGAGGGCGCCCAGGACGCGGCGCGCACGTTCCTCGCGCAGCGCGACCAGTGGGAGCAGGTCACCGCGTGAGTGCGGTCGAGGCGATCGTCCTCGTCGCGATGGACGAGGAGGCCGAGCCGTTCCTCGCGGCGGCGGGCGGCGCCCCGGAGCCGGTCGCGGTGGGCAACGCCCTGCAGTGGTCGCTCGAGGTCGGCGGCCACCCGGTGCTGCTCGTGCGCACCGGCGTGGGACTCGTGAACGCGGCCGGCGGACTGACGGCGGCGATCCTCCGTGTCGGCGGTGCGCCGCTCGTGATCAGCGCCGGGTCGGCGGGCGGACTCGGAGCCGAGGTGCGCGTCGGGGACGTGATCGTCGGCGACGAGTACGTGCAGACCGACGCGGACGCGCAGGCGTTCGGCTACGCGATGGGGCAGGTGCCGGGGATGCCGGCGCGCTACTCGGGGCACGGGCCGGCGCTCGCCGCGGAGCTCACGGCGTCGCTGCCGGACGGCGGCGGGATCACGGTGCGGCGCGGGCTGATCGTCTCCGGGGACGTCTTCGTGTCCGGTGATCACGTCGCGCGGGTGCGCGGCCTCTACGACAGGGCGCTGGCGACCGACATGGAGTCGGTCTCGCTCGCGCAGACCGCCTTCGTGCACGGGCTGCCGTTCGTGTCGGTGCGCGGCATCTCGGACCTCTGCGAGCCGGGCTCGTTCGAGGCGCACGTCGACGACGCGGCCGATCGCTCGGCCGCGGTGGTGCGGGCGCTGCTCGACGCGGTGCCCGCCGGCGTGACCGCGTGACGCCCGGCGAGGAGATCGACGGCCTGATCGCGAAGCATCCCGACTGGCGGGGGGAACTGCTCGCCGAGGCGCGGCGGATCGTCCTCGGCGTCGATCCGGGCATCGTCGAGGAGTGGAAGTGGAGGGGGGCGCCGGTCTGGGAGCTCGACGGCATCCTCGTGGTCGGCAACATCTTCCAGAAGAAGGTGAAGCTGGGCTTCCTGTACGGGGCGTCGCTCGAGGATCCGGCCGGGATCTTCAACGGGGAGCTCGGCGGGAACCAGCGCCGCTCGGTGGAGTTCGCCGAGGGCGACGCGATCCAGGAGGAGGCGCTCGCGGGGCTCGTGCGCGCGGCGATCGCGTTCAACGCGGCGAAGCGGGCGGCGCGCGGGCGGAAGTAGGGCTGCGGGGGCGGCGGGTCGGCGTGCTGGGTGGGTGGGTCTCGATACGCCCCTGCGGGGCTACTCGACCAGCATGATGCCGAAGCGCCCCTGCTGGGCTGCTCGGCCGGCGGCAGGCGCGCCGACGGTCCATGGTGATCGAGTAGCTCGCGGAGCGGGCGTATCGAGATCCACCTGCGTCAGAAGTCGAGTCTGCAGACCCGCCCTGCTGGTGACGGCGGGTCTCGATACGCCCCTGCGGGGCTACTCGACCAGCATGATGCTGAAGCGCCCCTGCTGGGCTACTCGACCAGCATGGTGCCGACACGCCCCTTCGGGGCTACTCGACCAGCATGAACGGGCCGCCGCGGGTCCTTTCGCTCACCACCGAGACGCCGACCGGCATGATTCCGATTCTTCTCGGTGGGGGTGTCGATATCGGGGGGCGCCGTTCGACGCGATAGTAGGAGGGCGCAGACAGCGCCCGCGACTCTCGAGGAGAACACCGTGAAGTACATGCTGATCATGCGCGCGACCGACGCCGCCAAGGCCGCCTACGAGGCGATCCCGTTCGACGAGATCATCACTCGGATGGGGCAGTACAACGAGGCGATGATCACCGCGGGCGTCCTGCTCGCGGGCGAGGGCCTCTCCGACGACGTCGCGACCTCCGGGTTCGTGGTCGACTTCTCCTCCGAGCCGGCCGCGATCACCGACGGCCCCTACGGCGAGACGCACGAGCTGTTCAACGGCTTCTGGATCATCCAGGTCTCCTCGAAGGAGGAGGCGAAGGAGTGGGCGCTGCGCTGCCCGCTCGTCCCCGGCAACACGCTCGAGGTGCGCCGCGTCACCGACGAGAGCGACTTCGCGGACTTCGCCGACAACGAGTACCTGCAGAAGGAGGCCGGCTGGCGCGAGGACGAGAAGGCCCGCGCCGCGGGGGACTGAAGATGGACGGCCCGGCCGACGCGGAGGGGACCCGCGCGCGGGTCGCCGCCGTCTGGCGGATCGAGAGCGCGCGCATCGTCGCGACGCTCGCCCGGGTCACCGGTGACGTCGGCCTCGCCGAGGACCTGGCGCAGGAGGCCCTCGTCGAGGCGCTCGAGCAGTGGCCGACGACCGGTGTCCCGCGCAACGCCGGGGCCTGGCTGACGGCGGTGGCCAAGCGCCGGGCGATCGACGGCTGGCGGCGCAGGACCGCGCTCGACGACCGCTACCGCCTGCTCGCGCGCACCCTCGAGGAGACCGTCGACGACGAGTGGCGGCCGATCGAGGACGACGTGCTCCGGCTGGTCTTCACCGCCTGCCACCCCGTCCTGTCGCGGGAGGCGAGCATCGCGCTCACCCTGCGCCTCGTCGGCGGGCTCGGGACGGAGGCGATCGCACGGCTGTTCCTGGTGCCGGTCGCGACCGTCCAGCAGCGGATCGTCCGGGCGAAGAAGTCGCTCGCGGCCTCGGGCGTGCCGTTCGAGGTCCCGGAGCCGGCGGAGTGGAAGGCGCGGCTCGACGCGGTGCTCGGGGTCGTCTACCTGATCTTCACGGAGGGCTACGCGGCGACCTCGGGGGACCGCTGGCTGCGCACGGAGGTGGCAGGGGAGGCGCTGCGGCTCGGCCGGGTGCTCGCCGCGCTCCTGCCGCGCGAGCCCGAGGTGCTGGGGCTGCTCGCCCTGATGGAGCTGCAGGCCTCGCGGTTCGCGGCGCGGACCGCGCCCGACGGCTCTCCGGTGCTGCTCGAGGACCAGGACCGCACCCGCTGGGACCGCGGTCAGATCGAGCGCGGCCGGGAGGCGCTGCGGCGCGCCGATCGCGTGGGCAGGGGGCGCGGCTCCTACGGACTGCAGGCGGCGATCGCCGAGTGCCACGCGGTCGCGCCGAGCGTGGCGGCGACCGACTGGGAGCGCATCGTGCTGCTGTACGAGATCCTCGGGCGGGTGTCGCCGAGCCCGGTCGTCGAGCTGAACCGCGCCGTCGCGGTCTCGATGGCGACCGGTCCCGCCTCCGCGCTGCTCGTCGTCGACCGGCTCGCGACCGAGGGCGCCCTGCGGGGCTCGCACCTGCTGCCGAGCGTGCGCGGCGAGCTGCTCGCGCGCCTGGGCCGGCGGGAGGAGGCGCGGGCGGAGCTCGCGACGGCCGCCGCGCTGGCCGGCAACGAGCGCACCCGCGCGCTGCTGCTGGCGCGCGCCGCGTCGCTGTGAGGTCGAGCGCGCGGGTCAGCGCTCGGTGACGACGCCCGCCTCGACGTGCCAGTGGCGGGTCAGCTGCACGGTCTCGAGCATGCGGCGGTCGTGGGTGACCAGCAGCAGCGTGCCCTCGTAGGCCTCGAGCGCCTGCTCGAGCTGCTCGATCGCGGCGAGGTCGAGGTGGTTGGTCGGCTCGTCCAGCACGAGGAGGTTGGTGCCGCGCGCCTGCAGCAGCGCCAGGGCGGCGCGGGTCCGCTCGCCGGGCGAGAGCTCGCCGACGGGGCGGGAGACGTGGTCGGCCTTGAGGCCGAACTTCGCCAGCAGGGTGCGCACCTCGGCGGTCGGCCACTCCGGCACCAGCGCCTCGAAGGCGTCGGCGAGCGGCACGTCCGAGGCGAGCATCGCGCGCGCCTGGTCGATCTCGCCGATGGCGACGCTCGCGCCGAGTGAGGCGCCGCCCTCCTCCGGAGCGGAGCGGCCCAGCAGCAGTGACAGGAGCGTCGATTTTCCGGCGCCGTTGGGGCCGGTGATGCCGATGCGGTCGCCGGCGTCGACCTGCAGCGAGACCGGGCCGAGGGTGAAGGTGCCGCGGCGGGCCACCGCGCCGTTCAGCGTCGAGACGACCGAGCTCGAGCGCGGGGCGCTGCCGATCGTGAAGGCGAGCTGCCACTCCTTGCGCGGCTCCTCCACCTCCTCGAGCCGGGCGATGCGGCTCTCCATCTGCCGGACCTTCTGGGCCTGCTTCTCGCTCGACTCGGCCGAGGCCTTGCGGCGGATCTTGTCGTTGTCGGGCGCCTTCTTCATCGCGTTGCGGACGCCCTGGCTCGACCACTCGCGCTGGGTGCGGGCCCGCGAGACGAGATCCTCCTTCTTGTCCGCGAAGTCCTCGTACTTCTCGCGGCGCTGGCGGCGGGCGGTCTCGCGCTCCTCCAGGTACGCGTCGTAGCCGCCGCCGTAGACGGTGGTGGTGTTCTGGGCGAGGTCGAGCTCGAGCACGCGGGTGACGCTGCGGGCGAGGAACTCGCGGTCGTGGCTGACCAGCACCACGCCGCCGCGCAGCCCGCGGACGAACGCCTCGAGCCGCTCGAGGCCGTCGAGGTCGAGGTCGTTGGTGGGCTCGTCGAGCAGCACGACGTCGAAGCGGGAGAGCAGGAGGGCGGCGAGGCCGACGCGGGCCGCCTGGCCGCCGGACAGCGAGGTCATCAGCGAGTCGGCGGCCACGCCGCCGGTGCGGCCCGCGGCGTCGAGCGCCAGGCCGAGGTCGGCGAGGACGACGGGGGTCCGCTCGTCGAGGTCGGCGGCTCCGCTCGCCAGCCAGCGGTCGAGGGCGAGCGCGTAGCGGTCGGCGATCCGGCCGTCGGGATCCGGCTCGGCCAGCGCCGAGGCGGCCTCGTCGAGCTCGGCCGAGGCCTCGGCGGCACCGGTGCGGCGGGCGATGTAGGCGGCGACGGTCTCGCCCTCGCGGCGCTCGTGCTCCTGGGGCAGCCAGCCGACGAAGGCGTCGCCGGGCGCGAGCACGACGCTGCCGTCGAGCGGGGCGGTCTCGCCGGCGAGGATGCGCAGGAGGGTGGACTTGCCCGCTCCGTTCGCACCGACGACGCCGACGACGTCGCCCGGGGCGACCGTGAGATCGAGGCGGTCGAACAGGGTGCGGTGCGCATAGCCTCCGGAGAGGCCCTTGGCGACGAGGGTGGCGGTCACCGGTCCAGCGTAGGCGGGCGCGCGGGGGCTCGATCTCGCTAGACGGCCTGATTGCACGCCCGTCTAGGATGGCCGGATGAGCGAGACGACGGTCCGGGGCGGCGCGGGCTACTGGTACCCGGACGAGTCGTCGACGCGTCGTGCCGTCGAGGTGCTGAGCGCGATGCGCGGGTACCGCGTCTCCGAGGTCGCGATGCGCCGCCGCACGCGCGAGAAGATGGCGATGGGCGAGACCGACCTCATCGCGATCCAGTTCCTGCTCCGCCGGCAGCGCGAGGGCGACCTCGTCAGCGCGAAGGACCTCGCCGCCCACCTCTCGATCTCGTCCGCCTCGACCACGGTGCTGATCGACCGCCTCGTCCGCAGCGGGCACCTGGTGCGCAAGCCGCACCCGAGCGATCGGCGCGGCATCGTCGTCGAGGCCACGGTCGACAGCGACCAGGAGGTCCGCGAGACGCTGCAGCAGATGCACCGCCGGATGCTCGAGATCGCGGAGGACCTCGACCCGGGCGAGGCCGAGGTGGTCGTCAACTTCCTCCGGCGGATGGGGGCCGCGGTCGACGAGATCGATGCGGACGAGGCCGAGTCGGTCCCTGCCTCCGACGAAGCCGAGAACTAGCTAGACCTTCTAGTAAAGAGCCGGACTAGGGATAGGCTGGCTCCATGGGTCAATTCCTCTACGGCACACCGCCGGCCGTGCTCGAGATCGAGGATCGGACCCTCGCGCACCTGCAGATCGTGGTCTACGCGAAGTTCCGGCGCGACGAGCGCTTCAGCCTCACCCTCGACTCGATGCCCGAGGGCGCACGCGGTCGCCACTCGTTCTGGATGAATCCGAACATCGCGCTGCAGTTCCACTTCGCCGGCAGCCGCCAGCCCACGATCAACCCGTCCTGGGTCGAGCTGCTGATGGACGCGGCGAACGGCGGCGGCGGGCTGCGGCTCCTGCCCGAGCCGCACGCCTGATCCGCGCCGCACGCCTGATCCGCGCCGCGTCGCCCGTCCGGAGCGTCGTCCGGCGACGACCCGCCCCGCGCGTCTCCTAGGGTGGAGCAGTGCGTCCGGGGGTGGGCGCGACGAGGGGGAGCAGATGCGCGCACGGGTACTCGGAGGCGCGCTGGTCGTGCTCGCGCTGTCGGCGGGGCTCGCCGGCTGCTCCGCACCGGCTCCGGCCCCCACGGTGACGGTCTTCGCCACGGCGACGCCGACTCCCGATCCGACCGTGACGGCCGCGCTCCCGCAGTCGACGGCCACGGTCTTCGTGCCGGTGCCGGAGGCGACGGTGACCTTCACCCCGAACGACGTGCCCGTGATCCCCGAGACGGCCTTCGCCGTCGACAACGGCGCGGTCCCGGGGGCGAGCGGCGAGCCGGCCACGAACGCCGCGGGGGACATCGTCACCTACACCGTGGTGGAGGGCGACTCGTTCTTCGACATCGCGCAGCGCTTCGGGATTCCGGTGCAGCAGCTGCTGCGGATGAACCCCGGGGTCGCGGGGGCGGGCGAGGCGGTCTACATCGGCAACGTCATCAACCTCGACGCGAACTACCTGGGCTGAGCGACCGCGCCGGCCCGAGTGGCCGCGCGGCACGGCCCGCTCGCGAGGCGCGGAGCGCTACTCCGACTTCGGCAGCAGGTGGAAGGCGAGCCCGAGCGACGCCGAGATCATCAGGATCCCGCCGAAGAAGAGGAAGCCGGCGAGGTCGGGCAGCAGGAACGAGTTGCCGAGCACCAGGATGCCGCCGAGGAAGAGCACGAAAGAGAGGACGACGCCCAGACCAGTCATGCCCTCATCGTACGGGGCGCACGACGGGAAGGAGGCGCCCGAGGGCGAGCGCCCGGCCCGCCCTCGCTCGGCTCAGGGCAGCAGGAGCGTCCGCAGCTCGTCCGCGCCCGAGGCCACCGCGATCGTGCCGACCGCCTCGAGCGGCGAGCCGTAGCCCCACTCGACCATGATCGTCGGCACCCCGTGGGCGGCGGCACCGTGCACGTCGTGCTCGCGGTCGCCGACCATGACGGGCGTCGAGAGGTCGACGCCGATCTCGCGGAGCCGGCGCAGCGCCTCCTCGACCACGTCCGCCTTCGCGCTGCGGACCTCGTCCTCGGAGGCGCCGCAGATGATCGTGAAGTGCTGGGCGAGGCCGTAGTGCTCGAGGACCCGGCGTGCGGCCGACTCCGGCTTCGAGGTGGCGAGCGAGAGCGGGATGCCCGAGGCGGCGATGCCCGCCAGCAGCTCCGGCAGCCCGGGGTAGACGCTGGAGTCGAAGAGCCCGCCCGCGTTGTAGCGGCGGCGATAGACCACGAGGGCCGCCTGCGCCTCGTCGACGCTCATCCCGCCCAGCTCGCGGAACGCGTCGAGCAGCGGCGGGCCGACGTAGGCGAGCAGCTCGGCGGGCGTCGGCACCGGGCGGCCGAGCTCGACGAAGGTGTCGACGAGGGTGCCGGTGATGCCGGGCGCGGAGTCGGTGATCGTGCCGTCGAGGTCGAAGAGGATGCAGCTCCAGGTCGCTGCGAGGCCTGGCTGCGCATCGGGCGCGAGAGTGGTGTCGGACATGGCGGGCTCCTGCCCTCGAGGGACGAAGGTGATCCCGGCGGTGTGCCCCGTCGGGGGGAACACTCTACGGTGCCGGGGCGTCGAGGGACTGCTCGATGAACGACCGGGCGACGACCTGGGCGATCGAGCCCGCGTCGAGCTGGACGGCGACGAAGTCGGCGGTGCGGATCAGGGCGAACGCCTCGCGGCCGGGCAGGACCAGCATCTGCACGCGCGGGTGCTGCTGCCGGGGGACGGCGGCGCGCAGCTCGTCGGTCGAGGTGAAGAGCGGGAGCACCTGCTCGCCGGTGGTGGCGGCGACCACCCGCACGTGCGGCACTCCGCCCGGCTGCGAGCCGGTCACGTCGACGACGAGCGACCCCTCGAGGCAGGCGGCGAGGAGGCGCTCCACGCCCTCCGCGGTGGCGTCGGCGACCAGCGCCTCGAGCGCGTCGCGCGCCGCCGTGTTGCGGTACGGGCCGGGTCGCGACGGGCGGGCAGGGGGTCCGTTCCTCCGGGGCATGCCTTCACGGTATCCGGGTTCGCGCCATCAATCGAATCTGTCGCGACAATCGCGCGCATTCGTCGACCGCATGCGATATACGACGGATGGCGGAGAGATGAGCCGATTCTCAGGCGCAATCCGCGTGCTTATCCTGAGTATCGGCGCAGATCATGGCGATGAATCGCGCGAATGGCGGCGATAAGTGCTCGCCGAGGCAGCAAGGAGGGGTAATGTCTTCTCCTGTCAGTGACATCCAGGAGGAAAAGTGGCCCAGAAGATCACGCTTGTCGACGATATCGACGGAACGCCTATCGACTCCGGTGACGGCGGCACCGTCCGCTTCAGCATCGACGGAGCCAACTACGAGATCGACCTCGGTCCGGACAACATCGCCGAGCTGCACTCCGCTCTCGAGAAGTTCGTCTCGAACGGCCGCCGCGTCGGATCGCGTCCGGCTGCTGCCGCATCCGTCGCCTCGGCGTCGAAGAGCGACCCCAAGCAGCTCAAGGCCGTCCGCGAGTGGGCGAACGCCAACGGACACCAGGTGTCCGACCGCGGACGCATCCCCGCGGAGGTCCAGGCGGCCTACGCCGCCGCGCACAAGTAGAGTCGCGCCTCGGCGCACCGAGAGGTCGCGCCCGCACCGTCGAAAGGCCCCGTCGATCCGTCGACGGGGCCTTTCGCGTGCGGATTCGTGCGACCGCGCAGGGTTTCTCGCAGAGCCCCTGCAAAGGGGGACGCGAGCGCTAGAAGAGGCGCGTGTGCGAATCGTCGACGCCGCGCATCGACTCGTAGTCGAGCACGACGCAGCGGATTCCACGGTCCTGCGCGAGGGTCCTCGCCTGCGGCTTGATCTCCTGCGCGGCGAAGACTCCCGTCACCGGCGAGAGGTGCGGATCGCGATTCATCAGCTCGAGATAGCGGGTCAGCTGCTCGACGCCGTCGATCTCTCCGCGGCGCTTGATCTCGACCGCCACGGCGGCGCCCGAGGAATCGCGCGCGAGGATGTCGACCGGCCCGATCGCCGTCATGTACTCGCGGCGGACGAGGGTGTGGCCCTCGCCGAGCAGGTCGATCTGCTCGGCCAGGAGGCGCTGCAGATGCGCCTCGACGCCGTCCTTGATCAGGCCGGGATCGACGCCGAGTTCGTGCGCCGAGTCGTGCAGGACCTCGTGGATCGAGACGACGAGCGCGTCGCCGGTCTTGCGGTGCGAGACGGTCCACTGCTCGAGGACGCCGATCGCGCGCGCGTCCTCGTCGGGCTCGCCGGTGCTGAGGGTGCACGGGGGGCTCATCCAGTTCAGCGGCTTGTAGGAGCCGCCGTCGGAGTGGACGAGGACGCTGCCGTCGGCCTTGACCAGCAGGAGTCGGGTGGCGAGGGGGAGGTGGGCGCTGAGACGGCCGGTGTAGTCGACGGAGCAGCGCGCGATGACGAGACGCACCCGTCGAGGATACGGCGCGGCGGGAGGCGCCCGGCGATCGGCGGCGGTCAGGCGGGGCCTGTGGAGGAGAGGCCGGCGCGAGCTGTGGAGGAGGGGCTGGAGTGACCTGTGGAGGAGAGGCGGTCGCTCAGGCGGGGCGGGTGGTGGGGCGCCGCCGTCCGATCGGCGGTGCGGGCGGCGCGGAGCCGAGGAAGGCGCGGAGGGCGATCGCGAACTCGGCGGGCGCCTCGACCCACGGGTAGTGGCCGCAGCTCTCGATCGCGGCCAGGCTGCCCTGCGGGAGGAGGGCGGTGAGCACCTCCAGTGGGCGGAAGCCGACGAAGGGGTCGTCCTCGCCGCCGACGATCACGACCGGGCAGCTGATCCGGGGGAGCGCCGCGCGCAACGGCTCCGGGTCGAACGGGGCGAAGAAGGCCGCGACCGCGTCGGGGTACCAGACGGCGGCGCTCTCGTAGGCGAGGGCGCGGGCGTCCCAGGTCGACCAGGCGAGCGGCGCGGCACGCGGGTAGAGGGCGATGCGCCGCTCCGGGTCGCGCTCGTCGGCGAGGAGCAGGGCGGCCTCGAGGGCGGAGTCGAACCAGGACTCGTGCCGGTGGCGCTCGGCGATGACGGCGCGGTCGTCGTCGTCGTCGTGGATCCCGAGCCAGGCGGTCGCGGGGGCCACCAGCAGGAGGTGCGCGACGTGCTCCGGCGCGCGGGCGGCGTGCACCAGGGCGGTGCGGCAGCCGGTGGCGTGGGCGAGGAGGTCGATCGCGGGGACGCCGAGGTGGCGGCGGAGGTCCTCGACGTCGTCGGCGGCGTCGGCGAAGGAGCGGGGCGGGACGGCCGCGGAGCCGCCGACCCCGCGGGGGTGCAGCACGAGCACCCGGCGCATGCCCGCGACGGGCTCGAAGGCGCCGAGGTAGGCGGGGTGGCGGCCCGGGCCGCCGGACAGGACGACGAGCGGTGGCGCGTCGGCCGTGCCGAGCTCGTCGACGTGGAGCACGGCGCCGTCGCGGGCGGTGAAGCGCATGGTGCGGGCCCCTCCTGCGCGCGGTGGTGCGCGCGGATCAGGGGCAGCTTAGGGGCGCGGGGTCTCGATACGCCGCTGCGCGGCTACTCGAGCAGCATGTGCTCGCGCTGCCGGCCTTCCTTGCTGATCGAGTGGGCCGCGGAGCGGGCGTATCGAGATCCACCGACGTCAGAACCTGAGTCTGCAGACCCGCCCTGCTGGGGACGGCGGGTCTCGATACGCCCCTGCGGGGCTACTCGACCAGCATGGGGCGGGCGCGCCTGCGCGGGAGGTGGCTCTGCCGCTTGTCGAGCAGCCCGCGGAGCGGACCTCTTCGCTGTCGAGCGGCCCGTGGAGCGGCCCCCTTTGCTGATCGGGCAGCCCGCGGAGCGGTCCTCTTTGCTGATCGAGTAGCCCGCGGAGCGGGCGTATCGAGATCCGCCGGCGTCAGGCCATGCGGAGGACGTTGCCGGTGACGCGGCGGCCGGCGGGGGAGACGAGGTAGGAGACGAGGTCGGCGACCTCGTCGGGGCGGGCGACGTCGAAGAAGGAGTCGTCCGCGGCGACGGCCTCGCGGACGTCGTCGGTCACCCAGCCGGTGTCGGTCACGGGCGGGTGGACGGCGTTGGCCGTGACGCCGAGCGGGCTGAGCTCGAGCGAGGCGGAGATCGTGTAGTTCACCAGCGCGGCCTTCGCGGCGCCGTAGGAGACCTCGCCGGGGAAGCCGCGCTCGCCGCCCGAGGTGAGCGTGACGATGCGGCCGCCGTGCCCGCCGCGGCGCTCCAGGCGCTCGGCGAGCTCGGCGATCAGCAGCGCGCCGGCGCGGGCGTCGATGTCGAGCACCCGGTCGATGCTCGCGGCGTCGACCCGGCGCTGCGGGCGGCCCATCCAGTCGTTCGGGCGGGTGCGGAAGGTGTCGATGACCGAGCCGGTGGCGTTGTGGACGAGCACGTCGACCGGGCCGAGCGACTCCTCCGCGGCGTCGAGGAGCAGGGCGGCGGAGGCGGCGTCGCGGAGGTCGGCGGAGACGGCGCGGGCGCGGCCACCCGCGGCGCGGATCCGTTCGGCGACCTGCTCGCCGTCGGTGCGGTGGGCGAGGCGCTGGCGCTCGGGCTTGTACTCCGGCAGCTCCTCGGCGAGGAAGGCGACCAGCACGGCGAGCCCGTCGGCGGCCAGGCGCTCGGCGATCGCGGCGCCGATGCCGTGGTTGGCGCCGGTCACGACCGCGACGCGGCAGGGCTCGAGGCCGGGGGTGCTCACGCGGACGCTCCGTCCTGCACGCGCTCCGCCGGCGCCTTCGGCGACCGGGCGGCCGGCGAGGCGATGCCGGCGACGACGACGAGCGCGAGCACCAGGAACAGGGCGTTGAGGAGGCCAAAGTGCTCGCCGAGGAAGCCGATCGCGGGCGGGCCGACCAGGAAGGCGACGTAGCCGAGCATCGCGACGGCGCTGACCCGGGCCGCCGAGTGCGGGCCCTCGGCCGCGGCCGACATGCCGACCGGGAAGCCGAGCGAGCAGCCCAGGCCCCAGGCGACCGCTCCGGCGATCACGAGGCCGTCGACCGGCGCGAGGATGAAGAGCAGGATGCCGACGATGGCCAGGCCGGCGGAGGCGCGCAGCACGGGCACCCGGCCGAAGCGGTCGAGCACGGGCCCGCCGAGCACGCGGCCGACGGTCATCGCCGCGACGAAGACGCCGAAGACGACGGCGGCGGTGGTCTTGTCGGTACCGTGGCCGTCGACCATCGCGAGGGTCAGCCAGTCGTTGGCCGAGCCCTCCGCGAAGGCCATGCCCAGCATGATCAGGCCGATCAGGACGAGGCGGCCGTCGCGCCAGACGCCGAGCGAGGCTGCGACGCGCTCGCGCACCGGTGCCTTGACGACGGTCGCGACGCCCGCGGTGTCGAGCTCGTCGCGGACGGGGACGAAGCGGATTGCGACCGCGACGGTGAGCACCACGACGACGGCGACGCCGCAGAGGTGCGCGGCGACCGGCACGGCGAGGGCGGAGGCGGCGGCGCCGAGGATCGCGCCGAGGACGGTGCCGAGGCTGAAGAAGGCGTGGAAGAGCGGGAGCAGCGTCTTGCCGAAGGCCTTCTCGTTCGCGGCGCCCTCGACGTTCATCATCACGTCGACCGCGCCGTTGCCGAAGCCGAGCAGCACCATGCCCGCGAAGGCGAGCGGGAGGGCGCCGAACGCGTCGGCCGCCAGGCCGAGGAGCGCGAGACCGGAGGAGCAGACGACGAGCCCGGCGACCATGCCGCGGCGGGCGCCGAGCAGCGACATGATCACGGTCGAGAGGCTGAGGCCGACGATGGCGCCGATCGACATCGAGAGGATCAGCAGGCCCACGCCGGAGGTGGAGAGCTGCAGCTCGTCGCGGATGGCGGGCGTGCGCGAGACCCAGGTGGCGATCGAGAGGCCGCTCAGCACGAAGATCGTGAAGACGGCGTTCCGCCAGGCGACGAGCTGCGGGCGGGTGAGGGCGGAGGTCGAGGTCATGCGGGGGTCCTGGCTGATCGCGGGGCGGTCGTGGGGGGCCTGATCGATGGCGATCGAATCGATTCGACGCGGGCCGGTCTAAGCTATCCGGAACGCCCGGACCGGTCAAGGACGAGTCGCCGGACGCCGGCCGGCCGGGTCGGGGACGAGGAGCACCGTGGAGTCGAGCAAGGCCGTGGAGTCGAAGAGCGCCGGATCGCCGGCGTCGCGCCCGACCCTCGCGCGGGTCGCGAGCCGGGCGGGAGTGTCGCCCTCGACCGCCTCCCTCGTCTTCAGCGGCGCCGGCCCCGTCGCGGCCGCGACCCGGGAGCGGGTGCTGCTGGCCGCCGCCGAGCTCGACTACGCCGGGCCCGATCCGCGCGCGCAGTCGCTGCGGCGCGGGCGCTCGGGGATCGTCGGGGTCGTCGTCGACGAGCGGGTGCTGCACGCCTTCCGCGATCCGATCAAGATCGCGATGCTCGACGGCATCGCGGACGTGCTCGGCGGGGCCGACGCGGGCATCCTGCTGCTCACCGAGACCGAGGGCGGCTCGGGGCTGCTGGCGACGGCGCCGGTGGACGCGATGATCCTGGTCGGCTGCAGTCCCTCCGTCGACGACTCCGTGGCCGTGCTGCGCCGGCGCGGCGTGCCGGTCGTGGTGGTCGAGGGGGTCTCCGACCTCGGTGCGGCCGTGGTCTCGCTCGACAACCGGGAGGCGACGCGGACGCTGGCCGAGCATCTGCGGGAGCTGGGGCACGAGCGCGTCGCCGTGGTCTCGCTGCCGTTCGCGAAGGACCGCCGGCGCGGCCCGATCCCGGCCGACTGGCGCTCGAGCCCGAGCATCACGGCGGTCGAGCGGCTGCTGGGGGCGCAGGACGTGTTCGGCGACCTGGACGTGGTGGCGGCGGGCGCGAGCACGGTCGACGAGGGGGTCGCGGCGGGGCAGGCGCTGCTCGGCGCGGACGAGCCGCCGACGGCCGTGATCGCGCAGAGCGATCTGCTGGCGGCCGGCGTGATCCTGGCCGCAGAGAGGCTCGGGCTGCGGGTGCCGGGCGACGTGTCGGTGGTCGGCTTCGACGGCGTGCAGGTGCCGGGGCTCGCCGCCGAGTACGACCTGACGACGATGGCGCAGCCGGCGGTCGAGAAGGGCCGGGCCGCGGCCCGCGCCGTGCTCGCGCTGATCGCCGGCGACGAGGCCGAGCCCGTGCGCTTCGAGGCCGTCTTCCACCGCGGCACGACGAGCGCCCCGCCGCGCTGACTCCCTCCGCGAGATGCCACATATGAGCGGATTCTGCGGCGTGTCGGGCTCATATGTGGCATCTCGCGGGGAGGGGCGGGGGCGGGGGTCGCCGGGAGTTGTGCACAGGGTTGTCCACAGGGTGTTCGAAACTTCGTTCGAGGGTCAGCGGAGCCAGACGTCGCCGCGGAAGCGGAGGCCGAGAGTGAGCGCGCGGGCGCCGAGGAAGCCGACGGCATAGGCGATCCAGAGGGCCAGGAGGCGCCAGTCCTCGGGCGCGAGGGGCGCGAGCAGGGCCAGCGGGGCGAGGACGGCGAGGTTCGCGAGGCCGCTCAGCGCGAGGTAGCGGCCGTCGCCGGCGCCGATCAGGACGCCGTCGAGGACGAACACGCAGCCGCCGAGCGGAGCCGTCAGGCCGACCACGACGAGGGCGGCGGGGAGCAGACGGAGCACCTCGGGGTCGCTCGAGAAGACGAACGGCAGCACTCCGCTGGTCGCGACGATCACCGCTCCGAGGGCGACTCCGGCACCGATTCCCCAGGTCACACACCGTTTCGCCACCGCGCGGGCGCGGGCGGGGTCGCCCTCGCCGAGGAGGCGGCCGAGCAGCGCCTGCGCCGCGATGGCCACCGCGTCCAGGGCGAAGGCGACCGTGGAGAACAGCGTCATCGCCACCTGGAAGGCGCCGAGCTCCTCGGCGCCGAGCGAGCCCGCGACGGCGACGGCGAGCAGGATGGCGGCGCGCAGCGAGGCGGTGCGGAGCAGCAGCCAGCCGCCCGACCCCGCGGAGGCGCGCAGCCCGGCCGGGTGCGGCCGCAGCGGCGCCCCGACGCGGCGGGCGAGTCGCAGCGCGATCACCGCGTAGGCGCCGAACATCCCCCACTGGGCCACGACCGTCCCCAGGGCGGACCCGGTTATCCCCAGGCCGGCGGGGTAGATCAGCACGGCGTTCAGGGCCGCGTTCACCGCGAATCCGCCGCCCGCGATGATCAGCGGAGTGCGGGTGTCCTGGAAGCCGCGGAGCAGCCCGGTGAGGGCGAAGACGCCGAGCATCGCGGGGATCCCGGCCATGCTCACCGAGAGGTAGCGGACGCCCGCGTCGGCGACCGCGGGCTCCGCGCCGAAGAGGCCGATGAGGGCGGGGGCGGCGATCGCTCCGGCGACGGCGATCACCGCGCCGAGGGCGAGCGCGAGCCAGCCGCCGTCGATCCCGGCGGCCACGGCCCGGCGCTCGTCGCCCTCGCCGAGCGCGCGGCCGACCCGGGGCGTGGTGCTGTACGCGAGGAAGACCATCAGGCCGACGATCGTCTGCAGCACCGCGCCGCCGAGGGCGAGGCCGGCGAGCGGCACCGCGCCGAGGTGGCCGACGAGGGCGGAGTCGGTGAGCAGGAACAGCGGCTCGGCGATCAGCGCCCCGAGCGCGGGCACGGCGAGCCGCAGGATGCTGCGGTCGAGCGTGCGGCGGTCGGTGGTGGTCACCGCTCGACGGTAGCGGGACGGGCGGGGCGCGCGGGCGGGTCTCGCGGGCGGTGGCTACGGTGGAGGCACCCCGGACGGAACGAGCACCATGGCATCCCGCACTCCTCGCCTCGGCCTCGGCCTGGCCGCCGTCGGGCGACCGGCCTACATCACCGCGGGGCGCGACGGCGACCTCGGGCCGCCGGAGGGGCGCAGCGTCGACGCGTTGCGCGCGCGCTCGCACGAGCTGCTCGACACCGCGTGGGACCTCGGCGTCCGCTTCTTCGACGTCGCCCGCTCCTACGGCCGCGCCGAGGAGTTCCTCGGCGGCTGGCTCGCGGAGCATCCGGAGCGGCGCGGCGAGCTGGCCGTCGAGTCGAAGTGGGGCTACGAGTACGTCGGCGCGTGGGCGATGGACGCGGACGTGCACGAGCGCAAGGAGCACTCGGTCGCGATGCTCGAGCGCCAGTGGTCGGCGACGCTCGCGGCGCTGGGCAGCGCGCCCGACCGCTACCTCGTGCACTCGATCACTCCCGAGAGCCCGGCGCTCGTCGACCGGGTGCTGCTCGACCGGCTGCGCGGGCTCGCCGGGTCCGGCGTCGCGGTCGGGCTCTCGACCAGCGGAGCGGAGCAGGCGCGGACGATCCGGCTCGCCCTGGCGATCCCGGACTCGCCGTTCAGCACGGTGCAGACGACGTGGAACCTGCTCGAGCGCTCGGCCGGGGCCGCGCTCGCCGAGGCGCACGACGCGGGCTGGACGGTGGTGGTCAAGGAGGCGCTCGCGAACGGGCGGCTGGTCGGCGACCGGGCGCCGGAGCTGCTGCGGGGGCTGCCCGGGGCGCCGGAGGACGCTGCGCTCGGCGCAGCGCTGGCGCAGCCGTGGGCGGATGTCGTGCTGAGCGGGGCGGCGACCCCCGGGCAGCTGCGGGAGAACCTGCGGGCGCGGGCCGTCGCCGTGCCGGAGGGGCTGCCGGCGCAGGAACCCGGGGAGTACTGGGCCGAGCGGTCCGCCCTCGCCTGGCGCTGACGCGCGGGCGGTCGGAGGAGCTCCGGCACGTGAAACGGCGTCCGGCTCGTGGGATCGGCGGGTTCTGGCGTGCCGGAGGTGGGGCGGCGGCGGGCGGGTGCGGGTCAGCGGGGGGCGACCGCCGCGAGCCACTGCTCGACGAGGGCGGTCAGCCAGTTCGGGTCCTCGCCGGGGGTGAGGACGAGGACGGCGTGGTCGGGGGCGCGCCAGTCGAGGCGGCCGTCGGGGTCGGAGAGCGCGTCGGCGAGGGGGCGCTCCGGGACGGCCGCGGCTCCGCGGTGCAGGATCGCCTCGACGCGGTCGCCCGGGCGGAGGCGGAGGGTCACGAGGTGCGCGCCGATCGCGTAGCTCGGGGCGTTCCACTTCACCGACTCGACGAGGCGCTCGTCGGCGGCGAGCACGGCCTCGCGGGTGCGCTCGATCTGCTCGCGGCGAGGGTGGTGCATCGCGTCGACGTGTGCGGTGACGGAGGCGTCGAGTCGGGCCATGCCGCCACGGTGGCACAGCTTCGCGACCCTCGCCGAGACGCGCCGTGAGGTGATGCGCGGATCGGCGGCGGAGGCGATATCGTGGCAACGGCTCTCCGTCGATTCACGCCACGGCAAGCCCTGGCGCCCGGACCTTCCGCCCTGTAGTGCGGAAGAAGTCCCGCCCCCGCCGCATCCGAGCGTGCTGCCCCCTCTCAGGGTCCTCTCAGACCGAGGCTTCCTCCTCCGTCTTGACGGCCCGCTCCAGCGGCTTAGCGTGACGTCCACGTCGCCCCCGTGACGCGTCTGCTCGGCCTCCCCCGCCGAGCGACCTGTTCTTCTGACGCTCTCTGCGGAGTACCCCATGTCGCGTGCCCGAACCGTCCTCACCCTGACCGCCGCCCTGATCGCGGGCACGCTGGTCGTGCCGTCCTGGGCGGGAGCGGACCCCGCTCCCACGACCCAGATCGACGGCTTCGAGCGGGCGGATCCCGGCCTCTCGGTCGTCGCCGGCACGGCGTCGGCGTCGGCCTCCGCGGAGGCGTCGGAGGGCGGCTCCGCCCTCGCCGTCGACTACGACGTCACGGCCGGACTGGCCGAGCTCGCCTACGACCCCGCCGTCGCGCCGGTCGTCCCGACCCCGGCGACGGCGCTCACCGTCGACCTCCGGGGCGACGGCTCGTACAACACCGTCTACCTGCGGGTGCGCGACGCGACCGGCGAGACCTTCGTGCACCGCGTCGACGCGATGCGCTCGACCGAGTACCAGACCCTCACCGTCGATCTCACCGCGGAGCCCGCCGCGCGGGAGGGCGGCGACGCCGACGGCGTGCTCGACGCCCCGCTCACCCTCGCGGGCGTCCTCGTGGTGCGCAACGGCGAGCAGCCGCCCGTCGGCTCCTTCGTGCTCGACGACGTCCGTGCGGTGACGACCGGCTGGACGCTGCCCGTCGCGGCGACGCCGTTCGTCTCGCCGTCGGCCGGCGAAGAGGCGTCGTTCTCCTTCGAGGCCGCGACGCCGGGCGACTGGGAGCTGCGCCTGACCGGCGCGGACGACCGCTCTCGCGTCCTCTCCGGAACGGCCGGCTCGGCCGGCACGGTGAGCCTCGACTGGGACGGCGACGACGACCAGGGCCGGCCGATCACCGGCGAGGTCAGCGGCGTCTTCCGCCAGGACTCCACCGCCGACGGCGCCCTCGGCTCGGCGACCACGACCGGGATCCCGCTGCTCGTCACGCTGGCCGCCGCGGACGATGCGGCGCTCACCGAGCTCGTCGAGAGCTTCGACGCCGGCCCCGACGGCTGGGGCGTCGCCTCCGGCTCGGCCGTGCTGCGCCGCGGCACCGCCACCGGTCCCGCCGCCGCCGGGCGCACCCAGGGGACGGACGCGCTGGCGGTCGACTACGACCTCGGCGCCGGCATGACGCAGATCAGCCGGACGGCTCCGCTCGCCGTCGCCGACGCACCGGTGACCGGCCTCAAGGTCGATCTGCGGGGCGACGGCAGCTACAACACCGTCTACGTCCGGCTCGCCGACGCGACCGGTGAGGTGTTCACCTACCGCCTCGACGCGATGCGGCACTCGAGCTGGGCCACGATCGCGGTCGACCTCACCCAGGATCCGGCGCTCGCCGAGGGCGGCGACGCCGACTCGGTGCTCGATCTGCCGCTGACGCTCGCCGGCTTCTCGGTCGTCCGCAACGGGCAGCAGCCGGCGACGGGCACCTTCCTGCTGGACAACCTGCGGATCGTCGGCAGCGGCTGGACCCTGCCGGTCTCCGACACCGAGTTCCTCGAGCCCGGCGCCGCGGCGGAGCTCGGCTTCACCGCGGGCGGCGGCGGCGACTGGCGGATCGAGCTCCGCGACGGCCAGGGCCGCGAGCGGGCGATCACCGGCACCGAGGCGGCGGCCGGCGAGGTCTCGACGACCTGGGACGGCACGGCCGGCGACGGCACGGCGATGCAGGGGCCGATCAGCAGCGTCTTCCTCCAGGACGCCACGCCCGACGGCACCCTCGACGGCGGCAGGACCCGCTCCGCGACGCCGGTCCTGCTGACGGCCGCGGCGGCGGACCCCGCCACGGCGAGCCTCGTCGAGGGCTTCGAGTCGGCCTCGGGCTGGCAGGTCGCCCTCGGCAGCGGCTCGATCGCGACGACGACGCAGCGCACCCAGGGCGCGCAGGCGCAGCGGATCGACTACGACCTCTCCTCCGGTCTGCTCGAGACCGTGCAGAGCCCCCCGGTGACCGTGCTGACCGCACCGGCCCGCGGGCTCCGGATCGATCTGCGCGGCGACGCGAGCTACAACACCGTCTACGCCCGGCTGCACGACGCCACCGGCGAGAGCTTCACCTACCGGCTCGACGCGATGCGCTCCACGGCGTGGACGACGGTCGACGTCGATCTCACGGCCGCCCCGGCGGCGGTCGAGGGCGGTGACGGCGACCAGGTGCTCGACCTGCCCGTCGTGCTGAGCGGCTTCCTGGTCGTGCGCAACGGCGACCGGCCGGCCGTCGGATCGGTGGTGCTGGACAACCTGCGCGCCGTGACCACCGGCTGGTCGATGCCCGTCTCCTCCACCGACTTCTTCACTCCGGCCACGGACCAGACCATGTCGGTCGATTTCACGACGGCCGGTCCGGGGGACTACGAGCTCCGGCTCGGCGACGCGGACGGCCGCACCAGGACCGTGACCGGCGAGGCGGCGGCGGCCGGCCCGGTCTCGGTGCCGATGGACGGCGCCGACGACACGGGAGCGATGATGCGCGGGGACCTCTCGGCGGTCTTCGCCCATGACGACTCCGCCGACGGGACGATGGCCTCGAACGCCGCGCGCAGCGGGACGCCGGTGCTCCTCACCGTCGCCGACACCGACTCCGACTCCGCGGTCGCCGAGTCGTTCGACACGGGCGGCGCCGACTGGGTCCGCGCCGCGGGCACCGTCACGCCGTCCACGACGACCACGCGGACCGAGGGATCCGGGGCGCTCAAGCTGACGTACGACCTGACGAAGGGCGACGCGGAGACGGAGTCGAAGACCACTCCCGAGGCCCTGCTCACCGCTCCCGCCTCCGCGCTCAAGCTCGACGTGCTCGGCGACGGCAGCTGGAACACCGTCTTCCTCAAGCTCCGCGATGCGACCGGCGAGATGTTCCTCTACCGCGTGGACGCGCTGAGCCTCTCGCGGTGGACGACGGCGACCATCGACCTGCGGGCGCCCGCGGCGGACACGCACCTGGGCAACGAGGACGGCGTCCTCGACTACCCGGTGTCGCTCGTGCGGATCAACATCGTCCGGAACGGGGCCTCGGCGCCCGCCACCGGCTCGGTCGTGCTCGACGACCTGCGCGTCGTCGACAAGGACTGGACGCTGCCGACCGCGAGCCGCGAGCGGTTCTCGCGGGAGAACGCGGCGACCACGACGATCCGCTTCGCCGCGGGAGCGCCGGGCGATTACGCGCTGAGGCTCGCCGACAACAGCGGTCGCACGCGCACCTACTCCGGCACCGCCTCCGCGGCGGGCCCGGTGAGCATCACCTGGGACGGCACGGACTCCTCCGGCGCCGGCATGGCCGGCAGCATCTCCGGCCGGCTGAGCTGGGACTCCACTCCCGACGGCACGCTGACCACCCCGGCCACCGCCGGGCAGCCCTGGCTCACCGGTGTCAGCGCTCAGGTGACGGAGGCGAGCCCGACCTCGATCAGCGGGATCAACAGCTTCCTCACCGAGCAGGACTCGCCCGTCGAGGCCGACCGCCAGGCGGCGCTGCTCGAGGACGCCTCGGTCCGCTGGGCCCGCGAGGAGTTCGAGTGGAAGCGGATCGAGCCGCGCCGCGGCTTCTACGACTGGGCGAAGTTCGACCAGGCCGTCGCGATCAGCCGGGCGCGCAACGTCGACATGATCGGCAAGCTCGCCTACTCGGCACCGTGGGCCTCGTCCGCTCCGGCCGGGACCGCGGCCGACGTCGCGCAGTACTACCCGCCGTCGGACACGGCCGCCTTCGCCGCCTACGCGGCGGCGACCGTCGAGCGCTACAAGGACCGCGTGCACGTCTGGGAGGTCTGGAACGAGCCGAACACCGACTACTACTGGCGCGGCGGGACGGCGCAGCAGTACGGCGCGCTCCTCAGGGCGGCGTACAGCGCGATCAAGGCGGCCGACCCCACCGCGACCGTGCTGGTGGGCGGGCTGGACCAGTTCAGCGACCCCTTCATGCAGGGCGTGCTGGACGCCGGGGCGGGCGACTCCTACGACGGGCTCGCCATCCACACCTACGCGGTGTCCGGAGCGCCCGAGGTGAGCGCGATCCCCACCTACCTCGACGCCGCGGAGGCCTTCCTCGCCCGCACCTCGCCGGAGCGGGGCCTGTGGATCACCGAGGTGAGCTGGGCGACCTGCGGGAGCTGCGCCCATGCGACGAGCGAGGCCGATCAGGCCGCCTTCCTCTCCCGCTCCTACCTCGACGCGGCGGCCAGGGGGATCCGGGCGATCGCCTGGTACAACCTCGTCGGCGGGTCGGACCAGGAGAACTTCCTCGACACCTACGCGGTGACGGAGAAGTCGGGCCGGCTGAAGCCCGCCTACACGGCGCTGAAGGACGTCGGCGCGATCCTCGCCGAGGGCACGGCGGTCGGACGCGCGGGGGCGACGGCGGCCTCGGCGCCGGTCAGGGTCGACGACTTCGGCACGCTGTCGAAGTTCGCGGTGTCGACGATCGGCGGCGGGAGCGCCACGCTGGGCACGACGGCGTCCAACTACTCCGGAGCCGCCTCGCTCGAGCTCGACTACGACTTCTCCGGCTCGTCGAGGGGGGCCCAGATCCAGACCAGCCGACCGGTGACGGGCTCGCCGACCGCGGTCTCCGTCTGGGTGAACGGGGACGCGAGCGCGAGCCCGGTCTACCTCAAGATCACCGACGCCACCGGTGAGACCTTCCAGGGCCTGGTGGGCAACGTGGGAGCGCCGGGCTGGGAGAAGATGACCCTCTTCTCGGACGGCCTGAACCCCAACTACACCCACTCGGGCGGTGACGACGACGGGGTGTGGGACTACCCGGTCAAGCTCACCGACATGTTCGTCTACAAGAGCACCTCGGGGGTCGACTCCGGCACCGTCCTGATCGACGACCTCACGGCCGACTACGGCGTGAACATCCACGGCACGGTCTTCCACACGCCGACCGAGACGATCCAGGCGGTCTACACCGCCGGCCCGGCGACGGCCTCGCTGCAGGTCTCGGGGACGCAGGCCGCGGTGCGCACCGCGGGCGGCCGCTCCGCGCTCACCGTCTCCGACTCGCACGCGACGGTGACCCTCGGGACGCGGCCGGTCTTCGTCGCCTCGGCCTTCGGGCTGACGCCGGGGACCGCGCCGAGGGGGAGCACCGTCACCCTGGACTGGCTGACCGCCGACGCGACGGTCACCGCCGTCGTGGTGGTCAAGGCGAACGGCTCCGCGGTCAGGACGCTGACCTCGAACAAGGAGTACCTGTCGGGCCGGCAGGTCCTCAGCTGGGACGGCAGGCTGTCGAACCAGACGATCGCCCCGGCGGGCGGCTACCTGATGCGGATCACGACCGTCACGCTCGACGGCCGCACCGTCGTCACGAAGGTGCCGTTCACCCTCACCTGACGCCGGGCCGGGGCCTCACCTCGCGCGGAGGAGGGGCTCCCGGTCGGGCGTCAGCGGTGCGGCCCGGAGCGCCGCCGTGTAGATCCGGTACCGGTGGATCTGCGCGGCGGCGCTCGCCGCTCGTCCGGGCCGGTGGCCCGAGACGGCGAACCAGAGCATCCGGCTGCGCATGCCGGCGAGGACCACGGCGCGCCAGAACCGCTGCTGCAGCCCGCTCCGCGCCATCCGCCAGCCGTAGAGGTCGAACAGGTTGACGATCCAGTCGGTGCCGACCCGGCCGTCGACGTCGCTCGACGAGCCGCCCATCGCGTGCAGCGCGTGCAGCCGCGGGTCGAGGACGACGCGCAGCCCCTCGGCCCGGATCCGCAGGCACAGCTCGACGTCCTCGGCGTACATGAACCAGCGGTCCGTGAGCCCGTCGAGGCGCCGCCAGAGCTCGAGGGGCACCATCAGGCAGCCGCCGCTGACCCAGTCGACGTCGCGCGGTCCGCCGTCCAGATCGGCGGTGAAGAGGTAGTGGCCCTCGAGCGCCGGGACGCGGCGGCCGAGGCGCGACAGCCCCGTCTGGTGCAGGAGCATCTTCGCGATGGTGGGGGCGTGACCGGCGGCGACGATCACCACGTCCTCGCCCTCGTTCTCGAGCAGCGGCGAGACGGCGCCGATCGACGGATCCGCGTCGAGCAGGGAGGCGAGGCCGGACACGGCCGAGGCGGAGATCTGCGCGTCGGGGTTGAGCAGCAGCAGGTGCCGTCCGGAGGCGTGAGCGGCGCCGAGATTCACGGCGCGCGAGAATCCGGCGTTCTCGGTGTTCTCGATGATGCGCACCCACGGGTACTCGGCGCGGAGGACCGCGACGGTGTCGTCGCGGGACAGGTTGTCGACGACGAGGACCTCGAGTCCGGCGGGCGGCTCGCCGCCGTCGGCCAGCGCGTCGAAGCAGGAGCGGATCACGCCGACGCTGTTGTAGGTGACGACGACGACGGAGACGGCGGGCGGTGTCGTCACGGCAGGACCTCCAGCACGGCGGCGCGCAGGCGGTGCACGACGCTCTCCCAGGTGTAGCGCTCGAGCACCGCCGCCGGGTCGGCGGGCGGCTGCGGATCCGCGACGAGCTCGCGCATCGCGGCGGCGATCGCCCGCCGGTCCAGCGGGTCGACCAGGCGCGCCTGGTCGCCGAGGATCTCGCGGAAGACCGGGATGTCGCTCGCGAGGATCGGCGCCCCGGCCGCGAGGGCCTCGAGTGTCGGCATCCCGAACCCCTCGTCGAGGGTGAGGAACACGAAGAGGGCGGTGCTCTCGTAGAGCCAGCGGAGCTCCTCGGTGGACACCCGGCCGAGCAGGCGGACCGAGCCGTCGGCGCGGGCCGCCTCGGCCGCGGGGCTCAGCCGGACACCGAGACCGGACGCCTCGCCGACCACGAGCAGCGGGAAGGTGGGGGAGAGGACTCCCGAGTCGAGGGCCGCCTCGATCGTGGTCACGAGGTTCTTGCGGGCGTTGAGGCGTCCGACGGCGAGCAGGAAGCCGTCGAGCTCGTCGAGCCCGGCCGGGGCCGTCGCCTCCGCCGACTGGAAGCCGCGGGCGAGGCCCAGGCCGATCGGGACGGCGGAGCGCGCCGCCGAGGTGCGGACGATCCGCCCCGCCTCCGACGCGCTGCTCGTCGCGACCAGGGCCGCGCGCCGCACCGTCGCGGGCATCAGCGCGAAGTAGGCCCGCTCCTTGCGGGTGAACCACTGCGGGTCGCTCCGGAAGAGGAAGTCGTGGACGAAGACCGCCGAGCGCCCGATCAGCGGGGTGAAGTTGTGGCTGATCGTGATGTCGGGCCGGTGCCGGGCGGCGAGGAGGCCGAGCTCGAGGATCGCGCTGACGCCGTGCGGCCGCAGCCGGGTGCCGACCACGGCGATCGAGGAGCCGAGCTCGGCGCGCGCCGCCGCCACCCCCTTCCGGGGAACGGCGAGAGCGAGGGAGTCCTCCGGGAACTCCGCCCGCCAGGTGAGGACTATCTCGCGCTGCACCTCTCGATTCGATATCGGCCCGGAGAGCCACCACGTGCCGTCGAACAGGATGCGGAGGGGGCGCCGTGTCGTCGTGTCGAGCATTCGGCGCCTCTCTGGAAAGGTCGTCTTCGATGAGGTGGTGCGACCGGGCCGAAGGATTCGCGGGACGACCGCGAACGACTTCTCTCCGAAGCGGCAGTGGTCACGTGATCATCGAGTCGGCTGCCGCATCGGAACGGCTGGTCGCGTCCCGATCGCGGGATCCGATCAGTCGGCGTGATTCAGACTGTAGCGAAGACGACGAGTGCCGCCGATCCTCTCGGAGAGACGCGCGCCGCAGAAACGGGAGGCCCGGATGAGAGCACACCGCGTGATCGCACTGCTGCGCTGGGGAACGGCGCTCCTCGGCGCGGTGGTCGTCGTGGACGCGATCGCGGTCGCCCAGATCTCGGCCGGCACTCCCGCCACGATCGACTTCCTCAGCTCGGTGACGGCCCTCTCCAACATCCTCTCGATCGTCGTCCTGGCGATCGCCGGAGCCGCCGCGTGGCGATCGCCGGAGCGGACGGGCCGACGCAGCAAGCCGCGCGCGGTCCCGCATTCGCGGGGACTGACCCTGCTCAGAGGCGTGAATGCGGCGACTCTCACCAGCATGTCCGCGCTGTTCCTGGTCATCTACGGGCCGACGGTGCTCGGCGATCCCTCGCAGCTGAACCCGAACACGATCGTGCTGCACCTCGTGATCCCGGTGCTCGGGCTGCTCGACTGGCTGCTCCGGCCCGGACCCGTGCCCTTCCCCCGCGCGGCCTTCTGGCTCGTGCTGGTCTTCCCGGTGCTCTGGTTCGCCTACACCGCCGTGCGCGGTGCGCTGACCTCGCGGTACGTCTACGAATTCCTCGATCCGGCGGGGGAGGGGGCGGGCGGGACCGCTCTCGCGATGACGGCCTTCATCCTGTCGATGTTCTTCCTCATCGGAGTCGCGGTCCTCTCTGCTCAGCGCTGGCGTGTCACCCGGACGGGGGCATCGGCATGACTGGGAATACCCCGACCCGAGGGTCGTGGACCACACAGGATAGCCATGCGCCATTGCAGTGCGACGCAGTGCATCGGCGATGACCGGCGGGCCTTCTGCAGGTAGCGCGCCCACTCGATGAGGGGAAGTTCCGGGACATGGTCAGAACCGTCGCGATCATCGGCACACGGGGATATCCGAGCTATTACGGCGGATTCGAGACAGCGGTCCGCCGGTTGGCGCCCTATCTCGCCGAGCAGGGCTGGGACGTCCTCGTCTACGGCCGCCCCGGCACCACGACGCTGGACGACGTCGACCGCGATGCGCGGGTGCGGACCCGGATCACGCACGGCATCGAGTCGCGCTCGCTCAGCACGCTCTCCTACGGGCTGACCTCGAGCATGGACGCGGTGCTGCGCAAGCCGGACGTGGCGCTGGTGCTCAACTGCGCGAACGGCTTCTGGCTGCCGCTGCTGAAGATGCGCGGGATCCCGACCGTCGTCAACGTCGACGGCATCGAGTGGGACCGCGCGAAGTGGGGGCGGTTCGCGAAGTCCGTCTTCCACCAGGGAGCGGTCTGGACGGCTCGCCACGCGGACCGCATCATCTACGACGCCGAGGCGATCGAGGCGCGCTGGCAGAGCGAGTTCGGGCGCGAGGGCGACGTCATCCCCTACGGCGGCGACGTGCCGCCGGACCACCCGGTCGAGCCGGGGCTGACCCACCGCGGCTACGCCCTCCTCGTGGCGCGGTTCGTCCCCGAGAACACCGTCCCCGAGTTCGTCGAGGCCGCGGCGCGCATCTCGCGCACGCACGACGTCGTGATCGTCGGCTCCTCCGGTTACGGCGGTCCTCTCGAGGACGCGGTCCGCGCGCTCGCCACCGCGAACCCGCGGGTGCACTGGTTCGGCCACGTGAACGACGACGTCCGGCTGCACTCGCTCTGGCAGCACGCCGGGGCCTACTTCCACGGTCACAGCGTCGGCGGCACGAACCCCGCGCTGGTGCAGGCGATGGCCTGCGGCGCGCCGGTGGTGGCCCGCGACACGGTCTTCAACCGCGAGGTGCTCCGCGAGGCCGGCGGCTTCGTGGCTCCCGAGGCCGACGCGATCGCCGACGGCGTGCTGGCGCTGCTCGAGGACAGCGAGGAGCAGGAGCGCCGGGCGCGCCTCGGGCTGGAGCGGGCGATCACCTCCTACGCCTGGGCCGAGGTGAACGCCGCGTACGAGCAGTCCCTGCTCGGCGCCATCGCCTCCCGGCGCCGGTCCCGCTCGGTGGAGAGCGCGAGGCGGGCGTGACCCTCCTGCGCGACCTCGGCTACGACCCGCTCCTCATCAGCTACCTCGTCGGTCCGCTGACCGGCGTCACCCCGGCGAAGGTGCGCACCGCCCTGCGCGACGTGATCTCCTCGCCGCGGGGCCGGCCGCTGCTCCGCCTGCGCACCGGCGCCTCCGGCTGGCGGAGCGTCGACCGCGCGACCGCGCTGGCCGCCGTCGATCGCGCCGTCGAGGTGGTCGAGGACGCGCCGCTCCCGCGCCCGGAGCTGTTCCGGCGGCTCCTCGAGTCCGGCTTCGCCGCGGGCGAGCTCCCCGTCCGCCTCCTCGTGGACGGGCCCACGGTCGGCTTCTGCCTCCCGCACGGGCTCTTCGACGGGACGGGCGCGACCGAGATCATCCGGCTCGTGATCGAGAAGCTCGGCGCTCCGGGGCCCGACAACGCGCCGGAGCGGCCGCGCTCGCCGCGCCCCCTGCTCGAGCTGATGCGCCGCTTCTCGCTGACCGGGCTCGCCGGCGTCCGGACGGCGCGCGACACCTTCCGCACGGTGACAGCCGAGACCGCCACCGCCTATCCGTTCGAGCGCACCCTGACCAAGGCGGAGTCGGTCGCCCGCAACCAGCTGGTCACGACCGTGCTGACCGCCGAGACGCTCCGGAGCATCGCCGCGACCCCCGAGCAGGCCCGCGGCGACCGCCGCCCCGCCCGCCCGCCGCTCTCGCTCAAGACCGCGAGCCTCGTCCTGCGCTGCCTGCGGGACTGCTCCCGCGACGGCGCCGACTTCCGCGTGGTGATCCCGGTGGACGCGCGGCGCTGGCTGGCCAAGGGCCACGACGTCGACGGCAACTTCTCGCCGTCGCTGCCGATGGGCCGCCTGCTCGTCGACGACTGGTCCGCGACGGCGCTCGCCGAGCGCGTGACCGCGGCGACCAAGTCGGGGCTGCCCGTCACCTGGCTGCTCGCGAGCGTGCTGCTCGCCGTGAAGAACGCGGTGCGCCACCCGCTCTCCACGCGGCGCGTCCCCGCCCAGACTCCGCGGGTCCCGCTCGAGATCCACGTCTCGCTGCCCACCGGCGAGGTCGCGGTCGCGGAGGAGCTGCTCCCGCGGATCGAGCCCGACACGATCATCGGCGGGCTGCCCACGCACCTGCACCTCCCGCTCGGGGTCTGGGTCGAGCTCGCCCCGATGCGGGACTGCCTGCACCTCACCGTGCAGGACGAGACCGGCGCCTTCGACCTCGACGGCTTCGAGGAGCGGCTGCTGGCCGCGGTCGCGTCGGCCTCGGCGGGTCAGTCGTGAGCGGCCTGCTGCGACTGCTCAACTCGCCCATCGCGATGCTGGCGAGCCGGCTCTCGGTCGCGGCGCTCGGACTCGTGAGCGCGCCGATCATCGCGCAGTCGCTCGGCCCGAGCGGGCGCGGCGAGACCGCCGCGTCCCTCGCGGCGATGTACCTGATCCCGATCGTCCTCGCCTTCGGCATGCCCCTCGAGATCCGCCGGCGCGTGCTGGCCGCGGGCGACCTGGGTGCGGTGCGCACGGCACGGCGCCTCGCGCTGCTGACCGCGGTGCCGGCCGCGCTGGTGGCCTGGCTGGTCACCTCCACCTTTCTCTCCTCCCTCGACGAGGCGGCGACCGTCGCGGTCTTCGTCGCGATCACCGGCACGCCCCTGATGGTGAGCTGGATGGTCGACATCGGCGTGGTGGGGGCGCAGCGCCGCTTCGGCGCGGTGGCGCTGCTGCAGGCGACCCAGCCGGTGGTCTACGTCGGCGGGATCCTGCTGCTCTTCCTCCTCGACTCCATCACCGTCGCCGGGGTGATCTGGGCGAACTTCGCCGGGTCGCTGATGACGGCCGTCATCGGCTCGCTGCTCAACCGCACCCGCGGCTCCCGGCCCGCACCGTGGCGGCCGCTCCTGCGCGGCAGCGCGACCTTCTACGGGGCGCAGGCGTCCGACGCCGCGTACCAGCGGCTCGACCAGGTGATCATGCTGCCCCTGATCGGCGCGCACCAGGCGGGGCTCTACTCGGTCGCCGTCACGATCGGCACGCTGCCGGTCTTCCTCGCGCACGCGGTCGCGGCGCCGGTCTTCTCCGACATCACCCGGACGGAGGGGCGCGCGCGCATCACCGCGACCGGCGACGCGCTGCGCTCGGCGTTCGTCGTCGGCCTCGCCTCCGCCGTGTTCCTCGCCGTGATCTCGCCCTGGGGAGTGCCGTTCCTGTTCGGCTCCGCCTTCGAGGAGGCGCTGCCCGCGGTGATGTTCGCGATCGTCGGCTCGATCTTCGTGGTGGTAACCGTCAGCGCCGGCGAGGTGCTGTCGGCGCGCAACAGCGGGCTCCGACTGACGCTGGCGCAGGGAGCGGGCCTGATCACCTGCCTGGTGCTGCTGCTCACCTTCGGGCCGGCGAACGGAGCGGTCGCCGCCGCGATCGCGAACGCGAGCGGGATCCTGATGGCGCTGATCGTGATGCTCCTGGCGATCCGCCCGCCGGCTCGCACGATCGTGCCCCGGCCCTCCGACGTCCCGCTCGTCGTCCGTCGGCTGACCACCAGGGGCGGGGCGGCGTGACCCGGAGCGCGCCGGCGTCGCGTCGCGCGGGCGCGCCGCGGCCGAGCGCGGGGCCGTCGGCCGCCGTCGCGTCGAGCGCGCGGCGCCAGGCGGTGCCCGGTGTGCTCCGGCGCCTCCTCGGCCGCAGCGACGGCCAGGGACTCGACCTGCCCTGGCTCGGGATCCTCCTGCTGGTGGCCGTGCTGCCCGCCAACGGCGTCACCTCCGCCTTCCTGGACGGCGTCGTGGCGACGGCGTTCGGCGCGATCAAGGACGCGGTGATCCTCGGTCTCTTCATCCTCGTCGTGGTCACCGGGCGGATCCGGCGCGTGCCGGTGCCGGTCGTGGTCCTGGTGCTGATGATCGTCGCGCTCGGCGCGGTGTCGGCGGTCTGGACGCCGAACCCGATCCAGGCCGCGTACGGCTGGCGCAACGACTTCCTGCCGTTCCTGGCGCTGATCGTCACGCCAGCGGTGCTCGAGCGGCGCCACCTCGCGATCGTCGCCACCGCCTTCGTCGTCGTCTCGCAGGCCGCCTCGATCACGACGATCCTCACCTGGAACCAGGGGCTCGACTGGCTGTTCACCCTCGGCGTCTTCCCGCTCGCTCCCGACGCGCCGTTCCCCTCCTCCCTCTTCGTCGCCGGCAGCATCGTGCCCCGGGGCTTCAGCCCGTACAGCGCGCCGAACGAGAGCGCCGTCGCGACCACGATCGCGCTCGCGGTGCTCTGGACGCGGCCGCGCTGGCCGATCTGGCTGAAGGGCGCGCTCACCCTCCTGCCGCTCGTCGCGATCTACCTGACCCAGTCGCGCAGCGGCTACATCGGGCTCGCGATCCTGGCGGTCGTGCTCGTCGCGTGGGCGCTGTTCCGGAGCCGGCCGATGCTCGTCTGGGCGATGCTCACCGTCTCGACCGCCGCGGCGATCGGCGGAGTCACGCTCTACCTCTACATCGACAAGGTCATCTCGCACGTCGCCGACCCGTCGCTGATCGGGCACAGCGACAGCCTCATCGAGAATCTGCCGTTCCTGGTGTCGCATCCGTTCGGCTTCGGCCTGGGCAAGGTGGGCCCGCGGGCGCAGCTGTACTCGACGGATGCGGTGCTGGTCGAGAGCTTCTTCCTCGTGCTCGCGATCGAGTCGGGGATCCTGGTGATGCTGCTGTTCGCGGCGCTGCTGGTCTACCTGTTCGTCAGCGGGCTGCGCGCCCGCACCCTCGACGGCTTCCTGGTGACGGCCGCGGTGGCGGGCACGCTGGTCAGCTACACGGTGCTGCCCACGCTGCAGGAGGGGCCGGTGGCGTACACGCTCTGGATCGTCTGCGGCATGGGGCTCGTCGCTGTGCGGGGCGCCGGCGCGGGGGAGCGTCCGGCCGGCGCGGCGCAGTCCGGCGGCGGGCCCGCCGATCCTGCCGCGGAGGGCGAGCGCGTCGAGGGCGCGCCCCTCGGTGCGCATGCCGGGCCCGCGGAGGCTGCGGCCGCAGGGGCGCCCTCGCGCTCGGCGGGCCGGTCCGCCGCCTCGGGTCCGGCCGTCGACGGCGCGGACGGCGACTCCGGAGCTCCGCACGGCCGCAGGGCCGCGGACGGGGCGGTCGGCAGCGGCCGCCGCGCCTCGGGAGCACCCGTCGCGACTCCGGCTCCGGACGCCGTCGCCGGCCGCCGCGGGACGCGGACGACGGGCGGGCCGGGCTCAGGCCGGCGTCGCGACCGGCGCGCCGCTGGGGGCGCGGGCGACGACGGCACCGAGCACGTCGCCACCCACATCGCGTAGGCGGTCGGCGGCCGAGGCGAGGTCGGCCGAGGACGACACACCGGCTCCCGCCACCAGCACCGTCGTGCCCACGAGGGTGCTGAGGAGCACGGCGTCGGTCGCGGTGAGGATCGCGGGGGCGTCGATGACGACGTGGTCGAAGTGGCGGGAGAGGTAGCGGACGACGCGCTCCATCGTCGGCGTGCCGAGCAGGTCGCTGGGGTTCGCGGTGGCGGTGCCCGCGGGGAGGACGGTCACGCCGCCGGCGCTCACCGACAGCTCGGCGTCGACGGGGAGGCTGCCCGAGCGCAGCAGCTCGCCGAGGGTGGGGCCGCCGTCGGGGATGCCGAAGAGGCCGGCCTGGGCGGGGGCGCGCAGATCGGCGTCGATGACGACGACGGTCCGGCCGACCTGGGCGATCGAGGCGGCGAGGTTGGCCACGACGGTGCTCTTGCCGTCGCCGTCCCGCGCCGACGTCACGAGCAGGGTGCGCTCGCGGGCGCCGGAGCCGAAGAGGATGGTGGTGCGCAGCATCCGGAACGACTCGGCGACGGCGCTGCGGCCGTCCACGACCAGCGGCGTCCGGCGGATCGCGGCGTCGTACGGGATCGACTCGAGCACCGGCAGCGAGGTGCCGCTCGCGACGTCCTTCGCCGAGCGGATCCTCCCGTCGCCGAGCGAGCGCAGGACGACGATGCCGACGCCCACGATCAGTCCGGTGGCGCCGCCCAGGATCAGGTAGACCAGCAGGTCGGGGCTGAGCGGCGAGCTGGGCGCCACGGCCGACTCGAGGACCTTCACGTCGACGCGGCTCGGACCGCCGTCGGCCGGCGCCTCGATCTGGGCGACGTAGGCGCTGAGGCTCTGCGCGACCGCGTCGGCGATGTCGGCCGCGCGCTGGGCCTCGTCGTCGACGACGTCGATGCTCATGATGACCGTTCCGGGCAGGGCGGCGGCGGTGACCTCGTCGGCGAGGTCGCCGACCGAGAGGTCGAGCTGGAGCCGGTCGATCACGGGCTGCAGCACCGAGCTCGAGTCGACGAGGGCGACGTAGGAGGCGACGCGCGCCTCCGCGCTCGTGAAGGACGCGCCGACCTCGGCGCTCGACTGGTTGGTGACGGTCGCGACCGAGACGAACACGGTCGTCTGCGCGCGGTACTCGGCGTCGGAGGCGACCGTCGCCGCGGACGCGATGGCGAGCCCGAGGGCGACGCAGACCGAGATGATGAGCCAGCCCCGGCGGAGGAGGCGTCCGTATTCGCGAATTCCCACTGGTGCCGATCCTGTCGAGTCGTGAGTCCGCGCGGCGGACCCTGGCGATGCGCGAGAGCAGTCCGATCTTGACAGACCCGCGGGCTCCTCGGCTCTCCTCCGGGCCGAGAAGGCCGAGTACCCCGACAGGGGGGCCCGCCTGTCCCCCGGACGGGGGTGCTTCCGCTCGCAGTCGGTGGCGTGGACGAGCGTCGAATCGCATCGGTGGCCAGGGGGGCACGCGGAGTGGGAGCGCGCGGACGGCCCTCGTCTCCGCGCCTATGAGGTCGAGCCGCGCCGCAGCCGCAGCCGGGTCTCCTCGAGGTCGAGCAGCGCCTGCGCCTGGCCGAGGATCCGCTGCGGGTACGCCCGCCGCGACCGCGCGTCGAGCAGGGCCTCGCGCTCGGCCGAGACGACCGCGAGCCGCAGCGCCCGGTAGAGGCGGTGCGGGGTGTCGGCCGCGTCGCGCCGGGAGCCGCGCGCCCGCTCCCAGGCCGCCTCCGAGCGGAGGAACGAGGTCTGGCGCACGCGCTCGAGCACATCGGGATCGACCTCGTCGACGCCCTCGACCACCTCGCCGGGCGTCTCGAGGATCGAGAGCCCTTTCTCGGTGATCTCGTCGAGCAGGCCCGCGAGCTCGCGCTGGTCCTCCGGCACGTCGACCCCGCGGATCCCGGTGGCGCGGATCAGCAGCGGCAAGGTGCTGCCCTGGATCAGCAGCGTCGACACCGCCACCGTGAAGGCGATCAGCACCAGCTGCGGGCGGTAGGGGATGTCCTCCGGCAGCGACTGCGCGGCGGCGAGGGTGACCACGCCGCGCATGCCCGACCAGCCCAGCACCAGGCCGCCTCGCCAGCCCAGGCCGTTACTGCTGAAGTGGCGGTAGTCGGAGCGGCGCAGCTGGTAGCGGCGCCTGGCCCGGCCGAGCTCCTCGCGCGGCAGCCGCACGCCGTCCGTCGACTCGAGCAGCTCCTTCTGCTCGCGCGCCCGCCGCTCGGCCCGGCGCGTCTGCCAGCGCTCGCCGAGCAGCACCGGCCCCACCCAGGCGAAGCGCACCACGATCAGCCCAGCGGTGGCGACGAGCCCGATGCCGACCGCGGCCGGGATGGTCAGGGCGGCGCTGTCGGCGTCCTGGATCAGGCTGCGGATCTCGAGCCCGATCAGCAGGAAGACGCCGTTCTCGAGCAGGAACTGCACGGTGCGCCAGTTGATGCGGTCGTTCACCCGCGACTGCGCGGTGAAGGCGCGCGAGGAGGCGTGCCCGGTGTGCAGGCCGGCGACGACGACCGCGAGCACGCCCGAGGCGCCGAGGCTCTCGGCCGGGATGAAGGCGACGAACGGCACGACGAAGGAGACGACGGTGTTGAGCACCGGGTCCTCCAGGCGCGAGCGGACGAAGACGGTGACGATGCTCGCGACCAGGCCGACGATCACGGCCACCACCACGGCGTAGAGGAAGTCGCCGGCCGCCGCCCACGGCGTCGCGAGGGTGCCGGCCGCGGCGGCGAGGGCCGAGCGCAGCAGCACCAGGGCCGTCGCGTCGTTGATCAGCCCCTCGCCCTCGAGCAGGGTCAGCAGCCTCGGCGGCAGGCCGAGGCGCCGCCCGACGCTCGTGGCGGCCACCGCGTCGGGCGGGCTGATGATCGCGCCGACCGCGATCGCGAGCGGCAGGCCCAGCTCGGGCAGCAGGACGAACAGCAGCGCGCCGATCCCGGCGGCCGAGATCAGCACGAGCACGACCGAGAGGCCGCTGATCGTGGCGATGTTCCGGCGGAAGTCGACGAACGGCACGCTGATCGCCGCGGCGTAGAGCAGCGGCGGCAGCACGCCGTCGAGCACCCACTCGTGCGGCACGACGACCTCGGGGACCCCGGGGAGGAAGGACAGCCCGACGCCGGCGAGCACCAGCGCGATGGGGGCGGCGACCCCGAGGCGGCGGGCGAACGCGGCGACGGCCACGAGGACCGCTACGCCGATGACGGCGGCGATGCTCAGCTCCATCGGAGCGTCCTGCGGGCGGCGTGGGGCATCGGCGGTCTCGATTCGGGGGAGGGGGAGCGCCTGTCCGCGGGCGGGCCGGAGCCCGGGCACGCAGCGGAGGCCGGACTGCGAGTCTGCGCTCGAGTCCGGCCTCGGCCTAGGGGGTTGCGGGTGCACGGGTGCGCCGCTCCGGGCCCGATCTCCTGGGAGGAGACGCCCGCCTGCATGCCGGTCGAGCAGCCCCGGCGTCTCTGCATGCTGGTCGAGTAGTCCCGCAGGGGCGTCTCTGCATGCTGGTCGAGCAGCCCCGCAGGGGCGTATCGAGCGGCGAAGCCGCTTCGCGTCTCGGTGGTGAGGGAAAGGACGCGGCTGCGCCGCGTCATGTTGGTCGAGTAGCCCCGCAGGGGCGTATCGAGACCCACCGTCACCAGCAAGGGCGGGTCTGCAGACTCGTCCTTCTGACGCTCGTGGATCTCGATACGCCCGCTCCGCGGGCTACTCGATCAGCATGGGTTTCCCATACGGACTAGGTGATCTTTCGTAGGAGACCCGTCACCCCACGGACGTCGGTCGCCTCCCTGCCCTGCCGCGCGTCAGCGCCGGTCGAGGACCCGGACGAGGCCGATCAGGAGGGCGATCGTGCCGAGCGCGGCGATCGCGATCGCGGCGGCGCCGGCCGGACCGAGCGAGAGCGCCCAGTCGACGACGGCGCTGCGCAGACCGGCGTCGGCGGCGAGGAGGAGCAGGAGGACCGCGACGACGGCCTGGACCAGCCCCCAGACGATCGCGCCGGCGCGGATCCTGGGCCGCTTTGCGGTCTCGGTGGCGGTGCTGGTCTGCGTGGCGGTGGTGCTCTGCGCGGTCATCGTCCTGCCTCCGTCGGGGTCGTGCTCTCGGTTCCGGGCGTGACGCCGGGGTCTGTCGTGGTGGTGGGGTCCGTCGGGGCGGGGAGGTCGGTCGCGGTCGCGGTCGCCTCCGACGTCGGCTCCGCGGTCGCAGTGCCGTCCGGGTCGAGTGCGGCGCCGCTGGTCGAGTCCTCGGAGGTCCGGTCGTAGACGGTGACCCCGCCGCGGCCCTGCGCGATCCGGACGACGACCGGCTCGGCGTCCGGGTCGCCGAAGGTCTGCGTCCAGGTGGCTCCGTCGCGGCTGTACGCGACGTCCTCCGGGTCGGAACCCACGTCGCCGTCGGCGAAGGCGGTGGTCAGCCAGTAGTAGCCGTTCGCCGTGGACGCCTCGAGGCGGACCGCCGCCCCCTCCATCGGCATGACGGTGATGTTCCCGGCGCCCTGCCAGACGTCGATCACCGCACCCGGATCACCCAGCGACGGGTCGATCGTGATCTGCAGGTCGCCCGCCACCATCGCGTAGCTGCCGGGCGTCGCGTTCGAGACGCCGTAGGAGCTGAGGAGGGGCAGCAGCTGGCGCTCCGGCGGGACGAGCGACGCCGTCGAGGCCGTCAGCACCGTGATCACCGAGACCGCGATCAGGAGGATCGCGCGCCGGCGGAGCAGCCCGGCCGCCACGATCGCGAGCCCGAGCACCAGGGTCGCGACGCTGAAGCCCACGACCGTCGCGGTCGAGCCGGAGACGGTGAGCGACGCGATCGCGCCGGCGACGGCCGCCAGGCCGAGCACCAGCAGAGTGACGCTCCTCCGCAGCCGCGGGTTCGCCTCGCGGTGCAGCCGGCGGCGCTCGAGGCGGGCCGCGGTGATCGCGGCGGCCCGGAGTCTCGACTCCTCGGCGCGGGCTCGTGCGGTCTCGCGGGCGGTCGCGCTCTCCTGGGCGCGGAACGCCTCCCGCTCGGCCTTCCACTCCTCCTGGCGCTCGCGCCACCGCGCGAGGTCCTCCGGGGTGCTCGGCCGCGCCTCGGTCGGGCGCTGCGGGGGGAGGAGGGGAGCGGTGCTCGCCGGGTCGCCGGTGGGGGCGGGGTAGCCGGCGGTCGAGGCACCGGGTCCCTCCGGGCTGCCGTACGGCGGCGGTGGCGTCCTTTCGGCGCGGCCGGCCCGGCGGGCGATCCAGACCACGAAGAGCACGGTGAGCACCAGGACGACGACGGTCCAGAGGGCGCGGCCGGTGGCGGGCGCCCAGGGCGCAGCTCCCGTGTAGGCGCCGCCGAGCGACCAGAAGCCCTGCGCGACGGGCAGCATCGAGGCGAGCACCAGGGCGCCGATGCCGGCGTGCACGCGGGTCAGGCGACCGCGGAGCAGCTCCTCGACCGGCAGCACGCCGTCCTCGTCGGGCAGCAGCAGCCAGGCGGCCGCATAGAAGAGGAAGGCCGGGCCGCCGAGGACGGCGACCACGACGAAGACGCCGCGGACGATCAGCGGGTCGATGCCGAGGCGGTCGGCGACGCCGGCGCAGACTCCGCCGACCCAGCCGGGCCGGCGCGCGAGGTCGAGCGAGCGCAGCCAGAGGAGGAAGCGGTTCTCGGAGGGGGCGTCGGGGCCGGGGGCGCCGGTCTCGGGTGCGCCGGATCCGGACGCGCCGGTCTCGGACGCGCCGGGTCCTGAGGCGGTCGGGTCCGGCGTCGGCGGATCGCCCGCCGTCTCCTGCGCCGGGTCCGGCGGGGTCGTGCTCGCTGCTGTCATGGCTCGAGTGTGACCCTCCTCCACAGCCGCCGACCATCGGGGGAACCCCTGATCCGACCCCGACTCCCGCCCCGCCGACCCCGACGACCTGTTTGGATGCAGGGGTGAGCACACCCACCCTCCCGAGCAGCGCGGCGCACCCGCCGCGCGGTCGGCCGTCCCCGGGCCGAGCGCCCGCGGGGCGGCTCCCCTCGGGCTCACTCCCCTCGGGCTCACTCCCCTCGGGTCCGGTCCCCGCGGGCCGGCCGCCCCTGCGCCGGCCACGCCGGGTCGTGCTCGGCGGCGTGTGCGCGGGGCTCGCCGAGCACCTGCGCCTGCGCGTCGGGACGGTGCGCTTCCTCACGATCGTCGCGACGCTGCTGGGCGGCGGCGGCGGGCTCCTCTACCTGTGGCTCTGGGCGCTGGTGCCCCTGCGCGACGCCGGCGACGAGGCGGGCGGTGTGCGGCGCTCCGTCCCGGTCGCCGCGCTGCTCGTCGGCGTCGCAGGCGCGGCGACGCTCTCGGTCGGGGTGGCGCTGCGCGGAGGAGAGGACGCCGAGGTCACCCGGGCGCTCGCCGCCGTCGCGCTGCTCTCGGGCGGCGCGGTCGCCTGGAGCCTGGGCTTCGACCGCGGCGATCCCTCGCGCTCGGCGCGCTCCTCCGTCCTCGTGCGCCTCGCCTCCTGCGCCGTGCTCGTCGTCGCCGGGGCCGTCGTGCTCACGGCCCGGCCGAGCGCCGTCAACGCCGTGCTCGCCGTCGCGGTCCTGCTCGTCGCCGCGGGCGTGCTCGCTGCGCCCCGGGTCGTCACGCTGTGGACCGAGCTGATGGGCGAGCGGGCGGCGCGGGTGCGCGAGGAGCAGCGCGCCGAGATCGCCGCGCACCTGCACGACTCCGTGCTGCAGACCCTGGCCCTGATCCAGAACCGCGCGGGCGCCTCGAGCGAGGTCGCCCGCATCGCCCGCGCGCAGGAGCGGGAGCTGCGCGACTGGCTGTTCGAGCGCGACGTCCCGGTCGCGAACGACCTCGCGGCCGAGATCCGGGCCATCGCCGCCGCGATCGAGCTCGACTGGCCGGCGACGCTCGAGGTGGTCGCGGTGGGGGCCTCGGTGCCGGGCGCCGCCCCCGTCCTCGCCGCCACCCGCGAGGCGATGCTCAACGCCGCACGGCACGCGGGCGGCGAGGTGTCGGTCTACGTCGAGTCGTCGGACGCCGGCGTCGACGTCTTCGTGCGAGACCGCGGCCCCGGAGTCGACCTCGGCGCCCTCCCCGGCGACCGCCTCGGCATCCGCGAGTCGATCGTCGGGCGGATGGCGCGCGCCGGCGGCAGCGCGACCGTGCGGCCCGGAGCGGGCGGCTCGGGCACCGAGGTCCACCTGCGCCTGCCGGCGGGGGCCGAGCGGTGACCCGCGTCGTGCTGGTCGACGACCACTCGATCTTCCGCTCCGGGCTGCGCGCCGACCTCGCTCCCGAGCTCGACGTCGTGGGCGAGGCGGCCGACGTCGACTCCGCCGTCGCGCTGGTCGCGGCCGAGCGCCCCGACGTCGTGCTGCTCGACGTGCACCTGCCGGGCGGCGCGGGCGGGGGCGGCGCCGAGGTCCTGCGCCGCAGCGCCGCGCACCTCGACGCGGTGCGCTTCCTCGCTCTGAGCGTCTCGGACGCGGCGGAGGACGTGGTCGGCGTCATCCGCGCCGGCGCCCGCGGCTACATCACCAAGGCGAGCTCCGGCGCCGAGGTCAGCCGCGCGGTGCTCGCGGTGGCCGGCGGCGACGCCGTCTTCTCGCCGCGCCTGGCCGGCTTCGTCCTCGACGCCTTCGGCGCCCTCAGCGGCGAGCAGGCGGAGTCCGTCGACGAGCTCGACCGCCTCTCGGCCCGTGAGCGCGAGGTGATGCGCCTCATCGCCCGCGGCTACGCCTACAAGGAGGCCGCCGCCGAGCTCTTCATCTCGGTCAAGACCGTCGAGTCCCACGTCTCCGCGGTCCTCCGCAAGCTCCAGCTCTCCTCCCGCTACGAGCTGACCGCCTGGGCCTCGGCCCGCCGCCTCCTCTGAGGACGCGGGGTCTCGAGGCGCCCCTGCGGGGCCGCTCGACCAACATGGAGGGGGGAGCGCACTCTTCATGCTGATCGAGTAGCCCGCGGAGCGGGCGTATCGAGATCCACCGGCGTCAGGAGTGGAGTCTGCAGATCTGCCCTGCTGAGGATGCGGGGTCTCGATACGCCCCTGCGGGGCTACTCGACCAGCATGTGATGGGCCGCGGCCGTGGTCCGGAGCGGGTCCTCTTCATGCTGATCGAGTAGCCCGCGGAGCGGGCGTATCGAGATCCACCACCGGACGACGGTGGATCTCGAGACGCCCCCCGGATCAGGCCTCGGGCTCGGCGTCCGTGCCGGCAGCGCGGCGGCGCGCGCCGAGTCCGAGCGCCGCGGCGCCCGCGGTCAGCAGCGCGGCGGCACCGGCGACGAGGCCCACGCTCTCGACACCGGTCGAGGCGAGTCCGCCGCCGCTCCCGCCCACGGGCAGAGGGACGGGCGTGCCGGTCGGCGCAACGGTCGGAACCGCGGTCGGTCCGGCCGTCGGCCCGGCGGTGGGCGCCGTCGTCGGCGCGGCGGTCGGGCCCGCGGTGGGCGCAGCCGTCGGGGTCGCGGTCGGCGCCGTGGTCGGCCCCGCGGTCGGCGTGGGCGTCGGCGTGACGAGCTGCGACGCCGGCAGGATCTGCACGATCGTCGGACGCGGCGCCGCGACGGCCCCGGCCGCGAGGGTGCCGGTGGCCGCGAAGTCCGGGAAGTACGAGCTCGGCGCCTCGAAGGTGCCCTCCTCGCCCGGGTGCTGGACGGCCACGAACACGTGCTGGTCCTGGTCGTGCACGATCGGGCCGCAGGTCTCGGCGTCGCGCGGGACCGAGAGGAACTGCTCCACCCGGCCGCGGTCGGCGCCCTCGAGCGCCACCTTGAAGAGGCCGTCGTTGTAGCCGATGCCGCTGGGCGCGCCGTCGGTCGAGATCCAGAGGTTCCCGACGGAGTCGAAGGCGAGGTTGTCCGGGCAGGAGATCGGTGAGACCTGGTCGACCGGGAAGCCGGAGAAGTAGACCGTGTCGCCCTGCGCGACGTCGCCGCACAGCATCAGCAGGTTCCAGGTGAAGGTGCGGCCGGTCTGGTCGCCGCCGTCCTCGATGATCTCGACGATGTGGCCGTCGCGGTTCTCGGTGCGCGGGTTGACCTCGGTCGGCCCCTCCTTGCCCTCGGTGCCGCGGTTGGAGTTGTTGGTGCAGGCCACGTAGATCCGGCCGCTGACCAGGCTCGGCTGCACGTCCTCGCAGCGGTCCATCTTGGTCGCGCCGGCGATGTCGGCGGCCGTGCGGGTGTGCACGAGCACCTCCTCGACGCTCATGCCGGCGATCATCGACGCGCCGTCGAGGACGAGCGGCAGCCAGGCGCCGATGCCGTCGAAGCCGCCGTCGGAGGGGACCGCGCCGGTGCCGGTGATCTCAGCGACGGGGGAGTCGCCGGTGAAGCTCGCGACGAAGAGGTCGCCCTCCTCCAGCAGCGTCTTGTTGTGCGCGCGGTCGCCCTCGATGTAGCGCTTCTTCGAGACGAACTTGTAGAGGTAGTCGAAGCGCTCGTCGTCGCCCTGGTAGGCGACCACGCGGCCGTCGGGGGCGACGACGACGTTCGCGCCCTCGTGCTTGAGGCGGCCGAGCGCCGTGTGCTTCTTCGGCGTGGACTCCGGCTCGAAGGGGTCGAACTCGACGATCCAGCCGAAGCGGTTCGGCTCGTTCTCGTAGCCGGGCGTGCGGGCGTCGAAGCGGGGGTCGTCGAGCTCCCACAGGCGGGCGGTCTCGGCGTCGGTCAGACCGTAGCGCTTCTCCGCGTCGCTGGTCGCGGTGGCGCGGAAGTATCCGTTGAAGTTCTCCTCGCCGGAGAGGATCGTGCCCCACGGCGTGGTCCCGCCGGAGCAGTTGCCCAGCGTGCCGAGGACGGAGCGTCCCGTGGGGTCGGCGACGGTCTTCAGCAGCGCCGAGCCCGCCGCGGCGCCGGTGACCTCGTACGGGGTGTCCAGCAGGTAGCGGCGGTTGTGCTCGCCGCCCTGCACGTAGGCCCAGGGGCGGTCGACGGCGGTGCGGACCAGCTCGACGACGCTGAGGCCGTGGGCGGCGCGGCCGACGGCGCGCACGCGCTCGGGCTCGGACTCGAGCTGCGCGGCCGGGAACATGATCGACTCGTTCGTGTACTCGTGGTTCACGACCAGCAGGGCGCGCAGGCGCTTCGAGCCGGGGATCTCGACGATGTCGGTGTAGTCGTTGTTGTAGCCGAACTGCGCGGCCTGGGCCGCCTCCGTCTGGTTCCGGATGTCGAACGCGGGGCTGTCGGCGAAGAGCGGGTCGCCCCAGCGGATGATCGGCTGCCAGGCGAAGCCCTCGGGGACCGTGAACTCGTCGACCGTGTACGGCACCGGGGCGATCGGGGTGAAGGCGAGCGGGGAGCCGCCGACCGCGGCGCCGGCGACGGCCGCTTCCGCGCTGGGGGCGCCGCCGGCCGAGGCGACGGCGACGGTGACCGCGCCGGCGAGGCCGAGGCCGAGCGCGCTGCGGCGCGAGATCTGCCGGGCGACGATGTCGCGGAACGAGCTGTTGTGCGAGGTGTTGCAGGCGGCGGTCGAGCACGCGTTGGCGCACTTGAGGGCGCAGGTGACGGGGCTGCGCTTGCCGCGCACGTGCCCCGCCATGGGGAGGAGGAGCGGGCGGCGGGCGGTGTCGGTCATGCGATGTCCTTCGATCGGCAGCAGTGCGACCGAGTCGACCAGGGCGAGGGGACGCGCACGCCGCTCAGCGGAGACCCCTCCCTGAACGGAACATGAACGTTCTCACAAGAAGGTGAGGCTACCCTTCGTCGCTCCGGCGGGCGTCCCGGGCCGCCAGGACTGCGCCGACGTTGTCCGCGATCCACTCGACCACGGGCAGCAGCCGCTCGGCCAGCTCGGCCCCGAGCGGCGTCAGCGCGTAGTCGACCCGCGGCGGGATGACGGGGTGCGCCTCGCGCTGGACGAAGCCGTCCTGCTCTAGGGTGCGGAGGGTCTGCGCCAGCATCTTCTCGCTGATGCCGCCGATCCGCCGCCGCAGCTCGCCCCAGCGCAGCCCCCGCTCGGCCAGGGCGGCGAGCACGAGCACGCCCCACTTGCTCGTCACGTGCCCGAAGACCTCGCGGCTCGGGCAGTCGGCGGAGTAGACGTCGCCGGTGAGGAGGGGGCTCGCGGTGATGCTCATGCAGGTACTAACGAAATAGTGGGTACTGCATTCCGGGAAGTTCCGACGGTGCGGTCCGGTTCCCCTCTCCGTCGGCACTCCACGCGCCGTCCACGAACGGAAGGACCACCCTCATGACCCTCGTCGTCACCGGAGCCACCGGCCACCTCGGCCGTCTCGCCGTCGAGCACCTGCTCGCCCGCGGCACCGCCGCCTCCGACATCGTCGCCACTGGCCGCGACGCCGCCAAGCTCGAGGCGCTCGCCGCCGACCTCGGCGTCCGCACCGCCGTCGCCGACTTCGAGGACCCGGCCTCGCTCGACGCCGCCTTCTCCGGCGCCGAGGCCGTGCTGCTCGTCTCCGGCTCCGAGGTGGGCAAGCGCGTCGCGCAGCACACCGCCGCGATCGAGGCCGCAGCCCGCGCCGGCGCGCGCCTGGTCTACACGAGCGCGCCGAAGGCGACGACCAGCCCGCTGATCCTGGCCCCCGAGCACAAGGCGACGGAGGAGGCGATCGCCGCCGCCGGCATCCCCGCCGTAATCCTCCGCAACGGCTGGTACAACGAGAACTACGCGCAGACGGTCACCGAGCTCGCCTCGACCGGCACCACCCTCTCCAGCGCCGGCGACGGCCGCGTCTCCAGCGCCGCCCGCACCGACTACGCCGAGGCGGCCGCCGTCGCGCTGCTCGACGCCTCGCTCATCGGCTCCGTGCACGAGCTCTCCGGCGACACCGCCTGGAGCTTCGACGAGCTCGCGACCCTCGTCGGCGAGGTCGCCGGCCGCGACGCCGCGATCACGCACGTCGACTCCGCCGAGCACGCCCGCATCCTCACCGAGGCCGGCGTCCCCGAGGGCGGCGTCGGCTTCGTCGTCGGCCTCGACGCGAACATCGCCGACGGCCTGCTCGGCGAGACCGACGGCTCGCTCGCCCGCCTGATCGGCCGCCCGACCACCCCGATCCGCGCCTACGTCGAGGAGCAGCTCGCCCGCTGAGCTGCGGCCTGCTGCCGACCGGCTGACCTCCGGCTCGCGGAATCCGCTCCGGCTCGCCGGATCAGCCGGTTCCCGCGAGCCGGAGGCCGTTCCACGAGCCGAGGACGCGCCCCGGGGCCGTGGTGTCCGACCCCCGACGTAGGCTTACCGCCATGACCTCGACGACGCCTCGCTCCGGTATCGACCTCCCCGAACTCGACCCGGCGACGCGTCCGCAGGACGACCTCTACCGCCACGTGAACGGCCTGTGGATCGACCGCACCGAGATCCCGAGCGACAAGGCGCGCTACGGCTCCTTCCACGTGCTCCAGGAGGAGGCGGAGAAGGCCGTCCGCGACATCATCGTCGAGGCGCAGTCCGCCGCGAGCGGCACCGAGGCGCGGATGTTCGGCGACCTCTACACCTCCTTCCTCGACGAGGCGCGCGCCGAGGAGCTCGGCGCCACTCCGCTCGCGGACGACCTCGCCGCCGTGCAGCGCGTCGACTCGATCGCCGGGCTGCTGCAGGCCGTCGGCGCCTTCGAGCGCGCGGGCGTCCCCGGCCTCTTCGGCCTCTTCGTCGACAACGACCCGGGCGACCCCGAGCGCTACCTCGTCTTCGTCAACCAGGGCGGCCTCGGCCTGCCCGACGAGAGCTACTACCGCGAGGAGGAGTTCGCCTCCGTCCGCGAGGCGTACCTGCCCTTCGTCGCCCGGATGCTCGAGCTCGCCGGCATCGACGCCCCCGAGGCCCGCGCCCGGCGCATCGTCGAGCTCGAGACGGACATCGCCGCCGTGCACTGGGACAAGGTGCGCAGCCGCGACAGCCAGGCCACCTACAACCTCCGCTCCTGGGCCGAGACGACCGAGCTCGCCGCCGGCATCGACCTCGACGTCTGGCTGACCGCGATGGGCGCTCCGGAGGGGGCGCTCGCCGAGGTCGTCGTGCGTCAGCCGAGCTTCCTCGAGGGGCTCGCCGGCCTCCTGACCGACGACCGCCTCCCCGCCTGGCGCGACTGGCTGTCCTGGCAGGTGATCCGCGGCGCCGCGGCCTACCTCTCCAGCGACTTCGTCGACGCCAACTTCGACTTCTACGGCCGCACCCTCACCGGCACCCCGCAGAAGCGCGAGCGCTGGAAGCGCGCCGTCTCGCTCGTCGAGGGCTCGCTCGGCGAGGCCGTCGGCCGCATCTACGTCGAGCGGCACTTCCCCGAGACCGCGAAGGCCGCGATGGACGTCCTCGTCGCCAACCTGATCGAGGCCTACCGCCGCTCGATCGTGGACCTGGAGTGGATGGGCGCCGACACCCGCGAGCGCGCGCTGGAGAAGCTCGCGAAGTTCACCCCGAAGATCGGCTACCCGGTCCGCTGGCGCGACTACTCCGCCCTCTCGATCGACCCGGCCGACCTGGTCGGCAACGCCCGCCGCGTCGCCGCCTTCGAGTTCGACCGCGAGCTCGGCAAGATCGGGAAGCCGCTGGACCGCGACGAGTGGTTCATGACGCCGCAGACCATCAACGCGTACTACAACCCCGGCTTCAACGAGATCGTCTTCCCCGCCGCGATCCTGCAGTTCCCCTTCTTCGACGAGACCCGTGACGCCGCGGCGAACTACGGCGCGATCGGCGCCGTGATCGGCCACGAGATCGGCCACGGCTTCGACGACCAGGGCTCGCGCTTCGACGGCGACGGCCGCCTCACCGACTGGTGGACCGAGGACGACCGGGCCGCGTTCGAGGAGCGCACGAAGGCGCTGATCGCGCAGTACGACGCGCTCGCCCCCGCCACGACCCCCGGCCACCACGTCAACGGCGCGCTCACCATCGGGGAGAACATCGGCGATCTCGGCGGCCTCGGCATCGCGTGGAAGGCCTACCTGCTCTCGCTGGACGGCGAGGAGTCGCCCGTGATCGACGGCCTGACCGGCGCGCAGCGCTTCTTCCTGTCGTGGGCGCAGGCCTGGCAGCAGAAGTCCCGCGACGAGGAGACCATCCGGCTGCTGGCGATCGATCCGCACTCCCCGTCGGAGTTCCGCTGCAACCAGATCGTCCGCAACCTGGACGAGTTCTACGCTACTTTTGACGTCACCGAGGACGACGCCCTCTGGCTCCCGCCGAGCGAGCGCGTCGCCATCTGGTAGCCGTCGCCGGCTGCCGTTCCGCACCGCGGACGGGTCCCCGCGCATCGGGAGCCGACCGATGCCGACCGGGGTCGTCCGCTCACCGACGCGTCCCCCGCGACGTCTCGACGGACTCCCGTCCCCCTCCGCACCGACCGCTCGACCGACCCGGAGAGGAGCCGCCGCCGTGGTGATCCCCGCCCACGAGACCCGTCGTGAGAACCGCCGCGCCCGCCGCGGACGGCACAAGGGCGAGTACGACCACGACGACTTCCAGCGCGGCTTCGACGCGCTCGGCCGGCTCGCCCTGGACGGCGTCGTGGTGTCGGCGCGCGCGGTCGACCTCGGCACCGGCCGCGCTCTCTTCGCGGTCGACGACTCCGTCTCCATGCCCACGGCCTCCGTCGGCACGATCGTGCTCCTGGTCGAGGTCGCCGCGCGGCTCGCCACCGACCCCCAGGAGAACCTGCGGCTGGTCGATCGCACCGCCGCCGACGCCGTCACCGGCACGGGTCTCTGGCAGCACCTGCAGATCCCGTCGATGCCGATCGCCGACCTGGCCGCCCTGGTCGGCGCGACGAGCGACAACCTGGCCACCAACGTCCTCCTGCGCCGCGTCGGCCTCGACGCCGTCCGCGAGCGGGCCGAGGCGCTCGGCCTCTCCCGCACCGCCCTGCTCGACGTCGTCCGCGACGAGCGCGGCCCGGACGACGCCCCGCAGCTCTCCATCGGCTCGGCCCGCGAGCTGACCTGGCTGCTCGCGACCCTCGCCAACGGCGAGATCGTCGACCCGGCGGTCAGCTCGCGCGTGATCGGCTGGCTCTCGCTGAACAGCGACCTGTCGATGGTCGCCTCCGCCTTCGGCCTCGACGCGCTCTCGCACCGCCAGCCCGACCACGGCGTCCTCCTGGTCAACCGGACCGGCACCGACGCCGGCGTCCGCGCCGAGGTCGGCGTCCTCCGCGGCCCGCGAGCCGGCGTCTCCTACGCCGTCATCACCCAGTTCGACGACACGAGCCTCCGCTACCGCCTGGCCGTCCTCGAAGGCATGCGCACCCTCGGCGTCGACCTGCTGGAGTACGTGCACTGAGCGCCGCGGCGGGCGCGTGCTGCCGCTCGCTCGCCCGAGGCGTGAGCTCGCCGACCTCCGGCTCGTGGAACGTCGTCCGTCTCGCCGGAATCGCGCGGTCCGGGGTGCCGGAGCCCGTCGTGCGTGCCGGAATGGTCCGCTGGCCCCCGGTACGTTGGGCACGCGGAATCACGTCCGTCTCGCAGGATGCGCCCGATTCCGCGTGCCGAGGTCGGTTCCGCGTGCCGAAGGTTCTCGCGGTCGGCGGCGCCGTCAAGCCGGTGACCGCACCCGGAGGCGCGACCTAGGCTGCCCGCAGCGGCGTCGCCTCCCGGTGCGCCGCGGAGAGGACACCATGAGCAGCTTCGGCTTCGACGCCCCCGAGGACGTCACCGACACCACCCGTCCCGACGCCGACTCCCTGCCGGTCCCGCCGGAGGACCCCGCCGAGGTCGACGACACGCAGGTCGACGACACGGAGGCGACCGGAGAGGCGAGCGACGAGGGCGCCGACGCCCGCCTCGACGACGACCAGGACCCGCCGGAGCACCCCTTCGTCCCCTCGCCGAGCTGAGCGACGCGGAGTCAGCGACGCGAACGAGGCCCCGCCGAGTCCGCGTCGTGTGCCGCCACCAGTTCTGCCGCCAGTGCCGCGAACGAGGGCGCGATGACGGGATCGCCGGACGCTGCCGCGGCCGCGAGCCGAGGGAGGACGGCCTCGGGATCGCATCCCCGGGTCCGGTAGATCTCGATCGCTTCACCGGAGGCCGCCGCGGCGTGCGGCTCCGCGGCGTGGAGTCGGAAGCCCTCGACGAGGGTGGGCACGTCGATCGCCTGAAGCAGGCGGAACGCGTCGAGGGCGTCCTTCTCGTGCAGCCGGTTCGGCTGGGACATCGCCTGCTCGAGCCGTTCAGCGATCTTGATCGCCTTCGCCGTGAGCAGAGCGGCCGGGCCGGCCACGCGCAGATCGGACGAGCGCGGATCGTCGGCCGACAGCGCCGCGATCGAGACGACCCGGTTGTCGACGAGTGCGGGTTCCAGCCCGCGCGCGATCCGCGCCGTCCGTCTCTCATGGGGCGTGAGCCGCGCTGCTCGGGCCCCCTGCCGCTGCGTGCCGGACTGGTGGGGGACGACCATGAGGTCGATCGCGATGTCGCCGGCGGACACCCAGTGGCCCGGGTTCGCCCCGGGTGTGAAGCCCGCGGAACGGAGCGAGGAGCCGATCTCCGGTGTCGCTGAGAGACGCGAGTGGTCGATGGCGAGATCGGCGTCGGTCGTCATGACGGGGACGGCGAGGTCGGTGTCGCCGGTGTGGACGTAGACGGCCTGGGCTCCGACGAGGACGAGGCTGTCGAGGTGATCGTTCAGGGCTCCGAGCGCGTCGAGGAGGACACGCCGAGCGGCGGTGTACTCCGGAGTGACGGGGGTCAGTCGGTGGTGCTCCACATCGGGTCCGTTCGGGCGAGGGCGTCCATGAGCTGCTCGGCCTCAGCGTCCGAGCGCGAGGGCAATGTGAGCAGATCGGCCAGAACGAGGGCAAGCGGTGCGAGGCGGTTGTCGCGCGATCCGGGATCGAGGAGGCGCGCATCCTGCGGACGGGCGAGGACGACGTTCGCCGTCGAGGGAGTCGCGTCGACGAAGCCGAGCGATCGAGCGACCTCGTCCGGATCCGAGGCGTACAGCGCGAGCAGGCGGAGCGGAACCACCGACGTCGTCTCGGGCGGCAGCAGCCTCCGGGCGGCGGCGGACCCCGTGAGGACGACCGGCGGCTCGACCTCCACCGAATCGTCCGCCGCACGCTGCACACCGCGGGGCGCGAGGAGGTACCTCACCTCGCTGTTCGTCTTCGTGAACGAGTAGTCACGAGCCCAGCGGCGGATCAGCGCGCGGCGACGCACCACGCTCACCGAGCCTCTGCTCTCGCGGTCGACGATGCCGTCGGCGGCGAGGGTCGCGAGGAGCTTCGAGACGGAGCCCGGCGCGACGTCGGCGCGCGCGGCCAGTTCGCGGACGCCGACCGGCACTCCCGAGACCGCGAGCGCGCGGAGCGTGCGGTTCGCAGCCACACCGTTCAGGCGCTGGAGCGCGGTCGAGCGACCCGACCGAGGTGCCCGATCGGCGCCTTCCGCGGACACCGCGACGAGGGGGTCCTCCAGAGCGAGCCGGACCCAGCCCGTCTCGTCGACGAAGTTCATGTCCTCGGCCGCGAGGGAGCGCCGCAGGGCAGGCCCGATGTAGTCCGAGAGGTAGAGAACGGGCATCGCCGTGGAGCGGGAGAGCTCGCGGAGGCTGTTGACGACGTGCTCCACCGGGAGCGAGCCGGAGCGCCGCCACTCAGCCCTCAGCTGCACCCTCGGGCCCCGAGGCGGACGGAGCTCGAGAGTCGGGGTCCGCTCCGAGCGGCTCGCGATCACCGTCCAGGAATGGGGGAGAAGGCCACCCACCCGGTCGGCAGCGGACTCGATCGCTCGCGTTTCCTCCGACCTCGCGTTTCTCGGCATGAGAAACAGGCTATTCGAAGAAACAATCATTCGTCGTGACCGCGCAGAACCGGAGTCGCTGGAACGACGTCACCACAGCTCAGTCGCGGAACGCCCCGCGGTGGCGCGCCGCAGGGTGCCGCGGGTTGAGTCGTGCGGCGCCGGTCAGCCGCTCGCGCAGGCCGCCCGACGCGTACTCCGAGCGGGCGAGGCCGCGCGCCCGCAGCACCGGCATCACCTCGTCGACGAACTCGACGTAGCTGTCGGGCAGGGACCAGTGGTTGAGGTTGATGCCGTCGACACCTGCGTCGCGCAGCTCCGAGAGACGGTCGGCGATCTGCTCGGGCGTGCCGACGACGCGCTGGTGCCGGCCGACGGCCAGGCGGGCGAGATCGGCGACGGTCGCGTCGCGGTCGGGCAGCAGCCGGATCATCGACTCCAGCGTGCTGCGGTTGCCGTTGGTGACGATGTCGCGCAGCTTCGTCTCGGGCGGGAAGGGCTTCCCGTCGGCCTGGTCGACGCTGAGGCCGGCGTGCAGCAGGTGGGCGTCGACGCTCGTGTGCGCGTCGAGCTCGGCCTCGCGCTCGCGGGCCTCCTGCTCGGTGCTGCCCACGATCACCGACAGGGGCGAGAAGAACAGGACGTCGTCGCCGCGGCGTCCCGCCGCCTCCGTGAGCGCGCGGGTCGAGGCGATCAGCTCGCGGGTCTGCTCCGTCGTGGAGCCGCCGACGAACTGCGCCTCCGCGTGCCGGGCCGCGAACGCGCGGCCGGCGGGCGAGGAGCCGGCCTGGAAGAGGAAGGGCGTGCGCTGCGGCGAGGGCGCCGAGAGGTGTGGCCCCTCCACCCGGTACGCCTCGCCGACGTGGTCGATGCGGTGCACCGACTCCGGACGCGAGTACGCGCCGGCCTGGTCGCGCACGGAGGCGTCGTCGTCCCACGACCCCTCCCACAGCTTGTAGACGACGTCGAGGTACTCTTCGGCCTGGGCGTAGCGGGCGTCGTGCTCGGTGAGGCGGTCGAGGCCGAAGTTGCGGGCCGCGTTCTCCTGGTAGCTGGTGACGATGTTCCAGGCGACCCGGCCCTTCGAGAGGTGGTCGAGGGTCGACATCCGCCGCGCGAACTCGAACGGGTGCGCCTGAAGGATCGAGCTGGTCATCGCGAGGCCCAGGTGCTCGGTCGAGCCGATCAGGGCGGCGAGCAGGATCGACGGGTCGTTGTTCGGCAGCTGCAGGCCCTCGCGCGCGTTCACCTCGAGCGAGGCGCCGACCGCGCCGTAGGTGCCCACGACGTCCGCGAAGAAGATCGCGTCGAACACCCCGCGCTCGAGCGTCCTCGCGACCTCGATCCAGTGCCCGAGGTCCTCGAAGGCGTCGGGCCGCGCCCCGGGCCGCCGCCACTGGCCGTGGTGGATGTGCGAGGGCGTGTTCATCACGAACGCGTTGAAGAGCAGCGGGCGGGGATCGGTCATGCGGGTGCTCCTGGGGGCGGGACGTCGGTCTCGTGCGAGGCGATCGTACGGTGAGCGCGCCGGGCACGACGCGAGTGACGTCGCCGGGTCTCGATACGCCGCCTGCGGCGGCTACTCGACCAGCATGCTCGGCCGGCTGATCGGCCGGCATACTCGGCCGGCTGATCGACCGGCATGTCCGGCGGGTGAGGATGCATGCTGATCGAGTAGCCCGCGAAGCGGGCGTATCGAGATCCACCATCGCCGGGAGTGGAGTCGGCAGACCCGCCCTGGTGGTGACCACGGGTCTCGATACGCCGCCCGCGGCGGCTACTCGACCAGCATGTCCGCCGGCTGCTCGACCAGCACGATTGTTCGGCTACTCGCGGGGCGGCGACCCCGGCCGCAGCCGCTGGGCCAGCCGCTTCAGCGGGTGCGCCGGCTCGCGCTCGAGCGGCTCCTCCACCTCGAGGCCGTAGAACGAGCCGATGTCGCCGACGAAGGCGGCCCGGCGGGCCTTGTCGTAGGCGCGGATCTCCCTCCGGAACGCGATCACCGTCGCGACGCACATCAGGATCATCACCACGCTGAACGGCAGCGCCGAGAGGATCGCGGCGGTCTGCAGGGCGTCGAGCCCGCCGGCGATCAGCAGCGAGAGCGCGAGCAGCGCCGTCGCGAGCGCGAAGAAGATGCGGATGCGGTTGCGCGGCTCCGGGTCGCCGCCGGTGGCGATCATCGACATCACCAGGGCGCCGGAGTCGGCGGAGGTGACGAAGAAGATGCCGATCAGGATGATCGCGCCGACCGTGAGCACCGAGCCCGCGGGCAGGCCCTGGAGCATCTCGAAGAGCGCCGCGTCGGTGCTGACCGAGCCGTCGGCGCCGACGAGCCCGCCGTCGCCGTACAGCTCGCGGTAGAGCGCGGTGCCGCCGAGGACGCTGAACCAGAGGAAGGTCATGATCGTCGGCACCAGCAGCACGCCCGCGACGAACTCGCGGACGGTGCGGCCCTTGGAGACGCGGGCGATGAAGATGCCGACGAACGGCGCCCACGACATCCACCAGCCCCAGTAGAACGTCGTCCAGGTCGCCTGCCAGGCCTCGCCCTCCTGGCCGGCGTAGGCGCTGACCGTGAAGGTGAGGCCGATGAAGTTCTGCAGGTAGTTGCCGAGCGACTGCACGAACTCGCGCAGCAGGAACTGGGTCGGGCCGGCGACCAGCACGAACACGAGCAGCGCGGCGGCGAGCAGCAGGTTGCCGGTCGAGAGCCACTTCATGCCCTTGCCGACGCCGGAGACGAGCGAGAACACGGTGAGGGCCGTCACGACCGCGATGACGATGATCTGCACGGTGAGCGAGGAGTCGACGATGCCGCTCGCCTCCAGCCCCGCCGAGATCTGCGTGACGCCGAGCCCGAGCGAGGTGGCGACGCCGAACATCGTGCCGACGAGCGCGACGACGTCGATGGTGTTGCCCCAGCCGCCGCGGACCCGGCGGCCCAGCAGCGGCTCGAGCGCCCAGCGGATCGACACCGGGCGCTTGCGGCGGTGGATCGCGTAGGCGAGGGCGAGGCCGACGACCACGTAGATCGACCAGGCGTGCACGCCCCAGTGCAGGTAGGTCTGCGAGATCGCGCTCTGGGCCAGCTCCGTCTCGGTGCCGGTGACGCCGGGGCGCGGGGTGGCGAAGTGGGTGAGCGGCTCGGCGACGCCGTAGAAGACGAGGCCGATGCCCATCCCGGCCGCGAAGAGCAGCGAGATCCAGGAGAGCAGCGAGAACTCGGGTTCGTCGTCGTCGGCGCCGAGCTTGATGTCGCCGAAGCGGCTGACGCCCATCCAGACCGCGAAGGCGACGAAGACGGCGGCGATCAGCACGTAGTACCAGCTGAAGGTGTTGACGACCGTGGTCTGCAGGGAGGCGAAGACGCTCGTGGCGACGTCCGGGGCGAGGATCGCGAAGGCGGCGATCGACAGAGTGATCACCGCCGCGGGCCAGAACACCCAGCGGGCGAGGCCCTGCGGGCGCTTCGCCGAGGCGTCGGCGGCGGGCGGGACGGCGGTGTCCGGGGCGGAAGGCTGGTCGGACATGGGGTCCTCTCGTCGGCGGCAACCTGCCACGGTACACGGGCGCTCACCCGCGCCGTCCGCGGCCGGGCGGCGCAAGGTCCCCGATCGAGGGTCCGGACCGGGGCGCCGGGCGGGTCGGTCCCGGCTGCGGCGACCGGTGTGCGCGAGGCTGGAGGCGTGCAGTTCAGAGTCTTCACCGAACCCCAGCAGGGCGCGAGCTACGAGGACCTCCTCGCCGTCGCGCAGGCCACCGAAGCCCTCGGCTACGACGGCTTCTTCCGCTCCGACCACTACCTCCGGATGGGCGACGGCGACCCCGGTCCCGGCCCCACTGACGCCTGGACGACCCTGGCGGGCCTCGCGCGGGAGACCGAGCGGATCGCGCTCGGCACCCTGGTCTCCTCCGTCACCTACCGGCCGCCGGGGATCCTCGCGATCCAGGTCGCCCAGGTGGACGCGATGTCGGGCGGACGCGTCGAGCTCGGCCTCGGCACCGGCTGGTTCGAGGAGGAGCACGCCGCGTACGGCATCGACTTCCCGCCGCGCCGCTTCGACCTGCTCGAGGAGCAGCTCGAGATCGTCACCGGCCTCTGGTCGACGCCGGTCGGCGAGCGCTACTCGTTCGCCGGCGAGCACTACACGCTGACCGACTCGCCCGCGCTGCCCAAGCCCGCGCGGCTGCCGCTGCCGGTGATCGTCGGCGGAGGAGGGCCCAAGCGGACCCCGCGGCTCGCGGCCCGCTTCGCCAGCGAGTTCAACCTGCCCTTCCCCGAGTTCGACGCGATCCCCGGCGCGTTCGAGCGCGTCGACCAGGCCTGCGTCGCGATCGGGCGCGAGCCGTCCTCGCTCGTGCACTCGGTCGCGCTGATCGCGGTCGGCGGAGCGGACGAGGCGGAGTTCGTCCGTCGCGCCGCCGCCATCGGCCGCGAGCCCGCCGAACTGCGCGAGCACGGCGTCGCCGGCGGAGTCGACGAGACCGTCGACCGCCTCGAGTCCCTCCGCGAGGCCGGCGCCGAGCGCGTCTACCTCCAGTTCATGGACCTCCAGGACCTCGACCACCTCGACTTCTTCGCCCGCGAGGTCCTGCCGCGCCTGTCGGCCTGAGTACCGCAGGCCGAGGAGGCCGCTCCGCGGGCGCCGGTCGAGGAGCGCGCTCCGCGCGCACCCTGCTCATCGAGCAGCCCGCGGAGCGGGCACTGCATGCTGATCGAGTAATCCGCGGAGCGGGCGTATCGAGCGGAGCGGGGAAGAGTCCGACGTCCACGCGGTGGTAGGTCTCGATACGCCCCTGCGGGGCTACTCGACCAGCATGTGTGCGGGCGTGTCTTCCAAGTAGATCCACCCACCGGACGACGGCGGGTCTCTTAGGAAAGATCACCTCATGCGTATGGGGAACGTCATGCTGATCGAGTAGCCCGCGGAGCGGGCGTATCGAGATCCACCACCGTCAGGACGCTGAGTCTGCAGACCCGCCCTGCTGGTGACGGTGGGTCTCGATACGCCCCTGCGGGGCTACTCGACCAGCATGACGCGGCGCAGCCGCGTCCTTTCCCTCACCACCGAGACGCGAAGCGGCTTCACCGCTCGATACGCCGCTGCGCGGCTACTCGACCAGCATGGGGCGCCGCTGCGCGGCAGCTCGGTCGGCAGGGGGGTGCCGCTTCGCGGCTCCTCGGCCAGCAGGCGTCCGCCGTGCCGCCGCGACCTAGGCTGGAGGGATGGTGGACACGATCGAGCGGGCCGACGAGCGGCTGGCGATCCGCTCGGCCGCCGAGGTGCCGTGGGTCGTGCTCGTCTGGGACGACCCCGTGAACCTGATGTCGTACGTCTCCTACGTCTTCCGCAGCTACTTCGGCTTCGGCCGCGCCGAGGCCGAGCGCCTGATGCTGCAGGTGCACACGGAGGGGCGCGCCGTGGTCGCGACCGGCAACCGCGAGGAGATGGAGCGGCACGTGGAGGCGATGCACGGGTACGGCCTGTGGGCGACGCTGCAGAAGGCCGACGCATGACCGGCCGGCTCACGAGGGGCATGCCCTGATGCGCTCCTTCCGCCGCGACTCCTCCGGTGCCGCCGTCGCCCGCTTCGACCGCGAGGAGGCCGGGATCCTCCGCCACCTCGCCGGCGAGATGCTCGAGCTGCTCGACCGCGGCACCGGCGAGGACGCCCGCAACGACCCCGCGCTCGCGCGCCTGCTCCCCGACGCCTACCGCGACGACGAGGAGGCCGCCGCCGAGTTCCGCCGCTTCACCGCTCCGGACCTGGCGGGCCGCAAGATGGACGACGCCCGCGCGATCACCGCCGCGCTCGACGCCGGCGAGGGCTCCGGCCACGCCCGCGTCTTCGCCGGGCTCGGCGAGGTCGCCGTCCGTCTCGAGCCGCCCCAGGCCCTGTCCTGGCTCCGCGGCCTCACCGACATGCGCCTCGCCCTCGCCGCGCGCCTCGGCATCCTCGACACCGACGACGTCGAGCCGGAGGACGAGACCGGCCAGGCGATCCGCGCGGTCTACGACTGGCTCGGCAGCGTCCAGGACGGCCTGGTCCGCGCGATCGACGTCTGACCGCCCCGCCCCGCCCCGCCTCCGCCGTCACCAGCCGCTGACCACGACCTTGCCGGGGTGGCCGCCGGCCTCGACGAGGCGGTGCGCCTCGGCCAGCGTTCCGGCGTTCAGGGGCGACAGCGTGCGAGCGAGCGTCGTGCGCAGCACCCCCTCGTCCAGCAGCGCGGACACCTCCTCCAGGAGGTCGTGCTGAGCGGAGAGGTCCGGCGTCGCGAACATCGGTCGCGTGAACATCAGCTCCCAGTGCACCGACACCGACTTGCGCTTGAGTGGCACGATGTCGAGGGTCGGGGGGCCGTCGATCACGGCGATCGCGCCCTGCGGGGCGATCGCCTCGACGTACGCCGGGAGGTTGGCCGTCGTCCCGGTCAGGGAGGCGATGAGGTCGACGGGCCCGACGCGACGCAGCTCCGCCGCCAGATAGCGGTGGTCGATCACCCGGTGAGCGCCGAGGTCGCGGACCCACTGCTGCGACGCGGGGGTGGAGGCCGTGGCGACGACCTCGAGATCGGTCAGGCGTGCGGCGAGCTGCACGAGGATCGAGCCCACTCCGCCGGAGGCGCCCGCGATCAGGAGGCGCCGGCCGCTGCCCCCGCCGCGCTCCACGCCCAGCCGGTGGAAGAGCAGCTCCCAGGCCGTGATCGCAGTCAGCGGCAGCGCGGCCGCCTCCGCGTCGGTGAGCCGCGCGGGCTTCCGGCCGACGATGCGCTCGTCCACCAGATGCAGCTCGGCGTCGGTGCCGGGCCGGGTGATCGATCCGGCGTAGAACACCTCGTCGCCGGGGGCGAACAGGGTGACGTCCTCGCCGACGGCCTCGACCGAGCCGACGGCGTCGAAGCCGAGCACCCTCGGCGTCGCCTCGGGCCGGCCGGAGGCGCGGATCTTGGTGTCGACGGGATTCACCGAGACGGCGCGGACCCGGACGAGCAGGTCGTGGCCCGAGGCCTCCGGCTCCGGCAGCTCGATGTCGGTGAGCACCTCGGGGGCGCCGTGTCGGGTGATCGCGACGGCGCGCATCAGACCGCTCCGCCCCGGGCCGCGGCGACCTCGAGCGGTCGGTCGAGGGCCGGGAAGTCGGTGTAGCCCCGGGCGTCGCCTCCGTAGAGCAGGTCGGGGTCCAGTGGGGCGAGGGGCGCACCGGCGGCGATCCTGGCGGGGAGGTCCGGGTTCGCCACGAACGGCCTTCCGAAGGCGACGAGGTCGGCGTGGCCGGCGTCGAGGATCCGCTCGGCCCGCTCGGGCGTGTAGCCGCCGGCGACGACGATCCGGCCGGAGAACGCCTCGCGCAGGCGGGTGCGGAACGCGTCCGGGATCGCCGGGGCGTCGTCCCAGTCCGCCTCGGCGAGGTGCAGGTAGACGATGCCGAGCCGATCGACGCGGCGGGCGAGCTCGAGCGCGGTCTCCTCGATCGCGGGGCAGTCCATGCCCCGCGCGGTGATCTGCGGCGACAGCCGCAGGCCGACCCTGTCCGGGCCGATCTCGTCGGCGACCGCGGTCACGACCTCGACGGCGAAGCGGAGCCGCCCGTCCAGGGAGCCGCCGTACTCGTCGGTGCGATGGTTCGAGGTCGTGCGGAGGAACTGGTCGAGCAGGTAGCCGTTGGCGCCGTGGATCTCGACGCCGTCGAAGCCCGCCTCGACCGCGGCGGCCGCCGCGCGCCGGTAGTCCTCGACGACACCGCGGACCTCGGCGGTCGCCAGGGCCCGTGGCGTGCTGGTCGGCACCATCGTGCCGACCCCGTCGATGCTGATCCAGACCCGCGCACCGGAGTCGAGCGCGCTCGGGGCGACGGGCGCCGCGCCGTCGTGGAAGGATCTGTGCGACATCCGCCCGACGTGCCAGAGCTGGGCGAAGATCCGCCCGCCCGCCGCGTGGACGGCGCCGGTGACGAGGCGCCAGCCCGCGATCTGCTCCGCGGTGTGCAGGCCCGGCGTGAAGCTGTAGCCCTGGCCGGACGGCGAGATCTGGGTCGCCTCCGAGACGATCAGCGCGGCGGTGGCGCGCTGGGCGTAGTACTCGGCGTTCAGGCGGCCGGGGACGTTCCCGGGCTGAGTGGACCGCGAGCGCGTCATCGGCGCCATCACGATCCGGTGGGGCAGGGGGAGGGATCCGAGAGGGATCGGTTCGAGGAGAGAGGTCATGCAGAGAGCGTGCTGCGGACGTGAGGAGAAGTCAAAGTACCCGCTTGGCCGTCTGCGATAAGCTCCGGTTATGGCGACGATCCGGCAGTGGGAGTACCTCCTCCGCGTCGTCGACGTCGGGTCGTTCACCGGTGCCGCCGACGAGCTGGGCGTCACTCAGCCCGGGCTCTCGCAGCAGGTCCGTGCGCTCGAGCGCGAGCTCGGCGGGCGCCTGCTCGACCGGCTGCCGCGGGCGATCGCCCTCACCCCGCTCGGCCGGGCCGTCCTCCCGCACGCCCGGGCCGTCGTCGCCGACGCTCAGCGGGCTCTGGCGGCGGCGGCCTCCGTCGTCGCCGCCGAGACCGGGACGATCGACGTCGTCACGATCACGTCGATCGGGCTCGGCGTGCTTCCCGGGGTCCTCGAGGTCTGGCTGCAGGAGCATCCGGGGGCATCCGTCACCGTGATCGAGCACCAGTCCGTCGACGCGGTGGTCGCGGCCATGAGCGCGGGCGCGGGTGACGTCGCGATCGCGCCGATGCCGCGCGCGTGGGCGGGCCCGTCGCGCCTGATCGGGCGGGAGGAGTTCGTCGTCGTCAGCAGCGCCGACCATCCGCTCGCCCGCCGGTCGTCCGTCGACCTCGCGGAGCTGGCGGACGAGCAGTGGGTGCACTTCACGCCGGAGCACGGCCTCGCGGGGGTGCTGGACGGATACGCGGCCGAGGCGGGCTTCGCCCCGCGTGTCGCCCTGCGCACTCCGCAGACCGCCGCCGTCCCGCGCTTCGCCGCGGCGGGCGTCGGGCTCGGACTCGTCCCGCGCAACGTCCTCGACGGCGGCTTCCGCGGTGCCGTCCTGCCGCTGGAGCCCGCCCGCACGCGGGCCGTCCGCGCCTTCACCCGGGCCGACCCCGATCCGCTCGTCGCCGCCTTCATCGAGACGGTGCTCGCCCACGCCGACCTCGCCGGGCCGACGCGGCGCTGAGCGGGAGAGGGGCAGCAAGGGTGAGCACCCCCATCAAGCTGATCGAGGCTCGCCGCCTCATGCTGATCGAGTAGCCCGCGCAGCGGGCGTATCGAGCGGAGGGGGCGCCTCTGGCGCCACCGCGGGGCGGGGAAGAGACAGACGTTCATGCGGTGGTGGGTCTCGATACGCCCCTGCGGGGCTACTCGACCAGCATGAGGCGCCCCTCTTTGTTGATCGAGTAGCCCGCGGAGGGGGCGTATCGAGACCCACCGCCGTCAGAACGCAAGTCTTCGGAGCCGCCCTGCTGGTGGCGTCGGGTCTCGCGACGCCCCTGCGGGGCTGCTCGACCAGCATGCAGGCGCGGGCTCGCCGTCTCATGCAGGCGCGGGCTCGCCGTCTCATGCCGGTCGAGGCTCGCCGTCTCATGCTGATCGAGGCTCGCTGTCTCATGCTGATCGAGTAGCCCGCGCAGCGGGCGTATCGAGATCCACCACCGCCAGAACGCGAGTCTGCAGACCCGCTCTGCTGAGGACGGCGGGTCTCGATACGGCCCTGCGGGGCTGCTCGACCAGCATGCAGTCGCGGGCCCGCCGTCTCAGCCTCTCTCCCCGGGGGAGATCTCCACAGCTGTGGATAACTCTGTGGAGAGATGTGGAGAACGACCGTCCTCGGCGGGGCCGACCTGGAGACGGGGCCGGTCCGACGCGGGATCCGCCGTCCACAGGGTGGGGAGAAGGTGTGGAGACGCGACGCGTCCACCGGTCACCCTCGGCATCTCGGCGTGCCCGCCCGGTTCGACGCGGCGGGCGGAGTCGCGTACCGTCCGGATCGTGAACACTCCTTCAGGAACCCAGGCCAAGCGTGCCGCCGACGACGCGCAGGACTCGACCGCGGTGCGCACCCTGGCCCGCGGCGGCTATGCCGCGAACGGCCTCGTCCACATCCTGATCGGCGTGATCGCCCTGCAGATCGCGACCGGCGGCCAGGGCGAGGCGGACCAGACCGGCGCGCTCAGCTCGCTCGCCGCGCAGCCCGGGGGAGTGGTCGTGCTCTGGGTCTGCGCGATCGGGCTCTTCGGTCTCGCGCTCTGGGGCGCGCTCGAGGCGTTCCTGGTGGCGAGCGGCGACAGCGCGGCGTCCCGCTGGGGCAGCCGGCTCAAGGAGGCGGCGAAGGCCGTCGTCTACCTCGCGCTCGGCATCACGACCCTGCGCTTCGCGACGGGCGGCAGTTCCGACTCGTCCGAGACGTCCGAGAGCGCGAGTGCGCAGGTCCTCGCCGCGCCCGGCGGAGTGGTGCTCCTCGTGATCGCCGGACTCGCGATCCTCGCGGTCGGCGGCGTCTTCGTCTACCGCGGTGCGTCGAAGAAGTTCCTGAAGAACGTCGCGCAGCCGGGCGGCACGGCCGGCCGCGTCGTCACCGGCCTCGGCATCGCGGGCTACGTCGCGAAGGGCGTCGTGCTCGGCGTCCTCGGGATCCTGGTGATCATCGCCGCGGTCACGCACGACCCGGAGCAGGCGGGCGGTCTGGACGAGGCGCTGAAGACGCTGACCGAGCTGCCGTTCGGCGTGGTGCTGCTCGGCGTCGTGGCCGTCGGGCTGATCGCCTACGGCGCGTTCTGCTTCGCCCGGGCGCGCTGGCCGAAGCTCTGAGGACGTCCCCGCGCCGATCACTACCCCCTGACGGGTGTGACCGCAACTGGTGCCATGACCACGGTTGCGGTGCCACTCTGTGCAGATGCATACAGGCAGCGACGACGCGCGCGCGGAGCGGATCCGCCCCGCCCTGGCCGAGGCCGCCGCGCGCCTCCTCGGGGCCGTCGCGACCGGCGACCGCGCCGCGTTCGCCGAGCTGTTCGATCGCTTCGGCGGGCTCTTCTCCGCGTCGATCGCGACCGTCCAGGCCGACGCCGCCGCCCGCGACCGGATCTGCACCGAGGCGTTCGCCTCCGTCTGGCGCCGTGCCCGCGAGGGTGCCCGCGCTCCGGAGCCGGTGCTGTGGCTGCTCGAGGTGCTCTGCGAGACGCTCGGCTCCTCCCGCGAGACCGCGCGCCGCCCGCTCGCCGACGGGCTCCTCGCCCTGGCCTGCCCGGATCGCGAGCTGCTGCTGCTCGCCGTCGCGGGCCGTTACTCCCAGCCCGAGATCGCCGCGCTGACGGGCGTGCGCGAGTCGCGCCTGCGCGCCGTCCTCCGCGATGCGCTGGGCTCCCTCCACGGCGGTCTGGGCGAGAGCCGCCTCACGGCCTGAGCGGCGAGTCACCGCCGCAGAACTCGCCGCCCCCGCGGGAATGGTTCCGACGGGCGTAAAGTTGAGTCATTCGAACTCAACTTTCGAACCGCAAGGAGGAGATGCAGATGCAGGCCGGTCGGACACCCCAGCAGGACGAGTCGTCCGCTCTCGCGCAGTACGGCGTCGACCTGACCGCGATCGCGGCCAGCGGCAAGCTCGACCCGGTCATCGGGCGCGACGCCGAGATCCGCCGCGTCAGCCAGGTGCTGACGCGCCGCACCAAGAACAACCCCGTGCTCATCGGTGAGCCCGGCGTCGGCAAGACGGCCGTCGTCGAGGGGCTCGCGCAGCGGATCGTCGCGGGCGACGTCGCCGACAGCCTCAAGGGCAAGCGGCTCGTCAGCCTCGACCTCTCCGCGCTGATCGCCGGGGCGAAGTACCGCGGCGAGTTCGAGGAGCGGCTGAAGGCCGTCCTCGCCGAGATCAACGACTCCGGCGGCCGCATCATCACCTTCATCGACGAGCTGCACACCCTGATGGGCGCGGGCGGCGGCGAGGGCTCGGTCGCCGCGGCGAACATGCTCAAGCCCATGCTCGCCCGCGGTGAGCTGCGGATGATCGGCGCCACGACGCTCGACGAGTACCGCCAGTACATCGAGAAGGACGCGGCCCTCGAGCGCCGCTTCCAGCAGGTCTTCGTCGGCGAGCCGACCGTCGAGGACACGGTCGCCATCCTCCGTGGGCTGAAGGAGCGCTACGAGGCGCACCACAAGGTCGCCATCGCCGACTCCGCGCTGATCGCCGCCGCCTCGCTGTCCAACCGCTACATCACCGCCCGGCAGCTGCCGGACAAGGCGATCGACCTGATCGACGAGGCCGCCTCGCGCCTGCGGATGGAGATCGACTCCGCGCCGGTCGAGATCGACGAGCTGCGCCGCTCCGTCGACCGGCTGACGCTCGAGGAGCTCGCGCTGAAGAAGGAGAAGGACGACGCCTCGAAGGCGCGGTTGGAGAAGCTGCGCGAGGACCTCGCCCGCCGCGGCGCGCACCTCGCCGAGCTGCAGCAGCGCTGGGAGCGCGAGCGCGCCTCCCTCAACCGCATCGGCGACCTGAAGAACCGGCTCGACGCCCTGCGGATCGCCGCCGAGCGGGCCCAGCGCGAGGGCAACCTCGAGCGCGCCTCCCGCCTGCTCTACGGCGACATCCCGGCGGCCGAGAGCGAGCTCGCGGCGGCGGAGCAGGAGGAGCAGCCGGCCGAGGGCCGCATGGTCAACGAGCAGGTCACCTCGGACGACATCGCCGCGGTCATCGCCGCCTGGACCGGCATCCCGGTCGGCCGGCTGATGCAGGGCGAGACCGAGAAGCTGCTGCACCTCGAGACCGAGCTGCACCGCCGCCTCATCGGCCAGAACGAGGCGGTCTCGGCCGTCGCCGGCGCCGTCCGCCGCACCCGCGCGGGCGTCTCCGACCCCGACCGGCCCACCGGCTCCTTCCTCTTCCTCGGGCCGACCGGCGTCGGCAAGACCGAGCTGGCGAAGGCGCTCGCCGACCACCTCTTCGACGACGAGAAGGCGATGGTCCGCATCGACATGTCGGAGTACGGCGAGAAGTTCGCCGTCTCGCGGCTCGTCGGCGCCCCTCCCGGCTACATCGGCTACGAGCAGGGCGGCCAGCTGACGGAGGCCGTGCGCCGCCGGCCGTACTCGGTCGTGCTGCTCGACGAGATCGAGAAGGCGCACCCCGAGGTCTTCGACGTGCTGCTGCAGGTGCTCGACGACGGCCGGCTCACCGACGGCCAGGGGCGCACGGTCGACTTCCGCAACACGATCCTCATCCTCACGTCCAACCTCGGCTCGCAGTTCCTGGTCGACCAGTCGCTGACCCGCCCGCAGAAGGTCGAGGCCGTGCAGCAGATGGTGCGCCAGGCCTTCAAGCCCGAGTTCGTGAACCGTCTTGACGACATCGTCGTGTTCGAGGCGCTCGACCGCACCGAGCTCGGCGAGATCGTCTCGCTCTACGTCGACCGGCTCTCGCGCCGGCTGGCGGAGCGGCGCCTCGACCTCGCGGTCACGCCCGCCGCCCGCGGCTGGCTGGCCGAGCGCGGCTACGACCCGCAGTACGGCGCCCGGCCGCTGCGCCGCCTGATGCAGCAGGAGATCGACGACCGCCTGGCGACGGCCCTCCTCGACGGCTCCATCCGCGACGGCGACGTGGTGCTCGTCGACGCGGGCCCGGACGGCCTGCTGGTCTCCGCGGGCCTCGCGACGCCGTAGGCCGGGGCGACCCCGCCCGGTCCGCCCCGCCCCGCCGGACCCTCCTCTCCCATTCCTCAAAAGTTGCGGTAGTCGCGCGCCACTACCGCAACTTTTGGAGGGTGGAACGGGCGGGTCGGGGCGGGGGCTCCTCCACAGGGGGCGATCGCGGGCGGTCCGTCCACAGTCGCCGCTCGGGCGCCTCTCCGGGGGCGCGGCGGCGGGTAGCGTCGCGCCCATGAACTCCCCGTCTCCTGTCGCCGGCGCGCGCATGGCCGACCTCGCGCCCGAGGAGCGGCCGCGCGAGCGGCTCCGCGCCCGCGGTCCGGAGGCGCTGACCGACGCGGAGACGCTCGCCGTGCTGATCGGCAGCGGGGTCCGCGGAGCGAACGCCACCGTCGTCGCCCAGCGCCTGCTCGCGCGCTTCGGCGGCATCGACGCGGTGTCGCGCGCAGGTGTCGCCGACCTCGTCCGCCAGCGCGGCGTCGGCGAGGTCGCCGCCTGCCGCATCGTCGCGTCCTTCGAGCTGCGCCGGAGGATGAACCGCGCCGCGCGGGCCGCGCGCATCGCCGACGCGGCCGGCCTCGCCGAGCTGGTGGCGCCCCTCCTCGCCGCACGGCCGACGGAGACCGTGCTCGCCGTCGCGCTCACGGCCGCGGGAGCCGTGCGCGACGTCCTCGCGCTCGCGGACGGACCGCCCACCCACGCGGAGGTGCCCGTCGCCGAGATCCTCGCGGAGGTGCTGGCGCGCGGCGCGGCGGCGGTCGGCCTCGCGCACAGTCATCCGGGCGCGGCGGACGTCCTCCCCTCCGACCGCGCCGCGACCCGGGCGCTCGTCGAGGCGTGCGCGGCCTGCGGGCTCCGCTTCGTCGCGCACGTCGTCGTCGGCGCCGACGGCTGGCGGGAGGCGCCCCCGTAGCGCCCGCGGACGTTCGTGCAAGCCCCTGGCCCGGCACCTGTCGCTCCGCACGAGCGGCGTAGCGTGGTCGAGCCCCCACCCCCTCTCGAGCAGGAGTCCCCATGCGAGCAACGATCATCCACGGCGAGCGCGACGTCCGACTCGAGGAGGTGCCCGACCCCGTGCTCTCGACCGGGCGCGACGCGATCGTCCGCGTCACCGCTGCATGCGTCTGCGGTTCCGACCTCTGGCCTTACCGCGGCGTCACCCCGACGAAGGAGGCGCACCGCATCGGCCACGAGTTCGTCGGCGTCGTCGAGGAGATCGGCGACGACGTGCACGACATCTCCGTCGGCGACTTCGTGATCGCCCCCTTCTACGTCTGCGACGGCACCTGTGCCAACTGCGCCAACGGCGTCTCGACCTCCTGCCTCACCGGCGGCTGGTGGGGCGCCGAGGTCGGCGAGCAGGGCTTCGCCGACGGCGCGCAGGGCGAGAAGGTCCGCGTCCCGCTCGCCGACGGCACTCTCTTCCCGGTCGGCACCGACGTCGACCCGAAGCTGATCCCGAGCCTGCTCACCCTCGCGGACGTGATGGGCACCGGTCACCACGCGGCCGTCTCGGCCGGCGTCACCGCGGGTTCGACGGTCGCGGTCGTCGGCGACGGCGCGGTCGGCCTCTGCGCCGTGCTCGCGGCCAAGCGCCTCGGCGCGACGACGATCATCGCGATGTCGCGGCACGAGTCCCGCCAGGCGCTCGCCACCCGCTTCGGCGCGACCCACATCGTCGACACCCGCGGCGACGAGGGCGTCGCCCGCGTCCGCGAGCTCACCGACGGCATCGGCGCCGACTGCGTCCTCGAGTGCGTCGGCACCAAGGAGTCGATGCAGCAGGCGCTCGACTCCGCTCGCCCTGGCGGCATGGTCGGCTACGTCGGCGTCCCCAACGGCGGCCCGGAGCTGCCCGTGCGCCAGATGTTCGGCTCGAACGTCGGCGTCAACGGCGGTGTCGCGCCGGTCCGCGGCTACATGGCGGAGCTGCTGCCCGACGTCCTCAGCGGAGCGATCGAGCCCGGACTCGTCTTCGACCTGGAGCTGCCGCTCGAGGAGATCGCGGAGGCGTACGCCGCGATGGACGAGCGCCGCGCGATCAAGACCCTCGTGCGGCCGTAGCGGCGAGCGGGAGCCCGTCGTGCGCATCGAGATCGAGACGCCCCGCGGCGTCGTCGCCGGAGTCGCGGAGGACGGCGTCGCCCGGTTCCTCGGCGTCCCGTTCGCCGAGGCGCCGGTGGGCGACCGCCGGTTCCGGGCCCCGGAGCCGCGGGCTCCGTTCGACGGCGTCTTCGAGGCCGACGCGTACGGGGCGACCCCGCAGCGCGGTCGCCCCTTCGAGTTCACGACCATCCCCGAGCACTCGATCCCGGGCGAGGACACCCTGACGTTGAACGTCTTCGCCCCCGCCGAGCCGGCCGGGCCGCTCCCGGTGCTGGTCTACCTGCACGGCGGCGGCTACGTCACCGGAGCGGCGTCGAGCGACTGGCACGACGGCTCGGCCTTCGCGCGCGACGGCGTGATCGTCGTGACGGCCGCCTACCGGCTGGGCGTCGACGGCTTCGGCGTCGTCGAGGGCGACGCGAACCGCGGCGTCCGCGACTGGCTGGCGGCCCTCGAGTGGGTCCGCGAGAGCATCGGCGCGTTCGGCGGCGACCCCGGCCGCGTCACCGTCGCCGGGCAGTCCGCGGGTGGCGGCGCCGTGCTGACCCTGCTCGGCTGCGCCGCGGCGCAGCCGCTCTTCGCGCGCGCCGTCGCGATCTCGCCGACCGACCGCAGCGTCCCGATCGAGGAGGCGGAGGAGCAGCTCGCCGCCTTCGCGCACGCCCTCGGCGTCGCGCCCACCCGCGCCGGACTCGCCTCGCTCGACCAGGACGGGCTCTCCGAGACCGCCGCGCTCACGATGATGCCCGGCTCGGGGCACGCGATCGTCTTCGCGCCGGTCTCGGGCGACGCGCTCCTCCCCCTGCCCGTGTCCGAGGCGACCGCGACGACCGGTCTCGACAAGCCGCTCCTGATCGGGTCGACCGCCGACGAGTTCGACAGCCCGCGCCTCGAGCGCGAGCCGGGGGCGGCGCCCCGCACGACCGACCTGCTCTTCCGCCGCGCGGTGCTGCAGGCGGCGTGGAATCGGGCGGCCGGACCCGCCCCGACCTGGCTCTACGCCTTCGACTGGCTCTCGCCGGCGACCGGCGGCGCCTCGCACTGCCTCGACCTGCCGTTCCTCTTCGACCATCTCGACGCCGAGGCGACCACCCGCGTGCTGGGCGAGGACCCGCCCGCGGCGCTCGCCGCGGTGATGCACCGCGAGCTGGTGGCCTTCGTGCGCGGCGAGGAGCTGCCCTGGCCGACGGCCCGCGGCGCCGAGGGCGACGCGGTGCGCGTCTATGACGTCGAGCCGGCGGTCGTGCCGGGCCACTACGACGACGTGCTGCCGCTCGTCTCGGACCCGCGGGCATGAGCGGGTCCACGCGCGGAGCCGCACCGCGCTTCCACCCCGACCTCGCGCTCGGCCGCCTCATTCCGCCGATCGTCCTCGGCCCGCGGCTGCTCCGCCTGGCCACCCGCCGCGCGGCCACCGGCGGCGAGGCGGCGCCCGACCTCGTCGTCGAGGACCTCGAGATCCCGGGCCCGGACGGCGTCCCGGTCCCGGCCCGCAGCTATCGCCCGCGCACCCTCCGCGGCGCCGCGCCCGCGCTGGTCTGGGTGCACGGCGGCGGCATGGTGCTCGGCAGCCGCTTCGACGACGAGGCGTCGAACATCGCCTTCGCCCGCACGCTCGGCATCACCGTCCTCTCGGTCGGCTACCGGCTCGCGCCCGCCCACCCGGCGCCGGCCGCCCTCGAGGACGTGCTGGCCGCGTTCCGCTGGCTCGCGGCGCACGCCGACGAGCGCGGCGTCGACCCCGAGCGGATCGCACTGGGCGGCGCGAGCGCGGGCGCCGGCCTGGCCGCGGGGGCGACCCTCCTGGCCCACGACCGCGGCGGAGCGCAGCCCGCGTTCCAGCTGCTCGTCTACCCGATGCTGGACGATCGCACCGTCACCCGACCCGGACCGGTTCCCCGCGGCGTCCGCGTCTGGACGCCGGGCAGCAACCGCTTCGGCTGGACCTCCTACCTCGGCGCCGAGCCCGGCGGCCCCGACGTCTCGCCGTACGCCGCGCCCGCCCGCCGCGACGACCTCTCGGGCCTCCCGCCGGCCTGGATCGGTGTCGGCACCCTCGACCTCTTCCACGACGAGGACGTCCGCTACGCCGAGCGCCTGCGCGCGGCCGGGGTGCCCTGCGAGCTCGAGATCGTCGAGGGCGCCTTCCACGGCTTCGACGCCCTCTTCTCGCGCACCGGCGTGGCGAGGCGCTTCTGGGCGGCGAAGGCGGCCGCCCTCGGGAGGGCACTGGGCGTCTGAGGTCCGCGATCCGGGTCGGGCCGGGCCGGGTGCCGCCGCGCCGGATGGGAGCATGGACGCATGGACATCGACCGCCTCGCCACCCGCTACGAGATCGCCCTGCCCGCCTGGATCGAGGACGCCGTGCGCGACGTCCCCGAGTTCCTGCCCGAGCGCGAGGACCGCATGGCCCTCGTGCACGCTCTGGCCGATCGCAACTTCCGCGAGGGCAACGGCGGCCCGTTCGCGGCGATCGTCGTCGAGCGCGACTCCGGCCGCGTGGTCTCGGTGGGCGTGAACGTCGTCCTCGGCAGTGGGGTCTCCTCCGGGCACGCGGAGGTCACCGCGCTCGGTCTCGCGCAGACCGCGCTCGGCTCGTGGGACCTCGGCGGCGAGGGCCTGCCGGCGCACGAGCTGGTCGTCAACTGGCGGCCCTGCGTGCAGTGCTACGGAGCGACGCTGTGGTCGGGCGTGCGACGCCTGGTGGTCGCCGGGTCGGGTCCCGAGCTGGAGGAGATCTCCACCTTCGACGAGGGTCCGATGCGCGAGGACAGGGGCCGCGCAGTTCGAGGCGCGCGGCATCGAGGTCGTCGACGGCGTGCTCCGCGACGAGGCGCTGGCCGTCTTCCGCGCCTACCGCGAGCACGTCGACGCGGGCGACGTGCTCGTCTACAACGCGCGCGCCGCGGACTGAACCCCGCGCCTGCCGAACGAGCGAGCCGCCCCGAGGATCCCCGGGGCGGCTCGTGCTGTCAGTGGGCTCGTGCCGTCAGTGGTTGCCGGGCGTGTACACGGCGGAGGCGCGCCACCAGTCGTCGAACATCGAGAGCGGCACCTGCCGCTTGTGCTCGGTCGCCTGGTACCGGGCCTCGATCGCCTCGGCGACCTCGGTCGCGACGTCGCCGCCCTCGAGATAGGTGTCGAGGTCCGCGTAGACCAGGCCGAGGTTCGACTCGTCCGTCTGGCCGGGATTCTCGTCGAGGAGGTCGGCCGTCGGCGCCTTCTCGTAGAGGCGGGCAGGCGCGTCGAGGTGCTCGAGGAGCGAGCGGCCCTGGCGCTTCGTGAGGCCGGTCAGCGGCAGGACGTCGGCGCCGCCGTCGCCGAACTTCGTGAAGAAGCCGGTCACCGCCTCCGCCGCGTGGTCGGTGCCGACGACGAGCATGCCCGCCTGACCGGCGATCGCGTACTGCGCGACCATCCGGGCGCGCGCCTTGACGTTGCCCTTGACGAAGTCCGAGATCGGCTCGCCGACCGCGTCGCCGAACGCCGAGGCGATGCCGTCGACTCCGGCGTGGATGTCGAAGGTCACCTGGCGGTCGGGCCGGATGAAGGTCAGCGCGAGCTGCGCGTCCTCCTCGTCCGCCTGCACCCTGTAGGGCAGCCGCACGGCGATGAAGGAGGCGTCGCCGCCGCCGGCGCGCACCTGCTCGACCGCGAGCTGGCAGAGCCGGCCGGCCAGGCTCGAGTCCTGCCCGCCGCTGATGCCGAGCACGAGGCCCTTGGCCCCGGTGTGCCGGAGGTAGTCGGCGAGGAAGCCGCTGCGCCGCTCGACCTCGGCGGCCGGATCGACGGTGGGGGAGACGTGGAGCTCGGAGATGATTCGCTGCTGGACATCGCGCACGCGTCAACGCTACTCCCGATGCCCCCGCCCCGCCCCGCTTCGGAGCCGACCGGAAGCCTCGGGCGGCGCACACCGTCGTGCCGGGTCGAGCAGCCCCGCCTGCACAAGCACATGCTGGTCGAGCAGCCCCGCCTGCACACCCACATGCTGGGTCGAACAGCCCCGTCCGCGCACACACCTGCCGGGTCGAGTAGCCCCGCCCGCGCACACACATGCTGGTCGAGTAGCCCCGAAGGGGCGTATCGAGACCCGCCGTCACCAGCAGGACGGGTCTGCAGACTCGTCCTTCTGATGCTGGTGGATCTCGATACGTCCGCTGCGCGGACTACTCGATCAGCATGCTGGGGCCCGCTCCGCGGACTGCTCGATCAGCATGCTGGGGCCCGCTCCGCGGACTACTCGATCAGCATGCTGGGGGCTCGCCGCGCGGGCTGCTGATCCGGGGGATCCTCGAACGGACCCGCGAGGGGCCTCCTGGTCGAGGCAGGCCCCCGCACGCGTCCACTCGACGGTGCCGACCCGCGCGAGCGGACGCACATCGGGCTCTCCACAGCCACCGGACCCCATAGCGGGTCCACTCGCCGCCCCGGCTCCGGCGCGTCCGGCGCTCCCATGCTGGTCGAGTAGCCGCCGGAGGCGGCGCTCCCATGCTGGTCGAGTAGCCGCCGGAGGCGGCGTATCGAGACCCACCCCGCTGTACGAGCGGCCCGTTCGTCTCAGCCGCGCGCGGCGACGATGCGGGCGATCCGCTCCGGGACCGTGTCGTCCTGGAGGCTCGTGACGTCGCCGAGGGGGCGGCCGTCGCGGATGTCGCCGAGGAGGCGGCGCATGATCTTGCCGGAGCGGGTCTTCGGCAGGTCCGGGACGACGACCACGTCGCGCGGCTTCGCGATCGGCCCGATCGCCGTCGCGACGTGCTCCCGCAGCACCGACGACAGTTCTGCGGCGAGAGCGGTCCAGTAGGCCGGATCCTCCTCCGCACGATCGATCGCCTCGTCGGAGGGGATCACGAACGCGGCGATGGCCTGCCCGGTCGTCGCGTCCTCGACGCCGACCACGCCGGCCTCGCCGACCGCCGGGTGCGCCACCAGGGCGGACTCGATCTCGATGGTCGAGAGCCGGTGCCCCGAGACGTTGATGACGTCGTCGACCCGGCCGAGCACCCAGATGTCGCCGTCGGCGTCGTACTTCGCGCCGTCGCCGGAGAAGAAGTACCCGCGGTTCGCGTAGCGGGCCCAGTAGGAGTCGCGGTACCGCTCCGGGTTCCCCCAGACCGTCCGCGCGAGGGCCGGGCCGGTGCGGTCCACGACGAGGTAGCCGCCTGAGCCGTTCGGCACCCGCTCGCCCGCCTCGTCGACGACGAGGGCGCCGAGCCCGGGCAGGGCGCCGAGCGAGGATCCCGGCTTGAGCGTCGAGACGCCGGGCAGCGGGCACATCACGGCCGCGCCCGTCTCGGACTGCCACCAGGTGTCGACGATCGGGCAGCGCCCGCCGCCGATCCGCTCGTGGAACCAGACCCAGGCCTCCGGGTTGATCGACTCGCCGACCGTGCCGAGCAGTCGGAGGCTGCTGAGGTCGTACTCGGACGGGACGCCCTCCGGGAACCACGTCATCAGCGTCCGGATCAGCGTCGGCGCCGTGTAGTAGACGGTGACGCCGTAGCGCTCGATGATCTCGAAGTGCCGCGCGGTGTGCGGGGTGTTCGGGGTGCCCTCGTAGATCACCTGGGTGAGCCCGTTCGAGAGCGGTCCGTAGATCTCGTAGGTGTGCGCCGTGACCCAGGCCAGGTCGGCGGTGCACCAGTGCACGTCGTCGGGCTTCGCGTCGAACACGGCCCAGTGCGTCCAGGAGGCCTGGGTGAGGTACCCGCCGCTGGTGTGCACGAGCCCCTTCGGCTTCCCGGTCGTGCCGGAGGTGTAGATGATGAACAGCGGCGTCTCGGCGTCGAAGGCCTCGGCCTCGTGCACGTCGGGCTGCGCATCGACCACGTCGTGCCACCAGACGTCGCGGCCCTCGGTCCACGGGAGGTCCGGCGTCTCGTCGCCCGTGCGGCGGACGACGAGCACGTGCTCGATCGACGCGACGCCGGCGACCGCGTGGTCGGCGTTCGCCTTCACCGGGACGGCCACACCGCGCCGGAACTGGCCGTCGGTCGTGACGAGCAGCTTCGCGCCGGTGTCCTCGACGCGGAAGCGCACCGCCTCGGCGGAGAAGCCGCCGAAGACGAGGGAGTGGATCGCGCCGATCCGCGCGATCGCGAGGGTGATGACGACGGTCTCGGGGATCACCGGGAGGTAGACGACGACGCGGTCGCCCTTCCCGATGCCGAGCGCGGTGAGAGCGTGCGCGGCGCGGGCGACATCGCGCTGCAGCTCGGCGTAGCTGATCGAGCGCCGGTCGCCGCGCTCGCCCTCGAAGTGCAGGGCGGTCTTGTCGCCGCGGCCCGCGTCCACGTGCCGATCGACACAGTTGACGGCGACGTTGAGCGTGCCGCCCTCGAACCAGGTCGCGCGCGGGACCGACAGCGTGCCGTCCTCCTGCGGGACGGCCGGCTCCCAGCGGTGCGCGGTGTGCCAGGGCTCGACCCAGTCGAGGCGCCGGGCGGCCTCCTCCCAGAACGCCACCGGGTCAGCAGCGGCGCGGGCGTACTCGTCGGCGCCGACGTTCGCCTGCGCGGCGAAGGCCTCGGGCGCCGGGAAGCGGCGGGACTCCTCGAGCAGGTTGGCGATCGTCTCGCTCATCGGCGTGCCTCCGTGGTCGTCGTGCGGGTCGTGGGCCGCGTCGTGCCGGTCATCCTCACGCCCACTTCCGGATCGCGTAGCGCTGGAACACGCCCACGATCGAGTCGGTCAGCTTGCCCAGCACCGCCAGCAGGATGATCGCGAGGAAGACGCGGTCGATCCGTCCGTTGCTCTGGCTGTCGGTCAGGCGGAAGCCCAGGCCCATCGACGAGGCGATCAGCTCGGCGGCGACCAGGAACAGCCACGACTGCGCGAGCGCGAGGCGCAGCCCGGCGATCACCGAGGGGATCACGGCGGGAAGCTGCACCGCGGTGAACAGCCGCACGCCCGAGAGGCCGAACGCCCGGCCCGCCTCGACGAGCTGCCGGTCGACGTGACCGAGGGCGGTCGCCACGGTGGTGAAGACGGGGAAGAACGCGCCGATCGTGATCAGCGTGATCTTCGACTCCTCGCCGATCCCCATCCAGAGCAGCAGCAGCGGCACCCAGGCCAGCGACGGCACCGCGCGGATCGCGCCGAGCGTCGGCGCGAGCACGACCTCCCAGACCCGCGAGAGCCCGAGGAGCGCGCCGACCAGCAGTCCCAGCGCGGAGCCGAGGCCGAAGCCGATCAGCACCCGCTGGGTCGAGATCGCGACGTCCTGCCCGAGGTCGCCGCGCTGCGCGAGATCGACCGCCGCCGCCCAGACCATCGCCGGCGACGGGAAGACCGACACCGACACCATCCCGGTGGTCGTGACGATCTGCCAGGCCGCGAGCAGCAGCACCGGCAGGATCGCCCCGCCGACGACCAGGAACCAGCGCCGCGAGGTGAGCGGCCGGGCGTGCGCCGCCTCGTCGTCGCGGAGCCGCTTCTGCGACGCCTCGACGCTCGGACCGACCACGGCTGCGCCGACCGCACCCGGCGCCTGCACGAGTCCGGTGCTCCGGCGCACGAGGTCGGCGTCGGTCACGGTCTCGTCGTCGCGTGTCGCCATCGTCGTCTCCTCGGTCGGTCTCGCGGGTCGGTGCTGTCGTGCGGGGACGTGCTGTCGTGCGGGGGCGGTGCCGGGCGTCAGGAGCGCCGTCAGGCGATCGCAGACGGGTCGGCCGCCGTCGCGTACGTGTCGTCGATCAGCGAGTCGAGGGCCGCATCGACCTGGTCCTGCGAGGCGACGTCGCCGTTCGCGACGAAGATCGGGCCGATCACGGAGAGCACGTCGGTCTGCGCGGAGCCGGGCACGTTGTCGACGTCGAGGTTGCTGCGCTCGGTGATCACCGTGGTCGCCACGGCGACGTCGAGCCCGGCGACGGACGCGAGGATGCTCGCCGTCTCCTCCTGGTTCTCCAGGGCCCAGGCGCGGGCGTGCTCGTAGGCGTTCACCACGGTCTGCGCGAGGTCGGGCTTGGCCGCGAGGAAGCTCTCGGTCGCGTTGAGCAGCCCGTAGGAGTTGAAGTCGACGTTGCGGTAGAGCAGGGTCGCCCCGGCCGCCTGCGCGCCCGCCATGATCGGGTCGAGCCCGGCCCACGCGTCGACCGAGCCGTTCTGCAGCGCGGCCCAGCCGTCGGCGTGCTGGAGGTTCTGCACGGTGACGTCGTCGATGCTCAGGCCGGCGGCCTCGAGCGCCTGCACCAGGAAGAAGTAGGGGTCGGTACCGCTGGTGGCGGCGATCTGCTTGCCGGCGAGCTGCTCGACGCTGGTGATCGCGGAGCCGGCGGGCACGACGAGGGCGGACCACTCCGGCTGCGAGAAGATGTCGATCGTCCTGATCGGCGAGCCGTTCGAGCGGGCGAGCAGCGCGGCGGAGCCGGCGGTCGAGCCGACGTCGATCGCCCCGGCGCGCAGCGCCTCGTTGGCCTTGTTCGAGCCGGCCGACTGCACCCAGGTGACGGTGACCTCCTGCTCGGCGAGGGCGGTCTCGAGCCAGCCCTTCTCCTTGATGACGAGGCTGAGCGGGTTGTAGGTCGCGAAGTCGAGCGTCAGCGTGCCGCCCTGGGTCTTCGCGGTCGAGCCGTCGGAGGCGGCGGGTGCAGCGGCCGCGCCGCCGCCGCCCTCGCCCTGGACGCAGCCCGCGAGGAGCGGGACCGCGGCGGCGGTGAGCAGGCCGGCGAGCGCGGTGCGGCGGGTCAGCGGGGAGGTGCTGAAGGACTGGAGCGACATGGGGGCCTCGACTTCGGTGCGGTTCCGGGAGTGGAACGAGTGTGCGGGAGCAGGGGGGAGGGATGTCCGCGAGCGGCGGCATCCGTGGACGGACGGCGAGATCGACGTCTGGGGAGGAGAGGGGAGGAGGGCCTAGTGCCGCTCGATCCCGAGCCCCTCGAGCAGCTCGACCCTCCGCTCGGCGAGCTCGGCGGAGCCGCGGTCGCGGGGGCGCGCCCCGGGGACGGTCATGATCTGCCGGATGCGCGAGACGCCGCCCGGCTCGTCGCGGCCGAGCAGCACGATCCGATCGGCCAGCTGCAGCGCCTCGTCCACGTCGTGGGTGACGAGCAGGATCGTCGCGGGGGCGGCCGCGTGCACTTCGAGCAGCAGGTCCTGCATCCGCAGGCGGGTCAGAGCGTCGAGCGCGCCGAACGGCTCGTCCAGCAGCAGCACGCCGGGGTTGCGCGCCAGGGCGCGGGCGAGCGAGGCGCGCTGCGCCATCCCGCCGGAGACCTCGCGCGGCCGGGAGCCGGCGTGAGCGGTCAGCCCGACCAGCGAGAGCAGCTCGTCGACGGCGGTGCGGCCCGCCTCGCGCGAGGTGCCGCGCGGGAGCCCGAGCGCCACGTTCGCCGCGAGGGAGCGCCACGGCAGCAGCCGCGGCTCCTGGAACGCCACCGCGCAGCGCGGGTCGATGCCCGACACCGGCGAGTCGTCGATCAGCACGCTGCCGGCGCTCGCAGTGTCGAGGCCGGCGGCGATCCGCAGCAGCGTCGACTTGCCGCAGCCGCTCGGGCCGAGGATCGCGATCACCTCGCCGGCGCGCACGTCGAGCGAGACGTCGGCGAGCACGGGGGCGCCCGGGGCGAAGGTGCGGCCGACCCCGTCGAAGCGCACCGGGAACGCCGACTGCCCGAGCGCGGCGTCGAAGGCGAGGCTCGTGCGGGCGGGCGTTCCGGTCATGAGGGCTCCGAGGCGGGGCGGGCGGGCGGACCGTCCGATCGTACGGACGAGCGCCGACTCATCCGATTCCGTGATGAAACGCGGAGTAACACAGGCGCGGCCGGAGACGACGAAGGCCCCGCCGGCACCGCGGAGCGGCGGCCGACGGGGCCTTCGTGAGGGCGACTACGCCTGGACGAGCACGAGCTCCTCGAGCGGGAGGCGGGTGCGCGGCGCGGTCTCGCGCTCGCGGAGCACGTCGTTCGAGAGCGCCTCGGGGCTCGCGAGCACGCCGACCGCGGCGACGGTCACGGGGTCGAAGCGGGCGTCGACGCCGAAGGCCGTGCGGACGCCGTCCTTGTCGAAGCCGGCCATCTGGTGCACGTGCAGTCCCTCGTGGTGCGCCTGCACGCTGAGGTGGGCGACGGCCTGGCCGAGGTCGTAGACGGCCCACGGGCGCGCCTCGCCCTTCTCGTCGACGGTCTCGGCGAGCGCGACGATCAGCGCGGCGGCCGAGCCGGCCCAGGCGGCGTTGAAGCCGACGAGGGTGCCGACGATGCTCTCGAACTCGGGGGTCCCGCGGCGCGCGACGATGAAGCGCGACGGCTGCGAGTTGCCGGCCGAGGGGGACCAGCGGGCGGCCTCGAGCAGCGAGGTGAGCGTCTCGTCCGCGATCGCGGCGGTGGCGTCGTAGGAGCGGGGGCTCCAGCGCTCGGCCAGGACGTCGAGGATCGGGGCGCTGGTCGAGGCGGTGCGGGTGGCGGTGTCGGTCATGGGTGCTTCTCTCCGGGGGTGGTGCCGATCAGGGAGGGCCTCGTCGCCCCCTGCCGTCAACCGCGGACCGCCCGCCGGCATTCCCGCCGGGTCCGTTCGCCCTCGGAGGAGCACGGGGTCCTGTCGGTGCGGAACGGTACCCTGGGAGACGGCGTGGTTCCCCGCGCGCGACAACTCATCACTCTGGAGGAACATCCATGGCCCAGCACTTCGACGTCGTCGTCCTGGGGGCAGGCCCCGGTGGATACGTGGCCGCGATCCGTGCCGCCCAGCTCGGCAAGTCCGTCGCCGTCGTCGAGAAGAAGTACTGGGGCGGTGTCTGCCTCAACGTGGGCTGCATCCCCTCCAAGGCACTGCTGCGCAACGCGGAGCTCGCCCACATCTTCCACGCGCAGGCGAAGCAGTTCGGCATCTCGGGCGACGTCTCCTTCGACTTCGGCGTGGCCTTCGACCGCAGCCGCACCGTCGCGGACGGACGCACCAAGGGCGTCCACTTCCTGATGAAGAAGAACAAGATCACCGAGTTCGACGGCACCGGCTCCTTCACCGGCCCGCAGGGCCTCGACGTGCAGCTCACCAAGGGCGGCTCCGAGTCGCTCACCTTCGACGACGCGATCATCGCGACCGGCGCGAGCGTCCGCCTCCTCCCCGGCGTCGAGCTCTCCGAGAACGTCGTCACCTACGAGACCCAGATCATGACCCGCGAGCTGCCCGACACGATGGCCATCGTGGGCGCCGGCGCGATCGGCATGGAGTTCGCCTACGTCCTGAAGAACTACGGCGTCGACGTGACGATCATCGAGTTCATGGACCGCGCCCTCCCCAACGAGGACCCGGACGTCTCCAAGGAGATCCAGAAGCAGTACAAGAAGCTCGGCGTCGAGATCCTCACCTCGACCAAGGTCGAGTCGGTCGTCGACAAGGACGGCTACGTCACCGTCACCTACACCGGCAAGGACGGCACGCAGTCGACGCTCGAGGTCGACAAGGTCCTCATGTCGATCGGCTGGGTCCCGCGCGTCGAGGGCTTCGGCCTCGAGAAGACGGGCGTCGAGGTCACCGAGCGCGGCGCCATCGGCATCGACGACTACATGCGCACCAACGTCCCGCACATCTACGCGATCGGCGACGTCACGGCCAAGCTGCAGCTCGCGCACGTCGCGGAGGCGCAGGGCGTCGTCGCCGCGGAGACCATCGCCGGGGCCGAGACCCAGACCCTCGGCGACTACCGGATGATGCCGCGCGCCACGTTCTGCCAGCCGCAGATCGCCTCCTTCGGCCTCACCGAGAAGCAGGCGACCGACGAGGGCCACGAGATCACCGTCTCGACCTTCCCGTTCATGGCCAACGGCAAGGCGCACGGCCTCGGCGAGCCGACCGGCTTCGTCAAGCTCATCGCGAGCAAGCAGTACGGCGAGCTGCTCGGTGCCCACATGATCGGCCCGGACGTGTCCGAGCTGCTCCCCGAGCTCACGCTCGCGCAGAAGTGGGACCTCACCGCGACCGAGCTGGCCCGCAACGTGCACACCCACCCGACGCTGTCGGAGGCGCTGCAGGAGGGCTTCCACGGCCTCAAGGGCCACATGATCAACATGTAGCTCCCCGCACCACCCGCACCGCGTGCTCCGGCCCGCGACTGCACCACTTTCGGCTCGCAGAATCCGCCTCGGCTCGTCCGATCGCACGGATCCTGCGAGCCGGAGCTGTCTCCGCGAGCCGGACGTGTTTCCGCGAGCCGGCAACGGCGGCGCAGGCCTGCGAACCCGTCGACGAGTCCCGCGCGGAGCCGCCGCTAGCGTGGACGGATGGATCCGCGCCTCCTCGACCGCCTCGCCGCCGACGCCTGGCCGCCGCTCGAGCGCCGTGCGCTCGGCGGCTGGTGGCTGCGCGCCGCCGGCGGCGTCACGAAGCGGGCCAACTCCGTGCTCACCTCCGGCCCCGTCGACGACGCGGAGCAGGCGATCGCGGCGGCGGAGGCGTTCGCGCGCGAGCAGGGGATCCCGCCGCTGTTCCAGCTCGGCCCCGCGACGCTCCCCGCTGACCTGCCCGAGCGGCTCGCCCGCCGCGGCTACGCCCCGCACGAGCGCACCCTCGTCCTCACCGGCTCCGTGGCGGAGGCGCTCGCCGCGCTCGGCTCCGCCGCCGCCGAGCCGGCCGAGACGCCGGAGACGCCGGCGGCGACGTCGATCGAGACGGCCGACGCGCCCGGCGAGGACTGGCTGTCGCTCTGGTGGTCGGTCGACGGCCGCGGCGGCGACTCCGAGCGCGCGATCGCCCAGCGGATCCTCGAGGGCTGCGACTCCTCCTACGCCCTGCTGCGCGACGCGAGTGGCCCCGCCGCCTGCGGCAGGCTCGCCCGGGCGACCGCCGAGGACGGCGAGCCCTGGGTCGGCTTGTTCGCTCTCGCCACCCGCCCCGACGCCCGCCGCCGCGGCCACGCCGCCGCGATCCTCCGTGCCCTCCTCGAGCAGGCCGTCGCCCGCGGCACCGACCGCCTCTGGATCCAGGTGCTCGCCGACAACGCCGCCGCCCGCCGCCTCTACGCGTCCCTCGGCTGCCGCGAGTCGTCCCACTACGAGTACTGGCGCCCCTGACCCCCGTCCCCCTCCCTCCCGCGAGATGCCACTTGTGCACGCGACACGCCGTGAAAGGCGTGCACAAGTGGCATCTCGCGAAGGGGGATCAGCCGGCGATGACCGCGCGCGCCACGGCCTCGGCGCGCGCCGCGTCGCCGGTCACGAGCACCCGCCACCACGCGTCGTCGTCCAGCACGTCGACTTCGCACGATCCGCCGCCGCAGCCCGAGAGCGCCCGGTCGCCGAGCCCGTCGAGCGGAGTCAGGGTGACGGCGAGCCCGGTGGTCAGCGAGAGGTTCCGCCAGCCGTCCTCGCCGTTCGGCAGCACGTCGACGCTCAGTCCCGAGTAGCTGCTGCTGGTCGCGTCGGTCCAGGTGCAGGAGGCGTAGCCCGCGCGGGCGGCGGCCGCGGCGGAGGCGGTCGACGGCGCCACGCCCTCGGTCCCGGTCCCCGGAGTGGCCTCGACCAGCCCGGCCGTCGTCGCCAGCTGCTCGCCGGTCAGCATCTCGGCGCAGGCCGGAGCGGTCGCGGTCACCGGCTCGTCGAGCCGCCCGACGGCGGCCGCGGCGGTGGCGGTGGTGAGCGCGACGAGATCGGCATCGGCCGGCGCCCCCGACAGCGCGAGCGTCACCCAGGTCGACCCGGTGAGCAGATCGACCGTGCAGATCTCGACCGAGCAGGCGCTGTACGCCTCGACGTCGGTCGCGAGTCGCGTTCGGCCGGAGAGGCCGGCCGCGGAGAACGCGTCCGCAGCGTCCTCGGCCGCGGACGCGACGATCGACGCCGTGCCGTCCTCCTCGTACCAGGCGCAGGTCAGCAGCCCGCCGTTCTCCTGCGCCGACTCGCGGATCAGCTCGGCCGAGGAGCGCACCGTCTCGTCCCGCGACCCCTCGAGCGAGCCGGACGCGATCCCGAGGGCGCTCGAGGCGCGCGCGACCGGCAGCAGAGCGTCGCAGTCGAGCCGGGCGGCCGAGGAGCGAGTCGGAGTCGGGGAAGCGGAGGGCGTGGCAGACACCGACGCGGACGCCGTCCCGCTCGCCTCCGGCTCGGCCGCCGTGCAGCCCGCGAGCAGCCCGACCGCGACGAGCAGCGCCGCCCCCGCCCCGACGGCGCGCGCCCTCACGCCGCCAGCTCGCGCTCGATCGCCGCCGTGAAGGCGTCGATGTCGTCCTCGCTCGTGTCGAACGAGCAGACCCAGCGCACCTCGCCCGTCGCCGGATTCCAGTCGTAGAAGCGGTAGGCGGCGCGGAGCCGGTCCGCGACGCCCGCGGGCAGCGTCGCGAACACCGCGTTCGCCTGCGTCGGCTGGGTGAAGGCGAGCCCGGTGATCCGCCCCGCCGCCACAGCCTCGTCGAGCTGCGAGCGCAGCCGCGCCGCCATCGCGTTCGCGTGCCGCGCCGAGCGCAGCCAGAGCGGCTCCGCCTCGCCGTCCTGGCCGAGCATCGCGAGCAGCTGCGCCGAGAGGAAGCGCATCTTCGAGGACAGCTGCATGTTGGTCTTGCGGAGGAAGGTCAGCCCGCTGGACGCCTCGGGGTCGAGCACGACGATCGCCTCGCCGAGCAGCATCCCGTTCTTGGTGCCGCCGAAGGACAGCACGTCGACGCCGGCGTCGACGGTGAAGGCGCGCACGGGCAGGCCGAGGGCCGCTCCGGCGTTCGCGATCCGCGCTCCGTCCATGTGGAGCCGCATCCCCCGTTCGTGGGCCTGATCGGCGAGCGCGCGCACCTCCTCGGGCGTGTAGACGGTGCCGAGCTCGGTCGACTGCGTGATCGAGACGACCAGCGGCTGAGCGCGGTGCTCGTCGCCGAATCCCCAGGCCTGCTCGTCCACGAGCGCGGGCGTGAGCTTGCCGTCGGCGCTCTCGACGGTGAGGATCTTGATCCCGCCGACCTTCTCGGGCGCCCCGCCCTCGTCCGAGTTGATGTGCGCTGTGCCGGCCGAGACGACCGCTCCCCAGCGGGGCAGCATCGACTGCAGACCGGTCACGTTCGCCCCGGTTCCGTTGAAGACCGGGAACGCCTCGGCCTGCTCGCCGAACTCCCGGCGGAAGACGCGCTGCAGCTCCTCGGTGTAGACGTCCTCGCCGTAGGCCACCTGGTGGGCGCCGTTCGCGGCGGCGATCGCGGCGAGCACCTCCTCGTGCACGCCGGAGTAGTTGTCGGAGGCGAAGCCGCGGAGGTCGGGATCGTGCAGAGCGCTCATCCCCCCATCCTCGCAGCCCGTCGCGCGCCGATCCTGGGGTGCGTCCGCCGCTGTCGCCCGTGTTTCCATCGTGTGAACGCTCCCGCACCCGAAAGCCGATTGCCGTCAAGAAGTTGGTATCGGGTGGGAGGCAGGCCACTCTTGTCCTATGCGCATGGACACTTCGGGGGCGGTCCGCGACATGCCCGCCCCTCCCGGGGTGGACGAGATCGCGGCTCGCTTCGGCGATCCCGTCCTCGCGTTCGCCCCGCAGCCCCGTCTCGAGGAGTTCGCGGCAGCCCAGACCATGGCGCTCGGACGCTTCGTCGAGATCTCCCTCTCCTACTCCTTCTACAAGAATCCGCGCAATCGCGCCGACCCGGTCAACCACGTCCCGCTCACCCCGGAGCAGAAGCGCGCGATCGAGCGCGCCGAGAACGACCACCTCCCGCCGTGGATGGTCGACCAGGTCACCCGGATGCGCTATCCCGTGCTCTGGGAGGCCGTCCGCACCTCCGTGCCGATCCCCGCCGAGCGCAGCCGACCGCTGGAGTCGCGCCTCGCCGCGCACATGGGCGACGTGCTCCGCAACACCTTCCCCGGCCGCGTCCGCACCCGCCGCGGCGGCATGCCGGTGGTCGCCGCCGCCCTCCGCGACGAGGACGTCGTGCGCGGCGTCCCGGTCGTCGTCGACGGCGAGGCTCTGCGCGGCTACCGCGTCGACACCGACCCCGACGTGGTCGCCATCGGCGCCCGGGTCGACGGCCGCTACATGACCGTCGTGCTCGACCGGAAGATCGTCCCCGACATCCGCATGGAGTTCGTCCGTCGAATCCCGCCACGTCCCGCCCCGGCGCAGCCCCGGCGCTGACGCCCGAACGGGCACGATCGGACGCTGCTCGCGGACACGATCGGATCGATCACGACCGGGTCGGTCAGGACCGCCCCGGGACCGCGATCCCGTGCTCGTAGGCGAAGACGACGGCCTGGATGCGGTCGCGGACGCGCAGCTTCATCAGGATCTTGGACACGTGCGTCTTCACGGTGGCCTCGCCGACGAACAGCTCGGCGGCGATCTCGGCGTTGGACGAGCCGCGCGCCAGGTGCACCAGCACCTCGCGCTCGCGGTCGGTGAGCTCCTCGATGCCGGGGTGCACGTCGGCGGCCCGGGCCGGCGCCGTCGCGAAGCGCTCGAGCACGCGCCGCGTCACGTCCGGGGCGAGCATCGCGTCGCCGCGCGCGACCACCTGCACGGCCTCCACGAGCGCCTCCGGGGACGCGTTCTTGAGCAGGAAGCCGCTCGCTCCGGAGGACAGCGCCTCGAAGAGGTAGTCGTCGCGGTCGAAGGTGGTCAGGATGAGGACGCTGGAGCAGAGCCGCGGATCCTTGACGATCTCGCGGGTCGCGGCCAGGCCGTCCATCCCGGGCATCTGCACGTCCATGCAGATGACGTCCGGGCACAGCTCGGACGCGCGCTCGATCGCCTCGATCCCGGTGCGGGCCTCACCGACGACGACGATGCCCGGCTCGGACTCGAGGATGGTGCGGAAGCCGGCGCGGACGAGCTCCTGGTCGTCGACGAGCAGCACCCGGACGTCGGCCGTCATGCGCGCCCCCCGCTCGCTCGCTCCCGGCGCCCCCACGACACCTCGGACGACGCTACCTGCTCCCCGGCCCTCGCGCGGACGCTCGTCAGAGGGACGCGGGCGCGCACCAGGTAGCCGGAGCCGCTCGGACCGGTCTCGACCGTGCCGCCGACGGCCGCCGCGCGCTCGCTCATGCCGGTGTGCCCCAGCCCGCAGGACGTCGCGGCGACGGGATGCGCTCCCTCGCCGCCGTCGTCGGCGACCTCCAGCTCGACGGCGTCGTCGAGATAGCGCAGCCGCACCTCGGCGGTGGCCCCGCGCCCCGCGTGCTTGCGGACGTTCGTCAGCGACTCCTGCGCGATCCGGTAAAGGCTGAGGCCGACGGTCGCCGGGATGTCGCGGGGCTCGCCGACGGTGAGGAAGACGGCGGGGAGGCCCGAGCCGGTCGCGGCGAGGACGAGCTCCTCGAGCTGCGCCACCCCGCGGGTCGAGGCCGCGTCGGTGAGCGGGTCGAGGGCGGTGTCCTCGGCGCGGAGGGCGATGAGGATGCGGTGCAGCTCCTCGATCGCCGAGCGCGCGTCGCTCTCGATCGCGCTGAGCGCCGTCGCCGCCCGCTCCGGATCGCGCGCGAGCACCCGCCGCGCGGCCCCCGCCTGCACGCCCATCACGCTGACGTGGTGGGCGACGACGTCGTGCAGCTCGCGGGCGATGCGCAGCCGCTCCGAGGAGACGGCCTGGCGGGAGGAGCGCTCCCGCTCGTCGTCGAGCTCGGCCGTGCGCGCCTCGAGCGCCTCCAGCCGCCGGGCCGACTGCCAGGACGCGTCCCCGAAGACGTAGGCGCTGCCGAAGTAGAGCAGGTTCGCGACGACCGCCAGCGCCGACTCCGCGATGTACGGCGGGAGCAGGCCCGCGGACTCCTCGGCCGGGAGCGGACTGCTCACCGGGGCGCCGGTGGCCAGGGTGACGATCAGCCAGCCGAGCATGCCGACCGCGATGACCGTGCGCACGACGAGCGCGAGGCGCCGATCGCGGCTCCAGGCCCCGACCGTGTAGAGCGCGAGGTAGAGGCAGATCTGGTTGAACAGCGACTCCGGCACCTGCAGGATCAGCCCGAGGGCGTAGACCGCGGTGAGCGCGACGGCCACCGCCGACGGGAACCGCCGGCGCAGCGCGAGCGGGAGGGTCATCGCGAGCGCCCAGAGCGTGCTCACGGCGGGGTGCGCGGCGTCGGTGAAGCCCGCGGAGGTGTAGAGGGCGACCGAGAGGAGGGTCGCCGCCAGCAGGACGCCCGCGGCGACGGAGTCGCGGACGTACGCGGCCCGGGTCGGCGCTCGCCGCGTCCAGCCCGCAGCGAAGGGGTCGGCAGCGACGGCGCCAGAGGGCATGCGCCCCACGCTAACCGACGTCGGTCGGGCAGGCCGACGCGCGAGTCGCCGCATGACGCTCCTCTCCTCCTGGTCGAGCCGCCACCATGCTGGTCGAGTAGCCCCGCAGGGGCGTATCGAGACCTGCCGGCCTCAGCGGGGCGGGTCTGCAGACTCGCGTTCTGACGGTGGTGGATCTCGATACGCCCGCTGCGCGGGCTACTCGATCAGCATGGGCGGGGCCGGTGCGCGGGCTGCTCGATCAGCATGGTGAGGCCCGCCGCGCGCACCGCCCGCATCTGTCAGTCGCGCCCGGTGATGCCCGCGGTGGACGCGATCACGTCGCCCATCTTCTTGCCGAGCGCCTCGTAGAACATCGACAGCGGGAACTCGTCGTCCAGCACCGCGTCTGTCAGCCCGCGCGGGGCTCCGAGCAGAACCTCGTCCGGCAGCCCGCGCGCCCACGCAGAGGCCGGGTGCGGCGTCACCGTCGCCGCGACCAGCGCGTAGGCGGCGAGCCAGTGCGCGGTCTTCGGCCGGTCGATCGAGCGCCAGTAGAGCTCGTCGATGGCGTCCGAGAGCGCGACGACCACGTCCGCGACGCTGTCCCACTCGAAGGCCAGCCGGGTGTCGGTCCAGTGCAGGACGCCGTGCTGGTGCAGCCAGGCGAAGAGGAGCTGGCCGCCGAGCCCGTCGTAGTTGCGCACCCGCGAGCCGGTCAGCGGGAAGCGGAACAGGCGGTCGAACAGGATCGCGTACTGCACCGAGCGCGCCCGCGCCGCGAGCGCCTCCTCCTCCGTGTCGCGGTGCTCCAGGCCGGCCAGGCGCCGCTCGATCGCGACCGACTCGCGGAACGCGGTCAGATCGCAGCGCAGCTCCTCGAGGGAGTAGAGGAAGAACGGCATCCGCTGCTTGATCATGAACGGATCGAACGGCAGGTCGCCGCGCATGTGCGTGCGGTCGTGGATGAGGTCCCACATCACGAAGGCCTCCTCCGCGACGTGCTGGTCCTCGAGCATCCGGCGCGCGTCCTCCGGCAGCTCGAGGCGGGTGATCTCCGCCGCGGCCGAGACGACGCGGCGGAAGCGCGCGGCCTCGCGGTCCGCGAAGATCGCGCCCCAGGTGAAGGCGGGGACGGCACGCATCGCGACGGTCTCCGGGAAGAGCACGGCGCTGTCGGTGTCGTAGCCGGCGGTGAAGTCGACGAAGCGCACCGGCACGAACAGCGCGTTCGAGTAGTCGCCCGCCTCGAGCTCCGCGACGAAGCGCGGCCAGACGACCTCGACGAGCACGGCCTCGACGTGGCGGTCGCGGCTGCCGTTCTGCGTCAGCATCGGGAAGACGACCAGGTGGCGCAGGCCGTCGACGCGGTCGAGCTGCGGCTGGAACGCCTGCAGCGAGTCGAGGAAGTCCGGGACGCCGAGCCCCTCGGCGCTCCAGCGCTCGAAGTCGACGACGAGCGCCTCGAGGTAGGCGGCGTCGTGCGGGAAGGCGGGCGCGAGGGCGCGGATCGCGTCGACGAGGCGCTCGATCTCGGCGCGCGCGTCACCCAGGCGGTCCGGGTCGGCCAGCGAGCCGTCCTTCGCCTGCAGTGGCTGGAGCGCGGTGGCGGCGGCCTTGAGGCGGAGCCAGTCGCGGGAGGTCTCGATGCGGTCCTCGACGACCTCGGGTTCTCCGACGACTGTGCTCTGCACGAATTGCGACATGGTGATCCTCCTCACGCTCGTTCGACCGGTGCTGCGGGCCGGATCCGGCCCTTCCCCGAGCGTATGGGCCGCGACGCGCGCTTTTCTTGCGTGAGCCCGGAGCGAATCCGCGAGGTCGGCGATCACGGCGCACGACTCCGCCGGAACGGCCCCTTCCGCGCAGATCGACGGGTGGATCGGCGTGCGATACCAGCCCGCGACCAGCCTTTTCGCAGGAAGCACCCCCCTTCCGGGGCTAGATTCGCGAGGTTGCCGCCAAGGCTCCTCCAAGGGGTCGAAGATAGTGCGGACATCACGGCCGCGATCACCCGGCGGCCATCCGATAGACCTGCGACTCCGAACACCTGGCGGAGCGGCAGGGCGTCGGTCCACCTTCAAGAGGAAGGATCGGATCGCGTGACGGGACCCGAACCCGGAAGCGACCACAGAACAGTCAGCATCGATCAGCAGTCCGAGACCCTCCGACTCCTGCCCTGGCCGCAGGCGGACGTCACCGCGCTCCGCAGCGATCTCGCGGAGTCCGGGGAGCATCTCGAGACGGAAGACGAGTTCCTCGATCGGCACGACCGCTATCTGCGCGGTTGGGCCGAGGGGAGCGGGTTCTTCTACGCGATCGAGCTCGACGGGCACTGCGTCGGCTCCATCGGCTATTGGTACGGCCACTCGCGTGGCACTCTCGCCTACGAGACGGGCTGGAGCATCGCTCCTGCTGCCCGTGATCGCGGCGTCGTGGCGCGCTCGGTGCGCCTGCTCCTCGAGGAGGCGGCGGCGTTCCCGCTGCCGCGCTTCGTGCACGCCTACGTCCCCGCGGACGACGCGGAGGACAGCGCGATCTGCGTCGAGGCCGGCTTCGACCGCGTCGACGTCGTCGAGGCCGGCGACCCGCCGGTCCTCTACGCCGACTGGGCGTTCGACCTGGCCGACGTCGCGTAGCAGCGGCCCACCATGCTGATCGAGTAGCCCGCGGAGCGGGCGTACGGAGATCCACCGTTCTGCAGAGCGCGGGGTCTCGATACGCGCTGCGCGCTACTCGACCAGCATGATGGCGCGCTGGCGCGCCCGTTCTTTATGCGTTCCGCGATCGAATCGAGCGCTGTCGCGCCCGTTACTTGCGAGCTTCGCGACCAGCGGGGTTGCCGGGATGTTCACGCGTCTCGGCCGCGCTGGGCCTGTCCATGCTGATCGAGTAGCCCGCGCAGCGGGCGTATCCAGATCGGCTCTCCTGCAGAACGCCGGCGCGACACGCGCTGCGCATTCCTCGAGCAGCAGGAGCGCCGGTTGTGACGCGCCACGGTCGACATCGTGACCCCGCGTTCATATCATCCATGTATGGGTACGACGCGGACGGCGAAATCGACGGGGCCGGCTGGGCTATGAGCGCCCAGGGCGGGGATCTCCGACCGATCTCCTCGCTCGTCGTCTCAGCCGGCGATGGCGTCGTCGCCACCGGTCGGCTGAAGCGAGTGGCCGGGGGACTCCGCCTTGCCGCAGTGGGCGCCGGCCTCTACGACATCGTCGTCGAGCAGGCGGCGCCGAGCGTTCCGCTGACTCTCGAGTCCGCTCCCGCCGGCGTCGACCTCGTCACGGTCGAGGGCGTCTGGCGGGATGGAGGAATCACCGAGGCCCGCATTGTCCCGTTCCGAGAGCCGGTGCGATTCCCGGACGCTCTCGGCGATCGTGCCGAGCCCCCTCTCGTCGCCGGCGGCCGGACGACGAGAGCGGAAGTCCTCGCGGCGGATGTGATGGCAGTCGTCGACGGTCTCCGCGAGTCCGGGCTCGTGTCCTACGTCGCCCACTGCGACGAACGCGGCTGGTTCGGAGTCGCGAGTGCCACCGATCCGGAGCCGGTAGGCCGCGGTCTCCGCCGCGTCCTGGGCGACTCCTTCCTGGTGGTTCATTCCCCCTGGGGACTCCAGACGCTCGACGCCATCGACCGCATCTTCGAGAGCGACGGCGCCGGCCGGGAGACCCTCCACATCGGTCGCTTCATCGATCCACACGGCCGCCTCCGCTCCAGCGCACTGGTCCGCTTCGTCTCTCCCGCGCTGGCCCGCGCCCTCGAGGACACAAGCGCCAGCGCCATAGACCTCGCCGCCTGGATCATTCCCTCGTCGCCAGACCTTTGATCTTCAGCATCCTCGTGCTGGGCGGTGACCGCCCTGCGCCGGGTCGAGCTCGCCTCCGCACTGCACTCGTGCGTCCACCGGATCGAGCTGCTGGCGGTCCTGCTGCTGGAGTCGCTCGCGTGGCTGGTCCCGGTCGGCTCGGCAGGCCTCTTCGTGGCCCTGGTCCTCTGGAGCACCGGTCCGCCCGGCGACGCGGCGGCGACCCTGATCCAAGGCCTCCGGACGCCGGCGGTCGCCCTGCTGTCCGCGGCGACGGGCGTCCTCCTCGGCGTGCTGACGACGCGCGAGAAGCACCTGTTCCGCTACTTCAAGAACCGCTGACGGAGTCGCGGGCGTGCCACCCTTCTGCGGAACGTGGGGTCTCGATACGCGCTGCGCGCTACTCGACCAGCGTGATGGCGCGCTGTCGCGCCAGTTTCCTGCGTGCTCCTCCACCAGCACGGTGCGGAGACGTCCACGGATGCTTGTCGCGCTGGGTCGGATCATGCTGATCGAGTAGCCCGCGTCGCGGGCGTATCGAGATCCGCCAGCGTCAGAAGTCGAGTCCGCTGAGCCGGCCTGCTGAGGACGGTGGGTCTCGATACGCCCCTGCGGGGCTGCTCGACCAGCATGCGTGTGCGCCCATCGCAGCTCCGGGTCAGAGGCCGTGGGACGCCAGCCACGGGCGCAGCACGGCGAGGAACTCGTCGGGTCGCTCGACGCTGGGGAGGTGGGCCGCGTCCTCGAAGACGTGGGCCGCTGCGCCCGGCACCGTCGCCGAGAGGAAGGCGTGCACAGGGAGGGACTCGGAGACGTCGTGCGCGCCGACCATCGCCAGTGTGGGCACCGCGATGTCGACGACGCGGTCGTAGGCGGGCGGCTCGATCTCGGTCGGCCGGGGCTTCTCGCCCTCGTGGCCGGCGCGGCCGCGGGCGAGCTCGCGCACGGTCTCGACGAACGCGGGGTCGAGCGAGGCGGGGTCGCGGTCGGGGCCGAACGCCCACAGCTCCGCCTCCATCCGAGAGACGCGCTCGTGGTCGCCGGTGGTCAGCACCGCGTCGATCTCGTCGAAGCGGCGGTCCTCCTCCTCGGTGAGGTCGGGGTAGGGGAAGCCGCCGACACCGGGGGCGATCAGCACCAGGCCGGTGACGCGGTCGGGGTGCTCGAGCGTGAGGTCGAGGACGAGCGAGCCGCCGCGCGAGCAGCCGATCACCGTCGCGCGCTCGACGCCGAGGTGCTCGAGCACGTCGAGGGCGTCCTGCCGCGGGTCGAACTCGACGTCGTCCGTCCGGGTCTCGCCGAAGCCGCGGGTGTCGTAGCGGATCACCAGGTGGTCCTCCGCGAGCGCGGCGACGACCGGGTCCCACATCCGCAGGTCGGTGATGCCCGCGTGCACGAGCAGGAGGGCGGGAGCGGAGGCGTGGCCGTCCGACTCCCAGTGCAGGGTCGCTCCGGGGACCTCGAGATGCGGCATGCGCCCACCGTAGGCGCGCCCCGGCGGCGGGGCAACGGGCGGTGCCTCCTAGGCTGGACGCGGTGCGCACCCGCGCCGACGATCCCAGCCCGCGAGCCGCCCGGTTCCGCCGCACGACGAGACGGAGGACGCCGTGGAGGGAGTGCTCACCGGCTTCGCGATCATCGGGACCGTCATCGCGGTCGGCTACCTGATCGCCCGGTTCGGGCTGGTCCCGCCCGAGGGCCGTGCCGTCCTCACCCGCATCGCGTTCTTCGTCACGACGCCGGCGCTGCTGTTCACGGTGCTCGCCCGGGCCGACGTCACGGTGCTGTTCTCCTCCTTCCTCCTCGTGTCGCTGATCACGGTCGCGATCGTCGCGGTGCTCTACCTGGTCGCGTCGCGGCTGTTCTTCCGCCGCCCGGTGCCGGAGACGGTGATCGGCACCGCCGCCTCCTCCTACGTGAACGCCAACAACATCGGCCTGCCGGTCGCGATCTACGTGCTCGGCGACCCGCAGTGGGTCGCGCCGACGCTGCTCCTCCAGCTGCTGCTGCTGGCGCCGACGATCCTCACCGTGCTCGACGTGTCGACGAGCGGGCGCGCCTCCGTCACCGGCATCCTCACCCAGCCGCTGCGGAACCCGATGATCATCGCCTCGGCGCTCGGCCTGGTCGTCTCGGTCACGGGAGTGCAGCTGCCGGCGCCGCTGCTCGAGCCGTTCTCGATCATCGGCAACGCGTCGATCCCGCTGGTGCTGATGGCGTTCGGGATGTCGCTGCGCGGGCAGCGGCCGCTGGAGCCGGGGCCCGGGCGGATCGAGGTGGCCGTCGCCTCGCTGCTCAAGATGCTGGTGATGCCCGCGACCGCCTATCTGCTCGGCCGCTTCGCCTTCGCGCTCGACGCCGAGCACCTCTTCGCGGTGACCGTGACGGCCGCGCTGCCGACCGCGCAGAACATCTTCAACTTCGCCTCCCGCTACGACCGCGGTGTCGCCGTGGCGCGCGACACGGCCCTCGTCACCACCGTCATGGCGGTGCCCGTGCTCATCGCCGTGTCCCTCCTCCTGGGTTGACGACGGCGCGGATCGACCGTCGCCTGCGGGCGGGCGTCGCTTAGGCTCTCTCGAATGAGCACCACGACGACCTCCTCTCGCCGCGCCTCCGGCACCCCTCGCCGCAGCAGACGGGGCCTCTGGATCACCCTGACCGTCCTGCTGGTCCTCGTGATCGGCGCGGTCGTGGCCGTGTTCCTCGCGGTGCAGACCTACGACAAGGCGATGACGGTGCGCGCCAAGCTCACCTCCGCCATCCCGCTGGTCTCGCAGGTCGCCGACCAGCTCACCGGCTTCGACACGGCGGGCGCGGAGTCGACGGCCGGCCAGATCGCGACCCTCACCGGCGAGGCGCGCGACGAGACCGACGACCCGGTGTGGCGCGTGATGGAGATCGTGCCCTTCCTCGGCCCGAACCTCTCGGCCGTCCGCGCCGCGACCGAGATCGCCGACGACGTCTCGGGCAAGATCGTCACCCCGCTCTCCTCCACCTCGCTCGACGTCCTCAAGCCGGTCGACGGCAAGGTCGACATCGCGGCGATCACCGCGCTCTCCGACAAGATCACCGTCGCCAAGGGCGTCGTCGACGAGGCGCAGGCCCGCGTCGAGGGGATCGACCGGGGCGCGCTCGTGCCGCAGGTCGCCTCGGCGCTCGACGCGTTCGCCCCGCAGCTCGAGACGGCGACCAGCGCGATGGACCAGGTCCAGCCGATCACCGCGATCCTCCCCGACGCGCTCGGCGCGAGCGGACCGCGCAGCTACCTCGTGCTCTTCCAGAACCTCGCCGAGGCGCAGGCGCTGGGCGGCGGCGCCTCGTCGGTGATGCAGCTGAACATCGACGGCGGCGCGATCACGGTGGGCACGCAGCAGTCGAGCCAGGACTTCCGCGACCTGCAGCCCGTCTCGGTCGACCAGAGCGCGCTCGACACCTTCGGCGGCAACCTCGCGACCACGTTCAACGTGTCGACGAGCCGCCCCGACTTCCCCACCGCGGCCTCGATCGCGACGCAGTTCTGGGCGCAGAAGTTCCCGGAGCAGAAGGTCGACGGCGTCCTCGCGATCGACCCGATGGCGCTGCAGTACCTGCTCGCCGCCACCGGCCCGGTGACGCTCACCGACGGCACCGAGCTGACCAGCGAGAACACCGTCTCGACGCTGCTGAACAAGGTCTACTTCCGCTACTCGGACGCGACGGTCGCCGACGCGACGGACGCCTTCTTCTCGGAGGCCAGCGCGACCGTCCTCGGCAAGATCCTCGGCGGCGACATGGAGCCGTCCAAGATGCTCCCGGCCGTGGTGAAGGCGGTCGGCGAGAGCCGCATCCTCGCCTACAGCACCGATCCGGACGAGCAGGCGCTGCTCGCGCCGACGCCGATCGCGGGCGTCCTGCCGACGGACAACGACGACACCTCGACCACCGGCGTGTTCTTCCAGGACGCGTCGATCGGCTCGAAGATGGACTACTACCTCGACACCGCCGTCACCCAGTCGAGCACGAACCGCTGCGCCGCCGGCGGCACGACCTTCTCCACCCAGGTCACGCTGACGAACACGATCACCGAGAAGGTGGCGCGCACGCTGCCGAAGTACGTGGCGGCGAACGGCGGGAACCGTTTCCCGCTCGGCGACTTCGTCACCAACGTCTACGTCTACGGCCCTCCCGGCACGACGACCTCGCAGGCGCAGGCCTCCTGGTCCGACCCGCTCGGCGACGCCGCCCGGATCTCCGACCCGACCGAGGACCTCGGCCGGCCGGTCGCGCGCGTCGCGGTCCAGCTCGCTCCCGGCGAGTCGACGACGGTGACGGTCGGCTTCACGGCCGCCGACGCCGCCGCGACCTTCGGCGAGCAGGCCGTCCGGGTCACGCCGATGATCAACAAGACCGAGGTCACCCTCGCGGACGACCCGGCCTGCGCCGGCTGACGGCGGGGCGGCCGGCTGACGGCCGCCCCGCTCAGGCCAGCGCGGAGCCGGGGATCGAGCTGGTGACGAGCCAGGACGCGAGGAACGCGGTGCCGACGCAGAGCACGAAGGCGACGATCGGGATCCAGAACACCCGGCGGCCGACGAGGTAGCGGATGATCGTCACGCCCACGGCGATCAGCGTCAGGATCGGCGGGCCGATCAGGGCGAGCGAGACGCCCCAGTCGATCCGGTCGTAGTCGCAGGCGATGTTCTGACCCTCGCACTGACCGGGGAAGACGGCGAGGATCGCGGCGAGATAGCCGAGCACCACGCAGAGCAGCCCGAGCGCGAGGCAGCCGAGGATCGAGAGCACCAGGTCCCAGCGGCGGCGCAGCGGCTTGCCGGCGGCGAAGGTCTCGCGGACCGAGCGGTAGGCCTCGGTGCGGAACTCGTCGTGCGCCCGCGCCACGGCCGGGCGGCTCGCGGCGGCGCGCTGGGCTGTCGACGGGCGCTGCGCGGCGGACGGCTGCTGGTCGGCGCGGGCGCGCTTCTTCTTCGAGGAGGCCACGGTCAGAAGATCATCGGGCGGTCGTCGTCGAGCGAGGTGTCGAGATCGAGGTCGACCACGACCGGCACGTGGTCGCTCGGGGCGTCGCCCTTGCGCTCGTTCCGGTGGATCGAGGCGCCGGTCACCAGGTCGCCGAAGGCGCGCGAGCCGAGCACGAAGTCGATCCGCAGCCCCTCGTTGCGCGGGAACCGCAGCTGCTTGTAGTCCCAGTAGGTGTAGCCCTCGGGGACGAGCGGGCGGACGACGTCGTGCAGGCCCGCGGCGGTGAAGGCCTCGAAGGCGGCGCGCTCCTCGGGGGAGACGTGCGTGGATCCGGGGCCCAGCGTCGGGTCGCCGACGTCGCTGTCGAGCGGGGCGACGTTCCAGTCGCCGACCAGGGCGAGCGGCAGGTCGGGCTCGGCCGCGAGCCAGGCGCGGGTGCTCGCCTCGAGCGCGGCGAACCACTCGAGCTTGTAGTGCCAGTGCGGGTCGCCGACCGCGCGGCCGTTGGGGACGTAGAGGCTCCACACGCGCACGCCGTCGACCGTCGCGCCGATCGCACGGGCCTCGAGCGGGAAGGAGCCGTCGGCCGCGGGCTCCTTGGCGAAGCCGGGCATGCCGGGGAAGCCGACCTGGACGTCCTCCATCGGCAGGCGGGAGGCGATGCCGACGCCGTTCCACTGGCTGAGGCCGACCATCTCGACGTGGTACCCGGCCTGGGCGAAGGCCTCGTGCGGGAACTGCTCGGGCTTGCACTTGAGCTCCTGCATGGCGAGGACGTCGACGTCCTCGCGCACCAGCCAGTCGACGACGCGGCCGGTGCGGGCCCGGATGGAGTTCACGTTCCAGGTGGCGATGCGCATTCCGGAAGTCTAGGAGCCGCCGCCGACACGGTTCCTGCACACGGACGCCGCGCGCGGACGCGCGGGGCCGCTCATCCGGGCGACGGATTGCGGAACCGGTGTCGGTGGTCGATGGTTGTCTTGCGTCGTCCCTGAAGCGGCCGCTCCTCCGCGCCGCTCGGTCCGAGCCCCGAAGCCCCGGCCGCCCCCGTTCCGGTCGCTCGCCGACCGCCTCCGCCCCTCCCTGCCCCGCTCCCGTCCGGAGGACCCATGATCCTGCTCCGTCTCGCGTCCTCGTACGCGAAGCCCTACTCCCGGTCGATCGCGGCGGTCGTGGTGCTCCAGCTGATCGCGACCCTCGCGGCGCTCTACCTGCCGAGCCTCAACGCCGAGATCATCGACCAGGGCATCGGCCAGGGCGACACCGACTTCATCTGGGCCACCGGCATGACGATGCTCACGGTCTGCCTCGTCCAGGTCGCCGCGGCGATCGGCGGCGTCTACTTCGGCGCCCGCACCGCGATGGCCGTCGGCCGCGACCTGCGCCGCGACGTCTACCGCCGGGTCGACTCGCTGAGCGGGCTCGAGGTCGGCCGCTTCGGCACCGCGACCCTGATCACCCGCGGCACCAACGACGTGCAGCAGGTGCAGATGCTCGTGCTGATGACGCTCAACTTCATGGTGTCGACGCCGATCATGTGCATCGGCGGGATCGTCTTCGCCCTGCGCGAGGACGCGGGTCTCTCCTGGCTGGTCTGGGTCTCGGTGCCCGTGCTCTTCGTCGTCGTCGGCGTGCTGGTCTTCCTGCTGCTGCCGCTGTTCCGACTCATGCAGGACCGCATCGACGGGATCAACGGGGTGCTGCGCGAGCAGATCACCGGCATCCGCGTGGTCCGCGCCTTCGTCCGCGAGCCCTTCGAGTCCGAGCGCTACCGCCGCTCGAACGAGGCGATCACCGAGGTGTCGATCAAGGTCGGCAACATCTTCGTGCTGATGTTCCCGGCGATCATGATGATCCTGCACCTCGCCACGGCCGCCGTGCTCTGGTTCGGCGGGCACCGGGTCGACGCGGGTCAGATGCAGATCGGCTCGCTGACCGCGTTCCTCCAGTACCTGCTGCAGATCCTCACCGCCGTGATGATGGGCGTCTTCATGGTGATGATGATCCCGCGCGCCGTGGTCTGCTCCGAGCGCATCCAGGAGGTCCTCGACACCCGGACCAGCCTGACCACGCCGACCGGCGGCGTCGACGCTCCGGCCGTCGGCCGCGTCGAGTTCTCCGGCGTGGTCTTCGGCTACCCCGGCGCCGAGCGCCCCGTGCTCGCGCAGCTCGACCTCGTCGCCGAGCCCGGCCGGACGACGGCCATCGTCGGCTCGACCGGCGCGGGGAAGACGACCCTGCTCGGCCTCGTGCCGCGGCTGTTCGACCCGCAGGAGGGCTCGGTCGCGATCGACGGCGTGCCCGTCTCCTCGCTCGACCGCGCCCAGCTCGCGAAGGTCGTCGGGCTCGTGCCGCAGCGGCCCTACCTCTTCTCGGGCACCATCGCCTCCAACCTCCGCTTCGGCCGCCCGGACGCGACGGACGCCGAGCTCTGGGAGGCGCTGCGCATCGCCCAGGGCGAGGACTTCGTCCGCGCGAAGGAGCGCGGGCTCGACGAGCCGGTCTCGCAGGGCGGCACCAACGTCTCGGGCGGGCAGCGCCAGCGGCTCTGCATCGCGCGGGCGCTCGTCGCGAAGCCCCGCGTCTACCTCTTCGACGACTCGTTCTCGGCGCTCGACGTCGCGACCGACGCGCGCCTGCGCGAGTCCCTCGCCGAGGCGACCACCGACGCGACCGTGATCATCGTCGCCCAGCGCGTGTCGACGATCCGGAACGCCGACCAGATCGTCGTGCTCGACGCGGGCCGCATCGTCGGCCGCGGCACGCACGACGAGCTCCTCGAGACGAACGCGACCTACCGCGAGATCGTCGAATCCCAGCTGAGCGTGGAAGGGGTGGCCTGAGATGGCACGCGCACGCGACACCGAGGCCCAGGCGGCGCCGGTCGCCGAGACCTCCGAGCTCGAGCCCGAGTTCGAGCCCGGCGAGGCCGACGGCGGCATGTTCGGCGACGGCCCGCCCGCGCGGAAGGCGCAGAACTTCTGGCCCTCCGCCAAGCGGCTGTTCAGCCTGCTCGGCCCCGAGCGCGCCCGGATGATCCTGGTCGTCGCCCTCGTCTCGGCGTCGGTCGTCCTCACCGTCATCGCGCCGAAGATCCTCGGCCAGGCGATGGACACCATCTTCAACGGGGTGATCGGCTCGCAGCTGCCCGCCGGCGTCCCGCTCGAGCAGATCATCGAGCAGCAGCGGGCGGAGGGCAACGGCACCTTCGCCGACATGCTCTCGAAGACCGCGATCGTCCCCGGCGAGGGCATCGACTTCACGGTGCTCGGCCGCCTCATCATCATCGTGCTGCTGATGTACGTCGTCGCGTCGGTGCTGATGTGGGCCCAGGGCTACATCCTCAACGGCCTCGTCATGCGGGTGGTCTTCGGGCTCCGCCAGGACATCGAGGCGAAGCTCAACCGCCTGCCGCTGCGCTTCTTCGACACCCGGCAGCGCGGCGACGTGATGTCGCGCGTGACCAACGACGTGGACAACATCCAGACGGCACTCCAGCAGGCGTTCTCGCAGCTCGTCCAGTCGGTGCTGACCATCATCGGCATCGCCGTGATGATGTTCATCGTCTCCTGGCAGCTCGCGCTGATCGCGCTGGTCTCGATCCCGCTCTCCGGCGTGATCGCTGGCGTCATCGGCGCCCGCTCGCAGAAGCTGTTCGCCGCGCAGTGGAAGAACACCGGCGCGCTGAACGGCCACATCGAGGAGACCTTCTCCGGCCTCGAGATCGTCCGCACCTTCGGCCGCGACCGCGAGATGCTCGAGGAGTTCGACCGCCGGAACGACGCGCTCTACTCGGCCTCGTTCGGCGCCCAGTTCGTCTCGGGCATGATCATGCCGGCGATGACCTTCGTGTCGTACCTCTCCTACGTGCTGATCGCCGTCGTCGGCGGGCTGCGGGTCGCCTCCGGCCAGCTGACCCTCGGCGACGCGACCGCGTTCATCCAGTACTCGCGCGAGTTCACCCAGCCGGTGACGCAGCTCGCGAGCATGGCGAACATGCTGCAGTCGGGCGTCGCCTCGGCCGAGCGCACCTTCGAGCTGCTCGACGCGGACGAGCAGGAGCCCGAGACCCCGGTCGACTCGCTCCCCGAGCGCACCGACGGCCACGTCGAGTTCCAGGACGTCTCCTTCTCCTACGACCCGGAGCAGCCGCTGATCGAGGGCCTGACCTTCTCGGCCCAGCCCGGCCAGACGGTCGCCATCGTCGGCCCGACCGGCGCCGGCAAGACCACGCTGGTCAACCTGGTGATGCGCTTCTACGAGCTCACCGGCGGGCGCATCCTGCTCGACGGCGTCGACATCACGCGGATCGGCCGCGGCGATCTCCGCTCGCGCGTGGGCATGGTGCTCCAGGACGCCTGGCTCTTCCAGGGCACGATCCGCGAGAACATCCGCTACGGCCGCCTCGACGCCACCGACGAGGAGATCGCCGACGCCGCCCGGGCGACGATGGTCGACCGCTTCGTGCAGCAGCTGCCGGACGGCTACGACACGGTGCTCGACGCCGACGGCGGCAGCGTCTCGGCCGGTGAGCGCCAGCTGATCACGATCGCCCGCGCGTTCCTCGCCAACCCGTCGCTGCTCATCCTCGACGAGGCGACCTCCTCGGTCGACACCCGCACCGAGCTGCTCGTCCAGCACGCGATGGCGGCGCTGCGCACCGACCGCACGTCGTTCGTGATCGCGCACCGCCTCTCCACCATCCGCGACGCCGACACCATCCTCGTGATGGAGGCCGGCCGCATCGTCGAGCAGGGCGCCCACGATGCGCTGCTCCAGCGCCGCGGCGCGTACTACGACCTCTACATGACGCAGTTCCGCGGCGGAGCCGAGGAGGGGCAGGGCGAGAAGGCCGGCGCGACGCGCGCGGGCGGGGCCGAGTCCGCGCCGTAGGCGTGCCCCGTAGAGTAGGCGCGTGACCGACGCACGCCAGCAGCTCATCGAGTACATCGGCTCCGACGCCGTCTTCCACGGGGACTTCACCCTGACGAGCGGCAAGAAGGCGAGCTACTACGTCGACCTGCGCCGCGTCAGCCTCGACCACCGGGTCGCTCCGCTGATCGGCGACGTGATGCTCGACCTGATCGCTCCGATCGAGCGCGTCGACGCCGTCGGCGGTCTGACGATGGGCGCCGACCCCATCGCGTCCGCGATCCTGCACCGCGGCGTCCTCCGCGGCCTCGAGTACGACGCCTTCGTCGTGCGCAAGGCGCCCAAGGACCACGGCCGCGGCCGCCAGGTCGAGGGCCCGGACCTCGCCGGCAAGCGCGTCGTCGTCGTCGAGGACACCTCCACCACCGGCGGCTCGCCGCTCGCCGCCATCGAGGCGCTGCTCAAGGTCGGCGCCGAGATCGCCGGCGTCGCCGTCGTCGTCGACCGCGCGACCGGGGCCCGCGAGATCATCGAGGGCGCCGGCTACCCCTACTTCGCCGCGATCGGGCTGGCCGACCTCGGTCTGAGCTGATGGTGGACGACGGCCGCGAGCGCGGCGACCAGCACGGCGGGCGGCCCGACGGCGAGCAGCCCGAGGTGACGGAGCCGCGCGAGGGCGAGGACCGCCCCGAGCCGGAGCGCCGCCCCGGCGGCAGTGAGTGGCTCCTCGAGCAGCTCAGTGGCGGCCGCCTGAAGAGCATCTTCGAGGCGCCGCGGACCCCGGCGCCCGCGAGCGAGGCCGCGCCGGCCGCCGAGCCCGAGCAGGAGCGCCGCGAGGAGCCCGTCGAAGTGGCGGCCCCCGTCGAGCCCGAGCAGGGCCGCGACAATGAGCAGTCCGGTGCGTCGGAGCCCGGCGCGTCGGAGCCCGTCGAGCCGGAGCAGTCCGCCGCGCTCGAGCGACCCTCCCAGCCCGAGCAGGTCGTCGAGATCGAGCAGTCCGTCGAGCCCGTCGAGAACGAGCGCCTCGTCGAGGTCGAGAGGCCCGTCGAGCGCGAGCAGCCTGTCGAGCCTGAGCGACCCTTCCAGCCCGAGCAGTCCGTCGAGCCCGAGCAGTCCGTCGAGCCCGAGCGCTCCGTCGAGAGCGAGTCGTCCGTCGAGGTCGAGCAGCCCGTCGAGCCCGAGCGTCCCGCGGAGCCGGCGCCCGCGTCTCAGGACGAGATCGAGACGAACTCCGACGCCGAGCCCGCCCGCTCCGACGACCCCGCGACCATGCCGCCGGCGGCGGACGCACCGGCTGCCGAATCCGACGCGCAGTCCGACGCGCAGTCCGCCGCCGAGCGCGACTCCGCGCGCCGCGGCATCTGGGCCGCCTTCACCGCGCCCCGTTCGAGGTCCGTCGCGGACGAGCCGACCCCTCCGACGCCTACCCCCGAGGTGCCGGCGGAGCCCGCCTCCGAGCGTCCCGTCACTCCCTCCCCCCGCTTCCCGCTCGGTCCGGTGCTCCCGCAGACACCCCAGCCGCCCGCGGCCGCTGCGCCGAGCGCGGCGCCGGCCGCCACCGAGCCGCCGACGCCCGCGCCCGTGCTGCCGGTCGCGCCCGTCCTGCCGCCCGCGCCCCCGACCGCCGACCTGCCGACCGCGCCGCCCGCGCTCCGCACGCCCCGTCACGAGCAGCGCCCCGAGCCCCGCGGCGACCGCCCCGAGGGCGCGACCGCCCCCGAGCCCCGCGAGCCCGCGGAGCCCGACGTGTACCAGTGGCCCGACCCCCGCGGCGGCTGGGACGCCCCGCCGGTCTGGGAGGACGTCGTCGCCCCGCGCGACGAGTCCGACGTCGACGGCGGCGACGAGGAGCTCTGGCGCGAGACCGCCGGCGCCTACGCCTGGAACCTCGAGCCCGAGGACGACGCCCCCGGAACCGACGAGCCGGCCGACGGCGCGGACGCCGGAGCGGACGGGACGTCCCGCGAGGACGCCCCTGCCGCCGCGCCGCCCGCCGCCCCCTTCAGCACGCCCGCCCGCGCGCACGTCAACGCCGCCAAGCGCTCGCCCCGTCCGCCCCGGAAGACCCGCGCCGAGAAGCCGCGCACCGAGAGGTCGCGCGCCGAGAAGCCCGCGAAGACCCCTCCGGCCGAGCCGGTCCCGTCTCTCACGAGCGTCGGCGCTCCGGCCCCGGCGCGCACGCGCAGCCGCCGGCGCCTCCTGATCGGCCTGATCGCCGTGGGCGTCGTGCTCCTGCTCGGCGCGATCCTCGCCATCGGGATCGCCGTCGGCTCGAACGACGATCGGGCCGCCGTGCCCGTCCCGGCCGCGACGACCGCCGCTCCGGCCCAGCCCAGCGCGACCGCCACGACCGCTCCGACCACCGCTCCGACCGCCGCCCTGCCCACCGTCGGCCCGCTGCCCGCCGGCAGCTACGCCTGGACCGCCCTGCTCGGCGGCGAGTGCCTGCAGCCCTTCGACACCGTCTGGGCCGAGACCTTCACGGTCGTCGACTGCGCCACCGCCCACACCGGCGAGATGGTCGCCACCGGCGAGCTGACCGACGCGACGTTCCCCGGCCAGGACGCGCTGGCCGTCTCGGTCGCCTCGCTCTGCCAGACGCAGGGCGTCGTCGACGTCGCGGGCGCCGAGGCCTACGGCGACGTGCAGGTCTCCGCCTCCTTCCCCGTGACCCAGGAGCAGTGGGACGCCGGTGAGCGCAGCTACTACTGCTTCGTCGACCGCGCCGGCGGCGGCGACATGCTGGGCTCGGTCGACGGCACCCCGTCGGCCTAGGCCGGGCGGCGCGAGACGTGGACGAGGCCGGGCCCTCCGCCTCCCTCGAGGTGACGACGAAGGGCGTCGGGCCGTGGGTCGGCGCGCACCCCGACGACGACCGGCTCGACCCCGAGCTGCTCGAGCACGGCGACTCGCGCAACGTGGTCGATCGCTTCCGCTACTGGCGGATGGAGGCGATCGTCGCCGAGCTCGACGTGACGCGGCATCCCTTCCACGTCGCCATCGAGAACTGGCAGCACGACATGAACATCGGCTCGATCGTGCGCAGCGCCAATGCGTTCGGCGCCGAGAGCGTGCACATCGTGGGGCGCCGCCGCTGGAACAAGCGCGGCGCGATGGTCACCGACCGCTACCAGCACGTGCAGCACCACGAGACGGTCGCGGACCTCGCCCGCTGGGCCGCCGCGGAGGACGTCCCGCTGCTCGCGATCGACAACGTGCCCGGCTGCGTGCCGATCGAGACGTTCGCGCTGCCGGAGCGCTGCGTGCTGCTCTTCGGGCAGGAGGGCCCGGGCCTCTCGGAGGAGGCGATCGCCGCCTCCGTCGCCGTGCTCGAGATCTCGCAGTTCGGCTCGACCCGTTCGATCAACGCCTCCGCCGCGGCGGCCGTCGCGATGCACGCCTGGATCCTGCAGCACGTCCGCTTCTGATCGGCCGGCGCCCCCTCTCCCTCCCCCTCCCCCTCCCACTCTCCAAAAGTTGCGGTACTCGCGCTCGACTACCGCAACTTTGGAGGAGTCGGGGCGCGGTCCGTCGGCTGGTCGGCCGCGAGTACGGAGAAGTTGCGGTAGTCGCGCGCCACTACCGCAACTACTGAGGAGTGGGAGTGCCGTCTCCCGGCTGGTCCGCCGCGAGTATCCAGAAGTTGCGGTAGTCGCGCGCCGCTACCGCAACTTTTGAGGAGTGGCAGGGCCAGTGCCCGAGGACGGGCGGGGCCGAGACGGACGGCGCCGGGACGCCGGTCAGAGGATCTGGTCGTCCGGCGGGAACTCGGTCTCGTACGGGTCGGTCGAGAGCAGCTCGTGCACGCCGGTCAGCACCTCGTCGGGGCGGAACGGGTAGCGGTCCATCTCGGCGCGGTCGCTGATGCCGGTGAGGACGAGGACGGTGTGCAGGCCAGCCTCGATGCCGGCGACGATGTCGGTGTCCATCCGGTCGCCGATCATGCCGGTGTTCTCGCTGTGCGCGCCGATCTTGTTCATCGCCGAGCGGAACATCATCGGGTTCGGCTTGCCGACCACGTACGGGTCCTTGCCGGTGGCCTTCGTGATCAGGGCTGCGATCGCGCCCGTCGCGGGCATGACGCCCTCGGCGCTCGGACCGGTCGCGTCGGGGTTGGTCACGATGAAGCGTGCGCCGCCGACGATGAGGCGGATCGCCTTCGTGATCGCCTCGAAGCTGTAGTTGCGGGTCTCGCCGACGACGACGTAGTCGGGCGCCGTCTCGGTCATGATGAAGCCGGCCTCGTGCAGGGCGGTGGTGATGCCGGCCTCGCCGATCACGAACGCGCTGCCGCCGGGCATCTGCGACGCGCAGAAGTCGGCGGTCGCGAGGGCGCTCGTCCAGATCCGCTCCTCGGGCACGTGCAGCCCCGACGCCCGCAGCCGCGCCGCGAGATCGCGCGGTGTGAAGATCGAGTTGTTCGTGAGCACCAGGAACGGGGTGCCCGCGTCCGTCCACTCCTGGATGAGCTCGGGCGCGCCGGGGAGCGCCTGGTTCTCGTGCACCAGCACGCCGTCCATGTCCGTGAGCCAGGCCTCGACCTCGCTGCGCTTCGTCGCCATGGGGTCGATGCTATCGGCGGCGGCCCGGCGGCGGGCCCGTACGAAGGGAGCGGAGAGGCTCCCCGGGGCGGCACAGCGCGAGCGGGTTACCCTGAGGGCATGAATGGCGAGAACCTGCTGGGCCCCGAACCGACCCTCCTCCCGGACGAGCCCGCGGTCACCGCGGCCCTCGCCAAGCATGCGAACCCGGGAGCCGTCGAGTTCGCCGCGCTCGCCGCCGCCCACCCGCGCTCCCCGCTGGCCTGGGCCCTCCTCGCCGACAGCGTCTGGGGGATCGACGCCGCGCTGCCGTCCTACGCCTACGCGCGCGTCGGGTACCACCGCGGCCTCGACCTCCTCCGCACCGCCGGCTGGCGCGGCCAGGGCCCGATCCCGTGGCGCCACGGCCCCAACCGCGGCTTCCTCCTCGCCCTCTACGCCCTCCGCCGCGCGGCCGAGTCGATCGGCGAGACCGACGAGGTCGCCCGCCTCACCGGCTTCCTCGAGCAGGCCGACCCTGCCGCGATCCCCGAGATCGAGCGCTACCACGAGGACGCGCTGCCCCCCACGGCCGCCATCGTGATCCTGGGCGCCGACTGATCCGAAGCATGCAGGTCGAGCAGCCGCGGAGGGGCGTATCGAGACCCGGCGTCGTTCGGTGGTGGATCTACTTGGAAGAGACGCCCGCGCACATGCTGGTCGAGTAGCCCCGCAGGGGCGTATCGAGACCCACCACCGCATGAACGTCTGTCTCTTCCCCGCCCTGCGCTGGCGCCGGAGGCGCCCCCTCCGCTCGATACGCCCGCTGCGCGGGCTGCTCGATCAGCATGAAACGGACCCGCTGCGCGGGCTGCTCGATCAGCATGTTCGGGCGGGCCACTCGGTCGGCTTCGGTGACCTGCTCCGGATGCACGGACGCGCCCTGTTCATGGTGGTCGAGTAGCCCCGGAGGGGCGTATCGAGACCCGACGTCGTTCGGTGGTGGATCTCGATACGCCCGCTCCGCGGGCTACTCGATCAGCATGAAAGAGGACCCGCCGTGCGGGCTGCTCGATCGATAGAAGGAGCGGCGGTGCTCCGCTCCTTGCTGGTCGAGTAGCCCCGGAGGGGCGTATCGAGACCCACGTTCTGCAGGACGGTGGATCTCGATACGCCCTCTGCGAGGGCTACTCGATCAGCAGGTTCGGGTGGGGTGCTCGGTCAGCGAGGCGAGCCGGCGACCGCAGGCGCAGCGCGGCGGCGGAGGAGCAGCACCGTCGCGAGGGTCAGCAGGGCGCCGAGGGCGGCCGCGCCGGCGGTGACCAGGAAGCCGGACTGCGGGCCGAGGGCCTCGACGGCGAGGCCGCTCAGGGTGGAGCCGGCGGTGGCGCCGAGGGCGATGCCGGTCGGCGGCCAGGCGAGGGCTTCCGTGAGGCGCCGGCGCGGGGCGATCGACTCGACGAGGCTCGAGCCGGTGATCAGCAGCGGCGACGTCGCGAGGCCGGCGACGAAGGCCAGCGCGATCAGCGCGGGTAGCGAGCCGGCTAGCACGAGCACCGGCACGACGACTCCGAAGACGGCGCCCGCCACCAGGAACCTCGAGCGCGGACCGCCGGGCAGGCGCGCGGCCCCGACGACGACGCCGGTCAGCACGCTGCCGATGCTGTACGCCGAGAGCAGCAGCCCCGAGGCGGCACCGGCTCCGGACGCCTCCGCCGTCGCGATCGCCGCGACGTTGAACGAGCCGAAGACCCCGCCGATGGTCGCGAACACCGCGACGATGCCGACGAGCCCGAGCGGCAGCCGCTCCCGAGCGGGCGACGTCGCCGAGCGCGTCGGAGCGAGCGCCGGCTGCGTCCCGGTCTGCACGAGCAGCGCGACCCCGCCGGCCACGCCGATCCCGAGCCCGACCAGGACGCCGGCCGCCGGGTGCACGAGCGAGGCGAGCAACGTGACGATCGGCGGCGCGACGACGAAGGCCGCCTCGTCCGCCACCGACTCGACCGAGTACGCGGTGTGCCGGAGCCCCGGGTCGGCCGTCGCGGCGCTCCAGCGCGAGCGGACGGCCGAGCCGACGTCGAGGACGGCGGCGCCGGCGAGGACGCCGAGGACGAACCACGTCCAGACGGGGGCGTCGAGCAGCACGGCGGCGACCAGCCCGAGCGAGGCGGCCACGAGGACCGGGAGTGACAGCGCGAGCGCCCGGCGCTGCCCCCAGCGGTCCATCACCCGCGACCAGAGCGGACCGGTCACGGCGAGGGCGAGGGTCAGCGCGCCCGACACGGCGCCGCCGAGCGCGTAGCTGCCGGACTGCGCCGACACGAGGACGAGCACCCCGATCGCGAGGCTGCCCTTGGGGAAGCGGCCGAACCAGCCGGCGGAGGAGAAGGCGAGCGACCCGGGGAGGGCGAACGCCCGCGCGTACCTCCCGGTCGCGCGGCCCAGTGTCGAGGTCGAGGTGGTCGTGGGGTCTGGCATGGTCGGATCCGATTCCGGTCGTTCCGACGGCGGAGACTGCTCCACTGGCTGGACGGACGACAGCACGAGCCTACGCGGGCGGTGCCTCTGCGGGCACAATGGACGCGTGGATGCCGCCGCGCTCGAGTCCTTTCTCGCCGACCTGCCGGGAGCAGGCGCGAGCTTCCCCTTCGGCCCGGAGATCCGGGTGTGGAAGGTGGAGGGCAAGGTCTTCGCGCTCGAGAGCGAGCGCTTCGGCCGGCCTGTCGTCAGCGTCAAGGCGCTGCCCGAGAACGTCGTGCACCTCGTCGCGGGCGTCGACGGCATCGAGCCCGGCTACCACCTCAACAAGAAGCACTGGGTGACCGTCGACGCCGGCGGCCGGGTCGAGGAGGGCCTCGTGCAGGAGCTGCTCGCGGAGTCGCACGCGATCATCGTCGCGAAGCTGCCGCGCCGCCTCCGCCTCGCCCTCGACGGCACCGCCACCGGCTCCCTCAGCGAGGACGCCTGACGCGAGCCCGGCCCTCCCCGCGAGATGCCACTTGTGACGGACTTCCGCGGCGTGTCGCGCTCACAAGTGGCATCTCGCGGGGGAGGACCGGGCTCGCGGGTCAGAGGCCGTAGGAGCGGAGGTAGGCGGCCGTGTCGTGCCAGCCCTCGACGGCGAAGGTCTCGACGCCCATCGCCTTGACGGGGTAGTCGTTGCCGTCGGGGTCGAGGCGGTCTCCGACGAAGATCATCTCGTCGAGGGGGATGCCGGTGAGCTCGGTGAGCTTGTTCATCCCGTAGGCCTTGTCGATGCCCTTGCGGGTGATGTCGACCGAGGTGGAGCCGCCGGAGCGGACCTCGAGGTCGGGCAGCACGGCCTGGACGGCCTCGCGGAGGGTGTTCTTCTTCTCGCCCGTCGGGTCCCAGGCCTGCTTGACCGGCACCGGGGCGGCCTGGCCGAGGGCGGAGAAGGTGATCTGCGAGTCGCGGTCCTCGAGGATCGGGCCCCAGGTCTCGGACTCCCAGTAGCCGAGCTCCTTGGCCTTCTCCTCGACGGCGGCGAGCGCACGCGACTTCTCGTCGTCGGTGAGGTTCTCGGCGTAGATCTGCGCCCAGTCGCCGTTCTCGTAGCGGTAGTACTGCGTGCCGCAGGTGGGCATCAGGTGCAGCTTCGCCAGCACGGCGGGGTCGGCGCCCTCGAGGCGGTCGAGCACCTGCATCCGGAACTGGCCGATCTGGCCGCCGGAGATGATGCACACCTCGGTGGCCTGCAGCAGCTTGACGAAGAGGTCGGCCATCGCCGGGTCGACGGGGGACTTCGAGGCGGCGAGGGTGTCGTCGAGGTCGAAGGCCATCAGGCGGGGCAGGGTGCTCATGGAACTCGTTTCACGGTCTGCGGACAGGGCGGTAGGGACGGGGTGGCGCGGCGCGCGCGGTATCGAGGATACGGGGCGGTGCAGCCGGAGCGCGGGAACCGCTGGCGCAGACTGGGGCGATGAGCCTCCCGCGCACGATCGCCCGCGTCCTCCTGGGCCTCGTGCTCGTGCTCGCGGGGACGGGGCACCTCACCTTCGCCCGGCAGTCCTTCCAGGCGCAGGTGCCGCCGTGGCTGCCGTTCGATGCGGACTTCGTCGTCCTGGCGTCCGGTGTCGTCGAGATCGCGCTCGGGCTCGCGCTGCTGCTGGTCCGGCGCCGGCGGGTGCTGGTGGGGATCGTCGTCGCCGCGTTCTTCGTCGCGGTGTTCCCGGGCAACGTCTCGCAGCTCGTCACCCGGACCCCGGCCTTCGGCCTCGAGACCGACGCGGCCCGGGCGATCCGGCTGGTCTTCCAGCCGCTGCTCGTGCTCTGGGCGCTGTGGTCCACGGGCGTGCTCGCCGCCTGGAACGCGAGACGGCGCCGCCCTCGGGAGTGAGAGCGGCGCCGTCGAGTCGTGCGGGTGGTGCGTGCTACTCCGAGTGCTGCGCGGAGCGGCGGCGGCGCAGCACCGTCAGCGCGAGGCCGGCGAGCAGCAGCAGGGCCGCGCCTCCCGCGAAGGAGGCCGCGTCGACGCCCGTGTTCGCGAGCGGTCCGGAGTGCGAGCCCCCGGCGACGGGGACGGGCGTGGCGGAGGGCAGGGGCACCGGAGTGGCCGTCGGCTGCTCGGTCGGCTCGGGCGTTCCGGGCGCGGGCGTGCCGGGCGTGCCGGGCTCGGCCGGGACCTCGGCCGCGACCGACGTCAGCGACCAGTTCTCGTCGGAGAAGTCTGCCTGGTCGATCACGCCGCGCGCGCTCGCCCAGTCGATCAGCAGCTGCCGGATCTCGAGCCGCTCGTCGTAGACGAGGGGAGCCGCGGCGACGGCCGGGTAGGCCCCGCCCCCGCTCTGCCGGTAGTTGTTGACGGCCATCACGAAGCGGTCGTCGTCGGCGACGGGGGTGCCGTCGAGTTGCGTCAGGCCGCGGATCCGCGAGCCGGCCGGCTGCGAGATGTCGATGACGTAGTCGAGGCCCGAGAGCGCGTCGTAGTTGTAGTCCGGGATGCCCGTGGGGCGGTCCGCGGTGATCGCGTTGGTGCCCGTGGCCGGGTCGAACGGAGCGCCCGGGGCGACCTGGTTGAAGTAGCGGGCGGAGTACTCGAGGTACGCGCGCACCTCCGCGCCCGTCATCTCGACGCCCCGGAGGGTGTTCTCGTAGATGTAGAGGCCGGCGATGTCGCGGATGGTGACCTGCCCCTTCGGGAAGACCGCGGTGCGCGAGAACGGCGACGCCTGCGAGATGACCGGGACGTCGGCCCACTCCGTGCCCTCGAGCGCGGCGTCGACCGTCTCCGCCTGGACGTTGTTGATGAAGTCGATGATCGGGGTGTCCTCGTAGCGCGAGGTCTCGGCCGAGAGCTCCTCGAGCGACTCCGCGACGGGGGTGTTCACGTACTCGATCGTGGTCGCGTGCTGCTCGGCGAGGGCGTCGACCACGGCGGTCGACTCCTCGGCGATGTCGCGCGCGTAGACCGGCGTGACGACGGGAGCGCTGCCCTCGGTCCAGTCGACCTGCAGGTCGCCCGCGGCGTCCTTCACCAGGTTCAGGGTCACCTCGGTGAGCCCCTGCGCCCAGAAGTACGGCTGGGTGACGAGGACCTGCTCGCCGGCGACGTTCGTGTAGAGCGTCTCGGGGACGTCCTGGTGGCTGTGACCGGCGACGACCACGTCGATGCCGGGGACCTGCGTCGCGATGTTGTTGACGACGTCCTCGTTGAGGTCGGCCGGGTCGTACTCGGCGTCGGGGACGGTGCCCTGGCCGGTGTGCGCGAGGACGACGACCACGTCGGCCTCCGCCTGGACCTTCGGGACCCACTCCTTCGCGGTCTCGACCATGTCGCGGAACTCGAGCACGCCGTCGACGTACTGCTTGTCCCAGACGCGGACGCCCGGGGTGACCAGGCCGAGCACGCCGACCCGCACGGTCTCGCCGTCGATCTCGCGCTCGATCACCGTGTACGGCTCCTGGTACGGCTCGCCGGTGGCGACGTCGACGACGTTCGCGCCGAGCAGCGGGGCGTTCAGATCGCCCTCGTAGGCGCTGAGCATGTCGAGGCCGTAGTTGAACTCGTGGTTGCCGACGACCTGCGCGTCGTAGCCGATGGTGTTGAACGCGGTGGCCATCGGGTGCGTCGTCTCGCCCGAGAGGACGCCCGCGGCGCCGTCGCCGAGGCCGTAGTAGTAGGTGAGGGGCGTGCCCTGGATCGCGTCGCCGTTGTCGAAGACGAGGACGGAGTCGTCGCCCTTCTCGGCGCGGAGGCGGTCGACCTCGGTCGCGACGCGGGTGAGGCCGAGCGTGTCCTCGCCCTCGTAGGGAGCGTTCGCGAAGTAGTCCCAGTTGTAGACGTGCCCGTGAGTGTCGGTCGTCGACACCAGGGTGAGCTCGACGCCGTCGTCGAGAGGGGCCGCGCTCGCGAGGGGAGCGGCGGTGGCCGCCCCGAGCGCGACGACGGCGAGGAGGCTTGCGGCGCGGAGTGTGCGCATCGGTTTCCTGTTCGCGTGATCGGTGGAGTGTGAACGGGTTCGAATCTATGCGCCACGTGTGAACGCGTCGTTACGGGTTCGAGAGCATCGCTCGGCTCTGCACTCGGCGTCGGTGTCGGGACGTCCATGCTGATCGAGTAGCCCGCGGAGCGGGCGTATCGAGCGGAGGGGGGCGCCTTCGGCGCCAGCGCAGGGCGGGGAAGAGGCCGCCGTTCATGCGGTGGGGGGTCTCGATACGCCCCTACGGGGCTACTCGACCAACATGTCTGCGGGCGTCTCTTCCAAGTAGATCCACCGGCGTCAGAAGGACGAGTCTGCAGACCCGCCCTGTGGATGAGGGTGGGTCTCGTAGGAAAGAGCACCTCATGCGTATGGGTAAAGTCATGCTGATCGAGTAGCCCGCGCAGCGGGCGTATCGAGATGCCCCACCGTCAGGACGCTGAGTCTGCAGACCCGTCCTGCTGGTGACGGTGGGTCTCGATACGCCCCTGCGGGGCTACTCGACCAGCATGCTTCCTGCCTCGGTGCGCTCGCCGACCGGGTGCTGCGGGTCGTAGCGGCGGAGGGCCCGGAGTGATCGGGGGAGTGGCGGCGGCCCTCCCGTAAACTGGCTCGGGCTGGTCGCCCTGTCGCGACTCCTCCGTTGCACGGCCGGCCCCGCACCCGGCGTCTCCGGGTACTGCCGTTTCGCACAGCGAAGGACACGCCATGCCAGCAATCGTCATCACCGGCGCCCAGTGGGGCGACGAGGGCAAGGGACGCGCGACCGACCTGCTCGGCAGCCGCGTCGACTACGTCGTGAAGTTCAACGGCGGCAACAACGCCGGCCACACCGTCGTCGTCGGCGACGAGAAGTACGCGCTGCACCTGCTGCCCTCGGGCATCCTGACGCCGGGCGTCGTCCCCGTCATCGCGAACGGCGTCGTCGTCGACATCGAGGTGCTCTTCCACGAGCTCGAGGCGCTCAGCGCCCGCGGCGTGGACGTCTCGAAGCTCCTGGTCAGCGCCAACGCGCACGTCATCACCAGCTACCACCGCACCCTCGACAAGGTGACGGAGCGGTTCCTCGGCAAGCGCCAGATCGGCACCACCGGGCGCGGCATCGGCCCGGCCTACGCCGACAAGATCAACCGCGTCGGCATCCGGATCCAGGATCTCTTCGACGAGAACATCCTCCGGCAGAAGATCGAGGGCGCCCTCGACCAGAAGAACCACCTGCTGGTGAAGGTCTACAACCGCCGCGCGATCCTGGTCGAGCAGGTCATGGAGGACCTGCTGCAGTACACCGAGCGCCTGCGCCCGATGGTCGCGGACACCTCGCTCGTCCTCGCCCGGGCGCTCGACGCCGGCAAGACCGTGCTCTTCGAGGCCGGCCAGGCCACGATGCTCGACGTCGACCACGGCACCTACCCGTTCGTCACCTCCTCCAACGCGACCTCGGGCGGCGCGGCCACCGGCTCCGGAGTGGCGCCCAACCGCATCGAGCGCGTCATCGCCGTCATCAAGGCGTACACGACCCGCGTCGGCGCCGGCCCGTTCCCGACCGAGCTGTTCGACGAGTGGGGCGAGTACCTGCGCAAGCAGGGCTTCGAGTTCGGCACCACCACCGGCCGCCCGCGCCGCTGCGGCTGGTACGACGCCCCGATCGCCCGCTACTCCGCGCGGATCAACGGCGTCACCGACTTCGTGCTCACCAAGCTCGACGTGCTCTCGGGCCTGGAGACCATCCCGGTCTGCGTCGCCTACGAGGTCGACGGCGTGCGCCACGACGAGGTCCCCGTCTCGCAGAGCGACTTCCACCACGCGAAGCCGATCTACGAGGAGTTCCCCGGCTGGCAGGAGGACATCACCGGCTGCCGCGAGTTCGCCGACCTGCCGCAGGCCGCGCAGGACTACGTCCGCGCCCTCGAGGCGATGAGCGGCGCCCGCTTCTCCGCGATCGGCGTCGGACCGGAGCGCGAGCAGGTCGTCGTCCTGCACGACCTCCTCGACTGAGGCGCTCGGGATCGACCCGCTTCGGCACCGACGCGCACGACGGCTACGGCGGGGGATGATCGGCTGGTGCAGATCTACGCCGACCTCCCCGCCGTCCGCGCCCGCCAGATCACGGCCGACGCCCTCGCGCTCGCCGTCGCGGTGATCGCGATCGCGGCCGGGATCGCCGTCGGCTCGCTCATCGCGGGCCTCGCCGAGATCGGCCGCCGCCTCGAGAGCGCCGGCAGCGGCTTCGGGTCGACCATGAGCGACGCCGGCTCGACGCTCGGCGGCATCCCGCTGCTCGGCGACGCCGTGCGCGCGCCGTTCGACGAGGCCAGCGGAGCCGGCGCGGTGCTCGCCGCGGCCGGCCGCGACCAGCAGCAGCTCGCGAGCGCCCTGGCGATCGTGGCCGGCCTCGCGGTCGGCGGGCTGCCGCTGCTCCTGCTCGCCGTGGTCTGGCTCCGCCCGCGCCTGCGCTTCGCCCGCCGCTCCGCCGAGCTGCGCGCGCTCGGCGCGACCCCCGGCGGCGCCGAGCTGCTGGCCCTCCGCGCCCTGACCCAGGCGCCCCCGCGCGAGATCCTCGCCGCCCACCCGCAGGCCGTCCCCGCCTGGCGCGCCGGCGACCCCGCCGCCACGGCCGCCCTCGCCGCCCTCACCCTCCGCCGGGCAGGCCTCCGCCCCTGACCCGCCCCCCACCCCCGTGCTGATCCCCGCCGCGAGATGCCACGTATGAGCACGACACGCCGAGGATCCTGCTCATAAGTGGCATCTCGCGGGGGTCGGAGGGACCAGGGCGGGTCGCCCGGGAGGATGACGGCGGGGGCCATCCGGGGCGACGCCCGCGACAGAGGCGGCTCCGTAGCGTCGGAGACATGCAGAACCAGACCTCCTCCGTCGTGGCGCGCGTCGAGGGCGTGCGCAAGCTCTACGGCAGCACGCCGCCCGTCGTCGCCCTCGACGACGTCACCCTCTCGATCGAGCGCGGCGAGTTCACCGCGGTGATGGGCCCCAGCGGCTCCGGCAAGTCGACGCTGATGCACGTGCTCGCCGGCCTCGACACCGCCTCGGCCGGCCGCGTCTTCCTCGGCGACGTCGAGATCACCGCGATGGGCGACGCCGAGCTCACCGTGCTCCGCCGGCGCAGCGTCGGCTTCGTCTTCCAGGCCTTCAACCTCGTCCCGACCCTCGACGTGCGCGGCAACATCCGCCTCCCGTTCGAGCTCGACGGCCGCCGCGTGACGGCCGAGGAGGAGGACTGGATCGCCCGCCTGATCGAGTCGCTCGGCCTCCGCGAGCGCCTCACCCACCGCCCGCACGAGCTCTCCGGCGGCCAGCAGCAGCGCGTCGCCATCGCCCGCGCCCTGGCCACCCGCCCGCAGCTGATCTTCGCCGACGAGCCCACCGGCAACCTCGACTCCCGCACCGGCCGCGAGGTGCTCAGCCTCCTCCGCGCCTCGACCCGCGAGTACGGCCAGTCGATCGCGATGGTCACCCACGACCCGATCGCGGCGGCCTTCGCCGACCGCATCGTCTTCCTCCGCGACGGAGCCGTCGTCGACGACCGCCGTGGGATGAGCGCCGAGGAGATCTCGCGCGCGATGCTCTCGATGGAGGGAGCGTCGTGAGCGCCCGCACGGGCCTGCGGGCCGCCTCCGGTCAGGGCGGCGGCGCGATCATCACGGTCGCCGCGCTCTCCGCCGCGTTCGGCGGGGTCCTGGTGATGGTCATCGCCGACCTCGTCGCGGCGTTCGACGCCGCCGGTCTCGACGGCATCGCGCAGGCCGCGACGACGCTGGGCGTGGTCGGCGGCGTCTTCTTCGGCATCGCCGTGTTCGTCGGCGCGATCGTCACCTCCAACGCGGTGTCGACGGTGATCGCCGGCCGCACCCGCGAGATCGCGCTGCTGCGCCTGCTGGGCGCCTCCGGCCGCTCGCTCCGCGCGGAGGTGGTGCGCACCGGCCTCGTGCAGGGGCTGATCGGCGCGGCCCTCGGCCTCGTCGCCGCCGTCGTCCTGGTGGCCGTGGGCGCCGAGATCGCCTTCAGCACCGGGACCTTCACGCGCATCGCCGTGCCGCTCGCGTCCCCCGGGCTGCTGCTGCCGGCGCTCGCCGTGATCGTGTCGACCGTCGTCGCCTCCTGGGCCGGGTCACGGCGCGTGCTCGCGGTCGCACCCTCGCAGGCCGCCGGCTCGGCCGCCGAGCCGCGCTACGACGAGCTCCGCGGGCGGACCGGCCGGAACGTCCTGGCGGTCGTCCTGCTCGTGGTCGGCGTCCTGCTCCTGCTGATCGGCGTCGTCGTCGGGCTCGTCAGTCCGCTCGGCGTCCTGATCGGGCTCGCCGGCGGGATGCTTTCCTTCACCGGGGTCGTCCTCGGCGCTCCCGTGCTGCTCCCGCCGCTGATCGCGCTGGTCGGCCGGGCCTTCGGCGGCGGTCCCGTCGCCCGCCTCGCCTCGGCGAACGCCACCCGCAATCCCGCCAGGAGCGCGCGCGCCGTCATCGGCCTCGTGATCGGAGTGACGCTCGTCACGATGTTCGCGGTGGCCGCCGCGACCTTCTCCTCGATCATGCGCGCCTCGAGCGAGATGAGCCCGGAGATCTTCGCGGCGCTCGACCAGTTCGTCGCGGTCAGCACGGCGATCATGAGCGTGCTGCTCGGCTTCTCGGTGCTGCTCGCGGCCGTCGGCATGGTCAACACGCTCTCGCTGAGCGTGCTGCAGCGCCGCCGCGAGCTGGGGCTGCTCCGGGCGCTCGGCTTCACGGGCGTCCAGGTGCGCTGGATGGTCGTCGTCGAGGCGGCCCAGATGGTGATCGCCGCGGCGGTCCTGGGCCTCGTGCTCGGCGCCTTCTACGGCTGGGCCGGCGCCGTCGCGATCTTCGGCTCGCTGCCGGGCATCGGACTGGTGCCGCCGACGATCCCGGTCGGGATCCTGATCGCCGTCCTCGCGGTGAGCATCGTCCTCACCGCGGTCTCGGCGCTCCTGCCGGCCCGCCGCGCGACCCGGGTGTCGCCGGTGGAGGCGCTCGCCGTGGCGTGAGCACCCGGCCCGGCTGCTCCCAGCACCGAACCGCCCGCACCACCGAAGCGGCTCAGACCATCGAACCGCTCACACCACCGAACTGTTCACACCACCGAGAAGCCCTCCGCGAGGCGCTCCCGCCCGCTCAGCGCGAGCAGCAGCTCCTCACCCCGTCCCGCCCGAGCGGCGAGCGCCCCCGCCATCGCGGAGCAGGCCTCGACCGCCTCGGGCGGGATCTCGTGCGCGAGGCCCGTCGCCCGGGACAGGTCGAGCGTGTGCACGACCAGCTCGAGCACGCGCGTCCGCAGATACTCGTCCAGGGCCAGGGCGTGCTCGCCGATCGCGACGAGGCGCCCGGGCGGCTGCTGATCGAGCAGCGCGAGGGCACGCCGCAGCGACGCCGCGATCACCTCGGCCGGATGCTCGCCGAGCAGCGCGCCCGTCTCGACACCCCGCCGCGCCACGGCCGCCGGGTCGGCCCGCCCGCCGGCCAGGGCCGCGTAGTAGCCGAGCGCGTCGGGCACGGTGGCGGCGGGCGGCTCCTCGGCGAGCAGGTAGGTCTCGACCGTCGTGATCGCGCGCGAGGCGTGGCCGGTCAGGCCGCGGACGTCCCAGACGCCGAGGCCCGGCAGCGTCCACTGCTCGTCCCCGATCCGCTCGACGAGGCGGAGCAGGGCGCCGGCCGAGGCGGCGAACATCGCGGAGCTGTCCATGGACCTCATGCTGGCACGCGTCCTGGACTCCCCGACCGGCGCCGATGACCCCCAGACTGGCCGGATGAGCAGCCCCGCCTCGCCCGATCGTCCCGGCCGCGCCGTCCGCCCGGCCCCCGCCGTGCTCACCGGCCGGCTCGTCGTCCTCGAGCCGCTCACCGAGGAGCACCTGGAGCCGCTCCGCGCCGCGATCGGCCGCCCCGAGGTGTTCGCCGCGGGCTACGGCGGCGGGCCCTCGGGCCTGCCCGCCGGCCCGGAGGAGTTCCGCGCCTTCGCCCGCCGCTACTACCCGTGGGGGACGGGGAACCCCTCCGCCGTGCTCGTCGACGGCCGGGTCGTCGGCACCTCCTCGCTGACCGACTTCGACGAGCGGCGCGAGGCGGCGCACCTCGGCTGGACCGCCTACGCCCCCGAGGTCTGGGGCACGGCCGTGAACCCCGAGACCAAGCTCCTCCTGCTCGGCCTGGCCTTCGACAGCGGCTTCTCCCGGGTGAAGCTGCAGGCCGACGCGGCGAACGCGCGCTCCCGCGCGGCGATCCTCCGCCTCGGCGCGGTCTTCGAGGGCGTGCTGCGGCACGACCAGCGGCGGGCCGACGGCTCCTGGCGCGACACGGCGGTGCACTCGATCCTGGTCGAGGAGTGGCCGGCGGTCCGCGAGGGGCTCGAGCGGAGGATCGAGGCGCTATCAAGCCCGGTCCCGCCGCGCAACCCGGATGCTCCGATCGGGCGCTGAGCGGTAGGAAGGACGCATGGAACGCATCCACTACGCCGGCAGCTCGGTGCTCACCGGCAGCCGGATCGCGCACTCGCTCGTCGGCTACGCCGAGGCCCTCGCGCTGCGCAAGGGCGCGATGTCGGTCGACATCCCGATCCGGCGCTCGTCCGGTGAGCTCGGCCGGGCGACCCTGCTGATCGGTCCGGCCAGCCAGCTCTTCTCGGAGACCGAGGACGACGGCGGCGAGGAGATCGTGGACACCGCCCTCGTGGAGAGGCTCACGAACGAGGCCGCGCGGCTCGGCGTGTCCCAGCCGCTGACGGAGGAGGGCGGCTCCTCCGCCCCGCAGCTGTCCGATCTCGAGATCCCGAGCTTCGACTCCGACGACGATCGCCTCTGAGCGAATCCCCAGGGGCGGATAGAATCGCCCTGTACCGTCCGGCCGTGCCCCCGCCGGCCGGACTGCACTGTGAACGGAGACCGCCCTCATGGGCCGATTGATCTACGATTCCACCCTCGAAGCCGACTTCGACGACCGCCTGCTCGCTCATCTGCAGATCGTCATCGGATCGAAGCTGTCGCGCAACGAGTCCTTCTACCTCTCGTGGAAGGACTCGCAGTCGGTCGGTGACGGACGGACGTCGATCTGGCTGCACCCGGCGATCCCGCTGCGCTTCAAGTACCACGGCGGTCGCGCCCCGGCGATCAACCCCGACTGGATCCGCCAGCTGCTGGCCGATTCGCACAGCGCGCACGGTCTGCGCATCAGCGAGGAGCCGCACGGCGGAGCTCGCCAGACCGAGGAGGGCCTGCTGTGAAGCGCGTCGAGCTGATCTACGGCGGTACCCCGTACAGCCTGCACGACACGACGGCGGCGGACGTCCGCGCGAGCGTCGAGCAGGCGCTCGACGGCACCGCGTCCCGCTGGCTGACCGTCAACCAGGGCGAGGGCCAGCCCCGCGAGACGTCGATCCTGATCACGCCGGGAGTGGCGTTCTCGGTCGCGGACGTCGCCCAGTGACTCCCGCCGATCGAGCCGCGGATCCTGACAGGCGCGTCCTGAGCCGCACCTTCTGAGCCGCCCTCCCGGACGGCCCCCGCGTCAGCCCCGGAGCAGCGCCGGGAACTCGCCCGGGATCTCGCGCGCGAGGTAGCCGGCCGGCCCGATCCTCCGCACCAGGACCGAGTCGGCCTCGGTGTGCAGGAAGGCGCCCCAGGCCGCCGCGCCCTGCGGGTCGATCCCGCGCGCGCGGAGCCCCGCCGTCGCGCCGGCGAGGACGTCGCCGCTGCCCGCCGTCGCGAGGCCGGGGTGCTCGCCCTCGATGCGGACGGCGTCGCCGTCGGGTGCCGCGATGACGTTGAAGAGGCTGACGACCGCCCCGTAGCGCTGGGCGATCGCGAGGGCGGCGGCCTCGACGTCGTCCACCTCGGAGCCGAGCAGCCGCGCCGCCTCCTCCGTGTTGGGCGTCAGCAGCAGGCGGCCGGCGAGCGCGCGGGCGACGCGGCGCTGCCCGGGCAGCACGCCGAGCGGGAAGGCGTCGAGATGGACGGCGGGGACGTCGGCGAGCAGGGGCGCCAGGGCGCGCAGTGTCGCGGTGGTCGCCTTCGGGTCGTCGAGCCCGGGGCCGACCAGCGCGACGTCGGCGCTGCCCAGCTCTCCCTCGAGTGCGGAGAGTCCACGACCCGAGATGGAGCCGCCGCGCGTCTCCTCCAGCGGCACGACGCCGCACTCGGGCAGTGCTACGGCGGTCGCGGCGGCGACGGACTCGGCGACGCAGAGGGTGATCCGCCCGGCGCCGACCCGGAGGGCCGCGATCCCGGCGAGGATCGCCGCTCCGGGCGTCTTGCGGGCGCCGCCGACCACGACCACGTCGCCGCGGGCGTGCTTCGAGCTCGCGGGGTCGGGCAGCGGCCAGCGCCGTTCGAGCAGGGCGCGGTCGACGACGGCACTCCTGTGCGTGGTCTCGCTCCTGTGCCTGGTCTCGCTCATGAGTCGGTCCTTCCTCGCGGGTCGTCCTCGGCGCTGTCGACGGCGGCGTCGACGGGGGTGTCCTCGCCGGTGTCGTGGCTGGTGACCGGCGCGCTCGACTCCTCGAGATGCGCGGTCTCGTTGAAGCGCTCGAGCGTCCAGTCGCCGCCGTCGCGGACGAGCCGGGTGACGGAGGCGTTCGCGACCGGGGTCGCCCGGCCGATGTCGAGCAGCTCGCGCTCGGTCAGGCCCTCGCAGACGGAGCGGATGACCAGGACGACGGCGTCGTGGCAGAAGAGCGCGACCGGCCCGGCCGGTGCGACGACGTCGAGGTGGTCGAGGAACGAGCGCACGCGCTGCGCGAGGTCGGTCCAGGACTCGCCGCCCGGCGGCCGGTAGTAGAACTTGCCGAGCCAGTCGCGCCGCGCCGCCTCCTCGGGGAAGCGCGCGCGGAAGCCCGCGGTGGTCAGGCGGTCGGCGATGCCGAGGTCGCGGTCGCGGAGCCGCTCGTCGAGGCGCGGCGCGAGGTCGAGTCCCGCCTCCTCGAAGGCGAGCTGCGCGGTCGAGGACGCGCGGAGGTACGGCGAGGACCAGGCGGCGACGGGGGCGTTGCCGTCGGCGAGCCAGCGGCCGAGGGCGCGGGCCTGCTCGCGGCCGGCCGGGGACAGCTCCACGTCCGGATCGCGCCGGTCGACGGCGATGTCGAGGGCGCCCTCCGCCTCGGCGGCGCTCGCGGCGATGTTGGCGACGCTCTCGCCGTGGCGCACGAGGAGCAGCTCGGTGGGGCCGGAGCGGCGGGAGGCTGTGCTGGTCGGTGAGCTCATCACTCCATCGTCCGCTCCGCCGCCCTCACCGCCGAGGGGCTTCCGCGCAGTGCGGAGCAGTTGCTACGCGGCTAGGGTCGGTCGCGTGAAGCTGACGCGGACTCGACCGGCCCAGACGTTCTCTCCGACATCGATGATCTCCCCGTCTCTGACGATCGCCGCGACCCTGGCGGTGCTCGCGCTCGCGGGCTGCACCGCTCCCGCGGCCGAGGTGACGGTCACGAGCGACGTGGCGGCCCGCGAGGAGTCGCGCGACCGCGTGCTCGCGCTCGTCTCCTCGCTCGCCGGCCCGCAGGACGACGCCTTCGGCTACGCGCGGCTCGCGAGCGACCAGGCCGCCGAGGGCGTGGACCTGATCGGGATCGAGTCGTACGACGCCCTGAGCGAGGGCGGCGAGTTCGGGGCGCTGTCGTTCCGCACGCCGGTCGACGCGGCGTCCTTCCCGGACGTGGCCGACCTGCCGGAGGCCTACTGCTTCCGTGCGCCGTTCGCCCCATCCGGCGCCGTGGTCGACGACGCGGACGGCGGGGGAGTGGCGCCGATCGACTGCCCGGCCGACGCCGAGACGATCACTCCGCCGGCCGAGTAGGGGCGTCCACCGCCGCGACGACCGCGGCGAGCGTCTCCGGGTCGCTGAGGATCCGGAAGTGGCCGCCGGTCTCGATCCGCACGTTCACCGCGCCCTCGAGCATGCTGCCCTCGGGGATGTGCGGATCGAACAGGCCGAAGACCGAGGTGATCCGCGCGTTCGCGCCCGCGCGGCTCGAGAGCAGGAGGGTCGTCGCGTCGCGGGGCGAGAACGAGCGGAGGCTCTTCAGCAGCAGGTACGGCGCGTAGCGCGAGCCGCCGAAGGGAGTGGCGACCGCGACCATCCGGTCGACGCGGCCGTCGGGGTCGAGCTCGGTCATCACGTACTTGCCGATCAGGCCGCCCTTGCTGTGCGCGACGATCACGACGTCGCGCAGCTCGTGCTCGGCGAGATAGGCGGCCACGTCCTCCGCGGTGCGGGCGACCGGGCGGCCGTTCCAGCCGAGGCTGGTGAGCACGTGCATCGGGTGGCCGCGGCGGTGCAGCGGGTCGATGATCGGGCGGAGGAAGGCCCAGGTCTCCCAGATGCCGGGCAGCACCACGATCGGGTGCAGCGTGCCGTCGAGGTAGTCGTCGGCGGCTCGGCGCGAGACGAAGGCGCGGACCTGCCAGGCGACGGCGTAGGCGTAGTCGCGGATCCACCAGACGGCGTCGCGGACGAGGTGCGTCATGCGGGCACCGGGGCGGGCGCGGCGGCCGGGTCGGTGTCGGGGGCGGCCGGGGGCACGGGGGCGATGTCGGCGGCGAAGGAGGCCAGGGCGAGCGCGAGCGCCTCCGGCTGCGTGCGGGGGACGACGTGGCGGGAGCCGGCGAACTCGAGGAGGCGGCCGTCGGCGGCGTGCTCGAGGAGGCGCTCGCACCAGTCGCGGGTGGCGATCGGGTCGTCCCAGCCGCGCACGACGAGCACGGGCCGGGTCACCGCGGCCAGCCGCCGCTGGATCGGGTAGTGCAGCATCTCGGGCAGCTGGCGCAGGTACCAGCCGAGACCGCCGCGGACGTAGTCGGCGAAGAGCAGCGCGTCGACGGCGAGCGGCTCGCCCAGGCAGTCGCGGGCGAGGGCGAGGCCCTGCCGGACGGCGCCGGGGCGCTGCGGATCGACGACCGGGCCGATCAGGACCCCGCCCGCGACGAGGCGGGGTGCGCGAGCGGCGAGCTCGACGACGACCTGGCTGCCCATCGAGTGGCCGACGACGACCGCCCGGGTGACGCCGCGCTCCGTCAGTGCTCTCTCGACGAGGCGGGCGTGGTCGGCGAGGCCGACGCGGCGGCGGGGCGCGGTGTTCGCGCCGAAGCCGGCGAGGTCGACCGCGACGACGCGGCCGTGCGCGCGGAGGGCGACGGCGAGGGTCGAGAACGTGTGGTGCGACATCCCGATGCCGTGGATCAGGACGAAGGTGCGCTCGGCGTCGGCGGGCCCGGTCGCGAGGGTCCGCAGCTCGATCCCGTCGATCCGGTGGCGGACGACGGGCGAGGGGCGGGGCATGCCTCCCAGGCTAGGCAGGCGGGTGCCGGAGCGCGCGGGGGTGCGCGGCGCCGGTCGAGTGGGCTAGGCGGTCGGGCGGGCGCGGCGGTCGGGCGGGCGAGGAGTGTCAAGCGGCTGCACGGGCGGGGAGGCGGTGCCTAGCGTGGGAGCAGGACGGCGGACGCCGCCCGCGGAGGGACATCATGCGGATCGCGATCGTCGGAGCGACGGGCAACCTGGGCACGGCCCTGCTGAGGCGCCTCCGGCGGGAGGCGTCGGTGGAGGAGATCGTCGGGATCGCCCGGCGCGAGCCGCGGCCGGGCGCGGACGAGTACCGCGACGTGCGCTGGCACGAGGTGGATGTGGCGTCCAGCGATGCGGGCCGGCAGCTGCGCGAGGCGTTCACCGGCGTGGACGCGGTCGTGCACCTGGCCTGGGCGCTGCAGCCGAGCCACGACGAGCCGTTCCAGCGCCTGGTCGACGTCGGCGGCACCGCGGCGGTGCTGGCGGCCGCGGCGGCGAGCGGAGTGGGCCAGGTCGCCGTGGCGTCGTCCGTCGGCGCCTACAGTGCGGCGCCGAAGAGCCTGCGCGTGGACGAGAGCTGGCCCACCGGCGGGCTGCACACCTCGACCTACAGCCGGCACAAGGCGGCGAACGAGCGGGCGATGGACGCCTTCGAGGCGGAGCATCCGGAGGTGGTGCTCACCCGGCTGCGCCCGGGGCTGGTCTTCCAGCGCGGCGCGGCGACCGAGATCGCGGGGCTCTTCGCCGGGCCGCGGTACCCGACGCGCTGGCTGCGGGCGGTGCGGCCGCCGATCCTGCCGCTGCCGCGGACGCTGATCTTCCAGGGCGTGCATGCGGACGACGTCGCGGACGCGTTCTGGCGCGCCCTCGACCGCCGGGCCGGCGGGGCCTTCAACGTCGCCGCGGAGCCGGTGCTCACGCCGCAGCGGATCGCGGACGCCGTCGGCGCGCGGCTCGTCACGGTGCCGGCGGGGCTGCTCCGCTCGATCGTGTCGGCGACCTGGCGGCTCCGGCTGCAGCGCACCGACGCGGGCTGGCTCGACATCGCGACGAACACCCCCGTCATGTCGACGGAGAAGGCGCGCACCGTCCTCGGCTGGGAGCCGACGACGACCGCCGAGGAGGCCCTCCGCGAGCTGCTCGACGGCCTCGCCGACCGCGCTACGGTCGCGGGCTCGCCGCCGCTGCGCGGCTGACCGCGGATCTCGATACGCCCTCTGCGAGGGCTACTCGATCAGCATGCAACCGACCCTGCGGCGCGAGCAGCTAGGACGGGCACGGGCGCGCTGCACCGCAGAGACGGGCATGCGCATTCCATGCTGGTCGAGTAGCCGCGCAGCGGCGTATCGAGACCCGCCATCGTCAGCACGGCGGGTCTGCAGACTCGCGTTCCGGCGGTGGTGGATCTCGATACGCCCTCTGCGAGGGCTACTCGATCAGCATGAACCGGGCGCCCTCCATGCTGGTCGAGTAGCGCGCAGCGCGTATCGAGACCCGCCCACCGAACGACGGCGGATCTCGATGCGCCCGCTCCGCGGGCTACTCGATCAGCATGCCTACTCCGCGGCGACGCGGATCAGCACCTTGCCCGTCACGCCGCTCTCGACGGCGTCGTGGGCGGCGGCGGTCTCCTCGAGCGGGAACCAGGTCAGCGGCAGGCCGGCCGGCTCACCGACGGGGAGCGCGCCGTCGCGCAGGGCCGCGGTGATGTCCTCGGCCGCCGCCTGGAGCGGCGCCTCGCCGACGGTGTAGAGCAGCAGGCCCTGCCAGCGGGCGTTCTTGGCGAAGCTCGGCACGATCGGGATCGAGAAGTCGTCGCCGTTGTTGTTCGCGTAGTAGCCGATGCTGCCGTGGTTCGCGAGCACCTCGACGTCGAGCGCGGCGTTCTGCGTCGGCGCGACCTCGACGATCTGCTGGACGCCGTCGGGCGCGATCTCCAGGATCTTCGCCGCGAGCTCCTCGTCCGGGTACTGCAGGACGTGCTGCGCACCGGCGGCCGTCGCGAGCCGCGCCTTCGCGTCGCTGCTCACCGTGGCGATGACGGTCGCTCCGGCCCAGACGGCGAGCTGGATGGCGGCGTGGCCGACCGCTCCTGCGCCGCCCTGCACCAGGACGGTGCGGCCGACGAGCGCACCGGGAGCCAGGCGTGCGGGCCCCTCCTCGTGCACGGTGAGGGCGCGGTGCGCGGTCATCGCGGGCACGCCGAGGCTCGCTCCGAGCTCGGCGTCGACACCCTCGGGCAGGCGCACGACGTGCTCGGCGGCGAGGACGGTCGACTCCTGCGCGGAGCCGGTCGGCCGCTGGTGCGCCGCGAGGTAGAACCAGACGCGGTCGCCGACCGCGAGCCCCTCGACACCCTCGCCGACCGCGTCGATCACGCCGGAGCCGTCCTGGTTCGGCACGACCTCGGCGAACGGCGGCTCGCCGCCGGCGCGCGCCTTCCAGTCGGTCGGATTGACGCCGGAGACGAGGACGCGCACGCGCACCTCGCCGGCGCCGGGCGTGCCGGCCTCGCGGTCGACGAGCGAGAGGACGGAGGAGGAACCGGAGCGGGAGTAGACGATGGATCGCATACGACCCAGAAGCCCCGTGAGCCGCCCCCTATTCCCGCGCGCCCCGTCCCAGACAGCGAGATGCCACTTGTGTACGCGACACGCCGTGAAAGGCGTACACAAGTGGCATCTCGCGGAGGGGAGAGGGGAGTTACGAGCGGTCGCTGTCCTGCGTCACATTCTCCTGCACCGCGTGCTTGGCCTCGCGGGCGGAGTCCTTCACGTCGTCGGCGGCGGATCCACCCGCCTCCTTGACGTTCTGCGCGGCGTCGGTCGCGGTGTCCTTCACCGAGGCGAAGGCCTGCTGAGCGGGCTCGCGGAGCTCGTTCGCGACGTCCTTCGCGGCACCGGTCACGGAGTCGACGACGGGCTGCGCCTGCTCCTTGACCTTGCCGGCCGCGTCCTTCTCGGCGCTCGAGGCCGGGATGAGCGAGGCGACCAGGAGCCCGGCGCCGAAGGCCATCAGGCCCACCGCGAACGGGTTGCCGTTCGCCTTGCTCTTCACCGAGCCGGCCGTGCCGGAGAGCGAGTCGCCGGCGTCGTGCGCCGAGCCCATCACCCGGTCGCGGACGGAGCCCACGGCCGCCTTGACCTTGTCGGTCTGCCGGTCGACGATCGCGCTCGGGCTGACCTTCTCGGCCAGCGCGTCCACGTCACCGCCGAGCTCGAGCCGCGTGCGCTCGATGTCGGCCCGGATCTCCTCCGGAGTCTTGCTCTGTCCTGCGTCGTACGTCATCGTCCTGCCCCGTTCGGCTTGAGGGTTTCGGGAATCTGCTTGAGGGAGTCGACCGTCTCGGGCGCTCCGTCGACCTGCTTGAGGCTCTTGCGGCCGACCGCGAACAGGATCGCGGCGATGATGCCCCAGATCACCGCGACGATCACGCCCGACCAGCCGTTGCCGACCAGCGTTCCGAGCGCCCACCAGAGGGCGATCGAGAGGAAGAGCACGGCCATCAGCGCCGCGTAGCCCGCGCCGCCGAGGAGTCCGGCGCCCTTCCCGGCCTTGCCGGCCGACTCCTTGATCTCGGCCTTCGCGAGCGCCATCTCCTGGCGGATCAGCGTCGAGAGGTCGCGGGAGACCTCGCCGAGCAGATCGCCCAGGGAGGTCGAGCCCGCGCGCTCTCCGGGCGTCGGCTCTGCGGCGGCGCGATGCGCGCCCAGCGGATCGGTCACGGCCGGGTCCCGTTCGGGAAGCCGTCGTAGCCCGGCGTGATCGGCGTGCTCAGCGGGTCCGCGACGGGCTCGGTCGGCGCGAAATCGCCGCGCTCGTCGAACGAGGTCGTCGTGGTCGCGCCGCCGGAGTAGTCGGCGGCGGCGGGAGCGGCGAACTCGGGTCCGGAGGTGTCCGCGGTCGCGGTCTTCTCGTCCTTCGCCTCGGCGGTCAGTGCGCGCACGAGGCGCCCGGCGACCAGGCCGGTGGCGGCGGCGATCAGGATGAAGGCTCCCGGGCGGCGGCGCGCGAACGAGCGGACGTCGTCGAGCAGCTCGGACGGGTCGCGGCTCTCGAGCCACGACGCGACGCCCTGGGCGCGCTCGGCGGCCTGCGAGACGAGTTTCGCGGCGGCGTTGCCCTCGCCGCCCTCGCCGTTCGCGAGTGCGGTCAGGTCGTCGCTGAAGGCGCGAGCGCCCTTGGCGGCGTTCTCCTTCTGGGCGTGGGCCTGCTCGGTGAGCTGAGTGCGGCTCTGGTCGAGGAGGTCCTTGACCTGCACCTTCGCCTCCTGGGCGACGTTGGCGGCCTCCTCCTTGCCGGTGGCGAGCACGTCGGTCGCGGCCTGCTTGGCGTCGCCGGCGACGGCGCCGGCCTGCTCCTTGGCAGCGCCCGCGGTCTCGGCGGCCTTCTCCTTGGCGGAGCCGGCGGCGTCCGAGACGCTGCCCGAGGTGCCGCCGCCGACGCTGTGCGCGCCGGAGCTGGTGTCGGTGGTCGTCGTGTCCGACGAGTACGGCTCGGAGGTGAGCGGTGCGTCGTAGGTGCTGTCGTACGAGGGGTCGGCGGTTCGGGCGTTCGCCGCACCGTCTCCGAACGGAGGTGAAGCGGGATCGATGTTCGACATCGTCTGTCCCTTCCAGGGTCGAGGTGTGGTGGTCTGCGTGCCGGCGTCGCCAGTCTGGGCAGTGCGCCGCGCACCGAGATAGGGCGTAGCGGACAGAAGGCGTGAGGGCGTACGATCCCGCGCAACCGTGCTCTGACGCCGATGCGGTGCTTCCTGGACGTGGGCTCCGGATCCGGTGGACCGGCGCGTCAAGCCCTTCTCGCCGGCGAGGAGCCCTGCCTAGCGTCGAAGGGGATGGGGGCGCGACCGCCCCGTCTCCGCTTCCGGAAAGGCACCCCATGCTCAGCATCCGTCCGTCCCGCACCGTGCGCGTCCTCGGCGCGCTCGGCGCCTCCGCCCTGACCATCGGCCTGCTCGCCGGCTGCACGGGCGACGCGCAGACCCCGAACCAGTCGGGGAGCGCCGTGCCGACCAGCGCCGACGACGGCTCGACCCGCACGCCCACGATGGAGCCGACGCAGACCGCCCCGTCGGACACCGCGACGCCCGTCATGTGAGCCGGTCGGGCGCGGGCAACCGATGATCGTGGCATCTCGGCGATCGCCCGGGCAAGCCCCTTCCCGCTCCCAGCCGACGAGCAGAAAGCACTCCTACCTTCGGGTGACAGTTCAGCGCACGACGATCACGAAGGAGGCACCGCTATGGGGCTCGATGACAAGATCAAGAACGCCGCTCAGGACATCGCCGGCAAGGCGAAGGAAGCCCTGGGCGACCACAAGAACGACGACAGCCTGAAGGCCGAGGGCCAGAAGGACCAGGCCTCGGCCTCCGCGAAGAAGACCGGCGAGGACATCAAGGACGTCTTCAAGTAGGTCTTCCCGCATCACGACTCAGGCGGCGCCCCCTCGGGGACGCCGCCTTCGTCGTGTCCGGGTGGATGGATCTCGGGACGCCGCGCCCATGCTGGTCGAGTAGCGCCGCCAGGCGCGTATCGAGAGCCACCCCTGCAGACGGTGGATCTCGATACGCCGCGTGCCGCGGCTACTCGATCAGCATGGGTCGGCACCACGCGCGCACCGGCACGTGCGCCCCATGCGTGCAGCACGGCACATGCGCTCCATGTCGGCGCATCGGCACGTGCGCCCCAAGCCGGCGCATCGGCACGTGCGCTCCATGCTGGTCGAGTAGCGCCGCCAGGCGCGTATCGAGACCCCACGCCTGCAGACGGTGGATCTCGATACGCCGCGTGCCGCGGCTACTCGATCAGCATGAGGCGTCGCCCGCTACGGCTGCAGGACGACCTTGATGCAGCCGTCCTCCTTCTTCTGGAACGTCTCGTAGAGGCCGGGGGCGTCCTCGAGCGGGGCGCGGTGGGTGACGAGGTCGTTGACGCCGAGCGGGTCGCTCGAGTTTTCGACCAGCGGCAGCAGCTCGTCGATCCAGCGCTTCACATTGCACTGGCCCATCGTCAGGGTGATCTGCTTGTCGAACATCGACTTCAGCGGCAGCGGGTCGGCCTCGCCGCCGTAGACGCCGCTCAGCGAGACGGTGCCGCCGCGGCGCACCAGGTCGAGCGAGGAGACGACCGCGGCGAGCCGGTCGACTCCGACCGTGTCCATCGCCTTCCGAGCGATCGGGTCGGGCAGCAGCCCGGCGACCGTCTGGGCGAACGAGCCCATCGGCGAGCCGTGCGCCTCCATGCCGACCGCGTCGACGACGGAGTCGGGGCCACGGCCGTCGGTGAGGTCGCGCAGCTGGTCGTTGATGTCGTCGGTGAAGTCGAAGACCTCGATCCCGTGGCGAGCGGCCATCGCGCGGCGCTCGGCGACCGGGTCGACCGCGAGCACGCGGTAGCCCTTGTGCGCGCCGATGCGAGCGGCGAACTGGCCGACCGGGCCGAGGCCGAAGACGACGAGCGAGCCGCCGTCCGGCACGTTCGCGTACTCGACGCCCTGCCAGGCCGTCGGCACGATGTCGCTGAGGAAGAGGTAGTTCTCGTCCGGCAGGTCGGTGCCGACGACGACGGTGTTGTAGTCGGCGAGCGGCACGCGGAGGAACTCCGCCTGGCCGCCGGGCACCTGGCCGTACATCTTCGTGTAGCCGAAGAGCGAGGCACCGGAGCCGTACTCCGTCACCTGGGTGGTCTCGCACTGCGACTGCAGGCCGCGGCGGCACATGAAGCACTCGCCGCAGGAGATGTTGAACGGGACGACGACGCGGTCGCCGACCTTGAGCTTCGTGATGCCCGCGCCGACCTCCTCGACGATGCCCATCGGCTCGTGGCCGAGGATGTCGCCCTTGTCGAGGTACGGGCCGAGCAGACGGTACAGGTGCAGGTCGGAGCCGCAGATGGCCGTCGAGGTGATCCGGACGATGGCGTCCGTCGGCTGCTGGATGCGGGGATCGGGAACCGTCTCGACCGAGACCTTCTCGACGCCCTGCCACGTGAGTGCGCGCATGCTTCCTCCTTCTGCCGGCGCTGAGGCCGGTGGTTCTCCGGCGCTCGCCGGATGCGTGACTTCAGGCCACACCTGTCGGCGCGGAGTCGCGAGGGGGTTGACGGCCGGACCGGGCGGTTCGGAGGCGATTCCCGGGGCGCACCCGCCGGCGGCGGCGGTGATGTCGGGAGGACGTGCATCCGACGCTCACCCCGCTCCCGGCCGCGCAGTGGTGTGATGGAGGGATGGATGCTCTCTACACCGCCATCGCCCACGCCTCCGGTGGAGGACGCGACGGCCACGTCCGCACCGAGGACGACCGACTCGATCTCGACACCCGCCCGCCCCAGGAGCTCGGCGGCTCCGGCGAGGGCACGAACCCGGAGCAGCTCTTCGCCGCCGGCTTCGCGGCCTGCTTCCTGAGCGCACTGCACGGCTCCGGCAAGGCGCTCTCGATCGACACCACCGATGCGCAGGTGTCGGCGAGCGTCTCGATCGGCAAGAACGACGACGGCGGCTTCGGCCTCGCGGTCGAGCTGGACATCCACGTCCCCAAGGCGAGCTCGGAGGACGCGCACGCCGTCGCCGAGAAGGCGCACACGATGTGCCCGTACTCGAACGCGACCCGCGGCAACGTGGACGTCGTCCTCAACATCGTCGACTGACGCTCCCTCTTCTCGAAGGCCCCTCCCCGGTGACGGGTGGGGGCCTTCGTCGTGCCGCCGCGGGTCGTCCGGTGCCGGTCCGTTAGGGTCGGAGGCATGATCGAGGAACCGTCGCGCGAGGGGTCGGACGCCGAGGCGCTGGCCGAGCTCGAGCAGATCCGTCAGAGCATCGACAACATCGATGCGGCGCTGATCCACCTGCTCGCCGAGCGCTTCAAGTTCACCCAGAAGGTCGGGCGTCTGAAGGCGGCGCACGGCCTGCCGCCCGCCGACCTCGAGCGCGAGTCGCGCCAGATCTCGCGGCTGCGGGCACTGGCGGAGGACGCGCACCTCGACCCGGCCTTCGCGGAGAAGTTCCTCGGCTTCATCGTCGCCGAGGTCATCCACCACCACGAGCAGATCGCGAGCGGCGCGGCGGACTGAGGCTCGCGGCGGGTGGGGTCTCGATACGCCGCCTGCGGCGGCTACTCGACCAGCATGGCGGGCGCCTGCGGCGGTTGTTCGGTCGGCATGGGGGCGCCTGCGCCTTCATGCTGATCGAGTAGCCCGCGCAGCGGGCGTATCGAGATCCACGAGCGTCAGAAGTGAAGTCTGCAGACCGGGCCTGCTGAGGACGGCGGGTCTCGATACGCCCCTGCGGGGCTACTCGACCAGCATGGGGCCGCCTGCGGCGGCTACTCGACCAGCATGGGGCCGCCTGCGGCGGCTACTCGACCAGCATGGGAGGGCGACCGCCCGACGGGGTGGGCGGCCGCTCACCGAGCGAGCCTCCTTCATGCTGATCGAGGAGCGCGCGCAGCGCGCGTATCGAGATCCTGCCCTCGCCTCGCGGGGCGGCAGCTGACCGCCTGGACGTCCTGACCCCCTTCCGCGAGATGCCACTTGTGCACGCTCGACACGGCGTGTCGCGTGCACAAGTGGCATCTCGCGGAGGGGAGGGGCTACGCCTCGACGGGGCGGGTCAGGGCTCGGACCGAGGTGACGCGGCGGCGGGCGATGGCGGCGACCGTCAGCAGGAGGCCGAAGAGCAGCCAGATCAGCAGGCCGACGACCGCGGCCGCGACGCCTCCGGTGCCCTCGATGACGCCCGCGAGCGCGTTCTGCGCGGCGGAGAGCGGCAGGAAGCCGAGGGCGTCGTCGAAGACGCCCGGGACGGTCGAGATGATGCCGGCGCCGAGGCCGATCACCGCGGCGACCATCGAGACGAAGCGGCCGAGCCCGCCGAGCAGGGCGACCAGGCCCTGGTTCACGGCGGCGAAGGACGCTCCCGCGAGCATCGCCAGCGCGGCGAAGCCGAACCAGGTCACCAGGTCCAGGCTCGCGACCGCGCTCATCACGATCGCGACGGCGAGGCCCTGCACGAGTCCGATCACGAGGGCCGGCACGTACGACGACAGCGCCAGCGCCGCGGAGGAGCGGGTCGACGAGAGTGCGCGGTGCGAGAACGCGGCGAGCACGAGGAAGGTCGCGAGGGCGCCGAGCCAGAGCGCGATCGTCGCGAAGAACGGCACGCTCGACGCTCCGAAGAGATCGGTGGTACTGCTCGAGTTCTCGACCGGGTCGGCGACGACGTCGGCGAGGTTCTTCGACTCCGACTCGCTGTAGGTCGGCAGCTGGGCCACGGCCGCGTCGAGCCCGGTGGCGAGCGAGCGGGTGCCGTCGGCGAGCTGGAGGGCCCCGTCCGAGACGCCGCCCGCGCCGTCGGCGAGCTGCCGGGCGCCGTCGGCCGCGGAGGAGGCACCCGTCGAGAGCTGCACAGCGCCGTCGGCGGCCGAGGTCGCTCCGGTCGCGAGCTGGCTGGCGCCGTCGGCGGCGGAGGTCGCTCCGGTGGCGAGCTGGGACGCTCCACCGGCTGCGGTGGCGGCTCCGGTCGAGAGCTGGCTGAGGCCGCCCGCGAGCGAGCCGGCGCCGTCGGCGAGCCCGCGCGCACCGGCGGCCGACTGCGCGGTCCCCGCGACGAGGGACGGCTGCCCGTTCGCCCCGTCGTTGATGCCGGCGGAGATGCCTGCGGCGTACTGCGCGGTCGCACCGGCCTGGTAGAGCGCGCCGGCCTGGTTCGTGGTGTCGAGCTGGCTGCCGGCTTCCGCGAGGATGGCCGCGCAGACGGGGTCCGTCGCGGCGCAGGACTGGGCGAGGGCGGCGATGGTCCCGAGCGAGGTGCCCGTGGTGGTCGCCGACTGCGCGGCGAGACCGGAGGCGGTCGCTGCGGTGCCGCCGAGCGTCGACACTCCGGCGGCGAGACCGTCGAGCCCGTCCGCGAGCGAGCCCGCGCCGGTGGCGAGCTGCGTCGCTCCGTCGGCCGACTGCTGCGCGCCGGTCGCGAGCTGCGAGACGCCGCCCGACAGGTCCGACGCACCGGTGCCCACCTGGGCGACGCCGTCCGCCAGCGACGACGCGCCGGTGCCGAGCTGCGCCACTCCGTCGGAGAGTCCGGAGGCGCCGGTCGCGAGGTCGTCGATGCCGTCCGCGAGCGTGCTGGTGCCGTCCGCGAGGGTCGAGGCGCCGGTGCCGAGCTCGTCGGCTCCGTCCGCGAGGGTGCCCGCGCCCTCGGCGGCCTGGCCGATCTGCTCGTTCAGGGTGTTGAAGCCGACGTAGACGTTCTCGAGGTACGCGGTGGTGAGCTGGGTGTTCAGCAGCGCGGTCGCCGTGCTCGTGACGGTCGCCGAGATGGCGTCGTCGACGAGCTTCGCCTTCTCGCTCGTCGCGATGTCGATCGTGGCCTTGGTCGCGGCGGCGGCGTCTCCGGAGTAGGAGGTCGCGGCGGCGGAGAACGAGGACGGGATCGTGACGACGGTCGCGTAGCTGCCGTCGGCGAGGCCCTTCGCGGCGTCGTCCTTGTCGGTGAGGACCCAGGTGAAGTTGCCGGTCGAGTCGGAGCCCGAGACGTTCGCCGCGGGAGAGGCCGAGGCGGAGGGCGTGGCGGACGCGGACGGCGTGGCCGACGCGGACGGCGCGGCGGACGCGGACGGCGTGGCGGACGAGGACGGCGCGGGAGTCGCCGAGTCGCTGGTCTCGCCTCCGGTCACGAGCCCGGCCGCGAGCTGGCGCCCGAGCGGCACGGTCTGCCCGTTGATCTCGACCGGGGTGTCCTCGTTCACGACCGCCGCCGTGATGGTGTCCAGGCGCTCGGTCGGGTTCCAGAGCGCCCAGACGAGCAGGCCGCCGATGACGAGGGGGACCAGGACGATGCCGAGGAGGGTCACCCAGGACACCTTCTTGACGCCGCGGGGGCGTTCGAGGGAGAAGAGAGCCATCTGTCAGCCGACCTTCGCGATAGCGCGGCGCTCGGCCGCGGGGGAGACCGCGAGCTGGCCGCGATCGGAGGGGAGGAGGTCGTCGAGCGCGTCCGCGTCGACGGAGGAGGCGATCACCGTGAAGGCGTGCTGCTTCTGCGCGGCCTTCGCGCGGGCCCGGTCGAGCTCGGCGCGGATCCCGTCGCGGAGCTGCGGGTCGGTGACGGTGTCGAGGTCGTCGAGCACGAGCAGCGGCGGGGCCGTCTCGAGCGCCGCGCGCACCTCGGCCACCGGATCGCTCGCGCCGGCGAGCCGGACGAGGCCGACGCGACCGCGGACCGCGGAGGAGCGGATCGGCACGACGAGACCGTCGACCTTGAGCCGGCCGGCGTCGGGGGTGAGGCGCCCCGCGATCGTCAGCAGCAGCGCGGTGCGGCCCGAGCGGTGCGGGCCGTGGACGACCAGCGCGCCGCCCGCGGGCACCCGCACGTCGACGTCGCGGTAGACCGGGCCGTCGGGACCGTCGAGGCACAGCCCCTCGGCCGCGACCGCGTCGGTGGCGCCGGGCTCGGGCCAGTCGGCGAGCGCGAGCTCCTTGGTCAGGCCCTCGCCCTCCACGTCGAAGGAGGGGAGCACCCGGTCGAGCCAGCGCGGCATGTGCCAGGCGCGGTCGCCGAGGAGGTGCAGCACCGCGGGCACGAGCGTCATCCGGACGATGAAGGCGTCGACGAACACGCCCACCGCCAGACCGAGCGCGATCGGCTTGATGTTGGTGTCGCCCTCCGGCACGAACGCCGCGAAGACGGAGAACATGATGATCGCGGCCGCGGTGACGACCTTCGCCGAGCCGACGAAGCCCGACTCGACCGCCGCGCGGGCCGGCCGGCCGTGCACGTAGTCCTCGCGCATCCGCGAGACGAGGAACACCTCGTAGTCCATCGCCAGCCCGAAGAGCACGCCCATCAGGATGATCGGCATGAAGCTGATGATCGGGCCGGTCTTGTCCACGTGCAGGGCGTCGGCGAACCAGCCCCACTCGAAGACCGCGGCGACGGCGCCGAAGGACGCGCCGACCGAGAGCAGGTAGCCGAGCGTCGCCTTGAGCGGCACCCAGAGCGAGCGGAAGACCATCGTCAGCAGCACCAGCGAGAGCCCGACGACCAGCAGGCCGAACGGCAGCAGCGCGTTCGCCAGGGTGTCGGAGATGTCGATGCCGACCGCGGTCTGGCCGGTGACCGCGAGGTCGACCCCGTAGGTCTCCTCGAAGTAGTCGTGCTTGTCGCGGATCTCGGCGACGAGCGCCTTGGTGGCCTCGGAGTCCGGCCCGCCCTCGGGGATCACCTGGATGATCCCGGTGTCGGCGGTCTCGTTCGGGGTGGCGAGCGGCACGGAGGCGACGCCGTCCAGGCCCTCGATCTCGGTCTTGAGGTCGGCCATCAGGCCGAGCGGGTCGGTCGAGCCGATGATCGTGCCGGTGACGATGAGCGGGCCGTTGTAGCCGGGGCCGAAGTTCTCGGCGAGGAGGTCGTAGGTGTCGCGCGCGGGGGTGCCCTCGGCCTGGTAGCCGGCGTCGGGCAGCGCGAGGCGGAGGCTGAGCGCCGGGATCGACGCCATGCCGAGCACCCCGACGACGGCGATGATCGTGAGGATCGGGAAGCGGGTGACGACGCGGACCCAGCCGCGGAAGAAGCCGCGCGGGACCTCGGCGTGCACGTGCGAGCCGGGGGAGGGGGCGGAGGCGTCCTCGGCGGCGTCGGGGTCGGCGTGGGCGCCGACGGCTGCGGCCTTCTCGGCGCCGGAGTTCGCGGCGGCCTGCTTCGCCGCGGCCTTCTTGGCCTTCCGTTCCTTCGGCCGCAGGCGCTCGCCGGCGAAGCCGAGCAGCGCGGGGGTGAGCGTGAGCGCGATGACCACGGCGATCGCGACTCCGCCCGCCGCCGCGATGCCCATCGTGGTGAGGAACGGGATGCCCGCGACCGACAGGCCGGCCAGCGCGATGATGACGGTCAGGCCGGCGAAGACGACCGCGGAGCCGGCGGTCGCGGTCGCGCGGGCGGCCGACTCCTCCGGCGCCATGCCCTGCTTCAGCTGGTCCTGGTGCCGGCTGATGATGAAGAGCGCGTAGTCGATGCCGACGGCGAGGCCGAGCATCAGCGCCAGCAGCGGCGTGGTGGAGGAGATCGAGGCGAAGCGGGTCGCGATGAAGATCGCGGACATCGAGAGCGCGACGCCGAGCAGCGCGGTCACCAGCGGCATGCCGGCGGCGAGGAACGAGCCGAAGGTGAGCACCAGGACGACCAGCGCCACGAGGAGGCCGATCCCCTCGGTGACGGTGACGCCGGGCAGGCTCTGGGAGAAGAGGTCGCCGCCGAGCGAGACCACGGCGCCCGCGGGGAGCGCGTCCTGGAGGGTGGTGGCCTCGGCCTGGAGCGCGTCCCGCGACGCCTCGGAGGTCGTGGTGGCGGAGCCGTCCATCTGCGTGGTGATGACCAGCGCGTTGCCGGCCTCGGAGATCGTGCCCTCGACGGTGTCGGAGTAGGGGTCGGTGACCGCGGCGACGCCGTCGATCCCCTCGAGCGCGGTGACCGCCTCGCCGACCGGGCCGCTGATGTCCGCGTCCTCGACGCTGCCGCCGTCGGGCGCGACGACGACGTAGCGCGCCGACGTGCCGCTGACCTGGGGGAAGGTGCGCTCGAGCTGGTCCAGCGCGGTCTGCGACTGGGTGCCGGGGATGGAGAAGGTGTTGTCCGTGCCCTGGTTGAGCAGCAGCGCGCCACCGCCCGCGAGGACGACGACGGCGAGCCAGAGGACGGCGACCAGCCGGTGGGCGCGGAACACCCAGCGGCCGAGTCGGTAGAGCATCGACGACACGCGTGTCTCCTGACGACGGGGAGCGGAAAGGGACACGACTCTGTGCTCGGAAGCGCTGTCGTGCGGGCGGCGCGAACGCGCTCACGGCGCGGACGTCCTCGATACACGAACGTATCCGATACGCGAATGTATCCGATACAGTGATGTATCTCAACACCGCCGACGCCCGCCCGGGAAGGACTCAGGATGACCGACTCCGTCGAGACCTCCCGCCGGGGCCGGACCCGCGAGCGGCTCCTCGACGCCGCGTATGACGTCTTCGCCGAGACGGGGGTGCACTCGGCCTCGGTGGAGCAGATCTGCGAGCGCGCCGGCTTCAGCCGCGGGGCCTTCTACTCCAACTTCTCCTCGAAGGAGGAGCTGTTCTTCGCGCTGATGCAGCGGGAGAACGGCGCCCGCCTGGACGGTCTGGTCGAGCAGATGGGGCGGACGATCCCGAAGATCGCGGAGTCCGACGAGCCGCTGACGCCCGAGACGCTCGCGGTCGTCATCCTCGACTTCCTGCAGGGGCCGTTCACCGACAGCCGGCGCTGGTGCGTCGTGCAGTCCGAGTTCGAGCTGCTGGCGCTGCGCGATGCGGCGATCGCGCCGCAGTACAGCGCCTTCCGGTCCGGCTTCGACGCGACGCTGGTGGACATCGTGCGGGGGGCGCTGCAGCAGGTGCAGCGCGACTTCTCGCTGGCGCCGACCACGGCCGTCCGCCTGCTGATCGCGAGCTACGACGACGCGGTGAAGACGTCGATCCTCGAGGGCGACTCGGAGGAGGCCGCGCTCGAGCGGCTCCGGGCGACGCTCACCGACGTGGTACTGGCGATCTCGACCGAGCGCTGAGCGTCGAGCCGCTGAGCCGGGTGCGCTGAGCCGGGTGCGCTGATCCGGGTGCGCTGATCGGCCCGGTGCTGATCCGCTGCGGCGCAACCGGTCCCGGTGGTGCCCGTGCGCGACGAGGATGGACCCATGGAACTGCGCCAGCTCGAACACTTCCTCGCCGTCGCGAAGGAGCAGCACTTCACCCGCGCGGCGAGCGCCCTGCAGATCTCGCAGTCGGGCCTCTCCGCGTCGATCCGCGCGCTCGAGAGCGAGCTGGGCAGCCCGCTGTTCACGCGGAGCACCCGCCGGGTCGAGCTGACGCCGGCCGGCCGGGCGATGCTGGCGGAGTCGGAGCAGTCGGTCGCCAGCGCGCTCGCCGCCCGCGACGCGGTGCTGGCGGTGCAGGGCGTGCTGCGGGGCAGCCTCGCGGTCGGCACCGAGGAGTGCCTCGGCGGCGTGCATCTGCCGCGCGAGCTCGCGACCTTCCGCGAGCAGCACCCGGGCGTCGGGCTGCGGCTGACCCACGACGGCTCGGGCACGCTGCTCGACGCGGTGGGCAGTGGGCGGCTCGATCTCGCGCTGGTCGCCGACATCGGCGCGGTGCCGGCCGGAGTGGTCACGCGGCCGCTCGCGAGCGAGGGCTTCGCGGTGCTCGCGCATCCGGAGCATCCGCTCGCCGACCGGCCGGTGTGCCGGATCCCGGACCTGGAGGGGCAGACGATCGTCGGCCTGCAGGAGCACTGGGGCGCGAGCCACCTCGCGGCCCAGGCGTTCGCCGCGCACGGCCTGGCGTTCGAGGTGGAGCTCGAGGTGAACGACGTGCACACCCTGCTCGACCTCGTCGAGTACGGCATGGGCGTGGCCGTCGTGCCGGCCCACTTCGCCGAGAAGCGGCCGGGCGGCCTGCGCGCGGTGCCGCTGGAGGACCCGCTGCTGGTCTGGCGCACCATGGTCGCCCTCCCGGAGCGGCCGACGGCCGCGGCGCGCGCCTTCGTCGCGGCGCTGCCGGGCGCCTCCGCCCGCTGATCGACGGCCCGCGCGGGGCCCGTTCGTGCTGATCGATCAGCCCGCGGAGCCGGCCCTTTCATGCTGATCGAGTAGCCCTCGGAGAGGGCGTACCGAGATCCGCCGTCGTCCGGTGGGTGGGTCTCGGTACGCGCTGCGCGCTACTCGACCAGCATGGGCCGCCTGCTGATCGAGGAAACTCGCGGAGCGGGTCCTGCATGTTGATCGAGTAGCCCTCGGAGAGGGCGTATCGAGATCCACCGTCGTGCGGAGCGTGGGTCTCGATACGCGCTGCGCGCTACTCGACCAGCATGAGGCGATCGCTCAGTCGAGCGAGGCGAGCTCCTCCGGGGTCAGCTCGAGGTCGGCCGCCGTCGCCGAGTCGCGGATGCTCTCGGGGCGCGAGGAGCCGGGGATCGGGATGACGGTCGGCGACTTCGCCAGCTCCCAGGCCAGGCAGACGACCTGCGGCGACACGTCGTGCGCCTCGGCGACGGTGGCGAACGCCGCGAACGACGTGCCCAGCTCGGCGGCCGAGGTGATGCCGCCCAGCGGGCTCCATGGCAGGAAGGCGAGGCCCAGCTCGGCGCAGAGCTCGAGCTCCGGCTCGCTGGAGCGGAACTTCGGCGAGAACTGGTTCTGCACCGAGACCAGGCGGTCGCCGAGGATCCCGTGCGCCTCGCGGATCTGGTCCGGGTCGGCGTTCGAGATGCCGGCGCGGAGGATCACTCCCTCGTCGAGCAGCTCGGCGAGCGCGCCGATCGAGTCGGCGTAGGGCACCTCGGGGTCGGGGCGGTGGTACTGGTAGAGGCCGATCGCGTCGACGCCGAGGCGCTGCGCGGAGGCGCGGGCCGCCTCCTTCAGGTACTCGGGGCGGCCGTCCTGCGTCCAGACGCCCGGCTCGGGGCGGAGGTGCCCGCCCTTGGTGGCGACGAGCACCCCGGAGGTGTCGCCGCCGTAGCCGCGGAGCGCCTCGGCGATGAGCAGCTCGTTGTGGCCGAGGTCGGCGTCGCCGCCCTGGTGGTAGGCGTCCGCCGTGTCGATGAGGGTGACGCCGGCGTCGAGGGCGGCGTGGATGGTGGCGATCGACCGCTCGCGGTCGGGGCGGCCCTCGATCGACATCGGCATGCCGCCGAGTCCGATGCTGCCGACGCTGATGTCGCCGATGCTGCGCTGCTTCATGGGTTCTCTTTCCGAGTAGGGGGTGTCATGGGAGGGGAGATCGTCATGCTGGTCGAGTAGCCCCGCAGGGGCGTATCGAGACCCACCGTCACCAGCAGGACGGGTCTGCGGACTCGTCTTCCGGCGGTGGTGGATCTCGAGACGCCCGCTGCGCGGGCTACTCGATCAGCATGAAATGCACACGGCGCGCGGGCTACTCGATCAGCATGAAATGCGCCTGCTGCGCGGGCTATTCGATCAGCATGGGATGCGCCCGCTGCGCGAGCTGCTCGATCAGCATGAACGGGGGAGCGCCCCGCTCGATCAGCGGGGCAGGCCGCTCACCAGGCGTAGTCCTCCGGCGCCGTGCGGTGGCCGGGGAAGATCTCGTCGAGGCGGGCCAGGTCGGCCGGCTCGAGCGCGATGTCGACGGCCGCGACGGCGCTCTCGAGCTGCTCCATGGTGCGCGGGCCGGTGATCGGACCGGTGACGCCCGGCTGGTGCAGCAGCCAGGCGAGCGCGAGCTCACCCGGCGCGATGCCGCGCTCGCGGGCGAAGGCCTCGTACTGCTCCAGCGCAGGGCGGTTCTTCTCGATCGCCTCGAGCGAGCGGGCGGAGGCGCGACGGCTGCCCGACTCCGTCTTCTCGATCACGCCGCCGAGCAGTCCGCCCTGCAGCGGCGACCAGGGGATGACGCCGAGCCCGTAGTGCTGCGCGGCGGGCAGGACCTCGCGCTCGATGTCGCGCACGAGCAGGTTGTAGATGGACTGCTCGGAGGAGAGGCCGGTGAAGCGGCGGTCGCGCGCCGCCTCCTGTGCCTGGGCGATGTGCCAGCCGGCGAAGTTGCTCGAGCCGACGTAGAGGACCTTGCCCTGCTGCACGGCGACCTCCATCGCCTGCCAGATCTCGTCCCAGGGCGTCGTCCGGTCGACGTGGTGGAACTGGTACAGGTCGATGTGGTCGGTCTGCAGGCGGCGCAGGCTGTCGTCGAGCGCGCGGCGGATGTTCAGGGCGGAGAGGCGCCCGCCGTTGGGCCAGGAGTCGCGGCCGCGCTCGGCGCCGGGCGCGGCGTGCTGCTCCATGTCGCCGTAGAGCTTGGTCGCGAGGACCGTGCGTTCGCGGCGCTCGCCGCCCCGGGCGAACCAGCGGCCGACGATCTCCTCCGTCGCGCCGCGTCCGCCCTCGCCGCCGTAGACGTTCGCGGTGTCGAAGAAGTTGACGCCGAGCTCGTGGGCGCGGTCCATGATCGCGAACGAGTCGGGCTCGCTCGTCTCCGGGCCGAAGTTCATGGTGCCCAGGACGGCGCGGGAGACGGACAGACCGGTGCGGCCGAGATTCGTGTACTGCATGTCTCCAGTTGACGCCTCCGCGGGCGCGCTGTCCAACAGGCGTCGGCGATGGGATTCAGCGGGGGAGGAGGTTAATCGCCGTGCGGGTTAGAGTCTGGGAGTGGCATCGAAGACGACTCAGCGCATCGTGATCGTGCTCGCGAGCACCCTCCTGCTCGCCGGCTGCACGTCGGCGGCGGACGTTCCCGACGCGGCGCCGACCGCGGACTCCGGAGCGGCGAGCTCCGCGACGGCCGCGAGCGCCCCCAGCGCCGAGGCGGTGTCGGCCGGTCCGCGCCCGGTGCCGAGTGTCACGCTCGCCCCGGTGCCCGTCGGCGCGACCGAGGAGTGCGTGATCTCCCCCCTCGGCACCGCCGGCTCGATCGGCGACGTCGACCTCGAGGTCGTGCGCGACGGCGGGACCCGCGAGGGAGCGGCGGGGACGGCGCGCACCGCGACCGATGGGACGCCCGCCGCGTACGTGGTCGCCGCCGGCGACAACCCGGCGCTGATCGCCGACCGCTTCTGCGTGAGTCCCGACTACCTCGACGCGCTCAACTCCGTGCGCCGCGACGGCGTCACCCTGAGCAGCCTCTACGGCGGCGACACCCTCAACCTCAGCCCGTCGACGGTGCTGACCGTCGGCGACCAGAACGGCCGCGTCCTCGACAACGCCGAGCCGGAGCCGCTGCCGGTGCAGGCCGGCTGAGCGCGGCGCTCCCCACCGATCGAGCAGCCGCCGTGCATGCCGATCAACGCGCCCGCCGGCCCATGCTGATCGAGTAGCCCTCGCAGAGGGCGTATCGAGATCCCGCGTCACCGGGAGTCGGGTCTGCAGTCCCGCCCTGTTGAGGGTGGTGGGTCTCGATACGCCCCTGCGGGGCTACTCGACCAGCAGGGGAGCCTCGTGCTGATCGAGTAGCCCGCGGAGCGGGCGTATCGAGATCCCCCACCGTCAGAACCTGAGGCTGCTGACCCGCCCTGCTGAGGACGGCGGGTCTCGATACGCCCCTGCGGGGCTACTCGACCAGCATGCAGGCGGGCGTCTCTTCCCAGTGGATCCTGCGTGGTCAGAGCCCGATCACGCCGACGAAGAGGGCCGAGAGCGCCACGGTCGCAGCGAAGCCGGTGGTCCGGGCGCGGCGCTTCGCCGGGTCCTCGAGCCAGGGGAGGGCGGGCCAGCGCACCACGGCTCCGAACGTCCCGGCCGCCGCCAGCGCCACGAGGGCGAACCACGGCACGAGGGTGACGAGCGTCCAATCGGCGAGCACCCGCGCCAGCAGCAGCACGAGCGCCGATTCGACGCCGCGGGTGAGCACGCGCAGGCGGTCGCTGTCCAGGTGCTTCGCGGTCCGGCGCCAGGGGATGCTCCCGAGCGCGAAGCGGCCGACGGTGAAGACCGTCACGGCGAGGGCGATCAGCGTCGCGAGGATCATGCCTCCTCCTCCAAGACGTGGGCGAGCAGGTCGAGGCCGAGCCGGTCGACCGAGGTCGCAGTGCTCGAGTTGACGAAGACGGCGACGCCGCGCTCCCGATCCATCGCGAGCTTGGTCGCGTAGCCGGCGGTGCCGCCGTTGTGCCAGGTCGTCTCTCCGCCGTCGGCCGCCGGGGAGGTGAACCAGGCGAGACCGATGTGGTCGCCGTCGCCGGCGTCGAAGCGGGGACCGAGGACGGTCGCGGCCGGGACGCCGAGCGCCGGGTCGTCGATGAGCAGGGCGCTCGCGTACCGCGCCATGTCCTCGGCGGTCGAGCGGACGCCTCCCGCCGGCGCGTAGCCCTCGAGCGTCCACGGACCGACCGCACGGCCGCTCTCGGAGTGGCCCGTGGGCGCGTCCGGCGCGAGGGCGTCCGCCGAGACGGGGACCGAGCTGCCGGTCATCCCGAGCGGCGCGAAGATCCGCTCGCGGACCAGGTCGGCGTAGTCGGCTCCCTCCGCGCGGGCGACGGTCTGCCCCAGCACGGCGACGCCGAGGTTGGAGTACGCGACCTCCTCCGCCCCGCCGCCACCGGCGCTCGCCGCCTGGCGCAGGACGTCCTCAGGCGAGAACGTGGCGTACGGATCGACGCCGCGCAGCTGCGCGACGAGCGTCGCCGCCAGATCGAGCGGGGCCGAGGAGAGTCGCGGGAGCCCGGAGCGGTGACTCGCCAGCTCCTCCAGCGTGCCGTCGAAGCCGCCCAGCTCGGCGTGGTCGCCGGCCCGGTCGTCGAGGGCGACCGTCCCCGCGTCGGCGCTCTGCGCGAGGAGCAGTGCGGTCATCGTCTTGGTCACCGAGCCGATCTCGACCTCGGAGCTCGCGTCGGCGCCGAGACCGGCGAAGCGGACGCCGTCCGGGGTGACCACCGCGGCGACCAGCCGGTCGCGGGTGCCGTCGGCTCGCTCGGACAGCCACTGCGCGATCGCGGCGTCGCCGGTGCGCTCGGCCGAGAGGCGGGGCGCATGCGGGCGCAGCAGCACGCCGCTTGCGAGCACGGCGACGGCCGCGGCGGCGGCGATCAGGCGGGTGCGGGTTCTCATCGGGGACCTCCGGCGGCGAGCAGGATCGTCAGCAGGGGAACGAGGCGCGCGGGCGGGATGCCGTATCGGCCGCGCCCGCGCGCCTCGAGCCAGCCCGCCGCGACCAGCTGGTTGACGTGGTGGTAGATCTGGCCGGTCGTGCCGGCGCCCTCGCTCTCGGCGAGCTGCGCCACCGTCTCGACTCCGCCCGCCACGGCCTGGAGGAAGCGCAGGCGCACCGGGCTGCCCAGTGCGGCCAGCGCCGCCGGGCCCGGGCTCGAGCCCCAGTCGCGCTCGAAGAACGCGTCGGTGCTGAGGCCGTACTGCCACTCGACCGGTCCGGCCGGAGTGGCGACGGCACCCGCGAAGACGACCCCGCCGGGCGCGGGCAGCCGCTCCTTGAGCGCGCTGAGCGCCCAGAACGGATCGTCGTGCGCCGGGTCGGCCGCGATACTGCCGGGCGTCGCGACGAGCGCGGCCCCCTCGAGCCGCTCGAGCCGCTCCCGCAGCTCGTCGAGCTCGACGGCGAGATCACGTTCGGAGGTCATGCCTCCACTATTGCAAACATTCCGTAATCCCGGAACCCGGGCTTTGCCCACTCCTCTAGAGTTGTCGTACTCGACCACTGAGTCCGACCACCTCAGCGGACTCGAGGGCGCCCACGGCGGTGCACCCGCTCCACTCCTCGAAAGTTGCAGTAGTCGAGCGCGACTACCGCAACTTCTGGAGACTCATGCGGACGAGCTCGACACGGGCGACTCCTCCAAAGTCGTGGTAGTGGAGCGCGACTACCGCAACTTCTGGAGACTGGTGCGGGCTCTGCGGACGCGCGCGGGCCCTGCCGCGGGGCCCCGCGGGCCGCCGGCGAATGCGCGAACCGAGTCCTCGAAAGTTGCGGTAGTCGAGCGCGACTACCGCAACTTTTAGAGACTCGGCCGGGTGCGCCGGCGGGCGGTGCGGGCCACTCCTCGGAAGTTGCGGTAGTCGAGCGCGACTACCGCAACTTTTGGAGACTCGCGCAGAGGAGACGGTTAGGCCGGAGGACGGTGCGGGCGACTCCTCCGAAGTTGCGGTAGCGGCGTGCGATTACCGCAACTTCTGGAGAGTGGTGCGGGCCCTGCGGACGCGCGCGGGCCCGGCCGTGGGGCGCGGGTGAACGCGCGCGTCGAGTCCTCGAAAGTTGCGGTAGTCGGGTGCGACTACCGCAACTTTTGGAGAGTGGGGCGGGCTCCGGAGAGCGCCCCTCAGGCGAAGCGGGAGGGCAGCACGGCGCCGTTCACGGCGCGCAGCTCCTCGAGCGGCACGGTGAAGAGGCCCTGGACCTCGACGACGGGCGACTCGGCGTCGGTGACGCCGATCCGGAGCACCGGGTAGCCCCGGCCCTCGCACAGGCCGCGGAACTTCACGTCGTCCTCGCGCGGCACCGAGACGAGCACGCGGCCGGTCGACTCCGAGAAGAGGGCGGCGGTCGCATCGACGCCGTCGCGCTCCATCAGCTCGTCCAGCCAGATCCGCACGCCCACGCCGAACCGCAGCGCGGACTCGGCCAGCGCGACGACGAGGCCGCCGTCGGCGAGGTCGTGCGCGGAGGCGATCAGCGACTCGGTCGAGCCGGCCGCGATGAGCTCGGCCAGCGCCTTCTCGGCCGCGAGGTCGAGTTGCGGAGGACGGCCGCCGAGGTGGTCGTGCACGGTCCCGGCCCACGCGGAGCCGTCGAGCTCGTCGCGGGTGACGCCGAGCAGGTAGACGTTGTCGCCCTCGTCCTGCCAGCCGGAGGGGATACGGCGCGCGACGTCGTCGATCACGCCGAGGACGCCGACGACGGGCGTCGGGAAGATCGGCACGTCGCCGGTCTGGTTGTAGAACGAGACGTTGCCGCCGGTGACGGGGATCTCGAGCTCGAGGCACGCGTCGGCGAGGGCGCCGACCGCCTCGCGGAACTGCCACATCACCTCGGGGTTCTCGGGGCTGCCGAAGTTCAGGCAGTCCGAGACGGCGACGGGCGTCGCTCCGGTGACGGCGACGTTGCGGAACGCCTCGGCGAGCGCGAGACGCGCGCCCTGCGCGGGGTCGAGCTGGCACCAGCGGCCGTTGGCGTCGGTGGCGACGGCGAAGCCCAGTCCGGACTCCTCGTCGACGCGGATCATGCCGCCGTCGTCGGGGTAGCTCAGCGCGGTGTTGCCGAGCACGTAGCGGTCGTACTGCGAGGTGATCCAGCTCTTGTCGGCGAGGTTCGCCGAGCCGAGCAGCGCGAGGGTCTCGGCGCGGAGGGCGTCGCCCTCGGTCGAGCGCGGCAGTCGCGAGGAGGAGTCGGCCTGCAGGGCGTCGAGCCAGGCGGGGTAGGCGATCGGGCGCTCGTAGACCGGGCCGTCGACGGCGACGGTGCGCGGGTCGACGTTCACTATCTCCTCGCCGTGCCAGTTGATGATGAGGCGGCCGGAGTCGGTGACCTCGCCGAGCACGCTGGTCTCGACGTCCCACTTGCGCACGACCTCGAGGAACGCGTCGAGCTTCTCGGGGCGGACGACCGCCATCATCCGCTCCTGCGACTCCGACATCAGGATCTCCTCGGCCGTCAGCGAGGGGTCGCGCAGCAGCACCGAGTCGAGCTCGATGAACATGCCGCCGTCGCCGTTCGAGGCGAGCTCGGAGGTGGCGCAGGAGATGCCGGCGGCGCCGAGGTCCTGGATGCCCTCGACCAGGTCGTCGCGGAACAGCTCGAGGCAGCACTCGATGAGCACCTTCTCGGCGAAGGGGTCGCCGACCTGCACGGCCGGGCGCTTGGTCGGGCCGCCGTCGGCGAAGCTGTCGGAGGCGAGGATCGACGCGCCGCCGATGCCGTCGCCGCCGGTGCGCGCGCCGAACAGCACGACCTTGTTGCCCACGCCGCGGGCGTTGGCGAGGTGCAGGTCCTCGTGGCGGAGGACGCCGACCGCGAGCGCGTTGACGAGCGGGTTGCCCTGGTAGACGGAGTCGAAGTAGGTCTCGCCGCCGATGTTCGGCAGGCCGAGGCAGTTGGCGTAGAAGGAGATGCCGGCGACCACGCCGTGCACGACGCGCGCGGTGTCCGGGTCGTCGATGTCGCCGAAGCGCAGCGCGTCCATCACGGCGACGGGGCGGGCGCCCATCGAGATGATGTCGCGGACGATGCCGCCGACGCCGGTGGCAGCGCCCTGGAACGGCTCGATGTAGCTGGGGTGGTTGTGGCTCTCGATCTTGAAGGTGATGGCCCAGCCCTCGCCCACGTCGACGACGCCGGCGTTCTCGCCCATGCCGACCATGAGGTTCTTCTTCATGGCGGGCGAGACCTTCTGCCCGAACTGGCGGAGGTACATCTTCGACGACTTGTAGGAGCAGTGCTCGCTCCACATCACCGAGTACATCGCCAGCTCGCCGCTCGTGGGGCGCCGGCCGAGGATCTCGCGGATGCTCGCGTACTCGTCGGGCTTCAGCCCGAGCGCCGCGTAGGGCTGCTCCTTCTCGGGAGTGGCCGCCGCGTTCGCGGTGGTGTCGGGAACGGCGATGCGGGCGTCTGCGGTGCGGCTGTCTGCCATGTGCTGGAGGCTCCAGGAGAGAGGGTGGGGATGCGCGACGATCCTACCGGGGCGGGCGCTCGCGCCTCGGGGGCGCCCTCCGGGCCGACCCGCCCGTCGTCCGGGCACCGCCTAGGATCGGCCGGGTGGAGCGGGGGATCGGCACGGAACGGGGAACGGGCGCAGCGCGAGCCGTCAGCACGGCGCGCGGGATCGGCACGGCGAAGACCGCGGCCGTCCTCGCGACCCTGCTCTGGGCGCTCTACCAGTGCTTCGGCAACCTCGGCGCGGCGAACATCTCCTCGGACGAGCCCGTCTACCTCTCCGCCGGCTGGAGCTACCTGCACGGCGACATGACGCCCAACCTCGAGCACCCGCCGACCGCGAAGTACCTGATCGGACTCGCGCAGGTCGTGCTCGGCGAGGGACTGCTCGCCGGGCGGATCGCGGCCGGCACGGTGACCCTCCTCACCGGCGTGATCCTGTGGTTCTGGCTGAAGCGCGAGCTCGGCACCGTCCTGGCGCTGATCCCGGCCGGGCTGTTCCTCCTCTTCCCGCGGACGACGGCGACCGGCGGCACCCGGATCGACCGGCTCGCGCTCCTCGAGCCGTTCATGGTGCTCTTCGCGGTCGCCGCGATGGCCGCCGCCTGGGCCTGGGCGCGGCGCGGGGCGGCGGGGGAGCGGGGCGGCTGGTTGATCGGGTTCGCCGGCCTCCTCTTCGCGCTGTCCGTCACCTCGAAGCTGACGACGCTCGTGCTCGCGCCGGTCTTCCTCCTGCCGCTGCTGATGATCCGCGACCGCCGCCGGGCGCTCCGGGGCTTCGCCGCCTTCGCGCTCGCCTTCCTGGTGACCGCCGTGCTCGCCTACCTGCCGGTGCACCCGGTCGAGGCGATCCGCTACCTGCTCGACTTCCAGAGCGAGCACAACGCGAGCGGGCACATGATCGACGTCGCGGGAGCCCCGTACCGCTTCCCGCCGTGGTGGGCGAACCTCTGGTTCATGCTGTCGGGCGTCGGTCCGGCGGCGCTCGCCGTGCTCGTGCTCGGCGGGCTGCTGGCGCTGCTCGCGCCGCGGCGGCTGCTTCTGGTGCTCTACCTGGCGGGCGCGACGCTGCTCCTGCTGGTCTTCCACCTCCTGATCAGCGCGGTCGCGCTGCCGCACTACTACGTGGCGTGGGCGTGGCTGCTCTGCGTGCTGGCCGGAGTGGGGATCGCCGAGGCGCTGCGCGACGGGCTCGTTCTGCCGTGGCGGATCGCGCGGCCGGTCGGCGTCGTGCTGCTGGCGACCTCGCTGGTGATCGCGGCGGCGACCTCGGTCGGCATCGCTCAGGAGCGGGCGACCGGGATCGCGCGGGTGGCGGGCGTGCTGCACGAGCGCGGGCTCGACGGCGGGCTGGTGCTGGTGCAGGGGATGTCGTCGGGGGTCTACGTGCCCTACATCGGCGATCGGTTCACGACCGATCCTTCCTCGGAGGGCGTCGTCGCGATCGCGATCGAGGAGTCGGCGCGCTTCCCGCTGGACCCGCGGGTCGTGGCGTACCTGGCGACCGATCCGACCGTGGTGCAGCTGGACGAGCTGCGACTGGTGCTCACCGACGGGCCGCTGCCGGCCGAGTGACCGGGGTGCGCTGCACAACATGAGTTGAGAAGAGGGTGCCTCCGCTGTGGGGGGAGGGACCCCCTTCTCAGCTGATGTCGTGCGCGGAAGCTCGTGCTCAGGCGGAGCGGCAGGGCCCGGAATCGACGGTCGCGGTCAGCGCCGGCGCCTCGGCGGCCACCGGGCCGAGCACCGAGAGCGGGATCGCGTAGCCCACGTTGGCGACCGAGGCGGCCTTGCCGAAGACCACGCCCGAGACGGTGCCGTCGAGGGAGAGGAGCGGTCCGCCGGAGTTGCCCTGGTTCACGAGGGCCGCGAGCGTCAGCACCTCGCGCGAGGTCGGCGCGCCGTCGACCATCAGCGAGACGGTGGCGTCGGAGGAGATCTGCGCCGCGCCGAGGGTCAGCGGGCCGCCGAACGGGTAGCCCGCCACCACGCCGTCGTCGCCGGCCACGACCGCGTCGTCGAGGGCGAGCGGTGCGGCGGAGAGCCCGTCGACGGCGATGACCGCGAGGTCGGCGGCGGCGTCGAGGTAGACGACGCGGCCGGTGCGCGGCGGCTCGTTCGGCGCCTCCACCACGGGCTCCGAGACTCCGGCCACCACGTGCGCGTTGGTGATCACCCGGTCGTCCGAGACGACGAAGCCGCTGCCGGTGACCCCGACGTCGCAGGCCCAGGCGGTGCCGGAGACGCGCACGACCGAGTCGGTGGCGGTCGCGACCTCGGGGTCGTCGGTCGCGACGCTGGGGATGACCGGCGCCTCGGTCGGGGCGTCGAGGGCCTCGACGACCCAGGAGGTGCCCTCGTCGACGACGGTCGACTGCAGCTGCGCGAGGAAGCCGCGGACCGGGTCCGGCGTCAGGTCGTCGATGGTGCGGATGACGGTGGAGCCCGCGACGGAGGTGGTGACCAGCGGGACGCCGAGCAGCGACACGGCGGAGGTGACGGCGATCCAGACCAGGCCGGTGATGGCGACGCCGGCGACGCCACCGGCCAGGCGGTCGAGGAGGCCGAGCTTCACCTTGTCGGCGCCACGGCCGAAGACCGCGCCGATGGTCGCGCCGAGCGCGTAGCCGAGGCCGAGCGACAGCACGGCGGTGCCGATCACGGCGAGCAGGCGCCACTCGCTGCCGGCCGCCCACGCCGAGACGGCGGGGACGGCGAAGGAGGCGGCGATCGCGCCGGCGACGACGCCCGCCAGGCCGCCGAGCGTGCGGAGGAAGCCGCGGCGGAGGCCGTCGACGAGCGCTCCGATGAGGCTCAGCACGACGATGGCGTCGACGATCACGGATGCGCCCATGCGGAACTCCTCGCGGTCGGGTCCTCCAGCATGACCGACGCCGCATGCGGGGACGCCCGGAGGAGCCTGCGAGTCGCGGGCGCTGCCTGCTGGTCGAAAGGACGCGGCTGGGCCGCGACATGCAGGTCGAAAGGACGCGGCTGTGCCGCGCCATGCTGGTCGAGAGGACGCGGCTGGGCCGCGACATGCTGGTCGAGTAGCCCCGCAGGGGGCGTATCGAGACCCACGGTCCGCAGAAGGGGGCCTGCAGACTCCTGTTGTGGCGGTGGTGGATCTCGATACGCCCGCTCCGCGGGCTACTCGATCAGCATGATGTGCGGATCTTCTTGGAGGAGACGCCCGCAGCCATGCTGGTCGAGTAGCCCCGCAGGGGCGTATCGAGACCCGCCGACTTCAGGAGGCCGGGTCTCCAGGCTCCTGTTCTGGCGGTGGTGGATCTACTTGGAGGAGACGCCCGCGGTCATGCTGGTCGAGTAGCCCCGCAGGGGCGTATCGAGACCCGCCGGCTCCAGAAGGGCGGGTCTGCAGGCTCCCGTTCCGGCGCTGGTGGATCTCGATACGCCCGCTGCGCGGGCTACTCGATCAGCATGATTCCCCGAAGACGCGCCTCCTCCGAGGGCTCTCGCGCGATCTAGAAGAACGAGATGCAGTACGGCGCCGCGATCGGCGCGAAGAAGCGGTCGACGCTCTCGTGGTCCGCCTCCGCCAGCGTCACCGCGCCGGCCCGCGCCAGCGTGGACGGGCGGGCGGAGCCGAGCAGCAGTGTGCCGAGGTCGGCGACGTCGAGCGACAGGGTCGGCGCGTCGTCGCTGCGCTCCACCCGGCCCTCGCCGCCCTCGACCGTGATCCGGTAGGTGCCGTCGACGAGCCCGAGCTCGTCGCGGACCGCGAGCACCAGGGTGCCGTCGCTCGTCCAGGGTCGTGCGCCGAACGCCGCCGCCACGTCGAGCACGCGGGTCCAGATGAGGTCGGAGACGGTGGTCACCGAGACGACGCGCGCGTCGCGCAGCGCCCAGGTCAGCGGGTCGTCGAGGGGCGCCATGTCCCAGGTGACGGTCGAGGCGAGGTCGACGGCGCCGAGGAAGCCCCAGAGCCCGAGGTAGGCGTCGGAGGTCGCGGCCACCAGGTCGACGACCTCGAGGGTGCGATCGTCCTCGTCCGGCCCGACGGCCTTGTAGGTGACGTAGCCGTCGAGCTGTCCGTCGGCGTCGAGGTGCACGGCCGAGCGGACGGCGCGGCCCGGAGCGGTCTCGCCGGGCTCGGTGCCGACGGCGTTCGCCGCGTAGCGCGACTGCCGGGTCAGCGAGCCGGGGGTGCGCGCGTGGAAGGCGCGGAAGACCTCCTCCACCCGCGACTGCAGCCAGGTCGTCGCGACGACCTCGACGCGGCCGGCCGGCTCGACCTGCAGGGCGAAGCGCGGGCCGGTGTCGACGCGGATCGAGCGGGTGAACGCCGAGCGGCCGAAGCCGAACCGGCGGTAGATCGAGGCCTCACTCGCGGTGAGCACGGCGACCGCGGCGCCCGATTCGCGGGCCAGGCGCAGGTCGTCGGTGATCATGGCGCGGAGGATCCCGCGGCGGCGGTGCGTGGCGCGCACGGTGACCTGCGAGACGAGGTGCGCGGCGAGCTCGCGCCCGCGGCCGACCTGCAGCGACCCGGGGAACGCGGCGTAGGTGGCGACCGGGACGGACTCGCCGTCGATGCCCTCGGGGGAGGCGGAGTCGTGCACCGCGGTCAGCTCGCGCTGGTCGGCGACCATGTGCTCGGCCCAGTCGCGCCACTGCTCCGGCGTGTACTCCTTCTCGTGGAAGCCCGCGTTGATCGCGGTGCCCCAGGCGGCCGTGGCGGCGTCGGGCACGCCCTCGGCGGTCAGGGCGGCGGGGAAGCGACGGAATTCGAGACCGGGAAGGGACATCCGTCCAGCTTAGGCACCCGGCCTGCGCGGGTGCTGCGGGGGTAGGAGCGGCGGTCGCTGGGTACGTGCCCGAGGTGGGTCAGAGCGCGCGCCAGCGCTTCTCCAGCGCGTCGTCGACGGCCTCCGCCAGCCCGGCGAGCGCGGCCGGGTCCGGCGCCGCCGCCACGACCCGCGCGCAGGCCGCCGCGATCACCGCGCGCCGCCGCGGCAGCGTCGCGGTGAAGCCGCAGTCGCGCAGCAGCAGGAGCACCCGCTCGGCCGGAGCCTCCACCGCCGGCGCCAGCAGCAGCCGCCGCTCGAACGGCGCCTCCGGCACCATCACCCGCCAGAACCCCGCCGCGTCCTGGAACGCCGCCGGCGGATCCGGCACCCGGGCCAGCAGCGCGAGCGCCGCGGCGAGCCCGTCCACGTCCCCGCGCGCGACGAGCCCGCGCAGCCGCGACTCGACATCCGCCCCGGGACCCGGCCCGAGCACGACCGCGGCGAGCGCGCGCGCGTCGAGCCGTCGCTCCGTCTCCTCGTCCGGCACCGTCTCGTCGGCCGACCACCACGAGAGCAGCGGAGTCGCCGCCACGGCGAAGTCCCCGGGCCGCCGCTCCAGCGCGATCAGCAGATCCTCCGAGGCGGCGAGCGCCACCAGCGCGTCGACGTCGACGGCGAGGATCGTCCCCGACGTCGAGGGCAGCACGAGGTGCCGACCCGACGGCGGCACGATCTCCGCCCGGGTCCGCGCGCCGGGCCCGCGGGTGCTCGCCCGGAGGATCGCCGCCTCCAGCGTGTCCGAGCCCGCCCGCGCCGCATCGCCCCCGAAGATCCGTCCACCGCGCGCCATCCCGCCACGCTACCGTCGGCGGCATGACCCGCCTCGTCGCCCTCCTCCGCGGAGTGAACGTCAACGGCCGCACCGTCCGCAGCGCGGACCTCGCCGCCACTGTCGAGAGCGTCGGCGGCACGGCCGTCCGCACCGTGCTCGCCAGTGGCAACGCCGCCTTCGACTCCGACCGCGACCCCGCCGAGCTGAAGCCCGCGCTCGAGGCGGCCCTCGGCGAGCGCTTCGGCTACGACGCCTGGATCGTCCTCGTCACGCAGGAGGCGCTCGCCGCGGCGGCCGCCGCCTACCCGTTCGAGCGCATCGACGAGACCGCGCACCCCTACGTCGTCTTCGGCTCCGACCCCGCCGCCCTCGACGCGGCCGAGTCCGCGATCGGCGCGACCGACCCGGCCGTCGAGCTGCTCGCCCGCGGCGACGGCGTTCTCTACTGGCGCTGCCCGAAGGGCTCCTCCACCGACACTCCGGCCGCGAAGATCCTGGCCCGCGCCGTCTTCCGCTCGACCACGACGACCCGCAACCTCCGCACTGTGGAGAAGCTCGTCACCGCCTGAGGTAGGGACGCCCCGGCCCTTTCCGGCTGAGAACCTGCACATTCTTTGGTTAGGCTGTCCTTAGTGCTCGGCGTCCACCGCCTGATGCGCGCCACGACCACAGCCTTCCGAAAGGGAACAATGCCCCGCGCCACCAAGCCGCTCGCGCTCGTCGCGACCGCCCTGCTCACCGTCGGCCTCGCCGGCTGCTCGTCCGCCGCGGCCGGCTCCGACACCGCCGACTCCGGCTTCGAGCCGATCACCATCGAGCACGCGCTCGGCACCACGACCATCGAGTCGCAGCCGGAGCGCGTCGCGACCGTCAACTGGGCCAACCACGAGGTCCCGCTCGCGCTCGGCGTCGTCCCGGTCGGCATGGCCGCCGCGAACTTCGGCGACGACGACGGCGACGGACTCCTCCCCTGGGTGTCCGAGAAGCTCGAGGAGCTCGGCGGCGAGACCCCCGTCCTCTTCGACGAGACCGACGGCATCGACTTCGAGGCCGTGGCCGACACCCAGCCCGACGTGATCCTCGCCGCCTACTCCGGCCTCACGCAGGAGGACTACGACACGCTGACCGAGATCGCGCCCGTCGTCGCCTACCCCGAGACCGCCTGGGGCACCTCCTGGCGCGACACCATCACCTTCAACAGCGAGGCGATGGGCATGGCCGACGAGGGCGCCGCGCTGATCGGCGAGCTCGAGACCGAGATCGAGGAGAAGGTCGCCGCGCACCCGCAGCTCGCCGGCGCCTCGGCGATGTTCCTCACCCACGTCGACCCGACCGACCTCAGCCAGGTCAGCTTCTACACGACGCACGACACCCGCCCGGCCTTCTTCGAGGACCTCGGCCTGACCACGCCGGAGAGCATCGCGACCGCCTCGGCCACCACCGACGCGTTCTCGCTCACCCAGAGCGCCGAGCAGGCCGACGCGTTCAACGACGTCGACGTCATCGTGACCTACGGCGACGACGAGCTCGTGAACACTCTCAAGGCCGACCCGCTGCTCTCGCAGATCCCGGCCGTCGCGAACGACGCCATCGTCCGCCTCCCCTCCACCCCGCTCGGCACCGCCGCGAACCCGACCCCGCTGTCGATCTCGTACGTGCTCGACGACTACCTCGCCATGCTGGCCGAGGCCGCGGACAAGGCGGAGTGATCCACTCCCGCCTGACTGCGTGAGCTCCGATCGCGTGACCCTCACCGCACCTCCCGCCTCGGGTGTCGCCGCCGTGCGGCGCCCGAGGCGTCTGCGCGCCCTGTGGCTGCTCGTCTCGCTCCTGGTGCTGGCCGGGGTCGGCGTGCTCTCGGTGCTGATCGGCTCGCGCGACGTGGTGTGGAGCGACGTGGTCGCCGCGCTCGGCGGCTCGACCGACGGCTTCGCGCAGGCCGCGGTCGCCAAGCGCCTCCCGCGCACGGTCCTCGCCGCGATCGCCGGCGCCGCGCTCGGGGTGGCCGGCGTCCTGATGCAGGGCGTCACCCGCAATCCGCTGGCCGACCCCGGGATCCTCGGCGTCAACACCGGCGCCTCGCTCGCGGTCGTCACCGGCATCGTCTTCTTCGGCCTCTCCACCGCGACCGGCTTCATCTGGGTCGCGATCGGCGGCGCGGCCGTCGCCGCCGTCTTCGTCTACGTCGTCGGCTCGCTCGGCCGCGGGGGAGCGACGCCGCTCAAGCTCGCACTCGCCGGCGCCGCCACCTCGGCCGCGCTCGTCTCGGTGATCAGCGCGATCGTCCTGCCGCGCGCCGACCTCTCCGGCGGCATCCGCTCCTGGCAGATCGGCGGAGTCGGCGGCGGCACTTTCACGAGCATCGGCCAGGTCCTGCCCTTCCTCGCCGTCGGACTCGCGCTCTGCGTGCTCTCGGCGAAGAGCCTCAACACCCTGGCCCTCGGCGACGAGCTGGCGGCCGGCCTCGGCGAGCGCGTGGCCCTCGCCCGCGGCGCGGCGGCCCTCGGCGCCGTCGTCCTCTGCGGAGCGACCACCGCGGTCACTGGGCCGATCGGCTTCGTCGGCCTGGTCGTCCCGCACGCCTGCCGCCTCATCGTCGGGGTCGACCACCGCTGGCTGCTCCCCTTCTCCGCGGTCGCCGGAGCGGTCCTGCTGATCGGCGCGGACGTCGTCGGCCGGATCGTCGCGCGCCCGAGCGAGATCGACGTCGGCATCATCACCGCGCTGATCGGCGCTCCCGTCTTCATCGCGATCGTCCGCCGGCAGAAGGTGCGCGAGCTGTGACCGCCGTGCAGTCCCGCCCGGCCGCCCGCGCCGCCGCGCCCTCCGCCACCGCGCTCGCCGTCGCGGCCGGCCGCCGCCGTCGCGGTCGCCGTCGCCGCGCCGTCGTCGCCGTGCTCGTGGCGCTGCTCGTCGTCGTCTTCGCCGTCTCGCTGATCGTCGGGCAGACGATCTACTCGCCGTCCGAGGTCGTCCGGGTGATCCTCGGCGAGCAGGTCCCCGGAGCCTCCTTCACGGTCGGGCGCCTGCGCCTGCCGCGCGCGATCCTCGGCCTGCTCGTCGGCCTCTGCTTCGGCCTCGGCGGCGTCAGCTTCCAGACCATGCTCCGCAATCCGCTGGCCAGCCCCGACATCATCGGCATCAGCGCCGGGGCGAGCGCCGCCGCAGCCTTCGCCATCGTCACGCTCTCGCTCGGAGCGACGCAGGTCTCGGTCCTCGCGATCTCGGCCGGCCTCCTGGTCGCACTCGTCGTCTACGCGCTCTCCTACCGCAGCGGAGTGGCGGGCACCCGGCTGATCCTGATCGGGATCGGCGTCGCGGCGATGCTCGACAGCGTCACCGCCTACGTGCTCTCCCGCGCCGCCGCCTTCGACTTCCAGGAGGCCAGCCGCTGGCTGACCGGCAGCCTGAACGGAGCGCGCTGGGCCGAGGTCGTCCCGGTGCTGATCGCCGTCGTCGTCCTCACCCCGGTGCTGCTCGCCCGCTCGCGCGACCTCTCCGGCACCCAGCTCGGCGACGACACCGCCTCCGCGCTCGGCATCCGGGTGAATCGCACGCGCCTCGTCGTCATCGTCGCCGCGGTCGGCCTGATCGCCTTCGCGACCGCGGCGGCCGGCCCGATCGCGTTCGTCGCCTTCCTCTCCGGCCCGATCGCCGCCCGGCTGGTCGGCCCCGGCCGCTCGCTGCTGATCCCGTCGGCCCTGGTCGGCGCGCTGCTCGTGCTCGTCGCCGACCTCGTCGGGCAGTACGCGCTGGGCCTGCGCTACCCGGTCGGTGTCGTCACCGGTGTGCTCGGCGCGCCGTACCTGATCTACCTCATCGTCCGCAGCAACCGATCGGGAGGGTCCCTGTGACCGCCGAGCACACCCTCACCGTCGACGCGCTCACCCTGGGCTACGGCGACCGGACCGTCGTCGAGGGCCTCGACCTCGTCGTCCCGCCCGGCCGGATCACCGCGATCGTCGGCGCGAACGCCTGCGGCAAGTCGACGCTCCTGCGCTCGATGTCGCGACTGCTGGCCCCGCGCGCCGGCACCGTGCTGCTCGACGGCAAGGCGGTGCACAGGACGCCGGCGAAGCAGCTCGCCCGCACGCTGGGCCTGCTGCCGCAGTCGCCGATCGCTCCGGAGGGGATCACCGTCGCCGACCTCGTCGGCCGCGGCCGCCACCCGCACCAGGGCATCCTCAGCCGCTGGAACGCGCACGACGACGAGGCCGTCGCCACGGCGCTCGACGCGACCGACACCGCCGCCCTCGCCGACCGCGCCGTCGACGAGCTCAGCGGCGGCCAGCGCCAGCGGGTCTGGATCGCGATGGCCCTCGCCCAGGAGACCGACCTGCTGCTGCTGGACGAGCCGACCACCTTCCTCGACGTCAGCCACCAGGTCGAGGTGCTCGACCTGCTCGTCGACCTCAACCGCAACCGCGGCACGACCGTCGTGATGGTGCTGCACGACCTGAACCTCGCGGCCCGCTACTCCGACCACCTCGTCGCCCTGGCCGGCGGCACCGTGCACGCCGCCGGCACCCCCGCCGAGGTCCTGACCGAGGACACCGTCCGCGCCGTCTTCGGCCTGGACAGCCGCATCATCACCGACCCCACCTCCGGCACCCCGCTGATGCTCCCGCTCGGCCGCCACCGCTTGACCACCGGCCCGGACGAGGCCGACCTGCAGCCCCTCGGCTGACCGCCCGGCCCGAGTCTCCTCCCAGCTGACGCGGCGCTGATCCGCCGAGTCGACGCGCAGTGGGGCCTGCTGCCCGGTCAGCGCCCATCCCGGGTCCACTCGCGGACTGCACCGCGACCGAGTGGACGCGAATCGGGGTTCGCAACCGAGCCGGGGCCCGGTCCGCGTCGGTTCGGGGGCGCAACGCCCGGACAGACTGCCTGACGAGCCGCGCAACGAAGGCCGAGCGCCCGGAATCGCCCGTGAACGCGCGGATCCGGTCGTGCAGCCTTCGTTCGGCAGGCGACTCCGCGGCCACCGGCGCGCACCCGCTGCGCAGACCCGCCGCGGCGCGCAGATGTCGGACGTGTAAACGGTTCCAGGCGGCGACCGGGGGGCGTATACGATACCCGGTGTCCGCGCGGACGGCCTGTCGACGGCGGAGCCCACCGCACCCGTGCCCCGACCAGAGGTCCTCCCCGCTGTGACTGCTTCACCGACGCGCCCCGACGCCTCCGCCCTCGGCCGGGCGAAGGCGCTGCTCTTCGACCTCGACGGGGTGCTCACCCCCACCGCCGACGTGCACATGCAGGCCTGGGCCCGTCTCTTCGCGCCGTACCTCGAGTCGCGCGGCATCGCCGGGGGCTACACCGACGCCGACTACTTCCGGTACATCGACGGCCGCCCCCGCTACGACGGCGTCCGGGCGCTCCTCGCCTCGCGCGGCATCACGCTCCCCAAGGGCGCGCCGAGCGACGACCCCGCGCTCGAGACCGTCTGCGGGCTCGGCAACCGCAAGAACGACGCCTTCAACCAGACCCTCGCCGAGAACGGCGTCGCCCCGTACCCCGGCTCGCTCGCCCTCGTCGACGCCGCGATCGCCGCGGGCGTCGAGGTCGCCGTCGTCACCTCCTCCCGCAACGGCGTGCCGGTGCTCGAGGCCGCCGGGATCCGCGACCGCTTCGAGGTCGTCGTCGACGGGCTCCTCGCCGCCCGCGACTCGATCGCCGGCAAGCCCGCGCCGGACACCTACCTGCACGCCGCGCAGCTGCTCGGGCTCACCGCCGCCGAGTGCGTCGTCGTGGAGGACGCCCACTCCGGCGTCGCCGCCGGCCGCGCGGGCGCCTTCGGCCTCGTCGTCGGCGTCGACCGCGGCGTCGGCCGCGACACCCTGCTCGAGCACGGCGCCGACATCGTGGTCGACGACCTGGCCGAACTGCTCCCCTTCCTCCCCTCCGCCCCCGCCCCCGAGGACGCCGCATGAACCCCATCACCTCCGACCCGCTCGACCGCAACCGCTTCCCGGTCGACGAGTGGGCCCTGATCGAGACCGAGTTCGCCACCGAGCTGCAGGGTCGCACCGAGACGCTCTTCGCCACCGGCAACGGCTACCTGGGCCTGCGCGGCAACGTCGAGGAGGGCCGCGACGGCTACGCCTACGGCACCTTCATCAACGGCTTCCACGAGACCTGGCCCATCCGGCACGCGGAGGAGGCGTTCGGCTTCGCCCGCGTCGGCCAGACCATCGTCAACGTGCCGGACGCGAAGATCATCCGCCTCTACGTCGACGACGAGCCGTTCGTGCTGAGCGAGGCCGACGTCCTCGCGTACACGCGCCGCCTCGACTTCGCCAACGGCGTGCTCACCCGCGAGCTGGAGTGGCGCACCCCCTCGGGCAAGCGCGTGCTGATCCGCTCGCGCCGCCTGGTCTCCTTCACCGACCGCCACCTCGCGATCCTCGACTACGAGGTCGAGATGCTCGACCACGACGCCTCCGTGCTGATCTCGAGCCAGATCCTCAACCGCCAGGACGGCGTCGACGAGTACCACGCGCCCTCGGGCAGCGAGGCCGCCGGCTTCGACCCGCGCAAGGCCGAGTCGTTCGAGGACCGGGTGCTGCAGCCGCAGCTCAAGCGGGTCAGCGGCACGCGCTACCTGCTCGGCTACCGCACCACCAACTCCCGGATGACCGTCGCCTGCGGTGCCGAGCACGTGCTCGAGACCGAGAACGAGTGGGACCAGACCTCCCAGATCGACGACGACCTCGCCAAGCACGTCTACCGCGTGAAGGCGAAGGCCGGCGTGCCGGTGCGCCTGGTGAAGACGCTGACCTACCACACGTCGCGCGGCGTCCCCGTGCGCGAGCTCGCCGACCGCTGCGACCGCACGCTCGACCGCGCCCGCGAGACCCCGGTGGAGGAGCAGTTCACCAAGCAGCGCGAGTGGCTCGACGACTTCTGGGTCCGCTCCGACGTGCAGATCGACGGCCAGCCCGCGGTCCAGCAGGCCACCCGGTGGAACCTCTTCCAGCTCGCGCAGTCGACCGCGCGCACCGACGGCGGCGGCGTCGCGGCCAAGGGCGTCTCGGGCTCCGGCTACGGCGGCCACTACTTCTGGGACACCGAGGTCTACGTCCTCCCGTTCCTCAGCTACACGGCGCCGCTCGTGGCGCGGAATGCCCTGCGCTTCCGCCAGAACATGCTCGAGGCGGCCCGCTCGCGCGCGGCCGAGCTCAACCAGCGCGGCGCGCTCTTCCCCTGGCGCACCATCAACGGCCAGGAGTCGTCGGCGTACTACGCCGCCGGCACCGCGCAGTACCACATCGACGCCGACATCTCGTATGCGCTGATGCAGTACGTGGGCGCGACCGGCGACGACGACTTCCTCGCCCGCGGCGCGATCGACATCCTGGTCGAGACCGCGCGGATGTGGGCCGACCTGGGCTTCTGGCGCAGCAACGGCGACGACCACTTCCACATCCACGGCGTCACCGGGCCGGACGAGTACACGACGGTCGTCAACGACAACCTGTACACGAACGTGATGGCCCGTTCGAACCTGCGCGCGGCCGCCCGCGCCGTCGAGCTGCTGAAGGCCGTCGAGCCGTCGGCCTACGAGCGGATGGTCGCCCGGCTGCTGCTGGACGAGGACGAGGTCATCGAGTGGGCCCGCGCGGCCGACAAGATGCACATCCCCTTCGACGCGCGCGCCGGCATCCACCCGCAGGACGCGGCGTTCCTCGAGAAGGAGCTGTGGGACCTCGAGAACACCCCGGCGACCAAGCGCCCGCTGCTGCTGCACTTCCACCCGCTGGTGATCTACCGCTTCCAGGTGCTCAAGCAGGCGGACGTCGTGCTCGCCTTGCTGCTGCAGGGCAACGAGTTCACGGCGGAGCAGAAGCGCGCCGACTTCGAGTACTACGACGCGCTGACCACCGGTGACTCGACGCTCTCGGCGGTCGTGCAGTCGATCATCGCGGCCGAGGTCGGCTACAGCGAGCTGTCGCGGCACTACTTCCTCTCCGCGCTGTTCGTCGACCTCGCCGACCTGCACCGCAACACGGCCGACGGCATCCACGTCGCCTCGACCGGCGGAGTCTGGAGCGCCCTGGTCTACGGCTTCGGCGGGATGCGCGACCACGGCGGGCGGATCACGCTCGACCCGCGCCTCCCCGACGACTGGGACCGCCTGGCCTTCCGCATCACGCTGCACGGCACGCGGGTGCGGGTCGAGGTGACCCAGGAGTCGGTGCTGCTGACCGTCGAGTCCGGCGACGCCGCGGCGATCACCGTCCGCGGCGAGCGCGTGCACGTCGAGTCCGGCAACCCGGTCCGCGTCGGCCTCGGCCACCAGGGCCCGCGCCTGACCGGCGCGCCGACCACCTCCGACATCGAGGGCACCCGCCGCTCGGACGGCACCGTCATCACGGCCTCCATCCCCACCATCTCGATGACCCCGGAGCCCGAGGTGCTGACGGGCCCGTAGCCCCTCCGCATCCTCCTGATCGGACGGCTGCGCCGCGTCCTTCCTTGCTGATCGGACGGCTGCGCCGCGTCGTTCCCTGCCGATCGGACGGCTGCGCCGCGTCGTTCCTTGCTGATCGGACGGCTGCGCCGCGTCATTTCATGCTGATCGAGTAGCCCGCGCAGCGGGCGTATCGAGATCCCCCACCGTCTGCACGCGGGGTCTCGATACGCCCCTCCGGGGCTACTCGACCAGCATGCTGCGCAGCGGGCTGATCGAGATCCGCCCACCGCAGGGTCAGCGGCCGTGCAGCCGACGCCGGAGCGCGCGTCTCCCGTCGGCCGAGCCGCGCGGCGGTCAGCGCCGCCCGCCGCCCCCGCCCGTCCCGGCCGCCGCCGCCTCGCCCGCCGTCACCGTGGTGCCGGTCGCTCCGTCGACGCTCACCGTGTAGGTCGCGCCCGACGTCACCCCGGCGCTCGCGAGCACGATGCTCTGGATCGCCTTCGACGTCGTGAAGGACGAGACGACGCTGCCGTCCGCCGCGGTGATCGTCACGTCGCTGCCCGCCGCGACCGTCGACCCGAGTGCGGCCGACAGCCAGCCCTCGGTCGACGAGGCGTCCGGCGAGACCGCCATCCCGGCGCTCCCGGTCGCGAGCACGTCGCCGCCGGTGACGACCAGCGTCCCGTTCACGTCGAGCGCTCCGTTGCCGCTGCCCTCCGGGCCGTTCACGACCAGGCTGCCGCCGCTGATCACGGCGCTGCCGTTGGAGTCGAACCCGTCGCCCTCGGCGTCGATCGTGACCGTGCCGCCGCTGAGCGTGATCGCGGAGCCGTCGTCGCCTTCGCCGCCCATCCCGCCGCCCGGTCCCTGCGCTGTCGTGGTCGTCCCGGTCGACTCGCCGTCGGAGTCCGTGCCCGTCCCGCCGGACGCGTTCAGCCCGTCGTCGCTCGAGACGACCGAGACCTCGCCCGCCGAGATCCGGATGTCCGCGCTCTCGATCCCCTCGTAGGAGGAGGTGACGGCCACGTCCGCGCCGTGGAGCAGCAGCGCCGTGTCGGCGTGCACCCCGTCGTCGCCGCTCGCCAGCGTGAGCGTTCCGGCGCTCGCGTGCACCCAGCTGTCGGAGTGCACGGCGTCGTCCGCGGCGTCGATCGTGACGTCGCCGCCCTCGAGGTCGACGATCACGCCGGCCTTCAGCCCCTTCGCGGAGGCGTCGGCCGCGAGCTGCGTGCCGCTCCCGCCGCCCGCGGTGAGGTCGAGCACGCCCCCGGTGATCACGACGTCGGTGGTCGCGACGACGGCGTCGCCCTGCGCGTCGACGGTGAGGTCGCCGCCCGAGATCGAGACGAAGCCGGCGGTCGCGTCCTCCTCGTCGTCCGAGGTCAGCCCGTCGCCGCCCGAGGTGACGGAGAGCGTGCCGCCCTCGACGACCAGGTAGTCCTTGCCGCGGATGCCGTCGTCGGCCGCCGTGACGGTGATCGTGCCCGAGAGGATCACCAGCCCGTCCTTGCCGGTGATGCCGTCGTTGCCGTTGCCGTGCACCTCGAGGGCGCCGTCGCCGGTGATCGTGAGGTCGGCCGCGCTGTAGAGCGCCGCGTTCGACTCCGCGTCCTCGGCGTACGAGGCGGTGTCGCTCAGCACGTTCGTCGTGCCGACGGCCAGCTCGACCACCACGTCGGAGGCGGCGGTCACCGTGATCGCGGACCCGGTGGAGCTCGAGACGTCGACGCCGTCGAGCACGAGCCGCACCGTCCCCTCCGCGGTGGTGTCGACGACGACCTGCCCGTCGGCGAGGCTGCCGCTCAGCACATAGGTGCCGGCGTCCGTGATGGTGACCGTGGAGCCGTCGGCGCTCGCGCCGTCTCCGTCGACAGTGGCGGAGTCGCCGCTCAGCGTGATCGCCGTCGAGGTCGCGTCCGCGGCCTGATCGGTCGCGTGCACCGCGAGGTTCGCGGCCAGGATCTCCGCGGCGGTCGAGTCGAGCGCGGTGCCGACGGCCTCCACGGTCGTGCCGGCGGAGTCGGTGCCGGACGTGGTGCCGGAGGTGGCGCTGGACGAGGAGCCCGAGGTGCCGAGCGCGGATCCGGCGACGGCGGCCGCGCTGCAGCCGGCGAGCAGGGCCCCGGTGAGGCCGAGGCCGGCGAGGGCGGTCAGGGTGCGGGTGCGGTTCTGCATGACGGTGTCCTAACGGGGGGAGCCGGCGGCGGGGACGCGGGCGGCGGGGCGGCGGGTGGCGGGGATGCGGTCGAAGTGGCGGTGCAGGGTGCGGTTCCACTTGTTCGCGGGGAGGTCGGCGCGGAACGCGGCCATGCCGGTCCCGTACTTCGAGAGCGACGTGGGCCGGTGGCCGGCCGCCCAGAGGGCGCGGTCCACCTCGGAGGCGCGCGCCGCCGACTTGGTCTCGACGACCACGACCGCGGGCCGCTCGAGCGTCCGGCCGGCCGGGCCGTGCAGGCGCCAGAGCAGCCGGGTGTCGATGGTGGCCCGGGTCGCCGAGCCGGGGAGGAAGAGCGTGGTGCGCGCGTACTCCGTCGAGAGCACGGGCCCCAGGGTCGCGGAGTCGAGCGCGATCCCGGTCGCCGCGAGCGTCTCGTCGACGTAGGCGAGCCCCTCCGCGGTGAGCACGGCGCGCTCCTCGGGGCGGTAGCCGATCCGCTCCTTCACGGTGCTGCTGCGCGCGCCCCGGGTCTTCACCTCGAGGTAGCTCTCGCCCGCATCGAGGTAGGTGCGGGTGCGGATCTTGAAGCGCCGCCGCCGCCCGTGCACCGCGAGCCGGTAGCTCTCGAGCGAGGGGGTGTCGAAGTACACCGATTCGTAGTCGAAGTGACGGCGTCCGTCGATCTCGAGCGTGCGCGTCCTCGGGTCGAGCGCGGCCAGCACGCTGTCGAGAGCATCGGCCGGGATCAGGTACTTGCGGTCGACCCGGGTGAGCAGGGAGGCCCGCTCGACGAGCTCGGGCAGCGCGATCGCGGCGAAGGAGTCGAGCCGCTCGGTCACGGCGGTCATCGCGCGCTCCGCTGGACCGGCGTCGCGACCGTGACCAGGTCGTCGTGCCGGCCGCCGCGGCGGGCGACCGCCTCCGGGGCGTCGTAGCGGACGTCGACCAGGGTGGTGTCGTTGACGAGATCGAGCTGGCGGATCTGCACGTGCCGGACCCGCCCGCCGAGCAGCGCCTCGAGGTGCGCCGACAGGGCGGCCTCGTCGGTGAAGGCGCTGTCGAGGTTCACCGTCTGCGCACGGGTGCGGCGGAAGAGCCGCGGGTGGTCGGCGACGAAGAGGACCGCGATGATCAGCGCGATCAGCCCGATGGTGAGCGGGGTCGGCTCGGAGCCGAGGCCGCTGATCAGGCCGATCGCGAGCGCCGAGAAGTAGTAGGCCACCTCGTGCTGCTCGATCTCGTCCGAGCGGAGCCGGATGATCGACAGCACGCCGAACAGGCCGAGGCCGAGCCCGGCGCCGACGGTGCTCGACGCGAGCACGAGCGAGACGGCGAGCACGCCGACGTTGACGCCGAGGAACGCGGCGACGAGGTCGCGGCGCCGGTGGCGGGGGAAGTAGATCGCGAAGGTGAGCAGGCAGATCGCCGCGAGGTCGACGGCGATGGTGGCGAGAGCGAGCACGGTGACTCCAGAGAGCGGGCCCCGAGGGGGGAGGGGGTCGGGTGGGCCCCCTCATTCACGCGCCGCTCGCTATGCGCTTCCTATGACGCGTCTATGCCTCGCACTCGGATCCGGGCGCCGCCGATCGCGACGGTCCCGGCTTCCGCCGTCACTGCTCCCGCGGCGTCAGGCCGTGGCGACCAGCGCGCGCACCGCGGAGGTGAAGAACGCGAGCCCGTCCACGCCGGAGCGCATCGCGAGCGCGGTGTCCGGGCCGAAGCCCGGCTCGACCGCGTGCTCGGGGTGCGGCATCAGGCCGACGACGTTGCCGCGCGCGTTCGCGACTCCGGCGATGTCGTTCATCGAGCCGTTCGGGTTCGCGCCGAGGTAGCGGAAGACCACGCGGCCCTCGCCCTCGAGCTCCGCGAGCGTCTCGGCCGAGGCGATGTAGCCGCCCTCGCCGTTCTTCAGCGGGATGGTGATCTCCTGGCCGGCCTCGAAGTCGCTGGTCCAGACGGTGGAGGCGTTCTCGACGACGAGCCGCTGGTCGCGGCAGACGAAGGAGCCGACGTCGTTGCGGATCAGGCCGCCGGGCAGCAGGTGCGCCTCGGTCAGCATCTGGAAGCCGTTGCAGATGCCCAGGACGGGAGTGCCGGCGTTCGCCGCGTCGATCACCTCGCGCATGATCGGCGAGTGCGAGGCGATGGCGCCGCAGCGCAGGTAGTCGCCGTAGGAGAAGCCGCCGGGCAGCACGATCGCGTCGACGCCGTCGAGGTCGTGATCGCCGTGCCAGAGGGCGACGGGCTCCGCGCCGGCGAAGCGGACCGCGCGCTGGGCGTCGCGGTCGTCGAGCGAGCCGGGGAAGGTGATGACGCCGATCCGCATGCTCAGACCTCCGGGTAGTGGATGCCGACGACGTCCTCGATGACCGAGTTCGACAGAATCTCGTCGGCGAGCGCGGTGATCGAGGCGCGGACCTCGTCGGTCACCTCGTCGACGGTGATCTCGAAGCGCTTGCCCACCCGCACGCCCGTGACGGCGGAGTGGCCGAGGCGCGAGAGCGCGCCGGCGACGGCCTTCCCCTGCGGATCGAGCAGCTCGGCCTTGGGCATGACTTCAACGACGATCGTGGGCACCGTGTTCTCCGGAGTCTCGAGGGGCTGTGCGGATCTCCGCGCGCCCATCGTACCCGCCCGGCTTTCCGGCGATCCGTCCCGGGATCACGGGACTCCAGGACCCTCCGCTCAGACCGCCGCGGTCACCCGCAGCGTGTTCGCCCACGGGTCCTCGAAGGACAGCGTCCGGCCGTCGTCCGCCGTGGCGACCTTCGCGCTGCGCAGGCGCTCGCCGAGGGCACCGAGATCGTCCGCCGCCGGCACCACGATCTCGACCTGCCCCAGCCCGAGCGCGAGCTGCCGCCGCCCGGCGCCGAGCGAGTTCCAGGTGTTCATCGCCATGTGGTGGTGGTAGCCGCCGGCCGAGACGAACAGCGCCTGCCCGCCGTAGGCGATCGTCGTCTCGAAGCCGAGCCGGTCGACGTAGAACTCCTTCGCCGTCGCGACGTCGCCCACGCTGAGGTGCACGTGGCCGACCGAGGCGCCGCCGAGCCGCGGCTGCGCGATGGCCTCCTCGGTCAGGTGCTCCTGGAGGAACGCGTTCGGGTCGAGGAAGAGCGTCGACATCTCGATCCGGCCGTGCGTCCAGGACCACTGGGTGCGGTCGCGGTCCCAGTAGAGCTCGACGCCGTTGTGCTCCGGGTCGTCGAAGTAGAACGCCTTGCTCACCAGGTGGTCGGAGCTGCCGGTGAAGGAGCCGGGGTGCCGGGTCGCGACGCTGTGCACGGCGGCGGCGAGCGCCGCCTCCGACTCGAAGAGGATCGCGGTGTGGAACAGCCCGGCGCTGCGCGGGGCCGCGTGCCGCAGCTCGGGGGCGTGCTGCAGGATCACCGCCGGGACGCCGCCGCGGCCGAGCACCGCGACCGAGCCGTCCTGCGAGAGCAGGTCGAGCAGGACGGCGTCGCGGTAGTAGGCGACCATCCCGTCGAGGTCGGCGACGCGCAGCGTGACCGCCCCCATCACGGTGTCGGGGGCGAGCAGGTCGGGGGAGGAGGTGGTCATGCCGGTCATGCTAGGTCCAACTCAGTTGTAGCCACAACTATTTCCTTCCCGCGCCGATCCGCTGGACAAGGGGGGCGGAGGGGGATTCCGACGTTCATAGGATCGGCATAGGCATCACCCAGCGGGCCCTGGGCGGGAGGTCGTCGAATGGACTCCGGTCGCCGTCAGGGGCGGCCCCGGCCACGAGGACGCATCATGAACGAGTCACCCGAATCCCACGGCGCCGAGCGCGAGCCCGGTGCCGCCGCCGCCATCACGACGGACCCCACCGGCGCTGAGGAGCGCCAGGCGCTCCGGACCGACGACCGTCGCCGTCGTCGCCGCGCCCTGATCGCCGGCGGCGCCGGCCTCGCGCTGCTGATCGGCGTCACCGCGGGCGGCGTCTCGATCGCCGGCAGCGCGGAGTCGACCTCGTCCGCCTCGTCGAGCACCGCGTCCACGACCGTCTACCCCGGCGGTTCCCGCGGCTCCTTCGGCGGCGGCATCGTCGTGTTGCCGTACTCGGGCGGGCCCTCGTCGGCGTACGGCTACGGCAGCGGGTCGGCCTACGGGTACGGCTCGGGCTCGGGCGCCTCCGGCTCCACCTCGACGTCCACCGCGACCGACGCCGTCGCTGCGAGCGCCGCGCAGATCTCCGGCGTCGTCACGATCACCTCCGACCTCACCTACGAGGGCGCGACCTCGGCCGGCACCGGCGTCATCCTCACCTCCGACGGCATGATCCTCACCAACAACCACGTCGTCGAGGGCTCCACCAGCGTCACCGTCACCGTCGAGACCACCGGGCAGAGCTACACCGCCCGCGTCGTCGGCACCGACAAGACGAACGACATCGCCGTGCTCCAGCTCGAGAACGCCTCGGGCCTCACCCCGGCGACGCTCGACACCGCCGGAGTCGCGGTCGGCGACGCCGTCACCGCCGTCGGCAACGCGAAGGGCACCGGCAACCTCGTCGCCGCGGCCGGCACGGTCGAGGCCCTCGGCCAGAGCATCACGACGCAGTCCGAGACCGGCATCACCGGCGAGACGCTGACCGGCCTGATCCAGGTCGACGCGGACATCGTCGCCGGCGACTCCGGCGGTCCGCTGGTCGACTCGGCCGGGAAGGTCGTCGGCATCGACACCGCCGCCTCGAGCGGGACCGCCGACATCACCGGCTTCGCCATCCCGATCTCGACCGCCCTCGACATCGTCGCGACGATCGAAGCGGGCGCCGACACGGCGACCGTCGCGATCGGCTACCCGGCCTTCCTCGGCGTCTCGCTGCCGTCCACCGCGACGGCGGGCACCGCCTCCGGAGCCGTCTCGGGCGCGAGCACCGCGGCCGGCGCCCTCATCGCCGGTGTCATCGAGGGCACCCCGGCGGCCGCCGCGGGTCTCGCCGCCGGCGACGTCGTCACCGCGGTCGACGGTACGGCCGTGACCTCGGGCGACGCCCTCTCCGCGGACCTGGCCCAGCGCGAGCCCGGCGAGTCGGTCACCCTCACCTGGACCACCGCCGCCGGCACTGTCCAGTCGGCCACCGTCACCCTGGTCGAGGGCCCGGTCGCCTAGGAGCGGTCCGCTCCGCGGGCAGCTCCACCGGTGAGAAGGGCCGCTGCGCGGGCTGCTCGATCGGCGGCCACCATGCTGGTCGAGTAGCCGCGGAGCGGCGTATCGAGACCCGCCGTGCCCAGCAGGGCGGGCCTGCAGACCTGCGTGCTGACGCGGGCGGATCTCGATACGCGACCTGCGGCCGCTACTCGATCAGCATGAACGGTCCGCTGCGCGGGCTTCTTCATCAGCGAGAAGCATGCTGGTCGAGTAGCCGCAAAGCGGCGTATCGAGACCCGCCGTGCCCAGCAGGGCGGGTCTGCAGACCTGCGTGCTGACGCCGGCGGATCTCGATACGCGGCCTGCGGCCGCTACTCGATCAGCATGAATGCGAGGGTCGCGAGCGCACCGCGCATGCTGGTCGAGTAGCCGCGCAGCGGCGTATCGAGACCCGCCCCGCCTGCACCTGCATCCGGCGCCGGCGCACCTACCGCGACGCGCCGTTGTTTTGAACTATTCAACACAACTCGCTACGCTTGTCCCCATGACGATGACGGACGACCGGCTGCGAGCCTCCGGGCTCAAGGCCACCGCGACCCGGCGGGCCGTCCTGCAGGCGCTCGAGGGGCATCCGCACTCCGACGTCGATCAGATCCTCGCGCGGGTGCGCGTCGATCTGCCCGACGCCTCGGCCCAGGCCGTGTACGGGGTCCTCGCCGCCTTCACCGAGGCCGGCCTCACCCGCCGCATCGAGCCGGAGGGCCACGCCCGCCGCTTCGAGCTCCGGGTGGGCGACAACCACCACCACGTCGTCTGCCGCAGCTGCGGCGCCGTCGCCGACGTCGACTGCGTCGTCGGCCAGGCGCCCTGCCTGCACCCGTCGTCGTCGAGCGGCTTCGCCATCGACACGGCCGACATCACGTTCTGGGGCACCTGCCCCGACTGCCTCGCGCAGGCCGAGACCCGGCCCACGCCCGCCATCACCGCCGCGGAGGGCTCGACCGCCCGCCGCCGACAGGAGGACTCATGACCGAGGAACGATTCACGACGACCGATGCCGGAGCCCCCGTCGCCAGCGACGAGCACTCGCTGAGCGTCGGAGCCGACGGCCCCATCGCGCTCCACGACCACTACCTCCTCGAGAAGCTCGCGCAGTTCAACCGCGAGCGCATCCCGGAGCGCGTCGTCCACGCCAAGGGCGGCGGCGCCTTCGGCCGCTTCGTCACCACCGGCGACGTCAGCGCGTATACCCGCGCCGCGCTGTTCCAGCCCGGCGTCGAGACCGAGATGCTCGCCCGCTTCTCCACCGTCGCCGGCGAGCAGGGCTCGCCCGACACCTGGCGCGACCCGCGCGGCTTCGCGCTGAAGTTCTACACGAGCGAGGGCAACTACGACCTCGTCGGCAACAACACCCCGGTGTTCTTCCTCCGCGACGGCATCAAGTTCCCCGACTTCATCCGCTCGCAGAAGCGCCTGCCCGGCACGCACCTGCGCGACCACGACATGCAGTGGGACTTCTGGACCCTCTCGCCCGAGTCGGCGCACCAGGTCACCTGGCTGATGGGCGACCGCGGCCTGCCGAGCTCGTGGCGGCACATGGACGGCTTCGGCTCGCACACCTACCAGTGGGTCAACGCCGCCGGCAAGCGCTTCTGGGTGAAGTACCACTTCAAGACGAACCAGGGCATCGAGATCCTCAGCCAGGAGCAGGCCGACCAGATCGCGGGCGAGGACGCCGACTTCCACATCCGCGACCTGTCCGCCGCGATCGACCGCGGCGACCACCCCTCGTGGACGCTCTCGGTCCAGGTCATGCCGTACGCCGACGCCGAGTCCTACCGGTTCAACCCGTTCGACCTCACCAAGGTCTGGCCGCACGCGGACTACCCGCTGATCGTGGTCGGCACGATGACGCTCGACCGCAACCCGGAGAACTACTTCGCGCAGATCGAGCAGGCGACCTTCGCCCCCTCGAACTTCGTGCCCGGGATCGAGGCCAGCCCCGACAAGATGCTGCTCGCGCGCATCTTCAGCTACGCCGATGCGCACCGCTACCGCGTGGGCACCAACCACGCGCAGCTGCCGGTCAACGCCGCGAAGTCGCCGGTGCACTCGTACTCGAAGGACGGCGCGATGCGCTTCGACTTCCAGCGCTCCGAGCTGCCCGTCTACGCGCCCAACACGACCGGAGGCGCGCACGCCGACCCCGCCCGCGCGGCGGAGGGCCCCGGCTGGGAGACCGACGGTGCGCTCACGCGGGCCGCGGCGACCCTGCACCCCGAGGACGACGACTTCGGCCAGGCCGGCACGCTCTACCGCGACGTCCTCGACGACGACGCGAAGGCGCGACTGGTCGCGAACATCGCCGGTCACGTCTCCAAGGTGACCCGCCCGGAGCTGCGCCAGCGCGTGCTCCAGTACTGGGCGAACGTGGACAGCTCGCTGTCGCAGCGCGTCGCCGAGGCCCTCGAGCCCTCCGCCCCCGGTGCGGATGTCTCGCCGGAAGAGGTCGGCATCCACGCCTGACCCCCTGGTGCGCGGTGCCGGCTGATCCCGGTGCCGCGCACCTCCGCCCGGTCCCTCGGACCGAGCGCCCCCGAGCAGCGGGCGGTGCGGGCTGTCGCATGCGGCCCCGCACCGTCCGCTTCCCCCTCCGAGTGAGCCCGGCCGGCTCGCGAACCGGTGCATCAGCCGGGGAAGCCGAGGCGCCGCTGCCACTCGGCGAGCACCTCCCCGTCGACGTCGAAGAGCTCCGTGCCCCGGTGCGGAGCGTCGATCTCGGTGCTCGTCACGCGCACCCCGGTCGGCAGGATCTCCACGATCGCGGCTCCCGACGCGGCGATCGACCGCTCGTGCTCCGGCCCGGCGAGGACGTCGGTGCGGTTGGCCCCACCGGGAGCGACGACCACCGGCGCGGCGTGCGTCGTGTCGATGAAGGCGTGGTGCCAGTGCCCGGCGAGCACCGCGAGGAGGCTCGACCCGGCGACCGCCTCCCAGAAGTCGTGCGGATTGGCCAGTCCCATCCGCCGGTGCAGCGGGGTCACCGCCTCGATCGGCGGGTGGTGGAGCACCACCACGGTCGGGACTTCCGGCCCTTCGGCCACTCGGCTCCGCAGCCAGGCCAGCGTCGGCTCGGTGAGGAGTCCCCAGGACGCCCCGCCCGGAACGGACGAGTCGAGCACCAGGATCCGCGTCCCGCGCACGACGACCTCCGCGTTCCACGGACCGTCCGCACCGAAGCCCTCGCGGTCGTCGTGATTGCCGAGGGCGAGCACCAGCTCGGCGTCCCGCTCGGCGCACCACTCCTCGAGCCTGGTGCGCAGTACCCGGTACGACTCCGGATCGCCGTCGTCCGCGAGATCGCCCGACACCACGACGGCGTCGAGATCGGCGACGGAGGAGTGCGCCGCGAGCACCGCGTCGAGAGCGGCGCGCGGATCGACGATGCGGTTGTACCGGGCCGCGGGGTCGGCGAGCAGGTGAGTGTCCGAGAGATGCAGGACCCGCAAGGCCCGGGGAGTGGACTCCTCGAGGACGGCATCGGCCCGCGCTCCGGCCGCCTCGATCCGCTCGGCGTTCCGCTCGTCGGGACCGTCGGTCCAGGCGATCGCCTCGTCGAGGGTCTTGCCGAAGCGGAGGTGCCGGGCCACCAGTCGCCGCCGACGGAGCGCCGGCTCGACCCGCAGGTGCAGCGTCAGATCCAGGAAGCCTGCGACCTCGCCCCACCCGTCGTCCTCGAGCAGCAGGTAGTTGCCCTCGATCAGGACGACGGTCCGCTCGCCCACGGGGAGGGCGAGCGAGTCCGGAACCGGCTCCTCGATCGAGCGGTCGAAGGAGGCGACGCGCACGGTGTCGCCCGGACGCGCTGTCCGGATCCGCCGGAGCGCGTCGACGAAGCCTTCGACGTCGAAGGTGTCCGGGGCGCCCATCCGCTCGCGGCGGCCGAGTTCGCGCAGACGCTGCTGCGGCAGGTGGTACCCGTCGAGCGGGAGGACGAGCGCATCGGGCAGTTCCGCGCGCAGCCGTTCGGCGATCGTCGACTTGCCGGCGCCGGGGGAGCCGGTGAATCCCACCAGGAGCAGCGGGGTGTCGGCCGCCGCCCGGAGGATCGCCGCGACCGCGTCACCGATCGAGTGCAGGACGGGAGGCGCGTCGGACCGCTGGTGATCGAGCTGGGGCTGGTCGGGGGAAGGCATGCGCCCATTGTGCTCAGCGGGATCGGGGCCGCCGCGGTGCAGCCCGGGATCAGTGGACAGTGCGGGCGTTCTCGCGCTGGGGAGGAGACCTGGGCCAGGGGGCGACCGAACGCGACACGCCCGGGATGAGCACTTCCGGGGGCCCGGTTTGACAGCACCCGGATCGGGCCGTAACTTATTCCAAGTCGCCACACAGGCCGCAGGGAAACGGAAGAACAGGGCTCCTCAGGGAGCACGGTTCAACGTCCCGGCCTCATTCGGCACCATCCACTCGGCAAGACAGTCCTTCGGGTCAGGTCTGCCGCACGGATGTAAAGCCTTCGCAGGATCCCTCGGGTCCAGCAACTTCGCCGCCCGGCGACGGACTCAGGTCCGGAACCGAGCGACGTCGGAGCGCCTACGAGCGCAACGGCATCGCGAAGAAGCCGGATTTGACACGGCCTGCGGATGTGCTAAGTTAGTCAAGTTGCCACAGCGGCTGAGAGAACAACTTCCTCAGCTTAGCGAAGTCTTCCGACTAAAGCAACTTCTTCGACCACTTCCGTTGTGAAGCACCTTTTGTGGTGTGGAGGCGGGATGTGTCCGATTCTTGAGAACTCAACAGCGTGCACTA
>NZ_JABMLE010000002.1:1131669-1409124 GCF_013205025.1 Rathayibacter sp. VKM Ac-2857 | reverse complement strand
CGTTGTAAAGGCTGGTAGGAGTGGTCAGAGATTGCTTGCGTCCACTTTGTGGTTCCCAGAATACGGGCTCCATACCGTGGGTCGTGTTCGCAAAGACACGATCTGCACACCGCACCTTCGGGGCGGACAACAGAACACACGCATGACGTGTGACCCAGATTTGACCACCACCACGCTACGGCGAGTGGATGTGTCTAGAAGGGTTACGGCGGCCATAGCGAGAGGGAAACGCCCGGTCACATTCCGAACCCGGAAGCTAAGACTCTCAGCGCCGATGGTACTGCAGGGGGGACCCTGTGGGAGAGTAGGACACCGCCGGACACCAATTCACGATGGCCACCCAGAAATGGGTGGCCATCGCTGTTTAACCAGAGGTTCCCCAGACGGAACCGGAAGACCCATCATCTCGACCCCCGTGGCATCCGCCGCGGTGCGGGTTAGGGTGGTGGCTGGTGACTCACGGGTCGCCGATCCCCGCCTCCAAGCGGGTCAACTCCACAGAGCTCCATCACGACAGGCGAGGAACGCATGGACGACGCAGCACCCGACCGCAACGACCGCGGACAGGACCGGCGCGACGAGCGCCCGCCCCGTGCCGCCGGCGGCGATCGCTCCTCCGCCCCGCGGGGTGGAGCTCGCGACGGCGACCGACCCGCTCGCGGTGGAGACTCCCGGCCGTACCGCTCGAACGATTCCGGTTCGCGCTCCGACGCCCCTCGTCGTGACGGCGCCGGACGCCCTGATCGTGGTGGAGACTCCCGTCCGCGCCGCGACGGCGACTCGCGTCCGTACTCGGGTGGCGACTCTCGTCCGCGCCGCGACGGTGATGCCCGCCCGCCTCGGGCCGGCGACGCGCGTCCTTCTCGTGACGGCGATTCCCGTCCTCGTCGTGAGGGAGAGTTCCGTCCTTCTCGTGACGGTGACTCCCGTCCGCGTCGCGACGGTGACGCCCGTCCTTCTCGCGATGGTGACTCTCGTCCTCGTCGTGAGGGTGACTTCCGACCTTCCCGTGATGGAGACTCTCGTCCTCGCCGTGACGGTGACTCCCGTCCTTCTCGTGACGGTGACTCCCGTCCCCGTCGCGAGGGTGACTTCCGTCCCTCTCGCGATGGTGACTCTCGTCCCCGTCGTGACGGCGATGCTCGTCTGTCCCGTGACGGAGACTCTCGTCCCCGTCGTGACGGCGATGTGCGTCCTTCTCGTGATGGTGATTCCCGTCCGCGTCGTGAGGGTGACTTCCGTCCCTCTCGTGACGGTGACTCTCGTCCTCGTCGTGACGGCGATGCGCGTCCTTCTCGTGATGGTGACTCTCGTCCTCGCCGTGATGGCGATGCGCGTCCTTCTCGTGATGGTGATTCCCGTCCGCGTCGTGACGGCGACTTCCGTCCCTCTCGTGACGGTGACTCTCGTCCCCGTCGTGATGGCGATGCGCGTCCTTCTCGTGATTTTGATTCCCGTCCGCGTCGTGACGGCGACTTCCGTCCTTCCCGTGACGGTGACTCCCGCGGCGGGCGCTTCGACGACCGCCGGGGCGGCGGCGATCGTGCGGGCGGCCGCGGTGGATTCGGCGGCGGGTACGCCGGTCGCGGTGCTCCGCGCGAGGAACCGGAGCTCACCGAGGAGGAGCGCGAGCGTCGCTCCCTCCAGTCGGTGCGGCCCCGGCACGACGACCCCGATCTGCCGGACGACGTCCAGGCGAAGGATCTGGACAAGGTCGCCCGCAACGAGCTGCGCACGCTGTCCAAGGACAACGCGGAGTGGGTCGCGCGTCACCTGGTGATGGCCGGCCGCCTGCTGGAGGAGGACCCGGAGCTCGCGCACCGCCACGTGCTCTCCGCTGCGCGCCGAGCCGGCCGGATCGCGGTCGTCCGCGAGTCGCTCGCCATCTCGGCCTATGCGACCGGTGACTTCGCTCTCGCGCTGCGCGAGCTGCGCACCTACCGGCGGATCTCGGGCTCGGACGAGCAGGTCCCGCTGATGGTCGACAGCGAGCGTGGAGTCGGACGCCCCGACAAGGCGCTCGAGCTCGGCCGCTCCGTGGACCGCAGCACGCTGAGCCCGGGCGCCCAGGTGTCGCTGGCCATCGCGATGTCCGGAGCGCGCCTCGACCTCGGTCAGGGCGAGCTGGCGCTGATGGAGCTCGAGATCCCGCAGCTCGACCCCGACCGCGCCTTCTCCTACAGCCCCGACCTCTTCGCCGCGTACGCGCTCGTCCTCGACGAGGTCGGCCGCGCCGAGGAGGCCGCCGAGTGGCAGCGCCGTGCGGACATCGCCGCGCGCGCCGTCTTCGCGGCCGAGGGCGGTGGCGACGACGAGACGATCGAGGTCGTCGAGGAGGAGGGCGAGTACGTGCCCGCTTCACGCGCCGAGCTCTCGGAGCTTGTCGCTGTCGACGCGTCCTCCGAGGCCGACGACGCGAACGATCTCGACGACGATCTCGACGACTCTGCGGAGCTGGACGTCTCGGTGGAGCTCGACGACTCGGTGGAGCTCGACTCCGCGGAGCTCGACGACGAGGACGACAGCCTCGACCCCGACTCGGCCGAGCTCGCGGAGCAGGACGCTCCCGAGATCGACGCGACCGACGAGCCCTCCGAGATCGATGAGCCCGATCAGTCCGACAAGTCCGACGCGGCGCCTGACTCCGACGCACCCGCCGACTCCGATGCAGCCGCCGAGACGACGGCCGCGGACGCCATCGAGCACCAGGCCGCGCTCGACGACGTGACCGAGGCGGACTTCGAGGAGGCTCTCGCCGACGCGACGCCCGAGGCGCTGTCCGTCGAGGACGCCGCCGACGATGCGCCGTCCGCTGAGGACGCCGCCGCCGAGGACACCGCCGAAGACGCGCCCTCCGGCGAGGACGCCCCGGCTGAAGACGCCCCGCTCGACGAGGCTCCCGCCGAGCACACCCCCGACACCACCCCCACCGACACCGAGGAGGACGGCGCCGATGTTCCGAAGCCCGAAGCCTGAGCCCAGCCCTCTCGACGGGCGCGACTGCGTCCTCGCCGATCTCGACGGGGTCGTCTACAAGGGCGCCGATGCGATCCCGCACGCCGTCGAGAGCCTGAACCGCGCGGCCGAGACCGTCCGCGTCGGCTACATCACCAACAACGCCTCGCGCACCGACGTCTCCGTGGCCGGCCACTTGTCGGACCTCGGCCTCGCCGTGCGCCCGGAGGACGTCGTCACCTCGCCGCAGGCCGCCGTCGTGCTGCTCGTCGATCTGATCCCGGCCGGCTCGACCGTGCTGGTCGTCGGCGGGGAGGGCCTCACCACCGAGGTCGAGCGGGCCGGCTTCACCGTCACCCGCAGCGCGGAGGACTCGCCGGCCGCCGTCATCCAGGGCTTCGCGCAGTCCGTCGGCTGGACCGAGCTGGCCGAGGCGTCGTTCGCGCTGCACACCGGCATCCCGTGGGTCGCGACCAACACCGACTGGACGATCCCGGTGGCCCGCGGCATCGCTCCGGGCAACGGCACGCTGGTCTCCGCCGTGCACACCGCGGTCGGGCGCCTGCCCGTCGTCGCCGGCAAGCCGGAGCGCGCGATCTTCGACGCGGCGACCGCGCGGTTCGGCTCGACGAATCCGCTGTTCATCGGCGACCGGCTCGACACCGACATCGCGGGAGCGAACACCTCCGGCATGGAGAGCGTGCTCGTGCTGACCGGCATCGACCGGGCGAAGCAGCTGCTCGCGGCCGAGCCGAAGCTGCGGCCGACCTACATCCTCGCGGACCTGCGCGAGCTGGACGCGCCGTACCCGGCGACGGTCGTCGCCCGGAACGGCACGCACTCGGTGCGCTCGGCGAAGGTGCGGCTCGACGGCGACTCCGTCGTGATCGTCGACGCCGGCTCCGACGAGACCGATCTGCTGCGCGCCGCCTGCTCGGTGATCTGGAGCTCGGGCCGCGCGATCTACGGGCTCGACGTGCCGGAGTCGCTCTACAGCTGAGCCTGCGCGGCGGGCTCCTCCCGGCCCTCGAGCCGGAGGAGCCCGCTGAGCCGGATCGCCAGCGCCACCGCCGCGACGGCGATCAGGGCGCCGTAGACGAAGGTGGCCGTGAAGACGGCAACGCCACTCCCGATCAGTCCGGTGACGGCGGCGGCCAGCAGCCCGGTCAGCGCGAGCGAGACCGAGCCTCCCGTCGAGTCGGCGATCTGCAGCGCCGAGCTGTTGAAGCCCTCGCGCCCCGGCGCCGAGAGGCCGAGCGTCAGCGTTCCCATCCTCGGGAACATCGCGCCCATCCCGCCACCCGCGAGGAACCAGCCGGCTCCGGCGACGATCGGCGACAGCGCGAGCACGACCGTCAGCAGCACGACCAGGATGCCGGCCAGCAGCAGACCCGTGCCGAGCCGCATCGCGCCGCCGTGCGAGAGTCGGGTGCCCGGGCGGCCCTGCAGCTGCGACCCCAGCGCCCAGGAGACGGCGCCGGCGGTGAGCGCGACGCCGGACAGCCACGGCGGGAGTCCGTACTGCTCGCTGAGCAGCAGCGGCAGGTAGACCTCGGTGCCGAAGAAGGCGGCCGCGACCAGGGCCCGCAGGAGCATCGTCGACGGCAGGACGCCGCGCGCCCGAAGCGTGCCGACCGGCAGCAGGGCCCGGACCGCGAGGATCACCACGGTGATCGCGCCTGCGGCGACCACGCCCGCCGCGTCCGGAGCGATCTCGGCGCTCGTGCTCAGCACGACGACGGCGGCGGCCACCACGACGGCGCGGACGACGCGGCCGATCGCGCTCCGGTCGAAGGGCCGCAGCTCCTGCGGCTCGAGCGCGCGCAGGGTCGGCGCGATGACCGCGCTCGCCACGGCCACCAGCGCCACGACGCCCAGGAACACCCAGTGCCAGCTGGTCAGCTCGGCGACGAGGCCGGCCGCGAGCGGCCCGACCAGCGAGGGCACCACCCAGGCCGCGGCGAAGGCGCCGAAGATCCGCGGGTGCAGCTCGGCGGGGAAGACCCGCGCGACCAGCACGTAGAGCGTGACGGTGATCCCTCCGCTGCCGAGCCCCTGCAGCAGCCGCGCGCCGACGAAGACCTCCATCGACGTCGCCGTTCCGGCCGCGATCAGGCCGAGCGTGAAGAGCAGGATCGCCGCGATCAGCGCCGGAGTCGGCCCGCGGCGATCGGCCGAGGATCCCGCGGCCACCATGCCGACGACCGCCGCCGCGAGGGTGGCCGCGAAGGCGAGCGGGTAGAGCGCGCGGCCGTCGAGGTCGGCGCTGATGATCGGCATGATCGTCGTGACCGCGAGCGACTCGAACGCGGCGAGGAACACGAGCGCGGTCGTGCCGACGGTGGTCAGGAGGAACGGAGCCGAGGTGATGCCGCGGCGGTCGACGGAAGGCACTCTCGCCACACTACGCGGCGCCGGGTCCGATGCCCTCGGATCAGCGGTAGACGGCCCAGTCGTCCTTGGTCAGCAGGGTGGGCGTGCCCTCGATCTCGACGAGCCAGCCGGCGTCGTCGCGCTCGAGGTAGCGACCCTGCACGATCTCGGGAGCCCAGCCGCCGTCGCGGGCGGACACCCAGCGGACGAAGCGGACCGTGCCGCCGCGGCGGAAGAGGGTGCCGTTGTGGTCGCTCACGCGGTGGTCCTCCGCGCGCGGGGGTCGGGGGCGTTCTCGACCTCGGGGAGGGCGTGCAGCCCGAACCGGCCGTGCGAGGCCGCGGTCAGCGCGCGCAGCCAGTGCGGATTGAGGTCGTGCCGTTCCGCCCCGTCGTACTCGTAGCGCGTGGCGATGGCGGGGTGCAGCCAGAGCTCGGCCGGGCGGCCGTCCTCGTCGGTGGTGGTGAGCAGGAAGCCCTCGCCGCGGCGGAACCGGGCGGTGATCACGCTCTGCAGGTGCGCGAGGGTGCGGTCCTCGAACCGGTGCGCGCTCGCCGGTGCCCCGTACAGCAGGCGTCCCATCGTCGATTCTCCTCCGCCGTTGCAGGCGCGCCGGAAGGGGTCACGCCGGAGAACAGCCTACTTTATTGACTAAATCGGTTAGCTAATTGGCCGTCGACGGGTGCGTTTCGGGGATAGCGCCCGCGGGGCGCGGAGACGTGATTCCATGGATGCAGCGAGTTCCCGGCCGGGGCGCCTGCCGTTCTGGAAGGCGCGACCCCATGACCTCTCGACCCGATCTGTTCGCTCTGCTGGCGCGACTGCGGACCGAGGAGCGCAGCTACGACGCGCGCGTCGAGCGCCGCCTCGGCATCGGCGCGACCGACCTGGCCGCCCTCCGGCTGATCGGGACGGGCGCGCTCCGCAGCGAGATCGTGCGCGCCGTCGATCTGGCCGGCGCGATCGGGCTGACGACGGCCGCCGTCTCGATCCTCGTGGACCGGCTCTCCCGGGCCGGCTACGTGGACCGCGTGCTCGACCCCTCCGACGGCCGCGGCCGGATCCTCTGCCTGACCACTCGGGCGGAGACGGCGCTCGGCGAGACCGATGAGCAGGTCTACGGCGAGGTCCGCACGCTCACCGACGGCGTCTCGGACGCCGAGTCGGTGCGCTTCGCCGAGGTGCTCGAGGGGCTCTCCCGGATCTTCGAGGGCGGGCCGTCGTCGCGCGAGCGCACGGCCTGAGCCCTCGGGGCCGCGTGCTCAGCGCGTGAGGCGCTCGATCAGCTCGCGGTAGCGGCCTGCGGTGCGGACGACGATCTCGTGCGGCAGCCGCGGCGGCTCGCCCTGACCGTCCCAGTTGTCGGCGAGCCAGTCGCGGACGATCTGCTTGTCGAAGGACTGCCCGCGCACGCCCGCGTCGTACTCGACCGCGTCCCAGTAGCGCGAGGAGTCGCTCGTCAGCACCTCGTCGCCGAGGGTGACGACACCGGTCGCGCGGTCGACGCCGAACTCGAACTTGGTGTCCGCGAGGATGACGCCGCTGCGCAGCGCGATCGCGGCCGCCTCCCGGTAGACGTGCAGCGAGAGGGTGCGCAGGGCTTCCGCCGCCTCCTCGCCGACGATCTCGACGGTGCGCTCGAACGAGATGTTCTCGTCGTGCTCGCCCTGCGGCGCCTTCCAGGCGGGGGTGTAGATCGGCTCGGGCAGGACGTCACCGTCCTCCAGGCCCTCGGGGAGGGCCACGCCGCAGACGGCGCCGGTCGCCCGGTACTCCTTGAGGCCGCTGCCGGAGAGGTAGCCGCGCACGACGCACTCGATCGGGAACATGTCGAGCGACGTCACGAGCATCGCGCGGCCGCGGACGGGCTCGGGGATCTCGCCGGCGAGGAGGTGGTTGGGCACGTCGGCCAGCTGGCCGAACCACCACAGCGACAGCTCGGTCAGCAGCTCGCCCTTGCCGGGGATGCCGGGCTCGAGGATCGTGTCGAAGGCGCTGACCCGGTCGCTGGCGACCACGAGCATCCGGTCGGCGCCGAGCACCGGGTCCGCGTCGTCGGGGGTGTAGAGGTCGCGCACCTTGCCGGAGTAGGCGTGCTGCCAGCCGGGCAGCGGTGCGGTGGGGTCGAAGGCCGGGGCGTCGTCGCGGGTCACCCGGCCATTCTCCCGGAACGCGGCGCGGCGGGCATCCCTCCGGTCACGAGTGCAGTGCCGGACCTGAGTGCGGGCTGGGCATCATCTCTGCCGCGCCGATCCTGAGCTGTCAACCACGCGCGCTGCCGTCGTGCCCGCGCCTAGCGTCGGAGTCATGACTTCCGAGAACACGACTGACCAGTACACGTTCCAGGACCCCTCGAAGATGTTCGCCGACATCGACACCGAGGAGCAGTACCAGGAGGGCTCCGGCCTGGACTCGAAGATGGACGACCTCGCCGACCGCGGCGAGTCGACCTACCGCGGCTCCGGCCGCCTCGAGGGCCGCAAGGCGCTCATCACCGGAGGCGACTCCGGCATCGGCGCGGCCGTCGCCATCGCCTACGCCCGCGAGGGCGCCGACGTCGCGATCGTCTACCTGCCCGAGGAGGAGTCCGACGCGAAGAAGGTCGTCGCCCTCATCGAGGAGGCCGGCCGCACCGCCGTCGCCATCCCCGGCGACATCACCGACCACGACTTCGCGGTCGGCGCCGTCGCGAAGGCCGTCGAGGGCCTCGGCGGGCTCGACATCCTCGTCAACAACGCGGGCAAGCAGCAGTCGGTCGAGGACTTCCTCGAGCTCTCCGACGAGCAGTTCGACGAGACCTTCAAGACCAACGTCTACGCGATGTTCTGGATGACGAAGGCGGCCGTGCCGCACCTCGCCCCGGGTTCCGCGATCATCAGCACCTCGTCGATCCAGGCCTACCAGCCGTCGCCGACGCTGGTCGACTACGCCTCCACCAAGGCCACGATCAACACGTTCTCGAAGGCGCTCTCGCAGCAGCTCGCGCCCAAGGGCATCCGCGTGAACGTCGTCGCACCCGGTCCGATCTGGACCCCGCTGCAGACCGCCGGCGGCCAGCCGCCGGAGAAACTGCCCGAGGTCGGCAAGCAGACGCCGCTCGGCCGCTGGGGCCAGCCCGCGGAGCTCGCTCCGGCCTACGTGTTCCTCGCCTCGCCCGAGTCGAGCTACGTCGTCGGCGAGACGCTGCACGTGAACGGCGGCATGCCGACGCCGTAACACTCGGCGGCGTCCGTGGGCCCAGCCTGCGCCCGGAGACCTCGGTCCCGGGCGCAGGCTGGGTCTTCGCATTTAGTTGTCGTAACAATGGCTCCGGAGAAGGCGAACTGCGCAAGGCTTTCCCCATGACCGATTCCCTGCCGATCCTCGACCTCTCCCGCCTCGACCAGGGAGAGGAGGAAGCCGCCGCGTTCCGCCGCGATCTCCGCGAGACCACGCACGACGTGGGCTTCTTCTACCTCGTCGGCCACGGTGTGCCGCAGGACCTCCTCGACGACGTGGTCGCCGTCTCCCGCCGCTTCTTCGAGCTCTCCGAGGAGGAGAAGCTCGCGATCGAGAACACGGCCAGCCCGCAGTTCCGCGGCTACACCCGCTTCGGCGCCGAGCTCACCAACGGCGACGTCGACTACCGCGAGCAGGTCGACATCAGCATCGACCGCGAGACCGTGCCGGCCGGCGCCGACGTGCCGGACTACCAGCGCCTCGAGGGGCCGAACCTCTGGCCGGAGTCGCTGCCGGAGTTCCGCACCGTCTTCGAGCGCTGGCACGAGGAGCTCGCCGCGGTGGCCATCCGCCTGCTGCGCACCTGGGCCGTGGCGCTCGACGCTCCGGCCGACGTCTTCGATGAGGCGTTCGCCGAGAAGCCGTTCTCGCTGGTCAAGGTCGTCCGCTACCCCGGCACCTCCGACCCCGAGCCCAAGCAGGGCGTCGGCGCGCACCGCGACGGCGGCGTGCTGACCCTGCTGCTGGTCGAGCCCGGCAAGGGCGGCCTCCAGGTCGAGCACGACGGCTCGTGGATCGAGGCGCCGGCGCTGCCCGGGGCGTTCGTCGTCAACATCGGCGAGATGCTCGAGCTGGCGACCGGCGGCTACCTCAAGGCGACGCTGCACCGCGTGATCTCGCCGCTGATCGGCACCGACCGCATCTCGATCCCGTTCTTCTTCAACCCCTCGCTCGACTCGACCATGCCGTCGCTGCCGCTGCCGGAGGAGCTCAAGTCCGGCCTCTCGGTCGACCCGACCAACAGCCCGATCCTCGAGACCTACGGCGAGAACGCGCTGCGCTACCGCCTGCGCGCGCACCCCAACGTCGCGGCCGTGCACCACGCCGACCTCCTGACCCCGACGAGCTGACCCGTCCCACGGGCTGACCCCCTCCGCGAGATGCCACTTGTGCACGCTTTACACGGCGTGTCGCGTGCACAAGTGGCATCTCGCGGAGGGGAGAGACGGGCGCTACTCGATGAGGTTGGCGGTGGGGAGCGAGTGGGTGCCGAGGTGCAGCGAGCGCGTCGCGAGGGTCCAGCTGATGCGGGGGCGGAAGACGGCCAGGCCGGTGAAGGACACCGACTTCATCTTCTTCAGTGCAGTGCTCGCCTTCGTCCTCAGGGAGGAGACCTGCTCGGCGGAGTGCGCGGCGGCGGCCGGAGGCGGACCCAGCTCCCACATCTCCACCGCTCCGGGCTTCGGCGGCGGGACGTCCGCCGGGAGCTCGGTGGCGCGTCCCGCCGCTCGCGTGGCCTTGTACTCCACGGAGAGGGGCACGGCGACGGAGGCGTTGGAGGTCAGGAAGCTGGTGAGCCGCGGGTCCGTCGCCTCCACGGCGGTCTCGACCCCCTCGACGAGATCGGACCCGACGTGGCAGCTCGTGATCGGGTCCTGCTCCGCGACGACCGCGAAGACGACGCCGCCGGCGCAGCCGAGCAGCGCGGACGAGACGTCGAGGGCGAGCCAGCGGTCCAGCGCGGACTTCTCGCGGGTGGCGATCTCCACGATGTAGCTGCCCTCGACGGTCGCCTTCCCGGCGACGTCGAGCCGGTGCGGAGCCGGCATCCGCTTGCCGGCGAACGTGTCGAGCATCTTCGTGCCGTCGATCTTGCCGTCGGCGGCCAGTGAGAACTCCTTGAAGTAGATCGAGTGGCCGGGCAGGAACCGCCACGCGTCGGGCTCTCCGGGCTTGGGCTGGAAGTAGAGCCGGACGCCGTGCTTGCGCACGATCGCCGGGGAGAGGTTGACCCCTGCGCTCGCGAGCCGGCTGTCCCGCACCCGCGGCGCCCCCAGGAGCGAGTAGTTGATCGAGTCGCGGAAGGAGAAGGCGATCGACATCGTGGGGACGTTGCAGTCCTCCTTGGCGGCGAGCTGCCGGACCTCGCACGTCCCGTTCGGAGAGGTGACCCACGGATTGCCGCTCCTGGTCATCGACGGAGCGCCGACCGACATCTCCAGGTCGAACTCGTCGCTCACCCCGGGATACTCGGAGGAGAGCTCGATCCCCGCCCGCAGGAGGAAGCTGAACCGGCCCTTCCCGGAGATGTGCGAGTTGAGGGAGCTGTAGGAGTTCCAGCCCTCCAGGTGCGCGGTCGAGCCGCCGGAGAACCGGACCATCGCCGTGCTCTCCTGGTCGTGAGCCGGAAGATCCGCGACCGCGGCGGCGAATTCGGGATCGGTCGCCGGCGTGCTCAGCATCACGGCGTCGCGGAAGCGCGCACCGGCGTCGCCCGGAACCTCGCAGTACTTCACCTCGACGTCGAAGATCTGGCAGCGCCACCAGTTCAGCGAGTGACCGAGCTCCTCGAGGTAGAACTTGGCGAACTCCGGGTTCGCGGCACCGTCGGTGAAGCTCATGCGGTCCTTGTTGAGCAGGATCGCGCTCTGATCGTCGTCGTAGACGAAGGCGGCGGGCCGATCGCCCAGGGTGTCGGAGGCGACCCACGTCGGGCTGATCTGCTCGAGATAGGCGGAATCCGTCACGACCTTCAGCATCTCCGCCGTGATGAGCCGCGCCTCCGCGTTCATCCAGGCGGAATTCTTCCGCGCGACCTGCTCGTAGTCCGTGCCGAACGCGTGCGTGAAGACCTCCTCCACCCCGCGCTCGAAGGCGACCTGCCCTGCCGCGAGACGCAGATCGGCGCTGGTGCCGCTGAGGACGGGGAACCGCTTCGTGCCGTCGATCCCGAGCTTGTCGCTGAGCGGCCCGCTCGCGAGGAGCCACTTCGACGTCGCGTCAGGAGTCATCCGCGAGGACCGAGCGAGGAGCTGCCCGAAGTCCTGGTACTGCGACTCCGGCGGCGCGTCGGACCCGGGTGCCTCGCTCCAGAGGCCGCTCTCGCGGACGCCCTCCACCGCCTCGTCGCCGAGGTCCTTCGAGAAGTCGGCGGCGAGGCTCTCGAGCGTGGTGCCGAAGTCGTCCTTCCCTCCGATCTCGTGCAGCGCGTCCGAGAGGAAGCGCTGCTCGCCGGACTTCAGCGAGGTCTCGGCGGTGAGCTCCACGCCGCCCTCGATGGTCTCGCCCACCGGGCCGAGCGCTCCGAGGAAGATGCGGCGGAGGTTGGTGCTGCTCGGATTCTCCTCGTAGTCCTCGATGTGCCGGATCATCGGCCCGATCAGCGGGATCTTCTCCGCCTCCCCGACCACGCTGCGCTCGTGGAGCCACTGCTGCTGCAGCGCGCGGAACTCCTGCTCGTCGCTGTCGGCGGCGCGCCGGTACTCCTCCTCCGTCGCCTTCAACTCGGACAGCTCCTTGCTCTCGACCCGGAGCAGAGCCGCGAAGCCGGTGGGGTCCTCGCCCGCCCAGGTGCGGTGCAGCTCGTGCCAGTCCTCCGCCATCCGTGCCCGGAGTGCCGCCTGCGCCTCGCCGACCCGGGCGTCGTGCTCCTTCTTGACGGCGTCCCGCTCCGCCTCGAGCGTCTTCACGTCATGACCGACCGTGGTGCAGAAAGCGCTGGTGATCCCGAGACTGAGGACCAACCAGAGCGGATTGCACACGCTCCTCTGCTCGACGATCGCGCCCCGGATCCGCGACTCGAGGGCGGCGATCCTCCCGTTGAGCGCCGCCTCCGCTCCGAGTCTCGCGTCGTTCAACCCGAGGGAGAAGAGACGATCCATCCGCGCGTACTGGCGCTCGTGCGCTCGCTGCGCCGTCCGGTGCCCGGAGTCGACGAGAGCGGCGCGGAGCCGATTGCAGGCCTGCATCAGGGGGGATTCCGCCGGCGCGGAGCTGCACCGAGCGGAGGACACGCGCCAGCGATCGGCACCCGCCGCCGGATCGATGCCGGGCTCGCTCGTGAGGCATTCCGCTCCCGTTCCCGAGATGCAGACCAGTTCTCCGTCGAGGTCGCGGGCGTACCAGATCGGCACCCCGAGGGATCGGCCGTCCTTCCAGGTCGTCTCGGCGGCGCTCGCCGCGCGGCAGAGGGGCGCGAACGCGGCCGGGATCGAGTCCGGGGCGGCGTCGACCTGCGAGCAGCGCACGAGACCCGTCCGGCCCCGGACGACGTCGGCGACCGCGGCGAGCGGTGCCGCCGTGCGCAGGTCGTAGGCCGACCCCTCGGTGCCCGGCGACGGCGTCGCCGCGACCGGGAACGCGATGTCCCGGTCGTCGACGATCGTGTAGACGGCGGCGGGGCGGCTCGCCTGCGGATCCGCGGGCAGGACGCGCAGCGCTTCCATCGCGACGCCCGCGAGCGGATCGGAGAGAGGAGAGGGGCCGGTCGTCGAGGCCTCTGCGGGGACGGCCGTGCCGAGGAGGAGAAGGGCCGTCAGGACGGCGGTCGGTCGAGTGAGGCGTCGAGACATGCTGCTCCAGGGAAGGGAGGGAAGGCGGGCCGGGTGGGAGGTGTCGAGCGATCGTTCGCCATACCGTAGTGACGGTGCGATCCGGCTTCTAGATCCGTCTGCGCCATCCGGCACCGAAGCCGCCACTTCGCTCGAACCCGCCATCCCGCACGGAGACGGCCACAGCGCTGGCGGTCCCGCGAGATGCCACTTGTGCACGCTTCCGTCGGCGTGTCGCGTGCACAAGTGGCATCTCGCGGTGGGGAGCAGACGTTGACCCGGGCGTGACGCGGGGGTGACCGGGCGCTGACGGGGCGGGCGGGAGTGTGGGAGCGCCGGCGTCGCCGGGCCGCCGCTCCTCTCGTCGTCAGGGAATGCCATGTCGTCTCGTCGTGTCCGCTCGTCCCGCCGTCTCGCCGCTGTCCTCGCTCCGCCGGCCGCGCTGCTCCTGGTGCTCGTCGGGTGCAGCGCGGCCACCGCGCCGGCCGGCTCCACGGCGGCGGCGGCGTCGTCGACTGCCGCTGAGGCACCCACCGACGCCGAGGTGCGCGGGCTGTTCGACGAATGGAACGCGGCGCTCGCGACCGGCGATCCCGCGGAGGTGGACGCGCTGTACGCGGAGGACGCGGTGCTGCTGCCGACCCTGGCTCCCGGAGTCCTCGACACGTCCGCCGAGCGCATCGGCTACTTCGACGCGTTCCTGAAGAAGCGGCCGACGGGGACGATCGACGAGAGCGTGGTCCGCGATCTCGGCGACGGCTACGCCTCCGACACCGGCCTCTACACGTTCGATCTCGCGGCGACCGGGGAGGTCGTGCACGCCCGGTTCACCTTCGTCTACGAGGAGATCGACGGGGAGTGGAAGATCGTCGAGCACCACTCCTCGAAGGAACCCGTCGCGCCGTGACAGTCGAGCGATCGCCGTGGCGGCCGTGGCAGGCTGAGGTGTGCTCATCTTGCTCGTGGAGGACGACCTCTCGATCGCCGACTGCGTGGCCGGCACGCTCGAGCGCTACGGCTACCGTGTCGTCCGCGCGAGGAGCGGCCGGGAGGCGCTGGCGTCCGGACCGGCGGACCTCGTCCTGCTCGACCTCGGGCTGCCGGACATGGACGGGCTCGACGTCTGCCGAATGCTCCGCCGCCGATCCGAGGTGCCGATCATCGTCGTCACCGCGCGGAGCGACGAGGCGGACACCGTCGCCGCACTCGAAGTGGGCGCCGACGACTGCGTGATCAAGCCGTTCGGCCTGCACGGCTTGATCGCGCGGATCCGCGCGGTGAGCAGGAGGGCCGGCACCGGCGCGGCGCGGTCGGTCGCCCTCCCGCTGCCGCCCCTGTCGCTCGGCCGGGTCGTCGTCGATCCCGCTTCGCGACGCGTGCACCTCGACGGGGCGGAGCTCGCCCTGACGCCGAAGGAGTTCGACCTGCTGCTCGCCCTGGCCAGGCGCCCAGGGGCGGTGCTCACCCGCGAGGCCCTGATCGACGAGGTGTGGGACTGCAACTGGTTCGGCTCCACCCGCACCCTCGACGTCCACGTCTTCGCGCTCCGCCGCAAGCTCGGCGCGGCGGTGACGATCACCACCCTCCGCGGCGTCGGCTTCCGCCTCGACCTGCCCTGACCCGCGCCCGGCACCTCACGCGAGATGCCACTTGTGCGCAGTTCTCACGGCGTGTCGCGTGCACAAGTGGCATCTCGCGGAGGGTGGACGACGAAGGCCCCCTTCCGCAGGGGAGCGGGAGGGGGCCCTCGGCGTCAGGGGGTCAGCAGGTGGCCGCCTGGTAGGGGAGGGTGGCGGCGAAGGCGGGCTGGCCGGGGGAGGTGCCGGTGACGGCGACGGTGCCGGCGGGCGTCGACTTGAGGCGCGTGGTGAACGCGGCCGAGGCCGAGGAGCCCGGGGCGACCGAGGGGAACGCCTTCGTGCCGTAGGCGGACTCGACGGTGATGTCGGCCGCTGCGGTGTCGGTGTTCTTGACGGTGACGGTGAGCACGACCTTGCCGGCGACGCAGCGCGTCGAGACGACGGGGGCGAGCTCGAGCGTGTCCAGCGACACCGCGGCCGAGGCCGAGGTGCGCACCAGTGCGTCGGCGTAGCCGTTGTAGGAGGCGGTGACGCCGCTCACTCCGGCCGGGACGACGGCGCTCGCCGAGCCGCCCGAGAGGGCGACGGTCGAGCTCCAGGTGCCGCCGGTGAAGGTGACGGTGCCGGCGACGTCGCCCTTGTCGGCCGCCGCGACCTTCGCCGTGACCGTGCGGCCGTCGGCGGTGAGGGTCGTGGTCGAGTCGACGGCGGTGACGCCGGTCCAGTTCTTCATCGCGGTGAGGACCGTCTGCGGGACGCTGACGAACGCGCCGTGCCGCGGGCTGGCCGGGAGGCCGCCCTTGGTCGAGACGTTCCAGTCGGCCGACTTCGACAGGCGAGCCGACTGCGAGCTGCCCGCGATGGCCGCTCCCGAGGTCACGAAGGCCTTGTAGCCGCCCTGACCGTAGTTGTCGACGAGGAAGGCGTAGCCGTCGCCGTTCGCGGTGGTGTCGTTGGGGTCGCCCGCGTTCAGCTTGATGATCTCGGGTCCCTCACCGTCCTGTCCGGTCTCGAGCTTGGTCATGTTGGTGTCGGTCAGCTGCCAGGTCTTGGTCGGATCGGCGCTCCAGTTCGAGGAGGTCGTCGGCGCGGTGAGCACCGTCGACTTCTCGAGGAAGATGTCCTTGCCGGCCTCGAGGGTGCCGGCGGCGCCGCCCTCCTCGTTCTTGGTGAAGCGGTAGTAGTAGTCGCCGATCTTGGTGATCGTCGAGTCGATCCGCGCGTAGCCGGTGTCCTGCCAGGTGGCGGGCGGCTGGGTGAAGGTGCGGAAGTCGCGGGTGATCACCGAGAAGACGCGGGAGTAGAGCTTGTCGCTGTTGGTCTTCGTCGCGTCGGAGTAGAGGCGCGAGGAGAAGAAGACCACGTAGGACTGCAGGGCGTCGTCCCAGTACGCCTCCGGCGCCCAGGTCATGCCGGCGGCCGGCTGGTTGACCGTGATGCCGGTGTCGGCGCCGTTGGTGCGGGTCCACTTCACGAGGTCGGTCGACTCCCAGACCTCGATCTTGAGGCTGCCCTTGGACTGCGCGTCGCCCCAGCCGGTGCCGCAGGAGATGCAGAGGTCGGTGGCGACCATGTAGTACTTGTCGCCGTTGTGCGAGCGGAGGATGAACGGGTCGCGCAGGCCCTTGGTGTCGGTCGTCGAGGTGATGACCGCCTTGCCGTCGTTGACGGGGGAGAAGGTGAAGAAGTCGTTGCCCGACGTCGCCGCCTGGTAGATCTTCTCGTCGCCGTCGGACTTGAAGTACGCCGAGGCGTAGCCCGCGTCGGGGGCGGTGCGGCCGAGCTCGGCGACCGTGAGGGTGAAGGCGCGGGTCTCGGTGACGCCGTTGAGCGTCGCCGTCGCGGTCAGCGTGACCGGCTTGTCGCCCGCGCCGTAGGCCGGACGGGTCACGACGCCGCCGCCGCGGAACGGGTCGGCCGAGCCGACCGCCGGGGCGGTGTACGAGGTGCTGGTCGGGGTGACGAGCGCCGGGTCGGACGAGGTCCAGACGATGTCGGTGCCGTTCTTGGCGCCCTTCACCGCGAGCGGGAGGTTCTCGGTGGTGCGGGTGGCGAGCACCAGCGCGTCGAGGTCGTCGTTGATCCGCGGGGCGAGCACGACGACGTCGAAGGTGAGCACGGCGCCCTGGGCGGTGGTCGCCGTGAGGGTGACCGGGGTGTCCTGCGCGATCGAGCGCGAGACGACTCCGGTGCCGGAGACGACCGCGGGGTTCGAGGAGGTCCAGGTGAGCGGGACGCCGCTGCTGGTCGCGGGGAGCGTCAGGTTCGTCGAGACGGCGGTCAGCGAGGGGTTGCCGGCCAGGAGCACGGGCAGGATGTCGGGGCGCAGCAGCGCCGAGGTCGCGGCGGCCTTCGCAGCGGCGGTCGGCATGCTCGCTGCGACCTGGTCCGCGGTGAGCGCGGTGTCCCAGAACTTGACGTCGGTGACGTCGGCGGTGACGAGCGGGTCGCCGGAGTAGAGCGAGCGGCCGAGGTAGCCGAGCGTGCTCCCGGTCGGGACGATGCTCGCCATCGACTTGGCGGCGGTGACCGTCGAGATCTGCGTGCCGTCGCGGTAGAGGGTGAGCGTGGTGCTCGCTCCGGTGCCGGTGCCGACGAGGGTGAGCGTGGTGAAGCCGGGGTTGAGGGTGCCGCCGAAGGGCATCCGGGTCTCGCCGTTGCCGGTGTCCTTCACGCGGATGCCGGCGAGGACCTGGCCGCTGGGGGAGCCGTCGGGGTTCCGCGGGTTCACGAAGACGTGGTTGCCGAGCTGGGTGGTGTTCCAGGGGCCGATGCCGGCGCCGATGACCCAGCCGAACTGGTTCGCGGTGGTCTGGGTCTTCACGGTGTACTCGACGGCGAACGCGTTGTCGGCGCCCGTGACGAGCCCCTGCGGGAGGCTCGCGTAGCCGTCGGCCTTGAAGCGGGCGACCTGGTCGCCGCCCGCGTCCGCGAAGGAGGCGTCGGTGAGACCGGTCAGCGTCGCGTTGCGCCCGTTGCCCGAGATGTCGAGCAGGGCGGAGCCGGCGTGCGACATGTCGTAGTGCGCAGTGGGCGCGGGCGCGTCGGCGGCCTGGGCCGTGACGGGGACGAGGGCGCCTCCGAGGGCGACGCTCGTGCACGCGAGTGCGGAGAGGAAGAGGGACCGGGCACGGCGCCGGGGCGCGGTGGCAGGGGGCTCCGGGGAGCGTCGTCTCATCGTCGAGACCTTTCCTGGGTGAGGGGGATCAGGCCGCCGAAGAGGGGCCGGCGGATGGTGTTCACGTTAACATGCGCGCAGGTCCGGGGCTAGAGCTGATCGGTGCCGACCTCGCATCCGCGCAGGGCCCTGTGCGAGGGCCGTTGCGTGGCGTACGGTGAGCGGACCGCATCCTGGTCCCCGATGTCGGAACCTCGTCGATCCGCCGAGACCACCTGGGGAGCAAGAGATGAAGATCCTGACCTACGCCGGGGGCGCGGTCGTTCTCGAGGACGAGGCCGCCGATGCGGTCCTGCGCTACTCGATGGCGCTGGCCGAGCGCGGCCGGATGGCCACCGTCACGCTGGCGGACGAGGCGTCCTCGGACGCGCCCGCGGTGGTGATCCTCACGATCGGTCTCGGCGTCCCGCTCATGGTGCGGGGCGAGCGCGCCGCATCCGTCGTCGACTCCGCGCCCGACCTGCGCGAGCGGCTCGACGCGCTCGAGCGCTCGCGCGAGCCGATCGGGGTGTGGGACACCGATCCCCGGCAGCTCTGGGGCGAGCTCGACTACGACTTCCTCTGAGCCGGGTGCGGCCGCGGCCCGTCAGTCCCGGTAGCCCTCGATGATCTGGCGGGCGAGCGTCGTGATCGGCGTGGAGGTCGAGCGCGAGCGGGTGCGCAGGATCTCGAAGGCGCGGTCGACGGTGGTGCGCTGGGAGTAGGCGATGATGCCCTTCGCCTGCTCGATCAGGACGCGGCTGTCGAGGGCGTGCTGCAGCTGCTCCTGCGTGATGGTGCTCTCGCGCAGCGCGCGCTGGTGCAGGATGCCGATCGTCGCGACGTCGGCGAAGGCCTGCACGACGGCGATGTCGTCGGGGTCGAGGGTGCCGGTCGCGGCCTGGAAGAAGTTGAGCGAGCCGATCGTGGTGCCGCGCGAGCGCATCGGCACGCAGTGGGCGGACCGGACGCCGAGATCGCTCGAGCGGTTGCGGAACTCAGCCCAGCGGTCGTCGACGTCGAGGATGTCGGAGACGACGACGGCGTGTCCGGTCTCGTAGCACTCGACGCACGGGCCGGCGGTCTCGAGCTGCAGCAGCTCGATCAGGCGGGTGTCCTCGTCGGTCGACGCGAGCACCTCGAGCGTCCCCTCGGGGCTCGCGAGGACGAGGCCGGCCGAGACGGCGTCGAACAGGGTCGCGCTGCTCTCCACGAGCATCTGGGCGAAGTCGACGACGTCGTAGTCGTCGACGAGCGTGTCGGAGAGGGCCACGAAGGTCGCGATGACGCTCCGCTCCCGGGAGGTGGTCACCATGATTCGTCCTGAGCGGTGAGCGGGCGGGCGGGGAAGCCGTCCTGGCGGGCGACGATGTCCTGGGCGACGTCGACGAGGGGGCGGTGCTGGGCGAACGCGTGCGCGCGCAGGAGCACGAGCGCGTCGTCCGAGTCGAGGCGGTAGCGGGCGATGATCATCCCGGTGGCCTGGTGGACGACCCGCCGGGACCCGGGGTTGCTGCTCACCTCGTCCGCGTCGTCGTGGAGGACGGCGGCGAGCACCCGGAGCGACGTGGAGGGCGACTGCGCGCTGATCTCGGTGAGCACCTCGTCGTCGAGCGTGATCGGGTCGCGGGTGTAGAGGTCGACCGCGCCGATCGAGAGCCCGGCGAAGGTGAGCGGGAACGCGAAGACCGAGCGCACGTCGAGGTCGTCCACCGCCTCCGCGAAGAGCGGCCAGCGTGGATCCGTGCCCGTGTCGAGGAGGGACACCGGGGCGCCCGCGGCGATCGCGTCCCAGCAGGGGCCCTGCCCGAGGTCGAGCTGGATCTCGTCGAGCCGTGCGGCCGTCGAGTCGCTCGCCGCGACGGTCTCGCCGCCGAACGTGCGGCCGAGGGTGGAGATGGCGACGCCGTCGATCGGGTACCCGCGCAGATACGGGTCGCAGAGGACGGCGGAATCGGTCATCGCGCCTACTTTAGCCTTCGTTGCGCGAGGGCGGGGGTGCCGAGGGCGGCTCGCCCGCTCGCGAGGCGAGTGCGTGTCGGTCGGGCCTGCCGCGACCGCGCCTGCCACGACCGGGCCAGGCGGCGGACCGGGAACGGGCTGATCCTCCGGACCCGGTGGGCGGGACGCGGAGGTGCGGCGAGGAGCGCGAGCTGGGCGCTCACCTGGTGCGCGAGGCCGGGATGGATGCCGTGCGGGCGTTCGAGGGCGGCGATCAGGTCGACGATGACGGGGGCGGCGTTCATCAACGGGTCTCCTGGCCAGAGACCCGTGGCCGTGTCGTCGCGCCGGGGGCGGGCGCGGGGGCGGGGAGGGGCACCGAGCGGGGTCCGGGCGCGGTGTGGGGAGGGGCGGGACCGGCGGGACCGTGAGGGGGTGTCGCTCGTCCGGCGGGGTCAGTGCCCGGGGCCGCGCTCCAGGTACGCCTCGCGCACGGCGTCGAGGGTGGCCCGGCGGAGGTCCTCGCCCGGCCGGCCGATCCGGTGCACGTCGTAGCCGTCGTCGACCGCGGTCACGAAGCCGAGGAAGGCGAGCGGGTTGTCGACGGGCTCGGCGCCGTTGCGCACGCGCCAGCCCTCCGCGCCGACGGGGTCGAGGACGACGTCCTCCGGGCGGGTCGGGGTCAGGGTGTGCGACATGGCGGCTCCTCTCGTCGCGCTCCCTCGAGTCAACGACGGACGCCGATCGCTGTCAGGGACATTGACACATCGGCGCCGGACCCGTAGGGCGCTCAGGCCGCGTCGGAGTCCGCGTCGTCCTCGGCGTCGACCTCGGCGTCGTTCGTGAGGATCGTGATAGCCGTGAACGGGGTGATCAGGATGAGCGCGGTGCTGGCGCGGCCCTCGCCGTGGTTCACGGTGAGCCACTGCGGGGTCGCCGCGGCGAGGGCGGCGTCCACCTCGACCCGGAACTGGGCGGCGGTGCGGTCGCTCACCGTGTAGGGCGCTCCGTCGTAGAGGATGTCGAGCCGTCGCATCAGTGCGCCTCCCGATCGATCGTGCGGACGTGCTCGGTGTCGGGCTCGGCGACGACGTAGAGGCCGCCGGAGGAGTTGGCGAGATCGGTGAGCGCGGCGATCCAAGCGGGGTTGATGCGGGGCATCCGCCCCCCGAAGTACTTGTAGCGCAGGCCGACAGCGGGATGCAGCCAGATGGCGCTGCGGCCGTCGCCCATGCTGTGGTCGTCGCGCCAGCTGAGCAGGAACGACTCGTTGCGGCGGAGCTTGGCGGTGACGACGATCTGGAGGTGCGCGAGCACCCGGTCCTCGAAGTCGATCTCGACGGATCCGTCGTAGAACAGTTTTCCCATCGGCTTCTCCGGCCTCCATCACGGCCGGCCCGTGCCCGCCTGTCCGACACCTTTCTCCAGATCGACGGCCGTGACAACCCCGATCGATCCTCACGTCCCCTTCCGTCTCCTTCCCGATCTGTCAAGGACCTCCCCAGAGGACGGGACCGCGACCGAGCATGAAGGGCATGAAGCACATCCTCTTCGCCGACAAGACGATCCTGCTCGGGGACGACGCCGCCGACGCCCTGGTCGCGTACGCGGTCGCACTCGGTGCGAACCAGACCGCCGACCGGGTCGAGTACACCGGGATCGGGGCGGACGGGGCGACGATCCAGGTGTCGTTCCTGCTCAACGGTGGCGCCTCGCTCGTCTCGGAGACGACGCCGTCCGAGTTGCCCGAGCCGGACAATCACGAGGAGGTGCAGCGGATCCAGGCGCGCACCGAGGCGCTGGTCGGGTCGCACCCCGTGCAGCCGGGCGACGGGGAGCTGACCTCGGACTTCGACGCCGAGAGCGCTCTCGACTACTGAGTGGTTCCACCCGGCGGTCTGCTGCGGCGGGGATGAAGGAAGGACGCGACATGGTCTGCGAGTTCCCGGTCTGGGTGCACCTGGCCCGGAAGACGCCGGTGCGAGCGGCCATGCGCGGCCGGGTCTACGAGATCGGCGCTCCCGAGCGCCCGGACGGCGAGGTGCTGCTGACGGTGTGGACCGGTGGGCGGGCGGTCGGCCAGGTGCTGGCGACGGAGCCGCCCGTCTTCCGCCGCCTGGGCCCGCGCGCGGACCCGGCCCCGCAGCCCGTGAGCGGCATCCCCGACCTGCTGGAGTGCGCGGCCGGGCTGCGCCCGTCCGACGGGCGCCGCGAGATGCCACTTGTGAGCGCGACACGCCGCGGCGAGGTGTCATAGGTGGCATCTCGCGGCGGGCGTAGATCGAGCTGGTCGCGGTGTCTGCTGGTCGAGTAGCCCCGCCGGGGCGTATCGAGACCCTGCGTCCTCGGCACGGTGGATCTGCAGGCCGGTCTGCCGGCGATGGTGGATCTCGATACGCCCGCTGCGCGGGCTACTCGATCAGCATGGAAGGCCCGCTGTGCGATCGGCACGACGACGCGCTCAGCGTGGGGCGCGTGTCGGCGGCGCCGCGAGATGCCAGTTGTGAGCGCGACACGCCGAGGAAGGCGTGCACAAGTGGCATCTCGCGGCGGGGGAGGGGCGGCGTCACTGCCAGAGGACGATGCGGTGGCCGGCGACGTCGGCCACCAGCGCGGGGGTGTCGTAGAGCGCCTCGAGGTGGGCGGCGGTGAGGACCTCGGCGACCGGGCCGTGGTGGGCGATGCGGCCGTCGCGGACGGCGACGATCCGGTCGGCGAAGCGGGCGGCGACGTTGATGTCGTGCAGGACGACGACGATCGTCATCCCCCGCTCGTCGGCGAGGCGGCGCAGCAGCTTCATCAGCACGACGCCGTGACGCGGGTCGAGGTTGTTCAGCGGCTCGTCGAGGAGGAGGTGGTCGGTGTCCTGCGCGAGGGCCATCGCGACGAAGGCGCGCTGGCGCTGGCCGCCGGAGAGCTCGTCGAGGAAGCGCTCGCGGACGGCCGAGAGGTCGAGGGCGGCGATCGCGGCGTCGACGTGGGCGCGGTCCTCGGGGGACGTGCCCCGGCCGCCGTGCGGGAAGCGGCCGTAGGCGACGAGGTCCTCGACGCTGAGGCGGATCGCGACGTGGTTGTCCTGGCGGAGGATCGCCAGGCGCCGGGCGATGTCGCGGGAGCGGGTGGTCGCGACGTCGAGGCCGTCGACGGTGACGCTCCCGCCGGTCGGCTTCACCAGGCGGCCGATCGTGGCGAGGAGGGTCGACTTGCCGGAGCCGTTGGGGCCGATGATCGCGGTGAGTCCCGCCTCCAGGGCGAGCGTGACGTCGTCGACGGCGACGACGCTCCCGTGCCGGGTGGTGACGGTGGTGGTCTGGATCATGTCAGCGGGCCCTTCCGGTGAGCACGAGGAGGAGGAAGAGGAGGCCGCCGGTGAACTCGATGACGACCGGCAGCTCGGTGCCGAAGCCGAGCACGCGGTCGAGCACGAGCTGCCCGCCGACGAGGGTGACGACTCCGACCGCGATCGCGGCCGGGATGCTGCGCAGGTGCCGGTGGCCGACCACGGTGTAGGCGACGTTGGCGACGATCAGGCCGAAGAACGCGACGGGTCCGACGAGCGCGGTCGAGGCCGCCACCATCACCGCGACCGCGACGATCACGTGCATCACGGTGCGGCGGTGCTCGACTCCGAGCGAGACGGCGGTCGCCTCGCCGAGCGCGAGGACGTCGAGAGAGCGGCGGATCGGCCAGAGGGAGGCGATCGCGGCGGCGACCAGCACGCCGGTCGGCAGCAGCAGCTCGCGGTCGACCGAGGTGAAGCTCGCGAAGGTCAGGTTCTGCACGACCGCGAAGGTGTCGGGATCGAGGAGGCGCTGCAGGAAGCCGGTCACCGAGCGCAGCAGCACGCCGAGCACCAGGCCCGCGAGCACGATGACGTGCAGATCGAGCCGGCGGCGGACGAAGAGCCAGGAGTAGAGGGACACGACGACGCCGACCATCAGCACCAGCTCGATGAGCCAGGAGGCGAGCGGCGGCGCCGACACCAGCAGGGCCGGGCCGATCGCGAAGGCGGTCACCACCTGCAGCAGCAGGAACACCGCGTCGAAGCCCATGATGCCGGGGGTGAGGATGCGGTTCGCGGTGACGGTCTGGAAGAGGACGGTGCCGACTCCGATCGCCGCGGCCGCGATCGCCATGCCGAGCACGGTGCGGGTGCGCAGGCCGAGCGCGTACTCCCAGCGGCCGGGGAGGTCGGTGAGGAGGTAGAGGCCGACGACGGCGAGCGCGGCGACGGCGAGCAGCACCAGGCGCGGGCCGGGGGTGCGCAGGGCGGCCGGGCGGAGGGCGCGGGCGGCGGGGCGGGGTGCGAGGGCGGTCACGCGGCGGTCCTCCGGCGGGCGGGTCCGATCAGGAGGCGGAGGAAGACGAGGCCGCCGACGATCCCCATCACCAGGGAGATCGGCAGCTCGAACGGGAAGCGGACGGTGCGGGCGATGAGATCGCAGGCGAGGACGAGGGCCGCTCCGAGCAGGGCGACGAGTGGCACCGAGCGGCGCATGGTGTCGCCGACGAGCCGGCTGACGAGGTTGGGCACGATGAGGCCGAGGAAGGGCAGGGCGCCGGTCACGACGATCATCACTCCGGTCACGGCGGCGATGATCACGACGCCGGTGAGCATCACGGCGCGGGTGTCGAGGCCGAGACCGCGCGCGGTGTCCTCGCCGAGGGCGGCGACGGTGAAGCGGTCGGCGGCGATCCAGGCCACGGCGGCGGCGGCCGCGGCGACGTAGAGCATCTCGTAGCGGCCGCGGAGGATGCCGGAGAAGTCGCCGATGCCCCAGTTCAGGAGCTCCTGCTGGGTGTCGGTGCGGTAGGCGAGGAAGGTCGTGGCGGCGCCGATCACGCCGGAGTAGAGGAGGCCGACGACGGGCACGAGGACGCTGGAGCGCGCCGGGACACGGCGGGACAGCGCGAGGAAGCCGAGCACTCCGGCCAGCGCGCCGACCGCGGCCAGCGCCGCCTTCGCCCCCATCGGCAGCGCGGGGGCGAGCAGGAGGACTCCGAGCAGGGCGAGGGTCGCGGCGTCGGTCGCGCCGGTGGTGCCGGGCTCGACGAGGCGGTTGCGGGTGAGCAGCTGCAGGATCAGGCCGGTGACGGCGAAGGCCGAGCCCGCGAGAATCAGGGCGAGGGTGCGGGGGAGGCGGCTCTCGACGAGGACGAACGCGTCGAGCTCGGCGACCCCGAGGAACAGCGAGAGCGTCGCGAGGGCGGCGACGAGCGCCGTCCCCGCGACGATCAGCCCGCGGACGGGAGGACGGACCACGCGGGGAGCGCTCAGCTCTGCATCGCGTCGTGCACGCTCTCGAGCACGTTCTGCACGGCGGTGAGGCCGTTGATCACGATGTAGAGCTCGCCGGCGGGCAGCTGGACGATGCGATCGTTCTGGGCGGCCGGGGTCTGCGCGACGAGGGCGTTGTCGAGGGTCGCCTCGGCGGTGCTGCCGGCGCCGGTGGCCGCGCCGCGGTCGAAGGCGAAGATCCACTCGGGGGCGGCGGTGAGGAGGAACTCGTTGGTGACGGTGTCGCCGTGCGGCGAACCCTCCGCGCCGGGGAGCTCGGCGGCGGCGACGGCGGGGGTGAAGCCGAGGCCGTCGAAGCCGGATCCGTCAAAGAAATAGCCGAAGCGGGAGCCCTCGCCGAAGGCGCCGTACTCGCCGCCGGAGACGGAGAGCACGAGGGCGCTGCCGGTGGCCTCGTCCTGGATCGTCGCGGCGAGCTGCTCGGTGGCGGCCGCCTGGGCGGCGACCTCCTCCTCGCGGTCGAAGATCTCGCCGAGCTGCGTCGCGCGCTCGAGGGCGGCGTCGGGGTCGAAGGTGCCGGCGTAGCTGCCGGTGAGGTCGATCGTGGTCGCGATCTCGGACAGCTCGTCGTACTGGCCGGTGCTGCGTGCGGCGGTGACGATGAGGTCGGGGTCGAGCTCGGCGACGGCCTCGAAGTCGGGCTCGAAGAGGGTGCCGACCTTCGGCAGGTCGGCGTACTCGGCGAGGTACTCGGGGAGGGTCGCGTCCGGGATCGCGACGACCGCGTCGCCGGCGCCGATGGTGTGCAGGGTGTCGAGCGTCGCGATGTCGAAGGTGACGACGGCGGAGGGGGAGGCGGGGACCTCGACGGAGGTGCGGGCGACGGTCGTGTCCTCCTGGTAGGACTGCTCGCCGTCTTCGTCGACGAGGGTCAGGGTCGGCTTCGCGTTCTCGACGACGATCGTGGCGGCGGCGGCGTCGCTCGGGGCGGCTCCGGAGGCGCCGGACGAGCAGCCGGCGAGGGCGACGGAGGCGGCGGCGAGACCGGCGATCAGCAGGGGGATGCGAGGGCTGGATGTGCGATGCATGAGGGTAGGCTAGCCTAATTCTCAGTAAGGGTAGCCTCAGTTCTGGGTGGGGTGGATCTCGATACGCCCGCGGTGCGGGCTACTCGATCAGCATGCAGAGGCACGCGGTGCGGGCTACTCGATCAGCATGCAGAGGCCCGCTGCGCGGGCTACTCGATCAGCAGCAAGGGCCGCTGCGCGGGCTGGCTCGATCAGCATGGATGGCCCGCTTCGCGGGCTGCTCGGGCGGGGAATCCATGCTGGTCGAGTTCTTGCCTGGGTGGATCTCGATACGCCCGCTTCGCGGGCTACTCGATCAGCATGAGTGGGGCGGCTCGGCGGCTACCCGATCAGCGTGCATCTCCGGAGCGGAGGGGTCAGAGGTCGATCGTCAGGGTGGAGGCGGCGGCTCGGGAGACGCAGGGGTACATGACGGGGGAGTCGGGGGACGTCGTCAGGGAGTCGCGGTGGTCGACGGGGCCCGCGAGGACGGGGACGGCGCAGGAGCCGCAGACGCCGCGGAGGCAGGAGCCGGTGACGGGGAGGTCGCGGGAGGTCAGGGCGTGCAGCATCGACTGGCCGGCGCCGACCTCGACGGAGACGGCGGAGCGGGCGCAGTGCACGGTGAAGGGGGCGTTCGGGCGGGCGGCGACGGGCTTGGGCTCGAAGCGCTCGAGGTGCAGGCTGCCCGCGGGCCAGGCGGCGATCGCGGCGGCGATCGCGTCGAGGAAGCGGGCCGGGCCGCAGGCCTGCACCGCGACTCCGGGGCGGGGTCTCGCCAGGAGTGCAGGGAGGTCGAGGCGGCCGCGGAGGCGGAGGGAGTCCGGGGCCGCGAAGTCCGGGTCCGCAGAGTTCGAGGCCGGGGAGTGCACGGTGATGCGGTCGCCGAGCGTGGCCAGCTCTCGGCGGAAGGGGACGTGGGCGGCGCTGCGGACGGCGTAGTGCAGGGTCCACGGGGACCCGTCGCGCTCGAGGCGCTGGGCGAGCGGGAGGATCGCGGTGATGCCGATGCCGGCGGCGAGGAGCAGGTGCTCGTCGGCGCTCGCCAGCGGGAAGAGGGAGCGCGGCGGGCGCACGTGCACGGTGGCGCCGACGCGGAGGAAGTCGTGGATGTACATCGAGACGCCGCGCGAGCGCTCCTCCCGGAGGACGGCGATCCGGTAGCGGCGGCGGTCGGCGGGGTCGCCGCAGAGCGAGTACTGCCGCTCCTGCCGGGTGATCAGCTGGACGTCGAGGTGCGCGCCCGGCTCCCACTCGGGCAGGTCGCCGCCCGCGGGGTCGGCGAGCTCGACGGCGAGGACGCCCTCTGCCTCCCGGACGAGCGCGGTGACGAGGAGCGGGATCCGGCCCGCGCGGTCGCTCACCTCAGCGCCCCGACCGGGCAGTGCGCCGCCACGTCAGTACAGCGTCCGGTAGCCGAGGTCCGAGGCGTCGTCGATCGCGCGCGCGACCTCGGCGCTCAGCCCGGAGGCCTCGGCCCACATCGTGCCGGCGCTCGGCACCTCCTCGGCGAGGTCCTGCATCTCCGGGTCCCAGAGCCGCGAGCGCAGCAGGGCGCGGCCGCAGTGCAGGTAGACCTGCTCGATCTCGACGACGGTGGCGAGGTCCGGGACGACGTGGTCCTGCTCGAGCATCGCGAGCAGCTCCGGGTCGTCGGTGACGTACGCCGAGCCGTTGATCCGGAGCGTCTCGGTCATGCCGGGCACGAAGCAGACGAGGCCGACGTGGCCGTTCTCGAGGATGTTGGTGAAGGAGTCGCCGAGGCGGTTGCCGAGGCGGTCGGGGATCACCACGGTGCGGTCGTCGAGGGCGCGGACGAAGCCGGGGCGGTCACCGCGCGGCGAGCTGTCGCAGCGTCCGGCGGCGTCGCTGGTGGAGAGGCAGGCGAACGGCGAGTGCGCCAGGAAGACGCGGCAGCTGCGGTCGAGCCGGTCCATGATCTTGTCGCGGGCGGGCTGCTCGGGCTCGCCGAGGACGGCCCGCAGTGCGTCGGGGGAGAGGGCGCGGTAGCGGGTCACGCGAGCGCCCCGGCGGCAACAGATGCGCCCGCGCCGACCGCCAGCCGGTCGAGCGCCAGCTGCGCGAGCGTCTCGGCGTGGAGGCCGAGCAGGGCGTCGTCGAAGACGGCCGACTCCGAGTGCATCGAGGGGGCGCCCTCCGCCGGCACACCGGGCGGCCGGGTGCCGAGGAAGAGCAGCGTGCCGGGGATCTCGTCGAGGACGTAGGCGAAGTCCTCCGACGCCATCGACGGCGCGGGGAGACGGAGCACGCGGTCGGCGCCGTGCCGGGCGGTGAGCGCGGCGATCACGCGCTCGGTCTCCTCCGGGTCGTTGTGGGTGACGGGGTAGGAGTCGATGAACTCGGTCTCGACACCGCAGCCGTGCGCCGCAGCGATGCCGGCGGCGAGCTCGCCGAGCGAGGAGCGGACGAGGGCGAAGGTGTCGCGGGAGAGCGTGCGGATGTTGAGCATCAGCTCGACCCGCGCGGCCAGGACGTTGGGCGCGGTCGAGTCGCTGACGATGCTGACGACCGAGACGACGGCGGGGTCGGTCGCCGGGACGCGGCGGGCGACGAAGGTCTGCAGGGCCTGCACCAGGGCGGCCGCCGCGGGGATCGGGTCGACGGCGAGGTGCGGGAACGCGGCGTGCCCGCCGGTGCCGGTCACGGTGATCCGCATGCCGCTGGCGCTCGCCATCATCGGGCCGGTGCGGGTGACGAAGAGGCCGGAGTCGGTGGAGCAGTCGACGTGCATCGCGAAGGCGGCGACCGGGCGCTCGCCCGCGGCGTCGAGCACGCCCTCCTCGATCATCAGGCGGCCGCCGGCGAAGCCCTCCTCGCCGGGCTGGAGCATCAGCACGACGGTGCCGGCGAGCTCGTCGCGCCGGGCGGCGAGCAGGCGGGCGGCGCCGATCAGACCGGCCATGTGCAGGTCGTGGCCGCAGGCGTGCATCGCGCCGTTGGTCGCGGCGAAGGGCAGGCCGGTCGCCTCGACGACGGGGAGCGCGTCCATATAGGCGCGCAGCAGCACGACCGGTCCGGGGCGGCCGCCGCGGAGGACGGCAGTGATCGAGCCGAGGCCGCGGCCGGTCGTGATCTCGAGGCCGAGCGGGGCCAGCTCCTCGAGCAGCAGCGCCTGGGTGCGCGGGAGGGCGAGGCCGAGCTCGGGGTCGGCGTGCAGCCGGCGGCGCAGGCGCACCAGGTCGTCGTGCAGGCCGGGGATCACTGCGGAGTCTCCGGCCGCAGAGTGGCGTGCACGCGGCGCATCCGCTCGGCCAGGGCGGGGTTCCGGTACGGCCCCGGCGCGTCCAGCGCCGCCGTGACCCGGTCGACGACCTCGGCCGGCTTGTCCTGGCTCATCTTCTCCTTGGCCTCGAGGCGGGTGACGCGGAGGCGGAAGCCGACCGTGCCGTGCACGATCCGCTCGGCGTAGGCCGCGTTCTCGGCGCTGATCCGGAGGCGGAACGGGTCGGGCAGCTCGTCCTCGAAGTGGTCGACGAGCCGCTCGAGCACGGCGAGGTTCTCCGCGTCGCTGAGCAGCTCGGGCACGCCCCAGACGTGCACGGCGGCGAAGTTCCAGGTCGGCACCGCCTTCGTCACGCCGTACCAGCTGGGCGAGACGTAGCCGTGCGGGCCCTGGAAGACCACGGCCAGTTCGGACTCGCCGAGCCGGTGCGCGCGCTCGTCGGGCCGGCCGACGTGGCTGACCAGCACGAGCTCGTCGGGGTCGGCGCCGGGGAGCGGCTCCTCCAGCAGGAACGGGTAGTGCGAGACGACGACGCCCGCCTCGGTGGCGCTGACCATCGTCGCCCAGGTCGTCGCGCGGATCAGGGCGCGGATCTCGGCGGGGTCGGTCATCGCGTACTCGGTGTTCTCACGCATCGGCGGTCCTCTCGGCGCGGGCGGCGGTCCGAGCCAGGATCGCAGCGAATTCGGGCCAGAGCTCGACGGGGATGTCGTGGCCCATCTCCTCGTAGAGGTGCAGCTCGGCCTGGGGCAGGATCCGCGCGGTCTCGAGCGCCGCGCTCCAGTGCAGGCTCTGATCACCGCGGCCGTGGATCACCGCGACCGGCACGGTCACCTTCGCCATCGCCTCCCGCCGCTCGAGCGGCCCGCGCAGCAGCGCGTTCCACTGCCGGATCAGCCCGGTGGGCGTGTAGGCGCGGTCGTAGTAGCGCGCGCCGAGGGCGGCGCTCGCCGCCTCGTCGAAGGGGAAGCCGGGCGACTGGTAGTGCCGCTGGCCGCCGATGAACAGGGCGATGTAGGCGTCGCGGTCGAGCGACTCCGGGACCTCGGTGAGCGGCTCGCCGCTGTGCTCGCCGACCAGGAACTCGGGCGCCGAGCTGAGCGAGGTCGACATCAGGCCGAGCGACGCGACTCGCTCCGGGTGCAGGATCGCGACCAGCTGGGCGATGTAGCCGCCCATCGACATGCCGGTGAGGTGCGCGCGCGCGATCCCGAGCTCGTCGAGCACGGCGACGACGTCGAGCGCCATGTCGGCGAGGTCGTAGCCGGCCGCGGTGTCCTCCGGGCCGCCGGTCGCCTGGGAGAGGCCGACGTCGCGGTTGTCGGTGCGGACGACGAAGAAGCCGTGCTCGGCGAGCAGCTCGCAGAAGCGGTCGTCCCAGCCGATCAGCTGGGCGCCGCCGCCGTGCAGCAGGACGAGCGGGCGGCCGGCGGGGTCGCCCGTCGTCTCGTAGTGCACGGCGACGCCGGCCGGGGTGGTGATCAGGGGCATGGCGGGAGGGTCCTGTCGGGGAGGTGCGGAGGAGGAGGGAGGGCCTGTGGAGAACGGGCGGCCTGTGGAGGAGAGGCAGCCTGTGGAGAACGGGCCGCCTGCACGGCCTGTGGAGGAGAGCCCGTCAGAGCGTGGACCAGGTGGGCCGGCCGCCGAGCAGCGTCGCGGCGACCGGGGTGGTGCGCAGCGCGTCGGTGTCGAGGCCGTCGTCGTCGTCGGCGGTCGCCGGATCGCGGTCGAGCAGCACGAGGTCGGCCGCGGCTCCCACGGCGACCGTCGCCCCGCGGGTGCTCGCCGCGAGCGCGACGTCGAAGGGCAGCCGCTCGGCCGGGTGCCAGGCCTCGCGGCCGTCGCGGCGGCGGCTGACGGCGGCGGCCAGCGAGATCCACGGGTCGAGCGGGGCGACCGGGGCGTCCGAGCCGAGGGCGAGCGTCGCTCCGGCCGCGTGCAGCGAGGCGAAGGCGAACGAGCGGTCGGTGCGGCCGGCCCAGTGGTGGTCGGCGACGTCGCGGTCGTCCATCGCGTGTTCCGGCTGCACGCTCGCGACGAGGCCGAGGCGGCCGAAGCGGGCGAAGTCCTCCGCCGCGACGAGCTGGGCGTGCTCGATCGTGCCGGCGAGGCCGAGCCGCTCGAAGACGTCGAGCACCGCGGCGTTCGCGCGGTCGCCGATGGCGTGCACGGCCGGGAGGATGCCGGCGTCGCGGGCGCGGACCAGCAGGCCCTCCACCTCCTCGGGCGCGACGCTCAGCACGCCGCACGGGTGCGGGTGGTCGGCGGCCATGCCGGGGTACGGGTCCCAGCACCAGGCGGTGCGGGTGTTCAGCGAGCCGTCGACGACGATCTTGAGGCGGCCCATCCGGGCGAGGCCGGCCGGATCGAGCGCGTCGCCGGTGCGCAGCCCGCGGGCGATCGCGTCGTCGAGCCGGTCGGGCCAGACCGAGGTCTCGACGCGCAGGGACGTGACGCCCTCCGCGATGCGGGCCGGCCAGGCGCGGGAGTTGTCGGCGTTCTCGAACTCGACGATGCCGACGACCCCGCGGGCCGCGGCGGCCTCGGCGGTCTCCCGGTAGGCGGTGGACGTCGGCAGCCCGACCGCGTCGATCAGGTCGAGCGTGCCGATCCACTCCGTCTCGCGCAGCACCCCGTCCTCCGGGATCGACAGGCCGAAGCGCCGCCCGGCCGCGCTGTTCAGCCAGCCGCAGTGCAGGTCGCCGCTGATCAGGACGAGCGGGCGGTCGGGCGCGATCGCGTCGAGGGCGGCGCGGGTCGGTGCATCCGTCCAGAGGCCGTCGCGGAAGCCGTAGCCGATCAGCACGGCGTCCTCGCGCACCGGCAGCGCCGCGCGCATGATCGCCACGGCCTCGGCGGCGCTCGCCGCGGGGGCGAGGTCGACCCGCTGCCTCCGCACCACCCACTGGGTGAAGTGCACGTGCGCGTCCCAGAAGCCGGGCGCGACGAAGCGGCCGTCGGCGTCGAGGGTCTCGGCATCGCCCGGCAGCGTGCCTGCCGGAGCGATCGCGGCGATCAGGCCGTCGCGCAGCAGCAGGTCGGCGGGGGCGTCCTGCCCCGCGAGGAGAGCGGAGCGGATCAGGAGCTCGGTCATGCGTCCTCCAGGTCGAGAGGCCGGCCCATCACGGGCACGGCCCGGAGCAGCTGCCTCGTGTACGGGTCGGCGGGATCCGACAGGACGGCGTCGGTCGTGCCGTGCTCGACGAGGCGCCCGCCGCGCATCACCGAGACCTCGTCGCTGACGTAGCGGACGACGGCGAGATTGTGCGAGATGAAGAGCATGGTCAGCTCGAGTCTCTGCTGCAGCTCCCGGAGGAGGTTGAGCACCACGCCCTGCACCGAGACGTCGAGCGCCGAGGTGATCTCGTCGGCGATCAGCACCTGCGGCTCGGCGGCCAGCGCCCGGGCGATCGTGATCCGCTGGCGCTGCCCGCCGGAGAAGGCGGTCGGGCGGTCGTCGGCGCGCGCCGGGTCGATGTGCACCAGGTCGAGCAGCTCGCGGACGCGATCGTCGCGCGCGGCGCCGGAGTGCCGGCGGCCGGTCGCGAGCAGGCCCTCGGCGATCGAGGCGCCGACGCTCATCCGCGGGTCGAGCGCGGACAGCGGATCCTGGAACACCATCTGCACCCGGCGGCGCGCGGCCCGGGCGGACGGTTCGCGGCTGGTGATGTCGACGCCGTCGAGCAGGATCCGGCCGGAGTGCAGCGGGGTGAGCCCGACCGCGACCCGGGCCACCGTCGACTTGCCGGAGCCGGACTCGCCGACCAGCCCGTGCGTGGTGCCGGGGCGGACCGTGAGATCCACAGCGTCGACGGCCGTGGTCGCCGAGCGGCCGTGGCCGAAGCGCACGGTCACCGCCTCGTAGCGCAGCTCGCTCATGCGGTCAGTGCCTCCTGGTCGTGGGCGGGCTCGTGGTGGGCGGTCCGGTCCGCGGAAGGCGGCTCCTCGTCGAGCGCCGCGATCACCGGGAGCAGCGTGCTCCGGTCGGTCGCCATGTCGGGCACGCAGGCGATCAGCCCGCGCGTGTAGGGGTGCTGCGCCTCGTCGAGGCGGGCGGCGGCGATCTCCTCGACCACGCGGCCGTCGCGCATCACGACGATCCGGTCGCAGAAGCCGCTGACCAGCGCGATGTCGTGCGAGATGAAGAGGATCGCCGCGCCGGTCGCGTCCTGCGCCTCGCGCAGCGCCTGCATCACCTGCCGCTGCACCGTGACGTCGAGCGCGGTGGTCGGCTCGTCGGCGATCAGCAGCCGCGGGGTGCCCATCAGGCCCATCGCGATCATCGCCCGCTGCCGCATGCCGCCGGAGAACTCGTGCGGCAGCTGGCCGACCCGCTTCTCGGCGTCCGGGATGCGCACCAGGTTCAGCTTGTCGATCGCGCGGCGCAGCGACTCGGCGCGCGGGGTGCGGGCGTGCACCTCGCTCGCCTCGCGCAGCTGGCGGCCGATGGTGAGCGCCGGATTGAGCGAGGTCAGCGGGTCCTGGAAGATCATCGCCTGCTCGAGACCGAGGCGCCGGCGCTCGGCGGCGTTGGGCACCGCGGTCATGTCGATGCCGCGGAAGACGAGCTGCTCGCTGGTGACCAGCGCGTCGGGGCCGAGCAGCCCGGCGACGGCGCTCGCCGTGACCGACTTGCCCGAGCCGCTCTCGCCGACGATGCCGACCGTCTCGCCGGGCAGGATCGTCAGGTCGACGCCGTGCACGCGCTCGGTCATCGCGCCGTCGCGGCCGGGGAACGCCACGCGCAGCCCGGACATCTCGACGACGGGCATCGCGTCGGTGACCGCGGCGACGACCTCGTCCGAGCGCCGGCGCCGGACGGCCTTCACCGGGCGGCGGCGCGAGGACGACTCGCTGAAGACCTCGCCGAGCAGCGCGAAGACGACGCCCACCAGCACCACGGCGATGCCGGGGCCGATCGCGGCCATCGGATCCACGTAGATCCGCTTCGCGCCCTCGTTGAGCAGCCGGCCCCAGTCGTACTCGGGCGCCTGGACGCCGAGGCCGAGGAAGGACAGCGCGGCGAAGGAGAGCAGCGTGACGGAGGCGTGCGCGGCCGAGTTGACCAGCAGCGGCGGCAGGATGTTCGGCACCACATGGCGGGCGGTCGTCCGCAGCGGGCGGCTGCCGAGCATCCCGGCGGCGCGCACGTAGTCGCTGGACGACACCGAGGCCGCGAGCGTGCTGGTGAGCCGCGCGAAGACCGGGATGCCGGCGAAGCCGACCGCGAGCATCGCGCCGACCGCGGTCGTGCCCCAGATCACCGAGAAGAACAGCGCGAGCAGCAGCCAGGGGAAGGACAGCAGGATGTCGATGAGGCCCGCGATCAGCCGCTGCAGCAGTCGGGGCAGCAGCACCGCGACGACGCCGAGCAGCACGCCGCCGACGACCGAGATGCCGGTCGCGCCGAGGGTGAGCAGCACGGAGACGCGGGTGGCGACCACGACGCGGGCGAAGAGGTCGCGGCCGAGGTCGTCGGTGCCGAAGGGGTGCGCGAGGCTCACGCCCTGCTGGCGGTCGGCGATCGAGCGCTCGGTGGCGAGGTCGCCGAAGAGGATCGGGCCGAGGATCGTCGCGAGGACGACCAGGACGAGGCCCACGGCGGCGGCGACGCCCTGCGGGGTGCGCAGCGACTCCGGGAGCCGGTGGGCGAGTGACGGGCGGGGGGAACGGGATGCAGTGCTCATGGCTCAGGCCTCCGCGATGGCCGACCGCGGGTCGAGCGCGGCGAGCAGCAGGTCGATGACGAGGTTGGCGGCGAGGACCAGGACGGCGTACATCAGCACGATGCCCTGGATCAGCGGGTAGTCCTTGGTGGTGATCGACGAGACGATCGTGGATCCGATGCCCGGGATGACGAAGACCGTCTCGATCAGGACCGTGCCGGCGACGAGGCCGGTGAGCACGACTCCCCCCGCGGTCAGCGTCGCCGTGACGATGTTGGGCAGCGCGTGGCGGAGGTAGAGCAGGTGCCCCGGCAGCCGCTTGCTGCGCGCGGTGGTGAGGTAGGGCGCCTCCAGCACCCGCACCATCTCGACGTGCACGATGCGCGCGAGGTAGGCGAGCGGGCCGATCGCGAGGGCGAGCACCGGCAGCACCGCGTACTCCGGGCCGCCCCAGCCCGCGGACGGCGCGAGCGGCACGACGATGCTGAACAGCCAGATCAGCACGACCGCGAGCAGGAAGTTCGGGATCGCGATCACGACGCCGAGCAGTCCCGAGACGCCGAGGTCGAGCGTGCGGTGCCGGCCGGCGCGGGCCGAGACGGCCGTGGCGACGCCGATCGGGAACGCGCCGAGCGCGGCGACCGCGAAGGAGACGACCGAGAGCATCAGCGTCGCGGGCAGCCGCTCGGCGAGCGTCGTGCCGACCGGGCGCTGCGTGCTGATCGAGGTGCCGAGATCGCCGCGGAGCAGCCCGCCGAGGTAGTTCGCGAACTGCTGGCCGATCGGCAGGTCGAGGCCGAGGGTGCTCCGCAGCACCGCCACGGTCTCGGCCGGCGCCGTCGGGCCCAGCGCCGCGCGCACCGGGTCGCCCGGCACGAAGTGGACCATGAAGAAGGAGGCGATCAGCACGATCACCAGCGAGACCGCCGCGCGGGCGAACCGCTTGAGCAGGAAGGCGAGGCGCGGGGATCCGACCACGCCGAGCAGACGATCCCCCCGGCGCGGACCGGCCGCGGGCGCGGTCGGCGGGGCGGCCGGGGACGCCGGGGCCGTGGGTCGCACCGAGGGGATCGTCATGGTCAGCCCTGCATCCGGATCGTGGTGGGAGCGACGGTGCCGGGACGCTCGAGGGTCGCGCCCTTGACGTACATCGGCGACTCCGTCTCGGCGAGCGGGAAGACGTCGACCCGCTCGATCAGCTCGGCCTCGGCCTGCTTCCAGATGCCGCAGGCCTCGTCGGCGGTGCCGGCGCTGAGCGCCTGCGTCGCGAGGGCGTTGTACTCCGGGTTCGAGACGCCCATGAAGTTGTAGCCGCCGTTCTCGCTCGTCTCACCGAGGAAGAACAGGCTCAGCACCACGGGGCTCGAGGGGGCGAGCTGGATGAAGCCGGTGTCCCAGTCGTAGCTCTGGTAGAGGTCGGTCGACCAGCCGGCCGAGTCCTCGGAGACCAGGTCGGTCGTGATGCCGAGCTCGTTCCACTCCTGCTGGACCTCCTCGGCGGCGGCGCCGTGCGAGGGCGTTCCGGCGTCGTAGAGGAAGCGGATGGTGAGCGGCTCGCCGTCCTTCGCGCGCAGTCCGTCGGAGCCGAGCGGGTAGCCGGCCTCGTCGAGCAGCTTGCCCGCGGCCTCGATGTCGGTGTCCGGGAGCGTCCACTCCGGGCCGCCGGCGACGCAGGTCAGCGGGATCTGGTTGACCAGCGAGACCGACTCGAGCGCGTTGCCGTCGGTGACCAGCTCGCCCACGGCGTCGCGGTCGAGCGAGAGGGTCAGCGCCTGGCGGACGCGGACGTCGGCGGTGGGGCGGTCGGCGCGCTCGTTGAAGAGCATCTCGCCGATCGGGTTGAGGACGCCCTCGGTGTCGAGGCCGGCGGCGTCGAGGCGCTGCCGGTCGGCGCCGATGACGGAGGCGGCGTTCAGCTCGCCCGAGATCAGCAGGTTCGCGGCGGTCGCCTCGTCGGTGATCACCCGCGCCTCGATCTCGTCGGGCAGGCCCTCGGTGTCGCTGGTGACGTCGTCCGGGCCCCAGGTGTAGCCGTCGCGCTTCGTGTAGGTGTAGTCGGAGCCGGGGTTCGACGCGGTCAGCGCGTAGAGCGCGGTGCCGTTGGTGGTGTCGGTCAGGGTCGACGGGTCGTCGAGGCCGGCCTGGCAGACCATCTCGATGCTGCCGGTGCCCTGGAGCAGGAACGGGTTGTTCGCCGTCGAGGTGACGGTGACGACGTTCCCCTCCGCGGTCGCCGTCATGTCGGCGGTGACGCTGGAGCCGAACCAGAACGTGCCGTTGTCGGCGTTCGCCTGGTAGGCGAAGTTCGCCGCGGCCGTCTCGGCGGTGAAGGGGGTGCCGTCGGCGCAGGTGATGCCGTCCTTCAGCGTGTACGAGATCGAGGTGGGCGTCGACTCCCAGCTCTCGGCGAGGAAGGGCACGACCTCGCCCTCGGGGGTCGTGTAGGCGAGGGAGTCGTAGCCGAACGTCACCATCGCGCGCTGCACGAGCGAGACGCCGGTGAACGGGTTGAGGCTGCCCGGGTCGTCGTTGACGGCGAGGGAGAAGGTGCCGCCCGAGACGGGGTCGGCGCCGGCCGCGGAGCCGCCGGCCGGGGCCGAGCAGGCGCTCAGGGCGAGCAGCGCCACCAGCGAGCCCGCGGCGACGGCCGGGACTCGGAGCGCTGTGGTGCGGGGAGAACGGGTCATGATGCGTCCTTCGGGGAATGCAGGGCGAGTGGTGCAGGACTCCCGATCAGGGCCAGCGGGCCCGCGGCCTTCACGGAGACTTTGAGTGACGCGCTGGCCGAGTAGGACAGCGGCGTCTCGAGCACGTCGACGATCTCGACGAGGCGCGGATCGGCGCCCGCCTGGATCGCGCGCTCGATCGCGATCCGGCCGGCCGCCTCGATCGCGGCGGCGCGGTCGACGTGGTCGCACACCTGGTCGGCGCGGCCGCCGGCCAGGGCGATCGCGGCGCCGACGGCGTTGGCCACGTTGCCGCGGTCGGGGCGGAGCACCTCGCTCGCGCCGTGCACGTGGTCGGGCACCAGGAAGCCGCCGCCGCCGACGACCACGAGCGGCAGGCCGACGCGGCCGAGCGACATCCGCTCGACGGCCGACTCGATCCGGTCCTGCGCGACGGCGAGGGCGTTGCCGAGGCCGGAGCGGGTGGCGCGGTCGAGCGCGGGGAGGGCCCTGCCGGGGATCATCCCGGGCAGCTGCATCGCGGCCGCGTCGGTGAGGGTGGCGGTTGACCCGCCGAAGAGCAGGCCCTCCTGGGCGATGCGGTAGCCGACCGAGTCGGTGGTCGGCACGCCGGTGGCCGTGTCGACGATCGTGCCGCCGCCGATCCCGACGCTGAGGATGTCGGGCATCCGGAAGTTGGTGCGGACGCCGCCGATCTCGCGCGGCAGGGTCGACTCGCGGGGGAAGCGGTCGACGAGCACGCCGAGGTCGCTGGTGGTGCCGCCGATGTCGATGATGATCGCGTCGTCGGCGCCGGAGAGGAACGCGGCGCCGCGGATCGAGTTGGCCGGCCCGGAGCCGATCGTGAGCACGGGGTAGCGGGCCGCGTACTCGACGGCCATCAGCGTGCCGTCGTTCTGGGCGAAGAAGGTGGCCGCGTCGAGGCGCTCCTCGTCCACCACGGTGAGCAGGCCCTGCGTGACGTCGCGGGCGATGCCGTGCAGCGCGGCGTTGAGCACGGTCGCGTTCTCGCGCTCGAGCAGGCCGAGCGCGCCGATCTCGTGGCTGAGCGAGACGGGCAGGTCGACGCCGACGTGGTCGGCGACGAGCGCGGCGACCTCGAGCTCCTGCTCCGGGAAGGAGGGGCTGAAGATCCCGCAGACGGCGACCGCGTCGAAGCGGCCGTCGAGCGAGTCGAGGAAGCGGCGGATGCCGTCGACGTCGAGCGGCGAGATCGGGTAGCCGTCGATCAGGTGGCCGCCGCCGGCGAGCAGGCTGCCGGCGAGCACGGTGTCGCGGAGGTCGGCGGGCCAGCCGGAGAGCGAAGGGAACTCGGTCGAGGCGGGGGCGCCGAGGCGGATCACGGCGACGCGGCCGAGGTCGCGGCGGCGGACGATCGCGTTGGTGGCGTGGGTGGTGCCGAGCATGACGCGCGAGACGCGGTCGCGGTCGGCGCCCAGCTCGCCGAGCACCGCGGAGAGCGCGGCGCGGATGCCGCCGGTGACGTCCTCGGTGGTGGCCTGCTTGGTCCAGGCGGTCACGGCGCCGTCGGCGTCGAGCACGACGGCGTCGGTGTTGGTGCCGCCGACGTCGATGCCGACGGAGAGGTCTCGGAGTGCGGCGCTCATCGGGCCACCTCCGCGACGGCGCCGTCGAACGGCACGTAGTCGAAGTCGAAGTCGAAGGCGGCGGGGCCCGCCAGCTCGATCCCGCGCGGGGTCCGCCAGAGCGGATCGCAGGCCCAGGCGAGCACGCTGACGCGCTGGCCGAAGCGGAGCATCTCGGTCGAGATCGCCTCGCCGGTCTCGGAGTCGAGGATCGAGACGAGGTCGGGGACGCTGACGACCACGCCGCCGTCCTCGATCACCACGAGGTTCTCGTTCTGGATCTCGACCCGCACCATCCGGCTGCGGTCGGCGCCGACGCCGTCGATCGTGACGGAGCCGCGGGTGAAGCCGCCCTCTGTGCTGCGGTCGATGTCGATCACCTTGCCGCCGATCAGCACGGCCGCGCCGAGCTCCTCGGCGATGTCGGTGACCGGGTCGGCGGAGGCGAGGAGGCGGCGGCCGACCTGGATCGCACGGCTCACCGTGCCCTCGATCACGGCGCCCGGAGCGGTCTCGTGGGTGAGCAGGTAGTGCGCGCCGAGGGCGATGCCGCCGGCCGCGACGGTGAAGGCGCGGGCGTGGCGCTCGAGCCAGGCGATGTCGACGGTGCGGAGGACGGTGACGTTGCCGACCACGTCGCTCATCACCGCGAACTCGCTCGGCAGCCCGGCGACGTTCATCGAGATCATCGTGGCCTTGGGGAACGCGCGGCCCATGCCGTCCGCGTCGAGCACCGCGAGGCCGAGCTCCGCGGCCCAGCCGACCGGCGCGACGCCGTTGCTGCCGCCGATCTCGGCCGCCATCACGGTGGTGACCGGGCGGCCGATCAGGCGCTCGACCTCGCGCAGCAGCGTGTGCGCCTGGCTGCTCGAGCCGAGCATCTCGATGCCGACCGAGGGGGCGCCCATCCCGGACATGATGATGACCGCGTCGTCCGGGCCGAGGTCGTCGACGCCGACGACGCGCACCGGGCCGTTGGCCCCGATCGCGTTCTCGACCGAGAGCTGGGCGCCGTGCACCGAGCCGCCTCCGCCGGTGCCGAAGACCGCGCAGCCGGCGGCCAGGGGAGCGACGTCGTCGCGGGTGATCAGGCGGACGGGGCTCGGTCCGGCCGGGGGCGTGAAGCTCATGCTCCGAGGCTAGCCACGGCCGCAACCGGGCGGAATGTGCCGTCACCATGAGGAAACGGCCATGATTGTGCTCATGGCACAGACCTCGCTCGCCCACGTCCTCGAGCACGGCGAGCAGTTCGGGATGGTCTGCCGCGCGGGCGACCCGGCGGGCGTCGCGCTCAGCGGAGTGGAGATGCTGGCGCTCGAGGACGTGGGGCAGGCGCTGCCCGGCCACCTGGTGATCGTGCTGCACGGCGCGGAGCAGCCGCGGGCGTACCAGATCGACATCGTCATCCGGCGGGCGATCGCGGCCGAGGTCGCCGCGCTGCTCTTCGTGGGCGAGCTGGCGCTGGCCGAGACCTCGCGCTCGCTGGCCGACCGCGGGGCGCTGCCGGTGCTGACCGCGAGCGCGCCGCCCTCCGAGCTGGCCGTCTCGATCGACCGGCTGCTGCGCGGCGGGGCGGCCGAGGCGCTCGGCCGGGCGGAGCTGGCGATCGCCGCCGCCCGGGCGGCCTGCGACGGCGACCCGCTCGATGCGCGCTCGGCCGTGCTCGACGCGGCGACGGCCGCCCTCGGGGTCGAGCTGCGGATGGTCGAGGACCCGGCCGTCACCTGGAGCGACCCCGACGCGGTCTGCATCGGCGAGGTCGCGGTCGGGCGGTTGGTCGCGGAGCAGCCGGAGACCGCGGCGGTGATCGCGCTGCCGGTGATCGCCGCGCTGCTGTCGCGGGCGCTGCAGCGCGAGTCGCAGGTGCGCTTCGGCCCGGCGCGCTCCCGGGCCGACCTCGTGGTCGAGCTGCTGCTGGCGGAGTCCTCGCGCATCGACGCGCTCGCGGTGGACGCCGCGCGGGCCGGGCTGCCGGTCGCCTCCGCGCACGCCGCCGCCTGGATCACGCCGCGCCACCGCGACGACGCCGAGCGCCGCCTCCCCGCCGCGCTGGTCGCGGCGATCGAGCTGAACGCCTTCCAGCTGACCGACGGCCGCGACGAGGTCTGGCACCTGGCGGTCTTCCACGACGACCTGGTGGTGGTGGCCTCGGAGGAGTCGGGGGCGCCGGACCACCAGCGGCGGGTGCGCGACGTGGCGGAGCGGCTGATCGCCTACGGCTCGGCTCTTGCGGGGGAGGGCTGGACGTTCACGGTGGGGCTCGGCACGCCGCAGTCCGGCGCCTCGGGGCTGCGGCAGTCGGCGACGGAGGCGCGGATCACGGCCGGCTCGGCCGTCGCGGCGGGGCGCCTCGGGGCTGTCGAGCTCACCGATGTGACCGGCCTGCGCCGGGTGCTGCTCGACTTCTACGCGTCGCCGCTCAGCCGCGCGCTGCTCGACGACGTGCTCGCGCCGCTGGACGCCCTCGGCGCCGAGCGCTCGGCCATCTCCGTGCGGACGCTGCTGGCGTACCTCAGCAACCGCAACTCCCTCGCCCGGGCCGGCGAGGTGCTGCTGCTGCACCCGAACGCCGTGAACTACCGCGTGCGCCGCATCGAGCAGGCCCTGGCCCTGGACCTCGAGGACCCGGACACCCGCTTCGCCCTGGAGCTGGCCTGCCGCCTGCGCGTGATGGCGACGACGCGCTGACGCGCCGGCCGGCGACCGGACGCGGCGGCACTCGATCAAACCGGCGGCGGCACTCGATCATGCTGGTCGAGTAGCCCCGCAGGGGCGTATCGAGATCCACCGTCCTCAGCACGTTGGGTCTGCAGACTCGCGTTCTGACGCTGGTGGATCTCGATACGCCCGCTCCGCGGGCTACTCGATCAGCATGGGCTTCGCCCACTGACGAGGTGATCCTTCCGGGGGGCGGCGGCGTCCCGTTCATGCTGGTCGAGTAGCCCCGCAGGGGCGTATCGAGACCCGCCGTCGCCGGCAGGGCAGTCTGCAGACTCGACTTCCGACGGTGGTGGATCTCGATACGCCCGCTCCGCGGGCTACTCGATCAGCAGGGGCTTCGCCCACTGACGAGGTGATCCTTCCGGGGAGCGGCGGCGTCCCGTTCATGCTGGTCGAGTAGCCCCGCAGGGGCGTATCGAGACCCGCCGTCGTCGGCACGGCGGTCTGCAGACTCGACTTCTGACGGTGGTGGATCTCGATACGCCCGCTCCGCGGGCTACTCGATCAGCAAAGAGATCCCTCGCGAACGCTGGGTTCGGCGGAGATCGCCTCAGCGAGTGTGCTGCTGCCCCGGAGCCACGGCGCGAGGTGCTGCGCCGCGTCGACTGGACGCGGAGCGGGGGCTGCGTGGGCGCCGGAGCCCGGTACGGGTCCACTCGCGCGGGAGGCGCACCGCGACTGGACGCGGAACGGGGTGTGACCGAGCATCGGAGCCCGCCACCGGTCCACCCGCGCGGATCCGGCGCCCTGTCAACACCTCGATGTCTGAAGGGATGTTCAGATAGCGTCGTCGACGAGCGGATCCGGAGTCGGCCGTCGTCGCATCCCCCCGCGGCCCCACGAGAAGGCGCCCGCCCGCGGACGCCGACCCCCGGGCCGTGGCGACGACGGCACCGTTCGCCCGCCGCAGGAGAGCCCCCACTCCCTCGCGGCCGGCCGGACGCGCGTCACCGGGCCCCGCCGCTCCCCGCCCCCGACTGCGCGCCGAAGGATCTCGATGACGACTCTGCTGGACCCCCGACCCCCCGAAGGCCGACGCGTCACCGGCGAGCGGTCGTGACCGTGACCGGCCTCGACGACACCCGCACCCCGCCACTCGAGAACGCGCGCGAGCTGGTCCTCCAGGCCTGCCGCGTCGGGGACGCCGAACTGCAGTCCCACATCGACGACCTCTGGGCGGCCAAGGCCGACCCCGAGAGGACGCGCGGACTGCTCACCCGGTACCGGCGCGAGGTCGAGGACGCCCGTACCCTCCTCGCCGCAGCCGCCGACCCGCAGTGGTGGCGGTCCGCGACCGCCGAGCGGATCGAGGAGAGCTGCCGGGCCGCGCGCATCTGGGCGGAGGGCGACCCGGTCTGCGCCGACCTCGAGCGGGCGTTCGCCGCGCAGCTCCGGAGCGTCCTCGGCATCGACCTGACGCAGATCCCGCGTCACGAGCGGAGCCGCTGACCGGCGGAGGATCAGCGGGCACGTGCGTTTCGCCGCGGAGTTCCTGATGCCGGCGCACGTCATCGGGCCGGAGCTGTCGTCGCTCACCCTCGGCAAGCTGTCCGACCTCAAGGCGGAGTGGGGCGTCTCGATGCAGTCGGTCCTCGAGCGCGCCCACCGGATGGGGAAGGTGACGTCCGAGGAGCGCCGGCGCTTGCACCGGCAGCTCGGCGCGCGCGACTGGCGGATCCGCGAGCCCGGCAGTGATCTGCTCGCCCCGGAGTCACCGGCGCTCGCCGCGTCCGTCGGCCGGCGCCTCGAGGACTCCGGGCTGGCACGCGACGAAGTGCACCGCCTGATCGGCTCCCGCGTGGGCGCGCCGACCGCGTTCGACGCGCCGCGCCGGGTGCTGCGCGCGCTCTGACGACATCGGTCGCATCAGCGGGCCTCGTCCGTGTCGACCACGACGCGTTCGCGCTCGCGGTCGGATCATCGGCCTCGGTTCGGCCGACCGGGACGTCGCGAGGGTCGCGCCGGTCAGCTCGGCGTCAGGGTGGCGGCCGCGACGCGGAGCGCTCGGAGGAACTCCTCGCGGCGGCCGCGGACGTCCGCCGCCAGACCGCCGAGGGACACGCAGGCGATCGTCGCGCCGGCCGGGGAGCGGATCGGCAGGCCGAGCGCGCCGATGCCGACCGTCGCGTCCTCGTCGGAGACGGTGAAGCCCTGCTCCCGGGTGAGGGCGATGTCCTCGAGCAGCTGGGCCCGCGTCGTCCGGGTCGACGGCGTCAGCTGCTCGAACGGCGCCCGCGCGAGATACGCCTCGGCGTCGGCGGCGCAGGCGAGCAGCAGCCGTCCCGCGGCTCCGGCGTGGAGGGGGAGCGCTCGACCCGGCTTCAGGATGAGCACGCCGATGCCCCGGCCCTGCACCCAGTCGACGCAGACCGCGCTGTCGTCCCGGAGGACGCTGAGGAAGGCGGTCTGCCCGGTCGCGTCGACCAGAGCGGTCAGCGCGTCCTGGGCGCCGGCCCACTCGGTCATCGACGCTCGGGCCGCGTCCGCGATGTGCAGCCAGCGCAGACTCAGGGCGACCCTCCCGTCGGGGAGGGTCTCCGTCAGCTCGACCGCGTTCAGCCCGTCGACCAGCCGGTACACGCTCGGACGCGGCACGCCGATCCGCTCGGCGATCTCGGCCGGTGTGAGCGGACCCTCGTGGGAGAGCGCCTCGACGAGGTCCCGCGTGTTGGCGAGGACCCGGATCGGCTTGGCGGGGCTCATGCTGCGGTCCCCCGGTAGCCCAGTGCGCGGCTGGAGGTCGCGGCCGCCTCGAGGACGAGGTCGACGGTCGGGACCGAGGTCGAGAGGACGGTGCTGCGCAGGCCGCTGATCGAGAGGGCGCCCTCGAGCTCGCCGCGATGGTTGAAGACGGGCGCGCCCAGCGAGGCGATGCCGGGAGTGACGTCGCCGTCCGAGATCGAGTAGCCGCGATCCCGCGTGAGCGCCACCGTCCGCCGCAACTCGTCGGCTGTGGGGGTGACGGCGGTGGAGCCACCGGCGTCCTGCGTCCGCTCCGCGGCCAGCTGCTCGATGACGGCCTCCCGCTCGCTCTCCGGCAGGAAGGAGAGGAGCGCCACCGGGGCGGCGCCGAGGTGCAGGGGGAGGGAGTCGCCGAGACGGAGCGCGAGCGAGCGGACGTCGCGGCCCTCGAACCGCTCGACGCACACCGCGCGAGTGCCGCGCCGCAGGCAGAGGAAGCTGGTCGCTCCCGTCGCGGCCAGCAGGGACCGGAGCGACGGCACGGTCGCGTCCCGGACGCTGATCCTGTCCTCCAGCCGGCCGCCGACCCGCATGAAGTGGACGCCGAGCCGGAAGACGCCTCGTCGCGAGCCCGCGTCGATCCAGCCGATCGCGGCGAGGTTCGTCAGCAGGCGGTAGGTCGAGCTGACCGGCTCGCCGACCTCCTCCGCGATCTCCGCGGCCGTCGACTCGCCCCGCTGCTCGAGGAGGCGGACGATCGCATCCGCCTTCGACAGGATCTCGAGGCCTGCCGGTGCAGGAGCGTCTGGGCTCATGCCCCCATCTTCTCATCGGACGGACAGCGGCGGCGCAAGCGGATCCGAGCACCCTAATATTCCCACTGAATAGACAGAGCGTTCGTTTCGCGGTAGTTTCATTGCACGGCACCGTTGCCCGACCAGACGAGGAAGCAGCATGAGCGCAGACATCGACACCGCACCCACCACGGTGGAGCTGGCCGGAATCGCCCAGGAAGCGCGTTGGCGCGTGGTCGAGACCGTCACCTCCAGCAAGGCCGGCCACATCGGCGGCCCCCTCTCGGCGATCGACATGCTCGTCGCCCTCTACTTCCGGCAGATGAGGATCGATCCCGCGACTCCGCACGACCCGGACCGCGACCGCTTCATCCTCTCCAAGGGGCACTGCGCGATCGGCCTGTACTCGGTGCTCGCCCTGCGCGGATACTTCCCGGTCGAGGAGCTGCTGACCTTCGATCACGGCGACTCCCGGCTGCAGGGCCACCCCGACATGCTGATCACGCCGGGCGTCGACTCGTCGTCGGGCTCTCTCGGCCAGGGCCTCTCCGCCGGCGCGGGCATGGCCCTCGCGGCCAAGCGCCTCGGCAAGGACTTCCACACCTGGGTCATGGTCGGCGACGGCGAGATCGAGGAGGGGATGGTCTGGGAGACGATCATCGCCGCCCCGCGGTACCACCTCGACAATCTGACGCTGATCATCGACCTCAACGGGCTGCAGCAGTACGGCTGGCCCGCCGCCGAGGGCGACCGCTTCGACCGCAGCGAGCCGATGGGCCACGTCGACCTCCCCGCCGTGCTCGCCGGCTTCGGCTGGAACGTGATCTCGATCGACGGCCACGACTTCGGGGACATCCTCTCCGGCTACGCGACGGCCGAGGCCTACCGCGGCGTCTCCGGCAAGCCGACGGTCGTCATCGGCAACACCACCAAGGGGAACGGCCTCTCGTTCACCGCCGGCACCTACAAGTGGCACAACGGTGTCGCGACCCCCGAACAGCTCGAGACCGCCCGCGCAGAGCTGCGCGCCGCCAGCGGCTCCGACACCGAACAGGCAGGAATGTACGCATGAAGGCTCAGCGCCAGGTCTGGGGCGAGACGCTCGCCGAACTCGCCCTCACCGACTCCCGCGTCGTCGTCCTCGACGGCGACCTCGCCACCTCGACACGCGCCGACATCGTCGCCGAGAAGGCACCCGACGCGTTCATCCAGATCGGCATCGCCGAGCAGAACATGGTCGGCATGGCGTTCGGGATGTCGACGCTCGGCTACCGGCCGTGGCTGTCGACCTTCGGGGTGTTCCTCACCCACCGGGCGCTCGATCAGATCCGGATGCTGGTCTCGCAGACCAAGGCGCCGGTCCGCATCGCCGCGGCCTACAGCGGACTCCTCAACGGCTCGAGCGGCAAGACCCACCAGGACATCGAGGACCTCGCGATCATGCGGGCGATGCCGAACATGACCGTCATCGCGCCGGCCGACGAGTACGAGGCCGAGGCCGTCGTCCGCTGGGCCGCCGAGTACGACGGACCCGTCTACATCCGCTTCGCGCGCGACGCCGTCGAGCCCGTCTTCGAGGCCGGCCACATCTTCGTCCCCGGACTGCCCGTCGAGCTGCAGAAGGGCGAGGACGTCACCCTGATCTCCACCGGCGTCCAGAGCTCGCGCACGCTGGAGGCGGCCCGCCTCCTCGCGGCGGACGGCGTCCGCGCGCAGGTCATCCACGTCCCGTCGATCAAGCCGCTCGACGAGATCGAGCTGCTCGGGATGATCGGCGCCGCGACGCACGTGATCACCGTCGAGGACCACAGCCGGATCGGCGGCCTCGGCGGCCTGATCTCGGAGATCGCCGCCGAGAGCGCGAGCTTCCGGGTCACCCGGATCGGCCTCGAGGACCGCTGGTCGGAGTCGGCGCCGAACGACTTCCTGCTCGAGAAGTACGGACTCTCGGCCCGCCGGGTGGCCGACAGCGTCCGCTCCGCCGTCGCGCTGGCCACGGTGTAGCGCCGTGACCCTCATGGACGTCGACCCGATCTCCCGGACGCCCGTCGTCGCCGGACGCTCCCGCGTCGTGACGCTGACGCCCGCGCCCGCGATCGACCGGGTGTACCGGGTCGGCTCCATGACTCCGGGCACGGTCCACCGGGCCCTCTCCGTCGAGACCCATCTCGCGGGCAAGGGGATCAACGTCGCGAGGACGCTGCGCCTGGCCGGCAACGAGACCGTCGCGATCGCGCCGATGAACCTCGAGGACGCGGTGAGCGTGCTCGAGGATCAGGAGCTCTACCGCACCGTGAGCGTGACGGCGCCGACGCGGGTGAACACGATCGTCGTCGCCGCGGACGGGTCCACGACGAACATCAATCAGAGGGCGTCGGCACTGGATCCCGGGGTCTGGACGCGGCTGTGCGCCGTCGCGGGCAGGGAGATCCAGCGGATCGACGCCGACTGGATCGTCATCGCCGGCAGCATGCCCCGCGAGGCCGGGAGCGGCGCCACCCTCGATCCCGCACCGGTGTTCGCCGAGGCCCGCCGGGCCGGAGCCCGCATCTGCCTCGACTCGGGGGACGCGACGCTCGGCCGCTGGATCCGCACCGGCTTCGCGCCGGATCTGATCAAGCCGAACGTGCACGAGCTCGCCGCGACCGCCGGCCGGCCGCTGCGGACGCTGGGCGACGTCGTCGACGCCGCGCGCGAGCTGGTCGACGCGGGAGTGGAGACGGTGCTCGCGAGTCTCGGCGCCGACGGCGCTCTCGCCGTCACGCGGACGAGGGCCCTGTGGGCGCGAGCGCCACGGGCCGACGTCGTCAACACGACGGGAGCCGGCGACGCCGCGCTCGCCGGGTTCCTCAGCGCCTGGCCCGACGGCGACGCCGACCGGCTCGAAACCGCGCTGGCGGCGGCCGTCGGCTGGGGCGCACTGGCCGTCGAGGACGCCGCACCGGTGCTCTCGGCCTTCCGCCCGGTGCCCGGCATCGAGGTCGGAGCACCCGCGCTGCACCGCGCGCTCACGGACGAGGCCTGAGTCCCGGGTGAGCACCGCACGAGCGACCCGCCGAGTCGAGGGCGTCGCGCGTCGGCTCCCTCCGGCCCCCGTCGTCCTGATCGCCCTCTCGCTCATCGCGCTGGTCCTGCGCGGGCCGATCATCGCCGTCGCGCCGATCGCCGCGCTCCTGCAGGCGGACACGCAGCTGAGCTCCGCGGGGATCGGCCTCCTGACCAGCCTCCCCGTCCTGCTCTTCGCCCTGGCCACGCCGCTCGCGTCCGCCCTGATCGGCCGCATCGGGCCGGACGCGGCGACGACGCTGTGCCTGCTCGGCGTCGTGCTCGGGACCGTCGTCCGCTCGGCGGGCGGAGTCCCCGCGCTGATCATCGGCGCCGTCGTGATCGGGATGTTCATCACCATCGGCAACGTCGTGGTGCCCGTGCTGATCCGCCGCGACGTCGCCCCTCGCCGGGTCGCCTTCGCCACCGGCCTCTACTCCTCGGCCATCAACATCGGATCGCTGGCCGCATCGCTCGCCACGGCGCCGCTCGCCGAGACGCTCGGCTGGCGCACGGCACTCGTGCTCTGGGCGGCGCTCGCCGCTGTCGCGGGCGCGGTGTGGTCGGCGACCGTCGGCCCTCGCGCCGCCGTCGTCCCCCTGCCCCGCCCGATCGCCGCCGACCGGGCGCCCCGGGTCCGGGTCACGGGGACGGCGCTGCTGCTGTCCTTCGCGTTCGCCGGTCAGGCCTTCGCCTACTACGGCACCACCGCCTGGCTGCCGCAGCTGCTGCACGACGAGCGCGGCTACTCGCTCACGGTCGCCGGATCGTCCTCGTCGCTGTTCCAGATCGCCGCGCTGATCGGCGCGATGGGCGTGCCCGTCCTGGTCGCTCGCGCCGGCGCCGCCTGGGGGATCGCGGCCGTGTTCGCCGCGTGGACGACGATCCCGCTCGGCCTGCTCCTCGCTCCGGACCTCTACCTGCTCTGGGAGCTCCTCGGCGGCGCCGCGCAGGGCGGCGGCTTCACCGCGGTCTTCGTGATCGTCGTGCGGATGTCCACCAGCGACGACCACGCGCGCCGGCTCTCGGCCCTGGTCCAGGGCGTCGGGTACGCGGTGGCCTGCACCGCGCCCTCCCTCGTCGGCGCCGCTCACGACGCGACCGGCGGCTGGACCGTCCCGGTGCTGATCATCGGACTCGGCGTCCTGGTCTTCGGCGGCTGCGGCCTCACCGCGGCGCGGCTGCAGGCCCGCCGGGCGGCTCCTCCCGCGGTTCCCGCTCCTCCCGCGGCTCCCGCTCGGGGACGCGGACCGGCGTGACGACGAAGGGCGGCAGGGATCCTGAGATCCCTGCCGCCCCTCACCGCGGTCCCCGTCCCCGCCGTCCCCGCGTCAGCGGAGTGCCGCGGCCGGCGTCACCAGGCGACGGCGATGTACTGGCTCTCGAGGTACTCGAGCAGCCCCTCGGCGCCGCCCTCCCGGCCGATGCCGCTCTGCTTCATGCCGCCGAACGGAGCGGCCGGGTCGGAGACCAGTCCGCGGTTCAGGCCGACCATGCCCGACTCCATCCGCTCGCTCACCCGGAGGCCGCGGCCGATGTCGCTCGTGTACACGTAGGACACCAGGCCGAACGGGCTGCCGTTCGCGAGGCGGACGCCGTCCTCCTCGGTCGCGAACGACACGATCGGTGCCACGGGCCCGAAGATCTCCTGATCGAGGATGCCGGCGGTCGCGGGCACGTCGACCAGGACCGTGGCGGGGTAGAAGTACCCCTCGCCCTCGGGCGACTCGCCGCCCGTGAGCAGGGTCGCGCCGTCGGCGACGGCCCCGGTCACCAGCGCGTGGATGTCCTCGCGAGCGGCCGCGTTGATCACGGGACCCAGCTGGGAGGAGCTGTCGGCGCCGGAGCCGACGACGAGGGCGTCCATCCGCTCCGCGAGGCGGCGGCCGAACTCGGCGGCGACGCCCTCCTGCACGTAGAAGCGGTTCGCGGCGGTGCAGGCCTCGCCGCCGTTGCGCATCTTGGCGATCATCGCGCCGTCGATCGCCGCGTCGAGGTCGGCGTCGTCGAAGACGACGAACGGCGCGTTGCCGCCGAGCTCCATGGACGTGTTGACCACGGTCCTCGCGGCCAGCTGCATCAGGGTGACGCCGACCTCGGTGGACCCGGTGAAGGACAGCTTGCGGACGCGGTCGTCGTTCACCATCGCCTCCACGACCGCTCCGCTGCGCTTGCTGGGGAGCACGTTCACGACGCCCGCCGGCACGCCGGCCTGCTCGAAGATCCTCGCGATGGCCAGGGCGGTGAGCGGGGTCTCGCTCGCCGGCTTGAGGACGACCGTGCAGCCGGCCGCGAGGGCGGGACCGATCTTGCGGGTGGCCATCGCGGCGGGGAAGTTCCACGGGGTGACCAGCACGGCGATGCCGACCGGGTGGTGCGTCACCAGGATCTTGTTGGCGCCGGCCGGAGCGGTCCTGATCATGCCGGGGATGCGCACGGCCTCCTCCGCGTACCAGCGCAGGAACTCCGCCGCGTAGGCGACCTCGCCGCGAGCGTCGGCGAAGATCTTGCCGTTCTCGGCGACGATGAGCTCCGCGAGGTCGTCGCCCGCCGCGGTCATCAGCTCGAAGGCCCTGGACAGGATGATCGAGCGCTGCCGGGGCGGCGTCGCGGCCCAGGAGGCGGCGGCCGCAGCGGCGGCGTCGACGGCCGCGCGGGCGTCGTCGACCGTGCCGCTGGCCACGGTGGCGAGGGTCCGTCCCGTCGCGGGGTCGAGGACGTCGAAGGTGGAGCCGTCGGAGGCGTCGCGCACGACTCCTCCGATCATCAGACCGGTCGGCACGGCGGCGATGAGAGCGTCGAGGGAGGACGGCGCGGTGGAGAGCGTGCTGCTCACGGGGTCTCGCTTTCTACGGTGGAGGGTCGATGGCGAGAGGGGCCGTCCGGTCCGCCGAGCGACTCGGAGACGGGACGGCCCCTCTGGCCGGGAGGTGGGGTGCTGGGCGGCGCGCTGCTAGAGGTAGAGGTGCTGCGCGGCGCGCTCGTGCTCGTACTCCTCGCGCGCGGCGGTCGTCGACTCGAGCGTCGAGACCTCGGGGACGGGGACGTCCCACCACGCGCCGGAGCCGCCGAAGCGGGCCTGGGAGTCGACCTGGACGTAGACGATGCCGGTGCCCTCGAACGCGGTGGCCTCGGCCAGCGCGTCGCGGAAGGAGTCGGCGCTGTCGGCCGTCCAGACCGTCGCGCCGTAGCTGGCCGCGTTCGCGGCGAAGTCGACCTCGATGCGGGCGCCGTCGTGGCGACCGCCCTCGCCGCGCTCGTTGAAGCGGCAGGCGAAGCCCTGGGACCCGCGCGACTCCGACAGCGCGGCGATGGAGCCGTAGCCGTAGTTGTCGACGATGACGATCGTCATGCGCAGCTTCTCCTGCACGGCCGTCATGATCTCCTGGGAGAGCATCAGGTAGGTCCCGTCGCCGATCAGCGCGAACACGTGGCGCGAGGGGTCCGCGATCGCGTTGCCGATCGCGCCGGGGATCTCGTAGCCCATGCACGAGTTGCCGTACTCCATGTCGTAGCCCTTGACCGAGCCCGCCCGCCAGAGGCGGTGCAGGTCGCCCGGCATGGAGCCCGCGGCGTTGACGATCACGTCGCGCTCGCCGGCCACGGAGTTCAGGACGCCCATCATCTGCGCCTGCGAGAGGGTGTCGCCGCCGTCGAGCTCGATGATCCGGTCCACCTCGGCGCGCCAGCCGCTCGCGGCCGCGACCGAGGCGGCGCGGGTCGGCGCCTCCCAGCCCTCGAGCAGCTCCCGCAGCTCGGTGAGCGTCTCGCGGGCGTCGCCGACGAGGGGCGTCGCCGACTCCTTCAGCGCGTCGATCTCGGCGACGTTGATGTTGATGAAGCGCACGGTCGGGTTCTTGAAGAGCGTGTTCGAGGCGGTCGTGAAGTCCGTGTAGCGCGTGCCGATGCCGATGACGACGTCCGCATCGCCGGCGATGTCGTTCGCGAACGCGGAGCCGCTGGCGCCGAGGGCGCCGAGGGCGAGGGCGTGGTCGTGCGGCATCGAGGCCTTGCCGGCCTGGGTGACGCCGACGCCGATGCCGGTGGACTCCGCGAACGCGACGAGCTGCTCGCTCGCCTCGGAGTAGACGACACCGCCGCCGGCGATGATCACCGGGTTGGTCGAGGAGCGGATGATCGCGGCGGCGCGGGCGAGGGCGGCCCGGTCCGCGCGGTTGCGGGCGATGTTCCAGACGCGGCGCTCGAACAGCGCGGCCGGGAAGTCGAACGCCTCGGCCTGGACGTCCTGCGGCAGGGCGATGGTGACCGCGCCGGTGTCGGCGGGGCTGGTCAGCACGCGCATCGCCTCGAGCAGGGCGGGCGCGAGCTGCTCGGGGCGCCAGATGCGGTCGAAGTAGCGCGACACCGCGCGGAACGAGTCGTTGGCCGTGATGTCGGCCGCGTAGGGCATCTCCTGCTGCTGCAGGACGGCGCCCGTCGTGCGGGTGGCGAACACGTCGCTCGGGAGCAGCAGGACCGGGATGTGGTTGACGGTCGCGGTCGCGGCGCCGGTGACCATGTTGGTCGCGCCGGGGCCGATGGAGGTGCTCACGGCGAGGGCGCCGAGGCGGTTCCGCATCTTCGCGTAGCCGATCCCGATGTGCACCATCCCCTGCTCGTTGCGGCCCTGGTAGTAGCGGAAATCGTCCTGGTACTGCAGCATCGCCTGCCCGATGCCGGCGACGTTGCCGTGGCCGAAGATCCCGAACGCCCCTCCGAAGAACTGCTCGGTGGTGCCGTCGCGCTCGACGTACTGCGCCTGGAGGAACCGGATCACCGCCTGTCCGACGGTGAGGCGGAGGGTGGGTACGGCGGTCGTGTGCGTCATCGCATTCGTCCTTGTCTGTGGGGGAGGGTCGGCCGCGCGCGCGTCAGGAGCGGGCGAGGGGATGACGGGGGATGAGGGGGATGCGCGGATCGACCGGCATCTCGGGCCAGGCCTCGACGAGGTCCTTGAGGGCCGGGTCCTGCGCGGCCTGGAGGGTGCGCTCCGGCGCGGGGCCGGCCATCACGTTCAGGTAGTAGAGGTCGTGACCGTGCGCGGCGACCGTGGTGTGGTACGCCCACGGCAGGAGGCAGATGTCGCCGTCGCGGACGGTCTCGGCGAGCTCGAAGCCGCGCTCGGGGCTGTAGGCGCGCTGCAGGGCCCAGCCGTTCTCCGGGTCGCGCAGGCGGTAGTAGTAGGTCTCCTCGAGCTGCGCCTCGCCGTCGTGGTCGTGCTCGTGCTTGTGCGGCGGGTAGCTCGACCAGTTCCCGCCCGGGGTCCAGACCTCGATGACGAGCAGGCGGTCGGCGGGGAAGGCCGGCGGGATCAGGGTGGAGACCTGCCGCGACGCGTTCCCGGCGCCGCGGGCCTCCACCGGCAGGTCGTCCGGGGTGACGAGGACGACCTCGTGCTTCGTGGTCGCCGGAGCGGAGGCCACGGCGAGCTCGGCGCCCGCGGTGGCCGTGACGGTGACGGCGGTGTCGCGGGGGATGTAGAGGCAGTGGCCGAGACCCTCGAAGACGCTCGCGCGCCCGCCGAACTCATAGGCGGTGCCGTCGACGGTCGCGGTGGCGACTCCCGAGAGCGGCACCAGGGCTCGCTCGTTCTCATCGGCGTCGAAGGTCACGGTCTGTCCGTCGAAGGTCAGGACCTCGAAGGAGACGTACTCCCATCCGGCGATCTCGGGCGTGATCGTGCTCCACGTGCCCTTCTCGAGGATCTGGGGGTCGGTCATGGTGCAGTCCTTTCTGCGGTCACCGCGTCCGCGGCGACACCAAGAGAATATCGCGATGTGGACGCACTGTCCACTGGGTGATAGCTGGATTCAGGCTGACCGGGCGAAGGCCGCCTCGGCACTGGCCTTCGCGAGCGCGAGGGCCGACGTGAGATCACGACTCCGGTGCTCGTCCGAGATGATCTCGACGCCCCAGGCGCCGTCGTAGCCCATCGTGCGCAGCGTGGTGATGAAGCCGGCCACGTCCTGCGCGCCCTCGCCGAGGAGGGTGCGGTTGTTCCGGGTGTCCTCGAACAGCGTGCCGACGACCTCCTCCGGCGCGTCGCTGAGCTCCACGCCGAAGACCTGCTCGATCGGGACGGCCGCCGCGAACACCTCGAGCGAGGTCCCCGCACGGAACACGTGCCAGTAGTCGACGATGAGCCCGACGGCGGGATGGCCGACCGCGGTGATCAGCTCGGCGCCCCGGGGCAGCGTGTCGATCACCGAGAAGGGGAGCGGCTCGAGCACCACGCGGGTGCCGATCCGGGCGGCCTCCTCGCCGAGCCGCCGCAGCGGCGCGACGTACGGGGTGAGGTCGGGAGCGGGAGGTCCGGCGGGCGGCCCCGCCTTGATGAAGGCGGCACCGAGGATCTCGGCGGCCTCGAGGAGCATCTCCCAGCGGGGTCGCCAGACGCTCTCGTCCTCGAACCAGTCGGTCACCAGCTCGACCTCGACGTGCTCGAAGCCGGCGGCGTCGATCGCCGCGCGGAGGGCGGGGAAGCCGATGGTGTCGCGGACCTCGATCAGGTCCTCGTGGGCGAAGCCGAAGCCGGCCCAGCCGCCGTCGGCGATCGCCCGGAGGCGCTCCAGCGGCGGGAGCGGGCTGCGCTCCGGCACGTCCAGCGGGCCGACGGCGCCGGCACTGGTCCAGCAGGTGGCGACGAGGCGGGGCCCGGTCATGACGCCAGGTCGACGTCGATCGTGCGCCCCGAGCGGGCGGAGCGGTCGGCGGCGTCGGCGAGCAGGAGCGCGGCGCGGCCGTCCTCGAAGCCGGGGCTGCGCGAGGGCTCGCCGCGGATCGTCTCGATGAAGGCCTCGAGCTCGAGACGGTAGGCGTCGCCGTAGCGCTCCAGGAAGAAGGAGTGGTACGGGGCGCGCGACTCGACCAGGGAGTCGGTGTAGCCGGTGATCGCGCTCGGGCCGATGTTGCCGATCTGCAGCATGCCCTTCGATCCGAAGGCCTCGAAGCGCTGGTCGTAGCCGTAGGCGCTGTGCCGGGAGTTGGTGATGGTGATCAGCTCGCCGCCGGCGGCCTCCAGGGTCACGACGACGGCGTCGAAGTCGCCGGCCTCGCGGATGGGACGGCTGAACTGGTTCGCGCCGCGCGCGGTGACCCGCACGATCTCCGGCAGGAAGAAGCGGGCCATGTCGAAGTCGTGGATCGTCATGTCCCGGAAGATCCCGCCGGAGGTCGCGACGTAGGCGGCCGGCGGCTCGGCCGGGTCGCGGCTGATGATCGCGAGCTGCTCGAGGTCGCCGATCTCGCCCTCGGCCACGCGGCGCTGCAGCTCGGCGAAGTGCGGGTCGAAGCGGCGGTTGAAGCCGAGGACCACGGGCACGGCGGAGGCGGCGGCCTTCGCGCGGAGGGCGTCGACGCGCACGATGTCGAGGTCGATCGGCTTCTCGCAGAGCACCGGGATGCCGGCGTCGAGGGCGCTGTCGATGAGGTCGACGTGCGTCGGGGTGGGCGAGGCGATGACGAGGGCGTCGATGTCGCCGGCCGAGAACAGATCGGCCGGCTCCGCCGTGGGCTGTCCGCCGTAGCGGGCGGCCGTGGTGGTCGCGCCGTCGACGAACGGGTCGCAGACCCACTGCAGCGAGGCGTTCGGGGAGGCGGCGATGCTCGCGGCGTGGACCTGGCCGATGCGGCCGGTGCCGAACAGGCCGAAGCGCAGAGGGGTGGTCATGGGGACGTCCTAACGTCGTGGAGGGAGTCGGAGGGGTGGGTGCGTCTAGACCGGGACGGCGGCCAGGTCGACCGGGGCGTCGGTGAGGCGGGAGCGCCCCGCCGCCTCGGCGATCTCGACGGCGTGGATGCCGGAGCGCGGGGTGGACAGGTTGGCGTCCTCGCCGCGGACGACGCGGACGAACTGCGCGATCTCGTTGCGGAAGGCGACCTCGAAGCGGTCGATGAACGTCTCGTAGGGTGCCGCCGGCGCGGCCACGCCGGGCTCGGTCGAGGTGACCGCGGTGCGCGGCTCGAGGCCGACGGAGAACGTGCCGTCGGATCCGAAGACCTCCATCCGGACGTCCTGGCCCGCGCCGTTGCGGCGGCTGCCGCTCACGAGCGCCAGCGCCCCGGACTCGAGGGTGAGGATCGCCGCGGCCGTGTCCGTGTCGCCCAGCTCGCTGTAGAGCGGCTCGTCGAGCACGGAGCCCACGGCGTGCACCCGCACGACCCGCTCCCCGGTCACCCACGGGATCGAGTCGAAGTCGTGGATCAGCATGTCGAGCCACATCCCGCCCGACTTGGGGATGTAGTCGAGGCGCAGCGCGTAGTGGTCGTGGCCGACCGCGTGCACGAGGCGCAGCCGCCCCGCAGCACCGCCCTGCACGCGCTCGCGCAGCGCCTGGTGACCCGGGTCGTACCGGCGCTGGAAGGCGACCATGACCGGCGAGTCGAAGGCGTCGAGCTCGTCCGAGAGCGCCTTGAGGGCGTCGAGGTCGATCGAGAGCGGCTTCTCGACCAGCACGGGCAGGCCGGCGCGGGCCGCCTGCCGCGTGAGCTCCGGGTGGGAGGCGCTCGGCGTCGCGATGACGACTCCGTCGATCCGGCCGGCGAGCTCGTCGACGGTCGCGGTCGAGGTGCCGAGGTCGACCTCGGCGACGGCCGGCGCGTGCTCGCCGGCGAGGTCGGCGGGGGCGCCGGGAGCCAGCGCCGTGCGCAGCGAGGCCGCCGTCGCCTGCAGGCGGGCGCCGTCTCGGCCGATCAGGGTGACCCGGTCGACGTCCGGGTTCTGCGCCAGATTGCGCGCGTGCATGACGCCCGCCAGCCCGAGGCCGAGGACGCCGATGTGCAGTCCGCTCACGCCGCGCCCACCTCCGCGAGCAGCGAGCGGAGGAAGGTGACGCTGGCGCGGGCGTCCTCGAGGGGTCCCTCGCCGGGCGCGGGCGTCTCCTGGACGATCTTGTCCTGCTCGAGGACGAGCCAGCCGTCGTAGCCGCTCTCGACGAGGCTGGTCACGATCGCGCGGACGTCCACGTCGCCCTGGCCGACGGGGGTGTAGAGCCCCTCGATGCAGGCGTCGTAGTAGCTGATCTCGCCGTTCTTCACCTTCTGCATCCACGCGAGGGAGACGTCCTTGAGGTGGGTGTGCGCGATCCGGTCGGCGTGGTCGGCGGCGAAGGCGACGGGATCGGTCCCGCCGATCATCAGGTGACCGGTGTCGAAGCAGAAGGGGATCGTCGAGCCCTCGAGCACCCGGGTCACATCGTCCGCCGTCTCGACGACCGTGCCGACGTGGGGGTGCAGCGCCGCCCGGACGCCCTGGGCGGCGGCCGTCGCGGTGATCCGGTCGAGGTTGCCGAACAGCACGTCCCACTCCGCGTCGGTGAGCGGCTCCCGCGTCACGTCGTAGCCCTCCAGCCCGGTGACCGCGCAGACGACGAGGACGTCGCCGCCCGCCGCGGCGTAGGCGAGGAGCTCGCGCTCGAGGCGGGGGAGCGGGTCGACGTCGGCCCGGTGCATCACGACGGGGACGAAGCTGCCGATCGCCTGCATCCCGTACTCGCGCAGGGTGGCGGCCTTGTCGGCGGGCGCCTCCGGCAGGAAGCCGTCGGCGCCGATCTCGGTGGCGGTGAAGCCGAGCTCGGCCATCTCGGCGAGCACGCGCTCGGGCGGGAGCTGCACGCCCCAGCCGGCGACTTCGCTGACTCCCCAGGAGATGGGGGCGGTGGCGATCTTGACGGTCATGTCGAGGGTCCTTGTCTGAGTGGGACGACGGCCGGGGAGCGGCGGGTCAGCGGGCGAAGGCCGCGGTGGTGCCCGCGACGAGAGGGGTGGCGACCCAGGTGCCGGCGGCGGCGGACGCCTCCGCGGCGTCCAGCACCTGCGCCGAGGCGACCGCGTCGTGGATGTTGGAGGACTCGGCGGAGCCTCCGGTGACCGCGAGGAGGAACTTCTTCGCCTCGATGGTCTTGAGGTCGTCGTAGCCCATCCCGGTGCCGGCGCTGGGCTGGAAGCGCGCGAACTCGGGGAAGTCCTTGTTCGCGAGGACGGTCGTGAAGCCGACGAACGGACCGGTGCGGGTCAGCGCGACGTCGAGCTCGTTCATCCGGGCGAAGTTCCACCGGACGGAGCCCTCGGTGCCGTTGATCTCGATGCTGTAGTCGGAGGAGGAGCCCACCGCGATGCGCGAGGCCTCCAGCGTCCCGAGCGCGCCGGCGCCGACCGCGTCGTCGTGGAAGCGGATCAGCATGTTCGCGTAGTCCTCGTTCTCGACGGGGAGCGGCGCGGTCGAGCCGGATCCCGGCAGGGGCGGGCGCTCGGTGAGGTAGGTGCCCGTCGACGCGGTGACCGACGCGATCGGGCCGAGGACGTGGTGCACGAGGTCCACCAGGTGGCCCATCAGATCGCCGAGGACGCCGCTGCCCGACATCGAGCGGACGAAGCGCCAGGCCAGCGGGTCGGCGGGGTCGGAGGAGAAGCCGCCGAAGAACCGGCCGCGCACGTTCGTGATGCGGCCCAGCGCACCGTCGGCGATCATGCTCTTGATCAGCTCGACGGCGGGGACGTGGCGGTAGTTGAAGCCGATGCAGGTGACCACGCCGGCCTCGTCCGCCGCGGCCTCGACGGCACGGGTCTCGGTGCCGCTGCGGCCGACCGGCTTCTCGATCCAGAACGGCTTGCCGGCCTTCGCGGCGGCGATGCCGACCTCGGCGTGCAGGAAGTTCGGGGCGCAGATCGACACGACGTCGACCTCGGGGTTGGCGAGCACGTCGTGGTAGTCGGCGGTGGTGGTCTCGTAGCCGAGCACGTCCTGGGCGTAGTCGCGGCCGCTCTGGGCGACGTCCGCCGCCTGGACGAGGCGCGGTGCGAGGCCGAGCTCGGGGTAGATCAGCGGCAGCGCGTTGTAGGCGCGGCTGTGCAGGCGTCCCATCCAGCCGACGCTGATGAGGCCGACACCGATGGTGCGGGGAGGGGTGGTCGACATGGAGGGCTCCGATCGGATCCGGGTGCGCGGACGTCCGGCGCGAGAGGGCGGCGCGGGCGGCGGGGGTGGACGGTCGAGCGGCGCCGGCCGTGCCGGGCGCGGGCGGCGGCGCCACTTCGCGCCGAGCCTCGTTCCGTCACGGCGCGGCTCGTTCCGGTCGTTTGGACCGGTCCGAGGCGCTGGACCGGTCCAAACGTAAGGCGCGCCCCCGGTGCTGTCAAGAGCGCTCGCGTCGGCTCGACGCGGATCAGACCGGGGGCCCGGTCGAGGAGCGGATGCGCAGCGACGGCGCGATCAGGTCGTCGAGCTGCTCGGTGTCGCCGGGCCCCGCCTTCGAGAGCAGCTGGGCGGCACGCCGGCCGATCGCCTCGTTCCCGGGATCGATCGTCGTCAGCGAGATCTGGCGGAGGGCGGCGAGGTAGGTGTCGTCGTACCCGGTGACCGAGACGCGCAGGCCGCGCTCGGCGGCGGCGGCGAGGGCGCCGACGGCGGCGAGGTCGTTGACCGCGGTGATCGCCGTCGGCGGCCGGGAGCCGAGGAGGAGGTGCTCCGCCGCCGCGTGCCCGCTGTTCTCGGAGTAGTCGGCGGGGACGACGCGGACGTGCTCGGCGAGGCCGTTGGCCGTCATCGCCTGCTCGTAGGCCCGTGCCCGGGCGACCGCGACCAGCCCGCCCTCCCCGCCGATGTGGGCGATGTCGCGGTGGCCCAGCCCGACGAGATGGTCGACGACGAGGCGCATCCCCGCCGCGTCGTCGCCGCGCACCGTGCGGGCGGTGGGGAGGTGGTCGGCGATGGCGCTCGCGACGACGAGTGCCGACGTCGCCGCGAGCGCGGCGACGGCCGGCATGTCGGGCACGGAGCCGACGATGAGGATGCCGCGAGGGCGGAGGTCGCGGAAGAGCGCCAGGACCCGGTCGTCGAGCACGTGCCGGTCCGGCTCTCCGGGCAGCGTCGCGCTGGTCATCAGGCTCACCTCGCCGATCCGGGCCAGCTCGCGTCGCGTCGCGTCGACGATCTCCGGGAAGACCGGGTTGTGCAGGTCCGCTACCAGGATCCCGACGAAGTTGCCGTCCGTGCCGGCGAGGGAGCGCGCCACGGTGTTCGGGTGGAAGCCGAGCTCCTCGGCGGCGGCCAGCACGCGCTGCCGCCGCTCCGTGCTCACGCTCGCGGGATTCGCGTAGACGAGGGAGACCAGCGACTTCGACACTCCGGCCGTGCGGGCGACGTCGCGGATGGTCGGGCGTCTGAGCGGAGGCGTGGCGTCCATGATCCGCCATCATGCCCGACCTGCGCCGGAGATGGACCGCTCCAGAGTGGGCGGCCCTAGGGTCGGAGCGCCGACGGACGCCGCATTGATTTTCATCGGCTGGACATCTTGTCTGTTGAACAGGAACCGGCTATCGTCCCCATCAGCCCCGGTCGAGCGACCGTGCGTCACAGAATCAACGATGATCCCTCCACCGGCGTCCCCTCTCGGCACGCGATCCACGGGTGGAGTCCTCGTCGGCCCCGGTCGCTCCTCGAACGGAGCACCTCACGGCAAACGAAGGAGATTCTCGTGAAGAAAACCCGTCTGGCAGCAGGACTGGCCGCGCTGGCCCTCGTCCCCGCCCTCGCGCTCGTCGGCTGCTCCAGCGGCGGAGGCCGCGAGGACACGTCGTCGAACGACACCGCTTCCGGCGCGACCGCCGGCACCCCCGAGATCACCATCGCGATGATCACCCACGCCGCCGCGGGCGACACCTTCTGGGACATCGTCCGCCAGGGCGCGGAGGCCGCCGCCGCGAAGGACAACGTCAACCTCGTCTACTCGGGCGATGCCGACGGCGGACGCCAGGCCCAGCTCGTGCAGCAGGCCATCGACCAGAACGTCGACGGGATCGCCGTCACCTTCGCGAAGGCCGACGCGATGCAGGACGTCGTGCAGAAGGCGCTCGACGCGGGCATCCCCGTCGTCGGCTTCAACGGCGGCCAGAACGAGGCGCTGGCGGCGGGAGCGCTGACCTACGTGGGTCAGGACGACAAGCTCGCCGGCGTCGAGGCGGGCAAGGAGCTCGTCGCCGAGGGCTACACGAAGCCCATCTGCATGATCCAGGAGCAGGGCCACGTGGGCCTCGAGGCCCGCTGCGCCGGCATCAAGGAGCAGATCCCCGCGACCGAGATCCTCTACGTGACCGGCACCGACATGACGCAGGTCTCCTCGACGCTGACCGCGAAGCTCCAGGCCGACACCACGGCCGACGTCGTGATGGGGCTCGGTGCCCCGTTCACGCTCGCGGCCGTCGACGTCGTCGCCTCGACCGGCTCGAAGGCGAAGGTCGGCTCGTTCGACATGAACGCCGACCTCGCCCAGGCGATCGTCGACGGCAAGGTCATCTTCACCGTCGACCAGCAGCCCTACCTGCAGGGCTACGAGTCGGTCGACGCCCTCTGGCTCAACCACAACGGCGGCTTCGCCCTCGGTGGCGGCGGCGCCGTGGCGACCGGTCCGACCATCGTCACCCCGGACACCGCGGCGTCCGTCCTCGAGGGTGCCGAGAAGGGCATCCGCTAACCAGGCACGTCGGGACCGGGCGGAGCGATCCGCCCGGTCCCCGAGCGTTAGGACACCCCCATGGCCACCACCACACTCCCCGCCCGCACCCCCGCCCCCGCCCCCGTCCGCATCAAGGACGAGCGCGTCGGTCGACGCGGACTCGTCCCCACCCTCCTGGGCCGCCCCGAGATGGGCGCCGTCGTCGGCGCGATCGTCGTCTTCGGGTTCTTCGCGGTCGTCGCTCCGACCTTCACCCAGGCGAACTCGATCGCCACGATCCTCTACGGCTCCTCCACCATCGGCATCATGGCCGTCGGCGTCTCGCTGCTGATGATCGGCGGCGAGTTCGACCTGTCGACCGGAGTCGCGGTGGTCTCCTCCGCCCTCACCTCCTCGATGTTCTCCTGGTACTTCGCGGTGAACGTCTGGGTCGGCGTGGGCATGGGCCTGGTCTTCTCGCTGCTCGTCGGCTTCGTGAACGGCTGGCTGCTGATCAAGACGCAGCTGCCCTCCTTCATCGTCACCCTCGCGACGTTCCTGATGCTCACCGGTGTCAACCTGGGCGTCACCCGGCTGATCGGCGGCGGCGTCGCGTCGCCGTCGATCTCCGACATCGACGGCTTCGCCTCCGCGAAGGCCGTCTTCGCCTCCGACATCCCGATCTTCGGCATCAACGTGAAGATCACCGTGTTCATCTGGATCGCCCTCGTCCTGGTGGCGACCTTCATCCTGATGCGCACCAAGGTCGGCAACTGGATCTTCGCGGTCGGCGGCGACGAGAACGCCGCCCGCGCCGTCGGCGTCCCCGTCACGGCCACCAAGATCGGGCTCTTCATGGGCGTCGGCTTCTGCGCCTGGATCGCCGGCATGCACAACCTCTTCGCCTTCAACGTGGTGCAGTCCGGCGAGGGCGTCGGCAACGAGTTCCTCTACATCATCGCCGCGGTCATCGGCGGCTGCCTCCTCACCGGCGGCTACGGCTCGGCGGTCGGCGGCGCCATCGGCGCGCTGATCTTCGGCATGGCCAACAAGGGCATCGTCTACGCGCAGTGGAACCCGGACTGGTTCAAGTTCTTCCTCGGCCTGATGCTGCTGCTGGCCACCATCGTCAACCTCATCGTGAAGAAGCGAGCGGAGCAGAAGTAATGGCCAAGAAGACGCACTACGACGACCTCGCCACCGGCGGCATCTCGACGGAGTTCGCGGAGACCGGCATCATCGCCGGACCCCACCTCCTCTCCCTCCGGAAGGCGGGCAAGTCCTACGGCAACATCATCGCCCTCTCCGACGTCGACATGGACGTCGACGCGGGCCGGGTGACCTGCGTGCTCGGCGACAACGGCGCCGGCAAGTCGACGCTGATCAAGATCATCGCCGGTCGCCACGAGCACACCCACGGCGACTTCGAGATCAACGGCGAGTCCGTGACCCTCAAGTCGCCCCGAGAAGCACTCGACCGGGGGATCGCGGCCGTCTACCAGGACCTCGCCGTCGTGCCGCTCATGCCGATCTGGCGCAACTTCTTCCTCGGCTCCGAGCTGACGACGGGCTGGGGTCCGTTCAAGCAGCTCGACGTCGCGAGGATGAAGGAGATCACCAAGAAGGAGCTGCTCGAGATGGGCATCGATCTGCGCGACGTGGATCAGCCGATCGGGCAGCTCTCGGGTGGTGAGCGCCAGTGCGTCGCGATCGCGCGCGCCGTCTACTTCGGAGCGAAGGCGCTCATCCTCGACGAGCCGACCGCCGCCCTCGGCGTCAAGCAGTCCGGTGTCGTCCTGCGCTACATCCTGCGCGCCCGCGATCGGGGGCTCGGCGTGATCTTCATCACCCACAACCCGCACCACGCCTTCCCCGTCGGCGACCGGTTCCTGCTGCTCAAGCGCGGCAAGAGCATCGGCTACTACGAGAAGAAGGACATCACCCTCAACGAGCTCACCGCCCAGATGGCCGGCGGCGCGGAGCTCGAGGAGCTCGCGCACGAGCTGGAGCAGATCGGCGGCGACAGCGACCTCATCGACGAGATCCGCGACGCCGAGGTCGTCGCCCCCCGCGCCGGGTGAGGGCCCGCTCATGACGCACTCCATCGCCGTGATCGCCGGGGACGGGATCGGCACCGAGGTCGTGCCGGCCGCGATGCCGTGCATCGACGCCGCGCTCGCCCGGTACGGGCACGAACTGGACTGGCGACTCCTGCCGTGGGGCTCGGAGCTGTACCTCGAGACCGGGCGGATGATGCCGGCGGACGGCCTCGAGACGCTCGCCGAGCACGACGCCGTCTTCCTCGGGGCGGTGGGCATGCCGGGCATCCCGGACACCGAGACGCTCTGGGGGCTCCTCATCCCCATCCGGCGCGAGTTCCAGCAGTACATCAACCTCCGCCCGGTCCGCGCTCTGCGCGGTGTCGAGAGCCCCGTGCGCGGCGGCGACGACATCGATCTGCTGATCGTCCGGGAGAACACGGAGGGCGAGTACTCCGAGATCGGCGGGCGGATCTTCCGCGGGCAGCCCGAGGAGGCGGCGATCCAGGAGAACGTCTTCACCCGCAAGGGCGTCGCCCGGGCGGCGCGCTACGCCGCAGCGCTGGCGAGCGGGCGCCGGGGGCTGCTCACCTCGGCGACGAAGTCGAACGGCATCCTGCACACGATGCCGTTCTGGGACGAGGTCGTCGCCGAGTCCGCGGCCGAGTTCGGCGAGGTGCGCCTCGAGTCCGTCCTGATCGACGCCCTCGCCGCCGCCCTGGTGCTGCACCCCGGCCGGTTCGACGTCATCGTCGCCTCGAACCTCTTCGGCGACATCCTCTCCGACCTCGCCGGCGCCGTCGCGGGCTCCATCGGCGTCGCTCCGAGCGCGAATCTGAACCCCGAGCGCACCTTCCCGTCGCTGTTCGAGCCGGTGCACGGCTCGGCGCCCGACATCGCCGGCCGCGGCATCGCCAATCCGATCGGCCAGATCTGGTCGGGCGCGATGATGCTCGATCATCTCGGCCACGCCGACGCGGCGGCGGACCTCGTGTCCGCCTTCGAGTCGGTCACCGCCGACGGCGTCCGCACCCCGGATCTGGGCGGGGGAGCGACCACCGCCGAGGTCTCCCGCGCCGTTCTCGAGAGGCTCGTCCCGTGAGCGGGCTGCGCGTCGCCGTCGTCGGTGCGGGCGCGATGGGCGCCGACCACGTGCGGCGGATCACCCGGACGATCTCGAACGCGACCGTCACGGCGATCGTGGAGCCGTTCCGGGACCGGGCGGACGCCGCCGCCGCGCTCGCACCCGGCTCGGTGGTGGTCGCCACGATCCAGGAGGCGATCGACCGCGACCTGATCGACGCCGCCGTCATCGCCACGCCCGGTCCGTTCCACGTGCCGGTGCTGCTCCCCGCCCTCGAGGCCGGTCTCGCGATCCTCTGCGAGAAGCCGCTGACCGAGTCCTCGGAGGAGGCTCTGCAGATCATGGCGGCCGAGCAGCGGCTCGCCCGACCGCACATCCAGGTCGGCTTCATGCGGCGCTTCGACGACGAGTACCGCCAGCTGAAGCGGCTGATCGACTCCGGCTCTCTCGGCGGTCTGCTCGGCACGCATCACCGGCACCGGAACGCCTCCGTCCCCGACAGCTACCGGAACACCATGCTGATCTCCGACTCGGTGGTGCACGAGATCGACATCGTGCACTTCCTGACCGGCGAGAAGATCGTCGGGATCGAGGTGAAGAACCTCAAGCGCAACTCGCTCAACGCGGAGGGCTTCCACGATCCGATCCTCGCGCTGCTCTTCACGGAGTCCGGGATCCTCGCGGACGTCGAGATGAACGTGAACGTCCGCTTCGGCTACCAGGTCATCACGGAGGCGGTGTTCGAGCAGGGGATCGCCGCCATCGGCGCGACGCCGGGCATCGTGCAGCGGCACGCCGGGCGGGTGTCCCAGGCGGAGCCGCCCGGGTTCATCGAGCGGTTCGGCGCCGCGTACGACGCCGAGTTCCAGTCCTGGGTGGACGCGGCGCTCGAGGGCCGCATCGGCGGACCGTCGACCTGGGACGGCTACGTCGCCACCGTGGCGGCCGAGGCGGGCGTGCAGGCGATGCTCACGGGGAGGGCGCAGGAGGCGCACTATGTGGAGAAGCCCGTGTTCTACGGCGCCTGATCCACCCGGCCCCGCGTCCGTCCCCTGAGGCGAGCCTCGGACGCCTAGAAGCCACAGGACGAACAAGTTGTCCGGTGAGCGAGAGGCGGGTACGGTGGAGGAGTCCGGTGCGTGCCACGCACGCCCCGGCACGACGAAGGAGTCCCATGACGAACCCATCCGTCTCGACCGCCGAGGCCGCACTGCCGCCCCTCACCACCGGAGCGCACAGCAGGCGGCTGCGCACCGTCGCTCTCGTCGCCACCCTCGGCGGCCTGCTGTTCGGCTACGACACCGGCGTGATCAACGGAGCGCTCGCTCCGATGAAGGTGGAGCTCGGCCTGACCGCCTTCACCGAGGGCGTCGTGACGAGCTCGCTCCTCTTCGGCGCCGCCTTCGGCGCCCTGACCGGCGGCCGCCTCTCGGACTCGCTCGGTCGGCGGAAGACGATCATCCTGCTCGCGGTCTTCTTCCTCCTCGGCGCCCTCACCTGCGTCTTCACGCCGAACTTCGAGATCATGGTCGTCGGCCGCATCGTCCTCGGTCTCGCTGTCGGAGGCGCGTCCGTCGTGGTGCCCGTCTTCCTCTCCGAACTCGCACCGTTCGAGATCCGGGGAGCCCTCGCCGGGCGCAACGAGCTGATGATCGTCATCGGCCAGCTCGCCGCGTTCGTCGTGAACGCCGTCATCGGCACAGTCTGGGGCGAGCACGAGGGCGTCTGGCGGTACATGCTCGCGGTCGCCGCGCTGCCGGCCCTCGCCCTCCTGCTCGGCATGCTGAGGGTGCCGGAGTCGCCGCGCTGGCTGACGTCGAAGGGGCGCGACGACGAGGCCCTCGCGGTGCTGTCCACCATCCGCACCCCGGAGCGGGCGGCGGCGGAGCTCGCCGAGATCGAGCACCTCACGGCGGAGGAGTCGAGCACGCGGAAGGCGGGGTGGCGGTTCCTCGCCGACAAGTGGATCCTCCGCATCCTGCTGGTCGGCATCGGCCTGGCCGTCGGTCAGCAGCTCACCGGGATCAACTCGATCATGTACTACGGCCAGTCCGTGCTCACCGAGGCCGGCTTCGACCAGAGCGCGGCCCTGATCGCGAACATCGCGCCCGGCGTCATCGCGGTCGTCGGCGGCATCATCGGCCTCGCGCTCATGCAGCGCATCAACCGCCGCACGACACTGCTCCTGGGCTTCGTCCTCACGACGCTCTCGCACTTCGCGATCGGCGTGGCCTCCCTCGCCCTGCCGGTGGGCAGCAGCGCCCGCCCCTACGTGATCCTCCTCCTCGTGGTCGTCTTCGTCGGCTCGATGCAGACGTTCCTCAACATCGCCATCTGGGTGATGCTGTCCGAGATCTTCCCGCTGCGCATCCGGGGCCTCGCCATCGGGATCTCGGTCTTCTGCGGCTGGACGGCGAACGCGCTCCTCGGCCTGTTCTTCCCGTCCGTCGTCGAGGCCGTCGGCATCTCGGGCACCTTCTTCGGCTTCGGTGTCATCGGGATCGGAGCGATCGTCTTCATCGCCACGATGGTGCCCGAGACGAGAGGACGCACCCTCGAGGCGATCGAGGAGGACGTCACGACCGGAGCCATCTACGTCGTCGGACCGAGCAGGCGCTGACGTGGCCCGCGACGACGTCGCGCGGTCCGCGCGCCGGTCTGCCGGCCCTCTTCCCGCGCCGGCGACTTCGATCCGGGCGGGCAGCTCGGCGCACTGGCGCTGCCGGGAGCGCCTGCTCTACCGGGTCCGCGCGGTCCTCGACTCGATCGAGCACAACCTGGAGTACCGGTCGGTGCCCGTCGGCCGTCCCCGGTGGGAGGCGACGGCCCCCGAGCAGTGACGCGTGATGCGCCGCGCGGTGTCGAGCGGACGCGCGTGTGAGTACCGTCAGCGCAGCACGCCCGACACCGCCTCCGCCAGCCGGATCGCCGCCCGCTCCAGCTCCCGGGAGCGCGCCGTGACGTCGTCGGTCATCCCGACGAGGCAGGCCGCCGCCACGACCGCGCCGCTCGCGTCGCGGATCGGCGCCGAGATCGAGACCATGCCGGCGTCGTCGTAGGCCTGCATCGAGAGGACGCCGTCGCGGCGGACGCGCTGCATCCGGCGGAGGAACCGGGCCAGGTCGCGCGGCGTGTGCCGGGCCGGGAACAGCTGCGCCAGCTCGTCCGGCTCGAGGTCCATCAGCATCGTCGGGCCGCCGTCCGAGCCGACGATCGGGTGGGCGCGGCCGAGCCAGGGGATCATCGCGAGGCCGTCGCCGGCCAGCTCGAGTTCTTCCACGAGCGTGAGGCTGCGCATCCCCGCGAGCACGGTCACGAACGCGCAGGCGCGCAGGCTCCGCGCCGCCTCCGCGACCAGCGGCCCGCCGCGCGCAACGATCAGCGGAGCGGCCGCCGCCCGGAACCAGCCGTGCACGACCCAGGCGACGCGGAACTCGCCGTCGCCGCCGCGCTCGACCACGCCCGCCGCGACGCACGCGTCGAGCAGCCGGCCGGTGCGGTCGCGGCGGAGACCGGTCGCCCGCGCGGCACCGGCCGCGGTGTCCGGCCCGTCGGCGAGGTGCTGGAGGAGCGGCAGGACCGCGTGGAGCGCCGAGCCGCCGGCGGGAGGGGCGACTGAGATCGCCGGATCGTCACTGCCCGCCGTGTCGTTCCCCGCGCCCGCCTCCCGCGCCCCGCTCAGCGCCGCCTCGATGCTCCGCCGCGCGACGGCGAGCGCCCGCCGGATCCGCGGCCCGTTCTCGCGCAGCCGGACCGCCGGCAGCCGCACGGCCAGCACCGCCGCGCACTCGCCCGCAGGCGTCAGCAGCGGCGTCGCGATCTCGACGCGCAGCCCCTCGGTCGTCTCCGCGACCGTGTCGTCGCCGAGGCCCAGCGGATCCGCCGCTCGCGCGATCGCGCTCCCCGCGTCGTCGATCCGCTCGCCGACCGCGGCGGGGGAGTGCAGGGTCCACGACGAGAGCACGCTGCCGATCACCCGCATCGCCCCGGGTGCCCCGGCCGCCAGCACGACCGTCTCGCCGGTCTGCTGCGCCGCGAGCGTCAGCGCGAAGCGGAGCGACCGCGCAACCGGCGCCGCGGCCCGCCCCGAGAGCCGCACGGCGACCGCGCCGAGGCGGTAGCTGCCGTAGTCCGCTCCGCGCTCGATCAGCCCAGTCTGCTCCAGCTCCGCGCACAGCCGCGACACCGAGCTGAGCGGCGCGCCGAGCTCGGCCGCGAGCGCGCCGACCCCGAGCGGCGCCGTCGGATCCGGTCGCTCCCCGAGCAGCCGGACGACCCGCAGGCCCGTCGTCGCGCGTCCGCTCACGAGCCGTCCCTCCCGCAGAACCGTCAATCCCGAGGCGCCCGAATCGCCGCCAGCACGCACTGTAACAGCGCCGGAACCCGCCGTTCCTACAGTGATCGCACTCGCCCGGCGGCGGTCACGACGGCCCGCCGAGCGCGACGGCGGCGCGCCGTCACCTGCTCCACGAATGCTTCCCACAGCCCTAGGAGTCCCATGAACCCGACCGTCCCCCGCCCCGCGACCCGCACGGCGCTCCGCTCCACGCCACGCCCCGCCCGCCGGGCCGCCGCCGTCACCGCGGTGCTCGCCTCCGCCGCCCTGCTCGCCGGCTGCTCGGCCGACGCCGCCGCCACGACCGACGCGGAGCCGAGCGCCCTCTTCGAGCAGAGCATCGCCGACCTGGTGCCCGAGGACATCGCGGCCGCAGGCGAGATCCGCATCGCGAGCGGCCCCGGCTACCCGCCGCTGCTCGACCTGGCCGACGACGGCACCACGCTCTCGGGCTCGCAGCCCGAGGAGATGCGCCTGATCGGCGAGGTGCTCGGCCTCGACGTCGTCTTCGAGGACATCAAGTTCGACGCGCTCTTCCCCTCGCTGGCCTCGAAGAAGATCGACGCCGCGGCGGCCGCGCTGGGCGTCACCGCCGAGCGGCTCGAGACCGTCGACTTCGTCAGCGACTTCCTCGGCGGCACCACGCTGCTGGTCGAGGGCGGCAACCCGCTCGACCTCACGATCGACACCCTCTGCGGCCAGTCCGTCGGCGTGCTCAAGGGCTCGACCGAGAACGACATCACGCTGCCGAAGTGGGACGCCGTCTGCACCGAGGCGGGCGAGCCGGCGATCGAGATCTCGACCTTCCCGACCGCGGCCGACGCCGTGCTCGCCCTGAGCTCCGGCCGCGTCGACGCGACGGTCAGCGCCGTCCCCCCGGCCGTCTTCCAGGCCGAGCAGTCCGACGGCGCGCTCGAGGCGCTCGACGTCAACTTCGAGCCGAGCCCCTGGGGCATCGCCTTCCCCGACGGCTCCGAGCTGGCACCCGCCTTCCAGGCCGCCCTCGAGCACCTGATGACGACGGGCGACTACCAGGAGAACCTCGAGCGCTTCGGCGTCGAGGTCGGCGCGGTCGAGCAGGCCGAGCTCTACACCGACCCGGCCCAGATCAGCGGATGACCGCCGTGGAGCAGCGCGCGACGACCACCGCGCCGCCCGAGACCGTGGTCCCCGTCCGGCACTGGGGCCGGCGGGCCGCGACCGTCGTGATCCTCGTGCTGGCGGCGCTGCTCGCCCACTCGGTCGCGACCAACCCCAACTTCGAGTGGGGCAGCGTCTTCGGCTACTTCCTCGACGGGCGGATCCTCCGCGGACTCGGCACCACGCTCCTGCTCACCGTGATCGCGATGGTCGTCGGCATCGTCATCGGCGTCCTGATGGCCGTCGGCCGGCAGTCGCAGACGCTCGTGGTCGCCACGGCGGCGGGCGCGTTCGTCGCGTTCTTCCGCGGCACGCCGCTCCTGGTGCAGCTCATCTTCTGGTTCAACCTCGCCGCGCTCTACCCCGAGCTCAGCCTGGGCATCCCGTTCGGCCCCACCTTCGCCAGCGCCGACACCAACGTGCTGATCAGCCCGTTCCTCGCCGCGATCCTCGGCCTCGGGCTCAACGAGGGCGCCTACATGTCCGAGATCGTCCGCGCGGGCCTGCTCTCGGTCGACCCCGGCCAGGTCGACGCCGCCGAGGCGCTCGGGCTGCGGAGGGCCCAGGTCTTCCGCCGGATCGTCCTGCCGCAGGCGATGCGGGTGATCATCCCGCCCACCGGCAACCAGACGATCTCGATGCTGAAGACGACCTCGCTGGTGAGCGTGATCGCGATCCCCGACATCCTCTTCGCCGCCCAGACCATCTACTCCCGCAACTTCGAGGTGATCCCGCTGCTCATCACCGTCAGCCTCTGGTACCTGCTCGTCACCACCGTCCTCAGCGCAGGCCAGCGGATGATCGAGCGGCGCTTCTCCCGCGGCGACCGGCTCGTCCAGGGCCCGACCCCGCTCGGGGCGCTGCTCGCGAGCGCGAGGCCGCGGCCCGCCGCGCGAGGGGAGGGAGCGCTGTGACCGCGCCCATGGTCCAGGCGACCGGCGTGCACAAGCAGTACGGCGGCAACCTCGTCATCCGCGGCATCGACCTGACCGTCGCGCCGGGCGAGGTGACCTGCCTGCTCGGCCCGTCCGGCTCGGGCAAGAGCACCTTCCTCCGCTGCATCAACCACCTCGAGAAGATCGACGCGGGCACGATCAGCGTCGCCGGCGAGCTGGTCGGCTACCGCCGCCACAACGGCCGCCTGCACGAGCTGCGCGAGGCCGAGATCGCGACGCGGCGCAGCGAGATCGGCATGGTCTTCCAGCAGTTCAACCTCTTCCCGCACCTCACCGTGCTGGAGAACCTGATCGAGGCGCCCGTCCTGGTCCGCCGCGAGAAGGTGCCGGACGCCACGGCCCGGGCCCGCGTGCTGCTCGACCGGGTCGGCCTCGGCGCCAAGGCGGACGCGTACCCGCGCTCGCTCTCCGGCGGTCAGCAGCAGCGGGTCGCCATCGCTCGTGCGCTCGCGATGCGACCCCGCCTGATGCTCTTCGACGAGCCGACCTCCGCGCTCGACCCCGAGCTGGTCGGCGAGGTGCTCGACGTGATGCGCGACCTCGCCGCCGAGGGCATGACGATGATCGTCGTCACCCACGAGATCGGCTTCGCCCGCGAGGTCGCCGACACGGTGACCTTCATGGACGGCGGCGTCGTCGTCGAGTCGGGGCCGCCCGAGCGGATCCTCGCCGACCCGCAGCACGAGCGCACCCGCGCGTTCCTGTCCAAGGTCCTCTGACCCTGTCACCCGGGCCGTCGATCCCGGCGGCCCTCACCGATCCACGGAAGCGAAGCATCAGCATGGAGAAGTTCGACGTCGCCGTCGTCGGGATGGGCGCTCTCGGCAGCGCCGCCGCCTACCACCTGGCCCGCCGCGGTGCCCGGGTCGTCGCGTTCGAGCAGTTCGAGCTCGGCCACGTCCGCGGAGCCTCGCACGACACCTCGCGCATCCTGCGCACCTCCTACGGCGCCCCCGAGTACGTCCGGCTCGCACAGTCGGCCTACCTCGACTGGGCCGACCTCGAGGCGGAGTCGGGCGAATCGCTCGTCACGATCACCGGCGGGCTGGTCTTCTTCCCGGTCGGCAGCCCGTACTCGGCCGAGGCGTTCCGCTCGAGCCTCACCGAGAGCGGAGTGCCGTTCGAGCTGCTGACGCCGGCCGAGGTCAGCGCGCGCTGGCCGCAGTTCTCGCTGCCCGAGGGCACGCAGACCGTCTACACCGCCGACTCCGGCATCGTGCACGCCGCGCGCACGGTCGCCGTGCTGCAGCTGCGGGCCCGGCAGCACGGGGCCGTGATCCGCGACCGCACGCCGGTCGAGGCGCTGCTCCCCGGCGAGGACGGCGTGGTCGTGCGCACTGCGGGCGGCGACGTACTCGCGGGCAAGGTGATCCTCGCCGCCGACGCCTGGACCAACGAGCTGCTCGCGCCGCTGGGCGCCGAGATCCCGCTCGTGACGATGCAGGAGCAGGTCAGCTACTTCGCGCCCGCCGAGCCGAGCGCCTTCGACCGCGAGCGCTTCCCGGTCTGGATCTGGGAGGACGAGCACTGCTTCTACGGCTTCCCGACCTACGGCGAGCCGACGATCAAGGCCGCGCGCGACGTCTCCGACAATCTGATGGCGCCGCGTGAGCGCACCTTCGTGCCCTCGGCCGAGCTGCTGGAGGAGCTGACCGGCTTCGTCGGCGCCGTGATCCCCGCGAGCGGCGAGGTGCTGCGCACCGTCACCTGCCAGTACGCGCTGACGCCGGACCGCCGCTTCGTCCTCGGCCCGCTCGACGAGCACCCCGACATCCTGGTCGGGCTCGGCGCCGGGCACGCCTTCAAGTTCACGCCGACCATCGGCCGCGTGCTCGCCGAGCTGGCCCTCGACGGCGCGACGAGCGAGGACGTGTCGGCCTTCGGAGTGACCCCGCCGGTCGCGGCGCCGCTCCTGGGCTGAGCGCCGGGCGTCCGGCAGGCTGATGAGGACCGACTTCGGAGGAGGACCCCGTGCAGATCCAGAGACTCGGCGAGGATGCGCGCCGCCGTCCGCTCTACGGCGGCTCGGGAGCGCTCGACCTGGAGTACTACTTCCGCTCGACCACGGCGCTGGCCGCCTCGGTCATGCGCTTCCACCTCGAGCCGGGCACCTCCGAGGGCGAGCACGTGCACCTCTCCGGCGATCCGGGCAGCTGCTCGCCGGAGAGCTCCGACGAGCTCTACGTCGTCGTCCTCGGCGAGGTCGTGATGACCGTCGACGGCGAGAGCGCCGTCCTCCGCGCGGGCGACGCCCTCTACGCTCCGGCCGGCAGCCACCACGGAGTCGCCAACGAGTCGTCCGCCCCCGCCGAGCTCCTCCTCGTCTTCGGCCCGCCGACCCGCCCGAGGAGCTGACGCGCTCGTCCCCACCTCGCTGGTCGAGCAGCCGCGCAGCGGCGTGCCCATGCTGGTCGAGCAGCCGCGCAGCGGCGTATCGAGACCCGCCGTCGCCAGCACGTCGGGCCTGCAGACCCACCTCCTGACCCCGGTGGATCTCGATGCGCCCGCTCCGCGGCCTACTCGATCACCATGAACCGCCCGCCGTCAGATCATGCTTGTCGAGTAACCGCGCAGCGGCGTATCGAGACCCCGCCCGCCTGCCCCGAGAAGCTCCCCGCCCTCGAACGCCCCCCATCCGTGCCCCCGCCCCCCGCGCCCCGCCGCGGCCTGCCATCCTGACCTCGCACGCCCCCGACCCCGTGCGAGGAGGCGCCGATGTCCGACGACGGGATGGCCGAGTCCGGCTACCGGCAGACCCTCACCCGCGGCATCGGCCGCTTCGGCAGCTTCGCCGCGGGAGTCAGCTACATCTCGATCCTGACCGGCACGTTCCAGCTCTTCTCCTTCGGCTACGCGAACGGCGGCCCCGCCTACTGGTGGTCCTGGCCGATGGTGTTCGCCGGGCAGCTGGCGGTGGCGCTCTGCTTCGCCGAGCTCGCCGCGTGCTACCCGGTCGCCGGCTCCGTCTACAACTGGAGCAAGCGCCTGGCCGGCCCGACGGTGAGCTGGCTCGCCGGCTGGATCATGACGCTCGCCTCCGTCGTCTCGCTCGCCGCCGTCGTGCTCGCCTACCAGACGACGCTCCCGCAGATCTGGCGCGGCTTCCAGCTCGTCGGCGACGGCACCGGCACGAGCACCGGCGTCAGCGCGGTGCTCTGGGGCGCGATCCTGGTGGCGTTCACCACCGGCGTCAACGCGGTCGGCGTGCGGCTGATGGCCCGCATCAACAGCGTCGGCGTGCTGATCGAGCTGGTCGCCGCCGTCCTGCTCGTCGTCGTCCTCGCGGCCAACGCGGTGAACCCGCCGAGCGTCGTCCTCGAGACGGCAGGCCGCGGCGAGGGCGTCCCCGGCGGCTACCTCGGCGCGTTCCTCATCGCCGCGATCGCCTCCGCCTACGTCATGTACGGCTTCGACACCGCGGGCTCGCTCGGCGAGGAGACCGTCGATCCGCGGCGCACCGCCCCCGCCGCCATCCTCCGCGCGATCACCGCCTCGTTCGTGCTGGGCGGCCTGATCATCCTCTTCGGACTCCTCGCCGCCCCCGATCTCGCCGACCCGGCGCTCGGCTCCCCGTCCGGCGGACTGCAGCTCGTGGTCCTCCAGGTGCTCGGCGGCCCGCTCGGCTCGGTGTTCCTCGGCTGCATCGTCGTCGCGATCACTGTCTGCGCGCTCGCCGTGCACACCGCCGGCATCCGCCTGGTCTTCGCGATGGCCCGCGACAACGCCCTGCCCGGCAGCGCCCTGCTCGCCCGTGTCGACCCGCGCCGCCGCACCCCGGTCGCCCCCGCCGTCCTGATCGGCGTGCTCGCCGTGCTGATCCTCGTCGTCAACATCGGCACCCCTGAGATCTTCACCGCCGTGACGAGCGTGGCCGTCATCCTGATCTACCTCGCCTACCTGCTGGTCACCGTCCCCCTGCTGCTGCGCCGCCTCCGCGGCCGCTGGCCCACCGCCGACGCGCCGTCCGGCTACTTCTCGCTCGGCCGCCTCGGCGTGCCGGTGAACATCGTCGCCGTGCTCTGGGGCGCCGCGATGGCCGTGAACCTCGCCTGGCCCCGCGTCGAGGTCTACGGCGACGGCCCCCTCCGCTGGATCGCCCTCATCGTCGTCGGCGCGGTCGTCACCGTCGGCCTCGCCTGGTTCCGCCTCCGCGGCCGCCACCGCCTCGGCGTCCTCCCGGAGCACGCCGCGCCGCTCCCGGAGCCGCTCGACCGCTGACCCGCCCGCCGCGCCCGCGCTCCTGCTCCATCCGTCACTCCGGGTCGTCCGACCCGTCACCAACGGCTCCCTCCCCGCCGCCGAGGGAGCCGTTCCCACCGGATCGCCGCCCCTCTCTGCCCGCGGGAGCCCCGTACCCACTGAGTCGCCCGAGAAGTCCCGTTCTCCGGCCTTGGAACGGACCTTCTCCTTGGAAGAGACACCCGCGAACATGCTGGTCGAGTAGCCGGAAGCGGCGTATCGAGACCCTCCCACTCCAAGCACATCGGTCTCTTCCCCGCCCTGCGCTGGCGCCGAAGGCGCCCCCTCCGCTCGGGCGACTCAGCGTTCGGGTTCGCCGCGCGTCGAGTGCGGCCAGCGGAGCCTCGCCGCTCAGCCCGCTTCTCGCGCGCTGACCCGCCGGAGAAGGTCCGTTCTCCGGCCCGAGTACGAGTCTTCTCGGGCGACTCAGTGCAACGGGGTGGGTGCCGCCGCCGGAGCCTCGCCACTCAGCCCGCCTTTCGCGCGCTGAGTCGCCCGAGAAGGTCCGTTCTCCCGCCCAAGAACGAGCCTTTTCGGGCGACTCAGCGCCGAGGGCTCCTCGCTCACCGCATCGGGGCCGTCGATCGTGCGCGCGGGCTCCCGTTCGACGGTGCGCCAGGATGGACGGCGGGCGATCGCCCGTCGAGGGGAGGGAGCGCGCCGTGCCGGACCGCCAAGCGCTCTCGACCGGCGCGCTGCTGACGCACGCGGTGCTCATCCAGGCCGTCGCCTTCCTGCTGCGGCCGGCCGCCGTCTACCAGGCGATCCAGCTCGACGTGCCGGCCTGGGCGCTCGGCGCGCTCGGCGCCTCGTTCGCGGTGGTGCCGCTGCTGATCGCGTTGCCCGTCGGCGGCCTCGTCGATCGGGTCGGCGCGCGCTTCGTGATGGCCTGCGGCTCGCTGCTGACGATCGCCGCCGCCGGCCTGCTGCTGCTCGCGGGCGGCGGCCTCGTCGGCCTGCTCTGCGGCACCGCCCTGCTCGGCGCCGGCCACCTCGGCTGCGTCGTCGGCCAGCAGGCCGTGGTCGCCGGGGGAGCGGCCGGCACCCGCCTCGACAGCCGCTTCGGCTACTACACGTTCGCCGCCTCGCTCGGACAGGCGATCGGCCCGGCCTTCATCCCCGTCTTCGCCGGCAGCGCCGTGCGCCCCGATCCCGCGCCGCTGTTCCTCGTCGGAGGAGCGCTCGCCGTCCTCCTCCTCGCCGTCACCACCGCGATCGCCCGGCCGGCACCCCGCGCCGCCGCCGCAGCGCCGTCCGAGGGCTCGACGCTCGGCCTGCTGCGCATTCCCGGCCTCGCCCGCGCCCTGCTGACCAGCGCGACCGTCGTCGCCGCCGTCGACCTGACCGTCGTCTACCTGCCCGCCCTCGGCGCCGAGCGCGGCCTGCCCGCGGGCGTCGTCGGCGCCCTGCTGACCGTCCGCGCCCTCGCCTCGATGGCCTCCCGCCTCCTGCTCGGCGCGACCACCTCCCGCTTCGGCCGCACCCGCGTGATGGTCGCCGGCATCGTCGTCTCCGCCGTCTGTCTGATCCTCACCGCCCTGCCCGCGCCCACGGCACTGCTCTTCGTCGCCGTCGCCCTGCTGGGCCTCGGCCTCGGCATCGGCCAGCCGATCACCATGTCCTGGCTGATCGAGCGCACCCCCGCCGACCGCCACGGCCGCGCCCTCTCCCTCCGCCTCGCCGGCAACCGCATGGGCCTGATCGCCTTGCCCACGCTCCTCGGCACGATCGCCGCCGCGGCCGGCGCCGGCGGCGTCCTCATCGGCACCGGCGTCGCCGTCGGCTCCACCCTCGTCCTCCTCCGCGGCGTCCGCCTCGACTGACCCGCGCCGCCGAACTACCGCAGATAGATCAGAACCACGCTGTTACGATATCCGCCTCAATGATGTCAGGTGCTGTTTCGTCGGAGAATAGAACTCTCCATGGGCCAGCATCGTTCTTTATCACGTCATTGAGGGCATGTGCCATCCCTGATCCGTCCTGAGTGACGCAGGACCACGAAGACCGGTTCCCTGAGACTTCACTTGTAGCATTGCCCTCGCTTGAGAGACATCGCCACGTTGTTCTGTCATCTCGAGGATCAGCGACTTGAAGGGCCCATGGTGTACCGCTGGCGTCTTCGGTTTGACTTGGATCTCTGGTCACTGGCGTATCGAGCTCGATGAGAACCCCTGACATCGTCCACGGGTCGGAGAGGCAGAACACTGATAGACCCTCATCGCGCGCTAAGCACGGATCCGCTAATTGACTGTCGAAGGCGCATCTATAGGCGTTCTGCCCAACTAGCCGCATGCTCTCCGCTCCACAACTTCCGGAAGCCGTCTCGGAGATCTCGTAACCAGTGCGAAGCGCCCCATTGTAGTCGACCACGTTCAGCTGCCGTACTTCAGTGGAGGTGATCGTCCGGCCGATAAGCTGTTCCTTTACCCATGTGTAGAAATCACCTATGGCAGGACCAAGAAAAGCGCCCAGTCCGAAAATTACTGCGGCACCGGCGCCGGCTAGAAGCTTCTTCATGATGCTCAGGGGCTTTTGCTTCTCTGCGGCAACCTCCTTTTCCTCTTCATTCATAAAAGGCAACCTCGCTCCGTCGTGAGGAGAGGAGTATGGCGGTTTATTCAAGGTGTTGCAACAACGACGCGCAGCGTTTGAGCCGCGTCTGCGGCGATTCGCCGACTTGCGCTCACTCCAGGCGCACCTCCGCGGCGGACTTGTCGGCGCGCCAGCCGCGCCAGACGGGCTGGCGGAGGGTGCCGCCGGCGGTGCGCTCGCGGTAGCGGACCTCGCCGACCAGGACGGGCTCGACCCAGTGCACGCCGCGGGACTCGGCGGGCGGGACGGCCACCGCGGGCTCGTCGGTGGCGTGCTCGGCGAGGCGGTCGACGAGGCCGCGGCGCTCGCGGTCGCTGAAGCCGCTGCCCACCCGGCCGGAGTAGACGAGGCCGTCGTCGCCGGGGAGGGCCGTCAGCAGCGACCCGACCGAGCCGACCAGGCCGCCCTCGCCCTCGCGCCAGCCGACGATCACCACCTCCTGCACCCGGTGGTGGGTGAGCTTCACCCAGTCGCCGGAGCGGATGCCCGGCCGGTACGCCGCGTCGCGGCGCTTGGCGACCACGCCCTCCAGGCCGAGCGCGAGGCTCGTCGACATCGCCTCCTCCAGGTCGCCGTCGAACACCGACGGCACGTGCACGCGCTCGTTCTCGGTCGCCAGCTGCTCCAGTGCGGCGCGGCGCTCGTCGTAGGGGCGGCTCACCGCCTCCGTGCCGTCGATCGCCAGCAGGTCGAAGAGCATCAGGTGCACCGGAGTCGCGCGCGCCGTCGCCTCGATCTCGCGCGGCTTGGTCAGTCCGCCGCGGGTCTGCAGCCGACCGAAGTCGGGCCGGCCGCGGTCGTCGAGCGCGACGATCTCGCCGTCGAGCACGCAGTCGACCGCCACGGCCTCGGCGATCGGACCGAGCAGATCGGGGAACGCCCCCGTCAGGTCGTTGCCGTTGCGGCTGGTCAGGGTCACCGCTCCGCCCGACACCCGCACCAGGGCGCGGTAGCCGTCCCACTTCATCTCGATCGCGGAGTCGCCGGGGATGTCCGCCGCGCGGCCGGCGGTGGCGAGCATCGGCCGGAAGGCGGCGGCCTTCGCGGTCGGCGAGCTGGACGGCGTAGTCGCCCCGGATCCCGTCGCCCCGGATCCCGTCGCTCCAGACCCCGACGCCCCGGAACCCGACGCCCCGGACGCCCCACCGCCCTTCCGCACCCCGACCCCGCGCCCGTGCGCCTTCCCCCCGTGCGTCGCGGCCCCCGGCGCCATCAGGTGCAGCAGCCAGTTCTTCTCGTCCCCCTTGCCGCCCTTCGCCCCCGTGTGCAGCAGCGCGTACCGCCGCGGCTCGCCGCCGAGCCCGCCGTCCGGCCGGCCGGTCAGCACCGCGATCACCTCCTCGCCCTCGCGCCACTTCTCCAGCGCGTAGGTGCCCTCGTCCCAGATCCGCACCTCGCCGCCGCCGTACTCGCCCGCGGGGATCGTGCCCTCGAAGGTCGCGTACTCGAGCGGGTGGTCCTCCGTCTGCACCGCGAGCCGGTTCGGATCGCCGTCCAGAGGCGGCCCCTTCGGCACGGCCCAGCTGACCAGGACGCCGTCGTGCTCGAGCCGGAAGTCGTAGTGCAGCCGTCGCGCGTGGTGCTCCTGCACGACGAAGGTGTCGCCCGAGGTCGCGATCCCCGCCCCCGGCGAGGGCACCGGCTCCGGCGTCTTCGAGGCGTCGCGCATGCTCCGGTAGGCGGCCAGCCGGTCGGCGGAGGCGTCGGTCGCCGCGAAGCCCGCCATCCGCTCCGGCGACGGCTCGAGCCCCGCACCGCGCGCGGCGAGCACCGGGCGCAGCAGGTCGCCGTCGCTCCGCAGCCGCTCGACCACCTCGTTCGGAGCCAGATGCCGCATATCCGCCGCCCCGATCTCCTCCCACGAGCGCGGCGCGGCGACCCGCGGCAGGAGCCGGCCGCGCAGCGAGTACGGCGCGATCGTCGTCTTCGCCGCGCTGTTCTGACTCCAGTCGACGAGCACCTTGCCCTCGCGCAGGGTCTTCTTCATGTCGGAGACGACCAGGTCGCGATGATCGGACTCGAGCGCCTTCGCCAGCTCGTGCGCGACCGAGGAGATCTGATCGCTCGAGGCGGAGGCGTCCAGCGGGCAGTACAGGTGGATGCCCTTGCTCCCGCTGGTCACCGGGAACGGCTCGAGCCCCATCCCCTCCAGCAGATCCCGCGCCAGGAACGCCACCTCGGCGCACTCCGCCAGCCCCGCCCCCTCGCCCGGGTCGAGGTCGAGCACGAGCCGGTCCGGCGGCCGCCGCTCGCCGTCCGAGCCGACCCGCCACTGCGGCACGTGCAGCTCGAGCGCGGCCTGCTGGGCCAGCCAGGTCAGGCCGGCGACATCGTCGACGAGCGGGTACTCGACGTCGCGCGACGAGTGCGCCAGCTTCGTCCGGCTGAGCCAGTAGGGCGCGGAGGAGGGCAGGTTCTTCTCGAAGAAGACCTCGCCGGGCTCCTCCGCCGTGCCGACCCCGTCGACCCAGCGCTTGCGGGTCACCGGCCGGCGGGCGAGGTGCGGCAGCATCGCGGAGGCGACCGAGGCGTAGTAGGAGAGGACGTCGGCCTTGGTGAACCCCGCCTCCGGATAGACCACCTTGTCGAGGTTGGTCAGCCGCAGGCGCCGCCCACCCACCGTCACGAGCTGCTGCGAGGAGGGGGTCATGCCTCCATGCTGGTGCCGCTCGGCCACCGACGGGGAGGGAGTTGCGCCGACGGGGGACAGTCGCGATGAGGACGCCGGTGTGGAGGAGCGTCTCGCGGCCCGCGCACGGCTCCGCTGGATAGCCTGACGATCACCCCACTTCCTCGACAAGGAGCCCCCGTGCCCGAGACGATCACCGACATCCCCCTCACCACGATCGACGGCACCGCGTCGACGCTCGCCGACTACGCGCCGGTGAAGCTCATCGTCAACGTCGCCTCCCGCTGCGGCCTCGCCCCGCAGTACGAGAAGCTCGAGGCGCTGCAGAAGCAGTACGGCGACCGCGGCTTCACGGTGCTCGGCTTCCCGAGCAACCAGTTCCTCCAGGAGCTCAGCGACTCCGACAAGATCAAGGAGTACTGCTCGACCACCTGGGGCGTCACCTTCCCGATGTTCGAGAAGGTCAAGGTCAACGGCCGCTCGGCGCACCCGCTCTACGCGGAGCTGACCAAGACGGAGGACGAGGCGGGCAAGGCCGGCAAGGTGAAGTGGAACTTCGAGAAGTTCCTGATCACCGCCGACGGCACCGTGCACCGCTTCCGCCCGACGGTCGAGCCCGACGACCCGCGGATCGTGCAGCTGATCGAGGAGTCGCTCCCCGCCTGAACCGGGCGGCGGCGCGGTTCCGCTCCTGCGGTGGCGGGGGGTCTGATCCCGGCGCCCTGCGGCATCAGCGCGGGCGCAGCCCCTCGGCGAGACGCGCCTTCTCGGGCTCGACGCCCTCGGGGCAGACGATGTCTGACACCTCGAACGGCGTCGCGCGAGTGAACGGGATCATCTCGATCCCGTCGACGTGCCGCAGCAGCACCAGGGCGCTGTCCCCGTCGCGGAGCGTGCGGCGCACCTGGCGCAGGAAGACCCCGGCCATCTCGAGCTCGACCGTGAAGGTCCGGCCGCTGACGTCGATCCGGCAGCCGAGCACCGGCTGCGAATCGGTCGAGGCGGAGTCGGGGGCGTGGCGGACGGCGATCGGCTCGTCCTTGCGAGGCGCGCCTCCCGTCCCGGTCAGGGTGGGTGCTGCGGTTGCTCGCGCGGTGTCGGTCATCGTCGTCTCCGTCCGTGGTCGCGACCGACGGAGAACCGCCCGGTCACTGTCCTCAGACGCTACGACGCGACCCTGGGACGGGGGGTGGGGTTGACGGATGCGCCGCGGCGGGGCAGTGCGGCGGGGCGGGGTCGTCGGGCAGGGCGGCCGGGCTCAGGAGCCCTGGCGCGGCTCCTCGGGCTCCGGGAGGACGGACAGCTCGCCGTGCATGCTCGCGACGCTCAGCATCTGCTCGATCCACGCGCGGTTGAGCTTGGGCTGGTGCGTGTCGGCGAAGCGGAAGTGCAGCGGCACCGAGGGGTGCAGCCAGACCGAGCTGCGGCCGTGGCCGGTGGAGGCGTCCTCGGTCCAGGAGAGCGAGAAGGCCTCGTTGCGCCGCAGCTTCGACAGCACGGCGACCTTGAGGTGGGCGAGGACCCGCTCCTCGAACTCGATCTCGAGATTCTGCGGTCCATAGGTCAGCGTGGCCACGGGCGCCCTTCGTCAGTGCGAGCCGCCCACGGCGGACAGCTCCCCGGGGACGCTAACCGGTCGAGCCCCTCCGTGCGGAATCGGCGGACAGACACGCCGATGCCCCATTGACAGCCCGGGCCGCGCCCCCTAGTCGAGGGCCGCTGCGCAGACGCATCCTGCTGACACGGGTGGATCTCGATACGCCCTCTGCGAGGGCTACTCGATCAGCATGAATGAGCCCATGCTGGCCAGGTGGTGCTTCCTGCAGGGAAATGGATGCGGCAGTGTCTCGCCCATGCTGGTCGAGTAGCCCCGGAGGGGCGTATCGAGACCGCCGTCGTCAGCAGGGCGGGTCTGCAGACTCGTCTTCTGACGCTGGTGGATCTCGATACGCCCTCTACGAGGGCTACTCGATCAGCATGAGGCGTCCACACGGACAGCGTCGTCTTCGCGCGCGCCCGACGCACTCCGCCTGAACGTTCGGCTCGTGATTCCACCCCGGGCTCGCGGTTCCGGCGCATCCCAGCGTGCCGGAGCCGGTTCCGCGTGCCGGAGGTCCGGCACCCCTCGAGCCCGCCCGGCCGCCGCCCGGCACGACCGGGTAGCATCGCAGGGCCTGTTCCGGCGGACGAAAGCGATGAGGCCATGAAAACGCGAGTCATCTTCTACCTCATCGGCGGCGTCCTGCTCCTCGGTGCCGGCATCAGCTCGCTCGGCGACGGGGCGTCCGTGCCGGACATCATCACGATCCTCTGCGGCGTGCTGATCCTCGCCCTCGCCGGCTGGCAGTACCGCCGCTCGCACGGCCCCGACGAGCGCACGCCCGGCGACGACGTCGAGCGCCCCCACCGCTAGCCCGCGCTCAGCCGGCCGGCGGGCACGACCCACTCCCGCTCCGCCGCCGGCCCCGGGTCAGCACTCCGACCGCATGTGAGCCCAGCCGTGCGCAGCCCGCAGCGCGCCCTACCCGCGCGCCAGCAGCAGCCGGTACGGCGCCGCCCGCTCCACGCGCCAGCCCTCGGGCGCCAGCGCGCGCAGCTCCGGCGCCGTGTAGCTCCGCCGCACCGACAGCGACCCGTCGTAGTGCAGGAACGACCCCGCCGCGATCGGCCGGGTCGCCGCCGCATACGCGGTGTACGCCAGCCGCGAGCGCTCGATGTCGTTGTGCAGCGCGCGCGGAGCGAGCCGCTCGCTGTCCTCGAGCAGCGCGCTCAGCGCCTCGGCCGGCAGGTGGTGCAGCAGGTGGTTCGACGTCACGATGTCGTACTGCGCACCCTCGGCGACCAGCTCCGCGCTGCTCGCCCGCCGGAACTCCAGCCCCGCCGGCGCCGGCGTCGAGGTCGCGAAGGCGTAGGCCCGCTCGTCCGGATCGATCGCCGTGATCGCGAGCCGCAGTCCGTCCGCGTGCGCCCAGTCCGCGAGCGAGCGCGCGATGTCGCCGCCGCCCGAGCCGATGTCGAGCAGCCGCAGCGGCTCCTCGCTCCGGAACAGCGGGCGCAGCCGCGTGCGGTAGAGCCGCCGCCAGCCCGAGACCAGCCGGTTCACCGTGCCGAACCGCGCGTAGGTCGCGTCGAGCAGCGCCCGGTCGCAGGACGGGTCGTCCATCAGCTCCTGCGCGTCCGTCTCCCGGTGCCGGAGGTCGGGGAGGAGCGGCGCGCGGACGGTCACGCCCCGCCGCGCTTGGTCAGCAGCGCCATCTCGACGGTCAGCCCGGGACCGAACGCCATCGCGCCGATCCGCTCGCCGTCCGCCGCCTCGCCGTGCAGCAGCCGGCGCAGGATGAACAGCACGGTCGCGCTCGACATGTTCCCCACCGTCCGCAGCACCTCGCGCGAGGGCTGCATCTGCTCGTCCGAGAGGCCGATCGCCGACTGCACGCGGTCGAGGATGCTCCGCCCGCCCGGGTGCACGGCCCAGCGCTGCACGTCCCCGGCGCCGACCCCGGCGCTCCCGAGCATCGGCTCGAGCGCGCCGGTGATGTTGGCGCCGATGATCGACGGCACGTAGGTGCTCAGCCGCATGGTGAAGCCGTGGTCGCCGATCGTCCAGGCCATCTCGTCCTCGCCCTCGGGGGTGAGGGTCGTGTCGAGCGCGTCGATGTCGAGCACCGCGGTGCCCGGCTCGGGCTCGCGGGCCGTGACGACCGCGGCCGCGGCACCGTCGGCGAAGACGGAGGTGGCGACGATCTGCTCCGCGTCGCTGGAGCTGGTCAGGTGGATGCTGCACAGCTCGGCGGCGACGACAAGCACGACGGCGGACGGGTCCGCGTCGCAGAACGCGCGGGCGGCGCGGAGCCCCGGGAAGGCTCCGTAGCAGCCCATGAAGCCGAGGTGGAAGCGCTGCGTCGACACCCGCAGCCCGAGCGTGCGCACCAGCTGGTAGTCCGGCCCGGGCGCGTAGAAGCCGGTGCAGGAGACGGTGACCACGTGCGTGACCTCACCCGGCGCGAAGCCGGCCGCGTCGAGCGCGCGCCGGGCCGCCTCCGCGAAGAGCTCGGGAGCGCGCGCCGTGTAGACCGCATTGCGTGCGGCGGTGCCCGGGTCGAGCAGTCGGCCGGAGCGGGCGTCGTAGAAGGTGCTGTCGCCCTCGCGCTCCTCGCCGTCCAGCTCGTCGACGACGGTGTGCCGGGTGTCGATCCCCGAGGCGTTGAAGGCCGCGCCGATCAGCCGCGAGCCGAGGCGGGTGACGCCGGGCTGCGCGGCGAAGAGGTCGCGGATCTCCGGCTGGTGCAGGACGGTCGCGGGGACGGCCGTCTCGATGCTGCGGATGTGGGCGCTCACCCGCCGGAACCTATCGCACGTTCCTGCGGGTGAGCGGCTCTGCGGAGGCTCCGCGTGGCGGTGCTCAGAGGATCGGCTTCCCGCCGGTGACGGCGATCGTCGAGCCGCTCATGTAGCTCGCGTCGTCCGAGGCGAGCAGCACGTAGGCGTGCGCGACCTCCGCGGGCTGGCCGGGGCGGCCCAGCGGCACCTGCTCGCCGAACGAGGCGACGGCCTCCGGCGGCATGGTGGCCGGGATGAGCGGGGTCCAGATCGGACCGGGGGCCACGGCGTTCGCGCGGATCCCCTTCTCGCCGAGGGCCTGCGCGAGCGAGGCGGTCATGCTCAGCATCGCGGCCTTCGTCGCCGCGTAGGGCAGCAGCTGGTACGACGGCTGGTCCGACTGCACCGAGCTCGTCGCGATGATCGAGGCGCCGCTCGTCAGGTGGGGCAGCGCGGACTTGACCAGGTGGAAGTAGGCGCTCAGGTTCGTCGCGATGGTGCGGTCCCACTCCTCGTCGGGGATGTCGGTCACCTCCTCGCGGCTCATCTGGAACGCCGCGTTGCTGACGAGCACCTCGAGGTGCCCGAGCTTCTCGACGGTCTCGGTGACGACGGAGCGGCAGTGCGCCGGGTCGCGCAGGTCGCCGGGGAGGAGCAGTGCCTCGCGGCCGGCCTCGCGCACCCACTTCGCGGTGTCCTCGGCGTCCTCGTGCTCGTTCAGATAGGAGATCGCGACGTCGGCGCCCTCGCGCGCGAACGCGATCGCGACGGCCTTGCCGATGCCGCTGTCCGCGCCGGTGACCAGCGCGACCTTGCCGCGCAGCCGGTCGGAGCCGCGGTAGCTGGTCTCGCCGTGGTCGGCCTTCGGCGTGAGCTCGGCCTCGGTACCGGGCGGGGTCTGCTCAGGGGATTCCGGAGTCATGGTGCTCCCTCTCGTCGTGGGTCGGTCCCTCCATGCAAGCCGCTCCCGCGGCGCGGCGAAACGGGGTTGACGCCCGTCCGCGCCTCGCCCGAGCCGTGCGCGGCCGTGCGCGTACATGCCGCCCGTGCCGTGCCCGGCCGTGCGCGTACATGGTGGTCGAGTAGCCCCGCAGGGGCGTATCGAGACCCGCCGTCACCAGCACGCTGATTCTGCAGACCCCACCTGCTGACCATGGTGGATCTCGATACGCCCGCTGCGCGGCCTACTCGATCAGCATGATTCCTCCCCGACCGTCGGTCGGCAGGAATGCTGGCCGCCCCGCCGATCCGCCCCGTCAAGCCCGCGACACCCGACGTACCCGGGGAGTTGACTGAGCCGACGCTCCACACCGGAGCGCACGAGGAGGCCGACATGAGCACGCCCACCGATCGGGGCCCCGGCTCCGACAGCACCGGTCCCGACCGCAGCGACCGCTACCGCAGCGACCAGAGCGACACCGACCGCGACGCGGCCACCCGCTTCGACACCACGAGCACCACCTCGGGCGCAACCGCGACCACCACCCCCGGCGACCCGTCCGCCGCGCACCGCGCCCCCGTCAACCCCGACTCCACCGAGGCCGCGAAGGCCCGCACCGCCGCCCGCAAGGACATCCACCAGCGCGAGAAGGACCGCTTCGGCGGCCTCAAGATCGGCTGCGCCTTCTTCGGCTGGCTGGCCGCGACCGGCCTCGCGGTCATCCTCACCGCCCTGGTCACCGCGATCGGCGCCGCCGTCGTCGGCACGCAGGACGTCACCGCCGACCTCGCCGCGGACCCCGCCGCCTTCGGCTGGGTCGGCGCGATCGCGCTGCTCGTGATCCTCCTCGTCGCCTACTACTCCGGCGGCTACGTCGCCGGCCGGATGGCCCGCTTCAGCGGCGCCAAGCAGGGCGTCGCGGTGTGGGCCTGGGCCGTCGTCGTGGCGATCGTCGTCGGCATCGTCTCCGCGCTCACCGGAGGCAGCCAGATCCTCTCGGCCGTCAGCGGCTTCCCGCAGATCCCCCTCGACGCCGGCGACGCCACAGTCACCGCCATCGTGACCGTCCTCGCCGCCCTGGTCGTCTCGCTGGTCGGAGCCGTCCTCGGCGGCCTCGCCGGCATGCGCTTCCACCGCCGCGTCGACCGCGAGGGCCTCTCCGGCCTGGCCGTCTGACCCCCCTCCCTCCCGCGAGATGCCACTTGGGTACGCCTCCCGCGGCGTGTCGCGTACCGAACTGGCATTTCGCGGACTGCCGCCGAGGCTCGCACCCCGGTCGTTCGCGAGATGCCACTTGTGAGCTCCCGCCTCGGCGTGTCGCCCTCATAAGTGGCATCTCGCGGAGTGCGCCGGCACTCGCACCCCCGCCCCACTCCGCGAGATGCCACTTGGGTACGCCTCCCTCGGCGTGTCGCGTACTCAAGTGGCATCTCGCGGGAGGGGACATCTCGCCTACGCTCTCCCGGGTGGAGAACGCGCGCGCCGGCAGGCTGAGCATCGAGCTCGCGGAGTGGGACCCGCCGGCCGCTCTCGCGGGGCTCCGGGACGAGTACCTCGCCTTCCTCGCGGAGCACGGCGCCGCGGCGCTCGAGCGGGGCGGCGGTCCCGAGCACGTCACGGCCAGCTGCTTCGTGCTCTCGCCCGGGCTCGACCGCGTGCTGCTCTGCTACCACCGCAAGGGCCGCTTCTGGGTGCAGCTCGGCGGCCACATCGAGCCCGCCGACGCCTCCGTCCCCGCCGCCGCCGAGCGCGAGGCCCGCGAGGAGAGCGGCCTCACCGAGCTCACTCTGCTCGGCGACGTCCCGCTCGACCTCGACCGCCACGGTCTCGGCGGCGGCTTCGGCCGCTGCAGCACTCACTGGGACGTCGGCTACGGCGCGATCGCCGACCCCGCGCAGCCCTTCGTCGTCAGCGACGAGAGCGACGCCCTCGCCTGGTGGCCGGTCGACGCCCTGCCCGAGGACGTCCCGCCCGGCTTCCCCGAGCGCCTCGCCGGCGCACTGGCGGCGGCCCGCCGGCTCTGAGGACCCCGAACCGCGACGACCGCCCGCCATGCGGCACGATGAACGCATGCCTGACCCCGCGCGCCCCGTCGTCGTCCTCGCCGGAGCGAGCGGCTTCCTCGGCACCGACCTCGCCCGCCGCTTCGTGGCCGACGGCTGGGCCGTCCGCCGGATCGGCCGCTCCGGCCCCGACGCCCGCTGGGGCGACACCGCGGCGATCACGCGCGCGCTCGACGGCGCCCGCCTCCTCGTCAACCTGGCCGGCAAGAGCGTCGACTGCCGCTACACCCCGGCGAACCGCGCCGAGATCCTGCGCTCAAGGATCGAGACCACCCAGGAGCTGCACCGCGCCGTCGCGGCCGCCGCGACACCTCCGCCGGTCTGGATGAACGCGAGCACGGCCACGATCTACCGCCACGAGGAGGAGCGCGCCAACACCGAGCAGGACGGCGTGCTCGGCGAGGGCTTCTCGGTCGACGTCGCGCGCGCCTGGGAGGAGGCGTTCTTCGCCGGCGAGATCTCCGGCGTCCGCCGCCTCGCGCTGCGCATGACGATCGTGCTCGGCGACGGACCGGCCACCGGCATCCTGCTGAAGCTCGCCCGCCTCGGCCTCGGGGGCCCGCAGTTCGACGGCCGCTGGCCCGCCACCCGCGCCCGGCGCGAGGCCGGTGTCCACCACGAGTACCGCCCGACCCACGGCCGCCAGCACTTCAGCTGGATCCACGTCGAGGACGTGTACCGCTCGATCCGCTTCCTGGAGGAGCAGCCCCTCGACGGCCCCGTGAACCTCGCCGCGCCGAACCCGAGCGACAACACCGAGCTCTCCCGCCTGCTGCGCGCCGCGGTCGGCCGGAAGATCGGCCTGCCCGCCCCGCGCTTCGTCCTCGAGCCGGCCACCTTCGCCCTTCGCACTGAATCCGAGCTGCTGCTCAAGAGCCGCTGGGTCGTCCCCGGTCGCCTCGAGGAGGCCGGCTTCACCTTCGCCCACCCCGACCTCGGCGAGGCCCTCCGCGACATCGTCGCGACCGCGCACTGACCCGAGCCGCCCCGCCGAAGACCGGAGCACAGCCCCGACGCACGGCCCCCACTTCCGACGCAGGGGCCCCGCCCCCGACGCACGACCCTCCGACGCACGCTCCCATCTCGACGTCGTGGCGTTCGACGACACCCCGTCGCACCCCTACCCGACTCCCCGGGGAGCGCACCGCACGCGATCGAATGCTAACGTCACCATGCCTGCAACGGCGCGGATCACTGCGTCGCGGGACGAGGGAAGCCCTGCACTCCGTGAACGGTCACGGACCGCTCGAGCGCCGGATCCCCCGCCGGGCACCGCCGACGAAGGAAGCAGCACCCGTGAGATCCAGCGACAGCGCGCCCAGGCGCACCGCGGCCGGCAGCGTCGAGGTCAGCGCCCTCCGCGACGACGGGACGTCCCTCGGCTTCCGCGCCGTGCTGGTCGCGACCGGCGACGGCCGCCTCGTCGTCGCGGACGGCACTCCCGTCCCGGCGGGCTGGCGGTTCACCGGCGCCGGCGACGAGCTGCTCGAGGTCCTCCTCCCCGCCCGGCCCGAGCTGCGGGAGGTGAGCGTCGTCTACACGACGACCCTCGACAACCTCGACCACGTCGTCGTCCCGGACACGGGCCGCTGGCACATGAACAGCAGCCACCCCGTCTCCGCCTGGCGCTTCAGCGGCGACCTCCAGGTCCGCGCGGACTCGCTGAAGACGCCGGTCCACGTCTTCGAGCGACTCGGCGGCGGCGCGCACGGCGTGGGCGTGATCGCTGCGCCCACGGAGATGGACATCACCCTGCACGAGCCCGCCTCGAACCGGGCGCTGAACGCGCACGTCCGCCGGCTGCGGGTGGAGTTCACGCTGCTCCACCTCGCCGACACCGCGGAGACCGGTGACGACGGCGAGGCCGTGCACCGGTTCTGGATCGCCGTCCTCCCCGCGTCGCAGCACGCCGACTGGCGCTCCGTGCTGCGGCGGTTCTCCGCCTGCGAGCGGCAGGCCCTGGACGTGCGCTACTCCACCCGCCCCGAGGCGCTCGAGCCGCACTGGTGCACCCGGGTCGACTGGAGCTCCGAGCACGTCACGCAGGAGCTCGTCCTGCGCAACGCCCGCGTCGCCGCGGAGCTGGGGATCTCGAACATCGTCATCGACGACGGCTGGTCCGGCCGCGGACCGGACTCGAGCGACGACCTGCCGACGGACATCGGCGACTGGACCGCCGACCCGGTCAGGTACCCGGACCTGCCGGGGCTGATCGAGTCGATCCACGCGCTCGGCAGCCGGGTGATCGTCTGGTGCGCCCCGCACGCCGTCGGTCCGGCCTCCGCGGCGTTCGGGAGGGTCGGCGACCTCCTCGTCCAGGACGCTCTCGGCGTCCCGATCCTGAACCCGACGATGTCCTCCTCGCTGTGCTTCCGCAGCGAGCGGGCACGGCGGGTCATGGTCGAGGTCGTGCGGGACCTCTTCCGGCGCCACCCCTTCGACGGCATCGCGTACGACCTCGTCGACCTGCTGCCGTCCGAGGAGTGCGAGTCCCCCGAGCACGCGCACGACCTCGGCTCGACGATCGTCGGACTGCACCGCGTCCTCGCCGAGTGCGCGGCGATCACCGAGGCGCAGCCGCGGCCGGTCGTCGTCGAGATGAGGCAGGACCACGCCACCGCGGCCGTCGCCGGACTCGGCTCGGTCGTGCGCGGCAGCGACTCCCCGTACGCGTCGCGGACCAACCTCGCGCGGATGGACTACCTCCAGGCCCGGGGCATGCCGGGGCTGAACGACTACCAGACCTTCCCCCGCTCGGCGTCGCCCGCCGAGGTGTGCGTCATCGCCCTGCGGATGATCGCCGGGGGAGTCCCCGCCTGGGGCCGCGATCTGACCGCGCTCGATCCGGGTCAGCGCGTCTGCCTCCTCCGCGTGCACCGCTGGTACCGCGCGCTCCTGCACCACGGCGCCGGTGCCCACCGCGAGAGCGACCGGGACGGCGTGCTCCTGCTCCGCACGGACGTCGGCGTCGTCCTGATCTGCACCGAGCCGGGCCGCGTCGTCACCGTGCCGGCCGACTGCTGCCAGATCGTGAACGCGACCCTCTCGACCGAGCTGGTCCTGCGTTCGGAGCAGAAGCGGACCGTCCTCGGCGCGCGCTCGATCCTCGCCGAGGTCTGCGTCCCCAAGGTGCGCTCCCTCCCGTCCGGCGTCCACCGCCTGGACCTCGGCACCGGGACCGTGCTCACGCTCGCCGTCGAGCTCCGGCCGCGCCCCACCGGCGCCGGCGGAGGCACCCGATGACCGCCCGGACGTGCGGCTTCCCCGATGTCCTGCCCGCGGGGCCGCTCCACGAGCTCTCGGAGGAGGACGCGGTGATGGTCGCGCGGTTCCGGCGGAGCGACCTCGCGGCGATCCGCAGCGACGCCCCCGGCCACGACCCGACCGGCCGGACCCCGCCGCGATGACGCCTCCGCGCGAGAGCGTCCGGCGGATCCTGCGGGCGAACCCGGACTACCGCCGCGTCTTCCTCGCCCAGATCGTCAGCCAGGGCGGCGACTGGTTCACGATGATCCCGCTGATCGTCCTGCTCCAGCGCCTCACCGGCGACGGCGCCCTCGGCGCACTGCTGCTCGCGGCCGAGACCGCGGTCATCGCCGTGCTCTCGCTCTGGGCCGGCGGGCTCGTCGACCGCACGTCGCGCCGGACGGTGCTGGTCGCCGCGCAGGCGGGGTCGGCGCTCGCCGTGCTGCCGCTGTTCCTGCTGCAGTCGGCGGGGACGGCGTGGCTCGCGGTGCTCACCTTCGCGCTGCTCGCGGCGGGGAAGGCGTTCTTCACCCCGGCCGTGAACGCGATCGTCCCGCAGATCGTGCCGCGGGAGAGCCTCCTCGTCGCGAGCACCGGGCTGAACTCGGTCTGGGGCGTCATGCTCGCGCTCGGCGCCTCCCTCGGCGGCATCGCCTCCGCGCTCGTCTCGCCGTACTTCTGCTTCGCGATCACCGCCGGCGCCTACGGGTTCTCCGCGCTGCTGCTGCTCGGTCTGCCCGCGGCGCGCGGCGCCGAGCGCGGGGCGGGGCAGGGGGCCGAGCGCGAGGCCGGGCGCCGCGGAGGAGCGGCCCGCTTCGCCCGCGACGTCCGCGAGGTCGCCGCCTTCTGCCGCTCCGACCGGCGGATCCCGGCCCTGCTGCTGGCGAAGCCCGGCAGCCACCTCGGCAACGGCGCCATCGCGCTCTTCCCGGCGCTGGCTCTGACGATGGCGGCGGACCCCGCCGTCGCCGTGAGTCTCCTCTTCGCCGCGCGCGGCGTCGGTGCCGTGATCGGGCCCCGCGTCGCGCGGTTCGCGGCGGAGCGCTCGCCCGACCTGCGCGGCGGGATCGTCGGCGCCGTGCTCCTCTTCGGCCTCGGCTACGCCCTGGTGTCGATCAGCACCTCGGTCGTCCTCGCGATCGCCCTCGTCCTGATCGCCCACATCGGGGGCAGCATGAACGCGAGTCTCAGCGGCTACGGCCTGCAGTCGATCACCGCGAACGACCTGCGCGGCCGCGTCTTCGCCGTCGACACCATGGTCGCCATGCTCGCGATCGCCCTCAGCCAGGCCCTGGTCTCGCTCGGGATCCTGCTCTTCGAGCCGCGCACCGTCATGGCCCTGTGCAGCGCCGTCGTCCTCGGCTGCGCGGCGCTCTGGTGGTCCGCGACCCGCCGCACGCCCCTGCGCACCGCCTGACCCCCTGCTGCCCCGCTCCGCTCTCCAAGAGTCGTCGTACTCGCACTCCCGCTGCGACGACTTCTGAGGAGCGCCCCCCCGCCCACGGGTCCACTTTCCAGAAGTCGTCGCACCGGGCCTGCGGGCACGACGACTTCTGGTGGGCCAGGCGTCGTTCTCGCGCCACCGAACCCTCGTCGGGCGTCGGCCCGTCACTTCTTCGCGCATCTGCGAGAGCATCTCGGTCATCACATCGGTATGGACGGGCTGTGCCGTACAAATCTCTCGGAGGACCGGATGAAGACCTCGAATCGCAAGACGGCATTGCTCGCACTCGCCTCGGCGGCGGCACTGGTCGTTGCCATCGGCGCGCCCAGCACGCTGTCCGCACCCGGCTCATCGAGCGGAGGTGCTGTCATCGTCTCGGACGTCACGAACATCGAATCCCGTTCCGAGGGAGTGATCACGCTTGCGGCAGGCAAGCCCGGCTACACCCTTCTCCGAGACGACTTTCGCTCGAAAGAGACCTGCGAGTCCTACCGGACCCAGTACGTCGTCCGCTTCGCCTATCACCGGGAGTCCTACTGCTCCGAGCGGGAGTCGAATGATCGGCACTGGCTCTGGGTCCGATACGACTACTCGTGCGTCGACCGTGTCGTTCGGCAGACCGTCTAGCGTCCTGGCAGGGGTGGTCATCGTCCTCTGCGCGCTCGCGCCGGTGTCCTGCTCACGAGAGCCGGCTGACGAGAACGGCCATCTGGGCACGGTGGTCGTCGTAGCTCCGGGCTTCTCGGCGGAGGAGTTCGCGTCGCTCTCCGATTCCCTCGCGCGGTCCGGAGTGAGTGCTGCCTTCCTCGATGACGCTTCACTCCTCTCGCAGGAGATCGACTCCTCGCTTTCGGGTGAGCAGATGGCTCTCGTGGCGTTCGGTCATCGCTCGACTCCCGTCTGGGATTCACTCCCGGAGGTGAGCGATCGGCTCAGGTCGGCGGTCTTCGTGAGTGTTCCGTCCGGGCAGAACGTCGAGGTCCAGCTTCTCCATGGATTGCCCATCCTCGATCTGCATTCCCGACAGGATTCAGTGACCGTCTCTGCGCATCAGCGCGTTCACGATGCACTCTCGATTGCAGGCCTTCCCCACGAGATGGTCGTCTACGACGGAGTGCAAGGAGACTTCTTCGCCGCAAGCGGCCGGGCGTTCGATTCTGCTGCGTGGGCGGACGCCGCCGCGCGCATCGTCGAATGGGTGGTCGTGTCCCTCCGGTCGGACGAGCTGAGAGAGGTGCGTCGATCATGATGGAGGAGCAGCTCCTTTCCGCAATCGGCGTGCTCGTCGAGCTGGACGGCGAGTACCGGCTCGTACAGCGGAGATCGCACAGGGAGGCGCAAGTACGGACGGGTGAGTGGATCTCGACGGTCCATCGGCACGGGCTGAGACTCGTCGGCGATCGCCTTCCCGCGGGAAGCGGGGTGATCGCGGCCCTCGGCTCGCTGTCCGGCTCCGACTTCCGGGTCGCGGCCGTACGGCATCACCGCGTGGAGGACGTCTTCGACCGTTCGCCGTCCCTCCGCTCCTCGAAGAGGTCCTCCGTGCAGAGACCGGATCCTGACGCGCGGTCCGCTGCCCGTGAAGCCGAGATGCTCGAGAGCGGAGAGATCGACAGCCGCAGATATCTCCGGGCCGAGGACGGGCGATGGCGGGTGATCGTCTCGGCTGCCGATCCCGAGTCGGTCCGACCACGACTGGAGCCTGTGCACGGCTCAGCGCTGACGCTGGTCGCTTCGCCGTGGAGTCGCGCCGACCTCGATCGAGCGCGAGAGGAGCTGGTCGAGAGGACGATCGCGTGGCAGGTCGCTGCACTCCTGGACGGGACCGACGAGAACGGCCTGTCCGTGATCCGAGCCTCGGTACGTTCCGTCACTCCAGAGATCTCAGCCTGGCTGCGCGGTTTCGCCCGGGGAATGATCGAGCTGCACCCGTTCCTTCACCCGAACGCGGACCCCGATGTGTTCGCGGACGAGAGCGTCCTCTACAGCCACCGCTTCCCGGGCTGAGCTGAGGCCCGGCCGGGCGCCGGAGGGTCAGTGCCCGGCGACGCGGAGCGCGATGTCGCGGCGGTACTGGCCGCCGTCGAGCGTGATCAGGTCGAGGGCGCGGTACGCCCGCTCGCGCGCCTCGGCGAAGTCGGCGCCGAGGGCGACGACGTTGAGCACCCGGCCGCCGGTGGCGACGAAGCGGCCGTCGACGAGCTGGGTCGCGGCGTGCGCGATCGTGACGCCGGGGACCTCGGCCGCCGCCTCCAGGCCGCCGAGCGCGCGGCCGGTCGCGGCGTTCTCGGGGTAGCCCTCGCTGGCGAGCACGACGGTGACGGCGACCTCCTCCGAGAAGGCCGGCCACGGCACGGAGGCGAGCGCGCCGGTCGCCGCAGCGAAGAGCAGCGCGGAGAGGGGCGACACCAGGCGCGGCAGCACGACCTGCGTCTCGGGGTCGCCGAAGCGGGCGTTGAACTCGATCACGCGGATGCCGGCCTCGGTGACGATGAGGCCGCAGTAGAGGAGTCCGACGAACGGGGTGCGCTCGCGCTCGAGCTGGCGGATGGTCGGCATCGCGACGGTGTCGATGACCTCGTCGACGAAGGCGCGCTCGCTCTCCCAGCGGTCGGCGAGCCAGGGGAGCGGGGAGTAGGCGCCCATGCCGCCGGTGTTCGGACCCTCGTCGCCGTCGGCGAGGCGCTTGTAGTCCTGGGCGGGCGAGAGCGGGACGACGTCGTGGCCGTCGGAGAGGAGGAAGAGCGAGACCTCCTGGCCGGCCAGGAACTCCTCGATCAGCACGTCGCCGGACTGCAGCCAGAACTCGGCGTGCGCGACGGCGGCGGTGCGCGACTCGGTCACGAGCACGCCCTTGCCGGCGGCGAGGCCGTCGGCCTTCACCACGTAGGGGGCGCCGAACTCGTCGATGACGCGCGTGGCGTCGACGAGGGTCGAGACGCGCGTCGCCCGGCCGGTGGGGACGCGGGCCATGTCCATCACGCGCTTGGCGAAGGTCTTCGAGCCCTCGAGGGCGGCGGCCGCGCGGTCCGGGCCGAAGGTGGGGATGCGGCGGCGGCGCAGGGCGTCGGCGACTCCCGCGACGAGGGGCGCCTCCGGGCCGATGACGACGAGCTCGATGCCCTGCTCGACCGCGAAGTCGCTGACCAGGCGCGGGCTGTTGGTGTCGAAGTGGATGACCTCGACGTCCCGGGCGATCCCCGCGTTGCCGGGGGCGGCGATGATCTCGTGCGCCTCCTCCTCCGCGAGCAGAGCGGTGATGATGGCGTGCTCACGGGCACCCGAGCCGAGGACGAGGATCTTCACCCTGACAGGATAGGCCCGCCCCGCAATGCCCCCGCCCGGCGCGCGCCCCGTCGCCGTGCGCCCCTCTCCACCTCCGCGAGATGCCACTTGTGCGCGCCTTCTGCGGCGTGTCGCGCTCACAAGTGGCATCTGGCGGAAGTCGGCAGACACGGGGGGCGCCGGGCGGCACGGCAGACTGGACGCATGGCCAAGGGGAAGATCGACGAGGCGACCGGGCAGGACGCCGTGCGGGCGGCGCTCGCCGGCGGGGCCGACCGCAACACGACCGCGACCGCCGTGCGCTTCCTCCTGCAGATCATCGAGACGAACGTGCCGGGCCGCAGCGTCGAGGTCCGCGTGCCGCCGTTCGGCGCCGCGCAGTGCGTCGAGGGCCCGGGCCACACCCGCGGCACGCCCCCGAACGTGATCGAGATGGACGCCGCCACCTGGCTGCCGCTCGCCACCGGCTCGCTGCCCTGGGCGGACGGCCTCGCGAGCGGTCGCATCCACGCCTCGGGCGTGCGCGCCGACCTCTCGCCGTTCCTCCCGCTGCTCCGGCAGCTCTGACCGCGCGTGCAGCGGAGTTAACTTCTCGTAAACGCACCCTCGCCGCTCCGGACCGAGATTGACGGGAGCGGTTTCCTCGGCTTGTCTGGGAAAGTCCCCCTCATGCGGCAGGAGTTCTCTCCGAAAAGCCGCTCGATGCTTGGAGCTCTCCTCTCGATGCGAAGTGAAACACACGGCCGACGCGGCCTCTCCCGACTCGTCTCCGTCGCCGCCGTCAGCGCGGTCGCCGGGGCGGCTCTTCTCGCCGCCGCGCCTGCGCAGGCCGCCGACGAGACCGTCATCGACGTCTACACGATGAACGACTTCCACGGTCACATCGAGTCCGACCCCGCGAGTGGCGAGGCCGGAGCCGCGTCCATCGCGACCGCCTACGCCACCCTCGCCGCGCAGAACCCGGGCGGTTCCACGCTGGTGTCGGCCGGTGACAACGTCAGCGCCTCCCCCTTCGTCTCGGCGGTCGCGGATGACCAGCCGACGATCGACGTCCTCAACCAGATCGGCCTCAGCGCGAGCGCCGTCGGCAACCACGAGTTCGACAAGGGCCGTGCCGACCTCGACGACCGCATCGTCCCGGCCGCCGACTGGGATTACATCTCGTCGAACCTCTTCGAGAAGGGCACGGAGGAGCACGCCTACGCGCCGTACGACCTGCAGACCTTCGACGGTGTGACCGTCGGCTTCATCGGAGCGACCACCGAGGCGCTCCCGACGCTGGTGGACCCGGCCGGCATCGCCACCCTCGACGTGCGCCCGATCGTCGCCTCGGTGAACGCCGTCGCCGACGAGCTGACCGACGGCGACGAGGCCAACGGCGAGGCCGACGTCCTCATGGTCGTCATGCACGAGGGCGGCTCGGACGGAGACTTCGTCGGCGGCGCCACCGTGGACGCCCCCTCCACCTTCGCCGACCCGACGTCGGTGCTCGCGAAGATCGTGAACGGAGTCGGCTCCCGTGCGGACGCGTTCATCACCGGCCACACCCACGCCGTCTACGACCGGACGGTCGACATCGACGGCAAGCTCATCCCGGTCCTCGAGACCGGCGTCTACGGCTCCAACCTCGGCCACGTCAGCGTCACCTACGACAAGGACACCTCCGAGTACTCCGTCACCGGCGATCTGATCCCGCTGGTCGTCGACGGCGCCCTCGTCTACCCGGAGGATCCCGAGGTCGCGGCCACCGTCGCCACGGCCGTCGCCGAGGCGGCTCCGCTGGGCGAGGTCTCGGCCGGCAGCATCACCGGCGACATCTTCCGCGGCAGCGACACCGTCTACGGACCCGTCGACAAGGGCAACGAGAACCGCGCGGCGCAGTCCGCCGCGGGCAACCTCCTCGCCGACGCGATGCTGAGCGAGACCTCGGACATCGGGTCCGAGATCGCCTTCATGAACCCGGGCGGCGTGCGCACCGACCTGCTCTACGCCTCGGGCGGAGCGACCGACCCCGACGGCAACGTCTCCGTGGCTGAGCTGTACACGCTCCAGCCCTTCGGCAACACGATCTTCAGCGGCGTCATGACCGGTGCTCAGATCGAGACGGTGCTGGAGGAGCAGTGGGCGTACGCGGGCCGCGGGGCGGACATCCCCGACCGCGCCACCGACCTGCGCCTCGGCGTCTCGGCCGGCTTCTCCTACACCTACGACCCCACGGCGGCATGGGGCCAGCGCGTCGACGAGATGTTCTATCAGGGTGAGGCGATCACCCCGGACGAGTCGTTCACGGTCGTCGGCCCGAGCTTCTTCTTCTCGGGTGGAGACGGCTTCACCGGCTTCACCGAGGCGTCGTCCGTCGCCGACTCCGGTCGCGGTGACGTGCAGGTCCTCGAGGACTACTTCGCCGAGAACTCGCCGGTCTCGCCCGACACGGCGACCCGCGGTGTCGGCGTGCACGAGACCTCGGCGGAGGGCGCGGACGAGTTCACGTTCGACCTCTCCTCGCTCGACGTGAACAACGTCGATCCTGCGAGCCTCGACACCGAGGTCGTCGTGAGCGTCGACGGCGTCGAGACGTCGCGCGCTCCGATCGACCACACCTTCGCGTCCGACAACGGCGAGCAGGGCAAGGCGACGGTGACCGTCCCGGTCTCCGCCGACCTCGCCGAGGGTGAGCACGAGTTCGCGTTCGCGCTGCCGTCGAACGGCGTCACGCTGAGCTACACCTTCACGGTGACCGAGGACGCCGGCACCACGCCGACCCCGACCCCGACTCCGGAGCCCACCGAGACCGTCATCCCGACGACGCCGGCGACGACGGCTCCTGCCGTGCCCGGCGCCTCGGGCGGGCCGACGAAGCACCTCGCCGCGACCGGCGTCGACGCGACTCCGGCCTTCGCGGCCGGTGCCGCGGCGCTGCTGCTCGGACTCGGCATGACCGTGGCGCGCCTGCGCCGCCGCACCGCCGCGAAGTAGCACTCGCACAGGAGAGGCCCCGCGGTTCGCGCCGCGGGGCCTCTTCCGCGTTCAGGGGACGCGGTGATCACAGGCAGGACCCCTGGAGACGCGAGAACGCCGCCTCCCGCAGGGGGAGACGGCGTCGGAACGCGATGAGGTGCTGTCGCGGAGCGCGAGGCTCAGTGGCGGACGGGGACCTGACGGTATCCGTCGCGGCTGGCGACGAGCACCGTCGACACCGTGCCCCATGCGGCGACGGCACCGAGGACGACGAGGATTGCGATGCTCATGAGTGTTCTGCCTTTCGTTGCTCCGACGTGTCTGCCAGGTTTGGCGATCCATCCGCCGGGATGCTCTGTACAACGTCCACTCTCGGTCCTTCTGTTCCTTAGGACAATCGCACTGTTCTTGCCCTGACGTGTAGCTTTCCTTCATGGACGTGCGACGGCTGGAACTGCTCCGGGAGCTCTCGATGCGGCGCTCGATCACCGCGGTGGCGGCGGCGACGCACCGCACTCCGTCCGCGGTGTCGCAGCAGCTCAAGGTGCTCGAGCGGGAGGCCGGAGTGCCGCTGATCGAGCGCTCGGGCCGCGGCGTCGTCCTCACCGCCGCAGGCCGCGAGCTGGCCCGCAGCGCCACCGAGATCGCGACCGCGCTCGAACGCGCCGACGCGGTCTGGCAGACCTTCAAGAACAACCCGATCGGCGAAGTGACGATCGCGACCTTCCCGACAGCGGGGCAGATGCTGCTGCCGGAGGCGCTCGTCGCGCTGCGCAGCGTCGAGGGGCTCGTGGTGCACTGCGAGGACGCGGACCCGGGGACCGACGAGTTCCTCGACCTCACCGCCGACTTCGACATCGTGCTCGCGCACTCGCCCACCGGCCGCAGCGCCTGGGCCGGGCACGGACTCGCGATGGCCGAGCTGATGGTCGAGCCGCTCGACATCGCGTTGCCGCTCGGCCACCGGCTCGCCGACCGCGCGACCGTGACGGCCGGCGACCTCGTCGGCGAGACCTGGATCGGCGTGCCCGACGGCTTCCCGTTCGAGCGGATCATGCAGGAGATCGAGACCACCTCGGGCGAGCCGGTGCGGGTCGAGCAGCGGTTCGCCTCGACGCGCGTGACGGAGGCGTTCGTCGCGGCCGGCCTCGGCATCGCCGTGGTCCCGCGCTACACCGCGGGCACGGCCGGCATCGTCGTGAAGCCCCTGCGCGGCGTGAACTCCGTGCGGCACATCGTCGCCCTGATGCGCCCGGACCGCGCCGAGCGGCTCTCCGTGCGGACCGTCGTCCGCGAGCTCCGCGCGCAGGCCGGCCGCCTCCTCCACTCCGTCTGACCGCCGCCGCGGAGCCGCGCGTGCGGAGCCGCGATGCGGCGCCCCCTCATGACGGGCCGCGGAGCCGCGAGGCGGCGCCCCTCGTGGCCGGCCGCGGAGCCGCGGCGCGGCGCCCCCTTATTGCTGGTCGAGTAGCCGCGCAGCGGCGTATCGAGACCCGCCCACCGAACGACAGCGGATCTCGATACGCCGACTTCGTCGGCCACTAGATCAACATGCGGCAGACCACCGTCCTGACGACGGTGGATCTCGATACGCCGGCTCCGCCGGCTACTCGATCAGCATGCTGCCGCTCCTCGATCAGCAGAGGGTGCCCCGCTCGCACCGCGCGCTACCCGATCCGCCGCCGCCTCGCCACTCGGCCCGCGCGCGGCCGGGCACGGGGGAGAATGGAGGCATGACCGATCCGCTCGACTCCTCGCCGCGCCCCGACGACGTCGAGATCACCCGCGAGGAGGTCGACGTCCGCCGCTCGCCGCGGGTCTGGCGCATCCTCGCGCTCGGCGCCGGCATCGGCGCGATCGTCGCGTTCGTGCTCACCTTCGCGCTGCCCGAGACCGAGGGCTTCAGCCAGGCGCAGGTGTTCGGCTTCAGCCTGCTGCTGTTCGTCACGATCTTCGGCGGCCTCGCCGCCCTCCTCGTCGTGATCCTCGACCGGGTCGTCGGCCGCCGCGTCGTCCGCGCCACGGCCGAGCGCACGGTCGCCCGTGAGATGGACGCCGACGAGCCGGACGACGAGCCGGACGACGCCCCGGACGAGAACGAGGCGCCCGGCACGGAGCCGGACGCCTCGACGCGCTAGAGACGACGCTCTACAAGCGCAGCGGTCAGCGGCGCTTGCGGCTGCTGCGGCTCGTCGAGCGCGCGGCGTTCTGCGTGGCGCGCTTGGCCTTCTGCGACTTCTTCAGGCGACCCGCGATGAACGTCAGGAGCAGGGGCAGCAGGCGGTAGATCACGGGGACTCCTCGTCTCGGGCGCACGGAGCGGCGCCCCACGATCATGGACGATCCTCCGCCGCAGGGCACCCCGTTGCGCGCATCCGGGCGCTGTGCCTGCCGGATGCGCGCTCTCCCAGCGTCAGCTCAGCTGCGTGCGCTCGACCCAGTCGAGGTACTCGGGCGTGACGGTGCCGGTGACGTACTCGCCCGTGAAGCAGCTCGTCTCGAGGTCGGTGACGTCCGACCCCTCCAGGATCGCCGCCTTCATGTCGGCGACCTCCTGGTAGATCAGGTAGTCGGCGCCGATCGCCTCCGAGATCTCGGGGATCCGGCGGTTGTGCGCGACGAGCTCCTGCCGCGACGGCATGTTGATGCCGTAGACGTGCGGGTAGCGCACCGGCGGCGCCGCCGAGGCGAAGGTGACGCTGTTCGCGCCGGCCGTGCGGGCCATGTCGACGATCTCCTTCGACGTCGTGCCGCGCACGATCGAGTCGTCGACGATCAGCACGTTCTTGCCCTTGAACTCGCTCGACATCGCGTTGAGCTTCTGCCGCACCGACTTCTTGCGCACCGCCTGCCCGGGCATGATGAAGGTCCGGCCGACGTAGCGGTTCTTGTAGAAGCCCTCGCGGTACGGGATGCCGAGCTTCTGCGCGACCTGCATGGCGGCGGGGCGCGAGGAGTCCGGGATCGGCATGACCACGTCGATCGCTCCGCCCGGCGTGTACTCCGCGATGGTGTCGGCCAGGCGGTCGCCGAGGCGCAGCCGGGCCTCGTAGACCGAGATGCCGGAGAGGATCGAGTCGGGGCGCGCGAGGTAGACGTACTCGAACGAGCAGGGGATGAGGCGCGGGTTCTTCGCGCACTGGCGGCTGGTCATCCGGCCGTCGGGCGTGATGAAGATCGCCTCACCGGGAGCGACGTCGCGGACGATCTCGAAGCCCTGCGCCTCGAGGACGAGCGACTCGGAGGCGACCACCCAGTCGTCCGGCCCGTTCACATTGAAGCGGCGGCCGACGATCAGCGGCCGGATGCCGAACGGGTCGCGGAACGCGAGCAGCCCGTGGCCGGCGATGAGCGCGATCGTGGCGTAGGAGCCCTCGACGCGCTCGTGCACGCGGGAGACCGCGTCGAACACCTCGTCCGCGTCGAGGTCGCGGCCCGAGATGGAGGCCTGCAGCTCGTTCGCGAGCACGTTGACCAGCAGCTCGGTGTCGGAGGTGGTGTTGAGGTGGCGGCGGTCGACGGTGAAGAGCTCCTCGGTGAGCTCGCGCGTGTTCGTCAGGTTGCCGTTGTGGATGAGGATGATGCCGTACGGCGCGTTCACGTAGAACGGCTGCGCCTCCTCCTCGCGCTCAGCGTTGCCCTTGGTGGCGTAGCGGACGTGCCCGAGGCCCATCGTGCCGAGCAGCGAGCGCATGTCGCGGGTGCGGAACGCCTCGCGGACCTGCCCCGCCGCCTTCTTGATGTGCAGCGTGCTGCCGTCGGCGGTCGCGATGCCGGTCGAGTCCTGGCCGCGGTGCTGCAGGAGGGAGAGGCTGTCGTAGATGGACTGGTTGACCGGCCCGGAGGACACGATCCCAACGATTCCGCACATGCCGGAGGGGCTCCCAAGGGGATAGCAGGGGGGATTGACGGTCCATCCTGGCACGCGGAGGACGCATCCCCTAACGGTTCGCTCCCGGCGGATCCGCCCGGGCGGGGGCGCTCGGGGGTCGTTGCGTGGGCGGATCGGCCGGCGTCAGCAGCCGATCGAGGAGATGACGTACCCGCCGCCGACGTAGGACGGACCGTGGAAGCCCCAGGCGTTGAGGTCGGTGGCGTTCGCGACTCCGGCGACGAGGGCGGGCTGCGAGCGGCCGGAGTTGTCGAGGTTGCCGCCCCAGGCGTAGACGGTCGCGTTCGAGGCCAGGGCCAGGTAGGTGCCGTCCGTGCTGAACACCTTGGTCAGGGCGACGCCCGCGGGGATCGTCCTCGCCTCCGTGCGATAGGCGTTGCCGGCGGGCTGCGCGGCGAAGAACTGCGCGACCGCTCCCGCCGTGGTGACGTACACGCCGCCGGTGTAGCCGTCGACGGACCAGGCGTGGGTCGTCGCCACGTTCTCCGCGCGCAGGATCCAGCCCGCACCGCCGGGCGACGAGGTGAACGCGGCCCCCTGCGTCCACAGCTCGCCGGAGCCGGTGAGGGCGTACACGGACAGCTGGCCGGCCTGGAACTCGACGATGTCCGCCGGGGCGCCGACCAGGGCGGTGAGCGCGTGGCTGCCGTTCCAGACGCTCACGCTGCCGTCGGCGAGGAGGATCCCGCCGCCGAAGACGAGGGCGCCGTCGGCCCGGCGGTAGCTCCAGGTGCTGATCGCCGACGCCCCGGCGGTGTCCGCGACGACGGTGGCGGCGACCCGGTCGCCCGAGGTCGCGTTGGCCCACCAGTGCAGGCCGGCGCTCGTGACGGCGTAGCTGTAGCCGTCGTTCGACTCCGCGGCGAGGACCGTGCCGGTGACGCCGGTGACGGCCAGGACCGTGAGGGGCCCTGTGCCGGTCCCGGTGCGGAACCACTGGTGGACGGAGTCCGCGCTGACGCCGGCTGCCACGCCGCCGGCGGAGGTGATGCCGGCCTGCACGCAGGTCCAGGTGTCGATGAAGACCATGCCCGTGACCGCGGCTCCGGCGGACGTCAGGGTTCCCGGAGCCGTGACCGGAGCGCCGAGGTTCGCTCCCCAGTAGCGCACCCGGCCGTCGGCGGTCAGCACGGCGGCGTTCCGGCCCGCGCTGGCGGCCACCTCGTCGCCGGAGATCGCCCCGTGGACGCCGTCGACGAGCCCCGGCACGGCGGCGGTGGAGAACGTCGGCCGCTGATTCGCTCCGCCGGGAGAGCGGGTGAGCTCCACCACCTGGCCCGGGCTCGCCCGCACCGTCCCCTGCGCGGAGGCGATCGCCGTCCCGTAGGCGGCCGTGATCGTGTACGAGCCCGCGGAGCCCGAGGCTGTGAACGCCGGCACGGAGACGGCGCCCTCCACGCCGACGGCCACCACGGCGGAGGTGCCGCCGGCGGAGAAGCTCAGTCCGGGCGGGAGCGAGACGGTCACCGAGCCGCCCCTCGCCGCGGGAGACGTGCCGTCGAGGGCCCGGAACAGGACCGTGCCGGCCGGCACGACGTCGCAGCGGACGCTCTCGAAGCCGGTCACGTCGAGCAGGTCGGGCGGTCCGACGGGCTCGGGCGGGGACGAGGCGGAGGCGAGGGGCGAAGAGACGACCGCGGCGACCGTGGGGATCGTCCAGGCGGCGGCCGCCACGATCGAGCGCCGGCGGAGCGGCGAGCCGGACGGGGAGGCGGAGTCGGGCATCAGGATTCCTCAGGGGGCGCGGAGGACGGCGTGGAGCACGATGCCGTCCCGGAGGGAGGGGGACTGCGCCGATCATGGCAACGCAACCATCACCGCGTCTGCTGCGATTCCCAGATCAACCCCTGAAGGGGGTGCGCTGCGGCTGCTCCTCGGGAGCGCGTCTCAGCTGCGGCCGGCCCCGCCGTGCGGGGGCGACTCCTCCGGCTCGGCGAGGGGTCGATCGCGCAGCGACCGCCGCCAGGCGACCTCGTTCTCGAGCTGTCCCGACCTCGCGAAGAGGACGACCTGGTGCGCGCCGGGGAGGGCCTCCGTCAGCGCGGCGCGATCGGCGGGCGTGAAGCCGAGCGTCCGCCAGAAGGCGCCCGAGCGGCGGGAGAACAGCCAGGCCTCGGTGGCCCCGCTCTCCGCGGCCGCTCTCAGCGCGTATCGCGCGAGGGACGTCCCGGCACCCGTCCTCCGGCGATCGGCCGAGACCGCGACACTGCGGATCAGTGCGTGAGCACCGTCTGCACTGAGCTCGAAGCCGGTGCTGCCGCAGATCGTCCCGTCCTCGCGGCGGTCGATCCAGAGCCGGACCGAGTGGTCCTCGAGGCCCGCGAGGGTGAGATCCGCTTCCGAGAGGAAGGCGCGGAGTGCGCCGAGGTCGGCGGGCAGGGCGGGAGCGAGCGGCACGGAGACGATCCTGGCGCAGACGAGGATCGCGAGTCGTCCCCGGCGGATCTCAGCGTCTGCGTGGCGCGGGCCTTCGGTAGGGTCGTCGCGTGAGCAACGAGACGAGCAGCTACGCCCGCGCGGGAGTCGACACGGCGGCCGGCGACCTCGCCGTCGAGCTGATGAAGGCGGCGGTGTCGGCCACCCACGACCGCAACGTGCTCGGGGGAGTCGGCGGGTTCGCCGGCCTCTACGACGTCTCGTTCCTCAAGGACTTCCGGGCGCCGCTGCTCGCGACCTCGACCGACGGTGTCGGCACGAAGGTCGCCATCGCGCAGGCGATCGACAAGCACGACACCATCGGGCAGGACCTCGTCGGCATGGTCGTCGACGACATCGTCGTGGTCGGTGCCCGCCCGCTCTTCATGACCGACTACATCGCCTGCGGCAAGGTCGTCCCCGCGCGTATCGCCGACATCGTCGCAGGGATCGCCCGCGCCTGCTCGGCCACCGGCACGGCGCTGGTCGGCGGCGAGACCGCGGAGCACCCGGGGCTCCTCGGGCCGGACGACTACGACGTGGCGGGTGCCGCCGTCGGCGCGGTCGAGGCGGACGCGGTGCGCGGCGCCGACCGGGTGCGCGACGGCGACCTGGTGATCGCGATGGCCTCCTCCGGACTGCACTCCAACGGCTACTCGCTCGTGCGGCACATCCTCGCCGAGAAGGGGATCCTCTTCACCGACACCTCCGCCGAGCTCGGGGGAGTCGTGGGCGAGGTGCTGCTCGAGCCGACGCGCCTCTACACGGCGCCGCTGCTCCGCGTGCTCGAGGACGAGGCGCTCGGCGCGGGCGTGCACTCCATCAGCCACGTGACCGGCGGCGGGATCGCGGCGAACCTGGCGCGCGTGCTGCCGCGCGGCTCCTGGGTCGAGGTCGAGCGGTCCAGCTGGAGCCCGGCCGAGGTGTTCCGGGCGCTCGCCGCGATGTCGGGGGCGACGCTCGAGAGCACCGAGGGCACCTGGAACCTCGGCATCGGCATGTTCGCCGTGGTCGACGCCGACTCGGCGCCCGCGGTGATCGCGGCGCTCGAGGCGTCGGGCGTGCCGTCCTGGGTCGCGGGGCGCGTGTCGCTGAGCGAGCGCTCGCTCGACGGCTTCGAGCAGGGCGCCAAGGGCGTCGACGGCGGCGCGGTGCGCCTGGTCGGCTCGTACGCGGGCTGACGCGCGGCGGTCCGGCTCGACTTTCGGCTCGTGGAACGCGCCTCGGCTCGTGGGAATCGGCTGTTCCGGCGTGCCGGGGGTGGTCTCGCGTGCCGGAGGTGGGGCGGAGGGCGGGCCCGCGTCAGGCCGGGCGGTGGCGGCTCCGGGACGGTGAGGCGCCCGGGGCGGCGGGCCGCTCGGGCGGACGCAGGCGCTCGGGGGCGTGGGCGCGCTCCCAGGAGTGCTCGTGGCGGGTCAGCAGCCAGGAGCCCCAGGCGCAGAGGAGGAAGGCGGCCGCGGTGGCGAGCAGTGCGGTGATCCAGGTCGCGGCGTCGCGGCTGACCAGCAGGTTCGCGGCGAGGATCAGCACGCCGAACGCGGCGCCGACGCTTGTCCCGGCGATGAAGGCGCCGCTCCGACGGCTCATCGCGCGGACGGTGACCATGCCGGCGATCGCGCCGAGGCCGCCCACCGCGCCGAGGCCGGCACCGGAGGCGACGCCCATCAGCATCCCGAAGCCGACCAGCGCGGACGGGTCGAGCGCTCCGGCGGCGAGCGCGCTCGGGAGATAGAGGGCCAGGGCGACCGCGGCCCCGACCGCGCCGCCGACCAGGACGGCACCGATCAGCAGCGCTGCGGTCACAGAGACGATCCGGGCGACCGGGCGCGCGGATCCTTCGGGTTCGAACATCGCGGCTCCATCGACGCGGACCCGCGGGTCGTTCCGCGGGTGGACTTCGGACACTACGCCTCGGAGCGCCCGCGCGGGGTCGCTGCGGCGGAGTCCTCGTCGTGCGGCCAGCGTCGCAGCGGCGTGCGCGGGGATGACGCAGCGAGGCGGCACCGCTGGGTCGGCACCGCTGGGTCGGCACCGCTGGTCGGCGGGATGCAGTCGTCACCCCGCGGCCGGCACTGCCGGTTCTGCGCCACGGAGCCGGGTGCCGCGGCCGGCGCGGCAGCCCGGGAGTCGCGGGCTCAGCGCCGCAGGGTCTCGCTCGGCAGCTCGCCGAAGCGCTGCGTGTAGTGCTGGGCGAATCGGCCGCCGCTGATGAAGCCCCAGTGCGCGGCCACCTCGCCGACGACGAGGGTCTGCGGCTGCCCGGCGAGCAGCTCGTCGCGGGCGAGGTCGAGGCGGACGCCGCGCAGGTACTGCCGCGGGGTCAGCGCGTAGGCGCGCTGGAAGGCGAGCTGCACGCCGCGCACGGTGAGCCCGGCCGCGTCGGCGATGTCGGCGACGCCGAGGGGGAGGTCGGCGTTCGCGTGCACGAACTCGACCGCCCGCCGCAGCCGCCGGGCGCTCACCGAGGGCGGCGCGGAGGGCAGCGGGACGACGCGGTGCGCGAAGGCCTGCAACACGGCCGTGGCGGCGACCTGCGACGCGGCCTCGCGCTGGAGGGACGAGGGCGCCGTCGGCACCGTGAGGGTGTCGCGGAGGACGCGCACCGCGGCCCACCACGGCGCCGGCGCGTGGGCGAGGGGAGCGAAGCGGATCGGGCCGGGATCGGTGCCGTGCAGCTCGGCGGCGGCGCGCTCGAGGTAGGCGGCGTCGAAGTGGACGAGCGCGTCGCGGTACTCGCTCGTCTCGAAGCCGAACGGGCGCCCGGAGGGGAACATCGCGGGGCGGCCGGCGACCAGGCGGTTCTCATCGCGACCGAGGTCGAGGCTGGCGCGGCCGTCGTTGAGCCAGAGCACCACGTAGACGCCGGTGGGCTCGACCGTGCCGCGGACCGAGCCGAGGAAGGAGGCGGCGTGCAGGCTCACCGGGCCGGGACCGGTCGACGCGTAGCGGTAGGCGAACGGGACGCGGGTCCGCTCGGCGCGGAAGCCCGACCCGTTGTAGCCGCGGGAGTAGAACGCGCGCGCCTCGTCGAGGTCGCGGCCGCGCGTCTCGGAGTGCCACACGGGCGACGGCGCGGCGACGGGGTTCATCGCGGCATCCTCGCAGCGACCACCGACATCGCACTCGACATCGCGGTCGCCGACGCGGTCGGCGCGCTCAGGAGCCGAGCCCCCGGTCGAGCCAGAACAGCCCCAGCGCGGCCACGTCGGAGGTGCCGATGATCGCCCCGGAGCGGACCATCGCGGCCACCTCGGCGTCGGAGAACCACTGCTGGCGCATGTCCTGCTCAGTCTCCTCGCGCTCGGGCTCGCCGTGCTCGAGATCCTCGGCGAGGAAGACGTCGAACGACTGCGCGACGAAGCCGTCGGCCTCGCTGAGGCGGCCGAGCGGGCGGAGCCGCCCCGCGCGCAGACCGGTCTCCTCGCGCAGCTCGGCGCGGGCGAGAGCCTCCGCGTCGCCGCCCGGCGAGCTGTGCGGCCAGCCGCCGGACGGGAACTCCCAGGTGCGGCGGCCGATCGGGTAGCGGTACTGCTCGACCAGCCAGAAGCCGTCGCGCTCCCGCGGGACGATCAGGGCGTAGTCGGCGCGCTCGACGACCGAGTAGACGCCCTCGACGCCGCCGGGCCAGCGCACCTCGTCCTCGCGGACGCGGATCCACGGGGTCTCGTAGGCGACCCGGGTGGACAGCTGCTCGACGCGGCCGTGCTGCTCGGACTGCTCCGCCGATGCGGACTGCTCCGAGCCGGCGGATCGCCCCGCGAGCACAGACTGCTCCGGGAACGCAGAAGCCGCGGGGTCGCTCGACTCGAGCGCCCCCGCGGCGGAGGAGGGATCAGGCACGCTTCTGGTGCTGCTCCTCGACGAGGTCGGTGTCGTCGCCCTCGTCCTCGTCGTCGATCCACTTCGAGTAGTCCGGCTCGTCCGGGTGGCTGAGCTCGCGCTCGAGCGCACTGTAATCGACCGTTGGGCTGAACGACTTCAGCTCCCGAGCGATCTTGGTGTTCTTTGCCTTCTGACGGCCGCGCCCCATGGGTGACCCCCTCACGATGACAGGCCAGACGGGCGGTGAGCCGGCTGGAGAAAAAGAAGCAGACAGGAAGTATGAAATCTAGCCGGTAGTTTAGCAGACGAGGCACCGGCCCCCCTGTGCGCGAGCAGCGGAGCGGGCGGCGCCTCCTTACCGCGTGGGGAGCACCGTGGACAGTGCGCTCGATCCGCGGCCCGTCGTCGTGATCGGCGCCGGTCAGGCGGGGCTCTCGGTCGCGTTCTACCTCCGCCGTTTGGGCCTGCGCCCGGGCGTCGACTTCGCCCTCCTCGACCGCGGGCCGCGCGCCGGCGGTGCCTGGCAGTTCCGCTGGGAGGCGCTCCGGCTCGGCTCCGCGCACCGGGTGCACGACCTGCCCGGGATGGACCGGCTCGGCCTGTCGTTCGCGACCGCCGACCGACGACGGCCCGCGCGCGACGTCGTCACCGAGTACTACGAGGCCTACGAGAGCGCCTACGAGCTCGCGGTGCGGCGGCCTGAGGCGGTGCGCAGCGTCAGCAGTGCGACGACGGGCGACAGGACCGCGCCGCTCGTCGTGGAGACCGACGCCGGCGGCGAGCAGGCGCGGATCCTGGTCAACGCCACCGGGACCTGGGGCTCGCCGTTCCTGCCGTACTACCCGGGTCGCGAGCGATTCGAGGGCGTGCAGATCGACACGACCGAGTACCTGAGCGCCGCCGACTTCGCCGGGCAGCAGGTGATCGTGGTGGGCGGTGGGACCTCCGCGATCGGCTTCCTGCTCGAGCTCGAGCGGGTCGCCCGCTCGCTCACCTGGGCCACGCGGCGTCCGGTCGTGTACCAGGACGGCGAGCAGCTCGCGCTGGAGTCCGCGGTGGAGGCGGTGGCCGAGCAGGACCGCGCGGCGCGGGCCGGGCGCGCGCTGCCGAGCATCGTCGGCGGCACCGGGGTGCAGCGCACGCGGCGCGTGGTGGCGGGGATCGAGCGCGGCGTGCTGCACGAGCGCGGCATGTTCTCGTCGATGGAGCCGCACGGCGTGCGCTGGCCCGACGGCTCCTACACCCGCGCCGACGCGATCATCTGGGCGACCGGATTCCGCCCGGAGCTGCGTCACCTCGCTCCGCTCGGGCTGCGCGAGCGGGAGGGCGGAGTCGCGGTCGTGGACGGCGCCTCGCTCACCGACCCCCGCGTGTTCTTCGCGGGCTACGGGCCGACGGCGTCGACGATCGGCGCCAACCGCTCGGGCCGGCGCATCGCCCGCGCGGTCGTGGCGCGGCTGTCCTGACGGCGGGGCGTCCGGCGCAGGCGGATCTCGATACGGCCGCCGCGCGGCCTACTCGATCAGCATGGACCGCTTCGCGGGCTGCTCACTCCGCAATGACGGCGTGGACCGCTTCGCGGGCTGTCCGATCGGCAAGGGCGCGGCGCCCGGCGCAGCGGTGCGCTTGCATGCTGGTCGAGTAGCCCTGCAGGGGCGTATCGAGACCCGCCGTTGTCGGGACGGTGGTCTGCAGGGCCCATGTCCTGGTGGTGGTGGATCTCGATACGCCCGCTGCGCGGGCTACTCGATCAGCAAAGGGGACGGCGCGGTCCGCTGCGCGGGCCGCTCGTTCGGCGAGGGCCGCTGGGTCGGCAGGAAGAGCGGAGCCTTCGCCGCTCAGTGGGCGTCGCGCCAGTCGATGGGGACGACGGAGCCGCGGTAGCGGATCCCGTCGACGCGGATCGAGCCGGCGAGGGCGGGCGTGATCGGGGCGACGACGAGCGTCCCGCCGCCGGGGGCGAGGCCGAGCGCGGCCGAGAGCACGGCGATCGAGGCGGCCGCCGACCACGCCTGCGGGCGGCAGGCGGCGGGGTACGGCACGGGCTCCGCCACCTCGGCCGCGGCGTCGCCGGAGTGCAGCTCGGGCATCCGGTAGCCGAAGCCCTCGGCGGCGGCGAGCAGTCCGCGGGACAGCGCGGTCGCCTCCGCTCCGAAGCCCTCGCGGGCGAGCCCCGTCACGGCGATCGCGGTGTCGTGGGCCCAGACCGAGCCGCCGTGGTAGGAGAGCGGCCAGTAGCCGCCGGAGTCGGTCGACAGAGTGCGCAGCCCGTAGCCCGAGTCGAGCTCGGGGGAGCCGAGCAGCTGCGCCACGCGGGCCGCCTGCTCCGGCTGCAGGATCCCGGTGCCGAGCAGGTGCCCGATGTTGCTGGTGACGGTGTCGACCGGGCGCTTGGCCGCGTCCAGGGCGATCGCCGGATGCCCGCCGTCCGCGTCGTCGATCCAGAAGGCGCCGGTGAAGCGGTCCTTGAGTGCGGCGGCGTACGCCCGCCACTGCGCTCCGTCCCGGCCGAAGTGCTCGAGCAGCGCCGCGCCGCCGACCGCCGCCTCGTGGGCGTAGGCCTGCACCTCGCAGAGCGCGATCGGACCCTCGGCCAGGCTGCCGTCGCGCCACTGGATCGAGTCGCCCGAGTCCTTCCAGCCCTGGTTCGCGAGGCCGTGGCCGGTGGTGTCGACGTACTCGAGGAACCCGTCGCCGTCGGAATCGCCCTCGTCGCGGAGCCAGCGCAGCGCCGCCTCGAGCGCCGGGAGCAGCGCCTCGACCTCGGCGTCAGCGAGCCCCCAGCGCCAGGCGTCGTGCAGCAGGCAGACCCAGAGCGCGGTCGCGTCGACGGTGCCGAAGTAGAGCGGCGGCAGCGAGACGCCCTCGCCCGGGATCTCGAGCGTCGTCGAGCGCAGCTCGTGCATGATCTTGCCCGGCTGCTCGGCCGTCTCGGCGACGTGCTCGGTGCCCTGCAGCCCCGCCAGGACCCGCAGCGTCGAGCCGGCCAGCTCGGTGCCGAGCGGGAGGAGCATCCGCGCGGCCCAGAGCGAGTCGCGGCCGAACAGCGTGAAGAACCACGGCGCGCCGGCGGCGAGGAACGGCTCATCCGGCCGCTCGAGGGTCACCATCCGCAGGGCGTCGAGGTCATCGAGGGCGGCGCGGCACCAGGAGGCGAGCCGCGAGTCGCCGGCCTCGACCACGGCGCCCGACCACTCCGCGGGGCCGGGGGCGGCGCCGACGACGGCCGCGGAGTCGGTCATCGCGATGCTCCAGGACACCTCGACCGCGCCGCGGGCCGGGACGACAACGTTCCAGGAGAGCGTGCCACCGGACGAGACCGCGGCGCCCTCGGCACGCACCTCGGCTCGGGCGCCCGCGTGCGTCCAGACCAGGGAGGAGCCGTCGACGGCGGTCGCCACAGCGGTCTCGTCGCGCAGCCCTGCCTTCACCACGTGCACAAGCGAGAAGTCGGGGTCGAGCTCGAGCTCGACCGTGGTGGCGACGGAGTCGGGCAGCGCCGACTCGAGGCGGATCCGCTCCTCGAGCCCACCGGCGGTGACCGTGCGGAGGCGCACGACGCGTAGGCGCGGGTCGGCGGCGTCGTCGTCGAGGTGGCGCGCGAGGGCGGTGAAGCGCGCGGAGGAGGCGCCGTCGCGGCCGACCGCGATCGATTCCAGCGGCTCTCCGCCGACGAGCAGGCGCAGGCCCGCCAGCACTCGCACGTCGCCGTGGTAGAGCCCGTGCGCGGGCAGGGCGCCGAGCTCGCCGGCGTCGTCGCTCCAGAGCTGGGTGGGCGCCCGGAGCAGGACGACGGCGTCGTTCAGCAGGGGCTGCCGGGGCGGGCGGGGGCGGTCGTCGCGGTCGGTCGTCACGGTCGACTCCTCACTGGATCGTCGGTACTGGAGCGTACGGCCGGTTGACAGCGCCGTCGCCGCAGGTAACATTACCCAGGAATTTGATCGATCAAATAATTCGGTCCACGGGGATTTGAACGATCAAGCCCGAGCACCACACCCGTCGAGGAGGACGCATGGCACTGCCGACCGTCGAGGACGTCGCCCGCGCTGCCGGTGTCTCACGCCAGACCGTCTCGAACGTGCTGAACAGCCCGCAGATCGTGCGCGAGAGCACGCGGGAGCGGGTCGAGAAGGCGATCGGCGAGCTCAACTACCGGCCGCACGCCTCCGCCCGCCGCCTGCGCACCCGCAAGTCGGGGACGATCGGCGTCCGGATGGACCGCGTGCTCGACGGGATCTCGGGCAGCCTGCTCGACCGCTTCCTGCACGCCGTCACCGAGCAGGCCGACGCCCGCGGCATGCGGATCCTGCTCTACACGGCGGCGAGCCCCGAGGAGGAGATCGAGCGGATCGGCAAGCTCCGCGACGGAGCCGACGTCGACGCCTTCGTGCTCACCTCGACCTTCTACGGCGACCGGCGCACGGCCTGGCTGATCGAGCAGGGCGTCCCGTTCGTCACCTTCGGCCGCCCCTGGGGGCTCGACGACCAGGGCGACCCGCAGCACCTCTGGGTCGACGTCGACGGCGCCGCGGGCGTCGCGCAGGCCACCGCGCATCTCGCCGACGAGGGCTGCTCCCGGATCGCCTTCTTCGGCTGGCCGGACGGCTCAGCGACCGGTGACGACCGCCGCAGCGGCTGGGAGCGGGTGATGGCGGAGCGCTTCGCCGGTGCGCCCCTCCTCGTCGCGGAGGCCGAGGACGACGTGCAGCGCGCGCGCTCCGCGGCGATCGCCTTCCTCGAAGCGAACCCCGGCGTCGACGGGCTCGTCTGCGTCTCCGACTCCCTCGCCCTCGGCGCCTCGATGGCGGCCGTCGCGGCCGGCCGGCCGAGCCTTCCGATCGTCGGCTTCGACAACACCCCGGTCGCCGGCGCCGTCGGCCTCTCCAGCGTCGAGCAGGACCTCGGCGCGGTCGCGGCCGGCGCCCTCGAGCTCCTCCTCGGCGAGCAGGGCGACGACGTCGTCCACCGCCCCCTCGCACCCGGCGAGGCGCACCGCCTCATCACCCCGCACCTCGTCGTGCGCACCCCGCTCCATCACCCCGAGAGCTGACACGCCCGACGGGCTCCCCACGACTCCCCACGACTCCCTCCCGAAACCCACGAAAGGTCAGAACATGACATCCAGCAGCAGAGCGGCACGCTGGGGTGCCGCGATCCTCGCCGGCGGCCTCGCCCTCTCCCTCGGCGCCTGCTCGAGCGGCGGCGGCGGGTCGGACGACTCCGCCGGTCTCACCGTGATGATCGGCTCCTCCGGCGACGCCGAGACCACCGCCGTCACCGACGCCGTGAACGCCTGGGGCGAGGCGAACGACACCGCCGTCGACGTCGTCGCGGCCAGCGACCTCACCCAGCAGCTCGGCCAGGGCTTCTCGGGCGGCAACCCGCCCGACCTCTTCTACATGAGCTGGGACCAGTTCGAGACCTACGCCAGCAACCGCTACCTCGAGCCCTACGCGCAGGACGCGGACGACGCCGACGCCTTCTACCCGGCGCTGCGCGACGCCTTCACCTACGACGACCAGTTCTACTGCGAGCCCAAGGACTTCTCGACGCTCGGCCTCGTCATCAACACCGACCTCTGGGCGGCGGCGGGCCTCACCGACGCGGACATCCCGACCGACTGGGCGTCGCTCCAGTCCGCGGCGCAGAAGCTGACCGCGAACGGCGTGACCGGGCTCTCCTTCGGCCCCGAGTACGCCCGCATCGGCACCTTCATGAACCAGGCCGGCGGCTCGCTGCTCTCCGAGGACGGCACCACCGTCACCGCGGACACCCCCGAGAACGTCGCGGGCCTCACTGAGGTGAAGACGCTCCTGAGTGACGGCGTGCTGAAGTTCCCGGCCGACCTCGACTCCGGCTGGTCCGGCGAGGCGTTCGGCAAGGGCGCGGCCGCGATGGTGATCGAGGGCCCGTGGATCAACGGGGCGCTCGAAGCCGACTACCCGGACGTGAACTACACGGTCGCCGAGCTGCCCGCGGGCCCCGGCGGGAAGTCGACCTTCACCTTCAGCAACTGCTGGGGCATCCCGGCCGGCAGCACCACCGCCGATCAGACGGAGTCGCTCGTCGCGGCGCTCACCTCGGACGAGCAGCAGCTCGCGTTCTCGGACGCGTTCGGCGTGATCCCCTCGACCGAGTCGGGCGCGGCGGAGTACGCGAGCAAGTACCCCGAGAACGCCGCCTTCGTCACGGGCAACGACTACGCCGTCAGCCCGGTCGCCTTCGCCGGCGCCGCCACCGTGATCACCGACTTCAACTCGGCCCTCGAGGGCCTGGCGTCGGGTGACCCGGAGGCGATCCTCGCGGACCTGCAGACCAACCTGCAGGACGCGCTCGACACCGCGAACGCGAAGTAGCGCGGGACGACACCGATGAGCACCGCCACCGCCGCCCGGAGCCGCCGCTCCGGCATCCGCGGGAACGAGGCCCGCTACGGCTGGCTGTTCACCCTCCCCGCGATCCTGGTCGTCGGCGTCTTCCTGGTCGTCCCGATCGTCCTCGCGCTCTGGGTGAGCGTCAGCAACTGGAACGGCCTCGGCTCGCCGCTGGGCCCGACCGCGCAGTTCGTCGGCGCCGACAACTACCGGGCGGTGCTGCTGGACTCCGTGCTGGCGCAGAAGGACTTCGGCACGGCGATCCGCAACAACGTTTACTACGTGCTGCTCGTCGTCCCGCTGCAGACCGCGCTCGCGCTGTTCCTGGCGGTGCAGGTCAACCGCCGGGTGCTGCGCGGGCGCGGCTTCTTCCGCACCGCGTTCTACTTCCCGTCCGTGACCTCGTCGATCGCGATCACCGTGATCTTCCTGTTCCTCTTCTCGGCCTCCGGCGTCGTCAACGCGGTGCTCGGCTGGTTCGGCGCGGACGGCCCGACCTGGATGGCGGACCCGACCGGGGTGCTGCACTCGCTGCTCGGGCTCGTCGGCGTCGACGGCGCGTGGTTCGCGGGCGGCGCCCCGCTGGGGCTGACCTGGTGGGACTGGCTGTCCGGCCCGTCGGTCGCGATGTGCGTGCTGATCACCATGGCGATCTTCACCACCTCGGGCACCTTCATGCTGCTGTTCCTCGCGGCGCTGCAGAACATCGGCGCCGAGATCGACGAGGCGGCGCTGATGGACGGCGCGGGGCCGCTGCGGAAGTTCTTCTCGGTGACCCTGCCGATGCTGAAGCCGACGCTCTTCACCGTGCTGACCCTGGGGCTGATCGGCACCTGGCAGGTGTTCGACCAGATCTACCTGACCGGTGGCGGGGCGCCCGGCAAGACGCTGCTCACCCCGGCGTACCTCGCCTACGAGTCGTCGTTCACGGATCTGCGCTGGGGCCAGGGCGCGGCGATCGCCTTCATCCTGTTCTTCATCATCGTCGTCCTGACGCTGCTGCAGCGCGCGATCCTCCGCGAGAAGGGCGAGCCGAGCGCCCGCCGGACCCGCCGGGCCGCTCGCGCGGACGCCGCGACGACCCTCACCACGGGAGGCGTGCGATGAGCACCCTGGTCGACTCCGAGCCGCGGACCGACGCGGAGCCGCCGCCGCAGGCGCCGCTGCCGCACCGCCGTGTGCAGCTCGGTGCCCGGGGCCGCGCCTCGCTGATCGGCGGCTACCTGCTGCTGATCGGCCTCGCGCTGGTCTACATCTACCCGTTCTTGATCTCGGTGGCGTCGTCGTTCAAGACCGACGCCGACGCGACCTCCAACCCGCTGTCGCTGCTGCCGGCGACCTGGTCGTTCGCCTCCTACGAGCGGCTGTTCACCGATGTGCCGCTGCCGCTGTGGACGCTGAACTCGGTGATCGTGACCGTCTTCGTCACGGTCGGGCGGGTGTTCTTCGACTCGCTCGCGGGCTACGCGCTCTCGCGGCTGCGCTTCCGCGGCCGTGGGCTGCTGTTCGCGCTGTTCATCGGCGTGATGAGCGTGCCCGCGGTGGTGCTGCTGATCCCGCGGTTCCTGATTCTCAAGCAGCTCGGGCTCTACGACAGCTACGCGGGGATGATCGTGCCGCTGATCGTCGACGCGGCGGGCATCTTCATCATGAAGCAGTTCTTCGACTCGATCCCCCTGTCGATCGAGGAGGCCGCGCGGATCGACGGGGCGGGCGTGTTCCGGACCTTCCGCTCGATCGTGGTGCCGATGGCGCGGCCGGCGATCGTGACGCTGTTCATCCTGTCGTTCCAGGGCTCGTGGAACGAGTTCTCGCACTTCGTCGTCTCGCGGCAGTCGCCGGAGCTGAACACGCTGACGACCGGAGTCGCCTCGCTGGTCTCGGGGCAGCTGGGCACCGGCAACCAGTACCCGCTGCAGCTGGCGGCGGCGGTGCTGATGTCCATCCCGGTCGCCGTGCTGTTCTTCGTCTTCCAGCGGCGGATCATGAACACGACGGAGGGCGCGGAGAAGGGCTGAGCGGGGGCGGGTCTCGATACGCCGCTGCGCGGCTACTCGACCAGCATGTGAGGGCGCGCGTGGCGCGCTGTGCTCTCGGGTCTCGATACGCCGCGTGCCGCGGCTACTCGACCAGCATGCAACTCCTGCTGATCTGACAGCGCGCGCAGCGCGCCCTCCATGCTGATCGAGTAGCGCGCGCAGCGCGCGTATCGAGATCCACCATGACCGGGACTGCTGGTGGAAGCGGGTCTCGATACGCCGCTCCGCGGCTACTCGACCAGCAGGGAAGGGCGCGCGATGCGCGCTGTGCTCCCTGGGTCTCGATACGCCCCTGCGGGGCTACTCGACCAGCATGGAAGGGGCCGCGCCCGAGGGCGCGTCCGTGCTGATGGAGCAGCGCGCGCAGCGCGGCCTCCATGCTGATCGAGTAGCGCGCTCAGCGCGCGTATCGAGATCCGGGGACACGGAAGGGGCGCCCCGCCGCAGCGGGGCGCCCCTTCCTCCGTGCTACTTCTTCAGGAACTCGAGGACGACGCGGTTCCACTCCTCGGCGTGGCTGACGTTGACGCCGTGCGGGGCGCCGGCGACGACGTACAGCTCGGAGCCGGGGATCGCGGCGTGCGTGCGCGCGCCGGAGCCCTCGAAGGGGACGGTGCCGTCACCGTCGCCGTGGATGACGAGCGTCGGGACGGTGACCTTCGGCAGGTCCTCGCGGAAGTCGGTGCCGGCGAACGCGGCCATGCAGGCCAGCGCGGCGTGCTTCGACGACTGCTTGGCGAGCGCGAGCGCGTCCTGGCGCTGCGCCTCGGTGACCTTGAGCTCGCCGTTCACCGAGAAGAACTCGGTCGTGAACTGCTCGTAGAACGAGTCCTCGTCCTTGGTCAGGCCGGCGGTCATCTCGGCGGCGGCCGACTTCTCCAGCGGTCCGTCCGGGTTGTCGTCGGTCTTCATCAGGTACGGCGGCACGGCCGACGCGAAGACGACGCTGTGCAGGCGCTCGGTGCCGTACTTCGAGAAGTAGCGGGCGACCTCGCCGCCGCCCATCGAGAAGCCGACGAGCGTGACGTCCTGCAGGTCGAGCTCGGTGAGCAGCGTGTGCAGGTCCTCGGTGAGGGTGTCGTAGGTGTAGCCGGTGAGCGGCTTGTCGCTGCGGCCGAAGCCGCGGCGGTCGTAGGTGATGACGCGGAAGCCGGCCGCCGCGAACGCGGGGACCTGCTCGCTCCAGGACTCGCCCGAGAGGGGCCAGCCGTGGATCAGGACGACGGGGCGTCCCGAGCCGCCGGTGTCGTCGACGTGGAGGTCCGTGTCCTTGAAGAGGCCGTGGTGGGCGGTGATCTCTGCCATGAGTCGTGCTCCTTCCGGCGCCGAGGATCGGCGTCATCTGTCTGTTCGAAGGAGTCTGCTCACACGGATGGGGAGGACGCCCTGAGGGGAGGGGCCCTTGACAGCCCCTCCCCTCCGGTCCTAGCGAAGCCGGTTCGCGCCGGGGCTCAGGAGAGTGCGTCGACGGCGGCGAGGATCTCGTCCGTCTCGGTGCGCGTCGTGTAGTCGACGTGCACGTCGGCGAAGCGGACGACGCCCTCGGCGTCGAGCACCAGGACGGTCGGGAACGGGATCGCCGGGGTGTCGTCGGCGTTCGAGTCCTTCACCGCGAAGCCGAGCGCCGTGTGCGCCTCGATCGCCGCGTCGCTGGGGGCGGTGACGATGCCGAGCTCGGTGGCGAGCGCGTTGCCCGGATCGGTGACGACGGTGAAGCCGAGCTCGCCGCCCAGCGTGGCGGAGGCGTCGGGCGTCTCCGGGCTGACCGCGACGAAGGCGATGCCGCGGCTCGCCAGCTCGGGGGCGAGGGTCGCGTCGTAGTGGCGCAGCGTGATGTTGCAGTACGGGCACCACGCGCCGCGGTAGAAGACGAGCACGGCCGGGCCGTCGCCGAGGAGGGAGGAGAGCGCGACGCTCTCGCCGCCCTCGGTGACCACGGTCGCGCTCGGCAGCCGCTCCCCGGCCGCGACGGCGTCGGCGGGGACGCCGTTCTCGACGAGGTCAGCCTGCTCGCTCGCGAAGACCGTGGCGAGCTCGTCGCCGATCGTCTCGTTGAAGCCGGTGGTGAAGTCGGCGGTCTGCGCGCCGATCGTCGCGGTGGTCTGCTCGGTGGGCATCGTCGTCTCCGTCCGGGCGGCCGTGGATCGGACGCTCCGGCGCGATCGTAGGGACGCGGACTCGGAGCGGACCTGGGCGACGTCACGGTTCGTCATGAAGAGCCTCCCGGCGCAGACGAAGACGCCGCCCCGGATCGCGAGATCGCGACCGGGACGGCGTCCGTGCTCCCGCGCGGGAGCGGAGAGGCGCTGCTGCGGACTACTGGAATCCGCCGCCGCGGTCCTCCGGGTCCTCGACGGGGTCGGAGTCGGGGGTGTCGAGCGCGTAGGTCACGTGGACCGACTCGCCGACCTCCTTCGCCGAGACGGACGTGTAGACGAGGTGCGTCTCCTGGCCGTCGACGGCGGCGTAGACGTCGACCGACTTCTCGTAGCCGCCCTCGGTGCTGACACGGGTCTCGGTCTGGCCGTCGAACGGCCCGCCCTGGAAGAAGGCGAGGTAGCTCTCGCCCTCGGAGAGTTCGCGGATGTCGTTGCTCATGGGACAGGTCTACCACTCGGGATCGAGCGTCCGCCGGGCGGCCCGTGTCCGCGGCTCCCGCCGGGCGGCGAGAACGTAGGATGACGGGGATGACGATCGGACGCCGCCTCTTCCTGTCGGGAGCCGCCTCGGGCGCCGGTCTCCTGGTCCTCGCGGGCTGCACTCCGCCGCGGCCGACCCCCACGCGCTCCGTCACCGAGGCCCCGGTGCCCACGCCCAGCACCACCGCCGTGCCGACGCCGGCCGCGTTCGTCCGCTCCGGCTGGGCCGAGGACCCGTACGCACTCGGCGCCGTCTCCTACCTCGCGGTCGGAGCCACCCCCGAGCACCGCGACGACCTGGCCGGGAACGTGCTCGACCGCCTGTTCTTCGCCGGCGAGGCCACCGACTCCCAGGAGCCGGGCACCCTGCAGGGCGCCTGGAACTCCGGGGTCCGCGCGGCCGGCGAGATCGCCGCGATCGCCGAGGAGGGCGAGCGGATCGCGATCATCGGCGCCGGTCTCGCGGGCGCCGTCGCCGCCCGCCGCCTGCTCGACGCCGGCTACGACGTCGCGCTCGTCGAGGCGCGCGACCGCGTCGGCGGCCGCATCGCCACCAGCACCCCCGACGGCTGGCCGATCGCCGTCGACAGCGGCGCCTGGGCGCTCGTCGGCGCCGGCCCCGCGCTGCGCGAGAGCGTCCTCGACGCCGGGATCACCACCTCCGCCGTCGACCTCGCGACCGTCCTCTCCAGCACCGAGGACGGCGACCGCCCCGACGTCGGCGACACCGCCGCGAAGGCGCTCACCCGCGCGCTCGAGTGGGCGGCGGAGCAGCCCACCGACCTGCCGCTCGCCGATGCCTTCGCCGGCTCCGGCGCTCCCGACCCGGCGGCCGTCGAGCCCGGCAGCGGGGACGGCGACGCCGCCCGCGTCGCCGCGTTCCTCGCGGGCGGCCCGGTGCTGCGCACGGGCGCCGCTCCCGCCGAGCTCTCCGCCTGGTACGGGCTGGGCGACGCCTCGGCCGCCAGCACCGCGGAGGACGTCGCCGACTCCTCCGACGAGGCCGCCGCGGTCCTCACAGACGGCCTGGCGCCCCTCGTCGAGACGCTGCTCACCGACGTCGAGATCTCGCTGCGCGCGGCCGTCAGCGGCATCGGCTACAGCGACACCGGCGCGAGCATCCGGCTCGCGACGGGGGAGTCGTTCACCGCCGACCGCGTCCTCGTCACGGTGCCGATCGGGGTGCTGCAGAGCGACGCGATCGCGTTCGATCCGCCGCTGCCGTTCGCGCACCGCACCGCGATCGCGGCGATCGGCTCCGGGGTCGTCGAGACGCTCTGGCTCCGCTTCGACGAGCCGTTCTGGGACACCGATCCGGCCCTGCCCGCGCGCTGGTCGCTGGTGGGCTCGGCGGCCGGGATCACGGAGTGGCTGAACCTCGAGCCGACCACCGGCGAGGCGGTGCTCGTCGGGCTCGTCGGCGCCGATCAGGCCCTGTCGCTGCAGTCGCTCACCGACGACGAGCTGCTCGTGGTCGCGCAGTCGGCGCTCACGCCGTTCGCCGTCGCTGCCGGCTGAGCCGCTCGCGCAGCCGGGCGAGCGGGCCGCGCCACTCCGTCGCGCGCGCCGCACCGAGCGGCCGGACCCGGCTGAGCGCGAGCATGAAGGCCGCGATGCCCGAGATCAGGCCGAGCACGATCACGTCGTAGACGACGAACATCACCGGGCCGTCGACCTGCGCGGGGTCGAGGAAGAAGTAGGGGTACCAGCCGATCAGCGCGCCGCGCACCAGTGTGATCACGCCCCAGACGATCGGGAAGCCGAGCACGGTGAGGGTGCCGCGCCAGGCGACGGGGCGGCGGCCGGGGGCGAGGAGCCAGTCGAGCAGCGCGAGCGTCGGGATGACGAAGTGCAGCAGCGCGCTCGACCACGGCACGTCGACGCGGACGCCGCGGTTGTTGGCCTCGACGGCGATCAGCCCGAAGACGATGCCGGAGACCACCATGTAGGTCAGGACGAGCGCGCGCAGCGTGCTGAGCCAGCGCGGCTCGCGCTCGCGGGTCAGGGCGACGATCCCGGACAGGCCCAGGACGACGACGCCGGCCATGTTCGACTGCGTGGTGAAGTACGCGAAGAAGTTGTCGATCTGGAACAGCCGGAAGCCGAGGGTGTAGAGGAAGTCGCCGACGAGCCCGACGGCCCCCAGCCCCGCGAGCGCGAGACGGAGGATCGCGAACGCCTTCCGCACACCCGCTCCGATCCGTCGCCGCGACTGCCCGGAGGGCCGGACGTCCGGACGATTCTACGGTCGCGGTGCTCGGAGCTCCCCGGGCGGGGGCCGTGCAAGGGGCGTCCCGGGCCGCCGGAGCGAGGGATGCACGGGATACCGTGCACTATGCCGTTCACGCCGAGCCACGCCGTCGTCGCTCTGGCGTTCACGAACAGCCGCATCCCCGCCGCCGCCGTCGCGATCGGCGCGATGGCCCCGGACATCGGGCTCTACCTCCCGCTGCGCTGGGCGCGGGACGCGACGCACTCGCTGCCGGGCGTCGTGACGGTCGACCTCGCCGTCGGCGCCGTCGGCCTCCTGCTCTGGCTGGTGCTGCTCCAGCCCGCCTGGCGCGACCTCGCCCCGTGGATCGTGCGGGTGCGCCTGCGATCGCCTGCGGTGCCGCCGCGCTCGGCGCGCGCCCGGACCACGGCGATCGTCCTGGCGGTGGTCGGGCTCGTGATCGGCGCGGCGTCGCACGTGCTCTGGGATGCCTTCACGCACGACGGCGGCCCGTTCGTGGCGGCGCTGCCCTTCCTCCGCGACGAGTTCGGCCCGTTCCCGGGCTACAAGTGGGCGCAGTACGGCAGCGGGGTGCTCGGCCTCGTCGGGCTCGGGATCGGCGCCGTCGTCTGGTACGTCGCGCGCCGGCCGCATCACGTCGCCGAGGACCACCGCGGGCCCGCCCGCGTCGCCGCATGGACGGCCGTCCTCGCCGCCGCGGTCGTCCCGGCCGGCGTCGTGCTCGCGGGGACGGGACTCGATCCGCTCGCGGAGGAGTACCGCTCGTACGTCGTCGACGCGGCGATCCACGCGGTCACCTGGACGACCGCCACCGTGGTCGCGGTGGCCCTGCTCTGGCGCCTCGCGGTCGGCGTCTCACCACGCCAGGGGGTGGATGCGGATCCGTCGTGAGGAGGATGCGCGACTCCATAGCCCGCCGATAGCGTCGATGACGGCCCGTTGGGGCGGGCCGCCTTCGGGGGAAGGCACAAGGGGAAATCGAGGGCCCGCGGCGAGTCGCTGCGGGCCCTCTACCCGTCTCCGGAGTGAGGGCCACCACTTCGCGTCCTCGCTGACGGAGTAGCCGCCGTCGTCCGGACGCTGGTCTGCAGGCTCGGCGTGCTGGCGGGGGCGGGTCTCGATACGCCCCTGCGGGGCTACTCGACCAGCATGAGCAGGAGTGCCCTTGCCATCGTCGGTGCGGGTGAGTCCTTGTTGATCGAGTAGCCCGCTTGCGGGCGTATCGAGATCCGCCGTCGTCATGACGCTGGTCTGCAGGCTCGGCGTGCTGGCGGGGGTGGGTCTCGATACGCCCCTGCGGGGCTACTCGACCAGCATGAGCAGGGGTGCTCCGCTGCCGCACGATCAGCCGGACTCTGCGAACGGACTCGAATCGGGCCTTCGGACGCGAGCGGGGCTCGACTCGTGTCCACTCGAGAGCGCCGAGTCGCGCGAACGGACGCGCGTCGGGCTCTGCGGCCCTGCTGGACCCCGTTCCGCGTCCACTCGCCGCCTCGCACTTCCATGCTGGTCGAGTAGCCGCGCAGCGGCGTATCGAGACCCGCCGTCGCCAGAAAGGCGGGTCTGCAGGCTCGACTTCTGACGCCCGTGGATCTCGATACGCCCGCTGCGCGGGCTACTCGATCAGCATGGGGCGGCAGCCGACGGACCAGCCGCGAGCGACGGCTCGCGTCCGCCCCGCCGTCGGCCGAGTCAGCGGCGCTTGCCGCCGCCCTTGCCGGCAGGCCTCTTCGGGCGGGTGGCCGCCGCGGTGCGCGAGCCGCTGCGCGGGGCGCCCTCGCCGGCCGCGCCCTTCGGCAGCACCGAGGCGGGCGGGATGGGCCGGCGGGTGACCGGGCGCACGGGCTCGCCGCGGCGGGACTGGCCGGGGATCGGGCGCGAGCGGCGGCCGTAGATCAGCTCGGAGGAGTCGAGCAGCCACGGCACCAGCGCGACGGTGACGCCGTGCACGAGCAGCAGCTTCTGGCGGATCCGGCGCGACTTGTGGTTGTGGAGGAAGCCCTCCCACCAGTGCCCGACGATGTACTGCGGCATGTAGACGGTGATGATCTCGGAGCCGTGCTCGAGGCGGTGCGCCTTGATGTACTTGATCAGCGGGTACGAGATGTCGCGGTACGGCGAGGCGATGCAGCGCAGCGGGACCTCGATGTCCATCCGCGCCCAGTCGGCCTTGAGCTGCGCGGTCTGCGCGTCGTCGATCGACGAGTGCACCGCCTCCAGCGACTCGTGCCGCGCGGCGATCGCGTAGTCGAGCGCCTTGAGGGTCGGCTTGTTCATCCGGCCGACGAGGACGACCGCGTGGTCGCCGTTGGCGCCGAAGGTCGTGGTCGGGTCGACCTCGATCTCCTTCTCCACGTCGCGGTAGTAGCGGTAGACGCCGGCCATCAGCACGCCGAGGATCGGCATCACCAGGTAGACGAGCCAGGCGCCGTGGGTGAACTTCGTGATCGTGACGACGACGAGCACGGCGAAGGTGAGCGTGGCGCCGAAGAGGTTGATCGCGAGGCTGGTCTTGACGGTGCGCGAGCCCTCGCCGTTCTTGATCATCCGGATCCAGTGCTTCACCATGCCGGACTGCCCGAGGGTGAAGGAGACGAAGACGCCGATGATGTAGAGCTGCACCAGGCTGGTCAGCGAGGCCTGGTAGACGAGCAGGATGATCGCCGCGACGAGCGCCAGGATGATGACACCGTTGGAGTAGATGAGGCGATCGCCGCGGGTGTTCAGCGACTTCGGCGCGTAGCCGTCGCGGGCGAGGACGGAGCCCAGCAGCGGGAAGCCGTTGAACGCGGTGTTGGCAGCGAGCAGCAGCACGGCGGCGGTGGCGGCCTGGATCACGAAGAAGAGGACCGTGTTGTTGCCGAAGGTGGCGGCCGCGACCTGCGCGATCACGGAGCGCTGCGGCGTGGTCGCGCAGTCGGCGAAGCCCACGAGATGGCAGGCGTTCTCGGCGTAGTGCACGTTCGAGAGCAGCGCGAGGGCGGTCAGGCCGACGAACAGGACGATCGCGATCGTGCCCATCGCGACGAGCGTGCGCTGCGCGTTCTTGACCTTCGGGACGCGGAAGGCGGGCACGCCGTTCGAGATCGCCTCGACCCCGGTGAGCGCGGCGCAGCCGCTCGCGAACGAGCGCAGCAGCAGGAGGACGATCGCGGCCTGGGTGAGCTGCTCGCCCTGCACGGTGAAGCCGGCCGACTCCGCCACGGGAGCGTCGCCGAACGCCGCGCGGCCGAGGCCGACGACGACCATCACGAAGACGCTCGCGACGAAGAGGTAGGTGGGGACGGCGAAGGCCTTGCTCGACTCCGAGACGCCGCGGAGGTTCACGGCCGCCAGGAGGATCACGAAGAGGATCGCGAGCTCGACCCGGAGCGGGGCGAGCGCGGGGATCGCGGAGATGATGTTGTCGACGCCGGAGGCGACCGAGACCGCGACGGTCAGCACATAGTCGACCAGGAGGGCCGCGGCGACCGTCAGCCCCGCGGTCTCGCCGAGGTTGGTGCGGGCGACCTCGTAGTCGCCGCCGCCGGACGGGTACGCCTTGATCAGCTGGCGGTAGCTGAGGACGACGACGACCAGCAGCACCACGACGCAGCCGGCGACCCAGGGCGCGAAGGTGAGGAAGGAGAGGCCGCCGAGCAGCAGGATCATCAGCAGCTCCTGCGGCGCGTAGGCCACGGAGGAGAGCGGGTCGCTGGCGAAGATCGGGAGGGCGAGCCGCTTCTGCAGCAGCTGGCCCTCGAGCTTGTCGCTCGAGAGGGGCTCGCCGATGAAGAAGTGCTTCGCGGTGCGGAGCTCGTTCGCGTCGGCGTCGTCCGCACCGGTGGAGGACGCCTTCGCGCCCGAAGGGGGGCCCTCGTGTGTCACGAGCGATGACACTACTCCGTGGCCGGGGGCAGTCAAGCCGCTCGGACGTCGGCCGCGAGAGCGCTGAACCCGGGCTGTGACCGGGCATTTCCGCAGTTGTCGGGCAAGCGGTTCCAACCAGGTCCCCATCTGTGGGACAGGGGGTCAAATCACCCTCGAACTGGGGCCACTCTCGACGCTGTGAAATCGCCGGAAGTCTGTTGAAGTCGAAGACAGGTCACTCCGAAGGGGGGAGCCGACGGGTTCCGCCTGTCGACGCTCGGAGGGGCCTGCACCGTTCCGCCGCCTCCCGGCCCCTGACCCGAGCCCCGCTGCAGCGGCGCGGGCGCTCGCTCGGAGTGCCTGCGTCGACCCGCCCGCACCACGACAGGTCGGCCGAGACGCCGACAGAATCGACGGAACCCGTGTCCTCTTCCCGCACCGCCGCGCCGCCGGCCCGCTCGCGCCTCTGGCGCGCAGCCGGCCTGGCCACCGCGCTCGCCGTGACCGCCGGCATCGCCCTCGCCGGCTCCGCTCCCGCCCAGGCCGCCACCACCGGCCACTACCTCGTGTCGGTCGACTCGAGCTCCATCTCGGAGCAGGTCGTCCGCGCGCTCGGCGTCGCCGACGACGTGCAGTTCGAGGGCGGCGTCGCGGGCTTCACCGCCCCGCTCACCGAGCGCCAGAAGGCGGTCCTCGAGGCCGACTCGCGGGTCCTCGGCATCACCCCCGCCGACCAGGTCGTCGACGGTCAGGCGCAGACCACCCCCTCGCACGTGCTCACCGCGGAGGCCGACAAGGCCCCGGTGCGCGCCGGCGACGGAGTGACGAACTACACCGGTCCGGCCGTCGCGGTCATCGACTCCGGCGTCAGCGCGCACCCCGACTACAACCTGAAGGAGCAGATCAACTGCTTCGGCTCGGGCACCGCCGCCGACGCCAACGGTCACGGCACCGGCGTCTCGGGCTACATGGCCGCCTACGACAACGACTCCGGCTCGGTCGGCGTCGCGCCCGGCGCTCCGATCTACTCGGTCCGCGCGCTCGACGCGAACAACCGCGGCAACACCGGCACCCTGATGTGCGCCCTCGACTGGGTGTCCGCGAACGCGGCGAAGTACAACATCAAGGTCGTCAACATGTCGCTCGCCACCTACGGCACCGACGACGGCAACTGCGGCCGCTCGAACGGCGACGTGATCCACCAGGCGATCTGCGACCTCGAGGCCAAGGGCATCGTCTCCGTCGGCTCCGCGGGCAACACCTCCGAGGACATCGCCGGCTGGATCCCCGCCGGCTACGACGAGGTGCTCGCCGTGACCAACATGGCCAACTACGACGGCAAGCCCGGCGGGCTCGCCTCGGCGCCCTGCGGCGTCCAGACCAAGGACGACGCGGTCTCGACCAACAGCAACTTCGCCGTCTCGGCCGCCGACCAGAAGCACACCATCGCCGCCCCCGGCATGTGCCCGTACACCACCAAGAAGGGTGGCGGCTTCGCCTACATCCAGTCGGGCTCGAGCATGGCGGCCGCCGGCACCAGCGGTGTCGTCCTCGACTGCATGAGCTCCGGTGGATCCTGCGCGGGCAAGAGCCCGGCGCAGGTCCGCGCCCAGGTCATCGCCCAGGCGAAGGCGGCGACCGAGCGCGGCCGCACCTTCCAGGGCGACCCGACCCGCGCCGTCTCCGGCCGCTACTTCGGCTACGCCGTGAGCACGATCCCCGTCGGCACCGTTCCGACGCCGGACCCGACGCCCACCGCCACGCCGACCGCGACGCCCACGGCGACGCCGACCGCGACTCCGACGGCGACGCCGACCACGACGCCGAAGCCGACGGCCACCCCGACGGCGACCGCGACGCCGACCACCCCTCCGGCGACCGACACGCAGAAGCCGACGGTGAGCATCACCTCGCCCTCGACCAACACCACGGTCGTCGGCTCGATCCGCCTCGTGGCTTCGGCCAGCGACAACGTCGGAGTGACGGCCGTCGCGTTCTACGCCGGCGGCACGAAGCTCGGCAACGGCGTGCTGCAGTCGAACGGGACGTGGACGCTGTCCGCCAACTCCAAGTCCTACCCGAACGCCAGCTACCAGGTGACGGCCAAGGCCCAGGACAAGGCCGGCAACGTGACGACCAGCTCGGCGATCACGCTGCGCGTCGCGAACTGAGTTCCTGAGAACCGAACGGAGGGGTCCCGCCTGACGGCGGGGCCCCTTCGTCGTTCCCGAAGCGTGCGTGCTGATCGAGTAGCCCGCCGAGCGGGCGTATCGAGATCCGCCGTGTCTGCGGTGGGTGGGTCTCGATACGCCGCTGCGCGGCTACTCGACCAGCATGGATCGGCAGGCGTGCCCGTGCTCGTGCGGTCGCCGAAGGGCGGCGTCCATGCCGATCGAGTAGCCCGCAGAGCGCGCGTACTGAGATCCGGCGTCCGTTCGGTGGGTGGGTCTCGATACGCCGCTGCGCGGCTACTCGACCAACATGAAAGGGGCGACGCGCGAAAACCGGGGCCATGAACGGCTTCCCGCGGGTGTGAGGCGCGCGGCATTGCCGCGTCCATGCTGATCGAGTAGCCCGCGGAGCGGGCGTATCGAGATCCACCTCCGTCAGGACGCGAGTCTGCAGACCCGCCCCGCTGACGGTGGTGGGTCTCGATACGCCCCTCCGGGGCTACTCGACCAGCATGAGTGGGTGCGCCCGCCGCTGGGGGTCAGGGGTGGGTGGCGGCGCCGATCAGGCGGGTGAGGGCGTCGCGGACGGCGGCGAGCTCGTCGAGGGGGAGGTCGAGGCGCTCGACGATCTGCGGGGGGACCTGGAGCGCCCGCTCGCGGAGGGCGGCTCCGGACGGGGTCAGCGCGACGTCGAGGCGGCGCTCGTCCTCGGTGCTGCGGGCGCGCGTGACGTAGCCGGTCGCCTCGAGGCGCTTCACCAGCGGGCTGAGGGTGGCCGGCTCGAGGTGCAGGGCCGCGCCGAGGTCGGCGAGCGAGCGCGGGGCGCGCTCCCAGAGCGCGAGCATCACCAGGTACTGCGGGTGCGTGAGGCCGAGCGGCTCGAGCACGGGCCGGTAGAGGCCGATGACGGTGCGGGCGGCCACGGCGAGCGAGAAGCAGACCTGGTTCTGCAGGGCGAGTGGATCGGTGTCCACGGGCTCGGTCTCCACGGAATCAGCCCTTCTTTCCCATCGCGCACTGATGATTAGTACACTAAGCATATGCCGAAGCCCAGCCGATCCCTCTACCAGCGCTTCAACGCGCGGCTCTTCCCCTGGCTCGGTCCGCCGCCGCTCGGTCCCTACGACCAGCCCGAGCCCGAGGCGCCCGCCGGCCGCGCCTGCCCTCTCTGCGGCCGACTGATGTCGGAGCACGTGATCGACCGCAGCGGTCCGCGCACCCAGCTCTACTGCCCCGGCACGGATCCCGCGACGGACCCCGACACCGCCGCCTGACCGCCCGATCGGCCCCTCCGGACTCGCACGTCCCCTTTCGGGGGCCACGGCCTCGCGCCGCCGGAGGCGGATGATGAGCGCATGTCCCGTCTCCGCTCCGACTCCGCCCGTGCCGTCCAGTTCACCCGCTTCGGCGGGGTGGACGTGCTCGAGGTCGCCGACATCGCGCGTCCTCAGCCCGGGCCGGGGGAGGTCCTCGTCGAGGTGCTCGCCGCCGGTGTGAACCACATGGAGGCGTTCATCCGGCAGGGGATGTTCGACTCCGACCACTCCGCCGCCTTCCCGATGCGCCAGGGCACCGACTTCTCCGGCATCGTCGTCGGCCTCGGCGAGGGCGTGAGCGACCTCAAGCTCCGCAGCGACGTCGTCGGCCACGCGCTGGTCGGCTCGCACGCCACCCACATCGTCGTCCCGCGGGAGAACCTGGTCGCCAAGCCCGCCTCGGTGAGCTGGGAGGTCGGCGGCGCGCTGTTCCTCGCGGGCGTCACCGCCTGGCGCGCGATCGAGGCCACCCACATCGGACCCGACGACACCGTGGTCGTCTCGGCGGCCGCGGGCGGCGTGGGCAGCATGGAGATCCAGCTGGCCAAGCTGCGCGGCGCGACCGTGCTCGGCACCTGCGGCGAGCGGAACTTCGACTACCTCCGCCAGATCGGCGTGAAGCCGATCGTCTACGGCGACGGCATCGCCGACCGCATCCGCGCCGCGGCGCCGAACGGCGTGACCGTCTTCCTCGACAACTTCGGCGGCGACAACGCGGCGCTGGCCGCCGAGCTCGGCATCGAGCCGGCCCGCTTCCACTCCAGCGACGACCGCAAGGAGATCGAGCTGCGCGCCGTCTGGCCCGACGCCGAGACCGCTCGGCGCGACACCGAGATCCTCGGCGAGCTGGTCGGCCTGGTCCGCGACCAGAAGCTGCGGGTGCTGGTCTCGGGCTTCTACCCCTACGGCTTCGTGCAGGACGCGTTCGACGACCTCGAGAAGCGGCACTCCCGCGGCAAGATCGTGCTCGGGATGAACCCGGTCGACGCGGGGCGCGTGACCAAGGCGCGCGACATCCACGAGGCCGGTGCCTAGCGTCGGCCCTCGGGCCTAGGCTCCCTCTCGGAAGGGAGCCGCGTGGAGGAACCCGTCGTCGCCATCATCTGGATCGTCTCGTTCGTGGTCGTCACCGTGCTGGTGACGGGGCTCTCGGGCAAGGCCGGCTGGTCGGCCCCCGTGGCGCTGGTCGCCGTCGGCGCGCTCGTCTCCTTCATCCCCGGGATCCCCGAGGTCGTGGTCGAGCCGGACGTCGTCCTCTACGGGATCCTGCCGCCGCTGCTCTACGCCGCGGCGATCCGCACGTCCGTGCTGGACGTCCGCGCCCGCGGCGACAGCATCCTGCTGCTCTCGGTCGGGCTCGTGGTCTTCACGGTGCTGGTGGTCGGCGCGGTCGCCTGGGCGGTGGTGCCCGCGATCTCGATCGCCGCGGCCCTCGCCTTCGGGGCGATCGTGGCGCCGACCGACGCCGTGGCGGTGTCCGCGATCGCGGGGCGGCTGCGGCTCCCGCGGCGGATGATGACGGTGCTCGAGGGCGAGAGCCTGCTCAACGACGCGACCGCGCTCGTCGCGCTGAACGCCTCGCTGCTCGCGATCGTCAGCACCGTGACGCCCGGCGGGATCGCGCTCGACTTCGTGCTGGCCGTCGTGGTCGGTGCGGGGGTCGGGATCCTGATCGCGGTCGTCCTCGGGTTCGTGCGGAAGCAGGTGTCCTCCTCGGTGCTCGACACGAGCCTCTCGCTGGTGACGCCGTACGTCGCGTTCATCCCGGCGCAGCTGCTGCACGGCTCGGGCGTGCTCGCGGTCGTGGTCGCCGGGCTGTTCCTCGGCTTCCGGGCGCCGGTGATCCAGTCGGCCCAGGCGCGGATCGCGGAGTCGCTGAACTGGCGCACCATCCAGTTCCTGCTCGAGAACGCGGTCTTCCTCTTCATCGGGCTGAGCCTGGCCTCTGTCGTCGGGGCGACCGCCGACTCCGACATCGGCGTCTGGCAGGGGATCGGCATCAGCGCGGCGCTGCTCGGGGCACTGATCGGCAGCCGGGTGCTCTGGATGTGCCTGACCACCGTGCTCTTCCGGCACGGACCGCGGCGGCTGCAGCAGCGCGGCTGGACCTGGCCGACCGCGCTCGGGGTGTCCGTGGCCGGGATCCGCGGCGTCGTCACGCTCGCCGCCGCGTTCCTGCTGCCGGAGGAGACCCCGCAGCGGGCGTTCCTGCAGTTCCTGGCGTTCGTGGTGGTGGCGAGCACGCTGGTGCAGGGGCTCGCGCTGCCGCGGGTGCTCCGGCTGCTCAAGCTGCCGGCGCCGAACGAGCAGCAGGAGCACGTGGAGAAGCAGATGCTGCTGGCCGAGGCGCAGTCGGCCGGTTTGGCGCGGCTCGACCAGGAGCCGCAGGACGGCGTCGAGGAGCGGGTGCTCGACCGGCTGCGGCGGAACGCGGTGTTCCTCGCGGACGCGCTGGAGAACCCGCCGGAGGCGGAGGGCGCGGAGCCGCTGACCCACTCCTACAACCGGCTGCGGCGCGTGATGATCGCGGCGGAGCGCGAGGCGGTGCTGAAGGCGCGCGCCGAGGGGCGCTACCAGGAGCCGGCGGTGCGCAGTGCGCTGGCGTTCCTCGACGTCGAGGAGGAGGCGCTGGCGGTGGGGCGGCAGTAGCCGACCTGCCCCGGCCGCCTGGAGTGAGCGGTGAAAATCCTATAGGATCGACGGGTCCGGCCGGAGGGCCGGCGCACTCGATGATGAGGAGCCGACGAGCATGACCCGTCTCTGGAACGAACCCGCCGCCTTCGCCGACGACATGGTCGACGGCTTCGTCCGCGCCAACGGCCGATGGGTCCGCAAGGTGGTCGGCGGCGTCTCGCGCTCGACGCGCTCCGAGGAGCCCGAGGTCGCGGTGGTGATCGGCGGCGGCTCCGGGCACTACCCGGCCTTCGCCGGGCTGGTCGGGCCCGGCCTCGCCCACGGTGCCGCGATGGGCAACCTCTTCGCCTCGCCCTCGGCGCACCAGGTCGAGTCGGTGATCCGCGCGAGCGAGCAGGGCCGCGGCGTGCTGCTCAGCTACGGCAACTACGCCGGCGACGTGCTGCACTTCACCGCCGCGCAGGACGCGGTGCGGGCCGACGGCATCGACTGCCGCACCGTCACCGTGACCGACGACATCTTCAGCGCGAAGCCCGAGGAGGCGCACAAGCGCCGCGGGATCGCCGGCGACCTCACCGTCTTCAAGGTGGCCGGGGCCGCCGCCGCCGCGGGCTATGCGATCGACGACGTGGAGCGGGTGGCCGTGCTCGGCAACGCGCGCACCCGCTCGCTCGGCGTCGCCTTCACCGGCTGCACGCTGCCCGGAGCCGACGAGCCGCTGTTCTCGGTGCCCGAGGGCAGGATGGCGGTCGGCCTGGGCATCCACGGCGAGCCGGGGATCGACGAGGTCGACATCCCGAGCGCTGCGGAGCTCGCCGAGCTGTTCGTGACGCACCTGCTCGCCGACGCCGAGATCCCCGAGGGCGTGAGCGTCGACGGCGCCCGGGTCGTCCCGGTGCTGAACGGGCTCGGCTCGGTGAAGAGCGAGGAGCTGTTCGTCGTCTTCAGCACGATCGCCGATCTGCTCGAGGCGCGCGGGATCACCCTCGTCGACCCGCAGGTGGGCGAGTTCTGCACCAGCTTCGACATGGCCGGCGTCTCGCTGACGTTGTTCTGGGTCGACGAGGAGCTCGAGTCGCTGTGGACGGCGCCGAGCGACACGCCGGCCTTCCGCACCGGGGCGGTCGACGGCGGCGCGCTCGTGGCCGTCACCGCGACGCAGGCCGAGGAGGTCGCCGCCGAGGTCGGCGAGGCCTCGGAGGAGTCGCGCGCCGCGGCGGCACGGCTGTCCGATGCGATCGCGGCGATCCGCGACGTGATCGACGCGAACGCCGACGAGCTCGGCCGGCTGGACTCGATCGCGGGCGACGGCGACCACGGCATCGGCATGCAGCGCGGGGCGCGGGCGGGCGCGCAGGAGGCGGCCGATGTTCTCGAGCGGGGGGCGGGCGCGCAGACGCTGCTCACCCGGGCCGGCGACGCCTGGTCGGACCGTGCGGGCGGGACCTCCGGCGCGCTGTGGGGCGTCATCCTCCGCAGTGTCGGCGAGGCGCTCGGCGACGACCGCGCCGTGAGCGCGCGCGAGGTGAGCGCGGGAGTGACCGCCGCCTCCGACGCCGTCCGGCGCTACGGCAAGGCGAGTGTCGGCGACAAGACGATGGTGGACGCGCTCGTGCCGTTCGCCGAGACGCTGGCCGAGCGGGCCGGCGCGGGGGACGCGCTCGCGGACGCGTGGGGTGCCGCCGCGGGGGCCGCTCGCTCAGCCGCCGACGCCACCTCCGATCTGATGCCCGGACTCGGCCGCGCGCGCTCGCACGGCGAGAAGTCGCTCGGCACGCCCGACCCCGGCGCGATCTCGTTCGCGCTGATCGTCGAGGCGATCGCACCGCAGCTCGGTGCCGCGGCCGGCACCGCACCGACCACGACCGCACCGTCCACGAACGCACCGTCCACGACTGCACCGTCCACAACCGAGGGAGAGACCGCATGAGCACCACCTGGAGGATCGTCGTCGGATCGGACGACGCCGGCTACGACTACAAGGAGATCCTGAAGCGGGATCTCGAGGCGGACGACCGGGTGGTCTCGGTCGTCGATGTGGGGGTCGATGCGGAGTCGCACACGCCCTACCCGAGCGTCGCGATCGCGGCGGCCGAGCTGGTCGCGCGCGGCGAGGCCGATCGGGCGCTGCTGATCTGCGGCACCGGCCTGGGTGTCGCGATCGCGGCGAACAAGGTCGAGGGGATCCGCGCCGTCACGGCGCACGACTCCTTCTCGGTGGAGCGCGGCGTGCTCTCGAACGACGCGCAGGTGCTCTGCGTGGGGCAGCGCGTCGTCGGCATCGAGGTCGCCCGGCGGAACGTGCGCGAGTGGCTCGGCTACGTCTTCGACGAGTCGAGCGCCTCCGCCGCGAAGGTGGAGGAGATCGTTTCGTACGAGCGCTCGGGAGCGACTGCGTAAGCTGAGCCGACCGCTGTGCCGAGCGCCCTCCAGTGGGCGCTCCGCGGCGCGCCCCTTCCGCACCGATCCGCGAGGCTGTGATGACCGACGCCGTGTTCCGCCTCACTGGGGCGGAGTCGATCGAGCGGCGGGGCCTGCGCGACCACGTCTACGACCGCGTGCTCGACGTGCTGCTCGGCCCGGACATCGAGCCGGGCATGCGCCTGTCGATCGACGCGGTGGCGCGCGAGCTCGGCGTCTCGCCGACCCCGGTGCGCGAGGCGCTCGTGCAGCTGGAGCGGACCGGCCTCGTCACCCGGGTGGCCAACAAGGGCTACCGGGTGGCGCCGCCGCTCGCCGACGACCAGCTCGACGCGCTCTTCGACGCGCGGCTGGTGCTCGAGAGCGGCGCGGCGGCGCTCGCGTCGGCGCACGAGGCGGCGCTGGTGCCGCGGCTGCAGGAGGCGCTCGCCGCGCACGAGGCGATGACGGCTGTCGTGCGCGCGGCCTCGACCGAGGGCGAGTTGCCGGTGGCGCTGCTGCGCGAGTACTTCGCGGTGGACTGGAACTTCCACCACCTGATCTTCGAGGGCACGCACAACCCGTTCCTCATCGACATGTCCGAAGCGATCTCCACGCGCGTGCACCGGATGCGGCAGACCGTGCAGACCGGCGTCAGCGACGCGGACGACGCCGTGCTGGAGCACCGCGCGATCGTCGACGCGTTCGCGGCCGGGCCGGAGGCGGCGGCGGCGGCGATGCGCGTGCACATCGAGCGGGTGCGCGAGCGCTCGCGCCGCGACTCCGTCCGCTGAGACTCCGGCGGCGCGGGCTGCTCGATCGGCAGGGGGACCGGCCGTCGGCCGGGCTGTCCGATCTGCAGGCGGTGAGCCTATTCATGCTGGTCGAGTAGCCGCAGAGCGGCGGATCGAGACCCGAGGTCCTGCAGAACGGTGGATCTCGATACGCCCGCTGCGCGGGCTACTCGATCAGCAGGGGCCGCGCATTGCGCGGGCTGTTCGATCGGCAGGGGGACCGGCCGTCGGCCGGGCTGTCCGATCTGCAGGCGGTGAGCCCATTCATGCCGGTCGAGTAGCCGCAGAGCGGCGGATCGAGACCCGAGGTCCTGCAGAACGGTGGATCTCGATACGCCCGCTGCGCGGGCTACTCGATCAGCAGGGGGACCGCGCACGGCGCGGGCTGTTCGACGGGGTGGCGGCGGGTCAGTGGCCCGCCTGGACGCTCGTGGTCTCGAGCAGCTCGTCCGCCTTGGAGCCGCGGAAGAACTTGGTGCAGAACATCATGGCGGCGGCGAGGAAGGCGAAGACGCCGAGGGAGACGACTCCCCACACGCCACTCTCGGTGGGGACGGCCTCGTTGAAGCCGTTGCGCATCAGCGGGGCGACGAAGCCGCCCAGGTTGCCGAGCGAGTTGATCAGGCCGATGCCGGCCGCGGCCGCCGCTCCGGTGAGGAACGCGGTCGGGTAGGCCCAGGTGATCGGTCCGACCGAGAGGAAGCTCGCCACCGCGAGGGTGATGAACAGCAGGCCGAGGATCGGCTGTCCGGCCGATCCGGCCCAGGCCGAGCCGAAGATCGACAGGCCGGTGAAGATGTAGAACATCGCGCCCCAGGAGCGGCGGCGGCGGATCGTGTTCGCGTGCTGGCCCACGTAGTAGCAGGCGAACAGGCCCACCAGCCACGGGATGGCCGAGACGAGGCCGACCTGGAAGCCGACGTCCTGCCCGATCAGGTTCGCGACCTGCTGCGGGAGGTAGAAGGTGGTGCCGTAGACCGCGATCTGCAGGCAGAAGTAGATGATCGTGAAGTACCAGACCTTCCAGCTGGCCATCGCCTTCCAGATGCCGGTCGGGCCGTCGGCCTGGCGCACGGTGTCCTCGCGCTCCATCGCCGCCGTCAAGGAGTCCTTCTCGCCCTGCGTCAGCCACTTCGCCTTCTGCGGATGGTTCGTCAGGAACTTCAGCGCGGCTATGCCGGCGAGCACCGCGAGCACGCCCTCGGTGAAGAACATCACCTGCCAGCCCTCCCACGGCGTGATCTGGTTGCCGACGCTGATCAGGCCGCCGCTGAGCGGGGCGCCGAGCATCTGCGAGAACGGCTGCGCCAGATAGAAGATCGCGAACATCTGCACGCGCACCTTGTTGGGGAACCACTCCGACAGGAACATGATCACGCCGGGGAAGAGGCCGGCCTCGGTCACGCCGAGCAGGAAGCGCAGGATGATGAACATCGTGTCGCCGGTGGTGAAGGCGAACGCCGCGGCGACGATGCCCCAGGTGACCGCGATGCGGGCCAGCCAGAACCGGGCGCCGAAGCGCTTGAGCAGCAGGTTGCTCGGGATCTCGAAGATCGCGTAGCCGATGAAGAAGATGCCGGCGCCGAGTGCGAACGCGCCGTCCGAGATGCCGCGGTCGACCGAGAGTGCCTCCTCGGCGAAGCCGACGTTGGTGCGGTCGAGGAACGCGACGAAGTAGAGGATGACGAGCATCGGCATCAGATGCCGGGACGCCTTCGAGATGGCGGATTTCAGCGCGGGATCACGGGTGGATCCGAGGGCTGGGGACGAGGTGGTCAAGGCGCTCTCCTTTGAGTCGGCCGAATGCGGTGAGGGGTGGGAGGGGTCAGGAGCCGAGCGCGGGCAGGATCTGCGCCATGCCGACGGCGACGAGGATCACGCCGACGCCGAGGAAGATCCAGCGGCCGAGCGACCAGGTTCCGGTGAGCTTGTTCATGGGGGTGTCCGTTCGAGTCGGGGCGGGAAGGGATCAGTGCATGTAGAGGCCGCCGTCGACGTTCAGGGTCTGACCCGTCACGAAGCCGGCGTCCTCGCTGATGAGGTACGCGATCGCCGCGGCGATGTCGCGGGGCGTGCCGATGCGCGGGAGCACGCCGTCGGCGGCCATGGCCGTCTTGCGCTCCTCGGTGAGGGTGCCGCCCATGATGTCGGTGTCGATCGGGCCGGGGGAGATCGCGTTGACGGTGATCCCCTGGCCGCCGAGCTCGCGGGCGACGCTGCGGGTGAAGCCGATGACGCCGGCCTTCGCCGCGGAGTAGGCGGTCTTGCTGAAGGTGCCGCCGCCGCGCTGAGCGGAGACGGAGGAGAGGCTGACGACGCGGCCGACGCCGCGGGTGACCATCGACTCCACCGCGCGGCGGGTGCTGAAGTGCACGCCGTTGAGGTTACGTCGATCACCCGCTGCCACTCCTCGGGGGTGACCTCGAGGTAGGAGACGGGGGAGGCGATCCCGGCCAGGTTGACCAGCGCCACGACGGGCGGCAGGGCGGCCTCGAGCGCGTCGAAGGCGGCGCGGACCTGCGCGTCGTCGGCGACGTTCGCGCCGGCTCCGGCGGCCTGGACGCCGTGCTGCTCGGCGATCTCGGCGGCCACCTCCTGCGCGGCCTCGGCGTGGAGGTCGATGATCCCGACGTTCCAGCCGAGCTCGGCGAGGTGGTGGGCGGAGTAGCGGCCGATGCCGCGCGGGGACGCGGCGCCGGTGAGGACGACGGTCCGGGACTCGGGGAATGCGGTCATGAGGGTGCTCCTTCTCGGTCGGCGCGTCAGGCGATCGGCGCGGGGCCGAGCTCGTCCATCAGCTTCTTGATGGCGACGTAGGCGCGGTTGCGGTACGCGATCAGCTCGGCGGTGCGCTCGGCGGGCACGTCGAGGTAGCCGGCGCCGGACTTGGTGCCGAACTTGCCGGCGTCGACCAGTGCGGCCAGCGACTCCGGGGTGGCGAAGCGCTCGGGCCACCGGGTCTGCAGCGAGGCGTAGCAGAAAGCGTAGACGTCGAGTCCGGCCATGTCGGCGATCGCGAACGGGCCGAAGACGGGGAGGCGGAAGCCGAAGGTGGTGCGGACGATCGTGTCGATGTCCTCGGGGGTGGCGATGCCCTCCTCCACGATCTGCGTCGCCTCGTGGAAGAGCGCGTACTGCAGGCGGTTCAGCACGAAGCCGGTGGAGTCCTTGACCCGCGCGGTCTCCTTGCCGGTCGCGGCGACGATCTCCTCGGCCAGCGCGATCGCGCTCTCGGCGGTGCCCTCGTGCGGGATCAGCTCGACGCCGGGGATGAACGGCGCCGGGTTGGAGAAGTGCACGCCGAGGAAGCGCTCGGGGTTCGTCACGGCCTCGGCCAGCGAGCCGATCAGGATGGTCGAGGTGTTCGAGCCGATCACGGCGTCGGGGCGCGCGGCGGCGCTGATCCGGCGCAGGGTCGCGTGCTTGATCTCGATCTTCTCGGGCACGGCCTCCTCGATGAAGTCGGCGGTCGCGACGGCGTCCTCGATCGAGGCGGCGGGGGAGAGGTTCTGCCGGATGCGCTCGACCGCGTCCTCGGGGAAGAGGCCGTCGGCGACGAACTGCGCGGTCTCGGTGAGCAGGCGCTCGTAGTTGCTGCGGGCGATCTCCTCGGAGATGTCGGCGATGACGACGGTGGCGCCGGAGAGCGCGAGGACCTGGGCCATCCCTCCGCCCATGTAGCCGGAGCCGACGACGGCGATGGTGCGTGTTGTCATGTCTGCTGTTCCTTACTGCGAGGCCCGGGCCGCGCGGGGCAGCAGCGAGCGGATGTAGGTCTGGTTGGTCGAGCACATGCCGAGGCTGTCGCCGCCGTAGTGCTCGGCGAGGAGGATGCCGCGGAAGCCGCCCTCGATCGCGTCGCGCAGGACCTGGCGGTAGTTGATGAGACCGGCCTCCATGGTCGAGGGGACCGAGGTGGCCCAGGAGCCGTCGGCCGACTCGTCGCGGGTGTAGTTCTTCACGTGCATGTAGTTGGCGTAGGGGAGCGTCTTCGCGAACAGCTCGCGCCAGTCCTCGACCGGGCGGTGCAGGCGGATGAGGTTCGCGACGTCGGGGTTGAGGCCGACGTTGTCCAGGCCCACCTCTTCGACGAAGCGGACGGCGCTGTCGGCGGTGCCGAGGTAGGTGTCCTCGTAGAGCTCGAGCGCGAGCGGGAGGCCCACGTCGGCGGCGTGCTTCCCGAGCTCACGGATGCGGCTGACGGCCGCGTTCCAGACGTCGGCGTCGTCGGGGTCCTTGGGGCCCTCGGCGGTCCAGAACCAGAGCGCGCGCTTCTGCGCGGCGCTGAACGGCTGGTGCAGACCGGTCGAGAAGACCTGCATGCCCCACTCGGCGGCCGCGTCGATGGTGCGGTGCGCGTAGGCGAGGTTCTTCTCCTCGTGCCCGGGCATGATGACGCTCTGGCGCTGCAGGTGCACCGAGGGGATGCCGATGCCGTGCGACTTCGCGATGCTGAGGAACTCGTCGCGGCGCGACGGCTCGAGGTCGGCGGGGCGGACGTGGCTGTCGGCCAGTTCGGCGAGGGTGAAGCCGACCTGCTCGACCTGGGCGAACATGTCGTCCCAGACCTCGGGGGCCGCGTCGTGCAGGGCGACGCCGTCCCGGCCGACGGGCGGGATGCCGTGCAGGCAGGTGGCGATCGGCCAGGTCTCGGCGGTCCAGCTGTCGGGGTTCCAGTCGACGCCGTCCCAGGACTGCGCCCCCTGGAGGTTCGGCGCCCCCTGGACGGTCCGCGCGGGTGTGCTCTCGCTCATCAGTGCTCCATTGCGCTCGATGCGACCGGCGTTGGTCGCACAAAAGATCCTATAGGAAATATAGTCCTGGAGCGGCGGAGCGCAAGGGGCGAGTGGTCAGCTCCGGCCCGGCTCACCAAGTCCGGGGAGGGTGATCGGCGCGGTCATCGGCGGAATCCGGCGAGGAGCCTTCGTTGTGCGGAGGTGTGCGGGCGGACAGCCGAACGGCGGGGACCCCCGAGGGGATCCCCGCCGTCAGCGGTGGTGCGGTGGTGCGGCGGGCGTCAGCCCAGCGTGGAGCGGACTGCCGCGCGCGCCTGGTCGAGCGCGCTGCGCAGGGCGTCCGTGCTCGCAGCGCTCACGGAGCCGTGCGCGGCGGCCGTGCGCAGCTCGGCGCGCAGCTCGTCGCGGAACTCGGTGAGCAGCACCTCGGCGTCGCGCAGGGCGAGCCGGGAGGCGGTGCGCGCGTCGACCGCGGCGTCGGCCGCCGTGGCCTCGGTGGGCGGGGCGTCCTGCGGGCGCTCGCCGGTGGTCGCGCCCGACGACGGCGTCGACTCCGGGGCGGGCGTCTCCGCCGAGTGCTCCGGCCCGCCGCGGGACGGACGCGAGTCGCGGGCCGCGCTCGCGAGATCCGCGCGCAGGCTCTTCATCGCCTCCGCGACGCCGAGCCGCACCTCGTCGGCCAGGCGGCGGACGGAGTCGGTCAGCTCCTCCTCGATGTCGCCGAGGTCGGTCGCGCGGTTCGCCAGTTCGGCGCGGCCGGCGTCGGTGATCGAGTAGACGGTCTTCCGGCCGTCGGCCTCCTTGGTGACCAGGCCCTCCTCCTCGAGCTTCGCCAGGCGCGGGTAGACCGTGCCGGCGCTCGGGGCGTAGGTGCCGCCGAAGCGCTCGCTGAGCGCCTGGATCAGCTCGTAGCCGTGCTTGGGCGACTCCGCGAGGAGGTTGAGCAGGTAGAGGCGCAGGCGTCCGTGCGCGAAGACGGGGCTCACAGCGCGCTCGCGTCGGTGAGGCGCTGCGCGGTGGGCGCGGCGGGGGAGCGGCGGACGACGGTGACGGCGCCGGTCACCGAATTGGCGGTGACGTCGACCCACTTGGAGTCGAGCGAGCCGGTGGTGGCGGTGTAGCCGCGGCCGAAGGTGCCCTTGACCACCTCGCCGTCGAGCTGCAGCGTGCCGGTGGCGGTGTTGATCCGGTACCGGGCGCCGAGGCCCTCGTCGATGCGGATCGTGAGGTCGCCGCTGACGGTGTTGCACTGGATCTCGTCCGGCGCGTCCTCGGCGTCGACGAAGACGCTGCCCGAGACGCCGTCGACGGAGAAGCGGGTGAGCGCGCCGGCGGTGGTGACGTCGCCGGAGACGGTGTGCGCGGTGACGCGGCCGGTGTGGTTGCGCACCGAGAGCTCGCCGTGGACGGTGTTCGCCTCGATGTCGCCGCGCAGGCCGTCGATGACGATGTCGCCGCCGACCGTGGAGACGCGGGCGTCCGAGTGCAGGCCGGAGACGAGTCCGTCCGCCGAGACGGTGTCGAACTTCAGCGCGACGCCGCGGGGGACGAGCAGGCTGACGTCGGCGCGGTCGCCCTTGCGGCCGAGGCCCTTGGCGACGTCGACGACGGTGTCCCAGCGGAGCTGGATGTGGTCGACCTCGAGGCGGTCGCCGTCCATCGAGACCTTGAGCGGACGGCCGGAGACGCTGTGCACCTCGACGCGGGCGGTGGGCTCGTCGTGCCCGATGACATCGATCTGACCGCCGACCAGGGCGATCTTGATCGAGCGGACGACGTCGAGGTCGATGACCTTCGATTCGCCCGCCTGCACGAGCCATTTCTCGAGCGACATGGTGCTCCTCCTCCTGCGCCCTCGTGGGGCGATCCTGCTGCTGGTGATGCGGGGACGACTCGCGATATAACGCGAGTCGATGAAAGTCACGATATATCGCGTATCGAGCCGCGGGCAAGAGGGCTCGGCGATCACTCAGGCGACGCTCCGCGTCTGCTAGACCGGGGGCATGGATCCGCTCGCGGCACTGCAGGAGATCGCCGCCCTGCTCGAGCAGGAGCGGGCGTCGAAGTACCGCGCCAAGGCGTTCCGGAAGGCGCTCGCCGTGCTCGAGGGCATGGACGAGGGGGCGCGGACCGACCTCGCGCTGGTCCGCGCGGCGCCGGGGATCGGCGACACCACCTTCACCGTGATCCGCCAGGCGCTCGAGGGGCGGGTGCCGGACTACCTCGCCGAGCTGCGCGGGACCGCGTCCCTGCCCGAGAGTGCGCTGCGGAGCCTGCTCCGCGGCGACCTGCACAGCCACAGCGAGTGGTCGGACGGAGCGACGCCGATCGCCGCGATGGCGGATGCGGCCCGGGCGCTCGGCCACGAGTACCTCGCGCTGACGGATCATTCGCCGCGGCTGCGGGTCGCGCACGGGCTGAGCGCCGAGCGGCTCGCCGAGCAGCTGGAGCACCTGGCCGGTCTCGACACCGGGTCGCTGCGGCTCCTGAGCGGGATCGAGGTCGACGTGCTGGAGGACGGCGCGCTCGACCAGTCGGAGGAGATGCTCGCGCGGCTCGACGTGGTCGTCGCGAGCGCGCACTCGAAGCTGCGGATGCCGAGCCGGGAGATGACGGCGCGGCTGGTCGCGGCGGCCTCGCATCCGCGGACGAACGTCCTCGGGCACGTCACCGGGCGGCTCGTCACGGGGGAGCGCGGCACCCGGCCGCCGTCGACCTTCGACGCCGGCGCCGTCTTCCGGGCCTGCGCCGAGCACGGGACCGCCGTCGAGATCAACTCCCGCCCCGAGCGGGAGGACCCGCCGGACGAGCTGATCGCCCTGGCCCTCGAGGCCGGCTGCCTCTTCTCGATCGACAGCGACGCGCACGCCCCCGGCCAGCTCGGCCTGCTCGACTACGGCGCCGAGCGCGCCGAGCGCCTCGGCGTCCCGCCCGCCCGCATCGTGACGACCTGGCCGCTCCCGCAACTGCTGGAGTGGCTCGCGCCCTGATCCCCCTCCGCGAGATGCCACTTGTGCACGCTTTTCACGGCGTGTCGCGTACACAAGTGGCATCTCGCGGAAAGCGAAGTCGCGGGTGGTACCCCCTTGACAGGCGGAGCTAGCGCGGGGGGAGTTCGGGCGCAAGTAGTGATTTCCCAGCGTGGTGCGCGGCATGCTCGTGGGGGCCGTCCTGTGACGCGCCCTCCTCCGCTCCGACCAGACCAGGTGATCCCGTGGCCACGCAGACCGTTCTCGACGCCGTGCGCGCAGCGCCCACCCTCCTGGAGGCGATCCGGGCGGCCGACGCCCTGACCATCGCCGCCGTGAGCGACGGGGGCGGACGCGCGGTGCGCCTGCTCACCCGCGCGGCCCTCGATCCGAGCGATCAGCTCACCGCCATCGCGGCCGTGCACTCGCTCGCCCAGGTCTTCGACGAGGAGGCCGACCTCGCGCTGCTGCGGCTGCTCGCCGACGAGCGCGCCTTCCTCCGCGAGCACGCCGCCTGGGCGTTCGGCGGACGCCTGCCGCGACCGGCCGCCGTCGGACCGCTTCTGCGGATGCTCCGCGACGGCGGCTTCGCGGGCATGCTCGCCCAGCGCACCCTCCTGCTCTGGGCCTCCTCCACCCCCGACCTCGTCGCCCTCGCGCTCGAGGGCGCGCTGATCGGCGAGCGCGACCGCGACGTCCGCGCCCGCTACGTCGAGACGATGGGGCTGGTCCCCGGCGCGATCGCCGAGCGGACCCTCCTGCACGTCGCCGCCGACGAGGGCGAGGTGTTCGAGGCGCGCGCCGCGGCCGCCGACGCGCTCGGCGAGCGGCCGTCCGACGACGCCGCGCTGATGCTCGCCCGCCTCGGCGAGATGCCGGAGCCGCTCGGCCCGGTCGCGCGCGTCGCCCTCGCCGACCGCGCCATCGCGCCGGTCGCCGACGCCGGCCCCACCGTCGCGCAGCTCTTCGTGCACGCCGACATCGACGGCACCCTCACCCGCGTCGGCGCCGGTGACAACGGCGGCATCGCGACCCTCCTGGTCCGCCTCGGCGACGCGCTGACCGAGGAGGAGGGCATCGACCGCGTGCTCACCCTCTCCCGCGGCACCTGGGCCGAGGCGGAGCGCGCGCTGGCCGATCTGCCCGCCGCGGGCCACGGCTTCGCCCCGGTGCCGTTCGTCGGCGCCGCCGTGCCGATGCCGCAGGCCTGGCCGCGCCGCACCGCCGCCGAGCGCGGCATCCGCCGCATCCTCCGCGCCGCCGGCCGCGTCGACGTCCTGCACCTGCGGATGGCCGACGTCGGCTCGCTCGCGGCGGCCGCGGTCGCCCGCGAGCTCGAGATCCCCGTCGTCTTCACCGTCGCGCCCGACCCGCACGCCCTGATCGCCGGGCTCGACGCGAGCGGCGCCCTCTCGCGCGCCGACTTCGGCGACCGCGACGCCGTCGAGCACTTCTGGTTCCGGGTGCGCCTCGTGCAGCGGCTCGCCGCCGACGCCGCGCACACCGTGCTCTTCCCGCGCGCCGAGCTCGCTGAGACGATGCGCGACATGCTCGGGATCGACATCACCGCGCACCCCGAGCGGCACTCGATCGTGCCGGAGGGGATCGACGTCCGCCTCGTCGAGCGCGGCGAGCAGGCGGCGCGGGCCGCCGCGGCGGGCGAGGACGTCGCCCTCGACGCCGGCGACGACCTCTCGGCGCTCGACGCGCTGCTGGCGGAGCTGCCGGCCGAGCGCCGCGGGCTGCCGCTGCTGCTCAGCGTCGGCCGCCTGCACCGGGTGAAGGGGATGGCGACGCTCGCCGAGGCGTGGGCCGGCTCACCGCTGCGCGACCGGGCGAACCTCCTCCTCGTCGGCGGCGACCTCGACGCGCCGACCCCCGACGAGACGGAGCAGCTCGACCGCATCCGCACCGTCGCCGCGGACGGCCTGCTGCTCGCCGGTCACCGCCCCAACGGCACGGTGGCGCGGTGGCTCGGCGCCGTCCGCCACGGCCGCCCCGGGTTCGCCGCGGCCGGCGGCGCCTACGTCTGCGCGAGCGTCAAGGAGGAGTTCGGCATCGCGCTGCTCGAGGCGCTCGCCGCGGGCCTGCCCGTCGTCGCGCCGGCCACCGGCGGCCCCGCGACCTACGTGGAGGAGGGTGTGACCGGCTTCCTGGTGGACACCACCGACCACGAGGCGCTGGCCGTGGCCGCGTGCCTCGCGCTCGATCTCGCCGCGGGTCCGCTCGCCGAGTTCTCCGCGGACCGCGGCCGGACGATGGTGCTCGAGCGCTACACGATCGAGGCGATGGCGAGCGCGCTCTCGGGCGTCTACGTCCGGGCGACGGCCGACCAGGAGTGGCCGCTGCGCTGCGACCTGGTGCTGGGCGCGTCGTGAGCCTGCTGATCGTCAGCCCCGACTACGCGTCGCACCTGCTGCCGCTCGCGACCCTCGGCACCGCCTGGCGTGCGGCCGGCGAGCGCGTCGTGGTGGCGACCGGCGACGCGACCCGCTCGATCGTCGACGGCTTCGGCTTCGAGCACGTCCCGCTGCGGCTCGGCCGGGGCTCGAACCCCGGGACGATCCGCGCGGAGGAGCAGGCGCCGGACGAGGGCGACTCGCTCCGCGGCTTCTTCGACGCGACCCGCCGAGGGATGGTGCCGACCCTCGAGTACCAGGCCGGCGAGCGGCTGACCGACCTGCTCTGGGATCCGGCGGGCGTCTCCGCTCGGCTCCGCGAGATCCTCGACGAGGTGCGGCCCGACGCGATCGTCGTCGACCACCTCGCCTTCACCGCGCGGGTCGCCCTGCGTGCGCTCGGCGTTCCCTACGGCGACGTCGTGCTCGGGCACCCGAGCGCGCTGACCGTGCCGGGCGAGGTCTACGGCTTCCCGCCCGTCTGGCCCGACGCCTTCGCGCCGTCGGCCGAGGACCTCGCGCGGCTGCGCGCGCTCTGCGAGCGGGTCCGCGACTCCTTCACGGCGGAGTGGAACGCGGCGCTGATCGCGCTCGATCCGGCCGCGGCGCCCAGCCTCGACGCTTTCGCCGAGAGCGGCGACGTGCTGCTGCTGAACTACCCCGGCGAGCTGCACGACGCGGCGCGGACGGCGCAGCTGCCGCCGCACGCCTTCCTCGGCTCGGCCGTCCGTGGCGAGCCGCGCGACGCCGAGGTGGAGGAGTGGCTCGCCGCCTCGGACGACCCGGTGGTCTACGTGAGCTTCGGCAGCTTCCTCTCGGTGCGCGACGACGTGCTCGCCCGGGTGGTCGCGGCGCTGGCCGGGGTCTCGGTCGACGGACGGCCGGTGCGCGTCGCGCTCGCGTCGGGGGCTACCGAGGCGTCGGCCCTCGGCGAGGTGCCGGCCGGCTGGCTGGTCCGCGGCTTCCTGCCGCAGGTGACGCTGCTCGGGCGCTCCGCGCTGGCGGTCACGCACGGCGGCAACAACAGCGTGACGGAGTCGATGACGGCCGGGGTGCCGCTCGTGGTGCTGCCGTTCTCGACGGACCAGTTCGCGGGGGCCGCGGCCCTCGAGGACGCGGGGGTGGCCGAGGTGCTCGATCCGAACGGCGCGACGGTGCCCGAGCTGGCGGACGCCGTGCGGCGGATGCTCGCGCTCGACGGCGCGGCGCGGGTGCGGCTGGACGAGCTGTCGGCGGCGCTGAGCGCGATGACCGGACCCGAGCGGGCCTACGCGGCGCTGGCGCACGCCGCGTCGTGAGCGAGGACGAGACCCCCGGCGACGGGCCGACGAGCGAGGGGCCCACCGCCGACGGGCGCTGGCTGGTCGTGAACGGCCGCCGCTGGCGCCGCACCGACCCGAGTCTCCCCGAGGACGTCGTCGAGGCGCTGAAGTCGCACCTCGGCCGCGGCCGCTCCGGCGTCCGCACGGCGAAGAAGGCCGGCGACGACGCCGCGGTCGCCGCCGCCCGCCGGCGGACCGGCCTGGCCAAGCACGGCCTCGGCGAGCGCGGCCCGAAGTGGTGGGACGAGCCCGAGCCGGCGCGGCTCGACCGCGCCCGGGCCGCGCTCCGCGAGCTCGACGCCCTGTAGTCCCTCCCCCTCCCGCGAGATGCCACTTATGAGCGCCCGCGTCGGCGTGTCGCGCTCATAAGTGGCATCTCGCGGAGGGGAGGGGAGGGGCGTCAGAGCAGGGACTCCGCGAGGGAGAGGGCGCCTCGAACGCCGGCCTCGTCGCCGAGGGCCGGGGGGAGCAGGCGGAGGCGGCCCCCGCCGGTGCCGTTCGCCCCGGGGGCGCCCATCAGGCGCTCCACCTCGGCCTCGGTGGCGGTGAGCAGGCCGGGCGTCTTCGCGACGCCGCCGCCGACGATGGCGAGGCGGACGCCCGCGACATAGGCGAGCGTCGTCACGAGCTGGGCCAGGTAGTACGAGCTGAAGCGGAGGTTCGCCGCCGCGTCCTCCGGGCCGAGGCTCGAGCCGTCCACGCCCCAGCGCGCCGAGATCGCCGGACCGGCGACGAGCCCCTCGAGGCAGTCGCCGTGGAACGGGCAGGTGCCCTCGAAGCGGTCCTCCGGGTGCCGGCGGGGCAGCAGGTGCGCCACCTCGGGCCAGCCGCTGCCGGCGAGCAGGTGGCCGCCGGCGATGATGCCGCCGCCGACTCCCGTGCCCACGGTCAGGTAGACGAAGTCGGGCTCGCCCTGCCCGGCGCCCCAGCGCGCCTCGCCGAGGGCGGCGCCGTTGACGTCCGTCACCAGCGCCGTCCGCGCGCCGGGTGCCGCGGCGGCGAGCGGCGCGAGCACGTCGGCGCCCTCCCAGCCGAGCTTGGGCGTGGAGGTGAGCCGGCCGTAGCCGGGCGAGGCGGGGTCGATGTCGAGCGGGCCGAACGAGGCGACGCCGATCGCGCCGACCGTGCCCTCGACGCCGTGGTCGCGGGTGAACGCGGCCAGGTCGCCGAGCGTCTCCGCCGGCCCGCGGGTGGGCAGGGTCGTCTTGGCGAGGATCCGCTCGGGGTCGTCGCGGTCGGCGATCGCCGCGACGACCTTGGTGCCGCCCGTCTCGATGCCGAGGAGGAGGCTGCGGTTCTGCGCTGCGGAGGTCACCGGGTCAGCAGGCCGCGACGCGCCCGACCGCGGCCGAGAGCGTGAGCTCGCTGCCGAGGACGACCGCGTAGTCGAGGTGCAGGCGCTTCAGCGAGTCGACCGTCTCGGCAGGGACGCAGGTGGGCCGGCTCAGCGAGACCGGGGAGCCGCTGATGGCGGCGGCCGTCGCTCCGGAGAGAGCGTCGGCGAAGACCTCGCCCGAGGCGAGGTAGGTGGTGTCGGTGAGCTCGGCGGGCGGGTACGCCTCGTTGACCAGGCGGCTGGTCGCGTAGCGGCTCTCGCCGCCGATGCGGGGCGCCGAGTCGACGAGGCCGGTCGTCGTGAGCTCCGACTGGATCCCGGCGGAGATCGACGGCTGCTGGCCGAGCACGACGGCGGTCGCGGGGTCGAGGCGGGAGATCGCGGTGCGGGTGGCGGCGTCGAGGGCGGGCTCCGCGCCGTCGACCAGGAGCACGGGCTCGCCGAGGCGGCCGGCGACGGGAGCGACCGAGAGGGCGTCCGGGAAGTTGCCGCCGGTGGCGAGGAAGAGCTCGTCGGCGGAGCCGGCGGGGAAGGCGTCGGCGACGATCCTGCGCGAGGTGTCGTAGCGGTCGGTGCCGCCGATCCGCACGACCGTGCCGGCGACCGCGTCGATCTGCTGGAAGACGGCCGCCGAGACGGTCAGCTCGCTGCCGACGACGACGACCTTCTTCGGGGCGAGCCGCGTGATCTCGGCGCTCGTGACGGGGAAGAGCGTGCCCGGGTCGGTCAGCAGCAGCGCGCCGCCCTGGACCGCGGCCGCGGGACCGGCGCTCAGCGCGTCGGCCCAGCCGCCGCCGCTGGCGATGTAGAGCACGGGCACGCCGGACGCGACCGACTGCGTGGTCGCGACGGAGGTGCCGTAGCGGTCGCTGCCGGAGATGCGGGCGGAGGAGAAGGACCACGGCTCGGGGGAGAAGTCGACGGCCGTGACCGGGCCGCCGGTGACGGCGACCTTCGTCGAGTCGCCGACCCAGTCGGTGCGCTGCCAGAACTGGTCGCCGACGGTGGGGACGCCGGTGCCGGTCGGCTTCTCGACCACGCGGACGACGTACGAGCCGTTCTCGAGGCCGGTGAGGGAGTAGTCCCACGTCGCGCCGGCGCCGAGGGTCGTCTCGGTCGAGGCGACGAGGTCCGCCTCCGTCGGGTCGTCGGCGACGTCCCAGGCCTGCACCACGAAGCGGTGCGAGCCGGCGACGGCGGGCACCGTGACCCTGCCGCTGATCGCCCCGTCGGCGGCCATCGCCGCGGAGGCGGGCCCCGCGACGAGGCCCGTGACGGCGAGGGCGCCGACCGCGAGCGAGGAGAGGGAGAGCGAGAGCGCTGAGGAACGGCGGCGTCGAGGAGTCACAGTGTGGCTTTCCGTTGAGCGCGGCGGGCCGCGGCGGACACGATGGTTCGAATGCTAACGGCCCCGGCCGGAGGATCTGTCCCTCGACCGGGGCACTTCTGAGAGGTGCGTGCCCGACTCGGGTCAGCAGCCGCGGAGCGACGCCACATCGGCGGTGAGCGTGCGCACGCTGCCGAGCAGGAAGATCCGGTCGAGGTCCTGGTCCTGCATCGCCCGGCGGGTCAGGGCGGGGACGCAGTCCGGCTCGCTCAGGTAGAGCGGGGCGCCGATCGAGGCGGCGGCGGGGCCGGCCGCGAGGGCGTCCGCGAAGCCGGTCGCCGACGCGAGGAAGGTGGTGTCGACGAGCGGCGAGGGCGGGTAGGCCGCGTTGAGCAGGCGGCTGGTGTCGTGCCGGTCCGTGCCCGCGATGCGGTTCACGGAGCCGGTGAGGCCCGAGGCGCGGAGGTCGGCCTCGATGCCGCTGGAGATCGTGCCGGTGCCGCCGATGAGCTGGCCGCGGCCGGCGTCGAGGCGGTCGATCGCGGCGCGGGTCGGCGCGTCGAGGCCGGGCAGCGCTCCGTCGACGAGCAGCACCGGCTGGTCGGTGCGGCCGGCGATCGGCGCGACCGACAGGGCGTCGGGGAAGTTGCCACCGGTCGCGAGGAAGACGGTGCCGAAGCCGGCCGTGGGGAAGGCGCCCTCGACGATCTTCCGCGAGGTGTCGTAGCGGTCCGAGCCGGCGACGCGGGTGGTCGGGGCGAAGGTGGCGAGCCGGTCGTAGACGGCGTCGGAGACCGAGAGCGCGTCTCCGACGACGACGATCCTCTTCGGCGAGAGGCGGGTGATCTCGGTGGCGAGGACGGCGGGGACGTCGTCGCGGTTGGTCAGGAGGAGGGCGCCGTCCTGCGTCGCGGCTGCGGGGCCGGCGCTGAGCGCGTCCGCCCACTTCTCACCGCTCGCGATGTAGAGGACGGGGAGGTCGTCGCCGAAGTAGGAGCGGGTCACGGCGATGGCGGTCGCGATGCGGTCGCTGCCGTCGAAGCGCCCGAACTCGGACGCGTAGGCCGTCGGGGTGAAGTCGACGCCGGTGCGGCCGGCGGCGGGGACGGAGACGATCGTCGCCTTGGTCAGGCGGGGAGCGTTCGAGAAGTACTGGTCGTCGTAGGACGGGTAGCCCGGCTCGGCGAGGCGGAAGACCCACTCGCCGGCGGGCAGCGCCTTCTGCGCGGTGGTCCAGGCGTCGGCCGTGCCCGGGAGACCGGAGGTGCGGACCTCGGCGAACGGGTAGTAGGCCTTGGACTCGCGCTCGTACCAGTAGGGCTGCACGACGAACGAGGTCGTCGAGACGCCGGACGCGGCGCCGGCGGTGACGGTGCCGGAGGCGGCGGTCGCGCGGGGGAGGCTGATCGCGAGGTCGGTGCGGGACTCGCCGACGCCGTCCGCCTCGACGTCGATCGGGGTGTCGCCGAACCAGGTCGGGTACCAGCTGTCGTCGCCGTCGACCGAGGCGCGGAGGTAATAGGCCTCGCCGCCGGGGAGGGTGAGCGAGAAGGCGGCCTCGGTGGCGATCGTGCGGATCTCGGTGCCCGCGCCGTTCTCGACGCGGAGGCGGTAGGCGGCTCCGGTCGGGGCCGGGTGCGCCTCGTCGGTGTCCTCGAGCGCGATCGTGCCGGAGAGGACGATCTCGGCGGCCGGGTCGGCGGCGACGTCGTCGCGCTGGGTCTTCGCGTTCGCCAGCGCGCGGTCGAAGCCCTCGTCGGCGGCGGTCGAGGCGAGGGCGGTCGTCTCGACGGCGGACTCCTCCTGCGCCTGGGCCGGACCGGCGGCGAGGCCGGTGAGCAGCACGGCGGAGACGCCGAGTGCGGTGAGAGGAGCGAGCGGCCGACGGCGGCGAGGAGTCACGGCAGATCTTTCGAGAGGATCCGCGGCGGACCGCGGGCGGACACGGTGCCTGAATGCTAGCTGCCGAGGTGCCTCGAGAACTCTTACCGCGGCGCCCCGCAGACCCCCATCCGGGGGCGCGGCGCGGATCGGCGGGGAGCTGGCGGAACCCCTGCTGATCGAGTAGCCCGCGCAGCGGGCGTATCGAGATCCACCACCGTCAGGAGCCGGGTCTGCAGACCTGCCCTGCTGGTGACGGCGGGTCTCGATACGCCCCTGCGGGGCTACTCGACCAGCATGTTCGCGACGTCTCTTCCAAGTGGATCCGCGCTCCGTCACGCCGGGGCGCGGACGCCCGTCAGTTGCTCCGAGACGTCCCAGAGGCGGCGGGCGTCGTCGGCGCTGCGCAGCGGCGCCCAGGGGTCGCGGCGCGCGGCGGGTCCGCCGATCAGCCGGGTCGGGCCGTAGAAGCCGCCGCCGGCCGGGGCGGTCGCCGCGAGCAGGGCGGGCTGCGCGGCGCTCTCGACGGTGCCGGCGATGCCCAGGCGCGCGAGCAGCACGATCAGGCCGCGCCCCCGCACCTGCTGCGCGCGGCCGAGGCCGGGCTGCGCCGCCAGCAGGTTCGTCGGCGAGATCCCGGGGTGCGCGAGCGTGCTCGTCAGCCCCCAGCCGGCCGCCCTGCCCCGGGACTCGAGCTCGCGGGCGAAGAGGCCGACCGCGATCTTCGACTGCACGTAGGCCCGCATCGCGTCGTAGTCCCGGGCGCCGTCGAGGTCGTCCCAGCCGATCGAGCCGCTGCGCGCCGCGATGCTCGTCTGGTGCACGACCCGCGCGCTCCCGAGCAGCGGCAGCAGGCCGAGCGTCAGCGCGAAGTGCCCCAGGTGGTTCGTGCCGAACTGCAGCTCGAAGCCGTCCTCCGTCACTTGACGCTGCGGCGGCTGCATCACTCCGGCGTTGTTCACGAGCAGGTCGATCGGGCGGCCCTCGGCCCGCAGGCCCTCGGTGAGCGCGCCGACCGAGCGGAGGGAGGAGAGGTCGAGCGGGCGCGTGCTCACCGCGGCGCCGGGGACCTCGCGCCGGATCCCCTCCGCCGCCACCTCGCCCTTCGCCGCCGAGCGCACGGGCAGGATCAGCTCGGCGCCCGCCGCGGCGAGCCGGGTGGCGATCACGCGGCCGATGCCGTCGCTCGCGCCGGTGACGACGGCGAGCCGTCCGGACAGGTCGGGGATCGGGATGCTGCGGGTCATGGGGACTCCTCGGTGCCGGTGGGCGGTCGCTGGTCGGTGTGCGTCCCATGCTCGGCCGATGCGGCGAGCGGAGGCAGGGCCCGTCGATCCACCGATGCGCCGTCCACCGCTGCGCCAGCCACCGGTGCCGCCCCGACGGTGCTCAGACCGGAGCGCCCACCACAGCGAGCAGCTCCAGCTTCCCCGCGCTCTCGCTCCCGGGCACCGCCGTGTAGACGAGGAGCCGGTGCGACTGCTCCGGATCGAGCAGCGTCTGGCACTCCAGCTCGAGCAGCCCCACCGCCGGATGCAGGAAGCGCTTGGTCGCCGGCGGCCGGAGCCCGACCTGGTGCTCGGCCCACAGCGCCCGGAACTCCTCGCTCCGCTCCGCGACGACGTCGACGAGCTCGGCCGCCCGCGAGCCGGGCCCGCGCAGGGTCGCGACCTCGCGCAGCCCCGCGACGAAGACCCGCGAGAGCACGGCGCGGTCCTCCTCCGGATACGCCGCGCGCGCCGCGGGGTCGGTGAACCAGCGGTAGCCGAGGCTGCGCTCGAGCCCGGTGCGGAGCGACGCATCGCCCAGCAGCGCCGCGCCGAGCGGGGTCTGCCGGAGCGTCTCGCCCAGCTCGGTGATGATCTCGGCGGGCGTGTCGTGCAGCCGGTCGAGGATGCGCAGCAGACCCGGCCCGATGTGCTCGCCGGCACTGCCCCGGGCGGGCGGGCGGTGACCGGCGAGCCGGAAGACGTGGTCGCGCTCGCCGAGCGAGAGGTGCAGCCCCTGCGCGATCGACGCGATCATCTGCTCCGACGGCTGCGGCCCGGTGCCGCGCTCGAGGCGGGCGTAGTAGTCGGTCGACATGTGGCTGAGCGCGGCGGCCTCCTCGCGTCGCAGCCCCGCGGTGCGGCGGCGCGGGCCGCGGGTGAGCCCGACGTCCTCGGGCTGCAGCGCCTCGCGGCGGAGTCGGAGGAACGTCGCCAGGCCGTCGCGATCGATCACGGAGCCGCCTCTCGTCGGGACTCCCGTTCTATCGTCCCGCCGCTCCGGCCGCCACGGATCGTCGATCCACCCCTCCGCGAGCGGGCCGGGGCTCCTGCTGCGATCCTGCGCGTGAGGCTGAGAAAGTGAGCGATTCCGTGCGTGCCCTGGCGAAAATCGCAGGATCCGCGCGTGCGAGACTGGCTGCGAGCGTGCTCCACCCGCCCCGCGGGGACGGAGCCACTGGACCCGGTCCGCTCATCCGCATCCTTTCGCAGGAGGACTCGAATGACCGACACCGCCGTGCTCGCCACCGCCCCGACCCGTACCCCCGTCGTCAAGACGGTCCTGATGTGCCGCCCCGAGCACTTCACCGTCGTCTACCGCATCAACCCGTGGATGGACCCGCAGGTCCCCACCGACACCGCCCTCGCCGTGCGCCAGTGGCAGACGCTGTACGACACCTACGTCGGGCTCGGCTTCGATGTGCAGCTGATCGACCCCGAGGCCGGCCTGCCCGACATGGTCTACGCCGCGAACGGCGGGTTCGTGATCGACGGCATCGCCTACGGCGCCTCCTTCACCTACCCCGAGCGCCAGCCCGAGGGTCCCGCCTACATGGACTGGTTCCGCGGCGTCGGCTTCGACGTGCGCGTGCCCGAGGAGGTCAACGAGGGCGAGGGCGACTTCCTCCTCGTCGGCGAGCGCATCCTCGCCGGCACCGGCTTCCGCTCCGCCTCCGACTCGCACGCCGAGGTCGCCCGGATCTTCGGCCGCGAGGTCGTCACCCTCGAGCTGGTGAACCCGTCGTTCTACCACCTCGACACCGCGATCGCCGTGCTCGACGACACGAACATCGCCTACCTGCCGAGCGCGTTCAGCGAGGAGGGCAACCGCGTCCTCCGCGAGCTCTACCCCGACGCGATCCTCGTCTCGGAGGAGGACGCGTCCGTCCTCGGGCTCAACTCCTTCTCCGACGGCCTCAACGTCGTCATCGCCTCGCGCGCGGCCGGCTTCGAGCGCCAGCTGCGCGAGCGCGGCTACAACCCCATCGGCGTCGACCTGTCCGAGCTGCTGCTCGGCGGTGGCGGCGTGAAGTGCTGCACCCTCGAGCTGCGGCGCTGAGCCGCACTCCCTTCTCCCTCACCCACTCTCCAAAAGTCGTCGTACTCGGCACTCGAGTACGACGACTCTTGAGGAGTCGATCGTCCTCAGGAGGCACGACATGAGCATCACCGAGACCGACCGTTCCGCCGAACTGATCGCCGCGGAGGAGGCGCACGCCGCGCACAACTACCACCCGCTGCCGGTGGTCGCCGCGACCGGCGAGGGCGCCTGGATCACCGACGTCGAGGGACGCCGCTACCTCGACTGCCTCGCCGCGTACTCCGCCGTCAACTTCGGCCACTCGCACCCGGTGCTGCTGGATGCGGCGCGCGCGCAGCTCTCCCGGGTCACCCTCACCAGCCGCGCCTTCCACAACGACAAGCTCGGCCCGTTCGTGACGGCGCTCGCCGCGCTCGCCGGCAAGGACATGGTCCTGCCGATGAACACGGGCGCGGAGGCGGTCGAGTCCGGCATCAAGGTCGCCCGCGCCTGGGGCTACCGGGTGAAGGGCGTCGCGCCGGGACGCGCGAACATCATCGTCGCGGCCGGCAACTTCCACGGCCGCACCACGACGATCATCTCGTTCAGCGACGACGCGGAGGCGCGCGACGGCTTCGCCCCGTTCACGCCCGGCTTCCGCACGGTGCCGTTCGGCGACGCGGCGGCGCTCGAGGCCGCGATCGACGAGGACACCGTCGCCGTGCTGATCGAGCCGATCCAGGGCGAGGCCGGCATCGTCGTGCCGCCGGCCGACTACCTCCCCGCCGTGCGCGAGATCACCGCGCGTCACAACGTCCTCTTCATCGCCGACGAGATCCAGTCCGGCCTCGGCCGCACCGGCGCGACCTTCGCCTGCGACCTCGTCGACGTCGTCCCGGACGTCTACCTGCTCGGCAAGGCGCTCGGCGGCGGCATCGTGCCGGTGTCGGCGGTCGTCGCGAACGCCGACGTGCTCGGCGTCCTCCAGCCCGGCCAGCACGGCTCGACCTTCGGCGGCAACCCGCTCGCCGCCGCGGTCGGCCTCGCGGTCGTCGAGCTGCTCGCCACCGGCGAGTACCAGGCGCTGGCCCGCGAGCGCGGCGCCCAGCTGCACGCCCGCCTCACCGCGCTGATCGGGCGCGGCGTGGTCGCCGTCCGGGGCGCCGGACTCTGGGCCGGCATCGACATCGACCCCGCCCTCGCCTCCGGCCGCGCGGTCTGCGAGGCCCTGATGGCCCGCGGCGTCCTGGCCAAGGACACCCACGGCTCGACGATCCGCCTCGCCCCGCCCCTCGTCGTCACCGCCGACGAGATCGACTTCGCCGTCGACGAGCTGGAGTCCGTGCTCGACTCCCTCCGCTGACCCCCCCGCGAGATGCCACTTGTGCACGCTTTTCACGGCGTGTCGCGTGCACAAGTGGCATCTCGCGGAAGGTGCTGAGCCCCCTCGACCGGCGACGGCGAGGGGGCTTCGTCGTGCGCCCGCGGAGCGGAATCGGCGCAGGGCGGGCAACTCGCCGCGGATGCTGTCATGCTGGACGCGGCCGCCGCGGTCTCTGCAGCGATCCGATCACTCCCGGATCCACCTCCTCACCGCGACCCGCGCCCCCACCCGCACCGCTCCCGGTGCCGCACGATGCGGCGCGGAGCACGACCCGGGTGACCGCGGACGAGGCCGTGCAGAGCACCGGAACCACCCGGCGCCTGCGACCACACAGACCACCTGCGCCGAGGCGCTCCGCACGCTGCGGGGGCCGCGCGCACCAGCACGACGCCACGTCCCCCACCGGAAAGCACCCATGCGAAACGCCAGAACCGCCAAGCCCGTCCGCCACCACCTCGAGCTCCCCGCCCCGAAGCCCCTGGAGAAGGGCGGCATGCGCATCACGCCGCTCGGCGGCCTGGGCGAGATCGGTCGCAACATGACCGTCTTCGAGCACAAGGGCAAGCTGCTCATCGTCGACTGCGGCGTGCTCTTCCCCGAGGAGAACCAGCCCGGCATCGACGTGATCCTCCCCGACTTCGCCGCGATCCGCTCGCGCCTGAAGGACATCGAGGCGATCGTGCTCACCCACGGCCACGAGGACCACATCGGCGGCGTGCCGTACCTCCTCAAGGAGCGCGGCGACATCCCGATCATCGCGTCGACCTTCACCCTCGCGCTGATCACCGCGAAGCTCACCGAGCACCGCATCACCCCGCGCACCCGCCCGGTGAAGGAGGGCGACCGGATCGACGCCGGCGTCTTCGACCTCGAGTTCCTCGCGGTCAACCACTCCATCCCCGACGGCCTCGCGGTCGCCATCCGCACCGAGGCCGGCCTCGTGCTGCACACGGGCGACTTCAAGATGGACCAGTTCCCGCTCGACGGCCGCACCACCGACCTCCCCGGCTTCGCGCGCCTCGGCGACGAGGGCGTCGACCTCTTCCTGGTCGACTCCACCAACGCCGACGTCCCCGGCTTCGCGATCTCCGAGGGCGACCTCGCCCCCGCGATCGACCAGGTCTTCCGCACCGCCCCGCGCCGCATCGTCGTCTCGAGCTTCGCCAGCCACGTGCACCGCATCCAGCAGGTGCTCGACGCCGCGCAGAAGCACGGCCGCAAGGTCGCCTTCGTCGGCCGCTCGATGGTCCGCAACATGGGCATCGCCGCCGAGCTCGGCTACCTCAAGATCCCGGCCGGCCTCGTCGTCGACATGAAGGTGCTCGAGAAGCTGCCCGCGACCCAGATCGTGATGATCTGCACCGGTTCGCAGGGCGAGCCGATGGCGGCCCTGTCGCGGATGGCCAACAAGGACCACATCATCGACATCGGCCCCGGCGACACCGTGCTGCTCGCCAGCTCGCTGATCCCCGGCAACGAGAACGCGATCTACCGGATCATCAACGCCTTCACCCGCTGGGGTGCGACCGTCGTGCACAAGGGCAACGCCAAGGTGCACGTCTCGGGCCACGCCAGCGCCGGCGAGCTCGCCTACTGCTACAACATCCTCCGGCCCACCGCGGTCCTGCCCGTGCACGGCGAGTGGCGCCACCTCACGGCGAACGCCGCGATCGCGACCCGCACCGGCATCGACGAGAAGAACGTCTTCGTCGTCGAGGACGGCGTCTCGATCGACCTCGTCAAGGGGCGCTCGCGGATGAGCGGCCGCATCCCGGCCGACCTCGTCTTCGTCGACGGCACCACGATCGGCGTCGCGACCGAGGACGCCATGATCGACCGCCGCGTCCTCGCCGAGGAGGGCACCATCACGGTGCTCGCCATCGTCGATCTCGACCGCGGCACGCTCGGCGAGCCGGTCGAGTTCTTCACGCGCGGCTTCGTCGAGGAGCCGAGCTGGAAGGAGAACGCCAGCAAGGCGATCGACGACGCGGTGCTCCAGGCCGCCGGCCAGCCGACCGACCGCGACGCGATCGAGAAGCTGATCACCCGCACCCTCGGCCGCTGGCTGACCCGCCGTCACCGCCGCAACCCGGTCATCACGACGATCGTCGTCGAGGAGTAGTCCTCCGCCCCGTGCACGACTGAGGCTGGACGGCCGCGATCGCCCCTTCTCGGGCTGATCCGGCCGTCCAGCCTCATCTGTGCACCGGTCCCGACGGCGACCGGCCTCTTGCCCGCCGCACGCGCACGCGGGATGCTGTGCACGGCCGTGGACGTCGCCGCGGCCGAGGACATCCGGAGGCGCGCATGCGCAGACTCACCGCAGGACTCTTCTCGTCGCTCGACGGGGTCGTCGAGTCGCCGAACCTGTTCCAGTTCGACAGCTTCGATGCGGAGCTCGGCGAGCTGATGGGCCGCATGATCGGCGCCGTCGACACCGCCGTGCTCGGGAGCACCGGGTTCCGGGAGTGGTCGCAGTACTGGCCGAGCGCGCCGGCCGACGACCCGTTCGGCGCCTTCATCAACCCGCTGGAGAAGTTCGTCGCCTCGTCCACGCTGACCGGCGACCTCGGCTGGAACGCGACCCTCATCGAGGGCGACGTTCCCGCTTTCCTCACCCGGCTGAAGGAGGGCGACGGCGGTGACATCTCGGTGATGTCGAGCATCTCGCTCGTGCGCTCGCTGCTGTTCGCCGGGGTCCTCGACGAGCTGACGCTGATGGTGCACCCGGTGATCGCGGGAGCCGGCCGTCGCCTGTTCGAGCCGACCGATCCGCTCACGCGCCTGGAGCTGCGCGACTCCGCGATCACGAGCGCCGGCAACGCGGTGCTCACGTACGCGCTGCGCTGACCGGCACCGGCCGTGCCGGCCTCGTGACCGGCCGCTCCCGGAACTGCCCGTTAGGGAACCGTATGGATCCGGGCGTTCCCGGCTCGGGAGCCGTTCAGGGCGAGTAGACACGTCCAGTGACCTCCTCCCTCGTCCGCGGCGACGCCGATGCCCTCGAACCCTCGCCTCCCTCCTCCGCGCTCTCCTCAGCGCGCCGCGGCGGAGTGAAGGCGTGGCTGCTCGAGGGGCTGCGCGACGACTCCGGCACGCACCCCGGGCCGCACTCCACCACCGAGAAGACGCACTCCTGGTGGCGGGTGATGTGCCTGACCGGCGTCGACTACTTCTCCACGCTCGGCTACCAGCCCGCGATCGCCGCGCTCGCCGCCGGCCTGGTCTCGCCGCTGGCGACCATCGTCCTGGTGCTGCTGACCCTGTTCGGCGCGCTGCCCGTCTACCGCCGCGTCGCCCGCGAGAGCTTCCGCGGCGAGGGCTCGATCGCGATGCTGGAGCGGCTGCTGCCCTGGTGGGGCGGCAAGCTCTTCGTCCTGGTGCTGCTCGGCTTCGCGGCGACGGACTTCATGATCACGATCACCCTGTCGGCCGCCGACGCCACCGCGCACGCGGTCGAGAACCCGTTCGCGCCGGCCTGGTTCCACGGCGCGGAGGTGCCGCTGACGCTGGGCCTGGTCGCGCTGCTCGCGATCGTCTTCCTCCGCGGCTTCAAGGAGGCGATCTCGATCGCGGTCGTGCTGGTCGCGGTGTTCCTCTTGCTCAACGCCGTCGTCATCGTCGTCGCGATCGCGCACGTCGCCGAGAACCCGGTCGTGATCGGGAACTGGTGGTCGGCGCTGACGACGCAGCACGGCAATCCGCTGATCATGGTCGGCATCGCGCTGATCGTGTTCCCGAAGCTGGCGCTCGGGCTGTCCGGCTTCGAGACGGGAGTGGCGGTGATGCCGCAGATCCGCGGCGACGCGAGCGACACCGACGCGGCCCCGCTCGGGCGGATCCGCGGGGCGAAGCGGCTGCTGATCACTGCCGCCGTGACGATGTCGGCGTTCCTGATCACCTCGAGCTTCGTGACCACCCTGCTGATCCCGCAGGCCGAGTTCCAGCCGGGCGGTCAGGCCAACGGCCGCGCGCTCGCCTACCTCGCGCACGAGTACCTCGGCGACGCCTTCGGCACCGCCTACGACGTCAGCACGATCTGCATCCTCTGGTTCGCGGGCGCCTCGGCGATGGCCGGGCTGCTCAACATCGTGCCGCGCTACCTCCCGCGCTACGGGATGGCGCCGCAGTGGGCCGCCGCGGTGCGCCCGCTGGTGCTGGTCTTCACGGCCGTCGCGTTCCTGATCACGATCCTCTTCCAGGCCGACGTCGACGCCCAGGGCGGCGCCTACGCGACCGGGGTGCTGGTGCTGATCACCTCCGCCTCCGTCGCCGTGTTCCTGTCGGCCAAGCGCAAGAAGCAGCGCAAGCGCGCGGTCGGCTTCGCGGTGATCGCGCTCGTCTTCGTCTACACGACGGTCGTGAACGTGGTCGAGCGCCCGGACGGCGTGCGGATCGCGAGCCTGTTCATCCTCGGGATCCTCGTCGTGTCGCTGATCTCGCGGGTGCAGCGCTCGTTCCAGCTGCGGGCGACCTCGGTGACCTTCGACGCGCAGGCGCTCGACTTCCTCACCACGGACGCCGACGACTACGGCGTGATCCGCGTCCTCGCGAACGAGCCCGACGACGGCTCCGAGCGCGAGTACCGCGACAAGCTCGCCGAGGAGCAGCGCGACAGCAACCTGCCGATGCGCGGCCCGGTCCTCTTCCTCGAGGTGCACACCACCGACTCGTCCGACTTCGAGGAGGACCTGATCGTCCAGGGGCGCGTCTGCCACGGCTTCCGCGTGCTCACGGTGACGAGCGGCAACATCCCGAACACGATCGCCACGGTGCTGCTCGAGATCCGCACCCTGACCGGCGTCGTCCCGGACGTCTACTTCGAGTGGACCGAGGGCGGCCCGCTCTCCAACATGTTCCGCTTCCTCATCACCGGCACCGGCGAGGTCGCCCCCGTCACCCGCGAGGTCCTGCGCCGCGCCGAGCCCCGCCGCGAGCGCCGCCCGGGCGTCCACGTCGGCTGACCGCCTCCCCGCCGCGAGATGCCACTTGTGCACGCGACACGCCGTGAAAAGCGTGCACAAGTGGCATCTCGCGGGAGGCGCCGGTCAGTCGCGGACCGTGGAGAGGGGCTCGGTGATGCTCTCGAGGCTGCGGCGCTCGGCGTCGACCCCGAAGATCAGGGCGACGACGCCGCCGAGGATCATGACGGCCGCGCCGACGAAGTAGCCGACGGTGAGCGGGCCGCGGTCGCTGCCGTCGCCGATCAGCACGCCGTAGAGGGTGGGCGCGACGGCGCCGGCGATCTGGCCGAGCGTGAAGAAGTACGAGATCGCCTGGCTGCGCAGCTCCAGCGGGAAGATCTCGCTGACCGTGAGGTAGGCGCTCGAGGCGCCGGCGGAGGCGAAGAAGAACGAGACGCACCAGAGGATCGTCTGGGTCGTCGCGGTCAGCACGTCCATGCTGAACAGCAGCGCCGAGAGTGCGAGCACCGCGCCGGAGACGCCGTAGGTGAGGAAGATCATCTTCCGCCGGCCCCAGACGTCGAAGAGGTGGCCGAGCACCAGCGGCCCGACGAGGTTGCCGATCGCGAACGGGAAGAAGAAGTACGAGACGGCGTTCTGCTCCACGCCGTAGAAGTTCTCGAGCACCAGCGCGTAGGTGAAGAAGATCGCGTTGTAGAGGAACGACTGGGTGATCATCATCGTCGCGCCGACCAGGGTCCGCTTCGGGTACTGCCGGATCAGCACCCGCGCGATGGTGCGGAACGGGATGCTCTCGGTCGCCTTCACGGTGATCGCCTGCGAGTCGTCGACCGGCTCGAGCGTCCCGCCCTCCGACTCGACGCGGCGCTCGATCTCGTCGACGGTGCGCTCCGCCTCCTCCTCGCGGCCGTGGGTCATCAGCCAGCGCGGGCTCTCGGGGATGTGCCGGCGGAGGTAGATGATCGCGAGTCCGAGGATCGGACCGAGGAAGAAGCCCAGGCGCCAGCCGACGTTCTCGGCGAAGAGCTCGTCATTGAGGAAGAAGAGGTTCGCCGCGGAGCCGAGCGCCGCGCCGCCCCAGTAGGTGCCGTTGATGGCGATGTCGACGCGTCCGCGGTACTTCGAGGGGATCAGCTCGTCGATGGCGGAGTTGATCGCCGCGTACTCGCCGCCGATGCCCATCCCCGCGAAGAAGCGGAAGACGGCGAGGAAGAGGTAGTTCGGCGCGAGGCCCGCGAGGCCGCTCGCGACCAGGTAGATCACCAGCGTCAGGATGAAGAGCTTCCGCCGCCCGAGCCGGTCGCTCAGCCGCCCGAAGATCAGGGCGCCGACGATCTGGCCGACCAGGTAAACCGTGCCGAGCACGCCGACCTGCGCGGCCGAGAGGTCGAACTCCTTCGCGAAGCCGGCGCTCGCGACGATCTGGATCTCGAGGCCGTCGAGCACCCAGGAGAAGCCGAGGCCGACGACGATCGACCAGTGGAACCGCGTCCACGGCAGCCGGTCGATACGGGCGGGGACGAGGCTCCGGACGGGGCCGCGCTCTTCGGTGTCGGTCGACATGGCTCGCGCCTTCCTGTCGCCCCGGCTGCGCTGCTGATGCGCGCGGTCCCGGACACGGCGAGACGACGATAGACCCGAGCATCGCCGGGCTATGCACCCCTTGCCACCGTGCCTCTGCCGGGTGTATCCGGCGACGTGCGCGTCCGCCCCCTTCCGCGAGATGCCACTTGTGCACGCCCTTCTCGGCGTGTCGTGTGCACAAGTGGCATCTCGCGGAGGGGGACGGGCGGGGCGCCGAGGGGGTGGGTAGCGTGGGGGGATGATCGATGCGACACCCGCTGGAACGCCCGCCTACGTCTTGAGTGAGGGGCCCGTCTGGGACGGGGAGACCGGCCGGCTCACCTGGGTGGACATCGAGGCGGGGGCGGTGCTGTCGGCGCCGCTCACCGCGGACGGGCTCGGGGCGATCACCCGCACGGACGTCGGTGAGCAGGTCGGCTGCGCGCTGCCGCTCGGCGACGGCCGGATGCTCGTCGCGCTCACCCGCCGTCTCGCGATCCTCGAGGTCGACGGCTCGCTCACCCGCGGCTCCGAGCTGCTGCCCGAGGGGCACCGCTTCAACGACGGCTCGATCGACCCGCAGGGCCGGCTCGTCGTCGGGTCGCTGACGCTCGGCGAGTCGGTCGGCGACGACGTGCTGCTGCGACTCGAGCACGACGGAGCGGTCACCGTCCTCGACCACGACCTGCGGCTCTCGAACGGACTCGCCTGGTCGCCCGACGGCGCGGTGATGTACTCGGTCGACACGGAGTCGGGCGTGATCTACCGCCGGCCGTACCTGGACGGGGTGAACGGCCCGCGCGAGACCTTCCTCGAGCCGGAGGAGGGCGTCTTCATCGACGGCATGACCGTCGACTCCGAGGGCCGGCTGTGGTGCTCGGTCTGGGGCGGGAGCGGCGTGCGGGTCTACGACTCCGAGGGCCGCCGACTCGAGGGCGAGGGGATCGCGATCGACGCGCCGCACTCCTCGAGCATCGCGTTCGCGGGCGAGGCTCTCGACATCGCCGTGGTGTCGTCGGCGTCGCGCGACCTGTCGGCGGACGAGCGGGCCGCGCATCCGTTCGCGGGCGGGCTGTGGCTCGCGCGGCCGGGGGCGACCGGGCTGCCGGCGCCGCGGTGGGTCGAGACGCGGCTGCCGTGAGGCGGTTGCGCTGACGCGGGTGCGCTGACGCGGTTGCGCTGACGCTCTCGCCCTGGAGCGGCCTCCCTGACGCGGTTGCGCTGACGCTCTCGCCCGGGAGCGGCCTCCCTGACGAGGCCGCCCTGAAGCGGCCTTCCTGACGCGGTTGCCCCGACTCGGTTGCGTTGAAGCGCTCGGGCCGTTGCGCCGACGGTCAGTCGGCGTCGACCGCCGCGGCCGGCTCCGACGCGGGCTGCGGCGTCAGCGTGACCCGCGAGATCCGGTAGCGGTCGGTCTCGGCGACCCGGAGCACGTGGTCGCCGACGACGAGGGTGTCGCCCACCACGGCGACGCGGCCGATCCGGTCGAGCACGTAGCCGCCGACGGTCTCGTAGGGTCCCTCGGGCAGCTCGATGCCGAGCAGCTCCTCCAGGTCCTCGAGGATCATGCCGCCGTCGAGGTCCTGCAGCTGCTCGGCCGCCTTCGCGTCGACCTCCTGGCGCGCGCCGTCGTACTCGTCGTAGATCTCGCCGACGAGCTCCTCGAGCAGGTCCTCGAGGGTGATGATGCCGTCGGTCCCGCCGTACTCGTCGATGACGACCGCGATCTGGTGGCCGTCCTGCCGCATGGTGCTCAGGGCCGCGAGCACCTTCGTCGTGCCGGGCACCGCCAGGATCGGGCGCGTGATGTCGGCGACGCTGCTCGCGGTGCCGTCGCGGCCCGCCTCCGGGAACGCGGCCATCAGGTCGCGCACATGCACGAAGCCCAGGACGTCGTCGCGGTTCTCGCCGACGACCGGGTAGCGCGAGTGCGGCCGGCCGAGCACCTCCGCGTAGCCCTCGGCGACGGGCAGATCGCCGCGCAGGAAGTCGACGTCCGGACGCGGGCGCATCACCTCGGCCACCCGCCGGTCGTCGGCGCGGAAGACGTCGGCGAGCAGCTGCCGGCTGTCCTCGGCGATCTCGGTGTTGCTCGAGATCATGTCGCGCACCTCGTCCGCCGAGACGCTCTCGCCCTTCTCGCGCGGATCAGCGCCGAGCAGACGGACGACGGCGTCGGTGGAGACCGACAGCAGCCAGATGATCGGGCGCATGAGGCGCGCGAGCGTGTTGAGCGGCGGGGCGAGCACCTTCGTGAAGGCGACCGACTTCTGCATGGCGAGGCGCTTGGGGACGAGCTCGCCGAGCACGAGCGAGAGGTAGGCGATGACGAGGGTCATCAGGATCAGCGCGACCGTCGAGGCCGCGCCGTTCGACAGGCCGAGCGACTCGAGCGGCGGCACGAGGTCCGGCGCGATCGTCGAGGCGCCGTACGCCGAGGAGAAGAAGCCCGCGAGGGTCACGCCGATCTGCACGGCCGAGAGGAAGGTGTTCGGGTTCCGCACCAGCTCGGCGATGCGCCGGCCCCGCTCGCTGCCCGCCTCGATCGCGCGCACCTGGCTCTCGCGGAGGCTGACGATCGCCATCTCGGTGCCGGCGAACACCCCGCCGATGAGCACGAACAGCACGACGAGGCCGATGTTGAGGAGAGTGTCCAGATCCACGGAGGACAGAGTACGGACGCCCGCTCGGAGAACGCCTCGCGCCCTCTCAGGCGGCGGGCACTTGCGTGCGTGCGCCCCACTCCTCACAAGTTGCGGTAGTCGCGCCCGACTACCGCAACTTCTGGAGGGTGGACGGGCCGCCCGCGCCCGCGGCGCATCGAGCCTCCAGAAGTTGTCGTACTGGCGTGCCGACTACGACAACTTCTGGAGGGAGGCGGGCGCGTGCCTTCCGCCGACTCCACTCCTCCGAAGTTGCGGTAGTCGGCGGCGACTCCCGCAACTTCTGGAGGGTGGGCGCGTGCGCGTCGGGCGGGGTGGGACCGCTAGCCAGAAGTTGTCGTACTGGCGTGCCGACGGCGACAACTTTCGGAGGCATGGCGACTGCCCGCCAACCGTCTTGCCCACTCCGCGAAAGTTGCGGTAGTCGCGCTCGACTACCGCAACTGTTGGAGGGTGGGGAGTGCCGCTCGCGCTGGGGACGGATCCATTCCTCAGAAGTTGCGGTAGTCGGTGGCGACTACCGCAACTTTTGGAGAGTGGGCGGGCGCGCGTCGGGTAGGTGCGTTCGCTGTCCAGAAGTTGTCGTATCCGTAGGCCGACTACGACAACTTTTCGAGGCTGGGCGCCTTTCCGGCAGCCGGCCTGCCACAACCCTCGGAAGTTGCGGTAGTCGGTGGCGAGTACCGCAACTTTTGGAGGGTGGGGGGTGGGTGAACCAGCCCGGGAGGGTGGGTGGGGACGGCGGGCGGCCCCGCGGTCAGGCGTCGGCCGGGCGCACGCCGATCGTCAGGATGAGGTTCGCGTAGATGCGGCGGTCGCCGCTGGCGATGGTGAGGGCGACGTCGTCGGTGCGGGCCTCGGCGTAGAAGGCGTGGCGCTCGACGGAGGTGAAGGGGACGCCGTCGAGGGTGGCGCGGAAGGCGTCCTGCGCGGGCACGTCGAGGCCGGGGGCCGGGGTCATCACGGTCGCCTCCTCGACGACGATCGCGGTCAGCAGCGCCTCGAGGATCTCGTCGACGGTGAGGGTGTCCGGGCGCAGGTTGAGGTGGACGAGCGCGGAGTTGCGACCGAGTGTGGTGCCGACCGGGTAGTTGCCGTCGGCGATGAGGATGCGGGAGCCGTGGCCGGCGCGGGCGAGCGCGTGCAGGATCTCGGGGTGCAGGAGGGTCGTGGTCAGCATGGTGCTCCTAGGTGAGGGGGTCGAGGTGGGCGACGGAGCCGCCGGGGATCGGGTCGAGGTGGGCGACGGAGCCGCCGGGGATCGGGTCGAGGTGGGCGACGGAGGCGCCCGGGATCGGGTCGAGGTGGGCGACGGAGGCTCCGGCGATCAGCCGGCTGGGGAGGGTGCGCGTCTCGAAGGGCTCGGCGCCGCCGTCGAGGCGGCGGCGGACCAGCGCGGCGGCCTCGGCGGCGATCGCGTCGGTCGGCTGGACGACGATGGTGAGCGGCGGCCGCACCACCCGCGCGAGCTCGACCGTGTCGAAGCCGACGAGCGAGAGGTCGGCGGGGAGGCGGAGCCCGGAGTCGCCGAGCGCGGTCAGTGCGCCGATCGTCAGCTCGCGGTTGCTCGCGAAGACCGCGGTCGGCCGGTCGCGGCGGGCGAGGATCCGCTCCATCGCGGCCACGCCGCTCTCGAGCGTGAGCGGGCCGAGCTCGACCACAGGCGCCTCGAGGCCGCGGGAGGCCAGCTCCTCGAGGACGCCCGCGGTGCGCTCGCGGGTGGTCGAGACGTCCGGATCGCCGCCGAGCACCGCGATCGAGCGGTGGCCGTGGTCGGTGAGGTGCCGGGCGGCGGAGGCGCCGGCCGCGCGGTTGTCGAGCACCACGCGGTCGGTCGCGAGCGCGTCGTCGACCCAGTCCACCGTGACGACGGGGGTGCCCTGCTCGGAGGCGCTGCGGAGCGCGGCGACGTCGCCCGCGGTCGGAACGGCGACGATCCCGTCGACCATCTTCTCCAGCAGCAGCCCGACCGCGGCGCCCGGCTCGGGCAGGCTGACGCCGATCAGCACGCCGATGCCGTCGCTCCGCAGGGCCCGCTCGAGCCCAGCGATGATCGACAGGTGGAACTCGTTGTCCAGCGCGGGCAGCAGCACGCCGACCGTGCGGGAGCGCCGCGAGCGCAGTCCGCGCGCGAAGCCGTTGACGCGGAAGTCGAGCCGCTCGGCCGCCGCCTCGATCGCGACGGCGTTCTCGGGGCGCACCGGCAGGCCGTTGTAGTGCTTCGAGATCGTCGAGAGGGACAGGCCGGTCAGCCGCTGCAGGTCCTTGTAGGTCGCCATGTCACAGGGAGGGCGAGCCGTAGCCGTCCCAGCCCGGGATCGTCCCGTCGGCGTCCCAGAGGTCGAGCCAGTCGGTGCTGCCGGGCCAGAGGAAGACCTGCCCCTTGATCAGCCGGCTGTTGCGCTCGGCGCCGCGCAGCGACTCCTGCTCGGCGGCGGTGAGGGCGAGCGAGGCGGCGGCGAGGTTGGCCTCGATCTGCTCGGGCTTCACCGCGAACGGGATCGGGATCTGGCCGCGGTTGACGCCCCAGGCGAGGCAGACCACGGCCGGGTGCACGCCGCGCTCGCGGGCGATCGCCTGCACGGCCGGGTGCTCGATGTCGACCAGGTCGCCGTCGACGCGGTCGCGCTCGGGGCGGGACGGCGAGCCCAGCGGCGAGTAGCCGATCGGCTGGATGTCGTGGTCGAGGCAGTAGCGGAACAGCTCCGGCTGCTGGAAGCAGGGGTGCAGCTCCATCTCGTTCAGCGCGGGCGCGATGCGCACGTCGGCGAGGATCCGCTCGAGCTTGGCGATCGTGACGTTCGAGGTGCCCAGGTGCCGGACGAGACCCCGATCGACGAGCGACTCGAGCGCCGCCCAGGTGCGCAGGAACGCGGCGTGCTCGTACGGGCGCGCCTCCGGGTCGCGGGCGTCGGTCTCGGCGTGCGGCGGGTGGTGGTTGGGGAACGGCCAGTGCACGAAGACGGCGTCGAGCACCTCGAGGCCGAGGTCCTGGAGCGAGCGCTCGACCGAGGCGACGGCGGCCTCGGGCTCGTGCGCGTCGTTCCAGATCTTCGACATCACGAAGAGGTCGTCGCGCGGCACTCCGGAGTCGGCGATCGCGCGGCCGACGCGCGGCTCGTTGCCGTACACCGTGGCGCAGTCGAGCAGCCGGAACCCGGCCCGGAGCGAGTGCTCGACGGCGAGGCCGACCGTCTCCGCGTCGTAGCGGTCGGAGCCGAAGGTGCCGGCGCCGATCGAGGGGATGCGGCGGCCGCTCGCGAGGGTGCGGTGCGCCGGCGGGGCGGCGGTGGTCGGGCTGGCGGCGGTGACGGCGGCGTCCATGCCACTCCTCGGGATCGGGAGACGAAACGTTTCGCCTAGACGCTACGGCCGCCGCCACGCCGCCGTCAAGGCCGGCGGTGGCGCAGAAGATCAGCCGAGAGAGCTCGTCATCCGCGATGAGCGACGAGATGCGCTCCCCGCTGATGTTCTGCAGTGATCCCCGCTCAGACCAGGCGGCGCGACTCCGCCGTCACCACGCGGAACCAGCGCGCGCCGTAGCCGTCGATCCCGAGGGTCACCGTGCCGTCGTCGCCGATCGGCTGCGACTCGCCGCCGAGGGAGTCGACCAGGCGCGACCCCGGCTCCGAGTCGGGCAGCGTGATCGTCACCGTGCGCGGGCTCGAGGCGAAGCTGTGCACGGCGACGGTCGTGCCGGTCGACGCCGACATCCGGTGCGCGAAGACGCAGGACTGGTCGGCCGGGAGGTGGGTGTACTCGCCCCAGCCGATCTCGGGCGAGCGGCGGTACAGCCAGGCGAGGCCCTTGATGTGCGCGAGCAGCGAGTCCGGGTCGCGGAGCTGGGCGGCGGCGTTGACGTGCTCCGGTCCGAAGCCGCCCTCGGTCACCGCCGCGACCAGGTCCTCGGCGTCGGCGCGCGAGAAGCCGCCGTTCGCGGCCGAGGTCCACTGCATCGGCGTGCGGACGCCGCTGCGGCCCGGGATGTCGGCGTTCTCGCCCATCCCGATCTCCTCGCCGTAGTAGAGCACCGGCGCGCCCGGCAGCGAGAAGAGCAGGCTGTAGACCATGCGGATGCGGCGCGGGTCGCCGTCCAGCATCGGCGGGAGGCGGCGGACGATGCCGCGGCCGTGGATCCGCTGCGACTCCTCCGGCGCGAACGCGGTGAAGACCTCCTCGCGCTCGTCGTCGGACAGCTGCGAGAGGTTGAGCTCGTCGTGGTTGCGCACGAAGTTGGCCCACTGGCTGCCGGTCGGGATCTCCGGCCTGCTCGCGATGGCCTCGACGAGCGGAGTCGCGTCCTCCCGCGCCAGCGCGAGGTAGAGGTACTGGTTGCCGATGAAGTCGAACTGCATCGACAGCTCGTCGGCGTCCTCGCCGCCGAAGAAGGCGAGCTGCTCGTCGCGGGTGGTGTCGACCTCGCCCAGCAGCATCGCCTCGCCCGAGCGACGGCTGATGAAGCGGCGCAGCAGGCGCAGCCACTCGTGCTCGTCGCGGGCGCCCGGTTCGATCAGGTAGGGCACCGCGTCGACGCGGAAGCCGTCGACCCCGAGCTGCAGCCAGAAGCCGACCAGCTTGGCGATCTCGTCGCGCACCGCCGGGTTGTCGGTGTTGAGGTCGGGCTGGTGCCGGTAGAAGTTGTGCAGGTAGTACTGCCCGGCCTCCTCGTCGAAGAACCAGACGCCGTCCTCGACGTCGGGGAAGACGTTGGCCGGCTGGTCGGCCGGCGGCTCGTCGCGCCAGACGTAGTAGTCGCGGTAGGGGCTGTCGGGGGAGGAGCGCGCGGCCTGGAACCACGGGTGCTGGTCGCTGGTGTGGTTGACGACGAGGTCGACGATGACGCGCATCCCGCGGTCGTGCGCGGTGCGGATCACCTCGACGACGTCGCCGTGGTGGCCGTAGCGCTCGTCGACACCGTAGAAGTCGCTGATGTCGTAGCCGTTGTCCTTGCCGGGCGAGGAGTAGAACGGCGCGAGCCAGAGGCAGCTGACGCCGAGCTCGGCGAGGTAGTCGATCCGGTGCGCGAGACCCTCGAGGTCGCCGACGCCGTCGTCGTCCCAGTCCATGAAGGTCTTGACGTCGAGGTTGTAGTAGACGGCGGCGCGCCACCACAGGTCGCTGGTGTCGGTGACCCTCATGCGGACGCCTCCGTGGTGGGGCGGGCGAGGGCGGTGCCGCCGGCGAGGGCGGTGGGGGCGAAGGGGGTCATGGCGCTCCGGGGTCGGGTCGGGGAGGGTCGCCCTCGACGCTAGGTGCGCGCCGGTTCCACGTCTGCTCGTTGATTTCTCAGGGAGCGGGCCGGAGTCCCGGTCGGGGCCCACCCACTCCACCCACTCCTCAAAAGTTGCGGTAGTCGAGCGCGACTACCGCAACTTTTGGAGGGTGGAAGGCGGGCGCGGGCGCGGGCGCGGGCGCACGGCCGCGCGGGTCAGTCGCGGGCGCGGCGGGTCTGCGTCGCGTTCGCGCGCTGCAGGGCGTCGACGAGCTCGGCCTTGGTCATTCGGGAGCGGCCCGAGACGTCGAGGCGCTTGGCGAGGTCGAGCAGGTGCGCCTTCGTGGCGTTCGCGTCGACTCCGCCGGCTGTCTCGCCGTCGCCGTCCGGGCCGCGCTGGGCGGCGCGGTCGTCGGAGGGGCCGCTCTCGGCCTTGCGCTCCCAGTGGTCGCCGACCTTCTCGTACTCGTGCTTCAGTGCGGCGAAGGCGGTGCGGTGCGCGCGCTCACCCTCGCCGTAGCTGTCGACGGCCGAGTCGTGCGCGGCCGACCACAGCTTCTGCGCGTGCTCGTCCGACCGCTCGATGGTCGACGGGATCTCCTCTTTCGCGGGCATGCTGCCTCCCTCTCGTCCCTCCGACGCTACCCCCGCCGTCCCCCGCCGCGAGATGCCACTTGTGCGCACTTCTCGCGGCGTGTCGCGCTCATAAGTGGCATCTCGCGGAAAGGGGAAGAGGGGGTCAGCCGAGCAGGCGGTCCTGGACGAAGGCGCTGGCGAAGCGGCCGGTGGGGTCCCAGGCGGAGCGGAGGGTGCGCCACTCGTCGAGGTGCGGGTAGAGCGGGGCGATGTCGGCGGCGGTCGCCAGGAAGTGCTTGCCCCAGTGCGGGCGGGCGCCGAGCGGCAGCAGTGCGCCCTCGACGGCGGGCAGCACGGCGTCGACGCCGGCGCGGTCCTTCTTGAAGGTGAAGTGGATGCCGACGCTGTCGCGACCGGAGGCGGGGGAGAGCCACTGGTCGTCGCCGGCCATGGTGCGCAGCTCGGTGATCAGCAGGACCTCGTCGATCCGCTCGCCGATCGCGCGCAGGGCGACGAGCACCTCGCGGATGTTCTCGCGCGGCACCATGTACTCGCTCTGGATCTCGTCGCCGGCGCTCGGCTCGCGGTCGAGGCGGAAGTGCGGCAGCCGCTCCGACCACGGGCCGACGGAGCCGCCGAACGGGTTGAGGTTGGAGTCGACGCCCTCCGAGACGGCGAACAGCGAGGCGGAGGCGGCGACGGCGCCGAGGTGCGTCGCGTCGACGTCGGCGACCGAGCCCTGCTCGACCTTGGTCTTCAGCCAGAGCTGCTCGACGGTGGGGCTCGACCAGTGCGTCATCAGGCTCACGCTGTAGGCGGAGGAGGTGATCGCGTCGAAGTCGTCGAGCACGCGGTCCCAGGGCAGGTCGACGAAGGCGTCCTGCCGGACGTCGAAGGTCGGCTGGATGTCGAGGGTCACCCGCGTGACGACGCCGAAGGCGCCGAGGCCGACGACGACGCCCTCGAAGCCCGGCTCGCCGCGGCGGATCGTGCGCAGCGAGCCGTCGGCCGTGACCAGCTCGAGCGCCGAGACGGCGGAGGAGAGGTTGGCGTTGCGGTCGCCCGAGCCGTGCGTGCCGGTCGAGATCGCGCCGGCCACCGAGATGTGCGGGAGCGAGCCCATGTTGTGCAGGGCGTAGCCGTTGCTTTGCAGGTGCGAGGCGACGATGCCGTAGCGGGTGGCTCCGCCGACCGTGATCGTGCTCGCCTCGGCGTCGATCACCGGGTCGGCGGCGATGCGGCCGAGGTGCAGCAGCGCCCCCGGGGTGTCGGGGAGGGCGTTGAAGGAGTGGCGGGTGCCGAGCGCGCGGACCCGCTCGTTCCCGCGGACGAGGGCCTGGACCTCGTCGATCGACTCCGGCTCGAGGATGTCGGCGGCGTGGTACTCGTAGGTGCCCGCCCAGTTGCTCCGTTGCGTCATGGCTCCATTCTGCCGGGCCCGCCGCCGGTTTGTTGCCGTGTCCAACGAATCGGCGGCGAGCCCTCGGCGGCGAGCCTGCAGTGGCGCTCAGTACTCGATGCGCCCGTGCCGGTCGTGGAACTCGCCGGTCGGGCCGTCGGGGCCGAGCAGCGCCAGGGCGACGGTCGCGTCGGTGCCCTCGGTGACGGTCTGGTGCCCGCCGTGCCCGTTGAAGTCGGTCGCGGTGTAGCCGGGGTCGCTCGCGTTGATCCGGAACTCCGGCAGGTTCTTCGCGTACTGCACGGTCAGGGTGATCACCGCGGCCTTCGAGGCGGCGTAGGGGATCGCGGGGACGCCGAACTCGTCGCGGCCCGGGGTGACGAGGGCGCGCGGCCAGCCGACTCCGGAGGACACGTTGACGACGACGGGCGCGGCCGAGCGGCGCAGCAGCGGCAGCGCGGCCTGGGTCACGCGGACGATGCCGACCACGTTCGTCTCGAGGACGCTCGCCATCGCCTCCGCCGAGAGGTCGTCGACGCCGAAGGAGGTGCCGAGGATCCCGGCGTTGTTGACGAGGACGTCGAGGGCGGGGAGCGAGGCGAGGGCGGCGTCGACGCTCGCCTGGTCGGTCACGTCGAGCTGCACGACCTGCGCGCCGAGCGCCCGGGCGGCGTCGCCCTTCGCGGGGTCGCGCATGCCGGCGTAGACGGTGTGGCCGGCCTCGATCAGGCGGCGGGCGGTCTCGAGACCGAGGCTCTTGTTGGCCCCGGTGATCAGTGTCGTTGTCATGGCTCCATGCTCCGCCCCGCTGTCCCGCCCGCCCAGGCCCCGGTCGACGGGAGGACCAGCAGTACCAGGACCGACCCGCCGCCCCGGGGGATCATGGGGTCATGAGCGAATTCGCGGACGTCCTCCGCTCCTGGCGCGAGCGCGTGACGCCCGCCGAGGTCGGCCTGCCCGCGGGCCCGAGCCGCCGGACGGCGGGGCTGCGCCGCGAGGAGCTCGCCGCGCTGGCGGGCGTGAGCGTCGACTACATCGTGCGGCTGGAGCAGGGCCGGGCCGTGCACCCCTCGGCGCAGCTGCTCGGCGCGCTGGCCTGCGCGCTGCGGGTGACGGAGGCGGAGCGCGATCACCTCTACCGGGTCGCGGGCGTCGCACCGCCGACCGCGACGCAGGTGCCGCAGCACATCACCCCGGGGGTGCAGCGGATCGTCGACCGCTGCGGCGACGTGCCGCTCGCCGTCTTCAGCGCCGCGCACGACATCCTGCTCTGGAACCCGCTCTGGGCGGCGCTGAACGGCGATCCCTCGCGGCACACGGGCCTGGACCGCAACCTCGTCTGGCGCTACTTCACGCAGGGGCACGAGGGCACCGAGTTCGACGACCAGCATGCGGAGGACTTCGCGAACGACCTGGCCGCGGATCTGCGCGCGGCGGTCGGGCGCTACCCGGACGACGCGGCGCTCGCGCACCTGGTGGCGCGGCTGCGGGCGACCTCGCCGGACTTCGAGCGGCGCTGGGCGCTCGCCCGGGTGGCCGAGCACCGCTCCAGCCGGAAGACGGTGACCTCGACGCCGGTCGGACCGATCACGATCGACTGCGACGTGCTGGCCGTGCCGGGCGGTGACCTGCGGATCGTCGTCTACACGGCCACGCCCGGCTCGACCGATCAGACGCGGCTCGACCTGCTCCGGGTCACGGGGCTGCAGGAGCTCGTGGCGCAGTGACCGGGTCGGTCGAGCGGTCGTCGGGCGTGCTCGCGCCGAGCCGGTGCCGGCGCTCGATCGCCTGGCCCGCGTAGCCCGCGGCGATGATCAGTGCGGCGCCGACCGCCCCGAGCGGGCCGATCGCCTCACCCGCCACGACGACGCCGACGAGCAGCGCCCAGACCGGCTCGGTCCCCATCAGGATGCTGGCGCGCGCCGCCGAGGTGCGCCGGACGGCCCAGAGCTGCACCACGAACGCGAAGACCGAGCAGAGCAGCCCGAGGAAGAGGACGCCGGCCCAGCCGCCGGCGTCGAGCGCCAGGGCGGCGGCGGGCAGGTCCGGTCCGGCGAGCAGCGAGAAGACGGCGGCGCAGACGACCAGCTGCACGAGGACCACGCCGAGCGAGCCCTCCGTGCGCCCGCGGACGAGCCGGGCGCTGGCCGTCACGTGCACGGCGCGCACCACGGCCGCCGCGAGCACGAGCGCGTCGCCCCAGGTCGGTGTGCGGAGGCCGCCGTCGGAGACGAGCAGGGCTACCCCGACGACGGCCGCGACGGCGGTGACGAAGAAGGAGCGCGGCAGCCAGGAGCGCGAGGCGAGGCCCTCGAGCGCGGGGGTGAGCACCAGGGCGAGGCTGATCAGCAGGCCCGCGTTGGTCGCCGAGGTGAGGTGGACGCCCCAGGTCTCGAGCCCGATGATCGCGGCCTGCGAGGCGCCGAGGAGGGCGGCGACGGCGAGCCCGCGACCGCGGGGGAGGCGCTCGCGGCAGGCGAGGCAGAGCACGGCGAGCGCGGCGGCTGCGGTGAGGAAGCGCAGCGCGACGGTCGAGGGGACGCCGATGTCGGCGGCGACGTCCTTCGCGGCGACGAAGCTCGCGCCCCAGACGGCGGCGACGGCGAGCAGCAGCAGGTCGACGGCGAGGTCGGGGCGGGAGCGGAGGGGCATGGGGACAGCGTCGCAGGCCGAAAGCGGAAGAGCGATCGGCTGTTCCTTCACCGACGATGAAGCTTGCGCTTCCCGGTTAGGCTCGCGTCCATGGACCCCGCCCGCCTCCGCTTGCTGCGCGAGCTCGGCGATCGGGGGAGCGTGGCGGCCGTCGCTGCGGCGCTCGGGGTGAGCCCCTCCGCGGTCTCGCAGCAGCTCGCCGCGCTGCAGGCCGGCGTCCCGGTGCCGCTCACGGTGAAGGAGGGGCGGCGGCTCGTGCTGACCGAGGCCGGCGAGGCGCTCGCGGTCGCGGGGACGCGGGTGCAGGCGGCGCTCGCCGAGGCGGAGGACACGATCGGCTCGTTCCTCCGGCACGACGATCGCGCGGTGCGGGTGTCGGCGTTCCACAGTGCGGGGCTCGCCCTCTTCGGCCCGCTGCTCGCGGCGCTCGCCGACGGGCCGCGGGTGGCGCTCGCCGATGCGGACGTCGCGCAGAGCCGCTTCGCCGGGCTCACCGCCGACCACGACCTCGTCGTCGCGCACCGGCTGCCGCAGGATCCGGAGTGGCCGCGCGCCCGGCTGGTCGTCACCCCGCTCCTCGTCGAGCCGCTCGACATCGCGCTGCCGGCCGCGCATCCGCTCGCGGCGCAGTCGAGCATCCGGCCGGAGCAGCTCGCCGACGAGCAGTGGATCTCGACGCACGAGGGCTTCCCGCTCACCGGCGTGCTCGAGCACCTCGGCGCGCTGATCGGCCGCGCCCCGCGGGTCGCGCATCGGATCAACGAGTTCTCCGTCGCCGCGCAGGTCGTCCGCTCCGGCGCCGCGATCGCGATCCTGCCCCGGATCACCGCGGCGCCCCTCGCGGTCGACGGCATGGTCCTCCGCCCGCTCGAGGGCTCCGGCCTCGTCCGCCACGTCGACGTCCTGGCCCGCCCGGACGCGCTGGCCCGCACCGCCGTCCGCACCGTGCTGGCGGCGCTGCGCCGCGTGGCCGCCCGCTGAGGTCGGGGCCTGCAGACTGCACTTCGGACGGTGGTGGGTCTCGATACGCCCGCTCCGCGAGTAGCCCCGGAGGGGCGTATCGGGACCCTCCCACCCCGAGGACGTGGGCCTCTTCCCCGTCCTGCGCCGGCGCCGGAGGCGCCCCCTCCGCTCGACGCGCCCACTCCGCGTGCTGATCGATCAGCAGAGAGGCCGCTCGAACGGCGGGGAGCGGCTCGAGCGCCGCACAACATCAGCTGAGAAGGGGTGGCCTCCGCTGTCAGGGAAGGGACCCTCCTCTCAGCTGATGTTGTGCGCACCCATGCCGGTCGAGGAGCCACGCAGGGGCGTCAGCAGGGCGGGTCTGCAGGGTCGTCGTCCGGCGGTGGTGGATCTCGATACGCCCGCTCCGCGGGCTACTCGATCAACATGCCGGTTTGAGGACCCTTCACGGAAAGTGGAGTTACAGCCAGGAAGAGGCGTCGGAGACTCCATGATGCGTGGAGGGGCCGCGCGGAATGCGAGGCTGGAAACCTGACCGCAACACGGTTTGTCCGTGCATCGGGGAGTCGGGGCCGCCGCGGCGCGGAAATCCTCCGTGCGACGACGCGGAGGAGTGCCCGGCTGCGGTCGACTGGGTCAGCGCCGCCCCCTCGGCGCGTGCCTTCCCCCGGGTCCGCCCCATCGGGTCCCCCCCACCCCCACCCCCACCCCTCGACGTCCCTTGGAGCCCGCATGCCCCGCACCGCCCCGTCCCGGTCCCGCCTCCGCTCCGTGCTCGGCGCCCTCGCCGTCGTCGTGGTGGCCGGCACCACGCTCGCCGCCTGCTCGGGCACCACCGACGCCGCCGAGTCCGGCGACGCCGGCTCGTTCGGCGAGGCGACGATGCAGCTCTCCTGGGTCCCCCACGTCGAGTTCGCGGGGGAGTACCTCGCCGACGCGAACGGCTACTTCGCCGACGCGGGCTTCGACTCCGTCACCCTCACCCCCGGCGGCACCGGCGCGACCGGCGCCGAGACCGCCATCGCGAGCGGCTCGGCCTTCGCCGGCGTCTCCTCGCCGCTGATCACCGGCCCCGCGATCTCGGAGGGCGCCGAGATGAAGATCGTCGGCGCGACCTACCAGAAGAACCCCTTCGCGATCGTCTCGCTGACCGACGCCCCGATCGAGACCCCCGAGGACATGGTCGGCAAGACCATCGGCGTCAGCGACAGCAACGACCTGGTCTGGCGCGCCTTCCTCGCCGCGAACGAGATCGACGAGGACGACGTCACCCGCGTGCCGCTCACCGACTCCACGCTGCTCACCACCGGCCAGGTCGACGGCTACATCGGCTACGCGACCGCCGGCGCGAACACGCTCAACCAGCGCGGCTTCTCGGCGCAGCAGTTCCTGCTCGCCGACACCGGCCTGCCGATGGTCGGTGAGACCATCGTCGTGGCGCAGGAGAGCATCGACGACGACCGCGAGAAGGTCAAGGCGCTGCTCTACGCGGTCGCCCGCGGCTGGCAGGACGCCGTCGCCGACCCGGACGCGACTGCCGCGACCGTCGTCGCCGACTACGCCGCCGACCAGAACTACAAGGTCGAGGAGCAGGCGCAGGTCATGGTCACCCAGACCGAGCTGATCAGCACCCCGGACACCGACGCGAACGGCCTGCTCACCATCACGCCGCAGCTGCAGGACGAGTCGGTCGCCTCGCTCGCCCTCACCGGCATCGAGCTCGACGCCGACGAGCTCTTCGACACCACGCTGATCGACGAGGTCTACGAGGAGCACCCGGAGCTGCTCGAGGGCTGACCCTCGACCGGGCCGGGCCCTGAGAGGGGCCCGGCCACGACCACCACGGACCGCGCGGAGAGGACGAGCAGTTGACCGAGCAAGCGACCACCATCGAGGACGAGGGCATCCGCCTGTCGGGCCTGAGCAAGCGCTTCGACCTGGGGAACCGGTCCGTGCAGGCCCTCGCCGAGGTCGACCTCGTCACTCCGCGCGGCTCCTTCCTCTCGCTGCTCGGCCCCTCCGGCTGCGGGAAGTCGACGATCCTGCGGATGCTGGCCGGGCTGGAGAAGCCGACCACCGGCTCCGTCTCGATCCACGGCACCCCCGTGCTCGGCACCAAGCGCTCGGCCGAGCTCGGCATCGCCTTCCAGGACTCGGCCCTGCTGCCCTGGCGCTCGGTGCGCTCGAACGTCCGGCTGCCGCTGGAGCTCACCCGGCAGGCGGCGAAGCGCGACAGCATCCCGGACCTGCTCGACCTCGTCGGGCTGACCGGGTTCGAGGACGCCTACCCCTCGCAGCTCTCCGGCGGCATGCGCCAGCGCGCCTCGATCGCCCGCGCGCTGGTCGTGCAGCCCGATCTGCTGCTGCTCGACGAGCCGTTCGGCGCTCTCGACGACATGACCCGGCAGCGGCTCAACCTGGAGCTGCAGCGGATCTGGACCGCGCGCCCCGCGACCACGCTGATGGTCACCCACGGCATCGCCGAGGCGATCCTGCTCTCGGACACGGTCGCGGTGATGTCGCCGCGGCCCGGCCGGATCGTCGAGGTGATCGACATCGACCTGCCGCGCCCGCGCACCGTCGAGATGCTGCGCAGCCCCGAGTTCCACGCGATCGAGGACCGCATCACCGACATCCTGTTCTCGCAGCACGGTGTCGCGATGGAGGACGAGGCGTGACGCCCTGGATCCGCACCAACTGGCGCGTGTTCGCCGGCCTCGCCGTCTTCGTGGCGGTCTGGTGGATCCTCGCCGACACCGTCTACCGCGAGAGCCGCGCCGTGCCGAGCCCCGGCGCGATCATCGCCGCGTTCGTCCGCGACGGACCGCTCTTCTACCTCCGCAACGTCGGCGACACCGTGCTCGCGGCCGGCCAGGGCTATCTCTGGGGCAACCTGGCGGCGCTGGCGCTGGCCGCCGTCGCGCTGCTGCTCCCGTGGACCCACCGCGTGATCGAGCAGATCGGTGTGATCAGCCACTGCCTGCCGCTGACCGCGGTCGGCCCGGTCATCCTGGTCATCTTCGGCGGCCGCACCACCTCGATCTTCCTCGCGGCTCTGCTCGTCTTCTTCACCACGCTGATCGGCGCGCTGCTCGGCGTCCGCTCGGCCCCGCGCACCGCGCTCGACCTCGTCTCGGCCTACCGCGGCGGCCGCTGGGCGAAGATCGTCAAGGTGCAGGCCATCGCGGCCGTGCCCGCGACGATCACCGCGCTGCAGGTCGGCGTGCCGGCGGCCATCCTCGGCGCGGTGCTCGGCGAGTACCTGGGTGGAGTGACCACGGGCCTCGGCGTCGCCCTCGCGGTCGCGCAGCGGCAGATGGACGTCGAGCGGGCCTGGGCCTTCGCCGTCACCAGCGGGCTGGTCACGATCATCGGCTACGCGCTGATCGCGGCGCTCGGCCGCTGGCTGATGCCGCTGGTCGTCGGCCGCCCGCGCGCCGCTCGCCGTCGCGCCCGCGTCGAGGTCGCCCGCGGCACGGGAGGCGTCGTATGAGCACCGCGACCCGCCCGCAGTCCGCCTCGCGCGCCGCTCGCCGGCCGAGCGACCTCACCGGCCGGATGGTGCTCCGCATCGTCCGCGGCGAGCTCGTGCCGCTCGCCGTCGCCGCGGTCCTCGCGCTCGCGTTCTGGTACGCCTTCCTCGCGATCACCGACATCTCGCCGCTGCTCGGCAAGACGCCGACCGACGTCGCCGAGTACCTCTTCGTCGAGGCCGACGCCGCGGAAAACCGCGCGATCGTCTTCGGCAACCTCGGCGTGACGGCCGTCGACGCGCTCGTCGGCTACGTCGCGGGCCTGCTGGTCGCCCTGGCGATCGCGGTGCTGTTCGTGCTGATCCGCTCGCTCGAGGCGACGGTGATGCCGATCGCGATGCTGCTGAAGTCGATGCCGCTGATCGTGGTGACGCCGCTGGTGACCCTGGCGATCGGCAACGGGATCGGCGCCGTCGCCACCGTCGGCGCGATCGCGGTGTTCTTCCCGGCGCTGGTCACGGTCGGCTTCGGCCTCCGCTCGCTCTCGCGCGAGTCCTTCGAGCTGGTCTCGGTCTACGGCGGCTCGCCGCTGGACGTGCTGCTCAAGGTGGCGCTGCCGACCGCGGTGCCGGCGATCTTCGCGGCCGCCAAGGTCGCGGTGCCCTCCGCGCTGAGCGGCGCGATGCTGGCCGAGTGGCTGGCGACGGGGCAGGGGCTCGGCGGTGCGGTGCAGCGCGCCTCCGCCGGGTTCCGCTACGACGAGCTGTGGGCGTCGCTCGCGGTGATCACGGCGCTGGGAGTCGTCGCCTACGCGGTCGTCGCGATCGGCGAGAGACTGGCAGCCGTCCGCTTCGGCGGACAGAACTGAGGACGGACATGAGCACCACCACGAGCATCACCGGCGCCGTCTGGGACGGCACCCGCGCCCTCGGCACGGCGACCCTGGCCTGGAGCGGCGACGCGATCGCCTCGGTCGAGCCGACGGACGGCCCGGTCGGCGAGCGCGGATCGGAGCAGTTCTCGATCATCCCCGGCCTCGTCGACACCCACGTGCACCTCGGCGCCTACTCCGGCGCGGGCACGGCCGACTTCGCCTCCTGGCCGCTGGTCACCCCGCGCGAGGAGCGCGTCTTCCACATCGCGAACAACGCGCGGAAGGCGGCCCGCGCGGGCGTCACGACGCTCCGCGACCTCGGCGCCGACGAGCTGCAGATGACCGTGGCGCGGATGTTCGAGCAGGGCATCGCGGAGGGTCCGCGGATCGTCACGCACGGCGCCGTCGGCATGACCGCCGGCCACGGCGACCTCTTCGTGCCGCCGCACTACCCGCACCGCGACCGCGTCGCCGACAGCCCCGACGAGTGCCGCCGCCTGGTGCGCACCTGGGCACGGGCCGGCGCCGACGGCATCAAGATCTACACCAGCGGCGGCGTGCTCTCGATGGGCGACAAGGTCGGCTGGCGGAACCAGACCGACGAGGAGATCGCGGCGACCATCGACGAGGCGCACGCGCTCGGGATGCCCGTCGCCGCGCACACCCACTCGGTGGTCGGCCTCGACCGGGCCCTCGCGCTCGGCGTCGACTCGATCGAGCACGGCACCGCAATCGGCCCGCAGCACTGGGCGACGCTCGTCGAGCGGAACCTGCCCGTCGCGCCGACCCTCTTCATCAACGACGTGATCGCGGCCGGCCGGGCACCGTCCTCGCCGGAGGCGTCGCTCAAGGCGCAGGACGTGGTCGCCGTGCGCGACGCGGGTTTCCTCGCCGCGGGCCAGGCCGGCGTGCGCTTCGTGCTCGGCACCGACGCGAACGGCGTCTACGTCGACTGGGGCGAGCAGCTCGACGAGGTGCGGCGGATGCGCGAGTCGTTCGGCTGGAGCTCCGAGCGCGCCCTGATCTCCGCGACCTCGGACGCCGCGGCGGTCGTCGGACTCGGCGCGAAGGTCGGCCGCCTCGCGCCCGGCTTCGGCGCCGACTTCGTCGTGCTCCGCGGCCGCCCGTGGGTGAGCATCGACGACCTGCGCGCCGAGAGCATCGTCGCCGTCGTCTCGCGCGGCCGCGTCGTCTCGGGGGAGCTGCCGCGATGACCGCCACCGCGACCCGCCGCTTCGTCACCGCGGAGGCGCTCGGCGCTCCCCGCGGCGCGTACAGCCACGCCGTCGAGGCGCACGGCGTGGTCTACGGCTCGGCGATCGGGCCGTTCGCGCCCGGCGACGGCTCGGTGCCGGAGGGCTCGGTCCCGGAGGGGATCACGGCGCAGACGGGCGCCGCGCTCGACAACATCGAGCGGCTGCTCGCCACGGAGTTCGGCCTCGGGCTCGGCGACGTGGTGCGGATCACGATGATCCTCAGCGACTTCGAGCGCGACTTCGCGGCCGCGTCCGAGGTCTACGGGGCGCGGTTCGCCGTCGATCCGCCGGCCCGCACCGTGATCGGCGCGGTGCTGCCGGGGCCGCTCGTGGCGCTGGACTTCATCGCGGCGCGACCCTGATCCGCTCCCCGTTTCTTACAGCACGCACCACCGCACGCACCGACGAAAGGCTCCCGTGACCTCCGACTCCTTCCTCCTCGGTCTGCCCAAGGTCGAGCTGCACGTGCACCTGGAGGGGGCGCTCGAGCCCGAGCTGCGCGTGCGGCTCGCCGAGCGCAACGGCCTGCCCGTGCCCGAGGCGCTCGCCTACGACTTCGACTCGCTCGCCTCCTTCCTCGCCGTCTACTACCCGGCGATGGACGTGCTGCGCGAGGAGCAGGACTTCTACGACCTCGCGACGGCGTACTTCCGCCGGGCCGCGGCGGACGGGGTCGTCCGCGTCGAGGCGTTCTTCGATCCGCAGGCGCACACCTCGCGGGGCGTGCCGTTCGAGGCGGTGATCGGCGGCTACCACCGCGCCGCGCAGGACGCCGCGCAGCTGGGCGTGGACGCCGCGCTGATCCTCTGCTTCCTCCGCGACCTGTCGGCCGAGAGCGCGGCGGAGACGCTCGAGCGCGCGCTGCCGTTCGCCGACCGGCTGATCGGCGTGGGCCTCGACTCGGACGAGCGCGGCAATCCGCCGGCGAAGTTCCGCGAGGTGTTCGCGCGGGCCCGCGAGGCCGGACTGAAGCTGACGATGCACTGCGACGTCGACCAGCCCAACGGCGTCGAGCACCTGCGCCAGGTGCTCGAGGAGATCGGCGTCGACCGGATCGATCACGGCACGAACATCGTCGAGGCGCCCGAGCTGATCGACGTCCTGGTCGAGCGCGGTCTCGCGCTGACCTGCTGCCCGCTCTCCAACTCCTTCGTCTCGAGCGACTCGAAGGCGCCCGAGATGCGCGCGCTGCTCGGGCGCGGCGTGCGGGTGACGGTCAACTCCGACGACCCGGCCTACTTCGGCGGCTACATCGCCGACAACTACACGGCGCTCGCCGACGCGGGCTTCACCCGCGACGAGCTGGTGCAGCTGGCGCGCAACTCGGTGCTGGGGTCGTGGGCGTCCGAGGCGGTGAAGACGGAGCTGCTGGCGCGGATCGACGCGTACGCGGGCTGACCTTCGGGCGGGGCCGCTCGGGTGGACGCGGACCGGGGCCTGACTCGGCCGTGGCGCCTCGTTCGGGTCCAGTCGTGCGCTCGCAGCTCTTCGAGTGGACGCGTTTCGGGGCCTGACCCGGTCGCAGCGCCCCGTTCGCGTCCGGTCGCGCGCTCGCAGCCCTTCGAGCGGACGCGTTTCGGGGCCTGCTGCGGTGGCGGAGCCCGTTCCGCGTCCAGTCGCGCTCGGCGCGCGCTCCGCCCGCTCAGTGCTGGTGCTCGTCCTCCCAGCGGGGGAACGGGTCGGCGAGGGTGCGCCAGAGGTCCGGGCCGGCGAGGAGCTCGCGCGGCGTGAGCAGGCAGGCGTGCAGGACGCGGGTGAGCTCGTCGACGTCGAGGTCGCGGCCGAGGAAGACGATCTCCTGGCCGACGGGCGCATCGGTGCTCCAGCTCCGGATCGACGTCGGGTCGAGGCTCACGACGTCGCCGGCGATCGACCAGGACGCCACCCGATCCGCCCGGCTGGCGAGCCGGACCAGACCGCGCGAGCGGAGGATCCGGCCGACGCGGTGCGGGACGAGGTCCGTGGCGACCGCCGCGTTCAGGCGGCCGGGGTGGAACGGCAGCGGGTCGCGGAAGACGAACGTGGTCACCGCTCCCGCGTCGCTCGGGACTCCGCGGAGGGCCCGCTGCCAGCCCAGGTCCGAGGCGAGGCGGTGCGCGCGCTGCGGGGCGAGGACGGCGCGCCGCTGCCGGTAGCGGTCGAGGTCGCGCTCGGTGAGGATCTCCGCCCCGGGCGAGAGCACCCGCAGCAGGTCGACGGCGGGCGAGGCTCCCGCGCCGTCGCCGTCGGTCAGGATGATCAGGCCGGCGAACTCGAGGCGCGTCGCGAGCCGCTCGGCGCGGTCCCACTGCTGGGGTCCGAGGTCCTCGGCGCCCTCGCCGAGGAGCACCCGGGTCACCTCGTCGACCGAGGTGACGGCGACGACGTCGAGGACGCCGATCCGGGTGTCGCCGGGGTGCCGCCGGCAGCAGAGGTGCTCGAGGACGAGGGCGACCTCCATCGGGTCGGCGACCGGGTCGAGCGAGATCACGGTGATCCCGCTCTCGCCGTCGTCGGCCTGGCGGGCCAGCTCGTCGGCCAGCTCCGCCGCGAACTCCGCGCTGTCCGAGTCCGGCAGGTCGACGGCGAAGCTCTCGACGGACGTGACGCCACCGGAGAGCTGCCGCGCGATCCGGGCGCTGTCGGCCGCGTCGGTCGCACTCACCAGCGTGACGGCGAGGACGGGTGGTCGGGGCAGTGGGCGCGGAGTCTCCATGACCAGCTACTCTAAACGATAATCGTTATCAACTAGAAGGAGCAGTCGTGAAGGTCCGCAACTCGCTGAAGTCCATGAAGTCGATGCCGGGGTCGCAGGTGGTGCGCCGCCGCGGCCGGGTCTTCGTCATCAACAAGCTCAACCCGAGGTTCAAGGCGCGCCAGGGCTGAGGCGCGGGCCGCCCTCGGGGTGCCGACCGCGGTCAGCCCTCGAGGGCGTGCCGGACCGCGTCGTCCACGATGTGGCTGACATGGGTGTCGGCGACGGAGTAGTGCGCCTCGCGCCCGATCCGCTCCACGGCGACCAGGCCGGCCGCGCGGAGGGTGCGCAGGTGCTGCGAGACGAGGGGCTGTGAGAGCCCGGTGGTCTCCGCGAGATGCCCGACGGTGGACCGCTCGGTCGCCAGCGCCCGCAGCAGGCGCAGCCGCGAGGAGGAGGAGAGCACCTTGAACAGCTCGGCAGCGGGCTCGAGATCCTCGGTCATCGGCGCCTCCTCGTCATCTGCTCATCCAAGCAGACGTGCATGCGTCGCGCTTCGCCCCCTCCTGGTCGGGGATGGATCTACTGGGAAGAGACGCCCGCAGAACATGCTGGTCGAGTAGCCCCGGAGGGGCGTATCGAGACCCGCCATCCCTAGTAGGGCGGTCTGCAGGCTCGACTTCTGACGTCGGTGGATCTCGATACGCCCGCTGCGCGAGCTCCTCGATCAGCAAGAGGTTTCCCCTATGTCGGTCGAGTAGCCCCGGAGGGGCGTATCGAGACCCGCCGTCCTCAGCAGGGCGGACTGCAGACTCAGTCCCGCAGGGGCGCATTCCTTGCTGGTCGAGTGCCCCGCAGGGGCGTATCGAGACCCGCCGTGAGCCTCAGTGGGCGAGGGCGCCCTCGCTCCGCAGGCGGCCGTCGGCCAGCTGCACGACGCGGTCGGCGAGGGCGACCACCGCGGGGTCGTGCGAGACGCAGACGACGGCGACGCCGCGCTCCGCCTCGGCGCGCAGGATCTCCCGGATGCGCTCGGCACTCGCCGCATCGAGTCCGGTCGTCGGCTCGTCGAGGAGGAGCAGGTCGGCGCCGCGCGCCAGTCCCTGTGCGAGCAGCGTCCGCTGGCGCTGCCCCCCGGACAGCACGGCGAACGGCTCGGCCGCGAGCGCGGAGATCTCGAGACGCTCCATCGCGCCGGCGACCACCGCGCGCAGGTCCTGCCCGACGCGCCGCCAGCGACCGGTGCGCCCCCAGACGCCGACCGTCACGACGTCGCGGACGGTGACGGGCAGGCGGTCGGAGACGGCGGTGCGCTGGGGCACGAAGGCGATCGCCGACGAGACCGAGCGCGCGCCCCGGGTGGGCGGCCGTGTCCCGGCGATGACCTCCAGCAGCGTCGACTTGCCCGCGCCGTTCGGCCCAGCGATGACGGTCAGCGTGCCCGCCGGAATCTCGAGCTCGACGCCGTCCAGCGCGGTCCGCTCGCCGAAGTCGACTCCGATCCCGCGGAGACTGACGCGGGAGGAGGGCTGCTGGCTGCTGAACACGACCCCGAGCGTACCAGTTTGATAATCGTTCTCATTATCCGTTACGGTCGGGCACCATGCTTGCCCTCCTCTCCGGGATCCTCGAGCCGTTCACGCTCGACTTCCTCCAGCGCGCCCTCCTCGGCGGCGCGCTCGTCGCCGTCCTCTGCGGAGTCGTCGGGACCTGGGTCGTCATCCGCGGCATGGCCTTCCTCGGCGAGGCGCTCGCCCACGGGATGCTCCCCGGCGTCGCGCTGGCGACCGTGCTCGGCGCGCCCGTGCTGGTCGGTGGAGCGGCGAGCGCCGTCGCGATGAGCCTCGGCATCGCCGCGCTGCAGCGTCGAGGCCGACTGTCCTACGACACCAGCATCGGCATGCTCTTCGTCTCGATGCTCGCGCTCGGCGTGATCATCATCAGCCACTCCGGCAGCTTCGCGACCGACGCGACCTCGATCCTGTTCGGCGACATCCTCGCCATCGCGCCGGTCGATCTCGCGCTGCTGGCCGTCGCTGCCGGAGTCGGGCTCGCGGTGGCGGCCGTGTTCCACCGGTCGCTGGTGGCACTCGCGCTCGATCACCGGATCGCCGCCGTCCTCGGGCTCGGCCCGCGCTCGGCCCAGGCCGCGCTGGTCGGGCTGGTGACGCTCGCGGTCGTCGCCTCGTACCAGGCCGTCGGCTCGCTCCTGGTCGTCGGGCTGCTCCTCGCGCCGGCCGTCGCCGCGGGCCACTGGACGACGCGGATCCCGACCCGGATGGCGCTCGCCGCGGTGCTCGGCGTGCTCTCCGTGCTCGTCGGGCTGCTCGTCTCCTGGTATGCGGCGACCGCGGCGGGCGCCTCCGTCGCCGCGACCGCCCTCGCCGTGTCCGGGCTGTCCTGGGCGCTGCGGGCGGCGACCGCCTCGCGTCGTCCGCGCCGGGTCTCCGCCGCCGTCCCCGCCTGACCCTCGTCTCCCTCCGAAAGGACCCCGTGCTCTCCCGCTCCTCCCGCACCGCCCCGGCGCTCCTCCTGGGCGCCCTCGCCCTCGCCCTCGCGGCCTGCTCCGCCGACCCCGTCGCACCCGCCGCCGATGACGCGACCGGCGAGGGCCACGGCGCGATCTCCGGGGCCGCGGAGCTCGCCGAGCCCGCCCTCGGCCTCACCTGGATCGACCCGGCCGGCGCCGTCTCGCACCTGGACCTCCTCGACGAGAGCGTCGTCGAGCTGGGCACGATCGGCGCTCCCTCGGCGCTGACGACCGACGGCCGCTACCTGTTCGCGCAGACCGCCGCCGGCGTCGAGATCGTCGACAGCGGCGTCTGGACCTGGGACCACGTCGACCACTTCCACTACTACCGCGCCGACCCGAGGCTGCTCGGCACCGTCGAGGGCGAGGGCGAGGCGGTCGTCGCCACCACCAACCTCTCCACCACCGGCGGCACCGGGCTGTTCTTCCCCGACTCGGGCGAGGCGGTGCTCCTCGACACCGAGGCGCTGTCGAAGGGCGAGATCACCGAGTCCTTCCGCCTCGACGGCGAGCCGGGGCCCGGGATGGTCGTCCCGGTCGGCTCGTTCGCGCTCGTCACCGAGGGCGCGGGGGAGTCGGCCTCGGTCGCCGGCTATACGGCCGACGGCGAGCGAACGGGCCTGGTCGAGGAGTGCCCGAAGCCCGCGGGGACGATCACCACCCGCGTCGGCGCGGTGATCGGCTGCTCGGACGGCGCGCTGCTCGCGACCGTCGACGGCGAGGAGCTCGTCATCGAGCGAATTCCCTACCCGGCCGACGCCACCGCGCCCGCCGCGACGGGCTTCGCGAACCGCGAGGGCCGGCCGACCGTCGCCGGGCTCGCCGGAAGCGAGGGGATCTGGCTGCTGGACACCCGCGCCCGCTCGTGGTCGCTGCTCCCCGCTCCCGCGCCGCTGGCGCAGGTGACCGCCGTCGACGACGAGGACGACCACGTGCTGGCGCTCGCGCAGGACGGCCGGGTGCTCGTGCTCGACGGCGCGGACGGCGCGGTGCTCGCCCAGACCGAGCCCCTCGCGGCCGAGTCGCTGGCCGCCGACCTCGCCCCGACCCTCGTCGCCGACCAGCAGCGCGCCTACCTCAGTGCGCCCGCCGAACGGCGGCTGCACGAGATCGACTACGCCGACGACGCCCGCCTCGCGCGCAGCTTCGAGACGGCGACCGAGCCGGCGTTCACCGCCGAGACGGGGCGCTGAGCATGGGACGCCTCCGCCACCTCCGACGCCGCGCGCCCCTCGCCGCGGCCGCCGTCGCGCTGCTCGCGCTCTCCGGCTGCTCGGCCGGCGCCGACGACCGCCCGCTGGTGATCGTCTCGACCAACATCCTCGGCGACGTCGTCGAGCGGCTGGTCGGCGACGAGGCCGAGGTCGTGACGCTGATGAAGCCGAACGCCGATCCGCACTCCTTCGAGATCTCCGCGCAGGAGGCCGCGAGACTCCGCTCGGCCGACCTCGTCGTCTCCAACGGCCTGGGCCTGGAGGAGGGACTGCAGCAGCACCTCGACGCGGCCGCCGCCGAGGACGTGCCGACCTTCGTCGCCGGCGACGTGATCGAGGTGCTCGACTACCGCGAGGGCGACGCCGAGGGCAGCCCCGACTCGCATTTCTGGACCGACCCGGCCCGCATGCTCGCCGTCGTCGACGCGCTCGCACCGGCGCTCGCGGAGCTCGACGGAGCGGATCCCGCGGCCCTGGAGCGGAGCGCCGCCGAGTACCGCGCCGAGCTCGAGGCGCTGGACGCCGAGATGACGGCCGCCTTCGCCGCGATCCCGGAGGAGCGCCGCGCGCTCGTCACGAACCACCACGTCTTCGGCTACCTCGCCGACCGCTTCGACTTCGACGTCGTCGGCGCGGTGATCCCCGGCGGCACCACCCTCGCGGCGCCGTCCGCCTCCGACCTCGCCGACCTCGTCGACGCGGTCGAGGAGACCGGCGTCCCCACGATCTTCGCGGAGTCCTCGTCTCCCGACCGCCTGGTCCAGGCGCTCGCGAGCGAGGCCGACATCCGCGTCGAGGTGGTCGAGCTGTTCACGGAGTCCCTCACGGGGCCCGAGGGCGGCGCTCCCGACTACCTCAGCATGATGCGCCTGAACACGCAGCGCATCGCCACCGGGCTCTCACCGTGAGCGCCCACGACCAGCACCAGGAGAACGACATCCCCATGCGCACCAGCCCCATCCGCCGAGCACCCCTCCGGCGAGCACCCCTCCGTCGAGCCGGCCTCGGCCTGCTCGCCCTCGGCACGATCGCGACCCTCGCGGCCTGCTCGTCCAGCAGCGCCCCCGCGGCCGATCCGACCGCCTCCGCCACCCCGGCCGCCGCCGGCACCCGCGTCGCCGTCGCCTACGAGGGCGGTGTCCTCGTCCTCGACGGCGAGACCCTCGAGACCGTGGCCGACCTGGACTCCGAGGAGTTCACCCGCCTGAACCCGGCGGGCGACGGCCGGCACGTCATGGTCACCATGAGCGAGGGCTTCCAGCTCCTCGACACCGCCGCCGGCACGACCGGAGAGCCCGAGCTCACCGACGTCGTCTTCGCCGCCGACACACCCGGCCACGTCGTCCGCCACGGCGGCAAGACGATCCTCTACGCCGACGGCACCAGCGACACGACGGTCATCGAGACCGCCGACCTCGCCACAGCCGAGGGCCTGCCCGAGGTCGAGACCATCCCGGGCGTCGAGGCGCACCACGGCGTCTCGATCGTCCTCGAGGACGGCACCTTCCTCACCACCGTCGGGAACGCCGACGGCCGCACCGGCATCGAGGTGCGCGACGCCTCCGGTGCCGTCGTCGCCACGAACGACCAGTGCCCCGGCGTCCACGGCGAGGGCACGGCCGAGAACGAGGTCGTGGTCTTCGGCTGCGAGAACGGCGCGCTCGTCTACGACGACGGCGAGATCACCAAGCTCGAGGCGCCCGACCAGCCGTACGGACGGATGGGCAATGCCTGGGTCAGCGAGACCAGCCCGATCGTCGTCGGCGACTACAAGGACGACCAGGACGCCGAGGGCTACCTCCTGCACCGACTCGCGCTGATCGACACCGAGGCCAAGACCCTCGACGTCGCCGACCTGCCCGAGGGCGTCGAGTACACCTTCCGCGGCGTCGCCCGCGGCCCGGAGGACCTCGCCTACCTGATCGGCTCCGACGGAGCGGTCCACGTGATCGACCCGGAGTCCGGCGAGATCACGGAGTCGTACCCCGTCGTCGACGCCTGGCAGAGCCCGGTCGAGTGGCAGGACCCGCACCCCGCCATCACGGTCGCCGGCGACGTCGCGTACGTCACCGACCCCGCGGCGGACAGCATCCACGCGCTGGACCTGACCACGGGGAAGGTGCTCTCCAGCGCCGAGCTGGGTGTGACTCCGAACGAGATCGCGGTCGCCGCGCGCTGACGGACGGACGAAGGAGAGGGCGCGGGGCGTGAAGCCCCGCGCCCTCCGTCGTTCCCGAGGTTCGTCGACAGGTCAGTCGGCGGTGCGGTTCCGTCGGCGGCGCCGACCGATCAGGACGCCGAGCGCGCCGAAGAGGGCCAGCACGCCCCCGGCGGCCAGCGCGGGCGCCGGGTCGACGCCGGTCTCGGCGAGACGGGGAGCGGACGCGTCCTTCGCCGCCCGCGTGCCCGTGACGCCGGAGCCGGTCGTGCCCGTGCCGCCCGTGGTCGTGCCGGTCGTGCCCGGGGCGGTCGGGCCCGTCGCTGTGCTGCGTGCGGTGCTCGGGCCGGTACCCGCCACCGTCGTGCCGACGCCGTTCGCGTACGAGCCGGTGGTACCCCCGCTGCCCGTCTCGGTGGAGGCGGTGATCGTCGGGCGGGTCCCGGTGACCGTCGTGCCGGTACCGGCGCCGCCAGTGCCCGGGTCGGTCGTGGTCGTGCCGGTGATGTCGGGGGTACCCGTGCCCGCGCTGCCGGCTCCGCCAGTGGAGGTCGTGCCTGCGGCACCCGTGCCTGTGGCGCCTGAACCGGTGGTTCCGGTGCCTGTGCCTGTCGGGCCGGTTCCGGAGCCTGTGGCGCCGGAGCCGGTGGTGCCCGTGCCGGATCCGGTGGTACCGGACCCGGTGGTCCCCGTGCCGGATCCGGTGGTACCGGACCCGGTGGTCCCCGTGCCGGATCCGGTGGTACCGGACCCGGTGGTTCCGGTCCCGGGCTTGCTCGGGCCTGAGGTGCCGGAGCCAGTGGTACCCGAGCCGCCGGTGCCGATCGAGGGCGTGCCCGTGGTCGGTGTGTCGGTGCCCGGGGCGGGGGTGCTGCCAGTGCCAGTGCCAGTGCCAGTGCCAGTGCCAGTGCCGGTGCCGGTGCCGGTGCCGGTGGGCGAGGGAGTCGCGGTCCCCGTGGCGGGCGTCCCGGTGGCCGCAGGCGTCGCGGTCGGTGTGGTCGGTGTGGGCGTCGCGGTCGATGTCGGCGCGACGGTCGGCGCGGGCGAGGGGGCGGGCGTCGTGCCGGTGGTGGCGGCCTTCGGGATCGGGAAGGTGGCGGGGGTGAAGTCCAGGCGGTACTGGGTGCCGCTGGGTGTGAGCGCGACGAGGACGCCGTCCTCGCGGAGGTACCGGCCGTTGAGCAGATCCTGCTCGGTGATCGAGTCCGTGAAGGGCTCCGTGTGCTGCTCGCCGGGTGCGAGGGTGAACGGCGGAGTGCTGCCGAGGTGGATGTCGCGGAGGGCGACATCGCCGCGATTGGTCACCGTGATGGTCGCCCGGACGACGGTGCCGACGGTGACGGGTGTGCCCGGTGCGAGGTCGAGGGCGGGTGCGTGCGTCACCTCCAGGAGAGGATGCTCTGCGGTGATCGGGGCGTCCTTGGGCAGGGGAAGCTCGCCTCGCACGGTGACGAAGCCGTCGCCGCTCGCGGTCTTCACGCCCCAGGTGGTCGCGTACGATACCCGGCCGGCATCGAGATCGGCCTGGGTCACCGTCCAGGTCTTCGTGGTGTCCCGGGCGTCGCGGCTCTCGCCGGGTCCGAGGACGAGGGGGGTGTTGTAGAAGGAGACCGGGGCGGAGCTCTGGTTCCGGAACGTGACGACCCAGTTGATCCGGGTGCCGACGACCGGCTTCTCGCCCGGCTTGAGATCGAGCGATCCGCTCACGGTCCCGGTCACGCCGGCGGGTGCCGGAGCGGGGGTCTGCGGGGTGGCGCTGGGGCCGGGGGCGGGCGTGCCGGAGGGGCCGGGTGCGGGGGTGCCGGTGGGTGCGGGTGCCGACGGGGTGCCGGTGGGTGCGGGTGCCGACGGGGTGCCGGTGGGTGCGGGTGCCGACGGGGTGCCGGTAGGCGCGGGTGCCGACGGGGTGCCGGTGGGTGCGGGAGCGGACGGGGTGCCGGTGGGTGCGGGTGCCGACGGGGTGCCGGTGGGTGCGGGAGCGGACGGGGTGCCGGTAGGCGCGGGAGCGGACGGGGTGCCGGTAGGCACAGGAGTCGACGGCGTGCCGGGTGTCTGGGTCGACGGGGCGCCGGTGGGTGCGGGGATCGGCGGCGTGGCGGTCGGTGCCGGAGTGGACGGTGTGCCGGTGGGCACGGTTCCGGGGGCCGACGGCGTGCCGGTGGGCACGGTTCCGGGGGCCGACGGTGTGCCGGTGGGCGCGGGAGTCGCGGGCGTGCCGGGTGCCTGGGTCGTCGGGGCGCCGGTGGGTGCGGGAGCCGGCGCGGTGCCGGGGGAGCTGCTCGTGGGGATCGGCAGAACGACGACGATGTCGGGTGAGACGTACTGGACACCTCGGGGGGTGCGCGCCGCGACGTTGGCCGTGCGGCGGTACTCGCCGGCTTCCACGTCCCGCGCTGGGAGCGGGCCCGAGAGGATCCGGACAGCGCTCTCGCCCGGTGCGAGGGTGAACGGGGCCAAGCTGTTCAACCGGACGTCGGTGAGCACGACGTCGCCGCGGTTGACGATCGTGAAGGTGGTGTCGAGGACGGTGCCGGCGACGAGGGGTGCTCCCGGCCCGAGCCTCGGCGTCGTCGTGGTGGTCACGGCGACGAGCGGATTCTCGACGGGGATCGCGAGCGTCGCACCGCTGCGCACCGTGTTCGTCCGTCCGCCCGTCACGGCGGTCGCGTCGACGACGATGTGGGTGATGCCGCTCACCAGGTCGTCCTCCGTGACGGTGGACTCGAGGTGCAGCTGCGCGGTCCGGCCCTTGGCGAGGACGGCCAGCTTCTCGCTGGTGCTGCCGGGGCTGCCGGGGGCGGCGCCCACCCGCACGGCGACGAGGTCGCGGAGGTCGTCGGGGCCGGTGTTGGTCAGCGTCGAGGTCCAGCGGACCTTCGTGCCGGCCTTCACCTGCTCGCCGGGCTGCAGCACGAACTCGCCGCGGAACCTCCAGGACTCGTCGGTCGTGCCGCCCGCGGGGGACCCTCCCGCCCCGGCACTCGGCGCGGGGGCCGGTGTGGCGGTGCTCGTCGCGCCGGGAGCGTCCGGCTTCGGGAACGGGAGCCGCACGGAGGCGATGGTCTTGTAGACGGCGCCCCTCGGGGTGCGCGCGAAGACGTAGCCGCCGTCGCGGTGATACTCGCCCGCGTTCACGTCCAGCTGGTCGACCGCGACCCTCGAGGAGAGGACGGCGCGCTGACCCGGCGCGAGGCTGAACGGCGGGGTGTCATTCAAGATGATGTCGTGCAGGGTCACCTCCCCGCGGTTGGTCACCGTGATGGTCGAGTCCACCACGGTGCCGACGACGACCGGCTGGCCGGGCGCCAGCTCGAACTTCGGGGTGTAGACGACCTCGAGGGCGGGGTTCTCCGCCGGGATGGGCAGCTCGCCTCGCACGGGGATCCAGTGCACTCCTGCCGGAGTGACGACGCCCCAGCTGTTCGCATACCTCATCACCCCGGCATCGAGATCGGCCTGAGTGACCGTCTGCTCTCTCGCGTCGTCCCGACCGTCGCGGCTCTGCCCCGCCGGGACGGAGAACTCGGTCCCGTAGACGGCGGCGGCGGTCGTGCCGTTGTTGCGGAAGGTGACGGTCCACTTCACCTTCGTGCCGACCACCGGCTTCTCGCCCGGCTTCACCTCGAACGTCCCCCTCACCGTCGCGCTCACGAGGGAGTCCCCGGTCATGGGCACGGTCGGCGGTGGAGCGGGCTGCTGCTGGGTGGCGGCGACCGGCGTCTCCGACGCGGCGGCCGGCGCCTCGGCCGCCGGTGTCGGCATCGCGTCGGGCGCGGCCGGTGCGAGAGAGGGGACCGGCGTCTCCGGTGCGGCCGCGTCGGTCGGCGTCGCCGTGACGTCGGTCGCGGCCGGTGCCGGGGCGGGATCGGCCGCCGGCGGGGCGGTCGCGGGGGTCGGAGCCGGGGGAGCGGGGGAGGGGGCGACGTCCTGGGCAGCGGGGGTGGTGCTCGGCGCGGCGGGTGCGCTGCTCGGCGCGGCAGGTGCGGTCGCCGGGGCGGCGTCCGGGGCAGCGGGGCCGGCCGGCGGCGCGGCATCGTCCGGTGCGGGAGTGGACGTGGGCGTCGGCAGGGCGACCGCTGCAGCGGCGTCCTGCTCCGGCGCCGCGGTCGCGACGTCGGGGTGTCCTTCGGCGTGCGCGACGAGGGGGGTGGCTCCGAGCAGGCAGGCGCTCAACGCGACGGACGCGGCGATGCTGAGGGGAGCGGCGAGCGATCGGCGCGGTCGTCGTGAGTCGGGACGAGAGGGGGTCATGGGGCTCCTGGGCAGGGATCAGCAAGGGGTCGAGAAGGACCCGGGAATGATCACACGCGTTTGGTCGGAGCTGGGCATTTCTGTCGCGGAAGCGGGCTTTCGGCAGTCGCTGACGTCGGTGACGGTGCGCGACGACCGAGGGTCGGTGGCTCCGACGCGCGTCGAGGCCACCGTCCCTCGGAGGCCGTGAGGCGCTCGAGGGAGAAGGTGGCGCGGAGCGCGGATCGGCATCGCGCGGTCGCGCCTGCGGCAGGGGATGACACAGCGAAGCGCCGGCGGCGTCGAGTCGGGTCGACGCCACCGGCGCTTCAGGGAACGATGCTGTGTCAGTCGGCGGTGCGGTTGCGACGGCGACGGGCGCCGAGGAGCAGGCCGACCATGCCGAGCAGGCCGAGGATCCCGGCGGCGGGCAGTGCGGCCGCCGTGTCCACGCCGGTCTGGGCGAGGTGGGCGGCGGAGGCGCTCTTCGTGGCCGAGCTCTTCGCGCTCGTGCTGCCGGAGGCCTGGTTCGCCGCAGTCGGCGCCGCGACGGAGGCGACTCCCGCGCGGGAGTGCGCAGCGGCGTTCTCCGGCGAGCCCGTCCCGTCGGTGATGCTCTCGCCGACTGTGGCCGAACCGGGTGCGGCGGTCGCAATGGCTCCCGTGGTCGTCTCCGTGCCGGCCGTCGTGCCGATCGGGAGTCCGTCCGGGGTGACGGCGACGACGGGGCCGTCTTCATTCCGGAGGCGCATCTCGCCGGTCGCAGCGATCGTGTAGGACCCTTCGTCCCCGTCGATGCTGAACTCGCTCGTGTACGTGACGACGCCGGCGTCCAGATCGGCCTGGGTGAGGGTCGTCTGCTTGGTGGTGTCCTCGACGTATCCGCTGCGGCCGGGCGCGAGGTCGAGGGTGGTCCCGCGGACCTTGATGTGGTCGGGGGTGTCGTGATGGAACGTGACGATCCAGTTGACCTTCGTACCGACCTCGATCGGCTCGCCGGGCTGCGAGCTGAAGGACCCCCGGACCGTCGCGGTGACACGGTCGCCAGTAGTGGCAGGTGGGGTCGGTGTGTTCGTGGGGAGGCGGAGGTCGCCTTCGGCGCGGATGGTCTGCTTTCCGCTGGGCGAGGCGATGTCGTAGTGGCTTCGGTAGGTGATGTGGCCGGCGTTGAGGTCGGCCTGGGTGATGGTGGTCGGCGGGATGTTGTCCTCGGCCTCGCGGCTCTCGCCGGGTTCGAGGTGGAGGAAGGCGGTGAGGACGTCGATGGCGTCGGGGGTGTTGTTGTGGAGGGTGATGGTCCACTTGACAGGGGTGCCGACCTTCGGCTTCTCGCCGGGCTTGAGGTCGAGCACTCCTTGCACGGTGGCGGTGACGCGGGCCGCTGTGACGGCGGGAGTGGCGGGGGTGGTGGGCGTCGTGGTCGAAGTCGCGGGCTGTGACGGCGGCGGGGTCGGTGTGTTCGTGGGGAGGCGGAGGTCGCCTTCGGCGCGGATGGTCTGCTTTCCGCTGGGCGAGGCGATGTCGTAGTGGCTTCGGTAGGTGATGTGGCCGGCGTTGAGGTCGGCCTGGGTGATGGTGGTCGGCGAGAGGTTGTCCTCGGCCTCGCGGCTCTCGCCGGGTTCGAGGTGGAGGAAGGCGGTGAGGACGTCGATGGCGTCGGGGGTGTTGTTGTGGAGGGTGATGGTCCACTTGACAGGGGTGCCGACCTTCGGCTTCTCGCCGGGCTTGAGGTCGAGGGAGCCCGTCACCGTCGCAGTCACGCCGTCCGTCGTGGCGGCGGCGGCGGGGGGAGTGGGCTGCTGCTGCGGAGTAGAGACCGGCGTCTCCGTCGCGGCGGCGGGCTCGAAGGCCGGCGCTTCCCGGGTCACGGGGGCGGGGGCGACGGGCGCCTCGACGGCGACGGTCGGTACCTCGACAGTGGAGGCGGCCGCGATGGGCGTCGTCGCGGTGTCGGGCGTGGTCCGGGCGGGGGCCTCCGGGGCGCTCACCGGGGTGGAAGCCGCAGGGACGGGAGCCGGCGCAACGGCCGGCGCGATCGGCGCGGGTGCGACGTCCTGGGGGGCGGTCGAGAGGGACGGGGTGGACCCCGCCGTAGCAGACGTGGGAGCGGAGGCCTCTGCGGCGGACGCGGGCACGGCGGCGGTCGCGGTCGTCTCCGCAGCGGCGGGGGCGGCTCCTTCATCGGCGTGCGCGACGAGAGCGCCGGAACCGAGCAGGCAGGCGCTCAGCGTGACGGCGGCGGCGATGGTGAAGGGCGAGCCGGGGGATCGGCGGGTGGAGGGGGCGTCGGGTCGGCGCGGGGTCATGGGAACTCCTAGGCGGTGGTAATCAAATGTCGAGTGAAGCTCGGAAATGTTCACACTTTTCGATCCGGTGCGCACATCGGTGGCGCAAATAAGGCAGTCAGGCGCCCGATGAGAGAGATGACGCTGATGCGGCACCATGGCGAAATCCGGGTCGACTGGGTCGACGGCGGCCGGCTGCGCACGCTCCGCGGCGCACCCGCAGCGATCACTCGGGAACGATGAAACGGCCCGAGCTCGCCGGAGGGCGGGCTCGGGCCGTCGTGGACCGCCGGTGATGCCGAGGGGTGTCGAGTCCATCGGCGATCGGTCAGTGTGCCGTTCGATCAGAGGACGTCTGCGCTGCGTGCGCGGGCGCGTCGGGTGCCTGCGAGGCCGGCGCGGTCGGCGTGGTGGGGACGGTCGGCGTGGCCGGGGTGGTGGGTGTGCTGGTGGGTGTGGTGGTGGTGGGGAGGGTGAGGGTGCCGGTGGCTCGGCTGTGGACGAGGACGCCCGTGTCGGTGGTGCCGGAGGTGCGGGCGGTGAGGGTGGCGGTGCCGTTGGCGAGTGCACTCTGTCCGAGGGGGAGGGTGATGGTGAGGTCTTTGGATTGGCCGACGGCGAGGTCGACGCGTTCTCCGGTGTGGCCGTTGTCGACGTTGTGGAGGGGGACTTCGCCGGTGTTGGTGATCGTGACCGTCCACTTCACGCGGGTGTCCGCGGTCACCTTGTCGCCGGGCGTGAGGAGCAGTTCGCCTCGGATCGAGGACGTCTGCGCTGCGTGCGCGGGCGCGTCCGGCGCCTGCGAGGCCGGCGAGGTCGGCGTGGTCGGCGTGGTCGGGGCGGTCGGGGCGGCCGGGGTGGTCGGCGTGGTCGTGCTGGCCAGCTCGAGTGCGCCCTGCGCGCGGATGATCTGGCGGACGTCGTTGGAGACGACGTCGTAGCGGCTGGCGTAGGTGACGCGGCCGGCGTCGAGGTCCGCCTGGGTGAGCGTGGTCGGTGCGAGGTTGTCCTCGACGTCGCCGCTCTCGCCGGGCTCGAGGTGGAGGAGCGCTTTGAGGACGTCGACCGGGTGGGACGTGGTGTTGTGGAGGGTGATGGTCCACTTGACCGGGGTGCCGACCGTCGGCGTCTCGCCGGGCTTGAGGTCGAGGGCACCGCGGACGGAGGCCGTCACCTGGTCGGCGGCGGTGGTGCTCGGGGTGGTGTCGGGCGCGGGCGTGGTCGGGGTGGTGGTCGGCGCAGGGGTCGTGGCCCAAGTCGTTGCAGTCTTGGCCAGCTCGAGTGCGCCCTGCGCGCGGATGATCTGGCGGCCGTCGTGGGAGACGACGTCGTAGCGGCTGGCGTAGGTGACGCGGCCGGCGTCGAGGTCCGCCTGGGTGAGCGTGGTCGGTGCGAGGTTGTCCTCGACGTCGCCGCTCTCGCCGGGCTCGAGGTGGAGGAGCGCTTTGAGGACGTCGACCGGGTGGGACGTGGTGTTGTGGAGGGTGATGGTCCACTTGACCGGGGTGCCGACCGTCGGCGTCTCGCCGGGCTTCAGATCGAGGACGCCCTTCACCGTCGCGGTCACGCCGTCCGACATCGATGCAGATGCGGCCGGAGTGGGCTGCTGCTGAGGCGCTGAGACCGGCGTCTCGGTCGCCGCCGCGGGCGCGTCGGCCGGCGCATCCTGGAGCGCAGGGGCCGGTGCGATCGGCGCCTCGGCCGCGGGCGCGGTCGGCGCCGGGGTGGCGGGAGCGGCTGTGGCATGCACCGTCGCTTCGCCGGACGCCGTTGCAGCGGGTGCCGCTGAGGCTGCCGGGGAGACGGGCGCCGGGGAGACCGTTGGGGCGGACGTCTGCGCGGCCGGAGCGGGCGCGGCCTCGCGTGCGGTGGGCGCCGAGGCGACGGCCTGCGCGGTGGGGTCGACGACGACGGCCTGAGCGGTGGTCTCGGAGACGACGGGCACGGCGGCCTCGTCGGCGTGGGCGACGAGGGCGATGGAGCCGAGCAGGCAGGCGCTCAAGGTGAGCGAGGCGGCGATGCTGAGCGGTGCTCCGAGGGACCGGCGGGGTCCCTGGGCGTCGGGGCGGCGTGGGGTCATGGGAACTCCTAGGCATGGGTGATTCGAATATTGAGCGGAGCTCGGAAACGATCACATCGGCGATGAGGGGTTGCCACCTTTATGGCGTGAAGTAGGCAATCAGGCGCCCGATGAGAGTGATGGCACTGATGCGCAGTAGTGGTGGGCGTTGTGTCGAAACGGGCAGGTCGGCGACGAGAAGGGGCCGGTCGCGGGATCGATCGTTCGGTGTTCCGCAGGGAGCGATCACCCGGCGAGTGAGAACGACCCGAACCCGACCAGGTGGGCGGATTCGGGCCGTCGTGGCTCGCCGGCAGCGTCGAAGGGCGTCGACTCCGACGGCGAGCGGTCAGTGGGTCGAGCGGCTGCGCCGGCGACGACGCCCGACGAGCACGCCGAGTGCGCCGAGGGCGGTGAGGATCCCGGCGGCGGAGAGCGCGCCGGCCGCGTCGGACCCGGTCTCCGCGAGGCGGTTCTTCGACGCCTCGGCGGCGTTCGAGCTCTTCGTGGTGGAGCCCGTCGTGGCGGAGGCTGGGGGAGCGACCATCGCCGGAGTGGCCGGTGACGGCTCCGGTGCTGGGGTGGGCGCCGGCGGGGTGGGCGTGGGCGTCGGGGTGGGCGTCGAGAGGGTGAGTCGGGCGGTGACGGGTGCGCTGACCTCGTCCTCGGTGAGGGTGAATCCGGCGACGATGTCGTCGAGCACGGTGTAGCCGTGGGTGAGGTCGGCCTGGGTGAGTTCGGTCGTGGAGGTCAGCTCGTTGGTCTCGCCGGGCTGCAGGTCGAAGAAGTTCTCGGAGGTCCTGCTGGCGATGTCGTAGATGGTGTCGGCGCGGGTGTTGGTGACCGTGATGGTCCATTCGACCTCGGTGCCGACTGCGGGCTTCTCGCCGGGCTCGAGGACGAGCTCGCCGCGGGCGGACACCTCCAGCGCGCCCTGGGGGGCCGGGGTGGGCGCCGGAGGGGTCGGGATCGGAGTCGGGATGGGCGCCGGCGGGGTGGGAGTGGGAGTGGGAGTCGGAGTCGGTGCCGGTGGGGTCGGGGTCGGCAGGGCGAGTCTGCCGGTCACGTCGACGCTGATGAACTCGCCGTACTCGGTGTCGCCGCCCGCGAACGTCGTGAGCACGGCGGCGCGGTCGTCGAGGTCCTTCTGTCCGAGGGTCGTGCTCAGCGTCAGTTCCTCGGTCTGGCCGGGCGCGAGATCGACCTCGTCGCCCGTCTCCCCGACGGAGACGTCGTAGAGGGCGACGTCGCCGGTGTCGGTGACCGTGATGGTCCACTTCACCTCGGTGCCTATGGTCGGCTTCTCGTCGGGCTTCAGGACGAGCTCGCCGCGGGCGGTCGCTTTCAGTGAAGGGTGCTCGGCAGCCGTCGGTGCGGGAGTCGGAGCCGGTGAGGGTGCGGGTGGGGTGGGCGTCGGGGTGGGTGCCGGTGTCGTCGGAGTGGGTGCCGGAGTGGTCGGAGTCGGAGTCGGAGTCGGAGTCGGAGTCGGGGCCGGGAGGGCGAGTCGGCCGCGGACGCGTGCGTAGACCGAGACGCCGTCAGGTGTCCTCGCGCCGGCGAACTCGTCGAGGACGGCGAGGCCTTCCGCGAGTTGCTTCTGGTTGAGCGTGGTCGACGAGGTCAGCTCGAGGGTCTCGCCGGGTTCCAGATGGCGGCCGGGTCCGACGATCGTTCGGGCGACGTCGTCGAGGGGGACGTCGCCGGTGTTCGTGGCGGTGATGGTCCACTTCACCTCGGTGCCGACCGCCGGTTTCTCGCCGGGCTTGAGGACGAGCTCGCCGCGCGCGGTCGCGCTGAAAGCGGCGCCCTTCGCGGTCGCGCTCGCGGTGGGGGTCGGGGTGGCCGTCGGCACCACGGCGGCGTGGGCGGCCGAGGCTGTGCCGAGGAGTCCGACGGTCAGGGCGAGGGAGGCGGCGACGGTGAGCGGGGTGCCGGCGCAGCGGCGCAGGCGGACGGAGTCGGGACGTCGGTGCACGGAGGCTCCTCAGAAGTGGGATGGAAGGCAGGACGACGAATGCTCGCATCGGGCCGAATCGGTCGTCGAACATCTGGCAGACGAGAGAACATCTGGCGCCCGGAGCGCAGGCTGACGCGGGGCGTCCGTCTGGCGCAGGTCGTGTTCCTCGGCGGGGCGTCCGGCATCAGGAAGCGCAGCCCCAGGTGCAGGTCGATGCAGTCGGGCACGGCGGAGGGAGCGATCACTCGGAAACGAGGAAACGGCCCGAGCTCGCCTGATGGGCGGGCTCGGGCCGTAGCGGATCGCCGGTGGTGTCGAGGGCGTCGACTCCACCGGCGATCCGTCAGTGGGCCGTTCGGTCGGTGGCCGAGCGGTTGCGGCGGCGACGGCGGCCGACGACCACGCCGATCGCGCCGAGGGCGGTGAGGATCCCGGCGGCGGAGAGCGCGCCCGCCGCGTCGGACCCGGTCTCGGCGAGGCGGCGCTTCGACGTTTCAGCGGCGGTCGGGCTCTTCGCGGTCGTGCCCGTCGTGCCGGAAGTGGCGGGTACGACAGTGGCCGGTGCGATGGCTGCGGGGGTGCCCGGCGAGGGCGCCGGTGCGGGAGTGACCGGGGCGGGCGTCGGCGTGGCCGGCGTGGGGCCCGGAGGGGTGGGCGTGGGTGCCGGTGTGGTCGGGGTGGGTGCTGGTGTCGTCGGCGTGGGAGTCGGCGTGGGGGGAGCAGGCGTCGGCGTCGGCGTCGGCGTCGGCGTCGGCGTGGGGGTCGGCGTGGGGGGACCAGGCGTCGGCGTCGGCGTGGGCGGAGTGGGTGTCGGGGTGGGGGGAGTGGGGGTCGGCGTCGGGGTGGAGAAGTCGAATCGGGCGGAGAGCGGGGCGATGATCTCTTCGCCCTTCGCGTTCTTTCCGGTGACGGGGACGTCGAGGACGGCGTAGCCGTTGGTGAGGTCGGTCCGGGTGAGGCCGATCGATCCGATGAGCTTTCCGCTCCGGCCGGGCTTCAGGTCGAGGAGGCCCCCGATGACTGCGTTTCGGATGGAGTCGATGCGGACGTCGCCGGTGTTGGTGACGGTGATGGTCCACTGCACGGGGGTGCCGACCTTCGGCTTCTTACCCGGCTTGAGCACGAGCTCGCCGCGGGCGGTGGCTGCAAGGGCGCCCTGACCGGCTGGGACGGGCGCCGGTGTGGTCGGGGTGGGTGCCGGCGTCGTCGGAGTAGGTGCCGGCGTGGTTGGGGTCGGTGCGGGCGTCGGGCTGGGGAGCGCGAGCAGGCCGCTGAGGAGTGCACCGACCGATGCGCCGGGGGGTGTCGTTGCGGTGACGAAGATATCGAGGTTGGCGAAGCCGACCTGAAGTTGCATCTCATTGAGGGTTGTCGACGTGGTCAGCTCGCGGGCCTGGCCCGGTTCCAAGTGGAGGCCGGGTTGGATGAATTCTTCGGCGACTCTGTCGAGGGGGACGTCGCCGGTGTTGGTGACGGTGATGGTCCACTTCACGTCGGTGCCGACCTTCGGCTTCTCGCCGGGCTTGAGGACGAGCTCGCCGCGCGCGGTCGCACTGAGGGAGGCGCCCCGCGCGGCAGTCGGTGCCGGTGCCGGTGTCGTCGGGGCGGGCGCCGGTGTCGTCGGGGTGGGAGCCGGCGTGCTCGGAGCAGGGGTCGGCGTCGGGCTGGGGAGGGCGAGGCGGGCGGTGAAGGGCGTGGTGAATATTTTGCCGGTCCTGGTCGTCCCGCCGATGACGCCGTCGAGAACGGTGTAGCCGTTGGTGAGGTCGTCCTGGGTCAGGTAGGTCAACTCGACATTGAGCTCGCCGGTCTGGCCGGGCTCTAAATCGAGGAAGGTGTCGGTGGTCCACGTGGTGAGGTCGTTGAGGGCGACGTCACCGGTGTTGGTGACCGTGATGGTCCACTTCACCTCGGTGCCGGCCTTCGGCTTCTCGCCGGGCTTGAGGATGAGCTCGCCGCGGGTGGTCACCTTGAGCTCAGCGTGCGCGGCGGTCGCGCTGGCGGTGGGCGTCGGGGTGGCCGGGGGCGTCACAGCGGCGTGGGCGGCGGTGGCGGAGCCGAGCAGGCCGACGGTCAGGGCGAGGGAGGCAGCGACGGTGAAGGGGTGCCGACGCAACGGCGGGGGGGGGGGCAGGATGACGGTGCACGGGGGCTCCTCTGGATGGATGGATGGCGGGGACGACGAATGCTCGCATCCTGGCGATCCGAGCGTCGAGGATCTGGCACGGGAGGAGGAGAGGTGGCGCTGGAAGCGCACGCTGACGCGGAGTGGTCGGGTGGCGCAAGTGGTGCGGATTCCGGGCCGACGATGTCGACGGCGGCCGTCGGCGCGGTCCTCCGTTCGCGGCGACGCAGCAGTGATCGTTCGGGGACGAGGAAACGGCCCGAACTCGCCGGGAGGGCGGGCTCGGGCCGTCGTGGATCGCTGGCGGTGTCGCGGGGCGTCGACTTCGCCGGCGATCGGTCAGTCGGCTGTGCGGTGCCGTCGGCGGCGGCCGAGGAGCACGCCGAGCGCGCCGAGGGCGGTGAGGATTCCGGCAGCGGGCAGAGCGCTCGATGCGTCGTACCCGGTCGAGGCGAGGCGGCGCTGGGCCGTGTCCGCCACGGACGAGACCTTCGCGGTCGAGCCGGACGAGCCGGACGGGCCTGAGGAGCCCGGGGTCACGGGCAGGACGGCGGCTGACGTGCTGGGAGAGGGGGCGGGTGTCGGGGTGACCGGTGCCGGTGTGGTCGGGGTCGGGGTGGGTGCCGGGGGTGTGGGCGTGGGAGGCGTGGGCGTCGGGGTGGGAGGCGTGGGGGTGGGGGTCGGCGTCGGAGGCGTCGGGGCGGCGAAGGTGACCTTGCTCACGAGGAAGGTGATGGCTTCGGTGCCGGCGGGGGTCTTGCCGGTGATGAGGGCGTCGAGGAGGGTGTAGCCGTTCGTGAGGTCCTCTTGGCTGAGCGTGGTCGTCAGTTTCAGCTTTCCGGTCTGGCCGGGGTCGAGGTCGATGAGGTCGCCGGTGTCGTCGGCGGTGATGTCCTGGACGCGGACGTCACCGGTGTTGGTGACCGTGATGGTCCACCGCACCGGGGTGCCGACCTTCGGGGTCTCGCCTCGCTTGAGGACGACTTCACCGTGAGCCGTCGCCCTCAGCGACGGGTGCTCGGCCGGGGTCGGCGCCGGCGAAGGAGCAGGCGGGGTCGGCGAAGGTGCCGGTGGGGTCGGAGTCGGGGTGGGCGCCGGTGTGGGCGGAGTCGGTGCGGGCGTCGGGCTGGGGAGGTCGAGTCGGGCGGTGAGGGATGCTTCGATCCGTGCGCCGTCGGGGGTCGTTCCGCCGATGGGGATGTCTACGGCGGTGTGTCCGTTCGCGAGCTCGTTCTGGTCGAGGGTGCTCGACGTGGTCAGCTCGCTGGTCTGGCCGGGTTGCAGGTCGAGGTGGTGGCCGATGAGGACGTAGGCCACGTCGGTGAGGGGGACGTCGCCAGAGTTGATGACCGTGATGGTCCACTTCACCTCGGTGCCGACCTTCGGACTCTCGCCGGGCTTGAGGACGAGCTCCCCGCGGGCGGTCGCCTTCAGCGCGGGGTGCTGGGCGGTCGCGCTCGCAGTGGGGGTGGGGGAGGCCGGAGGCGCCTCGGCGGCATGGGCGGCGGTGGCGGAGCCGAGCAGGCCGACGGTCAGGGCGAGGGAGGCGGCGACGGTGAACGGGGTGCCGGCGCAGCGGCGCGGGCGGAGGGAGTCGGGACGACGATGCACGGGGGCTCCTCGGAGTGGATGGACGGCGGGGACGACGAATGCTCGCATCCAGCCGCATCGACCGTCGAACATCTGGCAGAGGAGGACGAGAGGTGGCGCCGGAAGCGCACGCTGACGCAGAAAGGTCATGTGGCGCAGGCGATGCGGTGCGGCGGAAGCCGCTCCGCGAGTCGCTCGACTAGAGGAAGCGGAGCGCCAGGTGCAGGTCGACGCGGTCGGCCATCGCGGAGAGATCGCGGCCGGTCAGCGCCTCGATCCGCTGCATCCGGTAGCGGAGGGTGCTGGCGTGCAGGTGCAGGCGGTCGGCGGCCTGGCGCCAGGAGCCGCCGCTCTCGAGGAAGACGCGCAGGGTCTCGACCATGTCGCTGCGGTGCTCGTCGTCGTAGCGGACCAGCGGTCCGAGGACGGCGAGCGCGAAGGCCGCGCGGGTGCGCGGCGCGACCAGCTCGAGCAGGGCGTCGCTGGAGACGGGGACGGTGTGCTCGACGATCGAGACGGGCTCGTCCGAGGAGGCGCCGCGCGCCCGCTCGCGGGCGGCGAGCAGCGAGACCCCCAGCTGCGCGACCTCACGGGAGGCGTCCCCAACGCCGATCGCGATCCGGCGCTCGTGCAGCAGCCACGGCGCCGCCTCCACGGCGGAGCGCAGCGCGGGGCCGGGGGTCGCCGTCCCGTCCGCGGGATCGCCGAGCAGCAGCACGGCAGCCCCGTCGAGCACCGCGCCCAGCGTCAGAGCGTGCTCGCGCTCCGCGGCCGCACGCAGCGGCTGCAGCAGCGCCTCCGGCGGCAGCGACGGATCATCGGTGCGCGCGACGACCACCCGGAGCGGCGCGCCGAGGCGGAAGCCGAGCAGCCGCAGCCGCACGGCGGTCTCGGACTCGGGCAGCTCGTCGTGCAGGAGCGCCCGGAGCAGGTCGAGCAGCGGCGCGGCCGACGCGCGCTCGCGCTGCCGGGCGAGGTCGAGTCGGCCCGCGACCGCACCGGCGAGCAGCTCGACGCCGTCCGCGGTCTCGTCCGACCAGCCGCGCTGATCGCCGGTGACGACGAGCACCCCGAGCCGCTCACCGGCGGCGGAGAAGAGGGCGCGACGGGAGAGCGAGCGGCCGTGCTCGGTGACCTCCCAGCGGCTGTCGGGGGAGGAGAGGGAGGCTTCCCAGGCGGCGCCGTAGTCGGCGGCCGTGGGCAGTCCGCCGGCGGAGGCGACCAGGGTGCCGGCGCGGTCGACGGCCCAGCTGCCGTGCGCGAACTCCTCGAAGAAGGCCCGCAGCGCGACCTGGACGCCCTCGCCCGAGGCGGGGTCGGCGAGCAGGCGGCGCGCGAACCGGGCCTCGCGGCCGAGCGTCGGCAGGTCGGCCTGCGCGATCACTCCGGCGACGGTCTGCGCGATGGTCTTGAACGACACGTCGGGGGCGACCGTCAGCAGGGCGACGCCGTGCCGACGGCAGACCTCGAGCATGCCGGCCGGCAGCGAGCCGACCGCGATCAGGCCGACGACGATGGCGACGACCCCGCGGTCGGCGACGCCGCCGACGAAGCGCTCGACGCTCTCCCGGCCGGAGGTCCAGAGCGCGCTGGTCAGCACCACGTCGCCGGGGGAGAGGAAGCGGCCGGGGTCGGGCAGGTCGATCGTGTAGGTGCCCGAGATCGCGCGGGCCAGCTGGACGTCGTCGCCGCCGACGAGGGTGAGCTGCAGCTCCGGGTGGCCGAGCAGCTCGCGGACGTTCACCCAGGTCTCCTCGTTCGTGCGGCGGACGCTCTCAGACTAGGCGGCGGGCCGAGAGCCCGGCGACGATCCGCCGGTGCCGCCGGGCGCCTCTGCGGGCTGGACTCCTGGGGCTGGGGGATCTCGATACGCCCGCTGCGCGGGCTACTCGATCAGCATGGCCTTGCTGGTCGAGTAGCCCCGCAGGGGCGTATCGAGACCCGGCGTGGTCAGCTGGGTGGGCCTGCGGACTCGACTTCTGGGGGTGGGGGATCTCGATACGCCCGCTGCGCGGGCTACTCGATCAGCATGGGTGGCGACCCCTTTGCTGAATCGGCATGGGTGGCGACCCCTTTGCTGGTCGAGTAGCCCCGGAGGGGCGTATCGAGACCCGGCGTGGTCAGCTGGGCGGGTGTGCGGACTCGACTTCTGGGGATCTCGATACGCCCGCGGTGCGGGCTACTCGATCAGCATGGGTGGGCGACCGCTCCGTTAGTCGAGTGACACGCGCGCCGTCAGCGGATGCCGCTGCGGGCGAAGCCCTGGACGAAGTAGCGCTGGAAGGCGAGGAACAGCAGCACCATCGGCAGCACCGAGATCAGCGCGAGCGCCATGCTCGCCGAGTAGTCCGGCGTCGACTGGCCCTTGAGGTAGAGCAGCCCGATCGGCAGCGTGAACAGCTCGTTGTCCTTCAGGGCGATCAGCGGCCAGGCGAAGTCGTTCCAGCTGCCCAGCAGCGTCAGCAGGATCAGCACCGCGATCAGCGGCTTGCTCAGCGGCAGGACGATCTGCAGGAACACCCGCAGGTGGCCGGCCCCGTCGATCCGCGCGGCCTCGATCAGCTCCTCCGGGATGGAGAGGAAGAACTGCCGGGCGAGGAAGATCCCGAAGGCGGCCGCCGCTCCGGGCAGGATCACCGACCAGTAGGTGCCGTAGATCTGCAGCCCGGTGACGAGCTTGAACTGGGCGACCATGATCGCCTGGACGGGGATCATCATCGTCGCGAGCGCCAGCAGGAACAGCAGGTTGCGGCCCGGGAAGCGCAGTCGCGCGAAGCCCCAGCCGGCCAGCAGGTTGAGCACGACCGTGAACGCGGTGACGAAGGCGCCGATGACGACGGAGTTGACGAACCACTCGCCGACCGGGAAGCGGGCGAAGACGGTCGCGAAGTTCTCCAGCGAGATCTCGCTCGGCCAGAACCGGGGCGGCCCGGGCGAGAAGACCTCGCCGCGCGGCGAGAACGCGATGACGAGCATCCAGTAGAGCGGGAAGAAGACGATCGCCGAGGCGATCACCGCGACGACGATGCGCAGGACGAGCCCTGTGCGGGAGCCGTCGCGGGTCGAGCGGCGGCGCTTCGGTGCATCGCGGACGGTCGCGGCGGCGACGGCGGCGGGCGTGGTGAGGGTGGAGGACGTCACGGGAGGCTCCTATTCGACGAGGTCGCGGGTGCGACTCGTGCGCCACTGCAGGTAGGTGAAGGCGAGGGAGACGAGCAGGATGACGACTCCGAGCGCGGCGCCGTAGCCCTGCTCGCGCACCTGGAAGCCGTTGCGGTAGGCGTAGGTGCCGAGCACGGAGGTGGAGAAGCCGGGCCCGCCGCCGGTCATCACGAAGACGATGTCGAAGACCTGGAACGAGGCGATCACGTTCATGATCAGCAGGAAGAACGTCGACGGGCCGACCAGCGGCACCGTCAGCGAGCGGAACTGCTGCCAGCGGGTCGCGCCGTCGATCCGTGCCGCCTCGTAGAGCTCGGGCGAGACGCCCTGCAGGCCGGCGATGTAGATCACCATGTTGAAGCCGATCCGCAGCCAGACCGCGGTGAGCATCACCGAGATCATCGCGGCGGTGCCGTCGGACTGCCAGGAGACCGGCGAGGCGCCGAGCGAGGAGAGGACCTTGTTGACGATGCCGGAGGACTCGCTGAAGATCGTGACCGCGATCATGCCGGAGGCGACGCCGGAGATCACCAGCGGCAGCACGATGATCGTGCGGAAGATCCCGCGGGCCGGCAGCACCGAGTTGAGCAGCACCGCCAGCCCGAGGCCGCCGAGCAGCTCCACCGGGACCGTCACCGCGGTGAAGATCAGCGTGTTGCCGAGGCTCTGCCAGAACACCGGGTCGGCGCCCATCCGGGCGTAGTTGGCGAGGCCGACCCACTCCGGGGTGCCGAAGCCGCGCGACTCCTGGAACGACAGCTGGATCGCCCAGAGGATCGGCACGAACAGGAACAGCGCCATCAGCAGCAGGTTCGGGCCGACGAAGCCGAAGCCCGCGAGCGCCTCGCGGGTGCGGGCGGTGCGGCGCCGGCGCGGCGGCGACCCGCGGAGGGGGACGGCGGTCATCAGCTCGTGGCCTGCGCGATCGCGTCGCTCAGGCCGGACAGCGTCTCCTCGGTGCTGCGTCCGCCGACGAACGCCTCCTCGAGCTGGTCCTGCATCGCGACCGAGATCTGGGCGAGGAAGGGAGAGGTGAGCTGCTGCACGTCGCGCGGGGTGATCGTGGCGGCCTGCTCGACGAAGACGGGCATCACGTCGGCGCGGACCGCGAAGTCGATCGAGGCGGGGTCGATGTCGGTGCGGGTCGGCAGCTCGTTGGTGGCGGCGCAGAACTCGGCCATGTTCTCGGCCTCCGTCATGAAGGAGAGGAACTCGGCCGCGAGGTCGGGATTGTCGGTCTCGGCCGTGGCGACGAGGGCGTTGCCGCCGAGGTCGGTCGCGCCGCGGGCGTCGACGGGCATCGGGGTGGCGGTCCACTCGAAGTCGGCGAGGTTGTTGACGTCCGGCACGAGGAAGGAGCCGACGAAGGACATCGCGACGCTCTGCTCGGTGAAGAAGGAGTCGGCGTAGGTGGCGGACTTGACCGAGCTGGTCGGCGGGACCCAGTCGTTCTCGAAGAAGCTCTTGGTGAAGTCGAGGGCCTTGGCGCCGGCCTCGGAGTCGATGGCGGGCGTGGTGCCGTCCTCCTCGAGCAGGGCGCCGTCGGCCTCGAACAGCCAGCTCAGCCAGCGCGGGGTGCCGCCGAGCTGCCAGTTGGCGGCGAACGGGTACTGCTCGGCGGGGAGCGAGGCGCGGAGCTTGGTCGAGACGTCGGCGAACTCCTCCCAGGTCCAGGCGTCGGCGGCCGTGGTGGGGATGTCGGTGACGCCCGCGGCGGCGAGCAGCTCGGTGTTGACGAGCAGGGCCGAGACGTCGGTCTGGTGCGGGACGCCGTAGGGGGTGCCCTCGAACGACACGGCCTCCTGGAAGGCGGGGGTGAAGGAGTCGAACTCGTCGATGCGGTCGGTCAGGTCGAGCAGCTGGCCCTGGCTGGAGTAGACGCCGAGGTTGCCGTAGTCGACGCGGAAGACGTCGGGTGCCTCGCCCGAGCTGAGCTGCGCGTCGATGTTGCTGAACATCTGGTCGTAGGGGACGACGTTGAGCTCGACGCTCGCGCCGTCGTTCGCGGCCTTGAAGTCGGTTATCAGCGATTCGAAGGCCGCCTGCTCCGACTCGCTGGCCCAGGTGGTGAAGGTGATCGAGTCGCCGTCGGCGGAGTCGCCGCCGCCGCCGCCGAAGCCGCTGCAGGCGGTGAGGGCGAGGGTGGAGGCCGCGAGGGCGGCGAGGGGGAGGAGTCGTCTGCGCATGAGGGGCGGGTCCTTATTTCTGCGGGTGCTGGGTGCTGCGGGTGCTGGTGCTGGTGCTGGTGCTGTGGTGGATCCGGTGGTGCGGGGTGGGTCTAGGCGGCCGGCTGCCCGAGCCGGTCGAGGGCGGTCTCGACGAGCGAGACCAGGCCGTGCGGGCCGAGCTGGCCCTCGAGGAGCGTTCGCCGCTCCTCCTCCTCGTCCGGGTTCCGAGCCGGAGCGAGCGAGCGGAGGACCGTGGTCGCGACGTCCTCGATCGCGCGGACGCAGCCGAAGCGGGCGATCCGCTCGTCGTCGATCAGGGTCTCGCCGTAGCCGGACCGGAAGGCGCGGCGCTGGGCGTCGGTGATCGGGCGGGCGAAGATCACGCCCAGTTCGACCAGGAGCAGGTCGACCTCGCGCGGGGCGACGGTGGCCTCGTCGAAGTCGATCAGCCAGGGGCTGCCGTGGGTGTCGATCACGACGTTGCCGGGGTGCGGGTCGCCGTGCACGGGGACGCGGGCGGTGGGAGTGCGGGAGCGCTTGAGGCGCCGCTCGGCGCGGGCGAGGGCGTGCAGGCGGTCGCGGAGCTCGGGGGTCAGGTGCTCGTCGACCTCGGCGAGCAGCGCGGCAGGCGGGCGCTGGGCGCGGCGGATGCCCCGGCGCGGCGGGACGGCGCCGGCGGGCGGGGCGGAGTCGTGGACTCCGCGCAGGACCGCGCCGAACCGCTCCCAGGGCAGCGCGTCCTCGCCGGAGTCGACCGCGTCGTCGCCGACGATCCAGGGGGCGAGCGAGACGAGGAGGCCGGAGTCCTCGGTCCAGGGGCGGCCGTCGCGGGCGCGGGTGGGCGCGGCGATGCCGGGCGCCCGCGCGTCGCCGAGGGCGGAGGCGAGGGCGAGGCCGAAGCGGCCGTCGCGGCGGGAGGCCTTGACGCTCCACGGGGCACCGGCGTCGTCGGTCGCGAACCAGACCTGGGCGCCGTGGTCGAGGCCGCCGATGATCGGCAGGAAGTCGACCAGTCGGACGCCGAACTCGCGCTCGACGACCGTGCCCACCCGGGCGTTGCGCTCGTCGATCGTCTCCATCCCGCTCATCGTGGCGCGGGAGGCGTCCCCTGAACACGTACTTGCGCATTCGCCGGATGTGCTGTGCGAGTTCTCACGCGGCGGGCGCGCGGAGGGCTCGCGGAGAGCGCACGCGGGCGGTCTGCGGGGTCCTGCGTGCAGAACATCAGCCAGGAATGCCGCTCATCGCTGATGGGCGATGAGACGTGCTCTCAGCTGACGTTCTGCGCGGAGCCGGCGGTCGAGCCCGCCCCGGCGGGCAGGATCACGCGGAAGCGCGCTCCTGCGGCCCCGGGCAGGCAGACCAGGTCGCCGCCGAGGGCGCGCGCGAGGCCGCGGGCGATCGGCAGGCCGAGGCCCGAGCCGCCGTCCGCGCGGTTGCGGGCGTCGTCGAGGCGGACGAGCCGGTCGAAGACCCGGTCTCGGTCGGCCTCGGGGACGCCGGGGCCGTCGTCGTCGACCGTGACCGTGACCCGGCCGTCGGCGTGCGCGAGCGTGACGTCGATCCGGGAGCGGGCGAAGCGGGCGGCGTTCTCGAGCAGATTGCCGACGATCTGGCCGAGCCGGTCGGCGTCGGCGTGCACGAGCGGCGCCGTGGGGTCGCGGTGCAGGACGATCTCGGGGCCGGAGCCGGGGCCCTCGCCGCGGAGCAGCTGCCGCTCGATCGCGGCGGCCGCCACCGCCCCGGCGTCCAGCGGCCGGGCGTCGAGGGCGAGCCCCTCGTCGAGCCGCGCCATCAGCAGCATGTCCTGGATGAGGCGGCCGGCCCGCAGCGATTCGCGGACCACGTGCACCGACAGCCGCTCGCGCTCCTCCTCGGTGCCGTCGGCGCGGACCAGCGCGTCGGCGGCGGCCTGGATGCCGGCGACCGGGGTGCGCAGCTCGTGCGCGGCGTCCGAGACGAAGGCGCGCATCCGGCGCTCGGCGGCCAGCGCCGACTGCTCGGCCTGCTCCAGGTCGTCGAGCATCTCGTCGAAGGCGGCGGCGGTGCGGCCGAGCTCGGTGCCGGGCCGCGAGGGGCGCAGGCGACGTCCGCGGTCGCCGTGCGCGATCGAGCGGGCGACGGTCGTCATCCGCTCGAGCGGGCGGAGGGTCGCGCGCACCACCAGGACCAGGGCGCCGGCGGCGAGCAGGAGGAACGCGGCCGAGGCGCCGAGCAGGATGCCGTTCAGCGAGCCGAGGGTCGAGCCGACGGAGCTCGCCTCGCTGGAGAGGGTCAGCACGGTGCCGTCGCTGAGGACCGACTGCAGGGTGATCAGCCGGTCGTCGCCGGAGACGCTGCTGGACGCGACGGTGACGGTCGCGTCGCGGGGGGTGGGCACGGTGGCGGAGGAGCTCCCGGGCGGGCTCGGCGGCGTGCCCAGCTGATCGGCCGCGCCGGGCCCCTGGCGCAGCTGCTCGGGGCTCGGTCCGGCGACGACCGCCTCGCCGTCGGGGCTCTCGATCCGCACCGCGACGCCCTGGGCCGAGAGCCGCGAGGCCAGCTCGTCGTCGGCGATCGTGCCGACCAGGGCGGCCGCGGCGGAGGCGCGATCGGCGAGGCGCTCCTCGATCTGGTCGCGGAGGCGCTCGCCGAGCACGACCTGCACGGTCGCGGACAGCGCCAGCAGCAGCACCGCGAGCAGCGCGAGCACGGCGAGCACGGTGCGCAGGCGGAGGGAGCCGGTGCGCAGTGGGGCGGAGGTGGAGCGCGCGGCGGCGGGGCGCGCGTCCGGGGTGCTCATGCCTCCACCCGGTAGCCGAGGCCGCGGACGGTGTGGATGAGGCGGTCGCCGTGCGCCTCCATCTTCTTGCGGAGGGAGCTGAGGTGCACCTCGACGAGGTTCGGGTCGACGTGGTCGTAGCCCCAGACCTGGGTGAGGATCTGCGTCTTGGTGAGCGTGCGACCGCGGCTGCCGGCGAGGAACGCGAGCAGCCGGAACTCGGTGGCGGTGAGGTCGAGGGGCTCGCCGCCGCGGCGGGCGCGGCCGGCGTCGGGGTCGACGACCAGGTCGCCGATCTCGATGATCGAGGGGACGCGGCCGCGCCGACGGAGCACCGCGGTCACCCGGGCGACCAGTTCGGCGAGCACGAACGGCTTCACCACGTAGTCGTCGACGCCCTCGTCGAAGCCGCGGAGCCGGTCGTCGACGGCGTCGCGCGCGGTCAGCATGATCACGGCCGCGTCGCTGGTGCGCCGGATCCGCTCGGCGAGCACGATGCCGCTCGGCCCCGGCAGCATCCAGTCGAGCACGACCAGGTCGGGCGCGAAGTCGGCGAGCTCGCGGGCGAGGTCCTCGCCGGTCGGCAGGGCGCGCACCGTGTAGCGCTCGCCGCGGAGGGCGGCCTCGACGGAGGAGCGGATGGCGTCGTCGTCCTCGACGAGGAGCACGCGGGCGGAGGGGAGCATGCTCCGACCGTAGGGGGCGCGGATCGGCGTCGACCGCCACTCGGCTGGGGAGCCTCTGTTCTTAAGGACCGCTTCAGACTCGGCTCGGAATCTGAAAAGGAACCGGCCGCAACCGCTCCCGAACGGGAACGGCACCGGGCCGGACCGAGGAGACTCCCATGAGCAAGACCCCCGACAGCCGCACCCCCGGGACCCAGGGCTCGGGCTTCGGCCCGCGCCGCCCCCGGACCCGCACGATCGCGCTCTGCATCGTCGCCGGCGCTCTCGGCTTCGCGGCGATCGGCTCGACCGCCGCCTTCGCCGACTCGGCGCCCACCTCCGGCTCGACGAGCTCGAGCACGATCGAGACGACGCCGAGCGCGACGGCCAGTGCGACGCCGACCCCGGACTCCAGCGACGCGCCGACCCTCACCGGACCGGCCTCGACCGGCCCGGCCGCCTGCGGACCCGTGGGCGCCGGACTGCCGAAGCCTCCGGCGCCCGGTGCGGACGGCTCGATGCCGACCCCGCCGGCAGCGCCCGCCGACGGCGAGGCGCCGACGCCTCCGGCCGCTCCCGCCGACGGCGAGATGCCGACCCCGCCCGCCGCCCCTGCCGACGGCGAGGCGCCGACGCCTCCGGCCGCTCCCGCCGACGGCGCGATGCCGACCCCGCCCGCCGCGCCGGCTGACGGTGAGGCGCCCACGCCTCCCGCCGCGCCCACGGACGGCGCGACCGCGACCCCGCCCGCCGACGGAGTGCTCCCGAACCCGCCCGCCGCGCCCGCGGACGGCGACGCCGTGACCCCGCCGACCCCGCCGACTGCCCCCTCGGGTGACTGCGAGCTCCCGACGCCCCCGGCGGACGGCTCCGCGCCGACCCCGCCCGCGCCGCCGGCCGCCGGTGAGGCGCCCGCCGGTCCCGCGCGACCCGGCACCGGCCCCGCCGCCGGTGACGCTCCCGACGCCGGCTCAACCCCCGACGCCCCGAGCGACGCCCCCTCCGCGGAGGAGTCGGACGCTCCCTCCGGCAGCTGACCTCCGGGCCGGACCTCCGGCTCGCGGAACGACCTCCGGCTCGTCGAATCCACGGATTCCGGCGAGCCGGAGGCGTTTCTGCGTGCCGGAGGTCCTCGGCGAGCGGCGGCCGCGCAGGCGTGCTGATCGAGTAGACCGCCCAGCGGGCGCATCGAGATCCGTACGTGCCAGAAGTGGAGTCTGCAGCCCGGCCTGCTGACGGCGGTGGGTCTCGATACGCCGCGTCCCGCGGCTACTCGACCAGCATGTGCGGCCGCGTCCCGTGGCTGCTCCCCAGCAGAGGAATCATGCTGATCGAGTAGGCCGCGGAGCGGCCGTATCGAGATCCACCCGCGTCACGAGTGGAGTCTGCAGACCGGCCTGCTGACGGCGGTGGGTCTCGATACGCCGCGTCCCGCGGCTACTCGACCCGCATGTGGGGCCGCGTGCCGCGGCTGCCCGACCAGCATGGGGGCCGCGTATCGCGGCCTGCTCGACCAGCAGACGAATCATGCTGATCGAGTAGGCCGCGCAGCGGCCGCATCGGGATCCGCTCCGGTCAGCGCGCGGTGCGGCGCCTCCGGGCGAGGCCGAGCACGAGGGCTCCGCCGGCGAGGAGCGACAGCGCGGCGGCCGAGAGCCAGCCGGACTCGACGCCGGTCGAGGCGAGCGAGCCGGAGCCCGAGCCCGAGCCTGCGCGCGGCGGCACGGCACTGGCGGGGTGCGTCGGCGCGACGGTCGGCTGCGCGGTCGGCGCGGTGGTGGGCTCAGCCGTGGGTCCGGCCGTGGGCTGTGCGGTGGGCGCAGCGGTCGGCTCGGCCGTGGGCTCCGCCGTCGGCTCGGCCGTCGGCACCGCGGTCGGCTCGGCCGTCGGCACCGGAGTCGGCGTCGCCGCCGCTCCGAACACGTCCGCCGCGGAGCCGAGCGACGCGAGCACCGTCTCGCCGTTCGCGTCGTCGACGCCGTCGTTGTCGGTCACCGCGAAGACCTCGCCGGCGCCGGTGATGCCCAGGCCCTCGAGCTTCTCCTGCGTCCAGCCGTGGCCGGCCTCCAGCGCGGGCAGGACGTCGACGGCGAGCGTCTTCTCCAGCACGGGGAGCTCCTCGCCGATCGCGGCGCCCGGCCCCGTCGGCAGCGGCACCGTGTACACGGCCTTGAGCGCCGCGTCCGGTCCGTTGCGCTTGTCGCGCTCGATGACCGCGAGGGTCCCGGCGGGCGTCAGCGTGATCTCGGAGAGGCCGTTCCAGTCGCCCTCGGCGCCGGACGGAGCCTCCAGCGGGTAGCCGAAGAAGCTCCAGGTGCCGGCCGCGACGTCGTAGCGGCCGAGCCGCACGATCCCGTCGGCGTCGATCGACGCCTCGCGCTGCAGCGCGGTCCAGACGATCTCGCCGTCCTCGCTCGCCTCGACGGTGACGCCCTCGAAGCCCTGCGAGCCGAGCGCGTCGCCCAGCTCGGCGGGGAGCGCGATGCGCTCGAGCACCGCGGCGGAGGCGTCGAGGCGCAGCAGCGCGTTCTCCGGTCCGGTCGCGCCCTCGGTCACGGCCCAGAAGCCGCCGTCCTCGCGCGCGGCGATGCCCTCGAGGTCGAGGGCGGCCGGCTCACCCGCCTCGGTGACGGTCAACGAGGCGTCGATCAGCGCCGGCACGACGGACGTGTCGACCGAGTAGATCGTGCTCGGCGCGTACGCGCTGTCGCTCACGGCGTAGAGCCGATCAGCGGAGGCCGGGTCGCCCGAGAGGCCGGAGAGCGCGCCCCACGGCAGCGGCGAGCCGTCGACGTCGGCCGACGCGATCGTCGGGAAGGCGGGGGAGGAGGCGCCGAGCGCGTAGAGCTGCACGCTCGCGCGCACCGCGGCCTCGACGTCGTCGGTCTCGCTCGAGACGACCAGCAGGTCGCGCTCGGGCAGGGCGAGCAGCCCCTCCGGCCCGGGCGTGGACGGCAGCGCCTGCACGAGACGCGGCGCGGTGGGGTCGGAGACGTCGTAGACCGCGACGAAGTTGGCGCGCTCGGCGCCGACGAAGACGTACGGCACGCCGTCGAAGGTCGCCGAGAGCAGGCCCTCGGGCTCGGAGCCCTTCGCGTCCGAGCGCTTGTCGGGGTAGAGGCCGAGGCTCACCGCGAGGTGGTCGAAGGTGTTGCCGGCGTCCCAGACCACGTCGCCCGAGGCCGCGTCGAGGATCGACCAGCCGCGGGTGCCGCCCTTCCAGTCGCCCTCGTTCGCGATCGCGACGTGGTCGTCGCCGACCCAGCCGATCGCGTCGGGCTCGCGGGGGACGTCGGTGATCGAGTCGGTCAGCGCGATGTGGTCGTCGTCGAGCGTGTCGATGCCGGAGACGGAGGCGGTGCCGGCCGAGTAGGACGCGGTGACGGTGCGGGTGGCCAGGTCGAGGATCGCGACGGCGTTGTTCTCCTGCAGGGTCACCGCGACGGCGGTGTCGGCCGGGTTGATCGAGACGTACTCGGGCTCCGGGTCGCTCGGGGTGTCGAGGCCCGCGAGGTCGGTGAGCGCGATGTGCTCGGCGACCCAGGCGGACGGGTCGGCGGTGAGGTCCATCACGACGAGCTCGCCCGCGGGGGCCTGCGGGAGGTCGCCCTCCTCGGCGCCCTCGGGGGTGAACTCCTCGTCGCGCTGGTTCTCGATCGCGATGACGGCGAGGTCGCCGGCGGTTGTGACGTCGATGGAGTCGGGCTGGCCGCCGAGCTCGATCGTCGCGACCGGGGCGAGATCGCTCGCGTGCAGCACGCTGACGTGGCCGGAGGGGTTGGCGAAGTCGCCGTCGGAGGTGTCGACGACCGCGAGCACGTACTCGCCGGTCGCGTAGACCGAGGTGGGCTCGCCGCCGACACCGACGCCGCCGAGGGGCTTCGGTGCGTCGGGGTCGCTGATGTCGAGGACGGTGATCCGCTGCCCCGCGGAGTCGGTGGAGTAGACCAGGCGGCCGTCGGGCGAGGCGCTGGAGATCTCGGCGACGGCGGAGTCGACGGCCGGGTCGGCGGCGTTGAGGTACGCGGGTACCGTGGCGACGCGGGTGAAGAAGGAGTCGCCGGCGGCGGCGCTGGCGGGCAGTGCGGCGCCGAGCGTGCAGCTCGCGAGGACGAGGGTGAGCGCGGCGCCGGCGGTGCGGCGGGGGGCGAAGTGACGGGGCACGGATCTCCTGAGCGGTTTCGAAGGAACCCGCCCACGCTGGCCGCCCCGGGTGAACGCGCCGACGCGCGCAGGTGTCCGGCGGGCGAACGCCCGGGGGCGGCGGGTCTCGATACGCCGCGTGCCGCGGCTACTCGACCAGCATGGAGCGGGGCATCCCGATCTTGCCGACGCGGGCGCCAGCATGCTGATCGAGTAGGCCGCGCAGCGGCCGTATCGAGATCCACCTGCGTCAGAACAGTGGTCTGCAGACCCGCCCTGCTGAGGACGCCGGGTCTCGATACGCCGCGTGCCGCGGCTACTCGACCAGCATGGAGCGGGGGCATGCCGATCTTGCCGACGCGGGCGAGTAGTCCGCGGAGCGGGCGTATCGAGATCCACCGGCGTCAGAAGGGGAGTCTGCAGAGCCGCCCTGTTGAGGACGGTGGGTCTCGATACGCCGCGTGCCGCGGCTACTCGACCAGCATGGGCGAGTGGACCCGGGACGGGGTCCGGCCGAAGCGCAGGGCCCGATGTGCGTCCACTCGCGGGGGGCGGCGCTCGCGACTGGACGCGTGCGGGGGGCTGCTCGGAGCTCGAGCCCCGTCGCGGGTCCATTGGCGGATGCATGCTGACCGAGTAGGGCGCGGAGCGGCCGTATCGAGCGGAGGGGGCGCCTTCGGCGCCAGCGCAGGGCGGGGAAGAGACCGACGTCCTTGGGGTGGGAGGGTCTCGATACGCCGCTTCGCGGCTACTCGACCAGCATGTCTGCGGGCGTCTCTTCCAAGTAGATCCACAGGCGTCAGAAGTGAGGTCTGCAGAGCCGCCCTGCTGGTGACGGTGGGTCTCGATACGCCGCGTGCCGCGGCTACTCGACCAGCATGGGTCGGCGCGCCCTCGCCGTCAGAGCTCAGCGGGCCGCGAGGCCCGCCGCCGCCGAGCCCCAGCCGGCCAGGGCCGCGCGCACGCGCTCGTCGCGCGCGAGGCCGAGGGCCTCGGCGTAGCCCTCCTCGAGGACGTCGTCGATCCGGATGCGCGCGCCCGTCTCGGACGAGCGCACCGCGGCCTCGACCATCGCGAGGCTCCGCACGTTCGCGTGCACCTCGCCGGAGGGCACGGCGCCGGAGCCGAGCACCCGCACGAACTCGGCGAGCGAGCCCGCGATCTCCTGCGGCCCGGGCTCGAGCGCCGCGGTCTGCACCGGCTCCGACTCGCGCGCCTGCCACGAGGGGGCGCCCTCGCCGTCCCAGTGCGCGGTGCCGCCCGCGCCGGTCACGCGCCAGTCGCCGTTCCAGGACGTCTCGAGCCCGTCGGCGCACCAGCTGCCGGTGTAACTGAAGCGGACGCCGCCGCCGAACTCGAAGACGGCGCTCGCCGCGGCGCCGTCGGCGTACCAGCTCCAGCCCGGGTTGTACTCCTCGCAGTAGACGGCGACCGGGTCGCGGTCGAGGACGTAGCGCGCCGCGTCGAACGCATGGATCGCCATGTCGACGAGCAGCACGTGCGGCATCTCCTCGCGGAAGCCGCCGAAGTGCGGCGCCTTCGCGAAGGTCACCGACGCCGTCCCCAGCTGCCCGAGCCCGGCGACCTGCTCGCGGAACGCGGCGATCGCGGGGTAGTACCGCCGCGACTGGCTGGTCATCAGCAGCCGCCCGGCGACCTCGCTCGTCGCGGCGAGGATCAGCGACTCGGCGATCGTCGGCGCGATCGGCTTCTCCGACAGCACCGGCAGCCCGGCGAAGAGCGCCTCGCTGCTGACGGGCAGGTGCGCGCGCGGCACGGTCACGTTGACGACCGCGTCCGCGCCGGAGCGCGCGGCGACCTCGGCGACGGAGCTGCCGACCGCGATCGGGCCGACCCCCTCCTCCTCGGCGGCCCGCTCGGCGAGCTCGACGTCGAGGTCGACGAGGCCGACCAGCTCGGCGTCGGGGTGATCGCGGATGGTGCGGATCCACGCGCGCCCCATGGCGCCCGCTCCGACCTGGACGAGACGGACGGTCATCGGACGAGCGCCCCCTGGTAGTCCTCGCCGGCGAAGAACTCGCCGGACTCGTAGCGCTGCAGCACCGGGAGCGAGCGCTCGGGCCGGTCGGAGCGCGCCCACTCGACGCCGTTCGCGATCACGCGGCGGACGTCGGTGTGGTGATAGACGGGGAAGTCCTGGTCGCCGGGCGAGAAGAAGAAGATCCTCCCGTGACCGCGCTTCCAGGTCATTCCGGAGCGGAAGACCTCGCCGCCGGAGAAGGTGGAGAGGAAGACCAGCTCGTCGGGCGCGGGGACGTCGAAGAACTCGCCGTACATCTCCTGCTGCGGGATCGTGAAGGGGTGCGGCACGCCCTGCGCGATGGGGTGCGTCGGGTCGACGGTCCAGACGATCTCGCGGTCCTCGGCCGAGCGCCAGCGCAGCGTGCAGGTGGTGCCCATCAGCTTGCCGAAGATCTTCGACCAGTGGCCGGAGTGCAGGACGACCAGCCCCATCCCGGAGAGGACGTGGCGGTGCACCCGCTCGACGATCTCGTCGGCGACGGCGTCGTGCGCCATGTGGCCCCACCAGACCAGCACGTCGGTGCCGGAGAGGACCTCCTCGGTGAGGCCGTGCTCCGGCTCGTCGAGCGTGGTGGTCGAGACGCTCGCGCGCTCGCCCAGGTTCTCGGTGATGCCGGCGGCGATCGTGGTGTGCATGCCGTCGGGGTAGAGGGTGCGGACCTTCTCCTCGATCTGCTCGTGGCGGTTCTCGCCCCAGACGAGGACGCGGAGGGGAGCGGCGGATGTGGTCACGGGTGGTCCTTCTTCGTCGGAGGGTGTCGAGGGCGCCGGCGCAGCGGTTAAGCGCTTTACCGGCGAGTGCTCCTAGACTGCGGGACACCGCGCCCCCGCGTCAACCGCGCCGGGCCGCGGCACCCGGGAGGAGACGCGATGGCGACCATGCAGGACGTCGCGCGGCGCGCGGGCGTGTCGATCGCGACCGTCTCCTTCGTCGTCAACGCCAGCAAGCCGGTCTCGCCCGAGACCGCCGCCCGGGTCCGCGAGGCGATGCGCGAGCTCGGCTACCGCCCGCACGCCCTGGCCCGCGCTCTGGCCCGCCGGCGCTCGATGATGATCGCGATCGTCTACCCGCTGGTCCCCTCGCGCCCGCTGAACACGGCGACCACGTTCCTCGCGGGCGCCGCCGAGGCCGCCGCCGAGAGCGGCTACTCGATCGTGCTCTGGCCCACCGTCGGCGGCTCGGAGAAGCTCGCCGATCTGCGCGCCGACGGGCTGCTCGACGGCGTCGTGCTGATGCAGGTGACCTCCGAGGACGAGCGGGTCGCGATCCTCCGCGACTCCGGCACCCCGTTCGCCCTGCTCGGCCGCACCCGCGACCCCTCGGCGCTGGACTGGGTCGACATCGACTTCGAGGGCATGGTCGAGGAGGCGCTCGAGCGCCTGACCGCGCTCGGGCATCGCCGCATCGCGCTGGTGGTCGGACCGGAGGGCGGCGCCGACTTCGGCCCGTACGCCCGGACGCGCGAGGCCTTCGAGCGCGCGGCGGAGGCCCGCGGGCTGACCGCTGTCCTGCTGCGCTGCGAGGAGACGCCGGCCGGCGGACGCGCGCTGGCCCGCTCGCTCGACCCGGAGGCGGCCACGGCGGTCCTCGTGATCAACGGCGGCGCCGCGGTCGGCTTCGCGCACGAGCTGCGCCACCGCGGCGTGCGGGTGCCCGAGGACCTCTCGATCGTCCTGCTCGCCTCCGACCCCGACGTCGCCGACCTCGCCGACCCGGCGCTCGACGTGCTGGTCGCGCCGGGCCACGCGCTCGGGCGCCGCGGGGTGGAGGCGCTGCTCGCCCGCCTCGCCGACTCCGCAGCCCCGCTCCTGCAGGAGCGCATCGGCGGCCCGTGGCGCCCGGGCGGCTCGGTCGCGGGGCCGCGGGGCTGACGGTCTGCACGCTCGCGCTGCACTGGTCGTCCGACCGTCGCATCGTCCAGGTGGCGCGAACCGGGAATTCGTGGCGGTTCCTGGAGAATCAGCGAATCCTCCAGTCATCTCCGGAGGATCACCCGTACGGATCGGGCGCTGCGAGGCCTAGCGTGAGAGCGCCGTTCCGTCCCGAAGGAGCACCCGGCATGACCCGCTCGACCCGCTCACCCCGCCCGCCCGCCCACCTGCCGCCGCGACTGACCCTCACGCTCTGGGACTTCTCCTGGTACACGAGGACCACGCCGGGGGAGCCGTTCGACGACCTCGGCCGCGCCTTCGACGAGGCGCAGGAGCGCGGCTGCAACACCGTCCGCGTCTGCGCGGCTCCACTCCTGCTGTTCGGCGAGCACTCGCTCGACACCTCGCGGCTGCGCTTCGCGACCATGGGCGGCGACGTCGGCCGGGGCACCCGCTGGTACGACGCCGCGGGAGGCGCGGTGCTCGACCTGCGCGCGCGCCTGGTCGAGCTGTTCCGTGAGGCCGCCGCGCACGACATGTTCGTCGTCGTCTCCTCCTGGGAGTACCAGCAGAGCCCCGCCTTCCTCAGCGACTCGTCCTGGCACGACATGCTGACGGCGATCCCGCCGACCGAGCGGCACGCGGCCCTCGCCCGCGCCGAGTCCCGGCTGATCGCCTTCCTCGAGGCCGAGGGACTGGCCGACCGGATCGCCTACGTCGAGGTGCACAACGAGGTCGATCTCTCGCGTCTCAGCGAGGTGCCCGCGGAGGGGCTCGACACCTTCTGGGCGCAGAAGCCCTACCTGACCGCCGCGCTGGAGATCCTGCAGGCGGAGCATCCGGACGTCCTGTCGACCGTCTGCTACGGGATCCCGCCCTTCCTCGACCTGGAGTCCGTGCCCGAGAACGCGCAGGTCGCGCACGTGCACTTCTACGTCTACGGGGTCCTCGCGGCGCTGGAGGAGTGGGCCGGAGTGCGGGCCGAGCCGCCGGTCTTCCCGAGCGCCGAGCTGCGGTCGCTGCTGCGCGAGGACGCGCCCGCCTTCGACGAGCAGGCCGACACCGTCGAGCCCTGGCGGCTCGCGGCGACCGGCATCAGCCCGAGCATGTTCTACGCCTACGACCAGGTCGATCCGGTCGCCTGGGACGCCTGGCTGTACGCGCACTACGGCCGCTACGAGGTGGCGATGCGGGAGGCGATCGACGTCCGGCTGCGCGCGGTCGCGATCTGGGCCGCGCGCCGCGGGATCCCCGCCGTCGTCGGCGAGGGCTGGATCGGCTACACGCCGCTGGAGGCGGAGTTCGAGGACGGGCCGGCCGGCCAGGTCCTCGCCGCCCACGCCGTCCAGCGCTGCGTCGACCTCGGCTACTGGGGCACGCTCGTGGGCTCCAACTCGGCTCCGCAGCACCCGGGCTGGGCGAACGTCGAGCTGCAGCGCCGGCTCAACGGACTCGTCCTGGCGTCCGGGGCGGCGGAGCAGGCGGGGGAGTCCTGGGCGGCCGGGTCGCCCCGGCCCGCGTCGCTCGATCCGGCGCCGCTCGACCCGGCGCCGCTCGATCCCGCGCCGCTCGATCCGGCGCCGCTCAGTTCCGCGTCCGGTACGCGTGCGGCGTCAGGCCGTGGATCCGCTTGAACTGCCGCGCGAAGTAGAAGGAGTCGTCGTAGCCGGCCGCCGCGGCGACCTCGGCGATCGGCCGCTCCGTCATGTCGAGCAGCTCGCGCGCCCGCGCCATCCGCAGCTCGGTCCGGTAGCGCAGCACCGGCATCCCGAACCGGCGGCGGAAGAGCGCGGCGAAGTGCGACGGGCTCAGCCGCGCCATCGCCGCGAGCTCCGCGACCTCGATGCTCTCGGTGAGGTGGTCGCGGAGGAACTGCGCGGCACGGTCCAGCGCAGTGCTGCGCGCGTCGCCCGGCGGTCGGTCCGAGGCGAGGACCGCCATCAGGTGCCAGGCGGCCCCCGAAGCGGCCAGCAGGCTGTTCGTCGTCGCGTCGCGCTCCAGGTGCGAGATCACCGCCGAGATCAGCGCGACCGCGGCGTAGACGTCGGACAGGGTCCGGACCGGAGCGTCGGCCGTCGCGCGGGCCGCCCGGAGGAACTCGGGCAGATCGCTGCCGGTGAGGTGCAGCCACCACAGCGTCCACGGGTCCTCGTCGTCGGCTCCGTAGCCGTGCGGCTCGCCGGGCGGCAGGAGGACGACCTGCCCCGCGGTCACGGCGAAGGTGCCCGCCGTCGTCGTGCACCAGCCGCGGCCCCGGGTGCAGACCAGGACGACGGCGTCCGCGATGGGCCGGCTCCGCAGCCGCCCGTGCGAGCGCGCCTCGGGGAAGTGGCCGCAGTCGGTGACGAGGAGGTGCGCCGTCCCCGGCTGCGTCAGCGCCTCCCGAACGCGGGGGCGGGGCAGCACGTGCATGGTCTCCCCCGGGAACCCCGCTCCGATCCTCATCCGGCGAGCTTGCCCGCCGGATCAGCGTTCTGTCCAGATCTTCCCTCGGATGAATCCTGCGCCGTGCGTCAGCATCCGCCTTCAATGGGATCCATGCGCAATGACAACGCTGCCATTCTCGAGCTCGGAACCGGCCGAACGTCCAGGACCGGCCCGCCTCCGCCCCTGCCCGAGGACGTGGACTCGAACGACGAGCTGTTCCTCCTCGGCCGCGACCTGGAGGAGCGTCCCCGCGCCGCCTGCGTGCCGGAGCACTACTGGGAGGAGGCGGTCTGGCGGGATCCCGGCGACGTCCGCTGCCTCGTGGCGCTCGCGCGGACGCTGACCGACGCCGCTCGCTTCGACGAGGCGGAGCGCCACCTCCGCGTCGCGATCGAGCGGCTGACCTCGCGCGGCGCGCGGCCGGCCGACTCCGAGGCGCACTACCGGCTGGGGGTGCTCCTCACGCGGCAGGGGCGGGTGGACGAGGCGGTCGAGGCCCTCGGCGCGGCGCGACGGACGGCGGCCTGGCGCGTCCCGGCCGGCGTCGCGCTCGGGCAGCTGCACGCGGCGGCGGATCGACCGCGGGAGGCCGAGGCCGTGCTGCGCGAGGTGCTCGCGACCGAGGCGCAGCATGCGCGGGCGACGGCGCTGCTCGTCACCGTGCTCCGGCGGACCGGTCGGGAGGAGGAGTCGTCGGCGCTGCTCCGGGCCCTGCTCGAGCGGGACCCGCTCGACCCGTGGGCCCGCGACCTCGCCGGCCGGCCGCTCCCCGACGACGACGCCGCCGTGCTGGTCGAGGTGGCGCTCGAGTACCGGGCGGCGGGGCTGCCGGACGACGCGCTGCGCGTGCTCGCCCTCGCGGTCGAGGCGGAGGAGCAGGCCCCGCGCGGGCGGATCGGGGTGCCGGCGCAGTACCACGCCGCGCTCCTGCACGAGCGCGAGGGCCGGACGGAGCAGGCGCGGGCCGCGCGGCGGGCGGCCCGGCTCTCTCCGCTCGAGCGCCGCCGGGCGATCCGCCTCGAGGACGTCGAGGCGCTCGAGGCGGCCGGCGCCGACGACACCACCGCCCGCTTCCTCCTCGGCGACTGGTACGACCGGAAGGGCCGGATCGAGGACGCCTTCGCCGCCCGGTGGTTCGTCGCCGCGCACGACGCGAGGGCCTCGGTGCGCGTGCTCGCCCTGCGCGGCCTCGGGGCCGCGTCCTGCTCCGCGTACGGCGATCCGGAGGCGGCGCTCGCCTACGTCGAGCGCGCGCGGTCGATCGCCCCCGGCGACGCGGAGCTCCTCCTCGAGTACGACCGGCTCCGCGCGCACCTCGGGCACGAGGGGAGGCTCGCCCTGCTCGAGGAGAACGAGGCCGTCGTCCTCGAGCGCGACGACCTGACCCTCGAGTACGCCGCGCTGCTCGTCGCGGCGGGCCGGGCCGGGTGCGCCCAGCGGCTGCTGCTGGGGCGCCGGTTCGCGCCGGGGGAGGGGCGTGACGGTCGCGGGCTCGACGGTCGCGTTCTCGAGGGCCGCGTCCTCGAGGTGTGGGACGCGACGATGATCGCGCTCGCCGACGCCTCGTCGCCGACCGACGCCCTCACCTTCCTCTGCGCCGCGCTCGCCCCGCCCGCGTGCCTCGGCGAGTCGCGCCCTCCGCTCGACGGCACCGCGGACCTCCTTCTCCGCCGCGGCGACGCGCGCTCGCGGCTCGGCGACGACGCCGGCGCCCGCGACGACTGGGAGGCGGCGGCGGGCCTGACCGGCGGCACAGTGACGGCTCCGCGCTTCGACGGGCAGACGGTCTCTGCGGTCCGCGCGCTGCAGCGCCTCGGGCGCGCAGCGGAGGCGGCCCGGCTGACGGCCGCCTTCGCGCAGTGGATCGAGGAGGAGCACCGGATCCCCGCGTCCGGCGAGTGGTCCCGCGCCGACCCGCTCTTCCCGCGCGACCCGCAGACCGACAAGGACGCGCAGCTGGCGCACTACCGCGCGCAACTCGCGGTGCTCGCCGAGGAAGGGAACCGAGCCGACCGCTGAGGCGGCGCCCGTTATCCGGCTCCGTCGGACGAGAAGCGCTGCCCGAGCGCGTCGTGACGACATCCCTTGGGAAGCGCACCCGGCTCGCGTCCCTGACGTCGAGTGGACCCCGAACGGGGCCTGCTTCCGTCGCAGAGCCCCGTCCGCGTCCATTCGTCGCGTCGCTCGCCGGCGACTGGACGGCTGACGGGGTCCCCTGGCCGGCTGAGGCCCGGTTCGCGTCCAGTCATGCTGATCGAGTAGCCCGCGCAGCGGGCGTATCGAGGCCCACCAGCGTCAGAAGTCGAGTCCGCAGACCCGCCCTGCTGACGACGGCGGGTCTCGATACGCCCCTCCGGCGTTACTCGACCAGCATGTTGCGGCGCAACCGCGTCCTTCCCCCGTCACCCAGACGCGAAGCGGCTTCACCGATCGATACGCCCCTCGGGCGCTACTCGACCAGCATGACGGGGCCCACCGGCGGGCGCCCCACTTCGACCGGCGGGCGCCCCACCATGCTGATCGAGTAGCGCGTGCAGCGCGCGTATCGAGCGGAGGGGGCGCCTTCGGCGCCAGCGCAGGGCGGGGAAGAGACCGACGTCCTTGGGGTGGGAGGGTCTCGATACGCCCCTGCGGGGCTACTCGACCAGCATGTCTGCGGGCATCTCTTCCAAGGAGATCCGCCCACCGTCGAGACAGCGGCCTGCAGAACCGCACGCGTCAGTCGACAGCGGAGCTCACCCGGATCGCCCGCGCGCTCGGTCTGTCGAAGCCGTCGGAGGTGGGGACGACGGCGCAGCGGCTCGACACCGTCCGCGGGATCATCGACCGCGGAAAGCTCTACGGGTTCCGCCATCGGGCGATCGAGGCGTCACTGACGAGCGAGTGGCCGCGAGTGGAGTGAGGCGCGCGGTGGTCCCGCTCAGCCCGCGTGCGGGAGCAGCACCTCCACCAGGCCGTCGGTGACGCGCGTCTCGAAGCGCGGCTGCGGCGAGGTGGCCGGGCCGCGGACGACCTCGCCGGTCTCGAGCGAGAAGGCGCTCGCGTGCCAGGGGCAGCTGATGCAGGCGTCGGCGCCGGTGCCGCCGAGCTCGCCCTCGTCGAGCGGGCCGGAGAGATGGCTGCAGACGTTCGAGAGCACGTCGACGCGGTCGCCGCGGCGGACGGCGAGCAGCGGGGTCTCGGCGACGGTCTTCTTCACGGGGGTGCTCTCGGGCAGCTCGGCGAGCGGTCCGAGGGGCTGCCAGCCGGTGGGGAAGCGGTGCGGGACGTCCTCGGTGTGATTCGCTCCCGCCGCCTGCCGATAGCTGAGGTGGCCGCCGAGGTAGCCGCCGCCGGAGACGACGGCGAGGCCGAGCATGCCGAGCGCCTTCCCGCTCGCCTGCCGACCGCGCACGCGCTGGACGAAGGACGCCGTGTAGAGGACGGTCCCGGCCACGTTGGCCGCCGCGTGGACGAGTCCGACCCGCTTCTGCTGCTCGTGCAGCTCGGACCAGTCGGTGTAGCCGGCGGCGGCGGTGGGCAGCACGCTGACGACGCCCAGGGCGATCAGGGTGCGAGCGGCGCGCTCGTTGCCGGGCAGCAGATCCAGGACCGCCGCCGACACCCACGCGCCGGTGGGCACGAGCACGAGCAGCGGATGCACCGGGTGCCCGATCGGGACGCCGTGCAGCACGTCGCGCACGGGCTGCGGGCGGATGACCGCGTCGACCACCTTCTTGACCCGGTCGAAGAGCGGATCGAGGGCGGCCACGTTCTCGAGACGGCTGACGAGACGGACGAGCTTCACTTCGCGCATGTCCCAGGGCACCGCGTGCCCGGGTGGCGCGGCAAGGGGGTTGCGATCCGGGGGAGCCCGTTGATCGCCCGCCCGCGACGATCCTCGCTCGGGAGTGACGCGTCCATTCGACGAGAAATGCTGTTCTGCGCGAGCCTTACCGACACTTCTCGTCGAATGGGCCGGGTCCGGCCCTTGCTGATCGAGTGGCAGGCGCAACGCCCGTATCGAGAGCCGCCGGCATTAGAAGTCGAGTCTCCAGAGCCGCCCTCGTGGCGGCGGGTCGCTTAGGAAAGATCACCTAGTACGTATGGGAAAAGCCATGCTGATCGAGTAGCCCGCGGAGCGGGCGTATCGAGATCCACCACCGTCAGGACGCTGAGTCTGCAGACCCGCCCTGCTGATGACGGCGGGTCTCGATACGCCCCTGCGGGGCTACTCGACCAGCATGATCAGGCAGAGGCCGCTTTGCCTCCCGATCGAGCAGCGCGCGCAGCGCGCCCCCTCCATGCTGATCCGGCAGCGCGCGCAGCGCCCCACCATGCCGATCGGGCAGCGCGCGCAGCACCCCCTCCATGCTGATCGAGTAGCGCGCGCAGCGCGCGTATCGAGATCCGCCCACCGTCGAGACGGCGGTCTACAGGCCCGCCGGCGTCAGTCGGCCGCGGTGAAGAACGCCTCGATCGCGCGGGTCAGTCCCACGAGGTCGTCCACGTGCGCCAGCTCGCGCGCGGAGTGCATCGACAGCAGCGGCACCCCGACGTCGACGGTCGAGATCCCCAGCCGGGTCGCGGTGAGCGGCCCGATCGTGGAGCCGCAGGGCACGGTGTTGTTGGAGACGAACTCCTGGAACTCGACACCCGCCCGCGCGCAGACTCCGGCCCAGAGCGCCGCACCACGCGCGTCGGTCGCGTAGCGCTGCGAGGCGTTGATCTTCAGCAGCGGCCCCTTGCCGGCCACCGGCTGGTTCACGGGGTCGTGCTTCTCCGGATAGTTCGGGTGCACGGAGTGGCCGGCGTCGGCGGAGAGGCACCAGGAGCCGGCCATCGCCCGGGCGCGCTCGTCGACGCCCGCGCCGAGTGCGGCGCCGATGCGGGTGAGCACGTCCTCGAGGAAGGGGCCGCTCGCTCCGGAGCGGCTGGCCGAGCCGAGCTCCTCGTGGTCGAACGCGGCGAGCATGCTGATGTGCCCGGGTTCGGCGGCGTCGCCCTCGCCCGCCGCGAGCAGCGCCACGAGCCCCGCGTGCACCGAGCTGAGGTCGTCCATCCGCCCGGCCGCGAAGAGCGCGTCGTCGAGCCCGAAGCGCGCGGGCGGCTGAGTGTCCGCGGTGATGAGGTCGTAGCCGGCGATGTCGGCGGCACCGTCGAGCCCGGCCTTCGCGGCGAGGATCTCGAGCAGGTCGTTCCCCTCCGCATCGCCCAGGCCGTAGACGGGGACCGTGTGCTTCTGCCGGTCGAGCTTGAGGCCGTCGTTCGCGTCCCGGTCGAGGTGGATCGCGAGCTGCGGGATCCGCAGGAACGGGCCGGTCCGCACGAGCACCTCGGCGCCGTCGCGGGTGACGATCCGCCCCGCCAGCTCGAGCTCGCGGTCGAGCCAGGAGTTGAGCAGCGGCCCGCCGTAGACCTCGACGCCGGCCTGCAGCCAGCCCTTCGACTCCACCGTCGGTCGCGGCTTGAGCTTGAAGCCGGGGGAGTCGGTGTGCGCGCCGAGGATGCGGAACGGCGTGACCGCGGTGGCTCCGGCCGGCACGCGCCAGGCGATGACCGCCCCATCGCGCACCACGCAGTAGCGCCCGGCGGCGGTGGGCCACGCGGCGGTCTCGTCGACGGCGGTGAACCCCGCCGCGGCCAGCCGCCGCGCCGTCTCGGCCGCGGCGTGGAAGGAGGACGGCGAGGCGGTGAGGAACTCGGCGAAGTCGGCGAGGTGGTCGGCGCGGGAGGTCATCAGTCCAGTGAAGCAGGGCCGGACGCCTAAGGGGTCGGGTTGCAGCTGCGCACGGTGATGTTCCCGATGCCCAGCACGTTCGTCACGGTGTAGGACGGCGAGGTGCCCCGCCACGTGGTGCCGGAGAGCACCGTGGAGACCGTCACGGGCCAGGAGGAGCCGACGGCCAGCAGGGTGTTGACGGGGGTGAAGCTGATGGTGCGGATCGTCGGCTCGACCGGCGTCGTCGACGTCGTGGCGGCGCCCGTGCCGTAGGTGGCCACGATCCCGGTCTGAGCGAGCGATGCGGTGGGCACGGTGAAGGTCAGCGTCACCTGTCCCAGGAGGTTCACGTCGCAGCGTGTGATCGTCGGCACCGGCAGGGCCCCGGTCGCGGCCGTGGTCGTCGCGAGCGCGGCATCCGTGAAGGCGGCCGTGGTCCCCACCGGCGGGGGAGCGACGACCCCCGCGCCCGCGAGCAGCACGGCGGTGAGACCGAGGGCGCCTCCTGCCGCGTGCCGGTGCCGGCGGCGAGGGGCGGTGCCCGCCTCCTGAGTCGCCGCTGGGCGCGCAGCCCTGGTCGGAGCGAACGCCACCATCAGCAGCAGCCCGGCCAGCAGCCCGCCCAGGAACAGCGCCGGCGGGCTCGCGAGCGCGCTCACCACGTAGCCCACGCGGTTCACGCTCGTGAGGAGCAGGTCCACCCGGTCGACGACGTACGGCTCCGCGTCGTCCACCGCGTTCGCGTCGCCGCGGAGCACGAGGGACACCCGATCGCCGCCGACCGGGGTGCTCGACACCACGCGGTGGGTGATCCGCACTCCCGTGGGCAGCTCCACGCTCACCACGTCGCCGGGCCGCGCGTCGGCGGCGGGGATGTCGCGGGCGATCCCCAGCGCCCCCGTCTCGATCGCGGGCCCCATCGATCCGCTCTGGAAGACGAGCGGGGTGATGCCGAACAGCAGCGCCGCGAGCGCGGACAGCAGGCAGAGGGTGCCGAGCACCGCTCCGACCGTGAGCAGGAACTCGCGGAGCGCGGCCCGCATCCGCCCGGGGCGCGCGGGCGCGTCCGCGCGCGCCGCCTCTCCGGCGGGCTCGATCGCGTCGTGCGGCGGATCGTCCCGGTGGGAGGCGTCCGGCGACTCGGCGAGGTGGTGGGCGGTCGACACGGGCTCAGGTGGTGGTCGCGGTGAACGTGAGGGTGATGTTCGTGGTCTGCGACTGCAGGGTGGTCGCCGCGGTGGTGGGCAGGGTGAAGAGCACGCAGAGCGTCTCCGACGGGGTCACGGCTGGGGTGGCGGTGGCGCCGGCCAGCGGGCGGCCCGTGCCGACGAGGGTGCCCACCAAGGAGGGTGCCGACGTGCCCGTGGCGGTGATCGCGGTGCCGCTGCAGGAGGAGGTGGTGCCACCGGTGGGGTTCGAGGGCGTGCCGCCGGTGTAGACGGCCGCGGTGAGCGCGGGGCCGAGCGTGCCGCTGCCGGCGCCGACGACGGTGTAGGTCACGGGGAGCGTGCCGGTGTTGCTCACCGCGATCGCCACCGCCTGCGTGCTGCCCGGGCGCAGGTTGGTCCAGGCGGGGATGGTGATGGTGTCGAAGGTGTTGAGCTTCAGGTCGACGTTGCCCGTGCTGAACGTGGTGGTGGCCGTCGCGTTGTCCGACCAGGCCGCGAGGGTGGCGACGCCGCCGCCGCCGAGCAGGATGCCGACGGAGAGCAGGGCGCGCACCTGGACACTGCGCGAACGGAAGCGCCTCGGGCGGCGTTCCGCGGCGTGGCGGGAGCGCGGCGAGGCCGAGGTGCTCTGCGGGAGTTCAGGACGGGACATCCGGGGACTGCCTTCGGGGTCGGTCGTGCGGGTCGGAGATCGCGGTGGCGGACGGCGCGCGCCGGGAGCGCATCGCGAGGAGGAGGGCGAGGCCCGCGGCCATCGCGCCGGCGGCGGCGAGGAGCAGCGGCGGCGAGAGGGAGAGGCCGGTGGACGGCAGGTGGAGCGGCCACGGACCGTGGTCGTCGGCGGACGCGGCTCCGGCTCCGGCTCCGTCGAGGCGCTCGCTCAGGGTCACGTTCAGACGCACCGACGCGCTGATGCTCTGGTACTCGTTGCCCGCCGCCGGATCCATCGTGAAGGTCAACCGCACCGGCAGGACGCCGCCGGGAGGGACCGGGAGCGTGCCAAGGCTCACCGATCGCTGGTCGCTCCTCGTGCCCGCGGGGCTCACCTCGAGCGACTCGGCGACCGGCAGGCTGCGTCCCTCCGCCGTGGCCGTCACGTCCAGCACCTCCCAGAGCGGCGTGCTCGGCGGGGTGTCGAGCACCACTGTCACCTGGGCGTCCTCGGCGCGGGTGTTGCGCACGTACAGCACGGCGGTCGAGGTGCCGCCGGGCACGATGCGCTCGTCCGTGCGGAGCAGGGGCTCGTCGATCCGCGGAGCGAACGCGTCGCCGTCGGTGCTGAGCTCGAGCCCCTCCTCCGGCACCGGCAGCGATCCGGGGGAGGCGAGGGCGATGGCCGGCGCGAGGACCGGCGGGGCGATCGCACCGAGCGCCACCGCGGCGACGGCGACGGCGAGCCGCGCAGTCCGCGCGCGCCGGGAGCGGCCGGTCACGAGACCCTCCTGGATTTCCGGCGGCGGTCGAGCAGGGCTCCGCCGAACATCACGAGGGCGTAGCCGCCGAGGAGGCTCACGGCGACGATCGTCGCGATGCCGCGCTGCGGACCGGTGAGAGCGCTGTTCAGGTAGCCGAGCCACGGCAGGTGGTACCAGAGGACGCCGCGGACCTGCACCTCGCGCACCGGCTCCTGGTCCGCCACGTTGTTCGCGTCGCCCTGGGTGACGAAGGTGCGCTCGCCCCGCGCGTTCTCGGCCGTGGCGATCACCCGGTGCGTCACGACGGCGCCCTCGCCCGAGGCGAGCTGGTAGGTGATCACCGTGCCGACGCCGATCGAGTCGGCGGGGACCGGCCGCATCACCACGAGCTCGCCGGGCGGCAGCCCCGGCCGCATCGAGCCGGTGAGGACGGTGTAGGCGGTCGCCCCGGTCACGCGGGGCACCACCACCGTCGCCAGCAGCACGCCCACGGTCACGAACAGCGCCAGCCAGGAGAGCACCCGGCCCACCCAGACCAGCGCGCCGTCCTCCTTGAGCCGCGGAGCCCTCGAGCGCACGGCGGCGTGCCGCCCCGCTCCGGCCTCCGCCTCGATGCTCGCGGGGGCGCTCACAGCTGCTCCGCCCGGAAGCGGAACACGATGGTGGTGCTGGTGCTCTGCAGGGAGGCCTGCGGCGCGGACGGCGACAGGGTCACGCGGATGCACCACACCTCGCTGCTCCCCTTCTGCAGGTTCCGGTACGCCGAGGTCGCCGAGCCGAGCGGCGCGGTGGTCACGAGCGCGAGACCGGTGGGCGTGCCCGTCGCCGGGCACGAGGCCGCCGACGACACGAGGGTCGCGGCGGTGGTGAACGCCGAGGCCGCGGCCGCCGGCGTCACGACGGTGCTGTCCAGCCGGTAGCGCAGGTCCTCGGTCCCGGCGTTGCGGAGCGTGAGCGGTGCCTGGGCGACGTTGCCCGGCCCCGCGTTCCTCGCATCGAGGGCGGTGAAGACGTGGTCCTGCACCTGCGCAGCCGCCGACCCCGCGAGCAGATCGAGGCTGCCGGAGCGGAGCGTGGTGCCCGGCACGGTCTCCGCGTCGCTCCAGTAGGCGGCCGTGCCGATCCCCGCGAGAGCGAGGGTGAGCACGGCCGCTGCACCGAGGGCGACGGCGGAGAGCCGAGAGGGCATGGGGCTGCTGGGTGAGTCGCGCGCTGACTACGGCGTGACGCCGTTGGGGTTCTGCGCGAGCAGGAGCTGGAACTCGGCCAGGTCGAGGGTCGAGTCCTGGCCGTCGAGACCTGCGGTGGCGGGGTCGAAGGTGAAGGTGACGACGACCGGGAACGTCTGGGTGTCGCCGTCCTCGAAGTCGAAGACGAGCGAGTCGCCGCCGTCGGTCTCGCCGGCGACGGTGAGCGCGGTGTCGACGTACGGGGCGAGGGTGCCGGCGGCGGCGGGCAGGACCGCCGAGAACGTCGCCTCGAGGTTCTTGCCGATGCCGCTGACGGTCGCTGCGGTCGTGTACGTGATGATGTCACCCGGCACGATGAGGTCGGTGGCGGGGTCGAAGAGCGCTCCTGTGGTGGTCCCCGGCGTCACGTCGGCCCACGTTCCCGCGGCCACGTCCAGAGTCAGGTTGCCCGACTCGATCGCACCGGCGTCGATCGGCTCCGAGTCGCTCCAGAACGCGAGCGTGCCCGCGCCGCCGAGCAGCAGTACAGCAGCCGCGCCGGCCGCGATGGCGCCCTTGGTCGTCTTCTTCATCGTGATGGTCCTGTTCCCCGCAGGAGTACCCGGGCGGCTTCGTAGCGGCCCCTCGCTCCAGGCGGAACGTAACCGGCGGCTGAGAAAACGGTCAAGATCGCCCGCGGGGGTGCGGAGGCGCTCGTCTGCGCCCTCTGGGAGAGCGTTCGCACAGCCGGCTTACAGGCGGTTTCGTGCGCTCCGCCGGGCCGCGAGGCCGTTCGGCGGGGCAACAGCCAGCTGGACGACCCACGGTGCGGCCCACGGCCGGGGGGCAGCGGTGGTGGGCGGACGCCGGAGACGCGCAGTCACGGAAGGGTAAGAGACTGCGTGAAGTGGCTGCTTCCCGTCGTGAATCGCGGGGGTGCCGACTCAGCTCTCGAGCAACCGGGCTGCGGCCCGCAGTAGATCGGCTGCGGCGGCGAGCCGCTCCGAGGCAGCAGGTCTCGCATCGATCCCGGTCTGCCCGCTGCTCGGCACGGGGACCACCGGCCGGAGGAACGGACGCTCGTCGAACTCGAGGGCGGGGGTCATCATCGGGTCCTGGCCGGGGTTCGTGCCGAACGCCACGATGATCCGGTCGAGGAACTCGCGGTTCGTGAGTCGCTGACGGTAGGCGTCCTCGACCAGCGGCACGACGAGGGCGGTGAAGTCGCCGGCCTCGGCCCCTTCGTACGCGACCTGCGTCGGGGAGCAGGCGCTGTACAGCACGACGGGCTGCGGAGAGGGCGCTTCGATCGGGCCCGCCTGGCGGTAGTCCGATCCTGCCGCGGCGCTCTCGGCGGCCGACAGCTCGACGGTTCGCATGTTCCGCCCCGGATCGTCGGCCGTCCGCAGCGCGCCGGCTGTCACGGCGCCGCCGTCGAGGGCCGCTCGGGCGCCGCCTCCGGCGTTCCGGGCCGCGTCGCCGGCGTAGCAGGAATCGAAGAACAGGGTCGCGTTGACTCCCTCCCGGAGCTGCTCCCAGATCAGCGCGAGCTCGTCGTCGACGATGACGGTGCCGTCGCGGAAGCCGATCGGGCAGAGTGCGGAATCCATTCGACGGCGGCCGTGCCGGAAGCGCTCGTCGCCGTCGAGGTCCGGCACGGCCACTCCGTGACCGGAGTAGTGGATCACGATGACGTCGCCCGGTCGGGCGGTGAGCACGAGGTCCAGGATCGCCAGCATGATCCCCTCCTTGGAAGCCTCCTTGTCGCGCAGGATCGTCGGCGCGAAGCCCAAACCCGCCAGCACCGCGGCCCAGCGCTCTGCATCCTTCACGCCGCTGTTCAGAGCGTCGTGGCCCGCATAGGCGCTGATCCCGATGCAGAGGGCGCGCATCCGGTGATGCTCCGGCACGGGCACAGGGACGATCGGCCCCGCATCGCGCCCCGCGCGCGGCGCCTTCGCGGAGTGCGCGTCGTCGGACGGGAAGTCCCGCGCGAGCGCCTGGTCGTCGCGCAGCCGCAGGATCCGCCGGGCGACGCTGTTCATCGTGGCGAGGTCGTCGTCGAAGTCGCCGTGGTGCTCCCCGTGGGAGGCGCTCCGGCCCGCTGTCGCCTCCGTGTGGGCGTACACGGCCTCGGCGATCCTCGGATCGGTGGAGAAGAAGGCGCTCATGTCCGGGTCGGCGTCGACGCACTTCTGGAGTCCGAGCAGCGGCACGTGCCGCGTGTTCTCGAGCGCTCCGTGGATCAGGTAGAGCAGCGACTTCCGGTACGGTCCGCAGTCGTCCTCGCTCTCGACCGCATCCCGCATCGTGAACAGGGTCAGGCTGAGGATGTCCCTCCTCTTGACGGCCTTCGCGAGCGTGCTGCGGAACTCGTCGATCCGGATGGCGGGCGCGAGCAGGGCGAGGCTGGTGAACGCCGGCAGGCCGACCCTCCGGGCCGCGGGGACGAACGCGGAATGGAAGATCGAGCCGGCGCTGTGGCCCACGGCGTGCAGCTCGACGGGTGGATGCCGGTCCGCGGGCGCGAGTGCCTCTTCCGATGTCGCCCGGTCGGCGAGGTACTCCTGCAGCACCTCAGCGAAGGCGAGCGCCCCGCCCTCCGGCCTGGAGCACCGGCGAGCGTCCTCCTTCATCTCCCGCCAGAAGCGCCGGCCCTGACCGAACCGGCAGAGCAGTTCGACGATGTCGTCGGTCGGAGCGGAGCGGGTGCCGTCGTCGCCTCCGGAGAGCGTCTCGTCGAGGACGTCGAAGAAGGTCTTCCCCTTGCCGCTCCGCCAGACGAAGTAGACGGGGAAGACGTGGTGCGCCCGCCAGAAGTCGGCCGTCACGTCGGCATAGGCGAGGGCGGACGTCGCCGAGACCAGCCCGCCGTGCGCGTGCAGCATGATCCGGGGTGGAATTCCGGCGGGCAGGGCGTCGACGTAGGTGGCGAAGTGGTCGAAGACGAGCTGCCGCACGTGGTCTGAGGTGGTTGCGAAGTCCTCCGGGAACGGCTCCGGGTCGCCGGACGTGGTGGCCAGGTAGCCGTCATCGGTCGAGACGACGCACGTCCGCAGTCGTGCGACGCTCGCTCGGCTGAGGCGATCGGTGGTCGATGTCATGGCGTCTCCTCCAAGTGGTCGTCCGTCCAGTCGACGAAGTCGACGGTGGCCTGCGGGTTGCCGTAGACGGTGTACGCGATCCAGCTCGCGTCGTCGTCGCTCCGAGCGCTCTCGCGGGCACGGCAGGACGCCTGTGCGAGAGTGGCCCCGTCGCGGAGCGCCAGGTAGAAGGCGCTGGTGAAGCTGGAGGCGGCCCGCGACCCGACCGACCAGCGGCATCCCACGAAGATCTCGGCCCCGCCCTGGAGGAACGCTGTGGCGAATCCGCCGTGATCCGCTCGGAGCTCGCCGGTGCGGCAGGCGTTCAGCATCACGATCGGCCCGGTCCGCGTCGGCGGCGGAGTCAGCGGGAGGAAGCCGGCGCGGACCTCGGTGTCCGCGTAGCGGACGGTGGCGCCCGGGTCGACCAGGAGGTACTGCGTCAGCGGCTCGTCCGCATCGACGTCGCCGTGACCGGCGAAGTGCAGCAGATCGAATCCGCGGGCGGTCAGCTCCGAGACGAGTCCCGTGTGGTCGGCGGGGGCGAGAGGCTGCGCGCGCATCCTCTTCTCCAGGAAGGCCCTCTCGTTGGTGAGGAAGGGCAGCGGGTCCTGGTACTCCGGGATCAGCCAGCGGGCGCGCGCCATCGAGACGCTGAGGTGAGCGGACGGATGCGTGCCCTGCAGCCAGCGCACCATGCCGAGTTCGCCGAGGAACACGCCGTTCCCGCCCGACGAGTCGGAGAGGTGCACGATCTCCCACGGCAGCGCGGCCCCGGTCGTGAAGAAGGTGATGCCCTCGATCTCCTTCCGGTGCGCGTGCAGGAAGGCGCGGAGCTCTGGCGGCAGGAGCTTCTCGGCGAGGTTCTCGCCGATCTCCCGCAGCCGGATGGTGAACTCGGCTCCCGCGCTGCGGGCGCGGCCGTTCGTGCGCGGGTTCCGGCCGACGTCGTTCTGGATCTCGACCCAGACCTTCTCGATCCCCGTGTAGAGGTCGTGGAGGAGGGCGGGGCGATCGACCGGCATCGTCGCCGTCACGGTCTTTCCCGCGGTGTGCAGGTCGTACTCGATCACGGTGCCGCAGACCGCCGGTGCCATCTCGGTCGCCGGGGTGATCTCGACCGTCGTCTCCGTGATGTCCAGCCGGTCGGTCTGGGGGTGCGCTTCGGCATCGAGCCTGTCCTGGCGCCGGGTCGGCGCGGCCGCCGCTCCGCCCTCGATCGCGTCCGACTCGATCCTGATGACGCCGAGGAGTGCGCCGTCCTGCTCGAAGCGCACCCAGACGCTCACCCGGCCGGTCACCAGGGCTCTGACCCCTGCCGTTCTCTCGCCGCGGTCCTCCGCGCCGGGGAACGGGAGCCAGAGCTCGGCCGGCTCGACGATCGCCCGCTCCGCCGCGAAGCGCACGAGGACCGGCCGGCCGACGACTCCCCGGATGCTGCCGAGGCTCCGATGCGCGACGGTCGCGAGGTCGACCTCCTCGCCGGCGACCGTGACGAGGAGATCCTCCAGCACCCCGAGGCGAAGCGTCTCGGGCAGATCCACCGCCGCGTTCGCGGCCGCGGCCGGGACCGGCTTCCGCACGAACCCGCCCGCCCGCGGCGCCGCTGGCTCGGCGACCCGGCGCCCCGGCGGGCGAGGACTGCGCGGCGGCGGAGCGGGCGCGTCCCCGCCGCCGAGCATGCTCAGGTCGGGGACGATCCTGGACGGCTTCCCCCTTCCTGCCTTGCCGGGTGACCACCGGTCCTCGTGCTCCGGCTGTCGTCCGTCGTCGGCGGGTGCCTCCCGCAGATCGTCGGCGGGCGGCTTCGAGACGGAAGCGACCAGCTGCGCCGGCGGCGGTCCGCCGGGTGCCCGCTCCCACGACGGCGCCTCGCGCACGAGCACGATCAGCAGCTCCCGGAGGAGCGGCCCGACGAGGAAGCTCAGGCGTCGGGAGTCCCGGCCGTGCGGTGACCGGCCGATGACAGCGACGATCTCGCCGCCGCCCATCACGACGGCCGGCCCGGCCCAGTCGTTCAGGTCCAGGGAGACAGTGCTCGCGCGCCCCGGCGCGAAGCGGACCCGGACGACGTCCTGCGGTCCGAGGCCGAAGACGCCGCCGACGGAGTCGAGAAGACCGATCGCGCGCCGGTTCCTCTCCTTCGAGGCGAAGCTGCTCCACGGCGTCGAGACGAGCGGCTGCACGAGCACTCCCTCCGTCGGGGCTTTCTGCTCGACAGTGTGCTCCTGAAGCGGGTATTGCACATCCCCGGAAGTGCATCGTTCTCGAGGCGGTCGAGCGCCTCCGCTCCGGGCGGCCGCGCCGTTCGGCACTTTTCGTTGCCAAGGAAGCGGCAGAGGCGCGGAAAGTGACGAACCGCGGAGCGCCGACGCCGATCAGGTGGCCCGCGGCTCCGGCGCCTCGTCGGCGTGCCGGCCCAGCCACCCCTTCGACCGCCGCAGCCCCTCCTCGAGCGTCGCGTCGCTCTCCTCGTCCACGCAGATCCACCCGTCGTACCCCGCCCGCCCGAGCGCGTCCAGCACCCCGCCCAGGTCGAGCACGCCCTCCCCGGCGATCCGCCACTCCCCGTCCCGCCCGACCGGGATCGAGTAGTCCTTCAGATGCAGGTTGTCGACGAAGGCCCCGAACTCGTCGATGAAGCCCGGCAGATCCTCGACCCCCGACCGCGCCAGATGCGCCGTGTCCACGGTCAGCCCGAGCACCCCCGGCTCCAGCCCGTCGAAGAACTCGCGGAAGTCCGCCAGCTCCATCACCGGCTGGTCCGTGTGGTGGTGCAGCGAGAACGCCACGCCGGCGTCCCGCGACCGAGAGGCGATATCGGTCAGCGTCGAAGCGAACGAGCGCCGCATCGCGGCATCCACCCCCTCGTGCGGATGCCCGTGGCAGAACACGATCCGCTCGGCCCCCACCGCCGCGGCGAAAGCGATGGTCGCCGCGATCCGCTCCTGCCCCGCCTCGTCCAGAGAATCCCCGGTGATCAGCGCCGAGTAGACCCCCGGATCCTCACCCAGCGAAGCCAAGGCGCGAGATGGGTCGTTCACGTACTCGGCGTACTGCGCCCCCTTCAGCTGCAGCCCCTCGTACCCCTCCGCCCGGAAGCTCGACACCAGCACCGGAACCTCCGCAGGCTCCAGGAACTTCGAGAACGCCAGCCGCGACACGCTCATTCTCCGATCACCTCGCGCTCGGCCGTGTCGAACACGATGAGCAGCTCGCACTCCTCGTCGCCGATGTTCACGGCGTTGTGGGTGGCGCCGAGGGGGATGGAGATGGTGTCGCCCGGCCCCATCTCGACGTAGTCGTCGTTCACCCGGTTGCGGATGCGGCCGCGGATGACGGTGAGCACCTCGTCGCAGTTGGGGTGGTGATGCACCGGGTTGTTGCGGCCGGGCTGGATGAAGCACTTGCCGACGGTGAGGACGTCGGAGTTCCCCTCCGATCCGGCGATCATCCACTCGAGCCGGCCCCAGTCCTGCGGGACCGTGGTGGCGCCTCCGGCGGGCACGAAGCCGCCGCGGCGGGTCTGGTTCTCGATCATGTCGTCTCCTTCGTCAGAATCAGTGGCAGTCGAAACAAATGGCAGTCAATAAGGGGCGCCCGGCCCGGGCAGGCCGGGCGCCGAGAGCGTCAGCCCCCGAGCTGCGCGACCTTCGCGTCCAGCGCCGCCCCGACCTCGGCGGGAGTCAGCTGCCCCTGCGCCATCAGCTGCAGCTGCGCGACCATCTCGACGTTCAGCGCGTCCTGATAGCGCGGCCAGGCGGCCTGCGGCAGGTACACCCGGTCCTCCTGCAGAGCGAGCAGGTTGGGCGCGAGGTGCTCGTCGATCGCGGGCTCGTAGTTGGTCGTCGTCGTCATCGAGTTGGTCGCCTTCTGGAAGGCGGCGACGCCCTCGGGGCTGGCGAGGAAGCCGAGGAACGCCTGCGCGGCCTCCGGTTGCTTCGCCTTCGCGTTGATCACCCAGCCGGGCGAGGCGTTGCCCGAGAACCACGGCTCGCCGTCGGGCTGCGGGAAGCCCGCGATCGCCCAGTTCAGGTCGGGGTTCAGCTCCGGCACCTTCGTGACGTTCCACGGACCCATCGGGATCATCGCGGCGCGACCGGTGACGAACTCCTCCAGCACCTGGTCGCCGTTCACCCCGACGACGTCCTGCGAGATCAGGCCCTCGTCGAACAGCTCGGCCCACTGGCCGAGCGGCTCCGCCCAGTTCTCCTCGAAGGAGCCGCCGCCGTCGAAGGCGTCGAGATCACTCACGCCGTTGCGGGCGTTCGCGGCGCCGACGCTCGAGGCGATGCTGTCGGGCAGCGCGCTCCACGGCTCGAGGTACGGGGTCGTGCCCGTCTCCTTGAGGTCGCGGAGCAGCTGCACGAAGTCGTCCCACTCGGTCGGGAACTCGTCGTAGCCGAGCGACGCCACGAGATCGGCGTCGTAGGCCAGCCCCGTCGACCAGGACGAGATCGAGAGGCCGTAGGTCCGGCCGTCCCTGCCGCGGATCTCCTTGTTGAGGGGCGCGATGACGTCCATGTAGGGCTCGTCGGTGATGTCGACGACGAGCTCGCCGTCGATGAGGTTCGTCTTGTTCTCGGAGCCCATCACGAAGACGTCGGCGGCGGTGCCGGCCAGGAGTCGGTTCTGCAGCGTCGAGATGTACTCGGCGACCGGAGGCGCGTGCGAGACCTCGACGCGGATGTCCGGATTCGCCTCCTCGAAGGCGGCGACCACCGGCTCCATCACCTCGGGGCTGTCCCAGGTCATGAAGGTGAGGGTCGTGCGCCCGTCGCCACCGGCGGCGGAGCAGCCGCTCAGCACGAGGGCGAGCGCGACACCGCCGAGAAGTGCGGTGCGCAGTCGGGTGCGGGTGCGGGATCTGTGCGTCATTGCAGGATTCGCTTTCTGGAGGAGAGAGGAGAAGGAGAGGGAGAGGGAGAGGGAGGAAGGGGTCAGCCCTTGACGCTGCCGGCGAGCAGGCCGTTGACGATGTGCCGCTGCATGGCGACGAAGAAGATCACCATCGGGATCAGGGCGAGGACGGAGAGGGCGAGGAACGCCGGCCAGTCGACCGAGAACTCGCCGACCGCCTTGTACACCTGCAGCACCAGCGTCTGGTTCTGCGGGGAGCTGAGGAAGACGACCGGGGTGAGGAAGTCGTTCCACACCCACATCGTCTGGAACACGCCGACCGTGATCAGGATCGGCCGGATGAGCGGCAGCGCGATGCGCCAGTAGATCTGGAACGGGCTCGCGCCGTCGAGCTTGGCGGCCTCGATCATCTCGCCCGGAATGGTGCGCATGTAACCGACGATCAGGAAGTAGCAGAAGACCGATCCTGCGGTGTACATCAGGATCAGCCCCCACAGCGAGTCGACCAGGCCGAGTTGCGCGAAGAGCCGGTAGAGCGGGATCAGCGTCACCTGCCCGGGCACGAGGAAGGCGATCACGAAGACGATGGTGACGAACCGCGACCGGCGCAGGATCACCGAGAAGGCGGCCAGCGAGCCGATCAGCAGCATCAGCACGATCGAGACGGCGGTGACCAGCAGCGTGTTGCCGAAGGCCTGGACGATCGGCACGCTCTCGAGCACGCGGGTGTAGGTGTCGAGCCGCCAGACCGTCGGCAGCGCGAGCGGAGCGGCGGCCGTCTCGGCCTGCGTCTTGAAGGTGTTGACGACGATGTAGTAGAACGGCAGGCCGACGATCAGCGCCAGCGGCAGCATGATCGCGCTGGTCAGCAGGGCACCCGGCCGCAGGACCTCCGAGCGACGGGCGGCGGACCGGGCGGGGGCAGGAGTGCTCGCCGGATCGGGGGCGGTCGCGGGCGCGGGAGCGGCGACGGTGCGGCTCATGACGTCCTCCGTTCGAGTCGGTTCGAGAGCAGGAGCTGCACGGCGACGATGGCGCCGACGAGCAGCATGAAGACGACGGCCAGGGCCGAGGCGCGGCCGAATTGGGCCTGCGAGATGCCGTTCTGGATGATCGTCTGCGTGATCGTGTTGGTCGAGAATCCGGGTCCGCCGCTGGTCAGCGTGAACGGCAGCTCGTAGACCTTGAGGCCGCTGGTCATCAGCAGCAGGCAGCTGATCGTCAGCGCCGGGGTGAGCAGCGGAACGGTGATGTGCCGGAACTTCTGCAGGGCGCTCGCCCCGTCCACCGTCGCGACCTCGTAGAGATCGGCCGGGATGGACTGCAGGTAGGCGAGGTAGAGGATCGCGTGCCAGCCGGCGGTCGACCACACCCCCACCACGATCACCGAGAGCTGGGCGAGCGCGGAGTCGGACAGCCACGGCACGGGTCCGATGCCGAGGGTGCTCCGCAGCAGCGAGTTCAGGGCGCCGGAGCCGAGCGGCGAGAGGATGAACCCCCAGACGAGGCCGAGGATCGCGACGCTCGGGATCGACGGGAAGAAGAAGACCGAGCGGACGAAGTTCCGGCCGAGGAAGGCCCGGTTGAGCACGACCGCGGCCGGGATCGCGATCACCGTGACGAGGACCGTCGTACCGAGCGTGAAGAGGATCGTGAAGCCGAGGCCGGCGATCATCGACGGGTCGGTGAAGATCGCCGCGTAGTTGTCGAGGCCGACGAAGGACACCTCGGTGCTGTAGCCGCCGAAGTCGGTGAAGCTCCAGTAGAGCGACTGCACCAGCGGATACGCGAACAGCACCGCGAACACGAGGAGCAGCGGGATCGCGAAGGCGCGGACCTGGAGGAGCTCGCGGAACGCCGCGACGGGAGTGCGCGCCGGCGGGGTCACCGCGGGCGGCGGTGCGGGCGTGCGACGCGCCGGCTCCAGCACGGTGGTCACGGCAGGAGCCCGTTCACCAGATCGATCGGCGCACCCGTCTCGGCCGAGCGGTAGGCCCCGTCGATCAGCGACACCGTCTTGAGGTTGTCGCGGCCGGAGTTGGGCGCCTCGACCCCGGTCTCGACGGCGTCGAGGAGACCGGCCAGCGCACCGTAGGCGGTGAGCGGCTTCGCCTCGCCTGTCGACAGCGGGTTCTCGATCCGCTCCGTGCCGTCGGGGCCGGCGAGGACGATGCCGCCACCGGTGATGTGCAGGGTGCCCTCGTCACCCAGGACGATGGTGTCCCACTGGGTGATCCAGCTCGAGAAGCTGTCGGTGTAGGTGACGGTGACGTCGCCGAAGCGGATCTGCAGGTTCGCGTCGGTCTCGCCGACAGCGGGGACGGACGGCGACGAGAAGGTGGTCGCGGTGAGCCAGGTGGCGTCCTGGTCGATCAGCCGGCGGAAGCCGTCGAGCCAGTGCACGCCCATCACCATCAGAGCGTGGTGCGGCTGATCGTTGCGCCAGCCCTCGTCGACGCGGTGCATCAGCTCGCGGTGGTTGATCACGCGGACCCGGCCGATCCGGCCCGCCTGGATCAGCTCACGGGCGAGCTCGAAGCCGTAGTGCTCGCGGAAGTTCTGGTCGACCGCCAGCTGCACTCCCGCCTCGTCGGTGATGCGGACCAGCTCGCGCGCCTCGTCGATCCCGTCGGCGAAGGGCTTCTCGACCAGGAGGTGCTTGCCCGCCGCAGCGAGCTCGCGGACGGTCTCGAGCCGGACGTGGCTCGGGGTGCAGACCACGGCGACGTCGAACTCGACGTCGGCGAGGGCCTCTGCGATGCTGGCGAAGGCGCTCGGCACGCCGTAGGTCGAGGTGGCCCACTCCCGCCGCTCGGGCGAGGGGTCGATCACGGCGACCACGTCGATCCGCTCGGGCCGCAGGCGGAAGCCGTCGAAGTGCATCTCGCTGACGCCGCCGGCGCCCACCACCGCGACGCGGTGCCGTCTCGTCTGCTCCGCGCGCTCGTTCTGCTCCGCGCTGTCGGTTCGTCCTGCGCTGTCGGTCTCTCGTGCGCTGTCGTTCATCCGGACCTCCTCGTCGGACGACGAGGTCAGGGTGTTCGACCTCGGCGTCGAGCGGCACGGTCGCCGCTTCGAGTTCAGCTTGGAGGGCCGATCCGGTCGAGGAGAGAGCCAATAGCGGCGCGATGGCCCACGGTCCGCGCTCAGTCGGGAAGCGTGTTCCAGGTCGTCGCCAGGATCTCGATCCCGGCCCGGGTGAGCGCCGGGTCGTTGGCGTAGGAGATCCGGACGTGGTCGTCGAGGCGGTCGTCGACGCTGAAGGTCGGACCGGGCAGGATCCGCACTCCCGCCCGCTCCGCGCGCTGCGCCAGGGCCGTCGCGCGAGGCTCGGGGAGCCGGATCCAGAGCGAGCCGCCGCCCTGCGGGATCTGCGGCGACCAGCTCGGCAGGTGCTCCGCCACGGCGTCGAGCACCAGGCGCCGGTGCTCCGACAGCAGGAGCAGCCGCTCGTCGCGAGCGCGCTCGATCCGCCCGAGCAGTCGCGCGGCCACGATCTGCGCGAGGACCGAGGTGCCCAGATCCTCGCCGCCCTTCACCGCGGCGAGCTCGGCCACGAGGTCCGGCCGGGCGCGCAGCCAGCCGACGCGCAGCCCGCCCCAGAACGACTTGCTCACCGAGCCCACGGTCATGATCGAGTCGCCGCCCGCGGCCAGCGGAATGGGGCGGCGCTCGCCGTCGATGATCGTGTCGGCGAGTGTCGCGTCGTCGATGACCGGGACGCCGTGCCGCGCCGAGAGGGTGGCCAGGCGGCTCCGGCGGAAGTGGTCGAGCACCGAGCCCGTCGGATTCTGCGCGGTGGACTGCACCACGATCAGCGCCGGCTTCAGGGCGACGGTCAGCTTCGCGAGCTCGTCGACGTCGATGCCGTCCGGCCCGGAGGTCACGCCGACCAGGCGCGCGCCCAGCGCCTTGAGCGACTCGATGGCCCCGCGGAACGTCGGCTCCTCCACGAGCACGGTGGCGCCCGGGGCGACGAACACCGCGGCGGCGAGCCGGAGTGCCTGCTGCGCCCCGGAGGTGATCAGGATGTGCTCCGGCGTCGTCGGCAGCCCGAGGTCGGAGTAGTACCCGGCGACCGCCAGTCGGAGCTCGGCGAGGCCTGCCGGGATGTACCCGTGGCCGGCCACGAGATCGCGGGTGCGCGAGCTGTCGATCGCGTTGAACTCGTCCGCGACCATCGGCAGGCCGGGCAGCGCCGCACTCCGCAGGTCGATGCGGTCGACGGCCGCGGCCTCGCCGACGAACGAGCGGAGGCGGTCACCGCCGCGACTGGTCTGCGGGTGCGGTGAAGCGCTGACGTACGTCCCGTCGCCCCGTCTGCTCGAGAGCAGGCCCTCGGCGCGGAGATCGTCGAGCGCCTTGGTCACCGTGTTGCGGCTGACGCCGAGTGCCGCGCCGAGAATCCGCTCGGACGGCAGCCGCGACCCCGACGGCAGAGCCCCGCTGCGGATGAGCGTGCGCAGCGCCGCGCCGAGCTCCTCGTGCAGCGCGCTCTCGCCCTGCTGCCACTCGCCGAGCAACCGGAGGAGCCGGTTCGCGCCGACCGCGACCAATCGGAAGGCATTGGCACTCGCTGCCTGATACGTCATCGGCACATCATGGGAGCAATCCCCGGCCGGGTCAATCGACCGATGGCGACGGGGCCGGAGGAGGAAGGACCTCGCGATGCCGCACACCGTCGTGTTGCTCGGAACGCTCGACACCAAGGGCGAGGAGTACGCGTTCCTCCGCGACCGCTTGAGATCGGCGGGCGTCGACTCGATCGTGATCGACGCCGGAGTGCTCGGCGTACCCGGACTCGCGCCGGACATCGATCGCGACACGGTGGCCCGCGCCGGCGGCTCGAGCGCTGCGGCGCTCGCCGCCGCCGGGGACCGGGGCGCCGCGATGGCCGTCATGGCGGCCGGAGCGACGGCCGTCGTCCGCGACCTCGTCGCGCAGGGCTCCGTGCAGGGCGCGCTCGCGCTCGGCGGGACGGGCGGCACCTCGCTGGCGGCGACCGCGTTCGGCGGTCTGCCGCTGGGCTTCCCGAAGCTGATCGTCTCGACGGCCGCGTCGGGAGCGACCGAGCAGTACGTCGGGAGCAGCGACCTGATCCTCGCGCCCTCGGTCGTCGACATCGCCGGGCTGAACCGGATCTCGCTGCGCATCCTCGCCAACGCCGCGGCGGCGATGGCCGGGATGGTCACCGCCGAGCCCGTTCCCGACGACGGCGTGCGCCCGATGATCGCCGCCAGCATGTTCGGCGTGACGACCCGGTGCGTGACCCGGGCGCGCGAGCGGCTGGAGGAGCTCGGCTACGAGGTGCTCGTCTTCCACATGACCGGGTCGGGCGGGAAGGCGATGGAGTCGCTGATCCGGCAGGGCTTCTTCGCCGGGGTGCTCGACCTGACGACGACCGAGCTGGCCGACGAGCTCGTCGGGGGAGTGTTCTCCGCGGGGCCCGACCGCCTGCGCGCCGCGGCCGCCGCCGGCGTGCCGCAGGTGGTCTCGGTCGGCGCGCTCGACATGGTGAACTTCGGCGCCGTCGACACGGTCCCGGAGCGCTTCCACGAGCGCCGGCTGCACGTCCACAACTCGAGCGTCACGCTGATGCGGACGACCGCCGCGGAGTGCGCCGAGCTGGGCGCGCGCCTGGCCGCGCGGGTCGCGGAGTCCTCCGGGCCCACCACCGTGCTGCTCCCGCTCGGCGGAGTCTCGGCGATCGCCGTGCCCGGCGGACCCTTCGCCGACAGCGAGGCCGACGACGCGCTCTTCGGAGCGGTCCGGGCCGGACTCGCCGGCTCCCCGGTCGAGCTCGTCGAGCTCGACACCGACATCAACGATCCGGCCTTCGCCGAGGCGGCCGTCGACCGGCTGCACGCGGCGATCACCGCACCCCGCACACCGACCCTCCAGGGAGCGCACTCATGACCTTCGTCGCCCGCACCGACATCCTCGACCGTCTCCGCACCAAGGTCGCCCTCGGCGAGCCGATCGTCGGCGCCGGCGCCGGCACCGGCCTCTCGGCGAAGTGCGAGGAGGACGGCGGAGCCGATCTGATCATCATCTACAACTCCGGTCGCTTCCGGATGGCGGGCCGCGGCTCGCTCAGCGGCCTGCTCGCCTACGGCAACGCGAACGACATCGTCGTCGACATGGGGCGCGAGATCCTCGGCGTGCCGCAGCGCACGCCGGTGCTCGCCGGGGTGAACGGCACGGATCCGTTCCTGGACGTGCCGCGCTTCCTCCGGCAGCTGAAGGACCAGGGTTTCTCGGGCGTGCAGAACTTCCCGACCGTCGGCCTCATCGACGGCAACTTCCGCGCCAACCTCGAGGAGACGGGGATGGGCTACGACAAGGAGGTCGAGCTCATCCGCGCTGCGCGGGCCGAGGACCTGCTGACCACGCCGTACGTGTTCTCGGAGGAGGACGCGGTCGCGATGACCGAGGCGGGCGCAGACGTCGTCGTGGTGCATCTGGGTCTGACCACCGGCGGCTCGATCGGCGCCGAGACCGCACGGACCCTCGACGACGGCGTCCAGCTGGCCACGGCCTGGGCGGCCGCAGCCCGCCGCGTCCGCAGCGACGTGATCGTGCTCGTGCACGGCGGCCCCGTCGCCGAGCCGGAGGACGCGCAGTACGTGCTCAGCAACGCGGTCGGCCTCGACGGCTTCTACGGCGCCTCCTCGATGGAGCGGCTGCCGACGGAGCGCGCCCTGACGGAGCAGGTGCGGCGCTTCACGTCGCTGACGTTCCCGTCCCCGGCGCCGGCACCGGCACGCTGAGGCCTCCGGCGCCTGGCGCCTCGAGTGCAGGCGTCACGGCACGATCGCGTCGATGTACCCGCCGTCCACCCGCACCGCGGCGCCCGTGGTCGCCGAGGCGAGCGGCGACGCCAGGTAGACGACCATGTTCGCGATCTCCTCCGGCTCGATCAGGCGCTGGAGCAGCGACTGCGGGCGGTGCAGCCGCATGAACTCGCGCTGCGCCTCCTCCCACGGGAGGGAGTGGTCGACGAGCTCGTAGACGAAGTCCTCGACGCCGCCGGTGTGGGTCGGCCCGGCCAGGACGCTGTTGACGGTGACGCCGGTGCCGGCGGCGGCCTTCGCGAAGCCGCGGGAGACGCCGAGCAGCGCGGTCTTCGAGACGCCGTAGTGGATCATCTCGGCGGGCGTGACGACGGCGGAGTCGCTGCCGATGTAGAGGACGCGGCCCCAGCCCGCCTCCGTCATCGCGGGCAGGTAGGCGCGGGTGAGGCGGACGCCGGTGAGCACGTTGACCTCGAAGTAGCGCCGCCACTCGTCGTCGGTGATGTCGAGCGGCTCGGTGCTGCCGAAGATGCCGAGGTTGTTGACCAGCACGTCCACGCGCGGCACCGACTCGAGCAGCTTCGCCGTCCCGGCCTCGCTCGAGACGTCGGCGGCCACACCGCGCACAGAGGCGTCGGGCACAGCCGCGCGCACGTCCTTGATCGCACGCCGCACCGAGCGCTCCGACCGCGCGTTGACGACCACCTCGGCGCCGGCCCGCGCCAGCCCGACGGCGATCGCGAGTCCGATGCCCTGCCCCGACCCCGTCACCAGGGCCGTCCGTCCGTTCAGGTCCAGCTCGATCATTGCCGCTCCGCTCCGTCCGCCGCCTGCGGACTCCTCGCAGAGGGTGCCACACGCCTCCGACACCGGCCCCAGGAAACGGCTCCCGCCGCCCACCTCCCGCCGCACCCCGCCGAGGCGTAGCGAGACCCGCCGTCAGGAGGACGGCTGGTCTGCAGACCGCCCGTTCGGCACCGGTGGATCTCGATACGCCCGCTGCGCGGCCTACTCGATCAGCATGGAGCGCGCCCAGCCGAGGCGTCCTGCAACGGTCGAGGCGTCCAGCAGCACCGGGACGCCTCGACCGTCCGAGGACGTCTCGCCGCCCTCATGCTGGTCGAGTAGCCCCGCAGGGGCGTATCGAGACCCGCCACCACCAGCAGGGCGGGTCTGCAGACTCGACTTCTGACGCAGGTGGATCTCGATACGCCCGCTCCACGGGCTACTCGATCAGCAGGGAGCGCACCTCGCCGAGGCGTCCTGCAACGGTCGAGGCGTCCAGCAGCACCGGGACGCCTCGACCGTCCGAGGACGCCTCGGCGCAACATGTCGACACCCGTCAGCCCGAGTGGTGCCGGCCGATCGGCAGCACCAGCGGCGTCCCGGACACCGGGTCCGCGATCACGCGCGACTCCATCCCGAACACCGCGCGCACCGTCTCCGCGGTCACCACCTCGGCCGGCGTGCCCGACGCGTACAGCGCGCCCGCCCGCACCGCGAAGAGGTGGTCGGCGTACCGCGCCGCCAGGTTCAGGTCGTGCAGCACGATCACGATCGTCGTGCCGCGCTCGCGGTTGAGGTCGGTCAGCAGGTCGAGCACCTCGATCTGGTGCGACACGTCGAGGTAGGTCGTCGGCTCGTCGAGCAGCAGCACGTCGGTCCGCTGAGCGAGCGCCAGCGCGATCCACACCCGCTGCCGCTGCCCGCCGGACAGCTCGTCGACCGGCCGGTCCGCGATCTCCAGCGTCCCGGTCGCGCGCAGAGCGTCCTCGACGATCGCGTCGTCGTCCGCGGAGGCGCCCCGCCCGAACCAGCCGCGGTGCGGGTACCGGCCGCGCGCCACCAGATCCGCCACGGCGATCCCCTCGGGCGCGATCGGCGTCTGCGGCAGCAGCCCCACCCGCTGCGCGACCTGCCGCGTCGGGAGCCGGTGGATCGCTTCGCCGTCCAGCAGCACGGCCCCCGCGCTCGGCGTGATCAGCCGCGCCATCGCGCGCAGCAGCGTCGACTTGCCGCAGGCGTTCGCCCCGACGATGACGCTGATCGCGCCGGTCGGCACCGTCAGCGACAGCCCGTCGACGACCACGCGCTCGTCGTAGGCGAGCGTCACACCGTCGACGGACAGCGTGGAGTGACCGGCGGCCACGGGGGAGGTCGGGGCGGTCACAGGGATCCTCCAGTGCGGTTGCGGCGGGCGAGGAGCCAGAGCAGGAACGGCGCACCGAGCGCACCGGTCACCACTCCGACGGGGAAGCGGGCGCCCGAGAAGGCGAGCCCCGCGACGTGCTGCGCGACCAGGTCCGCCGCGAGCACGACGACGATCCCGACCAGCGCGGACGGGATCAGCGGCACGCGCGCATCCGGCAGGAGCCGCCGCGCGATCGGCCCGGAGACGAACGCGACGAACGCGATCGGACCGGTGGCCGCGGTTGCGACGGCGACCAGGCACACCGCCACCGCGAGCAGCCCCAGCCGGCTGCGCCGCACGTCCACGCCCAGCGCGGTCGCCGACTCGTCGCCGAGCTGCAGCATCGAGAGCCGCCCGGCCAGCAGCAGCGCGATCGGCACGAGCACCAGCATCGACAGCGCGAGCGCGGGCACCCCCGCCCAGGACGCGGAGTTGAGGCTGCCGGTCAGCCAGCGCAGCGACTCCTGCACGTCCTCGAACTGCGCGCGCGTCTGCACGTAGGCGATGACGCTCTGCAGCATCGCCGCGATCCCGATGCCGATCAGGATCAGCCGGGCGCCGATCACGCCGCTGCCGTCGGCGAGCCAGGCGATCAGCAGCGCCGTGACGAGGGCCGCCGCGACCGCGATCACCGAGACCGCGCCGCCGGACAGCCCGAAGAACGCGATCGCGACGACCGCTGCCGCACTCGCACCCGAGGTGATGCCGATGATGTCCGGGCTGGCGAGCGCGTTCCGCAGCATCGTCTGGAAGATCACGCCGCCCATCCCGAAGCCGAGGCCGACCAGAACGGCGGTCAGCGTGCGGGGCAGGCGCAGGGTGCCGACGGTGAAGGAGGCGCCCGGCACGGTCTCGCCGAGCATCACCCGCAGCACCTCGAGCGGCGAGTACACGGTGCTGCCGACGGTGAGCGACACGACGACGAGCGCGAGGGCGACCAGCGCGAGCACCGTGCAGCCGAGGACGGTGCGGCGCGCCCGGCGGCGACGGCCCGCGGCGACGCCGAGCGGGGGAGCGCCCGCAGAAGAGCGGAGTGACGGGGCGGCGCTCACAGGGCCCGCACCTTCGAGCGCCGCACGATCGCGATCAGCACCGGCGCCCCGATCAGCGCGGTGACGATGCCCACCTCCACGTCGCTCGGTCGCGCGACGACCCGGCCGATCACGTCGGCGACCAGCAGCAGCAGTGCGCCGAGCAGCGCGGAGGAGGGGAGCAGCCACGCGTGCGAGGGCCCGGCGACGCGCCGCGCGAGGTGCGGGACGGTGAGCCCGATGAAGCCGATCGGCCCCGCGATGGCGGTGGCCGCTCCGCAGAGCAGCACCGCGGCGAGGCCGGCGACCAGGCGCGTGCGGCCGACGCGGCGGCCGAGCCCCTTCGCGAGGTCGTCGCCGAGGGCGAGGGCGTCGAGTCCGCGGGCGCTGCCGATCGCGAGCGCCCCGCCGACGGCGAGGAAGGGCAGGACCTGCAGGATGCTCGTGAACTCGGCGCCACCCACTCCGCCGACCTGCCAGAACCGGAACCGGTTGAGCGTCGCGTCCTGGGTGAGCAGCACCGCGCTGATCAGCGAGGCGAGGGCCGCGGCGGTCGCGGCGCCGGCGAGCGCGAGCTTGAGCGGGGTCGCACCCTCGCGGCCGAGCGAGGCGACCGAGTAGACGAAGGCTCCGGCCGCCGCCGCGCCGAGGAAGGCGAGCCAGATGAACTGGGGGAGCGTCGCCGCACCGAGCCAGGTGATCCCGAGCACGACGGCGAGGGAGGCGCCCGCGTTGAGCCCGAGGATCCCCGGGTCGGCGAGCGGGTTGCGGGTCATCCCCTGCATCACCGCGCCGGCGAGCCCGAGCGCGGCGCCGACGAGCAGCGCCAGGACCGTCCGCGGGACGCGCCCCTGCACCGCCGCGTCGACGATCGAGTCCGGATCGGGCGCGGTCAGCGCCGGCCAGATCTCGCCGAGCGGGATCTCGCGGGAGCCGTAGACGAGCGAGAGCACCGACGCGACGACCAGCGCGGCGAGCACTGCGATGAGCGCCGGGATGCGCCAGCGCGCACCGGCGCCCCGGAGGCGAGTGTCGTCGCGTCCGGGGCGCCGGTGGGGTGCCGTGGCCTCGGCGGTCACGACACCTTGTCGGCGGCGGTCGCGAGGCCGGTCGTGTACTCGTCGAGCACCCACGGGATGCTCAGCAGGTTCGGCGACGAGGTCGCCATCGCCTCGGAGGAGTCGTCGGTGAGGACGTAGACCGAGCCGCGGGCGACCGCGGGGATCTTGGAGAGCAGCGGGTCGGCCTGCAGCGCCGCGAGGGTGGTGTCGTCGCCGTAGACGATGAGGACGTCGGCGTCGAGCTGGTCGGCGTTCTCGGAGCTGACGGTGCCGCTGAACAGCTCGGAGTCGCCGGTGAGCGAGACGACGCTCGGGGCGAGCTCGAGACCGAGGTCCTCGACGAACTTCACCCGCGCGTCGTTGCCGGTGTAGTAGGTGAAGGTGCTGGCGTCGGTCGGGTCGTACCAGCCGTAGGTGAAGGTCTTGCCCGCGAGCGAGGGCTTCGCGGCGACGGCGGCGTCGATCTCGTCCTCGACCTCGGCGACCTTCGCCTCGGCCTCGTCGCCCAGTCCGAGCGCCTCGCCGTCGAGCTTCGCCGAGTCCTGCCAGGTGGTCGCCCAGGGCAGACCCGGGTAGGCGACGGTCGGGGCGATCTGCGTGAGGGTGTCGTAGTCCTGCTGCGTGAGGCCGGAGTAGGCGGAGAGGATCACGTCGGGCGTGAGGTCGGAGATGGCCTCGAACGGCACGCCGTCGGTCTCGTCGAAGAGGGTCGGCGTCTCGGCGCCGCTCGCGTCGAGCGCCTCCTTGGTCCAGGCGAGCAGGCCGTCGCCGTCCTCGTCGCCGTAGGAGGCCTTCGCGAAGCCGACCGGGGTCACGCCGAGCGCGAGCGCGACGTCCTGGTTGGTCCAGCTGGTCGCGACGACGCGGTCGGCCGACTCGACGGTCGTCTCGCCGAACGCGTGCTCGACGGTGACGGGGAAGCCCGCACCGGTCGCGGCGGCGTCGGTGCCGCTGTCGGTGCCGGCGGCGTCGGCCCCCGCGGAGCAGGCCGTGAGCAGCAGCGCGGAGAGGCCGAGCGCGGCGACGGCGGTGACGCGCAGGGGCGTGCGGCGGAGGGGGGTGCGGGAGACGGGCACGGCGATCCTTCGGAGGGGGTGACGGGGTTGCGAAGGTTAACCTAACCTAACTTCCTGGCCGTGGGCCAGTCTCGGGCGAGCACTCACGAGCCTGAGGTGCGGTCGAGCGGCTCCGAAGAGGGGGTGGCCGCCTCGAGAGGCTCCTCCGGTCCTCGCGCATCCACCTCCGCCGCGTTCTCGCTCGCCCCCCGCGGCCGCAGCTCGCTCACCAGCGTCCCCGCGACGATCAGCGCCGCCCCCACCAGCGCGAGCGGCGGCAGCCGGTCGCCGGCCAGCCGCCCGATCACGCCGCCCCAGACCGGCTCGGCGGAGTAGATGATCGTCGCCCGGGTCGGCGAGACGGAGCGCTGCGCCCAGTTCATCATCAGCTGGATGAGACAGCTGCTGGCGCCCAGGGCGAGCGCAGCGACGAGCCAGACCCAGGAGAACGCGGGGACGGTCTCCCCGGCGAACGGCATGCCGGCGAAGGAGAGGCCCCCGGCGACCAGGAGCTGCACGACCGTCACTCGGCCGAGGTCGACCCGGCCGGCGAACGCGCTGATCAGGATGATCTCCGCGGCGATCGGGAGGGTGCTGATCAGCGTCGCCAGCTCGCCCGGGCCCAGCCCCACTCCGGTCTGCGGCCCCGCGATCAGCAGCAGTCCGACGAACGCGAGCCCGACGCCGACGAGGGTCAGCACGCCGGGCCGCTTCCGCAGCACGACCCACTGCAGCAGCGGCACCAGCGGCACGTACAGCGCGGTGAGGAAGGCGGAGGTGCTGCTCGGGATCGTCTGCAGTCCGTAGGTCTGGAGCCCGTAGCCGAGAAAGATCATCGCGCCGATCGCCGCCCCCGCCCCGAGGTCGATCCGCCGCATCCCACGCAGCGACCGGTGGAAGACCACCGCGCTGATCACGCCCGCCGCGAGGAACCGCAGCCCGACGAAGAAGAGCGGACCGCTGTGCTGCATCGCCACGTGCACCGCCAGGAAGGTGCCGCCCCAGAGCGCCGTGATGCCGATCAGCGCCCACTCGGGTCGCGAGAACCGGACGGCCGAGAGGAGGGAGTTGCGCAGCATTCTGCACACTATAGAGTGCAGAACGATGCGCACGCCAGAGCCCTCCGCCGTCCTCGCTCACGTCGGCAGCAACCTCCGCCGGTCGCGGCTGGAGGCCGGGCTGAGTCAGGCGGCGCTCGCCGAGCTCTCCGGCATCAGCCGGCGCACCATCGTCAACGTCGAGGCGGGTGAGGCGAACATCAGCCTCACCGGCGTCGACCGCCTCGCCGTCGCGCTCGGATCCAGCTTCACCGCCCTCGTCTCCGCGCCCGGCTCGGTCGCCGCCGCGATCGACGAGGTGGCCTGGCGCGGTGGCGACGCGGCCAGCGTCGCCGTCCTGCTCGCGTCCGTCCCGGCCCGCGCCGAGGCGCAACTCTGGACCTGGACCCTCGGCCCCGGCGACCGCTACCTGGCACAGCCCGACCCCGACGGCTGGCACGAGATCCTCCTCGTCACCGCCGGCGCGCTCCTCCTCGAGCGCGAGGGCGAGCCGGACGTCCGCCTCGCCGTCGGCCAGCACATCGCCTTCTCGACCGCCCGGCACTACGCCTACGCGAACGCCTCCGACGGCGAGGCGACCGTCTTCACCCGCATCGTCGTGAGCTGATCCGAGCGCGGAGCGACTGCCACCCGCCCCCGCCCGGCCGCCCCCCGACGGCCTCGCCCGCCGTCCACGACCGGCGCCGTTCTGCCCATCCCGTGCCACCCCGACCGTTCTCCGACGTGCAGGACGTGCTTCGGCGGCCGGGCGAGAACAATGAGCGCTTCATGATCCGCGAGCGGTGTCCCGGCGACCCGGGTCCCTCCGCCACTGCCCGCGGCGACGGAAGGAATCACTGTGAAACTCTGGAAGACGACGGCCATCGGTTCGACGGCGGCGGTGCTCGTGGGGCTCTCCGCCGTCTCGCCGGCGATGGCGGCTCCGGACTCGGACGCGACTGCGACGGCCGTCGCGGCCGCAGCCTCTCTCACCTCCGGGAGCGCCGACGCGACGGCGGTCGCCACCGCGGCCTCGCCGGCTCAGGAGCTGACCACTCCCGGACCGCGGGCTGCCCAGCCGTTCTCCGTTCCCGGCTACGACCTCGTCCAGGTCGAGGACAGGACGGTCTCCTCTCGAATCGTCGACGAGTCCGAGGTGTCCCGCCCCAGGCACATCCTGACGTTCTCGAACGGAGGGGCTCCGCATGCCGTCTCCCTGACGGTGAGCTACCTGCAGAGCAACGGCACGCACTTCGAGGAGGTGTCTCCGCTGCTGGATCCCTCCGGCCCCGGATGGAGTGCGTCGATCATGGGCGATGTGCAGGACGTCGACGTGCAGGTGCACGACGCGTCCGGCGCGATCATCGCCGAGCGGAGCTACCCCGGAGAGCCGCCCGCCGGGGACCCCTCCGTCCACTGGGAGCAGTTGAGCTACTTCCGCCTCCCCGGCTACACCTTCAACTGGTGACCCGATAGCACCGCTGGGCCGCGCCTCGCCGGATCACCGGGAGGCGCGGCCCTCCGGCGTCGTCCAGGAGCCGTCCGGGCGGATGGCTCGCGCGATGGTCGCCGCGATCGCCTGCAGCTCCCGGCGCTGCCGCGCACTCAGCGGATCGAGGACCACGGCGCGGACCAGGGTCTCGTGTCCGGGCGCCGCCTGCTCCTGCTGGGCGGCGCCGGCCGCGGTCAGTGTCGCGAGGGTGGTCCGCCCGTCGCCCGGGTCCGGTCGCCGCTCCACCCAGCCGCGCGTCTCCAGCCGCGCGACCGCGCGCGACAGCCGTGACAGCGAGCTGTTCGCGAAGCCCGCCAGCGCGCTCATCCGCAGGGTCCGCTCGGGCGCGGCCGCGAGGGCGTAGAGGACGCCGTACTCGAAGTGACTCAGGCCGGAGTCGCGCAGCAGCTGCGCGTCGAGCGTCGCTGGGAGCCACTCGAGCACGGTCGCGAGCGCGCTCCAGGCGGCGAGGTCGTCGCCGCACAGCGGGGCGGGATCAGGGTCGGTCACGTCCTGAGCGTAGCGCCGATTCACTTGACCAGGAAAGTGAAACAGCTACAGTTTCCCAGGCAAGCAATCGGCTGCGGCAGACGAGGGAGACGACCGAGATGGATCTGGAACTGGCAGGCAAGCGCGCTTTCGTGAGCGGTTCGACGCAGGGCATCGGCCGGGCGATCGCGCTCGCCCTGCTGCGGGAGGGCGTCGAGGTCGTCGTGAACGGCCGGACCGAGGCGGGTGTCGGGGCGGCGGTCGAGAGTCTCGGCGCGCAGGTCCCCGGCGCCGTCGTCTCCGGCCTCGCCGCCGACGCCGCCGACGCCGAGTCCGTGGACCGTCTCCTGAAGCGCCTCGGCCGGGTGGACGTCCTGGTCAACAACGTCGGCCTGTTCGAGGTCGCTCCCTTCGCGGCGATCACCGACGAGCAGTGGCTGCGCTACTTCATGGTGAACGTGATGAGCGGCGTCCGCCTGTCCCGGCACGTCCTCGACGCGATGCTCGAGGCCGGCTGGGGCCGCATCGTCTTCGTCAGCAGCGAGTCCGGCGTGAACGTCCCGGCCGACATGACGCACTACGGAGTGACCAAGGCGGGGATGCTCGCGCTCGGCAACGGCCTGGCCAAGCTGACCCGCGGCACCGAGGTCACGGTCAACTCGGTCCTCGGCGGTCCGACCTGGTCGGACGGCGTCGCGAGCAGCGTCGAGGGCATCGCCGCCGCGCAGGGCGTGCCGGTCAACGCCCTCCGGGCCGCGATCATCGGCGGCAACGCGACCTCGCTCGTCGAGCGCTTCCTCGAGCCGGACGAGATCGCCTCGCTCGTGACCTACCTCGCCAGCCCGCGCGCCTCCGCCACGAACGGCGCGGTCCTCCGTGCGGACGGCGGCGTGCTGACCGGTCTGCTCTAGGGCTCGCGAGGTCCGGTCAGCGGGGAGCCGTTCGCGGGCTTCGACCGGCGCCGTCGCGCCGACCTCGGCGGCGCCGCCCGCAGGTGCTCGCCGACCCGCCCGAGGATGCGCGCGAGCTCGCCGGCGTCGGCGTCGGTGAGGGGCGCGAACAGCAGCCCGTGCACGGTCTCGATGTGCCCGGGGAACACGGCCCGGAGGGCCTCCCGCCCCGCGGTGGTGAGCGCGACGACGGTGCTGCGCTCGTCGTCCGGTGACGGGGAACGGGTGACGAGCCCCCGCTGCTCGAGCAGCTGCGCCTGGTAGGTGAGTCCGCTGCGGCTGTGCACGACGCCGTCGGCGAGGTCGGTCATCCGCTGCCGGCCGTCCGGGGCGTCGCCGAGGCGCGCCAGCAACTGGAACTGGAGGTAGCTGAGGTCGCCCGCCTCGCGCAGCTGCTGCTCGACCGCGGGCCGCAGCAGGCTGCCCACCTCGGTGAAGGCGAGGTAGGCCGAGAGCTGGGTCGGGGTGAGGGCTGCATCCGTCATGACGGCGATCCTACCCTTGCTTCGAACTGGAAGCAGTGTTAGCGTCACGGCGGTGCTTCGAATTGGAAGCGATAACGCGAGGGAGACGATATGCAGGCAGTGCGATTCCACGAGGTGGGCGGACCCGAGGTCCTCGTCAAGGAGGAGATCCCGGTCCCGGTTCCCGGCGCCGGGCAGGTGCGGCTCCGGATCGCAGCCTCGGCCTTCAACGCAGCCGACGCCGGCATGCGCGGCGGCTTCCTGCCGATCCCGGTCGAGCTTCCGCACGTACCCGGCTACGACGTGTCCGGCACGATCGACGCGGTCGGTGACGGCGTCGAGGGAGTGGCGGTGGGCGAGGCGGTCGTCGCGTTCCTGCCGATGGAGCGCGACGGGGGAGCGGCCGAGTACGTGCTGGCGCCGGCCGAGGCGGTGGTCGCCGCTCCGTCGAGTCTTCCGCTCGCCGACGCTGCCGCGCTGCCGTCGGTGGCGCTCACCGCCTGGCAGGCGCTGTTCGACGACGGCCGGCTCGTCGCCGGCCAGCGGGTCCTCGTCGTCGGCGCGGGCGGAGTGGTCGGGAAGTACGCCGTGCAGCTCGCGAAGCGCGCCGGCGTGCACGTGATCGCGACCGCGAGTCCGCGCAGCATCGACGCCGTCCGGGCGGCGGGCGCCGACGAGATCATCGACCACACGGCGACCGACGTCCTCGCGGCCCTCGGTGAGCAGGTGGACGTGCTGCTCAACCTGGCTCCGCTCGAGCCGGAGCGGTTCGCCGCCTCGGTCGCCGCGGTGCGCGACGGCGGGGTCGTCGTCAGCACGACGGCCTTCCTGACGACTCCGGGCGATGACAGCCGCGGCGTGCGCGCGGCGACGGTCTTCGTGCTGCCGAACCGTGACCGGCTCGCGGAGCTCGTCGCCCTGGTCGACGCGGGGGAGCTGACCGTGGAGGTCACCCGCCGAGTGCCGCTGGCCGAGCTTGCGGCGATCCACGCCGAGGCGGCCGAGGGCCGCATCACCGGGAAGGTGATCGTCCTCGCATGAGTCCGCGCTCGACGAGCCGAAGCGGAGTCGAGGGCCGGGAGGAGGCAGGAGGAGGCGGGAATGGAGAACCGCCTCCCCCTGCCCGTCGTGTCGTGGTCGTCGTCCCTGAACTCCGCGGTCAGGGGAGCGCCACGTCAGCTGGGGAACAGCCAGCTGAACATCAGCAGGAAGAAGGCCACGTCGGCTCCTCTCGTCGGGTCGGACGGGACGCGCGGTGGGGACCCGGGCGCCCGGGCCGCCGCGGTCGCGGCACGTCACCGATTCCGGTGCGGGGCCACGACCGCGGACGGACTCAGCACTTGAAGATCGAGAGGATTCCTTGGACGAGAGCCCAGAACATGTCAATTCCTTTCATCGGGTCGGACGTGATTCGCGGCCGGACGACCGCGATCCCAGTCGGGCGAAAAAGCCGAGGAGTGCGGACCCCGCCGCGGGTGCGCAGAGCGACCGGAACGGCCTCCCTCACGCGAGGCGGAGCGGCTGTCGTCGGATCGGTGGACCGGTCCTCGGGACCGGAACTCACTTTCGCCGACACCTCCTGACACGCTCAACTCCGTGGCGCTCTGCGATCGGGACGGCGGAATCGGTCCTCCCGGGCAGGTGCACACGTTCGGCCTCGTGCCATTCGCGTCGGTCCGCGACAGGGATGTCGCTCCTCTCGGAAGGTCGGGGCAGTGTTCAGACGTCCCCGTGTCAGCCAGGACGCGGAGCGCTCCTCGCCGAGACCGGTCGGGGAATCGAGAGAGGAAAGAGAACGATGAAGCCCCTTCGCACCTTCACGATCGGCGTGATCGCCGCAGCGCTGCTCGGCCTCGCGTCCGCGCCGCCGGCGACGGCCGCTGCCAGTGACCCGAGCGGGACTCCGGACTCCTCCCTCGTCCCGATCGACGGGTCCGTCTCGCACGCCGACACCTCGATCCACGCCCATCTCCTCGACGGCGACGTCGTCATCGACATGTCGGCCGGACTCCTGCAATCGCGGACCCGGATCGTCGTGCTGGTGAACGACCGGTACGTCGGCGAGACCTACTTCGGCTCGGCCTACTACGCGACCCGCTGGTCCGTGGGCGACCGGGTCTTCCTGCGGATGGGCCCGGCGAGGGCGGGCGACGAGGTGCGGGTCGCGGTGATCGGGGGCCGTCCGGGCGAGTCGCTCGGCTCCCGCTTCGGCCAGTACGACCTGTTCGACGAGCGGCTGCCGGCGGCCTAGCTCCGATCCGGCCGTTCGGCGTTCGGCGTCGAGCGGCACTCGGGAACGGTCGGGAAGCCTGGAACCGACCGGCCCCGGCCGGGTCGCGGTCACCCTGCGCGGGTGGCCGCGATCGCTTCGCCGGGCTAGCCGTAGGCCTGGACGAGGAACGCGATCAACGCGAATATCATGTCGACTCCTTTCCGAGAACCTGACCGGCCGTCCATCGTCGGGCGACCCGGTTCCACCGTGAACCTCGTTCGGGGCGACGTCGAACAATCGGCGCAGACCAGTGAGGTGGCGGGATCCGGTCGGTCTCCGCGACGGCGTCAGAGCAGGCGCGAGCGCGAGAGCAGCGCGTGCAGCAGAGGCAGCACCGACACCGCCATCAGCACCGTGCCGAACACGGTGTCGTCCGCCCGGACGACCGCGCCGGCGATGAGCAGCCCGGCGAAGAGCACCGCCGAGACGATCCGCCGGACCGTCCCCTCGAGCCGGTTCAGCCGGCGCTCGACCGTCGGCACGGTGACAGCGAGGGTCCCGTCCTCGAGGGTCGTCGCGAGCTCGTCCAGGCGCCGCGGCAGGCGCACCAGGAGCCCGAGGGTGTCGAGCGCCTGTCGGCCGACGTCCTGCGCGACGTTGCCGCGCTCCTCCCGGATCAGCTGCTGCGCGTAGGGCTCGACCGAGTCCCAGAGGTTGAACGACGGATCGAGCGCGCTGCAGACTCCGGAGGTCAGCGACATGGCCCGGATGATGAGCAGGAAGTTCTCGGGCAGCTGGAACGGCAGCGAGCGCACCACGTCGCCGAACTGGATCGCGAAGTCGCGGAACTCGCGCGGGTCGACCTCGCGCAGCTCGGCGAAGCCCATGCCGCCGAAGCGCGCGAACAGCTGGGTCATCGCGCGCTCGAGCTCGCGGGAGTCGGCGGAGGGGAGCAGCACGCCGACGTTGCGCGCCGCGTCGACGAGGCCCTTGCCGTCGCGCGAGGCGGCGGCGATCAGCATCGCCCGCAGGCCCGCTCGCGTCGACGACGGCACCTCGCCCATCATCCCGAAGTCGATGAAGGTGAGCCGCCAGGGCAGCTCGCCGCCGGGGGTCGGCGTGACGAAGACGTTGCCCGGGTGCGGGTCGGCGTGGAACCAGCCGTTGGTGAAGAGCTGGTCGAACATGACCGCGGCGAACACCGGAGCGACGTCGCGCGGGTCGATCCCGGCGGCGGCGAGACCCTCCGCGTCGGTGATCTTGATCGCCGTGACGTCCTGCAGCGTCAGCACCTTGCGGGTCGAGCGCTCCCAGATCACGTCGGGGACACCGACGCGCGGGTCGCCCGCGAAGTCGGCGGCGAAGCGCACCGAGTTGGCCGCCTCGCGCAGGTAGTCGATCTCCTCGAGGCTCGTGACCGCGAACTCCTCGACCAGCGCGGGCGCGTCGACGCGGTCGGAGACGAGCCGCACGTGGGTCAGCCAGCCGCCGATGCGCCGGAGCGCCGCGAGGTCGACCTCGACGATCTCGTCGATGCCGGGCCGCTGGACCTTGACGATCGCGTTCTCGTGTCCGGAGTCGGCCGCGTCCACCGGTGAGAGCCGGGCGCGGTGCGCCTGCCCGAGTGACGCCGCGGCGACGGGCGTCTCGTCGACGTCCGCGTAGGCGCGCGCGAGCGTCGTCCCCAGCTCGGACTCGGCGAGGGCGCGGATCCGCGGGAACGGCACCGGCGGCACCTCGTCCTGGAGGCCCTCCAGCTCGCGCGTGATCTCGGGCGGCAGGACGTCCAGGCGCGACGACATGAACTGGCCCACCTTGATCATCAGACCGCCGAGGTCGACGGCCAGGACGTGGAAGCTGCGCGCGAAGCGCCGCATCCGCTGCGGGCGGGTGCGCAGCGCGATCGCCGTCAGCCCGATGCGGGGCAGCAGCAGATCGAAGAACCAGGTCACCGCGAGGTGCCAGGAGGCGAACCGCAGGATGCGGCGGTAGCGACGCTGGTCGCTGCGGGCTCGGCGGCCCGGGTCGGTGAGACCCGGGCGGACCGGCGCCACCCGGGTCAGTCCTGCGCGAGGATCGCGTACAGGCGGCGGCGCACGTCCTCGAGTTCGGAGACGGCCTGCCGGATCTGAGCCGGGGTGCCCGAGCGGCCGACCTGCGCGGCGGCCTGGGCGAGTGCGACGCCGGCCTTCGGCAGGGCGCCGAAGTCGACCTGGTCGGACTCGGACCACGGGGCGTCGGTGCCGGACGCGGCGACCTGAGCGCGACCGGAGTCGGTGAGGCTGTAGGTCTTGCGGCCGTTCGACTCGTCGGCGGCGATCAGGCCCTCGTCGGCGAGCAGCTGCAGGGTCGGGTAGACGGAGCCGGGGCTCGGCTTCCAGCTGCCGCCGCTGCGCTCCTCGATCTCGTGGATGATCTGGTAGCCGTGCATCGGCTGCTCGGCGAGGAGTGCGAGGACGGCGGCGCGGACGTCGCCGCGGCCGACGCGGCTGCCGGTACGCTTCTCGAAGCCGGCGCGGGCCTGCTCCATCGCCTGCCAGATGCCGTCGATGGGGTTGCCGGCGCCGAACGCGCCGGTCGAGGACTGGTTCTTCATGATGACCTCCGAGTGTCTTCCGAGTGTGCCGTTCCGAACGACCGTGTCGCTCCGAACGATACTCAGCGATATGTGCGGCGACTGTGAGCGACTGCCTGGTGAGCTGCGCATCCGGGTGACTCCCGGCGCCCGCAGCAGACCCGGGCCACCGCACACGTGTCTTGCGCCACGGCCGAGCGACCGCGAGTCCCGCCGGATGAGAATGTCTCGTCGCGACCAGCCGCGGGCGTCCCGAAGCGCCCGGCTCCTTCGTCTCTGGTCGCCTTCATCGAAGGGATACCCATGAGGAACACGCGCACTGCCGCGGCCTGTCTCGCCGCGACCACCCTGTTCGGCCTGCTGTCGGCGACGCCGGCGATCGCCGAGCCGGCCCCGACTCCGACGACCATCGCGCCCGTGCCGACGACCGCTGCGCCCGAGCCGACTCCGACGACCATCGCGCCCACGCCGACGACCGCTGCGCCCGAACCGACTCCGACGGCCATCGCGCCCACGCCGACGGCCGCTGCCGCCGAGCCCGCCGCGGTTCCGACGCCGGCCGAGCCCGCTCCGGGAGCGGCGCCGTCCGCGCAGCCGGCGCTCGTGATCGCGACGCTCTCGGACGACGGGGCGCTGGTGTCACTGTCCGACGACCTGTACCGGTCGGAGAAGCGGATCGTCGTGATCGTCGAGGGGAAGCCTGTCGCTCAGATCCAGAACAAGCAGACCCGCGGTGTGGCGACAGTGACTCCCGATTCCGTCGATGGTCGGTCGGTTCTCCACATCCCGGGCGTCAAGCCCGGTGATCGCATGGCTGTCACCGAGTACGTGGGGTCGCTGGACGACGGCTTCGACGACTCCCTCCGCCGTACGAGGCTGTACGCGGCGCAGCTCGGCGATGCCGCTCCTGCGTCGACCGAGGCCGCTCCCGGAGCGGCGCCGATCGCGCAGCAGCCGTTCGTGATCGCGACGCTCTCGGACGAGGGGGTGCTGGTGTCGGTGTCCGATGACCTCTACCGCTCGGACAAGCGGTTCGTGGTGATCGTCGAGGGGAAGCCCGTCGCGCAGATCCAGAACAAGCAGACCCGCGGTGTGGCGCGGGTCGTCCCCGATGTCGTTGATGGGCCGACGGTCCTCTACATCCCCGGGGTGAAGCCGGGCGATCGCCTGGCGGTCACGGAGTACGCGGGGTCGCTGGACGACGGGTTCGATGACACCCTCCGCCGGACGAGGCTGTACACGGCGCAGCTCGGCGATGCGGCTCCGACGGGCGGGCAGCCGGCTCCGGTCTCGACCGAGGCACCGACGCCCGGTCCTGTCGCGGGGGCCGGTACTGCGAAGGATGCTCCGGTGGTGACGGTGTCGTACGAGGATCACCGAGCGGTCTTCTCCCTGTCGGAGGACGTTGCTACCAGTACGGCGCGGGTGTGGATCTCTGTGAACGGCGTGAAGATCGGATCGGTCTGGAACGACGAGCTCACCGGTCTCTCCGGCGCCTACTACTCGGGGCACCGGCTGTACTTCACAGCTGATGTGCAACCGGGTGATCAGGTGAAGGTCACCCTGGAAGGCGGCAACGGGTCCGGTGCCGATGAAGACGCTCCGGAGCGTGTCCTGTTCGAGGGGACGCTGTAGCCGGCGCTGCTCTCTCCCGAGAAGCAGTTCAGTACGCAGAAGTTGCGGTAGTCGAGTGCGACTACCGCAACTTCTGCGTTGTGGGCGGGGTCAGCGCGGGAGGCGCTGGAGTGCGGTGCGGCGCTCGCGGTCCTCGAGGGCGGCGCGCTCGTGGCGGAGGGCGGCGACCTCCGCGTGGGTGGGCGGGAGGCGGCGCTCCCGGGTGCTCCACGCCACGAGGGCGATGCCCGCGCGGAGCGCGAGGCGGTCGAGCAGGCGGGCGGTGCGGGGTCGGGGGAGGCGGGCGACGAGTGTCGCTGCGGTGTTCACGATGGTGTCCTTCGTGCGAGGCCCGGTCGGTGCCGGGCGGCTGGCGCGCGGGCGCGCCGGAGAGCGCCTGGTGGGCGCGGCGAGGAGCGCGCTCGGAGCGCGCGGAGCGGCCGCCGGAGGGGCGGCGCGCGGGACCCGGGGTTCGGGTCGAGGACGGGACGACGGTCCGTGCGGCGGTGCCGCGGACCGGGAGCTTCTTCTGCGCCGTCACCGTCTGAGCGATGACGAGCGGGAGGCTCGACCGGTCAGTCGGAGAGGGCGCCGAAGAAGCCGGCGGTGGTGAAGTGCGGCGCGTTCGTCATGGTCGGCTCCTTTCGTGGTGGCGTTCGTCGACCGTAGCGGGTCGACGGAGTTCCTGGCAAGAGGCTGGGTGCGGGCGGGTCTCGATACGCCGCCTGCGGCGGCTACTCGACCAGCATGAGGCGCCTGCGGCGGCTACTCGACCGGCATGGGGGCGCCTGCGCGGACGGGGGACGGTGGAGCGGCTGCCCCTTGCATGCTGATCGAGTAGGCCGCATTGCGGCCGTATCGAGATCCGCCACCGCCAGAAGGCAGGTCTGCAGACTCGCCCTGCTGGCGTCGGCGGGTCTCGATACGCCGCCTCTGGCGGCTACTCGACCAGCATGAGGTGGCCTGCGGCGGAGAAGGCGTCAGCTTTTTGCATGCTGATCGAGTAGGCCGCGGAGCGGGCGTATCGAGATCCTTCGTGCGGGGGACGTGGGTCTCGATACGCCGCCTGCAGCGGCTACTCGACCAGCATGAGGTGGCCTGTGGCGGCTACTCGACCAGCATGATGGCGCCTGCGGCGGATACTCGATCAGCATGATGGCGCCTGTGGGGGCTACTCGACCGGCATGCTTCGCCGGGTCAGGGGCGGGGGCGGGGCTGCAGGCGCTCGAGCTGGGTGACGTGGGCGGGGGTCAGCTCCTCGAGGGAGTGGGCGCCGAGGAGCTTCATGGTGCGGACGATCTGGTCGGAGAGGATCGCGATGGTGCGGTCGACGCCCTGGCGGCCGCCGGCCATGAGGCCGTAGAGGTAGGCGCGGCCGATGAGGGTGAACTTCGCTCCGAGGGCGATGGAGGAGACGATGTCGGCGCCGTTCATGATGCCGGTGTCCACCATCACCTCGGTGTCGGTGCCGACCTCGCGGACGACCTCGGGCAGCAGGTGGAACGGGATCGGGGCGCGGTCGAGCTGGCGGCCGCCGTGGTTCGACAGCACGATGCCGTCGACGCCGAAGTCGGCGAACTTGTGGGCGTCCTCGACGCTCTGCACGCCCTTGATGACGAGCTTGCCGGGCCACATCTCGCGGATGACCTTGAGGTCCTCGTAGCTGATGGTGGGGTCCATGGCGAGGTCGAGCAGGTCGCCGACGGTGCCGCCGGTGGCGCTGAGGGACGCGAACTCGAGCTTCTGGGTGGTGAGGAAGTCGAACCACCACCACGGGCGGGGGAGTGCGTCGAGGACGGTGCCGACGGTGAGCTGGGGCGGAATGGAGAAGCCGTTGCGCTTGTCGCGCAGGCGGGCGCCGGCGACGGGGGTGTCGACGGTGAAGAAGAGCGTCTCGTAGCCGGCGGCGGCGGCGCGCTCGACGAGGCCGTAGGAGATCTCGCGGTCGCGCATCACGTACAGCTGGAACCAGTTGCGGCCGTTCGGGTTGGCCTTCTTCACGTTCTCGATCGAGGTGGTGCCGAGCGTGGAGAGGGTGAACGGGATGCCCGCGGCGGCGGCCGCTCCGGCCCCCGCGGTCTCGCCCTCGGTCTGCATCAGGCGGGTGAAGCCGGTGGGTGCGATCCCGAACGGCATCGCGGAGGGCGCGCCGAGGACGGTGGCGGTGGTGTCGACGGCGGCGACGTCGCGGAGCACCTGGGGGTGGAACTCGACGTCCTCGAACGCCTGGCGGGCGCGGGCGATGGAGATCTCGCCCTCCGCGGAGCCGTCCGTGTAGTCGAACGCGGCCTTGGGGGTGCGGCGCTTCGCGATGGTGCGGAGGTCCTCGATGGTGAGGGCGGCGTCGAGGCGGCGCTTGCGGCCGTCGAGCTCGGGCTTCTTGAAGCTGAGGTACTCGAGCAGCTCGACGGGCTTCGGGAACTGGCGCTGGACCATGCTGGTCAGCCTTTCTCGGGGGAGGAGGGACGGGGTTCGTAGCGCGTCGGCGGGAACGCCCGGCGCACGAGCGCGCGCAGCGACTCGAGCGAGCCGGAGACGAGGCCCTGCGCGCGGGCCTGGACGATGATGTTCCCGATCGCCGTGGCCTCGCTGGGACCGGCCTCGACCGGGAGGCCGGTGCGGTCGGCGGTGAGCTGGCAGAGCAGCTCGTTCTGCGAGCCGCCGCCGACGATGTGGATCGTGCGGACCCGCTTGCCGCTGAGCCGGACGGCGTCGATGAGGGTGCTCGCGTAGGCCTCGGCGAGCGACTCCAGGATCGAGCGGACGAACTCGGGGCGCGTGCGCGGCTGCGCGAGACCGCGCTCGACGCACCACTCGACGATCCGGCCGGGCATGTTGCCGGGGGCGAGGAAGCGCTCGTCGGCGGGGTCGAAGGTGGTGATCGGTCCGCGGATCGCCGCCGCCTGCCGCAGCAGCTCGGCGAGGTCGATCTGCTCGCCGGTGCTGCGCTCCCAGGTGCGGATCGACTCGGAGAGCAGCCAGAGCCCGGAGACGTTCTTCAGGAATCGGACTCGCCCGTCGACGCCGCCCTCGTTGGTGAAGTTGGCGGCCCGACCCTCCAGCGAGACCACCGGCTCCTCGAGTTCGACGCCGACGAGCGACCAGGTGCCGCTGGAGATGTACGCGAAGTCCTCGCCAGCGGCCGGCACGGCGACGACGGCCGAGGCCGTGTCGTGCGAGCCGACGGCGACGACGCCGAGCCCGGCCGGGGCGCCGAGCTCGGCGGCGACGGCGGGCAGGAGCGAGCCGAGCCGGGAGCCCGGCTCGATCAGGGGCGCGAGGATCCCGAGCGGCAGATCGAGGCGCGTGAGGAGCTCGTGGTCCCACGCGCGGGTGTGCGGGTCGAGCAGACCCGTGGTGGAGGCGTTGGTGATCTCGGTCGCGGCGACGCCGGTCAGCCAGTAGCCGATCAGGTCCGGGACGAGCAGCGCCTGGTCGGCGAGTGCGAGGACGTCGCGCTCGTCGGCGAGCTGGAACAGCGTGTTGAAGGGGAGGTGCTGGAGTCCGTTGCGCGCGTAGAGCTCCTCGGCGCCGATGCGCGCGTGCACGTCGGCGACGCCGCGCGCGGTCCGCTCGTCGCGGTAGTGGTACGGCGCGCCGAGCATCCGGCCCTGGCGCAGCAGGGCGTAGTCGACGGCCCAGGAGTCGATGCCGATCGAGACGACCTCCGGCTCGTCGCGGAGCGCGTTGGTCAGTCCGGTCGTCAGCGAGCGGTGCAGTTCGAGGATGTTCCAGTGCAGCGCGGACTCGGCGCCCTCCTGGACGCGGACCGGCTGGTTCGGGAAGCGCGCGACGTGCCGCATCCGCAGCTCGTCGTGGCCGACGTAGCCGAGGATGACGCGCCCGCTGGTGGCGCCGAGGTCGACCGCCGCGACGGCCTTCATCGGAGGACTCCTTCGGTCGCGGTCATCGGAGGAACGCCGCCGCGACTCCAGCGTCAACAGGAACGTGCAGCCCCGTCGTGTGCGAGAAGTCCGACGTGCAGAGGGCGAAGACGGCGTTGGCCACGTTCTCGGGGACGACCTCGCGCTTGAGGATGGTGCGCTTGGCGTAGAACGCGCCCAGGTCCTCCTCGTCGATGCCGTAGGTCTTGGCGCGGTTCGCGCCCCAGCCGGAGGCGAAGATGCCGGAGCCGCGGACGACGCCGTCGGGGTTGATGCCGTTGACCTTGATGCCGTGCTCGCCGAGCTCGGCGGCCAGCAGGCGCACCTGGTGGGCCTGGTCGGCCTTGGTCGCGGAGTAGGCGATGTTGTTCGGGCCGGCGAAGACCGAGTTCTTCGAGGAGATGTAGACGATGTCGCCGCCGAGCTTCTGGTCGACGAGCACGCGGGCCGCGGCCTGCGAGACGAGGAACGAGCCCTTCGCCATCACGTCGTGCTGGAGGTCCCAGTCGGCCTCGGTGGTGTCGAAGAGCGACTTCGAGAGCGAGAGGCCGGCGTTGTTGACGACCAGGTCCAGACCGCCGAAGGCGAGCACGGTGGCGTCGATCGCGGCCTTCACAGCGGCGGCGTCGGAGACGTTCGCCGCGACTCCCACCGCGACGTCGGTCGAGCCGAGATCGGCGGCCGCGGCCTGCGCCTTGGCGAGGTCGAGGTCGGCGACGACGACGCAGGCGCCCTCGGCGGCGAGGCGGGTGGCGATGGCCTTGCCGATGCCGGAGGCGGCGCCGGTCACCAGCGCGATGCGGGAGGCGAGGGGCTTGGGCTTCGGCATCCGCTGGAGCTTCGCCTCCTCGAGGGCCCAGTACTCGATGCGGAACTTCTCGGCCTCGTCGATCGGCGCGTAGGTCGAGATCGCCTCAGCACCGCGCATCACATTGATGGCGTTGACGTAGAACTCGCCGGCGACGCGGGCGGTCTGCTTGTTGGCGCCGTAGGAGAACATGCCCACGCCCGGGACGAGCACGATCAGCGGGTCGGCGCCGCGGATCGCGGGGCTCTCGGGCGTCGCGTGCGCGTCGAAGTAGGCCTGGTAGTCGGCACGGTACGCCTCGTGCAGGGCGGGGAGGCGCTCGAGGATCTCCTCGACGGAGGCCTTGGCCGGCAGGTCGACGAGCAGCGGCTTCACCTTGGTGCGGAGGAAGTGGTCGGGGCATGAGGTGCCGAGCGCGGCGAGGCGCGAGTGCTCGGTGCTCGCGAGGAAGTCGAGGACCTCGGCGGAGTCGGTGAAGTGGCCGACCTGGGGGCGGTCGTGCGAGGCGATCGAGCGCAGGTGGGCGGCGAGGGCGGCGGCCTTGGCGCGGCGCTCCTCCTCGGGCAGGGCGGCGTAGCCGTCGAGGGCGGGGCCGAAGGGCTCGGGGCGGCCGTGCTCGGCGATGTACGCGCTCGCGGTCTCGATGATGCGGAGCGAGTTCGCCTCCGCCTCCTCGCTGGTGTCGCCCCAGGCGGTGATGCCGTGGCCGCCGAGGATCGCGCCGATGAGCTCGGGGTTCGCCTCCTTGATCGCGGCGATGTCGAGGCCGAGCTGGAAGCCGGGGCGGCGCCAGGGGACCCAGGCGACGGTGCCGCCGAAGGCCTCCGCGGTGAGGCGCTCGCCGTCGGCGGCGGTCGCGAAGGCGATGCCGGAGTCGGGGTGCAGGTGGTCGACGTGCGCGGCGTCGACGAGGCCGTGCATCGCGGTGTCGATCGAGGGGGCGGCGCCGCCCTTGCCGTGCAGCGTGTAGTCGAACGCGGCGACCATCTCGTCCTCGCGGTCGAGGCCGGGGTAGACGTTGGTCAGCGCGCGGAGGCGGTCCATGCGGAGGACGGCGAGGCCCGACTCCTTCAGCGTGCCGAGGTCGCCGCCGGAGCCCTTGACCCAGAGCAGCTCGACGGGCTCGCCGGTGACGGGGTCGGTCTCGACGCCCTTCGCGGAGGTGTTGCCGCCGGCGTAGTTCGTGTTGCGCGGGTCGGCCCCGAGGCGGTTCGAGCGGGCGATGAGCTCCGCGGCGGTCGAGGCTGCCATGACTTCTCCGTCTGATTGAGCGAGTGTGTTAACTATCACAGAAGCTAACAGCCGGACTCGTTCCGGTCAATGCTCGTCAGCGCACGTCGGCGAGTCCGCGGAACGGGTCGAGTCGCTCGTCCGCGGGGTCGAGCTCGGTGACGAGCACCGCGATCGCGTCCCAGTCGAGCGCCCGGGCGAGGGCCGTGCGCTCGAGCTTGGAGGAGTCGACCAGCAGCACCGTCTCGGCGGAGGCGGTGACGAGCACGCGCTTCACCTGCGCCTCCTCGAGTGTCACCTCGCTCGTGCCCGCGCGGGTGACGGCCGAGGCGGAGGTGAAGAAGCGGTCGTAGTGCAGCTCGGCCGCGCCGGCGCAGGCGAGCGGGCCGACGAAGCTGTCGGTCTCGGCCTGGAGCTCGCCGCCGATCAGGACGACGCGGGCGCGGGTGGCGCGGGCCGAGGCGTGGTTCTCCAGCGAGTTGGTCGCGATGAGCAGCCGCGGCGACTCGGGGGCGGCGGCGAGGAGGGTGCCGGCGGTCGAGGAGGCGTCGACCGCGATCGCGCCGGAGTCGGGCAGCAGGGCGACGGCCTTGCGGGCGATCTCGCGCTTGGCGGCGGCACCCGCGGCCAGGCGCTCGGCGAAGGGGCGCGGCCGGAGGGCGGCGACCGCGCCGCCGCGGACCCGGCTGAGCCGGCCCTCCGCCTCGAGGTCGGCCAGGTCGCGGCGCACGGTCATCGTCGAGACGTCGAGCTCGGCCGCCGCGTCGTCGAGGCGGATCGCGCCGTCGCGCTCGAGCAGCTCGATCAGGCGCGCGCGCCGCTCCGCGGAGTCCACCGTGGCCATGCCGCTCCCGTTCCGCCGGCGCGTGGGCGCCCGCGCGATCGAGAGTATCGGTGGGCGGGTGCGGCCTGCGTCGGTGCCGGCCGGCGTCAGTCCTGGTCGTCGCGGTCCCGGCGCACCTGGGCCGCGGGGTCGCGACCGGTCACCGGGAACGGTCCCGTCACTCCGTCGCGCAGCTCCGCGATCCGGAGGATGCGCCCGCGCTGGAGGAACCAGCCGGCCACCAGCAGCGGGACGATGATCACCAGCGAGGCGATGGTGAGGGTGCCGACCGGGAAGTCGATCGCCATCAGCACGAGCACCACGGCGAGGAAGACGAGGGTCAGCCAGGAGGTGACCGGGGCGCCGGGGAGCTTGAAGGACGGCTCCTTCGCGAGGCCCTTCTTCGCCCACTGCCGCAGCCGCATCTGGCAGAGGATGATCGTGCCCCACGCCGTGATGATGCCGAGGCTCGCGATGTTGAGCGCGATCTCGAAGGCCTGGCTCGGCACGAAGTAGTTCAGCACCACGCCCGCCACCGTGAAGGTCGCGGTGAGCAGGATGCCCGCGTAGGGGACGCCGCCGCGCGACATCCGCGTCGTCCACTTCGGTGCGGAGCCGTTCATCCCCATCGAGTGCAGTGCGCGGCCGGTCGAGTAGAGGCCGGCGTTGAGGGAGGAGAGGGCCGCGGTGAGAACCACGAAGTTCATGATCGAGCCCGCGATGGTGCCGACCTCGGGGCCGCCGATCGAGGAGAAGAAGGTGACGAAGGGGCTCTCGCCCTCCTTGTAGGCGGTGTACGGGAGCAGCAGCGAGAGCAGGACGATCGAGCCGACGTAGAAGATCGCGATGCGGAAGATCACCGAGTTGATCGCGCGGGGGATCACCTTCTCGGTGTCCTGCGTCTCGCCGGAGGCGGTGCCGACCAGCTCGATCGCGGCGTAGGCGAAGACCACGCCCTGCATCACCAGGACTGCGGGGAGCAGGCCGTTGGGGAGGATGCCGCCGTTGTCGCCGAGGATCGAGACGCCGGTCTGCACGGTCTCGCCGCCCGCCTGCACCGGGAAGGCGAAGACGAGCCAGATCAGCGCGACGACGAGGAAGGCGACCAGCGCCGTCACCTTGATCAGGGCGAACCAGAACTCGAGCTCGCCGAAGACCTTGACCGCGACCATGTTCGCGGCGAGGACGACGAGCAGCGCGATCAGGGCGAGGAGCCACTGCGGCGCCGCGGTGAAGGCCGACCAGTACTTGAGGTAGACGGCGACGGCGGTGGTGTCGACGATCGAGGTCATCGCCCAGTTGAGGAAGTACATCCAGCCGGCCGCGTAGGCGAACTTCTCGCCGTAGAACTCGCGGGCGTAGGAGATGAACGACCCCGACGACGGGCGGTGCAGGACCAGCTCGCCGAGGGCGCGGAGGATGAAGAACGCGAAGATCCCGGCGACCAGGTAGGCGATCGCGAGGGCCGGCCCGGCGGAGTTGAGGCGGCCGCCGGCGCCGAGGAAGAGCCCAGTTCCGATCGCACCGCCGATCGCGATCATCTGGAGCTGGCGGGGCTTCAGACCGTGCTGGTAGCCCTCCTGCTCGTGCGAGAAGTCCTTGGGGGGCGCCTGCTCCGCACCGATGTCGTCCTGCGCTGTCATGGCGTCACGGTACTCCCGCTCGGAGCCGGTTCCGGCCGGTGAGCGCGGGGTGGGGGCGGGTATGCGCTTGCCCGGTCGGTCGGAGGGGTGCGGAGAGGTGCACGGAGGCGTTGAGGCTCCTCCACAGGCACTGTAACGCGCCGTGTTGTCGTGATACCTCGCTGAGATTGTCAGATCAGTATGGTTCCGGGCATACGGTTCCCTCGCTGCCGCAGCGCAGCCCGCCTCACCGGTCACGGTGACGGCGGTCCGAAATAGTGAGAGGTCCCACCATGTCCTTCCGAGCACCCGGCTCCCGCCGGTCCTTCATCACCGGACTCGCCCTGACGGGGGCGATGCTGATCGCGCCGGTCGCGGCGGCGTACACCGTGTCGTATCCGGACGGAGGCAAGTGGATCCACGGGACGACCGGCGGGATCGTGCTGTCCGCCTACGAGCACTCGTCCGAGAAGCATCGGACGTCTGTCGACAACGGAACGCTGCACCGGTCGAGTTGCCAAGCACCGGGTGTACCCGCAGCGATCAGCGCGCCGGCTCGAATCTTCGAGGTCGACTACGCCTACTACAGCTTCTGCTGATTCTTGATCGAACGGCGGGCGGGGTCTCGGCCCCGCCCGCCCGAGCAGTGGGAGAGCTGAGAGAAGCAAGAGCGTGATCCTCGGCTACGCGCTGGCCGTCGTCCTGGCGACAGTGCTCGCCGTCGTCTTCGTCCGCGCGTTCGATGCGCGCGGCCCGGTGTGGAACGGGGGCTGGCAGCTCTCGTTGTCGCGGGATGCCGAGCCGCGGGTCTCCGCCGCTGATGTCTACCGCGAGCTCACCGTATTGGTCGAAACCCGCGGGATCGACGTGGTCCGATTCGTCGAGGACGCCGAGGAGCCGGCCACCGTCCGCCACCTGTACGTCGCAGGAGAGGGGGCCGCGGCGGAGCTGCTCCGCGACGGCTACGGCGCTGTCGACACCGCGATCACGACGACGGTCGCGCCGCTGCAGGACCTCGGTCTGCTCGATCCGCGCGGGGCCTGGCTGGTCGGGGGTGATCGAGCGGATGCGGAGGCAGTGCTCGCGGTCATCGAGAACGGCGGCTGGTCGGGCCGGGTCGCGCCCTACGCCTCGGGCATCGACGTCGACACGTACCGCGAGTACGGCGATCTGATGCGCTCGCTCGCCGTCGCGCTGCTCGGGATCATCGTGCTTGTGGGAGCTGGCACTGTGCTCCGCAGCAGGGCGCACGGTGTGCAGCGGCTGCACGGAGCGGGGCTCCTCCGCATCCTGCTGTCGGAGTGGCGCTTCCTCGCGCTCCCGGTGGTCGCCTTCTCGGTCGGCGGAGTGGCGGCGGTCGCTCTCGCGACGGCCGCTGTGAACGGCCTCGCGCAGCTGCCGACGGTCCTCGCGCTCTCCGGCCGGCTGCTCGCGCTCCTCCTGCTCGCCGCGGTCGTCGCGCAGATCCTCGCGATCGCCCTCACCGACGGCCGCCGGCTCGTCGACCAGGTGAAGGGCGAGATCGACGGCTGGTGGGTGCTGCTCGGCGTCTACGCCGTCCGGGTCCCGGCGGTGCTGGTGCTCCTCGCGATCGTCGCCGCGCTCGGGCAGAGCGCCCGGGTCGCCGAGGTCGAGGGGCGCAGCCGCGAGCTCCGGAGTGCCGCGCAAGACGCGGTCACGATCAGCATCGGCGGTTACTTGAGCCCGTCCGAGTATCACGCCGCTGATCGGCGACTGGCCGATCTGGCCGTCTCGCAGGAAGCCTCCGGAGGGATGATCTTCGTCACGCCGGGACTCAGCGACCAGGGAAACGTGCTGCTCGTCAATGAGGGATACCTCCGGAGGGTCGAGGTGCTCGGCGATGACGGGCGCCGGATGACCGAGGTCCCCGACGGCGTCCTCACTGTCCTCGAGCCGGAGGACACGTCTGCTGAGTACCGGCTGTCCGTGCTGGCCGACCTGCACTCCTGGCAGGACACGCAGTCGAGCGTCTCGGATCCGGCACCCGCGACCGTCGGTCTTCCCGTCGCGGAGCACGTCGTGCCGTCAGGGCAGGCCCTCGTCACCTTGGGCTCCGGTGAGCACAGCTTCCGCCCGGAGCCCGAGCTCGTCGATCCGATCGTCGTCGTTCTGCCATCGGTCGGGGTGCTCGCCGCCTCCGAGCTGGTCGCGGTGATCACCCAGGGCGGAGTGATCTTCACCGATCCCGCGGCGCTCCCGGCCGCGATCGAGATGGGCGGTCTCTCCCCCTTCGTGGCCTCCATCACTCCAGTGGCGTACCAGGCGAACGAGCAGTACCGGCGGGCGCTCGGTGCGCACGCGATCAACGTGATCGGCTTCGTGAGCGGCGGGATCGTCGTGCTGCTCACCGGACTGGTCGCGGCGGTGGTGCTGGTGGAGAAGGACCGCAAGCGGGCGTTCGTGCACCGGCTGTCCGGGCTCGGACCGCTCACGGCGCACCGGAGCGGGCTCCTGCTGGAGGGTGTGCTGCTGACAGCGACGCTGGCGCTCGCCGTCGTCCCGCAGTGGTTCCGCGATCCGAAGGACGTCCGCACGGTGATCGACCTCGGCACGGTCGACACCGAGAACTTCCTTCTCGAGCAGACGGCGCTGGACATCGGCGTGGTCGCGGCGAGCTCTGCCCTCCTCGTCGCGTGCCTGGCCCTCGCCCACCGGAGGGCGAGCCGCTCGCCCGTCGTCGACGCCTGATGCGCTCCCCGCTCCACTCCTCCCTCCCGACCGAACGGAAAGTCCTCCTGTGATCCTCGCCACCCACCTCGCCAAGGGCTACGGCCGACGCACGCTGTGGAGCGGGCTCGATGTGACCGTCGCCTCCGGCAGCACCCTCGCCCTCACCGGCGCGAGCGGCAGCGGCAAGTCGACGCTCCTCAACTGCCTCGGGCTCCTCGACGCCCCCGACTCGGGCTCGATCGAGGTCGACGGCGAGGAGCTGACCCGGCTCCGGGCGCACGGCCGCCGGCGCTTCCGGCGGGACCGACTCGGCTACCTCTTCCAGAGCTACGCCCTCGTCGACACCGCGACCGTCGAGCAGAACCTCGCGATCGCGCTCGGCGAGCGGCGAGGCCGCAGCGACCGGTTCGAGCGCGCGCTCGACCGCGTCGGCCTCGCCGGGCGGGGCCGCGAGCGCGTCGCCCGGCTGAGCGGCGGCGAGCAGCAGCGGGTCGCGCTCGCCAGGCTGCTGGTGAAGAGCCCGACGCTCGTCCTCGCCGACGAGCCGACCGGCGCCCTCGACGCCGAGAACAGCGAGACGGTGCTCGACGTGCTGACCGAGCTCGCCGGCCACGGCGCGAGCGTCGTCGTCGCGACCCACGACCCCGCCATCGCGAGCTGGTGCGACGCGCGGCTCCACCTCGCGGCGTCCTGAGCTGCAGGCAGCCATCGGCCGAATCGTGCTGGTCGGGGGTCTCGATACGCCCGCTGTGCGGTCTACTCGACCAACAGAAGGACCCGCTGCGCGGGCTGACCGACAATCACAAGGAACCGCTGCGCGCGCTACGTGACCAGCAGACTGACCCGCTGCGCGGGCTGCTCGCCAGCAGGGGGGGTCTCCAGCGGGAGTGCTCAGCGCAGACATGCTGGTCGAGTAGCCCCGCAGGGGCGTATCGCGACCCGACCCCGTCAGCACGGGTGTTCTGCGGACTCGGCTGCTGGCCATGGTGGGTCTCGATACGCCCGCTGCGCGGTCTACTCGACCAGCAAAGGGGGACCGCTGCTCGGGCTACTCGACCAGCAAAGGGGACCGCTGCGCGGGCTACTCGACCAGCATGAGGGGGTCCGCGGAGCGGGCCGCTCGACCACTGGGAGAGATCAGGCGGGGACGCGGTGGGTGGCGAAGGCGAGGTCGATCAGGGGGAGGCGGTCGCGGTCGACGACGGCCGTCAGGACGCGGTCGCCGAGGTCGGCGCCGACGCCGAGGACGTGCGCGTCGGTGTCGATCCGGAGGCCGGGGACCGAGCGGCCGTCGAGGAGGAGGGGGACGTCGTGCTCGACGCACTTCTCGGTCGCGGGGCCGAGCAGCTCGCCCGGGAAGCCGCCGCGGACCCGCTCGTCGCGGAACCGGTTCATCAGGATGTGGTTCACGTGCTCGACGAGGACGCTCTCGACGGAGTGCCACGGCGGCGCCGGCTCGTGCGCGACGGTGGTCCGCACCGCCTCCCAGAGCCACGGGTAGCGCATCCGGGCGGTGATCGCGGTCATCCAGTCGGGCAGCGGGCGCACCGGCGGGGCGTCGAGGGAGGCGCGCAGCTCGCCGGAGAGCTCGGCGAGGTTGGCGGGGTCGTCGTGGTCGTCCGGGTTCTGCCAGAGCGTGTAGCCGATCGCCGCGGACTCGATCTCGACGCGCCCGCCGGAGGTGCTCGACGCCGTGCCGGACGTCCACGGCTCGAGCGACGGCTGAGGGACGAAGCCGTACAGCGGGCCCGGGAAGGCGCGCGCCACCTCGTCGAGGGTCGGCGGGACCGGGACGTCCTCGAGGCGGGCGCTCTCGTCGTAGAACATCCTCCGAGGGTGGCGCGTCGGCGCGGCGGGCGCAACGGCGGGTGGTGACCCGGCGAGGGGCGGCGGTGGGCGCGGGGAGGCGACCGGGGGTCCGGCGATGGTGGGTCTCGATACGCCCGCGGAGCGGGCTACTCGACCAGCAAGGGGGGGCCCGCTGCGCGG
>NZ_JABMLE010000002.1:785774-1131569 GCF_013205025.1 Rathayibacter sp. VKM Ac-2857 | reverse complement strand
GCTGCTGACCAGCGAAGGGGCCCGCTGCGCGGGCTGCTGACCAGCGAAGGGGCCCGCTGCGCGGGCTGCTGACCAGCGAAGGGGCCCGCTGCGCGGGCTGCTGACCAGCAAAGGGGCGGGCTGCTCGAAGGGCGGAGGAGGGCGGGTCTCTCCGCGGTGCTCGGCGGAAGCATGCTGGTCGAGTAGCCCCGGAGGGGCGTATCGAGACCCAACCCCGTCAGCGGGTGGGTCTGCAGACCGGGCTTCTGGTGATGGTGGGTCTCGATACGCCCGCTTCGCGGGCTACTCGACCAGCAAATGGGGCCCGCGGGGCGGGCTACTCGACCAGCAAAGGGGGCCCGCGGGGCGGGCTACTCGACCAGCAAAGAAGGGGGCTCGCGCAGCTTGCTGCTCGACCAGTGGGGGCTCAGGCGGGGGCGCGGCGGGTGACGAAGGTGAAGTCGAGGAGGGGGAGGCGGTCGCGGTCGACGACGGCGGTCAGGAAGCGGTCGCCGATCTGGGCGCCGACGCCGACGACGTGCGGGTCGGTGTCGATCCGGATGCCGGGGACCGGGCGGCCGTCGAGGAGGAGCGGGACGTCGTGCTCGATGCCGAGGTCCGTCGCGGGGCCGAGGTGACCGTCGGGGTCGCTGCCACGGGCGCGCTCGGCGCGGGCGCGGCTGCTCCGGATGCGGTCCACGTGCTCGATCAGCGCGAACTCGATGCTCTGCCACGGCGAGTGCTCCTCCGCGACGCTCGTCCGCACCGCGTCCCAGAGGCGGGGGTACGGCATCCGGGCGGCGATCTCCGCCATCCACTCGGGCACGGGCCGCGTCGGCGAGGCACCGAGAGAGGGCTCCGGCTCGCCGTCGAGCTCCTCGAGATTCGCGGGGTCGTCGTGGTCGGCCGGATTGTGCCAGAAGGTGTAGCCGATCGAGGCCTCGTCGAAGAGGATCACCCCGCCCGAATCGCGCGCCGAGGCCGAGGACAGCCACTCCTCCAGGGACGGCTGGGGTGTGAGGGTGAAGAGCGGACCATGGAAGAACTGCGTCACGACGTCCAGGGTCGGCGGCTCGGGGAGCTCCTCGGGGGACAGGTACTCGTCGGCGTGCATCTGTCCAGCCTCACGCGACGGCGGCACGCGGGGCGACGCCGTTCGGCGAACCGGCGCGAGGCGACGCCTCGGGGCTCTCAGGCGGGTCCCGCGTCCGCCGATGCCGGGCCGACTCCCGCGGCTCGCGCCCGCACCTTGATCGCCTCGATCACCTCGGTCTTGGCGTCCGAGTAGGCGTTCATGTCGGCCCAGCTCCGCTCCATCAGGGAGCGCTTGGTCGCCTCGTACAGCTCCCGGTCGGCGGGGTCTCGGCGGAGGTGGTCGCGGAGCAGGAGGTACTCGTCGATCGCCGGGTCACCGCGGCCGTAGAGGTGCACGTGCACGTCGCGCTCCGGGGTGCGGACGAGGCGGTGGCCGGGCTCGCGGACGCGCAGCCGGTAACCGGCCGCGAGCAGCGGGGCGAGGTAGTCCTCCTCCGCGGTGATGTCGGGGACGGCCACCACGATGTCGACGATCGGCTTCGCCGCCAGGCCGGGCACCGCGGTGGAGCCGATGTGCTCGATCGCGACGTCGACCGACGCGAGGGCCGCCGCGATCCGCCGCTCGTGCTCGCGGAACGACTCCGCCCAGCGGTCGTCGTGCTCGTGCAGCCCGACGGAGAGCCGCTCCGCCCCGCCGACGATCTCGACGGTCGTGACGTCCGGCCGGGAGTGCTCGCTGCTGTGCATGTCGGAATCCTCGCAGTGATGCGCGGCCCGTGATCGCGGCGGGCGAACGCGTGCGGCAAGGGCTTGCAGGCGGCCGATCGGAGGGATTGTCTGGACGGAGGAAAGAGAGGTGTCACCATGACGCAGACCTTCCCCGCGTGGTTGCGGGACCAGGAGAAGAGGGACGACGAGGTCGGCGAGCTCGCCCAGACCTACGCCGCCCGCGGCGACCTGCCGGAGCACGGCGGACGCGCCATCTACGACGGCTACTTCGCCAGCGAGCCCGCCTCGGCGCAGGCCGGCCTCGAGCGGGCGTGGATGGAGTTCGAGGCGCACCCCGAGCCGTCCGCCACCTCGGACGAGCCGGAGGGACTGCGATGAGCGACCAGACCCCGAGCCCCGTCGAGGACCCGGACGACCAGGCCGACAAGCCCTCGCAGGCCGAGGGCGAGGATCCGCGCGACACCCCGGTCGAGGTGCTGCCCGCCGAGGGCAAGCCGTCGAAGGCCGAGGGCTGAGTTCGCAGAGCGAGGCGGAGGGGCGTTCCCGGTGACGGGGCGCCCCTCCGTCGCGTCTGCAGGTGGGCGGATCTCGATACGCCCTCTGCGAGGGCTACTCGATCAGCATGACCGCGAGACACCGTCTGCGCGGGCTACTCGATCAGCATGACCGCGAGACGCCGTCTGCGCGGGCTACTCGATCAGCATGACCGCGAGACGCCCTCTGCGCGGGCTACTCGATCAGCATGACCGCGAGACGCCCTCTGCGAGGGCTACTCATCAGCATGACGGCGAGACGCCCTCGGCGCGGCGTCTTCGATCAGCACGACGGTTCATTCCGCAGAAGTTGCGGTAGTCGGGTGCGACTACCGCAACTTTTGAGGAATGGGGTGGGGGGGGCGACGACAGCCGGGTCAGCGGCTGACGGCGGACATCAACTCGTGGGCTTCGGTGCTCTCGGGGTACTGGGCGAGCACGCGCTCGAGGTCGCGGCGGGCGGGGGCGCGGCGGCCGTCGGCGAGGTGGGTGCTGGCCCGCTCGTAGAGGGCCTCGATCCGGAGCTCGACGGGGCGGGCGGTCGTGACGTTCGGGCGCACCACGCGGTCGAAGGCCTCGAGGGCGCTCTCGATCAGGCCGAGCTCGCGCAGGGCGACGCCCCGGCGGATGAGGACCGCGGCGGACGGGGCGTCGACGTTGATCACCGGGGCCGAGAACTGCGCCAGGTCGCCCCACCGCCGCCGGGCGGAGTAGAGCGAGGCGAGGGTCGAGGCGGCCAGCGTCGAGGGCGGCAGCGACTCGACGGCCGCCGTCGCGCCGGCCGGGTCGTCCGCGGCGGCGAGCTCGGCGAAGAGCAGGCGCAGCGCGGTCGTGTCCAGCGGGACGTCGATGTCGAGGCCGGCGCTGAGCGGCAGGCGGGCGGTCAGGACGATCCCGTAGCGGCGGAGGAACGGGTCGGCGGACGGGTCGTAGCGCGTCCGCACCAGCCAGCCCGCCAGGCGGAGGGCGCGGTCGTCCTCGCGGCGCGACAGCGCGTCGCGGACCAGCTCGACGACCGCGGCCAGCCGGGAGCCGTCGGGGGAGGCGGCGGTCGCCTCGTGCAGCTCGGCCGCGGGGGCGCCCGCGCGGATCAGCCGGATCAGTGGCGCCTCCCACGGCTGCGCCAGCGGCGAGGGCCGCACGAGACCGGGACCGCTCGGCATCGACAGGCCGGCCGAGATCCGTGAGCGATCGCGCGAGCGGCTGAGCGTGGGCCCGAGAACCGGATGGAGGCGCGCGCCCGCGAGGACCCGCCATTCCCCCGCGGTTCGGAAACCGATCCCCACTGCTGTCCCTCTCGCACCCGGGACGAGCGTCGACGTCCCCCTCGTCCCCAGTTTACGGGGTTCTCCGGCCTCGTTCCCCCCGAACGGGGCCCGCGCCCCTGTCGGGGATCGGGGGAGTGCCGACCCTGCGGAGCAGACGGGTCCGCCGCATCTCGCGGGTCCCGCGCACGACGGACGGCCGCCTCGCGAGGGGCGGCCGTCCGAGGGGTCCGATCAGCGGGTCGCGGTCAGCCGGGAGCCGTCCGCGGCGCTGCGCTCGACGGCGTCGAGCACCTGCTGCACCTGCAGCGCGTCGGCGAACGATGGCGTGGGTTGGACGCCCTCCGCGATCGCGGTGACGAGGTCGACGACCTGGTGGCTGAAGACGTGCTCGTAGCCGAGGCCGTGCCCGGTCGGCCACCAGGCGGCGGCGTAGGGGTGCACGGGCTCCGTCACCTGGATGGTGCGGAAGCCCTGCGCGTCCTCGGGGTCGCGGGCGTCGTAGTACTCCAGCTCGTTCAGCCGCTCGAAGTCGAAGGCGATCGAGCCCGTCTCGCCGTTGATCTCGATCCGGTTGGCGTTCTTCCGGCCGGTGGCGACGCGGGTCGACTCGAAGACGCCGACGGCGCCTCCGCTGAGCGTCGCGGTGAACAGGGCGGCGTCGTCGACGGTGACCGGGCCGCGCTCGGCGCCCTCCTCGGCGCGACCGCCGAGGCCCGCCTGCGCGGAGAGGACCGGGCGCTCGGTGACGAAGGTGCGCAGCATCGCCGAGACGCCGTCGATCGTCTGGCCGGTGAGCCACTGCGCGGTGTCGATGCTGTGCGCGCCGATGTCGCCGAGGGCGCCGGAGCCGGCCTTCTCCTTGTCGAGCCGCCAGGTCAGCGGTCCCTCGGAGTCGCTCAGCCAGTCCTGCAGGTACTGCGCGCGGACGTGCCGGATCTCGCCGAGCCGGCCCTCCTCGATGAAGCGCTTGGCGAGGGCGAGCGCCGGGGTGCGGCGGTAGCTGAAGCCGCACATCGCGAAGCCGGTCGCCGCGGCGGCCGCCTCGGTCATCGTCCGCGCCTCGGGGACGGAGCGCGCGAGCGGCTTCTCGCAGAGCACGTGCTTCCCGGCCTCGAGGGCGGCGATCGCGATCTCGGCGTGCTGGTCACCCGGGGTGCAGATGTCGATCAGGTCGATATCGTCGCGGGCGATCACCGCGCGCCAGTCGATCGACGACTCGGCCGCGCCGAAGTTCTCGGCGGCGGCCCGCGCGCGGCCCTCGTCGCGGCCGACGACGACGGCGAGCTCGGGCTGCAGCGGCAGGTCGAAGAAGCGCGGCGCGGTCCGCCAGGCCTGGGCGTGGGCGCGGCCCATGAAGGCGTGGCCGATCATCGCCACGCGGAGGGGTGCTGTCATCGGGGTCTCCTCGGAAAGGGCGCGCCGGCCGCGACCGGGGATCGGTCGCGACCGGCGCGGGGTCGGTCGGGTCGGGCGGCGGGGTCAGGCGCGGACGGGGTCGCCGACCGGTTCGCCGGCGGCCGTCCGCAGCGGGAGCAGCTCGGGGCGCTCCACCGTGGATTCGATCTCGACGACCGCCTTCTCGGCGCTCGAGCGCAGGATCGCGTCCATGATCTCGAGGACGTGCAGCCCGAGGCGGCCCGAGGCGCGGTGCGGCCGGTCCTCCTCGATCGCCTCGGCGATGTCGGCGAGGCCGACGCCGCGCCCGGTGTCGACGACGCCGGCGGAGTCGGGGACGACCCGCCAGTCCTCGTCGCGGACGGCGACCTCGACGGGGTCCGAGAACATGTTCGGGTCGGGGACGGCGATGGTGCCCTCGGTCCCGAAGATCTCGAACTTGGGCGCGCGGGTGCGCCAGACCTCGAAGCTGACCATCACGGTCGAGGTGACGCCGTTCTCGTGCTCGAGCAGCGCGCTGATGTGCGTGTCGATCGAGACGGGGATCGGCGTGCCGGCGCGCGGGCCGGACTCGATGGTGCGCGGGCGGTCCGAGCGGGTCGCCAGCCCGGTGACCCGGACGACGGGGCCGAAGAAGTGCACCAGCGCGGTCAGGTAGTACGGGCCCATGTCGAGCAGAGGGCCGCCGCCGGGCTGGTAGTAGAACTCCGGCGCCGGGTGCCAGCGCTCGTGGCCGGGCGCCGCCCAGTGCACCTGCGCGGCGATCGGCGTGCCGATCACTCCGGAGTCGAGCGTCTGCCGCGCGGTCTGCACGCCGGTGCCGAGCACGGTGTCGGGGGCGCTGCCGAAGCGCAGCCCCAGCTCCTCGGCCAGGTCGAGCATCGGCGCGGCCTCGGCCGGGTTCAGGCCGAGCGGCTTCTCCGCGAAGACGTGCTTGCCGGCCTTCAGCGCGCGCGTGCCGATCTCGACGTGCGCGGCGGGGATGGTCAGGTTGAGCACGGCGTCGACCTCGGGGTCGGCGATCAGCTCGTCGACCGAGAGCGCGCGGACGCCGTGCTCGTCGGCGACCTCCCGCGCGCGCGCGGTGTTCAGGTCGGCGACCGCGACGAGGCGGAGGCCGGGGAAGGTCGGGAGATTGGCGAGGTACTGCTCGCTGATCTTGCCGACTCCGATGATGCCGACTCTCAGCGGGAGGCCCACAGCAGTCCCCTTTCGATGATGGTGCGGACGTTGGCGTCCTGGAGGATCTCGACGCGGTGGCCCGGGGTCGAGACGAAGATGCGGCCCTCGCCCCACTGGCGGGTCCAGACGGCGGGGGAGGTGATCGGGCGGTGCCACGGGTCCCACTCGCGGACGGCCTGCGTGGTGGTCGCGAGCACGTCGTTGTAGTCGTCGTGCAGCACCCAGTACTGCTCGGTGGTGAGCTCGAAGTCGCTGATGCCCTGCGTGATCGGGTGCTCGGCCGCGAGGGGCGTCATCTCGATCGTGTGCGGGACGTAGTTGTCCGACTGCTCGCCGGTGCGCTCGTCCGGGTGCTTGCCCGGGTGCGAGACGAACTGGCCGCCGATCAGCTGCAGGTAGTCGGAGTTGTTCCGGTACGAGTCGGCGATGCCGCCGTGCCAGCCGGCCAGGCCGGTGCCGCGCTCGACGGCCGCGCGCAGGCCGAGGAACTCGGGCCACTCGATCGAGGTCATGGTGTTGGACTGCACGATCAGGTCGACGGTGCGGAGGTAGTCCTCGTCGGCGTAGACGGCGGTCGACTCCTCGACGCGCACCTCGAAGCCGTTCTCGGCGAGGAAGGGGAGGAACAGCTCGGTCGCCTCGACGGGCTGGTGGCCGTCCCAGCCGCCGCGGACGACGAGCGCCCTCTTGGCGGGAGTGGTCGGGGGGAGGTCGGTCATCGGTGTCCTCGGGGTGCTCGGCGGATCGCTCCGCGGTTCGTCGTCGAACGGTACTTGCGCAACTCGTGTCGTTGCCGCCGCCCGCGTCCGACCAGTCTGCACCCCGGGTGAGTCGCGGGCAAGGCGTGATCCGGGCTCCCGTGGTGTTCGTTCTGCGGCTGGGTTTCGCAACTCGTTCTGCTCTACAGTGGGGGCATGGACGACACCGGTGCCGCTCCCCGCCCGACGATGGCCCGCATCGCGGAGCGCGCGGCGACGAGCGTGCCGACGGTCTCGAAGGTGCTCAGCGGCGGCACCGACGTGTCGGAGGCGACGCGACTGCGGGTGATGGAGGCCGCGCACGAGCTCGGCTACCGGCGCCGGCCGCGGCTGCGTCCGCCGGCGGAGGACCCGCACGTCGCGCACATCGTCGACGTGGTCGTCGGCCACCTCGACGGCAGCTGGATCGGTCCGGTCCTCGGCGGGATCGAGGAGGAGGCCGCGGCGGCCGGCGTCGACCTGGTGCTCACCCGCGCGCGGCCCGACGGGGAGTGGGTCAACCGCCTCCTGCGCCGCTCCTCCCTCGGCGCGATCGTCGTCCTCGTGAACGTGACGGCGGCGCAGCTGCACCTGCTCACCACGGCCGAGCTGCCCGTGGTGATCGTGGATCCGATCACCCGCCCGCCCGCCGACGTGGCGAGCATCGGTGCGACCAACTGGGACGGCGGCCGGATGGCGGCGGAGCACCTGCTCGGCCACGGCCACACCCGCATCGGCGTGATCGCCGGCGCCCGGGGCCAGCTCTACAGCAGCGCACGGCTCGACGGCTTCGGCACGGCGCTGCGCGACGCGGGGGTGCCGCTGCCCCGGGAGCGCGTGGTCTACGGCGGCTGGAACCGCGACCGCTCGCGGGTCGTCGCCTCCGCGATGCTCGCGGACGCGCTGATCCGGCCCACGGCGCTCTTCGCGCTCTCGGACACCATGGCGCTCGGCGTCTACGACGCGGCCGACCAGGCGGGCCTGCGCATCCCGGACGACCTCAGCGTGATCGGCTTCGACGACGTGCAGGAGTCGGCCTGGGCGACGCCGCCGCTGACCACGATCCAGCAGCCGATCGCCCAGATGGGCGCCGCCGCCTTCCGGATGCTGCACCAGGCGCACCGCGCGGCCCGGCCGCTGTCCTCGAGCGCGACGCGGCTGGAGCTGGAGACCCGCCTGATCGAGCGCGCGTCGGTGGCCGCGCCGCGCTGACGGCGGTCCGCCGGGTGGGCTGCGTACTGCTCCTCTGAGGAGTGGAACCGCGCCGTTCTCCGCACCGCCCGTCGAGGCGAGTAGATTATGTGTCTGGAGACATGATCGGGGAGATGCGTCGATGACGGAGAGTTCCACCGCCGTGCGCTCCGCTCGCGCCAGCCGCGGCTTCACGCAGCAGCAGCTGGCGGACCTGACCGATGTCGATCAGGCCCGGATCTCGCGCATCGAGAACGGCCGAGACGCGGACTTCAGCACGGTGCAGCGCGTCCTGGCAGGCGCGGGGCACCGGCTCTACGCGCTGCCCCTCCAGCGGGACGATGCCGCGGCCGCTGCTGTCGAGATCCGCGGACGGCTGCGGGTGGAGGATCGGGATCGCGCCCTGCGGGCACTCCTGCAGCTCAACGACAACCTCGTCGCTGAGCACGGACTCCTCCGAGGTGTGCTGGGCTTGGCGGAGCCCGAGCCGACGCGGAACCGGGCGTGGGACGCGGCGATCGCCGCGCTCGTGGCGTGGCGCCTGGGCGAGGAGGGGCTGCCTCTTCCGGCCTGGGTGGCCCGGCCCGAGCGCTACCTCCCTGTCGCCGTCGTCCTCGAGATCGACCCCGCGGATCCGGCGCCGCCCGAATCGGAGGTGCCCGAGGAGTTCCTGCGGCGCGGCGTGCACGTCTGGCGAGACACCTTCGCGAGCGTGTGACCGTGGCCGTCTCGCTCGACCGCGACGACATCATCGCGGGCCGACCCGGATTCTCGAGGCGGGGCTGCCGGACAAGCCGCCCTCGCCCGGGCCGATTCTTCTCTGAGTGCCGGGAGCGCGCCGAGTCGCCCGAGAAGGCGCGTTCTCGCGGTGGAGAACGAGCCTTCTCGGGCGACTCGGTGCGGGCGGCCCCATGCTGATCGAGTAGCCCGCGGAGCGGGCGTATCGAGATCCACCTGCGCCGGACAATGGGTCTGCAGGCTGGATGCTCGGAGGGCGGTGGGTCTCGATACGCCCCTGCGGGGCTACTCGACCAGCATGAAGGGGGCGACTCCGTGCGGGGCGGGGGCTAGAGGGCGCCCTGGGTGGCGGTGCCGGCGGGGATCGGGGAGAGGCGGGTGACGACGGGGGGCGCGGCGACGAGGCCCTTGATGGCGGCGTTCAGGCGGACGACGGGGTCGCCGGCGCCGTGGGCGTCGAGGGCCTCGGCGCTGGTCCACTTCTCGAGCATGACGATGGTGCCGTCGGGGGAGTCGTGGATCGCGTAGAGCTCGCAGCCCTCCTCGCCGTGGACCTCGGCGATGGCGGGCGTGAGGGCGGCGACGAGGGCGTCATGCTTGCCCTCGGCGGGGGTGAAGATCGCGGTGACGACGACGGGGTCGGACATGGCAGTGCCTTTCGTGGAGGGGTTATGGGACGGAGTCAGCGCTGCGCCGGGGCGGCGCAGCTGGAGCGGATGACGAGGTCGGCCTGGACCTCGATGTGCTGGGGGGTGTCGGGGATCCGGCCCTGCATCCGGGCCAGCACCAGGTCGACGCTGTGCCGGGCGAGCATGTCGATCGGCTGGCGGACGACGCTGAGCGGCGGGGTGACGAGCTCGCTCCACGGGTTGTCGTCGAAGACGACCACGGAGAGCGCCTCGGGGATCGCGACGCCGAGCTGGAACAGGCGGTGCACGGCGCTGCGCACCTGCGCCGTGTTGGCGACGATCAGGGCGGTCGGCGGCTCCGGCAGCGCGAGCAGCGCGGCGACGGCCTCGCCGCCGATGTCGCCGCGGAACGGGACCTCGCGGATCAGCGTGCCGTCGATCGGCAGCCCGGCGGCGGTGAGGGCGGCGCGGTAGCCGGCGACGCGCGCCTGGCCGGTCGAGGTGCGCAGCGGCCCCGAGACGATCGCGATCCGGCGGTGGCCGAGCGTGAGCAGGTGGTCGGTCGCCCGGGCGGCGGAGGCGGAGTTGCCGATGCTGACCACGTCGACGTCGTCGAGTCCGGGAGTGGTGCGGTCGACGAAGACGACGTCGATCCCCGCTCGCCGCAGCCGCGACCACTTCTCGAGGTTCTCGCCGGACGGGGTCGCGATCACTCCGCCGACCGAGCGGTCGAGCAGGCTGGTGAGCGACTCGCCCTCGACGTGCGAGTCCTCCTGCGTCGTCATCAGGAGCACCTGGGCGCCGCGGGCGCGCGCCTCCCAGACGACGCTGTCGGCCAGGCGGGCGAAGAACGGGTTCGTCAGGTCGGGCAGCACCAGGCCGATGGACAGGGTCTGGCCGTGGCTCAATTCGCGGGCCGCGGCGCGCGGGCGGAAGCCGAGCTGCTCGATCGCCTCGACCACGCGGCGTCGGGTGTCGACGGCGACCGGGCCGGTCCCGTCGTTGAGCACGCGCGACACCACGGACACCGAGACGCCCGCACTGCGCGCGACGTCGCGGATCGTGGGTGCTTTCTGCACGGTTCCTCCCCGGGTGTCGGGCAATCGTATCGGCGCGCGGTCGGCCCGCCGCGCCTGCTGTTGACACACTCTAATCGTTGCTGGTACAAAACTGGTACCGGTTCCACTGGGAGCCGGCGAGCAGCACTTCCCCACGAAGACTGCGCACGACGACGACGTCCTCCGCCCCCGAGGCGGCCCTCTGCGTCCGTGCGCCCCCGGACCAGAGAGGCCACCGTGAACCTGTACAAACTCCTCGGCGATCGCGAACGAGAGGGCCGCCCCATCCGCATCGGGCTGATCGGTGCCGGGCGCTACGGCACCATGTACCTCTCGCAGGCGCGCAACATCCCCGGCGTCCACGTGGTCGCCATCGCCGACGTCAACGTCGCCCGGGCCCGAGGGGCCTTCGAGCTGGTCGACTGGCCGGCCGAGGCGATGGCCGCGGACATCCCCGAGGCGCTCGCGAACCGGACGACCACGATCGTCGACAACGCCGCCGTCCTCTTCGAGCACGACATCGACGTCATCGTCGAGGCGACCGGCAACCCGATCGTCGGCGTGCACCACGCGCTGCGGGCGATCGAGACCGGCAAGCACATCATCATGGTCACCGTCGAGGCCGACGCCCTGGCCGGCCCCGCCCTCGCCAAGCGCGCGGAGGCGGCGGGCATCGTCTACTCGATGGCCTACGGCGACCAGCCCGCCCTGATCATGGAGCTCGTCGACTGGGCCCGCACCAGCGGCTTCGACGTCGTCTGCGCCGGCAAGGGCGCCAAGTACCTCGAGCACTACCACCAGATGAACCCCGACAACGTCTGGGAGAACTGGGAGTTCAGCAAGGAGCTGACCGACTCCGGACAGCTCAACCCGTACATGCACACCTCGTTCCGCGACGGCACGAAGGCCGCGATCGAGATGGCCGCCGTCGCCAACGCGGCGGGCCTGGTGCCCTCCGACTCCGGCCTCACCTTCACGCCGGGCGACGTCGAGGAGATCGCGACGATCAGCCGGCCGAGCTCGATCGGCGGCGCCCTCGACCACGAGGGGACGGTCGACGTGATGTCGAGCGTCCAGCGCGACGGCTCCCTCATCCCGCACAACACGCAGGAGGGCGTCTACGTCGTCGTCAAGGCGACCAACCCCTACGTGTCCACCTGCTTCGACGAATACCCGTGGCACCCGGACCCGACGAAGCAGTACGCGGCGCTCTACCGGCCGTACCACTACGTCGGTCTCGAGCTGAACGTGTCGATCGCCAACGCTGCGCTGCGCGGCATCTCGACCGGGCACCCCGAGGGCTTCTACGGCGACGTCGTCGCGACCGCGAAGAAGGACCTGAAGGCCGGCGAGTTCCTCGACGGCGAGGGCGGCTTCACCGTCTACGGCAAGCTCGTCTCCGCGAAGCACTCCGTCGCCATCGGAGCGCTCCCCGTCGCCCTGGCCCACCACGTCGAGCTCCGCCACGACGTCGCGCAGGGCGCGACCGTCGGCTGGGACGACGTGATCATCGACGAGTCGCTCGCCGAGGCGCTCGAGCTGCGCCGCGAGACCGAGGCGCTGCTCGCCTCCTGACCCCCTCGGGCCGGGCGCGTCCGCCCGGCCCGCCTCCGCACCACCCTCGCGATCAGCGATTCCGCACGACCCCGCCCCACCTTCCGATGACGAAAGGCCCCCTCCCATGTCCTTCCCCACCCGCGCCACCGGCGCCGCCCTCGCCGGGCTCGCCTCACTGACGCTCCTCGTCGGCTGCTCGGCCTCGCCCGACGGCGACGGCGGAGGTGCCGCCGCCGGCGGCTCCGGCGCCGACATCGTGTCGCTCGTCGACTCCTCCGCGCAGACCCCGGTCGACGAGGTCACCTCCTCGCTCGGCGACCCGGCCGTGCCCGACGGCGCCAAGCTCTGCTACATCACCCGCACCCTCTCGAACGAGTTCTGGGGCTACGAGCGCGACGGCTTCGAGAACCGCGCGAAGGAGCTCGGCGTCGACTACCAGACCTTCGACGTCACGGACGAGTCCTCGATCACCGAGCAGCTCGACAAGGCCAAGAGCGCGATGAACCAGGGCTGCACCGCGATCCTCGCCTCGCCCATCTCGGCGACCGGCCTCGACTCGGTCTTCGAGTCCGCCCTCGCCGACGGCATCCCGGCCGTCGTGCTGAACGACGCGAAGAGCGACGTCCCCGGCGTCGTCTACGTCGGCCCCGACGCGACCACCATCGGCGCCACGGCCGCCGACTACATCGCCGACCTGCTGCCGGACGGCGGCCAGGTCGCGATGATCGAGGGCGACCCCGGCTCCTCCAACGCGATCAACCGCGGCGACGGCTTCACGGCCGCGCTCGCGAAGCACGAGAACCTCGAGCTCGTCGCCTCGCAGACCGCCTCGTGGGACCAGACCAAGGCGCAGGAGATCGCGACCACGATGCTCACGGCGAACCCCGACATCAAGGCGTTCTACTCCCAGAACGACGGCATGGCACTCGGCGTGCAGGCCGCCATCGACGCGAAGGGCCTCACCGGGAAGGTGATCCTCGTCGGCACCGACGGCATCCCGCAGGCCAAGAAGCAGATCCTGGCCGGCGACTACACCGCCACCGTCAGCGAGCTGCCGACGACCGAGGGTGCGACCGGCGTGGACGCCGCGCTCTGGCTCCTCGCAGGCAAGGAGGTGCCGGCCTGGATCGACGTGCCCGCCTTCATCATCGACAGCGAGAACGTCGCCGACTACGAGACCGGGATGCCGTGACCCGCGGCTGACCACCGCGCTCCGCCGGAGACCCCTCCGGCGGGGCGCACTCCCGGCAAGGCCCCTCTCGATCAGGAAAGAAGACGGAACATGGCCGAGCATCTGCTCGAGGTCCGCGGCATCGCGAAGTCGTTCCCCGGCGTCCGCGCCCTGGACGGCGTGAGCTTCACCCTCGAACGCGGTGAGATCCGCACGCTCGCGGGCGAGAACGGCGCGGGGAAGAGCACCCTGCTCAACATCCTCGGCGGCGCCCTCCGCCCCGATCGCGGCTCGATCACCATCGACGGCGTGCGGCGGATGGAGTACACCTCGCGCCAGGCCCTCGCGGAGGGGGTGCGGATCGCGCACCAGGAGCCGGCCATCGTGCCCCAGCTCACGGTGACGCAGAACCTGCTGCTCGGGCGCACGCGCGCGCAGCGCGCCTCCGCCCAGGACGACATCGACCAGGCCCTCCAGGACGTCCACCGGATGGGCTTCCCGATGGACGGGCGGACGCCCGTCGGCCGGCTGAGCCCGGCGCAGCGGCACGCGCTCACCATCGCGCGGGCCTTCGCCTTCGGCGCCAAGATCGTCGCCCTGGACGAGCCGACGACGAGCATGCTCGAGCACAACGTCGAGGGCGTGCTGACCCGGGTGCGCGAGATCGCGCACGGGCGGGGCGTCGGCGTGATCTACGTCTCGCACAAGATGCCGGAGGTGATGAGCGTCTCGGACACGGTCGTCGTCCTCCGCGACGGGCGGCCCGCCTACGACGCGCCGATCGCCGAGACGTCCTCCGAGGACATCGTCCGGCGGATGGTCGGGCGCGAGCTGCTCTCGTTCGAGCGGCGGCACCCGGTCGCCGCGGACGCCGAGGTGCACTTCGAGGCCTCCGGCGTCACGCACCCGAGCGGCGTCGGGCCGGAGTCGATCCAGGTGCGGCGCGGCGAGGTCGTCGGCATCGCGGGCCTGGTCGGCTCGGGGCGCACCGAGTTCCTCCGCGCGCTGATCCGCGCCGACGAGGGCAGCGAGGGCACGGTCCGGCTCGCCGGCCGCACGCTCAAGGTGCGCTCGCCGCGCGACAGCCGCGACGCGGGGATCGCCTTCATCCCGGAGGACCGCAAGCACCAGGGACTCGTGCTGCAGACCCCGGCCTACGCGAACGTCGCCCTCACCTCCGATCGGCAGCTCAACGGCTTCGGTCCGTTCATCAGCACGAAGCGGCAGATCGCGACGGCGGAGGAGATGGGCCGGCGGATGTCGCTGCGCCCGGCCGACGTCCGGCTGAACGCGCGCCAGTTCTCCGGCGGGAACCAGCAGAAGATCGTGATCGCGAAGTGGATCTGGCTCGGCGCGAGCGTCTTCCTCTTCGACGAGCCGACCAAGGGCGTCGACGTCGGCGGCAAGGTCGAGATCTACGAGCTCATCGACCAGCTCGCCTCCGAGGGGCACGCGGTGATCGTCGTCTCGAGCGACCTGCCCGAGATCATCTCCCTCAGCGACCGGGTCCTCGTCATGAGGGCGGGCCGCTTCGTCTCCGAGCACATCGGCGACGACATCACCGAGCACAGCATCGTCACCAACGCCATGGGCGTCGCGAAAGGAATCTCATGACCTCCCCCGAGACCGGGGGCGTCGCCACGCCGCCCCGCCGCTCCTTCAACCTCCAGGCCTTCGGCATCTACCTCGCCGCGGTCGTCCTCTTCGTCGTCCTCGGCGTCCTGAACCCCAACTTCCTCACCCTCGGCAACCTCCGCGACGTCGCGGTGTCGGCGAGCGTGAACGCGATCATCGGCATCGGGCTGACCTTCGTCATCATCACCGGTGGCATCGACCTCGCGGTCGGCGCGATGGCGAGCTTCGTCGGCATCGTCAGTGCGTCGCTGCTGGTCAACGGCGGGGTGCCGCCGCTGCTCGGGCTGGCCGCGGGCATCGTCCTCGGCCTCGTCTGCGGCGGGATCAACGGGCTGCTGGTCACCAAGCTGAACCTGCCGCCGTTCATCGCGACGCTCGGCACGATGAGCGTCTTCCAGGGCGGCGCGTACGTCGCCACCAACGGCAAGCCGGTCTACGACGTGCCGAAGGAGTTCATCCTGCTGCTCAACAGCTACGTCGGCGGCGTGCCCGTCGTCGTGCTGATCGTGGCGGTCGTCGGCATCGCGGCCTGGCTGCTGCTGCGCAAGACCGTCTTCGGCCAGAACGTGATCGCGGTGGGCGGCAGCGAGGAGACCGCCTGGCTCTCGGGTGTGCGGGTGCACCGGGTGAAGATCGCGGTGTACTGCATCTCCGGCGGTCTCTCGGCGCTGGCCGGCCTGGTGATCGTCGCCCGGATCAACGCGGCGCAGCCGGACGCGGGCAGCCCGTACCAGCTGACCGCGATCGCGGCCGCGGTCATCGGCGGCGCGAACCTGATGGGCGGCGAGGGCCGCATCGCGGGCACCCTGGTCGGCGCGCTGATCCTCGGCGCTCTCACCAACGGCCTGGTGCTGCTGAACGTGCCGAGCTTCTACGAGCAGATCGTGACCGGACTCGTCGTCCTCATCGCGGTCACGCTCGACCAGGGCAGCAAGGGCTGGCCGATGCTCTCGCGGGGAAGAAAGAAGCAGCGCGAGGACGTCGCCGCCCCGCCCACCGAGTCGACGCCGTCGGTGCGCGCATGACGGCGAGGTGGAGCGCGACGGCGCGGCTGACCACGCTCGACGGGGCCCGCGTCCTGGTGACGGGCGGCTGCGGCCTGATCGGCCGGCCCACGGTCGCGGCGCTGCAGGCGGAGGGGGCGGTGGTCACCGTCCTGGACCGGGTCGCGTCGGACGCGGACGTCCGCTCGATCGTCGGCGACGTGACCGATCCGGCCGTGCTGGCGGAGGCGGTGGCCGAGCAGGACGCGGTGGTGCACCTGGGCGGCTACGCCGGGCTGGGCATGGCGGACGCGGTCGAGACCTACCGGGTGAACGCGGTGGGCAGCTTCGCGGTGTTCGCCGCCGCCGCCGCGGCCGGGGTCGCGAAGGTCGTCTACGCCTCGAGCATCAACGCGAACGGCTACCCGCTCGGCGCCGAGCAGGTGCTGCCGCCGGTCTTCCCCTACTCCGAGGATGCGGAGCCGCGGATCTCGGACGAGTACTCGCTGTCCAAGCTCGCGACCGAGGACGCGGCGCGGATGGCGCACGCGACCTGGGGGCTGAGCCTCACCGGGCTGCGCTACCCGCTGGTCCGCGACATCACCGTGGAGAGCGGCCGCGTGTTCGGCGCGCACCTGCGGGCGGTGCTGGCGGCCGACCCGCGACGGCAGGCGGCGGAGGGCTGGAGCTATCTCGACGCCGCGGACTCGGCGCGGGCCGTGCTCGCGGCGCTGCTGCACGAGACGCCGCCGGCGCCGGGGATCCTGGTGGCCGCTCCGCTCACCTATCTGCGAGGGAGCACCGCGGACGTGCTCGACGCGATCGCCCCGGACGTCCCGCGCGGGCGGCTCGAGGGGCGCGCGGTCGGGCTCGACCTGACCCGCTCCCGCGAGCTGCTCGGCTTCGAGGCGCGGGTGCTGCTCGACGACGTCGCGCCGCAGGAGCTCGCCGACGTGGCGCCCGCGGGGTCCGGCGCGTGAGTCTCTCGCTGCTCGGCCTCGGGCCGATGGGCGCGCCGATGGCGCGGAACCTGCTCGCGGGCGGGGCGCTCACGGTGTGGAACCGGACGGCGTCGCGGGCCGCGCCGTTCGCGGAGCTCGGCGCCGTGGTCGCGCCGACCCCTGCGGCGGCGGCCGGCGACGTCGTGCTGACCGTGCTGCCCGATCTGGTGCAGGTCGAGTCGCTGCTCGAGGGCGAGGACGGCCTGCTCGCGGGCTGGCGCGCGGCGGGGATCGCCGCTCCGGTGCTCGTCGTGCACGGCACCGTCTCGCCGATCGCGGTCGCGGGGCTCGCCCGCCGCCTCGCCGCGGAGCACGGTGTGCAGGTGGTCGACGCCCCGCTCAGCGGCGGAACGGTCGGCGCCCGCGACGCGACGCTCAGCATCATGGTCGGCGGCGCCGACGAGCCGGTGGCCCGCGTGCTCCCCGTCTTCGAGCGGCTCGGGCGCACGGTCCGCCACCTCGGGCCGAGCGGAGCGGGTGCCACCGCCAAGCTCTGCAACCAGATCGTCGTCGCCGGCACGGTCGCCGTGGTGTCGGAGGCCCTGCTGCTCGCCCGGAGCTCCGGTCTCGACCCGGCCACTGTCGTCGAGCTCCTGCAGGGCGGGCTGGCGCGCACCGAGGTCCTGGAGCAGAAGAGCCGCAAGTGGCTCGACGAGGACTTCGCCGAGGGCGGCAGCGCGCGCAACCAGCTCAAGGACCTGCGCTTCATCGCCGAGTCCGCCGCCGCGGAGGGCGTCGTGCTGCCGGCCACCGCCGCGGTGACCGCGCTGTTCGAGAGGATGATCGCCGAGGGCGACGGCGACCTCGACCACACCGGCGTGCACCGCACGCTCGCCGGGCTCGCTCACCGACCGGAGGAGCCGCATGCCTGATCTCGTCGTCATCGACGCGCACCACCACCTCACCGACCTGCGCCGCTCGTACCCGTGGCTGGAGGGACCCGCCGAGCCGTTCCGCTACCACGGCGACGACCGCCCGCTCCGCCGCTCCTACCGCGTCGACGACTACCGTGCGGACGCCCGCGACGTGACGCTGCTCGCCTCCGTGCACGTCGAGAACGGAGCCGCCGACGCGCTCGCCGAGACCGCGTGGATCGACGCGCTCGCCCGGGAGAGCACGGTGCCGACCGTGCACGTCGCGCACGTGTCGCTGCTCGATCCGGAGGCGCCGCGGCTGCTCGAGGAGCACGCCGCGTTCGCGGTCACCCGCGGTGTCCGCGACATCCTGAACTGGCATCCGGACCCGGTCTTCAGCCACCGGGACCGGGGCGACGTCCTCGGCGATCCGGTCTGGCGGGCGAACTTCGGCCGGCTGCAGGGGGTGGGGCTCTCGTTCGATCTGCAGGTGTTCCCCTCGCAGCTCGCGGAGGCGGCGGCGCTCGCCGCGGACTTCCCGGGGACGGCGATCGTGCTCGATCACCTGGGCATGCCGATCGGGCGCGATCCGGAGTCGGTCGCCGAGTGGCGCGCGGGCCTGGCGGCGGTCGCCGCGCAGGAGAACACCGTCGTCAAGATCTCGGCGCTCGGGACCAACGACCACTCCTGGACTCGGGAGTCGATCGCGCCGTTCGTCCTCGAGACTCTGGAGGTCTTCGGTCCGGACCGGTCGATGTTCGGCAGCAACTTCCCCGTGGACGGGCTCTACAGCTCCTTCACCGAGCTGTACTCGGCGTTCGACGCGCTGACGGCGCAGCTCTCGCCGCCTGAGCGGCTCGCGGTGTTCGCGGGGACGGCGGACCGGTTCTACCGGATGGGGGTGGCGCTGCCGCGAGCGGAGTGACGCGACGGCGTCCGCGGTGACGCCGCGTCCGCGCTCGGCTCTCGACCGGTCGGCGGCGCGGGCCTACAGTGGCTGCGACGGTGCTCTGGCAGGACTCCGGACCGGCCGTCCTCGAGCGGAGGGAAGCCATGTCCTCGACCGACGCCCCCGGATCGGTCCCCGTCTCCGGCACTCCGGAGCCGAGCGCCGCGAGCCTGCGCACCTTCGGCTGGATCCTCGTCAACACCGCCGTCGCGAACGTGACGACGAGCTTCCTCTGGTTCGCGCTGACCTTCTGGGTGTACCTCGAGACGCGCTCGGTGCTCGCCACCGGGATCATCGGCGGCGCGTACATGCTGCTCGTCGCGGTCTTCGCGATGGCGTTCGGGACGATCGTGGACCGGCACCGGAAGCACCGGGTGATGCTGTTCGCCGGGGCGGTGACGCTGGCGTCGTTCGGCGTCGCAGGCGGCCTCTACCTCGCGCTGCCGGAGGCGACGCTGCTGGACTTCGGCGGGCCCTGGTTCTGGGTCTTCTCCGGCACGGTCCTGTTCGGCGCGGTCATCGAGAACATGCGGAACATCGCGCTGTCGACGACGGTGACGCTGATGGTCCCGGTGGAGCGCCACGCGAACGCGAACGGCCTGGTCGGCACGGTGCAGGGGCTCGCGTTCGTGGTGACGAGCGTGTTCAGCGGGCTGTCGATCGGCCTGCTCGGCATGGGCTGGACGCTGCTGATCGCGATCGGGGTCTCCGCTGCGGCGCTCGTGCACCTGCTGTTCCTGCGGATCGCCGAGGCCGTGCCCGCGGCGGCCGGCTCGCGGGCCCCGCTGATCGATCTGCGGGGGAGCATCACGGCGGTGCGCGCGGCGACCGGCCTGTTCGCGCTGATCGTCTTCTCGACCTTCAACAATCTGATCGGCGGCGTGTACCTGGCGCTGATGGATCCCTACGGGCTCGAGCTGTTCCCGGTGGAGCTCTGGGGCGTCGTGCTCGGCGTGACCGCGACGGGCTTCATCATCGGCGGGCTGCTAGTGGCGAGGCTCGGGCTCGGCCGGAACCCGATCCGGACGATGCTGCTGCTCGTGATGGTGATGGGCGTGATCGGGGCGGTCTTCACCCTCCGCGACTGGTGGTGGCTCTACGCCGGCGGCATCTGGGTCTACATGACGCTGATCCCGGCGGTGGAGGCGGCGGAGCAGACGGTCGTGCAGAAGGTGGTCCCGTTCGAGACGCAGGGGCGGGTCTTCGGCTTCGCCGCCGCGCTGGAATCGGCGGCGGCGCCGATCACCGCGTTCCTCATCGCGCCGATCGCCGAGTTCGCGCTGATCCCGTACATGGAGTCGGCGGACGGGCGGGCGGCCTACGGCTGGCTGCTCGGCGACGGGGTCGGGCGGGGGATCGCGCTCGTCTTCCTGATCGGCGGGGTGATCATGGTGGTCGCGGCCGGCGCCGCGATGCTCACCCGCTCGTACCGCACGATCTCGGCGCAGTACCTGCGCGCGGAGCCGCCGGCGGCCGGCGCCCTTCCAGAACCGTCGTCGGACGACCTCGAGCCCGCGCCGGGAGAGGGCCGGGTCGAACAGCAGCGCTGACGACCGGCGTCGACGCCGCTCCGCCGGAGAAGCGCGATCTCGATACGCGCCCTGGGGGCGCTACTCGATCAGCATGCTGCGGCCCGCGGGCTGCCGTGGGGTGGGGCGGGCCATCCATGCTGGTCGAGTAGCGGCGCAGCCGCGTATCGAGACCCCACGTCTCCAGGCGGGTGGATCTCGATACGCCCTCTGCGAGGGCTACTCGATCAGCATGGCTCTGCCGGCCCGGCATCGCAGGGCGGCGTCCCCTTCATGCTTGTCGAGGAGCGGCGCAGCCGCGTATCGAGACCCGCCGCCCCGGCGCCGCTACAGTGACCGGCATGACCCCCTCGCGCGTCCTCGCTCCGGACCCTCCCGCCGACGGCTCGAAGCCCAAGGGCCCGGCGTCGTACTTCCCCAGCATCGAGACCACCTACGGCCGCCCCGTTCAGGAGTGGCTCGACCTGGTGGACGAGCGGCTCGACACCGAGACCCACATGCAGGTCGTCGCCTGGCTGAAGGCCGAGCACGGCCTCGGACACGGGCACGCGAACGCCCTCGTCGCGTACGTCAAGGCGGCCCGCGCCTAGCCGCGACCTCGCCGCTGCTCGCCCTGGAGCGCGGAGCATCAGCCACGCGACGCCTTCGACTCCCCGCGGCGATCAACAGCGCTCCCGGCTGGTGCTCTGACGGCGAGGCGTCCTCGAACGGTCGAGGCGTCCTGCCGTAGCGGGCTGCCTCGACGGTTCGGGGACGCCTCGCGGGCCGATCAGCGGCGGGCGCGGCCGAACTCGAGGAGCTTCGCGAAGAGGTCCTCGAGGAGCCAGCGGGTGTCGAAGGACTCGCAGACCCGGATGGGGTGCGGGCCGACGCCGGGCTGCAGGTCGCCGGCGGGGGTGAAGCGCGGGGCGGGGACGGCGCGCCAGCGGCCGCCGGCGGGGTTCATCACGGCGCCGATCGCGGGGCTGTCGCCGAGGGAGCGGAAGTCGAGCGGGCCGTAGGGGATCGTCGCGTTGAAGGCGATCAGCTGGTCGACGAGGTAGTCGCCGAGCGGGCTCGTGCCGCCCAGCCGCGTGCGCAGCTCGGCGTGGCCGACGCCGACCATCGTGTAGACGGGCATCGGGATCTGCCAGACGGCGACTCCGGAGGCGAGCACGACGTTCGCGGCGGCGACGTCGTTGATGAGGTTGAACTCCGGGTGGTACGCGGCGATGCCCTCGTAGGGCGGGCCGCCCACCCAGACCACGACGACGTCGCGGTCGGCGATCGACGGCTCGGCGAGCAGGGCCGCGGCGACGTCGGTCAGCGGGCCGAGCACGGCGATCCAGAGCCGGCCCTCGCCGCGCAGCGCCTCCTCGGCGATCACCCGCGAGCCGTCCGACGCCACGGACTCCGCGGAACCGCCGCCGTCCAGCGCCGCCGGTGCCCCGTCCACGACCCGCACGTCGACCCCGGCGAGCGCCACCACGCGATCGATCTCCGCCCGCGACTCCCGCATGCTGCCGGGCCGGCCGAAGTGCGCCGCCACCAGCGCTCGGACATCGAGCGTCGGGGTCAGCAGCGCCTGCACGATCGCGAACTGGTCGTCCGCCTCGTTCGCGGCGTCGGTGCTGACGATCAGCCGGTGCGGCGGCGGCGTCACGCCGACTCCCGCTGCACGAGCGTCGTCGCGAGGATCGGCTGCCGGTCGACCTCGCGGCCGGCCACCACGGCGACCACGGTCTCGGCGGCGACCCGCCCCATGTCCTCCAGCGGCTGGCGGATCGTGGTCAGCGTCGGACTCGACGTGGTCGCGATCACCACGTCGTCGAAGCCGACCACCGAGATGTCGTCGGGGACGCGCCGGCCCGAGGCCTGGAGCACGCGGATCGCGCCGTTGGCCATCAGGTCGGAGGAGGCGAAGACGCCGTCGAGCTCGGGGTGGCGCTGCAGCAGCCGAGCCATCGCCGCCGAGCCGCTCTCGAGGGTGAACTCGCCGTGCACGATCGGGCCGTGGTCGAGGCCGAGCTCGGCCAGCTCGTCGCGCCAGCCGCGGATGCGGTCGCGGGCGGGCTCCATGTCGTGCGGGCCCGCGATGATCCCGAGCCGTCGCCGGCCGGAGTCCGCCAGCGCGCGGGCAGCGAGCCGGCCGCCACCGTAGTTGTCGGAGTCGATCACGATCGCGTCCTCGGCCAGGGCCACCCGCGGCCGGCCGACCCAGGCGATCGGCACGGGGGAGTCGGCGAGCGCCTGTGCCAGGTGGGTGATCTCGTGCTGCAGGATCACGATCGCTCCGTCGACCGCGCGCGAGCGGAGGAACTTGGGGATGCGGTCGCCGTCGTCGTGGTCGGCGGGCAGCAGCACCGGCTGCACCTCGGCGGCGTAGAGGCCCTTCGCGGCGCCCTTGAGCACCGAGGTGAAGAACGTGCCGGTGAGGCTGTCGAGCTCATTGAAGGCGACGATCAGCGCGATCGCCCCGGAGCGGCCACCGCGCAGCATCCGCGCGGCGCTGTTCGCCTCGTAGCCGAGCTGCTTGGCGGCGTGCTCGACGGCGGCCGACATGCGGACGTCGACGTTCGTGCCGCCCGCGAGGACCCGGGCGGCGGTGGCGCGGGACACGCCCGCGGCCAGGGCGACGTCCACGAGCGTGGGTCGGGTCATGGCTGCATCCTTCTGAACGAGGAGGGGAGCGGGCCGGGGCGCCGGGTGCTCGATCTCCAGAGTCCCACGGGGACGCCTCCCCCTGGGCCGAAGCGGTCCGATTTGCGAAAGTTCTTCTGAATACTAGGGGAGATCGATATCTCACGCTGCGATAACGACTCGAAGATCGCGCTTGCACGAGTGTGGAAGGCGAGCTACCTTGGCGTCCAAGAGATCGTTCTCTGCCCCCTGGGTCTCCACCGCGAGACCGCCCACCGCGAATCCCCGACGAAGAGGAACAATCGTGAACAGAAGACTGACGGCCGTCGCCGCAGCAGCCGCCGCCGTGGCCCTCGCCCTCACCGGATGCTCATCCGGCAGTGGCGGCGGCGCGTCCGACGACCCGAACGCCGAAGCGACCTTCTGGTCCTTCACCGGCATCAACGCCAAGGACAGCGTCGACGAGTACCTCGCCAAGATGCCCGACGCGAAGATCAAGCTCTCCGAGGTCGGCAGCACCACCGAGACCGCGACCGCCCTCACCGCGGCGCTCGCCGGCGGCAAGGTGCCCGACCTGGTCATGATCCAGAACGACGACCTGCCCCAGTTCGTCGCCAACAGCTCGAACTTCCTCGACCTGCGCACCCTCGGCGGCGACGACGTGGCCTCCGCCTACCTCCCGTGGGCCGCCTCCGCGGCGACCGCCGACGACGGCTCCGTCGTGGGCGTGCCCACCGACGTCGGCGGACTCGGCTTCGCCTACCGCGCCGACCTCTTCGAGGCCGCCGGCCTGCCGACCGACCCGGCCGAGGTCGCCGAGATGTGGAAGGACTGGCCGTCCTTCATCGCCATGGGCGAGAAGTACACCGAGGCCACCGGCAAGCCGTTCATCGACAACATCGAGACCAGCGTCTTCTTCTCGACCGTCAACCAGGTCTCCGAGAAGTACTACTCGCCCGACGGCGAGCTCGTCTACGACACCAACCCGCAGGTGAAGGACGCGTTCCAGGTCGCCGTGGACACCAAGGACGCGGGCATCAGCGCCGGCATCGCCGCCTGGTCCTCGGGCTGGGCCCCCGGCCGCGCCAACGGCGCCTTCGCCGTGACCATCGCGCCGTCGTGGATCCTCGCCGGAATCAAGACCGACGCCCCCGACACCGCGGGCGACTGGCGCGTCACGAGCGTCCCCGGCGTCGGCGGCAACTGGGGCGGCAGCGTCATCGCCATCCCGGCCCGCGCCGAGCACCCCGAGGCCGCCTGGCAGTACATCGAGACGATGATGTCCGCCGAGGGCCAGACCGACCACTTCGCGGCCTCGGGCACCCTGCCCGCCGCCACCGAGGCGGTCGCGAGCGACGAGGTCCGCAACTACACCGACCCGTTCTTCGGCGACTCGAAGATCGGCGAGGTCATGGCCACCTCGGTCGAGCAGTTCCCCTCCTTCTACAACGGTCCTGACACGACGCCGATCAACGGCGCCCTGCTGAACACCCTCGTCGAGCTGGAGGCGGGCAACGTCACCTCCGACAAGGCGTGGACGACGGCCCTCGACACGGCCAAGCAGGCCATCGGCGGCTGATCGCCCCACCCACCCGAGCGGCCCGGCGCCTCGTGCGCCGGGCCGCCCCTTCGACGGAGGTAACCCACGTGTCAACGGCGACAGCCATACGTCCCCCCAAGCAGCGCAAGCAGCCCAGTGTCCCGGTCCAGAAGGCCGCGAAGATCCGCAACTCCCTCTCGGAGCGGATCGCCCCCTACGCGTACGTCGCGCCCTTCTTCCTCATCTTCATCGTCTTCGGGCTCTTCCCGCTGCTCTTCACGTTCTACGTCTCGCTCTTCGACTGGAACCCGATCGGCGAGCAGACCTTCGTCGGCCTCGCGAACTTCCAGCAGCTCTTCGCGGACAGCCGGTTCTGGAACGCCCTGGTCAACACCTTCGGCATCTTCATCATCTCGACGGTGCCGCAGCTGCTCTTCGCGCTCTTCCTGGCGCACCTGCTCAACCACGCGCGACTGCGCTGGGCGAACTTCTGGCGCATGGCGCTGCTGGTGCCCTACATCACCTCCGTCGCGGCGACCGCGATCGTCTTCGCGCAGATCTTCGACAAGAACTTCGGCCTGATCAACTGGTTCCTCGGCATCTTCGGACTGCCCTCGATCAACTTCCTGGCCACCAACTACGGCTCCTGGATCGTCATCTCGACGATGGTCTTCTGGCGCTGGTTCGGCTACAACACGCTCCTCTATCTGGCGGGGCTCCAGTCGCTCCCGCGCGAGATGTTCGAGGCCGCCTCGGTCGACGGCGCCTCGAGCTGGCAGCAGTTCCGCCACCTCACCATCCCGGCGCTGCGCCCGATCATCGTCTTCACCGTGATCATGTCGACCATCGGCGGTCTGCAGATCTTCACCGAGGCGCTCCTGGTGGCTCCCGAATCGGGCCTCACCTGCGGGGCCGGCCGGCAGTGCCAGACGCTCGCGCTGTTCCTCTACGAGCAGGGCTTCGGCCAGTTCAAGTTCGGCTACGGCTCCGCCATCGGCGTCGTGCTGTTCGTGATCGTCGTGGTCGTCTCGCTGATCAACTTCTACCTGTCCACCCGCACCCGGAAGGCGGCCGTCTGATGTCCGATGTGATCGATCAGGCCCTGCCGCAGGCCCGCGCCGTGGCCACCGGCACCACTCCGAAGGTGCTCCCGAAGCGCCGCGGCAAGGGCGGCGGAGTCGGCTGGCCGACGTACGTCTTCCTCGTCGTCGCCGTGCTCGTCTCGGTGTTCCCTCTCTATTACATGTTCGTCATCGCGTCGGTCGGAGCGACCGCCGTCACGTCGATCCCGCCGCGCCTGTACCCGGGCACGAACTTCTTCGCGATCGCGGAGAAGGTGTTCGACACCGTGCCGTTCGTCGCGTCGCTGTTCAACTCGCTGATCGTCTCGCTGAGCATCGCGGTCCTCTCCGCGATCCTCTGCGCGATGGCCGGCTTCGCCTTCGCGAAGCTGCAGTTCCCGGGCCGCAACGTGCTGTTCCTGATCGTGCTGCTGACCATGACGGTGCCGGCGCAGCTGAGCATCATCCCGCAGTACCTGATCGTCTCGGCCCTCGACTGGGTCGACACCCTGCAGGCGATCATCGTCCCGGGTCTGGCCAGCGCCTTCGGCATCTTCTGGATGCGCCAGCACATGTCCACCACGGTCAGCGACGAGCTGATCCAGGCGGCCCGCATCGACGGCGCCAACTCCTGGCAGCTGTTCTGGCGCATCGCCTTCCCGGTGGTCCGCCCGGCGGCGTTCGTGCTCGGACTGATCACCTTCACGGCGGTCTGGAACGACTTCATGTGGCCGTTCATCGTGCTGAAGTCGCCGGAGCTGTTCACGGTGCAGATCGCGCTGAAGCAGCTGCAGGCCAACCGCTCGATCGACGTCGCGCTGGCGATGGGCGGCTCGTTCATGGCCACGCTGCCGCTGCTGATCGCGTTCTTCTTCGTCGGCCGCCGCATGGTGTCCGGGATCATGGACGGGGCGTTCAAGGGCTGATGCGCGACGCCTCCACCACGCTCGTCCCCTCCGACCGGGCCGGCGAGCCCCGCGACGACCGGAGCGGCGAGAGCGGCGGCACGGCCGGCGAGAGCGTCGAGCACGGCGGCTGGCGGGACCGCTCGCTCTCCGCGGGCGAGCGGGCCCGCCTCCTCACCGCCGAGCTCACGCTCGAGGAGAAGGCGGCCCAGCTCGGCTCCGTCTGGCTCACCGACTCCGCCGACGACTTCGCGCCGAAGCTCGAGGGCGGACCCGAGACCGCGGCGGATCCGTTCGCCGGCGGTCTCGGCCAGCTCACCCGCGTCTTCGGCACCGAGCCCGTCTCGGTGCCGGAGGGGGTGCGCCGGCTGCGCGAGCTGCAGGAGCGGGTCGTCGGCTCGCAGCGCCTGGGCATCCCGGCGATCGCGCACGAGGAGTGCCTGACCGGGCTCGCCGCGTACGGCGCGACCGCCTTCCCGACGCCGCTCGCCTGGGCGGCCACCTTCGACGAGGACCTCGTCGGCGAGATGGCGGAGGCGATCGGCTCCGACATGCGCGCCCTCGGCATCCACCAGGGGCTCGCGCCCGTGGTCGACGTGGTGAAGGACTACCGCTGGGGCCGTGTGGAGGAGACTCTCGGCGAGGACCCGTACCTGGTCTCGCAGCTCGGCACGGCGTACGTGGCCGGGCTCGAGTCGACCGGCGTCATCGCGACGCTCAAGCACTTCGCCGGCTACGCGGCCTCCCGCGGCGCCCGCAACCACGCTCCCGTCAGCATGGGGCCGCGCGAGATCGCGGACACCGTGCTGCCGCCGTTCGAGGCCGCGCTGCGGCACGGCGGCGCGCGCAGCGTGATGACCTCGTACACCGACATCGACGGCGTGCCCAGCAGCGCGAGCCGGCACCTGCTGACCACGATCCTGCGCGAGAAGTGGGGCTTCGAGGGGACGGTCGTGGCCGACTACTGGGCCGTGCCGTTCCTCCAGGCGATGCACCACGTCGCGGTCGACACCGCCGACGCGGGGCGGCTGGCGATCCGCGCCGGCGTGGACGTCGAGCTGCCGCAGACCGCGGCCTACGGCGAGCTGCCGCGGCTCATCCGCGAGGGCGTCGTCGACGAGCGCGACCTCGACCGCTCGGTCGAGCGGCACCTGCGGCACAAGTTCGAGGCCGGGCTGCTCGACGGCGGGCCGCTCGTGCCCGAGGGGGCCGAGTCGGTGGACCTCGACAGCGCGCGCAACCGGGCGATCTCGCTCCGGATCGCGGAGGAGTCGGTCGTGCTGCTGCGCGACGACGACGTGACCGGGCTGCTCGCCGCGGGCACGGTCGCCGTGGTCGGCCCGGCGGCGGACCAGTTCCGCAGCCTCGTCGGCTGCTACGCCTTCCCGAACCACGTGCTCTCGAAGCACCCGGGGCACGACCTCGGGATCGCGATCCCGACCGTGCTGAGCGCCCTGCGCGCCGAGCTCGGCGAGGAGCGGGTGCGCTTCGCGGCCGGCGGGTCGATCACCTCCGCGGACACCTCCTCGATCGCCGAAGCCGTCGCGACGGCGCGCTCGAGCGACGCGGCCGTGGTCGTCGTCGGCGACGTGGCCGGGCTGTTCGGCGACGGCACCTCGGGCGAGGGCTGCGACGCCGCCGACCTGCGGCTGCCGGGTGCGCAGGACGAGCTGGTCGCGGCGGTGCTCGCGACCGGCGTGCCGACCGTGCTCGTCGTGCTCTCGGGCCGGCCCTACGCGCTCGGCGCCTACGGAGCGGCGCGCGGGATCGTGCAGGCGTTCTTCCCCGGGGCGGACGGGGCGGCCGCGGTCGCCGGCGTGCTCTCGGGGCGGGTCTCGCCGACCGGGCGCCTGCCCGTGCAGATCCCGCGGCTCCCGTCGGCGTCGACGACCTACCTGCAGCCGTCGCTCGGGCTGTCGAATCCGGGCATCACGGCGCTCGACAACACGCCGCTGCACCCGTTCGGCTTCGGGCTGACGCGGGGCGCGATCACCTACGAGGCGCTGACGGCGCCGGCCGCGCTGGCGGTGGACGGGGCGCTCGATGCCGCGGTGACCATCCGCAACAGCGGGGAGGACTCCGTCGAGGTGGTGCAGCTGTACGCCGCGTACCCGACCGCGCCCGTGGTGCGGCCGGCCGTGCAGCTGCTCGGCTACGCGCGCGTGCCGATCGCCGCGGGGGAGTCGCTGACCGTGCACTTCCGCGTCGAGGCGGCGCGGCTCGCGGCGACCGGCGAGGACGGCGCGCTCAGCGTGGACCCGGGCCCGCTGCGCCTGATCGCCGGGCCGTCCGCGGCCGCCGCCGCGCAGACCGCCGACGTCGCGCTGACGGGCGCGCGCCGCGTGCTCGCCGAGCGCGCCCTCCGCACCCCGTGGTCGGTGACCCGGGGCTGACCCGCCCCCCCCACCATGCTGGTCGAGTAGCCGCGCAGCGGCGTATCGAGACCCACCGTCCCCAGTAGGACGGGCCTGCAGACTCGCCTTCTGACGCCGGTGGATCTCGATACGCCCGCTCCGCGGGCTACTCGATCAGCATGGGGCGGAGCGGCGCCTCCTTCCTGTCCTTCATGCTGGTCGAGTAGCCGCGCAGCGGCGTATCGAGACCCACGTCCCCGGCGACGGCGGATCTCGATACGCGCCCGTCGAGCGCTACTCGATCAGCAGGAGGCGGGTCCGCAAGGGGCCTGCGCGCCGCGCCCCGCGCGCCTACCGTGAACAGCAGCACCCCCGGCGCGAGGACGCGCGCGGGGCCGGACTTCTCGAGGAGAGACATGCCTGCACTGACCGACACCTTCACCCTGTCCAACGGGGTCGAGATCCCGAAGATCGGCTTCGGCACCTGGCAGATCGAGGACGGCGCCGACGCCTACGACGCGGTGACCACAGCGCTCGAGGCCGGCTACCGCCACATCGACACCGCCCGCGGCTACGGCAACGAGGCGAGCGTCGGCCGGGCCCTGCGAGACAGCGGGATCCCGCGTGACGAGGTCTTCATCACCACGAAGCTGCCCGCCGAGGTCAAGGACCACGCCGGTGCGAAGGACAGCTTCGAGACGACGATGGCGGCGCTCGAGCTCGAGCACGTCGACCTGTACCTGATCCACGCGCCGTGGCCGTGGTCGGACATGGGCTCGGACCACCGCGACGGCAACATCGCGGCCTGGAAGGCGATGGAGGAGATCTACGACTCCGGCCGCGCCCGCGCCATCGGCGTCTCCAACTTCTCGGTCGACGACCTGGAGTCGCTGATCGCGGCGACCGACGTGAAGCCGCACGCGAACCAGATCCGCTGGTTCGTCGGCAACACCCAGGACGAGACGACCGACTACTGCCGCACCAACGGCATCCTCGTCGAGGGCTACTCGCCGCTGGCGACCGGCGGCCTGCTGGAGAACTCCGACCTCGCCGACATCGCGAAGGCGAACGGCGTCTCCGTGGCGCAGCTCTGCATCCGCTACCTCCTCGAGAAGGACGTGCTGCCGCTGCCGAAGTCGACGACCCCCTCGCGCATCCGCGAGAACGCCCAGGTCGACTTCGACCTCTCCGCCGACGACGTCGCCCGCCTCGACGCCCTCACCGACACGGAGTCCTGACCCGCCCCCAGAACGCGAAAGTTGCGGTAGTCGCGCTCGACTACCGCAACTTCTGCGCACTCGCGGCAGCACGCCGGTCGAGCGGCCGCGCAGCGGCCCCGCATGCCGGCCGAGCAGCCGCGCAGCGGCTCCCGCATGCTGGTCGACTATCCGCACAACGGCTCCCTTTTCGCTGGTCGAGTAGCCGCGGAGCGGACCCGCATGCTGGTCGAGTAGTCGCGGAGCGGCCCCCCATGCTGGTCGAGTAGCCGCGGAGCGGCGTATCGAGACCCACCCTCCCGGTGACGCCGGATCTCGATACGCGCCCTGCGGGCGCTACTCGATCAGCCTGATGCGCCGGCGCTGGTCGGTTGCGTTCGAGGAGGTGCGGAGCGGTGCCCCTCTTTGCTGGTCGAGTAGCCGCGGAGCGGCGTATCGAGACCCACGTGTTCGAAGTCGCCCGACGTCGATCCTCGCCAAGATCACTTGTGCTTGTTCGAAGCGGTGACGCCGTCGTCATCACGAGCGGAGTCTCGGTACTCGAGGGAGACGGCGATACCGAGCTCGTGCATGATGCGGAACAGTCTTCGCGCGTAGAGCGTCGGCTGCCCGGTCTCCAGGTTCACGACGTATTCGCGCGACAGGCCGATTCGCTCTGCGAGCTCGGTCTGGCTCAGGCCGGACTCCTCGCGAACAGCGCGGACGATCGAGGCGAGATCGCTCGCCTTGCGAGCCTTGATGGTCGGCACGGCTCCTCCTGAGGTCTCGAGTGCGAGTCGTGTCGCACTTCAGCTGTGGGTATTTCCTCACAATACGCTTCTGTGAGGAAAAGTGCACAGTCGGGCTCTGTGTGGAAATCCTCACACCGTGGTTGAGCGAGGACTTTCCGGCGTGAGGTCGCACTCGATCCGTGCCCTTCGGGTGCTGGTCGAATCATCGGGGAGTGCGCGCGAGCTGCCATGGAGGTCGTGGAGCCGCGCAGCGGCGCCCTGCTCCTGCTGATGGAACAGCCGCGGAGCGGCCCCTCACGCCGGCCGAGCAGCCGCGCAGCGGCTCCCTTGTTGCTGGTCGAGTAGCCGCGGAGCGGCGTATCGAGACCCGGCGTCTCGGTGACGGTGGATCTCGATACGCGCCCTGCGGTCGCTACTCGATCAGCATGGGCAGCGCCGCGCCCCGCTTCTCCCGAGAACGAGGAGTGGGCGGGCGGGCCGGCGGGTCAGGCGAAGCGGAGCAGGTGGGCGCCGTGGGGCTCGAGGGTCAGGGCGACGGCGCCGTCGGCGACGGGGAGGGGCTCGCCCGTCCAGACGTCGACGGGGGTGCCGGTGCAGCCGAGGTCGGCGAGGTGCGCGGAGTACTCGCGCGGGGCGTCGCCGAGCCAGAAGACGCCGCGCCACTGCACGTCGCCCTGCCAGGCGCTCCAGACGACGAGGTCGCCGTCGCGGACGATCTCGCGGCTGCCCTCGCTGGACAGCAGTGCGAGGACGTCGTCGTCCTCAGCAGCGCGAGCGTCTCGGGCGGGGTGTCCGGCAGGTGCCCGCCCATCATCAGCGGCGACCGCAGCAGGCACCAGAGCGTCACCAGCGTGCGCTGCTCGGCGGGGGTGAACCGCGAGAGGCGGTCCTCGCCCACGTGCGCCCGCACTCCGATCCGGCCGAGCGGCAGCATGTCGGCGTCGGCCCAGGCACCGGGGCGCTGGTGCGGCGCCCAGCGCGCGGCGCGCTGGAACTGCTCCTGCAGGTGCCCCCAGTCGTCCCAGAAGTCGTCCGAGATCCGCCACATCTGCGCGGTGTCGCGCAGCAGGTCCAGGTTCTCCAGCGAGAGCTGCTTGCCCGGCGAGAGGCTCAGCACCATCGGCCGGCCGGTCGCGTCGATCGCGCGGGAGAGCGCGGCGATCTCGTCGGCCTGGATCGGCGGGTAGAGGACGTCGTCGAGCTTGACGAAGTCGACGCCCCACGAGGCCAGCTGCGCCATCACCGAGTCGTAGTACTGCTGCGCGCCCGGCACCGTCATGTCGACGCCGTAGTTGTCCGGGTTCCAGGGGCAGACGTTGCCGCGGTCGGCGATGTCGGCGCAGGTCGCGTCGGAGCCGAGCACCGGCAGCCCGAGCTCGGCCGCCCGGCGGGGCACGCCGCGCATCAGGTGCACGCCGAAGCGCAGCCCGAGGGCGTGCACGCGCGCGGCCAGCGCGGTGAAGCCTCCGGTCGCAGCGGAGGGGAAGCGCCCCACCGCGGGCTGCGGCCGACCCCAGTCGTCAAGGACCGGCTCCGACACCTCCTGGTAGTCGCTCGTGCCGGGGTCCGGCTCGTACCACTGGATGTCGACGACGACCGTGTCCCAGCCGTGCGGCAGCAGGTGCTCGGCGAGGTACTCGGCGTTGGCGAGCACCTCGTCCTCGGTGACGGAGGAGCCGAAGCAGTCCCAGCTGTTCCAGCCCATCGGCGGGCGGCGGGCGGCCTCGGTGCGTGCGGCGATCATGCCTTCGACCCTGCCACGTCCGACCCTGCCACGAGCGAGCCCGCCGCCTCCCCGGCCAGCTCCAGCGACACCGTCGCGAAGGAGTGCGGCGGCAGCGTCACCCGCAGCCCCGTCGCCGTGGTCTCCAGCCCCTCGAGCGCGATCGGGCTGACCGCGTCGGCGTCGCCCGGCCGGTTGTGCGCCTGGGGCGAGTCGGCGGTGAGGAGCCGCCCCGTCGCTCCGGTCACGGCACCGCCGCGGAAGGACAGCTCGATCTCCAGCGGCTCGTCCAGGTCGACGTTGGTCATCGAGACCAGCACGCGCCCGTCCTTCACCGAGGCGGAGGCGGAGGCCAGCGCGATCTCGCGCCCGTCGACCGCGTGGGTCGGCCCGGCGACCGTGGTCGGCAGCACCGTCGCGTCCTGGTGCCCCTTGTTCATCTCGAACACGTGGTACGTGGGGGTGCGCACCATCTCGCCGCCGTCGGGGTCGGTCAGCAGCATCGCCTGCAGCACGTTGACGGTCTGCGCGATGTTCGCCATCGAGAGCCGGTCGGCGAAGGCGTGGAAGACGTCGAAGTGGATCCCGGCGACCATCGCGTCGCGGATGGTGTTCTGCTGGAAGAGGAAGCCCGGGTGCGTGCCCGGCTCCACGTCCCACCAGGTGCCCCACTCGTCGAGCACCATCCCGTACTTCTTCTCGGGGTCGTGCACGTCCATCACGGCGGCGTGCGAGCGCAGCAGCTCCTCGATGCCCTGCGCGGCGACGATGGTGCTCCAGTAGGTGTCCGCGTCGAAGTCGGTGGCGCTGCCCTTCGCGTGCCAGCTGCCGCCGATCGTGTAGTAGTGCACCGAGACCGACTCCCACGGCACGGAGGAGAAGGGGTGCCCCTCGATCTCGGGGATCACCTCCATCAGGGTCTGCGTCCAGTGCGTGTCCGCGCCGTCGGCGCCGGCCGCGATGCGGTGCAGCGGCACGTCGTTGCCGCTCTGCACGAAGGTGCCGAACTGGCGGGCGAGGTCGGCGTAGGCGCCGGCGCGCATGTTGCCGCCGCAGCCCCAGGTCTCGTTGCCCAGGCCCCAGTAGCGGACGGTCCACGGCTCCTCGCGGCCGTGCGAGCGGCGGAGGTCCGCCATCGGCGACTTCCCGGAGCCGGTGAGGTACTCGACCCAGTCCGCCATCTCCTGCACGGTGCCGGAGCCGATGTTGCCGGAGATGTAGGCGTCGGCGCCGAGCAGCTCGCAGAGCGCCATGAACTCGTGGGTGCCGAAGGAGTTGTCCTCGGCGACCCCGCCCCACTGGGTGTTGATCAGGCCGGGGCGCTCCTCGCGCGGGCCGATGCCGTTGGTCCAGTGGTAGCGGTCGGCGAAGCAGCCGCCGGGCCAGCGGAGGTTGGGGATGTCGAGGGCGCGCAGGGCCTCGACGACGTCCAGGCGGATCCCGCCGGCGTTCGGGACGGGCGAGTCCTCGCCGACCCAGAAGCCGTCGTAGATGCAGCGGCCGAGGTGCTCGGCGAAGTGGCCGTAGACGTGCTTGCTGATGGTGGCGCCGGGCCGGTCGAGGTCGACGGTGACGGTGGTGTTCACGGGGTGCTCCAGGGTGGTGGCGGGCGAGTCGGCAGTGGTCGGGGCGGCGGCGCTCACGTGGCGGTGCTCACGCGTCGACGCGGACGAGCCGCAGGACGATCGCGCGGTCGGCGTGGAAGGTCGGCAGGTCCAGGCCCGCCTCGCCCAGCAGGCTCCCCGAGTAGGCGGGGGCCGGGGCGTCGGAGTCGAGCGGCACGGTCGCCTCCAGCCAGCGCGGGCTCTGCCAGGGCGGGCCGAGCGAGCCGGGGCGCGCGGCCTCGACGCGGTAGCGGGCCCGCGGGTCCAGGCCCGGGAGGCGGACGCGGCGGCGCGAGTCCGCCGTCAGTGACGGCGTGACCAAGGTGTAGAGCGCCTCGGAGCCGTCGGTCGCGACGACACCGCGCAGCGACGGTGCGTCGGGGTCGGAGTCGCCACTGCCGACGACCCGCCCGGTGGCGATGAGCCCGCGGTGCTCGCGGTACGCCGCGATCCAGCCGGCCAGCACCGGTTCCTCCTCGGCGTCCAGCTCGCGGAGGTCCCACTCGATGCCGAAGTGGCCGAGGAAGGCGATCGCGCAGCGGGTGTGCAGGTCGCTGGTGCGGCCGGTGACGGAGTTGACCGGCGAGGCGACGTGCGAGCCGAGCATCTCCGGCGGCACGAGCAGCCCGGTCCAGCGCAGCATCCTGGAGCGGTCCAGCGGGTCCTGGTTGTCGGAGGTGTGCACGCGGTCGGTGCGCTCGAGGATCCCGAGGTCGACGCGGCCGCCGCCGGAGGCGCAGCTCTCGATCTCGAGCTCCGGGTGCCGCTCGCGCAGCTCGTCGATCAGCCGGTAGAGCGCGAGCGTCTGCTCGTGCACGGCGGCTGTGCCGGTGGCGGGGTGCCCGGCGTCGATCAGATCGCGGTTGTGGTCCCACTTCAGGTACGCGACGCCGAGGTCGGCGACCAGCCCGTCGAGCACGCCGAGGAGGTGCGCGAACGCGTCCGGATTGGTCAGGTCGAGTACCTGCTGGAAGCGGAACTGCGGCGGCAGCTCCTCCCGGGCGCGCAGGATCCAGTCGGGGTGCGCGCGGGCGAGGTCGGAGTCCTCGTTGATCATCTCGGGCTCGACCCAGAGGCCGAACTCCATGCCCCGGCCGCGGACGTGCTCGGCCAGGGGGAGGAGGCCGTCCGGCCAGGAGACGGGGTCGGGCGTCCAGTCGCCGAGGCCCGCGCGGTCGTCGCTGCGGCCGAGGAACCAGCCGTCGTCGAGCACGTAGCGCTCGACCCCGAGGGCGGCGGCGCGGTCGGCGAGCTCGGCGAGGGTCGCGAAGTCCTGCTCGAAGTAGACCGCCTCCCAGACGTTGAGGGTGACCGGGCGCGGGCGGAGCGAGGAGCGGGAGCGCCCGCGGAGGTGGGCGTGGAAGCGGGCCGCCGCGGCGTCGAGGCCGTGGCCGAAGCTGCCGGAGATCCAGGGGGAGGAGTAGCTCTCGCCGCTCGCGAGGCGGACCTCGCCGGGCAGGAGCAGCTCGCCGCCGCGGAAGGCGAGCCAGCCGTCGCCGCGCTCGACGGCGTGCTCGTGGTTGCCGCCGATGCCGACGTGGCAGAGCCAGACCCGGCCGTCGGCCGCGTCGAAGCCGGGGGTGCCGATCGCGACGACCGTCGTCGCGTCCAGGCCCGTGCGGCCGCGCCGCGAGGAGCGCGAGTGGCTGCCGGTGACGACGGGGTGGCGCTGCGGGATCTTCTCGGTGCCCCAGCGGCCGGAGAAGTCCAGGATCTCGCGGGCCTCGGTGGGGATCCGGAGGGCGGGGTCGACGCCGATCACCTCGAGGCTCCCGGCGCCGTCGTTGCGGACGGAGACGCGGGTCCGGAGGAGGCCGGCGGGCGAGAGAACGATCTCCAGGACGACCCCGATTCCGGCCTGCGCGTCCTGCGCCTCGACCGTCACGGCGGCGCTCCCGGGCTGCACGACGGCGCCCTCCGCGAGGGCCTCGCCGTCCACCGAGACGGCGTCCACGGTGAGCCGCGGCGACCAGCCGGCGCCCTCGCGGTGCACCCGGAGACCGGGCAGGCCGGCCCAGCCGAAGGTGTGCGCGGGAAGGATCCCGGGCTCGTAGGGCACGTCCGAACCGCCGTCCATCCCCGTCCTCTCGGGGGTTCTTGCGAAACCGGCGAGGTCGTCGTCGCTCGCGTCGATCCGCGGACCCCAGTGCAGCAGCACGGGCAGGTCGCCTCCCGACTGAGTGAGGAGGGCGGACACGTCATCGGCGACGAGATGGATCACTCTCGGGGATTGCATGATGACATTCCTACCGTCGATCCTGGTCTGAGTACAGTGAGAGATCGATCTCGACCACCGCCTCCCTCCGCCGGGCGCCGGTCCGCACACCCCACCCACTCGACGACGAGGAGCACCCATGCCGCTGACCCACCCGGCCCCGCACGAGACCCGCCTGGAGCGCGGGGTGCTCGACGCCCGGCGGCGGCTCAACCGCGACTACCTGCTCTCGCTGACCGACGAGGGGCTGCTGCAGAACTTCCGCATCGAGGCCGGGATCGGCGACCAGGGCTGGCACCTGCACCCGTCCCAGGAGTCGCGCGAGGCCCGCGGTCTCGACCGGCACTGGGGCTGGGAGACGCCCGGCTCGCAGCTGCGCGGCCACTTCCTCGGCCACTGGCTCTCGGCCGCGGCGCGCGAGGTCGCGGTCACCGGCGACCCGCTGCTCCGCGTCCGGATCGACTCCGTGCTCGACGGCCTCGAGCGCTGCCAGGAGGAGAACGGCGGCGGCTGGATCTGGGCGATCCCGCGCGGCTACCTCGACCGCCTCGCGACCGGTCGCCCGATCTGGGCGCCGCAGTACGCGATGCACAAGCTGCTGATGGGCCTGGTCGACCTGCACCTCGACCTCGGCGACGAGCGGGCGCTCCGGATGGCCCGGGACGCGACGACCCCGCTGCTGGAGTGGGTCCGCGGCTTCGACGACGACGCGTTCCAGGAGATCCTCGAGGTCGAGACCGGCGGCATGCTCGAGGTCTGGGCCGACCTCCTCGCGATCACCGGCGACCCCGTCTACGCCGAGCTGCTCGAGCGCTACGACCGCTGCTCGCTCTTCGAGGGTCTGCTCGAGGGCCGCGACGTGCTGACCAACATGCACGCCAACACCACGATCCCCGAGGTGCTCGGCGCCGCCCGCGCCCACGAGGTCACCGGCGACGAGCGCTGGCGGCGGATCGTCGAGGCCTACTGGGAGCAGGCGGTCGTCCTCCGCGGCACCTTCTGCACCGGCGGCCAGACCTCGGGCGAGATCTGGACGCCGCCGTTCGAGTTCGCCGCCCGCCGCGGCGAGAAGACGCAGGAGCACTGCACGGTCTACAACATGATCCGGCTGGCCGATGTGCTGCTGCGCTGGACCGGCGACCTCGCCTACGCCGACTACATCGAGCGGAACCTCTGGAACGGCCTGCTCGCCCAGCAGAACCCGAGGACCGGGATGGTCGCCTACTTCCTCCCGCTGGAGGGCGGCGCACGCAAGGACTGGGGCAGCCCGACCGAGGACTTCTGGTGCTGCCACGGCACGCTGGTGCAGGCGCACACCCGCCACTCCGGTCTCGTCTTCTACCGCGGTGGCGACGCCGAGCTGACGATCGCGCAGCACGTCGACGCGAGTGTCTGCGTGGCGACCGCGGCGGGCGAGGTGGCCGTGCGGGTCGAGGTGCTCGACAACGCCGGCTACGTCGGGCCCGATGCGAACGCGGGGGAGGCGGGCGACGCGCACCGGCCCTCCGCCTCGCGGATCCGGGTCTCGGTGGAGTCGGCGGAGGGGGTCGCGCTGGAGGTGCGGATCCGGGTGCCGGAGTGGACCGTCGGCGAGCCGGGCGTCGCGGGCGACAGCGCACACGTCGAGCGCCTCGACGGCGAGCTCCTGCTGACGCACCCCGGCGGCCGCACCGTCGTCGACCTCGCCTTCGGCACGGAGATCCGCGCGGTGCCGATCCCGGACGAGCCCGGCACCGTCGCGTTCGTCGAGGGGCCGGTCGTGCTGGCCGGCCTCGTCGACCGCGAGGTGAGCCTCCGCGGCCGCCTCGAGGACGCCCCCGCCCTGCTCGCCCCCGACAACGAGCGGCAGTGGACCCAGTGGCTCCGCGGCTACCGCACCCTCGGCCAGCCCGCCGCCATCCGCTTCCGGCCTCTGCACGAGGTCGTCGACGAACCCTTCTCGCTCTACTTCCCGGTCTCGGCCGGGAGCTGATGGACAGGACCCCCTCCGTGACCTGCGCTCCGCGCTCATGACCGCCTCCACCACCGCCGCTTCCGCCACCCGGGCGATGCCCCGCGGCCGGCTGCTGCTGCCGATCTTCGCGATGCTGGTCGGCTTCGGGCCGCTCACCATCGACCTGGTGCTGCCCTTCCTGCCGACGCTGCAGGACGACCTCGGCGTCTCGGTCGCGACCGCCCAGCTGGTGGTCACCGGCGCGACCTTCGGCTTCGCGGCCGGCCAGCTGATCTCCGGTCCGCTCAGCGACGCGGTCGGCCGCAAGTGGCCGCTCGGCGTCTCGGCGGCGCTGCACATCGCGGCGAGCCTCGTCGCGGCGCTGACCTCGGACACGGCGGTGCTGCTCTCGGCCCGCTTCGTCCAGGGCGCCGCCTGCACCGCGGCCGGAGTGGTCGTCACCGCGATCGTCCGCGACCTCTACAGCGGCAAGCGGCTCGTGACGATGCTCGCGAACCTCGCCGTGATCGTCTCGGTCTTCCCGATCCTGGTGCCCTCCGTCGGCGCGCAGCTGACCAAGGTGATCGACTGGCGCGGCTCCTTCCTCGCGGTCGCCGCCTGGGGAGCGCTCGCCACCGTCATCGCGCTGCTGGTGCTGCCCGAGACGCTGCCCCGCGAGCGGCGGCACCAGGGCGGACTCGGACCGTCGCTGCGGAACTCGTTCGGGATGCTGAGGCGGCCACGGGTGCTGGCGCTCGCCGCCGCCTCGGCCGCCGGCTGGTCGGTCGGCTTCGCCTACCTCGCGACCGCGCCGTTCCTCTACACCAACGTCTACGCGGTCGGGCCGGACCTCTACGGGCTGCTGTTCCTGGTCACCTCGCTCGTCACGATCGCGGTCGGGCAGACGACGGGCCGGGTGATCGTGCCGCGGTTCGGGCCCCGGTTCGCGATGTTCGCGTCGGCGATCGTGACGGGTGTCGGCGCCGTGGTGGTCGCGGTGCTCGCCCTCAGCGGCACGCAGCCGCTGCTGGTGGTCGTCGGCGCGCTGACCTTCGCGCTCGCGGGCCGCTCGCTCGGCTTCGCTCCGGTGCAGTACCTGTCGCTCCAGGGCCCGTCGAGCGAGGCGGGCAGCGTCACGGCGATCCTCGGCACGGTCAGCTTCACGGCGGCCGGCCTGGTGATGCCGGTGATGGGCGCGTGGGCCGAGATCTCGCTGATCCCGTTCGCGATCCTGCTGCTCGTCGCGGCGCTCGTCGAGGGCGGGGTGGCGCTGCTGTTCCGGCCGGGCTCGCGGCGGTTCGATCCGGGCGCGCGGCGGCTCGAGGACGAGCCGGGGCCGGCCGACGCGCCCGCACCCGACCTCCGCACGCACGACGAGAAGCACTGACATGACCCTCCAGGAAGGAACCACCGTGGAACTCCGCTCCGGCGACTACACCCTGCGCGCCCGCGCTGGCGGCCTCGAGGTGCTCATCGGCGAGCACGTCCTCTACGCCAACGACCGCCCGCTGCGCGTCACCGTCAAGACCGTCACCGCGATCAGCGAGTACTCCGGCGCGCCCTACGACGACGTCTCGATCGCGGACGGCGCGCTCACCGCGACCGGCACGATCACCGTGCGCTCGGGCTCGTCCTTCGCCGTCACCGACGTCTGGCGCGTCGTCGGCTCCGGCTTCTCCGTGCACCGCGAGGTCGAGGTGCTCGCGGCCGGCGGCGACCTCGGCTTCTCGACGGCGATCTCGCTCGGGCTGACCGGGTCCGACGATCTGCGCGACTACGAGTGCTTCGCGCCCGGCGCCTGGTACCGCGACAACGCCTTCGGCCCGGCCGACGCGATGGGCCGCGACCCCGGCAGCGAGTACTTCTGGCGCACCGAGACCCACTACGCGCTGCCGCTGTTCGCCGCGCAGAGCCTCGCCACCGGCGAGACCGTGGCGCTCTCGCGCTGGGCGGCCGACGTCACGCTGCCGCGCCTGGACGTGGTCCGCTCGGAGAACTTCACCGACCCGGACTGCACCGTCGGCTCGATCGGCCTGAGCCGCCCGCAGGGCACGACGCTGAACTACCTCTACTACGGCTTCGGCGTGCGGACGCCGCTCGACGAGGAGCCGGCCGGCCTCTCGATCGACTACGTCTACCCCGGCGCCGACGGCGAGCGCCCGGTCGACAACCCCTACTCCGGCCTGGACTACGACGCGGCGCCGAAAGCGCTGACGCGGGTGAACCACCCGGTCGAGGTCGGCTTCCGCCAGCACTACGCCGTGGCCGTCGACCTCGGCCGCCACGACGACTTCGCGTCGATGATGCGCGCCACCTGGCGCAGCGCCTACGCCCGCCTCCGCGACGACCTGTTCGAAGTCGACAACGAGCGGCACTTCCACCACGGCATGGCGATCCTGCAGCGGCTCACCCGCCGCTACGGCGACGCCTGGGGCCTCCCGTTCGCCTGCCAGCTGCCGGACCTCGACGTCTCGAGCGTCTCGTTCCAGTTCGGCTTCGTCGGGCAGCAGCCCGGGATCGGCTACCAGCTGCTGCGCTACGGCGACCGCGAGGGCGTGCCCGAGGCGTTCGAGCAGGGGGTCGGCATCGTCGACTTCTGGGCGCGGACGGCGCTGCCCGAGTCGGGCCCGCCGCGGATGTGCTTCAACCCCTCCCTCGGCGGCTTCGAGCCGTACCCGCACTACCTGCGGATGCTCGCCGACGGCGTGGAGGCGATCCTCGACGCCTACCTGCACCTGCGCGGCCTCGGCGACGAGCGCGCGACCTGGCTCGAGTTCTGCCGGCGGACCGCCGACTGGCTGCTCGAGGTGCATGACGAGGACGGCAGCTTCCACCGCGCCTACAACGCCGACGGCTCGGTGCGGATGGACTCGCGCTCGAACACTCCGAGCGTCATCCGCTTCCTCGTGCAGCTGCACCTGGTGACGGGCGAGGCGCGCTACCGCGAGTCCGCGGTGCGCGCCGGCGAGTGGTCGTTCGCGAACATCCACCGCACCCTGGAGTACCGCGGCGGCACCTGCGACAACGCCGACATCCAGGACAAGGAGGCGGGCATCTACGGCCTGTTCGGCTTCCTCGCGCTCTACGACCTGACCGAGGAGCACCGCTGGCTGGAGGGCGCCGTCCGCGCCGCCGACTACACGGAGACCTGGACCTACGCCTGGTCCTTCCCGGTGGTCGCGCCCTGGGCGCATCCGTTCAACCGCTACTCGATCAGCGGTCAGAGCATCATCACCCTCGGCGGCGGGGCGGATGTGTACATGGCGGCCTGCTCCTACAGCTACTACCGGCTGTCCCTGATCACCGGTGACGACCACTACCGCGACGTCGCGGAGTTCCTGCACCGCAACACCCGGCAGTCCACCGACGTCGACGGCAGCGTCGGCTACGCGATGCCCGGCCTCGGCCACGAGAGCGGCGACTTCGCGAGCCAGACGCTGCGCAGCCACCACCACTGGCTGCCCTGGTGCACCTTCGTCGAGGTCGACCCGTCCTCCCGCCTGCGCGACACCTTCGGCGTCTACGAGATCGCCGACGCCCAGCGCCTGCCCCCGGCCGTGCTGGCGGCCCGCAACCGCATCTACGACCGCTACGGGCGGCGGGGCGCCTGACGGCGGGCGGCGTGCGGCGGCGCCTCCGGCTCGCAGCTTCGGTGCACCTCCGGCTCGCGAAACCGCCTCCGGCTCGCTGGAACCGGCCGTTTCCGCGTGCCGAGGCGCGTTCCACGTGCCGGAGGTCACCCCGGCCGACCTCCGGCTCGCGGTTCCGCGTCCGGCTCGCTGGCTTCGGCGGTTTCAGCGTGCCGAAGCGTGGTCCACGTGCTGGAGTCACGTCGGCCGACCTCCGGCTCGTGATTGCCGGCAGCGCCCTCCCTCGTCCTCGCACTGACAGCCGCGACCGTCGAGGCTGCGGAGGAGCCGGCGGCCGTCTCTCCCGGCGTCCGGATGCAGACCAAGATGCTCGGCGTGCTCGATGAGGCCGCGAACGTCTGCCGCTGGCGAGACCTCCCCGACCTCTACAGCCACTACGGCTCCCGGGGCATCCCGATCATGTCGGTGTTCCAGTCCTGGTCCCAGGGCGTCAGCGTGTTCGGGCGAGAGGGCATGGACAAGCTCTGGTCGGCCGCGAACGCGAAGATCTACGCCGGCGGAATCTCCGAGACAGGCTTCCTGCGGATGGTGTCGGAGCTGATCGGCACCTACGACCGAGAGACGACCTCCGCGAGCATGAACAAGGGTGTGCGCTCGACCACCAGCGCGTTGAAGCGAGAACTGATCCTCGACATCGCCGAGCTCGCGAACCTCCCCACACCGAAGAAGGGCCGCAAGATCGGGCGGGCGATCCTCATGTCCTCCGGCTCCCGTGCCGCCATCCTGCGCACGGTGCCGTGGTTCGACGGCCCTAAGCCGCTCGTCGCCGCGATCTACGCTTCTCTCGCGAACCACCGACCAGGTGCAGCACCGGCGCCGACGCTGGCCTCCGAGCAGGGACACGACCTCACGCCGGTGACTGACGCATGAGCGGCTACGACGACGACCCGTTCGGCGCCGACGAGCCTGCCACCGCGGCGGTGAGCGTCGATGTCGAGGCGGGGGAGCAGCCGACGACGCACTTCGGATCGGCAGACGAGTTCGTGCGCAAGCAGCTCATCGGCACCTACCGGCGCCGAGTCATGGCGCAAGGCTCCGGCGGCGGTTCACGGTGGAAGGCGGCCTGGTGGGAATCCAAGGAAGCGCAGCAGCGCATCGAGGCCCTGTGGCGGGCATGGGAGGCCGCACGAGCCGACCCGAAAGCCGGAATGAGCGCGTGGTGGATCAATCACTGCGACCCGCACATGAGCGTCCTACTCTCCCCGGACGGACCATTCGCCGACTCCACGGACGAGAACCGCATCGGGGAGGCACTGCCCTACGAGCCGCCGGTCGAGGGCGCGTTCCCACCCGACCTGCAACCGCCGCTATACACGCAACGCCCGGGCAAGGAATCCGCCTGAGGCGGCGATCTGGGAACGCAAAAAGGGGAGCACCGACCGGTGCTCCCCTACTTGCGTTGTGGAGGGCCGGCTAGCGGTTGAAGACCTCTAATCGTCGCCCGGATGGGGCGATTCCCGTCGTCTACGCCTCCTCGTGACGAGTCGGCGAAGCCCGACGCCGGCCCGCCTCTCAGCTCGTCGGGTTCAGTAAGACGAGCCCAAGGAGCGGGCCGTCGGAAAAGGCGTCCGAGGAGAGTCCCTGGACCGCGTCAGCCGCCATTGCTCAGGTGGGTGAAGGCGGTGTCGACCATCGCGCGGAAGTCGGCGCCCTCCTCCGCGGCCCACTCCTCCCACACCACGTCGACGGCCGCGAGTCCGGCCGCGGCGAGGACCCGGGCGGTGGAGCCGCCTAGCCCCCTCTCGACGAGGGCGTCGGAGAGGGCGACGGCGCCGTCGGCGCGGTGCTCACGGAGGCGCGCCTTCAGGGTGAACTCGCTCGCGATCAGCCGGAGCCGGGCGCGGTGGAGGTCGGGATCGCGGGTTGCCGCGACGACCACCGGCTCGACCGCGGTCCGCACGAGATCCCAGCCCGAGAGGTCCGCGTCGGCGGGCAGTGCGCGGACGGCAGCCGCGTAGTCGACCCGGTGCTGCTCGACGGCGGCGACGACCACGTCCTCCTTGCTTCGGAAGTAGCGGAAGAAGGTGGCGCGCGAGACACCCGCCTCCCGAGCCGCCTCCTCGACGGTCACCTCGGAGTAGCCGCGCTCGAGGAACACCGCGAGAACCGCGCCGGCCAGCTCGGCACGGAGGAGGACTCGGGTGCGGTCACGGAGAGCGGCGGTCATGCGACCAGCCTAAAGCTCACGGTCGAGACTTGGTCTCATGTGCGATATTGACTCTCACACGGATCGAAGGAGACAGCATGACCCTCACCTCGGAGAACACCCTGCAGGAGTGGCTCGACGACGCCGTCGGCGGACCGATCCTCCGCGGGATCCTCGCCCAGGGCGGCCAGTCGGAGGAGGCGCTGCGCCCGGCCCGGCAGCTGTCGCTCCGCGCGATGGTGGAGCTCGGCGGCGGCGCGTTCCCGCAGGAACTCGTCGACACCCTGGTGAAGCAGGCCAACGGTGGCGTCGTGCCGCCGGAGGAGACGGAGGAGGAGGCGCCGGACGGCTCCGGCCGCTTCGCCGGCAGGACCGTGATCGTGACGGGAGCTGGCTCCGGCATCGGACGGGCGACGGCCCGTCGCCTCGTGCGCGAGGGGGGACGTGTGATCGCCGTCGACGTGGTGCCGGCCGGGATCGAGGCGCTCGCGGCCGCCTCGCCCGAGGGCTCGGTCGTGACCGTCACCGCCGACATCACGGCGGCCGACGGCATCGAGGCCATCGTCGCCGCCGCGGGCGGGCGCGTCGACGGCCTCGCGAACATCGCCGGGATCATGGACGGGATGACGCCGCTGCACGAGACGGAGGACGGCCTCTGGCGCCGGGTGTTCTCGGTGAACGTCGACGGCACGTTCGCGCTCAGCCGCGCGGTGCTCCCGCTGATGCTCGCGCAGGGCCGCGGCTCCGTGGTCAACGTCGCGTCCGAGGCGTCGCTGCGCGGCAACGCCGCCGGCACCGCCTACACGGCGTCCAAGCACGCGGTGGTCGGCATCACGAAGTCCGCGGCGTTCCTCTACGGTCCCTCGGGTGTCCGCACCAACGCGGTCGCTCCCGGCCCGACGGCCACGGCGATCGAGGGCACGATGTCGAGCGATTTCGCCCGCGAGCGGCTGAGCCCGTTCATGGCGCTGATCCCGCCGGTGGTCGCGGCCGACACCATGGCGGCGTCGATCACCTGGCTGCTGAGCGACGACTCCGCGAACGTCAACGGCGTGGTCCTCGCCTCGGACGGTGGCTGGTCGGTCCAGTGACCTCCGCGGGGGTCAGTCGCGGGCGCTGCGCAGCTCGCGGCTGATCGCCCGCAGGCCGGTCTCGAGGGCCTCGAGCTCCTCGAGCGAGAGGCGCGAGAGCACGTCCTCGCCGAGTTCGGGGCGGGCGGCCATCAGCTCGCGCACGACGGCGCGGCCGAGGTCGGTGGCGTGGATGCGGCGGACGCGCTGGTCGGCGGCGTCGGTCTCGCGGACGACCAGACCGCTCACGGCGAGGCGGTCGACGAGCTTGGACATCGAGGGCATCGAGACGCCGAAGCTCTGCGCGAGGCCCGCGCCGGTCGCGCCCTCCTCGGTCGTGACGATCACCGAGAGGGCTTTCAGCTGCTGGATCGTGAGGTCGGTCGTCAGCAGCGGGGCGAGCACGCGGGGAATGGACCGCACCGTGATCGCGATCGACAGCCGCTCGATGTCCGAGAGTGCGCGGGCGCGGGGATCCATGAATCCACCGTAGGACTCGGCGGATACCCAGGACAATTACTTAGTGCCGGGCTAACCTTATCGGACAGCAAGAATCCGATCCGGAGTCGTGTCGGCGCCCGCGGGGGAGTCCCGCCGTCGCCCCGTCCCGGGGTCCGCCGTCGCGCCGATGCGCGTGACGAGAGCGAGCCCGCATGATCGACAGCATCCTGACCTCCGATGCCCTGGCCCCCGACGACGAGCGCCGCCTCGAGGCCGCCCGCGAGAGGTACCGCGCCGAGCGGGACCGCCGGGCCCGCCCCGACGCGGCGACGCAGTACCGCCGTGCCGCGGGGGAGTTCGGCTACTACGCGAAGGATCCGTACACGGAGCGCGTCGAGCGCGAGCCGGTGACCGACCGGGTCGAGGCGCTCGTGATCGGCGCCGGCTTCGGCGGTCTGCTCACCGCGTCGCGGCTGCGCGAGGCGGGGGTGGAGTCGCTGCGCCTGATGGACGAGGCGGGCGACGTCGGCGGCACCTGGTACTGGAACCGCTACCCGGGCGTGCGCTGCGACATCGAGTCCTCCGTCTACCTCCCGCTGCTGGAGGAGGTCGGCACGATCCCGTCCGAGCGCTACGCGCCGGGGGAGGAGATCCGCCGGCACGCGGTCGCGATCGCCGAGCACTACGGCCTCTACCGGGACACGCTCTTCCAGACCCGCGCGACCGCGCTGACCTGGGACGAGGACGCCGACGAATGGCTCGTGGAAACCGACCGCGGCGACGCCTTCCGCGCGCGCTTCGTCGTGACCTCCTCCGGTACCCTCACCCAGCCGAAGCTCCCCGGTATCCCCGGTATCGAGAGCTTCCGCGGCCACACCTTCCACACCTCGCGCTGGGACTACGGCTACACCGGCGGCACCCCGGACGGCGGCCTGACCGGCCTCGCCGACAAGCGCGTCGCCGTCGTCGGCACCGGGGCGACCGGCCTCCAGGTGATCCCGCACGTCGGCGAGGACGCCCAGGAGCTAATCGTCTTCCAGCGCACCCCCTCCACCGTCGACGTCCGCGACAACCGGCCCACCGACCCGGAGTGGGTCGCCTCGCTGCGCCCGGGCTGGCAGCGCGAGCGGATGGAGAACTTCCTCGCCGTGCTCGCCGGCGAGAGCGTCGACGAGTCGCTGGTGCAGGACGGCTGGACGAAGACCGTCGAGCTGCAGCGCCAGATCCTCTCCGGCGCCGTCGACACCTCGCTCCCGGCCGAGGAGCGCGAGCTGCGCGACGAGCTCGCCGACCTCGACACCATGGACCGCCTCCGCGCCCGCGTCGACTCCGTCGTCGAGGATCCCGCGACCGCCGCGGCGCTCAAGCCCTGGTACCGCTACATGTGCAAGCGGCCCGGCTTCAGCGACACCTACCTCCCCACCTTCAACCGCCCGAACGTCCGCCTCGTCGACACCGCCGACACCGGCGGCATCACCCGGATGACCGAGACCGAGGTCGTCGTCGGCGACACCGCCTACGAGGTCGACTGCGTGATCTTCGCCACCGGCTTCGAGGTCGGCATCTCCGGCGTGATGTCCGGCACCCTGCCCGTCGTCGGCCGCGACGGCCGCACGCTGCTGGAGGCGTGGGCCCGCGGCCCGCGCACCCTGCACGGCTTCTCGACGCACGGCTTCCCGAACCTGTTCCACCTCAGCGGCATCCAGAACGCCAACTCCGTCAACTTCGCGCACATCCTCCTCGAGCAGGCCGAGCACATCGCCGCCGTCATCGCCCGCGGGCGGGAGGTCGGCGCCCGCTACCTCGAGCCCAGCGCCGAGGCGGAGGAGGCGTGGGTCCGCACCGTGCGCGAGACCGCGAGCGACACCCGCGCGTTCCAGGCCGAGTGCACGCCCGGCTACTACAACGGCGAGGGCACACGCTCGATCGCCGGCGCCGCGTACAGCCCGGGCCCGATCGCGTTCCACCGGCTTCTGCGCGAGTGGCGCGAAGACGGCATGCGGGACGTCCTCGTCGGCGCGACGGTCGGAGCATCGCGATGAGGCGCGTGTTCGTTTCCCTGGCGGTGCCGTCCGTGCTGCTACTCACGGGATGCACGGCGGCCGCGACCCCGGACAACACCGACGCGCCGATAGCAGCCGAACAGATCGCTGAACGCGTCATGCAGGTGTCAGACGTCCACGAGGCAACCGGGATGACCCTCTTGGAGGGGCCGACCTTCGGCCCCGACGGGAGCCTGTATGTCGTCGACGTGGTGGCGCCGGCGGGGGAGGGCAAGGTTCTTCGCGTGGACGTCGAGGACGAGACCGTCGAGACCGTCTATACCGATGACACGAGCGTTTTGACCTCCGCGCAGTTCGGTCCGGCGGACGGCCGCCTCTACGTGACGGACTTCGCCGGCGGCGCGGTGCGCAGCATGACCACCGATGGCACCGATGTCCGCGAAGTTTTCGCCGGCCCGATCGACGGGGCGCCCATGCAGCCCGACGACATCGCGTTCGGTCGCGACGGCGCTCTATACGTCACCGATGCGGCAGGTGCGACGGCGCCCTACTGGGAGGCGAGCGGTCGTGTAATCCACATCGATCCGGTGACAGCGCAGGCGACCGTGCTGGCCTCCGAGCTGCCCTCGCCGAACGGCATCGGCTTCTCACCCGAGTACGACGCACTCTGGGTGGGGCTGAACACCGGCAACCGCATCGATCGTTTCACGCTGTCCCCGGACGGTTCGGAGGTCGCGACGGCTCACCCCGCGATCTACGCCTCGGCGGGCGTCGGTCAAGTCGACTCGATCGCGGTGGACGCGAACGGCAACCTCTACGTCGGAGTGCACAACCGTCCGGAGATCCTGATCTACGACGTCGAAGGCGCTCTCCTGACGACAGTGGAGGTGCCGACGGAGGAGGCGGCGGGTCTCAGTTCTGCGACCAATGTCGCGATCGCCCCCGGGACCACCGACGCCTACGCGACGATCAGCGGCCCCGACGGCGGTTTCGTCTACCGCTTCGACGCTCTCGCCGAAGGGATTCCGCAGTCGAACGGAGGCTGAGCGGAAGGATCAGTCGTTCTCGAGAGTCCCTGATCCGCGCGTGAGGCTGCGGTCACCGAGCGGCTGAGTCGGTCGGGTGTTGCCGGGGTGCGCCGAATCGAGGTCGTCCAGCTGCTCTGCCGAGAGCTCGACGGGAGTGGTGAGCACGATCCACTGCACGTTCTCGGTGCAGGGAGGTGTGGTCAGGCTGCCCTCGTAAGCGAAGTGGTCGAGAGACCCGGGGAGCAGGGCGGCCACGTCGAGGTCGAGGGCGGCGTCCTCCCCGGCCTCGGCCGCCTGGGCGGCGCCGCTGGCGAAGGAGTCGTAGGCGGCTGAGGCTGCGCCCTCCTTCGCGAGGACGCCGATGACGAGCCTGTCGCCGGCGTCGTTCTGGTGGACGAAGTGGAACTCGGCGGCAGCGGCGACTCCGTCGATGGTGTGCTCGGAGGGCGTGTGCACGTGCATCTGCGCGAGCTCGAACGTCGAGCCGTCGTACGTGACGAGTGACGCGTCGCCTTCGTCGCCGAGCTGGACCGTGTGGCCGGTGTCCTCGAGTTCGCCCTTCGAAGGCTCGGCCGTGACCTGGATGGGCACGCCGGTCGCTGTGGTCGAGGTCGGCAGGTCGATGGGCGACTGGCGGGTGCCGGTCGTGCAGCCGGCGAAACCGGGGTCGAGAGCGCCCCAGCCGAGGGGGCCGGACGCGCCCTCGTACGACCAGTGCGGGTCCGCTGCGGGGGCCGGTGCGGCGGGCTCGGCCGTGGCCGCACATCCTCCGAGCAGGAGCGCGCCAGCGGCGGCGAGGGCGGCGAGAGGGAGGAGAGCGGAGCGGGACATGGCGGGTTCCTGTCTGGTGATCCTCGCCGTCTGGCGGGACGGGAGCGGGTGTGCTCCGGTCCTTCGAGAATCGTCGATCCGGATGCGATGGCCGTCGTCCGGTCGGATCGACCGGTGTCGTCCGTTCGCAGTAGTCGCCAGGTCGACATGCCTCGCGGCGGTCCGCTCTCGCCCAGGGAGACTCAGGCTGGCGGGTGCTCCGCTCCGCGGCCGATCATCGCCAGGTAGAGGTCGATGCTGTCGCCGAGTGCGATCGAGGTCAGCACCGGTGAGGGGTCGAGCGGGAGCAGCAGGGGGTCGTTCGCGGTCATGAGCGAGCCGCCGAGACTCGGCGCAGGCCGATCGTCGCGAGGAGACCCAGACTCGTGAGGACGCTGCTGAGAATTACGGAGACTACGTAGCCCGCGTGGAGCAGTGCGCCGAGCGCACCGGAGCCGGGGGAGCGCGGAACCGTGTGGGTGGCGACGGACATGAGGACCTCCTCGAGGGCGGCGCCGGGTGCGCTGCGATGGGTTCCACGATTCCGGCGAAGGAGCGCCGAGTCGTCATCCCACGGGACTGATCGGCTGGTCCCAGCGCAGTAGTCCGTACTCGAGAGGGGTGCTCTCGGTCTCAGCCGGCGAGGCCGGCGCGGTAGGTCAGGGCGACGAGCTGGGCGCGATCGCGGGCTCCGAGTTTGGCCATCGCCCGGTTGGCGTGCGTCTTGACGGTGAAGGGTGACACGAACATCTGTGCGGCGATCTGAGTGTTGTCGGCGCCCGTGGCGATGGCGATGACGACGGCTCGCTCCCGGGGCGTGAGGGCGGTGAAGCGGTCGAGGATCGCGGGATCGACGGTGGGCGCGGGTGTCTGCGACACCTGGCCGATCAGCACGGCGCTGGCTGCGGCCGAGAGAGCACCGCCTCCTGCCGCCACTTCGCGGATGCCGTCCGCTAACTCATCGGGGCCCACCCCCTTGCTGAGGAATCCGTTCGCTCCGGCGCGCAGCGCGGCGAGCACGTTCTCATCGGTGTCGAAGGTGGTGAGCACGATGATCCGCAGCCGTTCTGCGGGAATCCGCTCCCGCATGCGCCGGGTCGTCTCGACTCCGTCGATGCCGGGCATGCGGATGTCCATCAGGACGACGTCGACATCGACGTCTTCCAGCACCGCGAGTGCCTCGAGGCCGTCGGCGGCGACCGAGACGACGTCGATGCCGGAGGCGGGTGCGAGGACGGCGCGCAATCCTTCGCGGATCATGGCCTGATCATCGACGATCATGATGCGGATCATGAGTGCGCGCTCCCATCGATCCGGAGAGTCGCCTCGACGGCGAACGTGGCTTCTTCATCACGGAGGACGAGACGTCCACCCGCGGAGGTGACGCGCTCCCGCATCCCCACCAGACCGTACCCGCGACGGACCGGTGGTGCGGCGTCCACGCGTTTCGCGTTCGTGATGGTGATCCGAAGGTCAGGCCCGCGTGTGGATGTCACCACCTCGACCGGGCCTTCGCCGTGCTTCTGGGAGTTCGTGAGCGCTTCTTCCAGCAGGCGGTACGCCGCGGTGCTCACTTCGGGGTCAAGCTGCGCGGGGACAGCGCACAAGTCGGCGTCGATGTCGGCTCCCGCCCGTTGGAAGCCGCCGAGGAGATCGGGAATGCGGTCGAATTGAGCGTTCGGTGTGCCGAGGCTCCCGTCGCCGTGCTCCGTCCGGAGGACGTGCAGGATCCGCTGGGTCTCGCCAAGCACCGATTGCACGCTTGTTCTCGCCGATTCCAACGACGTTCTCGCCCGGACAGCGTCGATGGGGAGGTTCACCTGGGCGACGCTCAGATGGATGTTGAGCACCGCGATCTCGTGCCCGACGATGTCGTGCAGGTCGCGAGCGATGCGCAGGCGCTCCTCTGCGACGCGTTGGTGCGTCTCGGCGTCCCTGCTGGCGAGCGTCTGCCGGGTGCGCTCGGCGAACTCGGTCCGGTAGCGGACGTAGCTGCGCAGGGCGCTCCCCGTAGCGGCGGCAGTGAAAGTACATGTCAGTGCGATGAAAGCGGTCGGGTCGACGGCGCCGAGCCCGTCGGATCCGATGACCGCGAGGTAGGCGGCCGCCCCGAGGATCCCGCCGACGAGCGCGCCGGGCAGCCCGCGGAGAGTGATCGAGAAGGCCGTGAACACGACGATCGTCCACGAGACGAGCGGATCGCCCCCCAACGCTGTCGCCGAGAGCGGCCCGAGAGCGACAAGCGCCGTTCCCAGCCACAAGTGCGTTGCGGGGGAATGAGGCCCGATTCGGAGGCGGATGCGGATGAGGCCGATCCCGATGAGGATCAAGGCGAGTCCGACACAGTCGCCGAGCGCACCTCCGTCCTGGAGCAGCAGGTACGTCTCGGTCGCGGCAGCGAGGAGAGAGACGACCAGGCAGCCGAGATCGAGGAAGCGGACACGCCGCGACCAGACTCCCGCGCCGAGGGACAGCTCGGCCGCGGTGATGGGCGGCGCGACGGAGGAGATCATGCGTCCATTCTTCTCGGCAGTCCTCCTTGGCTTGTACTGCCGCCGCAGTAGGGCTAGCGATCCGCGCAGATGATTCCCCCCGATCGGCGGGAGGCGACTCTCGGAGTGTTCGATCTTCCCCCTTCCCCGAGGAGTCACCGTGTCCACATTTCTCGCCCGCCTCGGGCGGTACAGCGCCCGCCATCGATTGGTGGTGAGCGGCGCCTGGCTCGTCGTCTTCGCCGGCTTGATCACCACTCTGATCATCGGAACCAACATCGGAGGGGTGAAGGCCGCCGAGGTCTCCGTCCCGAACTCCGCCGCGTCCCAAGCGCTCGAGCGCATGGATCAGGAGTTCCCGAGCACGCCCGATGGGTCAGCGGCGACCCTGCAGCTCGTGTTCCAGCCGGACGGGCCGGTCACCGATCCCGCAGTGTCGGCGCAGATCGCCACGGTGCTCGCCGACGCGAGCGCTCTGCCCGGAGTCGACTCGGTCACCGATCCGTTCGATCCTGTCCGCCCGACCATCTCCCAGGACGCGAGCGTCGCCGTCGCGACGCTCAGCTACGGCGAGCTCTCGGACGCAGACCAGGAAGCGGACTACGCCGCGGCTCTCGATCTGCGAGCGAACGCCCCTGCCGATCTCGGGGTGGAGTTGGGCGGCAACCTGGTGCCGATCGGGGCCCCCGCTCCCGGGGTCGGTGAAGCCGTCGGCGTGATCATCGCGTTCCTCGTGCTGATCCTCACCTTCGGCTCGCTCCTCGCAGCGGGCTTCAATCTCCTGATCGCGGTATTCGGCGTAGGCGTGGGCATCGTCGGGGTTCTCGCCTACGGCTCTCTCTTCCCCCTCGGTGAGAACGCGATCATCCTCGCCTCGATGCTGGGTCTGGCCGTCGGCATCGATTACACCTTGTTCATCCTCTCGAGATTCAGGATCGAGGTGAGGTCCGGCAAGAGCGTCGAGGACGCCGTCGCTCGGGCGACCTACCGCCGGTACCGCGGTCGTGTTCGCCGGACTCACCGTCATCGTCGCCCTCGTTGCGCTGCTCGTCGCGAATCTGAGCTTCGTCACCGAGATGGGCATCGCCGCGGCGGCTGCAGTACTGGTCGCGGTCCTGATGTCGCTGACGCTCCTCCCCGCTCTGCTGAAGACGCTCGGGCTGCGCGCGCTGTCGAAGAAGCAGCGCGCCGAGGTCCTCGCCGGGCACTTCGCTGTCGAAGGCGGAACGCAGAAGCGCGGCATCATGCGCGGCTGGGGAAGCGTCGTCGTCAACCGCCCCGTCATCTCCGCTCTCGCCGGCATCGTCATCCTGGTGATCGTTTCCCTGCCGATGTTCAGCATGAAGACCGCCTTCAACATTCCCGGCGGCGCCGACCCGGAATCGACGGAGCGCACCGCCTACAACCTGATCGTCGACGAGTTCGGCGGCATCCAGAGTCCCCTCATCGTCCTCGCCGAGGGCCCGGACGTCGCCTCTCACACCGACAGCGTCCAGGCCCGGATCGCGCAGCTCGAGGGTGTGACGCAGGTCGCACCCGCCGAGATCTCTGCGGACGGCACGATGGCCCGTCTCGTCGTGATCCCCGAGGGCAGCCCCATCGATCAGGAGACCAAGGACATCGTGCACACGCTGCGCGAGGACGCGGACACGCTTCCCGGCGTACACCTCGAAGTCACGGGGGAGACGGCGATCGGAATCGATCAGGATGCGGCACTGATGAGCGCGCTGGTGAAATACACCATCGTCATCGTCGCGATCTCTCTGCTGCTGCTGATCGTGATGTTCCGCTCTCTCCTCATCCCTCTGATCGCCACCCTCGGCTACCTGCTCTCGGTGGGCGCATCGTTCGGCGCGAGCACGGCCGTCTTCCAGTGGGGCTGGCTCGATCCGCTGATCGCCGCTCCGCAGGGTGACCCGATGCTGAGCCTGTTGCCGCTACTGCTGGTCGGTGTCCTCTTCGGCCTGGCGATGGACTACCAGGTGTTCCTCGTCTCGCGGATCAAGGAGATGCACGACAAGGGGATGGCGCCGAAGGACGCGATCCGTGAGGGCTTCGCTCGCTCGGGCCCGGTCCTCGTTGCAGCCGCGGCGATCATGACGGTCGTCTTCGGCGGCTTCGCGACCGGCGAGTTCGCGATCGGCGCGTCCATCGCCTTCGGGCTCATGGTCGGCGTGATGGCCGACGCATTCATCGTGCGCCTCGTCCTGATGCCGGCCCTGCTGAGCCTGCTCGGGAAGTCCGCCTGGTGGATGCCGAAGTGGCTCGACCGCATCGTCCCCAGGATCGACACCGAGGGCCATTCGCTCGCGGAGCAGCCCCACCAGGGTGTCAAGGAGCGTGAGCTCGAGAACGCGTGACCAGGCGTGAAGAGGGGGTCGGCACCGGTGGTGCTGACCCCCTCTTCACGCCTCCGGATGCCGAGTGGCGGCTTCCGGAGCCTGCTTCATCTGCAGTAGACGGGCCGCGCTCAACGTACGACGTCCGAAGAGACGGGTCCCGCGAGGCTGAGGTCATGACCACCAGCGCTCTCGTCAGCGGCTCTCTGCGGACCACGCTGCCCTTGGCCCCCCGCCCGCCGGTCGCTGTAGCAGCTGTGATCGTGAATGCGGCCAAGTTCGACGGGGGATCCCTCGGTCGGTTCCGCGCCGCCGTCGATCGTGCCTTCATCGCCCGCGGCCTGGTCGCCCCGTTCTGGCTGCCCACCTCGGCGGATTCGACGGGAGCCGCGCAGGCTCATGAAGCTATTCGACGTGGCGCTGATCTCGTCCTCGTGGCCGGCGGGGACGGCACGATCCGCACGGTCGGTCAGGAGCTCGCGGGAACGGGCGTCGCCCTCGCGCTCCTTCCGATCGGGACCGGCAACCTTCTAGCCCGCAATCTCGGGATCCCGCGGAACGAGGTCGACGTGGCAGTGCACATCGCCGTGCACGGTACGGACCAGGCGATGGACGTCGGCTGGGCGCGGATCGACCGTCACGGTGACGGGCGATTGCTCGAGGATTACGCCTTCCTCGTGATGGGTGGCGCGGGCTTCGATGCGGCGACGATGGCGGGTGCGTCATCGGCGCTCAAGCGGAGGCTAGGCTCCGCCGCGTACGTCCTCTCAGGTGCACTCGCCAGCCGAGACCCGATGGTCGAAACGACGGTGTCGGTCGATGGAGTCACTCGTCACGCTGCGCAGTCACACGGCATCGTCGTCGGTAATCATGGATCGTTGACGATGGGACTGTCGTTGCTGCCGGAGGCGGCCTGCGACGACGGCCGGCTCGACGCTGTCGTCCTTCTGCAGCGAACCCCGTTGGACTGGCTGTCTACCCTCTGGAGCGTCGCCGCCCACGACCAGCGCGGTAGTCGACGCATGCCGCACGTGCACGGCCGGGAGATCGACATCCGCAGTTCTGTGCCGGTACCGGTCGAGGTGGATGGAGACGTCGTCGGCGAGGCACGGCGGATCCGCTTTCGCGTGCAGCAGCAGGCTTTGCACGTTCGCAGCGCTTAATCGGCGCGGACGACCACCCTGACTCGGGCGATGTTGTCGACGCGCGCATAGGGATCGTCTGCATCTCCGGTGGTCTGTGCAGTGACGCGGATGGCGAGGAAATAGGTTCCAGCGTCGTCGAATGCGCACTGTCGGACGTCGTCGATCTTCCGCTCGGGAAAGACCCGCTCGGCCGCATGGAAGTGGCCTGCTCCGGTGAGATCCGTCGCCACGGCAACGATCAGGCCGCCGGCGGTGGTCGCCTCGGCGGTGAAATGGACGTCGACCGCCTCGCCAACGCGCACCTCGACCCGATCGGCACCGCCGACCGTGGCGGTCACCGTGGGCTGGACGCCACCGCGCAAAGCATCGTCGACGGCCACCTCTACCTGGCCGTCGACGACCTCGTAAACGGTCGACGGCGACGGCTCCACGCCCTCCTCGACCCAGGCGCTCAGCTGTCGAAGAGCGGCCTGCAGGGCGCCGGCGTAGCTGACCGTCAGCGTTTCGTGCTCCTGGACGCCGCTCTCGTCGCCGTGCAGCGCGTTGTCGGTGTACCAGAGGCGGAAGCGGTCGTCTGCGGCGTCGCCGAGGAACTCCGCGACGCGAGAGCGGTACCAGTCGGCCTGCCACGGGAAGGCCTCACGGTCGAGGAGGGAGGCGACCACGATCATCCGGCTGCTGATGCGCCCGGTCGGGACGGTGCCGGAGGCGCCCTGCGCGAAGAGCGGACCGAGCAGCAGGGGGCGCTGGGGGAGGGCAGGCTCGCCGTCGGCGTCTCGGAACTGATCCCAGACGAGGTAGTCAGCGGACGGAACCTGGTGGCGGTGGTAGGTCTGAGCAGCGAGGAAGTTCGAGTTATCGAGGGTCACCGCGTCACCGACAGCGAGGACGGCGTCGCCCTGGCCCGGCTCAAGGAGCACCTCGTCGCCGTCGACGCCGGCGACGCGCAGCACACGACCGGTCGAGTGGCCGGAGCGGATCACGAGCTCGGCGCCCAGAGTCCAGCCGCTGGGTACGTCCGCGAGCCGTACGCCGATGACCGAGCGGTCACCGGAGACGGTGGCTTTGTACGACTCGTCGACACCTCCCGTGACGGTCGCCGCGTCGGGGTCGGCGGTGAGCAGCTCGACGACGGTGGTGTCGAGCCGGATGCGGTCGCGGTGCACGGAGGCGTCCGGGTCGCTGCCGAGGTAGCCCTCCGCGCTCCAGAAGTCGGTGGCGTAGCTCGGGTCGGCGGCCATGATCCCGGGGTAGAGGACGCCGAACGCGTGCATCCCCATGGTCTCCCAGCCGAACCAGGAGCGGAGCGGGAAGCCCATGCGGGTCACCTCGTCCAGGGTCGCGCGCTCCTCGTCGGTGAGCTCCAGCTCAGTCGGATCCCCGCCGGCGTCGTAGGCGTCCACGATTCGGGGGAGCACATCGCGGAGGATCCGCTGAGCATGCATGCGGACGGCGAAGACGTTCGGGATCGCCATCGGGCTGCCGATGACGTAGGGCACGAAGCCGTCCCAGACGCCGTCGGTGTTCTCGGAGGCGCCGATCGTGCGGTAGCCGCCGCCGCTCCCGCCGTAGAGGTAGCCGAAGACGCGCTGCTCGCCGAAGACCGCGCTCGCGAGTCGACGCGAGAGCCGGGCGACGGCCGCGTTGGCGCGATAGGCGCCGATCGTCGGGTCCACGCTGGACATCGGACCACCCGATGCAGCAGGACCGCCGCTGTTGGTCTCGAGGTAGTAGCCGCCGCTGGCGAGCGTGAAGGGGATCGGGTTCTCGTCGTCGAGGCGCTGCTGTGCGAGATTCTCGCTCTGCGGGACAGGGGTGACGTGCTGGAAGAAGCGTCCCTGGAACTGATCGGCGGTCGGGAGGTAGATCGAGAAGCGCGTGTCGCTGTCGTGGAACCCACCGTGCAGGTAGCGGTGGCGCACCGGTTCGTCGCGCCACTCGTCGATGTCGACGTAGGGCAGGGCGAAGGCGCCGTCCACGGGGTCGCGGTCGAGCGGTCGTCCGGCGAGTGAGTCGGCGGTGACAGGGGAAGGGGCAGTCATCGGTGATCCTTCGGGTCGGGGGTGATCACAGCGAGGCCCGCGGTGATGGTGGGGAGCAGCTTTTCGAAGGTCCGGTAGGGGCGCATGGCGAGGGCGACACCGATCCAGAGCACCGCGGGGAACGCGCCGGCGAGAAGGACGATGCCGGTGAGCGCCTCCGGCGTCTGCGCCGCGGCCGTGCCGTCGTAGCCGACGACGCCCAGGACCCAGCCGGTGGCCGCGCCGCCGAGACCACCGCCGAGCCGGACGGCGAATGCCGTGATCGCGCCCATCGTGCTCTCGAGCCGTCGGCGGCCGCTCCACTGGTTGTAACTGGCGTTGTCGATGACGAGCACCTGGAGGAGGAAGGTGATGGGGAGGGTCCCGAGGCCGCTCAGCGCGCTGGAGAGGAGGATCACCGCCAGGTTCCCGTTCGCGACGATCATGAGGACCCCGGCGAGGACTCCGCAGACGGCTCCAGCCGTGATGATCGTGCTGATGGCGAAGCGCTTCATCAGACGGGGGAAGAACAGCATCAGCGGGAGGATCAGCACGGGCACGAGACCGGTGAGGCTCATCAGGGAGATGTCGCCGACGACGTACTTGAAGTAGTAGACGGCTATCCCGGTCCCACCGGCGAGGGCTCCGACGAAGCTGATGCCGGCGACGATCCAGATGTAGCGGTTCGAGACGAGAACCTCGCGGATGTCGCGGAAGGTGACCTTCGGGGCGTCCGCGGCCTCGGTCTGGTACTTCTCCTTGAAGAAGAGGAAGCGGCCGAGTCCGATGAGGGCCAGCGGGATCGCTAGGAAGAGCGCGAGCATCGACCACGCCGAGGTGCTCGTGCCCGCCTGGGCGATGAAGAGCGGCAGGGCGACGTTGAAGGCGACGACTCCGACGGTCGTGAAGAAGCCGGTGCGGGTGGCGACCTTGGCGACGAGGAGGCGGGAGTTGAATGCGCGGGCGAGGTAGAGGTAGTCGTTCGCTCCGAGGAGGGAGGTGAAGACGACATTGGCCAGGAGGAGCCAGACGAAGAGCCATGCGGTCTTGCCGGCGTCGGGGAGATCGGGGGTCGAGAAGAGGAACCAGGTCGAGATCCAGACCCCGATGATCGCGAGCTCATAGGGCCGGGCCTTACCCCAGCGGGTCTCGGGGGTGCGGTCGATGAGCCATCCGGCGAGGACGACGACCGCCGCCTCGAGGAGCTTGCTCACCAGGGCGAGCGTGCCGAGGACGGCCGGATTCAGGCCGAGGACGTCGGTGCCGTAGAACACCCACATCGCCAGGAAGAGGTAGTTGACCGCTCCGGAGAGCCCTGTGGTGGTCCACGCCAGGCCCGCCGCGGCGGAGAGTCGGTCGGGGTCGTTTCGTCGGTCGGCTCTGCGGGTGGCGCGGGCGCTGGTCGGTCGTGACGTCGTCGTCATCGGGGGTCCTTCGGAGGAGGAGCGCGGAGATCGGGAGGGACGGCGTCTCGCGGCGCCGGATCTGAAAACAGAGTGAATCACAGTGTTGGAACGAGAATCAAGCGATCAGTCGCGCTTCCCACTGCCGAAAACTGGAACTTACTCAGATTGTCCTCGCCTAGGCTGATCATGTGACCTCGACTGCACCGACGAAGCGCGGACCGTACGCCTCGACGCGGAAGCGCCGCGAGACGATCGTCGCCGCGGTGGTGGCGCTCGTCGACGAGCTCGGCCACGAAGGCGTGACGACGGCGCTGGTCTCCCAGCGCTCGGGGGTGAGCGAGACCACAGTGCTCTACCACTTCCCCTCGAAGGACCACCTGCTCGTCGCCGCCCTGGGAGCGATCGAGGAGGAGCAGGGCGCGAAATCCCAGCTGGACCTGGACGACACCGTCATCGACGCCCGCGCCTTCCGTCGACTGCCGAACCCCGACTCCGCCGATCCCCGGTTTCGGCTCCTCACTGTGCTGAGGGGCGCAGCGGCGTCACCGGAGCATCCGGCTGCCGAGTACTTCGCCGTGCGCAACGCCAGGCTGGTCGAGGTGTTCGCGCACCTCATCGAGCACAGCCAGCGGAGTGGCCTCGCTCACCCTGCCGCGGACCCTCGCATCACCGCCCGTCAGGTGATCGCAGTGTGGGACGGCCTCAACCAGTTCTGGATCTCGGACCCGACGTTCGACCTCGGCGCGGCGGTCGAGGACGCAATCCGACGGCTCACGGGTCAGAACCTGATGGAGATCCAGCAGTTGCTGGGAACCGCGTTCGACACGCCTCCCTCGCGGTGACGCCGAGAAACCGCTGAACCGTCGACACACTCGCTCGCGTCGGCCGGCGCGACGGTCCAGGGGAACCGCGAGGCGGTCGGCGTAGCCGGCAGCGAACACCAGCTCGGCACGGGCACATCACCCCTGAGCCGCCCATGGCGACCGGAAGCGCAGCCTTCACGCTGACCATCGCCACTGGTGGGCTCGTTGCACCTACTGCGGATGGACTACACAGGCCGCTCCTGAAGCAGGACGGCAGCGCGATGGCGACCCGGGAGAGTGGACCTACATCGCCCGGCGACAAGCGCAGGGCCTGACCGAGGAGCACATCATGACCGCAACAGCCCCCACCCGAACCATCCTCGCCGCGGCCTTCGCTACACCGGACGGTGCAGCGCGAGCCGCCGCGGCGGTCGTCGGTGCCGCCCCCGAGAAGATCGCCAACACCGCAGTCCTCCACGTCAAGGCCGACGGTACGCCCACGTTCACCGAGACCAAGGACTGGGGTGCGGGGCGCGGCGCTCTCGTCGGCGGGGCCATCGGCCTCATCGGCGGACCGCTCGGTGTCCTGGCGGGAAGTGGTGTCGGGATTCTTGCCAGTCGCCTCCGTGACGTCGGCTTCAAGAATTCGCAGCTGCAGGAGCTCGGCGAGACAATTCAGCTCGGCGAGTCCGCCGTGGTGTTCGAGATCTCGAGCGACGCCGTTTCCCAGGCGACCGAGCTTCTCGGCTCGCTCTCGGCGCGTCAGGTTGTCGTCGAGCCGGTCGATGCCGACGTATCGGCGCTCTTCGATTGACCGTCCGCGTCGACCTGAACCTGGCCGAGGTCCGCTGATCCCGGTGCATCACCGTCTGAAGGAGAGAACCGATGGATCAGAACCCTGCGGTCGGTGATGAAGTGGTCCAGGCCGCGAAAGGCGGCTCGATCGATGTCGACACCGCTGCCGCCCGCGCCCAGGCCTACATCTACGGCAATATCGTCGTCCTAGGCACCCTGGCGGTCATCGGTCCCGCCGAAGCAGGCACCGCCGAGAACCTGCTCTTGCTGATCGGCACAGTGGTTTCGACGTTCATCGCCCATGTCGTCGCGGAGTCGTACGCGACACGGATCCGGACGAATCATCGGCCTGACCGGGCGGCACTTCGGCACTCGCTGCGCGACGGTCTGCCCGTGCTCAGCTCGGGCGCGATACCCGTGGTGCTCCTGATCGCCGCGGTCGCTGGGCTTCTCGGCAGTACTGCGGCTTTCTCGCTCGCCGCACTCTCCGTAGTGACGAGGTTCCTGCTTCTCGGCTTCACGATCGGCCACCTCCGCGGCACTCAGAGTTCGTGGCGCACGGTGGGCACCGGTGTGGCACTGGCGACGGCGGGAGTTGCGACCGCGGGGTTCAAGCTCGTCGTCGGCCACTGAACGCAGTCCCTCAGAGTCGCCCGGTCAGGTCGTGCCGCCGACCACCAGCTCGAGCTCGAGGGCGTTGACCGGGCCGTCCGGAGCCGGCGTCTCGCCGAGGACCGAGAGGAAGTTGGCGATCATGTTCTTCGTCGGCGCGGTGACGTCGTAGGAGATCGTCGTCAGCCGGGGCACGGTGACCTGAGAGAGCGGGGTGCAGTCCATGCCGATGATCGAGACCTGCTCGGGGACCTCGAGCGACCGGATGCTGGCGGCCGAGAGCAGGCATGTCGCGATGTCGTCGTTGTAGCAGGCGATCCCGATCCCGGGAGGATTCAGACTGTCGAGCGCGGCGACCGCCTGCTCCAGATCGACCCCGAGGTGCACCACATCAGGATCGGCGAGGCCGGCACGGCGGCACTCCTCGCGGACGCCCTCCTCGCGGCCCTGCCCGAACGGGTCCTGCCGCGCGTCCTGAAGGCGAGCGACCGCGAGGCGGGTGCTGCCCCGCTCGATCAGATGGCGTGCCTGAAGGCGGCCGATCTCGCGGTCGAACTGATCCTCGGACGCGAGGTGGGGGTCGAACGCGCGCACCCCTCGGCGCTCGAGCAGCTCTCGCTCCTCGTCGGAGAACGGCGTCAGCGAGAGGATCGCCCGCGGAGCCATGCTGCCCACCAACCGCCCCAGCGCAGCGGTCGTCGTCGTTGCAAGCCGAAGGACGAGGGTGAGGCCCTGCTCTGCGAGCTGCTCGGTCGCGGCACCGAAGATGTCCTGCAAGTTGCCACCGAACGTGGTGTTCGGAATGAGGGCGATCACGAAATCGCTCGAACCCATGGCGAGGGCACGGCCGGCGGCTGAAGGCTGGTAGTCGAGCTCGAGGGCCGCCTCCTTGACGCGCTCGATGGTCGAGGCGGAGAAGCGCTCGCCCCGCCCGTTCAGGATCTGGCTCACGGCGCCGCGCGAGACTCCCGCGAGCCGGGCGACGTCCTCGCTCTTCACGATCACGCGGCTCCCCCTTCTGACGTCGCCGACCGATGCTGCTCACCAATTCTAGGACGCTTGTTGACGCGCGTTACCCGCTGTGTTTAGCTTCGTAACGCGCGATACCATCGCGCTTACCCCGCAACGAAGTGGAGCCCTCGATGACGAGCCTGACCGATCCCGCCACCCGCGACGACGATCGAGTGGCCGCGCAGCGGATGACCGCACGTTCGAACCGGTCGCTCTTCAACCAGGGATGGTCCTTCCGCACGAAGGTCACGGCGTTCGCGGAGCTCGGCGGCTCGAGCGGTGCCGACTGGACGGACGTGCACCTCCCGCACGACGCCTTGATCGGGCAGACTCGCCGCCAGGATGCACCGCGTGGCGAGACCAACGGCTACTTCCCCGGCGGCGCCTTCGAGTACCGCCGCACGTTCGCGGCGCCGGAGCAGGACGCCGGGTCGCTCGTCCTCCTCGAGTTCGACGGCGTCTACCGCGACGCCGCGGTCTTCGTGAACGGGAACCTCGCCGGCACGCACGCCTACGGCTACTCGCGCTTCACCGTCCGGATCGACCCGTTCCTGCAGTTCGGCGCCGACAACGAGATCCGCGTCGAGTGCCGAACCTCCCTCGACAGCCGTTGGTACGCCGGCGCCGGCATCTACCGCGACGTCCACCTCGTCGTGAAGCGGACAGGTCGCATCGTCCCCGACGGACTGCGCATCACGACCCCCGAGGTCACCGCTCATGAGGCGCTCGTCGAGATCGAGGCCCTCGTCGAGAACGCCGGCCCGCTCACCCGCACCTACCGGCTGGACGTCGCTCTCCGAGACGACGCCGGCGTTCCCGTCGGCAGCAGCGGCTCGCCCATCACCCTCCTCCCCGGCACGACCGGCACCGTCCGCCGCCGTCTCCACCTCGAGGACCCGGCCCTGTGGAGCGTCGAGAACCCAGCACTGCACCACGCCCGCGTCACCCTGCACGACGGCGACGAGATCGTCGACACCGAGCACGTGACCTTCGGCATTCGCTCGCTGCAGCTCGACCCGACGCACGGCCTGCGCATCAACGGCCAGAGCGTGAAGCTGCGCGGCGCCTGCATCCATCTCGACAACGGTCCGCTCGGCGTGGTGTCCATGCGTCCCGCAGAGGAACGGAAGATCGCGATCCTCAAGGAAGCCGGGTTCAACGCGATCCGCAGCTCGCACGCACCCATGAGCACGGCCCTGCTCGACGCCTGCGACCGGCTCGGGATGCTCGTGATGGACGAGACCTTCGACGTGTGGACCCAGGCGAAGTCCGACAACGACTACGCCTTCGACTTCCCCACCTGGTGGGAGCGCGACGTCGAGGCGATGGTCGCGAAGGACCGCCATCACCCCAGCGTGATCTTCTACTCCATCGGGAACGAGATCCCCGAGACCGGGTCGCCGATCGGCTCGATCTGGGGACGCCGTCTCGCGGAGAAAGTCCGCTCGCTCGATTCGACCCGCTACGTGACCAACGGGGTGAACCCCTTCGTCTCGATGATCGACACGATCGTGCCGCAGATGAAGGCGCAGCGCTCCGCGGCCGCCGAGCAGCCCGGCGGTGGCGTGAACACGATGATGGCCGGCTTCGGCGCCATGATGGGCCGGATCCAGGCCTCCGAGCAGGCGACCCAGCGCACCGAGGAGTCGTTCGCCGTCCTCGACGTCGCCGGGATGAACTACGCCGACGCGCGCTACGAGCTCGACCGCGAGCAGTTCCCCGATCGGATCATCGTCGGCAGCGAGACCTGGCCGTCGTCGATCGTCGCCAACTGGGCTCTTGTGCAGGCCGATTCCCGCGTGATCGGCGACTTCACCTGGACCGGGTGGGACTACCTCGGCGAGGTCGGCATCGGCGTCAACCGCTACGTCGAGGACGGCGAAGCGCAGAGCGGCTTCAGCGGAGCCTTCCCGGCCCTCACCGCGGGCTGCGGCGACATCGACATCACGGGGGAGCGCCTGCCCGTCTCCTACTTCCGCGAGATCGTCTTCGGACTCACCTCGACGCCGTACATCGCCGTGAGCCGCCCTGAGCGCCACGGGCAGGAGCTCGCCGTCGCCACGCCGTGGGCGTGGACCGACTCGCTCGGCAGCTGGTCCTGGCCCGGGTTCGAGGGCCGCCCGATCCGGGTCGAGGTGTACAGCGACGCCGAGCAGGTCGAGCTGCTGCTCGACGGCTCCTCGCTGGGAGTCGCGGAGGTCGGCGCAGAGCTGCCGTTCCGCGCGGTGTTCGAGACCTCGTTCGCGCCCGGCGAGCTCGTCGCCGTGGCCTCAGCCGGCGGAGCAGAGGTCGGCCGTTCCGCTCTCCGCTCCGCCGGAGCTCGAGTCGAGTTGAGTGTCGTCGCAGATCGTGCGGACATGCGCGCCGATGGCTCCGACCTCGCCTTCCTCGCGATCGCACTCGTCGACGAGTCCGGGACGGTGCACAACGTCGAGTCGCACGTCGTGATGCTGGCCGTGGACGGCCCTGCAGTCCTCGAAGCACTCGGCACCGGCGCCACCTCGACCAGCGAGCCGTTCACAGCGGATCACTGCACGACCTCCGACGGCCGCGCTCTCGCGATCATTCGGCCGACCGGCCCCGGTGTCGTGACCGTCACCGTCTCAGCCGAGGGCCTCGCGCCTGCCGTCACGACGATCGTCGCCCGCTGACCGATGGTGCCCACGACACGACCGCGGGCGTCCGCCGCGCTCCACGACAATCCCGGCGTCGACCGCAGAACGCACCCGACCCGCATGGCCTCGAGGAGGATCACGTGAGCGACCGACCGGCACTGGCGGACGACGCCTCTGCGCCGACCGCCTTCGCGGCCGCGACGACGCGCGTCGTCGCCGGCGCTTCGCTCTACGACGCGACCGAGGCCTTGGTCGATGAGCTCTCCAACGAGGAGATGCTCGGCCTGCTGGATGGCGACAGCGAATTCTGGTCGGGCATGAGCGAGATGGGTCGGCAGTACAACGCCCGCCCGATCGTGATGGGTGAGGTCACGCGCCTGGGCATTCCCGGGCTGCGCTTCAGCGACGGACCGCGCGGCGTCGTGATGGGGGAGTCGACCGCTTTCCCGGTGTCCATGGCTCGCGGCGCGACGTGGAACCTCGCCCTCGAGGAGGAGGTCGGCCGGGCGATCGGTGCTGAGATGCGGGCGCAGGGCGGCAACTTCTTCGGCGGAGTCTGCATCAATCTGCCGCGGCATCCTGCATGGGGTCGGTCGCAGGAGACCTACGGCGAGGATCCCGTCCTCCTCGGCGAGTTCGGCGCCGCCCTCGTACGCGGGGTGCAGCGTCACGGAATGGCGGTCGCCAAGCACTACGCCCTCAACTCCATGGAGAACGCCCGATTCGCAGTCGATGTGAGAGCCGATGACGCCGCGCTGCACGAGCTCTACCTGCCGCACTTCAAGCGTGTCGTCGAGGAGGGGGTCGCCGGGATCATGACCTCCTACAACAGTGTGAACGGCGAGTGGGCCGGCCAGAACGAAGCGCTTCTCGAGGGCGTGCTGCGCGAGCAGTGGGGCTTCGAGGGCATCACCCTCTCGGACTTCATCTTCGGGCTCCGCGACCCCGCGATGTCGCTCCGGGCAGGTCTCGACGTCGAAGCGCCGTTCCGGCAGCAGAGGGCCAGAGCCCTCCCCGGGGACCTCGAGGCGGGTCGCGCATCGTGGAACGACGTCCGACGAGCGGCACGACGGATCATCGCGACGCAGCTGCGCTTCGCCGCCTCCGATCTCGACCCGGAACCCGAGCTCTCGGTCGTCTTCTCGCGAGCACATCGTGCACTGTCTCGCCGCGCCGCCGCCGAGTCGATGGTCCTTCTCCAGAACGACGCACTCGACGAGGCCCCTCTCCTGCCGATCGACCGCACAGCGGTCTCGTCGATCGCCGTGATCGGACGACTCGCCGACCTGGCCAACACGGGTGACAAGGGCTCTTCGAACGTGCACTCGCCACGGGTGATCACGCCACTCGAGGGTGTTCGCCGCGCCTTCCCCACCACGATGGTCCTCAGCAGCGTCGACGACGATCCGATCGCCGCCGCGCACATCGCCGCCGATGCGGACATCGCCGTCGTGGTCGTCGGCTACACGGCTGCCGACGAGGGCGAGTACCTCGGCGACACCATGCTCTCTGCTCCAGGTCTTCTCGAGGTCTTCCCCCCGCTGCCACCCGGGGTCACGATGCCGACCGGCGACGACCGCAACGAGAACCTCATGGGCTCGGCGGCCGGAGGTGACCGGGCGTCGCTCAGGATCCGCCCCATCGACGTGGAGATCATCCGAGCGACCGCCGCGGCGAACCCGCGGACGGTGGTCGTGATCGTGACCGCCGGCGCCGTGATCATCGAGGAGTGGAAGGACCTCGTCCCCACGATCCTCATCAGCTGGTACGCAGGCAGCGAAGGTGGGGATGCACTCGCGGACGTGATGCTCGGCGAAGTGGACGCCTCCGGTCGGCTTCCCTACTCGATACCGCGGAACGAGTCGCATCTGCCCTTCTTCGACGTGGCCGCCACGTCCATCGTGTACGACCGCTGGCACGGTCAGCGACTCCTCGATCGCGATGGCGTCGAAGCCGCGTACCCCTTGGGATTCGGCCTCTCCTACACACGATTCGCCATCCGGGACCTCGAGGTGGGACCTGTCGATCAGGAGTCGGGCTCGTTTCAAGCGACGGTCGATGTCATCAACATCGGCGACCGGGCGGGGCGGCACGTGGTGCAGCTCTACGGAGTGGTCGACGCCGACGACTTCCCCGAGCGCGTACTCCTCGGATTCGACCCCATCGCCGTCGGTGCGGGCGAGACGCAACGCGTCCGCATCACCGGATCGGTCGCGCCGCTGCGCCGGTGGACGTCGACCGGATGGAGTCCCGCGGCATCCCGAGTGCTCGTCGAGGCCGCAGCGTTCTCGGGTGATCCCGCCGCAGCGACCGTCCCGCTCGACCTTGCTTAGACCGCCACACCACGACCACTGATCACTGAACCAACGACGAAGGAGTCATCATGAACGACCAGGACGCCCAGCACCCCCTCCCGAGCGGAGGAGCCTTCCCGATCCCGGGGGCCCTCGCCCCGGAGGACGCCGCCCAGCAGAAGGCCGCGGCCGACCTCGGAAGCGCCCCCGAGCCGCCGAAGGTCAGTGCGGGGTGGATCACCCTTCTCGCGCTCGGTCTCTTCGGCGCTTACCTCGCGTTCGTCACCCCGATCGCGATCTCGCTCGCCATCCAGGTGCAGGCACTCGCGCCCGGGAACGAGGAGTACCTCGGCATCCTCCTCGGAGTCGGCTCGCTCGCCGCACTGCTCGTCGGGCCCCTCGGCGGTCAGCTCAGCGATAGAACGCGAACTCGCCTTGGACGCAGGAGGCCGTGGATCCTGATCGGCACGCTCGTCGGCCTCGTCGGCCTGACCTTGATGGCAGCAGCGCCGAACGTGCTGGTGCTCGGCATCGGCTGGGTCATCGCGCAGATCGGCTGGAGCCAGACGGTCAACAACTTCACCACGCTCCAGGCCGACAAGCTCCCCGAGAGCCAGCGCGGCAAGGTCGGAGCGATCACCGGCTTCGCGACGATGGTCGCACCGGTCTTCGGCGCCGTCATCGGAGGAACGCTCGCGAGCCAGCCGTTCCTGCTCTTCCTGGTACCCGGCGCGATCGCCCTGGTCCTCGTCCTGGTCTTCGTCGCTTTCATGAAAGAGGACGACAGCCGGAACGCCCCGACCGAGCAGACACTCACCGCCGGGATCGTGCTCTCGAAGTACGTCTTCAACCCGCGCAAGTACCCGGACTTCTCCTGGAACTGGCTCGGCCGCTTCTTCTTCTTCTTCGGCCTCACGCTGAACACCTCCTACACCGCGTTCTTCTTCTCCTCGAGACTCGACATCCCCGTCGACGAGATCGGCGGCACCGTCGCCACCGTCGGACTGCTCGGCATCGTCGGCACCATCATCGGAGTCTTCGCGGGCGGCTTCCTCAGCGACAAGCTGCGCCGGCGCAAGGCCTTCGTCCTCGGCTCCGGCATCCTCTTCGCCGCCGGTTCCCTGGTGATGCTCCTCGCCAACGACCTGCCGCTCCTCATCGTCGGCGCGTTCATGGGCAACCTCGCAATCGGCGTCTTCTCGGCCGTCGACCAGGCGCTGTTCCTCGATGTGCTTCCCGAGCGCGCGACGGAGGCGGGCCGCTTCGTCAACCTCACGCAGTTCGCGACCACCATTCCGCAGGCGCTCGCTCCGCTGCTGGCTTCGGTGATCCTCGCGATCGGCGCAGGTTCGGACGGCGCTCGCGACTACTCGATGCTCTACATCCTCGCGGCGGTGTTCACGCTCCTCGGCGGGCTCGTGGTCCTTCGCGTCCGCTCGGTTCGCTGAGCCGTACCCGCTCGAACCCGACCTCGAAGGAAGCGCAAAATGACAGCACTCCGTCCCGGCTTCCTCTGGGGCGCCTCCACCGCCCCGCACCAGACCGAGGGAGGCAATGTGAACAGCGACTGGTGGGTGTACGAGCAGCGTTCCCCGCACTTCGCAGCGAGTGGGGACGGTGTCGACTCGTACCACCGCTACGAGGAGGACATGCGCCTGCTCGCCGACGCAGGGCTCACCGCCTACCGCTTCGGCGTGGAGTGGTCGCGGATCGAGCCGCTACCCGGGCAGTTCTCGCGAGCCGAGCTCGCGCACTACCGGCGGATGATCGACACCGCTCTGGGTCTCGGGCTCACGCCGGTCGTCACCCTGCACCACTTCACGAGCCCGCGCTGGTTCGTCGAGGAGGGAGGCTGGCTGGGTGAGACCGCGATCGAACGCTTCAGCGCGTACGTGCGCGAGGTGTGCGGGATCCTCGACGGCGTCGAGTGGGTCTGCACGATCAACGAGCCCAACATGTTCTCGTTCATGATCCTGATGAGCCGGATGATCAATTCCGATGCGGTGCCACCGATGGAGACACCCACGATCCAGCCGGAGGGCGGCTTCACACTGCCGTCTCCGTCTCCCGAGACGACACGCCGACTGATCGAGGCGCATCACGCCGCCCGGGACATCGTCCGCGAGCTGACTGACGCGAAGGTCGGCTGGACCGTCGCGAACCTCGCGCTCCACCCGATGGCCGGCGGTGAGTCGAGGCACGCCGAGGAGCAGCTCGTCCGCGAGGACGTGTTCCTCGAGGCGGCGCGCGGCGACGACTTCCTCGGTGTGCAGGCCTACTCGACCCAGGGCATCGACGCGAACGGCCTCGTGCCCAACCCGCCGAGCCCCGAGAACACCATGGTCGGCACTCCGTACCGCCCGGACGCGCTCGGCATCGCCCTTCGGCACGCCTGGGAGGTGAGCGGAGGCGTCCCGCTCCTCGTCACCGAGAACGGCATCGCGACGCCCGACGACGCCCGACGAATCGCCTACACGGAGGAGGCTCTCCGGCACCTCGTCGAGGCCGTCGACGACGGCATCGACGTTCGCGGCTATCTGCACTGGAGCCTGCTCGACAACTTCGAGTGGGGGCATTGGGAGCCGACCTTCGGCCTGATCTCAGTCGATCGCACGACCTTCGAGCGGCACCCCAAGCCGAGCCTCGCCTGGCTCGGCCGGACCGCAATCTCGCTCGGCTCCTGAGCCATCGCGAGTCCGACATCCTCCGACCTCGACAGTGGAAGAGCACAGCATGAACGACGACAGGACCGCCCTGACCGCCAACAGCACCATCGGGGCATGGCTCGATCACCCCGCGGGTGCCGCGATCGTCCGCGGCATCGCGGAACAGGCGGGTATGGATGATCACGCGCTCAGGGTGCTGCGAAAGGTGACCCTCGGTCGCCTGATCGCATCGTCGCCGAACGCGCCGGCCGGACTCGCCGACTCGCTCGTCGCGGAAGTCAACGGCGGGCGCGTGCCCTCCGACGAGGAGGCGGTGGGTCTCGCCTGGGTGGAGAAGATCACTCCCGGACGCTTCGAGGGCTCGACCGTCATCGTGACGGGCGCGGCCTCCGGGATCGGTCGCGCCGTCGCCTCGAGAGTGGCCCGTGAAGGCGGACGGGTCATCGCCGTCGACATCTCAGCCGACCGACTGGCCGGACTCACTGAGGAGGTCGCAGGTCACGACGTCGTCCCGGTTGCCGGCGACATCACGTCGGAGGAGGGGGTCGCCGCGATCATCGCTGCAGCCGGCGGGCGCGTGGACGCGCTCGCCAACGTCGCCGGGCTGAGTGACGACTTCGCCCCGCTGCACGAGGTGAGCGACGCCGTGCTCGAGCGGGTCTTCGCTGTCAACGTGTTCGGAGTCATCAGGCTCACACGCGCAGTACTGCCGCTGATGATGGCGGCCGGCCGCGGATCCATCGTGAACATCGCCTCGGAGGCGGCGCTTCGCGGCTCCTCGTCCGGGCTCGTCTACACCGCGTCCAAGAACGCGGTCGTCGGCATCACGAAGAGCACCGCCTTCATGTACGAGCCTCACGGGATCCGCACGAACAGCGTCGCTCCCGGCGGCACGCTCACCGGAATGCGGCCGGTGAACACGAGCACGTTCGGCCAGCAGCGGATCGACAGCCAGCGGGCCGACGTGCCCATCTCGATCCCGGAGGCACTGGCGGCGTCGATCACGTTCCTGCTGAGCGACGACAGCGTCAACATCAACGGTGCGATCCTGCCGTCCGATGGCGGCGAGTCCGTGTACTAGGCGCGTCGCACGTCACCACTCCCTCGCTCTCCACCCGCAGAATCGGCCGGATCCGGCCGGAAGGACCCATGCAATGACCACGCACAGTGAACCCGCCGCCTTCGTAGGAGCCGACCGCCCGTCAGAGGAGGGCGACCCCGCGGTGTACTTCCGTCGAGGCTTCACCGTCGACGACGAGCTCCGCCGAGCCGAGCTCATCGTCACCGCGTTGGGAGTCGTCGAGGCGTACGTCAACGGCACTCGTCTCGGCACCGAGGTGCTCGCTCCCGGCTGGACCTCGTACCGGCACCGCGTGGTGGCCCGTCGTCATGATGTGACCGAACTTCTGGTCACGGGGGAGAACATCCTCGGCGCGGTCGTCGGCGAAGGCTGGGCCGTCGGCGCGCTGACGTGGGAGAACAATCGGCACAACTATGCCGACCGGCCCGCGCTCTACGCCCGACTCGAGCTCGTCTACGACGACCGCACCGAGACCGTCGGCACTGACGGCGAGGTGCGCGTCGGCACAGGCGCGGTGCGCTCCTCCGGTATCTACGCCGGCGAGAGCTACGACGCGCGCGCTGAGCAGCACGGCTGGGCCGAAACTGGATTCGACGACTCCTCGTGGTCGGCGGTGAGCGAAGTGCCGTGGGACGTCGCGACGGTGACCGAGGACGACACTCCGCCGATCCGCCCCATCGAAGAACTCCTCCCGGTCGCGATCACGACGAGTCCTTCAGGCCGCCGCATCGTCGACTTCGGCCAGAACATCTCGGGGTGGGTCCGTCTGAGGGTGACCGGGGAACAGGGCACAGTCATCACCCTGCGCCACGCCGAGCTGCTCACTCCTGACGGAGAGCTCGAGATCGAGACCCTGCGCAGCGCTGCCGCCACCGACAGGTACACCCTCCGAGGCGGCGGACCGGAATCGTGGGAGCCTCGCTTCACCTTCCACGGCTTCCGCTACGCCGAGGTCGACGGCTGGCCGGGCGAACTCGCGCCCGACGATCTGCGCGCGGTGGTCGTTCACACCGACATGGTCCGCACCGGCTGGTTCGAGACCTCGAACCCCCTCGTGACGAAGCTCCATGACAACACGGTGTGGTCGATGCGCGACAACTTCGTCGGCGTGCCCACCGACTGCCCTCAGCGCGATGAGCGTCTCGGCTGGACCGGCGACCTCAATGCCTTCGCCCCGACCGCGACCTACCTCTACGACGTGCGGGGCGTGCTCGGCTCCTGGCTGCAGGACCTCGCGGTCGAGCAGGCCGACACCGGAACCGTTCCGTGGACGGTTCCGGACGTGCTGCCGACCGGTTCGTCGGCGACCGCGCTGTGGAGCGATGTCGCGGTGAGCCTGCCGTGGGAGCTCTATCAGGAGTACGGGGACCTCGCGATCCTCCGCTCCGCCTATCCCTCGATGACTGCGTTCGTCCGCGAGGTCGAGGCCGCCCTCGACGAGAACGACCTCTGGGGGAGCGGCTTCCAGTTCGGCGACTGGCTCGACCCGGACGCTCCGGCCGACAACCCCGCAGGAGGAAAGACCGACCGCTATCTCGTCGCCTGCGCCTACCTCTGCAGAACGACCCGCCAGATGGCCGAGAGCGCCAGGCTCCTCGGCGAGGGCGCCGATGCCGAGCACTTCATCGCGCTCGCGAAGCGCGTTCGCGCAGCGTTCCGGCGGGAGTTCGTCACTGAGACCGGCCGGGTGGTGAGCGAGTCGGCCACCGGCTACGCCCTGCCGATCATGTTCGACCTGCTCGACGCGGCGCAGAAGCGGAGGGCCGGTGCGAAGCTCGCCGAGATCGTCGCGCAGTCCGGCTTCACCATCTCGACCGGATTCGCCGGCACCCCGCTCATCACCGATGCGCTCAGCAGCACCGGTCACCTCGAGGAGGCGTACGAGCTGCTGCTGCAGACGAAGAGCCCTTCCTTCCTCTACCCCGTGACGATGGGCGCGACGACCATCTGGGAGCGCTGGGACTCCGTCCTCCCCGACGGCACGATCAACGCCACCGGCATGACCTCGCTCAACCACTACGCCCTCGGCGCCGTCGCCGACTGGATGCACCGCGTCATCGGCGGGCTCACCCGCACCTCCGCAGGCTGGCGCACCCTGACGATCGCGCCGCAGCCCGGGGGAGACCTGACATCCGCCCGCGCCGCGCACGACACCGTCCTCGGCCGCGCTGAGTCGCACTGGCGGGCCGAGGGCGGCGAGATGCTGTTCGACGTCGTCGTCCCCGAGGGCGCGACCGCGACGGTCGTGCCGCCACTGCACCCGGACCGCCTCAGCATCGAGGTCGGCCCCGGCGCCCACTCCTGGCGCTACCCACTGCCCGCCGGCTTCGGCGAGGAGGCGGTGCTCTCGCTCGAGACGCCGATCAAGGACGTGATGAAGCACGACGCACTCTGGCAGGCCGTCCTCGACGTCATGCGCACGTACTTCCCGGGTGTCCCCGTCGAAGCAGCCGGCAGCCACATGGGGGATCTGCCGCTCGGCGCGCTCGCATCCAGGCTGCCGCAGAACGGCGAAGCCATGAAGCGCGACCTGCTCGCAATCCTCGAGGCCGCACGATGACCGACCGGACGTGACGCGAAGGGTGAGCGGAACCCGACCGAAGCTCAGTCGAGCGCCGATGAGCGAAGAGCGAAAGTCACATCTCATCACATCGGCGCAGTGGTCTGGATCATTGACTACGCAGGAGGGAAATGCCTTTCTGTGTTTTCGCTACCAGTGTCGTTCGAGAGAGAAGAGGCGTCCTAGCGTGGAGCTCGTCGACGTGATGTCCACGTCAACACATCGAAGGAGACGACCATGCAGAGCCGCACCCGCCACTCCCTCCGCACCCTGCTCGCAGCCGCCGCGACTGCGGGCCTCGCCCTCACCGCTGTCGGCACGACCGCCGCGCCGGCTGTCGCCGCCGAAGGCGAGATGACCTACACGCTCTACCAGGAGGCGAACCCGACGCCGGATCAGGCGGACGCGTACGCCCGGATCACAGCCGCGATGGACGCCGCTGTCGCCCGCTTCAACGCGCAGACCGACATCACGAAGGTGCTGAACGTCTACTACGAGCCGTCCGTGCCGACCGCTGACGCGGACGGCAACGGCAACGGCACCATCCGCTTCGGCGCCGACCGCCGCTACCAGGTGGAGGGCACGGCCCTCCACGAGATCTCGCACACGGTGGGAGTCGGAGTGACAGGCGCCTTCTACGACAAGTGCTCGACCGGCATCTGGTCCGGCCCCCAGGCCACCGCGCTCGTCAAGTCGTGGGACGGCCCCGAGGCCGAGCTCCGCTGCGCCGGCATCCACATCTACCCCTACGGGCTGAACTTCGACAACGAGTTCAGCGAGCTCGCCTTCGAGCGCCACGTGGAAGTCACCGAGGCGATGATCGCCGACGGGATGTAGATCACCGGGAGGGGCGTCGACCGCGGTCGGCGCCCCTCCCGAGCGTTCGCCGCCCGAGAAGCGCCTCGGTAGGGTGCGCCAGCCACCAACCTTCCACCCGAGGAGACCCCGTGACCCTTCCGTTCGATCCGCTCGAGGAGCTCGCCCTCTCCGACCTGCGCCGCAGGACGAGCCAGAAGTGGCGCGGCCATGCGGGAGTCGTCCTCCCCCTCTGGGTGGCCGAGATGGACGTTCGCCTCGCTCCGCCGATCGAGGAGGCTCTGCACGCCGCGCTCTCGGCCGGTGATACCGGGTACGCCTCCGGGGCCGGCTACTCGGCCCTCACCGAGGCCGTCGCCTCGTTCGCCGCGGAGCGGTGGCACTGGGACGGCTTCCCTGTCGGCGCGACCCGGGTGTTCAGCGACGTGATGACGGGCATCGTCGAGGTGCTCGAGGTCAGCTCGTCGCCCGGCGACGCGGTCGTGGTCACCTCGCCCGTGTACGCCCCGTTCTTCTCGTACATCGGCCACTCGGGGCGCGAGGTCGTCGAGACCACGCTCTCGCCCGAGGGCAGACTCGACCTCGACGCGATCGAGGAGACGCTGCGGCGCCTCCGGGATCAGCGGCGCCGCACGGTCCTCCTCCTGTGCAACCCGCACAATCCGACGGGCACCGTGCCGACCCGAGCCGAGCTCGAAGGTGTGGCGACCCTGGCGCAGCGCTACAGCGTGCGGGTGCTGGCGGACGAGATCCACGGGCCTCTGACGCTGGCCGGCGCCGTGTTCACCCCCTACCTGTCCGTCGCGGGCGCCGACGACGCGATCGCGTTCACCTCCGCCTCGAAGGGGTGGAACCTCGCCGGACTCAAGGCGGCAGTCGCCTCAGCGGGCCCGGCGGCCGCTCGCGACCTGGCAGGCGTGCGCGCCGAGATCGACTACGCGCCCAGCCACCTCGGAGTCCTCGCGCACGCGGCCGCGTTCCGCGAGGCCGGCGACTGGCTCGATGCCCTGCTCGCCTCCCTCGACCGCAAGCGCACGCTGACGGGCGAGCTGCTCGCCGAGCATCTGCCGCAGCTGACATGGCGGGAGCCGGAGGGGACATACCTGGCCTGGATCGACTGCCGCGCCCTGTCCCTCCCCGAGACCGGGCCGCGCGACTCGTTCGCCGTCGCCACCGATCTCGACGGAGCCGCGCAGCTTTTCGCCGAGCAGGCGGGTGTCGCGGTCAACAGCGGGCACATCTTCGGCCGCGGCGGCGCCGGCTGGATCCGGTTGAACTTCGCCACATCGACCGAGATCCTCACGACGGCCGTGACGCGGATGGGCGCCGCGGCGGCTGCCGCGGCGCCTCGCTGACCCCCTTCGTCAGCAGGTCCTCGGGGCGTAGCCGAGCACGCGCTGCTCGACCGCGCCCGCCTCGCCGAGCGAGACCGTCACGGACCCGGCCGCCACTGACGTCCTCCGCGTGGTGAACGCGTGAGTCGCGCTCGTCCCCGGTGCGACGCTCGCGAAGGTGCGCGACCCGAAGGCCGTCTGGAAAAGGACCCGCAGCGGCACCGACTCCTGGTTCCGGCAGGTCGCCGTGATGTACACGCTGCTGCCCGCGCACCGCGTGCTGACGGTGGTCGTCGCGACGTACTGCGCGGGAGCGGCGCCGAGACGTGTGACCGAGAGGTCGCGGAACTCGGCCGTGCCGAAGCCGTAGCTGCTCTGCAGACCCACGTAGCTCGCCGCGGGGCGGTGCGTCGAGTCGGACGCCGACAGCACGAGCACGCCGTCGTCGAAGAGCCGCAGCTGCGCACCCTCGACCTCGAAGCGCAGGCGGTGCTCCACTCCCGCGATGATCTCGCTCGCCGAGCCGACTCCGGCGAGCTTCGTGTTCTGCCCGTTCGCGAAGCGGCCGATGGCGTATCGGTTCCCCCACGCCGAGATCCCGGCGTAGTAGTGGTCGCCCCGGGTCGTGCTGCGCGCGATCACGACCGTGTCGCGACCCTCGGGCGTCGATCCCGTGGGAGTGACGGCGACCGCGACGGCGTAGTCCGGCGCCGGCAGCAGCGCGTTGCCCTGGAGGGCCTGCGGTGAGGTGCTCGGCGCGTTGCCGAGGCTGCGGGCCGCTCCGTCACGGATTTCGAAGGACGCTCCGGTGGGCACGACCGCGGCGTGCGTCATCGCCCACTTCGCGGGGTCGATGACGGCGACGGAAGCGCTCCAGACGGCGAGCTGGATCGTCTCGTTCCAGCCGGGCCGGTTGTTCTTGACGTTGTAGAGGAGGTGGCTGCGGCCCTGGTGCTCGACAGCGAAGGAGCGGTAGATCATCGAGTCCTCCGGGCCGCCGACGACGCCGAGGTCGAGGTCGAGGCGCGAGCGGTCGAGGGTCCAGGCGAGGCCGTCGGGGGAGGTCATGCGGCCCGCGCGCGACGGGTGGTCGGCCTGCCAGCCGATGACGCGACTCTCGTAGGTCCCGTCGGCGAGCCTGCGGACGTTCGGACCGCCGACTCCGAGCGATGCCCAGCCGCCGTCCTCCATCGGCCGGACGAGGGGGTTGGCGGGGTGCTTCGTCCAGGGTCCCTCCGGGCGAACGGCGGTGGCGTAGCAGATGAACTCGGGCTCGCCACCGGCCGAGGCGATCTTGCCGGCGGTGTACCACATCTTCCAGAGGCCGGCCGTGGCGTCGTATAGGAGCGACGAGTTGTAGAGGAAGCCGTCCTCCCACGCCGCGGTCGGCGCGAGCACCACGCCCTTCTTCTCGAAGGGCCCGTCCGGCTGCGTCGCCACCGCGTAGTGGATCCGGCCCATACCCGAGGTGTCCATGCCGAAGTAGGTCATGTGCCACAGGCCGTCCCTCAGCACGACACTGGGCTGGTTCAGGTAGCCGCGTTCAGTCTCGAGGGTGGGGAGGAGGAGTGCCTCGGGCCGTTTCGTCCAGGTGAGACCGTCCTCGCTGGTCGCGTAGCCGATGCCGTGCAGCGAGCCGTACCAGGTCTTGAACAGTGGTCCCGACCCTGAGTCGTAGACGCAGCAGGGGTCCTGGAGGAGGTCGCTCTCCCAGGGGAGGTCCTTCTCCAGGATCACGCCGCGCCGCTCCCACCCCGGGATCGGCAGGAATCCGTCGCGCAGGAGGATCTGCGGGGGAGTGGCGGCGAGAGGTGCGGCCTGCGCCGGCAGGCCGGCGAGCAGGGCCGCTCCGCCGGCGAGTGCGCCGCCGAGCAGTGCGCGCCTGGAGGCGCCGGAGTGGGGGTGCGGATCGGTCACGGGTGGCTCCTCATCGAGCGGTGGTGAGTCAGGCCCGCGCGAGGGCTCCGCGCGGGCCGCAGGGGAGTTCGGGGCGGGGCCGCTACTCCATCAGCGTCAGCGTCAGCGTCGAGCTGTAGTCGCCCGCGGCGGTCGTGGGGAGTGTCTCGAGGACGAGTTCGGCGGTCGAGGTCCAGCTGCCCTCGGTCGCGACGCCGGCGGAGTCGTCGGTGATCGCCAGGAACTCCTGGTCGACGAGTCCGACGTTGCCGGGGGCGTCGTCGAAGACGGTCCCGACATCGGATCCGGCCGAGACGATCCCGCTGTCGCCGCCGTCGATCAGCCGGGGCGACCAGCCGAGCTGCGTCGCCGGGATCGCCTCCTGACCCGCGCTGCCGACGAACGCGGACGCGGTGCCGAGCACGTACCAGCCCGCCCCGTCAGGGATGTCGGTGGCCGCGCGGGTGTCGGTGACGGTGACGGTCGGGAGCGTGCCGGCGAAGCGGCGCAGCTCCGGTGTCGATCCCGTCTCGGTGAGGGCGGTGGAGGTCCCGGCGACGCTCATGGACAGGACCCCGGGCGTGGTGAGCGGGGTGATGGTCACGTCGACCGAGACGGAGTCGTCGCCGAGCTCGGCGGCGACCGCCTGGCCGGCGACGGCGGTGAGGAGCAGGCAGCCGGCGGCGGCGACCGCGGAGCGGGCCAGGAGGGTGCGATGCGTCATTGCTTCTTCTTTCGAGTCTGACTCGCGGACGAGCGAGGGTGGGGATCCGGCCGGCGGCCGGAGGGGGGAGCGGAGGGAGGGGAGCGGGTCGTCCCGCTCCCCTCCCTCCCGTGCTCAGCAGCTGCGAGCTGTGTACGGCGCGTCGACGGTCCGGCTGAGGGCCTTCCCGTTCACGGTCGCCGTCGCGTCGACGGTGGCGGTGCCCGCCGGGATCGAGCCGAGGCGCGTGGTGAACGCCTGCGTCGCCGAGGAGCCGGGCTTCACGCCCGTGAAGACCTTGGTGCCGTAGGCGGTGCGGAGCGTGATGCCCATCGGCGTCGCCTCCTCGTTCTTCGCGGTGACGGTGAGCACGACCTTGCCGTTGATGCACCGCGAGCTCGCCGACGCCGTCACCTTCAGCGCGGGGGCCGCGGCGATGGTGAAGGAGGCGGTGGGCGACGCGGTGGACGCTCCGACCGAGTTGGTCGCGACGACGCTCGCGGTGTAGGTCCCTGCAGGCAGGCCTGCGAACACGGCGCTCGTGGTCGTGCCGGTCTTCGTGATCGCCGCGCCCCCGGTCGGGGTGACGGTGGCGGTGTAGCCCGTGATCGCCGCCCCTCCGTCGGCCGGGGCGGTCCAGAGGAGGGTCGCCGCGTCGCCGGCGACGGCGACGGTGGGTGCCGCCGGTGCCTTCGGAGCCGTTGCGGCGCCCGGCTCGACCGTGACGGTCACGCTGGGCCGGACCGTGGTTCCGGCCATCGCGCCGAGCACCGTGAAGGTGCCAGCGGTGGCGTAGGACGCCGGCGGGACGGCGTCCCAGGTGACGGTGCGCGACTCCTTCGCTCCGGTGCCGCCGCTGAAGACGGCGACCGCGGTGCGCGGGAGGACGGGCGCCTTGCCCAGGGCGGTGGTCGCGGTCTGCTGCTCGATCGAGGAGATGTCGCTGCCGCTGTCGCCGACGCTGATGGTCGCGGTGACCGCCTGCGTCGATCCCGTCAGCACGCCGGTCGCGGTGATCACGCCGGGTGTCGCGAAGCGGGTGGCGGGGATCGCGTCCCAGGTCGCGCGCAGCTCGCCGCGCGAGCCGTCCGAGTAGACGGCGACGACGGTCGCGGGCAGCGTCACCGGGGTGTTGACGGTGGTGCGCTTCGCGACGGCCTCGAAGGAGCCCGCGTAGTCGGCGTAGACGTCGAACTCGGAGGCGGCGATCGCCGAGTAGGCACCACTCGTCGAGCGGCTGGCCTGGAAGGTCGCGCGCAGCTGCGTGGTCGTCACCGGGGTGAAGGCCACCTCGCTGGGTGTGCCGATCGCGTTCACCGGGTACTGGGTGCCGGCTCGCAGGGCGACCGGCTTCCAGGTGGTGCCGTCGAGGTACTCGAGCGACCAGGAGGCGGGAAGGGCGACGCCGCCCCCGCTGCCCTGTTCCGCGTCGTTCCAGAACGAGGCCCCGGCGCCGGCCACCCGCGTCGGGGTGGACCAGGTATAAGTGAGCGTCTGGCTCGCCGGGCGGGTGCCGTCGGCGTACGTGCCCCAGAGCTTCGTCTGCTCGGTCTGCGCACCGGCCACCGTCTCGCCGTCGTTGATCGAGGCGAGGCGGTTCCACGGAGCGATGTAAGAGGCGGACGGAGTCGCGTACGACCCGACCTCCGAGCCCAGCGGTCGGACGTCCGAGACCTCGACGACCTGTTCGAGCGTCGTCTCCTTCACGGTGTCCGAGGCGGTGAAGCGCAGGGTGTACGAGCCGGGCTTCGAGAAGCGGACCGTCGTCGCCGCGGAGGCCGCGTCGGTGAAGGTCGCCGTCGAGTCCGAGGGCTTGGCGACCACGGTCCACGCCTGGCTGAGCTCGCCGATCGGCAGGCCGTCGTCCGAGGCGGTGCCGACGAACCGGGCGATGCTCGGGTCAGCGACGGTGAGGCGCTGGATCGACACGACGGGTGGCGCGTTCTCGGCCGGCGTGTAGGCGGCCGTCACGTTCTTCAGCTGCACCTCCTTGATGCCGGTCTTCTGGCCCTGCTGGTGCGCGACGAGGACCCTGATCTTCTGGGTCGTCACGTCGGCGAACCGGACGGTGTTCTCGTTGCCGGTCGGGACCTTCGGTGTGCGGGCCTGGGCTGTCACCGACTTCCAGGCTGCGCCGTCCCAGTACTGCACCGAGTACGACTTCGGCGCGGAGTAGCCCTGCACGGTTGTGCCCGAGGAGGTGCGGTAGAAGTAGATCCCCGCCTGATTCACCTTCTGCGCGGTGCCGAGGTCGATCTCGAGCCAGTCACTGGCGTTCGGCGAACCGGCGGTGCCCCAGAAGGGCTCGTTGACGGTGGAGCCGTCGACGGCGTTCGCCGGGACGAGGTTCTTGCCCGAGGGGGTGCTGCCGCCGGCCGAGTAGGAGGCCGTGGCGGTCCTGCCCTGGGCGAGGTCGGGCGCTGCGCTGGTGGTCGGGTCGACGTCGACGCCGGCCTTGCCGAGCAGGTCGACGACCCGGTCGGTGGCGGCGAAGCGCACGTCCTGCGCGGGCTTCACGGCGTTCGCGGCCGAGTAGAGCACGGTCGCATCGGTCGTGACGGCACCGGTGACGGTGTCGAACTCGACCGGCACGAGGCTGTCGATCGTGAAGGCGCGCTTTCCGTCGAGGTAGACGGAGTAGCCCTCGGGGGTGTCGCCGTAGTGGCGGGTTCCTCCGGGCTCGTCCCAGACGATCGTGAGGTCCTTGTCGTGGTACTTCAGGTTGTTGGCCGTGAAGTGGTCCCAGTCGATGTCGATGGGCGAGAGTTCGAGGACCGAGTCGGTGCGGGCCTGCAGGCCCATCGCGTCCTCGACGACGGTGAAGTTCGTCGTGCCGAGCTGGGTCTGGTGGATCCAGGAGCGGTACTTGATCGATCCGCCGTCGGCGGCTGAGCCGTGCGACCAGAATTCGTTCTCGTTCTGGCGGGTGACGTCGCCCTTCTCGTAGCTGGCCCAGGCGTTCCAGTAGAGCATCTTCTTGTAGTAGTCGCTGGTCAGGTACGAGTTCGGGTAGTCGCGCAGTGTCGAGGAGAGCAGGCGGAACATGACCGTCGAGTTGATGGTCGAGAAGTTGTTCGAGTAGTGCTTGCCCGACCCGGCGTCGCGGATGGCGCGAGCCTTCGCGTCCTTCTGGTTGGCCGTGTAGAAGGGGAAGGGCGCGTACTGCTCGCTGTCGACGAAGAGGCGGAAGGCGTCGAGGTACTTCTGGTCGAAGTCGGCGTCGCCCGGCTTGGGCATGAGGCCGACGGTGTACGGGTAGTACATGTTGACCTCCTTCCACGGGATCTTCGATCCGGCGGGAAGGCCCGAGGAGCCGTCCGAGTAGGAAGCCTTGATCATGTTGCCGAAGAAGCCGGCCTCGTCGGCGGTGCTGCGCTTGTCCTCCCAGAGGACGTCGAGGACCGACTTCTTGATCGCCTCGGCCTGCGCTGTCATGCGATCGGCGCCCGCGGTGTCGCCGGCGAGGCGGTAGGCCTCGGCGGCTGCTACGGCACCTGAGTAGAGGTAGGCGCTCTCGGGACGGTCCATCGGGTAGGAGTTCCACGCGTCCTTGTTGCGCCACGAGAACGAGACAGCGTCGACGTCGTTGCCGGTGAGGGCGGGGTTCGAGTACTCGAGGAGGTTGTTCTTGTTCGAGTCGAACTCGGCCAGCTGGCCGGTGATGTCGTCCTCGGCGTAGGTCGCGAGCTTGTCGGCGATCGCTGAGTCGCCGCCGTGCAGGGCGTAGGAGTTCCACGCGGCCTCGGAGATGTAGTTGGTGTAGCTGCTGTTCCAGTTGACCGGGTTGCCGGGGTTGTCGATGTAGCGGCTCTGGCGGGCAGTCTCACCGGCCGAGAGCCAGGTGCCGTAGGCGCTGGAGGGATCGCGGAAGTACTTCATGTCCTCGATGAACATGCCCGCCGTGAGGACGATCGCGTTGTTGTAGGCCTGCCCGAAGACCCCCTCCATCGAGGTGGGGAACTGGTAGTCGTTGCCGGGCACCTGCGCGTCGAGGAAGTTCGTGCGCAGCAGCCACCAGCGGTAGAAGAGCGTCTTGTCGATCTCGCCCGAAGGCGTCTCGAGGTAGGGGATGTTCTCGACCCACCACGTGTTGTAGCTCGTCGTCTGCGTCGTGAAGGCCGCCTGCGGGGTCGCCGCTGCGATCGACTGGAACTCGGTGGTGCTCTCGGGGATCTCGGCGGTGGTGAAGCCGAGCTGCAGCTTCACGTCGGCCGGGGTGGTCGATGCCGAGACGGTGCGCGTGAGCGCGGTCCCGTCGACCCCGAAGCCGTCGCCCGAGAAGCGGGTCGCGACCTGGGTGACGTTGTTCGCGGTCGTGACCGAGCCGGTCAGCTCGCTGCCGGCCGCCGTGCGGGCCAAGCCGGACTCGGCACGGAGGGCGACCGTCTTCGTGGAGCCGTCGGTGGTGCTGACCTGCAGCCGCTCGACCGCGACGTTCTGCCGCGAGATGAACTTGGTCTGCTTCACCAGCAGGCCGCCGCCGGTGTACTCGGAGTACCAGTAGCTGGGCGTGTTGTGGCGCTTCGCCTGGTTCTCCTGGAGGGCGACGGCGGCGCCGTTCACGCTCGCGGTCAGGGTCGAGCCGCTCTGGCCGAGGTCCTCGATGTAGGCGATGCGGCCGCGGAAGCCCAGCCCTGCGTCCGAGTTCTGCATGTAAACGGCGCGTCCGCGGGAGAAGAAGACGCCGTTGTTGTCGTAGTCGATGTTCGCGGGCTGGTCCGAGACGAAGTCGAGTCCGCCCGCTTCGTCGGGCTGGACGCCGTCGCGCGAGAGCATCCGGTCGAGCCAGAAGTCCTTGCCCGGAGCAGAGCCGGCGCCGGCCGCGAGGTCCGCGGCGTAGATCTTCCCGAGATGGGAGACGGTGGGGTCGTAGGTCGCCGTCGTCGACGGGATGGCCTTGTCGCCGTTGGTGAAGGTGGGATAGCCGAGGCTCTGGTTGCTGTTCTGCAGGCCCTCGTCGTACGGGTCCCACGTCGTGGCCGCGGACGCGGGCGCAGCGACGAGAACCGATCCGGCGAGGACCGCCGTGAGGGCGGTGGCGAGTGCGGTCGTGACCGCTCGGGCTCTTGTGGGTGTTCGCATCGTCGCGGACGCTCCCGTTCTGTTCGACTCTGAAGGAAGGAACCGGTCTCGCCGAACCGAGGAGGCGGGAGGGACCACGAGCACGCTAACAATCTCCTGAGAGAAGCGAAAGCCTTTTAATATGGTTTCGCTCCCCCTCACCGCAAAATGACGAAAAACCCTGCGGATCAGGTGGGCGATCCGATGATGAGCGAACGAAAGAAGCGAAAGTCTGTCGACCTGCGCGATGGCACCGCTCCGGCGGGAGACAGCGAAGAGCCGCCGCGAAGCACAGCTCCACGACGGCTCGTCGTTCCTGTCGATCGCGATCCTGGTCAGCCGGCGACGGGGATCCAGACCCGCATCGTCGAGGGGCCGCGCTCGGCCCAGTCGTAGTACGGCGTCAGCGCGACTGGCCAGTGCCCCTCGACGCGACCGGTCCCGGACGGTCCGGACGAGTAGGGCCAGGCGCCCTCGGTCGGCGTGAGGGAGATCAGCCGCACCTGGACGTCCGAGCCGACGACGCGCGGCTCGACGCCTGCGTCCAGGCGCAGGGTCGAGACGTCCGCGGCGTGCAGCTGCTCGGGCACGTCGGTCGATTCGAGCGCGTAGACGAGGGGGCCGCGCTCGACGGCGAGACAGCCGCGTACCGCGTCGATCCGAGGATCGGCGCGCACGAAGCGTGCGGGGAGAGCGAAGTCCAGCACGATCTCGTCTCCGCGGGCGAAGGTCGCGCTGAGCTCCAGGTAGCCGTCGCGGATCCGCTTCTCGGACGGCTTCGCCGTTCCGTCGGCGCGCTGCAGCGCGATCTCGGGCTCGGCGGCCCAGCTCGGCACGCGCACGCTCAGAGTCCACGGCGCCGGTCCGCTCTCCAGCACGCGGATCGCGATCCTGCCGGCGTCCGGGTAGGCGGTCTCGATCGACAGGTCGATCGTCTGGCCGCTGGCGAGGACGGTGGTGATGCGCGAGGACGCGAACTGGTGCAGCTGGATGCCGTGCGCGTCCTTCGTCGCGAGGTAGGCCGCGAGGCTGGCGAAGGTGCGTGCGACGTTGGTCGGGCAGCACGAGACCTCGAACCACGGCGCGCGCAGCGACGAGGAGGCGCGCACGGAGGCCTCGTAGGGGTCGGCGGGAGCGCCGGGGCGGCGCTGGTGCAGCGTGTTCGCGTAGTAGAACGCGCGGCCGTCGCGGGAGGGCGAGGTCGCGACGACGTTGAAGAGCGTGCGCTCGATGAGGTCGGCGTACTCCGAGCCTCCGCGGGCCAGCAGCAGCCGCCAGCTGAACTGCACCGACGCGATCCCGGCGCAGGTCTCGGAGTACGCGCGGTCCGGCGGCAGCTCGTGGTCGTCGCCGAAGGCCTCGTCCTGGTGGTGCGAGCCCTGGCCGCCGGTGATGTAGGTGCGGCGGGAGGCGGTGGCGTGCCACTGACGGCCGAGAGCGTCGAGCAGCTCCTCGTCGCCAGTCTCGACGGCGAGGTCGGCCGCGCCCGAGGCGAGATAGTTCGCCCGCACCGCGTGCCCGCGCAGCACGCTGGAGGAGCGGACCGGCTCGTCGTCCTGGTAGTAGGAGCGCCCCCACTCGATGTCGGCGAGGACGCCGTGGCCCCGGCGCTCGACGAAGAGGCGGGCGAGCTCGAGGTAGCGGTCGTCGTCGGTCACCCGGGAGAGCTCGACGAGCCCGGTCTCGACCTCGGGGTGGCCGCAGACCGATTCGATCCCGCCCTCGCCGAAGACGAGGCAGATCAGGTCGGCGGCCCGTCGGGCGATGACGAGCAGCCCGTCGTCAGCGCCGGGTCGGGTGCGCTCGCGGGCCACCGCGGCCTGGAAGAGGTGTCCGAGGCAGTAGAGCTCGTGGCCCCACTCGAGGTCCGACCAGCGCTTCGCCTGCTCTTCTCGGCCGAAGCGCGTGTTGAGGTAGCCGTCCGGCTCCTGGGCCGCTCCGACCCGCGAGACGATGTGCCGCAGTCGCAGCTCGAGTGCGGGGTCGTCGGTCCGTCCGATCTCCCAGGCGAGTGCCTCGAGGTACTTGTAGATCTCCGAGTCCGCGAATTCGCGTCCGCTGCGGTGCCCTGCGAGGGTGCCTGCGGCGGCGTGGTCGAAGTTGGGCAGCCAGCCCTCGCGCTCGAGCCAGTACTCGATGTGGTCGAGGGTCGCGGATCCGTTGGTGCGCTGGCGGTCGGCCCAGAAGCCCGAGGTCAGCTCGACCTCGTCCAGGCCCAGCGGAGTGAGGGCGCCGGCGGCGGGGACGGCGGGAGCCATGGTGCGCGAGAGCGCGTCGCGGTCGTGGGAGGAGGGGGTGCGGGGGTGAGTGTCGATGGTCATGGTCATCCCTTGAAGGCGCCGGACATGAAGCCGCGGACGTAGTGGCGTTGCAGGAGCAGGAACAGGAGGATGCACGGCAGCGCGAGGACGACGACGCCGGCCTCGGTGGCGCCGTAGTCGACGACGCCCTGGACCTGCCCGCGGAGGTTGGAGATCGCGAGCGGCAGCGTCATCCGATCGGAATCGGTGATGAGGATCAGCGGCGCCATGAAGTCGTTCCACGCGGCGAGGAACGCGAACAGGCCGACGGTGATGAGGCCGGGCTTCACGGCGGGCAGCAGCACCTTCCAGAGGACGGACCAGGTAGTGCAGCCGTCCATCTTCGCCGCCTCGTCGAGCTCCTTCGGAACCGCGTCGAAGCCGATCCGCATGAGGAACGTGGCGAGCGGCAGCTGGAACATCGTGAGGACGAGCGCGACGCCGACGAGAGAGTTCGAGAGGCCGACGAGGTTGAGCAGCACGTAGAGCGGGATCAGGAGGGTCGCGTAGGGGACCATCAGGATCGCGAGGGTGGACAGGAAGAGCAGGTCCTTCCCCGGGAAGGAGAACCGCGAGAACGCGTAGCCGCCCAGCAGCGAGGTGCCGAGGGTGAGGATCACCGTGAGTCCCGAGACGAGCAGCGAGTTGCCGAGGTAGACCCAGATCCCCGCCTGGTAGTCGACGAGGGTCCCGTAGTTGCCCAGGCCCCAGCCGTCGGTCTGGCCGGTACCGGCGCGCGGGGCGACCGAGGAGACGGCGGTCCAGATCAGCGGGTAGAGGAAGATCACGGCGAGACCGCCGGTGAGGACGTAGAACGGGGTCTGCACGGCGATGCCAGCGAGGCGCGAGCCGCGCGGCCGGCGCGGCGACGGCGTGCTCGAGTCCGCGGTGGCGATCGCGCGAGTCGAGAGGCGGTCGATTTCGAGAGAGCTGGTCATCAGTCGTCTTTCTTGCCGAAGGAGCGGATCTGCACGATGTTCAAGACGACCAGCGCGAGCAGCACGATCACCGAGAGCGCGCCGGCGACGCCGAGGTCGTTCTGGCCCTGGAAGGCGACGCTGTAGATCAGCTGCACGACCGTGATGGTGGAGTTGTCCGGGCCGCCCTTGGTGAGGATGTAGAACTGCTCGAACGCGAGCAGCGAGCCCGTCACGCAGAGGACGGTGGTCAGCGCGAGGGTCGGCTTCAGCAGGGGGAGCGTCACCCCGGTGAAGGTCTGCAGGCGCGAGGCGCCGTCGATCCGGGCGGCCTCGTAGACCTCCTCGGGGATCCCCTGGAGGCCCACCATCATCAGCAGCATGTAGAAGCCGGCGAAGCGCCAGACGATGAGGAAGACCGTCGACCAGAGCGCTCCCTCGGGGGTGCCGAGGAAGGTGATGCCCCAGCTCTCCATCAGACCGGCGAAGGGGCCGGCGAGGGGGGAGTAGAGGACATAGAAGAGGAGTGAGGCGGAGGCCAGTCCCAGCGCGGTCGGAATGAGGAACGCGGTGCGGAGGAAGGTCTTCCAGCGGGTCGACTCCTGCACGATCAGCGCGAGCGCGAGGCTCAGCGAGAGCAGGATCACGGTCGTGATGACCGTGTAGAGCAGCGTGAAGCGGACGGACGCCCAGAAGAAGCGGTCGGTCACGGCGTCGCCGAAGTTGCTGGGGAAGTTCACGCCGCGGTTCCCGGCCAGCAGGGGCCAGTCCGAGACTGACATCTGCAGCACGAGTCCGAGGGGAAGAAGGAAGAGCAGCGCGACGAACAGAGCCGTCGGGGCGGCGTAGGCCCAGCCGAGGAGGTGGGGCGGGCGGCGGCGCGGCTTCGTGCGGCCGACGTCGCTGGCGGTGGCTGTCATCGTGTGCTGACGCTTTCTGGTGGGCGCGCGGGCCGCAGTCCTTGGGGAAAGCTGCGACCCGCGCGGTAGGTGGACGGCCTACTGGCCGAGGATCGACGTAATCGCGTCGTTGTCCGCGTCGACGGTCGACCCGTCGCCGAGGACCGCATCGCGCACGAGGGTCAGCCAGGGGCTGCTCGGCGCGTTGAAGGCCTGCTGGAAGTTCGTCGAGAACGGGGTGTCACCCTCGGACGCGACCTCGTTGATCGTGACCAGGCGCGGGTCGAGCTCCGAGTACTGGTTGCTGGCGAGGTCCGAGCGCGAGACGACGTCGTTGTTTTTCGCGAGGACGCCGACCTGCGCGTCCTCCGACATCATCCAGTTCAGAAAGTTCCAGGCCTGGGGGGACTTCTCGGAGTCCTTCGAGATGCCGATGCCGTCGCCGCCCACGAAGGTGGAGCTGCCGCCGTCGGGGCCCGGGATGCCGGAGACGCCCGCGTCGAAGGGGGTGGAGGCGAGGAGGGTCGCCGGGTAGAACTGCAGTCCGACCTTGCCCTCGGTGAAGCCGGCGGTCCAGGTCGGTCCCGCCTCGTCCTGCGAGGAGGGGAGAACGGCTCCGGAGTCCCAGAGGTCCTTCCAGGTGGAGTAGACGTCCTTCGCGGTGTCGCTGGCGAGCAGCGACTCCGTGCCCTCCTCGTTCATGACCTCGTCGCCACCGGCCCAGATGGTCGGGAACCAGGTGAAGACGAGGCAGCCGCCGCAGTTGAGGCCGGTCGCGGTGCCGTAGGTGTCGGGCTTGTTCAGCGCCTGGATCGCCTTCGCGTCCTCGGCGAACTCGGCGAGCGTGGTCGGGCCCTGCTCGGGGTCGAGTCCCGCCTCGGCGAAGAGCTCCTTGTTCCAGAACAGCATCGAGAGGTCGAGTACGAAGGGGAGCGCGTACTCCTTGTCCTCGTAGGTGCCGGCGGCCAGGTGGCCCTCGTTGATCGAGTCCTTGAAGTCCAGACCGTCGATGTTCGAGCTGATGTCCTGGAAGAGGCCCTGCGAGGTCCAGTTCGGCATGTAGACGATGTCGGCCGCGAACAGGTCCGGGAGGCCGTCGGAGCCGGCGGCGGCGCCGACCTTGGCGACGTAGTCGTCGTTCGGGACGACGGTGAGGTCGACCTGGTTCTCGTGGCTCGCGTTGTACGCCTCGACGAGCGCCTTGGCCTGCTTCTCCAGCGGGGCGCGGGTCCACAGCGTGAGCGTCGTGCCGTCGTCCGTGCCCTCGGCGCCGCCGGCGGCCGGGTCGGCATTCCCTCCGCTGGACGACGCCGAGCAGGCGGCCAGTGACAGGGCCATCGCGCCGGCGAGTGCGGCGACCGCCAGGCGGCGGAACGGGCGATGAGTGGGGTTCATCTTTCTCTCCATGACTCTTCTTTGAGCCGATCCGGCGGGGGCTGGTACCGGATCGAACGAAAACACCGAAATGCGTTTCGCTCAGTAAAGACGCAACCGCGAACCGCCGTCAAGAGCGGGCACTGTTACCGTTGCGTAACGGAGGCGAAAACATGGCGCAAGCACGATCGTCAGGATCCAGGACCTCGACCCTGAGCGATGTGGCGAAGCTCGCCGGCGTGTCGATGGCCACGGCATCCAAGGCCATCAACGGCCGGAGCGTGGCACCGGCCACGCGGGTCAAGGTGATGGAGGCCGCGCGTGAGCTGTCCTTCACGCCGAACGCGCTCGCCCGCAGCCTCGTAGAGGGCCGCACCGGCACCGTCGGCATCCTCACCAACGACCTCGAGGGCCGCTTCGTCATCCCGATCCTGATGGGAGCCGAGGACGCGTTCGGAGCCGGAGCGGTCAACGTCTTCCTCTGCGACGCCCGCGGAGACGCGATCCGCGAGCAGCACCACCTCGCGGCGCTGCTCAACCGCCGCGTCGACGGAATCCTCGTCGTCGGCAGCAGCACGAACCCCCGCCCGTCCCTCGGGCACGACCTCCCCGTCCCCGTCGTCTACGTCTACGCGCCGTCCGAGGATCCGACCGACGTCTCTCTCGCCGCCGACAACTACCAGGGCGGACGCCTCGCGACCGAGCACCTCCTCGGGCTGGGCCGCAGGCGAATCGCGCACCTCACCGGCGACCCGAGCTATCAGGCCGCGCAGGACCGGGCCCGCGGCGTGCGGGACGCGATGCGCGACGCCGACCTCGAGCTCGTCAGCGACGTGATGTTCTCGGAATGGTCCGAGTCGTGGGGACGCGACGGCACCGCCGTGCTGCTCGAGCGGCACGCCGATCTCGACGGCATCGTCTGCGGCTCCGACCAGATCGCCCGCGGCGCCCTTGACAGCGCCCGCGACCTCGGGCGGAAGGTGCCCGAAGACGTCGCCGTCGTCGGCTTCGACAACTGGCTCGTCCTCGCCACCAACGCCCGACCCCAGCTGACGAGCATCGACGCCGATCTGCAGGAGCTCGGACGCGCCGCGGCGCACCGCGTCTTCGAGGCCATTGGGGGAGCACCCGCCTCCGGCGTTGAGCACCTCCCGACCCGGCTCGTCATCCGCGGCTCCACCATCGCCCGCCGCTGAGGCCTCGTCCACGCGGAAGGGCGACGGGCCTGACGCGCCCTCGACATTGCCCTCGTCGACGGCCGGCGAGCTCGGCTGTCGCCGGGAGTCGGCGTCCCCGTCTTGACGAAACGGCGATCGACGAGCTTTACTAGCGAAAGGCCTTTCGCCTGTTTCTTTGCTCGAGCCGAATCCCCGGGCTTTCGCGAAGAAAGATTTCGTGGATCGTCGGCTGCTCGATCAGCCGCGTCCGCGGGCACACCTTTCCCATCGACGTGAAAGAAGAGCTCATGACCGTCCCCTCCCCGTCCTCGCCGGTCGACCCGGAGTCCTCCGCTCCCGGACTGCGCCGCAGATCCGTCCTCCTCGGAGCGGCGGGCGTCGCCGGCAGCGCTGCTCTCGTCGCCTCCGCCGCCCCGTCCGCCGCGTTCGCCCTCGGGCCGACCGCCGACCTCTCCTCGCCGGCCTTCGACTTCCGCGTCGACCGGGCCACGGGAGGCGTGTTCGTGCTCTCCGACCCGCGCGACGGCTACGGCACGAACTACGTCGCCAACCCCGACATCCGGCCGATCTTCTCCGTCGACGACTCGCGCTGGACCGGCGACGCCGTCTTCTCGGTCCGCAAGGGGGCGGCCACGAGCGGGACCGCGATGGTCACCGGCCGCTCTGACGACATCCGCACGGTCTCGACCTCGGCCGACACCGTCACCGTCGCCTACTCCGGCCGCGCCGCCGATGCGAACGGCATCCGCGACTTCGCCCTCACGCAGCGCTACCAGCTGACAGGCGCCCAGCGCGACCGCGTGAGCTGGACCATGACCCTGCGCAACACGTCGACCGAGTCGCTCGAGTTCCTCGACGTCGGCATCCCGTTCCTCATGAACGCGTGGTGGGACGGCGGCAACCAGACCGGCATCTACGAGAAGAACGTCGCCCGGCACTCCTTCGTCGGCCGCGACGGCTCCTACATCACCTGGCAGCGGCCCAACGGCGACGGCTCGACCCTCGTGCTCGTCCCGCAGGACGGCACGTCGCTGGAGTTCAAGAACAAGGCCCGCCCCGGCGAGGGGCCGTTCGCGGAGCAGGACCCGTCCTGGGAGGGTCTCGTCGAGTTCTACCTCCACTCGGCGGCGTCCGTCCCGCAGCGTCGGAACCAGGCCGGCACCTACCTGCCGACGAGCTCGCTGACCCTCGCGCCCGGGCAGGAGAAGACCTACGGCTTCACCTTCCGCTGGGCCGCGGACGCGACCGATCTCCGGGACGTGCTGTTCGACGCCGGGGTCGTCGACGTCGTGTCGCTGCCCGGGATGGTCGTACCGACGGACACCAAGGCGACGCTCGCCGTGCGCGCGAAGGCCGGGATCACCTCCGTCATCGGCCAGTCCGGCCGCGGAGTCTCCGTCGTCGCCAAGGGGACCCGCAACGGCTACTCGCTGTACGAGGTCTCCCTGCCGCAGCTCGGCGCGAGCACCGTCACGGTCACCTACGGCGGGTCGAAGACCTCCGTCCTGCAGTACTACGCCATCGAGCCGATCGAGAAGCTGATCGGGATGCACGCGAACTTCATCGCCACCAAGCAGCAGGCGAAGACCACCCGCGGCTACAACGGCGCGTTCCTCCAGTGGGACATGAGCAACCAGAAGCTCGTCACCTGGGACGACTACCCCGGCGGCGGCTGGAAGGAGTGGATGGCGGGCGGCGCCGACGACCTCGGCCTCGCACCGGCCGTCTTCCTCGCGGAGAAGAACATCGACGCCCCTGTCGCCGCCGAGATCGCGGCGGTGGACACCTACATCGACACGTTCCTCCTGGGCTACCTGCAGGGAAGGAAGGACTCGGCCGGCCAGCCGACTTACCAGGTGTACCGCTGGTACGACGGCCGCGACGGCACTCCGAACGACCAGGGTGTCTGGCGTACCTACAACTACATTCACATCGCGAACACCTACTACGCAATGTACCGCATCGCGCAGATCACGCCGGCTCTGACGAAGCGCTCCGCCACCGACTACCTCAGGCTCACCTTCAAGACGCTCGAGGCCATGTTCACGAAGATCCCGCTCCCCAGCCCGATCGGAGACGGCGCGATCAAGCACGGGATGATGGGGGAGCACACCTACCCCGACATCCTGAACGCGCTCCGCGCCGAGGGGATGACGGCCGACGCCGACTCCCTCGAGCGGTTCCTGCTCCCGAAGCGCGACTTCTTCTTTGCCGAGAAGTACCCGTTCGGCTCCGAGATGAGCATCGACACGACCGGCTTCGAGGTGTCGTACACGCTCGCCAAGAAGTACGGGAACCGGGCTCTCGCCGACAAGGTGCAGAAGGCCTCGCTCACCTGCCGCGGCATGCAGCCGCTCTGGTACTTCTACGGCTCCGACAACCGCCACATGGGCGAGTCGTGGTGGAACCTCGGCTACGAGTGCCAGCTCGGCGCCTGGCAGCAGCACGACTACCTGCTCACCTACGGTGATCCCGCGGGCCGGGACTTCGCCGATTCCGTCCGCTCGACCAACGGCGCCTACCTCTCCGGCTGGGCGAACATCAACTCCGGGCAGATCAGTCCTCTCGCCGGCAACATCGGCGCGGCGTCCTGGATCTACCAGAGCGAGAAGGGCACCAACGAGTACGGGTTCATGCCGATCCTCGACGGCTGGTGGGCGTGGTCGGGAGAGGCCGCACTCGGCTTCTGGGGCGGGCTGCGCTCCGCGACGGCGACGGTGATCGACGACCCGATCGTCGGGCCCTACGCCTACGGCGCGGACATGACGACGACCTCGACCGGCCTCGTCCTCGTGCCCAAGGACGGCGTCCGCCGCAGGATCACCCTCTTCACCCTCGGCAAGCTCGACATCCGCATCGAGCGCGGCACCTACACGCGGGCCGAGATCCAGCAGGCGGGTGCGGACATCCGCCTCACCCTGCGCAACACCGGCGGCGCGGGCTTCGCACCGCTGATCGACCTCGTCAATCTGCCCGCCGGGAGCTACTCCGTCACGGTGGACGGCGGGGCCGCGGGCACCGTCCGCAGCGACGGCCGTTCCCCGGTGCGGGTAGCGGTGCCGGCCACGAGTGCTGCCGCCCCGGTCGTGCGGATCCTGCGCGACCAGAACCTCGCGACAGCAGCGACCGCTGCCGCGTCGTTCACCGCCGCCTGGAACCGCGTGACGGGCCTGAACGACGGATCCGAGCCGACCACCTCCCGCGACGTCGTCCCCGACGACAACGCGACGACGTGGGGAGCCTGGCCGCAGGTCTCGGCGCAGTCGGTGCAGTACAGCTGGCCGGCAGCCACGACCGTCCGTCGCCTGGCGACGTACTTCGTCGACAACCTCGACTCGTCGGGCACGGGGATCACGACTCCGGCTTCCTGGACCGCCGAATACTGGGACGGCGCAGCCTGGAAGCCGGTCCCGTCGCCGAGCGCGTTCTCGACCGCGGCGAACGGGTGGAACACCGTGACCTTCGCGCCCGTGACGACGACGCGCCTGCGCCTCCTGCTCACCCCGCGGGGCACGGTCTCCGGCAAGGGGAGCGTCGGCATCAAGGAGTGGCAGGTCTTCTGAGTCCTGCCGCATGAGGCTCGCGGGCCGGACGATCGGATCGTCCGGCCCGGCTCTGCGCTGCGGTCCTCTCCGTTCGGGTCGGAGGGGGCCGCATCGACTCCATAGAACCGGCGGAGTCGCATTCGTCATGTTTGAGAGGGCGACAGCGCCGAGGGCATCAACGCAGCCGTCGCAAAGCACTGTCGTGCCGAAACCGTGATGAGCTGCGACTCACGGGCCGGCAGTCGAAGCACTCTCGGATCAAGCTGACATAATCTCTATTATCGGGATTGGTTGGTATAGAAATGGTCGCGTCGTTTTTCCCAAGGAGCGGTCTTAGACCAAACGCAGTGACTTCATGCTGGACGCGCGTACATGCAGCTCTGGCCGCACGACGTGATGCACGGGGGCTGTGCGTCCTGCGATCCGCTCAAGAAGTAGGTGCGCACCGGTCCGACCAATCTCCTCTTGCCGCTGATCGATGGAGCTCAACCCGATTCCGCGGTGGCGGGACAGCGGAGTGTCGTCGTAGCCGACGACTGCGAGAGGGGTCCGATCGAGATCTGTGCGCGCGTGCAGGACCGGCATCGCGAGCGCGTCGCTCGCAGCGAAGATCGCCGTCAGTGCCGGACAGGACTGAAGGAGCCGGACGGCGTCGGCGTGGGACTCGTTCTCGTCGGCGTCGGCCTGGATGTGCACGATGGGGGGCGCTTCCGCCGTGCCGCGCTCTCTCATCAGGCGTTCGTACTCGAAGAGACGGACCGAGTGCGCGTTGTTGCCGGTTGCGACCGTCGAGGTCTCCGGTCCGGTGACGTGCGCGATGTGCTCGTGGCCGAGTTCGAAGAGATGGTTCATCGCCAGCCGGGTGCCCTCGACGTCGTCGCCGACGACGGTGTCATAGGCGGTCGCAGGCTCGTGACGACCGAGCACCACGGTAGGGACACGTCGTGCGACCTTCTCGAGCTGCGGCCGGTCGATGACAGGAGAGAGCCCGATGATGCCGTCGACCTGGAAGTCGGCGACCGAGACGGGAGCAGTTACCGCCAGCTCATCAGGCCCGTGGACCGGCACGATCATCAGGTGGTATCCGGCCGGTCGAAGAACAGAGAGGATCCCGTTCACGATGCTTGGGTGAGACGGGTCGCCGATGGTGGGCAGGTCGATCCCGACGGTACGACCAGCCCCGCGCAATGATCGAGCAGCGCGCGAGGGCCGGTACCCGAGAGCATCGATCGCGGCGTTGACCCGCGTGCGCATCGAGTCGCTGGTTCCGTAGGCGTCGCGCAGGACCTTCGAGACAGCGGCGCGAGAGACCCCCGCATGCGCGGCGACGTCCATTATCGTCACGGAGCGATCGTCCCCGTCAAGGCTCGTCACAGAAGATCCATCTCTCTTCACGACGAAGCGAACGGCTCGGGTCGTGAGTACGACCGGCATCTGCCTACGCCCACGCGTCGAGGTCCTGCTGCCGCTGCTCGCACGAGCGGGCCCGTCAACCTCGCGTGCACCACTCGCGAGCGGGCGGCAGCGTTCATGCTACGGTGTCCACGCATCCCAAGTGAAGCGCTTCAATCCCATTCTAGGTTCAAGGAGGAACCCATGCGCAGCAGCATGAAGTCCCGACGTGCAGTCACCGTCCTCAGCGCGGCGGCCGTCACCGTTCTCGCCCTCACCGCGTGCAGCGGCGGAGGTGGTGCCACGAGCGCCGCGAACGAATTCACGTTCCTCGCGATCAATGAGAACACGACGATCCCGACCGTCCTCACCTCTCTCAGCGAGAACGAGTGCTCCGCCGAGAACGAGGCACTGCCCCTGAAGATCAACAAGCAGGCGCAGTCCTCCCTCGACCAGCAGCTCCAGCTGCTCGGTGGCCAGAACGCCCTTCCGTCGGCCTTCGTCTCCGCGAACTCGCCGGACCTGATGAAGGAGCTCTTCGCTGCCGACAAGGTCGCGGACCTCACCGGGTCGGACATCGCCGCGGGCTATGTGCCCGTCGCCGCGTCCAGCATCGCGTCCATCTACGGCGACACGACGATGGTCATGCCGACCGAGCTGAACATCGAGGGCGTCTGGTACAACAAGCAGATCCTCGAGGCGAACGGCATCACCACGCCCGACTCGTGGGACTCCCTGGTTGCCGCGTTCGACACCCTCAAGGCCGCCGGTGTGCAGCCCATCTCCGCTGCCGGCAAGGGCGGCGACGGCTGGGGTGTCACCCGCTGGGTCGGCGCGTACCTCTACCGCGAGCTCGGACCGGACGCCATGACCGCGATCGAGAGCGGCGACGCCTCCCTCACTGATCCCGAGTACGTCGAGGCAGCCGAGGCCGTCGCGGCGCTCGGTGCGGCCGGCGACTTCGGCCCCTCGCCCTCGGCCATCGACTACGCCACGGCGCTGAACACGTTCCTGACCGGCGGAGCCGGCTTCTACTACATGGGCTCCTGGGCCGTCTCGAGCTTCAACGACGAGGAGGCGAACAAGATCGGCGTCGACAACGTCGGCTTCATGCCCTTCCCGACCGTCGACGGCGGCGTCGGCACCACCGAGCAGACCCCGGCCAACGTCGGCACCAGCATCGCCTTCTCGAAGTCGGCCTACGAGGACGAGAAGGTCCAGAACTGGGCCAGCTGTATCTCGGAGAACTACGCCGCCGCGGCGCTGCGCGAGGCGGGCCAGATCACCGGCTTCACCGTGAACGGCGACGTCGAGATTCCGGCGCTCACCCAGCAGGTGCAGGACCAGATCGCCGCCACCAAGGAGAGCGTCGCCTGGTTCGAGGCCCTGTTCTCCGCGAACGCCACGACCACCAGCCAGAGCAACGGCGGCCCCCTCGGCGCCGGTCAGCTCTCCGGTTCGGACTTCATGAACACCGTGCAGTCCTCGCTGGGGCAGTAGCACGCACCACCTCCCTTGAGGGCGGGGCTCCGGCCCCGCCCTCGAGCCCCTCTTCTTCTCCACCCTCTCCCCCTGAGGACACCATGAACTCTGTGCTCGCGGACAAGCGCGCCATCGCCCTCCTCCTCGGCCCCGCGCTCGTGGTCTACACCGCCGTGATGCTCCTGCCGATGGTCTGGTCCCTGGGCTACACCTTCTTCACCGGCGGCGTCCTCAGCGGCTTCAGCTTCGCCGGCCTGAGCAATTTCGAGCGGCTCTTCAGCGATCCGTCCGTCGGACCGGCCGTGCTCTTCACGATCAAGTACGCGCTCCTGGTCACCGTCGGCCAGGTGGTCGCCGGCTACCTGCTCGCGCTGCTGTACCAGTTCTTCCTCAAGCGCGCCTCGAGCGTCATCCGGACGCTGATCTTCTTCCCCGTCGTCCTCCCCACCGTCGCGGTCTCCCTTCTTTTCCAGAAGCTGTTCGAGTACGCCCCGCAGACCGGTCTCGTCAACTCGGTCCTCAACACGGTCGGCATCCCCTCGATCGACTGGCTGGGCAACGCCGACACCGCCTTCATCGTCATCGCCCTGATGGACATCTGGCGCGCGATGGGCTTCTACGGAGTCCTGCTCTACACCGGGCTGCTCGACATCCCGGACGACGTCATCGAGGCCGCGAGCCTGGACGGCGCCTCGAACACGAAGCTGATCCGCCACGTGATCCTGCCGCTGTCCCTGCCGATCGTGATCTCCTCCGCCATCTTCAGCATCAACGGAACCTTGAAGGTCTTTGACTCGATCTACGCCCTCACCGGCGGCGGGCCCGGCACCTCGACGACCCCCCTCACGCTGTACATGTACCGCACCTCGTTCGCCGGCGGCGACTACGGCTACGGCGCGACGATCGCCCTCCTGCTCACCGTGATGTGCCTGCTGGTGACAGCGGTCATCTTCCGCGGCTCCATGACCACCGAGAAGAAGGCGTGACGCGCATGACCACCACCGCAGCCGCTGCCGCGGCCACCGCAGCTCGCCCCACCCTGCCCAAGCGCGCCCCTCGATCCGGGCGCGGTACCGGGGCCGCGTTCCTGAAGCGCCTCCCCCTCTACCTCGTCGTCGCCGTGCTCCTCGTGGTCTTCGTCTACCCGCTGGTATGGCTCCTGCTCGGATCGCTGAAGACCCAGGACGAGTTCCTCAACAACCCGACCTGGGCGCTGCCGGAGAACTGGCTCAACTTCGCCAACTACACGACGGCCTGGAGCTCGGTCGCGGGCTACCTGCTGAACTCGGTGCTCGCCGTCTTCCCGGCCCTGCTGATCACCCTCGTCATCGGCACCGCGGCCGGCTTCGCCCTCGAGATCATGGTCTTCAAGGGCCGCCGCACCACCCTGCTGCTCTTCCTCGTCGGAATCATGATCCCCGGGCAGATGATCCTCCTGCCGCTGTTCTCGGTGTACTTCAACCTCGGCTTGAGCAACTCGCTGTGGCCGCTGATCATCACCTACACCGCGACCGCGCTGCCCCTGACAGTGTTCATGATGGCGACCTACTTCCGCGCGATCCCCCGGGAGATCTTCGAGGCCTCGACCCTCGACGGCGCCAGCATCGTCCGCTCATTCGTGTCCGTCGCGTTCCCGATGATGCGCAACGCCGTCTTCACCATCGCGCTCGTGCAGTTCTTCTTCATGTGGAACGACCTACTCATCGCCCTGACCTTCACCACCGACGAGAGCCTGCGCACGGTGCAGGTGGGACTGCTGAACTTCACCGGCCAGTTCGGCGTCGTCGACTACGGTCCCACCTTCGCCGCGATCTGCATCAACGTGCTGATCATCCTCGTGCTCTACCTGTTCCTGAACCAGCAGGTCATGCGCGGTCTGGCCGCTGGAGCCGTCAAGGGATGACTGTCGGCATCAGCATCTCCCGCGTCCGCTTCGAGCACCACGAGGACGACCGCCTGGGCATCGGCGAGAGCACACCACGACTCTCCTGGCGCTACCTCGAAGCCCCCGCGGGCTTCGTCCAGACCGCCGTCGACGTCGAGGTCTCAATCGAGCACCCCGGCTCGGCCGATGAGGTGAGCCGGCACCACCTCGAGGGTCCCGACCAGGTGCTCGTCCCCTGGCCCGCCCGGCCGCTGCGCTCCCGCGAGCGCGTCGCCGTCCGGGTCCGCCCTCACGGCGACCACGGGACGTGGAGTGCACCCGCGCGGGTCGAGGTCGGGCTCCTCGAACCCGAGCAGTGGTCCGCCTCGTTCGTCGGCCCCGCCTGGGATGACAACGCCGACCTCCGGCGCCCGGCGCGCGTCAGGGCCGACTTCGACGTCCCCTCCGACGTCGTGCGCGCCCGCCTCTACCTCACCGCGCACGGCCTCGCGCAGGCCGAGGTGAACGGGCGCAGGGTCGGCGACGAGGAGCTCACCCCCGGCTGGACGACCTACCGCCACCGCCTCCGCTACGCGACCTTCGACCTCACCGAGCACCTGCACACCGGCCGGAACGCCATCGGCATCTGGCTCGCGGACGGCTGGTGGCGCGGACTCGTCGGCTTCGACGGCGGTCTCACCGACTTCTACGGCACCGACCAGAGCGCCCTCGCCCAGATCGAGCTGACCCGCTCCGACGGCTCCCTCACGACGATCGTCAGCGGACCCGACTGGACCGCAGGAGTCGGACCGATCCTCACCACCGGGCTCTACGAGGGCGAGCACGTCGACGCCCGCCTCGACGCCCCCGCCTGGTCCACCGCCGGCTGGTCCGGGGACGAGAGCCCCGTGCGCGTGCTCCCCGCCGACGCGTCGATCCTGGTCGCCCCGACCGGGCCACCGGTGCGCTGCACGGGCGAGCTGCGACCGGTCTCCGTGCAGGATCGCGGAAACGGCCGGTGGCTGCTCGACTTCGGGCAGAACCACTCCGGCCGCCTCCGCATCACCGGTCACGGCGAGGAGGGCGACCTCCTCGTCCTCCGCCACGCCGAGGTGCTCCAGAACGACGAGCTGTACACGCGGACGCTGCGCGCCGCCGATGCGACCGACCGGCTCGTCCTGGCCGGCGGCGACTTCAGCTGGGAGCCCCGGTTCACCATCCACGGGTACCGGTACGCCGAGATCTCCGGATGGCGGGGACCGCTGGATGTCGGCGCCGTCGTCTCCCGCGTCCTGCACTCCGATCTGGAGCGCACGGGCTGGTTCCGCAGCAGCCACGCCGGCGTGAACCGGCTGCACGAGAACGTCGTGTGGAGCGCGCGGTCGAACTTCGTCGACCTCCCCGTCGACTGCCCGCAGCGCGACGAGCGCCTGGGCTGGACCGGCGACATCCAGGTGTTCGCGCCGACCGCCGCGTTCCTCTACGGCGTCACCGGCATGCTCTCCTCCTGGCTGCAGGACCTCGCCCACGACCAGGACGACCGCGGCACGGTCCCCTTCTACGTCCCCTACCTCCCTCTCGGAGTGTGGGCCGAGGCGCCCGTCGATCCCGTCGCGATCTGGGGCGACGCCGCCGTGCTCACCCCGGAAGCGCTCTACGACCGCACCGGCGACGTCGATCTGCTGCGCCGCCAGTACGACAGCGCGCGAGCGTGGGTGCTCCAGGTCGAGGAGAGGGCCGGCGAGGACCTGATCTGCGAGGGCACGATGCAGCTCGGCGACTGGCTGGATCCCGCCGCGCCGCCGGAGGACCCCGCCCTCGCCACCACCGACCCCGCCCTCGTCGCCACCGCCTACTTCGCGCGCTCGGCGCGGGCGATGGCGAAGATCGCCCGACTCGTCGGCGCCGTGCAGGACGCCGACTACTTCGGCGACCTCGGCGAGCGAGTGGCGCGCGCGTTCGCGGCCCGCTATCTCGACCCCTCGGGTCGCCTGCTCGAGGACACCCAGACGGCGCACTCCCTCGCCACGGTCTTCGACCTCTGGCCCGACGCCGCCACCCGCGACGCCGGGGGAGAGCGCCTGGCCGACCTCGTCACTGGGGCTCAGGGGCGCGTCGCCACGGGCTTCGCCGGAACGCCGGTGATCTCCGACGCCCTCGCCCTGACCGGCCACCTCGACGAGGCGTACCGGATGCTGCTCACCGACGAGTGCCCCTCCTGGCTGTACACCGTCGCGATGGGTGCCACGACGATTTGGGAGCGCTGGGACTCCATGCTCCCCGACGGGACGGTGAACCCCGGAGACATGACCTCCTTCAACCACTACGCCCTCGGCGCGGTGGCGGACTGGCTGCACCGCGTCGTCGCAGGACTCGCGCCGGCAGCGCCCGGCTACCGGCGGCTGCGCTTCGCACCGCGACCGGGTGGAGGTCTGATCTCCGCCGGTGCGACGCACCGCACCCCCTACGGCGACGCAGCCATCGATTGGGTCAGCACTGGCAGCGGCCTCACTGTCCTTCTGGTCGTCCCGGTGGGGACCACGGCGGAGGTCGTACTACCGGGGCAGGAGCTCTTCGAGGTCGGTCCAGGAGAGCATTCATTCTCGATCGTCCTGCCGGCTCACGCAGGAGCGCTCGAGTCAGTGCACCCTGGTTGAGTTCAACGCGACGCACGGCATGTACAGAAGGTTTTCTCGCGGTGCGGAAGGCGCCGTCGTCGACCAGGACGGGGAGAGAAGTCGCAGTGGTATCGGAGGGGTCAGCGGGGGACGGTGCTGCCACGCACGATCAGCCGTGGACGCAGTACCTCGTGCCGGTGCTCGTGGGCGGGCGCGTTCGAGATCTCGTCGAGGAGGAGGCGCATCGCGGCCTCGCCCATCGCCTCGCCGGGCTGGGCAAGGGTGGTGATCGGCACGACGCTGTCCCAGGCGGACCGGTTGTCGTCGTACCCGGTAACAGCGATGTCCTCGGGGACACGCAGGTCGGCCTGAGCGAGGAGCGACTGCAGGATCCCCAGCGCGAGGAGGTCAGCGGCTGCGATGACGCCGTCGGGGCGATCGGCTGCCGCGCGACCGGCAAGGAGGTGGCCGAAGCGTCTGCCGTCCTCGATCTGCACCTCGGCCGTGAGGTCGAGCTCGAGCGAGACGGCGCCGTTCGACTCTGCGACCGCACGCTCGACCCCGCGGAGTCGGTCGCGCACGGGCACGGCGATCGCGGGGTCTCCCGCGAACGCGAGGCGACGACGACCGAGGTCGATCAGGTGGCGGGCAGCGAGGTAGCCGCCGTGCTCATCGTCCGCGCTCACGGTGCAGGCCCCATCGACGGCCGAGTCGTTGAGGAAGACGAGCCTGCGCCCGCGCGGCAGCTTCGCGATCGCGTCGCCAGCGCTGCCGGGAAGCGGCGCGAGAAGGATGCCCGCGACCTGCTCTTCCGTGAAGAGGTCGAGATACGTGCGCTGCTTGACCGGCCGCATGTCGGTGTTCCCGAGCACCACCGTCATCCCGGCGGACTCGGCAGCATGCTCCGCGCCCCGCGTCATGTCGAGGAAGAAGGAGTTGCTGAGATCGATCACCACGAAGCCGAAGGTGCTGCTCGTACCTGCGGCGAGGGCGCGGGCGGCACGGTTCGGCGAGAAGCCGAGCTCGTCGATCGCCTGCTGGACCCTGGATCGCGTCGCGGCCGAGACGAGCGTCGGCCGGTTGATGACGTTCGAGACGGTGCCCAGCGCCACGCCGGCTCGCCGCGCCACGTCCTCCATCCGTGGAGCCGAAGCGCGAACGACGTGTCTCTCGCTCATGCCGACCCCCGTATCGTGGACCATCGTCGTAGGGTCCGCGCCACCATTCTGGTCCACCTCGACGGACGCTTCTCCTCTTGTGGCAGTTCGGAACGCGCGATGAGGGTGGGCGAGCTTTCAGCGCACGTCCTCCACCGAAGGAGCGGCGTCACCGAGAAGTGGGGGAGAGGCACATGAGTGGATCGGGTTCCGGCGAAGGGCGGATCACCCGCCGATCGCTCCTGGCCGTCGGCGGTGCACTCGGCGTCGCGGGGGTATCGGCGGGGTGCGCCCAACAGCCGATCCGGTCGCCGCCGACATCGTCGCCGGCCGAACCCGTCGAGTCTTCGGAGCCCACAGAGCCGGCGGGCGCTCCGGCCGCCTCGTCGAAATGGACGACCGTTTGGGAAGACGACTTCTCCCGAGGTGTGCTGGACACCGCGGTGTGGACCGCCGCCGACTACGGCGGCAACCGCGACCTGAACGAGAAGCACTTCAACGACCCGGCCATGGTCGCGATCGAGGACGGCAACCTCGTCCTCCAGGCCCGCCGCCAGGAGCGGGACGGGTACCCCTACGTCGCGGGGAGCATCTCCTCGAAGGACAAGCTCCAGGTCGGACCGCACGGGCGCCTCACCACGCGACAGCTCCTGGGTCCGGGGCAGGGCCTGGGCTTCGGCGTCTGCCTCTACGGTGTCGACATCGACTCGGTCGGCTGGCCCGCATGCGGGGAGATCGACGCGACGGAGATCGCGCTGGGGCGACCCGAGTCGCCATTCGCGTCGATCCACGGACCGGGATACTCCGGCGGCTCGCCGATCTCGACCACCGGCTCCGTCCCCTCGCTCGTAAACAGGTGGGCCGAGCACGTCCTCGAGTGGGAGCCCGGACGGATCAGCTGGGCGATCGACGGGACGGTCTACCACGTCGCCGAAGCGTCCGATCCGCGGGCCGCAGGCGGATGGCCGTTCGATCAGCCGTTCTTCGTCACGATCGTGCTCACCGTCGGGTCGTACCTCTCCGGCGACGTCGACGAGTCCACCTGGCCGCGCGACGAGAGCGGGGCCGCGCAGGACCCGTACGCCGTCGTCGAACTGATCCGCTTCGAGCAGCGCACCGACTCCGCGCCGGCGAGCTGACCCTCCGCACTTCTGGGTGTCCTCGAAGAGCCGGAGTGAGTTTTACAGGTATTCGGCAGTGTGTTCACAGGCCGTTCTTCGGGTCAACCACTCCAGTACGGCGTTGACCTGGAGCGCTTCAACTGCCACATTGAGCGAGCGCTACGGCACCCCCCTTTTGACCGCGGCGCACTCTCACCGCCAGGAGGCCAGCGATGTCGCTGTTCAGACCCGATCCACTGCGAGAAACCCCCTCGCCCCATCACTCCCGCCGCCCCTGGCTGCGGGGCCTGGTCGCCGTCGCACTCGCCGGAGCCCTGGTCGCCACCGGTGCCGCCGTGCCGGCCGCCGCGGCGGAGGGCGACCCGTGGATGGACACGACCCTCTCCTCCGACGAACGGGCCGACCTCCTCGCCGAGGCCATGACGTTCGATCAGAAGCTCACCCTCTTCACCGGCAGCGGTAGCGGCGCGGTGGCCATCCCTGAGCTGGGCATTCCCGCACGCCGGGAGATCGATGGTGCGAGCGGTGTCATCGCCGCAGGCGTGCCCACGACAGCGTTCCCCGCGGGCCAGGCCATCGCTTCGTCCTGGAACCTCGAGCTCGCCCGAGAGTTCGGCCGCCAGGCCGGTGAGGAGGCCCACCTCACGGGCTTCTCCGGCTGGGCCGGCCCCGCGGCCGACCTGCGCCGCTCCTTCTTTCACGGCCGCCAGTTCGCGACCTACGGTGAGGACCCGCTGCTCGGTGGCCTGATGCCGGCTGGCGCGATCGAGGGGGTGAACGAGACGAACGACACCATGGGCGTCTACTCCCTCCCCAAGCACTACATCGGCAACAACCAGGAGACCGCCCGCGGCACGATGGACACGATCATCGACGAGCGGACGCTGCGCGAGCTCTACACGCGCCAGTGGGAACCCATCATCGAGGCCGACCCGGGCGCGATCATGTGCGCCTACCCGAAGATCAACGGGACCAAGGCCTGCGAGAGCCCGTCTCTGCTGACCGACACGCTGAAGGGCGAGCTCAGCTTCCCCGGCTGGGTCTCCTCCGACTTCAACGCCTGCGTCACGCTGCAGGCCTACAACGCCGGCGCGGACGTCTGCGGCCCCAACTTCCCCGACTCGGCGACCCTCCGTACCGCCGTCGAGGACGGCACCATCTCGGCCGAGCGCTTCGACGACATGGTGCACCGCGTCCTGCGCACCTACTTCGAGCATGGGCTGATCGACAACCCGCCGCCCGGGAGCCTGCAGAACCCGGCCCCCTCCGCCTCGCCGCTGCCCGCGTCCGTGGTCCAGTCGGGCCGTGACGCTGCCTACCGCATGGCCGTCGACGGCTCTGTCCTGCTCCGCAACGAGAACGGCGCTCTGCCCCTCGACACCGACGAGCTCGACTCCATCGCCGTGATCGGCGAGGGAGCGGACCGCTACATGACCGGCTTCGGCAGCGACATCGTCGTGAACCCCACCGAGACGTCGACGATCCTCGACGGCATCACCGCGCGCGCAGGCGCCGGAGCGACCGTCGAGCACGTCGAGGGCTGGGACCCGGTCCGCCCCGGCGACCTGCTCCCCGGCGCGCAGCCAATCCCCTCGGGCGTCCTCCGCTCCGCCGACGGCGCGAGCACCGGCATCACCGGTGAGTGGTTCGGCTCGCCGGACTTCACCGGTCCCGCCGTGACCACCCGCGTCGACGACCAGCTGAACTGGGGCCAGGGCCTCGTCGCCCTCCTCGCCACCTTCGGTTACGACCCGTCGCCCGCCCCCAAGCTGCCGCCGGTCGCGACCTTCGCCGGAGCCCCCACTTCGACGCGGTGGACCGGCTCACTGAACCCGACCGAGACCGGCACCTACGGCCTCGGCTTCACCCTCCTCGGCTCCGCCACCCTGTCGGTCGACGGCGAAGAGGTCCTCACCGCCGACGCCGACGAGCTCCAGACCTTCTCGGTCGACCAGGTGCTCCAGGCCGGCGAGAGCTACGACATCCGGATCGACTACGTTCCGGATGCGCCGAGCCAGTGCTGCTCGACCGGCGGCAACCTCGGAACGGCGATCCGGCTCGACTGGACGCCGCCCAGCGCGGCCGCCTCACCCCAGATCGCGGAAGCCGTCGCTGCAGCGCAGCGCTCGGACGTCGCGGTGGTCGTGGCGAACGACTACATGGGCGAGTCGCTCGACCGCGGCACCCTCGCGCTGTCGCAGAACCAGGACCTCCTGATCTCGGCCGTCACCGCTGCAAACCCGAACACGATCGTCGTGCTCTCCACGGGTACCGGCGTGGAGATGCCGTGGGTGGACGACGTGGCCGCCGTGTTCGAGTCCTGGTACCCGGGACAGGAGCAGGGACGCGCCGTTGCCGCTCTCATCTTCGGTGACGAGAACTTCTCGGGCAAGCTGCCGATCACCTGGCCGAAGTCGGCCTCGCAGGTCACCGACGAGCTCGGCCTCGAAAACCCCGTCTACGACGTCAACAACCCGAACCTCACCGTCGAGTACACCGAGGGCCTCAACGTCGGGTACCGCGGCTTCGATGCGGCCGACCTCGACCCGCTGTTCGAGTTCGGCTACGGCCTCTCCTACACGGACTTCGAGTACTCGAGCGTCGAGGTACAGGACCCGATCGCCCGCGCGGGCGAGGGTGACGACACCTACCAGGCCGGCGTCGCCCGGGTCCAGGTCCGGAACACCGGGGCCGTCGCCGGCACCGAGACCGTGAACCTGTACCACGGAGCGCTGCCGACCGACAGCGTCGTCACGCCCGAGCGCCAGCTGCTCGGCTGGGGCCAGATCACGCTGGAGCCCGGAGCAACCGGGACCGTCGAGATCCCGATCCCGCTCTACGACTCCACCCACCGTCTCGCCTACTGGGACGTGGAGTCCGACGCCTGGGTGACGCCCGAGGGAGAGACCGACCTGTTTGTCGGCGCCTCCTCGCGTGACATCCGCCTCACCGACACGGTCTCCGTCACGACCCCCGTGGTCGACGACGTCGCTCCGACCGTGTTGCTCGCCATCGATCCGGCCGAGCCCACCGGCAAGGCCGGCTGGTACCGCGACCCGGTGACAGTGACGGTGTCCGCGACGGACGACGTCGACGCGTCCCCGAGCGTCGAGGCGAGCATCGACGGCGGCGACTTCGCGCCGGTCACCGGCCCGATCGTGTTCGACGCCGACGGTGAGCACTCGGTGGTGGCGAGAGCCACGGACGCCTCCGGCAACGTCTCGGAGACGGTGCAGTGGAACGGCAAGATCGATCGGACCGCTCCGACCGTCGTGGCCACCGAGCAGAAGGCGCGCTACCGCCTGACGCTCACGTCCACCGACGCCACCTCCGGCGTAGACAAGGTGCAATACCGGTACCAGATCCGCTACCAGGGCAAGATGCGGATGACCCCGTGGCTCACCTACCGCAGCCCCGTGCTGTTCGGTCTGCCGCAGTACGTCAAGGTCGAGTACCGCGCGACCGACGTCGCCGGGAACGTGAGCGCCGTCGGCACCTACCGCTGACGCTCCCACCCACGGACGGCCGTCGGGTCCCCTTCACGGGGATCCGGCGGCCTTTCGCCGTCTCCGGCAGCGACACTACGGACTGGACGGCGATCGCGGGTCCGATCATTCGCTCCCGGGATCGCCGAGATCGAGCGTCCATTCGCGCCATGGTCTTGTGCCAGGCGATCTCCGTCCATAGCCTCCTTAACGCTGAAGCGCTTCAATCCGGGGCGGGCCAGTGCAAACCACGGCCGAAGCAACAGTGCTCGGTCTCATTCAAAGGAGAATTGTGGTCCCCTTGCGAACACGAGCGCGGCTGGGCATCGCCAGCGCCGCAACCCTCAGCCTGCTGGGCGGCGCATTCCTCGCGTCGGTACCCGCTACTGCCGAAGCGGCGACGACGCCGGCCATTCCGGTGTCCGTCGTCTACAGCTCGTCCGACGGAAGCCAGAAGCTGGAGAAGCAGAACGATCTGGCGTTCGGCCCGATCAGCAGCTCCAACCCGACGACGCTGGGCGTGGACACGACCAGCACGGGACAGACGCTGGACGGCATCGGCGGGTCGCTGGAGTCCTCGAGCGTCTACAACATCGCCCAGCTCATCACGGAGAACCGGACCGAGTTGATGAACGCCCTCTTCAACACGACGACGGGGAACGGCTACGACCTGATGCGGCTGTCCTTCGGCTGCTCCGACTTCTGCGCCGAGGACTTCTACACCTATGACGATCTGCCCGACGGGCAGACCGATCCCGACCTGACGAACTTCTCGATCCAGAAGGACATCGACGGGCAGATCATCTCGGTCGCCAAGCAAGCCCTCGCGATCAATCCGGACGTCGAATTCTTCGCCTCCGCATGGAGCCCGCCCGCCTGGATGAAGGACAACAACAGTCTGAAGAACGGCGGCACGGTGCTCCCCGAGTACTACCCCGTCCTCGCTCAGTACTACAAGCTCGCCATCCTCGCCTACGCCGAGCAGGGCATCCCGATCAAGGCGGTCACCGTCGCCAACGAGCCCACCGTCGTGCCGGACTACCCCTCCTCGCAGTGGACCTGGGAGCAGGAGCGCGACTTCATCCCGTTCCTCCGCGGCGCCCTCGACTCCGCCGGCCTGGACACCGAGATCTGGATCCAGGACGACAACTGGTGGACCACCTCCCAGTTCGCGAACATCCTCGCCGACCCGGTCGTCGGGCCGATGGTCGACGGAGTCGGTGTGCACGACTACGACGACGGCGACGTCACTCAGGCCGCGCGACTCGTCGAGCAGTACCCCGACATCACCGTCCGTCTGACCGAGCGCTCTTACTACGACGTGAAGGGCATGGACCGTCTCGTCCAGCTCTTCCGCAACGACGTGAGCAGCTGGACCTACTGGCTGACCTTCCTCGACGAGGACGGCCTGCCCAACGCCGGCCCGCTGGACGGCGACTCCTTCCCTCAGCAGATCGGCGCGCCGCACGACGACCTCAACGCGTGGTACCTCGACCGCGACTACTACCTCTACGCGCAGTTCTCCCGCTACCTCGACCGCGGCGCCGTCCGCATCGACAGCGACTACGGATCGACCGGCACGGTCACGAACGTCGTCTTCCGCAACCCCGACGGCGAGTACGTCGCCATCGTGGTGAACCAGACCGACTACGACCAGGCGTTCCGCCTCGTCGACTTCGACGGCCAGGTCGCCGACACCCTCCCCGCAGCGACCGTCGGCACCTACACCTGGCGCTCCGACACCGCTCCGGTCGACCGGGCCGGCTGGGCCGCCTCCGCGAGCCTGCAGGACTGGGGATCCCCGTCCATGCTCGACGGGAACACGAACACCGCGTGGCGCAACTTCACCGCTCAAGCAGCGGGGCAGAGCATCACGATCGACACGGGGACCGCGCAGCTCTTCGGCCAGCTCACCCTCGACTCCGGAACGCTGGAGAGCGGCGCCAGCGCCAACGACTGGCCACGCGGCTACACCCTGCGCAGCTCTGTTGATGGGACCACCTGGAGCGAGCCGATCGCGACCGGCCGCGGTGCGAACCGATTCACGAACATCACCTTCCCCGCGGTTCAGGCCCGCTACTTCAAGGTGGAGCTGACTAAGGCCGCACCGACCAGCTACTGGACCGTCGCCGAGGTCTACGCCTTCGTCGGTCAGCCGGTGCCGCCCCTGACGGTGACCGCGAAAGCGACTCCCCGTTGCATCGCAGGCAAGGTCACGCTGACCACGGTCGCCACCAACGGCGACACCGTGCCGGTGGATGTCACGATCTCTTCCTCCTGGGGAACGAAGAGCAGCACGGCTCTCGCACCGGGTAAGAACACGACGGTCGCTCAGACCACTCGAGCAGCAACCATTCCTGCGGGCTCAGTCACGGTGAAGTCCACCGCGACCGGCGACCGCAGCGGGACGACGACCGCGGACTACCCCGCCATCACCTGCTGACGCGAAGAGGTCGGAGCGGCTCCCCGCCCCTTCGACCTCTTCGCTCCACCGACTCGACATCTCCTTCACATCCGGGCGACACCCGCCGGAGAAAGCAGAAAACCATGATCATCAGACGCCCCCTCCTAGCCCGCACGACCATCGCCCTGACCGGGGGACTGATCCTGGCCACAGTCGGCGGTGCCGCGGCATTCGCCGACACCGAGTACGACAACAACGACGTCGACGTCTCCGTCACCATCCCCGAGATCGAGGGACCGGGCGTCCTGGCGATGACCGTCGCCGCTGACTCGACCACCCTGGCCGAGTCAGGAAGCACCCCCGTCGTCCGTCAGTTCATCGGCACCCTTCCCACCGTGACGGTCACCGATACCCGCGACGCGGACGAGGTTCCGGAGGGAGCGGGCTGGTACGTTCTCGGCTCCGCCAGCGACTTCGTCGGGGCCACCGGCCAACCCAGCATCGGCGCGGACCACCTCGGATGGACCCCGCGTCTGCTCGATGGAGGAGACTCCGGACTCGTCGCCGAAGGCGACGAGGTCGGCACCGTCCTCGACACCGGCCCCAACGCCGTCGGCCTCGTCGACCAAGAGCTGCTGGCACTGGCGGCGGACTCTCAAGCCGTCAATGCGGAAGGCAGCTGGACTGTGGAGGCCGACCTCACCCTCAAGACCGAACCGGACGTGATCGCAGGAGACTACCGCTCCGTGCTCACCCTCTCGCTCTTCGAATAGAAACGCTCACCTTCGAACGCATCGATCGAGACATGCACCACTTGGCAGACCCTCCCACCCCCTCAGGGGTTCACGATGAAGGAGAGGGCAGCCATCGGCACTACACGACGCCCTGTGCAGTGATTTCCCACCACTAGGCGCCGATCGATACCAGAAGGGGCCGAGTCACGCAGAAGCTAGCTCGGCCCCTTCTCTCCCCGTCACACCTTGCGGCGCTCGAGCCGCCGAGCAAAGGAGCTCGCCATGACGTTCGCAGTCCCCACCAACGGTCCTCGATTCCCCCGGCGCCAGTTTCTCGCCGCCGCAGCCGCAACCGGAATCACCGCCGGCTCCGTCTCACCACAGGCGTCCGCGGAGGACGGCCGGTGGGTCACCCTCTGGCAAGACGACTTCGCCGGCACCGCACTGGACCTCACGAGCTGGTCAACAATGTCCGGCCCCGGCCAGACCGACCTTCGAGACCAGCAGTACAACGACCCCGGAATGGTCAGCATCGACGGCCAAAATCTCGTCCTCAAAGCCCGACACGAACCACTGAACGGCTTCGCCTACCGCGCCGGAAGCATCACAACACGCAACAAACGAGTACTCGGTCCACACGGGCGCCTGACCACTCGGCAGTTCCTCACCCCGGGTACCGGAGCCGGCCTGGGGGTCTGCCTCTTCGGACAGAACATCGACAGCGTCGGCTGGCCCTCCTGCGGGGAGATCGACGCCACCGAGATAGCACTTGGCCGCCCCGGCTCGCCCTTCGGCTCGATCCACGGGCCGGGCTACTCGGGCGGCAGCCCGATCGCAAACACCTACTCGGGCCCTCTACCCACTCTCGCGGGCCGATGGGTCGATCACGTCCTCGACTGGTCCCCGTGGTCAATCACCTGGTCGATCGACGGCACCGTCTATCACTCCGCCACACCCAGCGATCCTCGCGCCTCCGCGGGCTGGCCGTTCGACCAGGCCTTCTTCGTCCAACTCGTCGTCACCGTCGGATCCTGGGCGAGCGGTGACGTCAATCTCGCCGACTGGCCGACCGGCAACGGCGGCATCCCCGAATTCTCGGCGATCTTCGACTCGATCCGCTTCGAGCAGTGGCAGGCATGGTGACCCGCGCCGTCCCCCAAAGATGCGTTTCGCCCCATCGAGGATGCCCGCCGCTCTCGGCACCGCTGCGATCGCAGAATCCATCGACTCCACGCTCGTGTCCGCTGGTGGAAGGCTTCACCATCCTCGTGTCAACGATCGACACACGTCACCCGGCGAGATCATCCTGGATGGACCCGCACTGATGCAGGACTCGCTCCCTTACTCCTCGATCCGAAAGCTTCTCGCCGAACGACGGGTGGCTGCATCAGCCGGGTCCTCGTGTGGCTCGTAACTCAGCTCATCGACTTTCAGATGCGAAAACGGATTCCGTCAGGAAACCTGCGACCCACAGGAGCCCGCATGTACGAAGCCCGCCGTCCTTCCACCGTGCTACCGACCTCTCTAGCACTTCTCCTGGGCGTGCTCTCCCTCGGGGCCGCTCCCGCCGCCGTAGCCGCGACCAACCAGGTCACGTGGATGGTCAGCCCTGCCACTGACGGCGCCGTCGACAAGCGCTCCTGGGCTGAGCTCGACCTCAACCCCGGAGAGAACGCCGACGAGCAGGCCGCGGTCCGCAACCTCAGCGACCGGACCGTGACCTTCCGGATCGACGCAGCCGACGGGTACTTCACCGACAAGGGCCGCTTCAATATGCTCCCCTCCGACCAGGAGTCGGTCGACGCGGGCACCTGGATCACCGCGCCCGAGACCGTGACTGTCGAACCCGGAGCCGTCGGCATCGTCCCCTTCTCGGTGACCGTGCCCGACAATGCCGAGCCCGGCGACCATGCGGCCGGCATCGCCGCCTCCCTCGTCTCGGTGGGCGCCGACGCCGGCGGCTCGTCCGTCGGGGTCGAGAGCCGCATCGGCTTCCGCGTAATGACCCGGGTGACCGGCGACGTCGCTCCCTCCGTCGCCGTCGAGGACATTGCGAGCGACTACCGCCTCTCGTGGAACCCGTTCGCGCCGGGATCGCTGTCGGTCGACGCCGAGATCGTCAATACCGGCAACGTCCGCCTGCTGCTCGACGGCACGGTGAGCGCCCAGGGCGCCTTCGCACCGCTCGTCGCCGAGGATGCGGCCGCCCAGGAGCTGCTGCCCGGCGACCGGCGGACGATCTCGGTCGCGCTCGACGGCGTCTGGCCGCTGTTCGCAATCGGCACCGACGTGACCGTCGCTCCGACCGTGGTGACCCCCGACGGAGTCGACCCTGTGTCGGTCGCGCCCGTCACCTCCTCCGCCACCGTGCTGGCCGGGCCGCTGCCACAGCTGCTGGTGCTGCTCGGGATCGCGCTGATGCTCGCCGCGCTGCTGGCCGGGCGCTCGCGCTCGCGCCGCCGCATCGCCGCCCTCGTCCAGCACGCAAAAGAGGAGGCGCGGCGCGAAAAGACATGAGAGAGGAAGCAGGAGTCCTCTGTGAGAGAGCTGCACCAGGACATGGTGCGGATGACTTCATAGCTAAACAACCGCCTACGCTTACCTTCCTCCGGTTGGCGGTCAGACTTCCTTCGAGGGAACTCAGCAACGAATCGCCATATCCGTGCCCCCTCTGTCCTGCTCGCCGTGGCGGGCGCGAACCATAACGACTACGGGAGGCTGAGGCGGACGGTCCGGGCACCGCGCTGCCCAGCTCCCCGGGCGCTCCGGTCGGCACCGAAGCCCGCGGGAGTGCGCGGGTTGCTCCGGTGCAGACGTGCCGGCGCGCACCACAGCACAGCACCTGGGGGCCACAATGGGCGCCGCATCTTCCACGGGGGGGGCGGCGCCCTTTCTCGCGGGCGAGGGGTCAGGCTACCGGCACGAGCCGGAACTGCTGCTCGGTGGTGTTCCAGCCGGCAGGCGAGCCGACGAGCTCACGCGCGGCGCTAGCTTCGCTGTAGGCATCGCCGGTGACCTGCAGCACTGTCGCTCGCGCCTTGTTGACGAGGCGGTAGTAGCCGTCGCCGGCGGGCTCGATCCGCCAGAGCTGCTCGTCCCAGTTCAGCGCGCCGGACACGCTCGCGATATTCCAGAGCGCCGCATTCCCGCGGTAGTGCTCGCCGGTCGTGTGCAGCACGGTCGATGGAGTGCTACGGCTGGTCACGCGGTAGTAGCCATCCCCGGCCGACGTGATCGACCACCGCTGCTCGAGCAGGTTCCACGCGGTCGGTGTGGCGACGGCGTTCCTTGCGTCGGGGTTGCGGAGGTAGTTCTCCCGGGTGGTATGCACGGCGAGATCCGAGTGGGCACGGTTCACCAGCTGGAACGAGCCCAGGCGCGCATCCGCCTGCGGTGTCGTGCCCGCCCAGCGGTAGGTGGCGACTGCCGCGGCGGGCAGCGTGTCGGTGAGGACGCCATCCGGAGACACCACCTTTACCGAGCGGGGGCTCGCGGCGGCGTTCGCGACGACGACGACGACCTGTCCCGACGGGGTGCGGAAGGCGACATTGGTGACGTCCTTCGACGTCTGGTCGGAGCCGATGCGCACGGACCCGGGCGTGACGAAGCGCGAGAACTGCCCGTAGAGGTAGTAGTCGCGGTTCAGCGTGTAGGCGTCCAGTGCGCCGGGCTCGGCGGTGACGGGGATCGCGCAGCACTCGGCACGCAGTGGGCCGGTGTTCGGCTCCCCGGCGGTGTCGAAGAAGCTCAGCCAGTAGGTCCAGCTGGCGAGTCCGTTGCGGTAGAAGTCCATGACGCGGGTGACGCCGGCCTGCTGGCTGCCGTCGACCTTGTTCCGCTCGCCGGTCACGCCGTAGTACGTGCGCTCGGTCAGGTGCAGCGGGATGCCGGGGTACTTCACCGAGAACTCTGACAGCACCGTCGGGTCGTCTCCGCTATAATCGTGGATCGCGACGCCGTCGACGTACTGCGCGGCCCGCGGGTCGTCGAGGATCGCAGGAACGAAGTCCTTCAGCCGCGGCGGATTATCGTCACCGACCCAGATCTCGGTCGCGAGCCCGCTGTGCTGCAGCTCCGGCCCGAGGTGGTCGCGGACGTAGTCGCGCATCTGCTCGCCGGTCCACTCACCGGTGGGGTAGTTCGTGATGACCCGCGGCTCGTTCTGCGGGGTCATCGCGGTGATCGGGATGCCCTGCGCCTCGTAGGCCTGGATCGCCATCCGCTGGTAGCGCGCCAGCTCGTCGTAGTACTCGGGCTTCACCGAGCCGCCGTTGCTGAGGCTGCCGTTGGTCTTCATCCACGCGGGAGCGGACCACATCGACAGGTAGAAGGTGATGGCCGGATTGATCTGCTTCGCCCGCTGCGCAAGAGCGATGATGCCGGAGTCGATGTCCTTCTGGATCGAGAAGCTCGAGAGGCTCTCGTCGGTCTGCCCCGCGGGGACGTCGTCGTAGGTGTAGAACTCCTGCGAGCAGAAGTCGGGGCATCCCATCGCGAGGCGGATGATGCTGTAGCCGTTCCCGGTCGCCGGGTCGAACAGCTGCTTCAGCAGCTGCTCGCGCTTCTCCGGCGACAGGCCGATCATGTTCGCCACGCTGCTGCTCTCGAGTGACTGGCCCTGCCCGAGGATCTCCTGGTACGTCGCGGCCGGATCGACGTTGATGGTGGCGTCCGTGGTCGAAGTGTCGGTGGCGGAGAGGGTCTTGGCAGGTCGCGTCTCGAGGCGGTGCGCGCCGTCGTCCGAAGTCCATGTCACCGCGGCGCTGGCCCCGGCCGCGGACACGGGCACGCAGCCCGCCCCGATGATCGCCACACAGAGTGCGCCGACCGCGAGTGCGGCACGGCCAACTCCGCGTCGGCCTCCCGACCCCGACGATCGCGCGCCGGAGCCCCTCGCCCTGAAGCGCGCGACCCGCGCCGATTGCGTCTTCGTCTGCATGTCCTGCTCCTCGTCATTGAGTCGTCGAAGGTGTGAAGCGCTTCAAGCTTATGGCCTCGGCATAGTGCAGCCACCGGACTCCCAGGACACCTTCCGCGAGGATCGCCCTGCCTCGCGTCGGGGCGTCGACGATCAGCGAGGAGCGCGGTGATCGCCGCGGGCACGCGGAAGGCCCGCATGGAGGACGTCCCACCCGGACCTTCCGAGGGTCACTTGTCGACGCTGAAGCCCTACGACTCGCCGTAGCTCGCGAGGTTCTTCTGCCACGCCTCGAGTCCGGCGTTGAGGTCGGTGCCGTTGGAGTAGGCATGTCCGACGGTGTCCGTAAACACGCTGTTCGCGTAAACCTGGAACGGCAAGTAAGCGAAGCACGGTTTGGTACGGGTTAACTGGCATAACGTCGATTATCGGATATCGCTTCGCGCTGCTCGGCGCTGTTCTAACGGCCCCCCCGCATCCACGGCGGGCTTGGCCGCGCTGGCTCGCTCGCGGGGGTATCACGGTGGAGCTGCGCCTGGTCGCGGGCGTCGCTCGCCAGCTCCTGCAACTGCTTTGAGGCGCGCCCCTGCTCGCCCCCGCCGCGGGCCGCTGCGGCCCCGTACGCGAGCGCCTGCGCCTGCAACCCTGCCGCGACGCAATTCGTAAAATTACCCTACTGACATTCCGGACATCAACATGTCTAAACTATGCAGGCGGCTGAATGGGGGTACCTCTCCGAGGGATCTCTCAAGCGAAGTCAGTACCCGTTCCCCTAACTTCTCGTCTACACCACTAACACTGACGTTTTGGGAGAAGATATGAAGCAAAGCTATATGGCTGCACTATGTGTCGGGCTTGTTTTGGCGGGAGCGATTGCCCAACCCGCTGTAGCCGATGCAAGTGAATCGACAGTCGTAACGGGAACACTCACCCTGCCCGATGGCTCACCTGTCGTCGGAACCTCCGTCAGCCTTGAGGCTTGGCCTGCGGGAGCCTCGCTCGGAGCGCTGTCGACCGGCGACCCTGTCAACACCTACACTGCCGGCGCTGACATCACGGGACCGAACGGCGAGTATTCGATTTCCTTCGATGACCCGTCTCAGCTTCCCGCATACGCGGATTCGACGGGAACGGTCAACTTCGTAGTACAGGCCGCCGTCGGTGGTTCGGTTACGACCTTCGATCTGTCACGAAAGCTCCCGTCCTCGCTGTCAGCATCAGCAGCTCCCACTGTTGCTCCTCTTGAGGCCCAATCGGACCCAGGCACCAACAATTCAGCTTCGGCCGAGTCGAGCAACGCGAAGGCAGATCCTCAGGTCGCGGCCGGACAGGTTGGCTGCGGCTGGGCACTCGTCCAGAACCTCGGTCCCAAGTGGGTTCAGGTCGGTGAGGCCTACACAGCAATCGGGACTTCCGCTTCGTTCAACTACACGTCATCTGCTTCATCGCAGCTCGGCGTCGGTGTTTCACAGAGTGGAAACGCTGGAACTTGGAGTGCCAGCGGGACAAACAGCGTGTCAAGTAGTTCCAGCGTCGGCATGCCTACGGTCAGCGGCGCGTCCGGCAGGCTGTGGAAGACGCAGTTCAACTACGGCAAGTTCGGGTACGCCTGCGCCGGCTCTGGCTACCAGAACTACCAGACCAAGGCGACGAGCTTCGCGGGCGGATCGACCTGGTCGACTGCTGCTTCTCCGCCCTCGGCGACATACTGCGTCACCCAGGCTGCTGGCTCTTCTTTCACGAAGAACTCCACGAGTGCCACCACCTTCTCCGCAGGAGCTGCGGTCGGTCTTGGAATCAACATGTCTGCACAGACCGGGTTCTCCACGTCGACGGCTCTGACCTTCTCGTTCTCAGCCACGCACAAGCTGTGCGGATCGAACGCCTACCCCGGCAACTCCCCGGCGCGTCTGGTCGCTAAGCCGTGACGTCGCGGCTGCGCCTCGTAGCGTGCACACTGAGCCTGCTGCTTCTGGCGGGCTGCGCGGCGCAGCCGTCTCCGGGGAAAATGACTTTTGGTGGACAGCCCGGCGAACAATGCACATCGACCTTGGAAGACGAAAAAGTCTTACTGGGTGACGTGCTCACACCAGAAGAGGAAGACGTCACAGTAAGTTCCGTGACACTTACTGATGCCTCTGGCGTGTCGCTTGAAGCAGCATACTTTCTGCCCATTTCCGCCGATGCTATTGGTACATCAAATTATCCCCCGAGTTCCGATACTGCTTGGTCCGATAGAGAATCGGCAGACGGAGCCTTTTTGACCGCCGGTGCCGCTACGAATATCGTGCTCCTTGTTAAAAGAACCTCTGCAAGTGAAGGTTCTTTTAGATCTATAGCGGTGGAGTACGCACAGGGTGGATCCCACTTCCAAAATGAGGGCTCGACATCGTACGTTTTTCGCGACGTGTGTTGAGCACCGACGTCAAGAACCTTCACGACGCGGCGGTGTGCAGCGCTGTCGTCGCGGTAAAACGCGGCCTGCGCTCGCGCGTCGGTGGCGAGCCCGCGTAGCTCATCGGGGTCTGCGTGGGCGTGCAGCCGCCGTCCGCGTCGCGCTCGTACTCACCCGCGCGGCGGTCGCGCTCATCTGCGATACCGGAGAGGTCGCGCGGGTCTTGCCGCGCTGCGGCATCCTGGCGGAGCGCGGCCCCTACCGTGATCTTCGAGCTGCGGTCGCTTGCCGCGTCTGAACGCCTCCAGGCAACAGGCACCCTAAGCGCGAAGAAGGGGAGCACCGACTAGTACTCCCCCTTCTTCGCTGTGGACGCCGGTCAGCGGCTGAGATCTCCGCGGGCGGCGCCCTGCGCCGTAGCGCTCGAGCACCTCGCGCTGCACGACGGCAGCGGCCCGTTCTGCGATCGGGTCGTGACCCTTCCACGCATGCGCCGTCTCCGCGATCTTCGCGATGTCCTGGACGCTCGCGCGCTCCCACCAGTCGGGACTGTCCACCACCTGCAAGCCCGCTTGTGCAGCGCTGCGCTCGGCGTCGAACCGGGCCGATAGCTCGCGCGCCGGCGCCGGACCGCATGACCTTCGTGCCGGAGAACTCCGCCGGCTCGTCGTGATCTCCGGTGGACCTCCGGCTCGCGGTTCCGCGTCCGGCTCGCTGAATCCACCCGGTTCAGCTTGCCGAGGCGTGTTCCGCGTGCCGAGGTCACCCCGGCCGACCTCCGGCTCGCGATTCCGCGTCCGGCTTGCCGAATCGGCCCGCTTCGGCGTGCCGTGGCGTGTTCAGCTTGCCGGAGGTCACTCCGGCGGACCTCCGGCTCGCGGATTCACGTCCGGCTCGCCGGATCCGCCCGGTTCAGCGAGCCCAGGCGCGTTCCCCGTGCCGGAGGTCACCCCCCGCGGCCTCAGCCGCGCCACTCCACGTCCACGCGCACGGCCTCCGCGCCGAGCGGCAGCCCGCCCGACACCTCGCGCCCGTCGACCCGCAGCACCGCGTCGCGCAGCGTCCGCAGCCGCGTCCCGGCCGCCGGCGCCAGCCACTCCGCGCCCGGCAGCCGCCGCGCCCACAGCGACGCGCGGCCCGGCGACCACTCCAACCGGTCCACCACGAGCCCGCCGCGCGCCCGCAGCCCCGTCACCGCACCGCGTGCCCACACCGAGGGCAGTGCCGGCAGCACCGTCAGCGACTCGTCGTCCGAGCCGAGCAGCATCGCCGCCACCAGTCCCGGCAGCCCGCCGCTCGCGTCGAGGTTGAAAATGCGCCCCGCGTCGTGCCGGGTCGTCAGCGTCGGCGACCAGTGCTCGACCGCCAACCACTCGGCACAGGTCAGCGCCGCCTCCGCATCGCCCAGCGCCGCAGCCGCCGTGCCCACCTGCACCAGCCCGAATGCCATCTCCATCCGCCCCGGGGGAGCGGTCGGCGCCTCGGCCCGCCACGCGATCTTCGCCGCCACGGTCGCCGCCGCGGCCGCCCGCAGCCGCCCGGCAGCCGCACTGTCCCCCTCGAACGCCGCGTCGCCCCCGTACCAGAGCGGATACAGCTGCGAGGCGTGCCGGTGCGCGATCTCCTCCGAGAACCGCGGGTCGATCCACTCCGCGAGCGTGCCGTCCTCCGCCACGCGGTACTCCGGCAGCTCGGCGACCAGACGCGCCCAGCGCTCGTCGAGCGAGTCGTCGCCGCGGGCCCGCCCGAGCAGCGCGGTGGCCCGCGCGGCGTCGCGCAGCACTGCGACGTCGATCGTCGCGTCGACGGCCAGCGGCGAGCGCGCCCCGCCGGGGGTGTTCTCGGGGGAGTAGGAGGGCACGATCCGCCGGACCCCGTCGACCACGGTCGTGCCGGTCTCGGCGAAGCGGAGCACGCCCTCGGCCAGCTCCCACAGCCGGTCGTCGACGATGGCGCGGTCGCCCGTCGCGGCGACGGCGTCGGCGGCGAGGCGCAGCACCCAGCCGCCGCAGCCGGTCCAGAACAGGTGCGGGTAGCTCGCGGTGAAGTGGTCCGCGCGGCCGTGCGTCGACATCCGCGACGGCAGCAGCATCCCCTCCGCCCCGTAGACGAGGCGCGCGTTCTCGCGGTAGTCGTCGAGGTGCGGCAGCACCAGCTCCAGGATCGACAGCGCCAGCTCGGGCGTGCCGGTCGGGATCATCCCCGCCATCGCGCCGTTCTGCACGTTGCCGTTCAGTGTGTAGTCGGCCGACCAGGCCGGTCGCCAGGTACCCTGCCAGACGCCCTGCAGCGTCGGCGGCAGCTCGCCGGTCGAGGCGACGATGTTCGCCCGGCCGCTGAGGTACGCGAGCTCGACGACGCGGCGGCGCGCGCCCTCGTCGCCGGCCCGGGCCTCGTCCCAGAGGTCCTCGGTGAGGATGGCGGAGGAGGCGCCGGCCAGGTCGAGGGCGGAGGCGCCGACGAGGCGGCCGTGGCCGTCGCGCTGCGCCGCGCGCAGGTCGGTCCACGACAGGTCGTCCGCCACCGGCTCCTCGTCCGAGAGCGAGAGGTCGAGGCGGAGGAGCCGGGCCGCGCCGGCCGCGACGGGCGCGACGGAGCGCGTGACGGCTCCGTCGACCTCCCACGGCGCCCCGGTGGCGGCGGTGACGACCGCGCGGACGCGCTCGCCCCCGGTCTCCGCGCTGCCGGTCCCGGCGAGGGCGACGAGCCGCCCGACCACCCCGCCCTCGACGCTCGCCTCGACGACCGCCGACGCGTCCGGGACCCCGGTGTCGAACGAGGTCGCGTCGCCCGCGCCCAGCCCGAGCTCGACGACGCTCTCGCCGTCGCGGTCGGACTCCACGCACAGCCGCACGCTCTCGCCGCCGTGCGGGGCGAGCAGCCGCACCGCGTGCCGCCCGCCGTCGAGGTCGGTCCACTCGACCGCGACCTCGCCCAGCAGCGGGTCGATCAGGCGGCGGCTCGACGCGACTCCGCCGGCCGTGCGGATCGAGACGGTCGCGCAGATCCCTAGGGGGTCGGTCCAGATCAGTCCGCCGTCGTAGCCGCTGGAGCGCGCCCCGCGGGTCAGGGCCTCGCTCGCCGCATCGGCGTCGCCGGCCAGCAGGGCGCTGCGCAGCTCCTCTCGCACCCCGGCGAGATCAGGTGCGGCAGGCCGCGCGTTGACGGGCAGGAAGTACCGCTCGTGCGCCAGGGACACGGTGAGCGCGTCGGCCGGCCCGTGGACGACGGCGCCGACGCGGCCGCTGCCGACGATCAGCCCCTCCTCCCAGGTGGGAGCGGCGGTGGCGGTGACGAGGAGGTCGGTGCGCGACGATGCGCTGTCGATCGAGGAGATGATCGGTTCCTTTCGGGCTCGAGGGAGCGCCTGATATGTTGCCTGGAACTTCAAATTACCTCTCCCGGTGCGACGGCGCACGGGAGTCGAGAGTAAGGACTCCGCGATGACGCGACCGATCACCCTCTTCACCGGCCAGTGGGCAGACCTCCCGTTCGAGGAGGTGGCCCGTCTCGCCGGCGAGTGGGGCTACGACGGCCTCGAGATCGCCTGCTGGGGCGACCACATCGACGTCGCCCGCTGGGACGACGCGGAGTACGTGCAGAGCCGGAAGGACATCCTGGAGCAGAACGGCCTCCAGGTCTTCGCGATCTCGAACCACCTCACCGGTCAGGCCGTCTGCGACGACCCGATCGACGCGCGCCACCGCGACATTCTGAGCGACCGCGTCTGGGGCGACGGCGACCCCGAGGGCGTCCGCCAGCGGGCCGCGCAGGACCTCAAGGACACCGCCCGCTTCGCCGCCGCGCTCGGCGTGAAGCAGGTCAACGGCTTCTCCGGCTCGTCGATCTGGAAGGGCGTGGCGATGTTCCCGCCCGCCTCCGACGAGTGGATCGCCGCCGGCTACCAGGACTTCGCCGACCGGTTCAACCCGATCCTCGACGTCTTCGAGGAGGTCGGCGTGCGCTACGGCCTCGAGGTGCACCCGAGCGAGATCGCCTACGACTACTGGACCGCGAAGCGCACCCTCGAGGCGATCGGCCACCGGAAGTCCTTCGGCTTCAACTTCGACCCGTCGCACTTCGTCTGGCAGCAGCTCGACAGCGTCGCCTTCATCCTCGACTTCGCCGAGCACATCCTGCACGTGCACGTGAAGGAGTCGATCGCGAACCTCGACGGCCGCAACGGCGTCCTCGGCTCGCACCTGCCCTGGGCCAACCCGCGCCGCGGCTGGACCTTCGTCTCGACCGGCCACGGCGCCGTCCCGTGGGAGCCGGTCTTCCGCGCCCTCAACGCGATCGGCTACACCGGCCCCACCAGCGTCGAGTGGGAGGACGCCGGCATGGACCGCCTCGACGGCGCCCCCGAGTCCCTGGCTTTCGTCCGCAAGCTCAACGCCATCACGCCCCCGGCCGACGCCTTCGACGCGGCCTTCTCCACCTCCCGCTGAGCGGGGCGATCGAGCGGCTGACGCCGCGCTCCTCTTCCATGCTGATCGAGTAGCCCGCGCAGCGGGCGTATCGAGATCCACCGTCACCGAGAGCTCGGTCTGCAGTCCCACCGTGCTGACGGTGGGCGGGTCTCGATACGCCGCTCCGCGGCTACTCGACCAGCAAGGGGTCCGCACAACATCAGCTGAGAGCAGGGGGCATCGCCTGACTGCGGACGCCACCCCTTCACAGCTGATGTTGTGCAGCGCCCGAGCGCTCCCTGCGGACGGAGCAGTCCGCGCAGCGGGTCCTTGATGCTGATCGAGTAGCCCGCGGAGCGGGCGTATCGAGATCCTCCATCGCCAGGACACGGGGCCTGCAGACCCGCCCTCTCGACGACGTCGGGTCGCGATACGCCGCTCCGCGGCTACTCGACCAGCATGGGGTCCGCACAACATCAGCTGAGACCAGGGTCCCTCGCCCGTCAGCGGAGGCCACCCCTTCTCAGCTGATGTTGTGCAGCGCCCGAGCGCTCCCTGCGAACGGAGCAGGCCGCGCAGCGGGTCCTTCATGCTGATCGAGTAGCCGGCGCAGCGGGCGTATCGAGATCCACCGCCGCCGAGACGTCGGCATTGCAGTCCCGCCGCACTGGCGAAGCGGGGTCTCGATACGCCGCTCCGCGGCTACTCGACCAGCAGGAAAGGGTGACCTCCGCTGATCAGGCGACCCCGCGAACGCACGAACGGCCGGCCCCCCGCGGGGAGCCGGCCGTCGGTCGTGCAGTCGTGCCTACAGCCCCTGCGCCAGGCGGTAGTACGCCGCGTTCGAGCGGATGTCGGCCTCGAAGCCGCGGAGGGTGGTCGACTCGTCGATGACGAGGAGCTCGACGCCGGCGATGCGGGCGAAGTCCTCCCACGCCTCCAGGCCGATCTGCGTCGTCATGACGGTGTGGTGCGCGGCGCCGGCCGTGATCCAGGCCGCGGCGCTGGTGCCGAAGTCGGGGGCGGGCTGCCAGACGGCGCGGCCGACCGGCAGGTGCGGCAGCGTCTGCGGCGGCTCGACGGTGGTCACCTTGTTCGCGACCAGGCGGAAGCGCTCGCGCACGTCGCTCAGCGCGACGACGACCGCGTCGCCGGCGTCGGCGGTGAAGACCAGGCGCACCGGGTCCTCGCGGCCGCCGATGCCCAGCGGGTGGATCTCGAGCGACGCGCGCTTCGACGACAGCGACGGCGACACCTCGAGCATGTGCGCGCCGAGGATGAGCTCCTCGCCGGGCGTCATGTCGTAGGTGTAGTCCTCCATCAGGCTGGTGCCGCCGGGCAGGCCGGCGCCCATCACCGCGGCGATGCGGATGAGGACGGCGGTCTTCCAGTCGCCCTCGCCGCCGAAGCCGTAGCCGTCGGCCATCAGGCGCTGCACGGCGAGACCCGGCAGCTGGCGCAGTCCGCCGAGGTCCTCGAAGCTGTCGGTGAACGCCTCGAAGCCGCCCTCCTCCAGGAAGGAGCGCAGGCCGATCTCGACCGCCGCGCCGTAGCGCAGCGACTCGTGGCGCTCGCCGCCGGGGAGCAGCTCGGGCACCACGTCGTAGCTCTCGACGTACTCCGCGACCAGCGCGTCGATGTCGGCGTCCGTCGCGGCGTCCACGCGCTCGACGAGCTCGTTGACGCCCCAGGTGTTGACGCTGACGCCGAGGCGGATCTCGGCCTCGGTCTTGTCGCCCTCGGTGACGGCGACGTTGCGCATGTTGTCGCCGAAGCGGGCGACCTTCATGCTCTGCGAGGCCGACCAGCCGGCCGCGGCGCGCGACCAGATGCCGATCGACTCGGTGACGCGGGCGTCGCTGGCGTGGCCGACGACCGTCTTCCGCGGCACGCTCATCCGGCTGAGGATGTAGCCGTGCTCGCGGTCGCCGTGCGCGGCCTGGTTGAGGTTCATGAAGTCGAAGTCGATGTCCTGCCACGGCAGGGCGACGTTCGCCTGGGTGTGGAAGTGCAGCAGCGGCTTGGCCAGCGCGTCGAAGCCGTGGATCCACATCTTCGAGGGGCTGAAGGTGTGCATCCAGGTGATGACGCCCACGACGGAGTCGTCGGAGTTCGCCTCGATCATCGTCCGGCGGACCGCGTCGGAGCTCTTCAGCACCGGCTTCCACTCGATGGTGACGGGGATGTCGCTGGACTCGTTCAGCTGCGCGACGACGGCCTGCGACTGCTCGGCGACCTGGCGGAGGGTGTCCTCGCCGTAGAGGTCCTGGCTGCCGGTGAGGAACCAGACGGTGCGGGTCGCGAGGTCGGGAATGATGCTGCGGGTCATGCGAGTGCTCCGGTGGGGTTCTGTCCGTAGACGTTCTGGTAGCGGTCGAACAGGGCGTCGATCGACTCCTGCGGGATGGGGACGAGCTCGCCGCCCTGGCGCGCGATGTGCACGGTGCGGGCGACGTCCTCGGTCATCACCGCGGCCTTGACGGCGTCCTTCGCGTCCTTGCCGATGGTGAAGACGCCGTGGTTCTGCATCAGGACGGCGCGCGAGCGGTGCCCGGTGAGCGTCGAGACGACGCCGCGGCCGATCGAGTCGTCGCCGATGATCGCGAACGGGCCGAGCGGGATCTCGCCGCCGAACTCGTCCGCCATCGCGGTGATGACGCAGGGGATCGCCTCGGCGCGGGCCGCCCAGGCGGTGGCGTAGGTGGAGTGCGTGTGCACCTGGCCGCCGACCTCGGGCATCTCGCGGTAGACGTAGGCGTGCGCGGCGGTGTCGCTGGAGGGGCTGCGCTCGGACCCCAGGCTGCCCGGGACGACGGTGCCGTCGAGGTCGCAGAGGATCATGTTCTCGGGCGCGAGGTCGTCGTAGGAGACGCCGCTCGGCTTGATCACGAAGAGGTCGGCGCCGGGCACGCGGCCGGAGATGTTGCCGCCGGTCCAGATGACGAGGCCGTAGCGGACGAGCTCGGCGTGCAGGCGGGCGACGTCCTCGCGGACGCGGGCGATCGCGGCCTCGACGTCGGGGCCGAACCCGGCGGGCGCAGTGCCGGCGGGTGCAGCGGTCGTGCTGTCGGTCATGCGGTGTCTCCTTGCGTGGTGAGGGTGTCGACGGCCGTCTGCTCGACGGCGAGGCCGGCGCGGTAGCGCTCGAGGTAGGCGGTGAAGCCGGCGACGTCGGCGCTGTCCGGCGCCACCGTCTCGAAGCCGGTGTCGCCGAAGACCTGCTCGGTCAGGTAGGAGTCGAGGGTCGTCCCCTCCTGCAGGCGGAACGCGGCGAGCACCGCCATGCCCCAGGGGCCGCCCTCGGAGGCGGTCGCGGCGACCGAGACCGGGGCGTCGAGCGCACCGGCCAGGAAGCGCTGGGCGACTCCGGCCGTGCGGAACATGCCGCCGTGCGCGAACATCTCGTCGATCACGACGCCCTCGCCGGCCAGCACGCGCATGCCGAGCGCGAGCGTGCCGAACACGCCGTAGAGCTGCGCGCGCATGAAGTTGGCCAGCGTGAGGCGGGAGTCGGGGGTGCGCACGACGAGCGGGCGGCCCTCGACGAGTCCGGCGATCGGCTCACCCGCGAGGTGGTTGTAGGCGAGGAGCCCGCCCGCGTCGGCCTCGCCGGCCAGCGCCTCCGCGAAGAGCGTGCCGTAGACGGCGTCGCTGTCGGAGGGTCCGCCCGAGGCCGCGGCGAACCGCGAGAACAGGCCGACCCAGGTGGCGAGCTCGCTCGCACCGTTGTTGCAGTGCACCATCGCGACGAGGTCGCCGGCCGGAGTGGCGACCAGGTCGAGCTCGTGGTGCACGCTCTCGAGCGGGCGCTCCAGGACGACCATCGCGAAGATGCTCGTGCCGGCGCTGACGTTGCCGGTGCGCGGGGCGACGGAGTTGGTGGCGACCATGCCGGTGCCGGCGTCGCCCTCGGGCGGGCAGAACGGGGCGCCGGCCTGGAGCGCGCCGGTCGGGTCGAGCAGGAGCGCGCCCTCGGCGGTGAGCTCGCCGGCCGCGGCACCCGCGGGGAGGACGGCGGGCAGCAGCTCGCGCAGCGGCGGCAGGGTGCCGGCGACGCGGGCGTCGTAGCGCTCGAGGACGGTCTCGTCGTAGTCGCGGGTCGCCGGGTCGGTGGGGACCATGCCGGAGGCGTCGCCGACTCCGAGGACCTTCTCGCCGGTGAGGCGCCAGTGCACGTAGCCCGCGAGGGTGGTGAGGAAGTCGATCCTCTCGACGTGCGGCTCGGAGTCGAGGACCGCCTGGTGCAGGTGCGCGAGCGACCAGCGCAGCGGGATGTTCGCACCGAACAGCTCGGTCAGCTCGGCCGACGCGGGGCCGGTGCTGGTGTTGCGCCAGGTGCGGAACGGGACGAGCAGCTCGCCGGCCTCGTCGAAGGCGAGGTAGCCGTGCATCATCGCGGAGACGCCGAGCGCTCCGACCGTGGTGAGGCGCGCGCCGTGGCGCTTCTCGGCGTCGGCGACGAGGTCGGCGTAGGCGGCCTGGAGCCCCTCGTGCACGGCGTCGAGCGAGTACGTCCAGCGGCGATCGACGAGCTGGTTCTCCCACTCGTGGCTGCCGACGGCGAGGACCACGGAGGGGTCGGCCGCGTCGACGAGACACGCCTTGATGCGGGTGGAGCCGAGCTCGATCCCGAGGGCGGTCGCGCCGCTCGTGATCGCCTCGGCGGGGGGCCGTCGCTGGTCCATGGCACTCCTCGCTGAGGGCGATGTGACCGTTCACAAAGCCACGGGCCAGCGTAGGCGAAGTGTCTTGCGGACGGCAAGCTGTGCCTCCTTCTGAGCCGCTCCCCGCGCGGCTCAGCGCGGTCGGCCGGGCGCGTGGTGCGTCACGTGGAGCGGGTCGCGTCGCGCTGTCTCGAATCGCTGGCACGCGATTCTCGATCGCGCGCTCTGCGGTGCGCACTTCCGAGCCGCCCCCTGTGCGGCTCGGTGCGGTCGGCTCGGGTGCGTGGTGCGTTCCATGGGGCGGGTCGCGTCGCGCTGTCTCGAATCGCTGGCACGCGATTCTCGATCGCGCGCTCTGCCCCGCGTCGTGCTCATGCTGATCGAGTAGCGCCCGGAGGGCGCGTATCGAGATCCACCTTCTTCATGCTGGTCGAGTAGCGCCCGCAGGGCGCGTATCGAGACCCGCCGTCGCCGGCGCCCCGCCTCAGATCGCCCGCGTCGAGGCCCGCTCCACCAGCACCGGCGGCACCGGCCGGTCGACGGCGGCCGGCTCGCCGCGCAGCTCCGCCAGCACCACCCCGATCGTGCGCCGCCCGACCTCGGCGAAGTCCTGCCGGATCGTCGTCAGCGGCGGCCGGTAGTGCGCGGCCTCGGGCACGTCGTCGAAGCCGACGACACTGAGGTCCTCGGGCACGTGCACGCCGCGATCCGCGCAGGCGTGCAGCAGTCCGAGCGCCATCTGATCGTTGCCGGCGACCACGGCGGTGAGGTCGGCGACCTCGTCGAGCAGCCGCAGCCCCGCCCGGTAGCCGGACTCCGCGGTCCAGTCGCCGCTGATCACCGCGGCCGGCTCCAGCCCCGCCTCCGACATCCGCGCGGTGAACCCGTCGAGTCGGGCGTGCGCCTCCACCCAGTGCTGCGGACCGGCGAGGTGCGCGATGCGGGTGTGGCCGAGCGCGAGGAGGTGCTCGGCGGCGAGCCGGGCACCCGCGGCCTGGTCGACGAGGAGCCGCGGGTCTGCCCCGCGCCCCGCCGCCCCGAGGGTGACGAACGGCACGCGGATCGCGAGGCTCTCGATCGCCTCGAGCGCGCGCTCCTGCGGCGCGAGCACGACGATCGCCTCGACCGCCTCGCGCTGCAGGTGCTCGAGCGCGGCGGCCAGCGACTCCGCGTCGGGTGCCGCGTTGACCACCGGCACCCGGTATCCGGCGTCGCGCGCGGCCTGCTCGATCGCGGCCATCGCCGTGGCGGTGCCGTAGAAGCTGTGGCTCTCCGCGGCGAGGATGCCGATCAGCCCGGAGCGGCCGGCCGCCAGCGCGCGGGCGGCGGCGCTGCGGCGGAAGCCGAGGTCGTCGATGGCCGCGAGCACCTTGTCGCGGGTGCGCGGCCGGACCTGCGGGCTGTCGTTGAGCACGCGCGAGACGGTCTGATACGAGACGCCCGCGCTGACCGCGACGTCGCGGATCGTCGGCTGTCTCGGCATGGGGTCACCGTAGCGCCCGGCGCGCGCGCCCGCGGCGGCCCACCCTGCTGGCCGAGCAGCCCGGCAGCCTATCGAGCGGCGAAGCCGCTTCGCGTCTCGGTGATGAGGGAACGCAAGCGTCGGCGGCCCTCACAGGCTGGTCGAGTAGCCCCGCAGGGGCGTATCGAGACCCGCCGTCCCCAGCAGGACAGGTCTGCAGACCGATGTTCTGATGCTGGTGGATCTCGATACGCCCGCTGCGCGGGCTACTCGATCAGCATGGACAGCCCCGCACCGCCAGGGTGATCAATCCGGAACGCAAGGATGCGGCGGCGTCCCGTCATGCTGGTCGAGTAGCCCCGCAGGGGCGTATCGAGACCCGCCGCTCGGCAGAACATCAGCCGAGAGCGTCCCTCATCGCCCATCGGCGATGAGAGCCACTCCTAGCCGATGTTCTGCGCGGCCTCCGTCCCGTCGCCCTCGTCCAGCCCTGCTCGCTACGGTGAAGCTGAGGATTCACTCACGTAGTCAGGAGCCGGACGTGGAGAACCAGCAGATCGCGGCGCTCGTCGCCCTCGTCGTCGCCATCGCGGTCGTCGGATCGGTCATCGCGACCGTCCTGCGGATGCGCGCGGGCGCACCGGGTGCTCGTCCCGTTTCGCGGGACGGCGGCTCGACCGCCGCGACGGGCGACGGCACCTCGAGTGGCTCGGACACCCGCGACGGCCGCGCCGACGACGGCGGCTCGCCGGACGGAGGCTCCTCGGACGGCGGCTCGTCGGACAGCGGCGGCTCCGATGGTGGGGGCGGCGCGGACGGCGGCGGGGGCGGCGGCGCCGACTGACGCGCGCCCGCCCGCGTCAGTGCTGGTGCAGGACCGCCCAGGCGAGCAACGAGTCGAGCCGCCGGATGTCCGCTCCGCGCCCGAGCTTCACCTTGATGTGCCCGGCGCGCGTCCACAGCTCGACCTCCGAATTGAGGTCGAACGTCCTCGCGTTCTCGCTCGACCACATGTTGATCGAGCTGTACGGCAGCGAGTAGATCTCCACCTTCTTGCCGGTCAGCCCCTGGGCGTCACGCACGATGAGCCGCTTCGTGGTGAAGGTGGCGGAGTCGCGGAGGGTGCGGAACGACGCGACCGCCTTCTCCCCCTCCACCAGGAGGGAGTCGACGTCGGCGGGGACCGGGATCTCCTGCGCGAGGGTCCAGGTGAGCAGCGGTGCAGTGTCCATCGCACCACCCTGGCCGAGGGGAGCCGCGACCGCATCCGCCGCGCGCCGGAGCGCCCAGGCTCCGCTGATCCCCGCGGGAGATGCTGGGGCATGCCCCTCGCCGTTCCCGACGCCCTCGTCCCGCTCGCCCTGCGCCTGGCCCGCGCCAATCGCACGTTCGTCAGCGCGGACGGCGCTCGCCGCCGGATCCGCGAGAACGCCCTCCGCCCGGCCCGCTACGGCCCGCCCCCGCGACTGCGACCCGGAGTGCGCGTCGACGTCGAGCAGGTCGGCGGCTGGCCGGTCTACACGATCCGCCCGCAGCGCATCCGCGGCGGGGTCGTCTACGCGCACGGCGGCGGCTGGGTCAACGAGATCGCGCCGCAGCACTGGTGGCTGGCGGCGCGGATCGCGGACGAGGCGTCCGCGGCGGTCACCCTGCCGATCTACCCGCTCGTCCCGTTCGGCACGGCCCTCGAGGCGCGCGACGGCGTCCGCGCGCTGGTGCACCGGAGTCTCGACCGGTACGGCGCCACGGCGCTGGCCGGCGATTCGGCGGGCGGTCAGATCGCGCTGTCGACGGCCCTCGCCCTCCGCGACGAGGGTGTCGTCCTGCCGCTGACCACGCTGATCTCGCCCGCGCTCGATCTGTCGTGGAGCAACCCGCGCATCCCCGAGGTGCAGCCGACCGATCCGTGGCTCGGCACCCCCGGTGGCCGCGTCCTGGCCGAGAAGTGGCGCGGCGGGCTCGATCTGCTCGACCCGATCGTCAGTCCGCTCTTCGGTGACCTCGCCGGCCTCGGACCGCTGAGCGTCTACACCGGCACCCGCGACGTCCTGAACCCCGACGCGCACGTCCTCGCCGAGAAGGCGGCGGCGGCCGGTGTCCCGTTCGAGCTGCACGAGGCGGTCGGCCAGCTGCACGTCTACCCGCTGGTGCCGACCCGCGCGGGCCACGAGGCGCAGCACGACCTGGTCGAGGGCCTCCGGGCGGCGCTCTGACCCCTGACGCGACCTCCGGCTCGATGAATCGCTGCCGGCTCGCGAGAACGGCGCGATTCCACGAGCCGGAGCTGCTTCTGCGTGCCGGAACATGCCGAAGCGACGTCGGGCTCGCGGAAGCACCTTCGGCTCGTCGAAACGCCGCGATTCCGCGTGCCGGAGTGCATCTCTGTCAGCCGAACGGCCCGATCGGCCCCCGGAGTCCGCTCCGGACGGCGCTCAGGACCCCGCTCGCAGGCCGATCACACCCCGCTGCCGTGCACAACTCAGGCTGCAATCCCGAATCCGTCAAAAACGGTTCGGATCGGCCCTTCCAGCCTCAGCTGTGCACGCGCACCCGCCGAGACCTACGCGCCCCAGCTCGACTGCGTGCCGCCGACGCGCTCCTCCGCCAGAGCCTGCGCGTGGCCCGACGCCGCGTATGCCGCCATCGGGTCGGCCGGCAGCCCGCGCTCCGAGCGCCAGGCTGCGAGGGCCGGGCGGACGTCGGAGTAGAAGGCGTCCATGAAGATCCCGTTCGCGCCGAGAACGTCGCCGGCGAGCTGCGCCTCCTCGAGGGCCGCGCGGTCGACGAGCAGCGCGCGCGCCGTCATCTCCTGCACGTTGAGCACCGAGCGGATCTGGCCGGGGATCTTGTCCTCGACGTTGTGGCACTGGTCGAGCATGAAGGCGACGGGCGAGTCCGGGCCGTAACCGCCGCCGCGCACCACCTCGAAGAGGATGCGGAACAGCTGGAACGGGTCGGCCGCGCCGACGATCAGGTCGTCGTCCGCGTAGAAGCGCGAGTTGAAGTCGAACGAGCCGAGCTTCCCGAGGCGCAGCAGCTGGGCGACGATGAACTCGATGTTGGTGCCCGGCGCGTGGTGTCCGGTGTCGAGGCAGACCAGGGCGCGGTCGCCGAGCGCGGCGACGTGGGCGTAGGAGGTGCCCCAGTCCGGAACATCGGTGTGGTAGAACGCGGGCTCGAAGAACTTGTACTCGAGGACGAGGCGCTGCTCGGTGCCGAGGCGCTCGTAGATCGCGGCGAGCGAGTCGGCGAGGCGGTCCTGGCGGCCGCGGATGTCCTGCTGGCCCGGGTAGTTCGAGCCGTCGGCGAGCCAGATCTTGAGGTCGCGCGAGCCGGTCGCGTCCATGATGTCGATGCAGGCGAGGTGGTGGTCGATCGCCTTCTGGCGGATCACCGGGTCGGAGTGCGTGAGCGAGCCGAACTTGTAGTCGTCGTCCTGGAAGGTGTTCGAGTTGATCGTGCCCAGCGCGACGCCCTTCGAGGCGGCGAACTCGCCCAGCGCCGCGTAGTCGTCGACCTTGTCCCACGGGATGTGCAGCGCGACGCTCGGGGCGAGGCCGGTCAGCTCGTTGACCTTCGCGGCGTCCGAGATCTTCTCCTCGATGGTCCGCGGGGTGCCCGGCGTGCTGAACACCTTGAAGCGGGTGCCGGAGTTGCCGAACGCCCACGAGGGCAGTTCGATCGCCTGCTGCTCGAGCTGGCGGAGGACGTCGGGGCTGAGGTCGGTCACGGTGGGGGTCCTTCTGTGCGGGGCGATCCGGCCGAGCGCGAGTGGCGCCGACCGGGCGGCACCGTATGAATCGTTTCACAGCGCCGTGGGGCGAGCGTATCGCTCCGCTTCCCGGGCTGTCAAAGGCCTGCTGAGGGGGACACCCGCCGCGGTGCCGCCGGATGAGATGATTCCCGGATCGCGCGCAGCCCTGCGATCCGCGACGACCAGAGGAGACGATGTGGCGTCCATCAGTGTCCGCGAGGTCGCCGCTCGCGCCGGAGTCTCGGTCGGCACCGTCTCGAACGTGCTCAACCGCCCCGAGAAGGTGGGCGCCGAGTCCGTCCGCCGGGTGCAGTCCGCGATCGCCGAGCTCGGCTTCGTCCGGAACGACGCGGCCCGCCAGCTCCGCGCCGGCCGCAGCCGCAGCATCGGCCTCGTCGTGCTCGACGCCGGCAACCCGTTCTTCGCCGAGCTCGCCCGCGGCGCCCAGGCCCGCGCCGCCGAGGCCGGGCTCTCCGTGCTCCTGGCGAGCACCGACGCCGAGGCCGACCGCGAGGACTCCTACCTCGACCTCTTCGAGGAGCAACGGGTGAGCGGGGTGCTGATCTCGCCGCAGGGGGAGGGGTCGGCGCGGCTGGACCGGCTCCGCGCGCACGGCATCCCCTGCGTGCTGGTCGACCGGGAGTCGGGGGACAGCGCGTTCTCGTCGGTCGCGGTCGACGACGTCGCCGGCGGGCGGCTCGCGGTCGAGCACCTGCTCGGGCTCGGGCGCCGGCGGATCGCCGTGGTCGGCGGGCCGGAGTCGATCCGCCAGGTCGCGGACCGGTTCGCCGGCGCGCGCGAGGCCGTGGCGGCGGTGCCGGGCGCGACGCTCGAGGTGCTGCCGACGCCGGGACTGACCGTGCTGGACGGCCGGGCCGCGGGGCGGGCGCTCGCCGAGCGCGACGCGCCCGAGCGCCCCGACGCCGTCTTCTGCGCGAACGACCTGCTCGCCGTCGGCGTGCTGCAGGGGCTGATGCTGCTCGGCGAGCTGCGGGTGCCGGAGGACGTCGCGCTGATCGGCTACGACGACATCGCCTTCGCGACCGCGACGATCGTGCCGCTGTCGAGCATCCGCCAGCCGAGCGCCCTGATCGGCGCGACCGCCGTCGAGCTGCTCCTCGAGTCCGAGCCCCGCCAGGTCGTCTTCCAGCCCGAGCTCGTCGTCCGCGCCTCGACCGCCGGCTGACCCACCCGTCCGCCCCCTTCTGCGAGATGCCACTTGTGCACGCTTTTCTCGGCGTGTCGCGCTCATAAGTGGCATCTCGCGGAGGGGAGGCAGAACGGGGGACCTCCGTCCGGAGGCTGAGCGCGCTGGTAGCGTTTAGTGGGCCGGGTCCAAGAAACGCGGCTTCCCCCTCCTGACGAAAGCCGCCATGACTCTGCGCCGTTCCGCCCTCGCCGCCCTCGCTGCCTCCGCCCTCCTGCTGACCGGCTGCACCGCCGACGGCGGCGACACCGGGGGAGGCTCCAGCACCCCGGTCGCCGACGGCGTCCTCACCTACGCGACCGGCGACGCAGAGCCCACCTGCCTCGACCCGCACGTCGGCGGCAACTACCCGCAGGCGCTGCTCGCGACCCAGGTGCTGGAGTCGCTCGTCTCGCGCAGCGACGACGGCACGATCACCCCGTGGCTCGCGGAGTCGTGGACCGTCTCGGACGACGCGCTCAGCTACGACTTCACCCTCCGCGAGGGCCTGACCTTCACCGACGGCACCCCGCTCGACGCCGACGCGGTCGCCGCGAACATCGCGCACCTGCAGGATCCGGCGACCAAGTCCTCCACCGGCTACCTCGCCGTCGCGAAGGTCGAGTCGGTCACCGCCGTCTCGCCGACCGTCGCCCGCTTCGCCCTCAGCGCCCCCGACAGCGCGCTGCTCGAGTCGCTCTCGCAGCCGTGGACCGCGATCGAGTCGCCCACCGGCATCGCCCGCGGCGAGGAGGCGAACTGCGAGGCGCCCGTCGGCACGGGCCCGTTCACGGTGACGGAGTGGGTCAAGCAGGACCACGTGACCCTCACCCGCAACGACGACTACGACGCCGCGACCGGCCCGACCGGCGAGGGACACGACGGCCCCGCCTACCTCTCGAGCATCACCTGGCGCTTCATCCCCGACTCCGCCACCCGCTACGCGGCACTGCAGGCGGGCGAGGTCGACGTGATCGACAACGCTCAGCCCGACACTCTCGCGGCCGCCACCGACGCCTCCGACCTGGTCGAGATCGACGCGCCCCGCCCCGGCTCGGTGAACCGCCTCGAGCTCAACTCCGGCCAGGCGCCCTTCGACGACCAGAGCGTGCGCGAGGCGTTCATCCGCGCCGTCGGCGTCAACGACGCGATCGACTCCCTCTTCTTCGGCACCGCCGAGCGCTCGTACTCGCCGCTGTCGAGCAGCGAGGCGACCGCCTACTCCGACCCGTCGCTCTTCGAGGACGCCGGCTCGGACGACGAGATCGCCGCCGCGGAGGACCTCCTCACGGCCGCGGGCTGGGCCGACTCCGACGGCGACGGCATCCGCGAGAAGGACGGCGCGCCGCTCGTCCTGCGCCTGCCGGTCAGCACCAACCAGTCGATCCCGGCCGAGCAGTCGCTGTTCGAGCAGATCCAGGCGTCGGCGAAGGTCGCGGGCTTCGACGTGCAGATCAGCCTGCTCGATCTCTCCAGCTGGTACACCGCGCTCGCGGCGAACGAGTACGAGCTGGTCAGCGCGCCGTACACGAAGGTCGGACCGGACGTGCTGCGCACCCTCTACGCGTCCTCCGGCATCACCCCGGCGCCGAGCGGCTACTTCGCCAACCACGCCCAGGTGAACGATCCCGCCCTCGACGCCCTGCTCGAGCAGGCGAGCGCGACCGTCGACGAGACCGAGCGCGCCGACCTCTACTCGCAGGCCCAGCGGATCGTGCTCGAGGGCTACTGGATCCTGCCGCTCTACGACCAGCAGAACCACTACCTGCACCGCTCCGCCGTCCAGGGCGTCGCCGCACTGGCCACCGTCTCGACCCCCTGGTTCGCGGACGCCTGGCTCTGACCCTCGGCGCCCGCTCTGCTTCCGAGGCTCGCGCCCGGAGCATGCTGGTCGAGTAGCCGCGCAGCGGCCCTGCATGCTGGTCGAGTAGCCGCGGAGTGGCCCTGCATGCTGGTCGAGTAGCCGCGGAGTGGCCCTGCATGCTGGTCGAGTAGCCGCGGAGCGGCGTATCGAGACCCACCGTCCTGATCACGGTGGATCTCGATACGCCCGCTCCGCGAGCTACTCGATCAGCATGGATCGCCCGCTGGCGGAGGAGCGGCGCAGCCTCCTCCACCATGCTGGTCGAGTAGCCCCGCAGGGGCGTATCGAGACCCGCCACCACCAGCAGGGCGGGTCTGCAGACTCAGCGTCCTGACGGTGGTGGATCTCGATACGCCCGCTCCGCGGGCTACTCGATCGACATGGGTCGCATGCTGGTCGAGTAGCCGCGAAGCGGCGTATCGAGACCCACCCGCCAGAACCCGCACCCCGGAAGGAGCCCCCGATGATCCGCCGCCTCCTCCTGCGCCTCGGCGGCGCGCTCGTGGTGCTCTGGGCGGTCGCGACGGCCGTGTTCTTCCTCATCCGCCTGATCCCCGGCGACCCCGCGCAGGCGATCCTCGGCGGCCCCGGCTCGCAGGCGTCCCCGGAGGCTCTCGCCGCGGTCCGCGAGCAGTACGGCCTCGACCAGCCGCTCCTCGTGCAGTACCTCACCCAGCTCGGCCGCCTGGCCCGCGGCGACCTCGGCACCTCCTACTCCCTGCGCACCCCCGTCGCCGACCTGCTTGCCCAGCAGCTGCCGGGCACCCTCCTCCTGGCCGCGCTCGCGCTGACCCTCGCCTGGGTCCTCGCCCTCGCCACCGCGCTCTGGTCGACCCGCGGCGGCCGCGTGGCCGCCGCGATCGGCTCCGGACTCGAGCTGACCGCCGCCGCCCTCCCGCACTTCTGGCTCGCCACCGTGCTGATCGCCGTCTTCGCGACCGCGCTGCGCTGGTTCCCGCCGGTCAGCACCGGCTCCGCGAACGGCCTCGTCCTGCCCGCGCTGACCCTCGCGATCCCGCTGGCCGGCTTCCTCGGTCAGGTGATGCGCCGCTCCCTCCTCGACGCGCTGGAGTCGCCGTTCGTGCTCGCGGCCCGCGCTCGCGGCGAGGGCGAGCTCGGCATCCGGCTCCGGCACGCCCTCCGGCACGCGGTGCTGCCGGGCGTCTCGCTCTCGGGCTGGGCGTTCGGCTACCTGATCGGCGGCGCGGTGGTGGTCGAGACGATCTTCGCCCGGCCCGGCCTCGGCCGGACGCTGCTGGCCGCGGTGACGGTCCGCGACGTGCCCGTCGTCACCGGCGTGGTCCTCGTCACCGCCCTCGCCTACATCGTCGTCACCCTGGCGACGGACCTCGTCGCCCGCCTCGTCGACCCGCGCCTCGCCGCCGCCCGCCCGCAGGAGGCCCGCGCGTGAGCGAGCTCGAGCTGCGCGCCGCCCGCCCCTCGCGCCGGGCCGCCGGCCGCCTCCGCGTCGGCGAGCTGCTCGCCCTCGCCTTCGTCGTCCTCCTGCTGCTCGCGGCCGTCGCCCCCGACCTCCTCGCCCCCTTCGATCCGCTCGCGATCGCCCCGCGCGACGCCTTCGACCCGCCCTCGGCCGGCCACCTCCTCGGCACCGACGAGTCGGGCCGCGACGTGCTCAGCCGCCTGATCTCCGGCGCCGGCGCCTCCCTCCTCATCGGCGTCAGCGCCACCGCGATCGGCCTGGTGCTCGGCGCCGTGCTGGGCGTCGCCGCGGCGTTCGGCGGCCGCTTCGTCGACGGCGTGATCGGCCGCGTCCTCGAGGTCCTCTTCGCCTTCCCCGCGCTGCTGCTCGCGCTGCTGGTCATCGTGGTCACCGGCCCCGGAGTCGTTCCCGCGACGGTCGCGGTCGGCCTCTCCACCGCGCCCGGCTACGCGCGCATCCTCCGGACGCAGCTGCTCGGCATCCGCGACTCCGGCTACGTCGAGGCGGCGCGCGTGCTCGGCCACTCCTCGCCGCGGATCCTGCTCGCACACGTGCTGCCGAACACCTTCGGCCCGCTCGCGGTGCTGGCGACGCTCGGCGTCGGGCAGGCGATCGTCTGGGCCTCGGCGCTGAGCTACTTGGGCCTCGGCGCCGAGCCGCCGGCGCCGGAGTGGGGCGCGATGCTCTCCGCGGGCCGCACCTACCTCTCGAGCGCCTGGTGGCTGACGGTCTTCCCGGGGCTCGCGATCGTGCTGACCACGCTCGCGACGACGGTGCTCGGCGGCCGGCTGCGGGGTGCGCGATGAGCGCCGCGCGTGCGGGCAGTGTCGCCGTGGTGGAGGACCTCCGCGTCACCTTCGACGGCGTCGAGGTCGTGCACGGGGTGTCCTTCCGCATCGAGCCGGGGGAGTGCGTCGCGATCGTCGGCGAGTCGGGCTCGGGCAAGAGCGTGACCGCGCGGGCGCTGCTGGGTCTGAGCGGGGGAGCGGCGACCGGGAGCGTCCGGGTCGGCGACCAGGAGGTGATCGGTGCGGGCGCGCGCTCGCTGCGCCGCCTCCGCGGTGCCGGCGTCGGCTTCGTGCCGCAGGACGCGCTGCTCTCGCTCGATCCGCTGCGCCCGGTCGGCCGCGAGATCGGCGACGTGCTGCGCCTGCACTCGCGGCTGTCCGCGGCGGAGGCGTCGGCGCGGGTGGCCGAGGTGCTCGCGAGCGTCGGCATGCCCGACCCGGAGGAGCGGATGCGCGACCGCTCCGGCGAGCTCTCCGGGGGGCTCCGCCAGCGGGCGCTGCTCGCCGCCGCGATCGCGCTCGACCCGCCGCTGCTGGTGGCCGACGAGCCGACCACCGCCCTCGACGTCACCGTGCAGGCGCGCGTGCTCGAGCTGTTCGCCGAGCAGAAGGCGCGCGGCCGGGCGCTGCTGCTGGTCTCGCACGACCTCGCCGTCGTCGCCGGGCTCGCCGACCGGATCCTGGTGCTCGCGGACGGCCGGGTCGTCGAGGACGGCCCGGCGGCGCGGGTGCTGCGCGCGCCGGAGTCGGTCCCGGCGCGGACGCTCGTCGCCGCGGTCCCGGCCGGGCGGCCGCGCGGGTCGCAGCTGACGGATCCGGACGCGCCTGTCGTCCCGCCCGCGGCACCCGGCGAGCTGCTGCTGCGGGCGACGGACCTCGTCACCCGCTTCCCCCGCCCCGGCGGCGGAACCCGCACGGCCGTCGACGGCGTCGGCCTCGAGCTGCGCCGCGGCGAGACCCTCGGCCTCGTCGGCGAGTCCGGCTCGGGCAAGAGCACGGTCGCCCGGCTGCTGCTCGCGCTGCGGCGCCCGGATGCGGGCTCGGTCGAGTTCGACGGCGGCCCGTGGTCGGCCGCCACCGAGCGCGCACGGCGACCGCTCCGCCCGCGGATCGGCGCGATCTACCAGGACAGCCTGTCGTCGTTCGATCCGCGCTGGAGCGTCGGCCGGCTGCTGCGCGACGCGGGCGCGGAGTCGGTGCCGGCGCTGCTCGAGAGCGTCTGCCTCGCGCCGTCGCTGGAGCGGCGCTCCCCGCGCACTCTCTCCGGCGGGCAGCGCCAGCGCGTCTCGATCGCGCGCGCCCTGGCGACCCGCCCCGACGTCCTGATCTGCGACGAGCCGGTCTCGGCCCTCGACGTCTCCGTCCAGGCGCAGATCCTCGACCTGCTCGACGACCTCCAGCGCCGCCACGGCCTCGCCCTGCTCCTGATCTCGCACGACCTCGGCGTCATCGCGCACATGAGCGACCGCATCGCCGTGATGCGCGACGGCCGCCTCGTCGAGTCCGGCCCGGCCGCCGCCGTCCTCGGCGCCCCGCGCGAGGCCTACACCCGCCGCCTGCTGGCCGCCGCCCCCCGCCTCGACCGCCCCTGACGCCTTCGCCGGCGCACGACGTCGGCGGAGGCCGCCCATGCCCCCTGCATGCTGGTCGAGTAGCCCCGCAGGGGCGTATCGAGACCCGCCGTCATCAGCAGGGCGTGTCTTCAGACGGTGGTGGATCTCGATACGTCCGCTTCGCGGCCTACTCGATCAGCATGGGGCGGTTCCCTCCGCGCGTGTGCCCGCAGGCCCTCCCATGCTGGTCGAGTAGCCCCGCAGGGGCGTATCGAGACCCACGTCCTCCAGCAGTGGTGCCGCATGCGGGTGGATCTACTTGGAAGAGACGCCCGCAGAACATGCTGGTCGAGTAGCCCCGCAGGGGCGTATCGAGACCCACGCATCCCAGCAGGGCGTGTCTGCAGACCGGTCTTCCGACGGTGGTGGATCTCCATACGCCCGCTTCGCGGCCTACTCCATCAGCATGCAAGCTCGCCGCCGCTCCCCAGGTCGCCCCCGCCCGCGGCACCGGTGCCCCCGCAGGGCATCCCTCGCCGCGCTTCCGCGCCGTAGCGTGACAACCATGACGAACGACCCCGAGGCGCGCGACTTCCTGACCTCCCGCCGGGCCCGGCTGACCCCCGAGCAGGTCGAGCTGCCCGCCGGCGGCCACCGGCGGGTCCCGGGCCTGCGCCGCAGCGAGGTGGCCCAGCTGGCCGGCGTGAGCATCGAGTACTACTCGCGGCTCGAGCGCGGCGACCTCCGCGGGGCGTCCGAATCGGTGCTGACGGCGCTCGCCGACGCCCTCCGCCTCGACCGCGCCGAGCGCGAGCACCTCTTCGACCTCGCCCGCGCCGCCGAGCGCTCGCCGCTGCGCTCCCGCCGTCGTGCGCCCGCGGCCGTCCGCCCGAGCATGCGGCTCGCGGTCGAGTCGATCACCTCGGCCCCCGCCTTCGTCCGCAACGGCCGCCTCGACGTCCTGGTCGAGAACGACCTGTTCCGTGCGCTCTACGCCGACCTCTACGCGCTCCCGGAGCGCCCGGTCAACCTCGCCCGCTTCGCCTTCCTGCAGCGCGAGCTGGCCGAGGCGTTCTACCCGGTCTGGAGCACCGCCGCCGACATCACCGTCGGCATCCTCCGCACCGAGGCCGGCCGCGCCCCGCACGACGCCGACCTCCAGGCGCTCGTCGGCGAGCTCTCCACCCGGAGCGACGAGTTCCGCACCCGCTGGGGCGCCCACGAGGTGCGCCACCACGCCAGCGGCAGCAAGTTCTTCCACCACCCGATCGTCGGCGACCTGCATCTCAGCTACGAGGCGTTCGAGCCGCTCGGCGACCCCGGTCTCGACTTCCTCATCTACAGCGCGGACCCCGGCTCGCCGAGCGACGACGCCCTGAAGCTGCTCGCGAGCTGGTCGGCGACGCAGAGCGCGCAGACGACCCAGACCGCGCAGACGACCCGGACCAGCCCCGCCGCCCACCACCCCGCCCCCGCCGACAGGACCGCCGAGTGAACCGCCGCACCACCCTCCTCTTCGCGATCGCGGGCGGCGTCGCCGTCGGCAACCTCTACTGGGCCCAGCCGCTGCTCGACTTCCTCGCCACCGACCTCGGCACCAGCACCGGATCCGCGGGCTGGCTCGTCACCGCGACGCAGCTCGGCTACGCCCTCGGCGTGCTCCTCTTCGTCCCGCTCGGCGACGTGCTCGACCGCCGCGTCCTCGTCCCGGCCGCGATGCTCTGCGCCTCCCTCGCCCTGCTCGCCTGCGCACTCGCCCCGACCTTCGCCGTGCTCGTCGCCACCCTCGCGCTGGTCGGCCTGACCACCGTCGCCGGCCAGATCCTCGCCCCGCTCGCGGGCGACCTCGCCGACGACGCCACCCGCGGCCGGGTCGTCGGCACCGTCGTCTCGGGCATCCTGACCGGCATCCTCGTCTCGCGGACCATCAGCGGCCTCATCGCGCAGGCCGCCGGCTGGCGCACCGTCTACGTGGTCGCGGCGGTCGCGGGCGTGGTGCTCGCGGTCCTGCTCGCCCGAGCGATCCCGTCGCTCCCGCCGCGCACCCGCCTGCGCTACCCGGCCCTGATCGCCTCCGTCTTCGCCATCGTCCGGCGCGAGCGCTCGGTGCGCTGGAGCCTCGCCCTCGGTGGCACGTCCTTCGCCGTCTTCACGATATTCTGGACCTCGCTGACCTTCCTGCTCAGCGCCCCGCCGTTCTCCTTCGACGTCGGCACGATCGGGCTCTTCGGCCTGATCGGCCTCGCCGGCGCGATCGCCGCCCAGCGCGCCGGGCACCTGCACGACCGCGGCCTGGCGCTCCCGACGATCGGCGTCGCCTGGGCGGCCGTGCTGCTGTCGTTCGTGATCGCCGGCGTCGGAGGCGGCTCGATCGTCGCGGTCATCGTCGCGATCCTGGTGCTCGACGTCGCGATCCAGGGCCACAACATCCTGGTCCAGTCGCGGATGTTCCAGGTCGACCCGTCCGCGCGCAGCCGGCTGAACACCGCGTTCGTGACGACCAACTTCGTCTGCGGAGCGATCGGCTCGGCCCTCGCGTCCTTCCTCTGGACCCACGGCGGCTGGGGCGCGGTCTGCGTCGCCGGCGCCGTGCTGAGCGGCTTCGCGCTCACGGTCTGGCTGCTCGGCCGCCGCTCGGCCCTGGTGCTCCCCGCGGCGCAGCCGGCGGTCTGAGCGCGGCGACCCCGACCGCGAGCCGCTGCTCAGCCCAGCCGGACCCCTCAGCCCAGCCGGAAGGGCTCCCCGGGCGCCAGCACGTGCACCCGCTCCGGATGCGACACCGCGCGCAGCACGTCCGCCGGGTCGCCGTTGAACGGCGCGAAGTCCGGCGAATCGACTGAGCCCCAGTGGTGCAGCAGCAGCTGCGACGTCGGATGCGCGTCCGCCATCTCGGTCGCGCCCTCGAAGGTGAAATGCCACTCGCTGTCCGAGAAGTCGAAGAGCATCACGTCGGGGCTCGGCCCGGTGAGGTGGTGCTCGCGGATCAGCCGCGAGTCGCCCGGCGCCCAGACCGTGCCGTCGGGAGTCTCGAGCCAGAAGCCGCAGGCGTCCTCCTCCTCGAAGAAGCGCTGCCCCGGCTCGGGGAACGCGTTCTGCCAGGCGTGGTCGGCCGGGGTCAGCCGGACGCCGACGCCGCCGACCTCGAACGCGTCGTCGATCCCGTGCCCGTGCGCCGGCAGCCCCTCGGCGGTCATCTCCGAGGCGACGTAGCGCGTCGAGTGGAACGCGGTTGTGACCGGCGCGAGCTCGCGGCAGGTCGGCCGGCTGAAGTGGTCGTTGTCGCTGTGCGTCACCAGCACCGCGTCCAGGCGTGGCACGGCGGCCGCGGCGATCGGGAAGTCGATCAGCACCGGCATGTCGAAGCCGCCGAGCAGCGGATCGATCATCAGCGAGGTGCCGCGCGAGGTGAGCAGGAACCCGGCCATGCCGAGCCAGCGCAGCGTCGTGCCACCGTCGTCCTCGAACGCCTCGTCGCCGAAGAAGCGGGTCGGGCCCGCCACCGCCTGGCGGCGCTCGTCGTCGTGCGCGTGGGTCATCATCGTCTCCGCTCGTCGAGGTCGTTCCGGGACCACCCTACGAGCGGCGCCCGCGCGAGCGAGGCCTCGTTGGAAGGTGTACCGCCAGGGCCTGTCCCGCGCGCCGACTCCGGCCTAGCGTGGCGACGGAGGCGGACGCCCGGCCCGCCCGCCCGGCCCGCGCGCGCCGGCCCCGCCATTCCGGAAGAAGGACCCCGTGAACATCGAACCGACGACCCCCTCCGTCAAGAACCCGCCCGAGCAGTTCGCCGGCGACGTCTGGCTCGACACGATCGTCATGCCGCACGACGCCGACCAGCGCACCACGATGGCCCGGGTGCGGTTCGCCCCCGGCGCCCGCACCGCCTGGCACTCGCACGCCCGCGGCCAGTACCTGCACGTGACCCAGGGCGTCGCCCGCTTCGGCGGCCGCGACGGCACGATCCTCGAGGTGCACGCCGGCCAGACCCTCTACACCCCGCCCGGCGAGGAGCACTGGCACGCCTCCGCGCCCGGCGTCTTCATGGAGCACCTCGCCGTGCTCGAGGCCGCCGACGACCCGTCGACGACCACGGCCTGGGCCGAGCACATCACCGACGCGGACTACGAGGGCAGCGGTGCCGAGGACCGCTGACGCCCGCAGAACATCAGCTGAGACGCCTGGTCATCGCCCATCGGCGATGAGCCGCACGCTCAGCCGATGTTCTGCAGTGACGCAGGCCGGTTCGGCAGCGCGCTACTCGTAGCGCAGCGACTGCACCGGATCCGCCCGCGCCGCCCGCGCGGCCGGCAGCGTCCCCGCCACGAACGCGATCACCATCACCACGAGCACCACCGTCAGGATCGACACCGGGTCGAACGCGATCAGGGTCAGCCCCGGCAGGTCCGAGAGCAGCGAGCCCGAGAGCACCCCGCTCAGCCCGGTCCCCGCCACCACCGCCAGCAGCGTGCCGATCGCGCTGCCGAGGAAGCCGATGAACGCCGCCTCGATGCTGAAGAGCGCGAACACCCGTCCGCTGCCCATGCCCATCGCCTTCATCAGGCCGATCTCGCGGGTCCGCTCCTGCACGCTCATCAGCAGCGTGTTGACGATGCCGAAGCTCGCCGCCAGCAGTGCGATCACCGCGAAGGCGTTGAGCACCAGCACGATCCCGTCGACGACGGCCTTGATGGTGCCCAGCTGGTCCGCGACCGTGGTGCCGGTGTAGCCGGCGTCCGCGAGGCGGTCCTTCAGCGCGGTGACCTGTTCGTCGTCCGCCGCGGCGTCGAAGCGCACGCTGGCCTGGGCGAAGCGGTCGACCTGGTCCGCCGGCACACCGATGCTCTGCGTCGTGAACAGCGCGTCGGTGAGCGCGTCGTTCGTGACGAGGCCCCCGCCCGCTCCCGCGATGCTCTCCTCCGCGACGCCGACGATCGTCGCCTCGACCACGTGCGGCGTCCGCTGCGCGTCGGTGATGCCGATCGACACGGTCGTCCCGACGGCCGCCGCATCGTCCGCGAAGCCGAGCGGCTCGACGTAGGACACCGGCAGCACCGCCTGGAGCTGCGTCGACGCGTCGTCGAGGCCGGCCCCCGCGGCGAGCTGCACGGTCTGCCCCTCCACGAGGCTGCCGATCCCGATCACGTACTTCGCGCCGTCGTCGCCGGCCGCCACGTAGTCGGCCGAGATCGACTTCACCGCCTGCACGTCGAGCACGCCCTCGACTCCGGCGAGCGTGTCGAGGTCGGCCGGGGTCAGCGCGACGACGGTCTGCCCGGGAGGCCCCGCCGCCCCGCTCGCGATTGCGTCGGGGTCGTACTCGACGGGCCCGGAGCCGAGGCCCGTCGCCGACTCGGAGGTCTTCGACACGGTCATCACGTCCGAGGCGCCGACTCCGTCGACCGTGTCGTCGATGTAGGCGTTGATGCCGGTGCCGAGCCCGTTGGTGAGGGTCAGGGTGAACGCGCCGACGAAGATCGCGAGGATCGTCAGGAGCGTGCGCGTCCGGGAGCGGAAGGTGTTGGCGATCGCGGTCCCGATCAGGTCGACGGTCTTCATGCGGCCACCGCCGCGGAGTCCTCGACCAGCAAGCCGTCGCGGATCATCAGGCGCCGGTCGCAGCGCGCGGCCAGTTCCTCGTCGTGGGTGACCACGATCAGGGTGATGCCGTTCTCGCGGTTGAGCGCGAAGAGGATGTCCTCGACCACCCCGCCGGTCGTCGTGTCGAGGTTGCCGGTCGGCTCGTCCGCGAAGAGGATGCGCGGGTTGTTGACGAGCGCGCGGGCGATGACCGTCCGCTGCTTCTGTCCGCCGGAGAGGTCGACGGCCTTGCTGCCGGCCTTGTCGTCGAGCTCGAGCTGGGCCAGTGCGGCGAGGCCGCGGCGCTTGCGCTCCGCCCGGCCGATCCCGGCGATCTTCATCGGCAGCACGACGTTGTCGAGCACCGACGCGTTCGGCGTGAGGAAGAACTGCTGGAAGACGAAGCCGAAGGTGCGGTTGCGGGTGACGTCGAGCCGGCGCCCCTTGAGCGTGCTCGTGTCCACTCCCTCGAGCTCGACCACGCCGGTGCTGGGGGCGTCGAGCAGCGCGAGCAGGTGCATCAGGGTCGACTTGCCCGAGCCGCTCTTGCCGACGATGGCGACGCTCTCGCCCTCCTGGATGTCGAAGCTCACGCCCTTCAGCGCCTCGAAGCGGTTCTGGCCTCGGCCGTACGACCTGCGGACGTCTCTCACCGAGATGATGGGCGTGCTCATGGGACTCCCTCCGCCGCCCGGCGGGTTCCGGGGCGGCCCCTCCAGCCTGGGCGGCGCCGCTCGATCGCGCGTCCCTCGCAGGGTGTCCCCGCCGTACCGCGGTCGCGGTAGGCGGAGCACCGCGGCGGGGTGACGCCGCGGTGCGCGCACTCCGCCAGGATGTGGGGATGACGCCGCGGATGCAGGCCCACCCGCGGCTGCGGTCGGGGCTCGGCGACGCCCTCGCGGCCGCGATCATCGTCGCCGCGGCGTTCGCGCCGTTCCAGGGGTCCGCTCAGCGGCCCTCGGGCCTGCTCGAGTTCGCGATCGTGCTCGCGCCGGCGGTCCTGCTGCCACTGCGGCGGCGCCGGCCGATCCCGGTGCTCGCGGCGATCGTCGTGCTGTCCGCCGCCGCGGCGGTCCTGGGTCTGCTCGCGCCGGGCGTCGTCCTCGCGACGGCGATCGCGATGTTCGCGGTGACGAACCGCAGCCCCCGCCGGGTCGGTCTCGTCGTGGCCGCGGTCACGGTGGTCGCGGTGGTGCTTCTGAGCGTCATCGGCGCGGCGGTGAGCCCCCTCGACGCCCGGGCGGTCCAGTACGCCGTCACGGTCCTCTTCGCCGCGGCCGCCGGCGACGCGACGCGCTCGCGCCGCGAGTACATCGTCGCGGTGACGGAGCGGGCGGAGCGGGCGGAGCAGACCCGGGAGTCGGAGGCGCGGCGCCGCGTCAGCGAGGAGCGGCTGCGCATCGCCCGCGACCTGCACGACGCGGTCGCGCACCAGATCTCGGTGATCAGCCTCAACGCCGGAGTCGCCACCTCCGCGCTCGACTCCCGGCCCGAGAAGGCGCGCGAGGCGCTCAGCACGATCCGCAGCGCGGCCCGCTCGGTCCTCGGCGAGATCGGCGACCTCCTCGAGGTCCTCCGCACCGACGAGGCGGACGGCACGGCGCCGCAGCCCGGCCTCGACCGGCTCGGCGAGCTCGTCCGCCGCTTCGGCGAGGACGGCCTGCAGGTGACCGTCCGCACCGAGGGCGCGCTCGACCGCGTCCAGGGGGCGGCCGATCTCGTCGCGTACCGCGTGGTCCAGGAGGCGCTCACCAACGCGCACAAGCACGGCGCCGAGCACCGCGCGCACGTCCTCGTCGCGGTGGCGGACGACCGCGTCGAGATCGTCGTGGCGAACCCCGTCGCGGCCGTCGCGCGTCCGGACCGCGAGCGCGGCAGCGGGCACGGGCTGCTCGGCCTCCGCGAGCGGGTGGCCTCCGTCCGCGGCACGGTGGTGACGGGAGCGACACCGGGCGGCTACCGGGTGGCGGCGTCGCTGCCGCTGCCGCAGGCGGCGGTCGTGCCAGCGGCGTCACTCCCGCCGACCCCATCGTCCCCGGAGGTGGACCCGCGATGACCACCGTCCTCGTCGTCGACGACCAGCCCCTGATCCGCCAGGCCGTCACCGACATCCTGAGCGGCGAGAGCGGCATCGAGGTCGTCGGCGAGGCGCGCACCGGCCGCGAGGCGGTCGAGCTGGCGACCCGCCTGCGCCCCGACGTCGTCCTGATGGACATCCGCATGCCCGAGCTCGACGGCATCGGCGCCACCGCCCTGATCTGCGCCGACCCGGAGCTCGCCGCGACGAAGGTCCTCATCCTCACGACCTTCGAGGAGGACGAGTACCTGATCGCCGCCCTGCGCGCGGGCGCCGGCGGCTTCCTCGGCAAGGGCGCCGAGCCGGAGGAGATCGCCGCCGCCGTCCGCGCCGTGCACGCCGGCGACAGCCTGCTCTCGCCCGCCGCGACCCGCAGCCTGATCACCCGCTACGTCCTCGCCCCGCAGGCATCGCCGCCGCTCGTCGAGCCGCCGGAGTTCGCCCAGCTCACCGACCGCGAGCGCGAGGTCCTGCTGCTCGTCGCGCGCGGCCGCTCCAACCAGGAGATCGCGGACGACCTCGTCATCTCCCCGCACACCGCCAAGACCCACGTCAACCGCATCATGACCAAGCTCTCGGCCCACGACCGCGCCCAGCTCGTCATCGCCGCCTACGAGAGCGGCCTGCTGACCCCCGGCGCGTGACGCGCCCGCCGAGGCGTCCTCGAACCGTCGAGGCGTCCCGCAGCACCGGGACGCCTCGACCGGAGCGGGACGTCTCGCGCGCGCGTCAACCCGGCGGCGGCACGCTCACGATCCGGTCGTCCGCTTCGCGCGGCGACCCGCGGCCGTCCGTGTTGCTCGTCACGAACCACAGGTCGCCGTCCGGAGCCGCCACCGCGTCGCGCAGCCGTCCGTACTCGCCGACGGCGTAGTCGGTCGAGGCCGACGGATCCGCGACCGGCACCGCGCGCAGCACCTCGCCGCGCAGGTTCGCCAGGTAGAGCACGCCGTCCAGCTGCGCCATCCCGCTCGGGCTGGCCGCGCTCGGCTCCCACTGCTGCACCGGATCGACGAAGCCGTCCTCGCCGGCGATCCCCTCGACCTCGGGCCAGCCGTAGTTCGCGCCGGGCTCGATCACGTTCAGCTCGTCCCAGGTGTCCTGCCCGAACTCACTCGCGAAGAGGGTGCCGTCCTCCGCCCAGGCGAGGCCCTGCGGATTGCGGTGCCCGCTGCTCCAGACCAGCGATCCCGGGTACGGGTTGTCGTCGGGCACGGCGCCGTCGAGCGTCATCCGGAGGATCTTGCCGGAGAGCTCGCGCAGGTCCTGCGCCGCCTCGCGCCGCCCGGCGTCGCCGACGGTCGCGTAGAGCATGCCGTCGGGGCCGATCGCGATCCGCCCGCCGTCGTGGGTGCGAGCGGCCGGGATGCCGTCGAGGATCGTCTCCGGCTCGCCGAGCGCGTACGACCCGGCCTCGCCCGTGAGCGCGACCCGCTGGATCCGGTTGCCGTCGGCCGCAGTCGAGTAGGAGAACAGCGTCCGGCCGTCGACGGCCAGCCCGAGCAGCCCGCTCTCGCCCTCGGCGACCACACCCTCGACGACGCCGACCTCACGGGTGCTGCCGTCCGCCGCGAGCTCGAGCACCCGTCCGCTGTCGCGCTCGCTGACGAGCGCCGTGCCGTCGTCGACGAAGACGACCGACCACGGAGCCTCGAGCCCCTCCGCGACACTGCTCGCGCCGACGAGCTCGCGCGCATCGGGGCCGGGAGCGGCGGGAGTCGTGCTGCAGGAGGCGAGCCCCACGCCGAGCGCGAGCGTCGCGCCGACGAGGGCGGAGCGGAGGACGGAACCGGTCATCGCCCCAGGCTGCCCGCCGAACCTTCGAGAATTCTCACTTCCATGGGTCGAGCAGCCCCGAGGGGGCGTCTCGAGACCCGCGCTCCGCCGGAGAGGACCGCTCCGCGGGCTGCTCCATCGGCAGAGACCGGTGCCTTGCATGCTGGTCGAGTAGCCCCGGAGGGGCGTATCGAGACCCGCCGTCACTCGGTGCGTGGATCTCGATACGCCCTCTGCGAGGGCTACTCGATCAGCATGAAGGACCGCTGCGCGGGCTGCTTCCTTCGCAGGGACCGGTGGCTTTCATGTTGGTCGAGTAGCCCCGAAGGGGCGTATCGAGACCCGCCGTCATTCGATGCGTGGATCTCGATACGCCCTCTACGAGGGCTACTCGATCAGCATGAATCGGACTCGGGGCCTCCATGCTGGTCGAGCAGCCCCGGAGGGGCGTCTCGAGACCCGAGCTCTGCCGGGCACTGGCCGCATGATCGCCCCCACCCCCCGCCGCCGCTAGCACCCCCGCGGATCCCGCGCACCCCCACCGCATGTCGCACCCGCGGCGTAGCGTTGCAGAGGTGATGCGCCCCCAGATCAGCACCCTCGGCCGGCTGCGCGCCTCCGGGCACGTGCAGAAGACCCTCCGCACCGAGATCCGCGACAACCTCCTCGACGCCCTCCGCGAGGGCCGCGACCCCTGGCCCGGCCTGCACGGCTTCCAGGACACCGTCATCCCCCAGGTCGAGCGGGCGGTGATCGCCGGGCACGACATCGTGCTGCTCGGCGAGCGCGGCCAGGGCAAGACCCGCCTCCTCCGCACGTTGAACGGCCTGCTCGACGAGTGGACCCCCGTCATCGACGGCTCCGAGCTCGGCGAGCACCCCTACGAGCCGATCACCTCGATCAGCAAACGCCGGGCGGAGGAGCTCGGCGACGAGCTGCCCGTCGCCTGGCGCAGCCGCGAGGAGCGCTACGTCGAGAAGCTGGCCACCCCCGACACGAGCGTCGCCGACCTCATCGGCGACGTCGACCCGATGAAGGTGGCCGAGGGCCGCAGCCTCGGCGACCCGGAGACCATCCACTTCGGCCTCATCCCGCGCAGCCACCGCGGCATCGTCGCCATCAACGAGCTGCCCGACCTCGCCGAGCGCATCCAGGTCGCGATGCTCAACGTGATGGAGGAGCGCGACATCCAGATCCGCGGCTACGTCCTGCGCCTGCCGCTCGACGTGCTCGTGGTCGCCAGCGCCAACCCCGAGGACTACACGAACCGCGGCCGGATCATCACCCCGCTGAAGGACCGCTTCGGCGCCGAGATCCGCACCCACTACCCGACCGCGCTGGTCGATGAGATCGCCGTGATCCGCCAGGAGGCCGATCTCGTCGCGACCGTCCCGGACACGCTGATCGAGATCCTCGCCCGCTTCACCCGGGCCCTGCGCGAGTCGTCCTCGGTCGACCAGCGCAGCGGAGTGAGCGCCCGCTTCGCCATCGCCGGCGCCGAGACCATCGCCGCCGCCGCGCTGCACCGGGCCACCCGCCGCGGCGAGGAGGAGGCGGTCGCCCGCCCGATCGACCTCGAGACCGCGGTCGACGTCCTCGGCGGCAAGATCGAGTTCGAGTCGGGGGAGGAGGGCCGCGAGGACGAGATCCTCGACCACCTCCTCCGCCAGGCCACCGCCGAGACGGTCCGCGCGCACCTCCGCGGACTCGACCTCACCCCCCTCGTGACCGCCGTCGAGAACGGCGCGATGATCACGACCGGCGAGCAGGTGACCGCGAAGGAGTTCCTCGCCGCGCTGCCGCTGCTCGGCGAGTCGACCCTCTACGACGACATCGCCGACCGGCTCGAGGCCGTCGGCGCCGGCCGCCGCGCGGGCGCCGTCGAGCTCGCCCTCGAGGGCCTCTACCTCTCGCGCAAGCTCAGCAAGGAGACGGGCGGGGGCGAGGCCGTCTATGGCTGAGCCGCTGCGCACCGGCCTGTCGGCTCGGACCGGCTCGTCGACTCTCACCGGTGGGCCCGCCCGTGCCTAGGTCCAACCGCCGCCTCGGGCGCGACGCCCGCTACTCCCGCTACGACGGCGGCCCCGACCCGCTCGCCCCGCCGGTCGACCTGGCCGAGGCGCTCGACGCCATCGGCGAGGACGTCATGGCGGGCACCTCGCCCGAGCGCGCGATGCGCGAGTTCCTCCGCCGCGGCGGCCGCGACGGCCAGGGTCTCGACGACCTCGCCGCCCGCGTCGCCGAGCGCCGCCGCGAGCTGACGCAGAAGCACGGCCTCGACGGCACCCTCCGCGAGGTCCGCGAGCTGCTCGACCGCGCCGTCCTCGCCGAGCGCAAGCAGCTCGCCCGCGACACGCAGATGGACGACGGCGACCGCGCCCTCGCCGAGATCCAGCTCGACAGCCTCCCGCCCTCGCCCGCCGCCGCGGTCTCCGAGCTCTCGGACTACCGCTGGCAGAGTCCGGAGGCGCGCGCCGACTTCGAGAAGATCAAGGAGCTGCTCGGCGCCGAGATGCTCGAGCAGCGCTTCGAGGGCATGAAGCAGGCCCTCGAGAACGCGAGCGACGAGGACCGCGCGGCGATCGACGCGATGCTCCGCGACCTCAACCAGCTCCTCGAGGCGCACGCCCGCGGCGAGGACACCCCCGAGCAGTTCGACGCGTTCATGGCGCAGCACGGCGAGTACTTCCCGGAGCGGCCCGAGACCGTCGACGAGCTGATCGATGCCCTGGCCGCTCGCGCCGCCGCGGCCCAGCGGATGCGCAACTCGATGACCCAGCAGCAGCGCGACGAGCTCGACGCCCTCGCCCAGCAGGCCTTCGGCACGCCGGAGCTGATGCAGTCGCTCGGGCAGCTGGACGAGACCCTGCGGGGCCTGCGCCCCGGCGAGGACTGGGGCGGCTCCGAGCGGATGGACGGCGAGCAGGGCCTCGGCCTCGGGGACGGCACCGGCGTCTTCCAGGAGCTCGCCGACCTCGACGCGCTCGCCGACCAGCTCGCGCAGCCGCACGAGCGCTCGAACCTCGACGACCTCGACCTCGACCTGCTCGCCCGCCGCCTCGGCGACGACGCGGCGGTCGACGCGCAGACCCTCAAGCGCCTCGAGAAGGCGCTGCGCGACTCCGGCACCCTGCGCCGCGGCTCGGACGGCGCGCTCACCCTCACTCCGAAGGCCATGCGCCAGCTCGGCAAGGCGCTGCTGCGCGACATCGCCGACACGATGTCCGGCCGCCAGGGTGCGCGCGACGTGCGCCGGGCCGGTGCCGCGGGCGAGCGCTCCGGCGCGACCCGGCAGTGGGAGTTCGGCGACACCGAGGCGTGGGACGTCACCCGCACGCTCACCAACGCGCTGACCCGCACCGCCGGCGACGGCCGCGAGACCGGCTCCGGCGTCCGGATCGAGATCGGCGACGTCGAGGTGCAGGAGACGGAGGCGCGGACCCAGGCCTGCGTCGCCCTCCTCGTCGACACCTCGTTCTCGATGGCGATGGACGGCCGCTGGGTGCCGATGAAGCGCACCGCGCTCGCCCTGCACACCCTGATCTCGAGCCGGTTCCGCGGCGACGAGCTGCAGCTGATCGCGTTCGGCCGCCAGGCCGAGGTGATGGACGTCGAGCAGCTCGTCGGCCTCGACGCCGAGTGGGAGAAGGGCACCAATCTGCACCACGCCCTGCTGCTCGCCAACCGGCACTTCCGCAAGCACCCCAGCGCGCAGCCGGTGCTGCTGATCGTCACCGACGGCGAGCCGACCGCGCACCTCGAGCCGGACGGGCAGATCTACTTCGACTACCCGCCGGACCCGGTGACGGTCGCCGTCTCCGTCCGCGAGCTCGACGCCTCCACCCGGCTCGGCGCGCACACCACGTTCTTCCGGCTGGGCGACGACCCGGGGCTCGCCCGCTTCATCGACTCGCTGGCGCGGCGCGTGGGCGGCTCGGTCGTGAACCCCGAGGCGGACGACCTCGGCGCGGCCGTCGTGTCGTCGTACCTCGGTGCGCGCGGGGCGGCTCCGGGCGGGCGACCGCCCGGCGACGAGCTGTTCGGCCGCGGCTGGGGCTTCTAGAGGGTCTGGTGTCCGGTCGCCTGGTGCGGCCGGTAGCCCGCTCCGCCGTTCACGGCTAGAACAGCGGCCACGGCACGGCGGGCATCCCGCCGCGGGGCCCGGGGAAGCGGCCGGAGGAGCGGAGCCGGTCGCAGCGCTTCGCGAAGGTCGCGATCTCCTCCTCCAGCAGCAGCTCGGACAGCGCCGCGCCGAGCGGACCGTCGATCGCCGAGCGCAGCCGCTTCAGCGCCGTGAGCTCGTCGCCGGTCAGCGGCTCGCCGACCCAGCCCCAGAGCACCGTCCGCAGCTTGTGCTCCACGTGAAAGGTCAGGCCGTGGTCGACGCCGTAGCGGTGCCCGCCCGGCATCTCGAGCACGTGCCCGCCCTTGCGGTCCGCGTTGTTGACCACGACGTCGAAGACGGCCATCCGCCGCAGCGCCGCCGAGTCCTCGTGCACGAGCGAGATGTCGCGGTCCTCGGCATCGCTGCCGTCGAGGACGTGCCGCCAGCCCTCGGGCACCGCGTCGGCGGGCACCAGGTCGACGGCGTCCTGCTCCGGATCGATGTCCTGCCAGAGCTGCACCATGCCGACGCCCAGCGGACCCTCGCGGAGCCAGGTGCGCGGTACGACGTTCCAGCCCAGCGCCTCGGAGGCGAGGTAGGCCGAGACCTCGCGGCCCGCGAGCTGCCCGTCCGGGAAGTCCCAGAGCGGCTTCTCCCCGGCGACCGGCTTGTAGACGACGGAGGTGCCGCCGATGCTGCCGAGGAACGTCGCGTTGGAGGCGACCGTGATCCGGCCGGTGAGCTCGAGCTCGCCGCTCTGCAGCTCCGCGTCGACGGGCAGCTCGATGGCCGGCTGCTCGGTGCTCGACAGCTCGGCGCCGGGCAGCTCGTGCTCGGCGGCCGGCTCGGACGCGTCGGTCATGTCAGCGGGCAGTCGTGCCCGTCGGGGTCCATCGGCTCCCCGCAGCGCGGGCAGAGCGGACGGCCGGCGCCGACGATCTCGAGCGTCCGCTTGGCGAAGGCGCGGGCGGTGCCGACGGGGATGCGCACCTGCAGCATCTCGTCGGGCAGCGTGGGGGAGTCGTCGATGCTGAGGTCGTCCTCGTCGTCGCCCTCGACCACGGGGTAGGCCTCGATGACGACCTGCGCGGTCGACGGGTCCCAGCCGAGGCTGAGGCTGCCGACACGGAACTCGGCCGCGACCGGCTGGTCGAGCGGCTCGTTGTCGACGAGCTCGGGAGGCGTGCCGGGCGGCACGCTCGCCGGGTTGCCCTCCGCCGACATCAGCTGGTCGAGGATCTCGTCGATCTTCTCCGCGAGCAGCGCCGACTGCTGCTTCTCCAGCCCGACGCTGACGACGCGCGGCCCGGTGCGGGCCTGCAGGTAGAAGGAGCGCGAGCCGGGGGAGCCGATCGTCCCCACGACGACGCGGTCGGGCCAGTCGAATCCGTGCACGATGGGCATGCCCCCAGTCTACGAGCGCCCGCCTGGCCCGCCCCTGCACGCGGACTGCTGCATGCCGATCGAGCAGCGGGCGCCTGCATGCTGATCGAGCAGCCCGCGCAGCGGGCGCTGCATGCTGATCGAGTAGCCCGCGGAGCGGGCGTATCGAGATCCACGTCCGCCGACGTCCGGTCTCGATACGCCGCTCCGCGCCTACTCGACCAGCATGTGCCGACAGCGGGCACTTGCATGCTGATCGAGTAGCTCGCGCAGCGGGCGTATCGAGATCCACCCCCGCACAACATCAGCTGAGAGTGGTGTCCCTCCCCCCACAGCCGAGGCCCACCCCTCTCAGCTGATGTTCTGCGCCGCTACTCGTGCCCCGCCCCGCCGCCGACCGGCGCCTCGGCCTCGACCGGCGCCGGTGCCCGCAGCCAGCCCAGGTCGCCGGCCTCCGTGTTCATCGCGATCACATCGGGCCGCCCCGCGCCGTAGCGGATGATCGACACCGACGCCGGCCCGACCGACAGCCGCTGGAAGAGATCGAGGTGCATGCCGAGCGCGTCGGCCAGCACCGCCTTGATGATGTCGCCGTGGCTGACCGCCGCCCACACCGCGTTCGCCCCGTGCTCCTCCGCCACCGCCGCGTCGTGCCGCCGGATCGCCGCGACCGCCCGACCCTGCATCCCGGCGAGCCCCTCGCCGCCCGGGAACACCGCGGCGGACGGCTGGTTCTGCACGACCGACCACATCGGCTCCTTCGCGAGGTCCCGCAGCGAGCGCCCCTGCCACTCGCCGTAGTCGCACTCCGTGATCCCCTTCTCGATCGGCGTCGCCGGCGAGCCGTCCTGCCGCTCGAGCAGGTACCGCGCCGTCTGCCGGCAGCGCTCGAGCGGACTCGACACCACGGCGGCGAGCGGGACCGCGGCCAGTCGCTCCCCGGTGCGCGCGGCCTGCGTGCGTCCGACGTCGTCGAGGCGGACCCCGGCGGTGCGTCCGGCGAGGATCCCCGCGGTGTTGGCCGTGGTGCGCCCGTGACGGACGAGGAGGAGCGTGGGCATGCGGCTCAGCCTAGACACGCCCCCTCCGCCCCTCCTCCGCGCCGCCCGCCCCACCTCCGGCTCGCGGGATCCGCCGATTCCAGCGAGCCCAGCGCGAATCCACGAGCCGAAGGTCCTCCGCCCGGCGGCCCCGCTCGCTCCTCCCCGCGACTGATGCCGTGCGGCCCGCCCGTCGCTACCGTGGAGGAGCGGCCGCCCACCGCGGCCCCGAGGACACATGCACCGAAGGGACTCCCATGGACGGGACGAACGGCACGACGCCGACCGGCACCCCGCAGCACGCGACCGACTCCCCGCAGGACGGCGTCGATCGGCACGACACGACCGCGGCCGTCGCGAGCCCGAGTACCGCGACCCCGGCCACCGCCGCCCCCGCCCCCGCCTGGGCCGCCCCGGACGCCACCGGCCGCCAGGACGAGATCGCCCTCCGGATCCGCGGCCTCCGCAAGCACTTCGGCGACAAGGAGGCCGTCGCCGGCATCGACCTCGATGTCCCGGCCGGCTCCTTCTTCGGCCTCGTCGGCCCCAACGGCGCCGGCAAGACGACCACCCTCTCGATGGCGACCGCCCTGCTCCGCCCCGACGCGGGCACCGTCACCATCCACGACGTCGACGTCTGGCAGGACACCCTCGCCGCCAAGCGCCTGATCGGCGTGCTCGCCGACGGCGTCAAGCTCTTCGACCGCCTCACCGGCCTGCAGCTGATCACCTACTACGGACTGCTCTGCGGCATCGACCGCCCGACGGTCCTCGAGCGCGCGAACGACCTGCTCGCCCTGCTCAGCCTCGATCCGGCCGACCGCACCCTCGTCGTCGACTACTCCGCCGGCATGACCAAGAAGATCGCGCTCGCCTGCGCCCTGGTCCGCGCCCCGCGCCTGCTGGTGCTCGACGAGCCGTTCGAGTCCGTCGACCCGGTCTCGGCCGCGAACATCCGCGACATCCTCACCGGCTACGTCGCCTCCGGCGGCACCGTCATCGTCTCGAGCCACTCCATGGACCTCGTCGAGCGGATGTGCGACCGCGTCGCCGTCATCGCCGACGGCCGGGTCCTCGCGGCCGGGACGCTCGCCGAGGTCCGCGCCGGCTCCAGCCTCGAGGAGCGCTTCGTCGACCTCGTCGGCGGCCGCACCCACCAGGAGGGCCCGGCATGGTTGCGCATCTCCTGAGGCTGCGCCTGCTGCTGCTGCGCAACACGCTCACCCGCAACGTCTGGCAGCTGATCGGCGTGATCGTCGGCGGGCTCTACGCGGTGGTCGTCCTCGGTCTCGTGGTCGTCGGGCTGGTCGCGCTCGGCGCCTCCGACCCGGCGTTCGCGAACGTCGCCCTGATCCTCGCCGGCTCGGCCCTGCTGCTGGGCTGGGTGCTCGGGCCGATCTTCGTCTCCGGCTCGGACCAGAGCCTCGACCTGCCGACCCTCGCGACCTTCCCGATCCCGCTGCGCACCCTGATGCTCGGCCTCGCCGCCGCCGGCCTCGCCGGTATCCCCGGGATCGTCACCTCGCTGGGCGCGCTCGCCTCCGCGGCGGCCTGGTGGAGCAACCCGGTCGGCATCCTCCCCGGCCTCGTCTCGGCGGTGATCGGCGTCGCGACCTGCGTGGTCGCCTCGCGCCTCATCGGCGCCCTGACCACGGGCCTCGGCTCGAGCCGCCGCTACCGCGAGGTGATCGGCGGCGTCGTGCTGGTCGTCGTGATCCTGCTCGGGCCGCTGGTCATCGGGCTGACGAACGTCATCAGCGACGGCCTCGACGTGCTCCCGGTCGTCGCCTCCGCCCTCGGCTGGTCACCGCTCGGCGCGATCTGGGGCGTCCCCGGCGCGATCGTCGCGGGGGAGTGGGCGGTCGCCCTCGGCCGCTTCGCGATCGGAGTCGCCACCCTCGCCGCCGTCGTGTGGCTCTGGGCCCGCGCGCTGCGGCATGCACTGGCCGAGCCGGCCGCGTCCTCCTCGCAGGCCGCCTCGGGCGCGCAGGGCATCGGCCTGCTAGGCCGCTTCCCCGGCACCCCGACCGGCGCGATCGCCGCGCGGGCCCTCGGCTACTGGTGGCGCGACCCGCGCTACAGCCGCGGACTGCTGGTCATCCCCGCCGTGGTCGTGCTGGCCGTCTTCTACAGCGCGCTGCAGGGCGGCGGCTCGATGCTGGTCGTCCTCTCCTCCCTCTTCATCGCGCTGATCTTCGGCGTGACCCTCTGCGCCGACGTCTCCTACGACGGCACCGCCTGGGCCGCGCACGTCAGCTCCGGAGTCGCCGGCTCGGCAGACCGCGCCGGCCGCGTCATCGCCGCCGGGCTGATCGGCGTGCCCGCCGTCCTGATCGTCACCGTCGGCACCTGCCTCTACGCGGCTCGGCCGGAGTCGATCCCCGCCGTCCTCGGGATGGCGCTCGCCCTGGTGCTCAGCGGCTTCGGCGTCTCGAGCGTCGCCTCCGCGCTGGTCGTGTACCCGGTGCCCGCCCCCGGCGACAGTCCGCTGAAGACCCCGCCCGGCTCCGGGATGATCTCGAGCGTCGTGATGCTCGGCAGCATGGCCGCAACCGCCGCGCTGTCGCTGCCCTCGCTCGTCCTCGGCACGATCTCGCTGGTCGGCGGGAGCGTCGGCCTCGGTCTCGGCGCGCTCGCCGCCGCCCTGGTGCTCGGTACGGCGTTCACCCTCGTCGGCGTCCGCGTCGGCGGCCGCATCCTCGACCGCCGCGCCCCGGAGCTGCTCGCCGCCCTGGTGACCATCGGCTGACGCGCGCGGCTGCCGTCGCCCGCCGCCGCCCATCCCCCCCTCCATCCCCCCGCCCATCCCCCCTCCATCCTCCAGAAGTTGCGGTAGTCGCGCTCGACTACCGCAACTTCTGGAGGCTCGCGCGGCCCCCAAGGCCCCGGGCCGGGCGGGCGCGCGTCGACGACGCGAAAGCTGCGGTACTCGACGTCGACTACCGCAACTTCTGGAGGGTCGCGGCCGCGCGGGCACGGCCCGTCCCGCGTCCCTTCTCCCGCTCTCCAGAAGTCGTCGTACTCGCGCGCCCCGTACGACGACTTCCGCGCACTCGCCCCTCCTCGGCGCGCGCTGCGAGCCCCTCGAGCACGCAGAAGTTGCGGTACTCGGCGTCGACTACCGCAACTTCTGGAGAATCGCGGCCGCACGGGTACGGAACACCCGTCTGACGTCTTCCGCTCTTCAGACGTCGTCGTCCTCGCCCGTCCGGTCCGACAACTTCCGCGCACTCGCCCCCTCCTCGGCGCGCGCGCTGCGAGCCGGTCGAGCACGCAAAAGTTGCGGTACTCGACGTCGACTACCGCAACTTCTGGAGAGTCGCGCGCACGCGGGCCGGATCGCCTCGCCCTCCCGCTCTCCAGAAGTCGTCGTGTTCGCACGTCTGGTACGACGACTTCTGCGCATTCGACGACCTCCGGTGGCCCGCGCGCTGTGAGCTGATCGAGTACGCAGAAGTTGCGGTGCTCGGCGTCGACTACCGCGACTTCTGGAGGGTGGCGGAGCGCGCCGGGCGCCCGGGACCGTCGGGGCGCGTCGAGTACGCGGAAGTTGCGGTACTCGGCGTCGACTACCGCAACTTCTGGAGGGTGGCGCGGCCGCGCGGGCGCGGGCCGGGCGAGCGGCCGAGAGCGAGCCGGCCGGCGCGGCAGGATGGGGGCATGCGCAGCCTCGAAGTCCTCCTCGACCCGGAGTCGGAGGCCCGGATCCGCGGCCAGTGGGAGGCGCTCGAGGCGGCCGGCATCCCGAGCCTCGCGCTGCACACCTCAGCCAGCAACCGCCCGCACCTCACCCTCCTCGCCGGCCCCGAGCTGACACCGCCGCCAACCGGTGCGCTCGGCCCGCTCCCCGCCTCCGTCGAGCTGAGCGCCGTCCTGCTGTTCCCGCACGCCGGCCGCTTCGTGCTCGCCTGGGGAGCGGTGCGCACACCCGCCTTCGACGCCCTGCACGCCCGCGCGACCGGGCTGATGCCCGGCGCCGTGCCCACCTCGCTCCGCGAGTCGTGGACCCCGCACGTCAGCATCTCCCGCCGCCTCCGCGCCGAGCAGCTCGGCCAGGCCGTCCCGCTCCTCGGCGAGCCCTTCACCGTCGGCCTCGCGGGCATCCGCTTCTGGAACGGCGACACCAAGACGATCACCGAGCTCTGACCCGCCCGCCCCACCTCGACCCGCCCGACGCCGGCGCCCTCGGCTCGCGATTCCACCCCCGGCTCGCGAATCCGGCCGGACCCCACGTGCCGAGGGTCTGTCCGCGCGCCGGAGGTGCTCCGGCTCCATCTCCGGCTCGTGATGTCGGCTCGGGCTCGTGGTTTCGGTCGGTTTCTGCGTGCCCGAGGTGTCCCCGCGTGCCGGGGGTGCTCCGGCTTCATGTTCGGTTCGTGATGTCGGCTCGGGCTCGTGATTTCGGTCGGTTGCTGCGTGCCCGAGGTGTTCCCGCGCGCCGGAGGTCTCTCCCACCAGGTTCGGCTTGCGATGTCGGCTCCGGCTCGCGCAATCGCCGCGTTTCTGCGTGCCCGAGGTGCTTCCGCGAGCCGGGGGTGCTTTCCCCGCACGTCCGGCTCGCGATTCCACCTTCGGCTCGTGAGACCGACGGATTCCGGCGAGCCGAGGATCGATCCGCGTGCCGGAGGTGCCCGAGCAGCCGCCGCGCCACCGCGCCCGCCCCTCCTCCCCAGCCCCGCACCTGCCGCGACCCTCCCCAGAACGCCGCTCGCCCGGGGCCGCGTCGGAGGCGGCGGGTAGAGTTCCACGGGTGACTGAGCCGACCGCGACCGCCCTCTCGACCGCCGAGCGCCCGACCGCGGACGCCCCGGCCGGCTCCTCCGCCGCGGCCCAGGAGATCCTCGAGCGGGTCTTCGGCTACGGCTCGTTCCGCGGCGAGCAGCAGGCCATCGTCGAGCAGGTGATCGGCGGCGGCGACGCGGTCGTGCTCATGCCCACGGGCGGCGGCAAGTCGCTCTGCTATCAGATCCCCTCGATCGTCCGGCCGGGCACCGGCGTCGTCGTCTCGCCGCTGATCGCCCTGATGCAGGATCAGGTCGACGCCCTCCGCGCGAACGGCGTCCGCGCCGAGTTCCTCAACTCCACCCAGGACATGGGTGAGCGCCAGCGCGTCGAGCGCGCCTACCTCGACGGCGAGCTCGACCTCCTCTACGTCGCCCCCGAGCGCCTCGGCAACGAGGGCACCAAGCAGTTCCTCGCCCGCGGCCGCATCGCGCTGTTCGCGATCGACGAGGCGCACTGCGTGAGCCAGTGGGGCCACGACTTCCGCCCCGACTACCTCGCCCTCGGCGAGCTGGCCGAGCGCTGGCCCGACGTCCCGCGCATCGCCCTCACCGCGACCGCCACCGAGGCGACGCACCGCGAGATCACCACCCGCCTGCACCTCGGCGCGGCCCGCCACTTCATCTCCAGCTTCGACCGCCCCAACATCCAGTACCGCATCGTCAACAAGGTCGAGCCGCGCAAGCAGCTGATCGACTTCCTCAAGCGCGAGCACGCCGACGACGCGGGCATCGTCTACGCGCTCTCTCGCAAGAGCGTGGAGGCGACGGCCGAGGCCCTGCGCGCCGCCGGCTTCGACGCGGTCGCCTACCACGCGGGTCTCGACGCCCGGGTCCGGGCCGCCGCGCAGTCGCGCTTCCTCCGCGAGGAGGGCGTCATCGTCTGCGCCACCATCGCGTTCGGCATGGGCATCGACAAGCCCGACGTCCGCTTCGTCGCGCACATCGACCTGCCGAAGTCGGTCGAGGGCTACTACCAGGAGACGGGTCGCGCCGGCCGCGACGGCCTCCCCTCCACGGCGTGGCTCGCCTACGGCCTGCAGGACGTCGTCCAGCAGCGCCGGATGATCGACGAGTCCCCGGGCGACCTCGCGCACCGGCGACGGATGTCCGCGCACCTCGACGCGATGCTCGCCCTCTCCGAGACGGTGCAGTGCCGCCGGGTGAACCTCCTCGCCTACTTCGGCCAGGAGAGCACCCCCTGCGGCAACTGCGACACCTGCCTCGAGCCGCCCGCCTCGTGGGACGGCACGGTCGCCGCGCAGAAGTTCCTCTCGACGGTGGTCCGGCTCAAGCGCGAGCGCAACCAGCAGTTCGGCGCCGGCCACATCATCGACATCCTGCGCGGCAAGACCACTCCGCGCACGACCCAGCACAAGCACGATTCGATCGCCACCTGGGGGATCGGCACCGACCTCAGCGACACCCAGTGGCGCGGCGTCGCCCGCCAGCTCCTCGCGCAGAGCCTGCTCGGCGTGAACGACGACGGCTTCGGCACGCTCGTGCTCACGCCGGAGTCGGCGTCGGTGCTGAGCGGCGAGCGCAAGGTCGAGCTGCGGCAGGAACCCGAGCGACCCGCGCGCTCGAGCGGCTCGTCGCGGTCCGGCCGCTCCACCGTCTCCGACCTCTCCGCCGAGGCGCAGCCCCTGTTCGAGCGGCTCCGGGAGTGGCGCGTCGCCCAGGCGCGCGCGCAGTCGGTTCCCGCCTACGTCGTCTTCAACGACGCGACCCTCCGCGAGATCGCCACGGTCGAGCCGACCACGATCGACGCCCTCAGCGTCATCGGCGGTGTCGGCCAGAAGAAGCTGATCACCTACGGCGCGGCGGTGCTCGCCGTGGTCGCGGGCGAGACGCCCGAGATCGCCGAGCCCGACGCGAACCAGGAGGCTGCTCCCGCGCGTCGCCAGCCCGCCGCCCGGGCGACGGCCGGCCGATCGCCCGGCGCACGCCCGTCCTTCGGCGGCGAGCGCTCCGGCCCGCCGGTCTCCTCCGCCCCGCCGGAGGACGACTGGGTCCCGCCGGAGGAGCCCGACGAGGACCCCGGCTGGGACAGCTACTGAGCCGCGGCGGCTCTCGAACACCGCCCGCTGACTCAGCGGCGGTGCTGACCCCCACGTCGGCAACGACCCCGCGTCGGCGACGACCCCGCGGGTCGGCCTGAGCGCCCTCGCTCAGCCGTCCGCGCCGGTCGAGGCCATCCAGCCGCCGAGCAGGGTGCAGCAGAACGACAGGGCGAGCCCCGCGATCGGCACCCAGAAGGCGATCCGCCGCACCACCAGCAGCACGATCGACACGGCGATCGCCGCCAGGAACGGGACCCACACCCCGCCCGCCGCGACGAGCACGCCCCAGCCGATCAGGTCGCCGTTGCAGTCGTTCGCACCCATGCAGGCGTCGCTCGCCATCGCGAAGAACAGCCCGAAGTAGGACAGCAGCAGCGTCGCCCCGAGCGCGCACAGGATCAGCGTCATGGTCAGCACGAGGTCCCAGACGCGCACCGGGCGTCGCTGCCGCGCCGCGGTCCACGGCGTGCCGGGCCCCGAGGGCCGCGCCGACTCCAGGGCCTGCACGGACTCCATCGAGGTGGGCGGCCGCCAGTCCGGCCGGCTCTCGCGGCGGGGCGGCAGGGGCGGAGGCAGCTGCGGCTCGCTCATGCCCCGAGCCTAGCCACGCCCCTCCCGCCACCCCAGGGCAGCGGTGGAGACGAAGGAGCACCACCCCGCATGCGGGTGGATCTCGATACGCCCGCTGCGCGGGCTACTCGATCAGCATGATGGGATCCGGCTCATGCTGGTCGAGTAGCCGCCGCAGGCGGCGTATCGAGACCCACCGCAGCCAGCAGGCCGGGTCTGCAGACCAGCCGGTCGGCGCCACCGGATCTCGATACGCCCGCTCCGCGGGCTGCTCGATCAGCATGATCGGCCCCCTCCATGCTGCTCCCGTGATCCTGCAGTGGCGTCTCCACATGCTGGTCGAGTAGCCGCCGCAGGCGGCGTATCGAGACCCACCCCCGTCAGCAGGCCATGTCTGCAGACCCGAGGCCCGAGACCGATCCAGCATCCCCCCCGCTGGTCCCTTCCGACAACCCGCCCCCGCCCGCGCCCGGCGCCCTTTGTCGTCGCGCGACGGAACGTTTCCGCGATCCACCGGCCCGACCTACCGTGCAGGAGCACCGCCTCCCGACGCACTGCAGCGACGGGATCGACCGCTCGATCCTCCGTTCCGGCCGATCGCGAGCGGTCCGAGCCGAAGACGGTCGAAGGGATCCTCCTCATGAGCACCACAGCGCCCCGCCCCCACTCCGCCGCCGACGCCGCCGATCGCGCCGGATCGCGCTCCCGGGTCCGCCGCTCCCGCTCCGGCCCGATCACCCCGACCCCGCCCGTCGACGTGCTCGGCAGCGAGGTCGACGCCCGGCTCGACGAGGACGGCGCCCCCGGCGTCGACGTCGCGGCCCTCTGCGAGCTGCTCCTCGGCGACTGGCGCGAGCAGCGCCTCGCCACCCGCGCCCTCACCTCCCGACCCGAGCTGCACCGGACCGACGGCCTGCCGATGGCCGAGCACCGCGCCCGGGTCACCCAGCAGATGAGCATCCTCGCGGCGGAGGGCGGCGTGCACCGCGCCTTCCCGGTCGCGCTCGGCGGCGACGCCGATCACGGCGGCAATATCGCCGGCTTCGAGGAGCTGGTCACCGCCGACCCGTCGCTGCAGATCAAGTCGGGCGTGCAGTGGGGGCTCTTCGGCGCCGCCGTCCTGCACCTCGGCACGCAGGCGCACCACGAGAAGTGGCTGCCCGGCATCATGAGCCTCGAGATCCCCGGCGCATTCGCGATGACCGAGACCGGGCACGGCTCCGACGTCGCCTCGATCGCGACCTCGGCGACCTTCGACGAGGAGGCCGGCGACTTCGTCCTGACCACCCCGTTCCGCGCCGCCTGGAAGGACTACCTCGGCAACGCCGCCGTCGACGGCCGGGCCGCCGTCGTCTTCGCCCAGCTCGTCACCCGCGGGGTCAACCACGGCGTGCACGCGTTCTATGTGCCGATCCGCGACGACGAGGGTGCCTTCCTCCCCGGCGTCGGCGGTGAGGACGACGGCCTGAAGGGCGGGCTGAACGGCATCGACAACGGCCGCCTTCACTTCGACCACGTCCGCGTGCCGCGCGAGAACCTGCTCAACCGCTACGGCGACGTCGCGGCCGACGGCAGCTACTCCTCGCCGATCGCGAGCCCGGGCCGCCGCTTCTTCACCATGCTCGGCACCCTCGTGCAGGGGCGCGTCTCGCTCGACGGCGCCTCGGTCGCCGCGTCGAAGATCGCGCTGACCATCGCGATCACCTACGGCGACCAGCGCCGGCAGTTCACCGGCGGTGGCGACCGCGAGGAGGTGCTGCTCGACTACCAGCGGCACCAGCGCCGACTGCTCCCGCGCCTGGCGACGACCTACGCGGCGGGCTTCGCGCACGACAGGCTGCTGCGCGCCTTCGACGACGTCTTCTCCGGCAAGAACGACACCGACGAGTCGCGGCAGGACCTCGAGACGCTCGCCGCGGGTCTCAAGGCGCTGTCCACCTGGCACGCCCTCGACACCCTGCAGGAGGCGCGCGAGGCCTGCGGCGGCGCCGGCTTCCTCGCCGAGAACCGCCTGACCCAGCTGCGCGCCGACCTCGACGTCTACGCGACGTTCGAGGGCGACAACACCGTCCTGCTGCAGCTCGTCGCCAAGCGACTGCTGACCGACGTCGGCCGCCGGTTCAAGAACGCGCAGCCGGGGGAGCTGGCCCGCTACGCGGTCGGCCAGGTCGCCGGAGCGACGGTCAACAACTCCGGACTGCGACGGCTCGCGCAGGTCGTCGCCGACCGCGGCTCGACCGCCCGCTCCGTCGGCCAGCTCCGCGACGAGCAGCGCGAGCTGCTGACCGACCGCGTCGAGAGCATGGTCTCGGGAGTCGCGTCGCGGCTGCGCTCGGCGTCGAAGCTGCCCGCCGACGAGGCCGCCCGCCTCTTCAACGCGCACCAGAGCGAGCTGATCGAGGCCGCCCGCGCGCACGCCGAGCTGCTGCAGTGGGAGGCGTTCACCGAGGCGCTCGCCGCGATCGAGGACGACGGGACGCGCACGGTGCTGACCTGGCTCCGCGACCTGTTCGGCCTCGAGCTGATCGAGAAGCACCTCGACTGGCACCTGATCCACGGCCGGCTCTCCTCGCAGCGGGCGCTCGCGGTGACCTCCTACATCGACCGCCTGCTCGCGCGCCTGCGCCCGCACGCCGGCGACCTGGTCGCCGCGTTCGGCTACCGCCCCGAGCACATCCGCGCGTCGATCGCGAGCGGCGCCGAGGCGACCCGCCAGGAGGAGGCGCACGCCTGGTACGAGGCCGCCCGCGCCGCCGGCACCCTCCCCACCCCCGAGAAGTCGCCGAAGCGCTGACCCCCTCCGCGAGATGCCACTTGTGCACGCGACACGCCGTGAAACGCGTGCACAAGTGGCATCTCGCGGCCGGCGTCAGCGCCCCAGGAAGGCCAGCGCCGCGTCGCGCTCGGCGCGCAGCTCGAGCACGGACTCGTCGATCTTGGCGCGGGAGTGAGCGTCGATCTCGAGGTCCGGGATGATCCGCCACTCGCCGTCGACGGAGCGGACAGGGAACGAGGAGATGAGCCCCTCCTCCACGCCGTAGGAGCCGTCGGACTCGACGGCGGCGGAGGTCCACTCGGTGCCGGTCACCCAGTCGTGCACGTGGTCGATAGCGGCGGACGCGGCGGAGGCGGCGGAGGAGGCACCGCGCACCTCGATGATCTCGGCGCCGCGCTTGGCGACCCGCGGCTCGAACTCCTCGTGCAGCCAGGCGGCGTCGATCAGCTCGGTGACGGGCCGGCCGTCGACGACGGCGTGGGTGACGTCCGGGTACTGCGAGGCGGAGTGGTTGCCCCAGATCGTGACGCCGGAGATCGCGTCGACCGGAGCGTCGAGCTTCGCCGCGAGCTGCGCGACGGCGCGGTTGTGGTCGAGCCGGGTCATCGCGGTGAAGCGCCCGGCCGGGATGTCCGGGGCGCTCGCGCGGGCGATCCAGGCGTTGGTGTTGGCCGGGTTGCCCACCACGAGCACGCGGATGTCGTCGGCGGCGTGCGCGTTGAGCGCGGCGCCCTGCGGGCCGAAGATGCCGGCGTTCGCCGCGAGGAGGTCGGCGCGCTCCATGCCGGCCGAGCGCGGGCGGGCGCCGACGAGTAGGGCGACGCTCGCGCCGTCGAAAGCGGCGGCGGGGTCGTCGGTGACCTCGATCCCGCGGAGCAGCCCGAACGCGCCGTCCTGCAGCTCGAGCGCGGTGCCGGCCGCGGAGCGGAGGCCGGCGGGGATCTCGAGGAGGCTGAGCCGGACCGGGACGTCGGGCCCGAGGAGTTGCCCGGAGGCGATGCGGAACAGGAGCGCGTAGCCGATCGCGCCTCCCGCTCCGGTGACGGCGACGGTGACGGGAACGCGCTGCATGCTCATGCGGCCGACGCTAGTCCGGACGCCTGCGCGCCGCATCGGAAGCGCTCTGCGGACAGTGGACGCTCCCTGCTGATCGAGCAGCCCGCGCAGGGGGCGCATCGAGATCCCCCGTCGTTCGGTGGGCGGGTCTCCTAGGAAAGATCACCTAGTACGTATGGGGAAATCATGCTGATCGAGTAGCCCGCGGAGCGGGCGTATCGAGATCCACCACCGTCAGAACGCGAGTCTGCAGACCCGCCCTGCTGGTGGTGGCGGGTCTCGATACGCCCCTGCGGGGCTACTCGACCACCATGACGCGGCACCGCCAAGTCCTTCCCCCCGCCACCGAGACGCGAAGCGGCTTCGCCGCTCGATACGCGCTCCGCGCTGCTCGACCAGCATGAAGCGGTGGGGTTCAGTCCGCGGCGGGCGCCGCCGTCGAGCCGCGCAGCACCAGGCGGTTGCGCAGGTGCTGCTGCCGCTCCGGGACCGGCCGCCCGTCGATCAGCGCCAGCAGCACGCGCACGGCCGCGCGGCCGACCTTGTGCATCGGCTGGCGCACGGTGCTGAGCGGCGGGACGAGGCGCGACGCCTCCGGGACGTCGTCGAACCCCACCACCGACAGCCTCTCCGGCACCGCGACGCCGCGCCCGCGGGCCACCTCGATGACGGCGATCGCCGAGACGTCGTTCGCCGCGAAGACGGCGGTGGGCGGATCGGCGAGCGCGAGCAGCTCCGTCGCCGCCAGCACCGACGGCTCGTAGTGGTAGCAGCCGACCCGCACCAGCCCGGCGTCGAAGGCGATCCCCGCCTCGGCGAGCGCCCGCCGGTAGCCGGCCTCGCGCCGATGCGACGACTCGAGATCCGGGCGGCCGGCGACGAAGCCGATGCGCCGGTGCCCGATCTCGATCAGGTGCCGGACGGCGAGCACCGCGCCGCCGAAGTCGTCCGAGCCGACCGAGTGCAGCTCGGTCTGCGCGGTGAGGGGGTCGATGACGACCAGCGGCAGCCCGGGGCAGTCGATCACGGAGGCGGGCGTGACCAGGATCGCGCCCTCGACGCGGGCGTCGCGGAGCCGGAGCAGCGAGTCGCGCTCCCAGCCCGGCGAGTCCTGGTGGCTCGATCCGGTGCTGGCGAGCAGGTCGAAGCGCGTCCCGTGCAGCGCCGTCGCCACGCCCTTGAGCACCTCGGCGCTGAACGGCTCGACGTCGGCGAGGACGACGCCGATCAGCCCGGGCCGCACCGCCGCCGCCGCGCTGCCGCCCTCTCCGTCGTCGAGCACCGTCGCCGAGCCCGAGCTCGGCAGTCTCCCCCTGGGCACGTGGGTCACCCTTCCCGCTGGTCCGGATCGTCCCGGCCGCGTGCTGCTCGTCGCGCGGTGGGCGCCGTCGAAGGCCCCGCCCACCCCGCTCCGGGATCCGGATCGCACCCTTGCGCTCCCGAATGTTCCCGGTAACATTGCGGCAAGACTAGCTGAACATCCACTCAGCGGTCGAGGACGGCAAGCGACGGAACAGCCTCCTTCCCCTCAGTGCTGACGGGGATCGACGGCTGCTGCTCGCGCAGGCACGCTGTGGAAGCTGCTGCGCAGGAGCCGATCGCACGACGCCGCCCTCATCGTCGGAACAGCCGCGGCGCCCGCCTCTCGGACGCCCTCTCGCGCTGTCCTCCCGCACCGCTCCCGGTGCTCCGCACTCGCGCCCTCCCGGCGCTCGAACTGATCGGCGACGCTGCCGATCGAGGAGGAAGACCCCATGGACAAGCGACGTCCTTCCACTCCCTGGCTCGTCCGCTCCGGAGCGGCCCTGGCCGGCTGCTTGCTGCTGACCGGAGTCGGCTCTGCGGCCGCCTTCGCCGACACCGAGTACGGCGACGGCGAGGTCGACGTGAGCGTCTCGATCGCCGGGCTCGAGCAGCCCGGCGTGCTGGCGATGACCGTCGACGGCACCGCGGCGGCGCTGACCGAGGCCGGGTCCACGCCGACCGTGCGGCAGTTCACCGGCGAGCTGCCCGAGGTCACCGTCACCGACACCCGTGCCGCGGACGAGATCCCCGACGGCGCCGGCTGGTACGTGCTCGGCTCGTCGAGCGACTTCGTCGGGGCCACCGGCCAGGAGCCGATCGGTGCCGACCACCTCGGCTGGACGCCGCAGCTCGTCGACGGCGGCGACTCCGGCCTCGTCGCCGAGGGCGACCAGGTCGACACCGTGCTCGACGAGGGCCCCGACGCGGTCGGCCTCGTCGACCAGGAGCTGCTCGCGATCGCCCTCGACTCCCAGGGCGTCGCCGCCGAGGGCTCCTGGACCGTCAAGGCCGGCCTCACGCTCAAGACCGAGGCCGACGTCGCTCCCGGCGACTACTCCTCCGTGCTGACCCTCTCGCTCTTCGAATGAGCGGATCGACGGGGAGGAGGGCGCTCGCCGCGACCGCGGTCGGCGCCCTGCTCGCGACGGGGCTGCTCGCCTCCGCCGCCCCGGCGAGCGCCGCCGACGCCTGGGCGCCGAAGCCCTCGTACACCTCGACCGACAGGGGCGACGGCAGCTACAGCGTGCCGCTGCTCAACGCGGACGTGCCCGACGTCAGCGTCGAGCGGGTTCCCGCGGCCGAGAACGACGAGGGCCGCGACCTCTACTACATGATCTCGACGACGATGCATCTGAGCCCCGGGGCCCCGATCATGAAGTCCTACGACCTCGTGAACTGGGAGATCGTGAACTACGTCTTCGACCGGCTCGAGATCGGCGACCGCTTCTCGCTCCGCAACGGCCAGAGCTCGTACGGCAACGGCCAGTGGGCGTCGTCGCTCCGATATCACGACGGCCGGTACTACGTCGTCTTCAACACCAACAACCTCGGCGGCTCCTACCTCTACTCGACCGACGACGTCGAGAACGGAGCGTGGACCCGCACGGCGCTCGGCCGCGCCTTCCACGACCCGTCGCTGTTCTTCGACGACGCCGACGGCGGGACCCCGTACATCTTCTACGGCTCCGGCTCGACCAGCGCGGTGAAGCTCAGCGACGACCTCACCACCGTCGTCGCGGAGTACCCGAACATCCTCCGCACCGCCGACTACCCGGGCGCCGGCTACCTCGGCGGCCTGTTCGAGGGCGCGCAGGTGCAGTACATCGACGGCCAGTACTACATCGTGATCATCACCTGGCCCTCGGGTCAGGGCCGGCAGGTCGCGCTGTTCCGCTCCTCCGAGCTGCTCGGCCGCTACGCGACCGCCGACGGCAGCAACCCCTACGAGGGCCGCGGAGTGCTGAACTCCAGCGGCTTCGCGCAGGGCAGCCTCGTGCCGATCGCCCGCGCGGACGGGACGACCGACTGGCACGGGATGTTCTTCCGCGACAGCTTCCCGACCGGCCGCATTCCGGGCCTGATCCCGGCGACCTGGAAGGACGGCTGGCCGACCTTCGGCACGAACGGCTCGGTCCCGGTCGGCGGCAGCTTCCCCAAGCCGATCCGCCTCAGCCCGGAGGAGGAGCTGTTCGAGAGCCAGAAGAGCCTCGTCGTCTCGGACGACTTCGATAACGACGCGCCGGCGAAGGCCTACCAGGACGAGGAGTGGACGATCCCGGCCGCCCCGAGCATCGACCCGGCGCTGATCGGCGTCGAGCTGCTGCAGAACCCGGGGGCGGAGTCGGGCACGGCGCCGTGGGCCGGCCAGTTCGGCGCGACGCTCACGGCCGACAGCACGGATCCCGCCTCGGGCGCCGCGGCGCTGAAGGTGGGCACGAGGACCCTGAACGGCTCCGGACCCAGCCAGATCCTGGCCGCGAAGCTCCAGCCCGGAGTGACGTACACGGTCTCGGCGAAAGTGAGATACACCAGCGGCCCCGCCTCGGTCCGCTTCAACCTCTGCGCCGACTTCGGCGCCGGGCCGCAGACCATGGTCACGGCCGCCGTTCCGCAGGGGCAGTGGACGACGATCACGGGCCGCTACACCGTGCCGCAGAACGCGAGCGTCTCGAGCGTGAAGTTCGCGGTCGAGACGCCGTGGGGCAGCCCGCAGCCGGCGTCCTCCAGCGTCGAGTACCTGCTCGACGACGTGTCGATGATCGGCGCCGCTCCGACGACCGAGCAGCCGACCGCCGCCGAGATCGAGCCCAACGGCTCGCGCCTCGACCCGGCCTGGCAGTGGAACCACGCCCCCGACAACCGCTACTGGTCGCTGACCGAGCGCGAGGGCTGGCTCCGCTTGACCAACGGCAAGGTCGTCACGGGCGCGTACCAGCACACCAAGCTCTCGAACTCGCCCGAGCTGACCTGGCTCGAGGAGGCACGCAACACGCTCTCGCAGCGCATCGTCGCGCCGAAGCAGTCGGCCGAGGCGATGCTCGACGTGTCGGGGATGAAGGACGGGGACGTCGCCGGCCTCGCCGCCTACAACCGCGGCTTCTCGTACGTCGCGGTGAAGCGGGTGGACGGCGTGAACACGGTCGGAGTGGTGAACCGCGGCCAGCCGTTCGCGCAGACCTTCGACCAGGCGGCCGTGGAGGCGTTCCTCCCCGGGTCCACCGCCGTGCTGCCCGCCGGCGCCGAGGTGCACCTGAAGGCCGACCTCGAGTTGAACAACCCTGCTGGCCAGCTCTGGACGACCTTCTCCTACAGCCTCGACGGCACGGCGTGGACGAGGCTCGGTGCTCGCGTGGGCCCGCAGACGCTGGACGGGACGCTCACCCACTTCATGGGCCACCGGCTCGGCCTGTTCAGCTACGCCACGCAGACGACGGGCGGCCACGTCGACGTCGACGAGTTCCTGCTCAGCGACACGCTCTCCTCGGAGGGGAAGGCGCTCGACCGCTCGCGGCTCGACGCGGCGATCGCGCACGCCGCGACCCTCCGCGAGGCCGACTACCCGGCCGAGGCGTGGTCCGCGATGCGGTCGGTGCTCGTGAAGGCGCAGGCCGTCACGACCGCGGGCACGCAGAACCGGCTCGACGCCCCCGAGCGCGCGCTCAGCTACCAGTTGGCCCGCCTCGGGACGCAGAGGGCGGCGGCGCTCGACGTCACCGCCGAGGCGACCACCCGCTGCATCGCCGGGAAGGTCGTCGTCACCGTGAAGGCGACCAACCGCGAGCAGGTGCCCGTCGCGATCGCGATGACGACCCTGCACGGCAGCAGGTCGTTCGACGCCGTCGCTCCCGGGAGGAACGCGAGCCACGCGTTCACGACCCGCGCGACGAGCATCCCGGCCGGCGAGGCGACGGTCACCGCGACCGCCGTCGTCGACGGCGCTCCCGTCAGCACAACGGTCCGCGCGCCGCACCCGGCGGCGACCTGCGGCTGATGCTCGCGGGCGGCCGGCCCTCGCGACCGGCCGCCCGCGACCCCCGACCCGTCGCCGGCGCTCGCCGCCGACGACGACACCCAGAACGACGCGATCAAGGAGGATTCGTGAGATCACGACAAGAAGCCGCCCCGAAGGGCCGGCTGCGGCTGAGGCTGCTGGCCACAGCGGCCCTGACTGCACTGCTGGTGGCGCCCTTCGCCGCCCAGACCTCGTCCGCCGCCGAGCAGGAGCTCATCGTCAACGGCGGGTTCGAGAACGGCGTGGCGAACTGGTTCGTCAACAACGGCAACGCCGCCGACGCCGGCAGCATCGCCACGACGGCGGATGCGAAGACGGGGGCGAGCGCCGCGCTCGTCACCGGGCGCACCACGACCGGCGCAGGAGCCATGCAGGACCTGACCGGCAAGGTCACCGCCGGTCAGACCTACCAGGTGAAGGCGCAGATCAAGTACGAGAACGCCGCGGGCCCCGCGACCAAGCAGTTCTTCGCCACGATGCACTACGGCGGAGGCACCTACACCAACCTCGCGAGCGTCACCGCGACCAAGGGGCAGTGGGCGTCGATCACCGGCTCCTTCACCATCCCCGCGGGGCAGAGCGTCGCCACCGCGCGGCTCTTCTTCGAGACGCCGTGGACGGCCACCCCGTCGGCAGCGCCCGACACCCACCTGATGGACTACAAGCTCGACGACGTCTCGCTCGTCGGCGCCGCGCCTCCCGCGCCGGCGTCGAAGACCATCGAGGTCGTCGGCAAGCTGCCGGGCGACCACAACCCGCTCATCGGCTGGAAGTTCGGAGCCGACGGCTTCGGCTTCGTCGAGAACGGCCGCGTGTACATGTACATGACGAACGACACCCAGGGCTACGCCCCGAACGCGTCGACGGGCGTCTCGGCGGGGATCGACTACGGCAAGATCAACCAGATCACCGTGATCTCCTCCGACGACCTCGTCAACTGGACCGACCACGGCGAGATCCAGGTCGCCGGCTCGGCAGGAGTCGCGCCCTTCACCGGCAACTCCTGGGCACCCGGCATGGCCAAGAAGACCGTGAACGGCGTCGACAAGTACTTCCTCTACTACGCCAACGGCGGCGGCTCGAGCAACGTGATCACCGGTGACTCGCCGGTCGGCCCGTGGACGAGCCAGCGCACCAGCACGCTGATCAACGACAGCACCCCCGGTGCGAACGTGTCGTGGAAGTTCGACCCGGCGCCGCTCATCGACGACGACGGCCAGGGCTACCTGTTCTTCGGCGGCGGACCCGCCTCGACCGCCCTCCCCGCGGCCGAGCGCTTCAACAACCCGAAGAACATCCGCGTGATCGAGCTCGGCGACGACATGATCTCGACCGAGGGCACGGCCGCCGTGGTCGACGCCCCGGTGGCGTTCGAGGCGGCGCAGGTCTTCGAGCGCGAGGGCAAGTACTACCTCTCCTACTCGTCGCACTTCGGCGGCACCGACTTCGGCGGCAACCAGACCCGCGAGCCCGGCTACCCGGGCGGCGGCGAGATCGGCTACATGATCTCGGACGACCCGATGTCGTGGCCCAAGGAGGCGTACGCCGGAGTGATGTTCCCGAACCAGAGCCGCTTCTTCGGAGCGGGGACGGGCGGCAACAACCACCAGTCGGTCTTCGAGCTCGGCGGGAAGTACTACTTCACCTACCACGCGCCCACGCTGAACAAGCGGATCAACGGCGACACCACCCAGGGCTACCGCAGCCCGCACATCCAGGAGCTGCAGTTCAACGCGGACGGCACGGTCCAGCAGGTCGTCGGCGACTACGCCGGCGTCGACCAGGTGAAGGACTTCGACCCGTTCCGCACCTTCCCGGCCGAGACCATCGGCTGGAGCAAGGGCATCGCGACCGCGCCGCTGGGCACCCCCAGCGCCGGAGCGACGCAGAACCTCGCCCTGCGCGACCTGGACAGCGGCGACTGGACCGCACTGTCGGCCGTCGACTTCGGCGACACGGGAGCGGCGACGTTCTCGGCCCGCGCGAAGGCCCTGCAGGCCGGCGGCAGCATCACCGTGCGCCTCGACTCCGAGACCGGGCCCGTCGCGGGCACGCTCGCGGTGACCGGCGCCACGGGGGAGTGGGCCGAGCTGAGCGCGACGCTGACCGGAGCGACCGGAGTGCACGACGTGTACTTCAGCTACTCCGGCCCGAGCGGCGACCTGTTCGAGCTCGACACCTTCGCCTTCACCGAGGGCGAGGCGGCTCCGGCCCTCGAGCTCGCGGCGAGCGCCACCACCCGCTGCATCGCGGGCAAGGCGGTCATCACGGCGCAGGCGACGAACGAGTCCGACGCCACCGCCGCGGTGACCATGACGACCGCCTACGGCACGAAGACGTTCGCGTCGGTCGCCGCCGGCAAGACCGTCTCGCACGCCTTCACCACCCGGCAGGTGGACCTGCCCGCCGGCGCGGTGACGGTCGGCGCCACGGCGACGATCGACGGCACCCCCGCCACCGCGGAGGTGAGCGCCCCCTACGCGGCGCGCCCCTGCTCCTGACGCACGGCCGACCGGGGGAGCGCCCTCGACCCTCCGGGGTCGGGGGCGCTCCCGCGCATGCCGGTCGAGCAGCCGCGGCACCACCGTCGCAGGGAGGGCTACTCGATCAGCAAAGGAGCGGCTGTCGCCGCGCTCTCCTTCTCGCGCCCGCGCATGCCGGTCGAGCAGCCGCGGTACGCGGCGTCTCGAGCGCGGAAGCCGCTTCGCGTCTCGGTGGTGAGGGAAAGGAGGCGGCTGCGCCGCGTCATGCTGGTCGAGTAGCCCCGCAGGGGCGTATCGAGACCCACCGTCGTCCGCGGTCAGCTCTGCAGACTCCCGTTCTGACGCTGGCGGATCTCGATACGCCCGCTCCGCGGGCTACTCGATCAGCAAGGGAGCGGCTGTCGCCGCGCTCTCCTCTCGTGCCCGTGCATGCCGTCGCTCTCCCTCGCCGCCGCGCTGCCCGTACATGTCGGTCGAGTAGCCGCGGCACGCGGCGTATCGAGACCCCACCCCTTCGATCCTTGACCGTTAGATACCTAACCATTAGAGTTCTGAGCATGCAGGAACCCCGCGACCGCCCCACCTCCGGACTCGAGCTCGTCCGCTGGCTCGCGTGGGCGCAGCGCAAGGCCGGCGAGGACTGGATCCGCGCGCGCGAGCTCAGCCACGAGCAGGCCTTCGTCCTCGGCTACCTCGCGCAGACGCCCGGCGTCATCCAGCGCGAGATCGCCGAGGTCAGCCGCACGAGCCCCGCGAGTGTCACGAGCCTCCTGCAGGGGCTCGAGCGCCGCGGCCTCGTCGAGCGCCGCACCGAGGGGGGCGACGACCGCCGCAAGCGCGTCTACGCGACTCCCGCGGGCGCCGAGCTCATCGCCGGGTTCGAGGAGGCCATGCTCGCCGCCGACGAGACCCTCCTCGCCCCCCTCGACCCCGAGGAGCGCGCCACCCTGCAGGCGCTCCTGACCAAGATCACCGCGGTCCTCCCGCCCCCCACCCGCTAGGCGATCGGGCGCTCAGCCCCGCCTCCTGCTCCGCCCCTCCGCGCGCGCCGCTCCCTCGCGCGCCTCCTCACCGCGCCCTCGCGGTGCCCCGACCGCGCCCTCCCTCCTCGCGCCGTGCCGGCGACCCTCGGCGCGCGCTCGACCCTGCCCGGAAGAAGCCCGCCCATGTCCAGCACCGACACCCCCAGCACCGACGACCCCCGCACCGACACGTCCATCACCCCCACCTCGCGCCCCGCCGCCCCCGGCTCCGACCGCTGGTACCTCTCCTCCGCCCCGATCGTCCGCGCCCTCGTGCACCTCTGCGTGCCGATGGCCGCCGCGATGATCGTCTCCGCCGTCTACAGCGTCATCAACGCCGGCGTCGTCGGCTCGCTGCACGACGCGACCCTGCTCGCCGCGATCACCCTCGGCTCCCCGCTGCTCGGGTTGGTGATGGCCGTCGGCGGAGTCTTCGGCGTCGGCGGCAGCGCGCTCATCTCGCGCCTGCTCGGCGCCTCCGAGCGCGACCCCGCGCAGGCCGGCGAGATCAAGCACGTCGCCTCCTTCGCGCTCTGGGGCTCGATCCTCACCGGCGCCGTCCTCGGCGGCGTCGGCCTGCTCCTGCTCGGTCCGCTGGTCGCGCTCCTCGGCGCCGACCCGACCACGGCGGCCGCGACCGGCGCCTTCACCGCGGTCACGCTCGCCTTCGTGCCGGTGCTCGCCGCCTCGTTCTGCCTCGAGCAGCTGGTGCGGGCGGAGGGTGCGGCCCGCCAGGTCATGATCGGCCTGCTGCTCTCGACCGTCGCGAACCTCGTCCTCGACGTCCTCTTCATCCTGGTGCTGCACCTCGGCGTCGCCGGGGCGGCGCTCGCCGTCGGCCTCGCGAACCTCCTCGTCGTCGGCTACTTCGCCCTCTGGCTGCAGCGCCGGAGCGAGCACATCGACCTCTCGCCGCGCTGGTTCACCCTGCGCGCGAGCGTGCTGAAGCCCGTCTTCGGCGTCGGTGCCGGCGAGCTGCTGCAGTCGGGCTTCCTGATCGTGACCGCGCTCGTGCTCAACAACCTCGCCGCGGCCTACGGCGACGGACCGCTCGCGGCCATGGGCGTCGCGGTCCGCATCGCCCAGGTCCCCGAGTTCCTGGTGATGGGCATCACCCTCGGCGTGCTGCCGCTGCTCGCCTACTCCTACGGCAAGGGCGACCGCGGGCGCCTGCGCTCGGCCGTCCGCGGCGCCGCCGTCGCGGTCGGGACGGTCACCGTGCTCGCGGCCGCCGCGCTCTGGCTGCTGCACGAGCCGGTGCTGGCGATCTTCGCCGACGACCCCGCCGTGCTGACCCTCGGCGCGATCGTGCTCGCGGCGCAGCTCGTGGCGATGATCGCGAACGGCTTCGCGGGGCTCCTGACCTCGCTGTTCCAGGCCACCGGCCGCGCGCTCGCGGCGACCACCATGTCGCTCACCCAGGGCGTCCTCTTCGTCCCGGTCGTGCTGCTCGGGAACCTCTGGTTCGGGCTCGGCGGCATCATTTGGGCGCTGACCGTCACCGAGGCGCTCGTCCTGGTCGCCGGCGCCGTGCTCTGGCTCGCCTCCCGCGGCGCCATCGACCGCGGCCTGGCCGAGGGCGACGACCAGCGCGCCGAGGCGGTCCTCGAGCAGGCCTGACGCTGTCCCGGAAGCGCAACCCCCCGCGCGCATCCGGGGCCGGGCCGGTCGAAATCGCGGCCCCCGTCCCTGATCGTCAGTAGTGTGCGGCCCATGCGCACTCTGTACCCCGAGATCGAGCCCTTCCACACCGGAATGCTCGACGTCGGCGACGGCCACGAGATCTACTGGGAGGCCTCGGGCAACCCCGAGGGCAAGCCCGTCGTCTTCCTGCACGGCGGACCGGGCGCCGGCGCCTCGGCCACCCACCGCCGCCTGTTCGACCCGGAGAAGTATCGGATCGTGCTCCTCGACCAGCGGATGTGCGGCCGCTCCACCCCGCACGCGAGCGAGCCGGACGCCGACCTCTCCACCAACACCACCTGGTACCTCGTCTCCGATCTCGAGAAGCTCCGCGAGCACCTCGACATCGAGCGCTGGCAGGTCTTCGGCGGCTCCTGGGGCTCCACGCTGGCCCTCGCCTACGCCGAGTCGCACCCCGAGCGCGTCACCGAGATCGTCCTCCGCGGCATCTTCACCCTGCGCCGGGCCGAGCTCGAGTGGTTCTACGAGGGCGGCGCCGCCGTGGTCTACCCGGACCTCTGGGAGGGCTACACCTCGGTGATCCCGGCGGGCACCCGCGGCAGCCTGATCGAGGCGTACTACCGGCTCCTGCACGACGCCGACCCGGCCGTGCACGGTCCGGCCGGCGTCGCCTGGACCACCTGGGAGTCCTCGACCATCACGCTCCTGCAGAAGCCGGAGATGATCGAGGCGTGGTCCGACCCCGCCTTCGCCCTGGCCTTCGCGCGGATCGAGAACCACTACTTCGTGCACAAGGGCTGGCTGGAGGAGGGACAGCTGATCCGCGACGTCGGCGTGCTGCGCGGCATCCCAACGGTCATCGTGCAGGGCCGCTACGACATGTGCACGCCCGCCTTCACCGCGTGGGACCTGCACAAGGCCTGGCCCGAGGCGGACTTCCACCTGATCCCGGACGCCGGCCACGCCTTCGACGAGCCGGGCATCCTCGACGCGCTGATCGAGGCGACCGACCGCTTCGCCTCCTGACCGTTCCTGCACGCCCGCCCCGCGCGGCCGGCGGGGCGGACTAGCCTGGGCGGATGCGCGCGGACGACGGCAACGGGATGGACGGCTGGCCGACCGGCCGCCTCCTCGCGACGGCGTCCCGGATGGTCGAGCACGCCTGGCACGGCGCGCTCGCCGAGATCGGCCTCACCCACGCGGGCCTGGTCGTGCTGCACCTGCTGCAGGCGGGGCCGGCCGCGCAGAAGGAGCTCGCCGCCTCCGCCCACGTCGAGGTGCAGACCATGTCCCGGACGATCGAGCGGCTCGAGCGCGAGGGGCACGTCTCCCGCGTGAGCGACCCCGCCGACCGCCGCCGGCAGCTGGTCTCCCTCACCGACAAGGGCCGCGAGGCCTGGCAGCGCGCCCACCGGCTCGAGGTCGACATGCTCCCGGGGACCCTCGACCACGGTCCGCTGCGCGAGGCGCTGCTCGACATCATCCGCGACGCCAGCGAGTCCCGCTGGGGCTGATCCGCCCGAGCCGCCGGGGCCGTCCGCAACCCCGGGCAGCGTGTCCTCGGTCGGCGCTAGTTTGACCGCATGACCTTCAACGACGACTCCCAGCTCAGCGGCGGCAAGGTCCGCCGGCGCGGCCGCACCACCGGCATCGCGGTCGGCGGCGGCGCCGTGGGCGTCGTCGTCCTCGCCCTGCTCTCGCAGCTGCTCGGGGTCGACCTGTCCGGGCTCGGCGGTCTCGTCGGCGGCGGCGGGTCCTCGTCGGAGCAGGTCACCAGCACGGCCGTCGACTGCGACAGCGGAGCCGACGCGAACACCGAGGTCGACTGCCGGCTCGAGGGCGCGGCGGAGTCGCTCGACCGCTATTGGGCCGGCGCGGCGGGCTCCGTGGGAGCGACCTACACGACGACCGGCGGCGTGATCGTCTTCGAGGACCAGACCAGCACCGGCTGCGGCAACGCGACCGCCGCGGTGGGCCCGTTCTACTGCCCGCCGGACCGGACGATCTACCTCGACACCGACTTCTTCGACGAGCTGCGCACCCGCTTCGACACCTCGGGCGGCTCGCTCGCGCAGATGTACATCCTGGCCCACGAGTGGGGCCACCACATCCAGAGCCTGACCGGCGCGATGGAGTCGGCCGACCGCAGCGGCACCGGCCCGGACTCCGACTCCGTGCGCCTCGAGCTGCAGGCCGACTGCTACGCCGGCGCCTGGGTGGGCGACGCCTCGACCGTCCCCGACGAGACCGGCACCCCCTACCTCAAGCCCGTGACGCAGGAGCAGTACCGCGACGCCCTGAGCGCCGCCGCGGCCGTCGGCGACGACCGCATCCAGGAGCAGGCCACCGGCACCGTCGACCCCGAGGGCTGGACCCACGGCTCCGCCGAGCAGCGCCAGCGCTGGTTCCAGGCCGGCTTCGACGCCGACGCCACCGCCTGCGACACCTTCGCCGTCGCGGGCTCCGCCCTCTGACCGCACCCCGGAGCGGCCCCGCGTTCATGTTGGTCGAGTAGCCCCGAAGGGGCGTATCGAGACCCACCGTCTCAGACACGGTGGATCTCGATACGGCCGCTCCGCGCCCTACTCGATCAGCAAGCAGCGCGAAGCGCCCCCTGCATGCTGGTCGAGTAGCCGCGCAGCGGCGTATCGAGACCCCGCCCCCTCAGCTCACCGAGTCGCTCGGCTCCTCCATGTACCACTCCGTGAAGGAGCACGCCCGCCCGTCCTCCGCGAAGCGGATCACCCACAGATTCAGATACGTCCGGTCCGACGGGTAGATGGTCCGCGCCTCCACCACCGCCGTCGTCTCCGTCAGCGCGACCAGCCCCCACGCGAACGTCGGGTCGTCCGGCTCGCTCTCCGCCACCCACCACTCCACGATCGCGTCGCGCGGCGTGATCGCCTCCGCGTACGGCGACGTGAAGTACTCCGCGTCCTCGGTGAAAAGCGCCGCGACATCCGCGGGGTCGTCCGTCGCCCAGGCCTTCTCGTAGCCGGCGATCCAGCTCTCGATCTCGATCATGCGCCCATCCTCGTCCCGCCCGCCGTGACCCGGTAGGGCCGGACAGGGCGATCGGGAAGGTTTCCGAGCATCGGTCGGTTCGGCTCAGAGGCCCGGCGATGCAAAGCTGAGCAATACGACCCGCCCCGCAGGACGCCGCACTCCCGGCGCCCCGCTCCCGCACGCCGCCGACACGAAGGACCGCAGTGCCCGACTCTGACAGACGCTCGCTCACCCGCTCGCCCAGCCCGCGCCTGATCACCGCCGTCCTCGCCTTCGCGGGGATGAGCGCCTCGTTCATGCAGACGCTGGTCGTCCCGATCCAGTCGGAGCTGCCCACCCTGCTCGGTGCCGACCGGAGCGAGACCGCCTGGGTGATCACCGCGACGCTGCTCAGCGCCTGCATCCTCACCCCGGTCTCCGGCCGTCTCGGCGACCTCTACGGCAAGCGCCGGATGGCCCTCGCCGCCCTCGTCGTCCTCGTGATCGGCTCGATCGTCTGCGCCTTCGCGGACGACGTCTGGACCCTGGTCGTCGGCCGCGCGCTCCAGGGCGCGGTGATGGGAGTGATCCCGCTCGGCATCTCGATCCTCCGCGACACCCTGCACCGCGACCGCCTGCCCGGTGCGATCGCCCTGGTCAGTGCGACGCTCGGCATCGGCGGCGCGCTCGGCCTGCCGCTCAGCGCCCTGGTCGCCGAGAACCTCGACTGGCACGTGCTGTTCTGGATGTCCGCCGGACTCGGCGTCCTCGACATCGTCCTCGTGCTCCTCGTCATCCCGGTCTCGACGCTGCGCTCGCCGGGCCGCTTCGACATCGTCGGCACCGTCGGCCTCGCGATCGGCCTCAGCGGCATCCTGATCGCCGTCTCCCGCGGCAACGACGCGGGCTGGACGAGCCCCGCCATCCTCGGCTCCGGGCTCGGCGGCGTCGCGGTCCTGCTGATCTGGGGCTGGTACGAGCTGCGCCAGGAGAGCCCGCTCGTCGACCTCCGGGTCGCCGCCCGCCCCGCGGTGCTGTTCACGAACCTCGCCTCGGTGGCTGTCGGCTTCGCCTTCTTCGGCGCGCAGATCACCCTGCCGCAGCGCCTCGAGCTGCCCGCCGCGTCGGGCGTCGGCTTCGGCCTCAGCCTGATCGTGGCGAGCCTGGTCCTCGCGCCCTCGGGTCTGGCGATGATGGCGACCTCGCCGCTCGCCGCCCGCCTCTCGGCGCAGTCCGGACCGCGTCTGGTGCTGGTCTCGGGAGCCGCACTGATCGCCGTGTCCTACCTGCTGATCCTCCCGTTCGGCGCGGAGGTCTGGCAGATCCTCGTGATCAACGCGCTGATCGGCGTCGGCCTCGGCCTCGCCTACGCCGCGATGCCGACCCTGATCATGCACGCGGTGCCCGCCTCCGAGACCGCGGCGGCGAACGGCCTGAACTCGCTGATGCGCACCCTCGGCACGACGCTCTCCTCCGCGGTGACGGCCGCGGTGCTGGCCCAGCTGACCGTCTCGGTCGGCGCCGTCGACCTGCCCAGCTCGGAGGCGTTCCAGACCACGTTCGTCATCGGCGCGATCGGCGCCGTGGTGGCCGTGGTGCTCGGGCTGCTGATCCCGAAGGTCTCGCGTCCGGAGGCGCACCCGGCGCTGCCCTGACCGCCGCGTCGGCTCCGGAGCGGCGGTCACTCCTCGTCGAGGAGCAGCCGCTCGATCTGCAGCTCGCGCAGCCGCGCGGTCGTCAGCTGGTTCTCGCGCGCGGCGATCACCAGCCGGCAGAGCAGCACGGCGAGCACGATCACGATCACGACGACGGCGATGGCGGCGACGATGTACAGGATCCCGAAGACGTTCAGAGCGGAGAACATCCTCCGACGCTACCCAGCGGGGATCGGGCGGGTCGTCCCCCGTGGGGCGGAAGCACGACTCCTCGGAACCCCGATGGCGCTTCACACCCGGGCCCGAGGTGCCCGCGCGTAGGGTGACTCCCCGTGGAACCCCGATCTCCCGACTCCGCGGCGCCCGCCGTCCCCCCGCTGAGCGACGAGGTCGCCCAGGCGCTCGACGCCGGCACCGTCGCCGAGATCCGCGCCCTCCGCGACGACTTCGCGCGGTTCATGCTGCAGTACAAGTTCGGCATGGACGAGATCGTCACGAAGGTGACGATCCTGCAGGAGGAGTTCCGCGAGATGCGGGAGTACAACCCGATCGAGCACGTGTCGAGCCGGCTGAAGTCCGCCGACAGCCTGATCGAGAAGATCGAGCGCAAGGGCTGCGGCACCTCGTTCGAGGGCATCGCCGACGCGATCACCGACATCGCGGGAGTCCGGATCACCTGCAGCTTCGTCTCGGACGTCTACCGCGTCTTCGACATGCTCACCTCGCAGGCCGACGTCCGCGTCCTCGAGGTGAAGGACTACATCGCCACCCCGAAGGAGAACGGCTACAAGAGCCTGCACGCGATCATCGAGGTGCCGGTGTTCCTCTCCGGCGGCTCGGTCGACGTCTGCGTCGAGGTCCAGTTCCGCACCATCGCGATGGACTTCTGGGCGAGCCTCGAGCACAAGATCTACTACAAGTACGACCGCCAGGTCCCGCAGCAGCTGCTCGACGGCCTGTCCGACGCCGCGCGCACCGCCGCCACCCTCGACGCCGACATGGAGCGCCTGCACCGCCAGGTCCGCGGCGAGCTCCCCCTCGACCCGATCCTCCGCATCGTCGACGTCTGACACGCGGCGCCGTTCGGCCCCGCTCCGCGGGCTGTCCCCCTGCCGATCGAGCAGCCCGGATCGGGGGCTCGCTCCATGCTGATCGAGTAGCCCGCTCCGCGGGCGTATCGAGATCCACCGTCCCCGACACGTCGGGTCTCGATACGCCGCTCCGCGGCTACTCGACCAGCATGCATGGACGAGCCGGCGGTGCCGCCTCATGCTGATCGAGTAGCCCGCGCAGCGGGCGTATCGAGATCCCTGTCGCCGGAACTACCCCAGCGCCGTCACCAGCACCAGCAGCAGCACCGCGGTCCCGTTGAGCGTCGCGTGCGACACGATCGCCGCGCCGAGCCGCCCGGTCACGGTCGAGATCCAGCCGTGCGCGAGCCCGGCGATCACCGTCGTCGTCCCGAGCGTGACGACCGTCGCCGGGTTCACCATCTGGTGCCCGTGCAGCAGCGCGAAGACCAGCGTCGACGCGATCACGCTGAACACCGCCGCCCAGACGCGGCGCCCTCGGGTCGGCGCCGGAGCGTCGCCCTTCGTCCGCAGCATCCGGTTGCGCACCGCCCGCATCACGACTCCGCGGCAGAGGATCTCCTCGACGATCGGCGCGACCAGCACCGGGATCATCACGGAGCTGAGCACGAACCACAGCGGATCGGGGTCGAGCTCGAGGTTGCTCTCCGCCCCCTGCAGCAGCGGCGAGAACACGATGAGCACCGCGACGATCGCCAGGCGCACGCCGATCCCGATCCCGATGCCGATCGGCACGTCGATCCAGCGGAACCGCAGCCCGTAGTCCGCCGCGAGCGACCCCAGCCCGCGCAGCTTCGACGCGGCGAACGGGATGACGAGCGCGACCAGGTAGCTGGCGAACGACCCCGCGAACACGAGCCCGGGGGAGTAGGGCAGCACCCCGAAGCCGAACAGCAGGATCAGCAGCGCGAGCGGAAGAACGATCCCGGCGATCGTCAGCGCCGCCGTCGGCAGCCCCCACCGCACCCGCGGATCGGGCAGATAGAGGAGAGAGGAGTACGGCGCGTCGACCGACGGCTGCGGCTCGGGCGGCGGCGCCCACGCGAAGGCGGGCCCGCCGGGCTGCGGCACGGCGATGGGAAGCTGCTCTGGGGCGACGGTCGACGGATCGGGCGGCGGAAAGGCGGCGGGATTCATGGCCCGCCCAGGCTACGCAGCCCAGCTGAGCGCCCGGAGCGCACCTCCGGCTCGCAGAATCACGTCCGGCTCGCCGGATCGAGCCGTTCTCACGAGCCGAGGCCGATTCGACGAGCCGAGCAGCTGCTCTCGAGCTCTGCTGCGCGAAACTCGTCGTACTCCTGCGTCGAGCACGACGACTTCTGCGGAGTGGGGCGCGTGCTGATCGGTCGGGCGCCGGAACGACCGGTTAACGGAAGAAACCCCCGCCATGTAGAAGCTAGGCGAGGGTTTCCGTGGCTCCGACGGGCGTCGATCCCGTGACCTCACGATTTTCAGTCGTGCGCTCTACCAACTGAGCTACAGAGCCGTGCAGACGGAGATGCTCGAGAGCATCGATGCCGCGAGGAGACGAACGCGTCGTCTCCTGGAAAAGGCCCTTCCTCTCGGAAGGGCCTCTCTGCGACCCTGACGGGACTTGAACCCGCGACCTCCGCCGTGACAGGGCGGCACGCTAACCAGCTGCGCTACAGGGCCTCGTTGCGAAGACAAGCATACTGCCTTCGAGGCTGTTCGATTTTCACGTCCCGGCCGTCTCCGGCCGTTCTGCGGTGATGTTCCTTCTTGCGGTGGTAACCCTCATCCGTGACCCCAACGGGATTCGAACCCGTGCTGCCGCCGTGAAAGGGCGGTGTCCTAGGCCACTAAACGATGGGGCCGGAAGCTCGCCGGGGCGACCCTGCGGCCGACCCACCATGACTACCGACACGCAAGCATAGGGACAGCCGGGCCGATATGCAAAATCGGCCCCCGTGAGGCGCCGGGCCCGGGTTCGGACGGCGTCCGTCGAAGCGCGCCTGTGCCCCTGACGGGCGACGCCGATCTCTAGGCGTACGGGAGGGGCTTGACTAGTGTGGGTCGGAATCGTCACTTCCTCGCGCCGGAGCCGCACCGCCGCCGGGGGAGTACTCCGTCTCCAGCACCGAGGTCCCATGATCCACTCCCCGCGCCGCAACCGCCCCGCACGCCGCTCCGGCGCGCCGCGGATCGGCCGACTCCGCGGCACGGCACTCGTCTCGGCCGCGGTGGCCCTGGTCGCGGGCCTGCTGGTCGCCACTCCCGCCCAGGCGGTCGAGTACCCCAGCTGGGCCGACGTCGAGGCGGCGAAGGGCAACACCCAGGCGGCGGCCGCGCAGGTGGACAGCATCCTCTCGCTGATCGACGGCCTGCAGAGCGAGGTCGCGGCGGCGCAGCAGGTCGCTCAGCAGCGCGGCGACGAGTACTTCGCGGCGCAGGACGCCTTCGACAAGGCGTCGGACGAGGCGAGCGAGCTCGAGGCGAAGGCCACCGCCAGTGCCGACGAGGCCGACGCCGCGACGCAGCAGGCGGGCCTCCTGGCCGCTCAGCTCTACCGCACCACCGGCACCGATCTCTCGGTCAACATCTTCCTCGACGGCGAGGGCGGCAAGGCGGACGACCTCCTCGGCCGCATCGGCAACATGACCAAGCTCGTCGAGCGCTCCAACGCCATCTACGAGCAGGCCAGCACCACGAAGAACACCGCCGAGTCGCTCGGCGCCCAGGCGAAGGTCGCGGAGGCCGCGCGGGAGGAGCTCCGCGTCGCCGCCGAGTCGAAGCTCGCCGAGGCCACGGCGGCGCAGGCCGCGTCGGAGGCCGCGCTCACCGAGCAGCAGAACCAGAGCGTCGTCCTCGAGCAGCAGCTCGCCGCCCTCCGCGACACCGAGTCGACGACCGTCGCCGAGTACGAGGCCGGCGTCGCCGCCCGCGAGGCCGAGCGCCTGCAGCGGCTCGCCGACGAGGAGGCCGCCCGCCAGGCGCAGGCCGAGATCGCCCGTCAGCAGGCCGCGGCGGCCCGTGATGCGGCAGCGGCAGCGGCCCCCGCCCGCGGGTCCTCCGGCGGCGGCTACAGCGCTCCGGCCGCTCCCTCGCCCGGCGGCGGCTCCACCGCGGTCAGCGACTCCGGCTGGGTGCGCCCCGCGTCGGGCCGGATCACCGGCACCTTCGGGCCGCGCGGCAGCCTCTCCACCGGCGGCGGCTCGACCAGCTCCTACCACCGCGGCACCGACATCGCCGGCGGCTGCGGCATCCCGATCTTCGCCGCCCACAGCGGGACGGTGACCTACGCCGGCTGGTTCGGCACCTACGGCAACTGGATCGAGATCAGCAACGGCGACGGCATCAGCACCGGCTACGCGCACATCATGCCCGGCGGCATCTACGTCAGCGTCGGCCAGCGGGTCGAGGCGGGCCAGCAGATCGCCGCCGTCGGCACCACCGGCGCCTCCACCGGCTGCCACCTGCACTACGAGACCCGCGTCAACGGCACCGCCGTGGACGCTCAGCCCTTCATGGCCGCACGAGGAGTCACACTTGGTTGACGCGCAGAAGACCGCCCGCAGCTTCACCCCCGCCCCGCGTGAGCGGGCCTGGAAGGGGCGTCTTCCGCTGGCGGTCTCGGCCGCCTTCGCGGTGACCGCGGTCACGGCCTCGCTCGGGATGGTTCCCGCCCAGGCGGACGACCCGTCGTACCCGTCGTGGGACGACGTGCAGAACGCGAAGACCGACGAGGCGAGCAAGCAGGCGGAGATCGACTCGATCACCGCGCTGATCGGCGGTCTACAGACCTCGGTCGACGACGCGTCGCTCGTCGCGATGAAGAAGGCCGAGTCCTGGCGCCAGGCCCAGGAGGCGCTCGACGCCGCGGCCGCCGCCGTCACCGAGCTCGAGGACCGCGCGAACGAGGCGTCCTCGAAGGCGCACACCTCGCAGATGCGGGCCGGCCTCCTCGCCGCGCACCTCTCCCGCTCCGCCGGCGGCGATCTCTCGATGAGCCTCGTCGCGAAGGGCCAGGACGCCGGCGATCTGCTCTACCAGCTGGGCGCCATGTCGCAGCTGTCCGAGCAGTCGCAGCGCGTCTACTCCGACGCCCTCGCCGACAAGCAGAACGCGGAGTCGCTCGCCGAGCAGGCCGATGTGGCCGTCGTCGAGCACCAGAAGCTCTCCGACGCCGCGGACGAGGCGCGCACGAGCGCCGACGCCGCCGCCGCGTCCGCCCGCAGCGCCCTCGCGGCGCAGGAGGCGAAGTCGGAGGAGCTCATCGCGCAGCTCGCGCTGCTCAAGGACTCCACCGTCGAGATCGAGACCGCGTTCCTCGCCGGCGAGCAGGAGCGCAAGGCCGCCGCGGCCGCCGCTGCCGCCGCGGCGAAGGCCGAGGCCGATGCCGCCGCCGCCCGGCCGGCCGCGCAGCCCCAGTCGTTCGGATCCTCGTCCTCGGGCTCCCGCCCCGCCGCGCCGGCCGCGAACCAGCCCGCGGCGCCGGCCGCGAACCAGCCCGTCGTCGAGCAGCCCGCCGTCCAGCCCGCCCCGCAGGGTCCGGCCGCACCGGCGGCTCCCGCTCCCGCTCCCGCTCCCGCCCCGGTCCCGGCGCCCGCCGCCCCGCCGCCCGCTCCGGCTCCGGTGGAGAACCCCGCCCCGCAGCAGAACCAGGTCGAGACCGCGATCTCCTACGCGATGGCGCAGCTCGGCGAGCGCTACGTCCTCGGCGGCATGGGCCCGGACGTCTGGGACTGCTCCGGACTCACCAAGCAGTCGTACGCGAGCGCCGGCGAGTACATCGGCACCCACTCCGCGACGAACCAGTACAACACCATGGCGAGCGAGGGCAAGCTCGTCCCCTACAGCCAGCGCCAGCGAGGCGACCTGCTCTTCTGGTCGGACTCGCCCGGCGACTACTACCACGTGGCGATCTACCTCGGCGACGGCCAGATGATCGAGGCGCCGAACCCGAACTCGCCGGTGCGCGTGCACTCGATCTGGGGCACCCCGACCGGCATGGTCGGCCGCCCGACGGCGTAGCACCGCCCCAACAGCGCCGCCCGAAGACACGAGAACCCGCCCCCTCGAGGCGCCGGCAGCAGCCGGTCGACTCGACGGGGCGGGTTCCGTCGGTCACGGACCCGTGAGGGTCAGTGGCCCTCTTCGGCCAGCTTCTTGATGCCGTCCTGGACGATCTGCTCGGCCTCGGCCGCGTCGCCCCAGGCCTCGACCTTGACCCACTTGTTGGGCTCGAGGTCCTTGTAGCGCTCGAAGAAGTGCTTGATCTCGTTCTTGGTCTGCTCCGGGACGTCAGCGATGTCCTGGATGTGCTGCCAGCGCGGGTCCTTGGCGGGGACCACGATCACCTTGGCGTCGGAGCCGGCCTCGTCGCTCATGTTGAGCACGCCGACCGGGCGGACGGAGACGCCCACGCCCGGGAAGACGGGGTACTCGAGCAGCACCAGCGCGTCGACGGGGTCGCCGTCGAGGCCGAGGGTGTTCTCGAAGTAGCCGTAGTCCGTCGGGTAGACGAAGGAGGTGAAGAGCACGCGGTCGAGGTAGACGCGACCGGTCTCGTGGTCGACCTCGTACTTGTTGCGGCTGCCCTTGGGGATCTCTACGACGACGTCGTATGCGGCCATGTTCGCTCCTTGAGTCGGTGGCGCCGCGGGCGGCGCATCGGCGGGTCGGACCGGCTCCGGGAGCGCGTGCGGACGCGCGCGCTCGCAGGCCGGATCGCTGGCCTAACGTTACTTGATGTGCCCGATCGCCCCCGCCTGACTCCCGCCGTCGCCGACATCCGGCGCGCGGTGCGCGCGAGCCTCGACGAGCTCGAGCCCGGCGCCCTGGTGCTCGTCGCCCTGAGCGGGGGAGCCGACTCGCTGGCCCTCGCGGCCGCGGTCGCCTTCGAGGCCGAGCGCGGCGGTCGGCGGGCCGGCGCGGTGATCGTCGACCACGGGCTGCAGGACGGATCGGCGGAGGTCGCGCGACGCGCGGCGCAGCAGGCGCACGCCCTCGGTCTCGCCCCCGTGCTGCGCGAGGTCGTGTCGGTGCTGCCGGACGGAGACGGTCCGGAGGCGGCGGCCCGCACGGCCCGCTACCGCGCCTTCGACGACGCGGTCGAGGCGACGGGTGCCGCGGCGGTCCTCCTCGCCCACACGCTCGACGACCAGGCCGAGACGGTGCTCCTCGGGCTGGCCCGGGGCGCGGGCGCCGCGAGCCTGCACGGCATGGCGGCCGTGAGCGGGGTGCTGCGGCGTCCCCTGCTCGGGATCCGGCGCACGAGCACCCGTGCGGCCTGCGCCGACGCGGGCCTGGAGCCGTGGCACGACCCGCACAACGACGATCCGCGCTACACCCGCGTCCGCGTCCGCCGCTCGGTGCTGCCGGTGCTCGAGGACGAGCTCGGCCCCGGAGTCGCCGAGGCGCTCGCCCGCACGGCCGACCAGCTCCGCGAGGACGGCGACGCGCTCGACGCGATGGCGCTCGACTGGGCGCTCGAGCTCGTCGGCCAGAACGACGACGGCCACGTCACGGTCGATGCGCGCGGCCTCGCCGCCGACCCGCCGGCGCTCCGCCAGCGCATCATCCGCCTCGTCGTGCAGAACGAGTTCGGCGTCGCCCTCTCCCGCGCGCAGACCCTCGCCGTCGCCGCCCTCGTCACCGACTGGCACGGCCAGAAGGGCGTCGACCTCCCCGGCGTCCGCGCGACCCGAGAGGGCCCCACTCTCGTCTTCGCCCCCGTGTGATCTCCCCGCCGCGAGATGCCACTTGTGCACGCGACACGCCGTGAAAGGCGTGCACAAGTGGCATCTCGCGGAGGGGAGCACGGTGCCCCCGCCCGTAGAGTGGCCGGGTGGAAGCAGCCGACATCGCCGACGACATCACCGAGGTCCTCTTCACCGAGGCCGAGATCCACGAGCGGATCCGCGACCTGGCCCGCGCCATCGAGCGCGACTACGCCGGCGAGAACCTGCTCATCGTGGGGGTGCTCCGCGGCGCCGTCATGGTGATGGCGGACCTCGCCCGCGAGCTCAAGCTCGACATCGTGATGGACTGGATGGCCGTCTCCTCCTACGGCAGCAGCACGAAGTCCTCCGGCGTGGTGCGGATCCTCAAGGACCTCGACACCGACATCACCGACCGCAAGGTCCTCATCGTCGAGGACATCATCGACTCCGGCCTCACGCTCTCCTGGCTGCAGGGCAACCTGCGCAGCCGCGGCGCCGAGTCGGTCGAGATCTGCGCGCTCTTCCGCAAGCCCCGCGCCGCCAAGGTCGAGGTCGACGTCGCCTACGTGGGCTTCGACATCCCGAACGACTTCGTCATCGGCTACGGCCTCGACTACGCCGAGCGCTACCGCAACCTCCGCGATGTCGCGATCCTCGCTCCCCACGTCTACGCCTGACCGGCCCGGGGCCGACGCCCGCGCGGACGCCGCGCAGTCGAGCCTCGAGCGGCTCTTCGCGGTGCCGGTCCTCGGCTACCACATGAGCTATCCGACGTCGTTGCGCGCCGATCTCGAGTTCAACTACTGGTGGCTCGCGCACGCGATCGACGCCGCGGTCGACGCGTTCGAGCGCACCGGAGACACCGAGCACCTCGAGCGCGCCGCGCGGATCCACCGCGCCGTCCGGCTCCGCAACGGCGGCCGGCTGGTCAACGGCTACTTCGACGACATGATGTGGCTCGGCGGCGCGCTCGCCCGCCTCGGCGAGGCGACAGGGGAGGGGCGCTGGCTCGACCGCGCCGACCGGCTCTGGCGCTTCGCGGTCGAGCGCGGCTGGAACCTCCGGCACGGCGCGAGCCTCGCTTGGCGCCGTCGGCAGCTCGACTACAAGAACGCGCCGGCGAACGGGCCGTTCGCGATCCTCGGTGCGCGGCTCGAGCGGATCCGTCCGGACGGCCGCGAGGAGCTGGCCCGCACCGCGTTCGACTGGCTGCACGTGCGGCTGCGCGACGACGACACCGGCTTCGTCGCCGACGGCATCGGCCGCGAGGGCGGCTCGGCCCGCGACGACTGGGCGTTCAGCTACAACCACGGTGTCTACATCGGCGCGGCGCTGGCGCTGCACCGCCTGCGTCCGGATGCGCGGCTGCTCGCGCACGCCTCCCGGACCGCGGACGACCTGCTCACGCGCCTCGCTCCCGACGGCGTGTTCATCGACCAGGGCGCGGGCGACGGCGCGCTCTTCGGAGGGATCGCCTACCGGCACCTGGTCGATCTCGCGACGGCGGAGGGGGTCGATGCCCGGTCCGCCGCGCGGATCCGCGGTTTCGTCACCGGCAGTGTCGACGCCCTCTGGCGCTCGAGCGAGCGCGGCGGTGTGCTGCTCGCCGGCCCGCGCTGGGACGCCCCGCCGACCCTGCCCGCGACCCTCTCGGCCGAGCTCGGGGCGGTCCTCGCGTCGGAGGCGGCGGCGACCCTCGAGCGGCGCACGGTGCGGGACGCTGCGCGCGGCACAGCAGACTGAGAGCGTGAGAGCCCCTTCCGCGAGATCCACGGCACCGCGACCCGTGGTCGCCGTCGTCATCAACCCGAGCAAGTTCGACGACGTCGGCGCCGCGCAGGACGTGGTCGCCACGGTCGCCCGCCGCGCCGGCTGGCGCGAGCCGCTCTGGTTCGAGACCAGCGTCGACGACTCCGGAGCCGGAGCCGCGCGGGCCGCGCTGGAGTCGGGCGCCGACCTCGTCTGCGCGATGGGCGGCGACGGCACCGTTCGCGCGGTCGCCTCGGTGCTGCGCGGCACCTCCGTCCCGTACGGCCTGCTGCCCAGCGGCACCGGCAACCTGCTCGCCCGCAACCTCGGCATCCCGCTCGGCTCGCTCGCCGATGCGGTCGAGATCGCGCTGCTCGGGCAGGACCGGGCGATCGACGTCGGGACGGCGACCTTCGACGACGGCGAGGAGCGCGTCTTCATGGTGATGGGCGGCGTGGGCCTGGACGCCGAGATCATGGACAAGACCGATGACGAGCTGAAGAAGCGCGTGGGCTGGGGCGCCTACGTCGCGGCGGGCGCCGAGGTGATGTTCAAGGCCGGCTTCGAGGTGACGCTGACGATCGATGGGAAGCCGGAGCCGCCGACCCGCACCCTGATGGTGCTGGCCTGCAACTGCAGTTCGGTCGTGGCGAACATCGAGCTCGCCGCCGGCGCGGTGCTCGACGACGGGGACCTCGAGCTGGTGCTGCTGCGCCGCCGCTTCGGCCTCGCCCTCGACGTGGCGACGGGCAACCGCAACGGTCTGGCGTCCCTGCACCAGTGGCCCGGGCGCGAGTTCTCCTTCGAGCTCGACCAGCCCGTGCTCGCCGAGCTCGACGGCGACCCGATCGGCCGGACCACGAGCGGCCGCTTCAGCGTCGACCCCGGCGCACTGCTGGTCCGCCTGCCCGTGCCGACGCCGAAGAGCCCCGGCCTGACCCCGCACGGGGCCCTCGTGATCGACACCACCGAGATCGCGGCGATCCTCGCCGACGAGCCCGACGGAGCGTGAGACCCGACCGCTGGCCACGGTGGATCTACTTGGAAGAGACGCCCGCACGCATGCTGGTCGAGTAGCCCCGCAGGGGCGTATCGAGACCCGCCGTCATCAGCAGGGAGGGCTGCAGACTCGACTTCTGGCAACGGCGGATCTCGATACGCCCGCTGCGCGGGCTACTCGATCAACAAGGAACGGGCGAGCTGCTGTGTCTCCCCATGCTGGTCGAGTAGCCCCGGAGGGGCGTATCGAGACCCCGCGTCGTCAGCAATGGAGAGATGCCTTCCCCCGGCTCCTTTACGGATGTAATGTAAATTACGAACGTAAAGGAGGCGACATGACCGACCCCCGCCTCGCCCGCTCCCGCGAGCAGCTGATCGCCGCGATCACCGCCGCGCTCGACCACCCGGGCGACGACCAGCCGTCGATCACCGAGCTCTGCACCGCCGCCCGCGTCAGCCGGCCGACCTTCTACCAGCACTTCGGCGACGTCCCCTCGCTGGTCGAGGCCGCCGCGCTCGAGCGGATGCACGCGCTGTTCGCCGAGGTCGTGCCGCCCTCGCCGCAGGACGTCTGGGAGACCGCGGTGCCCCGTGTCGTGCGCGGCCTGCTCTCGGGACTCCTCGAGCACGCCGACTTCTACCGCCGCGCGCTGAGCGGAGGCACCGCCCGCTCCGTCCAGGAATCGGTCGTCGCCTTCCTCGCGCAGCGGCTGCTCACCTTCTCGCCCCTGGCCGCGCAGGAGGCGGGGGACCGCGCCCGAGTGGAGCGCTTCGCTGTCTTCCTCGCCGCCGGGACCGTCTGGCTCGTCGTCGGCTGGCTGCTCGACGGCGACGACCGCCGTTCCGCCGCCGCCGCCTCGGCCGAGATCGCCGAGCTCCTCGTCACCGGAGTCGCGACGCCGCGGCTCACCACCCTCGTCACCGACTCCTCGAAGTAGAAGGACCATGCCCGCCTCCGCCGCCCGCCGCTCACCCCGGCTCCTCCACCGTCTGCGCTCGGTCTCCCCGCGCCTCGTCGTCGTCTTCTCCGCCATCGCGCTCATCCCGCTGATCTACGCGGGACTGCTGACCTCGGCGAACCTCGACCCGACCCACCACCTCGACACCGTCCCCGCGGCGATCGTGAACGAGGACACCGGCGCGACCGCCTCCGACGGCTCGGCCCTGGCGCTCGGCGACGCGCTGACCGACGAGCTGACGTCGAGCACCTCCGCCTCGAACTTCGACTGGACGCGGACCGACGCCGACGAGGCCGCGAGCGAGCTCGCCTCCGGCGCCGTCTACGCGGTGCTGACCGTTCCCGCCGGCTTCTCGGCCGACGTCGCCTCGGTCGGCGGAGACGACCCGTCGGCGGCGACCGCGGCCCGGCTGACGATCGCGACGAACGACGGCGCCAACCTGATCGTCGGCAACATCGCCGCGACGATCGGCAGCACCGTCACCCAGACCCTCGAGAAGCAGGTCGGCGAGAGCTACCTGAAGAACGTCTACGTCGGCTTCACGGACGTCCACGACAGCCTCGAGCAGGCCGCCGACGGCGCGACGCAGCTCGCCGACGGCGCGGACACCGCGTCGAGCGGCTCGGACGAGCTCGTCGTCGGCCTGGAGCAGCTGCAGGACGGCACGGCGCAGCTCTCGACCGGGGCGGACTCGCTCCGCTCCGGCGCCGACTCCGCCGCGGACGGCGCGGCGACCCTCTCCTCCGGGCTGCAGCAGCTGGCCGACGGGACGGCCGCGCTGCCGTCGTCCGCCGCCGCGCTGAACACCGGCGCGCAGTCGGTCGCCTCGGGCGCCCGGACCCTCGACGGCGGAGCATCGGACCTGGCGACCGGAGCGGCGAGCCTCGCCACCGGCACCGCCGCTCTGTCCGCAGGGGCGGCGACGGCCGCGACCGGCGCGCAGTCCCTCGCCGAGGGCGCGTCCTCCGTCTCCGACGGCGCGACGGCGGCGCTCGCCGGAGCCGGGACGCTGCGCGACGGCTCGGCGGCGCTCGCCGCGAGCACTCCTGCCCTGGCCGCGGGAGCGGCGACGGTCGACGGCGGTCTCCAGTCGCTGATCGCGGGCTACAGCACCCTCACGGACCCCGAGCGGATCGCGCTCCTCACGCAGCTGGAGACCGGGGCCGCCGGCGTCTCGGCCGGTGCGACCGCCGCGGACCAGGGCGCGCAGACCCTCGCCGCCGGGTCGTCGGCGCTCGTCGGCGACTCCTCCGGCGGGCTGACCGCGCTCGCCGCGGGCGCCACCTCCGTGTCCTCCGGGGCCGCCGATCTCACGACCGGCGTGCAGTCGCTCGCCACCGGAGCCGCGACGGCCGACTCCGGCGCGCAGTCGCTCAGCGCCGGCGCGCAGTCCCTCGCGACCGGCGCCGTGTCCCTCGACTCCGGAGCGGCGCAGGTCGCCGCCGGCACCGGCACTCTCGCCGGCAGCGTCGGCCCGCTGACGAGCGGCCTCGACTCCGCCGCGAGCGGGGCCGGCGCGCTCGCCTCGGGCACCGCCTCCCTCGCCTCCGGTTCCGACGCCCTCGCCACGGGGGCGGCCGGAGCGGCGCAGGGCTCCGCGGACGCCGCGACCGGCGCCGGCGGCCTCGCCTCGGGCCTCGACTCCCTCGCCTCCGGCTCCGAGACGCTGTCCGGGAAGCTGGCCGACGGAGCCGCCGACGTACCCTCCTACACGGCGGATCAGGCCGACGCGCTCAGCGCCGTCGCCGCGGCCCCCGTCGCGCTCGACACCGAGCGCCTGAACCGCGTGCCCGAGTACGGCTCCGGCCTCGCGCCCTACTTCATGGCCCTCGCGCTCTGGGTCGGCGCCCTCGCCTTCTACCTGATGAGCGCGCCGCTGAGCGAGCGCCTGCTCGCCGCCCGCCGGCCCGCGTGCGTGATCGCGCTGCGCAGCTACCTCCCCGGTGCGCTGATGGCCGTGGCGCAGGGAGTCCTCGCCGCGCTGGTGATCCGCTTCGGCGTCGGCGTCGAGATGGCGCAGCTCCCCGCGCTGATGGGGATCGCGGTGCTCACCAGCCTGACCTTCGTCGCGATCAACCAGGCGCTGATCGCCCTGCTCGACGCGCCTGGCCGCTTCCTCGCGCTGCTGCTGATCGTGCTCCAGCTCTCCTCGGCCGGCGGCACCTATCCGATCGAGACGGCGCCCGCCTTCTTCCAGGTCCTGCACGGCGTGCTGCCGCTGACTTACACGGTCGAGGCGTTCCGCTCCCTGATCGCCGGCGGCAGCATCGGCGTCGCGAACGCCGTGCTGGTGCTCTCGCTCTGGCTGCTCGGCGCCCTCGCCGTCACCGTGCTGGCCGCCGCCCGCCGCCGCCGCGGCCTGACCCCGGCCCTGCGCGACCCGGAGCCCCTCCTCGAGACGGCGTGACCGGAGCGGCCCAGCTGGGCGACCGGGCACGCCTCATGCTGGTCGAGTAGCCCCGCAGGGGCGTATCGAGACCCGCCACCACCAGCAGGGCGGGTCTGCAGGCTCGGCTTCTGACGGTGGTGGATCTCGATACACCCGCTGCGCGGGCTACTCGATCAGCATGAAGAGGCCGCCCCGCGCCCAGCCGACGCTTCCTCCGCCCAGGGCGAACGCGTGGCGTCCGCTCAGAGAGCGGGAGGTAGCCTGACACTCACATTTCCTCGTCAGAAAGGTGCCGGGCCTGCGCCCGCAACATTCATGAACGTCAAGCGCATCTTCCGGGGTCCCATTCTCTACGTCGTCCTCGCGATCGTGGCGGTCTGGATCGGGTCCTCGCTGATCACGATGTCGGGCTTCCGGCAGATCAGCACGCAGGAGGGGCTCCAGCTCCTCTCGGACGGCAAGGTCGACTCCGCGAAGATCGTCGACGGCGAGCAGCGCGTCGACCTGACCCTCGCGCAGGACGACGGCGACAACGGCAAGCAGGTGCAGTTCTACTACGTGGCACCGCGCGGCGCCGAGGTCGTGGACGCGGTCACCACCGCGGCCCCCTCGGACGGCTACGACGACGAGGTCCCGCAGACCAACTGGTTCCTCTCCGCGCTCGGCTTCCTCCTCCCGATCCTCCTGATCGGCGCGTTCTTCTGGCTGATGCTCTCGGGCATGCAGGGCGGCGGCAACCGCGTCATGCAGTTCGGCAAGTCGAAGGCGAAGCTGGTCTCGAAGGAGTCGCCCAAGGTCACCTTCGGCGACGTCGCCGGCGCCGACGAGGCGATCGAGGAGTTGCACGAGATCAAGGAGTTCCTCAAGGAGCCGGCCAAGTTCCAGGCCGTCGGCGCGCGGATCCCCAAGGGCGTCCTGCTCTACGGCCCTCCCGGCACCGGCAAGACCCTGCTGGCCCGCGCGGTCGCGGGTGAGGCGGGCGTCCCCTTCTACTCGATCTCCGGTTCCGACTTCGTCGAGATGTTCGTCGGTGTCGGTGCGAGCCGCGTGCGCGACCTGTTCCAGCAGGCCAAGGAGAACTCGCCGGCCATCATCTTCGTCGACGAGATCGACGCCGTCGGCCGCCACCGTGGCGCCGGCATGGGCGGCGGACACGACGAGCGCGAGCAGACCCTCAACCAGCTCCTGGTCGAGATGGACGGCTTCGACGTGAAGACCAACGTCATCCTGATCGCGGCGACCAACCGCCCGGACATCCTCGACCCAGCGCTGCTGCGCCCAGGCCGCTTCGACCGCCAGATCGGCGTCGACGCCCCCGACATGCTCGGCCGCAAGAAGATCCTCGAGGTGCACGGCCGCGGCAAGCCGCTCGCCGACGGCGTCGACCTCGAGGTCGTCGCCCGCAAGACCCCGGGCTTCACCGGCGCCGACCTGGCGAACGTCCTCAACGAGGCCGCACTGCTCACCGCCCGCTCCAACGCGCAGCTGATCGACAACCGCGCGCTCGACGAGGCGATCGACCGCGTCATCGCCGGTCCGCAGCGCCGCACGCGCGTCATGCGCGACAAGGAGAAGCTGATCACCGCCTACCACGAGGGCGGTCACGCCCTCGCTGCGGCGGCGATGCGCCACACCGACCCGGTCACCAAGGTCACGATCCTGCCGCGCGGCCGTGCCCTCGGCTACACGATGGTGCTGCCGCTGGAGGACAAGTACTCCACGACCCGCAACGAGCTGCTCGACCAGCTGGCCTACGCCATGGGCGGCCGCGTCGCGGAGGAGATCGTCTTCCACGACCCGACCACCGGCGCCTCGAACGACATCGAGAAGGCGACCTCGATCGCCCGCAAGATGGTCACCGAGTTCGGCATGTCCTCGACCGTCGGCGCCGTGAAGCTCGGTTCCTCCTCGGGCGAGATGTTCCTCGGCCGCGACATGGGTCACCAGCGCGACTACTCCGAGCAGATCGCCGAGCGGGTCGACCTCGAGACCCGGCAGCTGATCGAGCAGGCGCACGACGAGGCCTGGCAGGTCATCAACGCCAACCGCGACATCCTCGACCGCCTGGCGGCCGACCTCCTCGAGAAGGAGACGCTCGACCACGACCAGCTGGCCGAGATCTTCAAGGACGTCCGCAAGATCGACGAGCGCCCGCAGTGGCTCTCGAGCGACAAGCGCCCGCTGTCCGACCTCCCGCCGATCCCGATGCCGCCGGCCAAGGCGCCGATCGACGCCGGAGCCACCGACGGCGCTGTCGTCTCGGAGAGCTCCGAGCCGGTCGCGCAGCGGCCGCCGCTGATCAACCCGCGCCCGACGACGGCGTAGCAGCACCGTGCCGGTCGACAGGGCGCGCATCGAGGCCGCCGTGGCCGAGCTCCTCGCGGCCATCGGGGAGGACCCGGGCCGCGAGGGGCTCGCGACGACCCCGCAGCGCTTCGCCGACTCCTACGAGGAGTTCTTCGGCGAGTTCGACCTCGATCCCGCCTCGCACCTCGCCGAGACCTTCGCGGTCGTCGAGGAGGGCGAGCAGCCGCCGGCGACGCAGACCGTGGTCGTCCGCGATCTCGCGTTCCGCTCGGTCTGCGAGCACCACCTGCTGCCCTTCGCCGGCGTCGCGCACATCGCCTACCGCGCCGGCGAGCGGGTCGTCGGCCTCGGCAAGCTCCCGCGGGTCGTCGAGACCGTCGCCTCGCGGCCGCAGCTGCAGGAGCGCCTCACCGAGCAGATCGCGGACGTGCTCGACGCGGGCCTCTCGCCCGAGGGCGTGCTGGTCGTCGTCGACGCCGAGCACGGCTGCGTCCGGATGCGCGGAGCGCGCCAGACCGCGAGCTCGACCGTCACCGTCGCCGCGCGCGGCACGCTCGCCGACCCCGCCGCGCGCGCCGAGATCATCGCGCTGATCGGCGCCGCGCGGGAGGCCTGACGTGGGGCCCGCCGTCACCGATCTCGCCCCCGGCCACCGCGCCGCCCTCCTCGGGATCCTCAACGTCACCCCCGACTCCTTCAGCGACGGCGGTCGCTGGGTCTCCGTCGACGACGCGGTGCGGCACGGGATCGGGATGAGCCGTCCCTCCGGTGAGGGCCCCGCCGCCTTCGGCGCCGACCTCGTCGACGTCGGCGGGGAGTCGACCCGGCCCGGCGCCGCGCGCGTCGACGCCACCGCCGAGCAGGCGCGCGTGCTCCCGGTCGTCCGCGCCCTCGCGGCCGAGGGCGTCCGGGTCAGCATCGACACGATGAGCGCCGCGACCGCCGAGGCCGCACTCGACGCGGGCGCGGTCGTCGTCAACGACGTCTCCGGCGGGCTCGCCGACCCCGCGATGCTCCCGCTGGTCGCCGAGCGCGGAGCGGTCTACATCGCGATGCACTGGCGCGGCCACAGCGCCGGGATGACCCGGCTCGCCACCTACGCCGACGTGGTCGCCGAGGTGCGCTCCGAGCTCGAGCGCCGCGTCGACGCGGCCAGGGCGGCGGGCATCCGCGACGAGCACCTGATCCTCGATCCCGGCTTCGGCTTCGCGAAGGACGGCGGCCACGACTGGGCGCTGCTCGCGCACCTCGACGCGATCGTCTCCCTCGGGCTGCCCGTGCTGGTCGGCCACTCCCGCAAGCGCTTCCTCGCTCCGTTCGCCCCGGCCGGTTCGACCGCCGCCGACCGCGACGACGTGACGGCGCTGCTGAGTCTCGCTGCCGTCGACCGCGGCGCCTGGGGCGTCCGCGTGCACGACGTCCGCTCGAGCGCCCGCGCCCTCGCGCTCGGCGCCCGCCTCCAGGAGGAGCTCTCGTGACCGACCCCGCCGCCGCCCGACCCGGCCTCGACGCCGCCGCGCTCGCCCTGCGCGACTCGATCACCCTCACCGGCCTGCGGGTGCGCGCGCACCACGGCGTCTTCGACTTCGAGCGCGAGAACGGCCAGGACTTCGTCATCGACGCCACGGTCTGGCTCGACCTCACCCCCGCCGCGAACGGCGACGCGCTGGCCGAGACGGTGCACTACGGCGAGCTGGCGATCGCGCTGGCGGACGCCGTCACCCGCGACCCGGTCGACCTGATCGAGACCGTCGCCGAGCGCCTGGCCGCGGTCGCGCTGAGCTTCGCCGCCGCCGAGGTGGTCCGGATCACCGTGCACAAGCCCGACGCGCCCATCCCGCTGCCGTTCGACGACGTCGCCGTGCAGATCACCCGGGTCCGCCCGTGAGGCCCCGGCCGCAACGGCTGCTGCCCGGGCGCCGCGTCGTCCTCGCCCTGGGGAGCAATCTCGGCGACCGGCTCGCCCACCTCGAGACCGCCGTCCGGGCACTCGCGACGACGCCCGGGCTCCGCCTCGACGCGGTGTCGAAGGTCGTCGAGTCGCCGGCCTGGAAGCTCGACGGCGTCGACGAGGCCGCGCCCGCCTACTTCAACGCCGTGGCGATCGGATCGACGACCCTCGACCCCGACGACCTGCTCGCCGCGACGGCCGCGATCGAGAGCGCGGGCGGGCGGGTCCGCGGCGAGGGCGAGGAGCGCTGGGGCGACCGCACGCTCGACATCGACGTGATCGCGATCGGCGGGGTGACCCGCGATGACGCGCACCTCACGCTCCCGCACCCCCGCGCCGGCGAGCGCGCCTTCGTGCTCGAGCCGTGGCTCGACGTCGAGCCGCACGCCGTCCTGGCGGGACGCGGCCCGATCGCCGAGCTTCGCGCTCGCGCGACGGACCGGGTGACCGACCGGCCCGAGGCGATAGCGTGGCGACGCACGCGGTCCTCGGGAGACGCCTCCCGCGGAACGACCCCCACCGCACCGAGCACCGCCCCCGGCCGCACCGACCCCGAGAGCAGCACTCCGTGAAGCGCACCCGCATCAGCTCCCTGCTCGGCCTGGCCCTCGTCGGCGCCGTCGCCGGCTTTTTGATCGACCTGGCGATCGCCTCCGCAGGGCGCCCGGTGCTGATCCCGCCGCTCACCGTCCCGCTCACCCTCGTGGTGGTCGCGGCGCTCGTGATCGGCTTCGCGATCCCGATCCACCGGGCGACGAAGGGGACGCTGCGCCGCCCCATCGACCCCTTCCGCGCGATGCGCGTCGTGGTGCTGGCCAAGGCGTCCAGCCTCGTCGGCGCGCTGCTGCTCGGGGCGTCCGGCGGGGTGCTCGTCTACCTGCTGAGCCGGCCGGTGGTGCCTTCGCTAGGCTCCGTGTGGCAGGACGTGGCCGCCATCGTCGGCGCGATCGTCCTGCTGGTGGCCGGTCTGGTCGCCGAGCACCTGTGCACCATCCCGCCGACCGACGACGACGACCCCGCTGTCGGCGAGGTGAACCACGCCTGACGCCGACGCCCGCTCGGACGCAGGCAGGGAGGACGTCATCATGGCCGACGACCAGGAGGCGACCCCCTCGGCCGCTCCGGAGCCGCTGAGCCGCCGCGAGGCACGGAGTCGCGAGGCGGCGCTCGAGCAGGAGCGCGACGCGGTCCAGCCGGAGCATGAGGCGGTCCGACCGGAGCACGACGCCGTCCAGCCGGAGGGCGTCCGGCTCGACCCCGCCGCGCCCGACTCCCCGAGTGGCGACCGGCTCGACCTGGCGGGCCCGTGGCGGCGCGTCTCGCCGAAGTACGTGGCCGTCGAGGTCGTCTCGGCCGTGGTCTCGAGCGTGGTGCTGCTCGCCGTGCCGGCCTTCCTGCTCCTGATCGGGGTCGACTGGGCCTGGATCCTCGTCCTCGCGGCCGCGGTCCTCGCCGTCACGATGCTCGTCGTCGCTCCCCGTCGCGCCCGCGCCTACGGCTACCAGCTGCGCGAGGACGACCTGCTCTTCCGCCGCGGCATCATGTTCCAGCGCTTCGTCTCGGTGCCCTACGGCCGCATGCAGCTGATCGACGTCAACCGCGGGCCGCTCGCCCGCGCGCTCGGCCTGGCCGATCTGCGCTTCGTGACCGCCGCCGCGGCGACCGGCGTCAGCATCCCCGGGCTCGTCGACGGCGACGCCGAGGAGCTGCGCGATCGACTCGTCGCGCTGGCGGAGTCGCGCCGGGCCGGCCTGTGAGCGAGGCTCCGGCGGCAGTCCGCGGCATCGAGACCGACCTCGCCGACGGCGAGTGGCACCGCCTGCACCCGGCGACCCCGGTGCTCAAGGGCGGGATCGGCCTGCTGGTCGTCCTCGGCATCCTGATCACCAACCTCCGCGAGCGCCTCCTCGAGCTCTTCCTCCCCGGCCCGGGGGACTACGAGAGCGGCGACCCGGTCGACGCGCTGATCGACCGCGGGCTGATCGGCTGGGCGCTGCTCGCCGTGGCCGCGGGTCTCGCCGTCGCCGTCCTCGCCTTCTGGCTGTCCTGGCGGATGCACACCTTCCGCATCACCGACGAGATCGTCGAGGTGCGCTCAGGAGTGCTCTTCCGCACCAACCGCCGCGCGCGGCTCGACCGCATCCAGGGGATCGCCGTGCAGCGCCCGCTGTTCGCGCGGCTGTTCGGCGCGGCGAAGCTCGAGGTCAGCGTCGCCGGGCAGGACGCGAACGTGCAGCTCTCCTACCTCGGCTCGCGGCTCGTCGACGCCCTGCGCCGCGACATCCTGCGGCTGGCCTCGGGCGTGCGCGAGCGGGAGGCGGTCGCGGGGGAGGCGCCGGCCGGCGGCTTCCTGGCTCGCCGGATCGAGGAGTTCGGCGAGCCGGCCGAGGACACGCCGCCCGAGTCGGTCGTCTCGATCCCACCGGGCCGCCTGCTCGGCTCGCTGGTGTTCAGTGGCTTCACGCTCTTCCTGGTGGTGGCGATCGTCGCCGTGGTCCTCACCTCGGTCTACGGCTCGCCCTACGTGCTGTTCGCGATCCTGCCCGGCCTGATCGGCTCCGGCAGCTACTACATCCGCCAGTTCGTCCGCTCGCTGCGCTACTCGATCGCGTCGACGCCCGACGGCGTCCGCGTCGGCTACGGCGTGCTCTCGACCAGCAGCGACACCCTGCCGCCCGGCCGGATCCATGCCGTCGAGATCACCCAGCCGCTGCTCTGGCGCCCGTTCGGCTGGTGGCAGGTCAAGATCGACCGGGCTGGGCACGCGGCCTCGCGCGGCGCGAACGGCGAGCCGAACACCACGATCCTGCCGGTCGGCGACCTCGCGGCGGTCGAGCGCGTGCTCGCGCTGCTGCTGCCCGGTGCCGACGCCGGGTCGGAGGCCACCCCGGTCGGCGACGCGCTCCGCCGCCGGGACGCCCCCGGCTTCACCAGCGCGCCCCGCTCGGCGATGCTGCTCCGCCCGTTCTCCTGGCGGCGCACCGGGTTCCGGCTGGCGGAGGACGTCGTGGTCCTGCGCAGCGGAGCCGTCTGGCGCCGCGTCACGGTCGTCCCGCTCGCCCGCATGCAGAGCGTGGGCGTGCAGCAGGGGCCGCTCCAGCGGATGCTCGGGCTCGCCTCGGCGCGCGTGCACACGGTCGCCGGCCCGGTGACGCCGCTGGTGCCGGTGATGAGCGTCGCCGACGGGCTCGCCTTCTTCGAGCGCGTGGGCCGGGCGGGGACCGCCGCGGCCGAGCGCGACGCCAGCCACCACTGGGGACGGCGCCCGGTCGCCGCCCCGACGCCCCGCGACGCGTGGGCCGCACCCGAGGGAGACCCGTATGCCTGACGCCCGCCGCGACGGACGCCTCGGCGTCGGGATCATCGGGGCCGGCCCCGTCGGCCCGGTGCTCGGCGCCGCGCTCGCCAACGCCGGGCACGCCGTGATCGGCGTGGCCACGACGAGCGAGGCCGGACGGGAGCGGGTGGACGCGCTGCTGCCCGGCGCCCCGGTGCTCGCGATCCCCGACCTCGTCGAGCGGAGCGAGCTGGTGATCATCGCGGTCCCGGGCGGCGAGATCGCCGCGCTCGTCGCCGGACTCGCCGCCACCGGCGCCTGGCAGCCCGGCCAGCTCGTGCTGCACACCGCGGCCGAGCACGGCTTCGGCGTGCTGGCCCCCGCCCTGGCCTCGGGAGTCATCCCGCTCGCCGTGCACCCGGCGATGACGTTCACCGGCACCAGCCTCGACCTGGCCCGCCTCGCCGAGACCTACTTCGCCGTGACCGCCCCCGGCCCGGTGCTGCCGATCGCGCAGGCCCTCGTCGTCGAGATGGGCGGCGAGCCGGTCACCGTCGCGGAGGCGGACCGCCCCGCCTACGCCGAGGCCGTCTCGACCGCGACCACCTTCTCGACCGCCATCGTCGAGCAGGCCGCCGGCCTCCTCGCCGGCATCGGCGTCGACAAGCCCGGCTTCTTCCTCTCCAGCCTCGTCCGCTCCTCCGTCGACGACGCCCTCCGCCGCGCGGCCGGCTGACGCCGCCCGCCCGCCGAGGAGCGCCGGAGGCGCGCCCATGCTGGTCGAGTAGCGCCGCAGGCACCCCATGCTGGTCAAGTAGCGCCGCAGGCGCGCCCATGCTGGTCGAGTAGCGCCGCAGGCGCGTATCGAGCGGCGAAGCCGCTTCGCGTCTCGGTGGTGTGGGAAAGGACGCGGCTGCGCCGCGTCATGTTGGTCGAGTAGCCCCGCAGGGGCGTATCGAGACCCGCCACCACCAGCAGGGCGGGTCTGCGGACTCGCGTTCTGACGGTGGTGGATCTCGATATGCCCGCTGCGCGGGCTACTCGATCAGCATGGTTCTCCCATACGTATTGGGTGATCTTTCCTAGGAGACCCACCGTCATCAGCAGTGCGTGTCTGCGGACTCGTGTTCTGAGGCTGGTCGATCTCGATACGCCCGCTGCGCGGGCTGCTCGACCAGAAGCGGGTTGCCGTCTCGCGGACCGGCGCTCAGGGAGCGCCGTGGAGCGGGCATCGAGCGACGAGAGTCATCAGCATCGCCATGCAGAGAAGGCCGAGCCCCGCGAAGCACCATGCGAGGGGCGCGTATCCCGCGGCGGCGACCACCGCGCCGGCGACGATGCTCGCCGCCCCGCCACCGAGGTTGATCGCCAGATCGGTGGCCCCTTGCGTCGCTGTCCGATCGCGGCGGCTCAGTGACTCGGTCACGAGCGTCGAGCCCGCGATCATTCCGATCGACCACGCGACGCCCAGCAGGGTGAGACCGACGGCGAAGAGCGGAGTCCCGCCAGTGACGCCGACCCCGAGCAGTGCGGCCGCGGCGATGGAGAGGCCCAGGCCGACTGCCGCGCAGCGTGGTGCATCGGCGCGTCGCACCAGGAGACCGACCAGCGGACTCAGCGCGTACATGCCGGCGAGGTGTCCGCTCACGAGCAACCCGATGATCGCGGTCGGCTCTCCCTTCGCGTGCAGCTGTACGGGAGCCAGGGTCATCAGCGCGATCATCGTCGCGTGCACCGAGACGGAGACCACCAGTCCGATCAGCGCGCGAGGACACCTCCTCAGGACCGCGACGACATCCCCGAAGCGCAGTCGGCTGTCGGGCGCGACCGTCGATCGGGCGGGGGAACGGGGAAGCCCGACGAGCACGCACACCGCGGAGACGCCGTAGAGCGCTGCGACCAGCAGGAACGCCTCTGCACTGGAGGTCGCGACTGCTCCCGCGAGGATCGGTCCGACGATCGATCCCGCTGTCGAGGCCCAGAGCACGAGTGAGATCGCGAGCGCTGCGTTGCCGGGCGAGAGCTCGGCAGCGCTGAACCGGGCCGCCAATCCCGCGACCGTGCCGCCGCCGAGCAGCATCGCCGCGCCGAGAAGGAGTGCCGGCAGACCGCTGAGTACCGCGGCGGCCGCTAGGGCGGCGCCGAGCATCGCCACGCCGTAGCCGACCGCCAGGGCCGTCCTCCTCCCCCTGGTCGAGGCGAGCCGGGCGATCGGCAGCGTCAGCGCGCTCGCGCCGACGACCGTCGACGTCTGCACGAGTCCGGCGATCTGCTCGGATCCGGACAGAGTGAGTGCCGTGATGCTCGCGATCGTCAGTACCGTACCGGTGGCGGTCGAGGCGGCGACCTGCGCGAGCGCGAGCGCACCCAGTCCGGGGCCGAGCGTCGAGCCTCGACCGTCGCGTGCTTGCATGCCACCCCCTCTTCGATGAAGAAGACTCACGTTATTCGTGGACCCGGCTTCAGTGCGGCCGTGGCGCGGAGGGCGTGACCCCCGCCGCTGTCCCCGCAGCCCCCGCCGGTAGGGTTCTCGGGTGATCAGCACCATCGAACGCATCGGCGAGCTCCGCGGGACCCTGCAGGAGGCGCGGCGCTCCGGGGCGCGGATCGCCCTCGTGCCGACCATGGGCGCGCTGCACGACGGGCACCTCGCGCTGGTCGACCGGGCGCGGGAGATCGCGGACGTCGTCGTCGTCTCGATCTTCGTGAATCCGCTGCAGTTCGGCCCGAACGAGGACCTCGACCGCTACCCGCGCGACCTCGCGGCCGACGTCGCCCTGCTCGAGGAGCGCGGCGTCGCCCACGTCTTCGCGCCGAGCGTCGCCGAGATGTACCCGGACGGCCCCTCCTCCACCCGCGTCGTCGCCGGGAAGGTCGGCTCGCTCTACGAGGGCCGCTCGCGCCCCGGCCACTTCGACGGCATGCTGACCGTCGTCTCGAAGCTCCTGCACATCGTCCAGCCGGACGTCGCGATGTTCGGGCAGAAGGACGCGCAGCAGCTCTTCCTCGTCCGCCGGATGGTCCGCGATCTCGATCTGCCCGTCGCGATCGAGGGCGTGGACACCGTCCGCGAGGCTGACGGCCTCGCGCTCTCCAGTCGCAACCGCTACCTCGACGCCCGCGAGCGCCGCGCCGCCCGGACGATCCCGCTCCTGCTCGAGGCCGCCGCCTCCGCCGCCGACCGCGGGATCGACGCCGTGATCGCCGCCGCGCAGTCCGCCTCGATGGGCGAGCCGCTGGTTAAGCTGGACTACCTCGTCGTCGCGAACCCGGCGACGCTCCTGCCGGTCGACGACGACCACCGCGGCCCGGCCCTCGTGCTCGTCGCCGCGGTCGTCGGCTCCACCCGGCTCCTCGACAACGGCCCGATCCTGCTCGCCTGATCGCGCCCGCCGCCTCCAACCGAAAGCACCCGCGTTCTGACATGGTCGACACCCCCGGCGCCCCCGTGCCCCCGTCCGAGCTCTCCGCCGAGGAGGCCTCCGAGCAGAAGGCCGTCCGCCTGGCCAAGCGCGAGCGCCTGATCGAGCTGGCCGGCGACGACCTCGGCGGCGGCGCCTACCCGGTCTCCGTCGCGGTCACCGACACCATCGCGGCCGTCCGCGCGCGCCACGAGGGCATCGAGCCCGACGTCAAGACCGGCGAGCAGGTCGGCCTCGCCGGCCGCGTCGTCTTCCAGCGCAACACCGGCAAGCTCTGCTTCGCGACGCTGCAGGCCGGCGACGGCTCGCGCATCCAGGCGATGGTCTCGCTCGGCGACGTCGGCGAGGAGTCGCTGGCGAGCTGGAAGGAGCTCGTCGACCTGGGCGACCACCTCTTCGTCGCCGGCGAGGTGCTCTCCAGCAAGCGCGGCGAGCTGAGCGTCTGGGTGTCGGAGTGGAGCATCGCGGCCAAGGCGATCCTCCCGCTGCCGAACCTCCACAACGAGCTCGGTGACGAGACCCGGATGCGCCAGCGCTACCTCGACCTGATCGTGCGCCCGCAGGCCCGCGAGACCGTCATCGCGCGCTCCACCGTGAACGCGTCGCTCCGGAGGACCTTCGTCGACCACGGCTTCCTCGAGGTCGAGACCCCGATGCTCCAGGTGATGCACGGCGGCGCCTCCGCCCGCCCCTTCGCCACGCACTCGAACGCCTTCGACACCGAGCTCTACCTCCGCATCGCGCCCGAGCTCTACCTCAAGCGCGCCGTCGTCGGCGGCATCGACCGCGTCTTCGAGATCAACCGCAACTTCCGCAACGAGGGCGCCGACTCGACGCACTCGCCCGAGTTCGCGATGCTCGAGGCGTACCAGGCCTACGGCGACTACTCGAGCATCGCCGACCTCACCCAGGAGCTGATCCAGAACGCGGCGCTCGCCGTCGCCGGCTCGCACGTGGTCACCTGGGCCGACGGCACCGAGTACGACCTCGGCGGCGAGTGGGACCGCATCTCGATGTACGAGAGCCTCTCGCTGGCCGCGGGCATCGCGATCACCCCGGCGACCCCGCTGGTCGAGCTCGAGACCCTCGCTGCGCGCGAGGGCGTCGAGGTGCACGTGCCCACCCACGGCAAGTACGTCGAGGAGCTCTGGGAACACTTCGTCAAGGGCGGCCTCGTCCGTCCCACCTTCGTGATGGACTTCCCCGTCGACACCTCGCCGCTGGTGCGCGCGCACCGCAGCATCCCGGGCGTCGTCGAGAAGTGGGACCTCTACGTCCGCGGCTTCGAGCTCGCCACCGGCTACTCCGAGCTGGTCGACCCGGTCGTGCAGCGCGAGCGCTTCGTCGAGCAGGCCCTCCAGGCCGCGGCGGGCGACGACGAGGCGATGCGCCTCGACGAGGACTTCCTCCGCGCGCTGGAGCACGGCATGCCCCCGACCGGCGGCATGGGCATGGGCATCGACCGGCTGCTGATGGCCGTCACCGGGCTCGGGATCCGCGAGACCATCCTCTTCCCGCTGGTCAAGTAGGTTCGAGGGCGTGGTCAGGGCATCCAGCATCGTCGCGACGGTCGTCGCGGGAGTGCTCACGCTCGCGCAGTTCGGCGTGGGCACGGCGGTCGCGACCTCGGTGCTCGTCGACTCGGCGGATCTCGGCCGGGCGCTGGCCGACCAGCGGGCCGCGCAGTCGTTCACCCCCGACGCCACGATCACCGGCTTCGCGGACCGCACCGCGATGTCCACCCGCGGTCGCGCGCTCTACTACGCCTCGAACCCCTCGGTGGAGCCGACGACCGGCTTCAACGCACTCTGCGGCTACGGCGCCTCCGACGAGATCGTGCTCGGCTGCTACACCGGCAGCGACATCTACATCTCCGACGTCGAGAACCCCGACCTCGACGGGATCCGCGACGTCACCGCCGCCCACGAGATGCTGCACGCCGCGTGGGTCCGGATGGACGCCGCCGAGCAGGCCGACGTCGGCGCCCAGCTGGAGGCGGCCTACGCCGCGCTGCCGCAGGACGGCCCGATCGCCGAGCGCCTGGAGCTCTACCGCACCGGCGGGCTGGGGGAGCGCGTCAACGAGCTGCACTCGATCCTCGGCACCGAGGTCGCCGACCTGCCGCCCCCGCTGGAGGCGCACTACGCCGAGTACTTCGCCGACCGCTCGATCGTGGTCGGCCTGAACGCCCAGTACGAGGCGGTCTTCACCGATCTCGAGAACCGGATCACCGAGCTGGTCGCGCGCATCGACGCGATGTACGCCGACCTGACGGCGCGCATCGACGCCAACAACGCCGAGTACGACGCGCTGAACGCCGAGATCGACTCCTTCAACGCCCGGGCGGACAGCGGTGACTTCGCCTCCGACGCCGCCTTCGACGCCGAGCGGGCCGACCTGCTCGCGCGGGGCGAGGCGATCGACGCCACCCGCGCCGCGATCGACACCGACGTCGCGGTCTACGACGGCCTGCGCTCCGAGCTCGAGGGGCTGAACGCCGACGCGTCGGCCCTCAATCGCTCGATCGAGAGCAGCTGAGCCGAACCGGCCGCCGAGCGACCCGCTGACGAGCACCGTGCGCTGAGCGGCCGCTCCGGGCCCGCTCCCGGCCGACCCGGGTAGGATCGCCCCCATGGACTGGGAGCTGTGGAATCAAGGACTGTGGGCACTCGTGCCGACCGTCACCATCGGCCTCCTCTTCTGGTTCATCATGCGCGCGCTGATCCGCTCGGACCGCAACGAGCGCCGCGCCTACGACCGCATCGAGGCGCAGGAGCGGGCCCGCCGCGGTCTGCCCCCGCGCGACGCCGCGTAGAGCCCGCGTGAGCACCCCCGACTGGTCGCTGATCCTCGCGGTCGGCGCCATCGTCGTGGAGCTCGTCGTCCGCGTGATCGCCGTCATCGTGGTCCCGCGCAACCGCCGCCCGACCACCGGCCTCGCCTGGCTGATGGCGATCTTCCTGATCCCCTACGTGGGCATCCTGCTCTTCCTCTTCATCGGGAGCTACCGGCTGCCGCGCAAGCGCCGGCGCAAGCAGGAGGAGATCAACCGCTTCATCCTCGAGTCGACGGAGGGCATCGACCGGGTCGCCCGCAACCACCCGTGGCCGCTCTGGCTCGAGTCGGTCGTCACGCTCAACCGCAATCTCGGTGCGATGCCGCTGGTCGGCGGCAACGACGCCCGCCTGCAGGGCGGCTACGAGCAGACGATCCGGGCGATGGCGGACGAGATCGACCGCGCCCGCAGCTACGTGCACTGCGAGTTCTACATCCTCGCCGCCGACGCGACGACGGCCCCGTTCTTCGACGCGCTCGACCGCGCGGTCGCGCGCGGGGTGACCGTGCGCATCCTGCTGGACCACATCGCCTCGATCCGCGTCCCCGGCTACTACACCGGCACGCACCGCCGCCTCCGCGCGCTGGAGCGGGCCGGCGCGCACTGGTCCTACATGCTCCCCGTGCGCCCGTGGCTCGGCCAGTACCAGCGGCCGGACCTGCGCAACCACCGCAAGCTGCTGATCGTGGACGGCAACGCCGCCTTCATGGGCTCGCAGAACGTCGTCGACTCGAGCTACAACAAGCGCGGCAACATCCGCCGCGGTCTGCACTGGCACGACCTGATGGTGCGCCTCGAGGGGCCGGTGGTGCAGGGCATCAACGCCATCTTCATCACCGACTGGTACAGCGAGACCGACGAGCTGCTCCTGCGCGAGTCGGCGCCGATGGAGGCACTGCAGTCGCGGGACACCATCGACTGCCAGGTGGTGCCGAGCGGGCCGGGCTTCGACGGTGAGAACAACCTCCGGCTCTTCCTCGCGCTGCTCTACTCGGCGCAGAAGTCGATCATCATCACCAGCCCGTACTTCGTCCCCGACGAGGCGATGCTCTACGCGATCACGACCGCGACCCGGCGCGGGGTGCACGTCGAGCTCTTCGTCTCCGAGATCGGCGATCAGGCGGTCGTCTACCACGCGCAGCGCTCCTACTACGAGACGCTCCTCACGGCGGGCGTGCGGATCTGGATGTACCGCAAGCCCACGATCCTGCACGCGAAGCACTTCACCATCGACGACGACGTGGCCGTGATCGGCTCGAGCAACATGGACATGCGCTCGTTCACACTCAACCTCGAGGTGTCGCTGATGGTGCGCGGCTCCGACTTCGTCGAGGACCTCCGCGAGGTGCAGCAGGACTACCGGGAGCACTCCCGGGAGCTGACGCTGCGTGAGTGGCGGCAGCAGCCGTTGCGTTCGACCATCCTCGACAATCTGGCGCGGCTCACCTCGGCCCTCCAATAGCGACTCCTCGAGCTTCGCTCAGGGATGGCGAGAGTCCCTCAGGTTTTGTTACGCTCCGAAGGCGAGCGCTCGTCGACGTTCGCTCACCTTCGAACGGAGTCGCCACCGTGATCCCTCGCCCCTCTCACCGCAATCCGCTCTGCATCCCGCTCAGCGCCGGCGCCCGCGCCATCCGGCTCCGCGGCGCGGAGGGCGTCGCCGCGCTCCGCCGCACCGTCGACGTGTCGGTCCCGACGGCGACAGGATTCCGGATGGACCTCGTCATCGCTGCGACCGAGCGCGTCCGCGTGCTGCACGTCGTCTCGACGCCGTTCGCCGTCCGCTGGCCCGGGACGAGCGCGGTCGACGGCTCCTCCGTCTTCGTGCTGCCGATGGAGGGCTCGCTCGCCGTCGACGCGTCGGCCGACCTGCTCGAGGTCGACGACGGCGGGCTCGCGCTCTCCACGGAGGACCCGGTCGTCGTCCGCTCCGCCCGCCCGGTCCGCCTCCTCGTGCTCTGCGCCGACAACGGCGTCTCGGAGCGCCGTCGCGCGGATCCGGTCCGGCTGATCCCCGCCACCTCGACCACGGCCACCGCGCGCACGATGCTGCGCGCGTTCCTGGCCGAGCTCGACCCGGAGAACGCGGTGCAGGCCGAGTACCTCGAGGGCACCGTCCTGCGCCTCGCGCGGCTGCTCGGCTCGGAGCGGGAGGAGGGCTCGCGCGAGCGCCTCGGACTGCACGACATGGTGGAGGCCGCCCTGCAGGTCATCCAGGCCGACTTCAGCGACCCCACGCTCGACCCGAGCACGGTGGCGCGGCGCTGCCGGGTCAGCCTGCGCACGCTGCAGCGCGCCGTGGCGGACGAGCGCGGCTCGACCCTCCGCAGGCTGATCTCCGATGTCCGCACCGAGAACGCGCTGCGCCTCGTCGGTACCCCGGACTCGGCCGCCCTTCCGCTGAGCGACATCGCCCGGCGCTCCGGCTTCTCCTCGCCCGAGCGGCTGCGGCGGGCCATCGCGACGGAGACGGGCCTGTCGCCGAGCGAGTACCGGCGCCGCCTGAGCGGAGAGGACCTCGCCGCCGGCTGAGGCCGCCCCTGCGCGGCAGCGTCCGCGGTCCGTGCTTGCGGGCCGTGGCGACTCGCGCAAGGCCCTGGTCCGCGCGCGGAGCCCGGCGTAGCGTCGGAGCGTCCTCAGCACGGTGCGGGCGCCCGGTCCTGCCGGGTCGGCCCTTCAGAAGGGAAACGTCATGGCGGCGACCAGAACGACGCGCATCCTCATCCTCGGCGGCGGCTACGTCGGCCTCTACACGGCCTGGGGCCTCGAGAAGCTCCGCGGAGCGACGCCGATCGACGTCACCGTCGTCGAGCCGAACCCCTACATGACCTACCAGCCGCTCCTGCCGGAGGTGGCGGGCGGGCACGTCCAGCCCCGGCACGTCACCGTGCCGCTGGTGCAGGCGCTCAAGCGGACCCGGATCGTCCGCGGCGCGATCACCGGCGTCAGCCTGGCCGACCGGTCCGCGACGGTCGCGGCGATCGACGGCACCAGTCGCACGCTGCCCTTCGACCACGTCGTCTTCGCCCTCGGTGCGGTGACCCGCACCTTCCCGACCCCCGGTCTTGCCGAGCACGCCATCGGCTTCAAGACGGTCGAGGAGGCCGCGCACCTGCGCGACCGCGTCATCGAGAACATCGCGAAGGCCGCCCTGACCACCGATCCGACCGAGCGCCGGCGCCTGCTCACCTTCGTCTTCGTCGGCGGCGGCTACACCGGGGTCGAGGCGCTCAGCGAGCTGCTCGACCTCAGCCGCCGCACCCTCGCCGCGCAGCCCTCGCTGTCGATGGGCGACGTCACCTGGCACCTCGTCGAAGCGCTCGACCGGGTCGCGCCCGAGGTCGGCCCGGAGCTCTCGGTCTGGACGCTCGACCACCTCCGCAAGCGCGGCGTGCACGTGCACCTGAAGACCACGATGCCCTCCTGCGAGGACGGCGTGGTCGAGCTCTCCAGCGGCGAGCGGATCCCCACCGCGACGATCGTCTGGACCGCCGGCGTCAAGCCGAACCCGATCCTCGATGCCACGGACGCGCCGCGCGGGCCGAAGGGCCACGTGATGGCCGACGCCCGCCTGCGGGTGATCACCGAGGACGGCGAGCCCGTCGGCTCGGCCTGGGCCGCCGGCGACGGCGCGCAGGTCCCCGACCTCACCGCCGCGAAGCAGCCCGCGTACTACCCGCCGAACGCCCAGAACGCCGTCCGTCAGGCCAAGCTGCTGGCGCGCAACATCATCGCCGACATCACCGGCGGCCCGGTCGAGGAGTACCGGCACGTGTCCGTCGGCACGGTCGCCGAGTACGGGATCGGCAAGGGCGCCGGGCTGATCAAGGGCGTGAAGCTGCGCGGGCTGCCCGCCTGGCTCGCGCACCGCGCCTATCACGGGGCGGCGATGCCGACCTTCGACCGCAAGTGGCGGATCATCGCGGGCTGGCTCGTCGACGCGGTCTCGCGCCGCGACCTGTCGCCGATGAGCGCGCTGCAGGATCCGCGCCGCGCCTTCCGCGAGACCGCCGAGGCGACCGACCGCGAGGCAGCCGAGAAGCGCGCCGCGAAGGAGAAGGCGGACAGCGCCTCCTGACCCGGCCGGTGCCGGCGCGCCGCCTCAGGCGCGCCGGCGCGGCTTCAGCCGGACCGTCGGCAGCGTCGGCGCGGGCAGGGCTCGGCCCGGGTAGCCCGCGACCGTGCCGAACGGGCCGTCCGCGTCCCCGCCGGCGATGACGTCGTCCTGCCAGCGCTCGCGCGCGGCGGCGACGTCGTCGTGGCTGCGGCCGACGAAGTTCCACCACATCACCAGCTGGTCGGGGAACGGCTCGCCGCCGATCAGCACCACGCGCGCACCCTCGTCGCCGGCGCTGAGCACGAGCGCGTCGCGGCCGGGCGCGAGGTAGGCGAGGTCGGAGCGGGCCACGTCCACGCCGTCCACGGCGATCGGGCCGGAATCGACCAGCACGCCGTACTCCCAGGCCGCCTCGAGCGGGATCTCGACGCGCGCGCCGGGCTCGAGGTCGAGCTGCGCGGCGACGAGCGGGGTGAACACGCTCGCGGGAACGGAGGCGCCGAGCAGCTCGCCGACGAAGACCTGCGCCACCGCGCCGGGCAGTGCGACGCGGACGCCGCGGTGGTGCTCGAAGAACGGGTCGCCCAGGCGCGCCTCCTCGGGCAGCGCCACCCAGAGCTGCACGCCGTGCAGCACGGGCTCGGTGCCGGTGGAGACCTCGGAGTGCGAGATGCCGCGCCCCGCGGTCATCAGGTAGAGCTCGCCCGGACGCACCAGCTGGTGGCTGCCGACGCTGTCGCGGTGGTCGATCTCGCCCTCGAAGAGCCAGCTGACGGTCTGCAGCCCGGTGTGCGGGTGCGGCGGGACGTCCATGCCCGCCTCCGCGCCGAGGCGCACGGGGCCGTAGTGGTCGGCGAAGCACCAGGCGCCGATCGTGGAGCGCGAGCGCTGGGGGAGGGTGCGCCGCACCTCGATCGCGCGGGGTCCGCCGAGCGGCACCAGGCGCGCCTCGAGGATCTCGACGACGGGGCTGGGAACGGCGGGGCTCTCGACGGCGGTGCTGCGCCCGGCGGGCACCGGGTGCTCCTCCGGGTGCTTCTCCAGGTCGCTCATGCCGGAAGTGTATGCCTCTGCATAGATCTGTGGCGGCGGTTCACGGAACGCTGCAGGCGGGTTCCGCCCCGTCCGGGCCGGCCGGAGCGGTCACCGCCGGTCCCTCGACCGGGGCGTCCGCTGCCGGGACCTCGATCGTCGAGGCGTCCTCCTCGCGGGTCCCGGCGATCGCCTCGGCGACCGTCCGGTGGACCAGGTTGATGTCGGGCTGCTCGGGGAGGGTCAGCGGCAGGCCGAGCTCGACGCGCACGAACGGGTGCGCGCGGGCCGCGACGGCGAGGCGGGCGAGCGCGGGCAGGGACTCCGCGGGGAGGCTCGTCGAGACGTTCTCGCCGCCCGCGCGGGCGATCGCCTGGAAGCGGGTCAGCACCGTCAGCGGGTCGGCCTGGCGGAACAGCGCGGCCTGCAGGCAGCCCTGCCGCTCGGAGCGGTCGGCGTCGGAGGTGTTCACCCGCGAGCGGGCGAACCAGAGCGCCTCGCCGCCGTCCAGGTGCTGGAGGCCGGCCTCGATCGGCGGACCGTACTCGACCGGGCGCCCGCTGCCGTCGTCGGGCACGCCCGCCTGCAGGACGGGGCGGCCGACCACGACCGAGACGCCGCCGAGCGCGTCGACGAGCTCGACGAAGCCGGTCATCCGGATCGAGACCGTCGCCTGCACGGGCAGGCCCGTGTAGCCGCTGACCGCCTCCCGCACGGCGTCCGCGCCCGGGTCCGCGCTGCCGGGGTAGAGCTCCGGGTGCTCGAGCCCGTACTGATAGGTGTGGTTGACCCCGCAGCCGGCGAGGCAGCGGGTCCCCTCGGGGAGGGCGGCCGCCATCGCGGAGCCGGGCGGGTAGAGGAAGTTGGCGGCGGTGCGCGGGACACCGAACAGCACGCTCCGCCCGGTGACCGCGTCGACGCTGACGACGGTGAGGGAGTCGGGCAGGAGGACCTGGTCGCGCAGCGGGTCGTCGTCGAGGCCCATCAGCAGGATCGTGTAGCGGCCGTCGACGGGCTCCACGCCGCGCCCCGACGCCGAGACAGCCGTCAGCAGGCGGTGCTGGGCCGAGACGGTCGAGACCCACCAGGTGGTCGCAGCGAGGGGCGCGAGCACGGCCAGCGCGGTGACGAGTGCGAGCGCCGCCCGTGGTGCCGCGGTGCGCCGGGCGAGCAGGGCGGCGGCGATCGGGCCCGAGATCCAGAACAGGCCGATCAGCGCGCCGAGCGCGCCGAGCAGCAGCAGGACGCGGGTGTCCGTCGCGGCACCGACGAGCGCGGCGGGGTCGGAGGACGCGGTCCAGGCGCCGAGGGCGATCCCGAGGACGGCGAGCGCGGCGAGGCCGGCGCGGACGGCCGCCGCTCGCCGGCGCCCGAGCATCCGGTGGCCGAGCCCGGGGAGCACGGAGGAGGCGAGCACCGCCAGCAGTGCTCGCCTCGTCGTGCCGGGAGCGGGCGGACCGGCGTGCTCGCGCACTCCGGTCCGCTCCGCTCCGGAGTGGTGCGTCAGGCGCTCACGCGGCGACGGCGGGCGAGGACGAGTCCGCCGAAGCCTGCGGCGAGCAGGCCGCTCGCCAGCAGGGCGATCGGGCCGGCCTCGACGCCGGTCTCCGCGAGGTGAGCGCCGGGCTTCGCGCCCGGCTTCGATCCGGTGTTCGCGACCGGAGCCACGGCCACGGGGGTCGTGGTCGGCGTCGCCGTCGGCTCGGCCTCCGGAGCGGCGGCACCGCCGTCGAGCGTCGCGGCCGACAGCACGCGGCCGTAGCCGTCCAGCAGCACGACCGTGTGCGGGTCGGTGGTGTACTCGGCGCCGATGGTGGTGGTGACCGAGCCGCCGGCGATCGCCGCGGTGCCGATGGTGGTCGGCTCCGAGTAGACGACGGTGCTGGTCGCCTGCCCGTCGAGGTCGCCCGGCCCCGCCCAGTACAGCTCGGAGAACGTGAGGTCGAACGCCTCGTCGACCGTGTAGCTCGACGGCTGGACGGTCGCGAGCGTGAGCGGGGTGCCGTACGTCTGCAGGTCGGTCAGGGCGGGCGCCGTGACCGTCGGGACGGCCCCGTCGACGACGGCGGTGCCGGCCTCCGGGTCGACGTCATACTCGATCTCGCCGCCGCGGTAGATGGCCGCCCTCGCATCGGGCTCGGGCAGCTCGAGGCCCGGCTGCGCAGCGCTCGGGCTGAAGAAGTAGAGGTTCGTCGGTCCGGCGAAGTTGACGACGCGGGCGGTGCCCTCAGCGTCCAGCGACGCCTTGCGGATGTTCCAGACCCCACCGCCCTCGTAGCCCTCGACGGTGCGCGGGACCTGCGACTGCACGAACACGTCGTAGCCGGCGTACTCGGGACCTGCGTCGACGGTGATGCCGCCTCCGTTGTACTCGAAGATCTCCTCGCCCTCGATCTCGGCGGCCGAGGCGGGCGTCGCCGCCAGCAGCGCGAGGCCGAGAGCGGCGGCGGTGGCGGCGACGGCGCCGCGGGCGAAGGGTGGTGCGAGTCGTGTCATGTGGTGCTGGTCCCCCAGGTGATCGAGGCTCTCGGGGCGAGAGCGCTGAGTCACGATCCCGCACGGGAGACCGTGCCGCATCCGCCCGGAGGCGGACGTGTCGCGGGACGTCGGCGCCGCCGCACGGCCGCGACCGGGCACCCCCCTCACGCCCAGGGCGAACAGGGGGTCCGACCGGGGGGAGCGCTGGCTACAGTCGAGCTATCGGAGCCCACCCCTGCGGGTTCTGTAGGGAGTGACAGCATGTTCGAGAGATTCACCGATCGCGCACGGCGCGTCGTCGTCCTGGCCCAAGAAGAGGCCAAGATGCTCAATCACAACTACATCGGGACCGAGCACATCCTGCTCGGCCTGATCCACGAGGGCGAGGGAGTGGCCGCCAAGGCGCTCGAGTCCCTCGGCATCTCGCTCGACGCGGTGCGCGAGCAGGTCCAGGACATCATCGGCCAGGGGCAGCAGCAGCCCACCGGCCACATCCCCTTCACGCCGCGAGCGAAGAAGGTCCTCGAGCTGTCCCTGCGCGAAGCGCTGCAGCTCGGCCACAACTACATCGGGACCGAGCACATCCTGCTCGGCCTCATCCGCGAGGGCGAGGGCGTCGCCGCACAGGTGCTCGTCAAGCTGGGCGCCGACCTCAACCGGGTGCGCCAGCAGGTCATCCAGCTCCTCTCGGGCTACCAGGGCAAGGAGCAGGTCGCCGTGGGCGGTGAGCAGCAGCAGCCTCAGGGCGGCTCGCAGATCCTCGACCAGTTCGGACGCAACCTCACGCAGGCGGCGCGCGACAACAAGCTCGACCCGGTCATCGGGCGCGAGAAGGAGATCGAGCGGGTCATGCAGATCCTCTCCCGCCGCTCCAAGAACAACCCCGTCCTGATCGGCGAGCCCGGCGTCGGCAAGACCGCCGTCGTCGAAGGCCTCGCCCAGGCGATCGTGCGCGGCGACGTGCCCGAGACGCTCAAGGACAAGCAGCTCTACACGCTCGACCTCGGCTCGCTCATCGCCGGCTCCCGCTACCGCGGTGACTTCGAGGAGCGCCTGAAGAAGGTGACGAAGGAGATTCGCACCCGCGGCGACATCATCACCTTCATCGACGAGATCCACACCCTCGTCGGCGCAGGGGCCGCGGAGGGCGCGATCGACGCCGCCTCGATCCTCAAGCCGCTGCTCGCCCGCGGCGAGCTGCAGACCATCGGCGCGACCACGCTCGACGAGTACCGCAAGCACTTCGAGAAGGACGCCGCGCTCGAGCGCCGCTTCCAGCCGATCCAGGTCGCGGAGCCGTCGCTGCCCCACACGATCAACATCCTCAAGGGCCTGCGCGACCGCTACGAGGCGCACCACAAGGTGTCCATCACCGACGGTGCGATCGTCTCGGCCGCCAACCTCGCGGACCGCTACATCAGCGACCGCTTCCTCCCCGACAAGGCCATCGACCTGATCGACGAGGCCGGCGCCCGCCTGCGCCTGTCGATCCTCTCGGCCCCGCCGGAGCTGCGCGAGTTCGACGACAAGATCGCCGTCGTCCGCACCGCGAAGGAGGCCGCGATCGAGGACCAGGACTTCGAGAAGGCCGCGTCGCTCCGCGACGAGGAGAAGCAGCTGCTCGGTGAGCGCCTGCGCCTGGAGAAGAAGTGGAAGTCGGGCGACGTCAAGGCGACCGGCGTCGTCGACGAGGGCCTGATCGCCGAGGTCCTCGCCCAGGCGACCGGCATCCCGGTCTTCAAGCTGACCGAGGAGGAGTCCTCGCGGCTCGTCTTCATGGAGAAGGCGCTGCACCAGCGCGTCATCGGCCAGGAGGAGGCCATCGCGGCCCTCTCGCGGACCATCCGCCGCACCCGCGCCGGCCTGAAGGACCCCAAGCGCCCCTCGGGCTCGTTCATCTTCGCCGGCCCCACGGGTGTCGGAAAGACCGAGCTCGCCAAGGCACTCGCCGAGTTCCTCTTCGACGACGAGAACGCGATGATCTCGCTCGACATGTCGGAGTACGGCGAGAAGCACACGGTCTCGCGGCTGTTCGGCGCCCCTCCCGGGTTCGTCGGCTTCGAGGAGGGCGGCCAGCTCACCGAGAAGGTCCGCCGCAAGCCGTTCAGCGTGGTCCTCTTCGACGAGATCGAGAAGGCCCACCCCGACATCTTCAACTCGCTCCTCCAGATCCTCGAGGAGGGTCGTCTGACCGACGGCCAGGGGCGCGTCGTCGACTTCAAGAACACCGTCATCATCATGACCACCAACCTCGGTGCGCGTGACATCGCCGGTGGTCCCGTCGGGTTCCAGATCGAGGGCGACAACGCCACCGGTTACGACCGCATGCGCGGCAAGGTCAACGAGGAGCTGAAGAAGCACTTCAAGCCCGAGTTCCTCAACCGCGTGGACGACGTCATCGTCTTCCCGCAGCTGTCGAAGCCGGAGCTGCTCCAGATCGTCGACCTGTTCATCGGCCGCCTCGGCGACCGTCTGCTGGACCGCGACATGACGGTGGAGCTGACGCAGTCGGCCAAGGAGCGGCTGATCGAGGTCGGGTTCGACCCGGCCCTCGGCGCCCGCCCGCTGCGCCGCGCGATCCAGCGCGAGATCGAGGACCAGCTGTCCGAGCAGATCCTGCACGGCCAGCTCGGCTCCGGAGACCACGTGCACGTGGACTTCCTCGAGAACAAGTTCGTCTTCACGACGACGCCGCGCCTGATCTCGATCAGCGCCGGTGCGACGGCGGGAGCGGCGACCGCCGGCCCGGCGACGCCCGACCTGATGGCGTAGCACCCGCACAGCACGACAGCGAGCCCGTTCCTCCTCGCGGAGGGACGGGCTCGTCGTCGTTCGGCCGTACGCTTGTCGGATGGCCGATTGGAAGTACCCGGTGCGCCGCGCGCGCACGAGCGACGTCCCCTTCATCCAGGAGCTCAGCGAGCCGCTCGTCAACGAGCGCATCCTCCTCGGCAAGGACCGCGTGGTGCTCTACGGCGCCGTGCAGGAGTTCCGGATCGCGGAGTCCGGTGACGGCACCGCCATCGGCTGCGGCGCGCTGCACGTGATGTGGGACGACATCGCGGAGGTGCGCACCCTCGCCGTCGCGAAGGACTGGCTCGGCCGGGGCGTGGGCCACCACATCCTGGAGCGCCTCGAGAACGACGCGCGCGAGCTCGGGCTGAAGCGCCTGTTCTGCTTGACCTTCGAGGTCGGCTTCTTCGAGCGCCACGGCTACGCGCCGATCGGTGAGAAGGTCGTCGACCCCGAGGTGTACGCCGAGCTGCTGCGCTCGCCCGACGAGGGTGTCGCCGAGTTCCTCGACCTCGCCCGGGTGAAGCCGAACACGCTCGGCAACACCCGCATGCTCAAGACGCTCTGAGCGCGCGCACGTCGTAGCCTGTGTCGGTGACTCCGCCTCCCCGCCGCCTGCCCTCCCGGGTCTACCGGCGGCGCAGGGCCGGCCTGATCCTCGCGCTACTCGTGATCATCGCCGCGATCGCCGCGGTGGTCTCACTCCAGCCGTGGGCGGGAGCGCGCGGGGCCGCCGAGAGCGCGAGTCCGACGGCCTCGGCGCTGCCGACGCTCTATCCGTCGACGGCGCCGGAGGGCTCGCCGCCCGCCGACGCCGCCGCCTGCACCGCGGACACCGTCGCGGTCACGGCCGTCACCGACGCGACGAGCTACGGGCCGGACGAGGCACCGCAGCTCTCCCTCTCGCTCGCGAACATCTCCAGCGCCGACTGCGTCATCGACGCGGGGACGAGCGGGCAGGTCTTCACGATCAGCAGCGGCTCGGACCCGGTCTGGACCTCGACCGACTGCCAGACGGGCGCGTCCGACCTCCCGATCCTGCTGCCGGCCGGCACCTCGGTCACGGGCAGCTCGATCACCTGGGACCGCACGCGCTCCTCGCCCGACACCTGCTCCGGCGGGCGCGAGGCCGTCGAGGCGGGCGGCGCGGCGTACAACCTGTCGGTGTCGGTCGCGGGGATCCCCTCGGGGTCGCCGACGCAGTTCCTGCTGCAGTAGTCCGTCCCGCCTGTCGCCCTTCAGGGGGAGGTGGCGCGGAACACGCGCGCGTACGCTCACGGACATGATGAGGACGCTCCGCCGGCTCCTGTCCGCGATCACGCCGAGGGGGCGGGGCTCCGGAGCGCGCGGACCCGGGCTGTCCGCGGGAGCGGCGGGTGTGCTTCTCGTGGCTGCGCTCGCGGGGGCGCCCGCGGCGGTCGCGGCCGTACCCTCGGTGGCCGGGGCTCCCGCGGACCCTGCCGCCGCCGCTCCCGTGGGCGGCCTCGCGCGCGGCGTCGACGACTTCCGCTTCTCCCGCTACGCCGTCGACTACGGGCTGGGCCGGGACGCGGAGGGGCGCTCGACACTGACCACCGTCGAGACCTTCGTCGCCGAGTTCCCAGAGGACCAGAACCGCGGGATGCAGCGCGCGATCCCGCTGGAGTACGAGGGCTACCCGACCGGCGTCGACCTGGTGTCCGTGACCGACGAGACCGGGAGTACCCGACCCGTCGACACCGAGACCGAGGACGGGATCCTCCTCGTGACGAGCGCCGCGGACGGCTTCGTGAGCGGCAGCCAGACCTACGTCTTCACCTACACCCAGCACGACGTGACGCTGCCCGGCTCCGGAACGCGGAGCGGCGAGGACGAGTTCTACTGGGACGCGAACGGCACCCAGTGGCGGCAGCCCTTCGACCGCTACGACATCCGGATCCGGCTCTCCGACGGTCTGGCCGAGGCGGCGACCGGGACCGCGTCCTGCTACCGCGGCTCGGCCGGCTCCACCGACGGCTGCTCGATCGGCCGCGACGGCTCCGTGGTGACCGCGAGCGGCACCGACCTTGCGGCGGGCGAGAACGTGACCGTCGCGGTCGGCTTCGCGCCGGGGACCTTCACGCCGCGCGACGACGGCTACTTCGCCTCGGCCTGGGCCTGGGTGCAGCTGGCGTCGCTGCTCGTGCTGCTCGGAGTGCTGGTCGCGGCCGTCCGGCGTCGGGTGACCGTGCTGCGCGATGCTCCCGGGCGCCCGACCGTGATCGCCGAGTACGAGCCGCCCGCGGAGGGGCTCTTCCTCGCGGCGGCGTTGCGCGGGAAGGGGGCTCGCGCGCCGGCCGCCGCGTTCCTCGATGCGGCGGTGCGCGGGCTGGTCCGAGTGGAGGAGAAGGACTCGGGCAGGAAGCCGGGCTTCCTCCTCCGGGTGCTCGACCCGGGGACGGCAGGGCCGCGGCGTGCGGGTCGGCCGAGGCCCGTCGCTCCGCTCGATCGGGAGTTCTTCGACATCGCCTTCGGAGCCTCACCCGAGCCGGGGGCCGTGCGCGATCTGAGCGCGAAGGACAAGGAGTTCGGCAAGGCCGTGTCGGCGTTCCAGACGGGCCTGTCGAAGCGGGTCGTGGAGGAGGGGCTGCGGCGCCCGGGGACGGTGCGCGGCTCGGTGCTCCTGATCCTGCTCGCGGTGGTCGCGGCCGTCGGCGCCGTGGTGTCCGGAGCGCTGCTGCTCGGGGCGGTGCTCGGCGGTGCGCTGCCGCTGGTCCTGGTCCTGGTGGCGGTGGCCGTCGGCGCCGTGGTCTGCGTGCTCCTCGCGAAGGTGCCGTTGACCGCCGCGGGCGCTGAGCTGCGGGACCACCTGAAGGGCCTCGAGCTGTACCTGCGCTTGGCCGAGGCCGACCGGTTCGCGATGCTGCAGTCGCCGAAGGGCGCCGACCGGCGCAGCGTCGGACCGGTCGAGGTCGTCGAGGTCACGGAGCGGCTGCTGCCGTGGGCCGTCCTGCTCGGGCTCGAGAAGGAGTGGTCGGCGGCGCTCGCTACGGCCTACGAGCAGACGGGGGAGAGCCCGGGCTGGTACTCGGGGCGGGCCGGCTTCCAGGCGGCGGCGTTCGCCGGGAGCGTCGCGTCGTTCTCCTCGACCGCGTCGAGCTACGTCGGTTCGTCGTCGAGCTCGTCGAGCGGCGGCGCCGGCGGTGGCGGCAGCTCGGGTGGTGGCGGCGGGGGCGGCGGAGGCGGCGGGGTCTAGATCGTCGCCCGTCCGCGGGTGCGCCGCCGGTTCTTCGCCTCGACGCGTCGTGAGGCGCGGAGGCGGCTCTTCGCGGCGGCGTAGTCGCGGGAGCTGCGGCTCGAGAGGGCGAGCAGCACGAGGATGTCGAAGGCGACGCTGCCGAGGTTGGTCTGCAGGCTGATCGCCGCGCCGCCCTGCAGCACGGCGACGAAGGCGGTGATCGTGCTGAGCAGGCTGGAGGAGAGGGCGAGCGTGCGGGCCGTCCCGGAGCCGCGGAGCACGAGTGCGCCGAGGAGCAGCCAGAGGAGCATCGCGGCGCTGAGGACGCCCACCGCGAGCGGCCGGGTCGAGGCCTCGTCGAGCGTCGAGCCGCCCGCGGTGGCGGTTCCGCCGTCGAGCCAGGTCAGATCGTCGAGCGAGGCGGCGCCGGCGAGCAGCAGCACGGCCTGGAGCCCGTAGGCGAGGCCGCGGGCGACCAGCATCAGCGCGCCGACGTGGGTGGTGACGGGCCGGCGGAGGACCGTCGCGGGCGAGGTGCCGAGCGCGCCGGCCAGTTCGGTGGCGGCGGCGGGCGCGATCGCGTCGTGTTCAGCGGCGCCGGGCGGCAGGAGGATCGCGCGGAGGTCGATCACCGGCAGGTCGCCGTCGGTGACGATGGAGTCGCCGCCGCCGTTGCGCGAGTGGTAGCCGGTCGAGAAGTCCTGGATGACGTCGACGCCGACCTCGGGGTGGTGCTCGCGGAGGCTCGCCACGATGTGGTCGCGCTCCTGATCGGTGTCGGGCGAGATCTTGTGCGTGACCTGGAGCGTGAAGAGCGAGAGCCCGACGCTGCGGTCGAAGGTGCCGGCGGCGACCCACTCCACCGGGAAGCCGCCCGGCAGGAACCAGCGCTCGGGGCAGCGCCAGAAGCGCACGTGGTGGCGCTTGCTGGGGTTGCCGGCGACCTCCTGCTGGAACGCGACGTCCTGCTGCCGCCCGAACACGAAGAGCGGCGAGACGGGGGCGCGGTGGTAGCTGCGGCGGGTGAGCGTGGCGGTGATGATCCGCCAGCTGCTGCGCCCGGTGACCTCGTCGGCGCGGGTCCAGCCGGAGGAGGTCATCGCGTGCACGAGCTGCGCGTCACTGCCCTGGAGGGCGAGGTTGACCGGGTCGCCGAGCAGGCCGTCGCTGGTGCGCGCGCGGCCGATGAAGTAGTCGGGCACGTAGAGCCGGGTGAGGATGCGGTGCAGCCGCGGCAGCACCAGGTAGGCGACCAGCACCCAGACGGCGAGGTAGAAGCCGATCTGGGCCCAGCCGGAGCGCACGCCGTCGGTGACGAGGACGACCGCCAGCAGGGTCGCGGCGACTCCGCCGAGGACGAAGAAGGCCTGGTCGAGCAGGGCGGGGATCGGGAAGCGACGACGGCGGGCGGGCGGGGTCGCTGCGGGGGCGACGTCGCTCCGCTCGGTGTCGCTGCTCACGGCGTCAGCCTAGGGCGGCGGCTCGGCGGGGCGCCGGTCAGCCGACGGGGATGCGGGCGGGCACCGGCACCAGGGCGTGGGTGATCGCGCTCGAGAGGGTGAAGGCGCTCGAGTCGAGGTGGGAGGGGTGGCCGAGCCGGGTGGCCTCGTTGGCCCGCTGCTTCGCGCCGGACGCCGGACGGATGTCTCCGGAGAGGCTGATCTCGCCGAAGGCCGCGATCCCGGCGCGCAGGGGCGTGTAGGCGTGAGCCGAGGCGATCGCGACGGCGATGGCGAGGTCGGCCGCCGGCTCCATCAGCTTCACGCCGCCGACGGTGGAGACGTAGACGTCGCAGCGGCGCAGCGGGATGCCGGCCTGGCGTTCGAGCACCGCGAGGATCATCGCGACGCGGGAGGCGTCCACGCCGTTGGTCACGCGGCGCGGGTGGTCGCCGTCGTTCGCGATGACGAGCGCCTGGATCTCGACGGGCAGGGCGCGGCGCCCCTCCATCGCGACGGTGACGCAGATGCCCGGGGTGGGGAAGCGGGTGCGGCTGAGGAAGAGGCCGCTGGGGTCGGGGATCTCGGCGATGCCCTCGGCGGTCATCTCGAAGCAGCCGACCTCGTCGGTCGGGCCGAAGCGGTTCTTGAGGGAGCGGACGAAGCGCAGCGCCGTCTGGCGGTCGCCCTCGAAGTGGCAGACGACGTCGACGAGGTGCTCGAGCAGGCGCGGGCCGGCGATCGAGCCGTCCTTGGTGACGTGGCCGACGAGGACGAGGGGGAGGGCGCGCTCCTTGCAGACCCGGATGAGCGTCGCGGCGACCTCGCGGACCTGACTCGGCCCGCCGGGCAGGCCGTCCACCGTGTCGCTCGCCACGGTCTGCACGGAGTCGACGATGAGGAGGTCCGGCCGGACCTCGTCGATCTGGCCGAGGACGGTGGCGAGATCGGTCTCGGCGGCGAGGAACAGGCTGTCGTGCATGGCGCCGGTGCGCTCGGCGCGCATCCGGACCTGCGCGGCGGACTCCTCCGCGCTGACGTAGAGGACGCGCTGGCCCTCGGCGGCGGCGCGGGAGGCGACCTCGAGCAGCAGCGTCGACTTGCCGACGCCCGGCTCGCCGGAGAGGAGCACGACCGCGCCGTTGACGATGCCGCCGCCGAGCACCCGGTCGAGCTCGCCCACGCCGGTGGGCCGGTGGGCGGCCGAGGTGGTCTCGATCTGCGTGATCGGCTTGGCGAGCCGCGCCGCGGTGGGGGCGACGGCGGCGACCGCTCGGACGAGACCGGTGCGCTCGGTGCTCTCGATCACGGAGCCCCACTGCTGGCACTCGCCGCAGCGGCCGACCCACTTCGCGGTCGTCCAGCCGCACTCGGAGCAGCGGTAGGCGGCGGTGCGCGTCTTCGAGGAGGCCATGGGGTCCTTCCGGGCCGGGGGAGTGCGGGGCAGAGGTGGAGCGAGGGAGCACCGGCGACGCTACGGCCGGCCTCCGACATCGGAGCGTTCCTTCGAACGTGTCTTCGACCCTAGCGGGCACCGCCGACACCCGGACGCGCCGCGCCCGGACGGTGGACAGCCGGCCGAGCGACCCGGTGGGGAGGAGTCCCGCGGGCGCCCGAGCGGCGCGCGGGCGGTGTCGGTGGTCTGCGGGAGACTGAGCGCATGTCCTCGACGGTGCACACCCTCAAGTCCGGCCGCGCGCTCGGAGTCGTCTGGTCCGGCCCGGAGGACGCCGAGCACGTCGTCGTGCTCGCGCACCCCGCGCCCGGCGCCGCCGGTCTCGACCCGGACCCCGCGGCCACCGCCCGCCACGGCGTGCGGCTCCTGTCGGTCGACCGCCCCGGCTACGGCGCCTCGGCGCTGCTGACCGACGTCGACCCCGCCGGCGCCGGTGCCGGCGCGAGCCCGGAGCAGGCCGCCGCCGACATCGCCGAGTACCTCGCGACTGCGGGCATCGCCTCCGTCACCGCGGCCGGCTGGTCAGCGGGCGGCCGCGTCGCCCTCGCCCTCTCGGCCAACTACCCGGGCCTGGTCGAGCGCGTCGCCGTCCTCGGCACCCCCGCCCCCGACGACGCCGTGCCGTGGGTCGGCGAGCAGAACCGGGCGATGCTCGAGCAGCTGCGCGAGCGGCCGGTGGACGAGGCGGTCCGCTCCCTCGCCGCCGCGCTCGACACGGCGTTCGGTCCGTCACCCAGCCCCGAGTCGCTGCTCGGCGTGCTCGGCGGGGACGCCGCCGATGCGGCTGTGCTCGAGGCGCCCGGCGTCCGCGATCGGCTCCTGGCGATGCTCGAGCGCGCCGTCGCCCAGGGCAACCTCGGCCAGGCCGCGGACATCGTCGGCTACACCCTGCAGGAGTGGGGCTTCGCGGTCGAGACGGTCGACGCCCCGGCGCTCCTCCTCTACGGCGCCGACGACGCGACCGTCGGCCGCCTGCACGGCGAGTGGTACGCCGCCCGCCTGCCCGACTCGCGCCTCGAGGTCGTGCCCGGGCGCGGCCACCTGCTCGCCGTCTCCGAGTGGGAGCGGGTGCTCGCCTTCCTCCTGCCCGCGCCCGCCTGAGCTCGGCCGGCGCCCGTGCTCGGCCGCGGTTCCCGCGCCGATTGGCGGGATTCCTGAGCCTCGCGTACACTCGTCCTCGGTACCGTGTCCGAGCGGCCGAAGGAGCATGTCTCGAAAACATGTGTGGGCTTGCGTCCACCGTGGGTTCAAATCCCACCGGTACCGCCAGTCAGAACCCCCGAGTCAGCGAGAGCCGACCGGGGGTTCTGTCATTCCCGGACCGCGCGACACCGTCGGCGCGGGTGGGACAGAAGCCGACTCGGGTGCGGGTGCTACGGAATCCGCTTTCATACGGAGCTCTCACGGGGGTACCCGACACGCAGCGTCGACAGATATGGTTCACAGAACCGTCAACTACGCTGACTCCAGTCGGACATTTCGTTGACAATGATGTCCACGGGGTGCTTCGAGCAGGTCAGGCGACCGATGCCGCGCCGCCACAGGAGGAGAACCGTGCCCAACACCACAGCTCGGACGAACGCCGCTCGTACCAGCGCCCACACTGACGCGCTTGCAGTCAGTCCCGATGACATCGTCCGCCGTCTTGCCGGCGCGCTGGGAAAGAATCTTCTTGCTCTCATCGTGGGCAGAGACGTCCGGACGATCTCTCGGTGGGTTGAGAACGAACAGCTTCGCTTGGGGCCGACTGACGAGCGGATCGTTCGCAACACTTACCAGGTCTTCGCCCTTCTGCTCTCGGTGGAGGGGGAGCACACGATCCGAGCGTGGTTCATGGGAATGAATCCTCAGCTCGAGGACGAAGCTCCTGCTGAGGCGCTCTCAGAGGGTCGTTTCCGGGAAGTGATGGCGGCGGCGCGCGCCTATGTGAACGGTGGCTGAGCCGGCAGAGGTCGACTGCCCGGGTTCGCTCTGGAGGGTGGGGAGAGCATCTCAGCCCGTTCACTTCTCGAGAATCGATCCGGTCGACGCGGCGGTCGCGACTGCAGGCAATCGCTTCGACGTGCCCGGCGGTGACGTGATGTACGCCGCGACAGATCCGAGCGGCTCCTACGCCGAGACGCTTGCGCGATTGCGTCCGAGTGCACGGATGCGTGCTCTCTCTCAGGCGGGCGACGAAGGTTTCATGTCGGTCGGCAGTGTGCCTGCAGAGTGGCGGATGAATCGCGCTCTTGTGGCGATCCATCCGGTGCAGCCAGCACCCTTCCTCGACGTGGAGGCCACCGAGACCCACACCTACCTGACGGAAGTGATGGCGCCCGTCCTGACCTCGCTCGGCATCGAGCACCTCGATGTCGCGCGTGTGCGGGGAGCGAATCGTCTCGTCACGCGTGCGATCGCTCTCCACGCGTACGTTGCGATGGATGAAGACGGTGAGCTTCTGTACTCGGGAATCCGCTACATGTCGAAGGTCGGGGATTTCGAGTGCTGGGCGATCTTCGGTGGTACGGAGGTCGCGGAGGGCCGGCGGCTGACCGTGGAGAAGAACGATCCGCACTTGGCGCGGGTCGCTCAGCAATTCGATCTCACCATCCACTAGGAAGTGCCTGCGACGGCGGCGTAGGAACATCGGTACGTCGATCAGTTCGACGAGGAGCGATCGTCACCGCCAGTCAGAATCCCCGAGTCAGCGAGAGCCGACCGGGGGTTCTGTCGTTTCCACGCGCGTCGCTCATGGCACTCGGGCACGACGTTGCCGCGGACGTGGGTGACCCCCGTCCGAGGCTTCTGGTGCTGGCGGTGTGGATCGGGCTGGAGATGGTTGCGCTGCCATGCTACGTTCGCCTGACTGATGTTGACGTGGACATCCGTGCAGCGGAGACGCCGATGGAGCGCCGCTGCACGAGCACCACAGGTACAAGGAGGTACCCATGACGATGGACAGGAGAGGGCTTCTCGCCCTCGCAGGCACGGCGGCGCTCACGGGCGCGGTCACGGCGGTCGCTGGGTCGGGCGCCGCGCCCGCACACGCCGCCACCGGCACCGCGGTCGTCGACCCCGGGCAGCGCGGACCGGTGTGGGAGGGCTTCGGCACGGCGCTCTGCTGGTTCGCGCACCGCATCGGCGGCACGCAGGCGGTGCGCGACACCTACGCCGATCTACTCTTCGACCGCGACAAGGGTCTCGGGCTGAACATCGTCCGCTACAACATCGGCGGCGGCGAGAACCCGGCCTACCCCGGGCACATGGATCTGCGCGCCCGCATTCCCGGCTACCTCGCGTCCGCCTCGGCGGCCTACGACTGGTCCGCCGACCCGAATCAGCGCTGGTTCCTCCAGGCCGCCAAGTCGCGGATCCCGGCGAGCGAGTTCCTCGCCGAGTCGTTCGCCAACTCGCCGCCCTGGTGGATGACCATCTCGGGCAGCGTCACCGGGGGCAGGAACGCCGCCGAGAACCTGCGCACCGACAGCTACGAGGCCTTCGCCCGGTACCTCGTGACGGTCAACGAGCGCTTCCGCACGACGTGGGGCGTCCCGTTCCGCACGCTCTCGCCGGTCAACGAGCCGAGCGCCGCCTACTGGACCTTCGGCAACCGCCAGGAGGGCAACCGGATGTTCCCGGCGAACCAGGCGACGATGCTGAAGGCACTGGCGGACGAGCTCGCGCGGCAGGGCTCGCCGACGCGCATCGCCGCATCGGACGAGACGAGCATCGACGTCGGCCGCGACACGGTGAACAGCTGGTCCGCGCAGACGCGGGCGCTTGTCGGCCAGTACAACGTGCACAGCTACGAGGGCTCCGATCGGACCGGCTTCAAGACGGCCGCCCGCGGCACCCGGATCTGGGACTCCGAGCACGGCAACGGCGACGCGAGCGGCATGACGCTCTCGCAGAACATCCTCTGGGACGTGAAGTGGCTGGGCGCGAGCGCCTTCGCCTACTGGCAGGCGGTCGACTCCGGTGGCTGGGGGATGCTCGACACCGACCTCAACAACGCCTCCGCCGACCTCTCGAACTACACCCGGAACAAGAAGTTCTGGGCGATGGCGCAGTGGAGCCGCTACGTCCGCCGCGGCTATCGGGTGATCGGCGTGAGCGACAACGACACCGTCGCCTTCCACGACGAGGCCGGCCGGCGCGTCGTGCTCGTCACGGTGAACAACACCTCCGCTGCCGCGACGGTCACCTACGACCTCAGCCGCTTCGCTCCCGCCACCGCGACCGCCTCGGGAGTGCGCACCGGCACCTCCCAGGACCTCGCGGCGCTGCCGTCGGTCGCGCTCGCCGGCAACCGATTCACGGCATCCGCTCCCGCGATGTCGACCACGACGTGGGTCGTCCCCTCGATGACCCTCAACTGAGAAGGAGAGTTTCAATGACGAAACGACGAGGACGGATCAGGCTGGCGCTCATGGCGCTCGCCACGGCGGCGCTGGTCGCGGTCGCGGGCCTGGCGCCCGCGACGGCGGCGCCGCAGACCGTCACGAACGGCACGCAGTTCCTCACCACCCAGGGCCAGCCGATCCACGGTCACGGCGCCGGGCTGCTCAAGGTGGGGCAGTACTACTACTGGGTCGGGCAGAGCACCGACGCGGACAACCGCTTCATCTCGGTCCCGCTCTACCGCTCGACCGACTTCAAGAACTGGGAGTTCCGCGGCGACATCCTCACCAAGAACTCGGCGCCGGAGCTGAACGTCTCCACGATCGAGCGGCCGAAGCTGGTCTACAACGCCGCCACGCAGAAGTACGTGCTCTGGATGCACTGGGAGAACGGGCAGAACTACTGGGAGGGCCGGACCGCGGTCGCCACGTCGAGCACGATCGACGGCTCCTACGCCTACCAGGGCAGCTTCCGGCCGCTCGGCTACGAGTCGCGCGACATGACGGTGTACCAGGACGACGACGGGTCGGCGTACCTCTTCTCGTCGACGGCCATCCCCACGACGAACGCGTCGACGGCGATCTTCAAGCTCAACGCGTCCTACACGAACGTCGAGTCGTTCCAGGGCCTGCACTGGGAGAACCAGTCGCGTGAGGCGCCGACGATCTTCAAGCGCAACGGCGTCTACTTCGCGCTCTCGTCCGGGACCACGGGCTGGAGCCCGAACCAGAACAAGTACTCCACGGCCACGAAGATCACCGGACCCTGGTCGACGCCGACCGACTTCGGCGGGCCGACCGGCAACCGCTCGCAGCCGACCTATGTGGCGACGATCAGCGGCACGGCCGGCACCTCCTACCTCTACATGGGCGACCGCTGGGCGGGCGCGAACAACGGCGCGGTGAACGACTCCAGCTACGTCTGGCAGCCGCTGCGCTTCCCGACGAACACCTCGGTCGCGATGCCCGAGGTGGACGGGGTCGTCATCGACACCGCCGCGGGAACGGTGAACGCCGCCCCGGCGCTGCCGCGGTCGACGATCAAGTCGGCGTCGAGCGGTCTCTGCGTGAACGTCGCGGACGACTCGACCGCGACCGGCTCGAAGGTGGTCCAGTGGACCTGCGGCAACGGGTCGAACGCCGTGTTCGCCCGGGCGTCGGCCGGTGGCTACGTGCAGTTCCAGACGCAGCACAGCGGGCTCTGCCTCGCACAGTCCGGTACCTCGGGCTCCGGCGGCGCGCTGGTGCAGGCGCCCTGCACGTCCGGGCAGACGACGCAGTGGCAGGTCAGCGGTCAGACGATCGTCAACCGCGCGAGCGGCGCCTGCCTCGACGTGCCCGACGAGAGCACGACCGCGGGTCGTCAGCTCGGCACCTGGTCCTGCAACGGAGGCAACCACCAGAAGTGGAGCTTCGTCGCCTAGCTGAGGCGTGAGGGTCGCGCGGTGGGGGGAAACCTCCGCGCGACTGCGCGTCTCCCGCGGGGGCGGGCGGGCCCATCGGGTCCGGTGCCCGCCGACCCCCGCCGGCGGAACCCCCGGTCAGCGCGAGCCGACCGGGGGTTCCGTCGTGCCCGGGTGGGGCGAGGACGCGCGGCGCCCGGTCGTGCTGGTCGAGTAGCTCCGCGTCCGCTCATGCTGGTCGAGTAGCCCCGCCGGGTCCCTCCATGCTGGTCGAGTAGCCCCGGAGGGGCGTATCGAGACCCGCCGTCATCAGCACGGCGGGTCTGCAGACTCGACTCTCGGTGGGGGTGGATCTCGATACGCCCGCTGCGCGGGCTACTCGATCAGCATGTACTGCTGTCTGCTGTCTGCTGTCTGCGGTTCGGCGTCTAGCGTCCGGCTGTCGGGCGGGAGGTGCGGGAGGCGACCGCGTGGGACAGCAGGGTGGCGGCCACGCCGACCGCGACGCCGATGGCGGTCTCGAGGGCGCGGTCGCGCAGGAGGACGAACTCGTCGGTGTGGTGGGCGAGCTCGACCATCAGGATCGCGAGCGGGGTGATCAGGGCGAGGGTCAGGCCGTAGTTGCGGCCGACGACGAGCTCGGCGAGCATCTGCAGCAGCACGACGACGCCGATCGTGGCGAGCGGGGACAGCGGCAGGGTGAGTAGCGCGGCGGCGATCGCGACGCCGACGACGGTGCCGAGCATCCGGTGGCCCGCGCGGACGAGGCGGGCGGTCGCGTCGGCGCCCGAGACCGCGGCGACGGCGGAGACCATCGCCCAGTAGGGGTGGCCGAGGCCGGTCGCGGTGGGGATCGCGCCGGCGATCAGCACGACGGCGCCGAAGCGGAGCATCCCGGCGCGGGTCGAGGAGCGGGCGGCGGCGGCGCGGAAGGCCGGGCGCCACGGGGTCGCGGGCAGCAGGCGGGCGCGCGGGGCGGCGAGACCGCTCACTCCGACGAGCAGCGAGAAGGCGGCGGACGCGGCGGCGAGGGCGAACGCCTCCGGGATCCGCGTCGCCTCGACCGGCACCGACGCGCAGGCGGTGACGGCGAACACCGGGAAGAGCGGACCGGGCGGGTGCCAGTGCAGGGCGTCGCTGAGGTAGGCGGCGCCGGCGGCGGCGGCGGTGACCACCGGGATGATCAGCCAGTCGCGCTGCGGCGAGAGGGCGACGGCGGTGCCGATCGTCACCATCGCGACCAGGTAAGCGGCGGCCGAGGCCTGCATCAGCAGGCGCGGGCGGTGGGTGTGCCGGCGGCCGTAGAGCGCGGTGAAGGCGCCGAAGGTCGCGTAGAGGGCGAGGTCGGTGCGGCCGAACACCCAGAGCACGAGCAGCGGCACGGCCATCGAGACGCCGGCGCGCAGGGCGACGCGGTGGGCGCCGTCGTGCGGGCCGAAGGCGACCAGCTCGCGGGGGTGCGGCAGCGCGCTGCGGAGGGAGGGGGTGGCGGGCATCGGAGTCCTCGGGTCGGCGGGCGGATCCGAGCGGCACCGGCCGGAGAGGTCGTTCACGGGTGAACCAGATATACTTTACTCGTGAATCATCTTGTGTCGAGCCCTGCGCCGGACGCCGCCCCGGACGCCGTCGACGAGATCCGCGCGGGCTGGCGCCGGCTGCGGCCCGAGCTGGACACGACGGCCGTGGACATCGCCGGGCGGCTGATCCGTGCCTCCGCTCTGCTCGTGCGGGCGACCGAGGAGCGGCTCGCCGCCTTCGAGCTGACCCGCGGCGAGTTCGACGTTCTGACGACGCTGCGCCGGCTCGCCGCGCCGCAGTCGCCGACGACGCTGCGGACGATCGGCCTCGCCTCCGCTCCCGCGGTGACGAAGCGACTGCACGCGCTCGAGCGCCGCGGGCTGGTGCTGCGGACCGCGAATCCTGCGGACGGGCGCGGCGCGCTGATCGCCCTCACCGAGGAGGGGACCGCGCTGGTCGACGCCGCGTTCCCCGAGGTGCTCGACGTGGAGCGGGAGCTGCTCGCCGCGGTGCCCGATGCGCTCCGCGACGACGCCGCCCGGGGGCTGCGCGCGGTGCTCGCGAGCATCGAGGCGGCGCCGAAGCAGTGACCGCGCCTTCGCGCCGCGGCTACCGTGGAGCCATGCGCCTCACGTCCAGCTTCACCGTGGACACGCGGCCGCCGGTGCTGCAGCTGGTCAAGACGGCGGCGGCGACCGTCGTCACCTGGATCATCGCGGCCCTGATCTTCCCGGGGACGCTGCCGGTGTTCGGCGCCATCGCGGCGCTGCTCGTGGTCGCGCCCAGCGTGAACCAGTCCTTCTCGAAGGCGCTCGAGCGCAGCGTGGGCGTGATCATCGGGGTCGTCGTCGGCTCGCTGATCGGCACGCTCTTCGGTGACGAGAGCGTGATCGTCCTCGGCGCGATCGTCGCCGCGATCGCGGTGGGCTGGGCGGTGCGGCTGACGCCCGCCTCCGCCGTGCAGATCCCGATCAGCGCGATGCTCGTGCTCTCGGTCGGCTCGGTGACGCCGAACTACGCCGTCGACCGCATCCTCGAGACGCTGATCGGCGCGGCGGTCGGCATCGTCGTCAACGCGCTGATCGTCCCGCCGATCACGCTGGCGCCGGCCGAGCGGGCCGTCGGCGACCTGACCGCGCAGCTCGCCGCGGCTCTGGACGACCTGGCCGACGTGCTCGAGACGAAGGTCGGCCGGGAGCGGCTCAGCGAGCTGCTGATCAACGCGCGGCTGCTGCAGACGATGCAGACGAAGGCGGAGGAGGCCATCGCCACGGGCGAGGAGTCGCTGCGGCTGAATCCGCGCCGCTCCGCGCACCGCGATCGGCTGCTGGCGCTGGACTCCGTCACGCCGCGGCTCGCCCGCATCGTGACGCGGGTGCGCGGGATGACCCGCACCGTGCACGACCTCTACGACCAGGACCTGGTGGGCGAGCCGACGATCGGCGACATCGCGGTGCAGCTGCACCGGGCGGCGCACGACCTGCGGCTGCTCGTGCAGTCCTCGGTCGCGGTGCCCGAGCCGGAGCCGATCACCGACGAGCTGCCGGCGCTCACCGCCCCGCTCGTCATCGTGACCCCGCACCCCGAGCACTGGATCCTGCTGGGGGCGCTCGCCGAGGACCTGCGGCGCATCCGCGAGGAGATCGTGGGCGAGGAGTCCTGAGCCGGCGGCGCTGTCAGTGCGCGGCGGAAGGGCCGTCGAAGAGGTCCGGGCCGGAGTCGCCGTTCCCCGCGTCGGTGTCGGACTCCTGCAGGGCGGTCGGGTCGGTCGCCTCGGCGTGCTGGGTCTTGCCCTCGGCGATCAGCGAGTCGTCGTCGACGAGGATGCCGGCGAGCTCGGTCACCCGGCCGCGGATCGCGCCGAGCGGATCCTCGATCGGCGCGTCCTCCTGCGAGCGGTCGACCTCGTCGTCCGGGAAGCGGCGCAACTCGGCCTCGTCGCGGTCGGGCTGCGGGGCGCGGGCGTGCTCGACGCAGAGCCGGGCGACCTCCTCCGCGTGGGCGTGCATCACCGAGTGCGAGGCGTCCGGGATCTCCCAGGCGCGCGCGTGCGGGATCGACTCCGCGACCTCCTCGGCCCACTCCCGCGGCACCAGGCGGTCGTACTCGCCGCGGATGACCAGCGTGGAGGCGCGGATCCGCGGCAGCACGTCCTCGATCCTGTACTGCATCATCTCGGGCAGCACCCGTGAGAACCAGCGCGGACCGCAGAGCAGGTAGGCCGCGGCGGCGAGGACGGCGACCTGCACCGGCTCGCGGACGCTCGACTGGAGGAAGCGCCAGGCCGCGACGGGGATGCGGCGCTCGTGCGGGTTCATCACCGGGCCGAGCAGCACGATCGTGGTGAGCTCGGGTCGGCGGGCGGCGAGCTCGGCGACGACCTGCGTGCCCATCGAGTGGCCGAGGACGACCGGGTCGTCGAGGCCGAGGTCGTCGATGACGGCGCCGACGAGCTCGGCGTAGTCGCCGATGGTCATGTGCCGGGCGTTCGGCGGATGCGGGACGCCGCCGAAGCCGGGCAGGTCGAGGGCGTGCACGGGGCCGAACTCGTTGAGCGCCGGGGCGAGCCGCTCGAAGTAGGTGGCGGCGACGCCGATGCCCGGGACGAGGACGAAGGTGCGCTCGCCGGTGTGGCCGACGGTGTTGACCCGCGCGTAGACGTCGCCGCGGCGGACGCGGAGGACGGAGACGTCGGTGTTCTTGTAGCGGCGGCGCGGGTCGCGGCGGCGGGAGCGGGTGGTCGAGAAGACGTCGCGCACGCCGTGGCGGACGCTCGAGGCGAGGGCGCGCAGGGGGCGGCCGGGGTAGGGCACGGGCGCCTCCTCGGGTGTCGCGGCGCAGCGGCCGGGCGGGAACGGGTCGGGGGAGAGCCTAGGCGCTGGCCGATCCGCTCAGATCAGCATGTCCTCGGAGCGGTGGAGGATCAGCCGGGCCGGCCCGATGTGGAGGAGGCCGTTGGTGAGCGGGGCGCAGCGGACGCCCCCGCGGCGCCGCATCGCCTTGAAGGCCCCGGGTGCGAGCGAGACGTCCATCCAGGCGCACGGGTTGGCGGGGCGGCCGCCCTGGAACTCGATCCGCTCGCCGCCCTGCTCGAGCGCGAAGGTGCGGCCGGCCAGCGCGTCGATGTCGGCGCCGCGGACGATAATGTTGCGGCGGGTGTCGGCGGGGTCGAACGCCGCACGGCCCAGCTCCGCGGCGACGTGCTCGAGCGACTCGATCGCGAAGAGGGTGACCGCGGCGGTGCGGTGCGCGCGCTGGGCGAAGTAGCGGTCGCCGACGATGCCCAGGCCGGCCCGGATCTCGATCCGCTCGGGCTGCTCGTTGCCCTCCGAGGGGATCGGGCCGTCGGAAGGCCGTCCCTCGAACCGGTGCAGCGGCGAGACGACGAAGCGCACGAGCTCGATCGCGGCAGCCTCCATGACTGCCACGCTACGCGGGCCCGGGCGGGCGCCTGCTCGATTCGCGGAGGGGCTCCCCGGCATGTATAGTCGTACCTCGTTGCGTGCGCCCCCCAAGGTCACGCGATGGACTGCGCCCGTAGCTCAACGGATAGAGCATCTGACTACGGATCAGAAGGTTGGGGGTTCGAATCCCTCCGGGCGCACTCTGGTTGAGACAGAACAGGACGGCCCGCTTCGGCGGGCCGTTCTTGGTTTAACGGCTTGTCGAGCCGCTCGCTCGCGATCGCGGCGTTGCGCCCGTGCAAAGGCCGAAGCGGCGTCGGCCGGTGGATCGAGCGGGTGGTCGGCAGCCGCGGCGATGCCGCCGAGGTTCGCGGTCGCGCTGAGCCCGTCGCTAGGGCTGCTCGCGGGACGTCGCGCGCCAGAACGAGCGAGGGGCGGCGGCGGCGCGAGGGGGAGGGCTAGCGTCGTGGGGGCAGAATCTTGCGCAACTTCCGGCCCGGATCTCCAGCGGCCGACGGTTGCGGTGGGGTGAGCGGCCCTGCATACTCAAAACCACACGTTGCAAGGTTTTCGGTCGTACCGCGCCGCCTGCACACTCGATGACGAGAGGGAACGATCATGACGACGTCCAGCGGATCCGCGGCGGGGATGCCCTCGGGCATGACCACCGCGACGGCCACGGTGCGGGGGCACCACGTGTTCGCCGAGCCGACCGAGCCCGCGAAGAAGGGCTACGTCTTCTGGCTGCTCGCCGCGCAGCTGATCTTCTTCATCGCCCTGCTCGGGCCGGCGATCGTCGGCATCGGCCTCAAGATCCAGTCGCTCGTCGACGCGGGCGAGATCGCGCAGAACGGCGCGACCGGAGCGGCCGCGATCCTCGGCGGGTTCGGCGCCCTCTTCGCGACCGTCGCCAACGTCGTCTTCGGCCGGCTCTCCGACCGCACGACCAGCCGCCTCGGGCGCCGCCGCGTCTGGATCGTGGCGGGCACGGTCATCATGACCGTCGCGTTCACGATCATGGCGCTCGCTCCGACGCTGCTGATCGCGACCATCGGCTGGTCGCTCGCCCAGCTCGGCGCGAACATGACGCTCGCGCCCTTTATCGCCACGCTCGCCGACCAAGTGCCGAGGTTCCAGCGCGGCAAGGTCACCGCCGCCCTCGGGATCGCGCAGAACGTCGGCATCCTCGGCGGCACCTACGTCGCCCAGGCGTTCGTCGACCAGCTCTTCATCATGTTCGTCGCGCCGTCGATCCTGGCGATCATCGTCATGGTCGTCTTCGCGGTCGTGCTGCCCGACAAGCGGCTGCCCGTCGCCCCGCCGAAGGCGACCCTGCGCGACTGGGCCGAGACCTTCTGGGTCAGCCCGGTGAAGAACCCCGACTACGCGCTGGCCTGGTGGTCGCGCTTCCTGATCACCTTCGCGAGCTTCGGCTTCACCACCTTCCGCTTCTTCTACCTCCTCAACCACATCGGGATCGAGGAGGGGACCATCCCCGTCGTCATCAGCACGAGCGTGCTGATCTACACGGTGGCGCTGATCGGCGCGAGCTACTTCGCCGGCTGGCTGTCCGACCGGATCGGGCGCCGCAAGGTCTTCGTCTGGAGCTCCACCGCGCTCTTCGCGGTCGGCACCTTCGCGCTGATCTTCGTCCAGGACGTCGGCGCCTTCTACGTCCTCGAGGCGGTCCTCGGCCTCGCCTACGGCATCTACGTCGGCGTCGACCTGGCGCTCGTCGTGGACGTGCTGCCGAACCCGGACGACTCCGGCAAGGACCTCGGCGTCTTCAACATCGCCAACGCGCTGCCGCAGACGCTCGCCCCGCTGGTCGGCGGCATCCTGGTCTACGTGAGCGACCCGACCGGCAACAACTACGGCCTGTGGTTCACCGTCTGCGCGCTCGCGGCCGTCGTCGGCGCGCTCGTCATCCTCCCCATCAAGAAAGTCCGATAGGCCTTTCTCAGACGTCCATAGGACAGGCTGGTCGGAGACGACAGTCCTGCCCGCACCACCATCACCAGTGAAAGCGACATCGATCATGACTCTGCCCCTGGCCTCCATCCAGCTCTACACGCTGGCCAAGGAGTTCTCCGAGGACCCGAACGGCTCGCTCGAGAAGCTCGCGGCGATCGGACTGAAGAACGTCGAGGCGTTCGACTTCGTCCGCCGCCCCGCCGAGACCCGCGCCGCCCTCGACGCGAGCGGTCTCGCCTCGCCCACCGGCCACGCTCCGCTGCTCTCCGACGAGCTGTGGACGCCGGACGGCTCCATCCCCACGCCCGCCCCCGAGGTCGTCTTCGAGGCGGCCGCGCAGATCGGCATCCAGACCGTCATCGACCCGTTCGTCTCGGCCGAGCGCTGGCTGACCGAGGACGGCGTGGCGGACATCGCCGACCGCCTGAACAAGGCCGCCGAGGTCGCCGCGACCTTCGGCCTGAAGGTCGGCTACCACAACCACGCGCAGGAGTTCATCGCCTCCTTCGACGGCCAGACCGCCTATGAGCGCTTCGTCGCGACGACCGACGAGCGCGTCGAGATCGAGCTGGACCTGTTCTGGGCGCTGACCGGCGGCCAGGACGGCCCCGCGCTGGTGTCGAAGCTGGGCTCGCGCCTGGTCGCGGTGCATGTCAAGGACGGCATCGCTCCGGCCGAGAACCCGTTCGCGCCCGGCGCCGCGGCCTTCGGCTCGGAGACCCTCGACCAGCGCCGCCCGGGCGAGGGCGACGTGCCGCTCGTCGAGGCGCTCAAGGCCGGCGAGGGCGCGATCAAGTACGCCGTCATCGAGTACGACAACGCCCCCGGCGACGTCTTCGCGGACATCCAGGCCAGCTACGACTTCCTCGTGAAGGGCGGGTACGCGGCATGAGCGGGCCCATCGGGATCGGCGTCATCGGCGTCGGCGTCATCAGCGACACCTACCTCGAGAACCTCGCGTCCTTCCCGGACGTCGAGGTCCTGATCGTCGGCGACCTGCTGCTCGACCGGGCGAGGAGCCAGGCCGAGAAGCACGGCGTCCCCGCCTGGGGCTCCGCCGAGGACGTCCTCGCGCACGCCGGGGTGCAGGTCGTCGTCAACCTGACCATCCCCGCCGCGCACGTCGAGGTCTCGGCCGCGGCGATCGCCGCGGGCAAGCACGTCTGGAGCGAGAAGCCGCTGGGCCTGGACCGCGCCGGCACCGCGCAGCTGCTGCAGGACGCCGCGGCGAAGGGCCTCCGCGTCGGCTCGGCGCCGGACACGCTGCTCGGCCCGGGCTTCCAGACCGCGAAGCGCGCGATCGCGGACGGCGTGATCGGCGAGCCGATGTTCGCGTCGACCGTCTTCCAGACGGTCGGACCGGATCTCTGGCACCCGAGCCCGGCGTTCCTCTTCGCGGAGGGTGCGGGCCCGCTGCTGGACATGGGGCCGTACTACTTCACCGGGCTGGTCAGCCTGTTCGGACCCGTCGCGCGGGTCGCGGCCCTCGGGCGCAAGAAGCTCGAGGAGCGGGTCATCCGCTCCGGCCCCGATGCGGGGACGACGTTCCCGGTCGAGGTGCCGACCTCGCTGCAGGTGCTGACCTCGTTCGCGGCCGGGCAGCAGGCGTCGAGCCTGCTCAGCTTCGACTCCGCGCTCGAGCGCCACGGCGTCTTCGAGATCCACGGCACGGAGGGGTCGATCGTGATCCCGGACCCAAACCAGTTCGAGGGGCGCACCGCCTACGTGAAGGCCCGCACCTCGATCGCCGACGGCCAGTGGGGCGAGCAGGAGTGGACCGAGATCGAGCAGAAGGGCACGGTCGTCGGCCGCGGCCTCGGCCTGCTCGACATGGTCCGCGCGATCGCCGAGGACCGCCCGCACGTGGCCACCGGCGAGCTCGGCTTCCACGTGCTCGACGTCATGCTTTCGGCGCAGGAGTCGGCCGAGAGCGGCGAGTTCGTCGCGATCGACAGCACGCTGTCGGCGCCGGTGCCCGCTGTGCCGGTCGACTTCGACCCGTTCGCGCAGACGCTCTGACGCGCTGACGGCGTCGCCGTGGCCCCCGCTCTCCGTGCTCGGAGGGCGGGGGCTTCGGCGTGCGTGGGTCTCGATACGCCGCTGCGCGGCTACTCGACCAGCATGCAGGCGGTGCTGCAGGGCTGCTCGGACGGCAGAGGCATGCTGATCGAGTAGCGCTCGCAGGGCGCCTATCGAGATCCCTGTGGACGGTGCTGCGCACAACATCAGCTGAGAGCACCCGGCCTCCTCTGTCAGCCGAGGGACTCCCTTCTCAGCTGATGTCGTGCGCGGCTGCGGCGGCAGAACATCGGCTGGAAGCGCTTGTCATCGCTGATGGGCGATGAGACGGACTCCTGCCTGATGTTCTGCGTCCGCGTCGGACGATGACGACGTCGAGGGGGCTCTGGGGGGTCGTCGTGCTGAGGATGTGGGTCTCGATACGCCGCTGCGCGGCTACTCGACCAGCATGCAGGGGGCGCTGCGCGGCTGCTCGACCGGCGTGCAGGGGCGTCAGGGGGGCGGGGGCGTCAGCTCGCGGCGGAGGCGGGCGAGGGTGTCGCGGAGGCGGGTCTTGACGGTGCCGATGGGGAGGTCGAGCTCGGCGGCGATCTCGGAGTGGGAGAGGCCGCGGACGTAGGCGAGGAAGAGGAGGTCGCGGTGCTTGGGGGCCAGGCGGCGGATCTCGGCGGCGGCGCGGGTGAACTCGCCGACGATCTCGCCGTGCGACTCCGCCTCGTCGATCTCGCGGAGGTAGCTGTGGATCGCGTAGCGGTGGTCGCGCTCGCGGGCGGACTGCGAGGCGCGGACCCGGTCGATGGCGCGGCGGCGGGCGATCACGGCGACGAGGTGCTGCTGCTCCTCGAGGACGGCGTGCCGGGCGGCGGAGCGCCAGAGCTCGAAGTAGGTCTCCTGCGCGACCTCCTCGGCCTGCGCGTGGTCCTGCACGATGCCGACCGTGATCGAGCGGACGCGGCGCACGGTGCGCTCGTAGAGCCGGCGGAACGCGGCGTGGTCGCCGTCGGTGAGGCTCGAGACGAGGGCGTCCGGAGCGGACGGGGCGTCGGCGGTCACCGCGTGCCCTGGCGACGGCTCGTCAACCGAGGCGGGCCTCGGGGTGCGGACGGAGCTCCTCGGCCAGCCGCTCGAAGGCGGCGACGGCCTGGTCGTTGCTGATCCGGCCGACGTCGACGCCGTCCGCGATCCGGAGGATCTCGAGCTTACGATCGGCGCGGGCGGCGGTGTCCAGGCCTGCGGTGCTGACGGCGGCGGTGGCCTGGACCCGCGCCACGATGGTGCGCACCTGCCAGCGGCGGCTGTTGAACGACATCCTTGCGACCTCCTCGATCGATCCCGTCGTTCATTCGGAGCGGAGGCTCTGTCCGATGGGTCTCGAGGAGGCGGAAGGGGTCAGGGCAGCTGGTCCTCGAGGTGGAAGACCTCGGTCAGCTGCAGGAAGCCGGTGTCGGGGGCTCCATCGAGCTCGACGAAGAACTCGGCCATCTCGGCCTGCCAGCGGGCGTTGACCTCGGTGGCGGCCATCCCGGCGCGGGCGGCGTCGAGGGAGGGGGTCTCGAAGTAGCCGATCAGGAGGCCGTCGGGGCGGAGGAAGAGGGAGTAGTTGTGCCAGCCGGTGGCCTTCAGCGCGGCGGCCATGTCGGGCCAGATCGCGGCGTGCCGGCGGGTGTACTCGGGGATGAGCTCCGGTCGCACCTGGAGCTGGAAGCAGACGCGCTGCATGGGGTGGGGCCTTTCGGTGGGGGATCTCGATACGCGCCCTGCGGGCGCTACTCGATCAGCATGCAGGGTCGTCCTGCGAGAGCTGTTCGGTCAGCATGAACGGCGTCGCCCTGCGGGCGCTGTTCGGTCAGCATGAGCGGCGTCGCCCTGCGGTCGCTGCTTCAAAAGCATGCAGCGCAGGCGCCGTTCGATCGGCGTGACTCCATGCTGGTCGAGTAGCCGCGGAGTGGCGTATCGAGACCCACCGTTTCAGGGACGGTGGATCTCGATACGCGCCCTTCGGGCGCTACTCGATCAGCATGCAGCGCGGGCGCCGTTCGATCAGCATGTCTGCTGCGGGCGCTTGCCTTCGGCCAATCGACGGGTCAGAAGTCGAAGTCGCCGATGTTGTCGGCGGTGAAGGTGAACGGGTCGCCCAGCAGGACGGTGCCGTCGGCGTCGACCGTGAAGGAGCCCAGGTCGCCGGCCTCGAAGGTGTCGCCCTCGGCGCCGGTGATGTCGCCGTCGATCAGGGCCTTCGAGGCGTAGGCGGCGAGGTAGCCGAGGTCTCCCGGGTTCCACAGCGCGAACGCGGTGACGGTGCCGTCCTCGACGAACTCGCGCATCTGGTTCGGCGTGCCGAGACCGGTCAGCGCGACCTTGCCCTTGAAGTCCGAGGTGGAGAGGTAGCGGGCGGCGGCGGCGATGCCGACCGTGGTGGGCGAGATGATGCCCTTGAGGTCGGGGTGGGTCTGCAGCAGGGCCGCGGTCTTGTCGAACGAGGTCTGGTCGTCGTCGTCGCCGTAGACGGTGTCGACGAGCGTCACGTCCGGGTGGTTCGCGGTGAGCTCCTCCTTCATCAGCTCGATCCAGGCGTTCTGGTTCGTGGCGTTCGCGGAGGCGGAGAGGATCGCGACCTCGCCGCTGTCGCCGATCTGCTCGGTGATCAGGTCGACCTGCGCCTTGGCGATGCCCTCGGCGGTGGCCTGGTTGATGTAGAGGTCGCGGCAGTCGGCGTTGGTGTCGGAGTCGAAGGTGACGACCTTGGTGCCGTTGTCGCGCGCCTCGTTCAGCGCGTCGCAGATCGCCTTCGGGTCATTCGCCGAGACGACGATCGCTCCGGCGCCCTGCTGGGTGAGCGTGTTGATGTAGGAGACCTGCGCGTCGGGCGAGGCCTCGGCGGGGCCGACCTCGGCGTAGGTGCCGCCGAACTCCTCGATGGCCTTCTCGCCGCCGGCGTCCGAGGTGTCGAAGTACGCGTTGCCGAGGTTCTTCGGCAGGAAGGTGATCGAGTAGTCGCCGGAGCCGGCGTCGCCACCGGAGTCGCCGCCGGAGTCGCCGTCGGAGGCGGAGCAGCCGGTCGCGACGAGCGCGACCGAGACGGCCAGGGCGGTGAGGGTGCCGAAGCGGCGCCCACGGGAGGAGAACATCATCGTCTGCCTTTCGTCGAGGTGCTGTGGGGTGGTGCAGGGGTGGTGCGAGGGGTGGTGCGGGTGCTGTGCCGGTGATGCGGGATCAGGGGCGTCTCCTGCCCGAGCGCCGCAGTCGCGACAGCCAGGCCAGGAAGCTGGTGGACACCACCGAGAGCACGAGCAGCACTCCGGTGATGATGTTGATGACGTCGGAGGTGACGTTCGCGAGGCGCAGAGCCGAGGCGATCACTCCGATCAGGATCACGCCGGCGATCACGCCGTGCAGGGCGCCGCGGCCGCCGAAGATCGAGACGCCGCCCAGCAGGACGGCCGCGATCACCTGCAGCTCGAGCCCGGTCGCGTTGTCGCCGCGGGCCGAGCCGTAGCGCAGCGTGTAGTAGATGCCGGCCAGCGCGGAGACGGCGCCCGAGACCACGAAGAGGATGAACTTGGTGCGGTTCACGTTCACGCCGGAGAAGATCGCCGCCTCGTCGTTCAGGCCGATGGCGAAGACGCCGCGGCCGAAGCGGGTGGAGTGCAGCACGACGGCGAAGACGATCGCCAGGATCGCGAACGGCAGTACCACCAGCGGCACCGGGCCGACGAGCTTCGCCTTGGCGAGGTCGGTCCAGAACTCGGGGAAGTCGGTGACGGCGGTGGTGCCGAGCAGTCCGACCGCGAGTCCGCGGTAGAGGGCGAGCGTGCCGATCGTGACGGCGAGCGAGGGCAGTCCGACGACGGTGACCAGGAAGCCGTTCAGCGCTCCGCCGGCGGCGCCGGCCACGATCGCGATCAGCGCGGCGACCTCGAACGGCACTCCGGCCTGGTGCAGCGTGCCGGTCAGCACGCTCGCGAGGCCCACCGTGGAGGCGACCGAGAGGTCGATCTCGCCGGTGATGATGATCAGCGTCATCGGCAGCGCGATCAGCAGCGTCGGCGCGATGTCGAGGAACAGGTAGGTGATGGTGATCGGCTTGTCGAAGCTCTTCACCGAGGCGGAGGCGACGACGATCACGAGGATCAGCAGCACGACGATCGCCGTCTCGCGGCTGAAGAGGATCCGCTGCCAGGCCGGCCGGGCGTAGTCGCGGTACTCGCGCGCGGTGCGCACGGCGGTGGTGTCGGTGACGAGGCTCATCAGGAGTCGTCCCTCTCTTCGAGGAGCTTGCGGGACTGTCGGAGGGAGAGCACGCGGTCGAGCACGATGGCGCCGATGATCAGCACGCCCACCACCGCCCGCTGCCAGAAGTCGGGCACGCCCAGGATCGGGAGGGCCCGGTTGATGGTGAGCAGCAGCACCGCGCCGATCGCCGCGCCCCAGACCGTGCCGGAGCCGCCGAAGATCGCGACGCCGCCGATTACCGCGGCGCCGACCGCGTCGAGCTCGTAGCCGGAGCCGGCCTGCGAGTTGACCGTGCCGTAGCGCGCGGCGTAGAGCACGCCGGCCAGGCCGGTCAGCGCGCCGGAGACGACGAAGGCGACCAGGATGCGCCGGGTGACGGGCAGGCCGTAGAGCCGCGCCGCGTCCGGGTCGGAGCCGATCGCGTAGAACTCGCGGCCGGCGCGCTGGTTGCGCAGGTACCAGCCCGCGGCGATCAGCACGACGAGCGCGATGATCGTGAGGTACGGGATGGTGAGGAACTGCCCGGTGCCCAGGGCGAGGAAGTCCTTGGGCATGTCGGACGCGTTGATCCGGTCGCTGCCCGTCCAGGCGACGTTGATGCCGCGGTAGGCGTAGAGCGTGCCGAGGGTGATCACCAGCGCGGGGACCTTCGCGAACGCGACGAGCGCGCCGTTGATCAGCCCGAGCAGCCCGCCGAAGACGATGCCGGCGGCGAAGACGGCGAGGATCGGGATGCCCGGCACGTCCAGGAACAGCCGGCCGGTGAGGTAGGCGGTCAGGCCCAGGATCGAGCCGACCGAGAGGTCGACCGAGCGGGTGATGATGACGATGGCCTGGCCGACCGCGATCAGGATCAGGATCGACGGGGTCAGCAGCAGGTCGCGCCAGCCGTCGGGGGAGAAGAGGAAGGTCGGGTTCTTCGCGGTCGTCGCGATGACGACGAGGACCAGCGCGAGCAGGATGCCCGTCTCGCGGGCCCGGATGAAGGAGCCGAAGCCGGAGGAGAAGGCGTTGGGCTTCGCGGCCGGCACGCGCTTCTGCGTCGGCGCCTGGGCGGTGCTCATGCGGCGGCCCCTCTCGTCGCGGCGAGCATGACGGTCTCGCTGGTGGCGTCGGCGCGGTCGAGCTCGGCGGTGATCCGCCCCTCGCGCATCACCAGGACGCGGTCGGCCATGCCGAGCACCTCGGGCAGCTCGGACGAGATCATCAGGATCCCCATTCCCTCCCCGGCGAGCTGTGAGAGCAGCCGGTGCACTTCGGACTTGGTGCCGACGTCGATGCCGCGGGTCGGCTCGTCGATGATCAGGACCTTCGGATTCGTGGCGAGCCACTTGCCCAGCACGACCTTCTGCTGGTTGCCGCCCGAGAGCGTTCCGGCGACGGTGTCGAGCGCGTCGGTCTTCACCTCGAGCCGCGCGGCCCAGTCGCGGGCGGCGGTGTTCTCGGCGCGGCCGGTGATCAGGCCGCCCTTCGACAGCGACTTCTGGATCGCCATCGTGATGTTGCGCGAGACGGAGGAGTCGAGCACGAGGCCCTGCTTGCGGCGGTCCTCGGGGACGAGCGCGAGCCCGGCGCGCATCGCGGCCGAGGGGCTGCCGGCCGGGATCCGGCCGCCGACGAGGGTGACGGAGCCGGAGTCGTAGGGGTCGACGCCGAAGACGGCGCGGGCGACCTCGCTGCGGCCGGCGCCGACGAGGCCGGCCAGGCCGACGATCTCGCCGGCGCGGACGGTGAAGGAGATGTCGTGGAAGACGCCGGCCGAGGTGAGGCCGGCGACCTCGAGCAGGACGTCGGTGATCTCGGTCGTCTGCTTGGGGAAGAGCTCGGTGATGTCGCGGCCGACCATCTCGCGGACGATCCCGTCGACGGTGGCGTCCGTCGTGGCGGTCGTGGAGATGTAGGCGCCGTCGCGCATCACGGTGATGGTGTCGCAGAGCGAGAAGACCTCGTCGAAGCGGTGCGAGATGAAGATCAGCGCGCGGCCCTCGTCGCGGAGCGAGCGGGCGACGGTGAAGAGGCGCTCGACCTCGACGCCGGAGAGCGCGGCGGTCGGCTCGTCCATCACGAGGACCTTCGCGTCGAGCGAGATGGCCTTGGCGATCTCGATGATCTGCTGGTCGGCGATGGAGAGGCCCTCGGCGGGGCGGTCGGGGTCGATCCGGACGCCGAGGCGCTCGAAGAGGCCGACGACCTCGGTGCGCATGGCCTTGCGGTCGATGCGGCCGAGGCGGCCGCGCGGCTGGCGGCCCATGAAGATGTTCTCGGTGACGCTGAGATCGGGGAAGAGCGTCGGCTCCTGGTAGATCACGGCGATGCCCGCGGCCTTCGACTGCGCGGTCGAGGAGAAGTCGACCGGCTCGCCGTCGAGGAGGAACTCGCCCGCGTCGCGCTGGTGCACTCCGGCGATGATCTTAACGAGCGTCGACTTGCCGGCGCCGTTCTCGCCGACGAGGGCGTGGATCGACCCGCGGTGCACGGCGATGGTGCCCGAGCGCAGCGCGACGACGGCGCCGAACGCCTTGACCACGCGGGCGAGTTCGAGTGCGGGTGGCGGATCTGATGCCACGGGTGGTACCTCCTCATCGAGGGGAATCGCGTCCAGGTCCCGGCTTCGGATGAAGAGGACCTGAATCGATTCATCCAGCTTCATCGCTACTATAGGGACGCTGAGCCGGAGCGGTCAACGCGAGATGCGGCTCGGCGTCCCAGGGGAGGCGATGTGGCGCGAGTGAGCATCCGCGACGTCGCCCTGCGCGCCGGCGTCTCGGTCGGCACGGTCTCCAACGTGCTCAACCGGCCGGACGAGGTCTCCGACGACTCGCTCGCCCGGGTCAACGCCGCCGTCGAGTCGCTCGGCTACGTGCGCAACGACGCGGCGCGGAAGCTGCGCAACGGCGTGAGCTCGACCGTCGGCTTCGTGGTGCTCGACGGGCAGAACCCGTTCTTCAACGATGTGGTGCGCGGCGCCGAGGACGAGGCGTCGCGCCACCAGATCGCCGTGCTCTACGGCAACACCGACGAGGACCCGTCGCGCGAGCGGCAGTACCTCGACCTCTTCGAGGAGCAGCAGGTGCGCGGGGTGCTGATCGCTCCGTACGGCGACATCTCGCAGCGGCTCGAGAAGCTGCGCGGGCGCGGGGTGCCGGTCGTGCTGGTCGACCGCTTCAGCGGCGACGGCCGCTACAGCTCGGTCTCGGTCGACAGCGTGGCCGGCGGGCGGATGGCGGCCGAGCACCTGATCGCCACCGGGCGGCGGCGGCTGGCCTTCGTGGGCGGGCCGTTCGAGATCCGCCAGGTCACCGACCGGCTCGCGGGCGCGCGGGTCGCGGTCGAGAACAGCGACGCCGCGGTCGACCTCGAGGTGGTGGCGACGACGGCGCTGACCGTCGCGCAGGGGGTCGCCGCGGGGGCGCGCATCCTGGCCAGGCCGCGCCGCGACCGCCCCGACGCGCTCTTCGCGGCCAACGACCTGGTCGCCCTCGGCCTGCTGCAGGCGCTCGCCGTGGACGGGCGGATGCTCGTGCCGGACGAGATCGCGCTGATCGGCTTCGACGACATCTCGTTCGCCGCGGCGGCCGCCGTGCCGCTGTCCTCGATGCGGCAGCCGAGCTCGGTGATCGGGCGGACCGCGCTGCGCGTGCTGCTGGAGGAGGCGGCGGATCCGGAGCTGATCCCGCGGCAGACCGTGTTCCTGCCGGAGCTGGTGGAGCGCGCGTCGACCCGGCCGCGGCGCTGAGGCGGAGGCTCCGGATCCGCCCCCGCTAGCGTGGACGGGATCGATCGGCCGGATCCGAAGGAGCATCTCCATGACCGAAGCACGCCAGGACACCGTCACCGCCGCGTCGGTGCGGCACCTCCCGTGGGCGTCGCCCATGCGGGAGCCCGCGATGAGCAACACGGTCGACCGGCACGACCGGTGGCGGCTCACCAGCCGCTCGGTGCTGCGCGACGGCCGCCACTTCGTGCCGGTGTCGGGGGAGTTCCACTGCAGCCGCGTGCCCCGGGCGCGCTGGGAGGAGCGGCTGCGGGTGATGCGCGCGAGCGGCGTCACCGTCGTAGCGTTCTACGCGATCTGGATCCACCACGAGGAGGTGCGCGGGTCCCGCCGCTTCGACGGGGACCTCGACCTCGGAGCGTTCGTGGACCTGTGCGCGGAGATCGGGCTCGACGTCGTGCTGCGCATCGGGCCGTGGTGCCACGGCGAGGTCCGCAACGGCGGTTTCCCCGACTGGGTGCAGGACGCCGACGTGCGGCACCGGACGGACGACCCCCGCTACCTCGAGCTCGTCCGGGAGTGGTTCGGCGCCCTCGGCGGCGAGCTGGCCTCCCGCTGCGGGCCCGCGAGCAACGTGGTCGCGATCCAGCTGGAGAACGAGATCTACGACCAGCCCGGGCACATCCGGACGCTGAAGGGCCTGGCCCGTGAGGCGGGGCTGACGGCGCCGATCTGGACGTCGACGGCGTGGGGCGGCGCGGATCTGCCGCTGAACGAGGTGCTGCCGCTCTTCGGCGGCTACGCCGACGGCTTCTGGGTCGAGTCGGACTCGCCGTGGGACACGACCTTCCGCGACCACTTCTTCTTCAGCCACCAGTGGGACGACCCGGGGATCGGCGCGGACGTCCGCGGCGCGACGACGGACGCGGTGACGCCCCGCGCCCCCTCGCTCGACTACCCGCCGGCGACCTGCGAGCTCGGCGGCGGCATGGCCACCGCCTATCACCGGCGCCCGGCCGTGCAGCCGCTCGACATCGCGGCGGTCGCGCACACCAAGATCGGCAACGGCTCGGCCTGGCAGGGGTACTACATGTACGCCGGCGGGACGAACCCGCGGAGCGTCGTCGCCGACGGGCTGCAGGAGTCGCAGGTGACCGGCTACCCGAACGACCTGCCGCGGTTCGACTACGACTTCCGGGCGCCGATCGGGGCGAGCGGGCGCCCGTCGCCGACCCTCGCGCTGCTGCGGCGCCAGCACGCCTTCCTCGAGGCGTTCGGCGAGCAGCTGGCGGAGATGCCGTCGACGCTGCCGGACGAGCTGCCCTCGAGCCAGCAGGACACGGAGACGCTGCGCTGGGCGCTGCGGAGCGACGGGGCGAGCGGCTTCGTCTTCGTCACCTGGCACCAGCCGCACGAGCCGCTGCCGGAGCACCCGGGCGTGGTGCTCGAGGTGGGTCTCGACGACGAGGTCGTGCGGTTCCCCTCGGTGAGCACGCCGATCCCGGCAGGGACGCTGGCGGTCTGGCCGGTCGGTCTGACGGTCGGCGGGGTGCGGCTGGACTGGGCGACCGCGACGCCGCTGACGCTCCTCGACGGGGCGGTGCCGACGCTGGTGCTGGTCGCGGCGGCGGACGTCGTCGCCGAGCTGGCCTTCGCCGAGGGCACGGAGCTCGAGGTCGAGGGGGAGCGGCGGGACGGGCGGATCCTCCGGCTCGACGTCGATGAGCCGGTGCTCGTGCGGGCGCGCGGTGCGGGTGGGGCGTGCTCGGTGCTGATCCTGTCCGCGGGGGTGGGCGAGGAGGCGTCGGTGCTCGTCGAGGCCGGCTCGCGCCGTCTCGTCCTCTCCGAGGATCCGGTCTGGACGGACCGCTCGGGCCGGATCGCCGGCGACCTGCGGCACGGCAGCCGCCCGCCGCGCGCCTACGACGTCGAGCTGCAGCGCTTCGTCGCCGTTCCCGGATCCGCCGCTGAGCTTCGGGGCGCGGTCGAGGTCGGGGTCACGGCGGTCCGCGAGAGCGCCGGTGTGCCCGCCTCCTACGGCGAGTCCGCGGGGCGCGCCTCCGCACCGCGGGACGCCGACTTCGCCGCCGCCGCGGTCCACCGGCTCGACGTCCCCGCGACCGACTCCCGCGCGCAGCGCCGCGAGCTCGAGATCCACTGGGCCGGCGACGTCGCGCGGATCCTCGTCGGCGGGGAGGTCGTGGCCGATCAGTTCTGGGACGGCGGGCCGTGGGTCCTCGACCTCGACGAGCTGGGCTCCGGCGCGGTCGGAGCGGGGGAGATCGTGCTGGAGATCCTGCCGATGTCGCCCGAGGCGCGGATCGGGCTGACCGAGAGCGCGGAGGAGCGCCGGGGCCGGGACGCCTCTCCTCTTCTCGAGCTCGGCCCGGTCGTCCTGACGCAGTGGTACCGCTGGGCCGAGGACTGACCGGCGCCCAGGTGGCGTGCACGACCGGAATCTAGGGTGGGCGGATGACCTCCTGGAGCGCCGCAGACATCCCCGACCAGACCGGCAGGACGTTCGTCGTCACCGGTGCGAACAGCGGACTGGGGGAGGCGACCGCGCGGGCGCTCGCCGAGCACGGCGCCCGCGTGGTCCTCGCCTGCCGGACCGTCGAGAAGGGCGAGCGGGCGGCCGAGAAGATGGGCGGCGACGTCGTGGTCCGGCGACTCGACCTCGCCGACCTCGCCTCGGTGCGCGAGTTCGCCGAGGCGACCGGGCCGATCGACGTGCTCGTCAACAACGCCGGGATCATGGCGGTGCCGGAGGGGCGCACGGCGGACGGGTTCGAACTGCAGTTCGGCACGAACTTCCTCGGGCCGTTCGCGCTGACCGGACTGCTGCTGCCGCGGATCGCGGACCGCGTGGTGTCGCTCTCGAGCCTCGCGCACCGCTTCGGCACGCTCGATTTCGACGACCTGAACTGGGAGCGCCGCCGCTACAGCCCGTGGCCGGCCTACGGGCAGTCGAAGCTGGCCGACCTGGTCTTCTCGTTCGAGCTGCACCGTCGCCTGCGCCGGGCCGGATCGAGCGTCGGCTCGATGGCCGCGCACCCCGGCATGTCGGTGACCGAGCTGCACACGCACTCCACCGCCGGCCAGGGCGCGCTGATGGGGGCGATGATGCGGACCCTCGGGCAGAGCGGCGACGACGGGGCGCTGCCGACGCTGCTCGCGGCGACCTCGCCCGACGCCCGCTCCGGCGCGTACTACGGACCCGGCGGGCTGGGCGAGGTGCGCGGGGCGCCGCGCCAGGTCAATCCGAACCGCGCCGCCCGGGATCGGGACACCGCGCGCCGGCTCTGGGACCGCGCCGTGGAGCTGACGGGGGTGTCGCCGCTCGACGCGAGCTGAGCGCGGCGGCCTTCCGTGCCGCTCCTCCGTATCCCGTGCTCCTCCGTACCCCGGGCTCCTCCGTACACTGGCGAGCGCGCGGGAAGCCGCGGCCGGACCCCGAGGAGCACCGTGGCAGCACGACGAACGACCGCCGCCGCGACGCTGCACGACGTCGCCCGTGCGGCGGGGGTGTCCCTCGCCACCGCGTCGCGGGTGCTGAACGGCAGCGCCCGCAAGGTGCAGGGCGAGTACCGCGAACGGGTCGAGGCGGCCGCGGCCGAGCTGGGATACTCCGCGAACCCGGCGGCGCAGGCCGTGGCGCGGGGGACCACCTCGACGATCGCGCTGCTCGTCAGCGACATCACCGACCCCTACTTCTCGGGCATCGCCTCCGGGGTGATCGGCGCGGCCGACGCGGCGCGGCTGGACGTGCGGATCGCCGTCACCGACCGCGACCCGGACAAGGAGCTCGGCCTGGTCCGCTCGCTGCGCGGCGGCCGGCCGCGGGCGATCGTCCTCGCGGGCAGCCGCTTCGCCGCCGACCGCCACCGCGACGCACTGATCGCCGAGCTGCAGGCCTACGAGGCGTCCGGCGGGCGCGTCGCGATGATCAGCCAGGGCGGGCTGCCGTTCCCCTCGGTGCAGGTGGACAACCGGGCGGGGGCCAGGGCGCTCGCCGCGGCGCTCGCCGAGGCCGGCTACCGGCGCTGCGCGATCGTGCGCGGTCCGGAGGCAGTGCTGACGTCGTCGGACCGGGTCGCGGGGTTCCTCGAGGGGCTGGCTGCGGCCGGGGTGAGCGTCGATCCGAGTCTGATCGTCGAGGCACCGCTCACCCGTGACGGGGCGTTCGATGCGGCGGCCGCGCTGCTGGCGGGCCGCTCAGGCGACATCGACCTGGTCTTCGCCGTGACCGACCTGATGGCCGTCGGCGTCGCCTCCGCGATGCGCGCGGCCGGGGTCGAGCCCGGCGCGGGCATGGGCGTCGCGGGCTTCGACGACGCGCCGATCGCGGAGGACGTGCACCCGGGGCTCACCACCGTCGCCGTGCCGCTCGCGGCGCTCGGCGAGCGGGCGGTCGCCGCGGCCCTCGGCGACGAGGCCGACGGCGCGTCCGTCGAGCTGCCGACCCGCGTCGTGCTGCGGGCGAGCACGCCGCGGCGAGCCGCGCCGGCCGCGTAGCGCGCGCCGCCCCGGCTCTGCGGGTCGAGCAGCGCCGTCCATGCTGGTCGAGCAGCGCGCAGGGCGTATCGAGACCCACCGTCCCCTGAAGGGCAGGTCTGTAGACGCCTGCTTCGAGGGTGGTGGATCTCGATACGCCCGCTGCGCGGGCTACTCGATCAGCATGCAGGTGCTGGGCCTCGTCCGGGAATGGTCCGAATCATGCTGGTCGAGCAGCCGCCGCCGGCAGTCCTTGCATGCTCGTCGAGTAGCCCGCAGGGCGTATCGAGACCGACGCTGACCCGGAGGGCTGTTCATGCTGGTCGAGTAGCCCGCAGGGCGTATCGAGACCCACCCTCGCCGAGACGTTCGGGGCAAGCCTCCTCCCCAGCCCCCGGTCCGATGGCTCTGTCCCCGATCGACTCAGCACGCCGCCCCGATGTCGGTGGTCCCTGGTTCAATACTCGTATGCCAGAAGATGAGAATGCGGCGGCACTCGCGGAGGTGCGCGACTGCTTCGACGACTCCGCGGCCGCCGAGCGCGCTGCATCGCCGACGCGCCTGCGGGCGGCGGAGCGGATGCACCGCGGTTACCGGGTCGCGATCGCCGTCCCGGAGGCGTTCGCGCGGGGCGCGTCCCGGAGTGAGACCCGTGACCTAGTCGAGCGCTCCATCCGAGCCGAGCTCGCAGTGACGCTCGGCGTGTCCGAGCAGGAGGTCTCCCGCCGCCTCGAGACCGCGCAGCTGCTGATGGAGCACCTTCCGCTCACCCGCGCACTGCTGCGCGACGGCCGGATCCTCTGGGATGCCTGCGAAGCGATCTGCAGAGCCGCGAGCAGCCTCCCCGAGGCCTCCCGCTCCGCACTCGACGAGCGCGCAGCGGGCGGGGCTCTCATCATGACGACGACGCAGCTGCGCCGCGCCCTGGGGCGCTGGCGCGAGGAACTGCACGAGGATCCGCTCGCCCGACGGCACGCCCGCGCCTGCGAGGACCGCGCCGTGTGGGTCACCCCGGACGTCGATGGGATGGCGACGCTCTGCGTGTACGGGTCGGCGCCTGCCGTCTCCGGCGCCTACGACAGGCTGCGCCGCATCGCCCGCACTCTCCGCGACGAGGGCGATACCCGGACCCTCCAGCAGCTCAGCGCCGACGCGGCATTGGACCTGCTCTGCGATGGGGACATCGCCGGAACCACGCCGAACGGCGAGCACCGGCCCGACCTGACGTTCGTCCCCGGCATCCGCGCCGAGGTGCGGCTCACGCTCGCGGCGTCCGCCGCCGTGGGTCTCGACGACGCCCCCGCGGACCTCGACGGCTACGGCCCGGTGCCCGCGGAGATCGCGCGCGAGCTGATCCGCACGGCTGCGTCCTTCACCCGGGTCCTGACCGATCCGGACACCGGAGCCGTCGTGTCAGTCGGTCGCACTTGGCGCGTCCCGCCGCACCAGATGCGTCTCCACCTGCAGCTGCGGGATCAGACATGTCGATTTCCCGGCTGCACTTGCCCCGCCTCGACCGCCGAGGCCGACCACACTCTCGAGTGGCGCAACGGCGGCGAGACCTCGCTCGAGAACCTCGTCAGCCTCTGCGCGTCCCACCACCACGTGCGGCACGGAGAGCAGTGGAGCTACGACCGGGTCGACGACCACGGGACCCTCGTCTGGACGAGCCCGACCGGCCGGCGGATCAGCAATCGTCCACCCCCGCTCCCCGGGCGGCCGCCGGACCCGCCGCCGGAGCCTCGGGTCGATGACGTACCTGCGCCGTTCTGACGGTGGGTGGATCTCGATACGCCCGCTGCGCGGGCTACTCGATCAGCATGCGGGGCGCGCGAGGCGCGTCGGCGTGCGCCAAAGTCATGCTGGTCGAGTCGCGCGCAGCGCGTATCGAGACCCACCGTCAGCAGGCGCGCCACTGCCGAGGTTCTGACGGTGGTGGATCTCGATACGCGCGCTGCGCGCGCTACTCGATCAGCATGCGACGCATGCAGAGCAGGCAGAGCATGCAGAGCAGGCAGCGCACGTCGGCGCGGGCCTGCACATGCTGGTCGAGTAGCGCGCAGGGCGTATCGAGACCTGCCCACCGCCGTTCGTTCGGTATCGGGAAAGCGCTTGCCCGGACGCACGCTTCGCGGCTACCATCAGGAAAACGCTTCCCCTCCTCCGAAAGGCGCACCGTGTCAGAGCCGACCACCCCCACCCTCGGGATCATCCTGAACGGCGCCTCCGGCCGGATGGGCTACCGCCAGCACCTCGTCCGCTCGATCCTCGCGATCCGCGAGCAGGGCGGCGTGCTGCTCTCCGACGGCACCCGCGTGCAGGTCGAGCCGCTGCTGGTCGGCCGCTCCGAGGCCAAGCTCGCCGAGCTCGCCGGCAAGCACGGCCTCACCAACTGGACCACCGACCTCGACGCCGCGCTCGCCGACCCGAAGTGGCAGGTCTACGCCGACTTCCTCGTGACGAAGGCGCGCGTCCCCGCGATCAAGAAGGCGATCGCCGCCGGCAAGCACATCTACACCGAGAAGCCCACGGCCGAGTCCTACGCCGAGGCGCTCGAGATCGCCGAGCTGGCCAAGGAGGCCGGCATCAAGAACGGCGTCGTGCACGACAAGCTCTACCTGCCCGGTCTGCAGAAGCTCAAGCGCCTGATCGACTCCGGCTTCTTCGGCCGCATCCTCAGCGTCCGCGGCGAGTTCGGCTACTGGGTCTTCGAGGGCGACTGGCAGGCCGCGCAGCGCCCGAGCTGGAACTACCGCAGCGAGGACGGCGGCGGGATCATCGTCGACATGTTCCCGCACTGGAACTACGTGCTCGAGAACCTCTTCGGACCGATCGAGGGCGTCTACGCCAAGGCGACCACCCACATCGAGACCCGGGTCGACGAGAGCGGCGCGCCCTACACGGCGACGGCCGACGACGCGGCCTACGCGATCTTCGACCTCGCGGGCGGCATCACCGCGCAGCTCAACTCCTCCTGGGCCGTGCGGGTGGACCGCAAGGAGCTCGTCGAGTTCCAGGTCGACGGCACCCTCGGCTCGGCCGTGGTCGGTCTGTTCGGCGCCAAGATCCAGCCGCGTGTCGCCACGCCCAAGCCCACCTGGAACCCGGACCTCCCCGAGACGCACGACTACGCCGAGGACTGGCAGGAGCTGCCCGTCAACGACGTGTTCGAGAACGGCTTCAAGACCCAGTGGGAGCAGTTCATCCGCCACGTGGTCGAGGACGCGCCGCACGAGTACGACTTCTTCGCCGGAGCGCGCGGCGTGCGCCTGGCCGAGCTGGGCCTGGAGTCCTCGCGCGAGGGCCGCCGGATCGACGTCGCCGCGCTCGACGCCGCCGCGGACGCCGAGGCGCTCGCGCAGGCGGGCGCCGTCCAGTGAGCGGGCTGACCCTCCTCGGCGCCGACGGCGCGACCCGCTCGATCGAGCTGCTGCCCGCTCCCGCGCACACGAGGCCCACCGCCCCGCTGCTCTCGCGCACCGCCTACGCCGCCGCGCACGTCGTGCCGCTCGTGCACGGCGAGAACCGGCCCGGCCACCCGGCCCAGATCGACTGGGACGCCACGCTCGGCTTCCGCCACCACGTCTGGTCCTGGGGCCTCGGCGTCGCCGACGCGATGGACACCGCGCAGCGCAACATGGGCCTGGACTGGACCGCGACGCAGGAGCTGATCCGCCGCAGCGCCGCCGAGGCCGCCTCGGTCGGCGGGGCGCTCGTGGTCGGGATCAACACCGACCAGCTCACCGACGACGTCGTCCCGCTCGACACCGTCATCGACGCCTACGTCGAGCAGCTCGCCTTCGCCGAGGACGCGGGGGCGGAGGTCGTGCTGATGGCCAGCCGCCACCTGGCCCGCGCCGCGGAGTCGGCCGCCGACTACGAGCGGGTCTACGCCGCCGTGCTCGCGCGCGCCACGAAGCCGGTCGTGCTGCACTGGCTCGGCACCGCGTTCGACAGCGTGCTCGAGGGCTACTTCGGCGCGGCCGACCCGGTCGACGCCTTCCCGGTCGTGCAGCGGATCATCGAGGACAACCTCGCCTCGGTGCGCGGGATCAAGATGTCGCTGCTGGACGCGGACGCCGAGATCGCGCTGCGCTCCCGGCTGCCCGAGGGCGCCACCCTCTTCACCGGCGACGACTTCAACTACGTCGGCCTGATCGAGGGCGCCCCTGACGCCGACGGCACGCCGCGCTGGTCGGACGCGCTCCTCGGCGCCTTCGCCGCGCTGGCGCCGAGCGCCTCCGCCGCGATCCAGGCGCTGGACGCGGGCGACACCGCCGAGTACCGCCGCGTGCTCGGCCCGACCGAGGCGCTCTCGCGCCAGGTCTTCGCCGCGCCGACGCAGTACTACAAGACCGGCGTCGCCTTCCTCTCCTGGCTGAACGGCCACCAGCCGTCGTTCTCGATGGTGGGCGGGCTGCACTCCGCGCGCTCGCTGCCGCACCTGTCCGAGATCGTCCGGCTCGCGAACGCGTCCGGTGCGCTCGAGCGGCCGGAGCTCGCGGCCGACCGCTGGACCGGGCTGCTCGCGCTGAACGGCGTCGAGGTGACCCGCGGCGTCGAGGCGCTGCACCTCGTCGAGGCGGTCACCGCGTGAGCGCCGACCCGCGCCTCTCGCTCAACCAGGCGACGATCAAGCACGCCTCGCTCGCCGAGGCGCTCGACACCACGGTCGCCGCGGGCATGTCCGCGATCGGTCTCTGGCGCGAGCCGGTCGCCGAGGTCGGGCTGGCGCAGGCCGTCCGCCTCGTCGCCGACTCGGGGCTCCGCGTCTCCTCCCTCTGCCGCGGCGGCTTCTTCACCGCGCCCGAGGGGCCGGAGCGGCGCGCGGCGATCGACGAGAACCGCCGCGCGATCGAGGAGACGGCGGCGCTCGGCGCCCCCGCGCTCGTGCTCGTCGCCGGTGGTCTGCCGGCCGGCTCGCGCGATCTGATCGGCGCCCGCGCCCGCGTGCAGGAGGCGCTGGCCGAGCTGGCCGACGACGCCGCGGCGGCGGGCGTGCAGCTCGCCATCGAGCCGCTGCACCCGATGTACGCCTCGGACCGCGCCGTCGTCTCGACGCTCGGCCAGGCCCTCGACCTCGCCGCTCCGTTCGACGCGGCCGCGGTCGGAGTGGTCGTCGACACCTTCCACGTCTGGTGGGACCCGCAGGTCCTCGCGCAGATCGCCCGCGCCGGAGCGGAGGGAAGGATCGCGAGCTACCAGGTCTGCGACTGGGCGACCCCGCTGCCGGCCGACGTGCTGCTCGCCCGTCGCTACCCGGGCGAGGGCGTCAGCGACTTCGAATCGCTCACCCGCGCGGTCGTCGAGGCGGGCTACGCCGGCGACGTCGAGGTCGAGATCTTCCATCAGGAGATCTGGGACACCGCGTACCCCGAGGTGGCCGAGCGCGTCGTCGCGACCTTCGCCGAGACCGTGTCGCCGCACCTCTGAGCGGCGCACCCCTGAACTCCCGGTCCGCCGTCGCTGGAGGGTGAGCGGCGGACCGGGCTCCTTCTTTCTAGAGGAGCCTTCTCGAGGAGCGACGGGCTCAGCTCCAGGGCAGACCCAGCGCATCGAACGTCGTCTCGCGGCGCAGCGCCTCCTGCAGGGCGTGCTCGATTCCGTCGACGACGCGGTGGCGTCCCTCGAGGTCCTGCACCTCGCGCCAGGCGTCCGCGGGCAGCGCGCGCGGCGACGGAGCCGTCATCACCGCGTCGAGCAGGCGGAGGAAGCCGCCCGTGCGCTCGATGCCCGCGTGCAGCGGCGTGCCCAGCTCGCGGGCCGCGAGCAGGCCCTCGAACGGCGTGATCCGGTCGAACTGCAGCGTGCGCGGCGGCAGGCCCTCGCGCTCCAGCTGGACGACGTCGAGGGTGTAGTAGAACCGCAGCGTCCCGCGGGTGCCGACGATCTCGACGGACGGCTCCTCCGGCCGCGCGGCGCAGAGAGTGACCGCGGTCGTGACCCGCAGGCCGTCGGCCAGGGTCAGCACGGCGACCGAGGTGTCGTCGGCCTCGATGTCGTTCGCGCGCCGCAGGTCGAGGCGCACGTCGACGACGTCCTCGAGCCGGTCGGCGCCGGCGATCGCGAGGGCGGTGGCGGTCGCGTGCGAGAAGGGGTTGGTCAGGACGCCGTCGGCGACGACCGCGCCGTCGAGCGTGCGGCGGCCGGCCCAGGGGGAGCGCGACCAGTAGCGGTCGTCGCGGACCCAGACCCCCGAGGCGCCGTAGCGCAGGACGTCGCCGATCTCGCCGTCGGCCACGGCCGCGCGGATCGCTGGGATCGCCGAGGAGCCGAGGCTCTGGAAGCCGACCTGCACGAGGGCGCCGGTCGCGGCGGCGCGCTCGCTGATCGCGGTGAACTCGGCGAGCGAGGCGGCCGGCGGCTTCTCCAGCAGGACGTCGTTGCCGTGATCCATCGCCGCGAGCGCGATCGCCGCGTGGGTGTGAATGGGCGTGCTGATGATGACGAGGTCGGTGCCGCCGGCGGCGAAGAGGCCGGCCGCGTCGGCATGGTGCGCGACGCCGTCGGGGAGGAGTCCGTCGACCGGAGGGCGCGGATCGGCGACGCCGACGAGTCGGACGCGGCCGTCGCGGTGCGCCGCGAGGACGGCGCCGAGGTGCGAGGCGCCGTAGCCGCCGATGCCGACGAGTCCGATCCGCGGGATCACGGGCGGGCTCCGGCGAGCGGGCGGCTGCGGTCGTCTCGTCTGCGCTGCATGATCCGGCCAGCGTATCGGAAAGCGGTTACCCGCGACCAGTGGGATCGATGATCGTCATCCCCGCCGGGCTCGCGCGGTCGAAGACGGGGAGGAGCTCGGCCGCCTCCTCGAGGCCGATGGTGCGCTTGATCAGGCGCTGCGGGGCGAGGACGCCCTGCGCGATCAGCCGCAGCATCCCGGGGTAGTCGCGCGCCGCCATTCCGTGGCTGCCGAGGACGTCGAGTTCCCAGGCGATGACGCGCGCCATCGGCACCCGCGGGTGCCCCTCGACCGGCGGCAGCAGGCCGACCTGCACGTGCCGACCGCGGCGGCGGAGGCTGAGGAGGGCGTCGGAGGAGGTCTGCTCGCTGCCGACGGCGTCGACGGCGATGTGACTCCCGCCGCCGGTGAGCGCGTGCACGGCGGCCGGCAGATCGCTGCCGTCGGCGAGGAGGACCTGCTCGGCGCCGACGCTCGCCGCCACCTCGAGGGCCGCGGCGTTCCTGTCGACCGCGAGGACGCGGGCGCCGAGTGCGTGCGCGACCATGACGGCGCTGAGGCCGACGCCGCCGGCTCCGATCACGGTCACCCACTCGCCCGGCTGCACCCGCGCCCGCCCGACCAGCGCGCGGTAGGCGGTGGCGAAGCGGCAGCCGAGGCTCGCGGCCGTCGCGAAGTCGACGCCCTCGGGGATCGCGACGAGATTGGTGTCGGCCGCGTGCAACGCGACGAGCTCGGCGAACGAGCCCCAGTGCGTGAAGCCGGGCTGCTCCTGGTCCGGGCAGACCTGGGCGTCGCCCTGCAGGCACCACTCGCAGCGGCCGCAGCCGCAGACGAACGGCACGGTCACCCGGTCGCCGACCGCCCAGTTCCGCACCTCGGGCCCGACCTCGGCGATCACGCCGGCGAGCTCGTGCCCCGGCACGTGCGGGAAGACGATGTCGTCGTGCCCGGCCCAGGCGTGCCAGTCGCTCCGGCAGAGCCCGGTGGCCAGCACCCGCACGACGACGCCGTCGGCGGGGGCGACCGGCGCGGGGACGTCGCGGACCTCCGGCTCGCCGCGGACCGAGTCGAGGACGAGAGCGCGCATGCCCTCATCCTGGCAGCGCGGCGGGGAGACGCCGAAAGCCCACGCTCTCGCGTGGGCCTCGGAAGTGGAGCGTCGCAGGCGACGCGTCCGGGACGACTTCAGCAGTCGTCGGCGCCGAAGCGGAGGTCGGTGAGCGAGACGAAGTGCCAGCCCTGACGGCCGTCGTGCTGGGTGTAGGTGAGGGTGCTGCCCGAGGGGAAGACGCCGAAGTGGAAGGTGTCGGAGCGGGTGACGCCCGCCGTCGTGTACTCGTTCCCGGTCGCGCGGCGGAAGGGGTCGGCGAGGGTGCCGATCCCGTCACCCGGGAGGGAGCCCGAGGTCGCGATCGAGGTCGGCGCGACGCTGAAGCCGACGGCGTCCCAGTAGGTCGGCACCCACGAGTTCGCGTCGGTGTTCGAGGTGATGTCGAAGATCGTCAGCTGGAAGTCGACGGGGTCGAAGAGCGCGCCGTCGGCGTCGCGGAACTCGAAGGTCAGGGTCTGAGCGTCGGATCCCGGGGTGGGGAGGACGGCGAGGTCGCCCTCGCGGCGCTGGTTGAGCACGAGCGCGCCCGCCGGGCCGAAGCCCGAGAAGGAGTACTCGGAGGGGACGCCGCCGGGGGCGTTGCCGGCCCAGCCGGAGCCGTTCTGGCTCATGTTGTAGCGCGTGCCGCCGGAGAGATCGACCGTGCCCGCGGCGAGGGTCGAGGTGATGCGGATCGTCGAGGTGCGGCCGGAGGCGGAGGTCGCGCCGAGGACGGCGGGGTTTCCGCTCGCGTTCGTCGCGGCGAACTGCGTGACGCTCGTGCAGGGGGCGGTCGACGCAGCGGCGAGGGGCGCGCCGGCCGCGATCGCGACGACGGGGACGGTCCACAGGGCGGTGGTGGTGAGCGAGCGGCGGGAGAGGCCGGGCGCGGGGGTGCTGGTCATGGCGGGATCCGTTCGGGTGCGGAGGGGACGGGACGGGGCAGGGCAGGGCGGTGCAGGCGCGGTGCGGGGCGCAGCGGGGCGGAGCAGGGATTCAGCGGCCCGCGCTGTAGTGGTTCTGGATCTGGGTCGCCGTGAGCGCGGTCGAGTAGACGGCGGCGTAGCGGAGGCTGCCGGAGAAGGAGGCGGGGCCGACGTTCGTCCAGGAGCCGCCGAGGGTGTCGTAGCCGATCTTCCAGTAGCCGGTGGTGTTCTCCGGGCTGCGGAAGGCGGTGTTGCCGGCGACCTTCACGCCGTCGAGCCAGAGGCTCATCCCCGCGGTCGGCGAGAGGGTGGAGACCACGTGGTGCCAGGCTCCGTCGTTGACCGGGTTCGGGCTGGTGATCGCCTGGACGCCGTTGTTGTAGATGCCGAAGACGAGGCGGCCGTCGGCGCCGACGTAGGTGTGGCGGTCGTACTGGCTGCCGGCGGTGTCGCGGCTGCTGTTGAAGCTGAAGAGCTTGCCGCCCGCGACGGTGGTCTTGAACCAGATCTCGGTGCTGAAAGTGGTCGGGTTGACCAGCTGCAGCGGCGTGCTGAGGTAGCCGTTCGTGCCGTTCAGCAGCCAGGAGCCGCCGGCGTCGCGCGGGCAGGCCTTCGGGGTGGTCGGCGAGCTGGTCATCGCCGGGCGGTAGGTGCCGGGGTAGGCGCCGGAGTCGGTGTCGACGGCGGTCGTCGCTCCGGTCGCCTGCGCGAGCGTGTACGAGAACAGCGCGTCGCCCCTGTCGGCGGCGAGCGCCGAGTCGCAGGTGAAGAAGGCGGCCGCGCTGCCGACGGTGTTGTTCGAGTTGCGGATCGAGGCGACATAGGCGCCGGAGGTGGCGGGGGCGAGGAACAGCACGGCCGAGAGGGCGGCCACGAGCACGGCCGCGAGGGCGGCGCGGGTGCTGCGCGGCGCACGGGCGCGGCGGTGGCGGCTCATCGCGCGGGCTCGGTCTCGGTGAGCTCGGCCCCGGCGGTGCGGGCGCGGCGGCCGTGCTCGCCGGCCGGCTCGGCTCCGGCGGGGAGCCCGACCAGCACGGTCCAGAGCACGGGAGCGGCGCAGAGCGCGCCGAACAGGATCCAGCCCCAGAGCGGCAGGTGCAGCGCCGAGGACACGTTGTAGAAGTCCTCGCCGTTGGCCGGGACCTGGATGCTGCCGACCTGGCCGGAGACGAGGTCGACGTCGGTGCCGCCGACCGCTGTGACGCGGATGGGCAGCATGCCGACCGAGACGAGCGAGGCGTCCGTCTGCCCGTCCTCCACGGTCGCCTCGAGGACGACGATGCCGACGAACGGGCGGAGCACGAAGACGGTGAACGAGGCGACCAGCGAGATCCCGAGCACCCGCATCGCGGCACGGTGGGTGGGGGAGGAGAGCAGGCGGGTGAGCAGCAGGACGAGGACGGTGCCGGCGAGGAGCATCGGGAGGCCCTTCGCGAGCCAGCCGGCGCCGGGGAGCGCGACGACGACCTTCCCGATCAGCTGCTCGGCGCCGGTCGCCCACGGGTCGGTCGCGCCGTTGATGTCGCCGCGGGTGACCAGGGTGCCGTCGTCCGCGAGGTCGACCACGCGGTGGGTGTAGGTCTCGTCGGGGGTGGTGGTCGGGTGGAAGCTGACGACGTCGCCGACCCGGATGTCCTCGAGGGGCGTCGGGGTGGTGAGGACGAGGGTGCCGACGGGGGCGGCGGTGCCCATCGACGGCGTCTGGACGATGAACCAGCGTCCGCCGGAGGCGTGGAAGAGGAAGGCGGCGACGACCAGGGCGGCGATCACGGCGGTGACGAGCCAGGTGGCGAGGGTGCGCAGGCGGGTGCGGGGGGTGCGGGGGGAGCGGGGCTCGGGGATGGTGCCGGGGGTGGTGGGGGCGGTGCCGGTCGGGACGGCGGTGGAACCGGGGAGGGCGGGTGCGGGTGCGGGGCGGGTCAGCAGCGTGGTCACGGGTCCACCTCCTCGGCGGGGAGGGGGCCGCCCGGGTGGGCGGCCCCCGGGGTGCGGGTGTCGGGTGTTGCAGGGGCGTTTCTCGGGGTGGAGCGGGTGCTTCGGGGGAAGCGGTCTGCGGTGGTGGATCTCGATACGCCCGCTGCGCGGGCTACGCGATCAGCATGAACTCGGCGCGTGCCTCGATCGGCGTGAGCCGGGCGCGTGCCTCGATCGACGCCGGCTCGATCAGCTGGCGAAGGTCCAGGTGAGGGGGAGCGAGGCGGACAGGCCCTGGTAGGTGTTGCCGGCGGAGGCGTCGAGCGTGACGGCGATGGTGAAGGGGGTGCTGGTGCCGGCGGTGACGGGAGCGGCGGAGAGCGACTTGGCGGCGGTGCCGGCGAGCGCGGCGGCGGTGCCGCTGTAGACGGTGGTGCTGCCGGAGGTGATGACGACGTTGAGCTTGGAGCAGAAGTCGGTCGCGGTGCCGGAGACGCCCGCGGCGGCGTTGACCGACTGGGCGCAGGTGGCGCCCGGGGTCAGCGTGAAGGTGTTGGCCGAGACGGTGCCGGTGTTCTTGATGGTGATCGCGGTGCTGACGGTCTGGCCGGGGACCATGGTGGTCGATCCGCCGAACTTGTTGATGGTCGAGCAGGTCGCGGTGTTGGTGCTGACCGAGCCGCCGTCGGTGCTGAGGCAGGTGACGGGCGTGGTGCCGGTCGACTTCTCCTCCATCACGAGCGAGCCGGAGGCCGCGGTGTTGTTGGTGTTGGTGATGCTGGCGACGAAGCCCGAGAGGGTTCCGGACATCGAGACCGACAGGAGCGCGGCGGCGGCGACGCTGGTGGCGAGGACGAGGGGGGCGAAGCGGACGCGCTTGCGCTTTGCGGTGTGGTTCGACATGACAGGACTCCTGATCGGGTAGAAGGTGAACTGCCGTGCAGTTCGCTGTGGGGTGTTTTCTGGCTTGTCGAGTAAGTTACTTGATGGCAAAGATACTTTGCAATCGTTCTAATACCCCCTGTTGTAGGCACAGCCGATCCGTCGGCGCCGAGCCTGCTCCGAACCGCGAGAAGGGCCGCATGGATCCCGAGAAGACGCCTCCCGCCGACGGTGGCGCGCAGTCCGCCGGCGCGGCCCTCCGGCAGGCGCTGCGGGCGCTCGAGACCGCGCAGCGCGACCTCCGCGCCGCGGTCGCCCTCGATCTCGGGATCGGCATCTCGGAGCTGGGCGCGCTGGAGGCGCTCGCCGAGTCGCCCGGCCTGACGCCGAAGTGGCTGGGTCTCGAGCTGTCCCTGACGACGGGCGCGGTCACCGCGCTGCTGGATCGCCTGGCCAAGGCCGGCCACCTCGACCGGGTGTCGAACCCGCAGGACCGGCGCAGCGTCCTCCTCCGGCTGACCGACTCCGGGAACGCGCTGCTCGCGGCGGTCGACGAGCGCTACGACGCGGTCGGTGTCGAGGTGCTGCGGGCGTCGCCGCGGCTCGGCGAGGACGAGGTCGTCGAGGACCTCGCGCGGGCCGCGGCGGTCATCACGGCGCACACGATCGGCTGACTCCGATCAGGAGGTGATCGAGCGGTCCTTGCTGATGGACCACAGATTGCGGCTCGACGTGCGCTCGTAGTCGAAGGCGGTCACCAGCGCGCTGATCAGCGCGAGACCGCGACCGGACTCGGCGAACGCGTCCGGCATCTCCCGCGGGCCGGTGTCGACGCCGGGCGGGTCCGCCGTGTCGACCAGCTCGGCCCGGAGCGCGTCGTCGTCGACGGTCACGACGAGGCGGCAGAGCACCGCGGTCGTCGACACGGCGTGCTGGATCACGTTGGAGACGAGCTCGACGAGCGCCGTCTCGAACTCCATCCGATCGCGGGCGCCCACGTCGGCGCGCTCGGCGAAGAGCGAGTCGAGCAGGTCGTGCACGAGCTCGACGTCGTCGGGCGGCGTGCGGAAGGCGAGGGTGCGCTCAGTCACGGTACGCGTCGCCGGCCGAGGCGTAGCCGACGAGCACGCGGTCGAGGTTGGAGAGCTCGAGCACCATCGTGACCTGGGCGCTCGGCGCCGCGATCCGGAGGTCGCCGCCGGCCTGGCGAGCGGTCTTGAGGCAGGCGACGAGCGCGCCGAGCCCCGACGAGTCCATGAAGGAGACCTCGCTCAGCTCGACGACGATCCGGCTGCTGCCCTCGTCCAGTGCAGTGCGCACCTCGGTGCGCAGCTCCCGGGCGGCCGCGAGATTGAGCCGCCCCGCCGCGGTGATCACGGCGACGCCGGGGGCGATCGTCTCGGTGCTGAAGGTCATGCCTGCTCCTGGTCGGTCTCCGCGGCGGGGCGCGGGGCGTCGTGCGTCCGCGTCACGAGGAGCGCGGTGATGTCGTCGATCGCGCGGCCGGAGCCGGCGAGGGCGGTGAGGGCGGTGAGGAAGCCGATGGCGCCCTCGGAGGTGCGGACGAGGTCGGCCGCGAGGACGAGCGACTGCAGCGTGCCGTCGAAGAGGTCGAGCACGCCGTCGGTGAAGGAGACCAGGGAGTCGCCGACGCCGAGGTCGACGGTCTGCGTGACCCAGCCGCCGTCCTCCGTGATGCCCAGGGGCAGCCCGAGGGCGGCGAGGCGGTGGAACGTCCCGTCGGCGCGGAGCAGGACGGTGAGGCCGTGGCCGGCGTCGACGAAGTCGACCCGCCCGGTCGCGGTGTCGAGCCGGCCGTGGAAGAGGGTGGCGAAGGTCTCGGTGGCGGAGAAGTCCGGCAGCAGCTGCTCGGCGACCGCGGCGACCACCGCGTCCGGAGCGCCGCCGGCCCGGGCGCGGAAGGCGGCGCGGATCCCGGCGGCCAGGATCGCGGCTCCGGTGCCCTTGCCCATCACGTCGACGAGGGTCAGATCGACGACCGCCTCGGTCGCGGTCCAGGTGTAGAAGTCGCCGCAGATCTGCCACTTGGGCAGCGACGCCCCGGCGAGGTCGTAGCCGGCGGGGTGGCGGAACGCGGTGGGGGAGAGGCGGGCCTGCACGTCGGCGGCGCGGTCCCACTCCGCGGTGTCGCGCAGCTCGCGCTCGACCCACTGGCCGAACTCCTCGAAGAGCAGCTCCTCCTCCGGACTGAGCGCGCGGGGGACGAAGTCGAGCAGGCAGAGCGTCCCGAGCTGCAGGCCGTCGTCCACCGTGAGCGGGCGCCCGGCGTAGAACTGCACGTGCGGCGGGCCGGAGACGTGCACGTGCTGCGCCCAGGCCCCGTCGGCGCCCAGGTCGGGGACGACGAGCGTGCTCCGCTGGGCGAGCGTGGCGTCGCAGAACGTCCCCGCGCGCGGGTAGGAGACCGGCCCGTCGGGCTGCGGCGACTTCGTGAAGAGCGTCGTCTCGTCGAGGATGTGGATCTCCGCCACCGGCACGCGGAAGAGCTCCTGCGCCATCCGGGTGATCCGGTCGAAGCGCTCCTCGGGAGCGGAGCCCATCAGGCCGAGGGCCTCGATCGCGGCGGTGCGTCGGTCGCGGTCATCGGGCGCGCCGCTCGGTGCGTCGGCGCCGATTGCCGGGTCCTGGCTGGTCTGCTGCGACATCGTCCCCCCGAGTCTGCGTCCGGAGACGGTGTCGCGCCTCCGCCACGACGGTATCGAACGGTGCGTCCCCGGTCGCCGCTGAGGGCCGTTAGTCACCCGGACGGGGGTCGCGGCTGCGCGATACGAGTTCCTTTGCACCCTGACCCGGATAGTGCAATGATGCACGGTATGCAAGCAGATGTGACCGCGACCCGGCGCGATCAGCGCGCGGCCGAGCGGCGCGGCGAGCTGGCCCGCACCGCCCGCGAGCTGACCATCCGCCACGGCTTCTCGGGCTTCACCGTCGAGGAGCTCTGCGAGGAGGTCGGCATCTCGCGCCGCACCTTCTTCAACTACTTCCCGAGCAAGGAGTACGCGATCGTCGGCCGGCCCGAGGAGGGCCTCGACGACGACAGCGTCGCGGAGTTCCTGACGCGCCGCCCGGGCGTCTCGCTGCTCGAGGCGCTCGTCGCCCTCGGCGCGGTGCACTTCGCCGCGATCGGCCTGAACGCCGACAGCGTCCGCGAGTTCGTCGCCGTCGCCGACCGCGAGCCGAAGCTCCTGCAGGCCCTGCTCGACGTCGGCACCCAGCGCGACCTGCTCGTCGCCGACCTCGTCGCGCGGCGCGAGGGCCTCGACCCCGCCGACCCGTCCGTGCTGCTGGCCGTGCAGACGGCCGGCACCGTGATCCGCAGCGCCGTCGGCGCCTACCTCGACTCCGACGGCTCCGTGCCGCTCGAGCGCCTCGCGCAGGACCGCATCGCGGCCGTGACGCGCCTGCTCCTGGGCTGACCCGGCCCCCGCCGCGCCGGCCGGCCCGCCCGCTCCCTCTCGCCCCACCCGACCCCGAGGACACCATGACCGCCCCCGCCATCGCCTCTCCGCTCCTGCTCACGCAGCGCCGGATCTGGATCATCTTCTCCGCGCTGATCGCCGGCATGCTCCTCTCGAGCCTGGATCAGACGATCGTCTCGACCGCGATGCCGACCATCGTCGGCCAGCTCGGCGGCGTCGAGCACCAGGCCTGGATCACCACCGCCTACCTGCTCGCGACCACGATCGTGATGCCGATCTACGGCAAGTTCGGCGACGTGCTCGGCCGCCGCACGCTCTTCCTGATCGCCATCGCGCTGTTCACCCTCGCCTCGGTCGGCTGCGCGCTGGCCGGCGACTTCTGGTCGTTCGTCGTCTTCCGCGCGCTGCAGGGCCTCGGCGGCGGCGGGCTGATGATCCTCTCGCAGGCGATCATCGCCGACATCGTCCCCGCCAACGAGCGCGGCAAGTACATGGGCCCGCTCGGCGCCGTCTTCGGCCTCTCCGCCGTCGCCGGCCCGCTGCTGGGCGGCCTCTTCGTCGACCACCTCACCTGGCAGTGGGCGTTCTACATCAACATCCCGGTCGGCATCGCCGCCTTCGCCATCGCCTGGTTCGCGCTGACGCTGCCGAGCAAGCGCGCGACCAAGCGGATCGACATCCCGGGCGTGCTGCTGCTCTCGATCGCCACCACCTGCCTGATCTTCTTCACCGACTTCGGCGGCGACGCCGCGCACGGCTGGGGCGCCCTCGAGACCTGGGCGTTCGGCGCCGGGCTGATCGCCGCGGTCGCCGGCTTCATCTGGGTGGAGTCGCGCGCCGAGGACCCGATCATCCCGCTCAGCCTCTTCCGCAACCCGATCTTCGTGAACGCGACGGCGATCGGCCTCACCCTCGGCCTCGGGATGTTCTCCGCCATCGCCTTCGTGCCGACCTTCCTGCAGATGGCGTCCGGAACCTCCGCCGCCGCCTCGGGCCTGCTGATGCTGCCGATGATGGCGGGCCTGATGGGCACGTCGATCTACTCGGGCATCGCGATCTCGCGCACCGGCCGCTACAAGGCGTTCCCGATCGTCGGCGCGCTGCTCACCGGCCTCGCGATGGCGGCGATGACGACGCTGACCGCCGAGACCCCGATCCCGCTGATCTGCGTCTACCTCTTCTTCTTCGGCGCGGGGCTCGGCCTGATCATGCAGGTCATCGTCCTCGTCGTGCAGAACGCCGTCGCCCCCGAAATGATCGGCACGGCGACCAGCACCAACAACTACTTCCGCGAGGTGGGCGCCTCGCTCGGAGTGGCCGTGTTCGGCACGATCTTCACCAACTCCCTCGCCGAGAAGCTGACCGGCGTCTTCACGGACGCGGGCGTCGCCGACGTCGGAGCGGCCACCGCGACCCTCGACCCGCAGGCACTGAACGCCCTGCCGGACGAGGTCCGCGACGGCGTCGTCCGCGCCTACGCCGAATCGCTGGCGCCGGTCTTCTGGTACCTGCTGCCCTTCATCGCGATCGCCTTCGTGCTCGCGCTGCTGCTCAAGCAGATCCCGCTGTCGGACCAGTCCGGCATGGTCGCCCGCGGCGAGGCCGTCGGCGGCGAGGAGGCGGAGCGCCTGCACCGCGAGAGCCTCGCGGCGCCGGCTGCCGGGGTGCCGTCGGAGGCTCCGGAGGACGCGCGCGCGGATCGCTGACACGGGGGCCGGCCGCCGTCGCTCTTGTCGCGGCGGCGGTTCGGCCGCGACACTGGGGGCGTCCCTCACCGCGCGGTCCTCTCCGGACCGGCGGCCGGGGCGCGAGCTGCGGCCGCCGCAGGTCCGGTCAGGAGGACGCGTGTCCCACTCCGTCGACGAGCAGGCCGTGGCCTTCGAGGCGGAGCGCGGCCGGCTCACCCGGCTCGCCTCGCGGCTGCTCGACGACCACCACGAGGCCGAGGACGCGGTGCAGTCGGCGTGGCTGCGCCTGCACGGGACGACGGCCGCGATCGACAACCTGCCGGCCTGGCTGACGACGGTCACCACCCGGCTCTGCCTCGACCGGCTGCGCGCGCGGATCCCGGAGCCCGCCGAGATCGTCGAGACCGGCACGGGCACCGAGGGCGCGGGACTCGAGCGCGCGGAGGCCGTCGGCCAGGCCCTGCACGTCGTCGTCGAGACCCTGACGCCCAACGAGCGCGTCGCGTTCGTGCTGGCGGACAGCTTCGGCGTCGACTTCGCGACCATCGGCGAGATCCTCGGGCGCAGCGCGGTCTCGGCCCGCAAGCTCGCCTCCCGGGCGCGCGCCAAGACCGCGGCGGGACCCGTGGACGGACCGGTCGCCGACTGGCAGGTGGTCGACGCCTTCCTGGCGGCGGCGCGCGGCGGCGACCTGGCGCGCCTCCTGCTGCTGCTGGCACCGGGGGCGAGCATCCGCGCGGACGCGGACGCGCTCGCCGCGGGGACTCCCGAGCGGATCGACGGTCGCGAGGCCGTGGCCGCCTTCTTCGACGGCAGCGCGCACGCGGCGCTCACCGCGGTCGTCGACGGGCGGCCGGGCGCCGCCTGGTTCCACCGCGGAGCCCCGCAGGTCGCGTTCGACTTCACGGTCGCGGACGGGCGGGTCGCCGCCGTCGTCTTCCGAGCGGACCCGGCCGTGCTGGCGTCGATCGTCCGGCGCGAGGGCGCCCCGGTCGACGCGGGCTGACGCGCTCCGGCGTGTCGTGTCACATCGGCGGCCCCCCGCCCGTCGAACAGGAGAGAGGCCCACTCGGGCCCCCGACAGAAGGAGCACGCGATGAAGACCATGACCTGCCGCCAGCTCGGCGGACCCTGCGATCTCGAGCACCGCGGCGACTCGGCCGACGTCGTCATCAAGCTCCAGGACCGGCACCTGCGCGACGCCGTGAAGGGCGGCGACGCGACGCACGAGGAGGCGCGGGACGAGATGAAGAACCGCTGGCGCCACCCCGTGCAGTCGATGGGCTGGTACAACGGCGCCAAGCGCACGTTCGCCGAGCTGCCCGAGGGCTGACCGGCGCCGAGCCGGCCCGGCGTCAGGCCGGCAGAAGCCCGATGATCACCGCCATCACGAGGATCGTGACGAGCTCGTGCGTGATGTTCAAGACCGTGAGCTTCGCCGGCCGGCCCTCGAAGGCGTCGTGGGTGATCATCCGCGCGGCGGTGAAGCCGACGAAGAGGAACAGCCCGGTGATCAGCGAGTTCGCGAACCAGCTGCCGCCGTAGAAGGCGTGCGCGATGTCGACGCAGCCGGCCAGGACGAGCGCCGTGACCAGGCTGACCACGACGGTGACGACGATCGGGACGACCGCGCTGCGGCTGCTCATCTGCTCCCGGCTGATGCCGGCCAGCCGCATCCAGAGCGTGCCGAAGACCTTCGGGGTGTACCAGATCGAGCCGACGAGCATCGTCGACAGGGTGGCCAGTCCGACCGCCCACGGGTTGATGTCGGGGACCACGGCGGCCGCCTCTCGGGTGTCCCGGTCGCGCGGGGATCGCGGCGGCGGCGGGTGCGCTCACCCTAGCGGCGCGCCGGTTCCCGGGGGCGGATCCGCGACCGGACCCGGAACGGGCCCTGGCTTCCACGCGAGGCCCGTTCCCCGTCCACTCGCAGTCGGAGCCGCGCGCGAGTGGACGGGGATCGGGCTCCGCTCCGGGCGCGAAGCCCGGTTCGGGTCCGTTCGCGTGAGGGAGCGGCGGACCGGGTACCTAGGAGTCCGCTCCGGCGGCTCCCTCACTCGTGGTCCGCGGGCGCCGGCGGGCGAGCAGCCAGCCCGCGCAGAACGCCAGCACGAGCAGGCCGAGCACGATCAGCGCGGCGGCGGTCGCCAGGCCGGGAGTGACGACCATCGTGCCGGCCGGCGAGAACATCGTCTCCGAGAGCGGCGCGTAGGCGAACCAGCCGAACGACACCTCGCGCTGCGTGGTGGCCGCGACGACGATCCCGATCACGACGAGCAGCGCGCCCGCCGCGGGTAGGAGCCATCGCCTCGTCCTCATCCCTCCACGGTAGGGGGCGTCGGCCGCCCCGGCGGCATCGGCTAGGGCGAGACCATCCCGCCGTTGACGTTCAGCGTCTCGCCGACCACGTAGCTCGACTCCGCCGAGGCGAGGAAGACGTAGGCCGGCGCCTGCTCGGCCGGCTGCGCGGCGCGGCCCATCGGCGCCTCGCTCGAGCCGAACTCGGGCAGGCTCTCGGGGTCGACGCCCGCGGTCACCTGCAGCACCGACCAGGTCGGCCCGGGCGCGACGACGTTCACCCGGATGCCCTTCGCCGCGAGCTGCTGGGCGAGTCCCTTCGACAGATTGTTGATCGCGCCCTTGGTCATCGCGTAGTCGAGCCGATCGGGCGCGGGCGTGTGCGCCTCGGCCGAGGCGGTGTTGATGATGGTCGAGCCGGCGGGGAGGTGCGGGAGCGCCGCCTTGATGATCCGGAACGGCGCGAAGACGTTGATCGCGAACGTCGTCTCGAACTGCTCGTCGCTGAGCTCGAGGACGTCGTCCCGCCAGACCTGCTTGCCGGCGACGTTGACGACCGTGTCGAGGCCGCCGAGCCCCTCGACGGCCTTCGCGACCAGGTCGCGGCAGTACTGCGCGTCGGTCAGGTCGCCGGGGACGGTCACGGCGGTGCGGCCGGCCGCGCGGACGAGCTCGACGACGTGCTGGGCGTCCTCCTCCTCGTCGGGGAGGTAGGCGAGGGCGATGTCCGCACCCTCGCGGGCGAAGGCGATCGCGACCGCCGCGCCGATGCCGGAGTCGGCGCCCGTGATCAGGGCGCGGCGCCCGGTCAGGCGGCCGGTGCCGCGGTAGCTGTCCTCGCCGAGGTCCGGGACGGGCGTCATCCGCGACTGGAGGCCGGGCTCGGGCTGCTGCTGCACCGGCGGAGTGACGTTCGGGTACTGCGTCGCGGGGTTCGTGAAGGTGTACTGATCGGGCATGGGGTCCTCCTGCGTCGTCGTGCGGGCGTGCCGTCTCGGCTCCGGCCCTTCTCGCACGCTAGCCGTGGGCGGCCCGCGGGCGCGGGCGGTTGACGAACGGCGGGATCGTCCGGTGCGGCGCCTGCCGTCCACCCCCGGGCGATACCGTCGTAGTCATGCCGTCCCGCCCCGTCTCCGCCGCGAAGCGCCGCCTGGCCATCTCGGCCTTCATGCTCGTCTTCGGCATCGGGATGGCCTCCTGGGTCGTGCGGACCCCGGCGGTCCGCGACCTGCTCGCCGCCTCGACCGCCGAGATGGGTCTGGTCCTGCTCGGGCTCTCGGTCGGCTCGATGAGCGGAGTGCTCTCCTCCGCCGCGGTCGTCCGCCGGCAGGGGGTGCGCTTCACCGTCGTGATCGGCGGTGCCTCCTTCGTCACCGGCATCGCGCTGACCGGCGTCTTCGCCGAGCTCTCGACGCCGTTCGGCGTCGCGGCGGGCCTCGCCCTCGTCGGCTTCGGGATCGGCATCTCCGAGATCGCGCTCAACGTCGAGGGCGCCGCGCTCGAGACGCTCACGGGCCGCTCGGTCCTGCCGGCGCTGCACGGCTTCTACAGCCTCGGCACCGTCACCGGCGCCGTCGCGGGGATCGGCCTCACGGCGATCGACTTCCCCGTCGTCTGGCAGCTCGTCGGAGTCGCGGTGGTCGCGCTCGCGCTGCTGGTCACCGTCATCCGCTCCATCCCCGTCGAGACCGGCCGGGTCGAGCGCGCCGTCGCCGGCGCTCCCCGGGAGAAGGTCCGCTCGACCCCCGTCTGGCAGCAGCCCCGCGTGCTGATGCTCGGTCTGATCGTGCTCGCCCTCGCGCTGGCCGAGGGCTCGGCGACCGACTGGCTGCCGCTGCTCATGGTCGACGGCCACGGCGTCTCCGCCACCGTCGGGACCGTCGTCTTCACCGCCTTCGCCGCGGCGATGACCGTCGGCCGCTTCCTCGGCACCCCGCTGCTGGCCCGCTTCGGCAAGGCGACGGTGCTCCTGGCGAGCACCCTCGTCTCGGCGGTCGGGATCGGGATCGTCGTCTTCGCCGACAACGCCGTCGTGGCAGGCGCGGCCGTCGTCCTCTGGGGTCTCGGCGCGGCCCTCGGCTTCCCGGTCACCCTCTCCGCCGCGGGCGAGAGCGAGGACCCGACCTCGGCCGTCGCCGCCGTCGCGACCGCCGGCTACATCGCCTTCCTCGTCGGCCCGCCGCTGCTCGGCTTCCTCGGCGAGCACTTCGGCCTCCGCGGCGCGATGGCCGTCGTCCTGGTGCTGGTGGCGCTCGCCTCGCTGCTCACCTCGGCCGCGAAGCCCCGCGCCGCCCGCGAGCGCGTCCCGGCCTGACCGGCGCGCCCTCGGCCGCCGATCGCGCAGCGAACCCTGCCGATCGAGCAGCCGGCGGACCGGGCCCGCGCACGCGGACCGAGGAGCCCGCGCAGCGGGCGCACCCATGTTGATCGAACAGCCTGCGGAGCGTGCCTGCCCGTGCTGATCGACGAGCCCGCGGAGCGGGCCATCACATGCTGATCGAGTAGCCCGCGGAGCGGGCGTATCGAGATCCACCCGCAGCCCTCTGAATCCCGTGCGCGCCGGCCGCACGTACCTCTCGACCCGGGGAAGGTCAGCCTGTCGAGGACGCCGGCATCCGACAGTGAGCGACATCAGGTGCACCTGATATAAGGTCGGACTAATGTTCACCAGATGGATATCGAGTGGTCGCGCGACTTCGACCGCCAGCTGGACCGGATGGAGTCCGACGAGTCCGAGCGCGGTCGGCAGGTGCTTCAGCTGCTGGCCTTCATGCTGGGCCGCCTGCGGGCGCTCGAGAACGAGCCTTCCGAGGAGTCGGCGATGTTCGAACGGGTGCGGCAGTCCGGCAGATTCACCGTCTGGCGCGTCTCCCATCCGTATCGGGAGGGTGTCGCGCTTCGGTTGATCTGCTGGTTCCCGCCGGGGGAGGATCGGATCGTGGTCACCCTGTTCGCAGGGGAGAAGGCTCGCATGGGAGACGTGTTCTACGACTCGGTCGGCGTTCGTGCCGACCGGATCATCGAGCTGTGGATGATGGAGAACGAGGACCGATGATGGCTGAGAAGGACTTCGTGAGTGGGAACGATCGCGTCGACCGGCTGCGCGCGCTGCCCGGGATGGAGGAGGCGGTCGCTGCCCTCGACGCCGAGGCCGACGAGATGGATCGCGTTCACGCGATGAGTCTCGCCATGGTGCGGGAAGCCGGGAAGCGCACTCAGGCGGACATCGCCCGAGAACTGCACGTCAGCCAGGGAGCCGTCTCGCAGCTGGAGAACCGGTCGGACATGCTCCTGTCGACGCTGCGCGGCTACCTCGTCGCTACGGGGGCGACGAATCCACGGATCGTCATCTCGGTCAACGGCCGCGACGTCGCCCTCGAGATCTGACGAGAGGAGCGGAGGCGGCGGGTCTCGATACGCCCCTTCGGGGCTACTCGACCAGCATGGATGGGAGCGTCCACGGAGCGGGTCCGTTCCTGCTGATCGGGGAACCCGCGCAGCGGGGTCCTTCATGCTGATCGAGCAGCCCGCGGAGCGGGTCCATTCATGCTGACGGGGAGCCGCGGAGCGGCCCGCTCATGCTGATCGAGTAGCCCGCGGAGCGGGCGTATCGAGATCCGCCCGCGGGCCCGGGCTCAGGCCGTCGCCTCTGCCACGACCCACGGGAAGGCCTCGGCCTTCGAGCGGGCGCCCTGGCGGGCCTTCGAGCGGTTCGGCTCCTCGACGTCGGCGAGCAGCCGCTCGGACTGGCGGACGAGCTCGGCGAAGCACTCGGTGTCGAGCCAGTCGGGGCGCATCGCGAAGACGAGGTCCTCGGTCGCGGTGTTGCCGCTCGCGCCGGGCGCGAACGGGCAGCCTCCCAGCCCGCCGAGAGCTCCGTCGACGACGGTCGCCCCGGCGCGGACGGCGGTCAGCGCGTTGACGACGCCGGCACCCCAGGTGTCGTGACCGTGGAAGACGATCTCGCGCGCCGGGGTCTCGGCGGCGACCCGGGAGACGAGCGAGAACACCTGGTCCGGATGCGCCTGACCGAGTGTGTCGCAGATCACGACGTCCTCGGCGCCGGCCGCGCGTGGGTCGTTCGCGATCGCGAGCACCCGCTCCTCCGGCACCGGGCCCTCGAAGGGGCAGGTGAACGACGTGGCGATGCAGAGCTGGATCCGCCCGCCCGCCGCGTGCGCGAGGGCGACGGCGTCGGGCATCGCGTCGAGGCTCGCCTCTGTGCTGCGGCCGATGTTCGCCCGGTTGTGCGAGTCGGACGCCGAGAGGCAGTACTGGAAGTTGCGCGCGCCGGCGGCGGCCGCCCGCTCGATGTGCCGCGGGGTCGCCACCCAGACCCAGCAGTGCTCGAGCTCCTCGGCGGTCAGCGCCGCGACGACCTCGAGGGTGTTCGCCATCGGGGGCACGAGATCGCCGCGGGCGAGCGAGCCGATCTCCAGCTCGGGGACGCCGGCCGCGAGGAGCGCCCGGACCAGCTCGACCTTGCGCTCGGTCGAGAGGAGCTTGCCGGTCAGCTGCAGACCGTCGCGGAGGGTGACGTCGCGCAGCCGGACGGTGCGGTCGGCGCCGGTCATCGCGACTCCTCCGCCGGTGCGTCGTCGGTCGGCTTCCGTCCGAGCATCGCCAGGACCTCCTCGGTGTCGTGGCCCAGTGCGGGCGCGAGCGTGCGGATGGGGAGCGAGCGGTCGCCGAGCACCGGGACGATGCCGGGGAAGCCGACGCCCTCGATGACCCCGGCGCCTGTGTCGACGTCGAACTTCTGGATCATGTCGCGCGCCGCGTACTGCTCGTTCGTGCTGATGTCGGCGGCGGTGAGGATCGGGCCGGAGGGGACGCCGCGCTCGTCGAGGATCGCGAGCGCCGCGGCCGAGGTCGTCGTGGCGGTCCAGGCGCCGATCGCGGCGTCGAGCTCGTCGCGGCGGCGCCAGCGGCCGTCGTTGGTGAGCAGATCCGGGTCCTCGGCCAGGTCGGCGCGGTCGATGATCGCCATCAGCCGCTGGAAGATCGCGTCGCCGTTGGCCGCGACGACGATGCTGGAGCCGTCGCCGCAGAGGTAGGCGTTCGTCGGCGCGATGCCCTCCATCCGGCCGCCGACCCGCTCGCGGACGATGCCGTGCGCTTGGTAGTCGGGGATCAGCGACTCCATCATCGAGAACATCGCCTCGTTCAGCGCGACGTCGATCACCCGCTCCACCAGCGGCGCCGGACCGAGCCCGGCGGCGCGGCGGGTCTCGCGCTGGAAGAGCGCCATCATCACGCCGTAGCCGGCGTAGAGGCCCGCGATGGAGTCGCCGATCGAGACGCCGACGCGGACGGGAGGGCGGTCCGGATCGCCGACGAGCTCACGGAAGCCGCCCATCGCCTCCGCGACCGCCGCGAAGCCCGGCCGACTCGAGAGCGGACCGGTCTGGCCGAACGCGGAGATGCGGCCGATGACGAGCTCGGGGTTGGCCTCGTTCAGCACGTCCGGTCCGATGCCCCAGCGCTCGAGGGTCCCCGGGCGGAAGTTCTCGAGGACGACGTCGCACTCGGCGGCGAGCCCGCGGACGGCGTCGCGGCCCTCCCCCGTGCGCAGATCGAGCGCGACCGAGCGCTTGTTGCGGTTGAGGGTGTGGAAGAGCATCGACGTCGTCGATCCGGGGTGCAGCCGCCACTTGCGCAGCTCGTCGCCCGTGCCGGGGCGCTCGACCTTGATGACCTCGGCGCCGAAGTCGGCGAGCAGGCGGCCCGCGGTGGGAGCGGCGATGAAGTTGCCCAGCTCGAGGACGCGGACGCCGGCGAGGGGGGAGGGAGAGGGAGTCGGAGCGGAGGGAGGTGCGGTGGTCATCACGGCCTTTCGGTCTCCACGAGCGTGCCACGGATCCCGCGCGCCGTCGCGGTCCGGCGCGGGAGACGCCACTCCTCCCCATGACCCGATCCGCGGAGTCGTCCACAGATCGCCGCCACTCCCCGAGGCCACCGGGAGCTGAGCATTACTCTCCTCCTCACGGGGCTGAACGACCGTCGCCGGTGCAGAGCGCGGGCGGCCGAGGAGAGGGACGAACGGATGAGTCGAACGGAACGGCCGGGGTGGGCCGGCCGCCTCAGGGGGAGCGCTGTCCAGTTGCTCGCGGGAGCGGGGGTGTGCGTCGCCCTCGTCGGCGGGCTGCTGGGTGCTGGGGCGACCGCTCCGCCAGCTGGTGCCGCCCAGCCGTCGCCGCATCGGACGATCGAGAACACGCTGCTGCACGGCGGGTCGACCGATGAGGGGGTGACGACGGTCTCGGCCTGGCTGCGGAAGGGCGAGCGGCTGAGCGTGGACCTGCATCCGCTCAAAGGCGGCTCGGGCACGGGAGAGGGCGAGAGCGGAGGCGGCACTGCGTCGATCGTCGCGCCGGACGGCGGCGTGCTCGACACCCAGGTCTTTCCGCGCGGCGCTCCGCCGTCGGTCGCGGCCGGGGGAGGTTTCGTCGCCGCGGAGACCGGGGTCTTCCGCGTGATCGTGAGCGACGAGGACGTCAAGGCGCCGGTGAACCTGGTCTGGAGCATCGGGGTCGCCACCGCGGCGGGCGCGCCGCTCGCCGGCCGCGTCTGGTCCACCTCGTACGCGATCCAGTCGGGCGCGAGGACGAGCTACGCGACACCCGCGGAGCGCCGCGCGACGTTCACGCTGCACGCGATCACGGAGACCGGGGCGCGCTACGACCTGACGCTCCGCGACTACGACGGCGTCGCGTCGACGCTGCAGGCGACGAACAAGGGCAACGTCCGGGTCAGATCCTCCGATCCGTCGTACCTGTCCGTGCCGATGCCGGAGTCGACCGAGGCGCAGGGGGTCGGTGTGCAGTACGTCCAGGCGTCCGGGCGCTCCGGCATCGACGGGGTGCAGACCTACAAGCTCTTCCTCGATCCGCCCGCGGCGGATCTGCCGGCCTCGATCGCGCCCGCCTACGCCGCCCCGACGATCGAGGGGCTCGCCTATCGGCGCTCCGGCTCCGGCTCGAACGCGGGAACCCTCGTCGGCACGCTCGGCACCCAGCCGGGCACGGTCGCGGCCGACATCGACGCGGATGGAGACGGGGCCTACGACGGCCCGCGCGACGTCCACCTCTCCCGCATCGTCGCGACGCCCGGCCCGTTCGACATCGCCTGGGACGGCCTCGACGGGCGCGGCGACGCGGTCGACACCACCGACCCGGACGTCCGCTTCCGCGCCTCGGTCGGGCGGACGAACGAGTTCCACGTCACCCGGGTCGACGCGGAGGTGTCGGTCGGCGGCCTGTCCGTCGTGCGCTCGACCGGCGGCGATGCGGCGCCGACCGCCCTGCACTGGGACGACCATCTGCTCGCCGACTCGAACGGCGAGCGCTACTCGGCCACCTCCGCCGTCACCTCGCCGGCCGCCGGCGCGGACTCGAGCGCCGGTGTCCACCGCTGGGAGGCGGACGACTCGGGCCGGGGCCGGGTGCCGAACGCGAACGACTCCGTGCACGGCTCCTACGGCGATCTGCGGGCGATCGACGACTGGGCCGCCGGCTCCGACGGCGCGTCGGCGGTCGCCGGGCTCGGCGCTCTCGCTCCGCACGTCACGCTGGCGAAGACCTCGTCGCTGCCGACCGACGTCCCGCTGCGGCCGGGCGCGCGGGTGCCGTACCGGCTGACGCTCACGTCCGACGGCTCGGGCGACGCCCGCGACGCGGCCGTCGTCGACCATCTCGACCAGGGGGTGCTCGACGACGCCGACCTCGACGCGGCCTCGATCCGGACCTCGCACGGCACGGCCACGGTCGATCCGGCGACGGGCCGCCTGGCCTGGGCGGCGGGGACCCTGCCGGTCGGCACGGTCGCCGAGCTCGTCTTCGAGGTCGTCGTGCGCACCGACCGAGCGGGGGACCGCGACCTCACGAACACGGCCTGCCTCGCGGGGGCCGCTTTCACCCCCTCCGCCTCGGGGACCGCGACCGATCAGAACCCCTGCGCGACGGTCCCGCACACGATCGGCCGAGGAGCGCTGTGGATCGACAAGACCGCGACGCAAGCGTCGGCGGAGCACGGCGGGCAGGCGGGCTTCGATGTGGTGGTCGGCAACTCGGGGACGCTCGACGCCGCCGACGTGACCGTCACCGACGTCCCGGTGCTCGAGCACCTCCTCGACGCCGTGATCGAGAACGGCGCCGGAGGCGTCCAGCCCGTGACGCAGCCCGTGACCGGGCTCGCGATCCCGGCCGGCGGGCAGATCGCCCTGCACGTCAGTGGCCGGGTGGCCGACGGCCGGGAGGCGCTCACCGTGCCGAACCGGGCGACGATCTCGCAGCAGCCGGGCGGCTTCGAGCCGCCCGCGGTCCGGCGACCGTGCCCGGACGACGCCGCGTACTCCTGCGCCGAGCTCACCGTGCCTGGAGCACCGGTGCCGGAAAGACCGGTGCCCGAGATCCCTGTTCCTGAGATCTCCGTGCCCGGAACGCCCGTGCCTGAGACACCCGTGCCCGGAATGCCCGTGCCTCAGGTCCCCGAGCCCGGCGGCGACCGCGGCCTCGCGATCGCGAAGACCGCGCTCGAGCCGACGGTCGCGCACGGCGGCCGGGTCGGCTTCCGGATCGTCGTCGCTAACATCGGCCCACGCCCCGCGGAGGGCTTCACTCTCACCGACGTCCCGACTCTCGCGCACCTGTCCGATGTGACGATCTCGCGGGACGGCGGGCCCGCCTCCGCCGATCTCGAGGTCGAGGGCCTGGCCCTGGCACCCGGCGCCTCGACGGTCTTCACCGTGACGGGGCGGGTCGCGGACGGCGTCGACGCCTGGACGATCCCGAACCGCGCGCGGATCGACCGGCTGCCGCCGGGCTTCCCGTCGACCTCGGTCCAGCACCCCTGCGACGACGAGCCGGCGGCCAGCTGCGCGGCGGTGTCCGTGCCCACGGTCGGCCAGGTGTCGACGGTGCTCGCCGTCAGCGGAGCCGCGGCGGGCCCGATCGTGCTGGGAGCCGGAGCGCTCCTGCTCTCGGGCGGCGGCCTCCTCCTCGGGCGGCGTCTGCGCCGACGGCGAACCGCGACTCCCGCCGAGCGTCGGCCCTCCTCTTCACTCTCCATCGAAAGGAACGAACGATGACCCACCCCCAGGAGGAGCTCCCGCTGCGGATCACCGAGCGCTTCGCCCTCCCCGACGGCCGCGTCGGCGTCAGCACCTGGTCGGCGCGCGACCCGGAGCAGCTCGAGCAGCAGCTGCGCACCCGGGCCGGCCGGACCGACCCGGAGCGCGAGCCCGGCCGGCGCCTGCACCTCGTCCGCCCACCGCTCGTGCGCATCGAGGAGCGGATCGACGGCGTCCTCCAGCCGATCGACCCCCTGCAGCGCGCGGTGGTCGACGTCCGCTGGCGGACGGCCCTGACCCGCTCCCGCCGACCGGCCCGGCTGCGCCGACTCATCGGCCCCCGGGACCTCCCCACGACCGAGCCCCCGTCGGACGTCGCCCGGTGGACCGAGCGGCGCCCGCCGGGAGAGCACCCGGCCGACGGAGAGGGGGGCCCGCTCAGCCCGTGATCGAGGTTCGCTACCGCCCGCGTCGGCGGAAGTCGGCGAAAGCGCTGTATCCGGTGGTGAGCAGCATGATCGCCGCGACGATCATCCACCAGGCGGGTCGGTTCTCGGCGGCGGCGAAGAAGATGAACATGCTGCCGGTCGCGAAGAGAACCAGCGGCGTAGAAACGCCCTCCGATTTTCTGCGAGTCATGTGAAGAACCCTTTCAAGCGTTGTGGACCATGCGAACTTCGAGTACTTCCCGCGAGGGACTTCGTGCGGAGATGACGATCGTCCTCTCGACCGGGAGCGACATCCTTCCGACCGGGAAAGATTTCGATTTTGCTTGCTCAGTTATCTGAAAGCTCCTTCGTGAGCTCGTGAGCGGCGTCCCGGCTTGATACGACCGTCCGCGCGGTAGGACTGCTCGATCGGTGACGCTCCGGCTACAGAGGTGACCGGCGAAGCTGTACTAGGCGGAGAGCGGGCAGAGCGAGCTGAAGACGCTCGCTCTGCCCGCTCTTATGAGTGCGTCAGCAGGATCTCCGACCCAGGTCAAGGTCCGCTCGAGCGGTGAGCCCGAGGAAGTCGGGCGGCTTTCATCGCCCCCGCCGATGAAAATCCCTGAACGCGCCGATGCCGGTCCCGAGGAGGCCGATCGCAGCAAGGGCCATCCACCACGTCGGCCTGCAAGCGAGGGCCGTGGAGAACACGAAGACCGTCCCCATGGCGAACAGGACGAGAGAAGACGATAGGCCGTTGTGGTCCTCAGGAGTCAAAGCACGCCTGCTTGATCGCCGTGACTCCTGCCAACTCCAAAGCGAAGCTCCCGACAGCCTTCACGAGGGCGTCCCGCTTCTGCTGTTCGTTGGCGACACTGCTCCAGGCCTTATAGATGGCCTTCATCCCTTTCTCCAAGGTTCCATACTTCGTGATGATCTTTCCGACCTTTCCGGCGAGCAGCACGTTGCCAGCGACTTCGGCTACGACCTTGGCGATGCAGTCAGCCCATCCCCATAGGTCAGTCGGATCCGCGATCACAGGAAAGGCTGTAGTCTCGTCAAAACTTACGGTCTGGACGAGCGTGTCCCCGTCCAAGGAGAAGCTCGTGGCAACTGGTTGGTTGCTGGCGTCATAGGCCCAGGGGGTCGCGTATCCACCGACGAGGTCGCCATTGACCGAGCGAATTCCGACCGAACCGTCCGACTCGACCGTCGCACTCGCTCCGGCTGGAAGCGAGAGGGGGAAGCGGTACTCGTGAGCCGCTGCGGCTGAGTCGACCCTGATCAAGGTCTGCGTGCCCTTGCCCGTCGAATAGCTGCTGATCGCCGCGTCCTCGAGGGTGGTCGTCAGCACCGGTTCGCCCGAGCCGACGAAGAGGCCGTCCGGAAGAGTGTCCGGGTCGACCATTGCGGAAGACGACACCTCGCCGGGGAGAGTGATGCCCGCCGCATACACTCCGGCGTCTGTGACGACCGTGTTGGTCTCGGGAACAGCCTCGGTGGTGATCGCGGCCGATGACACCTGATCACTGCTCTCGACTTTCGATATCGCCTGCGCGGGACTCGCCGCCGCAATCACCACCGCTGTCACGACCAGGCTCGACACGATCATGGTCGGATATGTCTTCGACTTCGCTTGCCTATCCACTCTGTTCACTCCTTTGTGACTTCATGACCGACGTCTCCGGGCTTGAGAAGACCGCTCGGTCTCCGCGCTCTGCGGTTGACGACGAAGAGTATGAGGATTCGACGGCCGGTCAGAGTGCGATGGCGCCGGACGGAGCATCCACTCCGTTGCGGTGGGGACCGCGGAGTTCCGTGGTGGAGAGGGGTCTCTCGGAGAGACTGCGCGTCATGGTCGCCGTGAATCGTGCAGTATCCGCGCCAGGACGAGTGGGTTCGGCGTGTCGCCCTTCCGGCTTCGCGGGCAGGGATGGTCGAGCGGGAGCGCTGAACGACAGTCTCGATACTCCGTACCGTGTCACCGGGTTGGCGCATTCCGTCGCATCCGCGTGTGGTGAGAGACCTCGGTGACAAGACACTGCGCCACGGCAGAGAAATTGAGAGGCTCGGCATTCGACCCGTTGCGTCTTCTAGTCTCGAAGCGGATCGGTCTCGATCCTCCGGATCGGAATCACCTGGTACTTCCGCAGAGCCGAGAAGGAGAAGGGCTAGCAGCTATCTTCGATTCACCGCGTTCCGACTTCGGCGTTGCTCCCGCTCGGGGATCTGAGTAACAGCCCGAACGTAAAACCGCCGCCGAACATCTCCCAATGGAACGGGAGGAGTTCGACGGCGGCTCGGAACGGCGTGGTGGTCCGGCGGCCCGGCTCAGCCCTTGACCGCTCCGGAGGTCATGCCGGCGACGATCTGGCGGTTGAAGAAGATGTACATCACGAGCGGCGGGACGGTGATGAGCAGCACGTCCATGAAGAGCAGGTTCCAGGAGGACACCGACTGCGAGGAGAAGTTGTACAGCGTCAGCTGCACGGTCGCGTTGTCGTCGCCGGGCAGGAAGTACAGCGCGTAGGTGAAGTCGTTGAAGACCGTCACGGCCTGGACGACGATCACCGTCACGATCACCGGCTTCAGCAGCGGCAGCACCACCGTGAAGAACAGGCGGAAGGGACCGGCGCCGTCGATGGTCGCCGCCTCGTCCAGCTCGCGGGGGATCGTCGAGACGAAGGCGCGGAACAGGAGGATGCAGAAGGAGAGGCCGAACGCGACGTGCACCGCGATCAGGCCGGGCAGCGTCTTGAAGAGCTCGAGGCCCTGCAGGACCCAGATCGTCGGGACGACGGCGGGCGGGATGATCAGGCCGGCCAGGACGAAGCCGTTGACGAGCGGGTTCCACTTCGAGCGGCGGCGCTGGAGGACGTAGCCGACCATCGCGGCCAGGACCACCATCACCGTCACGGAGACGATCGTCAGGATCGCGCTGTTCGCGAAGGCCCGCAGCAGCACGAAGTTCCGCGCCGAGACCACCTCCTGCAGGTTCTCGAGGAACACCCACTGCGTCGGCAGGGTGAAGCCGAGCAGCGACGACTCCTGCTGCGTCTTCGCGGCGGTGAGCACGATGAAGAGGAAGGGGACGATGAAGACGAGGACGGCGAGGACGATCGCGAGGATCCCGCCGCCGTAGCGCCAGGTCCGGGAGCCGCGGCCGACACCGCGCTGGCGCACCTTCGCGCGCAGCGGGTCGTCCTGGAGCGGGGTCGGCGAGAGCGGGGCGGGCGTGAGCGGCGTGGTGGTCACAGCTCCTTGTCCTTCCGGTTGAGCCAGGCCGACAGCGGGAAGATCAGCGCTGCGACGACGAGGAAGAGGATGACGTTGCCGGCGGTCGAGAGTCCGTAGAAGCCGGCCTGGTACTGCTTGTAGATGACCGAGGCGACCACGTCGCTGGTGAAGCCCGGCCCGCCCTTGGTCATCGCCCAGATCAGGTCGAAGGAGCGCAGTCCGCCGATCAACGAGAGCAGGATCACCGTCACGGTGGCGGGGCGCAGCAGCGGCAGCGTGATGTGCCGGAAGTTGTGCCAGGCGCCGGCGCCGTCGACGCGGGCGGCCTCGAAGTAGTCCTGCGGGATCGCGACGATGCCGGCGATGTAGATGAGCGTCGCGAGTCCGACGCCCTTCCAGACGTCGACGAGTGCGACCGAGAAGAGCGCCCACTGCGGGTCGGTGAGCCAGCCCGGGCCGGCGAGGCCGATCGTCGCGAGGCCCTGGTTGATCAGGCCGTCGAACGGGTCGAGCAGCACCTTGAAGGTGATTCCGATGCCGATCGTCGACACCAGCACCGGGAAGAACACCACGCTGCGGAGGAAGCCGCGGCCGATGATCTGCGAGCTCAGCAGCACACCGAGGGCCATGCCGAGCACGATCTTGAGGCCCGAGGTGATCGCCGCGTAGATGAACGTGTTGACGAAGCCGGTCGTCAGCGCCGGGTCCTGGAAGAACTCGACGAAGTTCTCGAAGCCGATGAAGGTCGAGTCGAAGAGCGTCCAGCGGGTGAGGGAGAAGTAGAGGGAGGCGACCGTCGGGACGAGGAAGAGGACCACGTAGAAGACGCCGGCCGGGAGGTAGAACCACGTCGGGTACGGGCTCTTCATGGCCTTGCGCCGTTTCGGCGGCTCGGGGGAGCGGGAGGGTTCGGAGCGCCGGGCCGGGCGCTTCTCCATCGTTGCGGTCATCAGATCTCCGTCGATCGGCCGGGGGGAGGGTGGGAGGGCGGTGCGCCCGGGGGAAGGGGCCGGGAGCGGAGGGGCTGCCTCCGCTCCCGGCCCTGAGGCTCACCAGCCGTCGAGGCCGAGCTGCTTGGCCTGCTTCGTGACGTCGTCGTCGTACTGCTGAGCACCCTCCGCGGCGGGCGTGATGCCCGAGCCGACGGCGACGGTGATCTGCTCGAGCGCCGGTCCCTTGATCGGCGAGAGGAACTCGAGCGCGAGACCCGTGTCACCACTGTCGAAGTAGGGCTGCATGTCCGACACGAGGGCGGGCACGTCGTCGGGCAGCGTGCAGCCGTCGATCACGAACGGACCCTGGGGCGCGGCGATCTCGCTCTGGATGTCGCAGCTCTCGGGGGTGACCAGGAAGGCCATCAGCTTCTTGGCGCTCTCGAGCTTCGCGCCCTCGGTCGACTTCGGCACGTAGACCGCGTTGGGCTGCCAGACGGTCAGCGGGTTGGAGTCGGCCGACTCGCCGGGCAGCGGGAACAGGCCGACCTTGTCGAGCGAGTCCGGGTAGTTCTGGATCAGCGGGCCGGCCGCGAAGGTCAGCATCGGGTACTGCGCGCCCTCGCCGGTCGCGACCATGCGGACGCCGTCGTCGTAGGTGGCGGAGGCGTAGTCCTCGTTCACCAGTCCCGACTCGGCGACCTGCTGCAGGTGCTCGAAGCCGGCCAGCGCCGGCTCGTCGACGTACTTGGCCTCGTTGGCCGTGTACTGGGTCGCCCACTCCGGGTCCTGCTCCAGCACGTTGGCGAAGTCGCCGAGCACGAAGAGCTGCGAGGTCCAGGTGTCGCCGTAGGTCTGGATGATCGGCGCGACGTCGCCGGCGGCCTTGATCTTCTCGCTGTTCGCGATGAACTCGTCCCAGGTCTTCGGCACGGTCAGGCCGAGCGAGCTGTAGACGTCCTTGTTGTAGAGGACCGCGCCGCCCATCGCCTGGCCGAGCGGGATGCCGTAGAGGTCCGAGTCGGTCGAGACCACGGTGCGGAAGCCCTCGTCGAGCGAGTCGACCCACGCCTCGTCCGAGAGCGGCGCGAGGTTCTGGTCGGGGTTCAGCGCCTGGAACAGCGAGCCCGAGTTGTAGGCGAAGACGTCGTTCATCTCGCCGGTGGCGAGGCGCGTCTTGATCAGGTTGTCGCCCTCGCTGCCCTGCGGCCGGGTCTCGATGTCGAGGGTGATGCCGTCGTTCTCCTCCTCGAACTTCGTCTTCAGCGCGTCCCAGAGCTCGACGGTCGCCGTCTGGTTGTCGATGAGCACGCTGAGCGTGGAGCCGTCGGCGGAATCGCCGCCGCCGCCTCCGGTGCTGCAGCCGGTGAGCGCGAGAGCGAGAGCCGCTCCTCCTGCGCCGAGGGCGAGCACTGCTCGCCGGTTCTGTCGGGTCGACATCACTACCTCCATGTAGGGACAACTTCTTCGTTGCGGGGGTGCCCGGGGGCTGTCGTCCTGCTCGCCGGACCGTTCGGAAGGCCGGGCCGAGGGGCGACGCAGGGAGAACCTACGTCCGTGTCGTGAAACGTGTCAACGAAATCGGGCAAATTCGTGGATCGATCTACACGATCGAGAATGAACCGTTACAGTGGCGTTCGCGGAGGCCCCGATCGGGCCACCGTCGGAGCACGGCAGCAACAGAGCACGGCAGCAACGCAGCACGGCAGTACGACAGCAGCGACAGCGCGAGGAGGCGATGATGAGCTCGATCGAGACCGGCCACACCGGGCCCGCGACCATCCAGGACGTCGCCCTGCACGCCGGCGTCTCCCGCGCCGCGGTCTCGAAGGTCATCCGCAACGCCTACGGCGTCAGCGCCTCGATGCGCGAGCGGGTCACCGCGGCGATCGAGGAGCTCGACTACCGGCCCAGCGTCGCGGCGCGCGCGATGCGCGGCTCCAGCTACACCCTCGGCGTCGAGGTGCCCTCGCTCGACAACGCCTTCTTCAACCGCATCGTCACCGGCGCGAGCACCGCCCTGGAGGGGACCCGCTACCAGCTGGTGGTGGCGCCGGTGCAGAGCGACTTCGGCGACGACGGATTGCGCGCCATCGAGGCCCTGGTCGACCGCCAGGTCGACGGGCTCATCGCCGTCTCGCCCGTGGTCAGCCACGCCTGGCTCGAGCGGCAGTCGACGCGGATCCCGATCGTCATGCTCGGTCGGCACGACGCGTCCGTCGGCTACGACACCGTCACCAATGACGACGTCGCCGGGACGGATCTCCTGATGGACCACCTCTTCGCCCTCGGGCACCGCCGCATCGTGCACCTCACCGAGAGCAGCCAGGTCACCCATCGGCTCGCGGAGGCGCCGCACTTCGTCCGGCGCGTCCGGTACGAGGAGCGGATGCGCGAGGCCGGCCTCGAGAGCGAGACGCGGATCGTGCACGTCGACGCGGCCCGCAGCGACGCCCGGGTCCGCTCACTGGAGCTGTTCCGCTCGCCGGACCGGCCCACCGCCCTCTTCGCGGGCAACGACTCGCTCGCGCTCGGCGCGCTCTGGGCCCGGAGCGACGCCGGACTCGACGCCTCCGAGCTCTCGATCGTCGGCTACGACGACATCGAGATCGCGGCCCACCCCGGGGTGTCGCTCACGACGATCGACCAGCACGGCGAGACGCTCGGCGCCCGCTCGGTCGAGCTGCTGCTCGAGCGGATCGCCGGCCGGACCGAGGCCGTGCACTTCGAGGTCGACCCGGTGCTCCGGGCCCGCGGGTCCTCCGCCCCGCTCCGGACCGCTGCGCTCGCCGCCGACGGCCCCGATCACTCCTGACACCCACCCACTTCCGACCACCCCGACCACTCCTGACAGAAGGACGATGATGACCGACTGGACCGCCCGCTTCACGGCGCCCGCCGCCGCCCTGGACGCCGCCCCCCTGCTCCGCCGCGAGACCGCCCTCGAGACCGGGCACGGCGACGTCGTCTCCGCGACCCTCGCCCTCTCGGCGCTCGGGATCGTCGAGGCCTGGATCGACGGCGCGCCCGTCTCCGACGAGCTGTTCACTCCCGGCTGGACGAGCTACGAGTGGCGCCTGCGCTACTCCGAGCACGACGTCACGAGCCTGATCTCCGGCGACTCCGTGGTGCTCGCGCTCGCGCTCGGCGACGGCTGGTACCGCGGCCGCCTGACCTGGGGCGAGGGCGCCGAGCCCTACGGCACCGAGATCGCCGGCTTCGCGGAGCTGCGGATCACCTTCGCCGACGGCGCCGAGCAGATCGTCGCGACCGACGACTCCTGGCGCGCCGCGACCGGATCGACGACCGCCGACAGCATCTACGACGGCCAGGACATCGACGCCCGCCTCGAGCCGCAGGGCTGGAAGAGCGCCGGCTTCGACGACTCCGCCTGGACCGCCACCCGCGAGATCGACGTCGACCTCTCCACGCTCGAGCCCTACATCGCGCCGCCGGTGCGCCGCCTGCGCGAGGTCGCGCCGCAGAAGATCTGGACGAGCCCGTCCGGCCGCACCCTCGTCGACTTCGGCGAGAACCTCGTCGGCTGGCTGCGCGTCGAGGTCACCGGTCCGGAGGGGAGCACCGTCACGCTGCGCCACGCCGAGGTCCTCGAGGACGACGAGCTGGGCGTCCGCCCACTGCGCGAGGCGAAGGCCACCGACCGCTTCACCCTCTCGGGCGGCGCGGACGTCTTCGAGCCGACGCTGACCTTCCACGGCTTCCGCTACGCCGAGGTCGAGGGCTGGCCCGGAGACATCGCGGACGGCGCGCTGACCGCGGTCGTCGTCTCCAGCGACCTGCGCCGCATCGGCACCTTCCGCAGCTCCGACGACCTCGTCAACCAGCTGCACGACAACGTCTACCGCGGCATGGTCGGCAACTTCCTCGACGTGCCGACCGACTGCCCGCAGCGCGACGAGCGCCTCGGCTGGACCGGCGACATCGCCGCGTTCGCCTCGACCGCCGTCTACCTCGCCGACGCCGAGGACTTCCTCCGCGACTGGCTGCGCGACCTCGCCCTCGAGCAGGCGCACCACGACGGCGCCGTCCCGTTCGTCGTGCCGGACGTGTTGAAGCGCCGCGCCGCCGAGACCAGCTTCCCTCCGATGGACTCCACCGCGCTCTGGAGCGACGCCGCGGCCTGGGTCCCGTGGGCGGTCTGGGAGGCGTACGGCGACCCGACGGTGCTCGAGGAGTCGTTCGCGTCGATGGCCTCGCACGCCCGCCGGGTGCGCTCGAAGCTCTCCGACTCGGGGGTCTGGGACACCGGCTTCCAGTTCGGCGACTGGCTCGACCCCGACGCGGCGCCCGACAAGCCCGCCGACGCGAAGGCCGACACCGGCGTCGTCGCCACGGCCTGCGCCTACCGCACCGCTCGCATCGTCGCCGAGAGCGCCGCCGTGCTCGGCCGCACCGACGACGAGCGGGAGTTCGCCGAGATGGCGGCGCAGCTGCGCGAGGCCTTCCGCGCGAAGTACGTCGCCGACCAGCGCGTCTTCAGCGACTGCACCACCGTCTACTCCCTCGCGATCGTCTTCGGCCTGCTCGACGACGACGAGCTCGGCTGGGCCGGCGACCGCCTCGCCGAGCTCGTGGCCGAGAGCGGCTACACGATCTCGACGGGCTTCGCGGGCACGCCCTTCATCACCGACGCGCTCTCCTCGACCGGGCACATCGACGCCGCGTACCGCCTGCTGCTGCAGCGCGAGTGCCCGTCGTGGCTGTACCCGGTGACGATGGGCGCGACCACGGTCTGGGAGCGCTGGGACTCGATGCTGCCCGACGGCACCATCAACCCGGGCGAGATGACGAGCTTCAACCACTACGCGCTCGGCGCCGTCGCCGACTGGCTGCACCGCGTCGTCGGCGGCCTCGCGCCGCTGGAGCCCGGCTACTCCCGCCTGCTGGTCGCGCCGCAGCCCGGCACCGACCTCGACTGGGCCGAGTCCACGCTCGAGACCCCGCACGGCCTCGCCTCGGTCCGCTGGGACCGCCGCGGCGACGCGATCGAGCTGGCCGTCACCGTCCCGGAGGGCGCGACCGCCGTCGTCCGCACGGCCGGCGCCGAGGACCGCGAGCTCGCCTCGGGCGCGCACACGCTGACGCTCTGAGTGCGGAGGGGGCCGACCTGTCGAGGGTCGGCCCCCTGCGGGTCCGCCGGTGAGATCTCAGACGGCGGTGATGTACCTGCGGAGCAGTGCGCTGAATTGCGACGGCGGGATGTCGGACCCTCTGAGACTCAAGCGGAGACCGGGCGCACCGGCGAGTCGGTGCAGCGCGGTCGCCGCGTCCCGTCGCGCTCCTGCGTCCGCGCGGTCTCCGATCCGCCAGCCTCCGATCTCGGCGGGTTCGTTCGAGTGCCTGATCTGCAGGAGGTTGAAGAGGTCGATCATGTCGTTCCTGCTCCTCCGGGATTCGTAGGACAGGGCTTTCACGATCAAGGCGCGTTCCACTCCCGGGACTCGGGTGTGGAAGGTGAGTGGAGTGCCGTCGAGGAGGACCGCCGTCACCTGGAGTTCGAGCAGCTCCGTCAAGGCCAGACCCAGGCCGGGTGCGCTGTCGAAGACCCGCCCGCCGTACTCCGCACTCTCGAAGAGATGCGTCCTCGCGGGAACGAGGACGTCGATCTCACGATCGCCGCAGGTGTAGTGGTTCCCTCGCTGCGGCGTGTACCCGCGATCGATCAGGAGAGCGTGAAGCGTTCCTGCTGCGGCGATGACGGGGGAGATGCCGGCATCCGCGTCCGCTGTTCTTCGAGCGATCATCCCGGCACTGGGGAACGCGGCACAGAGGAGGGCCACCATCTGTCCGCCGACGATGCACGCCTCCTGCAGCTGGTCCATCGCTGCCGAGGCGTCGTACAGGGCGCGGAAGGCGGCATCGTCGGATCCTGAGGTCGAGGGCAGGGTGACGGACCTCATGGCGTCCAGGCTTTCGTCTCTCGCCTCAGCAGGCGATCCGCGGCCTCCTCGGCGTCGGGACCCTCGCTGGTGCGGAGGTCCCACGCCGCGATGAGCGGGTCGACTGTGCGGCCGTTCGGATACCACGCGGTCGCCGTCGCCCGGATGGTCGGATCCTTCGGAACAGTGACCCGGAGAGTGCCCTCCCGTGAATCCGATTCCGTGAAATCGACGGGTTCGAAGGGAAGTCCACGGTCGGCGTAGACGACGGCCAGACGCGGGACTCTCCACGGCTGGAGGCGATCGGCGGCGGAGTCGCCGGACAGCAGTGCCGGAAGCCCCGTCATCAGCGCTCGCTCCCCCTGCTCGATGACCGGCCGGAGGGAGTACCAGTACTGGGACAGCCCACCCGGGCCCGGGTACTCCGCGAGGAAGTGCCGGACGAGTGCCTGCGGGTCGCGGGCGGTCCAGCCGTGCTCGGTCCGCTCAGCGAGGGGCGGGTCGGCGCGGAGCAGCTTCGAGATCGACATCTGCGAGACGCCGCACTCCGCCGCGAGCTCCGCCTGCGTGCGGGGCTCGCGGCTCCGTACGAGGGTGCGGAGGAGGGCGAAGCGCGCGAACGGCACCCGCCGGGGGACGGCGGGTCGATCGTCCGTCGCGAACGACAGGTCCTGCCTGTCCAGGATCACCGTGCCGTCGTCCGTGCCGAACAGCGCGAGCCGCGGGTCGTCCAGAGCGAGTCGCCGCGCGATCGCATTCGCTCGCGGCACGACGAACCCGGTCACGGCACTGTCGGTCGATCGCGAGGCCTGGTCGCGCAATTCGGAGGCGGTGGGTGGCCGAGGGGTGATCACGAGGCGCACGTGCAGGTCCGCGCCGGACGGGGTGATGATCTGCAGCTCGCGGAAGCCGGTGATGCGCGTGTTGAGCCCGGCGTCGAGCAGCAGCTCGCTCAGGCGTGCGGAGAGGTCGTCGCGGGTCATGTCCTCAGTCTAAAACCATACGAACGAAATCGTTCGGAAGGTTTTAGAGAACTGGCGCGGTTCGTCGCGCGGGTCACGCCGCGACGGCGTCCTCCAGCGGGTCGGTGGGCTCGTCCGGCTCGAAGGAGTCCGGCTCGGCGAGGACCGCGACCGGCGCGAGAGGGGCGTGCGCTGCGGAGTCCGCGTCGTCCTCCGCCGGCGCCGCGACCTCCGCGAGGCGCACCCGCTCGACGGCCGCGATCAGCACGGCGAAGGCGACCTCGAGGGTGTCGGTGTCGCGCAGCAGGACGCGCTCGCCGGTCGCGGTGTCCAGGCGGAGGGTGCGGAAGACCGGCTGCGGCAGGTCGTCGGCGAAGGTGATCAGGCCGTGGACGACGCCGGTGCGGCGGGCGCGGGCGATCCAGCGGTTGGAGTGGGTGCGGAGAAGGATCATGACCGGGACCGTCCTGGCTGCTGGTGGTGCGCGGTGAGGGGGGAAGTGGATCCTCTCCGAGCATCCTGCACAGGAGCCCCGTGTGCCTGTGCTTGACAGAAGAGTCCTCCGGCGTCAGCGCACCCGGGCGCGCGCTCCGGCCGCCGCCCGCAGCGCCTCGACGAACTCCGGCACCACCGGATTCCCGGTGTCGCGGACCAGCACCCCGATCTCGCGGACGGCCCGCGGGTCGTCGATCGGGATCTCGCGCACGCCGTCCTCGATCGACGACGGACTCGGCGGCAGGATGGTCAGCCCGAGTCCCGCGGCGGCCAGTCCGCGCGCGGCCCGGTAGTCGCCCACCTCGAAGGCCGGCTCGGGGTCGCGCCCCTCGAAGGACAGCAGGCGCCGGGCCGACTCGTGCAGGCCGTAGCCGGGGGAGAGCATGATCAGGTCGAGGCCGCGCAGCTCCGCCACCGTCACCGAGCGGCGGGAGGCGAGCGGGTGCCGGTCGTCGACGACGGCGAGCAGCGGCTCCGTGTAGAGGGTGGTCGTGGTGGTGCCCGGCAGCTCCGGCGGGTCGGCGACGATCGCCAGCTCCGACTCGCCGTCGGCGACGGCCCGGAGGCACAGCGCGCGGGAACCGTGGCGCAGACCGAAGCCGACGCGGGGCCAGCGGCGGCGGAAGCGCCGGATCACGTCGGGCACGAAGGTCTCGCCGAGCAGGGTCTGGAAGGCGATCGCGATGCGGCCGTCCTCCAGGTCGCGGGCTTGCTGCACCTCGGTCAGGCCCGCGCGGATCAGCGCCAGGCCGTCCTGCGCGACGTCCGCGAGCCGCCGCCCGGCCTCGGTCAGCACGACGCCGCGGCCCTCGCGGCGGACCAGGGGAGCGCCGATCAGCTCCGACAGGCGAGCGAGCGAGCGGCTCGCGGTGGGCTGCGGCACGCCGAGCTCGGCGGCCGCGGCGGTGACGCTCCCGGTCTGCGCGACGGCGACGAGCATCGGCAGCAGCCGGAGGATCGCGGGCTCGTTCATGCCTCCAGCGTATAGGTCAGCACGCGACAGGCATTGGTCATGCGTTCGCCGCGGTTCTAGCCTCGGAGGATGAGCACCAGCGTCCGCCCCGCCGTCGACGCTCCTCCCGTCTCCCAGCGCCGGCTGACGATCGCCCTCCTCGCCGCCGGGGTCGCGACCTTCGCCGAGCTCTACGCCGTGCAGGGCGTGCTGCCGCAGTTCTCGCGCGAGTGGGGGATCTCCGCCTCGGACGCCGCGCTGACCGTCTCGGCGGCGACCGTCGGACTCGCGCTGATGGTGCTGCCCTGGGCGTCGATCGCCGAGCGGATCGGGCGGCTGGAGTCGATGCGGATCGCGGTGCTCTCCTCCGTGGTTCTCGCCCTGCTCGCCTGCGTCGCGCCGTCCTTCGAGGTGCTGCTCGTGCTGCGCTTCCTGAGCGGAGCGGCGCTCGGTGCGGTGCCGGCGCTCGCCGTCGCGGCGATCCACGACCGGGTCGGCGGGGCGGGCGCGACCGCCGCCGCCGCGGCCTACGTCTCCGGGACGACGCTGGGCGGAGCCGCCGGCCGGCTGCTCGCCGGTCCGCTCGCCGCGGTGGTCGGCTGGCGGGGCGCGCTGCTCGCCGTGACGATCGTCTGCGCCCTCGCGGCCGTCGCGTTCGTCCTGCTCGCTCCCCGCGGCGGTGTCGTGGGGGCGCCGCGGAGCGAGGGCGGCTGGCGCGGCAAGATCGCGCAGGTCCTCCGCGATCCGGTCCTGCTCGCGGTCGCCGCACAGACGTTCTTCGTCGTCGGGGTGTTCGTCGCGGTGTACAACTACCTGGCCTTCCGGCTCGAGGCCGCGCCGTTCGCGCTGCCGCCCGCGCTCGTCTCGCTCCTCTTCCTCACCTATCTCGCCGGCACCGCGACCTCCCGGCTCGCCGGCGTCTGGGCGCCGCGCCTCGGCCCGCGGGTGCTGATGCGGATCGGCGTCGCGGCGATGGTCCTGGGCCTGCTCGTGATGCTGTCGGACCTGATCGTGGTCGTCGTCATCGGGCTCGTCCTCTTCTCCGCCGGCTTCTTCGCCGTGCACGCGACCGGCGCGGCCTGGACCGGCGCGCGGGCGGCCCCCGCCCTCCGCGGCCACGCCGGCGCCGTCTACACGATCGCGTTCTACGTGGGCTCCGGGGTCGGCGGCTGGCTGCTCGGCTTCGTCGTCGAGGCGGGCGGCTGGGGCGCGCTGACCGCGGTGATGATCGCCCTGCTGCTCGTCGGCGCCGGCTGCGTGAGCCTGCCGAGCCGCGCGAGCGTCGCCTCCGCGCGCTGACGGCCTGGCCGGTCGCCGCGCTTCTGCGACAGGATGGGGGCTCGCGCACGGAGTGGGGGACTTCATGACCGACAGCACCCGGACGGATCCGCGGTTCCATCCCGCCTACCAGCGGGGGTATCAGGGGCAGGGCGGCTCGGGGCTCCGGGCGGATCGGGCGGTGTCCTCGGAGGAGCGGTTCCGGCGCCCTCGCGGAGGCGACTCGGTCGGCGGTCGGCGCCGGGCGACGGCTCCCGAGGAGGACGCGCCGGTCCGCGTGCGGCGACCGAGCCCGGCGCGGCTGCCGAGCTCCTCGCTTCCGCCGATCGCCTCGCCACTGCCGAGTGGCGCCGCGGTCGTCGACCCGGACCAGGCGCCGGTCGATGACGTCGAGACGGAGACCGCGCCGGCCCAGCCGCGGCGGCCGTCCGCGCTGGATCGGCGCGTCCCGATCGCGCTCGCCGCGCTCGGACTGCTCTTCCTGATGGCCGGGTTGGGCCTGGTCTGGAACGTCACCACGACGATGTACGGCACTGTCGGGTTCCAGCAGACCGAGTTCGATCAGTTCGTCAGCGCGCTGACCAGCTACCTGGCCGGCCCGGCGATCACCATCGGGCTGCTCTCGGTCGGCGCGGCGATCGCCGTGCGGGTGGCGCGCTCGTGACCGGACGCGGCGGCTGGTGGCGTCTGCTCCTGGGATACACCGCACTGCTGTGGGCGCTGGCCCTCGGGGCCTGCGTTCTGGCAGCGGTGCAACCCGACGACTGGAGCTACTCCGAGGGTGACGACGTGCCGCTGGCGGCGATCGTGTCGAGTCTGCTGTGGCCGGTCGCGCCGGCACTCGGCACCGCCGCCTTCGCGATGACCGCGGCGACCCTCGCGATCGGACTCGTCCGCGCCGGTCGCGGGTCCACGGACGTCGACGCTGACCCGGAGGAGGAGGACGTCGAGCTCGGCGAGGGCGTCCTCGTCGAGCTGCCGACCACGGGAGGCGCCGGGCGCCGCTCCTGACGCCGCGGCCTCGCTCCTCGCCGGGCCGTGCGACAGGATGAGACTCCGAGCGCACGAGGCGGGGGCGGTCATGGTCGACAGCAGCAGAACGGATCCGCGGTTCGACGCCGCCTATCAGCGTGGCTACCAGGGGCCGGCGCCGGAGGTGCGCCGCCGCGAGGAGGAGGCGTACCGGCGCCCCCGGTGGCCGGGCGGACGGGTCGCGCGCGTGGATCCGAGCCCGCGCGTGGAGGCGGCCGAGCCGGAGTCGCCGTTCGCCGGGCTCTCGTTCGTGCCGGATCCGGCCGAGTTCGAGGCCGCCGAGGATCGGGAGGTCGAGGAGAAGGCGCGGGCCGAGGCACCGGCCGCCGTTCGGCCGATCGGCCGGCGGGTGCCGGTGACACTCGCCGTCGCGGGCCTGGTCCTGATCCCGCTCGGGCTGGCCTCGCTGTGGTGGTCGACGCTCGCCATCTACACGACGAGCACCGTCTACGAGCAGCTGGGCTACGACCAGTACCTCCGGCTGCTGCTGCAGTTCAGCGCCACACCTCTGCTGACCGTGGGCCTCGCCTCGCTCGCGGCCGCCGTCGTGGTGCAGGCCGTCCGGCGGTCGCGCGCATGACACCGGGTCGCGCCTGGTGGGTCGGGGCGGTCGTCCTCGACCTGGTCCTCTGGGCCGCGCTCCTCGCGATCCCGGCGATCATCCTCGTGCTGCCGAACCAGTGGCAGGGCGATTCGCTGACGGCCCCGATCGAGATCATCTGGCGGGAGACGCTCTCGCGGGCGGCCGTGCCGCTGATGACCGTGGCGCTCGGGCTGCTGGTCGTGCTCGTGGTCGCGGCGGTGGCGCAGCACCGGCGGGTGCATGCGGAGGAGCCCGCGGAAGAGGCCGCCCCCGACGGCTGGGTCGAGGGCGAGCTCGTCGAGCGCTGACGGGGGACCATGCTGATCGAGTAGCGCCCGGAGGGGCGTATCGAGATCCGCCGTCCGATGGAACGCGGGTCTCGATACGCCGCTGCGCGGCTACTCGACCAGCATGCAAGGGCCGCTGCGCGACTGCTCGACCAGCAAGGGGAGGCCGGAGCCGTCGTCCGCAGTGGCATTCATGTTGATCGAGTAGCCCGCGGAGCGGGCGTATCGAGATCCACCACCGTCAGAACGCTGAGTCTGCAGACCCGCCGTGCTGAGGACGGTGGGCCTCCTAGGAAAGATCACCTAGTACGTATGGGAAAACCATGCTGATCGAGTAGCCCGCGGAGCGGGCGTATCGAGATCCACCACCGTCAGAACGCTGAGTCTGAAGACCCGCTCTGCTGGTGGTGGCGGGTCTCGATACGCCCCTGCGGGGCTACTCGACCAGCATGTCGCGGCGCCGCCGCGTCCTCTCGCTCACCACCGAGACGCGAAGCGGCTTCCCCGCTACTTCGCGAGGGCTCCGAAGCGGAAGAGGTACGTCGCGTCGAGGGTGTCCTCGATGCCGGTGACGCCCGATGCCGCGACGACGGTCTCGCGGCCCTGGAGCAGCGGGATGATCGGAGCGTCCGCGGCGGTCTGCTCCTGGATCGCCTCGATCGCGGTGGCGCGCGCGGCCGGGTCGGTGGCGGTCGCCTCCGTGTCGATCAGCGCGTCGACGGCCGGGTTCGAGTAGCCGTTGGCGACCGAGGCGCCGGTGGTCGAGTAGGCCGAGCGGAGGAAGTTGTCCGGGTCCGGGTAGTCCGGGAAGAAGCCGAGCTGGTAGGCCGGGTAGCCGGCGTCCGGCGAGAGCTGCTTCACGTAGCTGGTCCACTCGGTCGACTGCAGGTCGACGGTGAAGAGGCCGGTCGACTCCAGCTGCGACTTGATCAGCGCGTACTCCTGGTCGGAGTCGGGGCCGTAGTGGTCCGAGGTGTACTGCAGCGGCAGGGTCACCGGCGTCGAGACGCCGGCGGCGCTGAGGATCGCGGCGGCGGCGTCCGCGTCGGGGGTCGTGCCGTACGCGTCGGCGAAGGCCTGCGTCGCACCGGTCTGCCCGTCGAGCACCACGGAGTAGGCGGGCGTGTAGGTGCCGCGGTAGACCTGCTCCGACAGCTCGTCGCGGTCGACCAGCGAGGCGACGGCCTGGCGGATCGCGAGCTTCTGCTCGGGGGTGCCACCGGGCTGGGTGTTCACGTTGAAGGTGAGGAAGCGCACCGAGCCGCCGGGGCCGTCGACGACCTGGAGGTCGGAGTTCCCGCGGAGGTCCTCGACGTCGGTCGCGGTGAGCGAGCGGTAGGCCACGTCCACGGCGCCGTTCTCGACGTCGAGGCGCAGGTTGGTCGACGAGGTGTACGGCTTCAGCACGACGTCGGCGGTCTTCGGCGCGGGGCTCGAGGTCGACTCGTTCGCCGCGAGCTGCAGCAGTCCGCCGGCCTCGTAGTTCTGCACGGAGTAGGGCCCGGAGCCGATCACGTCGGCGTCGTCGAGCAGCGCGTCGGCGGGGAAGACCTCCTCGTCGACGATCGGCCCTGCCATGCTCGAGAGCACGTACGGCCAGGTCTGGTCGTTCGGCACGGCGAGGGTGAAGACGACGTCGTCGCCGTCCTGCGCGACCGACTCCATGTTCGCGAGCAGCGGCGACGGGCCGTTGTCCGCGGCGATGTCGACGACCCGCTGGAACGAGAAGACGACGTCCGACGCGGTCAGCTCGTCGCCGTTCGAGAAGGTCAGGCCGGGCGCGATCGAGCAGCGGTAGGTCGTCGCGTCGTCGAAGCCGCACTCCTCGGCGGCCTCGGGGACGGGCGTGGTCGAGCCGTCCGCGTAGCTCAGGAGGTGCTGGTAGATCTGGTTCTGCGGCGTGAAGCTGCCGCGGTCCCAGGCGCCGGCCGGGTCGAGCGAGACGATCGAGTCGGTCGTGCCGATGACGAGGCGCTCGCCCGAGGCGGAGTCGCCGGTCGAGGCGCCGGGGGCCGTGCAGCCGGCGAGGGCGACGGCGGTGCCGAGGGCGGCGAGGGCGCCGAGGGCGCGGAGTGTCTGCATGCTGCTGCTTTCGTCCGTGGTGCGGGGGTGTGGTCGGGGGGTCAGCGGGGCTGGAGGGTCGCGAGCCGGAAGCGCTCGAGGGCGTCGGCGCCGTCGACCAGGTCGGCCAGCAGCTCGCCGAGCACGGGCCCGAACTTGAAGCCGTGGCCGGAGAAGCCGGTCGCGAGGGTGACGCGGCCGACGCGGTCGAGCACGAAGTCCTCGGTCGGCGTGCTGTCGTAGAGGCAGGAGATCGGATCGGCGCTCGCCGCGTCGACGCCCGGCAGCCAGTCGGCGACGTACTCGACGAGCCGGGCGAGGCGCTCGGGCTCGGCGCGGAAGTCGCGCTGATCCGGATCGACGACGCGGCCGGTGCCGTGCTCGCCGACCTTCACGCCGACCCCGGGGGTCGCCAGGCCGTAGATCGTCGGCTCGTCGCCGCGGTGGTGCACGAAGCTCGGCCAGGCGTCGAGCGGCAGGTCCGTCGTGAAGTGCGCGGGCTGCTCCTGCGTGATCCGCAGCGGCGGGAGGGAGCGGCCGGCCGCGGCGACCAGCCCGCCGACGAGTCCCGGGGTCCAGGAGCCGCCCGCGACGACGACCGCGTCGGCGAGCAGCGGACCCTCGTCGGTGACGACGCGGACGCCGCCCTCGCGCTCCTCGATCGCCCGGACACCGGTGCTCGCCCGGACGACGGCGCCGTGCGACTCCGCGGAGCCGAGCAGCGCCTCGATCGCGGCGGCCGCGTCGAGTCGTCCGCCCTCCGGGTGCAGCAGCACGTCGGTCTCGAAGCGCAGGCCGGGCCAGCGCCGGGCGGCCTCGGCCGCGTCGAGGCGCTCGACCGGGATGCCGTCGCGGGCGAAGGCCTCCTCGATCGCGAGCAGGGCGGAGGCGTCGCCGTGGTCGATCGCGCCGGTCGCGGTGAAGAGGCTCCGGCCCGACTCCCGCTCGAGCCGCGCCCACTCGGCGGCGGCCCGTCCGGTCAGGGCGCGGTAGTCGTCCTCCGCGTAGCCGCGGCGGAAGATGCGGGTCTCGCCGTGCGAGGAGCCGCGGTCGTGACCGCGCTCGAACCGCTCGAGCAGCAGCACCCGGTCGCCGCGCTCGGCGAGGGTGCGAGCGGCGGCGGCGCCGACGAGGCCCGCGCCGACGACGACGACGTCGCGGCCGGTCATCGGCCGCCCATTGCATCGACCAGTCGCCGGGCCGGCATGGCCGCGCGCACGGCGGCCTCGTCGGGGAACTGCTGGGCGGCGAAGCGGGCGGGGGCGTAGAGCTCGGCGTCGCCGAGGGTGGTTCTGCCCTGGAGGACCAGCTCGGCGACGAGACGGCCGAGACCGGGTCCGTGCGTCACTCCGGATTCGTTGTCACCCGCGGCGACGAACAGCCCGGGCAGCTCGGGGACGGGGCCGGCCAGGAAGCGGCGGTCGGCGGTGTACGAGACGACGCCCTGCGTCCACTCGGTCTCGCGCAGCGCGTCGGCGGAGGCGGGGATCAGGTGGGCGATCAGCGGTGCGAGGTGCGCGTCCATCGCCTCGACCAGGTCGGTGCGCTGAGGTCGGCGGTCGGCAGCGACCTCGCCGAGCGGCTCGTAGCCGACGCCGTTGCCGTAGGTGAGGCCGCCGAGGTGCTCGCGGACCCAGAGGCCGCCGAGCTCGGGCACCATCAGCGTCGGCAGGTGCGGGAGGCCGAAGGGAGTGGTGGTGAGGCGGCTCGCGACGACGCGGGCCAGCGGGAGGCGGCGGCCGAGCGGGGCGAGCAGCTCGTTGGTCCAGGAGCCCGCGGCGAGCACGACGCTGTCGCCAAAAAAGGTGCGGCCGTCGGCGGTGCGGACGCCGCTCGCCCGGCCGTCCGTCGCGAGGACCTCGGTGACGGGCGCGTGCTCGACGATCTCGACGCCGGCCGCGCGGGCCGCGGCGATCAGCGCGAGCCCGGCGTCGGGCGCGCTGATCTGAATGCCGCCGGGCTGCAGGAAGCCGCCGGCGACGGCCTTCGCGTCGAGGCCGGGGACGAGCTCGGCGGCCTCCTGCGGCGAGAGCTCGCGGGAGCCCTCCGGCCGCAGCGGGTGCTCGGCGAGCGGGCCGAGGTGGTCGCGGACGGCCTCCTCGGTGACGGCGAGCCAGGCGCTGCCCGTCTCGCGGAGGAGGATGTCGACGCCGCCGCGGTCGGGGTCGACGGCGAGGGCGCGGTAGAAGTCGAGGCCGTACTGCTCGAGGTCGCGCTCGGACTCGTTCCAGTACCAGGCGTAGCCCGCGGCCCACAGCCCGACGAAGCCCGCGCCGGCCGCCGTGGTGCCGCGCGCCGCGTCCCCCGACTCGACCAGCGTGACCCGGGCGCCCGCGCGCGCGAGGTGCAGTGCGGTGGCGGCCCCGAAGAGACCGGCCCCGACGACGACGACATGCCTACTCATACTCGGTATCCAACCAGCGCGACCTCTGCCGGTCGAATCGATATGACGCCCCGAGTCCCCCTTCTCCCCTCCGCGAGATGCCACTTGTGCACGCTTCTCTCGGCGTGTCGCGTGCACAAGTGGCATCTCGCGGGGCGCGACGGGGCGCGCGCCAGGTCAGGGGGTCAGGCAGGAAACTGTTTCGGTAGGGTCGGGGGACCGTTGAGAGGAGGGCCTGTGGCCCGCACGCCGGACACCCGCGTCACGCTGGACGTCGTCGCGGCGCACGCGGGCGTCTCGAAGGCGACCGCGTCGAAGGTGCTCAACGGGCGGCCCGGCGCGTCGGCGGCGACGCGCGCGCGGGTCGAGCAGTCCCTCCGCGAGCTCGGCTACAGCCCGAGCACCCGGGCGCCCCGGGTCGGCGGCGGCGTCACCGTCGTCTTCGACACCCTGCTCAGCGTCTACTCCCTGCGCGTCCTCGAGGGCGTCGTCGGAGGTGCGCAGAGCGAGCGCGTCGACGTCACGACCGGCGTCCTCGCGCCGAGCGGCTCCGCCGACGAGACGCTGCGCTTCGACGCCGCGTTCGTCCGCTCGGTCGCGGCGAAGGGGCACCTCGGGATCCTCGCCGTGACCACCGCGATCGACGCGGAGATCGTGGCCGCCGCTGCCGAGGCCGGGCTGCCGCTCGTCGCGGTCGACGCGCCCAACCCGCTCGACCCGTCCGTGGTCAGCGTCGGCTCGAACCACTGGGTGGGCGGGCAGCAGTCCACCGAGCACCTCGTCTCGCTCGGCCACCGGCGGATCGCCTTCGTCGGCGGCGACGCCCGCAACCCGGGGCTGCGCGCCCGCTACGGCGGCTACCGCGAGGCGCTCGCCGCGGCGGGCCTGCCCGAGGACCCGGCCCTCGTCTCCGAGCGGGGGATGGGGTCGGCCGAGCACGTGGTGCCGGCGCTCCTGGCGCTGGACGATCCGCCGACCGCCGTCGTCGCGACGAACGACATCGACGGCCTGCAGACGATCCGCGCCGCGAACGCGGCCGGCCTCCGCGTCCCCGAGGACCTGAGCGTGATGGGCTACGACGACACCTTCGCCGCGCTGCCGACCGCCGTCCTGCTCTCGACCGTGCACACCCCCATGCACGACCTCGGCCGTCTCGGCCTTGAGACCCTGGTCCGGATGCACGACGGCATCCCGCCCCTCTCGCACCGCATCGAGCTGGCCACCGGCCTCGTCCTCCGGGAGTCGACGGCCCCGCCGCGCGCCTAAACCCCTGCTCGGTGCGGGCGGGGTTCAGGCCGTCGCGCCGTTCGTGGCGCGCCGGACGCCGAGCAGCACGACCAGGCGGAGGAAGCCGACCAGGCCCGTGCCCAGCAGCGCGGCGAAGAGCAGCAGCACAGCGACTCCGGCGACCCAGGTGGTGTCGCCGCTGACGTCCTCGACCAGGAACTCGAGGCAGAACAGTGCAAGGCCGACGTAGGCGAGGACGAGCACGACGATAGTGCCGGGGCGGCGCAGGCGCTGCCGCGGGGTGCGCCAGAGGGCCGGCGGCTCGAGCCAGCGGCGGAGCAGACGGACGACGAGGGTGCCGACGAGGCCGGTCAGGCCGGCGCCGATCAGCACGACGCCGGCGGAGCCGAGGGGCGTCGAGTTCAGGCCGGCCAGCGACAGAGCGATCCCGACGCCGATGAAGACGGCGCCGAGCCCTCCCGCCGCCATCGCCGACCACATGCCGAAGCCGCCACGGAGCACGCTCTCGCGCTCGGGGCGCGGCTCGAGGGGGGCGTCGACGAGGCGCTGCGGAGCGGGCGGGGTGGAGGACGCGGGAGAAGGGGTGGCGGAGGCGGCGGCGGGCTCGCCCCAGGTGGGCGCCGCTCCCGTCGTCTCGACCACGTTCTCGCGGACGGGGATGTAGCGCAGCGGCGCGTCGATGCGCACCTCCGGCCGGCCGCGGACGACGGCCGTCGCGCTGACGGGGACGCCGCGGGAGAGGAGGAGGGGTGCGAGCAGCAAGGAGCCGGACGGGTCGATCGACCACTCTGGCGTCTGCGGCGGGGCGCCGTACCACTCGGCGGAGGAGGAGCCGGCGAGGGTGAAGGAGATCGGGCGGTCCGCGACGAAGGTCGTCGGCGGGAGGTCGGTGCGGCCGAGGTTGCGGACCGTCGCGGTGACCCGCCACCAGTCGTCGCCCGCGTGCGACAGGCGCACGTCGATGTCGACCAGCGAGGCCGGCTTCGCACGGCGCTGGCCGATGACGACGGCGACCACGGCGGCGGCCGCGACGATGAGGCCGCCGAGCAGGCCGACGAGCGCGAGAACGATCTCCATGGGGCCAGTCAACCATCCGAGCGGGGGCGGGCGGCCGGGGGGTGCGGGCGGGGTGGATCTCGATACGCGCGCGGGGCGCGCTACTCGATCAGCGGGGAGGAGCGCTTCGCGCGCTGCTCGATGAGCGGGCAAGCCATGGTGGTCGAGTAGCCGCGGAGCGGCGTATCGAGACCTGGCGTGCAGGGGGTGGTGGATCTCGATACGCGCGCTCCGCGCGCTACTCGATCAGCATGCTCGAGACCCGGGGGCCCAGCGCGGGGTTTGGCGGGTCGGGGTGGGGTCCGCATACTGGAGGACCGCCCCCAATAGGGAGCGTTCAGCTGCGACAGCGGAGGGTGGAGCGGTGTCGACCGTGCGTGACCGGGCCCTCGCGGCCCGCCGAACCGCCAGCATCCTGCCTCTCGCGGTGGGTGCCGCGGGGCTCGTGGTGAGCCTTGTGCTGGCCGTCGTGGCCGCCTCCGTCGCGTCGGCGCCCGTGCGCGTGCTCGGGGTGCCGCTGCCGCTGGTGCGCGGCGGCGCCGTCTGGCTGAGCGTCGCCGGCTACCTGCTGACTCCGCTGCTCGTCTTCCTCGCGACCGGCTGGGACCTCTCCTCCCAGCGCGCGCACTCCCTCCGCGACGCCCGCCGCTTCGTGCCCGACGCCCGCTTCACCCGCGCCCTCTACTGGCTGTCGGCGGCCGCGCTCGTCCTCGGCGCCTGGCACGTCCTCAACATCAGCGTGCCGATCTCCGAGTGGCTCGGCACGTGATCCGCCGCGCCCTCGCGATCGCGGTCACCGCGCTCCTGCTCACCCTCGGGCTCGGGGCGGCGGCGCAGCCCGCGAGCGCGGCGACCACCGGCACCACGTCCAGCACCGCCTCGCTCACCGACATCGGCCGCGGCGCGATCGAGGACCTGCGCACCTGCCTCTCCTCCTCCGACGTCCTCAACGTCTACTACCTCGTCGACAGCTCCGGCTCCCTCAACACCGGCGGCGACGACGGCCGCGGCTCCGACCCCGACATCGCGCGGGCCGGCATCCTCGCAGGCAGCCTGCAGGAGCTCGGCGGCCTCCGCGACTCGCTCACCGTCAACTGGGGCGCCGCCTTCTTCAGCCGGGCCTTCGAGCCGGCCGTCGACTGGCGGCCCTGGGCGCAGGACAGCCCGGAGGCGCTCGCCGGCGTCATCCGCGACAAGACGCCCGGCGGCGGCACCAACTGGCTCGCCGGACTGCAGGGCGTGCAGACCGCGCTGCAGAGCCAGCCGAGCGCCGGCTCCGCGTGCCAGCTGGTGATCTGGCTGACCGACGGCGAGATCGATCTCGGCTCCGCGCAGGCCACCGCCGACGCGACCAACGCGCTCTGCGGTGTCCGGATCGACCCCGACGGCGACGAGCCCGAGGGCAACGGCCTGCTCGCGGCGCTCCGCCAGGCCGGCGTCGTCGTGCTCGGCACGCTCCTGGCCGACGGCGAGCAGCGCGAGGAGGCCCGCGTGATGTGGCCGCTCGTCGAGGGCAGCGGGGCGTACGGGAGCGGCACTGCGACCTGCGGGCCGGCCGTCGCGCCCGAGGGCTCCGTCCGCGGGGCCGTGGTCGACGCCTCCGACCCCGACGCGCTCGCCTCCGTCTTCCTCCAGCTCGGCGCCCGCATCGCCGGCGGCGCGTCCGAGGCGCTCGACGCGAACGGCTCCTTCTGGATCGACCCCGGCGTTGCGCGGATCCAGGCCGTCGTGAAGGACGGCTGGACGCTGCAGGCGCCCGCCGCCTCCGGCCTGGGCACGATCTCCGCCTCCTCCGGAGTCCCCGAGGTGACGGTCACGCAGTCCTCCGGCGTCTCGCGCCTCGAGATCACCGTCGACCGGCCCGAGCTGCAGGGGCAGTGGACGCTCACCTCGCCCGGCACCACCGAGGTCTTCGCGTTCAGCGACCTGCGGATCGTCTTCGACGAGGCCAACCAGGTGCAGCGCGGTGAGGACGGCACGCTCTCCGCGGCCCTCACCGCCCGCGTCCAGGACCCGGACGGCCAGCCGGTCGACCTCTCCGTCTTCGGGCAGGCGGACTTCACCGCGACCAGCACCGCCGACGGCGCGACCGCCGACCTGCCGGGTGCCGCGATCGACGCGGCCTCCGGCGTCATCACGATCCCGCTGCCCTCCGACGTCACCGCCTCCGAGCTGCTCGTCACCGCCTCGCTCGAGCCGCTGATCACCGCCGAGCACGCGATCGAGCTCGCACCGGTCACCACGCAGCAGCGGATCACGACCGTGCTGCCCGCCGCCTTCCCGAGCGTCGCCTCGCCGCTGGTGCTCAGCGAGCTAACCGGCGCCGACGGCCGCGCGGAGGGCACCCTCGCCATTCAGGGACCCACGGCCGGCACCGACGGCCAGGTCTGCCTCACCGCCGCCCCGACCGTCACCAGCGACAACGCCGACCGCGACGGCGGCTGGCGCTGGACCTTCGTCGGACCGACCGGCACGGCGCTCTTGCCCGGCGACTGCGTCGTCGTCGCGACCGGCGCCTCCGCGGCGCTGACCGTCGTCGCCGAGAACGACACCCCCGCCGACTCCACGGTCTCGGCGATCCTGCCCCTCGACATCCGGACGAGCGACGGCAGCAGCGCCCCGCAGACGGTCGCGCTCTCGTTCCCCTCGACCTACCCGGTGAACGCGGCGGCGATCGGACTGGTCGCGCTCGTCCTCCTGCTGCTCGGTGTGCTCCTGCCGCTGCTCGGCCTGTACTTGTTCAACCGGTCGAAGGCAAAGATCGCGATGGAGGGCTCGTTCCAGCGCGGCACCCTCCCGGTCGAGATCACGCCCGAGGGCGTCCGCTCGGCGCTCACCAGCGGCCGCCTCGACGAGCGCTTCCGCTACCTCCGCAGCGAGAAAGGCGTGCGCGAGCTGCCCGACCCCGAGCTCGGCCGGCTCCGCTCGCACGTGCCGTGGTGGCCGCTGAAGGCCCCGAGCTACCGCGTCGGCCCGCCCGCCGGCGGCGTGATCATCGCCTCGCGCACCGGCACCCGCGGCACCTCCGCCGGGCGCCCGCTCGGCAACGGCGGCGTCGAGTTCACGGCGCTTCCGCTCGACGTCTTCTGGGCGATCGTCGTCTCGGAGCAGGAGCTCGAGCGCCCCCGCGGGGACGAGCCCGTCCGCGCGACGGCGGTGCTCTACCACCGCGTCGACCGCGACGACGAGGGCCAGTACGACCGCCGCCTCGAGGACCTGCTCCGCGACTCCGGCGAGCCGGCGTGGAAGACCGTCGAGGGGCTGCGGCGCGAGCGCGCGGCGAAGCGACCGGAGCCCAGGGAGCCCCAGCAGCCCGCGCCCGCCGCCGAGCCGCACTCGTCCGTCCCGCCACGGAGCGCCTCCTCGGGCGGCGCGACGAACGGCATCCCCACGGCCACGCCTCCGCGCCCCTCCTCGCCGCCGCGTCCCGGCGGCCCGCCCCCGCGGACCCAGGGCTCGCCCGGCCGCCCCGGCGGACCGCCGCCGCCGCGACCGGGAGGGTCCACGCCGCCCCCGCCGCCCGGGCGCGCCGGACCCCGCACCCCTCCGCCCCGCAGTCGCTGACGGCGACGCGCCCTACTCAGACACGCCTCACGACACACCGCGCTACCGCAGGAACACCGCGCGACCAGACGAAAGCAGGACCTCATGCTCAGACCCTTCCTCCTGATCGGAGTCGGCGGCTCCGGCGGCAAGACCCTCCGCGGCATCAAGTACCAGCTCGAGCTCAAGCTCCAGCAGCTCGGCTGGGAGGGCGGCATCCCCGCCGCCTGGCGCTTCCTGCACTTCGACACCCCCACCGTCCAGGACGGCATGGAGTACCAGGCGCCGTTCCTGCCCCGGCAGGACTACCGCGGCCTGGTCAGCACCGCGGCGACCTTCGACATCGTGCACGGCTCGATCACGAGCGCCCACGCGACCAACAACGCGATGCGCCACGACATCGAGCGCCAGCTGCCCGACCCGCGCCTGGTCAAGGTCGACGTGACCAAGGGCGCCGGTCAGTACCGCGCCGTCGGCCGCGCCGTCGCGCTCGCCGCCACCAAGGAGATCGCCCAGGCCGCGCGCCTCGCGATCGGCAAGATGAACGACGCGGAGTCGCTCGCCGAGCTGCAGACCCTCGGCCAGCGCCTGCGCGCCCGCGACGACGGCGGAGACGGCAGCCCGATCGTCATCGTGATCTCGTCGGTCGCCGGCGGCTCGGGAGCCGGCCAGTTCCTCGACATCATCGAGATCATCAAGTCGACCGCGAAGCAGTACCCGTGGTCGAACCAGTTCTTCAGCATGCTCTACGCGCCCGACGTCTTCGATCAGCTCTCGGTCACCGCCGGCATGCCCGGCAACGCGCTCGCCGCGATCTCCGAGACGATGAACGGCTTCTGGACCGACACCCCCTCCGCCGCGACCCTCGAGCTGCTGCGCACCAAGGGCGTCGCGCCCTCCTACGGCGCCGCGATGGACCGCGTCGGCGCCGCGTACCCCTTCATCGTCGGCCGCAGCAACAGCAAGGTCACCTTCGAGGACCAGAACGCCGTCTACGACGCCGTCGCCACCAGCCTCACCGCGTGGATGATCGACGAGCGCGTGCAGGACGACATGATCGCCTACTCGTCCGGCAACTGGCAGGCCCGCTCGGCCGCGAACGTGCTGCCCGACAACTCCGGCCTGATGAGCCCGGCGCACCACTCGCCGCCGTTCTCCTCGATCGGCTTCGGCCGGGTCACCCTCGGCCGCGAGCGCTTCCTGGAGTACTCCGCCGAGCGCTTCGCCCGCTCCGCGATCGACCGGATGCTCTTCGCGCACGCCGAGGAGGACCCGCAGTTCGAGCGGATGACCGAGTCGGAGTACATCAAGAAGGCGTCCGACAGCGAGTACCAGCGCTTCCTCCGCGAGCTGCGCCTGAACGAGGAGACCGCCGAGCACAACGACGTCACCGACGCGCTGCGCGATCAGAGCACCCTCGACCTGATCAAGGCCGAGCTGCAGCGCGGCGCCGACGACGAGCTGGCCCGCCCCGAGTCGCTCGACCGCCAGGGCGGCACCGACATCACCACCTGGACCGACCGCCTCGTCAACGAGTTCACCCGGCACAGCCCGCGCCTGCTCCAGCGCGATCGCGAGGCCCGCCAGCGCCGCCTCGACGAGTGGACGCGCACGATGCCCGGACACATCCTCGAGACCGTCTCGCGCTACGTCGCCCAGGACGGCCTGCCGGTCGTCACCGCGATGCTCCGCCGCCTCGAGCGCGGCCTCAAGGGCACCGTCGACGCCCTGCGCGTCGAGGCCCGCCAGCACGAGGAGTGGGTGGGCACCCTCAGCTCGCTCGTCTCGGACGAGCTGCGCACCTCGGCCAACCAGCAGTCGATCCGTCCGGACCAGGAGGCGGTGCAGTTCGCCATCCAGCGCCTCGGCCAGGCGCTCGAGTGGTCCTCCGAGGCCGCCCTGCGCGACTCCGCGTGGGCGCTGCTCGCCGAGCTGCGCGAGACCTTCCTCGGCCCGCTCGCCGACTACCTCGACGGCTCGCGCACCGCGCTGCTGCAGCGCGTGCACTCCCGCAAGACCAGCGACGACCGCGAGAACGCCTACGAGTTCTGGCCCCGCCGCGTCGACGAGACCGTGCCGCGCAAGTACTCGCCCGCGCCGAACGAGCGGATGCTCGTCGAGCCGGAGAAGTACCCGGCCGAGTTCCAGAAGCTGGTGCGCGCCTCCGTCGACGGCGACGCCAAGTACCAGGACGCCGTCCTGCGCGTGCTCGCCGACCAGCTCGTCGGCGTCAGCCCGGACAGCGAGTCGGACGCGGGCGCCTGGTCGCTCGTCGGCAACCCGCGCACCTGGAAGCCGACCGTCACCGCGGACCCGGCCGTCGCCAACCCGGCTCAGCGCGCCTCCTTCGAGCTCGCGACCGACCCCGAGGTCTACGTCGGCCGCGCCCGCGCCTGGATGAAGCGCGACGGCACGCCGTTCGCCGCCTACATCGGCGAGGACCTGCTCGGCTTCTTCGACTCCGAGGTGCTGCCGCCCGACGTCTTCGCCGCCCGCCGCGACCGCTACCGCGAGCAGCTCCAGGCCGCCCTCGGCGCGAGCGAGCCGCTGGTCAAGCTCAACCCGGCGCTGCTGCGCGCGGTGCACGGCAAGGCGATCAACGAGGACACCTCGCTGGTCTTCAGCTCGATCCCGTTCCGCGCCGGCACCGAGATGTACGAGGTGACCAAGGGCGTGCTCGGCCAGATGGGCGTCTGGGACGACGCGACCAGCGAGTCGTGGTTCCAGGACCAGAAGGTCGACGGCATCGAGGTCTTCGCGATGTCCGGCTTCCCCTACGAGCCCATCGTGATGGACTCCGTGATGGAGCCGATCGCCCGCGGCTGGCTCGCGCAGTCGAACACCCAGGACAGCCGCGAGGCGTTCTGGAAGTTCAAGCGCGCCCGCCTGCTCGGCGAGAGCATCCCGGCCGACCCGCGCGCGATCGAGTCGATGATCCGCGGCTGGTACGTCGCCAAGGCGCTCGGCCGCCTCGCCGTCGACGGCTCGCAGGGCGAGAAGGGCCCCAAGCTCTCCGTCTGGGACCCGTCGACCCGCGCGCTCGCGGACTTCCCGCACCCGCTGCTGAGCGAGCGCAACGCCCGCCCCGCCGACTTCCCCGGCGTCGTGCTGCAGTCGCTCGCCATCGCGATGGCGCTCTGCAACGTCGACGGGACGCTGGCGCCGCTCGCCGCCTACCGGGTGCTGATGTCGCTCGGGCGTCGCGACGAGGACACCGACCTGGCCGAGTGGCTGCAGACCGGCGCGCTGCCGGCCGGCGCCCCAGTGCCGGAGTCGTCCCGCGCCGGCAGTGCGGACGGCGACCTCGCGTCGCGCCGCTCCGCCGTGCAGGCCTACCTGACCGCCGAGATCGCCCGCTTCGACAGCGACATCGTGCTGCAGGACGACATGGTCTCGGTCTACGACTACCCGGTGACCTGGGAGATGCGCGAGCAGTTCCGCGAGGCGCTGCTCGGCCTGGTGTCGTCGGTCGTCTCGACCGGTCCGCGCGACTCCGGAGTCTGAGCGTGCCCCCGGAGACTCGCCCGGACGGCTACGGGCACGCCGGCTACGGGCACGCCGGCTTCTGGCCCGACGGCAAGGCGGCGATCGTCCTGCTGCCCAGCGGCGCGCAGGGCGAGACCCTGCTCGAGCTGGCGGCGCAGTGGACGAAGACCGGCCTGCTCGGCCAGGCCCTCTGGGTGCTGCCCGAGCACGTCAAGACCTCGCCCTACGCGCCGCCGCAGATCGAGGCCGTGGTGCTCGGCGTGGGCGCCGACCTCGAGTCCGTCGCGATCGCGGTCGACCTGTTCGAGGCGCTCGCGGAGGAGCCGCTCGCCCTCGTCCGCCTGGTCACCCTCCGCTCCGCGCTGCCCGAGCGCGAGACCGACGAGGCGCAGGACGCGGTCGCCGACCTCGTCAGCCGCTGGGTGCGCACCTCGATGCCGCTGCCCAATCCGTCGGCGACCCTCGCCGACCAGACCACGGAGCTCCGCCGGGTCACGCTGATCTGCGCGCCGACCGCGTTCCAGCTGCGTGAGCGGGTGGAGGCGCACGAGCACGGCTTCGTCGTCATCGCCTCGCCCGAGGACCGCTCGAGCCCGTGGTCCGGCGACGCCTTCGTCCGCGACGACGAGCGCTTCACCGGCTTCACGCTCACCCACCTGGCGAGCGTCGCCGGGCTGTGGAACGGCGTCACCGACGGCAGCGTCGAGCTGATGAGCCGCGAGTCCGACGGCGGCGACTCCGTCTGGATCTCGCGGGTGTTCCTCAACGCGGTGCTGACCGAGTCGCTCGGCCGCCGCGTCGCCGCCGGGGTGCTCGAGAACGCCGCCCGCCCGGACTCGCTGCTGATCGACCCGAGCGTCAGTCCGCCGCCGCCCGGCACCGCCTACATCGACGACGGCCAGATCGCCGGCTACGTCGACAGCATGGTCGCCGGTGCCCTGCGCCTGGACGGTGGCGCGCTCACCTACGACTCCGCCGGCTCGCTCGACGTGCCGGAGCCCGAGCGGATCGGCTTCTGGGCGCAGATCGGCCGCTTCTTCGCCTTCTCGGCCGGCAAGCTCGTGCAGATCCCGCGCTGGGCCGTGCTCTGGATCACCTCGAGCGCGAACCGCTCGGTGACCCGCGCCCTGCACACCTCGCAGGGCTCGGCCGTCGTCGGGGCCGACTACGACGAGGTCCTGGACGTCCGCGACCGGCTCCTCGTCGCCGACCTCGAGCACCTGCGCGAGGACGAGGGTCGCGCCCGCGCCGAGGCCGACGCGCCCGCCGCGATGGCGCACGTCCGCACGACGCCGCAGCTCTGGGCGGGCCTGCGCGAGCTGGTCTTCGGCGCGCTCGACGGCAGCGCCGACCTCCGCGACGCGGGCTTCGCGCCCGTCGAGGGGGCCGTGCCCGTGTTCGGGCGCGTGGGCGACGTGCTCGCGCTGCCGGACGACCCGTGGGTGTCGAGCGGGTACGACGTGCCGCCGGGGTTCCCGGAGCGGGTCGACTGGTACGCGCTGGCGCTCGCGGATCCGCGGGAGAGGCTGCAGAACTGGGTGTCGGCGTCGGAGGCGGCGGCTGCTGCGGCCTCGGTACCGGAGGTCTCTTCGGCTGAGGCGCCGGTCGCTCCGGAGCCCTCGGACCAGCCCTCCGACTCCGCCGCGTTCGCGCCGCCCGCGCAGGAGACGCTCGTCGAGGGCGAGGCCGCCGAGCCGCGGACCGTCGTGCAGATCGAGGTCCCCGCGGAGGAGGCTCCCGAGCCCGCGGAGCCGCCCGTCTCCGCCTCCGACGCCGAGGCGCGCCGCTCCGGCCGCCTGCAGGCGCTCGGCGAGTACGACCTCTGGGCCGGCCGGCAGAGCTCCTCGTTCGTCTGGCGCTTCCTCGACCGGATCGGCGCCGAGCGCCGCCGCGCCGAGGACGAGGTCGCGTACCTCAAGGGCGAGATCGACGCGATCCGCCCCCAGCGCCCCGGCGAGCTGCTGGGCCTGCGCCGCGAGTTCCACCGCACGTTGCTCGTCGGCTGGGTCACCGTGCTGGCGCTCGCGATCGTGGTCGGCGTCGGCATCTGGTTCGTCAACGACTACGCCTCGCGGCAGGCTGACGGTTCCTTCGATCCCGGGCTGATCACCTCTGTGCTCTTGTGGGTGCTGGTCGGCCTGGCCGGCGCCGGAGTGCTGATCACGCTGGTCTCGCTCGTCCGGTACCACGCCGGCTGGTCGCGCTTCGAGCGGCGGATCCAGCTCGAGCGCACCCGCCTCGCGCACTACGGCCGCAGCGCCCGCCGCGCCCGCGAGGAGGCCGCGCGCCTGCGCTCGGTGCACCGCCAGGCCGTCGAGTGGCTGGTGCTGCTGTCCAAGGCCGTGCACCGGCCGTGGCACGTGCCGCCCGTGTGGACGCAGCACGAGACCTTCGACGTCGAGCGCGGCGCCATGCCGTTCGCCGTGCGCCTCGCGACCGTCAGCGGCGAGGAGACGGCGGCGGTGGCCCGCATGCGCGCCGCGATGACGTCCAAGCTCGTCCGCCGCGGCTGGCGGCACGAGGCCTTCGAGTCGCTCGTGCAGGAGATGGCCGCGGACTACGGAGCCGGCCAGGGCTTCGGCCTGTCGGCGCTGGACGAGGACCTCCCGCACTCGTCGAACCACACCCGGCGGATGCTGCTGCGGGCCCTCGACGACGAGTCGCTGCTCACCCGGATCGCCGCCCCGCGCCTGGCCGACATCGTCGCCTCCGTGCAGCGCGACGAGGAGGCGATCGCCCGCCCGCGGGTCCGCCCGATGGGCACGAATCCGCTGAACGCGCTGCGCCGCCCCGAGGACTTCGAGGGCGTCGAGCTCGACGTGCCGTGGGACGACTTCCTGCTCGACTCGCTGACCCGCGCCGACCCGATGACCCCGGTGAGCGCCACGGTGCTGACCGAGCTGCAGGTGGGCGAGCGCTACCACGAGCGTGTGACGAGCTTCCTCGTCGCACCGTCGCGGCTGCAGGAGCGGCTGCGGTTCGACCCGTCCGCGCCCATCCACGTGGTGCCGTTCGAGGCGTCGACCGGGTCGCCGGTGGATCTGGTGTGGCGGGTGGACGTCGTCGGACCGGTGCCGCGTGCGGCGATCCGGCTGTGGGACGGGGCGGTGCGGGCTTCGGCGCCCGCCGTCCCGGCTGACGGCGACTCGGGGGTGTAGTCGGTGGTCGGCAGGCCGCCGCCGCCGCGGCCTCCCGCGGTGCGGCGGGCGGTTCCGGGGCGCGGTGCTGGGCGTCCGGGGGCTCCGGCCCGGTACCGGCGGGTGCGGCGGACGCCGTGGTGGGCGTGGATCGTGGCTGCCGTCGGTGTGGCTGCGGTCGCGTTCGCGGTGGTGGGCGCGGGGGAGACGGTGGGGGTGCCGGGGGCGGGGTCTGCGTCGTCCGGCGCCGATGCTGGACCTGCGTCGACCGCTCCTGCTTCGGCCGCTCCTGCGACGGACACTCCGTCCGCCGCGAGCGCGCCGACCGTGTCCGGGTCCGTCGCCGCGTCACCGACGGCGAACTCCGCCGACCCCGCCGCCCTCGCACTGGCGACCCTCGCCGCGCTGCCCGTGGACGACGGCCGCGCCGACGTCCCCTACGACCGCGACCTCTTCGGCGAGTCCTGGAAGGACGTCGACCGCAACGGCTGCGACACCCGCAACGACGTCCTCGGCCGCGACCTGCTCGACCCGGTCTTCAAGGCCGGTACCCGCGACTGCAAGGTCCTCTCCGGCACCCTGGTCGACCCGTACGACGGCACCGCGGTGTCGTTCGTCTCCGGGAGCGACACGTCCCGGCTCGTGCAGATCGACCACGTCGTCGCCCTCGGCTGGGCCTGGCACCACGGCGCGTGGGCGTGGACGGACGAGCAGCGCCTGACGTTCGCGAACGACCCGGCGAACCTCGTCGCCGCCTCGGACGACACGAACCAGTCCAAGAGCGACGCCGGCCCGGGGGAGTGGCTGCCGCCGGCCCCGGAGCTGCGCTGCGGGTACGTGGAGCAGTTCGTCGGGGTGCTGGGCGGGTACGGGCTGGCGGTCGGGGCGGAGGACCGGGAGGCGGCGGAAGCCGTGCTGGCTGGGTGCTGACCCGCACTGGTGCCCTGCGACCGACGATGCTCAGCCGCCCTGCTCCGCTATCTTGAGCGGCATCATGGCCTTCGACTCGGATTCGGACTGGGGCGAAGGGGACCCGTTCGATCGGTGGGCACCTCCGCCGCCGCCCCGCCGAGGACTCCCCGCTCGGGCGGACCGCGTGACCGCGATCCTGCTGCTCGTCCTCCTGCTGGTCCTCGGTGTCGTCCTGTCCTTCTTCGTCCTGGTCGAGCAGCTGGCGATGGATCGGTGCGGCGGAGCCCCGGGCGAATGCGACTACGGGCTCCTGAGCACGACGACCGTGCTCGTCCCCGGAGTCGTCGCCCTGACCTTCCTCGTGACGGTCGTCGCACTCGTCCGACCGAACAGGTCGCGTCGGATCTGGTGGATCCCCGCGACCGGGACAGTGGTCGCCGTCCTCGCGTTCCTGCTCGCGTCGGGCCTGGTCTTCGTCGCGGTGCATTGAATGCTGCGGCGCACGGGTCGAGGAGACCGGCTTGCGCTTGCCGGTGGGAGACATTGCACCAGGGCTCGACATCCTCGAGGCTGAACGAGTCCGGTGGGCCGTCGACGCGCGCCTGCCGTCACATCCGGCGAGGCTTGTAGGGGGCGCTGTCGCGCTCTCGGCTGAAACGGAGGCCTTCGGTATCGGAGCAGCCATTATCAGAACTCAGGATCTTCAAACGGTTGACCGGCCACAACCTCCGAGGACCAGACGGGCGAAGCGAGCACCGTGGCTCGATGTGCGGAAGATGTCAGGAGCATGCCAGCATGCGAAATCCTGCGGAGCGGTGATTCAGCAGTCCGCGAAGAACGACGTCGACACGAGGAGATCAGCCGATGATGGCCTTCGCGATTCGGTTCGCGCCAGCAACGGGATTCGTTGAATTTAATGTCGCGGGCAGGCGAACCTCGAACTTTATAGAATCTGGTTGCAGATGAATGAAGTCGACCAGCCCCTCAGTCCGCGGAATCGCAATCTCCGGATCGGCCATGTCGTATGCACGCATGAATGCAGGATGGAACGCCTGCAGATACTGTGGCTGCGTGGATTCCGCAGAATGGACATAGCCACCCCCCGTGCTATTCCCGTACTCAGAGAGACGCGCTAAGAACGTCGCGATCGTTCCCTCTGACGCATCCGCATGCTCCATCCTTGACACTATCCGATCAACGAGCATTGGGATGGTGAACCCCGAATCTCCTGAGACATCGTGTTGTAGCCCCACGCTGATTAGAATAAGACTGTCCTCGCTATTTGCGCCGCCCGAATTGGTCTGAACCTCTACCTGGTGCGTCCCTTCAATATGGTGAATTGAGAACGCTTGAACCGTCGTCTTAACTTCGATTCCCACTCCACCCACGGTCAGGTCTCTCGCTGACCGCTTCCATCCTTGCCAGCCAGATACGACTAGAGCAATCTGAGATCCCTCGGCCCTGCGACACAGAGCGTCTAAAACCAGAAGCTCACCTGCAAGGCCAATAACTGCGTCTTGAGTGAGCATGAACTGGTTGATTGCGAGCGCGATGAGAGGCTCCGTCGCCGCGAAGGCAGCCTCTAACGTGTCGTCAACGCCGGTGCGAAGGAGTTCGGTGCAAATGAAAGCAGCTACGTTGTCAAAATAGTCAATCGCAGGAAGAAGTACACGACTCGCATCGAACGGAGGGTGTCCCTTCCGATGAACCACGCGGTAGTCAATTGCGTCGCGTACAACCTTCAGGAGTGGGGCGACTCGCTCTCCTCGCAGGAAGATTTCGATTCGGCCATCCGTGTCTCGAGCAACACCGAGCACTTGCGCAGGCGATAGCCACGCGACAACGCGGCTCGAGGGGTCGGATGCATTTGGGATCGCAGCGACGCGCTGCCTGATGTTCTCATAGCCAGATTCCATATTACGCAAAATCAGTCCCTAACCTGTGACTCTTGTGGCGGAGAACTGTTCTGGGCCCCCGGAAGGGATACATACGCCGACGGCGACTACCGGCTGCTCTCCTTCGGCCAGTTGATTAACGTAGAAAAGAATCTGACCCGGCTCTCCTGATGGACGCCATGAACTACCATTCGACGAAAGAGCGATGCGATCGCCGCGGTGATAATAGTCGAAGAACTCGTCGCCCCGATACTGAGTGCTATCGGCAGCCGGGTTATTTGCACCCCAGCGAGTCTCCATGGTTCCATCGGAACCAATTCGCTTCGTTGTGGCTTTCGCGCCGAGCAGGCCGAAGACCTCATTCTCTAGCGAAGCACCCATTCCGTAGCGGATGCCGACCGTGAACGTCGGCTGTTGGCTTTGTTTCTCAGTCAAGTTGACCATCGACCAAAGATCCGACGGTGATCCGGTCACGAAAAGGCCCTGCACCGAACGAGTCAAGCAGGCGTCCCACAAGCGGAGGTACGCAGCGATTGAGTAGGGGCAGTTCAGCATCGGTGCGGAAGCCCGGCCCCCATCTGTCGGGCCTGGCGCCCGGTATAAGCCGCCGGCCGCGAGAGGGCGAACCGCCGAAACTCTCGATTCGATTTTTGACCACAGTTGAGCTAGATCACTTTTTTCACCGGGGTAATAGCCGGTGTAGGTCAGATTATCGAGCAAGTCCGCAGCCTCCGTCATGGAGAGCTGCTGATCTAACGCCCGTCCTCGGACGACCCCTCCTGCGGTAACTTCAGCGGAAGGAATCATCCGGAACAAGTCTGCGACATATCTTGCGTTCGGATCCTCCATTTCACCGCTGTTAACAGTAGTTATAAAAGGCCTGGGCCCGGGGCATAGGGGCGTTCGGCTGAGGTTCGAGATCTTCCCAGTGGCCAAAAATTGCATACCATGAAGCACGTCGGGCGTGACGTCATCACTATTAGCTGCCGAAAGAATCGCAATCCGTATCGCTTCATCGATGTCGTCATAGCTGCGGAAAAGGTTGAACTGTTGCTCAGTAGCAAATACTCGACACAACTCGAGATACTTCCCACGGTATCCAAACCAGCGCTGCATCTGCATCTGCGTGTCCGCAAGTGGGGTTAGGGTGTCACGCTGAAAAAGAGCGGTGGTTAGGCCCTCGAGGGTTAGACCGCGCGCCATCACGTTTCCCGATACGAAAATCGTGGACAGATCTCGTGCGGCTCTCCACACGCGCTCTTCTTGATCGTAGCGCGGCTTGTACGAGGGTCGATCATCCGCGTTCGGATCGCTATTGACGACGGATACCCGCGTTCCAGGAATGATCTCAGTCGTAAGTATGTCCTTCAGGACGGACCATTCCGGGACGGGACGGGAGGTCATCAAATCAAACTCATCCTCGATCAGTGAGGATGACTGTTGGTAGCGTATAGCCCATTCCTCCCACAGAGGCTCTTCATTCTCAATTCGGTCGAGCAGAGAAGGAGGAAGATAGCCCTCCCCGGATTCGACGATTGCAGCTGCGGTCGCACGACTTGGGATGCCAGCCCATAGAAGAATATCCTCCGCTGTTTCGAAATGCTTGTTAATTTCTGAAGCGGGGTGAATCAGCATCGAGTGAGGCTCAGGCGATGCCACGCTCGCGTCCCACTCGCTTGAAAAGCGAGTGCTTTGGATCTCTGTCAGACGATCGCCGTTGGGATTCCGCGCCCGGAGGACTGCACCAGCAACGAGGAACGCTCGAAGCGCCCGCCCGAGATCCTGGTCTTCTTCGCCTGTGAGGTCCACACAGAGCTCAGCTGATGCGCCGCGACGGTAGAAAACATCCCCGCCAGTGTAGTAATTGGACAGACCGGTCGGCTCCGGGTAGCTAGAAGAACGTGGGGCGTCTGTCGAAGTCAGGTCAACTGGGTGCCCCCTATCTGCAGGTGTGCGTAGAGCAATGACGAAGTCGCGGGGCGCTAGCGGATTGTGCTCTTCTTGCAGGAGATTGGCCTGTGGTGTGGCTGTGTAGCCAATGTACGTTGTGTAAAGGTTTGGAGGCGAACCAGTCGATCGAGGTTCCCAAAGGTCGGCAATAGCTCGTGGAATCTGCTTATAGCCTGACCAGAGAGAATCGTGACCCGCTTCCACTGCCGCATCAAGGACTGAGCCGTCGTCAGCTTCGTCATCGAGAACAAGCATGTGGACGGGTCTGTCCTCGCTTAGGATCGCCGGAAACACGCTTTTTCGCAACGAACTCCCGAGCGCATACAGGTGGTCTGTTTGCTTCATTGCAACGATGATCAAAGGCGCTTTGTCCGACAACTTTCGTCGAAATTGCGCTGTCTGCATCCTGTAAACGTCTGATAGAGAACTCGACGATCGAGATAGTGCCACACCGGGGTTAGGGATCAGAAGACGCCTATTTGCCTTTTCGACTCCATCCTCACCTGAATCCAGTTGCGCTGCCATTCGCTCATACGTCTGTCGCCATAGGGACAACCGCGTTCCCGCGAGAATCACGACAATGTCGATTTCCTCATCTAATGCGAGTGCTGAGACGCCGAACATTGACGCCGTCTTCCCAGATTGTACGGAGCCCATGACGAGGCCGGTTCTGATCTTCGTTTTCCACCGATTATCAGTCGGTTTACCCGCCCCGAAGATACCGCGACGCAGAATATGCTCGGAGTCAGCACGCAGCGCATTCAAACCTGTCGAGGTAAGTCCCGAAAGAGTCGACGCGTAACGGCCCCACCATGACTCTTGGTCCGGTGGCGGTCCGTCGAGATATATCTGCTCCGCGTCAAAGCCGCTCATAGGGATCCTCTACTTAGCAATTTTCTGAGCAGAACCGAGAAGCGACTCGATTCCGGAGGATCCAAAGCGTGCGCGCATTGAATTAGAAGCCGTGGTGAGATCGACTCCAAGCGTCTCGTTAATCCCCTCGACAAGTTTCGCAATGTATTGCCACTGCGAACGAGTCTGAGTTTTCTCGGGACGCTTCCACTCCGTCGGCGCAGCTTCGCGTATTGCCTTCGCGTGCTGCACTATCCTAGCCTCGATGTCATCAGGTGACCCCGCGAGCGCCACAGCAATTCCTACTAGTGACCCGACTAACTGTAGATCTTGCCATTTTGATGACTTCCCATCACCTTTGAACGCATCCGGCCAAAGCTCCCCGTACGAGGCGTGCAGGTCGGCGGCTTGTGATATGAGGCCGAAGAGATCGGCGATCCGTACAGAACTGCGAAGCGGGTGGTCCGGCTTTTCTTGCACCTGGCTGAGAAGCTGATCCGTGTGGCGCGAGGTCGAAGGCAAAAGCTTGCCATTCGAGTCGCAAACCAGTGTTGCAACGATCCAGCCCAACACCTTAGTTCGCCGATATCTTGCTTCGCCAAACCCGTATTCGGAGAGCGTTGTACCAAGGTCCTCAATATTGGGCACATTCATAAGCGAGGGGGCTACATCCGCGATCTTACTTTGCGAACTAGCGTCACCGGCAGCAACCAGAATCGCGCGAGTGAGTTCGATGTCGTGATAAACAGCGTTGCGAATTTCCTCGGCATTTAGGTGCATGCCCTGCTTGTTGTATAGCTTGAAAACTTCGTGAATCTGGCGTTGCGTGGCCTTGGTGTATTCAATGACGGGCACCTTATAGTCCGGAGCTCCGCCGAAGAGGTCATCGACGGTCACCTCTTGGTCGGCAACCTTGATTGTGCTGTCCTTTATCTGCGTGAAGTACTTGCCGCGTAACGGTTCCAGATCGGTGCCGACGAGGCCGCCATTGGCGTCACTTCGCAGCTTGAACGGGAAATAGAAGTCGTCTTCAAGTTTCGCGGTAAGTGGGTAGATCATTGCATTTTTCCATGCCGCTCGGAACTTTGGGTAGTCGTTGTGGAAGAGGCTCGCGAAGCCTGCGTCAGGGAAGTCTCGATCGAGTTGGCCAACCTTCTCGAGTGCTCTGGGATGGAGCCCCACGAACCGTAGAATGCTTGTCAGCCTTTGCTTTCCGTCGACGACGTCGTTCGGCGCAGTGCCGCCCGTTCGGAGAAGGATGATTGAAGGAAGAGGAATTCCTCGCAGAATCGATTCAATCAAGGCCTGCCGATCGCTGATTCGCCAGACGTCTCCGCGTTGATATGACGGAGTCAAATTTAGCTTCTTTTTCGTCAGGGTGAAGATGTGCCAGACATCGGCTTTTGCTGTGACGGGCTCGGAATCGATCGTCTCCTCATCGTCTTCACGCGCAACCCAAGCTTCATCCCAGTAGGTGGTAGCGGAGGTCCGCGTCCCGCCGTCAGCATCTAAGTTCGCGAAAAATACTTGTTGAAGACGCGCGGCTAACTCTGACCTTGCGCTTAGTCGCTCCAGCGCGGTGTTGCTCAAGCTTGGCGTCGTGCCGTGGTACTCGATTGCCTCGGACTCATCTTCAAAACCGAGGCTCGCGGCAAGACTACTTAGCAGGTCATGCGGTCCGGTTGTCGGAAGATCTTCGGCCAGCCTGAGCCAGCCCTGGACCTCAATGAGACGGGCCATCCATGAGTCAGAGTCGAACCGCACGTCTTCGGGCGCAAATCGTGAGGTGGCGCTTACTCCTTTGGGGGAATCGGCGGCATCCGATAGTTCCGACAGAAGTTCTGCAATTCGTTCCTGAAGCTGCGACATGTTTTCCTCGTCGTTGAGGGACTTTTCGGTTATGGCGTCTGTCATAGATCCGCGCTCCTTAAGCAAGTCGAGTAGGGGAATATATTTTTCAGGCGGCTATAGTGGTTGTCGTGCGGCCGACTGGGCGGAATGTCTCGGTTAGGGATTCTGCAATCGCGCCGACAACTCGAGCGTTTACGGCATTACCTAGGGCCTTATATGCTGCCAACTCGCTTTCGGGCAAGTCGATATCTCCCAAACTTTGAAGTTCGGCGCACTCTTGAGGAGTAAGATATCTTCTTGATCCGGTCCCGGAGATATTCGCGCCCAGAATGGGTACCTGTGTGTGTGTCATAGCAATCAGGCTTGGCGCTGTATTCGGTCTTTTCACCCGAATGCCCGACGCTCGAACCTGGAGGATGTAATCATCAATGTCTCGTGATCCGCCCTGAGCGTTCCATTCGAACTTTTGGAAGCTCGAGTGCAGTTCCCAAGGGCGCCATTTATTAAGCCAGGGATTGATCCAACTTCTATTCTCCCTGTGAAAGTCGCGATTTTGCCGGATGAAGGTACGTTTCCACGTCGGAAAGTTGAAGTCTCCGGGGCGCCGGGAGTGGCTTGGAATTCGTGCGGCTTGCTCATCGGAGTTCAGTCCCGCGAGCGGAAACCCGAATGATCCGTAACTCCAGTCGAGATCACGCGATCGATTACGAGCCCACGCCCCTGGAGGGGTGAAGTCCTCGTATGGGTATGTTGCTCGAAACTCCATAGCCCAGATTGGGAATGATGGAAGCTTAGTATCTGCGGGCGAAAGGTGCAGGAAGTCATTCCACATCTCAATTGCGCGCTTTGTCTGATCTGGTATCGGTCGTCCCGACTTCGTCTGCTTATGCAGCGCGGAGGCTATCGTCGTCGGCGCAGATATTGCGGTCGGCCAACTAAATTCGTCTAGCCCGTTGATTGAGCCAACAAAGTACGCACGCTCTCTTACCTGGGGAATGCCGAATTGGTGCGGAGAGAGGCGGTGGATGTCCACTGAGTAGCCGAGTTCCTCGAGCTTTGTTTTGATTACATCCTTGGTACGGCCTCCGTCGTGCTTAAGGATGTTTGGCACGTTTTCTAGAATAAATTTGGCCGGGCGTTTAATACGCAGTATATCGTGCACCTTGAAAAAGAGACGGCCTTGTTCAGTGTGCTCAAAGCCCTGTTGTTTGCCGGACTTCGAGAATGGTTGACAAGGAAATCCTGCGGCTAGAACGTCATGGTCGGGTACGCGTCCTTCGATTACCTGGTCGTCAAGCGTGCTCACATCGAACCACGGTGCTAGGCCAAAGTTCTTCTGGTAGAGGGAATTTAAGTTGGGTTCCCACTCTGCTGCGAACACGCCTGATCCACCGAGGCCTTCGAGGGCGACGTGGAAACCTCCCAAGCCCGCAAACAAATCGATGAAGCGGAAAGCTGGCGTCGAGCCTTGCACTCTGGTTCTCCTCATGTGCTGTGATCGCCTGTCAGTTTGCAATCGAAGGTCGTCCTGGCCACGTCCGACCGACCGGCCCATGTTCTGAGCTTCTGTACACCGTAGCCGTGACCTCCGACGTCGCCGGTTGAGTTACGCGAGCTGTGCTGGCGGCGCGCGACGGCTGCGGCCGGTGGAGCACTGGCTCGTCACCCGAGACCCTGCGTGGATGGACTCGCTGCGCAGTACCGACAGGTACGGGGCGGGGTTGGCGCCGGGCCGATGCGTGGATCGCCCAACCGGGAACGCCACATTTCCGGCTCCAAGCGGATGCTTAGGTGATCCTGAACGCTGAGACGAGGATCTCAACGAGTTCCCGCGCCGCTTGCTCGTCGAGCTGAATCGACTGACTGCTCTTGGGTGCCGACTTGCGGTCGTCCGAACCGAAAGTTGATAGGTGGATGTACTTGGTGCCGTCCTTGGAGATGATCTCCTGGTAGGAACAGTCCACCTCGGTCGGGTGCCGGCTGACCCGTTGTGTGCCCGGGTGAAGTGCTCTGATCCGCGCCATGACTCTCGCCTTCGTCTCGCGCCCCCAAGGCAGGGGACCCTGATTCTAGGATGGCACCCAACGAGCTGAGACCACGACGTTGCTGCTGGAGCGTCGCCTTCGGTTCTGCGCTGCTGGTCGACGTCACCTTCCCGGAACAGTAGATGGCCGTGCCCCGACGGTCGCTAGTCGCGCGGCTGCGCCACGCACCACACGATGTCGAAAACCTACGCGCTCATGAGTGAAGAAGGTCACGAGCAACCTCGAATGAGACCTGGACACCGACCGCTTGCGGGAGCGGGCTGAGCGGGTCTTCTGTTCGGATGTCGGAACACGAGGACGTGACGAGGTCTTCCGTTTGATGCATGTGGCCGTGAAGTGGCGACCAGATCTGCGCGGTGAGGCGGTTGAGAAGCCGGCTGGTCGGTGCCAGCCGCCCCGCGTCTTTGACGCCCCCGCCACCCCGTGTTACGTTCGCTCTCGGACATGTGACTGGTCGTGCAGGCAGGATCCGACGGAACGCGTACGAAGCGTCGTCGGGTCCTTTTTTTGTGCCCGGACGCCTCCTGACGCGCCGATGATGGCGCGGGGACAGCGACGGAAGCAGCAAGAACGCGACGCAGCACAGCGCAGGGAAGCGCGCGTCCCCCACACACCCGAAGGAGTACCGATGAGTACCCAGGACAGCGCGAAGGCGATCCTCGAGCACGTCGGCGGCGCCGGCAACGTCTCGAAGCTGCAGCACTGCTCGACCCGCCTGCGCTTCGCGCTCGCGGACGACCAGAAGGCCGATGTCGACGCCCTCAAGGCGGTGCCCGGCGTGATCGGCGTCGTCATGGGGCCGCAGACGCAGGTCATCGTCGGCAACGGCGTCGCCGAGATGTACGCGGCGGTCGAGAAGCTGCGCGGCGGCACCGAGGCGACAGCCCCGAAGGCGAAGCAGCCGCGGTCGCTCAAGCGCGTCGGCGCGACGATCATGGACTTCGTCGTCAGCGTCTTCACGCCGATCATCCCGGCCATCGCCGGCGCCGGCATCTTCAAGTCGTTCCTCGTCCTCGCCTCCGCTGTGGGCTGGCTCGACCCCGCCTCCGACAATTTCAAGCTGCTGTCCGCCATCCCGGACGCGGTGTTCGGCTTCCTGCCGCTCCTCGTCGCGTACACGAGCGCCAAGAAGCTCGACGTGAACCGGCCGCTCGCCCTCGGGCTCGTCGGGGTGCTCGTCTTCCCGGCCTTCACGACGCTGCTCAACCAGGAGGGCGGAGTCGCCCTCTTCGGCATCCCGGTCCCGGTGATCGCCTACAACGCGCAAGTGTTCCCGGCGATCCTCGCGGTCCTCCTGCTCTCGGTCGTCGAGCGCTTCTTCACGAAGCACTCCTGGGGTCCGATCCGCACGTTCTACGTGCCGCTGATGTGCCTCGTCATCGTCGCGCCGGCCACGATCTTCCTGCTGGGCCCGCTCGGCTACTGGCTCGGCTCGATGCTCACCGGCGCCCTGATCGGCCTCTACGGCGCGCTCGGCTGGGTGGCCGTCGCGCTCCTCGCCGGCGTGCTGCCGCTGATCATCTCGGTCGGCATGCACAAGGCCTTCATCCCGCCGACCATCGCGACGATGGCCAGCGCGGGCAAGGACACCTTCTACCTCGCCTCCTCCCTCGCCCACAACGCCGCCGAAGCCGGCTCCAGCCTCGCGATCGCCCTGCGCACCAAGAGCGCGGCGCTGCGCGCGACCGCCTTCTCCGGCGGACTCTCCGCCCTGTTCGGCATCACCGAGCCCGCCCTCTACGGCGTCACTCTGCAGAACAAGCGCGCGCTGATCTCCGTGATCTCGGGCAGCGTTGTAGGCGGCGCCTACATCGGTGCCACCCAGGTCGCCGCGTTCGCGCTGGTCAGCCCGGGCGTCGCGAGCATCTCGATGTTCATCGACGGGCTCAACCCCTGGAACCTGCTCAACGCGGTCATCGGCCTGCTGATCTCCGTCGCCGTCTCGTTCGTCGTCTCCTTCATCATCTGGCGCGACGACGCCTCCGCCAGCGTCCAGGCCCTCGGCGACGTGGTCGCGAAGGACGCCGCCGACGCGACCGCCCTGACCGCTCCGCTCAGCGGCGACGTCATCCCGCTCAGCGAGGTGAACGACCCGGTATTCTCCGCCGGCGTCCTCGGCGAGGGCATCGCCATCCGCCCCACCGACGGCGTCGTCCGCTCGCCGTTCGCCGGCACGGTCATCGCCGTCCTCAGCTCCAAGCACGCCATCGGCCTGCGCCGCGACGACGGGGTCGAGGCCCTCATCCACGTCGGCCTCGACACCGTCCAGCTCGACGGCGCGCCCTTCGACGTGCACGTCGCCGTCGACGAGCGCGTCGAGGCCGGGCAGCTGCTGCTCACCGCCGACCTCGCGGCCATCACCGCCGCCGGCTACGACACCACCACCCCGGTGCTGATCACCAACTCGGCCGAGTACACCGTGCTCATCGAGGCCGCCGACCGCGTGTCGGCGGGCGATGCGATCATCACCGTCACCCAGAAAGAGAAGGAGCTCGCCGATGGCGCTGCCTGAGGGATTCCGTTGGGGCGGCGCACTCGCCGCCAACCAGGTCGAGGGCGCGTGGCGCGAGGGCGGGCGCGGGCCGGCCGTCAGTGACGTCGCCTCCTACAAGCCCAAGGCCGACCCCAAGGAGTACGCGATCCACCATCAGAACACGGTGGCGAGCATCACCGCGGCGATGGCGGACGACGACACCGAGTACTACCCCAAGCGCCGCGGCATCGACTTCTACCACCGCTACCCGGGCGACCTGGCGCTCTTCGCGGAGATGGGCTTCACCACCCTCCGCGTCTCGATCGCCTGGACCCGGCTCTACCCGACGGGGGAGGAGGCGGAGCCGCTCGAGGAGGGCATCGCCTACTACCTCGCGCTCTTCACCGAGATGCGGCGCCTGGGCATCGAGCCGCTGGTCACCCTCTCGCACTACGACCCGCCGCTCGCCCTCGCCCTCAAGCACAACGCCTGGGTCGAGCGCCGGACGATCGAGCTGTTCGAGCGCTTCGCCCGCACCTGCTTCGAGCGCTTCGGCCACCTGGTCGACATGTGGCTGTCCTTCAACGAGATCGACGGGATCATCCGCCACCCGTTCACCTCGGGCGGCATCATCGAGGAGACCGTCGAGGGCAGCGTCGAGCAGGCCTGCTACACGGCGCTGCACCACCAGTTCGTGGCCTCGGCGTCGGTCACCCGCATCCTGCACCAGCTCTGGCCCGAGGCGCGGATGGGCTGCATGCTCACGATGCTGACGACCTACCCGAACACCTGCCACCCCGACGACGTCGCGGCCACCCAGGCCAAGGAGCGGATGCTCTACCTCTGCACCGACGTCCAGGCCGGCGGCGCCTACCCGCGGCTCGCCCTGCGGGCACTCGCGGCGCGCGGCGTCGAGATCCCGTTCGCGGAGGGGGACGCCGAGCTGCTCCGCGAGCACCCGGTCGACTTCATCTCGTTCAGCTACTACATGTCGATGACGGAGTCGGTGCGCCCGGACGCCGAGCGCACCCCCGGCAACACGGTGCTCGGCGTGAAGAACCCGTTCCTCGAGTCGAGCGAGTGGGGCTGGCAGATCGACCCGGTCGGCCTGCGGATCTCGCTGATCGACCTCTACGACCGCTACGGCAAGCCGCTGTTCATCGTCGAGAACGGGCTCGGGATGCGGGACGAGCTCGTCGCAGCGGACAATGAGGGGGAGGATCCCCGCATCCACGACCCCTATCGGATCGACTACTTCCGCGCGCACTTCGAGCAGATGATCCAGGCGGTGGACGAGGGTGTGGAGCTCCTCGGCTACGTGAGCTGGGCGCCGATCGACCTGATCAGCGCCTCCAGCTCGCAGATATCGAAGCGCTACGGGTTCGTCTACGTCGACATGGACGACCTCGGCCACGGCAGCACGAACCGATACCGGAAGGACTCCTTCTTCTGGTACCAGCGGGTCATCGCGTCCAACGGCGCCGACCTGGGATGACCCTCCTCGCTCCAGTTGCCCGCCGGGCCGCGCAGACGCCGTCGACGGAGACACGCATGCAGACCATCAAGAAGGTGCTCAACTCGAGCGTCGTGCTCGTCGTCGACGAGCGCGGCGCCGAGCGGGTGCTGCTCGGCAAGGGGATCGGCTTCGGCGCGAAGGCGGGCGAGGTGATCGAGGCGTCCGCGGTGGACCAGGTGTTCGTCGCGCTCGACGACGCCGACCAGCGGAACCTCGTCGAGCTGCTCGCGCAGATCCCGCCGGAGTTCGTCGAGCTGACCCGGGCGGTCGTCGCCGACGCGGAGGAGCAGGGGCTGAAGCTCGATCCGCACGTGTACCTCGCGCTGACCGACCACCTGCACTTCGCGGTGGAGCGGCAGCGGCGCGGTCTCGCGGTCGCCAACCGACTCGCCTGGGAGATGCGCTCGGTGTACCCGGTGCAGTACGCGGTGGGGGAGCGGGCGGTCGCGGCGATGCGCTCGCGGCTGGGCGTGGACGTGCCGGACGACGAGGCGGCGAACGTGGCCTTCCACCTCGCCAACGCGGAGCTGGGCAAGGTCGGCATCGACTCGCTGCGGATCGTGCAGCTGATCCGCTCGGTGACCGCGATCATCCAGCACACGAGCGGGGCGGCGCTGGATCGCGAGGACCTGCGCTCGGCGCGCTTCGTGGCGCACCTGCAGTACTTCGCGGAGCGGTTCTTCTCGGGCGGGCTGCTGGTCAGCTCGGACGACTTCCTCTTCACCAGCCTCAGCACGCGGTATCCGCGGGCGGTGGCGACGGCGGAGCGGGTCCGCGCGTTCGTGCGGGCGGAGTACGGTGCGGAGCTGCCGAACGAGGAGGTGGCGTTCCTGGCGCTGCACATCGCGCGGGCGGCGCCGGAGTAGGGCGCGTTCGAGTCCCTGTCAGTCACTACGGAGAGAGCACCATGACCCGCGGCACCGTCCACTTCGTCCGGCACGCCCAGACGCTGTTCAACGTCAACGGCCAGCTGCAGGGCTGGTGCGACTCGCCGCTGACCGCGCGGGGTGAGCGACAGATCGCGGCCCTCGGCGAGCGGATGCGCGGGGTGCCGCTGGTCGCGGCCTTCATGAGCGACCTGACCCGGACGCGGACCACGGCCGCGGCGGCGCTCGTGGGGCATCCGTCGGTCGAGCCGGTACCGACGACGACGCTGCGGGAGTGGCACTTCGGCGGCTTCGAGGGGCAGCCGAACGCGTCGCTCTGGCAGCCGGTCTTCGCCGACCACGGCTACTCCTACGTGCCCGCCTCGGCGGACTGGCCGCGGATGACCGATGCCGGCCTGGACAGCGTGATCGACGCGATCCACCGGCACGACCCGTCCGGCCGCGCGGACACGGCCGCCTCGGTGCGGGAGCGCGTGGAGGCGGCGCTCGCGCTGATCCTGCCGGCCGCCGAGCACGGCGACGTGCTCGTCGTCACCCACGGCACGGTGCTCGGCAGCCTCCTGCGCGCCATCGACCCCGCGCACCGTCCGCGCGCGGGCTTCCCGAACTGCGGCATCGTGCCGGTGACCGACGGCGTGATCGGCCCGATCGACGCGAGCTGCGCGGTCGACTGACGGCGGGGCCTCCTGGGAAGAGACGCCTGAGAACATGCTGGTCGAGTAGCCCTGGAGGGGCGTATCGAGACCCGCCTACCGATGGGGTGGGTCTCGATATGCCGCGTCCCGCGGCTACTCGACCAGCATGGTGACGCCTGCGGCGGCAGTGCTGAGCTGGGCGGGTCTCGATACGCCGCCTGCGGCGGCTACTCGACCAGCATGCAGGGCCGCATGGCGGAGCCGGACGTCCGGCGGGCGCCCCCTTCATGCTGATCGAGTAGCGCGCGCAGCGCGCGTATCGAGATCCGCCCACCGCAGGCACGTCGGCCGTCGAGGCGTCCCGCTCCCGTCGAGGCGTCCCGGTGTACAGGGACGTCTCGACCGTTCGGGGACGCCTCGTCAGCGAGGCCCGGCTCACCCCTTCAGCGGGTCGTTCCCCCAGTTCATCAGCGAGTACCGCCACTTCGTCTCGGTGACGTCGCCGGAGGGCCGCTGCTTCGAGTGCCGGGCGACGTAGCCGGTGACCTTCTTCATGTGCGCGTAGTCGTCCTCGCTGAGGTCGGCCTGCTTGGTGCCGAGGATCTCGATGATCCGGCGCCCGCTGTGGTGGCCGACGGACTCGCCTCCGCTCGCCGGCTTCTGGCCGACCTCCTTCGACTCGTCCTCCTCGAGCCACGACTCGAGCTCCTTCGCCGTCATGTTCACGGCGTCGTGGAAGTCGTCGCGGATCCCGCGCTTCTCGTCGTCGGTCGTGTCGTCGCTCATCGTGCTCGCTCCTCGGTTCGGTACCGCTCCACTCGAGCGCCCCGCGGGCGAGAGGTCAAGCCCCGTGCCATCCGCGGCCACGCGCGTAGCGTCGGGAGTCAGCCGTCCGAGACCACCCACGCACAGGAAGAGGCCTCCATGCCCTCACGCAACACGCTCGTCCGCAGCCTCCACGACCTCGGCGCCGCCGCCTGGTTCGGCGGGTCCCTGATGGGCGCCGTCGGCCTGAACGGCGCCGCGTCCACCTCGTCCGACCCCTCGGAGCGCCTCCGCCTCGCCTCCAACGGCTGGGCCCGCTGGACCCCCGTGCAGCTCGCGGCGATCGCGGCGCACGGCGTCGGCGGCATCGGCCTGATCCTCGCCAACAAGACCCGCCTCGCGAACCAGCAGGAGAGCCGCACCAACACGGTCGTGAAGACGATCGTCACCGGTCTCGCGGGCGCCGCCTCCGTCACCGCCGCGATCGCCGGCGCGACCCAGGCCAAGCACGCCGACGAGGGCGCGAAGGGCGTCACCGAGGCGTCGTCGAGCAACTCCGACGAGCTGACCACCGCGCTCCGCGTCCAGAAGGTCACCCAGTGGGCGATCCCCGTGCTGACCGCCGTCATCATCATCCTCGGCGCCCAGCAGGGCGAGCAGCAGCGCCCCGTGAAGGGCCTGTTCGAGACGACCGCCCGGATGTTCCGCAAGTAGTCGTCCGCGGCGGATCCGCCGATCTCGGCGGGTCCGCCTCACTCCTGCGCGGCGCCGTCACGCTCCGCAACGATCGGCCACACGGCGTCACGCGCCTTCCGTCCCGCCTCCGTCCGGACCACCCTGGTCGGAGGCGGAACGCGCTCCCCGAGCGCACTCTCCGCCGCCGTCGCGGCGTGCCCGAGAGGCCAGGGAGCGGTCTGCAACACCGCTGACGCGGGTTCGAATCCCGCCGTCGCGTCGCTGGCGAGCCCGGTGAGGTCTAGAGCCTCGGGCGCGCTGCCTCGAACGCCGCGACCACGTCCTTCGGAAGCCGCCCGCGAACGCCGACCTCGTGGCCGTTCGCCAGCGCCCAGCTGCGGATCTCGGAGGGGGACGCCGTCGATGGCGTCGGGGACGGCACGGCGACGATCACTTCGGCGGGCCGGGAGCGCGGCGCAGCAGGCGTCGAGCGCCGCTCCGGCTCGGCGGACGAGCGGGCCGGCTGCAGGTGCTCGAGGAGGATCTCGAAGGTGTCCGGATGGACGATCCGGGTGCCGTGCTCGAGCGCGCGCTCGTGCTTGCCGCCCGAGAAGGAGCCGTCCGCCACGAGGACGGCCGTCAGGCGGGAGACGTTCCCCAGCACGCGGACCCCGAGCTGCTCGGCGCGTCGTTCCAGCTTCTCGCGCTGACGCTCGTCGCAGCCGGTGAAGGCGACGCGGTCGCCGACGTGGAGGGGAGCGCCGTGCGACCAGATCCGGGGCAGCGGCCCGAGTCCGGCGCTCAGCCGGGCGATGCGCGCGGCGTCCGCGCGCTCGATGAGGGTCTTGACCGAGTTCGCGGGGACGGACAGCAGGGCGGCGAGGGCCAGGAGCTGCTGCCGTTCCGACTGCGACACCCGGCCGTCGTCGAGTGCTCGGTGCGCGAGCGCCTGCAGGAACGCCGTGTGGGCGGATGCGACGTCCGCCGCGGAGAGGCCGAAAGTCCGGGTCAGCTCGTCGAGGGCGGACGCCTCCGACACCGAGAGGTCGCCGTCGGTGAGGCAGTCGAGCAGCAGCTCGAGGTAGGCGATCGTTCCGACCGGCGCGCCCTCGTCGATGAGCTCGAGAAGGCCGACGTTCGTCAGCTGCTGCACGAGGGGCTGCTGCTCCGGGCGCTTCGGCGTGATGCGGACGGGAGCGCTCGTCCGCGATCCGGTGGTGCGGTGCCGCGAGACGGCGGCTCGGGACGGCGCGCTCGGCCAGAGCGGAGTGCGCGGAAGTGCGGCCAGAGTCGGGTGCGGGCGACGACGATCGGCGGTGAGGTAGCTGCGGAGCAGTGCTGCCGTGGCGCGAGCGTCGCCGAGCGCCGAGTGGGCGTCGACCAGTTCGACGCCGGCACCCCAGCAGCAGTCTGCGAGGCGTCGGCGCTGAAGGTCCGGGAGGTAGTGGTGGCTCCCGTCCATGGTGCAGAAGGTCGACAGAGTGGGGACCGCCCATCCCGCCGCCTGGAACTCCTCGCGGAGGAAGGCCGTGTCGAACTTCGCGTTGTGGGCGACGATCGTGACTCCGCCGAGAGCGGCGGCGATGGTCGGAGCGAGGTCGCGGAAGAGCGGCGCGCCGGCGACGTCCGATGCCCGGATGCCGTGGATGTGCGTGGCGCCGACCGGTCCTTCCGGGTCGAACCGGGAGACCCATTCGTCGACGACCACTCCGGCTGCATCGGTGCGGACGATCGCGAGTTCGAGGATGCGATCCTGGCGGGGGGACAGGCCCGTCGTCTCGACGTCGATGACGGCGAAGGCGGGAACCCCTGCGCTCGTCGTCCTCACCGGCTTCTCGGGCGTCGGCCCAGACTCCAACAGGCTCAGAAGCCACTTCACGATCCCCACAGATGTCCCCCTCGTCGAGCGCAGGTCTTCATGCTGGCAGACAGCGACGCGCGTCCTGGAGACGGGAGAGCACTTCTACTCGGAGCATCCGGAAGGACCGGCATCGTGCCTGTTCAGAGTGCCTCGGATCCCGGCGGGGCCGGGTCAGCGCTCCGGGGATGCTCGGTGAGCGTCGCGGACGGCATCGGCGAGCCCTGCCCAGGGCGTCGCGCCTTGCGAGACCTTCTCTACTCCTGCGAGACCGATCGAGTCGCCGGCGGCAGCATCGAGCGCCGTCCGGGAGACGACGTGGAAGGTCCACGCGGCCAGATCGAGCGGGTCGTACTCGGAGTGCTGGAGGGACGTCTGCGTGCAGAACACGTACACGTCCGCATTCAGAGTCCGGAAGCCCCTCGGACCAGTGCGCAGCCCGCTGAACGACAACCGGCTGTGCCGCTGCTGCGGCCAGGCCTGCAGTCGGGCGGACGACTTCACCTCGATGGTGATGCCCTCGAAGAGCAGGTCGTACGCCTCCCACTCCACGCGGCGGACGTCCTGGAGACCGAGGGCTCTCGCGACCAGGAACTCCGCGAGGTAGCCGCGGGTGTTGTTCATCCGGAGGTCGCTCATCGCGAAGCGCCAGAAGTCGAGGACCCGCGCGTCGATCCCGACGAACGCCTCGTCGCCGCGCAGCCCCGCCGCGGCGGCGGGCTGCTCGAACGGCTCGGACGACACGGCTACTGCGGGGTCGCGATGCAGACGGCCGAGGCGAAGGCGCCGGTGCTGGTCTCCTCGGCGAGGACCTCGCCGTCCAGGGTGATGCGGCAGGTGATGTCGCCCTCGTCGTCGGCGCCGTTCGTCGCGGTGACGGAGAACGCCTGGAAGGCGGTGCTGTCGACCTGCAGCTCCTTAGTGAAGGGGAGGGGCTGGGCGGCGGCCTGCTCGACGCCGGAGTTCGCGCCGTCGAGGGTGGAGTAGACGATCGATGTGTCCGTGCCGGCGCCGGTCACCTCGTACACCAGGGCCTGGGGAGTCCCGGAGGTGGCCGAGGCCTGCGCCGTCGCGATGGCGTTCGAGATGCCGCTCGCGAAGCCGGCGGTGTAGACGATCGCCAGGATGATCGCGAGCACGATCGCCACGGCGTTCAGGATCGTGCCGGCGATGGCCGTGCCCTTCTTCCTGCCCTTGAGGAACAGCGCGATGACGCCGAGCACCAGGCCGACGAAGGCGACGAAGCCCGAGACGTAGTTGACGATCGGGATGACGGCGCCGACCAGCGCGACGATGCCGATGATCAGCGAGGCGAGCCCGAGGCCGTTGCCGGTCTTCGGGGGCTGCGGGCCGGTGCCGGGGGTGGGCTCGGGATACACGGCGGGGTTGTAGGCGGTCATGCCGCGAGTATCGCAGCCGCGCGGTTGACCTGCCTATCTCTATATAGGTAGCCTCGCCGCATGACTCCGCTCAGCCGCATGACCGCCGCGACCGCGGACGTGCTCCGTGCGCTCCTCGACGCCACCGGGCCGACCTGGGGGATGCTCGTCATCAAGTCCACGGGGCGTCCGGCGGGCAGTGTGTACCCGATCCTGGAGCGGCTCGAGGGGGCCGGCTGGGTGTCGTCGGCATGGGAGGCGGACACGGAGCGCAGCGGTCCGCGGCGCCGGCTCTACGAGCTGACGAGCGACGGGGCGGAGGCGGCGACGAGCGCCGTGGCGCGGTTCGAGGCGGTCGCCGCCCGGCCGGTCCGGCTCTCCGGAGCGGAGGCCCGCGCGTGATCGACCTGCTGCTGCGGATCCTGGCCCTGCTCCTCCCTCCGCTCGCCCGCGAGCGCTACCTCGAGGAGTGGCGGGCCGACGTCGCCGGCGCTGGCGAGGCGGGGCTGCGGCGCCGCGACGTCGTGCTCGGCGCGCTCGTGCTCAGCGCCACGCTCGATCGCGCGCTGCCGGTGCACTCGGGGGAGCCGCGGTTCCTCCGGCCGCGGCGGCTGGCGCGACGCGGGCTCGGGCTGCTCACGGCGGCCGCGGTGATCCTGATCGGCGGGTATCTGACCGGCGGGGGAGTGGTGCAGGAGGGGGTCTCCGCGGGGGTGCTCACGGTGATGCAGGCGACCGGTCGGGTGCTGATCGGGCTGGCGCTCGTCGTCGGGCTGGTCGGCGCGGCGCACATGGCGGGGGCGGCGCGAGCCGCCGAGACCCGGACGGCGCGGGTGTCGCTGCTCGCGGCGATCGCGGGGCCGGCGATGGTGGCGGGCGGCGTGCTGGTGCCGGGGGCGCCGTGGTGGCTGCCGTTGCTCGGCTTTCTGGTGTCGAGCGCTGGGCTGGCGACGGGGGTCGCGGTGATCGGCGGGACGCGGCCGATCGCGTGGGAGTACCGGAGCTCGTCGCGGGCGCAGCGAGTGCCGATCGCACTGGGCGGGGCGGCGCTGGTGGTCGCGGTGGTCGTGGTCGGCGGGGTCGACCTGCTGGTCTGGAACCCGCTCACCAAGGTGCCGGGCACGGACCTCGCCACGATCTACCGGCTGCTGGCCGAGCGCGACGGCTTCTCGCTCACGGGGACGCTGGTGGCGACCGCGATCTGGGCGGCCTTCTGGACGGTGCCCGCGCTGCTGGTGGCGGCGCTCGCCGTGCACCGCGTCGGCGACGCCCTGACTCCGAGGCGGCTCGTCATCGTGATGCTCTCGCTCGTCGGCGCGGCGATCTTCTTCCGCTTCTTCACGGGCTTCGGCATCGGGATGTCGATCGCCGACTCCTTCGCGACCAGCGGCGGCGACGCGTCGGTCGTGTCGGCGGTGCTGCCGTGGGTGGGGCAGCTCTCGTTCGCGGTCGCGGCGATCGCGCTCGGCTGGGCGCCGCGGGCCCGGATGCAGCCGGTCGCGGTGGCGGCCTGAGGGTGCGGGGTCTGCTGACTCGACTTCTGGCGGTGGTGGATCTCGATACGCCCGCAGGGCGGGCTACTCGATCAGCATGGGCGACGCCGGTCTCGGCCGTGTCGGCGTCCGATGGTTGCGTCACCTGGAGGGACGCCCGCAGATCTTTGCTGGTCGAGTAGCCGCGCAGCGGTGTATCGAGACCCGGCGTCCCCAGCAGGGTGGCTCTGCGGGCGGGTGGATCTCGATACGCCCGCTGCGCGGGCCACTCGATCAGCATGGAGCGCCGCCCGAGCCACGGAAGCTCTCCGCAACATCAGCTGAGAGTGGGCCTCATCGCTCATCGGCGATGAGACGTGCTCCCAGCTGATGTTGTGCGGCCGGGCACGCGGAAGCGGGGCCGGCGGAACTCCGCCGACCCCGCCTGCCGTGCGGTGGTTACTTCTGGGCGGTGCGCCTGCGCGTCGCGGTGAGCGCGAGAGCGCCCGCGCCGCCGGCGATCAGGGCGAAGGCCAGCGCGGCCAGGCCCGTCGTGCCCTCGGCGCCGGTGTGCGCGAGCGATGCGGAGGGCTTCGCCGTGGGCTTCGGCGTTGCGGTCGGCGCCGGAGCGACGGGCCCGGCGGTCGCGGTCGGCACAGCGGTCGGCGCCACGGTCGGCTCAGCAGTCGGCGCCACGGTGGGCTCCGCCGTCGGCCCGACCGGCGGCGCGGTCGGCGTGGCCGTCGGCTCCGGAGTCGGCGCGGCGGCCAGCTCCGGGGTCGACGCCGGGGCGACGCGGTTCAGTGTCGCCTGCTCGTAGTCGTACGACATCGCCAGCAGCGCTGCGTCTTGGCTACGCGGGGCGGCCAGCTCGAGGCCGGCGGCCGTCCCGGTCGAGGTGAAGCCCGCGGGCAGCGAGACCGTCGGCACCCCGGTGTTCGCGCCGACGTCGCAGAACGTCGTGCCCGCCCAGTCGGGGGTCGCCGCCGTCGCGCTGGTCGGCATCGCCAGGGCGTCGAGGTCGTTGTCGAGGAAGAACTGGTCCATCGCGAGCTTGCCCGCGTCCTGGGCCGCGATCGCCGCGTCGTACTCGGGGTTCGGGATGTCCGCGTTGCTGTTGAAGAAGTCCACGTCGCCGGGCAGCAGCGAGGTCTTCCCGTCCGCCATGACGTCCGAGAAGGTCAGCGCGTCGGCCGGTTCCGTCAGTCCGGCGAGGCCCTCGGGCCAGGTCGCGTCGGTGTCCGCGAAGAACTTGTCGATGCTCGGGCGCATGTCGAGGTAGCCGCCGCTGACGAGCGTCTCCGACACGAACTCGCGGGTGAAGGTCGGCACCGGCACGATCTCGGCGCCCTGCGCCGCCAGATCGCGGACGGCCTGGTCGACGAGTCCAATGGTCTCGGCGAGGCCCGGGCGGGCCGGGTCCTCCTCGTAGTCCCACTGCACGTAGCCGATGCGCTTGCCCTCGAGCGCGGTGTCGCTGAGCCCCTCGACGTAGGTCGAGCTGTCCTGCTGGTCCGCGATGACGGTCAGCGGGTCGGTCGGGTCGTAGCCGGCCAGCACCTCCATCAGCAGGGCCGCGTCGGTGACGGTCGTCGTCATCGGGCCCGACACGTCCTGGCGCGGCGACAGCGGGACGATGCCCGTGACGCTGGTCAGGCCCATGGTCGGCCGGTAGCCGACGAGGCTCTGGTGCGCGCTCGGTCCGACGATCGAGCCGCAGGTGTCGGTGCCGAGGCCCGCGGGAGCGTAGCCGGCGGCGACGGCCGCGCCGGTGCCTCCGCTCGAGCCGCTGGCGCTGTTCGCCTGGTTGTAGGGGTTGTTGGTCCGGCCGCGCTCGGAGCTGAGCGTGTAGGTGCCGTGCCAGGCGAACTCGGCCATGTTGGTCTTCGCGAGGATGATCGCGCCGGCGTCGCGCAGGCGCTGCACGGCCGTCGAGTCGAGCTTCGTCTGGTACGTGTGCAGGGAGGCGCTGCCCGCGGTGGTGGGCATGTCGAATGTGGCGTAGTTGTCCTTCACCAGGATCGGGATGCCGTGCAGCGGTCCGCGGATCGAGCCGGCCGCGCGCTCGGCATCGAGCTCGGCCGCGGTGGCGAGCGCGTCCGGGTTGGCCAGGATGACGGCGGCGAGTCCGGGCTGGTCGCCGTAGGGGTCGTCGTAGGCCGCGATACGGTCGAGGTAGCGCTGGGTCAGGGCGACGGACGTCGTCGCGCCGGACTGCAGGAGCGCCAGGGCGTCGGTGATGCTCAGGTCGACGACCGCGGGGGCGGCCACGTCGACGGGGGGAGTGGTCGCGCCGAGCGCCGCGGGGGCGGCGAGGGCGGTGCCGAGTGCGAGTCCGGTGCACAGGGCGGTGGCGGCGGAGAGTCGGGCGACCCTCCGGAACGAGGGGGTGGTGGACAAGCGACAACCTTCGGATCGAGTGGGAGGGGGCTTGGAGCCTCCCCAGTCTCGGAGCCTCGTGTTGCGCGGCTGTTACGGCGCCGAGACGATCGAGCGCGCACCATGTCCCCCTTCGAGGGGTCTGGAGGGAGCGCTCTCAGCGCGAGCAGTCGAGCAGGCCGTCACCCTCGAGCCACACGGGCTGGATCCGCTTCATCCCCAGCCGCAGCTGCGCCACGTCCCCGCTCCACCGCAGCTCGTAGTCGTCCGCGCTGAACGGCGCGTGGCCGTCGTCCGCGGAGTAGTCCTCCTGCCACTCGACGACCGCCGACCCGGGGCGGAGCACGCCGATCGCGCCGTCGGCCAGGAGGAGGAAAGCGGACTCCCGCACGACGAGGCGGCAGCCCGAGCCGCTCGCGCCGGGGAGCACCTGGTAGGCGCTGAAAGCGAAGACGAGCGAGAAGAAGACGGAGCACACGACGCAGATCGCCAGGGCCAGACCGGCCACGCCCGAAACGACGCTCCGGGTCGTCGACGGAGTCCGCTGCGTCCACGGCAGGCAGACGCCGACGAGAGCGGTGAGGCAGCCGCTCGCGAGGAGGACCAGCTCGATCCCGAGGACCGTCGGCACGGTGTCCCCGAGGACGATCGTGCCCCACCACAGCGCCTCCCCCCGGTCGGCGCCGAGCAGCCCGTAGGTCGGCGCGAGCGGCCCGAGGACGGCGAGGACGACGACGACCACCAGCTGCACGACGCCCGCCGCCAGGACCCGCTCGCCCGGCGGGAGCCTCCGATCAGCCGTCCGCATCGCTTCCGACGAGTACGGCATCGCTCCCCTCCTCGTCGGGGACGTGGCTGAGGATGTCGCCGGGCTGGCAGTCGAGGACCGCGCAGATCGCGTCGAGGGTGGAGAAGCGGACGGCCTTGGCGCGGCCGTTCTTGAGGATCGAGATGTTCGCGGTGGTGATGCCGACCGCCGCGGCGAGGTCGGTCACCGACATCTTGCGCTTGGCGAGCTCGACGTCGAGGTGCAGGACGATCGCCATCAGACGACCTCGGCGAGCTCGCTGCGCTGCTCCACCGCGAGGTGCAGCAGGCGCCGCATCACCACGACGATGAGCGCGGTCGTGGCGCTCGCCACGGCGACGAGCCCGAAGGCGAGGGCGGGCAGGGGCGCGGGCACCGCGGTGAGCGAGGCGACGGCGCCGACGACGGCGAGGACCGCGCCGAAGACGAAGGCGCCGATCGCGAGGTCGACCCAGAGGTCGGAGCGGTGGTCGCCCGCGAAGAGCGTGTCGTCGCGGACCAGGCTGAGCAGCCGCCAGACCGCGATCAGCACGGCCTCGACGCAGAGCAGCCCGGCGACCACGACCGCGACGAGCACCGCGTCGACCGGCCCGCCGTCGAGCGCCTCCCGGGCGACCGGGCCGACGGCGAGCTGCACGAGCACGCAGCCGAGCAGCAGCACCAGCAGGAGGGTGCGGAGCGCGAGGAGGACGGGTCGGGGCATGCGGGGCTCCTGGGTCGTGACGGGTGCGTGTCGAGCGGGGCGCGTATCGAAAGACGTGCGTTTCGTATCGAATGTCGATACTGTCACCTCGACCGCAGAGCGGCAAGGGGAGACGGGGGCTTCGGCATGGGACGACGGGGACGGGCGCTCACGGGCGCGGCGGTGCTGCTGGCGATCGCGGTCGTCGCGACCGGCACGGGGCCGGCGGAGGGGCTCGAGCTGGCGCTGTCGGCGGACGACTGCGTCGAGAGCGCGAGGGCGGAGTGGCGGCCGGTGCTGCCGCTCGCGCGGGACGAGCCGGCGGTCTTCGACGTCGACGTCATCGCGCGGGACGACTGTCCGACGGATCGCCTGGTCGCGCTCGCGGCGACGGCGTCGGAGGCGATCGACGCGGCGCTCCGCACGGCTCCGGCTGGGCAGCGCTCGAGCGAGCTGGTGCTGCTGGTCGGTGACGACTCCCTGGCGATCGCGGATCCGCGGGATCGCGAGGTTCCGGTCGGGGCCTGGGACGCCCTGCGCCGCGGCATCGACGGGAGCCTTTCGGTGCGCACGGTCGAGAGCTACCCCGTCCTCGCGATCACCCTCGCCCCGACCGGCGCGGCGACCGCTCTCGACGCGCTCGACCTGCTGCTCGAGCAGCGCTCCGCGATCACCGGGGGCGACCTCGACTGGACGATCGTGCAGCCCGCGACCGACGCGCGCGGCGCCGCCGTGATCCGCGTGCAGGAGGAGCGCCCGGCCGACGAGATCGTCCGCCTCGCCCGCGAGATCGACGGCTCCTTCTCGGGGGTGCGGGAGTCGACGGTCCACCTGAACGGCGCGGTGCTGAACGTCGCGCTGGCGGGCGCACCCGGAACAGCCGCCCCGCGCTCGCTGCGCGACTCCGTCGTCTGGCCGCGCGTGCTCGGCACGATGACGGCGCTGACCGACCGGGGGAGCGGCTACGCGATCGGCGCCGAGATCGCGGCGGAGGCGGCCGACGGCTCCGGCCCGGTCGTCGACTCCTTCGCCTCCTCGTCGCTGCAGTGCGCGGCGACGCCCGGAGCGGGCGCGACGACGCAGGCCGCCTTCGAGCACCTGCGCACGTCGATCCGACCCGCCCATCCCGGCGAGAGCCTCGCCTTCAACGGCCTGACGGCGCCGGCCTGCCGGTGAGCTCTGCACAACATCAGCTGAGAAGGGGGTCCCTCCCCCCACAGAGGAGGCCCACCCTTCTCAGCTGATGGTGTGCGCGGACCCGGTCAGTCGAGGTGCCGGAGGTACCGCTGCGGGTCGCCGAGGAAGCCGCGCCAGGTCCGCACGAGGTCCAGGTCGTCGTACTCCGCGCGGCGCAGGCCCCACTCGCCGAGCTCGTAGAGGTCCGCGCCCGGCAGCGCCGCGAGCACCGGCGAGTGCGTCGAGAGGATCACCTGCGAGCCGCCCGCGACCAGCGACCGCAGCTGCCCGATCAGCGCCAGGCAGCCTGAGACCGAGAGCGCCGACTCCGGCTCGTCGAGCAGCCACAGCCCGCGGATCCGGGAGCGGTTCATGACGATGTCGAGGAACGACTCGCCGTGGGAGCGCTCGTGGTAGTCCGCGTCACCGAGGCCGATGTCCTCGAGGTAGGTGAAGAAGCCGTGCATCGTCTCCGCCCGGAGGAAGAAGCCGCGCTTCGAGGCGCCCGCCCCGCGCACGAGCTGCAGCTGCTGGGAGAGGTCCGACTCCGAGACGCGGGTCGAGTGCATCGCGCCGGTCGAGCCGCCCTCGGCGTTCAGCCCGTAGGCGAGCGCGATCGCCTCGAGCAGCGTCGACTTGCCGGAGCCGTTCTCGCCGGTGATCACCGAGACGGGGCCGAGGTCCCAGCCCTCGTCGAGCACCTGGCGCACCGGCGGCAGGGTCGCGGGCCAGACGTCGGACTCGAGCGCGGCCGGGTGCTTCTGCACCCGGCGCACGGGGAGGGAGGAGAACACCTGCACCCCCTCCGGTCGTGACGACCCGGCCAGTCAAGCACGGGGCCGCGGGCGCCGGCGGCTCAGACCGCCCAGCCCGCCTCCGCCAGGGCGAGCGCCGCATCGGCGCGCGGTGAGTACGGCAGGTCCTGATCCAGCACCACGCGGTAGTCGGTGTCGCCCGGGCCGACCCAGAGGATCGAGTCGTCCGCCCCGGCCCGGCCGACGGCGGCGCGTACGGCGAGCGCGGGCTCGGCGATCTCCTGCACCTCGCAGCGGCCGTCGCGGGCGCCGTCGAGCAGGGCACGGCGGATCCGGGCCGGGTCCTCGAAGCGCGGGTGGTGGTCGGTGACGATCAGCAGGTCCGCGCGCTCGGCGGCGGCGCGGCCCATCGGCGCGCGCTTGCTCGGGTCGCGGTCGCCGTCCGCGCCGAGGATCACCAGCACGCGGCCAGAGGTGACCTCGCGGAGGGCGTCGACGGTGCGGGCGACGGAGTCGGGGGTGTGCGAGAAGTCGACGTAGAGGCGCGGGCCGGCCTCGCCGGAGACGAGCAGGGTGCGGCCGGGGACGGCGACGTCGATGCCGTCGGCGACGGCGCGGGCGATCGCGTCGCGGTCGTGGCCCGCCGTCACGAGCATCACCAGGGCCAGCGCCGCGTTCGACGCCATGTGCCGGCCGATCAGCGGGACGGAGGTGGTGAGGGTCCAGCCGTCGGGCGCGGTCAGGCGGAACCGGGTCGCGTCGGCGCTGAGCGCGAGGACGTCCACGCGCCAGTCCGCCTCCGCGGTGGAGCCGACGGTGACGACCGGGACCTCCGCCTCCGCGGCGACGGTGCGCCCCTCCGGAGTGTCGACCACGACGACGCCGCGCCGGCTGCGGTCCGGGCGGAAGAGCCGCTGCTTCGCCCGGAGGTAGGCGCCGAGATCGCCGAAGTCGTCCAGGTGGTCGTGGCTGAGGTTGGTGAAGCCGGCGACGTCGAAGACGAGTCCGTCGACCCGCGAGCGGATGAGCGCCTGCGCGCTGACCTCGATCGCGGCGGACTCGACGCCGTCCTCGCGCATCCGGGCGAGGAGCGCGTGCAGCTCGGGCGCCTCGGGCGAGGTCAGCCGGCTGGCGACGACGGTGTCGCGGCTGCGACGGTCCGCGGTCGAGCTGAGGCCCGAGGGAACGCCGAGCCGGCGCAGCACCGCGTCGAGCAGGTGCACGGTGCTGGTCTTGCCGTTGGTGCCGGTGACGCCGAGCAGCTGGGGGCGGTCGCGATCGGTGCCGTAGACGTGGGCGGCGATCCCGCCGAGGGCGGCCCGGGGGTCCGCGGACAGCAGCACCGGCAGGCCGCTCGCTCGCGCGGCCGCCAATCCGGCCTCGTCGGTGAGTACGGCGACCGCTCCGGCCGCCGCGGCCTCGTCGGCGAAGTCGGCACCGTGCCGGCGTCGGCCGGGGAGGGCGGCGAACAGTGCGCCGGGCAAGATCTCGCGGTGCGCGAGGGTGACGCTGCGGATCAGGACGTCGCCGTCTCCGGTGAGCGCGGACGCGTCGCCCAGCTCGCGCAGGGCGACACCCGCGACGCGGCGGGGTTCGAGGAGCCGGAACGTCGGCATGGGCCTGTCTCCTGGGAACGGACCGGTCCCGCGCGGAGGGGGCCGCGCGGGACCGGAGGGGTGGTGCTACTTCGCGGTGGGGCCGTAGAACGAGGTGATCTCGTCCAGCTCCATCTCGGCGGTGGTCTGGATGAGCTTCAGCAGCTCGGGGTCCAGGCCCGGCGAGAACTCCTCGAAGCGCTCCGGCGCGATCGTCGACGGCACGCCCTCGGGGGCCTGCTCGTTCGCCGAGAGGTCGGTGCCGTCGTTCGAGGGGGAGGCGCCGCGGAAGATCTTGCCCGCCTCGGACGCGCCCTCGAGGTCGAAGGTGAACTGCTTGCTCTGCAGGCCGAGGTCGACCAGCTTCTTCACCTCGGGGAACTTCTCGGCGTTCGTCTTCGGGATCGGCAGGGTCTTCCTCCAGTCGATGCCGAGGGTCTCGAGTGCCTTCGCGTAGCCGTTCTCGTGCGCCTGGTCGCGGACGATCAGATAGGCGATCGTCGAGCGCGCGGTCTTGTTCTGCGTCATCTCGTAGATGCGGCACTTCTGCAGGCGCCCGGTGGACTCGAGCATGAGGTTGTAGAGCAGGTCGAGCACGAGGTTGCCCGAGTTGTAGACGTAGCTGCCGCTCCACGGGTTGCCGACCGAGTCGACGGGCAGGGCGCCCTGCGCGCCGACCAGGTAGTGGTGGATGTTGCCCGTGTCGAGCGCGATGTTGAGCGGGGTCGCGCCGCCGGCACCCGGGGTGTCCAGCGGGTCGGTCGGCTTGCCCTGGTAGCGCGGCGAGCCGTCGAGCAGGCGCGAGATGGTCGTGCCGATCAGCTCGACGTGGCCGATCTCCTCGGTGCCGATGCCCTGGATCAGGTCGCGGTACGGCTTCGCGTCGGCGCCGCGGAAGTTCATCGCCTGGAAGAGGTACTGCATCATCGTGCGCATCTCGCCGAACTGCCCGCCGAGGCCCTCCTGCAGCGCGTTCGCGGCGGCCGGATCCGGCTCGTCCTGCTCGATGTCGTTGATGAGTCGCTGAACGTGGAAGTACACCATTGCCTCCAGAAGGATCGTCGGTGCCTCCACCCTCCGCCGCGCTGGGGGCGTTTGCAGAGCCCCTTGCCACCGAGGGGGTGCGCGTGCGACCCGGGCGGGCGCGTGGGGTGCGCGGGGTGCGCGGGTGAGTGCTCCGAGGCCCGGGGGACTGCGCGGAGTCCGGGTGCGCCTCCGTCGAGGGTCTGGGCCGCCGTCGGATGGCTGTGCGAGGCTCGGAGCATGACTGAGCAGACCCGCACGACTCCGCGACCGGTCGACTCCCGGGCGCTCGCGAGCGCGGGCGTCGCGGTGCTCGGCGCGCTGCTGGTCGGCGTCCCGCTGCTCGCGTCGGCGCTCGCCGTCGTCGCGATCGTGCTGGCGCTCGGCGCCCGGAACCGGCTGCGCGCGGACGAGACGCTTCGCGGCGCACGAGTGAGCCTCGTCGGGTTCGTGCTCGGACTCGGGGTGCTCGCCGTGGCGTTCGGCCCGCTGGTGATCGGGTGGGTGCTCGGGCTGTTCGCCTGAGGCCCGCGCGTACCGCCTGAGGTCCGCGCCTACCGCCTGAGGCCCGCCTAGCGCTGGGCGAACGCCTCCCGGTACAGGCTCGTCAGCTCGGGGGAGTCGGCGGCGCTCAGCCCGCAGGTGAGGATCATGTCGCCGTCGGCGGCGATCAGGTAGTCGATTCCGCGCTCGAAGACGATCGGGGCGCCGTCGACAGCGGACTCCGGCGCCTGGGTGACCGAGACGGCGTCGCCGACGTCGCCGGCGAAGCGGTCGAGGACGCGGAGGGTGACGGTGCCGTCGTCGATCGAGGCGACCTCGGCGCGGAAGGCGAGCTGCGACGGAGCGAGGGCCTCGGCGGTGACCGGGGCGCACTGGTCCATCGGGCCTCCGGTCGCGGGCAGCTTGAGTGCCGAGGCGGAGCCGCCGGTGGTGACGCCGAGGGCGAAGGGGAGCAGGAGCGACGCGGCGGCGCCCACGGCGAGCGCGCCGACCCCGACGATCAGCCAGGGGGAGCGGCGGCGGCGGACGGCGGTGGGGTCGGAGTCGCCGGGGTCGGTGCCCGGTTCGCCCAGCGCCTGCCCGCCCGTCGCCTGCGCGCCCATCGCCCGGTCCCGGTGCTCGGCGAGCTGCGCGCGGGTGAGCGGGGCGAGCCCCTCCGCCGGGTCGGTCGAGCGCACCAGCCGGCGCAGCTCCGAGTCCTCGATCGCGGTCATCGTGCTCCTCCTTCTGTCGTCGACGGATTCTCGGCTCGGCCCTCGTACAGCTCCGCGAAGCGCAGGCGCGCGCGGTGCAGGCGGATGGACGCCGCGTTCGGCGTGATCCCGAGGACCTCGCCGATCCCGCGCGCGTCGAGCTCCTCCCACGACCACAGCCGCAGCAGCTCGGCGTCGGACTCGCGCAGCCGCGAGAGGACGAAGCGCACGGCGTCGTCGGTGGCCGAGGGTCCGTCGGCGTCGCGCACCACCTGCGGCGGATCGACCACGGCGATCCGGTGCGTGAGCAGGACCTGGCGGCGCTGCATCCGGCGCGCGTTCTGCAGCTGCAGGCGGGCGACCCCGATCGACCAGGCGATCGGGTCGTCCTCCGGCACGTCGGCGACGCGGCGCCAGAGCACGGCGAGGGTGGCGGCGAGCACGTCGTCGGCGGTGGCCTCGTCTGTGCGGCGCCACAGGTAGCGGCGGACGGGCTCGGCGACCACGCCGGCGAGCACGGCGAAGCGGTCGGGACCCGCGAGGGGAGCTGGCATGTGCCTCATGCTCCCTCCTGTCCGGCACGCCCGCCGTTCTTTCACCGGCGCGCCGACTCGGCTCCCGGCTGCGTCACGGGAGGGCGGCGCCGCCCGCCCGCCGCGTCGCTACTCTGAAGCGCCCCCATCCCCTTCCCGCCGAGGAGCCCCATGCCCATCTGGTCCCTGCACGGCGACGGCCGCACCGTCGCGCCCGGAGCCGTCGTCGGCCCCGCCGAGCGGCTCAACTGGCCCGCGACCGTCGCGATCGGCATCCAGCACGTCGTCGCGATGTTCGGCGCGACCTTCCTCGTGCCCGTGCTCACCGGCTTCCCCGTCGCGACGACCCTGCTCTTCTCGGGTGTCGGCACGCTGCTGTTCCTCCTGATCACCCGCAACAAGCTGCCCAGCTACCTCGGCTCGAGCTTCGCCTTCATCGCCCCGGTCACCGCGGCGACGGCGGTCGGCGGGACGGGATCGGCGCTCGCCGGAGTCGTCGCCGTCGGCGTGCTGCTCGCGCTCGTCGGCTTCGTCGTGCAGTTCGCCGGGCTCGGCTGGATCGACCGCCTGATGCCCCCGGTCGTCTCCGGCGCGATCGTGGCCCTGATCGGCTTCAACCTCGCCCCGACCGCCTGGTCGAGCTTCCAGCAGGCCCCGGTCACCGCGACGGTCACGCTCGCCGCGATCATCCTCGGCAGCGTCTTCTTCCGCGGCTTCCTCGGCCGCGTCTCGATCTTCGTCGGCGTCGTGATCGGCTACGTCGTCGCGCTGATCCGCAACGAGATCGACTACTCCGCCGTCGCCGACGCCGCCTGGGTCGGCCTGCCGCCGTTCAGCTTCCCCGACTTCGCGTCCGGATCCACGTGGTCCGGCATCGCGATGTTCCTGCCCGTCGTCCTCGTCCTCATCGCCGAGAACGTCGGCCACGTCCGCGGCGTCGCGACGATGACCGACTCCTCGGTCAACCAGCACACCGGCCGCGCCCTGATCGCGGACGGCATCGCGACCACCGTCTCCGGCGCGTTCGGCGGCTCGGGCACGACCACCTACGGCGAGAACATCGGCGTGATGGCCGCGACCCGCGTCTACTCCACCGCCGCCTACTGGGTGGCCGGCGTCACCGCCGTGCTGCTCAGCCTCTCGCCCAAGGTCGGCGCCGTCTTCAACTCGATCCCCGCCGGCGTCCTGGGCGGCGCGACCACCGCGCTCTACGGCCTCATCGGCGTGATCGGCATCAAGATCTGGATCGACAACCGCGTCGACTTCTCCCGCCCGGTCAACCAGTACACCGCCGCCGTCTCCCTCGTCATCGCGATCGCCGGCTTCTCCTTCAGCTCCGGCGGCTTCGAGCTCGGCGGCATCGTCCTCGGCGCGGCCGCGGCCCTCGTGATCTACCACCTCGGCAACGCCGTCGCCCGCTGGCGCCGCACCGGCGCCGACGACGGCGGCCCGCTGCCCCCCATCGGCCAGCTCGGCGGCGACCCCCAGCACTGACCCGCGCGCGATCCGTCACAAACGGTCGCCCTCCCCGCCCGACGACGACCCTCCGCGCCGGATCGCGCGCGCCGCTCGCCACTTTCCGCTGCTTCGCCGGCCTCATACCCGCAGAAAGTGTCGAACCGTGCGACGGATGCGGGCGAGAGGTGCGGGTTCAGCTCGGACACGTGGGTCTCGATACGCCCTGCGGGCTACTCGACCAGCATGGGTGCGGCCGTCCGGCCGGCGTGGGCGCGCTCGCTGCGGGGTCGGCGCGGACTCGTGTTCCTCTAGCCGGGGCGTCAGCAATCCATGCTGATCGAGTAGCCCTCGGAGAGGGCGTATCGAGATCCACCATCGCAAGGACGTGGTGTGCAGGGCTGCGGCCCTGGCGACGGTGGGTCTCGATATGCCGCTGCGCGGCTACTCGACCAGCATGGGGGGCGCGGCTGCTCGATCAGCATGAGGTTGCGCGATTTCTGCTCGACCCGCGCGGAGCGCGCCGCCGCCCTGCGGTGTCCTCTCGCCCGCACGAGCCGCAGAGATTCGCGAGTGGACGCGGAGCGGGGGCCGCCTACGGCGCAGGCCCCGGGACGCGTCCAGTGGAGGGCGGCGGCCGTGCTCAGTGGACGCGAAGCGGGCTCTGCAGCGGGTGCAGGCCCCGGAACGCGTCCACTCGGTCAGCTAACCTCCGTACG
>NZ_JABMLE010000002.1:669655-785674 GCF_013205025.1 Rathayibacter sp. VKM Ac-2857 | reverse complement strand
CGTCCACTCGGGGAGAGGAGCCCGTACGCGTCCACTCGGGGAGAGGAGCCCGTACGCGTCCACTCGGGGAGAGGAGCCCGTACGCGTCCACTCGGGGAGAGGAGCGCCGCGCGCGGCCGCTCGCGCAGGCGGCGGGCGCCGTCAGGCGTCGAGGGCGCGCAGCGCCAGCTTCGCGTAGAGGTCCTCGAGGAGGAGGCGGGTGTCGAGGTGGGTGTAGACGCGGAGGTCCGGGCCGTCGCCGGTGCGGGGGCCGTACTGGCCGTCGGGGGTGATCGAGGGGCGGGGGACCTGCGCGGTCCGGCTGGAGGAGGCGTCGGGCTCGAAGGCGGAGAGCAGGGCGGTCGCGAGGACGAGGGGGCTGTCGCCGAGGGCGTAGGTCTCGCCGAAACTCAGACCGTGCGCGGCGCCCATCCGGAAGACGCCGTCGAGGGCGTCGAAGAGGTGCCGGCCCAAGGCCCCGGCGGTGCGCATCCGCACGCGCAGCTCGGCGACGGAGGCCAGCGGCTGCCGGTACGCGTCGCGGGGAAACTGCTCGATCGGCAGCGCTGACGCGAACACCTCGGCGGCGGCGGGCACGTCGATCAGCAGGTTGTACTCGATCGGCATCGCGCCGGGCGGAGGGACGGCCAGGCCCGGGTGCTCCGGCCCGCCGATCCAGACCAGGGTCATCCGCGACGCGATCGACGGCTCCAGCCGCAGCGCGGCCGCCACCTCGGTCAGCCCGGCACCGGCGCAGAGGTACAGCGGCCGCGGGTCGTCCCGCAGCGCCTCCGCGACGATCGCGCGCGCGGCCTCCGACACACCGGCATCCGGAGTGTTCGACCCCGCCACCACCGGCACGTCCGGGCGCCCGCAGAGCGCGAGCACCTCGCGCGCCGCCGCCGCCGCGTTGTCGGCGGTCCGGTCCGACGCGTCGAACGGGTCGCCCGGCCGCAGCCGCGAGCCGACGACCAGCGCCAGCTCGACCGACTCCGACAGCGCGTGCTGCGCGAGCTGCACCAGCCCGTCCGGGTCGCCGGAGTAGTCGTTGTCCGAGATCACCCGCACCCGCGGCGGCACGCCGCTCGCGTCCACGCTCGCGACGCCGCCGGCGTCCCCCTTCGCATCCGCGCCCACGACCGCGCCAGCGTCCCCGCCCGCGCCAGCACCCGCGCCCCCGCTCACGACACCACCCGCGTCAGCCGCACGGCCATGAACTGCCGCGCCGGCAGCTCCACCCGGAACGACCCGGAGAACACCCCGGGCACCCGCGAGACGGTCATCCCCCAGGTGTCGATCACGTCGACGATCCAGGAGTCGGAGGGGTCGCGCACGATCTGCCGGAACCGCGGCCGGTTGAAGCCGAAGTAGACCAGCTGCACGCCGCCGCCCCCGCCCCAGGGCGCGTCCCAGTCGGAGGGCAGCGGGTCGATCCGCCCGTCCGGCATCTCGGCGGTGATGCGTCGGAGGAAGGCGATGCGCGCCGGGCTGTCGCCGACGAGCTCGCCGCCCTTCGACCACCACAGCTCCTCGCGGTCGTTGAGGTACGTCTCGCCGTGGCCGACGTAGCCGCCGCGGACCGCGCCCTCCCAGAACCGCCGGACCATCTCCTCGCCGGTGATGTTGCCCCAGCCCTGGTCGATGTCGCCCTCGTAGGCGCACTCGTCGATCACGACCGGCTTGCCCCACTGCTCCCGCCACGCGTCGGTGTTCTCGGCGGTCCGGTACACGTCGATCCGCTGCACGCTGGCGTGCGTGATCCACGGCCGGGAGTAGTCGTAGAAACCGAAGCAGTTGTGGATCGAGAGCAGGTGGCCCACCGGATCCTCGGCGACGACGAGCGCGGCGAGCCGCTCCCAGTCGTCGACGGTCTTCGACCAGAGCAGGTCGTACTCGTTGGCGAGCGACCACCAGACGTTCGGCGAGGCGGCCAGGCGCCGGACCACGTAGCGCGTGACGAGGTCGTCGGCCGCGCGGCCCATGTCCGAGAAGCCCCAGCGGTCGTAGGCGTGGAAGAGGATCACGTCGGCCTGGATGCCGAGCGCGTCGAGATCCGCGACCCGCTCCTCCAGCCGGCGGAAGAACGCGGGCACGGGCCGGTCGAAGTCCCAGCCGTCGCCGTCGCGCTCGAACGGGTACAGCTCCGGCTCGTTCGTGTTGTACAGGTACGCCTTCGGGAAGACGCAGTGCCGCACCTTGGTGAACGGCGCCTCGGCGAGCGTCGCGAGGGTCGCCTCCTGCAGCGCCTCGGTCTGGTGCGTCCAGGCGTACGCGGTCGTGCCGAGCGGCAGGTGCCGGGTGCCGTCCTCGTGCGCGAAGTGGAAGGTGTCGGCCACCCGCACCGGCCCGTGCGCGCCGGGCAGGGCGGGCTCCACGGTGACGGAGGCGGAGAGCCCGTCGAGCGAGCGCGCGGTGGAGGTGGTGGTCACACTCCACACCCCTGCGGCAGGAGGCAGGAACCGCACCCGGTACACCCCGTCGCCGTCGTAGAACCCGCCGGCCCGCACCGTCTCGTCGCCGAGCGAGAACTCCGCCGAGAACTCGACGTCGACGAACGGGTTGCCGTGCGACGGCCCGTCGACGACGACCTCGGCCGGCGCCCACACGGTGCCGGGAGCGACCGCTCGCACCACGGCCGACGCCACAGCGACGTCCTCGCCCTCGTAATCGGAGCGCGGCAGCACGGCCACCCGCTCCGGCCGCGGCGCCGCGACTCCGGAGTCGTCGACCGCGTCGAGCGCCGCCCAGAACGAGGCCTCGCGCTCGGGGTCCGCCTTGAGCAGCGGATCCATCCCCACGACGAGCCCGACGGGGGCGGAGCGCAGCTGCACCAGCAGCGGCGAGTTGACGACACCCGGGACGAAACGGCGCACGACGTCGCCCGCCTCCCCGTGGTCGAGGACGGCGGCCAGGGTCGATTCGCGGGAGAAGCCCACGGTCACACCTCCACGGTGGTCAGGGTCTGCACGGTGCGCCGGAACTCGGCCTGCATGTCGAGGGCGTCGCGCTGCAGCAGCCACTGCACCTGCAGCCCGTCCATCGTCGCGATGACGCGGATCGCGGCGCTGCGCGGGTCCACGCCCGGCACGAGCTGCCCGCGGGTCAGCATGTCGCCGAACGCGCCGGTGAACAGGTCGACGATGAAGCGGTAGCGGTTCGCGAAGTACTCGTGCGCCGGGTGGTCGGCGTGGGTGGCCTCCGCCGAGAGCACGCACTGCAGCTCGACGAGGCCGGGGATCTCGGTGTTGTAGGCGACCAGGTCGATCAGCGCGCGGACCGTGTCGATCCCGGGGACGGCGTCGCCGCTGGGCACCCGCACGATCGAGTGGTCGTCGCGGAGGGTGAGCACCGCCGAGAGCAGCTCCCACTTGTTGGCGAAGTGGTGCAGCACGCCGGCCTGGCTGAGCCCGACCTTCTCGGCGATCTCGCGCAGCGACGCGGCGTGGTAGCCGCTCGCGGAGAAGACCTCCAGGCCCGCGGCCACGATCTCGGCGCGCCGGGCGGCGGTCTTGGCGTACTGCCCGCGCGGTCGCCGCGGGGGAGAGGTGGGGAGTGCCATGAAGTGCCTCCTGGCGCATCGTTGCGAGGGGGCTCGGAGCCTCCGGTGCGAGAAACCTAGCCGCTAGAGGTTTCCGAGTCAAAAACCTGGCGCGGATTCGGCTTTCAGGAACACGCCCGTCAGAGCCCGGTTCCGGAGGTGCTCCCGGATGTGAACGGTCACGAGAATCACGAAAACCTAACGGGCCGAAGTTTTTCTCTCAAAAACCTAGGGGTCATCTGTTTTTCGTGTTAGCTTCCTCGGCACCGGTTCATGGGAGAACCGGGAGAACCTGGAGACCGAAGATGTTCCGATGGAAGAGGCTGGCGGCCGCTGCGATCGCCGTCACCACGATGGTCGGCCTGACCAGCTGCGCGGCCGACTCCGGCGGAGGCGCCTCCGGCGGCTCGAGCGAGACGCTCACGCTGGGTGCGATCCAGACCCTGTCGACGTTCGCCGCGGCGGACTCGTACTGGGCCAACGAGTCGCCGTACATGCAGGCCGTCTACGACAGCGTGCTGCGGGCCGAGCCCGACGGCACCATCACCGAGGGCCTCGCGTCCGAGTGGACCTACAACGAGGACAACACCGTCCTCACCCTGAAGATCCGCGACGGCGTGACCTTCTCCGACGGATCGACGCTCGACGCCGACGCCGTCGCGCAGAACCTGATCCGCTTCCGCGACGGCAACTCGCCCGACACGAACAAGATGGCCGATCTCGCCGACGCCGTCGCGACCGACGCCTCGACCGTCACGGTGACCCTCAAGCAGGCCAACCCGACCTTCCTCTTCTACCTGACCCAGAACGCCGGCCTCGTCGAGGCGCCCTCCGCCTTCGAGTCCGCCGACATCCAGACCGTCCCGGTCGGCTCCGGCCCCTACGAGCTCGACGCGGCCAAGACCGTCATCGGCACCTCCTACGCCTTCACCAAGCGCGACGGCTACTGGGACGAGGACTCGGTCCACTACGACAACCTGAACATCAACGTCTACAGCGACTCCACCGCTCTGGTGAACGCGATCAAGGGCGGTCAGGTCAACGCGGCCAACACGGTCGACAACAACGACCTCAAGGAGATCGAGGCGTCGGGCTTCACCGTCAACCCCTTCGAGCTCAACTGGACCGGTCTGCTGCTGCTCGACCGCGACGGCACCATCGCGCCGGCCCTGAAGGACGTCCGCGTCCGCCAGGCCATCAACTACGCGTTCGACAAGGAGTCGCTGCTGAAGGCCATCGGCCAGGGCTACGGCACTCCGACCACGCAGATCTTCCCGACCTCCTCCGAGGGCTACGACGAGTCGCTCGACGACGACTACCCCTACGACCCCGAGAAGGCCAAGGAGCTGCTCGCCGAGGCCGGCTACCCGGACGGCTTCGAGCTGAACATGCCCTCGAGCTCGCTCGTCGGCTCCTCGACCTTCACGCTGATCCAGCAGCAGCTCTCCGAGGTCGGCATCACCGTCACCTACACCGACGCCGGCAACAACTTCATCGCCGACGTCCTCGCCCCGAAGTACGCCGCCACCTGGCTCACGCTGCAGCAGGACCCCGACTGGGCCCTGATCAACTTCGAGCTCAGCCCCAACGCGATCTTCAACCCCTTCAAGAACGCCGACCCCGAGCTCGAGACGCTGATCGAGGCCGTCCGCACCGCGGACGAGTCCGGCTACGCCGCCGCCGTCCAGGCCGTCAACGCCTACACGGTCGAGAACGCCTGGTTCGCCCCCTGGTACCGCCAGCAGTCGAGCTTCGTGACCGACGCGAACACGAAGGTCGAGACCCAGACGGGCAACGCCTACCCGTACCTCTGGGCGATTACCCCAGCGTGATCGGCACCCCGGCCTGATCCGGATCGGCGGGGGCCGGCTTCACGGCCGGCCCCCGCTCCCTCTCTTCGCGCCGCCCGATCCGCTGATCGCGTCCGCGCCCTCCTCCGTTCGAAGGACCACTGATGACCAGGTTCATCCTGCGACGCGTCATCTCGGGGATCATCCTCGTGGTGCTGATCTCCGTCGTCGCCTACGCACTCCTCTATCTCGGCGGCGGCGACATCGCCCGCCGCATCCTCGGGCAGAACGCGACGCCGGAGGCGGTGGCCCAGCGGGCCGCGCAGCTCGGCCTCGACCAGCCGATCTGGTCGCAGTACCTCGGCTGGCTCGGCCACGCCGTGACCGGCGACCTCGGCAGCTCCTGGTTCACCGGGCAGGCGGTCACCACCGCCATCTCCACCCGCGTCACCGTCACGCTCTCCCTGGTCATCGGCGCCACGATCATCTCCGCGATCGTCGCCGTCGTGCTCGGCGTCTGGGCCGCGGTCCGCCGCGGCTGGGCCGACAAGCTCGTGCAGCTGGTCTCGATCCTCGGCTTCGCGATCCCCGGCTTCCTCATCGCGCTGGGCCTCGTCACCGTCTTCGCGATCAACCTCCGCTGGTTCAAGCCGACCGGCTACGTCAACCTCACCGACTCGTTCTCGGGCTGGATCGCCACGGTCACCCTGCCGATCATCGCCCTCGCGATCGGCGGCATCGCCGGCGTCGCCCAGCAGGTCCGCGGCTCCGTCATCGACGCGCTCCGCCAGGACTACGTGCGGACCCTGCGCTCGCGCGGCCTGCCCGCCAACCGGATCGTCTTCCAGCACGTGCTGCGGAACGCCGGCGGCCCCGCGCTCGCCGTCCTCGCCGTGCAGTTCATCGGCCTCCTCGGCGGCGCCGTCATCGTCGAGCAGATCTTCGCGATCCCCGGTCTCGGCCAGGTCGCGGTCACCGCGACCACCCAGGGCGACATCCCGCTGGTGATGGGCCTCGTGCTCGTCACCGCGATCATCGTCGTCATCGTCAACCTGCTCATCGACCTGCTCCAGGGCTGGCTCAACCCGAAGGTGCGACTCTCATGACCGCCACGACTCCGCTGCCCGCCAGCACCCCGTCGGTCGGAGTGGAGGAGCGCGCCGCCCGCACGCACCTCTTCCGGCGCCTGCTGCACAACCCGGTCGGGCTCGTCTCGCTCGTCTTCCTCGCGATCGTCGTCCTCTCCGGGATCTTCGCGCCGCTGCTCGCCCCGGCCGATCCCAACCGCGCCTCGCTGCAGGACGTGCTCGCCGAGCCCGGTGCCGCGCACCTGCTCGGCGCCGACAGTGCGGGCCGCGACGTCCTCTCGCGACTGCTCTTCGGCACCCAGTTCAGCCTCGCCGGTGCCCTGGTCGCACTCGCCGTCGCCGTCGTCATCGGCGTCACCAGCGGACTGCTGGCCGGCTACTTCGGCGGCTGGTTCGACTCCGTCTCGGCCTGGACCTCCGGCCTCGTGATGGCGCTGCCCGGCTTCGTCGTGCTGCTGGCGGCCCGCGCCGTCATCGGCCCGTCGATGTGGCTCTCGATGGCCATCTTCGGCGTCCTGCTCTCGCCGGCCTTCCACCGCCTGGTCTACGCCTCCGTCACCGCGGTGCGCGGCGAGCTCTTCGTCGACGCGGCGCGGGTCTCCGGCCTCAGCAACGGCCGGATCATCGCCCGGCACATCCTCACCGTCGTCCGCGCTCCCGTCATCATCCAGGCCTCGCTGGTCGCCGGCATCGCGATCGCGATCCAGGCCGGACTCGAGTTCCTCGGCCTCGGCGACCTGTCGATCCCCACCTGGGGCTCGATGCTCAACGACGGCTTCTCCAACGTCTTCAACGCCCCGATCCTGATGCTCTGGCCGAGCCTCGCGATCGCGCTCACCTCCATCGCGCTGACCCTGCTGGGCAACGCGATGCGCGACGAGCTCGAGCGAAGCGCCTCCGGAGCCAAGCGCTCGAAGAAGCGCAAGTCGGCCTCGGCGCCCGCGACGGTGCCGACCAGCCTGTCGACGATCGGCATCCAGACCATGCTCGACGAGGACGCCGCGGCGCCCAAGACGGTCGTGCACGAGGAGGAGGCCGGCGCGACCGGTGCTGACAGGAACGTGGCCGAGGAGATCCTCCGCGTCACGAACCTCTCGGTCGGCTACGGCCAGAACGACGGCTCGGTGAAGACGGTCGTCCACGACGTCTCGCTCGCGGTCCGCCGCGGCGAGATCCACGGCCTGATCGGCGAGTCCGGCTCCGGCAAGACGCAGACCGCCTGGTCGGTGCTGCGCCTGCTGCCCGAGGGCGGCCGGATCACCGGCGGCTCGATCGTCTTCGACGGCCAGGACCTCGCGCACCTGTCGGAGAAGGAGATGACCAAGCTCCGCGGCAAGCGCATCGCGTACATCCCGCAGGAGCCGATGTCGAACCTCGACCCCTCCTTCACCATCGGCACGCAGCTCGTGCAGCCGATGCGGATCTGTCTCGGCCTCTCCAAGGCGGCGGCGAAGGAGCGGGCGCTCGGCCTGCTCGCCCGGGTCGGCATCCCCAACCCGCAGCGCACGTTCGACGCCTACCCGCACGAGGTCTCCGGCGGCATGGCCCAGCGGGTGCTGATCGCCGGCGCCGTCTCCTGCGACCCCGACCTGCTGATCGCCGACGAGCCGACCACTGCGCTCGACGTCACGGTGCAGGCCGAGGTGCTCGACCTGCTCCGCGAGCTGCAGTCGGAGCTGAACATGGGCATGATCCTCGTCACGCACAACTTCGGCGTCGTCGCCGACCTGTGCGACCGCGTCTCGGTCATGCGCGATGGCCGGATCGTCGAGACCGGGCCCGTGCGCTCGATCTTCGCCGACCCCCGTCACCCCTACACCCGCGCCCTGTTCGACGCGATCCTCGAGGAGGGGCCCGCCCGCGGACCGCTCGTCGCCACCACCGCCGTGAAGGAGTCGAGCCGATGAGCGCCGCACCCGCCGCACCGTCCGAGCTACTGCTGGACGTCAAGGACGTCGTCGTCGAGTACCCGGGCAAGGGCTTCCGTGCCAAGCCTTTCCAGGCGCTGAAGGGCGTCTCGCTCGACATCCGTCCCGGCGAGACGGTCGGCCTGGTCGGCGAGTCCGGCTCAGGCAAGACCACGCTCGGCCGCGCGGTGCTGGGGCTCGCCCCGGTCACCGGCGGCGAGATCCTCTACAACGGGCGCGACATCGCGCACCTCGACCGGCGTCAGCGCCGCGGGCTCTCCTCCGAGATCCAGGTCGTCTTCCAGGACCCGTACACCTCGCTCAACCCGTCGCTGACGATCGAGCAGATCCTGGTGGAGCCGCTCACCGTGCGGAAGGTCGACGCCAAGGTCGCCTCCAAGCGGGTGCGCGAGCTGCTCGACCAGGTGGGGCTGCCGCAGTCCGCGGCCGACCGCCTGCCGCGCGAGTTCTCCGGCGGTCAGCGCCAGCGGATCGCGATCGCCCGGGCGCTCGCCCTCGAGCCGCGGCTGATCGTCTGCGACGAGCCCGTCTCGGCGCTGGACCTCTCCACCCAGGCGCGCGTCCTCGACCTCTTCACCGAGATCCAGGAGCGCACCGGAGTCGCGTACCTCTTCGTCTCGCACGACCTCGCCGTCGTGCGGCACCTCTCGCACCGCGTCGCCGTGATGTACCACGGCGAGATCGTGGAGTGGGGCGACGGCGACCAGGTCACCTCCCGCCCGGAGCACGCCTACACCCAGCGCCTCTTCCTGGCGGCCCCCGTCGCCGACCCGGTCCGCCAGGCCACCCGCCGCGAGGAGCGCCGAGCCTTCGTGGCCGCCCACCCCTGACACTCGCCCCCTGGACGCGCGCCGCGTCCCTCCCCTTCCGCGAGATGCCACTTATGAGCGCGACACGCCGCGCGATCGCGTCAAAAGTGGCATCTCGCGGGAGGGATCAGCACGTCCCGACAGAGAGAGACTTCCCGTGACCGACACCTCCACTGCTCCCCGCATCCCGGCCGAGGGACCCGACGCCGACGCCCTGCTCACCGAGCTGATCGGGCGCCTCGACCTCGAGGAGAAGGTGCAGCTGCTCACCGGCCGCGACTTCTGGACCACCTGGCCGATCGAGAAGATCGGCCTGCGCCGCATGCTCGTCTCGGACGGCCCCTCCGGCGTGCGCGGCGAGGTCTGGGACGAGCGCTCGCCCTCGCTGAACCTGCCCTCGGCGACCGCGCTCTCCTCCTCCTGGGACCGCTCGATCGCCCGCCGCTACGGCGCCGCCGCCGCGGTCGAGGCGCGCCGCAAGGACGTCGACGTCGTCCTCGGCCCGACCATCAACCTGCACCGCTCCCCGCTCGGCGGCCGCCACTTCGAGGGCTTCAGCGAGGACCCGGTGCTCACCGCCGACCTCGCCGCCGCCTACGTGGCCGGCGTGCAGGAGAACGGCGTCGGCGCCACTCCCAAGCACTACATCGCGAACGACTCCGAGACCGACCGCTTCACCGTCGACGTGCGCGTCGGCGACCGCGCCCTCCGCGAGCTCTACCTGCTCGCCTTCGAGCGCGCGATCGTCGAGACCCGCGCCTGGCTCGTGATGAGCTCCTACAACTCGATCAACGGCACCACCGCCACCGAGAGCGACCTGCTCGAGACCCCGCTGAACAGCGAGTGGGGCTTCGACGGCGTCGTCATCAGCGACTGGACCGCGGTCCGCACCGTCGACAGCGCCCGCGCGGCGCAGGACCTCGTGATGCCCGGCCCCGACGGCCCGTGGGGCGCGGCGCTCGTCGCCGCCGTCCGCGACGGCTCGATCGAGGAGTCCGTCGTCGACCGCAAGGTCCGCCGCATCCTCCGCCTGGCCGCCCGTGTCGGCGCGCTCGAGGGCTTCGCGCCCGCCGTCGCCGAGCCGGTGCTCGTCGAGGACGGCCGCGCCTTCGCCCGCGAGGCCGCCGCGGCCGGCAGCGTCCTGCTGCGCAACGAGGGCGAGCTGCCCTGGGACGCGTCGGCGCTCAGCTCCGTCGCCGTGATCGGTCACAACGCCCGCGAGGCGCGCACCCAGGGCGGCGGATCCGCGACGGTCCTGCCCGAGAAGGTCGTCACTCCGCTCGACGGCGTCCGCGCCGCCCTGCCGCACGCCCGCGTCGACTACGCGCTCGGCGCGGTCGTGCAGGACGGCGTCGCCCCGCTCGTCCTCGACACCATCACCAACCCCGTCACCGGCGAGCCCGGCCAGCGCGTCCGCTTCCTCGCCGAGGACGGCACCGAGCTGTTCGTCGAGGACCGCCGCGCCACCTCGCTGGTCTGGTTCGGCGGCACCGCCCCGATCGCCGCCTCGGCCCGCGTCGAGTTCTCGACGATCCTCACCCCGCCCGCCGACGCGACCGTCCGCCTGGGCTTCGCCGTCGCCGGCACCGCCCGCGTCTACGTGGACGGCGCGCTCTTCCTCGAGGAGACCCTCGCCGCCGTCGGCTCCGATCTCGGCGCCGCACTGCTCGCCCCGCCCTCGGTCTCCGCGCCGCTGACCGTCACCGCGGACACGCCCGTCGACATCCGGATCGAGTACGACATCGTGCACGCCGAGGGAGACCTCGAGGGCGCGCTCGGCTTCACCTACGGCCTCGAGCCCGAGGACACTCCGGCCGACGAGCTGATCGCGGAGGCGGTGGCGCTCGCCCGCGACGCCGACGTCGCCCTCGTGGTGGTCGGCACCAACTCCGCGGTCGAGTCCGAGGGCTACGACCGCAGCTCGCTCGACCTGCCGGGCCAGCAGGACGCGCTCGTGCGCGCCGTCGCCGCCGTCAACCCGCGCACCGTCGTGGTCGTCAACGCCGGCGCCCCCGTGCTGCTGCCGTGGCGCGACGAGGTCGCCGCCGTGCTGGTCGGCTACTTCGGCGGTCAGGAGATGGGCGACGCGGTCGCCGACGTCCTGCTCGGCCGCGTCGAGCCCGGCGGACGCCTGCCCACCACCTGGCCGGTCGCGATCGAGGACGTCCCCGTCCTCTCGACGCTGCCGACCGACGGCGAGCTGCACTACGACGAGGGCATCCACATCGGCTACCGCGCCTGGCTGCGCAGCGAGGTGGAGCCGGCCTACGTCTTCGGCCACGGCCTCGGCTACACCTCGTTCGAGCTCGTCGCGGTCTCGACCCCCGAGCCCGTCCGCGGCGGCGAGGACGTCGAACTCCTCGTCGACGTCGTGAACACCGGCGAGCGCGCCGGCAAGGTCGTGCTGCAGGCCTACGCCGAGCGCCGCGACTCCGCCGTCGAGCGCCCGGTGCGCTGGCTGGTCGGCTTCGAGAGCGCGACGCTGGAGGCGGGCGCGAGTGCGCAGATCGCCGTCACGGTGCCGACGCGACTGCTCGCCACCTGGAACGACGGCTGGGAGTACGAGGCCGGAGCCTTCACGATCCGCCTCGGCACCTCGCTCGAGGACGTCCCGCTGGTGACCGAGCTGGAGCTGCGCGCATGAGCGGCGGCGTGGGTGCGCCCTTCCCCAACCCGCTGATCCCCGGCTTCAATCCCGACCCGAGCGTCGTCCGCGTCGACGGTGTCTACTACCTCGTCACCTCGACGTTCGAGTACCTGCCCGGCATCCCCGTGTACCGCAGCACCGACTTCGAGACCTGGGAGCGCGTCGGCAACGTCGCGACCCGCGCCGAGCAGATCGGTGTGGAGGAGGTGCCCACCGGTCTCGGCGTCTGGGCGCCGACGATCCGGCACCACGACGGCCTCTTCCACGTGATCGTGTCGGTGCCCGCGGGCGTCGGCACCGTCGTCTTCACCGCGACCGACCCGGCCGGCGAGTGGAGCGACGGCACCGTCCTGACCGACGCCGACGGCGGCCCGCTCCAGGGCATCGACCCGGACCTCGCCTGGGACGAGGACGGCACCGCGTTCGTCACCTACTCCGGCCTGATCCTGAGCGGCGAGGAGGCCGGCGCGCACCTCGGCATCCAGCAGGTGCGGGTCGACCTCGCGGCCGGCCGCATCCTGGAGGAGCCGCGCTCGCTCTGGTCGGGCACCGGCGGCGGCTTCCCGGAGGCGCCGCACCTGTACCGTCGCTCGGTCGACGGCCGGGACGTCTGGTACCTCCTCATCGCCGAGGGCGGCACGGAGCGCGGCCACGGCGTCTCGATCGCCCGGAGCGACGAGCCGACCGGCCCGTTCGAGACCGCGCCCGGCAACCCGTTCCTCACCGCCCGCGGCACCACCCGACCGGTGCAGAACACCGGCCACGGCGACCTGGTGGAGGGCCCCGACGGCTCGACGCTGATCGTGCTGCTCGGCGTCCGCCCGCGGGGAGCGACCCGCGCCTTCTCGGCGCTCGGCCGCGAGACCTTCGTCACCCGGGTCTCCTGGGTGGACGGCTGGCCGGTCGCCGAGCCGGTCGCGCTCGCGCCGCGCGGTCCGCTGCGCGACGACGTCGACTTCTCCGGACCGCTCGACGCGGGCTGGATCGGCGTGCGCCGCCTCCCGACCGCGCTCGCCAGTGTCGAAGGCGGCCGGCTGTCGCTGCCGGGGGAGGGGCGCACCCTGCGCCACCCGCAGCCCACCTTCGTCGGCCGCCGCCAGCTCACCCAGACGATGCAGGCCTCGGTCGTCGTCGACGTCTCGGCCGGCGTCGGCGGGCTGGCCGTCCGCTACGACGAGACGACGTTCGCGTCCGTCGAGGCGGAGTCGACCGGCTCCGGCACGCGGGTCACCGCTCGCGCCGTGATCCCGTCCTTCGAGCAGGAGTGGGTCGCCGAGCTGCCCGAGGGCCCGGTGACGCTGATGCTGGAGTCCGAGCGCGACGGCGGCGTCGGCTTCGGCCCCGGCCAGATGACCAGCGACTTCCTCGTCCTCCGCGCGGAGGCGGGCGGCGTCTCCCGCACCCTCGCCCGCATCGACGGCCGCTCCTTCACCGCCGAGACCGCCACCTCCTTCACCGGCCGCGTCCTCGGCCTCTACGCGACGACCGGCACGCCGACGTTCACCGCCTACCGCTACACGGGCACGGACGACTGACCCGCGGCTCTCGATACGCCGCTGCGCGGCTACTCGACCAGCATGGAACGGAGCGGCTCGCGCCTCATGTTGATCGAGTAGCCCTCGCAGAGGGCGTATCGAGATCCACCGTTCTGCAGACGTCGGGTCTCGATACGCCGCTCCGCGGCTACTCGACCAGCATGAAACGGAGCGGTCCGCGTTGCGGGCCGCCCTGTTGATCGAGCGGCTCGCGCCTCATGTTGATCGAGTAGCCCGCGAAGCGGGCGTATCGAGATCCCGCCGCCGCTCCCGGGTTGTACCACGTCTGCGTCCAGCCGCAACCACGTGAACTCCCAGGCGGCTCGCCTCTACCGTCGAGGGAGGCGACCGCAGCAGCGGCCTGCTGAACACCGAGTGAGACATCAAGGAGCACTACCGTGTCGCAGATCATCGAGACCGTCGACGTCAACGTCCCCGTGTCCGTCGCGTACAACCAGTGGACCCAGTTCGAGGAGTTCCCCAAGTTCCTCGACGAGGTCGAGTCGATCCAGCAGGTCACCGACGTCCTGACCGTCTGGAAGGTCAAGGTCGGCCCCGTCGAGCGCGAGTTCGAGGCCAACATCACCGAGCAGCACCCCGACGAGCGCGTCGCCTGGAACAGCACCGGCGGCGAGACCGACCACGCCGGCGTCGTCACCTTCCACAAGCTCTCGGACACCGAGACCCGCGTCACCGTGCAGCTCGACTGGGAGCCCGAGGGCTTCCTCGAGACCGTCGGCTCGCTCGTCGGCGCCGGCAGCCACGCGGTCAAGAAGGACCTCAAGAACTTCAAGGAGTACATCGAGTCCAAGGGCTCGCCGGACGGCGCCTGGCGCGGCGACGTCGAGGCCTGAGCCCCGATGTCCGACGACAGCACCCCGGACTCCGGGACTCCTGAGACCGACGGCCTGGGCACCGAGGGCACCATCCCCGACTCCGAGGACGGGATCGCCCTGGGCGTCTCGGGCGACTCGCACTTCAACCCCGAGGAGGACGCCCCGAGCGACTCCGAGGGCGAGGCCGACGAGAAGTAGCAGCACTCAGCACCACCACGAAGGGCCGGACCGCAGCACTGCGTCCGGCCCTTCGTCATGCCCGCCTCAGCGCCAGGCCCGCGCGTACTGCGGCGGCACCAGCCCCAGCGGAGCCCCCAGCTCCCGCGCCATCCGCGACGGAGCGTGCGGGTCGCGCAACAGCTCGCGCGCCAGCAGCACCACGTCCGCGTCGCCGCCGGCCACCACTCCCTCGGCCTGCTCGGCCGTCGTGATCAGCCCCACCGCGCCCACGGGAGCGCCGGTCGCCCGGCCCACCTCGCGCGCGAACGGCACCTGGTAGAGCGGCGCCACCGGGATGTCGGTCCCCTTCACGAGTCCGCCGGTCGAGACGTCGAAGAGGTCGACTCCCTCGTCGCGCGCCCACTCCGAGACCGCGATCGTCTCCTCGAGCGTCCAGCCGCCCTCGGCCCAGTCGGTGGCGGAGAAGCGCACCAGCAGCGGCAGCTCGCCGATCTCAGCCCGCACCGCGCGGACGACCTCGAGCAGGAGCCGCGCGCGGTTCTCCAGCGAGCCGCCGTAGGCGTCCTCGCGGTGGTTCGAGAGCGGCGAGAGGAACTGGTGCAGCAGGTAGCCGTGCGCCGCGTGCAATTCGATCACGTCGAAGCCCGCGTCCACGGCGCGGCGGGCGGAGGCGCGGAACGCCTCGACGAGGCCCGGCAACTCCTCCGCGTCGAGCGCGCGAGGTGTCGCGTAGCCCTCGAACGCCACGGCGGAGGGGGCGACCGTCTCCCAGCCGCCCTCGTCGACGGGCACGGAGCCGCGCCCGCTCCACTCGCGGTAGGTCGACGCCTTGCGGCCGGCGTGCGCGAGCTGGATGCCCGCGAGCGCGCCCTGCCCGTGCACGAAGTCGACGATCGGACCCCAGGCCGCCTGCTGCACGTCGTTCCAGAGCCCGGTGTCCCAGGGGCTGATCCGCCCCTCGGGAACGACGCCGGTCGCCTCGACGATCACGACCCCCGCGCCGCCGCGCGCGAGCGAGCCGAGGTGAACGAGGTGCCACGGCGTCGGCACGCCGTCCTGCGCCTCCACGGAGTACTGGCACATCGGAGCGGCCCAGACGCGGTTGCGCGCGGTGCGCGAGCGGAGGGTCAGCGGCTGGAAGAGGGCGGGGGAGTCGGTAGGGGTATCAGTCGTGTCGGTCACCCCAGGCCCAACCGACGGAGCGGCCCGGGTATGCCCGCTGTTGCCCCTCGCGCGTCCGCCGACGCCCCGCCGACGCCCCGCCGTCGCTCAGCGCGGCCAGGTCGCCCCCGGCGCCTCCTGCCAGACCGAGCTCGGCGGCGCGAGCGACTCCAGCTCCTCGAACAGCGCGTCGGGGATGTCGAGCGCGTCGTCCGCGACGAACGCGTCGTAGTGCTCCGCGCTCGTCGCGCCGACCACCGTCGTCGTCACCCGCGGGTCGCGGGTCGAGAACTGCAGGGCGGCGGCGGCCAGCGGCACGCCGGCCCGCTCGCAGGCCTCGCCCATGGCGGCGACCGCGTCGACGATCTCCTGCGGCGCGGGCGCGTAGGCGTAGGTGCGGACCGGCTCCGGCCAGCGCGCGAGCGCCCCGCCCCCGTAGACGGCGGCGTTCACCACGACGACGCCGCGCGCGACGGAGGCGTCGATCAGCTCCTCGGAGGAGCGGTCGACCAGCGTGAACCGGTTGTGCGTGATCACGGCGTCGAAGAGCCCGGTGTCGACGTAGTGGCGCAGCATCGGCGCCGGCCCGCCCGAGATGCCGATCGAGAGCGCGACGCCGGCCTCCTTCATCGCGACGAGCGCGCGCACGGGCCCGTCCTCGGCGAAGGCCTCGTCGTACGAGATCCGCTCCGGGTCGTGCAGGTAGAGCAGCGGCAGCACGTCCATGCCCAGGCGCTCGCGGCTCTCGTCGAGGCTGCGGCGCATCCGCTCGGCCGAGTAGCTGCCGGTCTCCGGGTCGCGGTCGAGCTTCGTGACGACGGTGATCCCCTCCGGGACCCCGCCGCGCGCCCGCAGCGCCTCGCCGATCAGCCGCTCGCTGTGCCCGAGCGCGTACTCGTTGGAGGTGTCGATCACCGAGACGGGGCGGCCGGCGCCGGAGTCGAGCACGCGCTCGAGTGCGGGCACCGTGTCGAGCGAGCCGACGCGGTCGGGGTTCCAGGAGGTGCCGAGGGTGAGCCGGGTCACCGTGGCGCCCGAGGGGCCGAAGGGGCGGAGCGCGGAGGGCTGAGAGGTCATCCCGTCAGCCTGGCAGCCGCCCCCGCCGCGAGTCGAGCGATTCAGTGCACCAGCAGTTCAGTGCACCAGCAGTTCAGTGCACCAGCAGTTCAGTGCACCAGCAGTTCAGTGCACCAGCGTGCTCAGCCACACCACGACGAACCCGAGCAGCGTCGTCACGAGCGCGCTGAGCACCCGCCGCTGCCACGAGCTGCCGCGCCGCGCCGACATCAGGTAGCCGAGCACGGCGAGGATCACCACTCCGGCCCCGAGCGCCAGGTAGTAGGCCGTGTACTCCTCCACCAGCCCGAGCGGCCCGAGCGCGAGCAGCAGCGCCGGCACGATCATCGCGGCGATCATCCCGATCGAGTGCCGGGCGGTGTCCCGCACGGCGGCGAGCACGGTGCGCGGAGTCGGATCCGACTCCGGGAGGCGCGCGATCGTCCCGGAGTACAGGTGCGCGATCCAGAACACGGTCACCGAGCCGAGCAGGAAGAGCAGGACGTCGAGGTCGGTGTCGTCGTTCCAGCCGACGGCGATCAGCGTGATCGAGAGCACCGTTCCGTAGATGGCGCCCTCGGTGCGCATCACCGCGCCGAGCACGCCGACCGCGACCACGGCGCCGGTGCGGGTGGTGACGATCCGGCGCTGGGGCGGCGTCTGCTCGAGGGTCGGGGAGTCGTCGGGATCCATGGAGCTCGGCCTTCCGTCGGCGCGGGCGACCGGCGGCGGACCGGTCTGAGCACACCCTAGCGGCGCGCCTGAGCCCGCGGTCGCGTCTTCAGCGGCACGGGCGGCAGGTCGGCGAGCGCCGGGGCGACGAAGCCCACCACGTCGGAGTAGTGCTCGTCCTCGCCCGAGCGGACGAACGACCAGCACTTCAGCGACGCGGGCCGGTCGCGCAGCGGCAGCGGGCTCGCCTCGACGACCAGCGCCCCGTCGCTCCGGAAGACCACGCGGGCGGGGATTCCGCGGCGGCGGCCGTCGATCGTGTGACTCGCGGTGGGGCGGAGCACCCCGTCGCGGCTGTCGAGGCCGATCGAGAGGACCGAGCGGAAGTCGTCCGAGGCGGCGCCCATCCCGATCAGGAAGTCGGGGCCGGTGCCGCGGAGCAGGAAGACGACGTCGAGGCCCTTCTCGTGCCGGAGCGCGTAGGTCGCGGCCAGCATGCCCTGACCGAAGGAGGCCGCGCGCGCCGCGGAGTCCTCGTGGTGGGATCGGGCTTCCTGCTCGCGCATGCGGCGCTCCTTCGCGTCTCCGGCTCGGTCGAGGCGCCGCCCCCGCCGCTCGTCGTCTCCTTTCACCGTAGAGGAGAGCCGCCCTATGATCGCGCCATGCCTCGCATTCCGGACAGCGTCCCCACGCCCTCGCTCGTCCTCGACGAGGCGGTCCTCGACCGCAACATCGCGGCCACCGCCCGCTCGGCCCGCGAGCGCGGTGTCGCGCTGCGCCCGCACGCCAAGACGCACAAGTCGCTCGAGATCGCCCGGCGGCAGCTCGCGGCGGGTGCGGTCGGCCTGACCGTCGCGACCGTGTCGGAGGCCGAGGTCTTCGCGGCCGGCGGCGTCGAGGACCTCTTCATCGCCTACCCGCTCTGGCTCGACGCCGAGCGTGCCGCCCGGCTGCGGGGCGTGCTCGAGCGGGCGCGGGTCCGGGTCGGCGTCGACTCCGCGGAGTCGGCGCACCGCCTCGCCGCGGCGGTTCCGGCGGGCCTCGAGGTCGTCGTCGAGGTCGACTCCGGCCACCACCGCAGCGGAGTGCCGCCGCAGGAGGCCGGCGCGGTGGCCGCCGCCGCGGCCGAGGCCGGGCTCGACGTGGTCGGGGTCTTCACCTTCCCGGGCCACAGCTACGCCCTCGACGGCCGCCGGGCCGCGGCCCGCGACGAGGCCGCCGCGCTCTCGGCCGCGGCCGCGTCGCTCGCCGACGCCGGAGTCCCGGCCCGCGTGATCAGCGGAGGCTCCACCCCGTCCCTCGAGTTCGCCGACGCCACGGTGCTCACCGAGCTGCGCCCGGGCGTCTCGGCCCTCGGCGACGCGCAGCAGTGGGAGATCGGCACCATCGGCCCGGAGTCGATCGCCGTCACCGTGCTCGCGACGATCGTCGCCCGCCGCGACGACCACCTGATCGCCGACGCCGGCAGCAAGGTGCTCTCCTCCGACCGCGGCGCCGCCTCGACCGGCTTCGGCCGCCTGCTCGAGCACCCGGAGGCGCGCATCACCGTCCTCTCGGAGCACCACGCGACCATCACCGGCGTCGACCTGCCGCTCGGCACCCGGATCCGCATCGCCCCCAACCACGTCTGCGTCGCCGTCAACCTCGCCGACGACTACCGCGTCCTCCGCGCCGACGGCACCACCGCCACCTGGCCCGTCGACGCCCGCGGCCGCAACACCTGACCATGCTCACGCCGAGGCGTCCTCGAACGGTCGAGGCGTCCAGGTGCTGCTGGACGCCTCGACCAGTGCGGGACGCCTCACCGGCGTGCCCTCGTGCATGCTGATCGAGTAGCCCGCGCAGCGGGCGTATCGAGATCCACCAGCGTCCGGCGGTGGTCTGCAGACTCGGCCTGCTGGTCACGGCGGGTCTCGATACGCCGCTCCGCGGCTACTCGACCGGCATGCTCACGGCGAGACGTCCTCGAACGGTCGAGGCGTCCAGGTGCTGCTGGACGCCTCGACCAGTGCGGGACGCCTCACCGGCGTGCCCTCGTGCATGCTGATCGAGTAGCCCGCGCAGCGGGCGTATCGAGATCCACCAGCGTCCGGCGGTGGTCTGCATACTCGGCCTGCTGGTCACGGCGGGTCTCGATACGCCGCTCCGCGGCTACTCGACCGGCATGCTCGCGGCGAGACGTCCTCGAACGGTCGAGGCGTCCAGGTGCTGCTGGACGCCTCGACCAGTGCGGGACGCCTCACCGGCGTGCCCTCGTGCATGCTGATCGAGTAGTCCGCGCAGCGGGCGTATCGAGATCCACCAGTGCCGTACGGATGGTCTGCAGACTCGGCCTGCTGGTCACGGCGGGTCTCGATACGCCGCTCCGCGGCTACTCGACCAGCATGCTCGCGCCGAGACGTCCTCGAACGGTCGAGGCGTCCAGGTGCTGCTGGACGCCTCGACCAGTGCGGGACGCCTCACCGGCGTGCCCTCTTGCATGCTGATCGAGTAGCCCGCGCAGCGGGCGTATCGAGATCCACCAGCGTCCGACGGTGGTCTGCAGACCCGGCCTGCTGGTCACGGCGGGTCTCGATACGCCGCTCCGCGGCTCCTCGACCAGCATGCCTGCGGGCGTCTCTTCCCAGGAGATCCCGCGTGGCTCAGCGCCGCGGCACGCGCAGCCCGACCACCGCGGTCAGCCCGAGCAGCACGAACGCCGAGGCGAACGCCGCCGTCGGCGACGCCGCGTCCGCGAGCGCGCCCGCCAGCAGCGGCCCGACGACCCCGCCGAGGTCCGACGCCGCCTGGAAGAACGACACCGGCTTCCCGCCGCGCTCGCCCGCCGCGTCGCCGACGAGCGCACCGGGCGCCGTCCCCATGAACGCGGCCGCCGCTCCGTACACGCAGAGCAGCGCGATCAGCAGCCACAGCTCGTGCACCAGCGGCATCGCCAGCATCGCGACGGCCGCGACGGCGAACCCGCCGATCAGCGCGGGCCGCCGCCCGACCGTATCGACGAAGCGCCCGGCCGGCGCCAGCGCGATCGTCTGCACCACCGCCGCGATCGCGAAGGCGATCCCCGTCCAGGCCGGCTCGTCGCCCAGCCCCTCGACGACGAGCACCGGCACGAGCGTCGCGCGCACGCCCATCGCCGACCAGCCGAGCGCGAAGTTCGCGAGCACCGCGCTCTGATAGCGGCGATCACGGGCCACCTCGCGCATCGGCTTGGCGACCGCGGTCGCCGCCTTCGCGTCGGCCTCCCGGTCCGGCCGCTGCAACAGCACCAGCCCGACGATCCCCGCGATCGCGAGCGTGCCCGCGTAGAAGAAGAAGGGAGCGGTCAGCGAGATCGCCGTCAGCACGCCGCCGACCGCCGGCCCCGCCATGCCGCCGAGCAGGAACCCGCCCTGGTAGAAGCCGATCGACCGGCCCCGCCGCTCCGGATCCGCCGTCCGCAGCAGCAGCGTCATCGCGGCGACCGAGAACATCGCGGAGCCGATCCCGCCCGCCCCGCGCAGCAGCAGCAGGTGCGCGTAGTCGCCGGCCAGCCCGACGAGCGCGCTGGAGACCGCGACGATCCCGATGCCGACCGCCAGCACGATGCGCTCGCCGACCCGGTCGACGAGCGGCCCGACGAACGGATTCGCGACCAGCCGCATCAGCGCGAACGCCGACACCACCGCGCCGACCTCGACGTAGCCGACCCCGAAGCTCCGCACGTACACGGGCAGCACCGGCACGACGACGCCGAACCCCAGCATCACGAAGAACGCGACGATCCCGAGGACCTTCACGTCGCGGGGGAGTCGCGCCCCGGGTTCACGGTTCTTCCACGGAGCACGCACCCACCGACGCTACCCCGCGCCTCCGACATCACGATCCCGGACGGCCGGTACCCTCACCCGGATGAGGCGGAGGAGCAGGGCGGCGGCAGCGCTCCTCGCCGCGCCCGTCCTCCTCCTCACCGGCTGCGCGCTCCCCGGGCAGACCCAGGACCCGGCCCTCTGCCCTCCCGTGGAGGAGTCGTGGAACGCCTTCGCGGCGGACCCCGCCCCGGAGAACCGCGAGGCGTTCGAGACCGCCCTCGATGCGCTCCAGTACGAGAACGCCACTTCGACGGCGGTCGATGCGGCGCGCTCGGCGAAGTCCGCGCTGCAGAACACTCTCGCCCGGAGGCCGGTGCGCAATCAGTACTTCTGGAACGCCCTCGACCTGATCGCCCGCGAGTGCGCCGAGGCCGGCGTCGAGCTCTCCTTCGACGGCCACGGCGAGCCGCTGCCCGCCGTCGGCTGACCCGCCCAGGAATGCCAGGCCGGGACGCGCGTTGTCCTCAGGGATGACTTCCGCAGCAGACCCGTCCACCGTCCCCACTCCCGAGGTCCCCACTCCCGAGCAGCGCGCCCTCGTGGTCGGCGCCACCGGCATCGGCGGCTCCGCCCTCGTCGACCTGCTCGCTGAGCGCGGCTGGCCCGTGACCGCCCTCTCCCGCCGGCCGATCGCCGAGCGCCCCGGCGTCACCCCGCTCTCCGCCGACCTCCGCTCGGCCGAGGACCTCGCCCGCGTGCTCGCCGACGAGAAGCCGACCCACGTCTTCTTCACCGCCTGGTCGCGCCAGGCCACGGAGGAGGAGAACATCGCCGTCAACGGCGGCATGGTCCGCGACCTCCTCGCCGCGCTCTCGCACGCACCGCTCCAGCACGTCGCGCTCGTCACAGGGCTCAAGCACTACCTCGGCCCGTTCGAGGCGTACGGCCAGGGCGCGATGCCCGACACCCCGTTCCACGAGGAGGAGGAGCGCCTCGACGCGCCCAACTTCTACTACGCGCAGGAGGACGAGCTGTTCGCCGCCGCCGAGCGCGACGGCTTCACCTGGTCGGTGCACCGCTCGCACACTGTGATCGGCCACGCGGTCGGCAACGCGATGAACATGGGCCTCACGCTGGCCGTCGCCGCGTCGATCCACCGCGCGCAGGGCACGCCGTTCGTCTTCCCCGGCTCGCTCACCCAGTGGAACGGCCTCACCGACATGACCGACTCCACCGTCCTCGCCGAGCAGATGCTCTGGGCGTCGACGTCGGAGGCGGGCCGCGACGAGGCGTTCAACGTCGTCAACGGCGACGTCTTCCGCTGGCGCTGGATGTGGTCGCGGATCGCCGAGCACTTCGGCGTCGAGCCCGTCGGCCCCGGCGAGGAGCCGCAGCCCCTCGAGCAGCAGATGGCCGGCGCCGACGAGGTCTGGCAGCGCCTCGTCCGCGAGCACGACCTGATCGAGCCCGACCTCCAGCGCGTCGCCTCCTGGTGGCACACCGACGCCGACCTCGGCCGGCAGATCGAGGTGGTCACCGACATCAGCAAGTCGCGCCTGGCCGGCTTCGGCGTGCACCACCGCACCGTCGACTCCTTCACGGCCCTGTTCGACCGCTACCGCGCGGAGCGCCTGATCCCGTAGGCGTGTCGGGTCGGCGGCCCCGTCCGGTCGCCGACCCGTCGCCCGGCGGACACCCCGCCGACACCCCGCGTCCCCCCGCGCTGCCTAGCGTCACGGCATGGCGGCGGCGGGGTACGGACGGGTGGGCACCCGGTGATCGAGCGGGTGGACCCGTTCCTCGGCACCGAGGCGACCCTGCTCCCGGACGCGACCGGGCTCGCGGCGACCTGGTGGTCGCCCAAGCCGCAGATCGGCAACACGCACCCCGGCGCGACCTTCCCGCTCGGGATGGTGTCCGCGTGCTCCTACTCCGGCGCCTACCCGACCGGCTACGGCCGCTACGACCTCGCGCTCGAGGGCGTCCCGCCGACGATCCAGGACGGCCTGGTCGCCTCCGGTTTCACGCACTTCCAGCAGTCCGGCACCGGCGCGATCCGCAAGTACTACAACTACCTGCGCGTCACGCCGATGCTCGAGCCGCTCGACGAGCTCGGCCGCAGCTGGGCGATCGAAGACGAGGTCGCCGAGCCCGGCTACTACGCCGCGACACTCTCCTCCGGGATCCGCGCCGAGCTGACCGTCGGACCGGCCTCGGTCGTGCACCGCTACACCTTCCCCGAGCACCGCAGCGCCCGCGTGGTCGTCGACCTCTCACTCGGCGGCCTGGCCATCCCGTCCGGAGCCACCATCCCGCTCCGCGCGCAGCTGCACTCCATTTCGCCCGGAGTCGCAGCGGGCGAGGTCGTCATGGAGGGCGCGCCGCTCGCCGTCCACCTCAAGTGCGACGCCCTGCAGTGGCGGCAGATGCTCTGGTACGACCGGCGGCTGATGCCCGGCGGCACCCGGCTCGACTTCGACCACATCCGCCCGACGACCCTCCGCCCGTTCGGGCTGATGTGGGCCGGGCCGAGCACGGCCGGGCGGACGGTCGAGCTGCGGATGGGCTTCTCCCTCCGCGGCACCGAGCGCGCCCGCGAGAACCTGCACCGCGACGTGCCGCCGACGACCGGCGGCTTCGACCAGCGCCGCGACCGCACCCGCAAGACCTGGCGGAAGCGCCTGCGCACGATCGCCGTGGACACCCCCTCGACCGAGCGCGAGACCGTCTTCGCCACGGCGCTCTACCACTCGCTGATCAAGCCGTGCCTGGCCCCGGACGAGAGCCCGTTCTGGCCGAGCGACGGACCGTTCGTCTTCGACCTCAGCACGATGTGGGACATCTACCGCACCCAGCTCCCGCTGCTCACGGCCCTCCTGCCCGAGCGCGCGGTCGAGATCGGAGCAGCGCTGCTCACCATCTGCGAGGAGGAGGGCAACTTCCCGATCGGCTACCGGATGGCCAAGGGCAGCGACCGCTTCTCCCGCCAGGGCAGCGCGCTCGCGCACACCTTCCTCGCGGATCTCTGCCGGCTCGGCCTGCCCGGCATCGACTGGGAGGCGGCGCTCGTGCACATGGGCGAGGACCTCAAGCGCACCTACGGCGAGGAGTTCCTCGCGGCGGGGGAGGCGCACCCGATCAGCCACACCCTCGACCTCGCGCACGGCTACTGGTGCACCGCGGTCGTGGCGCGGCACGTCGGCGACCACCTCCTCGCCGACCAGCTCGAGGAGCGGGCGGCCCAGTGGGTGAACGCCTACGACCTGCGCTCGGGCCTGCTCAAGGACTCGACCTACTACGAGGGCACCCGGCACAACTACTCCTTCCGCCTGCTGCACGACATGGCCGGCCGCATCGCGATCAGCGGAGGCGACGACGCCTTCGTCGCGCAGCTGGACGAGTTCTTCGGCTACGGCGCCGAGCCCGTCGTGCAGCCGGGACTGCGCCCGGACCGCGTGGAGATGCTCGCGGGCTCGGCCCTCGGCCGCTTCGAGGGGCTGAACAACGAGCCCGACATGGACGCGCCGTGGGCGTACCACTACGCGGGCCGGCCCGATCGCACGGCCGAGATCGTGCACGGGGTCCTGCACCAGCGCTTCGGCGCGGGCCGCGGCGGCCTGCCCGGCAACGACGACTCGGGGGGCCTCAGCTCCTGGTACGTCTGGGCGAGCCTCGGGCTCTTCCCGGTCGCCGGCCAGGGGCTGCTCCTGGTCAACGCGCCGGCCTTCGCGCGCGCCTCGATCGCGGTGGGCGGGGCGGACGTCGAGATCCGCACCACCGGCTTCATCGAGCCGGTGCCCGGCGGCCCCGTCCAGTACGTGCAGTCCGCGGAGCTGAACGGCGCACCGCTCGAGGCGAGCTGGATCACCGCCGCCGAGCTGCACCGCGGCGGCGAGCTGACACTGCACCTGGGCGCCGAGCCGACCGGTTGGGGGAGCGCCCCCGAGCACCGCCCGCCGTCGTTCCCGCACCACTGAGCACCCCGACCGCCTCCACCCCCTCCGCACCGATCACCCCTGAAGGAGCCCCATGGACCAGAGCACGCACGCCCACACCGTGCAGAACCGACTCGTCATCGTGGTCCGCGCGGATCCGGTGATCTGCGGGCACTCGGTCGAGGCCCGCAACCTCGCCGAGACCGCCCTCGAGCGCGGCTTCGACGAGGTGCGCATCGTCACCTGGCCGATCGAGCGGCTCCAGGCCGCCGGCCTCCCGCTCAAGCCGCTCGACGCGGTCCTCCCCTACAGCGAGGGCATCATCGTCGAGCGACCGGAGCCGGTCGGCGACTACAAGGTGCCGGACGGCCGCTTCCTGGCCGGCATGGTCGGCCGCCTGGTCGAGCTGTTCACCGACGGCGTGCCCACCGTCTGCCTCTCGCTCTACCTCAGCCCGCACACCCTCGCGGTGGCGGACGCCCTGCGCGCGGCCTGGAGCACCGGCCTCCCGGTCGACGTCACGACGGTCGCCGAGGCGGTCGGCTCCGACGTCACCAACGTCGTCCGCCGGGCGGTCGAGGAGGGCCGGCTCGGCGCGGCCGCGCACATCTTCGCGTCCTACCTGTCGCAGGACCACTGCGTCGCGGTCTCCGAGTACACCCGGGACCTGATCGTCGAGGAGGCGGAGCGGATCGACGCCGTCCACGGCACCCGCTTCGCCGAGCAGTGCCGGGCCCGGATCGAGATCTCCTACCCGGCGATCGACTCCGACGCCTACACCGGTCTCGATCCCGCCGTCGTCGACGAGGTCGTGCGCGCCCGCGGGCTCCGCACCGACGGCTACGTGCTCTTCCTCTCGCGGCTGACCGAGGCCAAGGGCGTCGAGGACCTGATCGCCGGCTACGAGCGCAGCGGCGTCCACGCCGACCACGAGCTGGTCATCGCCGGCCGCGGACCGCAGGAGGCGGAGCTGCGCCGCCTCGCGGCCGCGTCGCCGCTGGCGCACCGGATCCGCTTCCTCGACGACGTCGGCGACGCGGAGAAGCCCTACCTGATGGCCGGCTGCTCGGCGTTCGTGCTGCCCAGCAAGCCGCGACCGGAGTTCGTGGAGACCTTCGGCATCGCGCTCGCCGAGAAGATGCTGGCCGGCGGCGGCCCCGTCATCACCACGCTGACCGGCGGGATCGGCGAGGCGGTCGGCGCGCACGCGTTCATCACCCCGGTCGAGGATCCGGACACGATCGCGGCCCTGCTGGACCACGTCGTGCTCGAGCTGACGCCGGAGGACCGGGCGCAGCGCGCGACGGCCGCGCAAGAGTACGCCCTGCAGTTCGACCGCCGGAGGGTCTTCGACCGGCTGTTCGCCCGCATCGCCGGCCCGGTGCGGGCCGAGCAGGCCGCCTAGACGCCGCCGTCGTCCGCGAGGGCCAGGCGGTAGCGCACGAAGCGGAGGGTGAAGGTGTGCCGGTCGCCGCTCGCGACGCGCTCGGCGAGAACCCGGATCCCGAGGACCGCGACCACGCGCCAGACCTCGAGGTCGTCGCCGACCACGGCGGTGAACTCCTCGCCGGGCCTCACCTCGCGGGATCCGGATCCGGCCGAGGCGCGCGGGGCGATGGTCGTGTCGATCGTCATGTCGCCGACTCCTGTCGGCGGGCATCGCGGTGACGCTTCGGGTGCGCCGCGCACCCGGATGCCGGGCCCACGAGAGGGGGGCTCGCTACCCGGCATCCGGTCATGCGTGCGGCCACGGGGTCGAGCCCGCCGGAACGAACCCGGACCGCCCTCGAAGTGTAGGCCCGTCAGTGGGGAGTGGCGCGGGATGTCAAGAGCTTGCGAGAGAGTTCGGAGAGTCCGACAGATATCGGCGAAGAGGGCGGCGAACCGCGGATTCGCGGGTCAGGCGGCGGGCTCCGCGCGACGCAGCGGCACCGCGGCCGCGCCGACGGGCTCCGGAACGATGCGCAGACCGGCGCCACTGTTGGCGCGTTCCATCAGGGCCTCGATCCACTCGGGGTTGATGGTGGGCTGGCGGCTGCCCTTGAAGTCGAACTGGATCGGGATGGTCGGGTGCATCCAGACGCCGCGGCGGCCGGTCCCGGCGTTGGGGCTCGCGTCGAGCGTGAGCAGGAAGCGCTCGTCCCGGCGGAACTTGTTGATGATCACGATCTGCAGGTGAGCCAGAGTCCGGTCGTCGACCTCGATGGCCGCCGGAGGAGTGCCGTACATGATGCTGCCCATGGTCTTCTCCCTGTCGCACGTCGAACAGGATTGATGCACCCTGTCGCTAGACAGACTCTCTACTAGTTTGACTAACCATGTCAAGCCGGTCGGATGAACGGTCGGTGACGCGGAGGGCACGACGGAGAGCGGGACGTGCGAAGGGGCCCGATCAGGCGCGTCGGCGCTCGATGCCGAGCTCGGGAGCGACGTCCTCGCCGAGCTCCTCGAGGCCGTCCCCGGGGGCCTCCACGATCTCGCGCACGGTCTGCAGGAAGCGGACCACGGCGCTCGCCTCGTCGGCGGAGAGCCGCTCGGCCGCCTCCAGCATCCGCTGGTTCATGTCGTCGAGGGTCTCGCGCACCTCGCGATGCGAGGTGGGCGTGGCGACGATCCGGATCGCCCGTCGATCGCTGGGGTGCGGCTGTCGGACGACGTGGCCGCTCTTGACCAGGCGGTCGATCAGCACGGTCGTCGAGGCGGAGGAGATGCCGAGGTAGGCGGCGAGGTCCTTCGGGCTGACGTGCTGGCCGCCCTGCTGGCGGCGCATGAGGAACTGCACGGCGAGCAGGTCGTTCTCGCCCATTCCCATCGATCCGCGCGTGCGCCGGCGCATCGCGCTCTCGGCGGTGCGGAACGCGCGCATCGCGCCGAGGACCTCGGCGGCTCCGGGCGCGCTCGCAGTGCCCCGGTGCCGAACGGCAGCCGGTCGAGTCAGCGCGACCTCATCCATGCACCACAGCTTAGACAGTCATGTAGCAAGAAGATCTAGTCATGTACAACCCCGTCCTGGTGCTTGTCCGAGGAGGCTGCACAGGGTACGAATGACTCAGCTAGTTAGACGAGCTAGCGATCTCGTGGACCAGCGATCTCATCGGAAGTGGAGGACGGCGTGCTCGACACTGCACCGGCCGCTCCCACCGCCGACCCGCTGCTCGGCACGACGCTGGCCGACCGCTACCTCCTGCTCGAGCGGATCGGCGAGGGCGGCAGCGCCACGGTCTTCCGTGCTCGTGACCTGCGCCTCGCCCGCTCCGTCGCGGTGAAGGTCTACCGCGAGGTGGCCGACACCCCGAACGAGCGGTCACGCCGCGAGCGCGAGGTGCGCCTGCTGATCGACTCGCGCCACTCGTCGATCGTGGAGATCCTCGACCAGGGCGAGATCGCGACCGAGGAGGGGGCGCTCGCGTTCCTGGTCCTGGAGTACTTCGACGCGGCCGATCCGGCGGCCGGCTGGTTCGTCTCGGGCGACGAGCGGCTGCTCGCCGAGGTCGGTGCGCAGCTCGCCGATGCGCTGGCCCACCTGCACGCTCGCGACGTCCTGCACCGCGACGTGAAGCCGGAGAACGTGCTGGTCCGCTCCCGGACGGTGTCCGCCGGTGGGTCGCTGCACGAGGCGAAGCTGAGCGACTTCGGGATCGCCCGCGCGGTCGACGACGCCCGGCTCACCCGGTCGGACGTCCTCGTCGGGACGGCCGCCTACCTCAGCCCGGAGAGCCTCGGCTCCGGAACGGTCGGGCCGGCGTCGGACGTCTACTCCCTCGGCCTGGTGCTGCTCGAGGCCGTCTCGGGCCGCCGTGCCTACACGGGGACCACCCTCGAGATCTCGCTGCAGCGGATGCACCACGCTCCGGTCGTGCCGGACACGGTTCCGGCGCACTGGCGCGGCCTGCTCACCGACATGACCCGGCTCGACCCGGCGCAGCGTCCGAGTGCCGAGGAGGTCGCGCGGCGGCTGTGGTCGGGGCTGCACGACGAGCCGCGGGCGACGCTGCGCACCGGTGTGCACGGGGCTCTCGCGGCGATCTCGGCGGTGGCGGTGGGAGTCGCCTCGACGCTCGCGCTCCTCGGTCGCCTGGGCTGAGGCGCCTCTCAGCCGGCGGGGAGGCGCCCTGTCGTAGTCTCCCGGTGACTGTCGACCGATGCCGATCGTCGACCGACGCCGACCGTCCGGGGCAGTGCCGCGGACCCGAACGGAGCCGATCCCATGAGCCCCCGCCGCCTGTTCCGCACTCTCTCGATCCTCGAGGCGGTGACCTGGACGCTGCTGCTCGTCGGGATGCTGCTCAAGTACGCCGTCGGAGTGGGTGACTGGCCGGTGAGCGTCGCCGGGCCGATCCACGGCTTCGCGTTCCTGACCTACGGGGCGGCCGCCCTCGTCCTCGCGGTGAACCAGCGCTGGTCGGCGGGGGCGACCCTGCTCGCTCTGGCCAGCGCCGTCGTGCCCTACACGACCATCCCGCTGGAGCGCGGCTTCGAGCGGCGCGGCCTCCTCGAGGGGGAGTGGCGCCGCGCGGCGGGCGCCGACCCGCGCGATCGGCGGCTCCCGAGCCGCCTGCTGCGCTGGGCGCTCGGCCGCCCGGTCCTCGCGACCGCCCTCGTGCTGGCCGCCGTCGCCGCCGTCTTCGCCGCCCTCCTCGTCGTCGGCCCGCCCGGCGGCACCGAGGCCTGACGACCGCTGCTGATCTCGCCGCCCGCGCTGCGGGCGTATCGAGATCCACCCGTGCCCGGACATCGGTGGGCGGAGGTTCGGTGACGGTGGGTCTCTTAGGAAAGATCACCTCATCCGTATGGGGAAAGTCATGCTGATCGAGTAGCCCGCGCAGCGGGCGTATCGAGATCCACCACCGTGAGGACGCTGAGTCTGCAGACCCGTCCTGCTGGTGACGGTGGGTCTCGATACGCCCCTGCGGGGCTACTCGACCAGCATGTCGCGGCGCGGCGGCGTCCTTTCCCTGACCACCGAGACGCGAAGCGGCTTCGCCGCTCGATACGCCCTGCGGGCTACTCGACCAACATGTTCGGGGGAGAGCCGGCACGTGTGGGCCCGCACCGACGTGCCTTGTGGGCGCTGCATGCTGATCGAGTAGCCCGCGGAGCGGGCGTATCGAGATCCACCTGTGCCAGGACGTCGGCGGGCGGAGGTTCGGTGACGGTGGGTCTCGATACACCCTGCGGGCTACTCGACCAGCAAGTGGGGCGCGACCCAGCATGGGGCCGCACCGACGTGCCCTGCACGCGCTGCATGCGCTGCGCGCCCTGAAGCTGCACGCTCTGCACGCTGATCGAGTAGCCCGCGGAGCGGGCGTATCGAGATCCCCCACCGTCAGAACGGTGCGGGTGTGTCGTCGAAGCGGGGCCCCGGCGGTGGGTCCGGTGGCCGCCCGGGGAGCGGCGGTGGCCGATTGCCGACCCGCCGGCCGGTGGGGGTCGTCCAGGTGATGGCTCCGTCGGAGTCGTCCTTGACGTAGCTCCACTGCTCGCCGTGCCTCACGTGGTGGTGCGCTGCGCAGAGCATGACGAGGTTCTCGAGGGAGGTCTCGCCGCCGTTGCGCCACTCGATCGTGTGGTCGGCCTCGCTGGTTGCGGCGGGTCTGGTGCAGCCGGGGAAGCGGCAGGTCTGGTCGCGGAGCTGGAGGTGCAGGCGCATCTGCGGCGGTGGGACGCGCCAGGTCCGGCCGACCGAGACGACGGCGCCGGTGTCCGAGTCGGTGAGCACCCGGGTGAAGGACGCAGCGGTCCTGATCAGCTCGCGGGCGATCTCGGCGGGGACGGGTCCGTAGCCGTCGAGGTCGGCCGGCGCGTCGTCGAGACCGACGGCGGTGGACGCCGCGAGCGTGAGTCGCACCTCGGCGCGGACGCCGGGGACGAACGTCGAATCGGGTCGGTGGTCGGGATTCGGAGTCGTGCCGGCGATGTCGCCGTCGCAGAGGAGGTCGACCGCGGCGTCGGCGCTCAGCTGCTGCAGGGTGCGGGGGTCGCCGTCGTCCCGGAGGGTGCGGGCGATGCGGCGAAGCCGGTCGTGCGCGCCCATCACTGCGGGTGCGGGGCCGTAGAGGCAGAGCGTGGCCATCCCGTCGACGTCCGGGGTGACCCAGACGGCCCGGTCCTCCTTCGCGCGAGCGTGCCGCGCGGCGAGAGGGTCCTCGTGGAGCTCCTCGCGCCAGCGGCCGAGTGCCCGGCGCAACTGCGTCGTCGTCATCGTGAGGGCGGCGTCGGCGGCGCGCTCGTCGAGGGCGGCGCGGGAGCTTTCGGGGAGGCTGCTCGCTGTGGCGCAGATCGCCTCGCCGATCTCCCAGAGGATCCGGGCATCGCGGAGCAGCGCGCGGGTGAGCGGCAGATGCTCCATCAGCATCTGCGCGGTCTCGAGGCGGCGGGAGACGTCCCGCTCGGACAGGCCGAACGACACCGCGACCTCGGCGCGGAGGGAGCGCTCGACGAGGTCGCGGGTCTCGCTGCGGGTCGCGCCGCGGGCGAACGCCTCCGGGACGGTGAGTGCGACCCGGTAGCCGCGGTGCAGGCGTTCCGCAGCCCTCATGCGTGTCGGCGAGGTGGCGCGCTCGTCGGCTGCGGCGCCGTCGAAGCAGTCGCGCACCTCCGCGAGTGCTGCTGCCGTCTCGTCTTCTGTCATACGCGTATTCAAGCAGGGACCACCGACACCGGAGCGGGGATGCGGGCCGATCGGGGAGAGATCGGTGAGATCAGGGGTTGGGGAGGAGGCTCGCTCCCGGATGCTCGGCGGTGGTGGGTCTCTTAGGAAAGATCACCTAGTACGTATGGGGAAAGCCATGTTGATCGAGTAGCCCGCGGAGCGGGCGTATCGAGATCCACCACAGTCAGGACGCTGAGTCTGCAGACCCGCTCTGCTGGTGGTGGCGGGTCTCGATACGCCCCTGCGGGGCTACTCGACCAACATGACGCGGCGCAGCGGCGTCCTTTCCCTCACCACCGAGACGCGAAGCGGCTTCGCCGCTCGATACGCCCTTCGGGCTACTCGACCAGCATGGGCAGGTTCCAGGGGGTGGCGGGTCTCGATACGCCGCCGGGGGCGGCTCCTCGGCCAGCATGGGCGGGCCCACCGCCGACGCGGGGTGCACGCGGCTCATGCTGGTCGAGTAGCGCGCGCAGCGGGCGTATCGAGACCCACCGGGGTCAGCAGGACGAGTGTGCAGACCAGCCGTACCGGTGACGGCGGGTCTCGATACGCCCCTGCGGGGCTACTCGACCAACAAGATGGTTCGGGCTGCTCGCCCCGACGGGCGCCGCGGCGTCAGGGCGTGCGGGTCGCCGCGTCGATCAGGATCTCGGCGGCGCGGCGGGCGTGCAGGGCGGACTCGGGCGTGCCCGAGATGGCGGCGGTGGTCTGGGCGCCCTCGGCGAGGATGGCGAGCTGGGCGGCCAGCTCGGCGCCGCCGCCCGCCTCCTCCGTCAGCACGGCGAGGAAGCGCTGGAAGGTGTCCTTGTGCTCGCGGGCGAGCACGGCGACCGAGGGGTTGGACGAGCCGAACTCGCCGAAGGCGTTGATGAAGCTGCAGCCGCGGAAGGAGTCCTCGGAGAACCAGTCGAAGAGGAAGTCGTAGATCGCCAGGAGCTTCGGGCGGGCGCCGGTCGCGGCGGCGACCCGGGTGCGCACGCCGAGCGTCCACTGCTCGTGCCGGGCCTGCAGGACCGCCAGGACCAGCGCCTCCTTGCTCGGGAACTCCGAGTAGAGCCGCTTCAGCGAGACGCCCGCGGCGGTGCGCAGCGCGTCCATGCCGACCGACTGGATCCCGCGCTCGTAGTAGAGGCGGTCGGCCGCGGCGAGGATCGCCTCGCGGGGCGGCGGGCCTTCGAGGGTTCGCGGCGTCATCCCTCCATCGTAGGCGCAGCGGGAACGCGCGTTCTCAGTTGTCCGACACTCGTTCGGCACTCCTCGCCCAGGGGTCCGGCCCGGTGTCGGCGGCGGCTGCTAGCGTCGGCCCCGCTCGGACCTCTCCTGATCGACACCCGCCGATCGCGGCCCGCGCGAGAGGCGGTCCCCGTGGTTCTGGCGATGCAGGCGGACGACTTCGGCGGGCCCGAGGCCCTCCGCGCGGTGACGGTCGAGCCCGGTGATCCCGCGGCCGGCCGGGTGCGGATCCGCGTGCGCGCCGCGGGCGTGAATCCGGCCGACGCGAAGTTCCTCCGCGGTCTCTTCGGGCGCGGGCGCACGCCCGTCCGGCCCGGCAGCGAGGTCGCGGGCGTGGTCACCGCCGTCGGGGATGCAGTGACGGGGCCCGTCAGCGACGTCCGCGTCGGCGACGAGGTGGTCGTTTTCCGCGTCTCCGGCGGCTACTCCGAGGAGCTGGTCGTCCCGGCCGCCTCGGTGCTGCCGAAGCCGCCGGGACTCGCCTGGGAGCAGGCGGCCGGGCTCCTCCTCGCAGGTACGACCGCGGTGCACCTGCTCGAGGCGACGCACGTCTCCGCAGGCGACACCGTCCTGGTCCACGGGGCGAGCGGCGGCGTCGGCAGCCTCCTCGTCCAGCTCGCGCGGGAGCGCGGGGCGCGCGTGCTCGGCACCTCGAGCGAGCGCGGCGCGGCGGTCGTCGAGCGCTTCGGCGGCGAGTCCGTCCGCTACGGCGCGGGTCTGGTCGAGCGCGTCCGCGCCCTCGCCCCCGACGGCGTCGATGTCGCGCTCGACACGGCCGGGACCGACGAGGCGCTCGACGCCTCGGTCGCGCTCGTCGCCGACCGCTCGCGCATCGCCACCGTCGCCGGCTTCGAGCACGGGGCGGCACTCGGCGTCCTGCTGCTCGGCGGCGGGGCCGGCGCCGACCCCGGCACCGCCCTGCGCGACGCCGCCCGGGCACCGCTGCTCGAGCGGGCCGGCCGTGGCGCGCTGGAGGTCGTGCTCGGTCCCTCCTTCCCGCTCGCCTCGGCGGCGGAGGCACTCGCGCTGGTCGAGTCGGGCCGCGCCGGCGGCAAGGTGGTGCTCCTCCCCTGAGCGCCGTCGATCCCGGCACCGCACATCCCGGCACCGCAGACCCCCGCCCCGCCGACGCGCTCTCCGTCGACCTCCCCGCGAACGGCCTCTTCGACGTCGTCGGCGCCGCGAACCTGCTCCTGCACCACTCGCTGCCCGGCGTCGAGCGGGTCTCCGACGACGGACGGCACCTCGAGCGCCTCATCACCGTCGGGACGCGGTCGGAGCCGCTCGCGCTCGAGCTGACCGCGACCGGCGTCCGCGTCACGACCACCGACTCCGCCGTCCTCCCGATCGTCCGCGCCTGGTTCGACCTCGACTCCGACGTCGAGGCGATCGGAGCGGCCCTCGCCCGCGATCCGCTGCTCGCCCCGATGGTCGCCGCCCGGCCCGGGCTCCGGGCGACGCAGTACCCCGAGCCGTTCGAGGCCGCCGTGATGGCGGTCCTCGGCCAGCAGGTGTCGGTCGCGGCGGCGAGGACCTTCGGCGGGCGCGTCGTGACAGCGTTCGGCAGTGAGGGCGAGTGGGGCCTCCACTCGTTCCCGACGCCCGAGGCCCTCCTCGCCGGCGAGCTCGAGGAGCTCCGCGGCGCGATCGGCGTGACCCGCGCCCGCGCGGCGACCGTCCGCGCGGTCGCCGGGGCCTTCGCCGACGGGCTGGTGCTCGACCGCGCGGGCGACCTGGCCGAGCAGCGCCGGCTCCTGCTCGCGATCCCCGGCATCGGCCCGTGGACCGCCGACTACCTCGGGCTCCGGCTGCTCGGCGACCCGGACGCCTTCCCCGCGGGCGACCTCGTGCTGCGCCGCGCGCTCGGCGGCATCAGCACGGCGGCGGCCGACGCCGCGTCGCAGGCCTGGCGCCCTCACCGCGCCCACGCGGCCTTCCACCTCTGGGCCTCGACGGGCGCCGTCTGAAGACGTGCGACCGGCCCGAGCGCATCCCGCCTACCCCGACGAGGCGCGCACGACGAGGGTCCCCTCGAGGAGGGTCGAGCCCGTGACGCCGCCGACCAGGCGGTCGAGGGCGGCCTCGGCCAGCTGCTCGAGCGGCTGGCGGAGCGACGTCAGCGGCGGTGCGCTGTACTCGCCCTCCCAGGTGCCGTCGAAGCTCGCGACCGCGACGTCGTCCGGCACGTGCAGCTCCGCATCCCGGAGCGCGCGGAGCAGGCCGATCCCGATCAGGTCGGAGGCGGCGAAGACGGCGTCGGGCCGGGGCGACAGGCCGGCCAGCACGCGGCCCGCGGCCCACCCGCCCTCGCGGGAGTAGTCGGCCCGGAGCGCGGGACCCGGCTGCAGACCGGCGTCGACGCAGGCCGTCTCCCACCCGCGCCGACGGGCCTCGAAGCGGCCGCGGTCGTCCTGCTCGACGTCCCCGACGAAGGCGATCCGGCGTCGGCCCGTCTCGACCAGGTGGCGGGTCGCCAGGACCGCGCCGGCCTCCAGGTCGACGCCGACGCCGTTCGCCGCCGACTCGTCGCTGCTGTTCAGCTGCAGCCAGGGAACACCGAAGCCGTCGATCGGGCCCCGGTCGACGGAGCCGCCCGCCAGGAGGAGCACCCCGGCGATCTGCCGGGCCGTCAGATCGCGGAGGCGGGTGTGCAGGGTGTCGACGTCCGGGATCGACGTGATCACGAGCAGATCCAGGCCCCGGGCGCGCGCCGCGTCCTCGACGGCGCTGGCCAGCTCGGTGAAGAACGGATTGCTGAACACCCGCCGGCTGCCGACCGGGGCGAGCAGCGCGATCGTCTGCGAGGTGCCGGTCCGCAGGGCGGCCGCCGTGGCGTTCGGCCGGTAGCCGAGCTCGGCGACCGCCGCCCGCACGCGGGCCGCGGTCGCCTCGGCGACGGGCGCGGTCCCGGTGAGCGTGTACGTCACGACGGCGTCGCTGACGCCGGCCAGACGGGCGACGTCGCGTCGAGTGACCCGTCGCGAGGTGTTCATCGCAGCGAACCTACCGCGCCCGTGCCGCCCGCGCCCGCACGACCGGAGTCATCCGCCTCAGCTCGCGAGCGGACGCACGCTCCCGACCCGCGTCACCTCGTAGAGCACCCCGCGCTCGGGGTGCAGGAGCGGCGGGACGAGTCCCGCTCGGCCGAGCAGGGCGCCGGACAGCTCGAAGGCCCCGCCGTCCTGCGGCCACCAGATCGCGTCGCGGTCGGCGAGGCCCCGCGTGCCGACGACGATCGGGGCCACCCGGTACACCGACTCCGGATCGAGGCCGGGCAGGCGGACTCGCCCGGGGGAGACGACGCCGGCGCGAGCGAGCGAGACGTAGGAGTAGACGGCCGCCGAGCGGTCGGGAGCGACGACACCGTGCACCGCGATCGTCTCGTCCGGGTGGTCGAGGCGGACGAGGTCGCCGCCGTGCAGCAGGGGCCGGAGCCGCTTGTGCAGGGTGATCCACTGGCGCAGCTCCTCGAGCTCCTCGTCACCGGCGGAGCGCAGGTCCCACTCCACGCCGAGATGGCCGAACAGCGCCGTCAGGGCACGGAAGGACAGGTCGTGCACGCGGCCGGTCGTGTGCGAGGCGCCCGACGCGATGTGGGTCCCCATCAGCTCGGGCGGCAGCAGCTGGCTGGTCCAGCGGTTCATCTGCTGGCGGTCGAGCGGGTCGTTGTTGTCGGAGACCCAGACGCGGTCGGTCCGCTCCAGGATCTCCAGGTCGATCCGCGCTCCGCCCGAGGAGCAGGACTCGATCTCGAGCCCCGGGTGCAGGGCCCGGATCTCGTCCATCAGCCGGTAGACCGCGAGGGTCTGCCGGTGCACGCCCGGGGCGCCGTCGGGGCGCCGGCCCGCGTCGGTGAGGTCGCGGTTGTGGTCCCACTTGATGTAGCCGATGTCGTACTCGTCGAGGATCGCGAGGATCGCGTCGCGGATGTGGGCGAAGCAGTCCGGATCGCCCAGGTCGAGCACCTGCTGCCAGCGCGACTCGGGGGGCGTCCGGTCGCCGGTCGAGAGGATCCACTCCGGGTGCGCGCGGGCGAGGTCCGAGTCCGGGTTGACCATCTCGGGCTCGAACCAGAGCCCGAACTGCAGGCCGAGCGAGCGCACGTGGTCGACCAGGGGGTGCAGTCCGTCCGGCCAGACGTCGCCGGAGACGGTCCAGTCGCCCAGGCCGGAGTGGTCGTCCCGGCGGCTCCCGAACCAGCCGTCGTCGAGCACGAAGCGCTCGATCCCGAGGTCGGCGGCGCGGTCGGCCAGCTCGACGAGGGCGTCGAGGTCGTGGTCGAAGTAGACGGCCTCCCACACGTTGATCGTGACGGGCCGCGCCGAGTGCGGGTGGCCCGGCCGGGCGCGCAGCTGCCGGTGGAAGCGCCGCGCCACCTCGTCGAGTCCGTCGCCGTACACGGCGTGGATCCACGGACCGGTGTAGGTCTCGCCGTGGGCGAGGCGGACCTCGCCGGGCAGCAGCAGCTCGCCGCCGCCGAGGGTCTGCACGCCGGTGTGCACGCGCTCGACCTGGTGCACGTGGTTGCCGGACCACGCGGTGTGGATCCCCCAGACCTCGCCGCGGGCGAAGCCGAAGCCGGGCTCGCCGACGCTGAGCAGGGTGGCGGCGTCCGCCCCGGTCCGCCCGTGCCGGCCCTCGCGGCGGTGCGCGCCGATGGTGACGGCGGAGCGCTGCGGCACCCGCTCCTTGCCCCAGCGGCCGGCGAAGTCGAGGATCTCGCTCGCCGAGGGCGGGGTGGGCAGGCTGAGCAGCAGCTCGTCGACCTGGTAGCCGTCGGCGCCGAGGTTGGTGAGCGCCGCCCGCATCCGCAGCACGCCCGAGGGATCGAGGACGATCACGATCTCGAGGCCGAGCGCGGCGGCATCGTCCTGCGCGCGAACGACGAGCGTGCCCGCGCCGGAGTCCGTGACCTCCCCGGCCGGCAGGGCCGCGCCGTCGAGCTCGAGGCTCGTCGTGCGGAAGGACGGCGACCAGGCCGCCCCGGCGCGGGATCCGCTGAGGCCGGGTCGGCCGGTCCAGCCGGTGGAGTGCTCGAGGAGCACGGCGAGGCGGATCGGCTCGTCGATGTCGTTCGGACCGACCGGCGCGGTGCCGGAGAGCACCAGCGCGTCGAACGCCGCCTGATCGAGCGGGCCGCCGTCCGCGCCCCAGTGCGCGACCGACGGCAGCAGGGAGTCGCTGAGGTCCAGCACGAGGGCGACTCCGGCGCTGCGGAGGACGACTCCGGTCGAGGGGGTGGCGAGTGTCACGGTGAGTGTTCCTGTTCTGCCCGGATCGGGGCTGTTCTGCCCGGCTCCGGGCTGTTCTGCCGGCTCAGGGCGCGGGCGACGTGCAGCCGCAGGACTCCCGGAGGAGCAGCTCCCCGCGGAACAGCGTGTGGTGCGCCTTGTCGGGCGTGAAGTCGATGATGGTGTCGATCGCAGCGCGGGCCATCTCGCGGACCGGCTGCTTGAAGGAGGTGAGCCGCGGAACGCTGAACGCGGACTCCGCGGTGCCGTCGTAGGAGATGATCCGGAGATCCTCCGGGACCCGGAGCCCGAGGTCCGCCGCGCCGCGGAGGACGCCGATGCCGAGGAGGTCCGAGCCGGCGAAGACGGCGTCCGGCCGGTTCGGGGTGTCCAGGAGCATCCGCGCCGCCTCGATCCCGCCCTCGCGCGTCCAGGTGGTGGTGACTACCGGTCCGGGCTCCAGGCCGATCTCCTCGATGGCCTCGGCCCAGCCGAGCACGCGAGGGTCGGTGGTGTCCTGCGAGCTCGCGCCGATGACGAGGCCGACGGAGCGGCAGCCGTGCACCTCGGCGAGGTGCTGGACGACGGTCCGCGCGCTGTGGCGGATGTCGACCCCGACGCTGGCGGCGCCGTCCGCGGGATGGAAGGCGTCGATCCACATCACGGGGACGGGGATCGAGTCGAGGGAGGAGCGGTCGCTCGCGTGCCGGACGCTCGACAGCATCACGCCGTCGACCCCGCGCTGCGCGATCTCGTCGAGCAGCCGCACCTCCGTCTCGAGGCTCTCGTGCGAGTTCGCGATGAGCAGCGCGTAGCCCCGCTCCGTGGCCGCGATCTCGAGCTGGAGGGCGTACTCGGAGAAGAACGGGTTGCTGACGTCGGCGACGATGAGGGCGAGGGTGTGCGTCCGGCCGGTGCGCAGGGCGCGAGCGGTCGAGTTCGGCCGGTAGCCGAGCTCCTCCATCGCGGTCCGCACACGCTTGGCCGTCTCCGGTGTCACGTGCTTCGCCCCGGTCATCACGTAGCTGACGACGGCCGAGCTCACCTGCGCCCGCTCCGCGACGTCGTTGCGGGTCGGGCGCTTGCGGGGGGTGGTGATGTCCGGCACGGGGTGCCTCCTCGAGTAATGCGACGATCGGCGGAGAGGGGGACACGATCGCCCCCTCTCCGCCAGTCTGGCCGACGGGCTACTGGAACAGGGCGTTCACCTGATCGTTCGCCGACGACAGCGACGACGGGTCGGCCTGTCCCTCGAAGACGGCGTCGACCGCCGGCTGCATGATGCCGTTGATCTTCGCCGCGTTGTCGGAGATCGGGAAGAGGAACGTGGTGCCCTCGTCGACCTGACCGGTGAAGGCCGTGACGTCGATCCCGCGCTCGGCGAAGGCGGCCTGGGCCGCGTCCGAGCCGGAGGGGATGGCCGGGAAGACGACGCCCGCGGCGCCGATGACGTTCTGGCAGTCGGCGGAGGCCATGTACTCGACCCACTTGGCCGAGGCGGCCTTGTTGTCCGAGCCGGACCAGATGGAGTCGGCCAGGCCGTTGAACATCGTGGCGCGCTTGCCGTCGGGGCCGGTCGGGGTCGGGGCGGTGCCGACCTGGATGTCCTTGAGGCCGTAGAAGGAGTTGATGTTCCACGAGCCGTTGGTGATCATCGCGTACTTGCCGGCGCCGAAGGTCTGCGTCGAGTCGCTGCCGGTGACGGCCGCGAGGGAGGGCATGTAGCCCTCGTCGATGACCTTCGCCATCCAGCCGATGGTCGCCTGGAAGCGCTCGTCGTCGTAGTTGTACTTCGTGCCCCAGGGGTTCTTGTCGGTGTAGCTCCAGCCGGTGGTGCCGGCGTACATCGACCACTGGGTCTGCCCGTTGCCGCCGCCGGACTGGCCGTCCAGGCCCAGGCCGTACACGGCGACGCGGGTCTTGTCGAAGCCGGCCTCGTCGCCGCGGACGCCGTTGACGTCGACGGTGAGGTGCGCGATGGCCTTCTCGTAGCTGCCGCCGTCGTCCGGGTTCCAGTCCAGGCCGGCGATCTGGTCGGCGGTGTAGCCGCCGTCCTCCACCAGGGCCTGGTTGTAGAAGATCGCGGTGGTGTCCCAGTCCTTCGGGAGCCCGTAGCGCTCGCCGTCCTCGCCGACCCAGAGGTCCGCGAGGCCCTTCTGGTACTGCGAGACGTCGACGCCGTCCTTCTCGACGACGCCGTCGAGGGAGACGACCTGGCCGTTGTTGACGAAGTCCGCGAACTTCGAGAGGTGGTCGGTGAACACGTCGGGGGCCGTGCCGGCGACGAAGCCGTTGGTGAGCTTGGTCCAGTAGTCGTCCCAGGAGTACTGCGAGATGGTGACGCTCACGTCCGGGTTGGCGGTGTGGAAGTCGTCGGCGCACTGCTGATAGGCGGCCTTCTGGTTGTTGTCCCAGAGCCAGTAGTCGATGGTGCCGGAGGCGGAGCTGGTGTCGATGTCGGCGCTGTCGCCGCCACCGCTCGCGGCGCCGCCGGAGCCGCCGACGCAGCCGGTGAGTCCGAGGGTGAGGACGGTGGTGCCAGCCAGGACGGCGGCGGATCGTCGGAGGATGCGGGTCATGGTGCTGGTTCCTGTCTGCTGCTTCATTGCACGGGAGGGAAGGGATGGGGAAAGGGAGGAGAGAGAAGGGGAAGAGGGAGGGGGCGGGGAAGAGGGAGGGGGCGGAGAAGAGGGAGGGGGCGGAGAAGAGGGAGGGGACGAAGAAGAGGGAGGGGCCGTCACTTGACGCCCGAGAAGCCGATGGAGTCGACGATGCGACGGCCGAAGGCGAGGAAGAGGAGGAGGACGGGGATGGCGGCGACGACGGTCGCGGCCATCAGTCCGGCCCAGTCCGGGCTGCCGCCCGGGGTCTGCGAGCGGAAGACGCCCAGGGCCACGGTGAGCACGCGGCTGTCCTCGGTGTTGCCGGCGAGCAGCGGCCAGAAGTAGTCGTTCCAGGTGTTGATGTAGGTGAGGATGCCGAGCGTCGCGAGCGGCGCCGTGCTCATCGGCACGATCAGGCGGAAGAAGATCCGCAGCTTGCCCGCTCCGTCCAGCTCGGCCGCCTCCTCGATCTCGCGGCTGATGCCGAGGAAGAACTGACGGAGGAAGAACACCGCGAAGGGGGTCATCAGCAGCGTCGGCAGCGAGAGTCCGATGAAGGAGTTGAGGAGCCCGAGATCGCGCATCAGGACGAAGTTGGGCAGCGCGGTGAAGATCGGCGGGACCATCAGCGCGGTGAGGAAGAGGAAGAAGACGGCGTCGCGGCCGGGCCAGCGCAGTCGCGCGAAGGCGTAGGCGGCGAGGGAGCAGAAGAGCAGCTGGCCGAGCGTCACCAGGGTGGCGTAGGCGACCGAGTTGCGCAGGTAGAGCCAGAAGTTCACGGAGGCGCCCGAGCCGCCCTCGGCGAGGGCCTGCTCCTGGGTGGAGAAGCCCAGCACGCGGGCGAAGGCGCCCCAGGTGAAGTCGACGGGCAGCAGCGAGGTGGTGTCGCTGGCGAGGGCGTTCCCGGTCGAGAACGCGGTGCGCACCATCCAGAAGAAGGGGAAGAGGGTGACGACGAGGGCGAGGATCAGCGCGATCCAGGCGACGACGCGGCCGAGGGAGGGCCGACGGGCCGGACGAGTGCGCGCGGGGATCGGAGCGGCGGGGGAGGCCGCGCGATCGGGGGCGATGGGAGCTGCAGTGGTCATCGGCGTTCCTTACGCGAGGTCGGACTGGTCGGCGCGCAGCAGCCGGAGCTGGATCAGCGCGACGCCGGCGAGGATGACGAGGAGGACGACCGAGATCGCACTGGCGTAGCCGAAGTCGTTCTCGCCGAAGCCGACCTGGTAGATGTAGTACTGCATGACCCTCGTGGCGTTCACCGGGCCGCCTCGGGTGGTCACGGCGACCGTGTCGAAGACCTGGAACGAGCCGGTCACGGTGACCACGAGGACCAGCGCGAGCACCGGCCGCAGCAGCGGCAGCGTGATCTTCCAGAACGACCGCCACTCGCTCGAGCCGTCGATCGCGGCCGCCTCGTAGACGTAGCTCGGGATCAGCTGCAGACCGGCGAAGACCAGCAGCGCGGTGTAGCCCATGTGCCGCCAGACGTTGACCAGCGCGATCGTCGGGATCGCCCAGTTCGAGTCGGCGAAGAACGGGATGCGGGTGAGCCCGAGGTTCTCGATGACGCTGTTGACGAGGCCGAGCTGGTAGTCGAGCAGCAGAAACCAGATCATCGCCGCGATCACGTTCGAGATCAGGAAGGGCAGCAGGATCGCCCCGCGGATCACCACGGACTGGGTGAGGCGGTGCATCAGCACGGCGAGGCCGACCGCGACGACCGTCTGGACGACGATGTTGATCAGGACGTACTCGAGGGTGACGCCGACCGAGTTCCAGAACAGCGGGTCCTTCGCCAGGCGGAGGTAGTTGTCGAAGCCGATGTACGACGGCGCGCTCATCAGGTTGTAGTCCGTGAAGCTGAGGTAGATGCCGCGGATCGTCGGGACGACGTAGAAGGCTCCGAAGCCGACGGCGGCCGGGAGGATGAAGGCGAGCGCGACGAGCAGCTCGGAGCGGCGCGCCCGGCGCCGGCCGAGCGACATCGTGGGGCGGATCCGGACCGCGGCGGCGCCCTGGCGGGTGCGTCCCTCGCGGAGAGCCGTCATCGTCCGCACCCGGTTCGTCGCGCGTTCGACCGTCGTGAAAGCAGCAAGAGATGACTCCTTCGTCATAGTCCGAGCAGGGGGAGAGGCGCCCGTTCCGCGATGCGGGGGAGCGTGCTGCGAAGGAAGCTACACGAGTAACCGGGCGGATTCAAGACTGGGAAGAATGTTCGGACATGACTACTGTCGACCTCGGCTCCGTGCAGTGCTGCCGGGTCGGAGAGAGAGCAGTGATGACGACTTCACCCGGCGATCCCGCGCGGATCGACGTGCAGATCGACCCCGACGGCGCCTTCGCCGACGTCCGAGGATCGGGCGTCCGCGTCCACCTCGGCGAGGCGGCCTCGGGCGGTCTCCGGATCGACGTCGATGCCGTCGCGGCCGTGTCGAGGGTGCGGCTGCGCTGGGCCCGCGCGATCCCCGAGGACTGCCTGGTGCTCGGGGACGCGTGGGAGCGCTCCTACGGCGAGCTCGAGTGGCGCGGCGTCCGCGCCGAGCGGATCCTGCCCTGGACGGCCCTCGTGCACCGTCCCCGCACGGGCACGACCGACGGCTGGGGCGTCGAGGTGGGCGGCGCGTCCTTCGCCTTCTGGCAGGTCGACCGGCGCGGGGTGACCCTGATCCTCGACCTGCGCAGCGGCGGCGCGGCGGCCGTCCCCGGCGACCGGACGCTGACCGCGGCCGTCGTGCACGTGATCTCCGGCGACGAGGGGGCGCTCGCCGCCCAGCGCTCGCTCCTCCGGCGGCTCTGCCCGGAGCCGCTCACCGCCGGCGGACCCCTGGTCGGCGCGAACAACTGGTACTACGCCTACGGCCGCGACTTCGGCCTGGCCGCCGTCGTCCGCGACGCGCGGACCATCGCCGAGCTCGTCGGCGACCACGCGGTGCGCCCGTTCGGAGTCGTCGACGACGGCTGGAGCTCCGCCGGGACGGCCGACGGGCTCGCGGCCTCCGCCGGTCCCTGGCGGGCGGGTCGCCCGGACCGCTTCCCCGACATGGCCGCGGCGGCGGAGGCCGTCCGGGCGGAGGGCGTGCGGCCGGGGGTCTGGTTCCGGCCGCTGCTGACGCGGGAGGAGTCGATCGAGGGGATCCGCGCCCGGCGCGACGGGGCCCTCGCCCTCGATCCCAGCTCGCCCGCCGTGCTCGAGCTCGTCGCGGAGGACACGGCCCGGTTCAGCGCCTGGGGCTTCGAGCTGATCAAGCACGACTTCTCGACCTACGACCTCCTCGGCGCGTGGGGTCCGGACTTCGGCGCGGCGCCCGGCTCCGGGCCCGCGTTGCACGACCCCTCGGTCACCACGGCCGAGGCGCTCGTGCGCTTCTACGCGACGGTGCGCGCCGCCGCCGGCGAGGCGCTGGTGCTGGGCTGCAACGTCGTCGGGCACCTCGCTGCCGGGCTCGTGCACGCGCAGCGGGTCGGCGACGACACCTCCGGCCTGCACTGGGACCGCACCCGCCGCGTCGGCGTCAACGCCCTGGCGTTCCGCCTGGCGCAGCACGACGCGTTCTTCACCCTCGATGCGGACTGCGTGCCCAGCACGACCGCCACCGACTGGGCGCTCAACCGCCGCTTCCTCGACCTGATCGCCCGAAGCGGGACCGCGCTCTTCGTCTCCGTCGATCCCGCGACGCGGACCGACGCCGTCGACGCCGACCTCGCGCAGGCGCTGCGGCTGGCGCTGGACGGCGGCACGCCCGGGGGAGTCGCTCCGCTCGACTGGCTGCACTCGCCCACGCCGTCGCGGTGGTCGGCGGGCGACGAGGTCCTCGAGTACGACTGGGTCGGCCCCGACGGTGCCGACCCGTTCGAGCCGTTCCTCGCCGGGAGCCCGGACCCGGCGCTGTGAGAGGGGGCGGGCACTGCGCCCGCCCCCGCTCAGCGCGTCAGACCCGTGCCGGCACCGGCAGCGGCGCTCCGACAGCGACGGGGGCGTCGCCGTGGTCGGGGATGGGCAGTCGCGCCCCGTCCTGGCGTGCCGACTCCATCGCGACGAGCCCGGGCAGCGTGTAGCGGGCGGCGACCCACGCGTTCACCGTCGGCAGGGTGCCGGTCGTGACGGCCCGGACGAAGTCGTCGACCAGGAGGTGGTGCGAGCCCTCGTGCCCGTTCGGCGAGCCCTCGAGCTCGCCGGGCAGGCGCGCGGCCTCTTCCTCGTGCACCGGCGCGTGGCCGCTGACGAAGGCGGCGCGCAGCGCGGGGGAGACGTTCTCGAGGCGCGGATCGTCGTCCGCCATCGTCGCGGTCGTGGCGAGCTGCTCGGTCACGTCCTCGACTCCCTCGCCGGTCTGCCAGACGCTCGTCTGCACGAGCTGCTCGAACACGCCGGCGGTGCCGAAGAAGCGGAAGCGGCTCTCGCGGAGGAAGGACGGGTAGCCGACCCGGCGGAACTCGTTGATGCGCATGGAGCCGCCGCCGTCGAGCTCGAACAGCGCGGTCATGTTGGAGAAGTCGTTGCCGAACATGCTGACGTCCGTGTCGAAGACCCCGTCGTCGAGGTGGTCGCGCATGCCCGTGCAGCTCACGCTGGTCGCGTGCCTCGGCACGGCTCCGAGCACGCCGCCAATGGAGTGGGTCGGGTACCACATCGGCGGGTAGCTGGCGGTCGCCTTCCAGTCCTCGCCGCCGCTGTAGCGGTAGGCGTCGTAGAAGCCGTGGTCCATGTCGTGGAGGTAGTCGCCCTCCAGGTAGAAGACCCGGCCGAAGGCGCCCTCCTCGTACTTGCGCCGCGCGAAGACCGTCGCCGGGTTGTACTGGCTGGTCTCGCCCATCATGTAGGTCAGGCCGGTCGCGGAGACGAGGTCGATGATCTCCGCGATCTCGTCGGCGTCGCTCGCCATCGGGACGGCGGAGTAGACGTGCTTCCCCGCGCGCAGCGCCCGGGCCACCAGGGGTCCGTGCGTCCAGCGCTGCGTGAACAGGGCGACGGCGTCGACCGCCGGATCGGCGAGCATCGCCTCGAAGCTCTCGTGCGTCCCGGCGAGTCCCTCCGACTCGACGAGCGTCTCCGCGCGGCCGTCGAGGACGTCGGTCACGGTGATCGCGCCGACTCCGGGGTGGCGGTGGAAGAGATCGGCGAAGTGGCGGCTGAACTGGCCGGCGCCGACGATTCCGAGGGTGAAGGTCATGGTTTTCTCCTAGTGCCGACGACGATCGGTGGCGCGGCGGACCCAGTTCAGCACCAGAGTTTACTCGTGTCAATAATGGAGAGCGCGAAAGCCGCGGACGGTGCGATGCGACGCGGGAGCGGAGCCGCGCAGAAGCGGCCCGCGCCTAGGTCAGGTACTCGACGTCGTCGTACTGCACCGCGTCGTCCGGCTCGAACTCGTCGTCCGGCACCTCCTCGTGCTCGAGGATGACGGCGACGCCGGGGGAGACGAGCACGCAGACCTCGCGGTCGCCCGCGACGGTGAAGCTCACCATGCCGCCGCGGTCGCGGACCGCCTCGACGAGCTTCTTCTCCAGCTCCTCGGTGTCGAAGGAGAGCGCGAGCAGGAAGCGGCGGCCGTCGATGCTGAGGCTGGTGCGCCGCGTCGTGGTGCTCGGCGTCGGCGTCCCGCGCCGGTCGGAGCCGGGGGTGACGGCGCGCACGCGCATCGGGGAGGCGTGCATCCGGATCACGGAGTTCATTCGGGACCCGGCCGGGACTCGTGGTGGCGGAGACCGTGCGAGCGACGGTCCTCTTTCATCTCGGACTCGAAGAGGTGGCGGCGACCGGCGGCGAGCTCGTCGCGCGCCGCGCGCTCCTGCTCGCGGAAGGCGGCGTAGTAGCCGTCGTCGTAGTCCTCGACGATCTGGAAGGTCCAGCGGCCCTCGATGACGTTGCGGCCGACCAGCTCCTTCTCCAGGGAGTCGGCGAGCGCGTCGCGCCCCGCCTCGCGGAAGGCGTCGACCGCCTCGCCGAGGGCGAGATCGGCGGCGCCGGTCAGCCGGTGGAAGCCGTAGAGGAGACCGCGCGCGTGCTCGACGGTCTCGAGCGCCTCGGAGAGCTTGCCCAGCGCAGCGACGGTGGCGTCGTCGAGACCGTCCGGACGCAGGTGCGCGGAATCGGGGTGGTCGTGTGAGCTGGTCATCTCCGAGAGCTTAGGCCGACCGTATTCCGCTGTGACCCCCTTGCGCCGACGACCGGAACGGGTCGTCCCGCGGCTGAGCGGTCTCGAAGGTCGCGGTGCCCAGGGCGTCCTCAGCGGGCGGGGACGCGGACCGGGAGTGCGACGAGGCGCACGTCGCGCAGCTCGCCGGCGTCGGCGACCGCGGTGAGGTAGGTGCCGGCGGGCTGGCGGCGGCGGTCGGTCGGCGAGCCGGGGTTGAGCAGCCGCATCCCGGTCGGGGTCCGCGAGTCCCAGGGGATGTGGCTGTGGCCGAAGACGAGCAGGTCGGCGCCGGCGTGGGCGATGTCGGCGCGCGCCTCCCGCCCCGCCGCGGGGCCGGTCTCGTGGACGACGCGGACGTCGAGGCCCGCGATCTCCGCCCGCGCGACCTCGGGCAGGCGCGTCCGGAGCCCGGCGGGGTCGTTGTTGCCCCAGACGGCGAGCAGTCGCGGTGCCCGCGCCTCGAGGGCGTCGAGCGTCGCCTCGTCCACCCAGTCGCCGGCGTGCACGACGAGGTCGGCCTCGTCGACCGCCTGCCAGACCTCGTCGGGCAGCGCCTTCGCGCGCTTGGGGAGGTGCGTGTCGGCGAGCAGGAGCAGCCGGACCGGGCCGTCCAGGCGCAGCATCAGCGCGCGGGGCCGGGGGTCGGCTCCACCCCGCCGTCGGCGCCGGGCTCCTCGGCCGTCGGGGAGGCGCCGAGCCGCGCGTCGAGGGCGTCGAGCGCGGGGACGAACCAGAGGTGGTCGCCGCTGTTCGACTCGACGACGAAGTCGTGCAGCGTGCTCGAGGCCGAGACCTGCTCGGTGATGTCGCCGACGACCACGAGCCGCTTGCCGTACATCACGAAGCGCTGCACGAACTCGCCGGCGATGCCGGAGCGGAGCCGGAAGAACTCCGGGTCGAGGCGGCCGACCGGGACGACGATCGTCTCGGCGTCGCTGCCGTAGATCTCGCCGATGACCGCGAGCGCGTCCTCCGAGGTGGAGAGGGCGGGCCCGTCGTCGTCGACGAGGAGGAGGGGGACGCCCTGGCGGGTCTCGGTGCGCATGCCCCCAGCCAACCACGTCGCTCCGCGCACGTCACTCCGCGCGGAACGAGCGCAGCCGCAGGCTGTTCAGCACCACGAAGACGCTGGAGAACGCCATCGCCGCCCCCGCGACCAGCGGGCCGAGCAGGCCCGCCATCGCCAGCGGGATCGCCGCCACGTTGTAGGCGAACGCCCAGAACAGGTTGCCCCGGATGACCCCGAGGGTCCGCCGGCCGAGTCGGAGCGCGTCGGGCACCCGGGCGAGATCGTTCCCGACGAGGGTCACATCGCTCGCCTCGATCGCCGCGTCGGAGCCGGCGCCCATCGCGATGCCGAGGTCGGCCGCGGCGAGGGCGGCCGCGTCGTTCACGCCGTCGCCGACGAAGGCGACCGTGCGGCCCTCGGAGCGCAGGCGCTCGATCACCGCGAGCTTCTCCTCCGGCAGCACCTCGGCGACGACCTCGTCGAGGCCGACCGCGGCGGCGACGGCCGAGGCCGCGCGCGGGTTGTCGCCGGTGAGCATCAGCACCCGCAGTCCGCGAGAGCGGAGCGACGCGACGGTGCGGGCCGCTTCGGGCCGCGGCTCGTCGCGGAGGACGGCGAAGCCGCGCAGCTCGCCCTCCCAGCCGATCCCGACGACGGTCCCGCCGTCGGCCGCGGCCTGCTCGGCGCGGGCGGCGAGGTCGCCGGGCGCGTAGCCCCACTGCTCGTCGAGCCAGCGCAGGCGTCCGGCGACGACCAGGCGGCCGTCGACCCGGGCCCGGACGCCGAAGCCGGCGCTCGCACGGAAGCCGGTCGCCTCCGGGACGGTCAGCCCGCGCTCCTCCGCGCCGCGCACGATCGCCGCGGCGAGGGGGTGCTCGGAACCGCGCTCGACGGCCGCGAGCAGGCGGAGCGACTCGTCGTCGCTCGCCGCCGAGACGGTGAAGGCGCCGGTGGTGAGCGTCCCGGTCTTGTCGAGGACGACGGTGTCGACGCGGCGGCTCGTCTCGAGCACCTCGGGTCCGCGGATCAGGATGCCGAGCTGCGAGCCGCGGCCCGTGCCGACGAGGACGGCGGTGGGGGTGGCGAGCCCGAGCGCGCAGGGGCAGGCGACGATCAGCACGGCGACGGCGGGCGAGACGGCGGCGGCGAGGTCCGCTCCGGCGAGCAGCCAGCCGACGAGGGTCGCCAGCGCGAGCACGACGACGACCGGCACGAAGACGGCGGAGACGCGGTCGGCGAGACGCTGCACCCGCGCCTTGCCGGCCTGCGCCTGCGAGACGAGGCGGCCCATGCGGGCCAGGGTCGTGTCGGAGCCGACGCGGTCGACCCGGACGGTGAGCACGCCGTGCGCGTTGAGGACGCCGCCGGTGACGACGGAGTCGGGGCCGACCTCGACCGGCACGCTCTCGCCGGTGAGCAGGCTCGCGTCGACGGCGCTCGAGCCGTCGAGGACGGTGCCGTCGGCGGCGACGACCTCGCCGGGCCGGACGCGCAGGCGGTCGCCGACCGCGAGGGCGGCGGCGGGGACGCGCTCCTCGGAGCCGTCGGCCGCGACGCGGGTCGCCTCTTTCGCACCGAGCCGCAGCAGCGCGCGCAGGGCGGCACCGGCGTCGCGCTTGGAGCGGGCCTCGAGCCAGCGGCCGGCCAGCACCAGCACGGGGACCGCGGCGGCGACCTCGAGGTAGATCTCGTCGTGGCCGGAGCGGGTGCCGAGCAGCTCGAAGGGCATGCTCATCCCGGGGCGGCCGGCGTCGCCGAGGAAGAGGGCGTAGAGCGACCAGGCGAAGGCGGCGGTGGTGCCGAGGCTGATCAGGCTGTCCATCGTGGTCGTGCCGTGCCGCAGCGCCCGCCAGGCGGTGCGGTGGAACGGCCAGGCGCCCCAGATCGCGACGGGCGCGGCGAGGGTGAGGCAGAGCCACTGCCAGTTCGTGAACTGCAGCGCGGGGATCATCGACAGCAGCACGACCGGCGCGGCCAGCAGGGCCGAGACGGTGAGCCGGGTGCGCAGGACGCGGCGCTCGGCCTCGGCGGCCTCCTCCTCACGGGAGGGGGTGCCGTCGTCCGCGCCGTCGTCCGCGACGGGCGCGGCTCCGGTGACCGTCGCCGTGTAGCCGGCGGCCTCGACCGCGGCGATCGCATCGGCGGCCGTGGTGCCCTCGGGCAGCGCGAGCGTGGCGCGCTCGAGGGCGAGGTTGACGCTCGCGCGGACGCCGGGGAGGGCGTCCAGGCGGCGCTCGACCTTGGCGACGCAGGACGCGCAGGTCATCCCGCCGATCGCGAGCTCGAGCTCGGCGGGTGCCTCTGTGCGGCCGGTCGGGGCTGCGTCCGCCACGTCAGGCCAGCGGCGCGAGGCGGTACCCGGCGTCGGCGACGGCGGCGGCGATCTCCTCGCGGCCGAGCGGACGGGAGGAGCCGACGGTGACGGTCGAGACGCCGTCGGGGAGGAGCGAGATGTCGACGCTGTCGACCTCGGGGTAGGCGGCGAGCTCCTCGGTGACGCTGCGGACGCAGTGCTCGCAGGTCATCCCGGCGACGCCGAAGCTCTGCGTGGAGGCGCCGCCCGCGGAGGCGTGGCGACCGCCCGCGGAGGCGTGGCCACCGTGCGCGGAGGCGTGGCCGCCGCAGGCGCAGGCGCCGCTCGAGCCGCAGCCACCCCCGGATCCGCCGGCGGCGCCCTTGGCGGTGAGTCCGAGGTCGAGGTGCGCGGTCATGCTGTTCTCCTTGCGTGGGGCGGGGGCCCGGCGGTTCTAGATACCCCCCGGGGGTACTCCCCATCGTAGACCCGGCGCTTCTCGCGGGCAAGGCGGAGGCGCGAGGGGAGAGAATCTCCGGAGGACGATCACGATCCCGAGCGCGCCGGAGGAGGGGACATGGCCGCAGCACAGACACCCGACTGGGGCGCTCCGCCGCCGCACGCCTCCGCGCATCCGCTGCCCTCCGACCCGCTGCCGCCACGCCGCCGCTTCGAGCCGACCGCGCTGATCACCTCGCCGGCCGAGGTCCGCCGCGCGCGGGCCGCGCTCGCCGCGCAGCTGCGGCAGGCGTCCCCGGAGAACCGGCGGCGGCTGGCCGAGTTCGCCGCCGTCGCCGACGGCATCGCGCTGCTGCGCGGACGGGAGTTCGACCGGGCGCTGCGGCGGATCGCGGCCCCGGCCGCCGCCGTCGCGCCGGACGCCACGGGCGTCGTCACCCTCGGTGTCGACGGACCGGCGCTCGCCGGGGAGCGCGCCGACGCGCTGGCCATCGCGGACTGGACCGACGTGCTCTCGGTCGAGGTCGGCACGGTCGCGCACGGGGCGTTCCGCGTCCGGGCCGTCGTGCTCTCCGTGCTGGCGGCACGGCCGGAGCGGGGGGCCGCCGCGGGGCAGGGCTTCCGGGGCCTGGTCTCCGACGCGGCCCGCGCCTCCGCCGCCGCCCTCGCCGCGCGGGCGCGCCGCCGCGTGCTGGTGCCGCTCGTGGTCGCCTCCCCCGGGCCGCTCGGCTGGACCGTCGCCGACGACCGCACCTTCCTCCTCGCCCTCGACCGGGTGCGCCGCGCCCGCGAGGCGCGATGAGGGCCCGGCTGCCGTTCGCGCTCGCGGCCCTCGGCGCGCTCGCGCTCGGCCTCGCACTGCGCTTCCTCCTGGTCGGCCTGTTCGCCGACCTCGCCGGCAGCGTCCTCTACGTCGTGCTCGTCGCGCTGCTCGTCTGCGTGCTGCTGCCGCGGCTCCCGGCGGTGACCGCCGCGGGTGTCGCGCTGGCCTGGTCGATCGCGATGGAGCAGCTCCAGGCGATCGGAGCGGCCGCCCGCTTGGTCGAGCTGTGGCCGCCGCTGCGCCTCGTCGTCGGCAGCACCTTCTCCTGGCTCGACATCGCCGCGTACGTCCTCGGCGCGGTCGTGGCCGCCGCCGTGCTGATCGCGGTGGCGCCTCGCGGTCGCTTCGAGCGGGACGAGTCGGGGCGGGACGAGCCGGGCCGCGGGGAGCCGGGGGAGCTCCGCCCGTAGGGTGGGCCCATGCACGAGGCGACACCGGCACTGCCCCACACCGACCGCGCGCACACGGACGACCGGGCGCACGACACCCGCCGCGACCGGCGCACTCCGGAGCCCGTCGACCGCTTCGCCACCGGCGAGGAGTTCCCGGAGTACCGGGTCGACCTCGAGCGGATCCGCTTCTCGCCCTACTTCGCCCGGCTCTCCGCGGTCACGCAGGTCATCTCGCCCTCCGGCGTCGGCCAGGTCGTGCACAACCGGCTGACCCACTCCATCAAGGTCACCGCCGTCGCCCGCGCGATCGCGATGCAGCTGACCACCACCGACACCGCCCAGCGCGAGCTGGTCGAGCGCCTCGGCGGCTGCGACCCGGTCGTGGTGCAGGCCGCGGCCAGCGCGCACGACCTCGGCCACCCGCCGTTCGGGCACCTCGGCGAGCAGGCGCTCGACCGCCTCGCCCGCGAGAAGCTCGGCCTCGAGGAGGGCTTCGAGGGCAACGCGCAGTCGTTCCGGATCCTCTCCGAGCTCGACGTCTGCGAGACGGTCGAGGCGGGGCTCAACCTCACCGCCGCCTCCCGCGCCGCGGTGCTCAAGTACCCGTGGGGCCGCACGGTCTGCCGCCCGGACCTCGAGACCGCCGACCCGACCGAGCTGCCGCGCGGCTCGACCGCCAGCCGCTGGGAGACAGCGCCGCCCAAGTTCTCGGCCTACACCCTCGACCTCGACGACCTGCTCGACTCCCGCACCGGCTTCACCGCGATCGCGCCCTGGCAGCAGACGCTGGAGTGCTCGGTGATGGACGTCGCCGACGACATCGCCTACTCGCTGCACGACCTCGACGACTTCTACCGCGCGGGCGTGCTGCAGCAGGCGGCTGTGGCTGTCGAGTTCCGGGCGTTCCTCCGCGAGCAGAACGCCCTGGCCGCCCTCGACGCGGACGAGCTCTGGGCGCGGGCGCCCGGCCACTCGCTGGAGATGCTGCGGCGGAGGCTGGTGGCGCGCGACCCGTGGATCGCCAGCGACGAGCACTTCCGCTCCTCCGTCGAGCGCGTCTCGGCCGAGCTGGTGGAGGGGCTGCTCGCGGTGCCGTTCGACGGCTCCACCCGCACCGAGCGGGCGATCGAGTCGTTCGTCTCCTCCTGGATCGGGCGGCTGCAGCGCTCGGTGCTCGTGCTCGCCGAGCCGAACGTGCGCTCGGGGCACCTGACCCTCCTGCCCGACGCCTGGCACGACGTCGCGGTGCTGAAGTTCGTGCACACCCGCTTCGTGATCGACCGGCCCGACTTCGCGACCTACCAGCGCGGCCAGTCGCAGGTGCTCGGGACGCTGGTCACCCACCTCGACGCCTGGCTGGACGATCCGCGTGACGGCCCGCGCGCCCCGCAGAAGCTGCTCGACCTCATCGAGCTGGCGACCGACGGCTACTTCCGCCTGCGCGCCGACCGCCCCGACTGGCTGCCGGCCGGCGAGCGCGGCCGCCCGCGCGTCGACGCGGAGTCGCTGCAGCGCCTCGGCCGCGCCCGCGGCGTCGTCGACTACGTCGCCACCCTCACCGACGAGCAGGCGATGGCGCTCGCCGCCCGCCTCCGCGGCGACCGCGAGCCCTGGGCGATGGGGACCTGACGCGACTCCCGCTGCCGAGCGCCGGGTGGTTGACACCGGAGGGTCGCCTGTGGCCACCCCGGAGGACACCGTCGAGAACGCGCGCGATTCCGCGCCAGAGCGCGCAGCAGGCCCCCGGAGTGTGCATGTCGCTGGCGTCCAGCCGGTGTCCAGCAAGCGTCGGGGGAACGACAGCGTAAAATCACGGGGGCACATGCCGAGATCGACAACTCGATAGGGAGTTCCGTTGGACGGAAACGCAACGACCACGCACCGCAACGTCGCATTGCTGTCCGTCGCTACCACGATGGCCCCCCGGGTGACCACGTCGGAAGAGATCGACGCGCGACTGGCGCCGGCGCTGAAGCGGCTGCGACTCCCCACCGGACTCCTCCAGCGCGTCGCCGGTGTGCAGGAGCGGCGCAACTGGGGCCCCGAGCAGGGCTTCGACGGCGCCGCGATCGAGGCGGGCAAGCGCGCGCTGGCCGAGGCCGGCATCCGGCCCGACCAGATCGGGCTGATCATCAACACCTCGGTCACCCGCAAGCACCTCGAGCCCTCGGTCGCCGTGCGCCTGCACCACGGGCTCGGCCTGCCCTCCTCCGCGATCAACTTCGACATCGCGAACGCCTGCCTCGGCTTCGTCAACGGCATGACGCTCGCGGCTCAGCTGATCGACTCCGGGCAGATCAAGTACGCGATGATCATCGACGGCGAGGACGCCGACGAGATCCAGGTCAACACGATCGAGCGCCTCAGCCGCGAGGGCATCAAGCGCAAGGACTTCATGAGCGAGTTCGCGAGCCTGACCCTCGGGTCCGGCGCCGCGGCCGCGATCCTCGGCCCGGCCGACGAGCACCCCAAGGGCCACCGGATCCTCGGCGGCATCACCCGCGCGGCCACCCAGTTCAACGAGCTCTGCGTCGGCAGCGTCGACGGGATGTTCACCGACGCGAAGGCGCTGCTCAAGGGCGGCATGGAGCTCGTCGTCTCCGCCTGGAAGGAGGCGAAGCGCGACTGGAGCTGGGGCGGGATGGACCGCTACATCATGCATCAGGTGTCGGACGTGCACACCAACGCCTTCGTGAAGGCCGTCGGCATCGACCCCGAGCTGGTGCCCACCACCTACCCGACGCTCGGCAACGTCGGCCCCGCGTCGATCCCGATCACCCTCGCGCAGGAGTCGAAGACCCTCGAGCCGGGCCACCGCGTCCTGCTGCTGGGCGTCGGCTCCGGCATCAACACCGCGATGCTCGAGATCGCCTGGTGAGCGCCGCCGCCGGCCGGCACCCGGCCGCCAGGATCCGCCGCGCGCTCGGCTCGACCTCGGCGGCGGAGCTGCCGCCGGCGGGACTGGACGGCCTCGATCCGTCCTGGTCGCGCCTCGTCGACGCGCCCGACGCGCACGGCGTCCCGCGCCGCTGGCACCTGCTCGACACCGCCGACGCGCTGGGGGACGCCGAGCCGCTCGGCACGATCCTCTGCGTGCACGGCAACCCGACCTGGTCCTACCTCTGGCGTGCCCTCGCCGCCGCCACCGTGGCCGCCGCCCGCCGCGGTGAGCCGGCCTGGCGCGTCGTCGCCGTCGACCAGCTCGAGATGGGCTTCTCCGAGCGCACCGGCGAGCTGCACGCCCTCGCCGACCGCGTCCGCGAGCTGTCGAACCTCACCGACGTGCTCGGCCTGACCGACGTCGTCACCCTCGGCCACGACTGGGGCGGAGTCGTCTCGCTCGGCTGGGCGGTCGACCACCCGGGGCTCCTGCGCGGCACGATGCTGCTCAACACCGCGATCCACCAGCCGGCCGACGCGCCGATCCCCGCGCCGCTGCGGCTCGCCCTCGCCTCGGGCGTGCTCGGTGCCTCCACGGTCGGAACGCCCGCGTTCCTCGAGACGACGCTCGCCCTCGGGCACCCCGCGATCCCGAAGGCCGTCAAGGACGGCTACCGCGCCCCCTACCGCTCGGCGGAGCGACGCGGCGGCGTCGGCGGGTTCGTCGCCGACATCCCGGTCGGCCCCGCGCACCCGAGCCACGCCGAGCTGGAGCGGATCGCGTCCGGAGTCCGCGCGCTCGAGACCCCCGCGCTGCTGCTCTGGGGCCCGCTGGACCCGATCTTCTCGGACCGCTACCTCGACGACCTCGTCGACCGCCTCCCGCACGCGCAGGTGCACCGCTTCGAGGGCACCGGCCACCTGCTCGCGGAGGACGTCGACTACTCCGCCGCGGTCCTCACCTGGCTCGGCGACGTCACCGCGGGCGTCCAGGCGCCCGACGTGCACCGCCCGACGGTGCCGATCGAGCCGCTCTGGCGGCACCTCGACGAGCGGGTCGAGGACGACTCGCTCGCGCTGGTCGAGATGGCGCCGCCCGGGGGAGGCGGCCCGCGCTCCGTGTCCTGGCGGCTGCTCTCGCGGCGGGTCCGCGAGCTGGCCGCGGGGCTCCGCGCCTCGGGAGTCGCGCCCGGCGACCGCGTCTCGCTGCTCGTGCCGCCCGGCGCCGACCTCACCGCCCTGCTCTACGCCTGCCTGCGGATCGGGGCCGTCGTGGTCGTCGCCGACGCGGGCCTCGGCCTGCGCGGGCTGACCCGCGCCGTCCGCGGCGCCTGGCCGGACCTCGTCGTCGGGGCGCTGCCGGGGCTCACCGTCGCCCGGGCGCTCGGCTGGCCGGGCGGTCGCGTCTCGACGCAGACGCTGCCGCGCGCCTCCGCCCTCGCGCTCGGCGTCGACACCTCGCTCGGGCAGCTGATCGAGCTCGGCCGTGCGGAACTGGCAGCCTCCGCCGAAGCGCTCGGCGAGCCGCCCGCGGCCGACGCGACCGCCGCGATCCTCTTCACCTCCGGCTCGACCGGACCGGCGAAGGGCGTCGTCTACACGCACCGCCAGCTCGCCGGGGTGCGCGACGCACTCGCCCGGCAGTACGGCATCGGACCGGGGACCGGGCTCGTCGCCGGCTTCGCGCCGTTCGCCCTGCTCGGCCCGGCGCTCGGCACCCGCTCCGCGACGCCGGACATGGACGTCACCTCCCCGCGCACGCTGACCGCGCGGGCGGTGGCGGCCGCAGCGGCGCGCGTCGACGCGACCGTCCTCTTCCTCTCGCCCGCCGCGCTCGCCAACGTGGTCGCCACCGCCGGCGACCTCGACGCCGACGACCACCGCGCGCTCGCCGGCGTCCGCACCTTCCTCTCGGCCGGCGCCCCCGTCGCCGAGGGACTGCTCGCGCAGGCCCAGGCGCTGATGCCGAACGCGTCGGCCCGCACGCCCTACGGGATGACCGAGGGGCTGCTGCTCACCGACGCGTCGCTCGAGGGCATCCGCGCGGCCGCCGCGGACGACGATCCGCGCGGGGGAGTGTGCGTGGGGGTGCCGGCCGCCGGCGTCCGCCTCCGGATCGCGCCGCTCGACGACGACGGACAGGCGGCTCCCGAGCCGGCCGAGCTCGTCGGCGTCACCGGCGAGATCGTCGTCTCGGCCGGGCACGTCGAGGACCACTACGAGCGGCTCTGGCTGACCGACCGCGCCGCGCGCGTCGGCGCCGTCGCAGGTGAGCGCTGGCACCGCACCGGCGACGTCGGGCGGATCGACGCCGACGGCCGGCTCTGGGTCGAGGGCCGCCTGCCGCACATGATCGTCACCGCCGACGGCGTCGTGACGCCCGTCGGGCCGGAGCAGCGGATCGAGGCGCGCGTCGCCGCCGTCTCCCGCGCCGCGATCGTCGGCGTCGGGCCCCGCGGAGTCGCGCAGCTCGTCGCGGTCGTCGAGCGGCACGAGGGCGCCCGCCGCACGCAGCTCGCCTCCGAGGAGCTCGCCGCCGAGGTCCGCGCGGCCGTGGGCGCACCGGTCGCGGCCGTGCTCGTCGTGCCGGCGCTGCCCACCGACATCCGGCACAACTCCAAGATCGACCGGGCCGCGCTCGCGCGCTGGGCGGAGTCGATCCTCGCCGGCGGCCGGATGGTCGCGCCGTGAGGGTCCTCGTCACCGGGGCGAGCGGGCTGCTCGGCGGCGCCGTGGCCGCGGGGCTCGTGGCGGAGGGGCACGAGGTCCGCACCTTCCAGCGCCGTCCGTCGGGAGTGGCCGGGGTGGAGGACGTGCGCGGCTCGCTGGCCGACGCTAGCGCCGTCGAGGGCGCGGTCGAGGGCCGCGAGGGAGTGGTGCACCTCGCGGCGAAGGTGTCGCTCGCGGGCGATCCGGCCGACTTCGTCCGGGTGAACGTCGACGGCACGCGGGGGCTGCTGGCCGCCGCGGCACAGGCGGGCGTGACGCGGTTCGTCCAGGTGTCGTCGCCGTCGGTGGCGCACTCCGGCGCCTCGATCATCGGCGAGGGCGCCGAGCCCGCCGATCCCGAGCGCGCCCGCGGCGACTACGCGCGCACCAAGGCGCGGGCCGAGCTGCTGGCGCTGGGCGCCGACGCGCCGGGCTTCGCCGTCGCGGCGGTCCGCCCGCACCTGGTCTGGGGTCCGGGCGACACCCAGCTCGTGGCGCGCATCGTCGAGCGCGCCCGCACCGGCCGGCTGCCGCTGCTCGGCGACGGCCAGGCGCTGATCGACTCCACCTACATCGACAACGCCGCCTCGGCGATCGTCGCCGCGCTCGGCCGGGCGGAGGCGGTGCACGGCCGTGCGTACGTGGTCACCAACGGCGAGCCCCGGCCGGTGGCCGAGCTGCTCGCCGGGATCTGCCGGGCCGCGGGCGTGCGGCCGCCGGCCTGGTCGGTCCCCGCGGGAGTCGCGCGCGCCGCGGGCTCGCTCGTGGAGCGCGTCTGGGCGGTGCGCCCGGGGGCCGACGAGCCGCCGATGACCCGCTTCCTCGCCGAGCAGCTCTCGACCGCGCACTGGTTCGACCAGCGCGCGACCCGCGCCGACTTCCAGTGGACGCCGGCGGTCACCCTCGACGAGGGCCTCGCCCGCCTGGCCGCCTCCTACCGCTGACGTCGTGACGTCATGCTGATCGAGTAGCCCGCTCCGCGGGCGTGCCCTTCATGCTGATCGAGTAGCCCGCTCCGCGGGCGTGCCCTTCATGCTGATCGAGTAGCCCGCTCCGCGGGCGTATCGAGATCCCCCACCGTCAAGACGCTGGGTCTGCAGACCCGTCCTGCTGGTGACGCCGGGTCTCGATACGCCCCTGCGGGGCTACTCGACCAACATGTTCTCCGCCGTCTCGTGGCGATCCATGCTGATCGAGCAGCCCGCTCCGCGGGCGTGCCCTTCACGCTGATCGAGTAGCCCGCTCCGCGGGCGTATCGAGATCCGCCGGCGGCGCCGCCGCGTCAGTCCGCGAGGATCAGGTACAGCGCGCGGCGGGTCTCGTCGAGCTTCGCGGAGGCGGCGGCGCGCTGCGCCTCCGAGGCCCCGCGGAACTGCTGGACGACGCCCATCAGCTTGCCGAAGTTCTCGACGAACTCGCGGTCCGAGTCGCTCGCTCCGGGAGTGGCCTCCCAGGCGGCGGTGAGCTCGTCGGCGTGCTCGCGCACGTAGGTGCCGCCCGCGTCGGTGAGCTGGTACTCGGTGCCGCGGCCCTCGCCGACGGCCGTGATGAGGCCCTCGTCGACGAGCTGCTGGAGCGTGGGGTAGACCGAGCCGGGGCTGGGGCGCCACGAGCCGTTCGTCTTCTCGGCGATCGCCTTGATCAGGCCGTAGCCGTTCGAGGACTTCTCGGCGAGGAGGGAGAGCAGGGCGGCGCGGACGTCGCCGCGTCGGGCCCGTCCGCCGCCGCGGCCGAAGCCGGGGCCGCCGAAGCCGGGACCGAAGCCGCCGAAGCCCGGGCCGAAGCCGAAGCCGGGACCGAAGCCGCGGCCGTGCCCGCCGGGGCCGCGGCGCTCGCGCCGGCCGGGCTGGTCGTGGCCGCCGTGGCCGTGGTCGTGGTCGCCGTGCGAGCGGTCGAAGCGGTCGCTGTGGTCGTGGAAGGAGTTCCTGGTGTTCATGGTGTCTCGTCTCGTGTCAGGGGATTCCTTTCGAAATCCGTCTCGCCCGTCGGAGCGAGTGCTCACGATCTGTCGGCGATGTACTAACGATATATCGGTGACTGTCACTCGTCAAGCACGACTTTCGAACTACGCTCGAGGGACCCCCACCGGAAGGCCCCTCCGCATGCCGCTGTCCGCCGCCGCGCTCGCCGCGCTCCTCGACGAGTCGCTCCTCACCGGCGCCGTCCTCACCGGCCGCGCGAGCAACCTCGGCAACCTCCGCCGCCTGGCCGCCCGCGAGCCCGCCCACCTCTACGGCGTCGACGTCGCCGAGCACTGGGACGTCGAGAGCCTGCTCGCGCTGATGGGGGAGCGGGTCGGCATCAGCACCGACCCCGCCTTCGAGCACGGCCAGGACCGCATCGACGCCGCACTGACCGTCGCCGCGCTCGACGCCTACCGCGACCGCTTCGCCCGGGCGGTGCAGGAGGGCGCGCTGATCCTCTTCGCCACCGCGCACCCCGCGACCCTGCTCGACGTCTACCGCCGCCTCGCCGCGGCCGCGACGGCGGCGGGCGCTCGCGTGATCGACGTGAACACCCTCCCGTTCGCCCGCCCCGACGGCATCCGGGTCACCCTGGCCGACGAGCACCAGCGCCTCTGGTGCACCGGCGGCGTCACCTGCGCCTACCGCGGCGGCAGCCTCCAGCACACCCACTCGGCCGAGCCGATGAACGCCCTGCTCGACGAGCTCGAGGCGCTCGGGATCCGCCCCGACCTCGTCGTCGCCGACCACGGCTGGGCGGGCGCCTCCGGGCGGCGCGGCCTCCCGACGATCGCGATCGCCGACTGCAACGACCCCGCCGTCTTCGTGGCCGAGGCCCAGGGCTCGATCGAGGTGGTCGTCCCGATCGACGACGGCCTCGCCGTGCACCTCTACGAGCCGGTGATCGCCTACCTCCTGGACGCCCTCGCCGCCACCTCCGAGCCGGCTCCGACCTCGGGCTCGTAGAATCGCCTTCGGCTCGTCAGGATCCCGCGATCCGACGAGCCGTCCGCGTTCCCGCGAGCCCGAGGTCAGTCCTCGCCACCACTTCCCAGACGGAGCACCCGTGACCCAGCCCCAGGACGGCCTCCTCCCGCGCTTCGCCGTCGGCGTCGACATCGGCGGCACCTCGATCAAGGCCTCCCTCGTCGACGTGACCACCGGCGAGCGCGCCGCCCGCCGCTTCGCCGTCGCGAACCCGGTCGGCAAGGAGCCCGAGGACTTCGCCGCGGCCATCGCCGGCATCGTCCGCGACGTCTCGCCGATCGCGGGCACCCCCGTCGGCGTCGGCTTCCCCGGCATCGTCCGCGGCGGCATCGTGCGGCAGACCACCCACGTCTCGCAGCGCTGGGTCGGGATCGACGCGCAGGCCCTGCTGTCCGAGGCGACCGGCGTGGACGTCGTCGTCGTCAACGACGCGGACGCCGCCGGCGTCGCCGAGCGCGAGTTCGGCGCGATGCGCGACCGCGAGGGCCTCTGCCTGCTGACGACGCTCGGCACCGGGATCGGCACCGCGCTGGTCTACGAGGGCGAGGTCATCCCCAACTCCGAGCTCGGCCACGTGCACATCGACGGCCCCGACTTCGAGCCGCGCGTCGGCTTCTCCGCCGTCCGCCGCGAGGGCATCACCCTCGAGGAGTGGGCGGGCCGCCTCAACGTCTACTACCGGCACCTCGAGATGCTGCTCTCGCCGCAGCTCTTCGTGATCGGCGGAGCGGCCGCGCACGTCTTCGACGAGTTCGCCCGCTTCCTCGACCTCGGCACCGAGATCGTCTCCGCCCGCTTCGGCAACGACGCCGGCTTCACCGGCGCCGCCATGGTCGCCGTCTCGCCCGACCGCCTGGCCCCCTGGTACCGCTCCACCCGCGGCGCCCACTTCGACCCGGGCGCGACGGCCATCGCCGACTGACCGCCCCGTGAGGAGCCGCGCTGCGGCCCCGCCTGCGGAGGAGCCGCGCAGCGGCCCCTGCATGCTGGTCGAGTAGCCGCGAAGCGGCGTATCGAGACCCACCCACCGGACGACGGTGGATCTCGATACGCCCTCTGCGAGGGCTACTCGATCAGCATGCAGCGCGGCCCGCTCGATGAGGAGGGCGGCCCGCCGCGTCCATGCTGGTCGAGTAGCCGCGCAGCGGCGTATCGAGACCCGCCCACCGGACGACGGTGGATCTCGATACGCCCTCTGCGAGGGCTACTCGATCAGCATGCAGCGCGGCCCGCCCTCAGTGCCGCAGCAGCCCGCGGTACACCGCGTCCAGGCGCGCCGCCGCCGCCGCCCAGGTGTGCGCCGCCGCCCACTGCACGCCGCCGCGGCCGAGCCGCGCGCGCTCGGCGTCGTCGGCCAGCAGCCGGCGGATCTCCGCCGCCCACACCCCGGGGTCGCCGGAGTCGATCAGCACGCCGCTCTCGCCGTCGCGCACCGCGTCGACCAGCCCGGTCGTCCGCCGCGCGAGCACCGGCGTCGCGCTCGCCGCCGCCTCGAGCGCGATCAGCCCGAACGTCTCCGCCGCCGACGGCACCAGCGCGAGCCGCGCCCCCCGCAGCAGCACCGCCGCCGTCTCCCGGTCGGCCACGCCCTCGAAGCGCACCCACTCGTCCACGCCGAGGTCCCGCACCGCCACGCGCACCTCCTCGAGGTAGCCCTCGCGCCCCGGCGCCGGCCCGCCCGCCAGCCGCAGCAGCGGCCGCTCGTCCGCCGGGATCCGCGCCAGCGCCTGCACCGCGAGCAGCTGCCCCTTCAGCGGCTGCACCCGCCCGAGCAGCACGATCTCCCGCGCACGCTCGCCGGCACCCGGCGAGAACCGCGCATCCACCCCCGGCGGCACGACCACCACGCGCGCCGAATCCACCCCGTAGCCGTCCACGACGTCCGCTCGCTCCGACGCCCCCGCGACCACCACCGCGTCCGCCGAGCCCAGCACCGAGCGCTCGGCGCGGATCCGCTCCTCCGGCTCCTGCACGTCGCCCGGCACCAGCCGCACGTTCTTCGCCAGCGAGTTCGAGTGCATCGAGTGCACGTGCGGGACGCCGGTCAGCGCCCCGGCGAGCCCCGACACCCAGTAGTGCGAGTGCACGACGTCCGCGGCCCCGGCCGCCGCCGCGAAGGTCGGCGCCGACGCGGCGAGCGCGTACTTGTCCGCCGCCTCGACCGGCACGCCCACCACCGCCACGCCCGGCGCGAGCCGCCGCAGGCCCTCGCCGCGGGTGAGCACAGTGACGTCCCAGCCGAGCGCCGCGAGCTCGGGCAGCACCCCGGCGAGGTAGACGTTCATCCCCCCGGCGTCGCCGGTCGAGGGCTGCTCGAGGGGCGAGGTGTGCGCCGAGACGATCGACAGGCGGGGCATCCGTCCATCGTAGGAGCGTGCGCCGAGGGCACGGATCCCGCCCCGCGGCTCCCGGCGCCTCCGGAATCGGGTTGAATGGACGGATGCGCTCCGGTCGGTGCGCGGAGAGCGTGAGGTCCATGGCCCGCCGGAGTCCCCCCGAAGAGGTGCTGCCGCCCTCGGCCGCGCCCGGGCAAGCGGGTCGCGAGCCGTTCAGCGAGCAGGACGTCCGGGGACTCGTCGGCACCGCCGCCCTCGACAAGGGCGTCGCCTACGCCGACGAGGGCCGCGTCGCCGAGCTGCAGTGGTTCGGCGGCCGCACCCGGCTCTTCGGCCAGGTCCGCGGCTCCGGCCGCTCGCCCTACGCGGTCAGCGTGCAGCTGCGCGACGAGGGCGATCACTCGATCCTCCTCGGCGGCGCCTGCAGCTGCCCGGTCAAGCACGAGTGCAAGCACGTCGCCGCCGTCCTGATCGAGGCGCTGCGCCGCGAGCGCGAGGGCGCCCTGAGCGGTCCGTTCCCCGGCGAGGCCGCCGTCGACGCGGTCCCGGAGTGGCGCAGCGCCCTCGCGCCGCTGCTCGCCGGCGCCGAGCGCTCGCACTCCGGCATCCCGCTCGGCCTCCAGTTCGAGCTCCTCCCCGGCGAGCCCGTGCGCCGCCCGCCCGGTCGCTACAACAGCTACCGGCCGCCGCCCGAGCCGCGCCCGCGCCTCGGCGTCCGCCCGGTGCGGATGGGCGACCGCGACCGCTGGGTCCGCACCGGCACCAGCTGGCGCGACCTCGGCTACCTGCACTACAGCCACGACTACGACGAGCGCCAGATCGACGTGGTCCGCGAGATGCAGGGCCTGCTCTCGGGGCACAGCGCCTCCAGCTACTACTCGCCCGACACCTGGCTCTACCTCGACCAGTGCCGGAGCGAGGCGATCTGGGCGGCCCTGCACGGCGCCGTCCGCGCCGGCATCGGCCTCGTCATGGGCGACCGCGACCAGACCCCGCTGAAGATCCTCGACACCACCGCGACCGCCTCGATCGACGTCACCCGCACGCCGGCCGGCCTCGAGCTGCGTTCCCTCGTCGCGATCGGCGACCACCCGGCGCCCGAGCACTTCGGCTTCATCGGCGACCCCGCCGTCGGCCTCTACACCTGGGACGAGGGGGACGAGCTGCGCGGCAAGGCCGTCACGCTCGTGCCTTTCGCCGCGCCGCTGGTCTCCTCCGCGCGCACCTTCCTCTGGAGCAACGAGCCGATCCGCATCCCGGAGCAGGAGGAGTCGGCCTTCCTCACCGAGCACTACCAGCGCCTGCACCGCCTCTTCGACATCGTGTCGCGCGACGGCTCCTTCGAGGCGCCGCCCGTCCCCGAGCCGCGGCTCGGCCTCACCCTCGAGCACACCGAGGGCGCGGGCCTGCGCGGCTCCTGGTGGTGGCGCTACGGGATCGAGGGCGGCCGCGGCACCGAGGCCGAGCGCCTGCCGCTGCGCCTGGACGACGAGTCCGGCTACCGCGACGCCGAGGCCGAGCAGCGGATCCTCGACTCGCTCGGCGGCGCCGGAATCGACCCGGAGTCGACGCCCGCCCTGGTCTCGCCCTCGAGCCGCCGCCTCCGCCCCACCTTCGACCTGCGCGGCATGCAGACAGTCGGCTTCCTCACCGGCGAGGTCGAGCGCCTGCGCGAGCTCGGCACCGTCGAGATCGAGGAGATCGGCCAGCGCGTCGAGTACCGCGAGGCCGAGACGGCCCCGGTCGTCGCCGTCCAGACGGTCGCCCAGCCGGACAGCCGCGACTGGTTCAACCTCGAGATCTCGGTCACGGTCAACGACGAGGCGGTCCCGCTCGCCGAGATCTTCCTCGCCCTGGCCCGCGGCGACGAGTACATGGTGCTGCCCAGCGGCGTCTACTTCGCCCTGGACGACGAGCGCTTCGGCCGCCTCCGCGAGCTGATCGCCGAGGCGCGCGAGCTCTCGGACGACCCGAGCGAGACGCTCCGGATCAGCCGCTTCCAGTCCTCGCTCTGGGACGAGCTGGTCGAGCTCGGCGTCGTCGAGGCGCAGGCCGCGGCCTGGCGCCGCTCGGTAGAGGGCCTCTCCGGCTTCACCGCCACCGGCGCCCTCGAGTCGCGCGCCCTGCCCGAGGGCTTCGCCGTCGAGCTGCGTCCGTACCAGCAGCTCGGCTACGACTGGCTCTCCTTCCTCTACGACAACCAGCTCGGCGGCGTGCTCGCCGACGACATGGGCCTCGGCAAGACCGTGCAGTCGCTCGCGCTGGTCACCCGGGTGATGCAGGAGCAGCGCGCGGCCGCCGCGAGCGCCGGCACCTCGCCGCGCCCCTTCCTCGTCGTCGCCCCGACGAGCGTCGTGCCCAACTGGGTCGGCGAGGCCAAGCGCTTCGCTCCGGACCTGCGCGTGGTGGGCGTCGACGAGACCTCGAAGAAGAAGCGCAAGGCGCTGACGACGATGATCGGCGAGGCCGAGCTGGTCGTCACCTCCTACGCCCTCTTCCGCCTCGACTACGAGTCCTACGCCGGCATCCAGTGGTCCGGCTTCCTGCTCGACGAGGCGCAGTTCGTCAAGAACCGCCAGTCGGCCACCCACCAGCTCGCACGGCGCCTCGACGTGCCGTTCAAGCTCGCCATCACGGGCACGCCGATGGAGAACAACGTGATGGAGCTCTGGTCGCTGCTGTCGATCGTCGCTCCGGGCCTCTTCCCCTCGCCGGCCGGCTTCGCCGAGTACTACCAGAAGCCGATCGAGCGCGACGCCGACACCGAGCGCCTCAGCCAGCTGCGGCGCCGCATCCGCCCGCTGATGCTCCGCCGCACCAAGGAGCTCGTCGCCACGGAGCTGCCGCCCAAGCAGGAGCAGACCATCGAGGTCGAGCTCGGCGCGCGCCAGCGCAAGGTCTACGACACCTACCTCGCCCGCGAGCGGCAGCGGGTGCTCGGGCTGATCGGCGACTTCGAGAAGAACCGCTTCGCGATCTTCCGCGCCCTCACGGTGCTCCGCCAGGTCGCGCTCGACGCGGCCCTGGTCGACGAGGCGCACGCCACGGTGCCGTCGACCAAGCTCGACCTGCTCGACGAGCTGCTCGCCGACGCGCTCGCCGAGGGGCACCGGGTGCTGGTCTTCAGCCAGTTCACCCGCTTCCTCGGCCGGGTGCGCGGCCGGCTCGACGCGGCCGGCGTCGAGTACGCCTACCTCGACGGAGCGACCAAGAAGCGCGACGAGGTCATCGACCGCTTCCGCTCGGGCGACGCGGGCGTGTTCCTGATCTCGCTCAAGGCGGGCGGCTTCGGCCTCAACCTCACCGAGGCCGACTACTGCATCCTGCTCGACCCGTGGTGGAACCCGGCGACGGAGTCGCAGGCCGTCGACCGCGCGCACCGGATCGGCCAGACCCGCTCGGTGATGGTCTACCGGCTCGTCGCGAAGGACACCATCGAGGAGAAGGTGATGGCGCTCAAGGAGGCGAAGGCCGCGCTCTTCGCGGCCGTCATGTCCGACGACGGCGCGGCGGCGACCGGCGGCATCACCGCGGAGGACGTGCGGGAGCTGCTGGGCTGATCGGCGGGCCGGGTCGGCGAGCCGGCTCAGCGGGCCGGGTCGGCGGGCGGGGTCGGCGGGCCGGCTCAGCAGCCGGGGGCGACCAGCGCCTTCGCGAACGCCCCGGTCTGGTACACGTACTCGTACGCCCAGTCGCCGAGCGTGTACGGCTCGCCGGAGGACACCATCGAGAGCTCGCCGTGGAAGCAGCGGTCGAGCAGCAGCCGTGCCCGGGCGATGTGCGGGGTCTGCGTGATGACGACGACGCTGTCCCAGTGGTCGGCCCGCGCGTCGTCGGCGAGGGCGCGGGCCTCGCCCTGGGTGGTCCCGGGCTCGGCGGTGAAGCAGATCACCTCCATGTCCGGCTCGTCGCAGGCCACCACGTCGTTCTCGCCCGGAGCCGCGGCGAGGTCGGAGGCCCAGACCGAGATCACCAGGGTGTCGGCCACTCCCGCCTCGACGAGATCGCGGCCGAGCTCGGTGCGCGCGCGGGTGGGCGGCCCGAGGACGAGGACCGCGTCCGCGTGCTCCGGCACCGGATCGACCGGGGGCAGCACGTAGACCGGGATCCCCGCGCCGACCGCGAGCACGAGCGCGCCGAGGATGCCGACGCCGAGGCGCCGTGCCACCCGTCCTGCCCTGCGCATGCGTCTCCTCCGGAACCCCGGCGGTCACCGTACCCCAGGCAGGTGACATGGGCGTTTCGGCGGAGCGGCGTCCGACATCAGGCGAACCGGGCCGTGGCGTCGTCCGCGACCTCCTGGCGTGTCCGGCGTTGCGCAAACTCTGACATCCTGTGTCCCTGGAGCACGTGGACGTCACCCGTGGCCCTCTCGCACCGCCGCGACGGGCGATCCCGGGTGAGAGGAGTCCTGTCACCGCCGTGGCGAGCGCTCCTCCCGAGCAGAAGGACACGCGATGGCCGAACCGACACTGGTGGACGTCGCGCGCGTCGCGGGGGTGTCCCGCGCGACCGCCGCGCGCGTGCTCGCGGGCCGGACCAACGTCGACGCCGGCATGACCGCCGCCGTGGCGCGCGCCGCGAAGCAGCTGGGCTACGAGGCGAACGGCGCCGCGCGCATGCTGCGCGGGGGACGCGCGGGCTCGATCGCGCTGATCGTCGCCTTCGAGGATCTCGACCGCCTGCCCGGGACGATCCTCACGGCGGTCCTGAAGGGCGCCGCGGCGAGCCTGCACGCGCAGGGAGTCCAGCCGGTCCTGCTGCCCGCGGACTACGACGACAGAGGGCGCGTCGCCCGGCTCCTCCGCACGCGCGTGGTCGACGGGGCTGTCGTGATCCTGCAGAACGAGATGACGCAGGTGACTCAGGAGCTGGCCGACTCTCCCGCGCCGATCGCATGGGTGGGACGGCCGCGCGTCGATCTCGCGGACGACGCGATCGTGATCGACGCGGACAACTACGGCGGCGGACGGCTCGCCGCACGAGCACTGGCCGATGCCGGCCGTCGCAGACTCGGCATCATCATGGGCCCCCACGACATGAAGCCCGCTCGTGAGCGGCTGCGCGGCTGGCGCGACGAACTGGAGCATCTGGGCATCGACTACACGCCCCTCGCGCACGGCGCGTTCACGGTCGAGAGCGGCGTGACGGCGATGGTGCGTCTGCTGCAGCGCCATCCCGACCTCGACGGCGTCTTCGCCTCCTCCGACCTCATGGCGCACGGCGCGATCCACGTCCTCCAGGCAGCCGGACGACACGTTCCGACGGACGTCTCGGTCGTGGGCTTCGACGACGTCGCCATCGCGACCACCACGGACCCCACGATCACCACCGTCCGCCAGCCCCTCGCGGAGATGGGCCGCATCGCCGCCGAGACCGTCGTCGCCGTCATGCAGGCTCGCGAGGTCGACCGGCAGACGATCCTGCCCGTCAGCCTCGTCCGGCGGGAATCCGCGTAGCGCGGAGACCGCCCGCGAGCACCTCGGCTCCCGGGGTCGCCGCCGCCTCAGTCCGCGATCAGCAGCCGCAGCTCCCGGACCCCCGCCACCACGTCGGCACCGACCCGCCCCGCCTGCACCGCCGCGCGCAGCGGCAGCGTGCGGTGCGGCTGCAGCAGCCGCCGGGCCGCCGTGCAGGGCAGCGCGTAGAGCGCGACGACGCCCGCGTCGATCCCGTCGAGGCCGCCGTCGTCGCGGCCGAAGACCAGCTCGCGTCCCTCGCGAGCCAGCTCCTCGGGCAGCGCGGCTTCGCCGACCGGCAGCCGCACCGCGGCGAGCACGGCGGCGGCGACGATCCGGCGCCGCAGCGGCCGGCCGATCGAGTCCCCGGCGAGCTCGCCGAAGAAGTCGGCGTGCCGCTCCAGGATCGCCGCGATCGTCTCGGCCAGCCGCTCCATCTCGGGGTGCAGCGACAGCCGCGCGAGCCGGCGGTAGGCGTGCAGCGCGATCTGCGCGTCGACCGCCAGCGCGAGGGCGATCGGCCCCGCGAGCAGCCGCGCGGACCGGTCGCGCAGCAGCCGGGGCCGGGGGAGGGGCTCGGCCGGGCCGGTGTCGATGCCGCGGATCCGCGGTGAGGCCGCCAGCACCTCGCCGAGCGCGTCGGCGATCCGGTGCCGCTCGGCGGCCCAGGTCGTCGCGAACGACCGCACCCGCGGGTCCGGATGCGCCCGCGCGAGCGGCAGCACCCGCACGACGGCGGCGTGCTCGAGAGCCCGGAGGTAGGCGGACGCCACGATCGCCTCGCGATCCAGCGGTGCCTCCTCGAACTCGCGGATCGAGAAGTGGTCGTGGAGGCTGCCGTGCGCGCTGCGACGGTAGCTCTCGACGTCGAACGGTTCCGCGATGCCCATGCTCCACCCGCCTTCGCTTCGACCGTACCGCCATCCTGGGCCCGGAACCTGAACGGCGGGAGGTCCGCCGCTGCCAGACTGGAGCCCGCGCGCCGCCCGGCCGCGGGACGGGGCGGAGATGGGGTCTCGCCGATCCGCGGTCGCCGCGATCCTCCTCGCCGCGGTCTGCTTCGGCACCACCGGCACCGCCCAGTCGCTCGGCGCGCAGGGCGTCGATCCGCTGCCGCTCGGCGCCGCCCGGATCGTGCTCGGCGGTGCGCTGCTGGCCGCCCTGCTCGGCGTCGAGACGGTGCGCGCCCCCCGCCGCGCGATGCGGAGACCGCGCGTCTCGACGGTCCTGCTCGTCCTCCTCGGCGCGGCCGGCGTCGCGGCCTACCAGCCCGCCTTCTTCACCGGCACCGCCGAGAACGGAGTCGCGGTCGGCACGATCGTCGCGCTCGGCTCCGCCCCCGCCTTCACCGGACTGCTCGAGTGGCTCCTGCTGCGCTCCGCCCCGAGCCCGCGCTGGTTCGTCTCGACGGCGCTCGCCGCGATCGGCGTCGTGCTGCTGGCCGGCCTGCTCACGGGCGGCGCGGCGGGCGGAGTCTCCCCACTGGGTCTCGCTGGCTCGACCGGTGCGGGCGCCGCCTACGCGCTCTACGCCGTCTGCGGCAAGCTGCTGCTCGAGCGCGGCTTCAGCCCGGCCGCCGTGATGGGTGCCCAGTTCGGCACGGCCGCGCTGCTCGCGCTGCCGATCCTGCTCGCGGGCGACCCCGCGCGCCTCGCCGGCTCCGTCCCCGCCGTGCTCTGGCTGGGCGTGGTGACCGTGGCGGTCGCCTACACCTTCTTCGCGCGCGGACTCCGTCTCCTGCCCGCCGCCACGGTGTCGACCCTCACCCTCGTCGAGCCCGCCACCGCGACTCTCCTCGGCGTCGCCCTGCTCGACGAGCGGCTGACCCCCGACGCCGTCGCCGGCATCGCCGTGCTCGTGCTCGCCGTGCTGCTCCTGGCGCTGCCCGCGCGCCGGGGGAGCGCCCGCCGCGGCAGGCCCGGGGTCATCGCACCTGAGGCGCCGTCGAGACTCGCGGAGTAGCCTCTGCCCTGCCGCGGCGCCCGAGCGCCTCACCGATCGCAGACGAGGGGCGGATCCGATGACCAACCCCTGGCTCGCCCTGCCCGGCAGCGGTCGCCGCCGCCCGCTGGTCGAGGCCTCCTGGGAGCGGGCACGCCGCCACCGCCTCGATCCCGAGCGCCTCACCGCGCCGCTGTCCTTCTCGAGCGACGAGCTGCGCGAGTACCGGATGGGCCACCCGCTCGCCTCGGTGCTGCCCGTCATCCGGCGCCTCCTCGTCCGCGACGCGGATGAAGACAGCGGCGTGCTCGTCGCGGTCGGCGACGCCCTGGGGCGGCTGCTCTGGATCGACGGCGACCAGGCGCTGAAGAGCTCCGCCGAGCGGATGCTCTTCGTCGAGGGCGCGGCGTGGGCCGAGCCCGACGTCGGCACTTCCGCCCCGGGCACCGCCCTCGTCCTCGACCACGGCGTGCAGATCCACGGCGCCGAGCACTTCGCCTCCCTCGTGCACCCGTGGAGCTGCACCGCGGTGCCGATCCACGACCCCGAGACCCACGAGATCCTCGGGGTGATCGACATCACCGGCGGCGCCGAGGTCGTCGCCCCGCAGACCCTCCCGCTGATGGAGGCGACCGCGGCGGCCGTCGAGAGCCAGCTGATGGTGCAGCGGCTGCAGCGCCCCCGCCGTGCGCAGCCCCGCCGCTCTCCACCCCGTCCGGCGGCGGCCCGCGCGCCGAGCCTGCGCGTCCTCGGCCGCGAGACCGGCGTCGTCACCGCGGACGGCGTCGAGCTCGAGCTCTCCACCCGGCACGCGGAGATCCTCACCCTCCTCGCCTGGCACCGCGCGGGCCTGTCCGCCGAGGCGCTCGCCCAGCTGCTCTACGGGCGGGAGGACGCGGTGGTCACCGTGCGCGCCGAGATGGTGCGCCTGCGCCGGATCCTCGAGCCGCGCCTCCCGCGGCTGGTGCCGCTTTCGCGCCCGTACCGTCTCGCCAGCCCGGTCGACCTCGACGCGCGCCAGGTGGTCGGCCTGCTCGACCGCGGCGCGCACCGGCTCGCCCTCGACGCCTACGCCGGCGCCCCGCTGCCCGGCTCCGAGGCCCCGGGCGTCCGCGCGATCGCCGACGAGGTGCGCGCCCGCGTCCGCGCCACCGTGCTCACGAGCGCCGCTGCCGAGACGCTGCTCGCCTACGCGCACGGGCCCGACGGCCACGACGACGCCGAGGTCTGGGCCGAGCTGCTGCGGATCCTGCCGCGCCGCTCGCCCCGCCGCGCCGGCATCGTCGCGCACCTCGAGGAGCTCGAGGCCGAGCAGCGCTGACCCGCGCTCCGCCGCCGCCTCCGGCGCCGCGCGCCCGTGCAACGGTGTGCAACCTCCAGCGACGTACGGTCGGATCGAGCGCGACACCCCGCACTCACCCGACAACGACGTCGATGGAGGTCCACATGACGCTGTACGCCGACCCGGTAGCCGACCAGGCACCGAAGGAACCGGAGTCCACGGTCTACGCCAACCCGGGCACGGAGGGATCCGTCGCCTCGTTCCGCTCGCGCTACGACCACTTCATCGGAGGCGAGTACGTCGCCCCCGCGAAGGGCCAGTACTTCGAGAACATCACCCCGATCACCGGGAAGCCCTTCTGCGAGATCGCCCGCGGCACCGCCGAGGACATCGACCGCGCGGTCGAGGCCGGCTGGAAGGCGTTCCCGAGCTGGGGCAAGACCAGCCCCGCCGAGCGCTCGAACGTGCTGCTGCGCATCGCCGACCGGATGGAGGCGAACCTCGAGCTCCTCGCGGTCGCCGAGACCTGGGAGAACGGCAAGCCGGTGCGCGAGACCCTCGCCGCCGACATCCCGCTCGCGATCGACCACTTCCGCTACTTCGCCGGCGCCTTGCGCGCCCAGGAGGGCGGCGTCTCCGAGATCGACCACGACACCATCGCGTACCACTTCCACGAGCCGCTCGGCGTGGTCGGCCAGATCATCCCCTGGAACTTCCCGATCCTGATGGCGGTCTGGAAGCTCGCGCCGGCGCTCGCCGCCGGCAACTGCATCGTCCTCAAGCCGGCCGAGCAGACCCCCGCGTCGATCCACGTCCTGATGGACCTGATCCACGACCTGCTGCCCGCGGGCGTGCTCAACATCGTCAACGGCTTCGGCATCGAGGCCGGCGCCCCGCTCGCCTCGCACCCGCGGATCCGCAAGATCGCCTTCACCGGCGAGACGACCACCGGTCGCCTGATCATGCAGTACGCGAGCGAGAACCTCATCCCCGTCACGCTCGAGCTGGGCGGCAAGAGCCCCAACGTGTTCTTCGCCGACGTGGCCGCCGAGCGCGACTCCTTCTACGAGAAGGCGCTCGAGGGCTTCTCGTTCTTCGCCCTCAACCAGGGCGAGGTCTGCACCTGCCCCTCCCGCGCCCTCGTGCAGAAGTCCATCTACGACGACTTCGTCGGCGACGGACTCGAGCGCGTCGGCCGGATCAAGCAGGGCAACCCGCTCGACGTCTCGACCATGATCGGCGCCCAGGCCTCCAACGACCAGCTGGAGAAGATCCTCTCCTACATGGACATCGGCAAGCAGGAGGGTGCGAAGCTGCTCATCGGCGGTGACCGCGCCGACCTCGGCGGCGAGCTCAGCGGCGGCTACTACGTCAACCCGACCGTCTTCGAGGGGCGCAACTCCATGCGCATCTTCCAGGAGGAGATCTTCGGTCCCGTCCTCGCCCTCACCTCGTTCGAGGACTTCGACGACGGCATCGCCATCGCCAACGACACCCTCTACGGCCTCGGCGCCGGAGTCTGGAGCCGCAACGGCGCCCAGCTCTACCGCGCCGGCCGCGCCATCGAGGCCGGCCGCGTCTGGTCGAACACCTACCACCAGTACCCCGCGCACGCGGCCTTCGGCGGCTACAAGCAGTCCGGCATCGGCCGCGAGAACCACAAGATGATGCTCGACCACTACCAGCAGACGAAGAACCTCCTGGTGTCCTACGCGGAAGGGCCCATGGGCTTCTTTTGAGCCGCTGTGCGGCGATTCCTCGCTCCGCTCGTCATCACCGCCGCGGTCGGCTCGGCCGCGTGGTTGCGCGGGTGGAGCGGGGAGCGTCGCACTCCGCGAATCCGCTGGCACGCGAATTCGCGCTTCGCGCTCTCCCCTGCTGAGCATGCTGGTCGAGTAGCGCGAACAGCGGGCGTATCCAGACCCGCGTGACCAGCAGATGCGGGAGCACGACGCTCTCGCTCCGCCTCGCACTTCAGGCGAACATGCTGGTCGAGTAGCCCGCGCAGCGGGCGTATCGAGACCCACGTGACCAGCACGTGCGGGAGCACGAAGGCCTCGCTTCGCTTCGCAGTCCACGCTCGAGGAACCCGCGCAGCGGTGATGAGGAGAAAGACGCAGCGGCGTCCTTCTTCATGCTGGTCGAGTAGCCCCGCAGGGGCGTATCGAGACCCGCTGTCATCAGCAGGGCGGGTCTGCAGACTCGTCCTTCGGGCACTGGTGGATCTACTTGGAAGAGACACCCGCACGCATGCTGGTCGAGTAGCCCCGCAGGGGCGTATCGAGACCCACCACCGCAAGGACGTCGGTCTGTTGCTCGCCCTGCGCCGGCGCCGGAGGCGCCCCCTCCGCTCGATACGCCCGCTTCGCGAGCTACTCGATCAGCAGGGGGGAGGGCTTCCCCGCACCGACAGAGTGATCTCTCCTGAGGGACCCACAGCACACACACGCACCACCGAGAGGACACCGCCCATGGACAGCACGCGAGTCGACGTGACCGAGGCCGCGGCCGGCATGCTGAAGCGGATGAGCGCGCTGCACGGCCCGCTGATGTTCCACCAGTCCGGCGGGTGCTGCGACGGCAGTTCGCCGATGTGCTTCCCGGTGGGGATGTTCCGCACCGGAGCGTCCGACGTCCTCGTCGAGACGCTGCACGTGGACGGGCTCGAGCCAATCGAGTTCTACATGTCGCGGACGCAGTTCGAGTACTGGAAGCACACCCATCTCACCGTCGACCTGGTCGACGGGCGGGGGAGCGGCTTCAGCGTCGAGGCGCCCGAGGGCAAGCGCTTCATGATCCGCAGCCGCCTCCTCACCGACGCCGAGCTGGTCGAGTTCGGCCTCCTGCCGGCCGCCGCCGTCCAGCTCTGACCCCCTCAGTCGCGGGGATTCGGCCGCCTCGGGAATATACCCCCGGGGGGTATGTTGCACCTCGGTGACCGACACCGAGGGAGCACCCATGACCGCCACCCCGCACGACCACAGCACGCACTCCGGCTCCGCCACGACGTCCTGGCGGACCGCTGCGGCGGCGACCCTGCACTGCCTGACCGGCTGCGCCATCGGCGAGGTCCTCGGCATGGTGCTCGGCACCGCGCTCGGGCTGCCCGTCCTCGGCACGGTCGTGCTCTCGATCGTGCTCGCCTTCGTCTTCGGCTACGCCCTCACGATGCGCGGCGTGCTGCGCGCGGGAGTCTCCTGGCGCGCCGCCGTCGGCATCGCCCTCGCGGCCGACACCGTCTCGATCGCCGTGATGGAGGTCATCGACAACACGGCGATGCTGTCCATCCCCGGCGCCATGGACGCGGGCCTCGCGAGCGGCCTCTTCTGGGGCTCCCTCGCCGGCTCGCTCGCCCTGGCCTTCGTGGTCACGACCCCGGTCAACCGCTGGCTGATCGGCCGCGGCAAGGGGCACGCGGTCGTGCACCGCTTCCACCACTGAGAGTCCCCGGACGCCGGCCTCGGCCTCCCGGCGGCGGCGCAGCTCCGACCTCGAGCCGCGCCGCCACCGGCCTCACGCCCCGCAGCCGCCGATCGTCAGCACCGGCTGCTCGTTCAGCGTGATGTCCACCACGGTCCCCTGATCGGCGGCGATCCGGAACCACAGGGTCCGCCCGGAGCCGTCCCTCAGCGCGTAGAGGGCGTCACCGGCGACCGGATCCGCCGCGGCGATCCCCGGGTAGGCCGCCAGGAGCTCCTGCTCGGTCGAGCCGATCCCGATCCCCTCCGCCGTACGCGGGAACGCGGCCGCCGCCCGGGTCGCGTCGACCCCGTAGCCGAAGACGTTCAGGAGGGTGACCCTGCCCGGCTCATCTGAGGACGCCATGATCCACGCCATGGCGTTCTCTGCGGAATCCCGCCGATCCGAGCGGCACTCCTCGATCCCGAAGTCGTACGGCACGAGAGCGGTCGTGTCGAGCGCCGCGGAGGCGGACTCGCTGCTCTCGCCGAACACGATGGGCCCGATGCCGTCGAAGCCGATCACCCAGGCGGACAGGTCGGCGGCCGTGGTCTCCGTCGCCACGGGGGCGGGCGCCGGAGCGGGCGCGGCAGTAGCCGAGGCCGTCGGCGTCTCGGTCGGCGTCGGGACGGGGTCCGGTGTCGCCGTCTCGGCCGGCGCCGGCTCCGGGAGGTCGAACGCGCCGGTCAGGGCGACCGCCACCCCGCCGCCGGAGAGCAGCACGGCCGCCGTCACGAGACCGACGAGGAAGGAGGCGCGGTGGCGCAGCGGCCGTCGAGCCCGGTCGGCACGGGCGTTCTCGACGATCATGCGGCGGAAGGCGCGGTCGCGCTCCGGATCGATCACGGGCTTGTCGTTCATCGTGCACCTCCATCGGTGGCTGCGTCGGCGGTGAGATCGGAGATCAGCCCGGCGAGCTTCCCCTTGGCCCGGGAGAGCCGGGACTTGACCGTTCCTTCGGGGATGCCGAGCACCGCGGCGGCGCCGGCGACGGGCATCTCGGCGATCACGCACAGCGACAGCACGTCCTGGTCGCGGAGGCCGAGAGCTCCGAACGCCAGGCGGATCGCCTCGCGTCGCGGCTCGTCGTCGATCCGCCGGTCGGAGTCGCCGGCGAAGTCGCCCTGGTGCTCCGGTTCGGGCAGGCGCCCGAGGGCCAGTCGGTGTCGGCGCGCCGACCGCCCGGCGTTCCTCGCGACGTTGTTCGTCGTGGCGAGCAGCCAGGGGAGCGGCGACCCGTCGACGAGCCGGACGGACGCCCGGCGGCGCCACGCCTCGAGGAAGACGAGCGCCGCCACGTCCTCGGCGTCGTGCAGGGCGCGAGTGTGGCGGAGCGCGTGCCAGAACACGCGCTGCCGGAAGGCGTCGTAGAGGCGGCCGAAGTCGTCGGGGTCACCCGAGAGCGCGGTCGCCCACGACACTCCGGCTTCTCGAGGCGGTGAGGAAGCGGTCATGCTCAGAGATGTCCGATCGGGCGGAACGGTTCCCTCCGTCGTCTCGGCGTGTCGCGGGTCCGCTCCTCGTCGAGGCGTCGGCGGGCGGGCGTCAGCCGGTGGGCGGCGAGGCGGCGGGCGGAGGCGAGGTGGCGGCGGGCGGAGTGCCGGTGCTGAGGGTGATGCCGACGACGGACCCCTTGTCGACCGTCGTGCCCGCGGCAGGGACCGTGCCGGCGACCGCCCCCTGCGGCTGGGTCGAGTCCACCTGCGTGGTCGACCCGACCGTGAAGCCGGCGTCGGTGAGCGTCCGGATCGCGCTGTCGCTGCTGCGCCCCGACAGGTCGGGCACGACGACCTGCGGCGCCGCGATCAGCGCCGGGTCGGCGGCCGCGAAGTCCGACCCTCGGTAGAGCGAGTCGATCTCGGTCATCAGCGGCTTCCAGATCCGGTGGCGCGCGTCCGGCGCCCAGCCGCTCGCGAAGTCGATCGACTCCAGGTTGACCCGCGAGCCGCTGTCCTGAGCCCTGATGCTGCCGACCCAGACGGCGAGCGACACGGAGCTCGACGCGCCCAGTGCCCAGGTGTCGGCGGAGTTGTCCGAGGTGCCGGTCTTGGTGATGTGCTGGACGCCGTCCTTCGGGTCGGCCTGCGTGCCGGTGCCCTCCGCGGTCACCTTGAGCATCGCGTACTGCATCGCGCGGGCGACCGACGACGAGACCGCCCTCGTGCACTCCGACTCGCTCGGCGGGATCGAGACGCCGTCCGGACCGGTGATCTCGGTGATCACGACGGGGGTGCAGCGCATCCCGTCGTCCGCGATCGCCGCGTAGGCGACGGCCATCGTCATCGGCGCGACCTCGTTCGTGCCGATGACCGACGCGGCCGACTGGCTCAGCGCACCGCCGTCCGCCCGGTGGATGCCGAAGGCCTCGGCCGTCGTGCGGATCCTGCAGAGGTCGAGCAGGTGCGACATCCCGGTGTAGCCCGTGTTCAGCGACCAGATCGTCGAGTTCAGCGCGGTCTGCGTGTCGGAGTAGCCGCCGTCTCCGGCGTTCTTCGGGTTGTAGGAGGCGTAGTCCTGCGTCCCCTCGCAGCTGTCGGTGTAGCCGGTCCAGTTCTTCCGCTTCGAATCGAACTGCTCGAGCAGCGTGTGTCCGGACCGAAGCCACTCCGCGAGGGTGAAGACCTTGTAGCCGGAGCCGGGCTGGAAGCCGTTGCCGCCGCCCATCGCGGCGTCGACGTTGAGGTTGATCGCCGAGTACTCCGGTCCGCTCGCGATGACCTCGGGGTCCTGGCTGTAGCGCTTGTTCTGCACCATCGTCAGGACCTTCCCCGTCCCCGTCTGCACCGCGACGGCGGTCGCGCCGACGTCGAAGCGCGGGTCCGAGGCGGGGATCTGCTCGTCCATCAGCGCCTGAGCCGTCTCCTGCAGCCCGAGGTCGATCGTCGTGTAGACCTTGAGGCCGCCGCGCTTGAGGGCGGCGTAGCGCTCGTCGTCGGTGGCGCCGAGGGCGGGGTCGTCGCGGAGGACGTGCGAGACGTAGTCGCAGAAGTAGGCGGCGCTGCCCGCGGTCTGGCAGCCGGTCGACGGGGGAGTGATCCTCGGCTCGATCGGCGCGGCCTTCGCGGCGTCGCGGGTAGCGGCGTCGATCTTCCCGTACTCCAGCATCCGGTCGAGGATGTAGTCGCGCCGGCTCGTCGTCTCCGCGTAGCCGTTCGCCTCGCCGTTCGCGGGGTCGTCGGGGCGGTCGAAGCGGAACTTCTCCGGGTTGTTCACGATCGTCAGCAGCGCGGCCGACTGCCCGACCGAGAGATCGGCGGCGTGGACGCCGAAGTAGTACTCCGCCGCGGCCTCGATGCCGTAGACGGTGCCGCCGAAGAGGGCGATGTTGAGGTAGCCGAGGAGGATCTCGTCCTTCGAGTACTCCTTCTCGACCCCGATCGCGAGGCGCATCTCCTTGAGCTTGCGCTCGGGTGTCGTCGCGGTCGCCTCGGCGTAGGCCTCGTCGCGCGCGGTCTCGTCGCTGATCGACTCGGCCTTCTGGACCAGCACGTTCTTGACGTACTGCTGCGTGATGGACGAGCCGCCCTGGGGCGCCGCGTCGAGGAGGTAGGTGCTCGCGACCGCGCGGAGAGTGCCCTGCAGGTCGATGCCGCCGTGCTCGTAGTAGCGCGGGTCCTCGCTCGCGACCAGCGCGTCGGTGACCGAGCCGGCGATCTGATCGGCGGAGACCTCGATGCGGTTCTGGTCGTAGAAGGAGGCGAGGAGCGTCGGGTCGTCCGGGTCGCCCGCGTAGACGTCCGTCTTCTGCATCAGCTCGCCGACCTCGAGGTAGCTCGGCAGCGACTGGAACGCCGAGATCGTGCCCGAGGTGGCCGCTCCGGTGAGGGCGACGGCCGGCGCCACGACGACGGTCGCGAGCAGCCCGGCCAGCACGCTGACGATCACGAACCCGAACAGCGCGCCGAGAGCCCCGTGGACGGTGCGACGGGGCTGGAAGACGGGGACGTTCGGTCGCTTCAGGATGGATCCTCTCGGTGCACCAGCACCCTAGGCGACGTCTCCGACATCCCCGCCCAGGCGCGCCCGGGCGTCGTCCGCAGCGGCGCGGAATCCTCGGTGCCGGCCCACTCCGGGACCCGCCGAAGAGGGCTCGCTACTCGATCAGGTCCCCGTCGATGTCGGAGATGTCGCTGGTGTTCTTCGGAGCGACCCCGTTGCTCACCTGGAGGGGGATCACGGCTCCTCGAAGGGCCGTCTCCTCCGCGCTGGGCGTCGTCGAGACGACCGACCCCTCGGGGATCGACGCGGAGCCGACCGGCTCGGTGATCCCGACGGAGAAGCCCGCGGCGGTGAGGGTGGCGGTCGCCGCCTCGACCGTCAGTCCGGTCACGTCCGGGACCTCGGCGAGCGTCGCGTTCCGCGGCGACGAGGCGAGCATCGAGGCGGGCGGGTCGGTGAAGTCGTCGCCGCCGTACTTCTGGTCCAGAGCCGTCATGATCGGCTTCCAGATGGCGTGCCGCGACTGCGCGGCCTGGATCGTGCCCGCCTCGCCCGAGACCTTGACGTTGCGGAGGTTGATCTTCGTGTTGTCGTCGAACCCCTTGATGGAGCCGACCCAGACGGCCAGCGAGGCCGCCTTGCTGGCGCCGGCGGTCCAGACGTCGGCCGCGAAGTCGGTCGTGCCGGTCTTGCCGATGTGCTCGATGCCGTCGCGGGGGTTCGACGCGTAGCCGGTGCCCGAGGTCATCACGCGCTGCATCGCGTACTGCATGCCGTGGGCGACGTCGGCCGAGACCGACGGGGTGCACGACGCCGAGGGGACCGCGACGGCGGCTCCGCTCGCGTCGGTGATCTTGTCGATCACCACGGCGGAGCAGGTCGTCCCGTCGTTCGCGATGCCGGCGTAGGCGGTGGCCATGGTCAGCGGCGCGATCTCGTTCGTGCCGAGCACCGAGGCCGGGCCGCTGGCCAGCTCACCGCCGTCGGCGCGGTGCACGCCGAAGGACTCGGCCGTGGTGCGGATGTCGCAGACGTCGAGCTGCTGCGCCATGCCCATGAAGCCGGTGTTGATCGAGTTCGTCGTCGCGGCGAGCGCGGTCATCGAGCTCGCGTTCTCGGAGGAGTCGTCGTTCTTCGGCGAGAACCTGCCGTAGTAGTAGCCCTTGTTGTCGACGTTGCACTTCTGCGGGTAGGAGCTGAACCCGGAGGTCGGCGACGGGAACGACTCGTTGATCGTGCGCCCCGACTCGAGCCACTGCGCCAGGGTGAAGACCTTGTAGGTCGAGCCGGTCTGCACGCCGGAGCCGCCGCCCATCGCGAGGTCGACGTTGAGGTTGATCGCGCTGTAGCCGGGGTTCGCGGCGAGGAACTCCTCGTCCTGGCTGTACTTCGTGTTCTGGACCATCGACAGCACGCGGCCGGTCCCGGCCTCGATCGAGGCTGCCGTGGCGCCGATCTCGAAGCGCGGGTCGGTCGGGGGGATGTAGGCGTTCAGCGCGGCCTGCGAGACCTGCTGGATGTCGAGGTCGAGCGTCGTGACGATGTCGAATCCGCCCTGGCGGATCCGCTGGTACCGCTCGTCGTCGGTGGCGCCGAACGCGGTGTCGTTGCGGAGCACGTTGAGCACGTAGTCGCAGAAGTACGCGGCGTCGCCCGCGGTCGCGCAGCCGGTGGAGGGCTCCGTGATGTTCGGCGTGATCGGCTCGGCGATCGCCGCGTCGTAGACCTCCTGGCTGATCTTCGAGTACTTCAGCTCCTCGGTGAGGATGTAGTCGCGGCGCTCCTTGGTCGCGGCGTAGCCGTTCGCGGCGCCGTTGGCCTCGTCCGTCGGGTCGTCGAAGCGGAACTTCGACGGGTTGTTGACGATCGCCAGCAGCGACGCGGCCTGGGAGGTCGAGAGCTGGCTGGCGGGGATGCCGTAGTAGTAGTTGGCCGCCGCCTCGATGCCGTAGACCGTGCCGCCGAAGAGCGCGATGTTGAGGTAGCCGAGCAGGATGTCGTCCTTCGAGGACTCCTTCTCGAGGCCGATCGCGAGGCGCATCTCCTTGAGCTTGCGCTCGGGGGTCGGGTCGGTCGCGAGCTTGTAGGCGGCGTCGCGCTCGGCCTCGTCGGTGATCGACTCGGCCTTCTGCACGAGCACGTTCTTGACGTACTGCTGCGTGATCGACGAGCCGCCCTGCAGGTCGTCGCCGGTCAGCGTGACGGCGAGCGCGCGGAGCGTGCCCTGCAGGTCGATGCCGCCGTGCTCGTAGAAGCGCGGGTCCTCGCCGGCGACCGCGGCGTCCTTCGCGGTCTGCGCGACCTCGTCCCAGCCGACCTCGACGCGGTTCTGGTTGTAGACCGAGGCGAGGAGGGTGGTGCCGTCACCCGCGTAGATGTTGGTGCGCTGCATCAGCTGGCCGGCGTCGAGGTAGCCGGGCAGGTTCTGGAACATGCCGATGGTGTTGCTGGTCGCCAGTCCCGTCAGCGCGAGGGCCGGAGTGACGCCGACGGTGATCAGGACGCCCGCCACGGCGCTCATCCCGATGAAGCCCAGCACTGCCCGCAACGACATCCCCAGCGGTCGAGCGGAGCTGCGGGATGCGGTGGGGAGAGCCATGGAGCGGGAGGTCCTTCCGGCGCGGTCGTGCCGCGCGAATGCAGGGTGGCGGGTCGTCGCGCCGGTCGTGCGATCCCCCTCCGTCATGGTACGCGACGCGCCCGGGAGGAGGGGGTCCTCCTGGAGGACGAGATGCACCTGTGACGAGGCGTCCGCGACCCCGACAGAGGCGGCGACCCGGAGGTGGGAATCCGGCGCGCCTGACCGTCGGAAGGCGCCTCCGGGGACGCCGCTTCCGTATCGTGGAGGGTGCGTCCCCGCGAGGGGAGCGTCGGCATCACCGCACCACCAGTCGCCCCGGGGCCCCGGGGCGGTCGGCCCCGGCAGAAAGCACACCACCATGGCACGCATCCACGACGACGTGACGCAGCTCGTCGGCAGGACCCCGCTCGTCCGCATCAACCGCCTCGAGGGCGCGGACAGCGCCGTCGTCCTCGCCAAGCTCGAGTTCTACAACCCGGCGAACAGCGTGAAGGACCGCATCGGCGTCGCCATCATCGACGCCGCCGCGGCCTCCGGGGAGCTGCCGCCCGGCGGCACGATCGTCGAGGGCACGAGCGGCAACACCGGCATCGCCCTCGCGATGGTGGGCGCGGCCCGCGGCTACAAGGTGATCCTGACGATGCCCGAGACCATGTCGGTCGAGCGCCGGGTCCTGCTGCGCGCCTACGGCGCCGAGATCGTGCTGACCCCCGGCTCCGAGGGCATGCGCGGTGCGGTCGAGAGGGCGCAGGCCATCGTCGCCGAGACGCCCGGCGCCGTGCTCGCCCGCCAGTTCGAGAACGCCGCCAACCCCGAGGTGCACCGCCGCACCACCGCCGAGGAGGTCTGGGAGGACACCGACGGCGAGGTCGACGTCTTCGTCGCCGGCATCGGCACGGGCGGCACCATCACCGGCGTCGGCCAGGTCCTCAAGGAGCGCAAGCCCGGCGTGCAGATCATCGGCGTCGAGCCGATCGACTCGCCGCTGCTCACCCAGGGCACGGCCGGCCCGCACAAGATCCAGGGCATCGGCGCCAACTTCGTTCCCGCGATCCTCGACCGCGAGGTCTACGACGAGATCATCGACGTGACGCTCGACGACTCGGTGCGCGTCGCGCGCGCGATGGCCGCGCAGGAGGGCATCCTCGGCGGCATCTCCTCCGGCTCGATCATGTGGGCGGCGCTCGAGGTGGCCAAGCGCCCCGAGAACGCGGGCAAGACCGTCGTCGCGATCGTCTGCGACTTCGGCGAGCGGTACATCTCGACGGTGCTCTACGAGGACCTCCGCAGCTGAGCCCCGCCGGACCCCGTCGCGGCGTGGCCGGACAGCCGACCGCCCTCGCACGCCTGCGCGAGGACGTCGCGGCGGCGCGCCTGCGCGACCCGGCGGCGCGCAGCGCGGCGGAGGTGGTGCTCGCCTACCCCGGGCTGCACGCGGTCTGGGTGCACCGCCTCGCGCACCGCTGGTGGCGACGCGGCGCGCGCCTGCCGGCCCGGCTGCTCGCGCAGGCGGCCCGCGCGGCGACCGGAGTGGAGATCCACCCCGGCGCGACGATCGGCCGCCGGCTCTTCATCGACCACGGCATGGGCGTCGTGATCGGCGAGACCGCGCGGATCGGCGACGACTGCATGCTGTACCACTCCGTCACCCTGGGCGGGAAGTCGGCGAAGCGCGAGCGGCGCCACCCGACGCTCGGCGACCGCGTGGTCGTCGGCGCGGGGGCCGTGATCCTCGGTCCGATCGTGCTCGGCTCGGACGTGAGCGTCGGCGCGAACGCGGTCGTCGTGAAGGACGCCCCGGACGGCGCCGTGCTGGTCGGGATCCCCGCCCGCGATCTGCGCGCGCTGGGCCGCGCCGAGGGCGCGCTCGCGGATCCGGCCTTCTGGATCGACCCCGCGATGTACATCTAGGGCCGGGGCGCAGCGATCCGAGCGCTCAGTCGTCGGAGTCGCGGCGCGAGATGTCCCGCTTCGCGCTCTTGATGACGGCGAACGCGTCCAGGGCGTGCACCCGGGTCTCCTTGAGGTCGAGGATCGGCGCGGGGTAGCCGTCCGCCTCCGGCGTCAGCGTGTCGCCGAGCGTCCACGGCTCGTGGATCACGGTGCGGTCGAGCTCGGCGAGCTCCGGGACGTACTCGCGCAGATAGCCGCCCTCGGGGTCGAACTTCTTCGACTGCGTCACCGGGTTGAAGACGCGGAAGAACGGCGACGCGTCGGCGCCGGACCCCGCGACCCACTGCCAGTTCGCGGCGTTGCTCGCCGGATCGGCGTCCACGAGCGTGTCCCAGAACCAGTCCTCGCCCACCCGCCAGTCGACCAGCAGGTTCTTGATCAGGAACGAGGCGGTGACCATTCGGACCCGGTTGTGCATGTAGCCGGTCTTCCAGAGCTCGCGCATCCCCGCGTCGACCAGCGGGAAGCCGGTGCGGCCCTGGTGCCAGGCGTCGATCCTGTCCTCGCCCGGGTGGCCCCAGGGGAAGGAGTCGAAGCGCGAGTCGAAGTTCGCGGTCGCGAGGTCGGGCCAGTGGAAGAGCAGGTGGTAGCAGAACTCGCGCCAGAGCACCTCGGCGAGGAAGCGGTCGCTGCCCTCGCCGCGGTGCTGCCCCTTCGCGTGCGCCTCCTCGAGCGCGTGCCAGACCTGGAACGGGCTGATCTCGCCCCAGCGCAGGTGCGGCGACAGGTTCGAGGTCGCGTCCTGCGCCGGCAGGTCCCGGTCGTCGGCGTAGTCGTCGAGCTGCTCCGCGAGGAACGCGCGCAGCCGCTTCGCCGCCGCCTTCTCACCCGGCACCCAGCGCTCGCGGAGGCCACCGGCCCAGTCGGGGCTGGTCGGCAGCAGCTGCCAGTCGTCGAGGTCGTCGGAGGCCGCGGTCGTCCCGACGCCGTCGATCTCGCGCGGTCGCGGAAGGGGTGCGCGCGGGGTGTCGCGGTTGCGGCAGGCGCGGGCGAACGGCGTGTAGACGGAGTACGGGCCGCCTCCGCCGGTCTGCACGGTCCACGGCTCGAAGAGCAGCGAGCCCTGGTGGCTCTCGGCCTCGACGTCGCGGTCGCGGAGCGCCTCCTTGATCGCGGCGTCGACCGTCCGCTCGGCCTTCCCGTAGCGGCGGTTCCAGTGCACCGCGCCCGCTCCGAGCTCCTCGGCGAGCTGCAGGACGACGGCCTCGGCCGGTCCGCGGCGGAGGATCAGGGACGCCCCGGCCTCCTCGAGATCGCCCGCGAGGGCGAGCAGGCTGCCGTGCAGCCACCAGCGGGCCGCGCCGCCGAGCGGGCGGATGCCGTCGGACTCCTCGTCGAGCACGTAGCAGACGGCGACGGGGCCGCCCCGGTCGATCGCGGCCCGCAGAGCCGGATTGTCGGCGAGACGCAGGTCGTCGCGGAGCCAGACGAGGGTGGGGGAGGAGCTGCTCATGGTGCCTCCATGATCCGCGAGTGCGGCGCCCGCGCGAAGTGCTGGCCGCGCGGCGGCGGTGCGTGCTAGCGGCGGGCGGGGGTCGTCAGGCGGAGGCGACCCGGTCGCGCAGCTTGTCGCAGAGCGCGGTCAGCTGGTCGAGCTCGTCGTCGTCGAGCGCCGCTCCGACGTGGTCCGAGATCGTCTGCATGTGCGTCATCGCCACGCGCCGGAAGAGCGCGTAGCCCTCGTCCGTGATCTGGATGACCGTGCCGCGGGCGTCGGTCGGGTCCTCGCTCTTGGTCACGCAGCCGCGGGCGACCAGGCGGTCGATCAGCCGGCTGACGCTCGGCTGCGTCAGCAGGACGTGCTTGTTGAGGTCGCGGAGGCGGGCCCGGCGGCCGGGCTGCAGCGTGAGGTTGAAGAGGACGTCGTACTCGTTGAGCGAGATCTCCTTCGACGGGAAGTCGGTGCTCAGCGCCCGCATCACGTGCACCTGCGCTCGGAACAGCGACTCCCACGCGGCGACCGCACGTCTCGAGCTCACGCATCCTCCTTGTGTTCCGTTCAGGATACGGCGTCTCGACGCCCGTCCGGCGCGAGGGGCGCGGAGCGGGGCGGAGGGCGTCGCACGGAGGCGGTGATCAGGCCGGGAACGACAGAAGGCCGGCCGCTGAGGCGAGCGGCCGGCCTTCATTCCCTTGCACCAAGAGTGTCCTGCAATCACTTCTCGCGCTTCCCGCCACAGCAAACGGTCGACGCACTTGAACTATATAACGGATCGGTAACGCCGCAAGGACCGATTTCCTGACGTTTCCCTGTGACCCCTTCGCGCCGCCGTCCCGACGCCGCCGCAGCACCGGACCGGGTCTCGATACGCCGCGTCGCGCGGCTACTCGACCACCATGAATCCGCCACCTCGGCGGGCTGAACGCGGTGCTCCCGGGCGCGCGGAGCGCCGCCCCCTGCTGGCCCACCGCGGCTGCATGCTGATCGAGTAGCCCGCTCCGCGGGCGTATCGAGCGGCCAGGCCGCTTCGCGTCTCGGTGGCGACGCAAAGGACGCGGCGGCGGCCCTTCATGGTGGTCGAGTAGCCCCGCAGGGGCGTATCGAGACCCGCCGTCCTCAGCAGGGCGGGTCTGCAGACTCGACTTCTGACGCTGGTGGATCTCGATACGCCCGCTGCGCGGGCTACTCGATCAGCATGGCTTCCCCCTGCGTGCAAGGTGATCTTTCGTGGGAGATCCACCCTTCAGAACGTGGGTGGGTCTCGATACGCCGCGTCCCGCGGCTACTCGACCAGCATGCGGTGCCGCCGCCCCCTCGTCCGACTCGGGCCGAACGACAAGCCGCCCTCTGCGAGGCGTTCGGTGAGAAACGCGTGCCAGCGTTTCTCACGAGCCGTACGCAGGACGCTCTATGGAACGCGACCACCCGCGGAGCCGACCGCGGCGGAGCGAGCGCTCGCGCTCGCGCAGCAATTCAAAACAGGTCGGGGCTGGGGGTCGACGCGTAGCGGATGGCGACGTCCGCGTGGCGGTCGAAGCGGTAGCCGACGCCGCGGACGGTGCGGACGATGTCCTCGTAGCGGCCGAGCTTGGCGCGGAGGCGGCGGACGTGGACGTCGATGGTGCGCTCGTTGGGGGCGTCGTCGTCGGCGGCTCCCCAGAGGGAGGAGATCAGCTCGGCGCGCTCGATGGTGCGGCCCTCGCGGAGGACGAGGTACTGCAGCAGCTCGAACTCCTTGTAGGTGAGGGCGGTGGTCTCGTCGTCGAGGATGACGCGCTTGCGCGAGATGTCGATGACGACGCCGCCGGGCGCGCGGTCGAGGTCGGGCTCGGTCTCGGAGCGGCGGCGGGCGACGGCGGCCGGGTCCTGGAGGGCGAGGCGGACGACGTCGACGTCGCGTCCGCCGGCACCCTGCGGAGCGAGGGCGACGGACGCGTAGGTCTCGGCGTCCGGAGCGAACTCGGCGGTGACGCGCTTGAGCTCCTCGACCAGGCGGCCGAGGTCGATGCCGGCGGCGCGGGCCTTGGCCTCGTCGATGCCGACGTAGAGGGCGAAGCCGCGGGCCTCGGTGCCCTGCGGCACGGCGCGGAGCCGGGGAGCGGTGGGCGCGGGCTCGGGGGCGGCCTGGAGGCGCGGGGCCTCGGTGGGAGCGGAGACGGGACGGGCGTGGAGGAGGGACATGACGAATCCTTGGGCTGGTCGGATCCGGGACGAGTGTCCGGGGAGCGGATCCGGGTGTGCGCGCGAGAGCCGGTACACGAGGTGCGGGCCGGCAGGGGCGGATGCGGGGCATCCAGGGGTTCACCGCGCCTGCGGCGCCCGGCCGATCAGAGGATCGGCTCGATCAGTGCGATCGGGGCGGAGGCTGTGCGGAGAACCGGCGAGGGTGGATCCTCAGGCGCACATTCGACAGCGCAGGACGAGGCCGTCGGCCGTCATCATGCCGGCATCCCCGATGGCCTCAAGGGAGGTCAGGGCGTGCGCGTTGTCAGTCATGGTCGAAAGTAAAGCGGATGGTGGCGGACCCCGTCAACAGATCCGCGCACACTGGCGCGCTCCGGGCGCCGCGGAGGGCGCCCGGAACGGCTCAACCGGCGAGCCCGTACAGACGGTCGCCCGCGTCGCCGAGGCCGGGGACGATGTAGCCGAGCTCGTTGAGCTTCTCGTCGAGCGAGCCGAGGACGATGGTCACGTCCTTGCCGACGAAGGCCTTCTCCACGGCCGCGAGGCCCTCGGGGGCGGCGAGCAGGCAGACGGCGGTGACGTCCTCGGCGCCGCGGTCGAAGAGGAACTGGATGGCCGCGATCAGCGAGCCGCCGGTGGCGAGCATCGGGTCGAGCACGAAGCACTGGCGGTTGGACAGGTCGTCGGGGAGGCGCTCGGCGTAGGTGGTCGGCTCGAGGGTCTCCTCGTTCCGCGCCATGCCGAGGAAGCCGACCTCGGCGGTCGGGATCAGCTTGACCATGCCCTCGAGCATCCCGAGGCCCGCGCGCAGGATCGGGACGACCAGCGGCTGCGGGTCGCTCAGCGCGAGACCGGTGGTCGTGGTGACCGGCGTCTCGATGGTGACGGTGCGGGTGCGGACGCCCCGGGTCGCCTCGTAGGCGAGCAGGGTCATCAGCTCCTCGGCGAGCTGCCGGAAGGTGGGGGAGGGGGTGCGCTTGTCGCGCAGCACGGTGAGCTTGTGCGTGATCAGCGGGTGGTCGGCTACATGGACGCGCATAAGCTCAATCTACTTGCCGGTCGGAGTCGGCCGGAGCCGGCCGGAGGGGGCGCGATGCGCGAGAGCGACCTCCCCCTCCCTCCCGAGGCCGACGCCTGGATGCGGCTCGCGCTCGACGAGGCGCGCCGGGCCGCCGAGTGGGGCGACGTCCCGGTCGGCGCGGTGGTCGTCGATCCCGACGGCGCGGTGATCGGACGCGGGCGCAACGAGCGCGAGCTCCGCACGGATCCGACGGCGCACGCGGAGGTCGTCGCGCTGCGCGAGGCGGCCGCCGCTCGCGGCGACTGGCAGCTCGCGGGCTGCACCCTCGTGGTGACGCTCGAGCCGTGCGCGATGTGCGCGGGGGCGATCCTCGCCTCCCGGCTCGACCGCGTCGTCTTCGGGGCGTGGGACGAGAAGGCGGGCGCGGCCGGCTCGGTGCACGACCTGCTCCGCGACCGCCGCCTGCACCACGTGGTCGAGGTGTACCCGGGGCTGCGCGCCGACGAGGGTGCGCGGCTGCTGCTCGACTTCTTCGCGGCGAAGCGCTGAGAATCGCGGGCCCGGGTCAGCCCTGCGCGCCGACCCACTCGCCGAGCGCGGCCTCGGTCGCCGCCCGCATCCGCTCGAACCGGCCCTCGCGCACGTCGTCGTCGAGCTGCTCGTGCCCGTAGCCGGCTCCGGCCGCGTAGTCGGCGTCGCCCTCGAGCCAGCGCGCGGCCAGGTCGGCGGTGAGCTCGGGGTGGAACTGCACGCCGAGCAGCCAGTTGTCGATCGCGAAGGCCTCGACGGCGTAGGCGGGGGAGGAGGCGAGCAGCGTCGTGCCCGCGGGCAGGTCGAAGGTGTCGCTGTGCCACTGCATCACCGGGACGTCGGCGAGGTGCCGCAGCGGCGAGTCCAGTCCCGCCTCCGTCGCCACGATGCCGCGGAAGCCGACCTCGCGGGTCGGGCCGGGCCGGACCTCCTCGCCGAGCGCGGCGGCGATCAGCTGCGCGCCGAAGCAGACGCCGAGGGTCGGGCGGCGGTGGTGCAGCCGGTCCTGCAGCAGGGCGATCTCGGGCGAGATGAAGGGGTGCCGGGCGGTCTCGTAGACGCCGGCGCTCGAGCCGAGGGTGACGACGAGGTCGGGCGCGAGGATGTCGACGGAGTCGAGGTCGGTGCCCGCGACCGCGTCCACGTTGAAGCCCCGGTCGCGCAGCATCGGCTCGAGGGCGCCGAGCCCGGCGCCGCGCTCGTTGACGATGGCTAGGACGCGGCGCATCAGCCGGCGCTCCCCGTGGAGGCGGTCGGTTCCTGCGCGGGGGGCGTCGCTCCGCGGTCGACGTCGGGCTCGAGATAGATGACGCGGGCGGCCGGAACCGCGTCGCGGATGCGCTTCTCCGTCGCGTCGATGCCCGCGGCCAGCTCGGTCACGGTCTCGGCGGCGGGGAAGGCGAGCTTGGCGGCGACGAGGATCTCGTCAGGGCCGAGGTAGAGGGTCTTCATGTGGATGATCCGCTCGACGTCCGCGCCCGCCTCGATGGCCGTGCGGATCGCCGCGGCGTCGGCCGGGGTCGCGCCCTCGCCGACCAGCAGGCTCTTGGTCTCGACCCCGAGGACGATCGCGACGACGACCAGCAGCGTGCCGATCATGATCGTGCCGATCGCGTCGAAGACCGTGTTCCCGGTGATCACCGAGAGGCCGACGCCGAGCAGGGCGAAGACGAGACCGGTGAGCGCGGCCACGTCCTCGAGCAGCACGACGGGCAGCTCCGGCGCCTTCGCCCGGCGGATGAACTGCAGCCAGGACTGCTGCCCGCGGACCTTGTTCGACTCCTTCACCCCGGTGCGCAGCGAGTAGCCCTCGAGGCAGATCGAGACGAGGAGGACCAGGATCGGCAGCCAGGCGTTCTCGAGCTCGTGCGGCTCGGCGATCTTCTCGACGCCCTCGTAGATCGAGAAGACACCGCCGACGGAGAAGAGGATGATCGCGACGACGAAGGCGTAGACGTAGCGCTCGCGGCCGTAGCCGAACGGGTGCTCCTCGTCGGCGGCCTTGCGCGACTTGCGGCCGCCGAGCAGGAGCAGCAGCTGGTTGCCGGAGTCGGCGAGCGAGTGCACGCCCTCGGCGAGCATCGAGGCCGAGCCGGAGAAGAACCAGGCGACGAGCTTGGTCAGGGCGATGCCGAGGTTCGCGGCCAGCGCCGCGATGATGGCGGAACCGCCTCCGGATGCGCTCACGTGGTCTCCTCGGGGTGACTCGTCGGGGTGCCTGGTGCTCGGGGGTGGTCGGCCCATCCTAGGAGGCGGGCGCCGGGCGGCGGCCTCCCGCTCCGGAGTGGCCCGCCCTTTCGGCGGAGGCGCCTTCGTACGATGGGCGGATGACCGACGCACCCGTGCAGCTCCCGTCCATCGCCGTCCTCGGACTCGGCTCGATGGGAGGCGCGATCCTCAGCGGTCTGCTCGCTCCCGGCGTGGAGGTGCAGGGCGGCGTCCGCGTGACCAACCGCGACGCGGAGAAGGCGGCGCGCTGGAGCGGCCACCCGGTGGTGACCGCGTTCGCGACCGCCGAGGACCCGGAGGCGAACCGGCGCGCGGTCGAGGGCGCCGCCGTCGTGCTGGTGGCCGTGAAGCCGCACCTGGTGCCCGCGCTGCTCGACGAGATCGCCGACGCGCTCGCCCCCGGGACCGTCGTGGTCAGCGTCGCGGCGGGAGTGACCGTCGCGACGTTCGAGGCGCACCTGCCCGCCTCGGTCGCCGTGCTCCGCTCGATGCCGAACACCCCGGCCGTCGTGGGCCGCGCGGTCACCGGCCTCAGCGCCGGCACCCGCTCGAGCGCGGACGACCTGGCGCTGGTGCGCCGGCTGTTCGAGACCGTCGGCGAGGTGGTGGAGGTGCCGGAGTCGCAGCTCGACGCGCTGTCGACGATCTCGGGATCCGGGCCGGCCTACGTCTTCCTCCTGGTCGAGGAGCTGACCGCCGCGGCACTCGCGAAGGGCTTCACGCCCGAGCAGGCGGCGACCATGGTGACCGGCACCTTCCGCGGCGCCGCCGAGCTGCTCGTGCACTCCGGCGAGGAGCCCGCCGAGCTGCGCCGCCGGGTCACCAGCCCGAACGGCACGACCGAGCGCGCGATCGCCGTGCTGCAGGAGGCGGACCTCGCCGCCCTCTTCACCCGCGCCACCGACGCGGCCCTGGCCCGCGCCCGAGAGCTCGCCGCCTCCTGACGCCCGCCCTCTCCCCGCGAGATGCCACTTATGAGCCCGACACGCCGTGTCGGGAGCTCATAAGTGGCATCTCGCGAAGGGGGTCGAGCGGGTCAGGAGCCGAGGGCCGCGAAGCGCTCGATGTCGGTGGGGGTGCCGCTGACGACGATGAGGTCGTGGTTGGAGACGACGGTCTGCTCGGTCGCGTAGGTGAACGGCTTGCCGGGGCTCTTCACGCCGACGACGGTGACGCGGTGCTTGCGGCGCACACCCGACTCGGTGAGGGTCAGGCCGCGGATCGGCTTGGGCGGGTACATCTTGGCCAGCACGAAGTCGTCGTCGAACTCGATGAAGTCGAGCATCCGGCCCGAGACCAGGTGCGCGACGCGCTCGCCCGCCTCGGCCTCGGGGTAGATCACGTGGTTCGCGCCGATCCGCTCGAGGATCTTGCCGTGCGAGCGCGAGATCGCCTTGGCCCAGATCTGCGGGATCTTGAGGTCGACGAGGTTCGCGGTGATCAGCGCCGACGCCTCGATCGAGGAGCCGACGGCGACGACGGCGACCTGGAAGTCCTGCGCGCCGATCTGGGCGAGGGCGTCGAGCGAGCGGGCGTCGGCCTGGACCGCGTGCGTGACCCGCTCGGACCACTTCTGCACGAGGCCGGCGTCGGCGTCGATCGCGAGCACCTCGCGGTCGAGGCGGTCGAGCTGGCCGGCCGTGGCGGCACCGAAGCGACCGAGGCCGATCACCAGCACCGGGGCGTCGTACCTGATGCGGTCAACCAACGATGGGCCTCTCTTCCGGTCGTCTGAACAACTGCCTGCGCTGGCTCGCAGCGAGCGCGGCAGCGAGAGTCACGGTACCAACGCGGCCCATGAACATCGTCAGCGCCAGGACGTAGACGCCGGAGGTCGGCAGCTCGGCGGTGAGCCCGGTCGACAGGCCGGAGGTCGCGAACGCCGAGATCACGTCGAAGAGGACGTGGTCGAGCGGCGCCTTGGTGATGTGCAGGATCAGGACCGACGAGACGGCGACGGTGGTGGCTCCCCAGAGCACGACCGAGACCGCGAGGCGCAGCACGTCGTTCGGGATCCGGCGGCCGAACGCCTCCATGTCGTTGTTGCCGCGCGCCTCGGCGAACGCCGCGAGGAAGAGGATCGCCAGCGTCGTGACCTTGATGCCGCCCGCCGTCGAGGCCGAGCCGCCGCCGATGAACATCAGCATGTCGGTGACGAGCAGGCTGGAGCCGTTGAGGTCCGGGATCGAGATGGTCGAGAAGCCGCCCGAGCGCGTCATCGTCGACAGGAAGAAGGACTGGAAGACGGTGTCGCCGGCGTCGAGGGTGCCGAAGGTCGTCGGATTGTCGAACTCGAGCACGATGTAGAGCACGGCCCCCGCGACGAGCAGGATCAGCGAGGTGACCAGCGTGAGCTTGACGTGCACCGACCACTTGCGCGGGCGCCGCCAGCCGCGGGAGAAGGCGTAGATCACGGGGAAGCCGATCGACCCGAGGAAGACGCCGATCATCAGGATCCCGAGGAACCAGTAGTCGTCCTCGAACGGCGTCAGGCCCGCGGCGTTCGGGGCGAAGCCGGTGTTCGTGAACGCCATCGCGGAGTAGTAGAAGGAGTGCCAGATCGCCTCGCCGATCGGGATCCCGTCGATCAGCATCCGCGGGAAGAGGAGCAGGGCGACCACGATCTCGATCACGGCCGCGCTGATCGCGACCGTCGCGAGCAGCCCGCCGATCTCGCCGAGCCGCACGGCCTGACCCTCGGCGACGGGGCCGGAGTGGATGCGGAGCGGGTTCGAGTCGCTCGCGGCCATCAGCTTCGCGCGCAGGCCGAGCCGGCGCGAGATGGCCAGGCCCATGATCGAGGCCAGCGTCAGCACGCCGAGGGCGCCGATGTTGACGCCGATGAAGACGATCGAGTGGCCGAACGCCGACCAGTGCGTGGCCATGTCGACCGTGGCGAGGCCGGTGACGCAGATGACCGACATCGCGGTGAAGAAGGCGTCGTGCAGGGGAGTGACGGTGCCGGTCGTGCTCGACACCGGCAGCGAGAAGAGCAGGGTGAAGACCAGGATCAGCGCCGAGAAGATCATGATCGCGAAGCGCGACGGCGAGCGGCCGGCGAAGTCGTCGACGAGGTCGCGGGCCCGGGCGAAGCTCGACCACGGCGAGGCCGGTGAGACGCCCACGGGGCTGCGGAACTGCTGCCGAACCACCACGGCGGATCCTCCACTCGATCGCGGCCATGCTACCCGCACGACGGCCGGCGACCGGGTCGGCGGGACGCCATGCGCCGCGCGGCATACGCACGGGCGACACCCTGCCCCGCGCGGAGGCCGCTGGCTACCCTGGGGGCATGGCTGACATCTTCGCGGTGATCGCGGACGGCACCCGCCGCGACATCCTCTCCCTCCTGCTGGAGCAGCGGGTCGAGGGAGCCGGGGGCGCCGGCGGCATGAGCGTCTCGCGCATCGTCGCGAAGCTCGAGCTCAGCCAGCCGACGGTCTCCAAGCACCTCAAGGTGCTGCGCGAGGCGGGGCTCGTCACCGTCCGCGAGAGCGGGCAGCACCGCATCTACGCACTGCAGTACGCACCGCTCGTCGCCGTCGAGGACTGGCTGCTGCCGTTCGGCGCGGCCGACGAGGGCGACAGCGGCGCCGGGCTCGACGCGGCGGCTGCCGCGCGGGCCGAGTCGCTCGGCCGGGCGCTCGCCGAGCGGACCCACCAGGTCAGCGCCGTGGTGCAGGACATCCAGCGCGGCGTGAGCGAGGGAGCGACGAAGGTGGCGGAGGCGCTGCGCATCCGCAAGTGAGGCGGCCGCGCGGCTCGTCCGGACGGGGCGTGAGACGCGGATTCTCGCCGGGGGCCGCGTCGTGTAAGCTCGCGGGAGCCAGTTTTTCGTAAGCGGCCGTCCGTCGGGCGGTCGGCCCCCTGAACGTTGTGAGGTCTTCGTGGGTTCTGTCATCAAGAAGCGTCGCAAGCGTATGGCGAAGAAGAAGCACCGCAAGCTGCTTCGCAAGACTCGTCACCAGCGTCGCAACAAGAAGTAGGCTCGCGCCTCTTCCCCTTCGAGCGTCCGCCCCTCTGGGGTCGGGCGCTCGTCTGCGTTTCGGGGTGCTGTCCGCTCCGCGTCGTCCGCGGTGGCCCCGGCTAAACTGGTCGGATGGACGTGGCGCTGACTCTCGTGGGCAAGCCCGGCTGCCACCTCTGCGACGACGCGCGCACGGTGGTTCAGGGGGTCCTGGCCGGTCTCGAGGGCGAGCCCGGCGCCCCGACCGTCTCGCTCGCCGAGGCCTCGATCCTCGACGACGCCGAGCTGCACGAGCGGTTCGTCGAGGAGATCCCGGTCGTCCTCATCGACGGACGCGTGCACACCTACTGGCGCGTGGATCCGGCACGACTGCGCCGGGCGCTGCTCGAGCGCGCCTGACCGCGGCGCCTTCGCGCGCTTCGGCCGTGATGCGAATGTTGTAGAAGGGCCCTCGGATGGGGGACCGGAGTACCTGCGAGTGCTCGCGGTTCGCGCATAGTCTCTTCACGGGGAGGCTCGCTCCCCACGTTCGGGGTGCGTTCGGCGTCTCGCGGGGAGGAACATCCATGTCTCGACAGCGTCTGCTGCAGCAGCGTCGCCGCTCCACGGCCTCCGCGCTCGCGCTCGCCCTGCTCCTCGCCGGCCTCGCGCTGCCCGCCTCGGCCCAGGCGGAGAACCTCCCCGACCCGGCGACGAGTGTCGGCACGGCTCCGGAGGGGCCCGTTGACACTGTGCCGGGCGCGTCTCAGGAGACGACGCCTCCGGAAGAGCAGTCGCCGTCGCCGGACCCGGGTGCTGGCGGCGGTGAGCCGACCACCGAGCCGGTCCCGGACCCCGCGCCCGAAGAGACGACAGCCCCTCCTGTCGAGGGGATCCCCGATGAGGACCCGTCGAGCGAACCCGTCCCTGTTCCGGGCACCGGGGCAGGCAGCCCGGGCACCGGCGGCAACGAGACCCCTGCAACGGGCGGCGGCAACTCGTCGCCCGGCACCGGCGGCGGCTCAACGGGTGGCGGCAGCACTGGCGGCGGCAGCACGGGTGGCGGCTCCACCGGCGGCGGCTCCACGGGTGGCGGCTCGACCGGAGGCGGCTCCACCGGGGGCGGTTCGACCGGAGGCGGCTCCACCGGGGGCGGTTCCACCGGTGGCGGTTCCACGGGCGGCGGCTCGACAGGCGGCGGCAGCACCGGCGGCTCCAACTCCGGCTCGACCGGCGGCGGCAGCGGCAGTGCCGGCGGCACCACGACGACCGAGGCCGGAGCGACGCCGCCCCGTGCCTCCGCGCCCGGACGGACCCTGCTCTCGACCTCCGCGGCCGACCCCGCGGCGGCTCCCGTCCCCGGGACCGAGACCGCCGGCGCCCCCGCCGTCTCGGTGTTCCTCACCCGCGACGCCGGCGTCGACCCCGGCGCGCTCACCGTCGACCTCGCCCGCTTCTACGGGGTGGGCATCGCCTACGCCGGCTTCCAGCGCGAGGAGAACGCCACCGCGACGCTCAAGGCGCCGGCCGGCACCGAGACTCCGCTGACGATCGAGAACCGCCAGGACGGCGAGACGACCAGCACCGGATCGGCCACCGTGCCGACCGCCGCGCTCCTCTCCATCGGCACCTACACGATCACCGTCTCCGGCGACCGCGGCTCCTCCGCGACCACGACCTTCGCTCTGATCGCCTCCTCCGCTCCCGGCATCCTCGTCGAGCCGCGCGAGGCCTCCAGCTCCGAGGCGGCGACGCCGCGCGGAGCGGTGTGGGGCTTCGGCCCGGTCGAGAGCGTCACGGTCGGCGCCTTCACGACGGCCGGCGTCAAGGCCGACCTCGCGGCCGGCGACCTCTCGGTCCGCGTCGACGCGCTCGGCTGGTCCGACCTCGACCTCGGCGACGCGATCGTCGCGGAGCCCACGGCGGAGGTCTACTGCCTCGTCGCAGTCGGCTCGGTCAGCAAGCGCACCGCCGCCGTCACCGTCGCCTACCCGGAGGAGGGCTCCACCGCGACGGCGCCCGACGCCGCGCAGGTCTGCGGCATCGCCATCACGACCGCGAAGGCCGGCACCGTGCCGCCGGCGGCCGCCAGCACCGGCGGGCTCTCGGCCGGGGTCGGCCTCACCATCGGCGCCGGCGTGCTCGTCGCACTGCTGATCGCCGGACTCGTCACCGCCGTCGTCCTGCGCCGCCGCCGCGAGAACGACGACCTGCTCATCGGCGGGCCGCTCCCGCACCCGACGGAGCAGTGAGCCGCGCCTCCGTTGCACCGGGGCGCCCGGTGACGACCGCGGGATCCCGGTGCGCGACGACAGCCTGATCGCGGCGCCGCGCCCACGCTCTCCGAGCTGGGAGCAGCCTGGTCGGCGGAGGGAGGCCGAGCGGCCCCGGACGGACCGGCCGAGGTCCAGCGGCGCAGGTCCGATCCGCGCTCCGCGGCCCAGGCGCCGGGAAGGGTCCCGACCACTCGGGGAGGGTTCGGGTCGCCCCGAGTGGTCGTTCTGCGCCGACCAGGCAGGATCCAGTGTCCGGAGTCGGGCCCGCGTGCCGCAAGCGCCGCTAGCGGACATGTCCGGAAGAGGGCGTCGGGGGATGCGCACCCCCGTCCTGGTCGAGCAGCCCCGCAGGGGGCCCATGGTGGTCGAGTAGCCCCGCAGGGGCGTATCGAGACCCGTCGTCGTCAGCACGGCTGGTCTGCAGACCCGGGTGCTGACGGTGGGGGATCTCGATACGCCCGCTGCGCGGGCTACTCGATCAGCATGCAGGGGTGTGCGCGGCGCAGCCGTCAGCATGGCGGGGGAGCGCGGCGCAGCCGTCCTTCTTGCTGGTCGAGTAGCCCGGAGGGCGTATCGAGACCCGGTGTCGTTCGGTGGGGGATCTCGATACGCCCGCTGCGCGCGCTACTCGATCAGCATGGGGCGCCCGCTGCGCGCTCGATCAGCTGGCCGCGGTGAAGCGCAGCAGGATGGTGCGCGCCTCGGGGCGCAGCTGGAAGTCGGGCCAGACGTCCGGGCCGCAGGCGCGCGAGCCGAGGCCGTGCTGGGCGGCGTCGATCGTGAGCACCGAGCGGGTCGAGGCGGGCAGCTCGTGCGGGTGCCCGGCGGCCGTCAGCTCGTGCGCGGTGTGGCGCGCGAGCGTGAAGCCGGGCAGCCGGTCGTGCAGGTCGGGGGCCGCCTCGATGCGGAGGCGGTCGCTCCCGCCCTCTCGGAGGATCAGCTCGCGGACGGAGCTGCGGTGCCCGTTCTCCTGCGGACGCGCGTACTCCGTCTTCAGCTCGTCGATGCCGGCCGAAAAGCGGCCGACCCGGGCGGCACGGAGACTGTCCGGGTACGACTCCCGCGGACCGGTGCCGAACCACTCCGCGCCGTCCACCGATGCCGGGAGGTCGAACCGGATGCCCAGCCGCGGCCAGACCGAGCCCCAGCCGCGGGTCGGCACCAGGTCGACCCGCAGGACGACCGCGTCGCCGTCGAGGCTCCACTGCTCCTCGACCAGGAGCGCCGCGTCGAGGTCGGCGGCCGACCAGCGGGTCCGCCGGCGGACGCCCGACGAGGTGCCGACCGACTCCACCCGGCCGACGAGCCGGTCCAGGCCCGCCTCGCGCCAGACCGCGGCGGACGACGGAGCGGGCACCCCGTTGCCGTTCCCGGCCCGCGGATCCCCGACCGTGTACGCGGGGAAGCCGTCGCCCTCGTCGTTGTCGGTCGGCGCGCGCCAGAGCTCGGCGCGCGGGCCGGCGACCGCCAGCCCGGCCAGCGAAGTGAGCCGCCCGTTCCTGAAGATCGCGAGCCCCAGAGCGCCCTCGACGGAGGCGCCGCTCCGCGGCGAGCGCGCCCAGGTGGGCATCGGTGCGAGCGCGGAGAGGCGGCGCTGACCGGTGGAGATCACGTGCCCCTCCTCCGCCCACACGGTGCTCGACGCGAGGACCGCGTCGACGCTCAGCCACGCCTCGCCGCCGGCCGGCACGTCGAAGGACGGCAGCGCGAGGCGTGCGGAGTCGCCCGCCGCGATCGCCGGAGCATCGAGCACGCCCTCCGCGGTGACGCGGCCGTCGAGCTCGACCCGCCAGGCGAAGCGCAGGTCGGCGGTCGACGCGTCGTGCCGGCGGTTCTCCACCAGCACGGCGTCCGCCTCGACCGTGACGCGCACCGGCGCGACGATCTGCTTCCACTCGAACAGCCCCGGGCTCGGCGTGCCGTCGGAGAGGACCATGCCGTCCATCACGAAGTTGCCGTCGTGCACCACCTCGCCGAAGTCGCCGCCGTAGGCGTAGTACTCCACTCCCTCGGGCGTGCGGGCGCGCAGACCGTGGTCGCGCCACTCCCAGACGAAGCCGCCGTGCAGCCGCGGGTAGCGGTCGACGAGGTCCTCGTACTGGTCGATCGCTCCGGGGCCGTTGCCCATCGCGTGCACGTACTCGCAGAGCAGGAACGGCTTCGAGCGCTGGCGCGCCGACTCGCCGGCGGTGCAGCCGAGGAGCGGCGTGCGCGAGTCGTCGCGGCCGATCTGCTCGGTCTCGGGGATCGACGAGTACATCCGCGAGTACACGTCGGTGTAGGCGCCGGTGTAGTCGCCCTCGTAGTGCACGGGGCGCTCGGGGTCGCGGCCGTGCACCCACGCCGACATCGCGGCGAGGTTCGCGCCGGTGCCGGCCTCGTTGCCGAGCGACCAGATCACGATGCTCGGGTGGTTCTTGTCGCGCTCGACGGTGCGCTCGATCCGGTCGAGGTACGCCTCGCGCCAGGCCGGGTCGTCGCTGGGGTTGCCCTTCCAGCCGTAGCGCTCGAAGCCGTGGGTCTCGAGGTCGCACTCGAGGATCACCCAGAAGCCCAGCTCGTCGGCCAGGTCGAGGAGGCGCGGGTGCGGCGGGTAGTGGCTGGTGCGGATCGCGTTGACGTTGAACCGCTTCATCATCGCGAGGTCCGCGCGGGCGAACTCCTCGTCGAAGGCGCGCCCGCGGTCCGGGTGGGTCTCGTGGCGGTTGACGCCGTGGAAGACGACGCGCTCGCCGTTGACGAGGAAACGGTCGCCGCGGATCTCGATGGTGCGGAAGCCGAGGCGGAGCGAGACCGTCTCGCCCGAGGAGGCGACCTCGGCGTCGTAGAGGCGGGGCGCCTCCGCGGACCACGGCTCGACGGCCGGGACCTCGATCGGAGCGACCTCGCCGGCGCTCGCCCAGACCGTCTCGATGCCGAGCTCGGGGACGCGGAGGGTGACCGGGAAGGCCGCGTCGCCCGCCGTCAGCTCGGTCTCGATCCGGCCCGCGCCGGCGGCGAAGGAGGCGCGCACGAAGACGTCCTCAATGCCGCCGACCGGGCGGGCGATCAGCTGCACCGAGCGGAAGATCCCCGGCAGCCACCACTGGTCCTGGTCCTCGACGTAGCTGGCGGCCGACCACTGGTGCACGCGGACGACGACGAGGTTCTCACCGGGCCGCACCGCCTCGGTGACGTCGAACTCCTGCGCGAGCCGGCTGCCGGAGCCGACGCCGATCTCGACGCCGTTGACCCAGACGCGGTAGCGCGACTCGACCCCGTCGAAGCGGAGCACGACCGCCTCGGCGCCGGCGAACGACTCCGGCAGCTCGAAGCTGCGGCGGTGGTCGCCGGTCGGGTTCTCGTCGGGGACGAACGGCGGCTCGGTCGGGAAGGGGAACTGCACGTTCGTGTAGGCGGGGAGTCCGTAGCGCCCGTCGCCCTGGAGGACCCAGTGCGACGGGACCGGCAGCACGTCCCAGCCGGAGTCGTCGAAGGACTCGGCCCCGACGTCGTCCACCCCCTCGCCCTCGGGCAGTGCGTCGGTGCCACCCGGCGTGCCCGGCGCGGCGGGAAGCAGGCGGAAGCGCCAGTCCCCGTCGAGCGAGAGCGTCGGCGCGTCCGAGTGCAGCCACGAGCGGGCGGCGCGGCGCCGGCCGGAGCCCGGTCCGGTGTCGGTGAGGTAGTGCGAGGACGTCGGGGCGAGGGTCACTTGACGGATCCTTCGGTCAGGCCGCCGCGCCAGAAGCGCTGCAGCACGATCATGGCGATGGCGAGCGGGATGATCGACAGCAGGACGCCGCCGGTCGTGAGCTCGTAGAACTCGGGCAGCCGGTCCACCTGGCTGAGCCAGTTGTTCAGGCCGAGGGTGATCGGGAAGAGCTCGGTGTCCGAGAGCATCACGAGCGGCAGGAAGTAGTTGTTCCAGATCCCGACCAGCTGGAAGAGGAACACGGTGACCAGCGCCGGCGTGAGGATCCGCAGCCCGAGGGTGTGGAAGATCCGCAGCTCGCTCGCGCCGTCGATCCTGGCGGCCTCGATGATCGCGGTGTCGACCGTCGCCTGCGCGTAGATCCGGCAGAGGAACAGGCCGAACGGCGAGACCAGCGAGGGGATCAGCACGCTCCAGTAGGTGTTCGCGATGCCCATCTGGCTGAAGAGCAGGAACAGGGGGAGCGCGGTGGCGGTCCCGGGGACGAGGACGCCCGCCAGGATCGTGCCGAAGACCAGCTTGCTGCCCTTGAACTCGTACTTCGCCAGCGCGTAGCCGCCCGCGGCCGCGAGGTAGGTCGCGAGCAGTGCGCCGACCCCGGCGTAGAGCACGGAGTTGAGGAACCAGCGGACGAAGATGCCGCCGTCGTAGGTCAGCACCTGGCCCAGGTTGTCCCAGAGCGCGAAGGTCGGCGCGAACCAGAAGCCGTAGGTGGCGAAGAGGTCGCCGGTGGTCTTCGTCGCGGCGACGACGACCCAGTAGACCGGGATCAGGAAGTAGATCGCGACGACGACGAGGATCGCGGTGACGATGATCGTCGAGGCGCGGTTGCGCCCGGCCGAGCGGTCGGGGCCGCGGCCGGCCTTCGCCGGGCGCTCGGCGGTGACGATGCCGGTGGTCGTGGGCGCATCGGCGGTGGCGCGCTCCGTCGTGCTCATGAGGACTTCCTGTTCGAGATCGAGAGGAACGTGAAGGAGAGGGCGAACGCGACCAGCGCGATCAGCACGGCCTGCGCGGCGGCGACGTTGTAGTCGTTGTAGGCGAAGGCGGTGGTGTACGCGCTGAGGTTCGGCGTGTACTGGCTGTCGATCGCGGGCGCGACCGTCTTGAGCACCTGCGCCTCGGCGAAGAGCTGGAGCGTGCCGATGATCGAGAAGATCGTCGTGAGCACGAGGGCCGGGCGGATCAGCGGCAGCTGGATGCTGCGCGCGACCCGCCAGGTGGAGGCTCCGTCGACCTTCGCGGCCTCGTAGAGCTCGACCGGGATCGACTTCAGCTGAGCGACGATGATCAGCATGTTGTAGCCGGTGTAGCTCCACAGCGAAATGTTCGCGATCGACCAGAGCACGGAGTTCGCGCCGAGGAAGTCGGGGTCCAGGCCCACCACGTTCGCCGCGTCGATGATCGGGCTGAGCCCGGGCACGTAGAGGAAGGACCACAGGATCGTGGCGATGACGCCCGGCACGCCGTAGGGCAGGAAGTACGCGGCGCGGAAGAAGCCGGGGAAGCGCGCCGAGGCGGACTCGAGCATCAGCGCGAGCACCGTGCAGAGCGCGATCATGATCGGCACCTGCACGATGCCGAAGAGGAACATCCGGCCGATCGAGGCGATGAAGTTGCCGTCGGCGAGGGCCTGGGCGTAGTTGTCGAAGCCGGCGAAGCCGCTGGTCACGCCCGCCTCGCCGAAGAGGCCCGAGCGGGTCACCTTCGTGAAGCTCGAGCCGATGGCCACGACGATCGGGATGATGAAGGTGAGGACGAACAGCGCCAGGAACGGCGCGAGCAGGATCCACGGGGCGCGGGTGACCGAGCGGCTCCGCTTCGAGGCGCCGGGCGTGCGGCTGGTGGCGGCGACCGCGGCGGCGGCGGGGGAGGTCGTGGTGGTCATGCGGAGGCCTTCCTGATGCTGAGGCCCTTGTTCTGGAAGACCGTGATGATCTGCTGCTCCGCCTGCGCGACGGCGTCGACGAGCGAGAGCCCGGACGCCTTCTTGCGGAAGCCGTCGCTGAGGATGTTGAACGACTGCTGGGTGACCGGCCACCAGGACCAGTCCGGGTTCTGCTCCGTCGCGGCGGGGACGAAGACGTCCTCGTTGTAGTTCTGCCCGCTGAAGAACTCGCTCGGGCCCTTCCGGACCGAGCCGATCTCGCCGACCGCCGGCGACCAGCCGATGCCGCTGTTCGCGATCATCGCGTCGATGCCCTCCTGCGAGGTGGTCATCCAGACGGCGAACTCGAGCGCCTCCTTGGGGTGCTTGCTGTTCGCGAAGACGGCGGCCGTCGAGCCGCCGAGGAAGCTCGAGCCGTAGCCCGTGCCCTCCCAGACCGGCATCGGCGCCGCGCGCCACTTGCCGGCGCCCCCGCTGACGCCCTCGATCAGCGCGTCCCCCCAGCTCGCGGTGGTGCAGGAGGCGATGCCGCCGTTCGCGGCGGCCGCGAACCAGGCGGGGGAGTAGGCGCCGTAGCCGACCTCGACCAGGTCCTGGTCGATCGCGGAGTCGAAGAAGGACGCGACCTTCGTCGTCGCCTCGTCGGTCATGTCGATGACCCAGCCGTCCTCCTCCGCCTTCAGCCACTGCGCGCCGGCCTGCGTCGCGAAGGCGGCGAAGACGGAGGCGTCGGCGAGCGGGAAGCAGTCGATGTAGGAGTCGACGCCGCGCAGCTCGGTCGCGACCGCGGCCCAGTCGTCCCAGGTGGTGGGCGTCTCGGCGCCGACGCTGTCGAAGATCTCCGGCTGGTAGAACAGCGCCATCGGGCCGCTGTCCTGCGGGATCCCGTAGACGCCGCCGGTGTAGCTGACCTGACCCCAGAGGGTGGGGTCGTAGAGGTCGGCGTAGTCCTTCGCTCCGTAGCGGTTCAGGTCGACGAGGCCGTTGACGAGCAGGAACTCGGGGAGCGAGCGCATCTCGACCTGGCCGAGGTCGGGGCCGCCGCCGGCCGCGAGGGCCGAGTAGAGCTTCTGGTAGCCGCCCGCGTTGCCGCCGGGGATCCAGACCGCGTCGACCTGGACCTCGGGGTGCGAGGCGTTCCAGACGTCGCAGACCTTCTGCAGGTCCTTGAGCCAGGCCCAGTACTGGAGGCGGATCGGCCCGGTCGCCGCCGGGATCGCCGCGCCGGCGTTGACCGAGACGGTGCCGGGCGTGGAGCAGGCGGTGAGGCCGCCGAGTGCCGCGGTGCCGAGTCCGGCCGCGAGCAGCTGCCGTCGTGTGAACGGATGCATGTGTCCCTCACTTCATCGTGGTGGAGTCCGGGACCAGTCCGCCCGGCTGTTCCGGACGCTATCACAATTTCGAGTGCTTACTCGAAATTGGTGGCCGGGGCCGCTCGGCCGCCCCGAGCGCGCGCTACGCTGAGCGATCGACCGGCTGCGCAGCCGGCACTTCGAGGGCGAGGAGCGGCGGATGACGGAGGCGATCCCGACCCGGAGTGCGCGCCGAGGCCCCTACGCGAAGTCGGCCGAGCGCCGGCGCGCAATCATCGAGGCGGCGCACGCGGTCTTCGCGGCCCGCGGCTACGCCCGGGGCTCGCTGCAGGACGTCGCCGACCGGGTCGGGCTCAGCCAGACGAGCCTGCTGCACTACTTCCCGTCCAAGACGGACCTGCTCCTGGCCGTGCTGCAGCACCGCGACCTGATCACGGGCGACGGATCGACGCCCGCCGATCCCGAGGAGGGGCTCGTCGAGGGGATCGTGCGCCAGACCCGCTACAACGAGACGGCGCCCGGGGTGATCGAGCTCTACGCGGTGCTCTGCGGGGAATCGACGACGGACGAGCACCCGGGGCGCGACTTCTTCGCCTCGCGCTTCCAGCGGCTGCGCGCGGACTACGCCGGGCAGCTCCGCGAGTTGCGCGCCGAGGGGCGGCTGCGCGAGGGCGCGGATCCGGACCGGGTCGCCGCGTCGATCATCGCGCTCTGGGACGGCATCCAGCTGCAGTGGCTGCTGGACAACGACGCGGTCGACATGGTCGCGTGCCTGACCGACTACCTCGACCTGGTGATCCTGCCCGCGCCCTAGGCTCCAGGCATGACTCTCACCCAGGACTCCGGCTGGCTCTGGTTCGGACTCGCGATCGTCACGGCCGGTCTCGCCGAGCAGAAGGGCCGCTCGCGCTGGCGCTGGTTCGTGCTCGGACTGCTGCTCGGGCCGATCGCGACGGCTCTCGTCGTGCTGTGGGCGCGACCGCAAGGCGGGGTGGTGACCGACGTGCGCTGGAACTTCGCGATCGGCGCGGGAGTCGCCGCTGTCGCGCTCGCGCTCGTCGTCGTGACCTCGGCGCTCTGGCTGCTGCTCGTGCCGGCGGCGGTCGCGGCGCTCGTCGCCGGCCTGCTCGCCTGGCTCAGCCGCCGGGTCCCGTACGAGCGCCTGCCCCGCTGACGCGCGTCCGCATGCTGGCCGAGTAGCCGCGCAGCGGCGTAGCGAGACCCACCGTCGTTCGGTGGTCAGGGAAAGGACGCGGCTGCGCCGCGTCATGCTGGTCGAGTAGCCTCGCAGGGGCGTATCGAGACCCGCCGTCACCAGCAGGACGGGTCTGCAGACTCAGCGTCCTGACGGTGGTGGATCTCGATACGCCCTCTGCGAGGGCTACTCGATCAGCATGAAAGGGACGCCCGCGTGCGGCATGGCGCGGACGCCCGCGCAGTGAGGGCGGGCGCTCGCGCGCACTGTGGAGCGGACGCCCGCGCGCACTATGGAGCGGGCGCTCCCGCACAAAATGAAGCGGGCGCACGCGCTCCTTCTTGCTGGTCGAGTAGCCGCGCAGCGGCGTATCGAGACCCCGCTCCGCCAGGGATTACGGCAGCAGGCGGGTCGGGCCGCGGAAGAGGTAGGTGACCTCGCGGAGGTTGGCCTGGCCGAGCATCAGCATGATCACGCGGGAGAGGCCCATGCCGAAGCCGCCGTGCGGGGGGACGCCGTAGCGGAAGAAGTCGAGGTAGAACTCGAGCTCCTCCGGCTCCAGGCCCTTCTCGCGCGCCTGCTCGACGAGGACGTCGACGCGGTGCTCGCGCTGCGCTCCGGTGGAGATCTCGACGCCGTTGTAGATGAGGTCGTAGCTGTTGGTGATCGTCCCGTCGCCCTCGCGGCGCATGTGGTAGAACGGCCGGATGCTCGAGGCGTAGTCGGTCAGGAAGACGAAGTCGTGGCCGAACTCCTCCTGCACGTAGGCCGCGATGCGGCGCTCGCCCTCGGGGTCCATGTCGTCGTCCGCGCGGGGAACCTCGTAGCCGCGCTCGGCGACGATCCGCTTGGCCTCGGCGAGCGGGATGCGCGGGAACGGCGTGGTGGGCACGCGCAGGTCGATGTCGAAGAGGGCCTTGATCGCCTCGCCGTGCTTCTCGACGACCGCGGTGAGGCCGGCGACGAGCAGCTGCTCGTGCAGCTCCATCACGTCCTCGTGCGAGTCGATCCAGGAGACCTCGGCGTCGACGCTGGTGAACTCGGTCGCGTGCCGCGAGGTGAAGCTCGGGTCGGCGCGGAACGCGGGCCCGACCTCGAAGACCTTGCCGAAGCCGGCCGGCTGCGCCATCTGCTTGAAGAACTGCGGGCTCTGCGCGAGGTACGCCTTGGTCTCGAAGTACTCGACCTCGAAGAGCTCGGCGCGCGACTCGGAGGCGCTCGCCATCAGCTTCGGCGTGTGGATCTCGATGAAGTCGTGCTCGATCCAGTACGTGCGCAGCGCGTGCTCGAACGTGGTCTGCACCCGGGCGATGAGGTTCTGCTCGGGGCGGCGCAGGTCGAGGAAGCGCCAGTCCATCCGCTTGTCGATGCCGGAGTCGGGCGCGATCGGCGCCTCGGGGATCGACGCGCTGACGATCTCGAGCGTCTCGAGCTTGACCTCGAGCCCGCCGAGCTTGACGCGCTCGTCGTGCTTGAGCTGACCGGTCACGCTCACGAACGAGCCCTGCGCGAGTCCGGAGATCGCCTCGGTGATCGCGAGCTTCGCGGCGGAGGCGTCGTCGCCCTCGACCGCCTCGCGGACGGCCGGGTTCACCAGCTGCACGGCACCGGACTCGTCGCGGAGGACGACGAACTGCACCTTCTTCTGATCGCGCACGGTCTCGACCCAGCCGGCGACGCGCACCGGGCCGTCCTCGAGGGCGGCGAGCTTGCTGACGGTGGTTCGGGGGAGGCGGGTCTCGTCGGTCACGGTAGGGGAGTCTACCCGCGGGGTCCGCCGGGGGGTCAGCGCAGCACGCCCGAGCGGCGCGCGGCCGAGACCGCCGCGGTGCGGGAGGCGACGCCGAGCTTCGCGAACACGTGCGCGAGGTGCGATTTGACGGTGGTCTCGGTCACGAACAGCCGGGCGGCGACCTCGGTGTTGCTGAAGCCCTGCGCGACGAGGGCGAGCACCTCGGTCTCGCGGGCGCTGAGCCGTGCGACCGGGGAGCGGAGGCGCTCGAACAATCGCGCGGCGACGGCGGGGGCGAGCGCGCTCTCGCCGGCGGCGGCCGCCCGGATCGCGGCGAGCAGCTCCTCCGGCGGCGCGTCCTTGAGCAGGTAGCCGCTCGCGCCGGCCTCCACCGCGCCCAGGATGTCCGCGTCGGTGTCGTAGGTCGTCAGGACGAGGACGGAGGGCGGCTCGGCGGAGGACCGCAGCGCCCGCGTCGCGTCGACGCCGGTCTCGCGGTCGGCGCCGAAGCGCAGATCCATCAGCACCACGTCCGGGTGCAGGCGGGCGGCGGCGTCGATCGCCTCCGCGGGGGAGCCGGCCTCGCCGACCACGGTCAGCCCGTCCTCCGCGCCGATCAGCGCGCGCAGCCCGGCGCGGACGATGGGGTGGTCGTCGACGAGCAGCACGCGGATCACGGGGCGCCTCCCGCGGGGAGCTCGGCGCGGACCGTCGTCCCGGCCGGCGAGGAGTCGACGTCCAGCCGCCCGCCGAGCTGCTCGGCGCGCTCGCGCATCGCCCGCAGGCCGAAGGAGTCCGGCCGGGCCGAGGGGGCGGCCGCCTCGGGATCGAAGCCGGTCCCGTCGTCCGCGATCTCGAGGCGGGCGGTGTGCCCGTCGCTGCGCAGCGTCAGCGCGACCGTGCTCGCCCCCGCGTGCTGCAGCGCGTTCGCGACCGCGCCCTGGGCGAGCCGGAGCAGCGCCGTCTGCGTCTGCATCGACAGGGCGCGACCGTCCTCGGCGTCGACCGTCACCGCGACCCCCGAGCGCTCCCAGTGCGTCGCGGCCAGTCGCCGCAGCGCTCCGTCGATGCTCTCGTCGTCGAGCGCGGGCGGGGCGAGCTCGCGGATGAAGCGCCGGGTCTCGTCCAGATCGGCGGCGGCCGTCTCCCGGGCGAGCCGGACGTGCTCGATGCCCGGCCGTCCGGGGTCCGCGCGCTCGGCCGCGTGCAGCAGCATCTGGATGCTGGAGAGGCCCTGCGCGACGGTGTCGTGGATCTCGCGGGCCAGCCGCGAGCGCTCCTCGGCGACGGCGGCCGCGCGCTCGCTCGCACCGAGCCGGTCGCGGGTGGCGAGGAGCTCGGCGAGCAGCTCCTCCCGCTCGCGCGCCTCCCGGGCGAGGGCGCGCGCGGCGAGGCCGATCAGGATCGCGATGCCGGCGGCGATCACCGGGCCGACGACTCCGCCGATGCTCCAGCGGTCGCTCCAGCCGAGGGCGGCGACGGCGATGCCGGTGAGGCCGAGCACCGCCGCGACCGACGTCCGCGGCGGGAGCACGTGCATCGCCAGGAAGAACAGCGGGAACGCGAGGTAGGCGGCGTCGGACTCGAGCAGGACGAGCGCGGCCCAGGCGACCGTCACGCCCGCGAGCCACAGCCTTCCGCGGCGTGGCGAGCGGGCGGTCCAGCGCGGCCCGGCGAGGTACGCGGCGAGCAGCACGAGGCAGAGCAGGAGCACCGCGGGGGTGCGCGGGCCGGGCTCGACGAGCGTGCGCACGGCGACCAGGGCGAGCAGGCCGCCGACCAGGAGGTGCAGTCCCGCGCGCAGTCCCGCCAGGACGGGGGCGAGCGGGGTGTGCGGCACGGGGGAACGCTACGCACCGCGGGGCTGCCTGTCATCGTGCGAAAGGAGGAGGCGGTCGTCCCTCGAAGAACGGGCGGCGGCCCCGATCGGCCGCACGATGCGCCGGATCCGTCGCGCTTCCAGGCTGGAGGGGCCGCCGATCCCGCGGCATCGACTCCCTGGAGGTCCCCGTGTTCGTCGCCTGGCGCGAGCTGCGTTCCGCACGCGGCCGATTCCTGCTCATCGGGGCGGTGGTCGCGCTGCTCACCCTCCTGGTGGGGTTCCTCTCCGGCCTGACCGGCGGGCTGGCCCTGCAGAACGTCTCGGCGGTGCTCGGCGTCCCCGCCGACCGCCTGGTCTTCTCGGCCGGCGACGACGCGCCCTCGTTCGCCGACTCCTCGGTCACCGCGCAGCAGGAGGCGGAGTGGGCGGCGCTGCCGGGCATCGCGTCCGTCGAGCCGCTCGGCGTGCTGCAGGCGCGGGCGGAGGCGGGCGGGGCGCGGGTCGCGGTCGCCGTCCTCGGCGTCGACGCGGCGCTCGGGGCTCCCGCCGATCCGGGCGGCATCGCGCTCTCGGCCCCGGCGGCGAGAGCGCTCGGCGTCGGAGTCGGGGACACCGTGCGCATCGCCGGGACCTCCGCCGTCGTCTCCTCGATCGGCGGCGACGACTGGTACAGCCACACGCCCGTCGTCCGCCTCCCGCTCGCCGCCTGGCAGGCGCTCGCGGCCTCGCTCGGCACGCCCGCCGACGCGACCGTCCTCGCAGTGCGCGGCTCGCCGGACTGGGCGGCGGGGGAGGCGGCGACCGGCACGATCTCCCGCGCCCCGCTCGCCGCGCTCACCGCGATCGGCTCGTTCCGGTCCGAGATCGGCTCGCTGCTGCTGATGGTCGCGATGCTCTTCGGGATCGCCGCGCTCGTCGTCGGAGCGTTCTTCACGGTCTGGACGATGCAGCGCTCCGGCGACATCGCGGTGCTGAAGGCCCTCGGCGCGTCGACCCGCTCGCTGCTCCGCGACTCCCTCGGCCAGGCCCTCGTCGTCCTGATCGCCGGGACGGGAGCGGGGCTGCTCGCCGTGGTCGGGCTCGGGAGCCTCGCCGGCTCCGCCCTCCCGTTCCTGCTCAGCCCCGTCACCACGCTGGCGCCGGCCGCCCTGATGATCGCGCTGGGACTGCTCGGCGCCGCCGCGGCCCTGCGCGCCGTCGTCTCCACCGACCCCCTCACCGCCCTCGGGAGTGCACGATGATCGAACTGCAGGACGCCACCCTCACCTTCGACGACGGCGGCTCGCGGCTCACCGCGGTCGACCGGGCCGACCTCGACTGCCGGCCGGGCACCGTGACCGGGCTGACGGGGCCGAGCGGCTCCGGCAAGTCCAGCCTGCTCGCCCTGGCGGCGACGCTGATCCGCCCGGACTCCGGCCGGGTGCTGATCGACGGCGACGACGTGTCGCGCCTGTCCCGGTCGGGGGCGGCCCGGCTGCGCCGCTCGCGGATCGGCATCGTCTTCCAGCAGGCCAATCTGCTGCCGGCGCTGACCGCTCGCGAGCAGCTGCTCGTGATGGACCGGCTCGGCGACCGTCGGCGGAGCTCGGCGTCGGCGCGGGCGGACGAGCTGCTCGCGGAGGTCGGTCTGGCCGACCGCGCCCACGCCCGCCCGGCGCAGCTCTCGGGCGGCCAGCGGCAGCGGGTGAACATCGCCCGCGCGCTGATGAACGCGCCGTCGGTGCTGCTGGTCGACGAGCCGACGAGCGCCCTGGACACCGAGCGCGGCGCGGCGATCATCGATCTGATCGTCCGCCTGACCCGCGAGCGCGGCACGGCCACGCTCCTGGTGACCCACGAGGAGGCGCACCTCCCACGGCTGGACCGCGTCGCGACGATGCGGGACGGCCGGCTGTCGACCGGCGAGCCGAGCGCGGACGTGCCGGCCGGTCGGCGGTCCGCGGCGCGGTAGCGTCGCCCGCATGAGCACCGCACTGATCACCGGAGCCTCCACCGGCATCGGCGCCGCCTTCGCGCGCGCGTTCGCCCGCCGGGGCTTCGACCTCGTCCTCGTCGCCCGCGACCGGGGCCGGCTCGAGCAGGCGGCCGCCGCCTTCCGCGCGCTCGGCGCCCCGCACGTCGAGGTGCTGCCCGCCGACCTCTCCGACCGCGAGGACGTCGAGCGGGTGCGCGTCCGGCTCGTCGACCCCGAGCGGCCCGTCCGGGTGCTGGTCAACAACGCCGGCTTCGGGATCGACGGCAGCTTCGCCGAGCCCGACGTCGCGGCGCAGGACGAGGCGTTCGAGGTGATGGTCCGCTCCGTGTCCGTGCTGTCCGGCGCCGCCGCGCAGGCAATGGTCGGCCGGGGGCGCGGGGCGATCCTCACCGTGTCGAGCGTCGCCGGCTTCGTGCACCTCGGGCCGTACTCGGCGATCAAGGCCTGGGCGACGGCCTTCACCCAGTCGCTGGCGGTGGAGCTGCGCGGCACCGGCGTGCGGGTCGCGGCGCTCTGCCCGGGCTGGGTGCGCACCGAGTTCCACGAGCGCGCGGCGATGGACACCGCCTCGATCCCCTCCTTCCTCTGGCTCGACGCGGACGCGGTAGTCGAGGAGTTCCTGCGCGACGTCGCGCGCGGCTCGGTCGTCTCGATCCCGTCCTGGCGGTTCGGCGTGCCGATCTCGGTGGTGCGCCACCTGCCCGGCTCCCTCGTGCGGCGGCTCTCCGCGGCGGTGAGCGCGCGGCGCTGACCGCACGGCGCTGACCGCACGGCGCTGACCGCACGGCGCTGACCGCACGGCGCTGACCGCCGGGTGAGCATCGGCACAGGTGCGGACCGGTCGTCCCTTTCCCGGCGTTCCTCCACGCGGCGTTCCGTACACTTGACGCTCGTGGTTGCCGATCAGATCCATCTCGTGCGGCACGGCGAGGTGTTCAACCCCGACCGGGTCCTCTACGGGCGACTCCCGCACTTCCGGCTCTCGGACCTCGGGCACCGGATGGCGCGCGCCGCCGCCGACGACCTGCTCGAGCGCCGCCGCCCCGTCACCGCGCTCTTCGCCTCGCCGCTGCAGCGCACCCAGGAGTCGGCCCAGCCGATCTCGCAGGCGTTCGAGCTCGAGATCGCGATCGACGAGCGCCTGATCGAGCCGACCAACCGCTTCGAGGGCAAGCGCGTCGGCTCCCGCGACTCGGCGCTGAAGGATCCGCGGAGCTGGCCGCTGCTCCGCAACCCGTTCGAGCCCAGCTGGGGCGAGCCCTACCTCTCCATCTCGGCGCGGATGTACGCGGCGCTCGAGTCCGCCTGGCAGGGCACCGCCTCCGGCGACGCCGCGCTCGTCAGCCACCAGCTGCCGATCTGGACCACCCACCGCGCGATCGCGGGGGAGAAGCTCTTCCACGATCCGCGCAAGCGCCGCTGCGCGCTCTCGAGCATCACCACCTTCGAGCGCCGGGGCGACCGCTTCGTCGAGGTCGGCTACTCCGACCCGGCGGCCGGCCTCCAGGGCCTCGCGACCGACGTCGGAGCCGTCTGATGCGCCGCACCCGCGCGCTCGGCGTGCTCGTGCTCGTCGGCGCCCTCGCGCTGAGCGGCTGCACCCGCGACAAGCTCGCCGAGGACTACCGCCAGGGCACGAACAACGGCTTCATCTCCGGCGACGGCACGATCAAGGAGGTCCCCGTCGACCAGCGGGGCGAGGCGATCGAGTTTACCGGAACCGACGAGGACGGCGCGACCATCGACTCCGCCGACCTCGCCGGCCGCGTCGTGGTGGTCAACTTCTGGTACGCCAGCTGCGCTCCCTGCCGTGCCGAGGCGGCCGATCTCGAGACGGTCAACACCGAGTTCGCCGACCAGGACGTCTCGTTCGTCGGCGTGAACGTGCGCGACCAGGCGCCGACGGCCGCCGCCTTCTCCGCCAACTACGGACTCACCTACCCCTCGATCGTCGACACCGACTCCTCGGTGCAGCTCGCCTTCACCGGCGAGGTGCCGCCGAACGCGGTGCCCACCACGATCGTCCTCGACAAGGAGGGCCGGGTCGCCTCGCGCATCCTCGGCCAGCTGCAGGAGGCGTCGATCCTCTCGACGCTCGTGGGCGACACGCTCGCGGAGTCGGAGTAGCGCGGTGAGCGAGGTCGTCATCAGCGGCCAGCTCCTCCTCGCGGTGCCGATCGCGCTGCTGGCCGGGCTGGTCTCGTTCGCGTCGCCCTGCGTGCTCCCGCTCGTCCCGGGGTACCTCGCCTACGTCGGCGGTTTCACCGACGCCGGCGAGCGCGCCGCCCGGGGCCGCCGCCGGGTCGTGCTGGGCGTGCTGCTGTTCGTGCTCGGCTTCTCGCTGGTCTTCGTGCTCTTCGGAGTCGCCGCGGGCTCGATCGGCTTCTGGCTGCGTGCCTATGCCGACGTCATCACCCGCGTGCTCGGCGTCTTCGTCATCGCGATGGGGCTCGTCTTCATCGGCCAGCTCTCCTTCCTGCAGCGCACGGTCCGGCCCGGGTTCCGCCCGGCGACCGGGCTGATCGGCGCACCGCTGCTCGGCATCGTCTTCGGCGTCGGCTGGACCCCCTGCCTCGGCCCGACGCTGACCTCGATCCTCGCCCTGAGCTACGGTGCCGGCTCGCCCTGGCGCGGCGCGCTGCTGACGGTCGTCTACTGCCTCGGCCTCGGCATCCCCTTCCTCCTGGTGGCGTTCGGCTTCAGCTGGGTCACCACCACCCTCGCGTTCGTGAAGCGCCACATCCGCGCGATCAACATCGCCGGCGGCGTCGCCCTCGTCCTGATCGGAGTCCTGATGGTCACGGGCCTGTGGAACACCCTCGTGTACGGCGCCCTCTTCGAGGTGATCAATGGCTTCCAGCCCGCGCTCTGAGCCCGGCTCGAGCACCGAGTCCGGCTCGAGCGCCGACGCCTCGGCCGGCGCCGACGCGACCCAGCAGAAGGCGGACGCGTCCTTCCGCCCGGCCGACCACTTCGACTCCGACGGCTCGATCACGCAGCCGACCCTCGGCTTCACCGGCTGGGTCCGCTGGATGTGGCGCCAGCTCACCAGCATGCGCACCGCGCTGTTCCTGCTGCTGCTGCTCGCGATCGCGGCGGTGCCGGGCTCGCTCGTGCCGCAGCGCTCCTCCGACCCCAACGGCGTCACCCAGTACTTCGTCGACAACCCGGACCTCGCGCCGCTGCTCGACAAGGTGCAGGCCTTCGACACCTACACCTCGGCCTGGTTCTCGAGCATCTACCTGCTGCTGTTCGTCTCGCTGATCGGCTGCATCATCCCGCGGACGAAGCACCACTTCGAGGCGATGCGCTCGCGCCCGCCGCGCACTCCCGCCCGCCTCCAGCGCCTGGCCGGCTACACCGTCCGCGAGGTCGGCGGTGCGAGCGAGGAGGAGGCGATCGCCTCCGCGCAGGCCGTCCTGCGCCGGGCGGGCTACCGCACCGAGCGCCACGACGACCCGCGCGGCCGCTGGTCGAGCGTCTCGGCCGAGCGCGGCTACCTCCGCGAGACCGGCAACCTCGTCTTCCACTCCGCCCTGGTCGGCATCCTCGTCGCCGTGGGCATCGGCGGTGGCTTCGGCTACAGCGGCCAGCGCGTGCTGGTCGAGGGCTCGCAGGGCTTCGCGAACAACCTGGCCGGCTACGACTCGTTCAACCCGGGCCGGTTCTTCGACAGCAGCCAGCTCGACCCGTACCAGCTGACCCTCGACTCGCTCGACGTGGAGTACGAGGAGCGGAACCAGCAGGCACTCGGCCAGCCGGTCGACTTCACGGCGCACGTGACGACCACCCAGCGCGACGGCGACTCCTCCGACGAGACGATCAAGGTCAACGACCCGCTCGCGGTCGGCGGCACCAACGTCTACCTGCTCGGCAACGGCTACGCGCCGACGATCACGGTGCGCGACCCCTCGGGGAAGGCGATCTTCACCGACTCCGTGCCGTTCCTCCCGCAGGACGCGAACCTCACCTCGGTCGGCGTCGTCAAGGTGACCGACGGCCTCGCGGAGCAGGTGGGCCTCACCGGCTTCTTCTACCCGACGCAGGACGAGCTGCCCTCCGGAGCATCGACATCGATCTTCCCGGACCTGCAGTACCCGGTGCTCTCGCTCAACGTGTTCGAGGGCGACCTCGGCCTCGACGGCGGCGTGCCGACCTCCGTCTACGTGCTGAACACCGACACGCTGACCCGGCTCACCGGCGGCACGACCGGGGTGGCGTCGATCACGCTCAAGCCGGGCGACTCCGCCGACCTGCCGAACGGCCTCGGCACGGTGACCTTCGAGAACGTCGGAGCGGACACCTCCGTCGTCGGCACCGACAGCGTCAAGCGCTTCGCCTCGTTCGACATCCACCACGACGCGACCCAGGGCTGGGTGCTGCTCTTCGCGATCCTCGTGCTCGCGGGGCTGCTCACCTCGCTGTTCGTGCCGCGGCGCCGGGTGTGGGTGAAGGCGACGAGCGGGGCGGACGGCGGGCTGACGCTCGAGTACGCCGGGCTCGCCCGCGGCGAGGACCCGCAGCTGACGCGCGCGGTCCGGACGATCGCCGATCGGCACGCCCCGCTCGACCAGCCCTGACGCCGGCCGGTCCTGCCGCCGGCCGGTCCTGACACCGGCCGGCACCGGACTCCGCGGCGGCCGCGGTCAAGTGATCCAACCTGTGCATGTGTGCAGGGGCGCCTCGCGGCGCCGTCGCTTACCCTGGAGGGGTGATCGAGACCCTCTCGCAGTACTCCGTGCTGTGCCTCTACTCCGCCATGGGCATCTACGCCCTGGCCTTCATCTTCTTCGCCATCGACCTGGCCCGGCGCTCGTCGGTCGCCGACGGCGAATCGATCGAGGTCGTCCGCGAGGCCGAGCGGGTCGCCTCCAGTGCCGCCGCCGACCGCGCGGCGAGCGGACGGGCCACCGTCGCCTCCGCCTCGGCCGGGGGCAACGGCCGCACCGCGACGCTCTCCCGCCTCGGCAGCCGCGTCGAGGACGAGGTCTACAACGCGCCGTCGCGCTCGAAGGCGATGCGGATCGGCTTCTCGCTCACGCTCCTCGCCTTCGTCCTGCACCTCGGCGCCACCGTGCTCCGCGGCATCGCGGCCGGCCGCGTGCCGTGGGCGAACATGTACGAGTTCTCGATCACCGGGACCGTCCTCATCATCGGCGTCTTCCTCGCCGTGCAGCTGCGCTGGGACCTCCGCTTCCTCGGCGCGTTCATCACCGGCCTCGTCCTGGTGCTGCTCGGCGTCGCCACCGTCAACTACTACGTGGCCGTCGTCCCGCTGCCGCCGGCCCTCCAGTCCTACTGGCTCGTCATCCACGTGCTCGTCGCGATCCTCGGCACCGCCTTCTTCGCCCTCGGCTTCGCCCTCTCCGTCACCCAGCTGCTCCAGTCGCGGAGGGAGACCAGCGGCGAGAGCGCCCCCTCGGTCCTCCGCTTCCTGCGCACCCTGCCCAGCTCGCTGACGCTCGAGAACCTCGCCTACCGCGTGACGATCATCGGCTTCATCCTCTGGACCTTCACCCTCATCGCCGGCGCCGTCTGGGCCGAGAAGGCGTGGGGCCGCTACTGGGGCTGGGACACCAAGGAGGTCTGGACCTTCATCATCTGGACCATCTACGCCGGCTACATCCACGCCCGCGCCACCCGCGGTTGGCGCGGCACGCCCTCCGCCTGGCTCGCGATCATCGGCTTCTCCGCCGTCATGTTCAACTTCGGCGTCGTCAACGTCTTCTTCAAGGGGCTCCACGCCTACTCCGGCCTCGACACCGGCATGTGATCTGCGGGCGCTGGCGGGCGCGCTCGCGGCGTTGTCGTCGGGGTCCGTAGCTCCCGCTACGCACCCCTCCTCCGCCTTGCGATCACACCCACCAGCACCCGCAGATCGGTACTGACGGGGGAGGGGGCCGTCGCTGCGCGACGAGCCTGATGAGCACAGCCGTCGCTGCGCGACGAGCCTTCGCGGCAGGGCCGTCGCTGCGCGACGAGCACTCGGGAGCACAGCCGTCGCTG